>CP030886.1:1145000-4167062 GCA_006969745.1 Cytophagaceae bacterium
CGATAGTTTTTATCCTTCATGCTTACATACAGAGACTCTACATCGAAATGACCATCTCGATCATATATTTCCTCCAGTATAGCGAAACGCTCTGGAGTCTTTCGCAAGTTCTTGTTCTCTAGATGGGCTTGGAATATTTTTTTTACCTCCTCCATTATGTTCTGTCCCGACATATTGCAAATATAATTTAAGGTTCGATCAGTTGGTTCGACTAACCTTTACTACACCAGTTACTTTCTCTAGTTTTTTCACAAGTGTATCTAGATGTGAAGTATCTTCTACATATAAGCGTATAATGCCTTCAAAAATTCCACCTTCTGTATTAATTGAAAGGGAACGCATATTCACTTTTAATTCTTCGGATATTATGTTGGAAACGTCGCTTACCAATCCGAGACGATCTGTGCCTATGATAGAGAGCGTAGCTTCGAATGAATGTTTGCGAGAGGAAGCCCATTTTGCTTTTATAATACGATAGCCATAATTGGATAGAAGCTCGGCTGCATTGGGACATGTGGTTCTGTGTATTTTAATACCATCACTCACCGTCACAAAACCAAATACATCATCACCAGCAATTGGATTACAGCATTTTGCAAACTTGTAATCGATAATATCAAGGTCCTCTCCCAGAAGCAATAAATCGCTATCTGTTTTTCTAACTCTGCTAAGCTTTTCTTCTACATCCTTCGCGCCTTGAACATCAGCGTTTGTTTTTGATACTTTGTAATCAGCTTTGACAAATGACTTAATAAGGGAGTGATCTATCTTGCCGGTACCCACCAAGTAGAGCAAATCTGCCGGAGATTTTACATTAAAGTAGTGTGCTATTTCCTCGAGTACTGTTTGCTTATACTCTATTTTCAGTTGCTTTAGCTTTCGCTTTACAATCTCACGTCCTTCATCTATGAATACTTTTCGCTCTTCTTTAAGTGCATCCTTAATTTTAGATTTTGCTTTGGAGCTTACAACATATTGAAGCCAGCTTTCATTTGGCTTTTGTTTGCTTGAAGTAAGAATCTCAACTTGATCACCATTTTTAAGTTCAAAATTTAATGGGACAAGTTTTTGATTGACCTTGGCTCCAAGGCAGTGCTCTCCGATTTCTGTATGGATATCAAATGCAAAGTCTAACGCGGTAGCACCCTGAGGAAGTGTTTTTAAATCACCTTTAGGTGTGAACACAAAAACTTCATCACTATATAAGTTAGATCTGAAATCATCAACAAATTCGATGGCGTTGCCATTATTCTGCTCCAGAATCTCACGAACCTTCCCTATCCACATTTCCAGCCCTGTTTCATCGGAAGACTTACCATCCTTGTATTTCCAATGAGCTGCATATCCTTTTTCTGCAATTTCATCCATTCGGGTTGTTCTGACCTGCACTTCTACCCATTGTCCAGTATCGCTCATTACTGTGGTATGAAGAGATTCGTACCCATTTGCTTTGGGAATACTGATCCAATCCCTCAGCCTATCGGGATTTGGTTGATAGTAATCCGTAACCAACGAATAGACTTGCCAACATAAAGCCTTTTCATCTTTGTAAGGAACGTTGAGAATAATTCTAACAGCAAATAAATCATAGACCTCATCAAAAGGCACATTTTGCTTTTTCATTTTATTCCATATAGAATGGATTGACTTAGGCCTTCCTTTTATTTCATACTCAACATTTAATGAGTTCAGTTTATCCTTGATTGGTCTTATAAAATTTCGAATGAATTTATTTCTGGAATCTTTGGTCTCATTGATTTTACCAGATATATCATTATATACTTCAGGTTCGGAATACTTAAGGTATAGGTCTTCCAGTTCTGATTTAAAGGCGTATAGACCTAAACGGTGTGCTAGCGGGGCGTACAGATAGATCGTTTCATTTGCTATCTTAAGTTGCTTATTGCGAGGCATGCTCTCCAAGGTTCTCATATTATGCAAACGATCTGCCAGTTTAATGAGAATCACTCTGACATCATCAGAAAGCGTGAGGAGCATTTTCCTGAAATTCTCTGCTTGCTGTGAGCTGCCTTGATCAAATACTCCTGAAATTTTTGTTAAACCGTCAATGATAACTGCTACTTTTTTTCCAAAAAGTCTTTCAATGTCATCAAGCTCATAGTCAGTGTCCTCTACTACATCGTGTAACAGTGCTGCTATTATGGATGTAGTGCCTAGTCCTATTTCTGAGATACAAATCTCTGCAACCTCTAGCGGATGGAAAATATAAGGCTCTCCAGATCTTCGTCGCATTCCACTATGAGCTTCCATAGATGTGTAAAATGCCTTTTTTATGAGCTTTGCATCTCCATCTTTAAGAACAGGCTTAGCTTTCCTGAGCAGGCGCCGGTAGCGTCTGATGATCTCTTTTTTTTCTGATTCTAAATCTTCCTCTACGACCATAATAATTTTACAAAATTAAACCCTTGTTGAATCAAAAATATTACCTACTTTTGCCATCCGATTTTCAGAGCAAGAAAAAGTTCGAGCAATGAAATCTGCGGATGTGGCGAAATTGGTAGACGCACTAGACTTAGGATCTAGCGCCGCGAGGCATGGGGGTTCGAGTCCCTCCATCCGCACTGAAAAACAACCCTCTTTCCGAAACCCGATTAACGGGACGAGTAAGAGGGTTTTTATTTTATAAACATCAAACAATAGTACGTTGGATATAACTTTTGACAAAACAGAAAAAACACAAGGTGTAATTAAAATTAGCGTAAACCGAGCTGATTTTCAACCAGGTGTAGATCAAAAAATCAAAGAGTACAGCAAGACTGCAAACATCAAAGGATTCCGGCAGGGAAAGGTTCCTACCGGGATGATAAAAAAGATGTACGGTAATGCATTAGTAGTAGATGAGATCAATAAGCTGGTTTCAGAAAAACTGAATGCTTATCTGAGAGAAGGAGAGACTCAATTTTTAGGAGAGCCATTACCTGCAGAAACTGATCAGGAGTTTGACTGGGAGAACCAGGATACTTTTGAATTTAAATATGAGATCGGATTTGCTGAGCCATTTGATTTGAAGGTGGATAAAAAGGTGAAACTGGAAAAATACTTCATCAATGTGGATGATAGTGTAATTGACGAAACCATTGAAAACCTGCAGCGTCAATTCGGAGAAATGGAAAATCCTGAAATATCAAGTGAGAAGGATACTCTTTATGGCCAGGTGAAATCAAAGGACGGTGAAATTGACCAGGAAATCAGCATTGACCTAAGAGATGTGGAAAAAGGCACACTTAAGAAGCTCGTTGGGATAAAGAATGGTACGGAGGTTGAGATTGATCCAAAGAAAAGTTTTAAGCATGAAAATGCTCTCAAGAATCAACTCAGACTTAATGATGAGGAGTTCAAGAAACTCAAGAAACTCACATTTGCATTAAAAGCAATCAACCATTACAAACTGGCCCCGGTAAACCAAGAGTTGTTTGATAAAACATTCGGAAAAGATACGATTAAAGATGAAGCGGGTTTTCGAGACCGAGTAAAAGAAATCGTATCCCAGAACTATTCAGCTGAGTCTGACAAATTCTTTGATCATCAAGTGAGAGAAAAATTGACTGATTCAGCGAAAATCAACCTGCCGGATGAATTCCTTAAAAAATGGTTAATCAGAACCAATGACAATATTACTCCGGAGCTAATGGAGCTTGAGTACGAATCGTATGCAAAAGAGCTGAAATGGTCATTGATTAGAAACCAACTTGTAAAAAACAACGATATTAAGGTAGAGCATGAAGATGTGACCAACGAAGCAAAAGAGCTTATTAAAAAGCAATTTGCAGGATCCGGGATGGGTAACCAGATGGATGAACAGCTTGATACATTCGCACAGAATTATCTGCAGGGAGAGAATGGCGAAAACTACATGAAAGTTTTCAATCAGGTTCAGTCGAATAAGGTGTTAGATCATGTTAAGAACGAGGTGACTGTAAAGGAAAAAACGGTATCTCTGGATGAATTCAGAAAATTGTGATTTTGAACCAAATGGCATCATTTTAGGTTGTGAAGAAGTCCTGTAAGCGGGACTTTTTTATTTTTACACCATATACTTTAAATTATTCAAATGATAAATACTGAGGAATTCAGAAAATATGCCGTAAAAGGCCAAAATATTAGCGGAACAGCCGTTGATGATTACGTTCATCATGTAGAGAACATGACCCGAGCGGTAATCGAAGAAAGACCGACTAATTTCCGCGAAATCGATGTTTTTTCTCGATTAATAATGGACCGTATTATATTTCTAGGAATGCAGGTGGAGGAAAATATTGCCAACATTATTACTGCCCAATTGCTATTTCTAGAGTCAGTAGATTCTAAAAAAGACATTCTCTTATATGTAAATAGTCCTGGTGGATCAGTATATGCCGGATTGGGTATGTATGACACCATGCAGTATGTAAATCCTGATGTAGCAACTATTTGTACTGGTATGGCTGCATCAATGGGAGCAGTTCTTTTGTCTGGTGGTGCGCCAGGTAAAAGATCTGCACTTCCGCATGCGCGAATTATGATTCACCAACCAAGTGGTGGAATGCAGGGTCAATCAAGAGATATGGAAATTACACTTAAGCAAATGCAGGAATTGAGAAAAGACCTTTATGGTATTCTATCAAAGCATTCTGGTAAATCTCTGAAGGATATAGAAAAAGATTCTGATCGTGACTACTGGATGCGCGCATCAGAAGCAAAAGAATATGGCCTCATTGATGAGGTTCTGGAGAAAAAATAAGAATCATGGCTCAGGTAACTTGTAGTTTTTGCGGTAGAAATAAGAAAGACGTTGATCTGATGATCTCCGGTATTCATGCCCATATTTGTGATAAATGCATAGCGCAGGCACAGCAGATATTGAATGAAGAGCTAAAAACTACAACTGAGAATGAAAGTCCGAATTTCAAACTCATCAAGCCTGCCGATATGAAATCACACCTTGATGAGTTTGTGATAGGACAGGATGAAGCTAAAAAATTTATCGCGGTTGCTGTTTACAATCACTATAAGCGATTGATGCAGACTGCAGACAAAGATGATGTCGTGATTGAAAAATCAAACATCATCATGGTTGGTCAAACCGGAACTGGAAAAACATATCTTGCCAGAACACTTGCTAAAATCCTTCAGGTGCCTTTCTGCATAGCTGATGCTACCGTTTTGACGGAAGCAGGATATGTAGGTGAAGATGTGGAAAGTATTCTAACAAGATTACTTCAATCTGCAAATTATGATGTGGAAGCCGCAGAGAGAGGCATTGTCTATATCGATGAGATAGATAAAATCGCACGTAAATCAGATAATCCTTCCATCACTCGTGATGTTAGTGGTGAAGGAGTGCAGCAAGCGCTTTTGAAATTATTGGAAGGAACAACTGTAAACGTGCCACCACAGGGAGGAAGAAAACATCCTGATCAAAAAATGATCAATGTGAATACAGAAAATATCTTATTCATATGTGGCGGTGCATTTGATGGAATTGAAAGACACATTGCCAACAGATTAAACACCCGACCAATTGGCTTTGCGAATGATAATGAGTTTAATTCAGGTGTGATAGATAAGGATAATTTATTACAATACATCACAGCTCAAGACATTAAAAGTTTTGGATTGATTCCAGAGTTGATCGGTCGACTTCCTGTCCTGACACATCTTGATCCGTTGAATAACGATGCTCTTAAGCGAATTTTGACTGAACCGAAAAACGCACTTGTGAAACAATACACTAAGCTGTTTGATATGGAGGATGTAAAGCTTAACCTTCAGGATGATGCGCTTGATTATATTGTTGAAAAGGCGATGGAATTCAAACTTGGCGCGAGAGGTTTGAGGTCAATCTGTGAAGCAATTGTAACGGATGCAATGTTTGAATTACCATCAAATAAAGACATCAAAGAAATGGTAATCGATCGAGCATACGCCGCAGAGAAGTTTGAAAAATCTAAGTTCAATAAGCTGAGAGCAGCTTAATTTTCCTCTAACCAATCAATGATAGACTGAGCAGCACTTCTGGCAACAGGCTGAGTTCCTATTTTGTTCTTACAATTTTGATATACTGCAAGCATGGAAGCGCAATACTCGTGATCACCGATCAAGAGATTTAACTCTTCTTCAATCAGTTTAAACTGATTTGGTCTGAAGCTTTTAATTATTTTTTGACCTGATATCTCATTAATTAATAGTTTTTCGGCCTTTGAAAACCCTAGTAATCTATGCTTTCCCGAAATAGATATCTGAGGACAATTCATTAATAATGCTCCAATTGAGTCTATTTCAGAATCCACTATAACCACGTTCGCATTCTTCAAAAGATCCAAATGATTAGATATCACACGGACATTGTTCGGCATCTGTTTATTATCTATGAAACATCCTCCTAAGTACCATGTGCAGTTGTTCGAATTGTCTGAATAACTTCGAATCAATTGTTTAATGTTAGCAAGATTCTTCTTTTCTTTTATTAAGACCCCTATGGTAAGTCGTTCGGAATGGCTTTCTATAAAATTATGTTTTTTGATAACGTCGTTGAGATAATGACCAATTTGCTCGCTATTATTTTGGAGCTCGTAAACAGGGATATCCACAAACACCTTACTAAAGTTTTTGAGTGCCTTCTTGTAAATTAGTGGACTTACTTTATGATCCTTAGTAAGCAAAAAGAAGCATGTAAGGGTTCGAGAGAGGCTTACTTTTCGTAACAAACTGCTGTCGAAAGAATCACCAATTACAATGATTAGATCGTAATCTAATTCCTGTAAATTCCGTTTTTTTAATGGTTTGTATTTTGTTGAAAAAACTAAGGTTTCATTCAATTTTTCTATGCGCCCCTTGCTCGTATTAACAGAAACCTGTGCCCTTACATCAAAACGGTTGATTTCTGAAATTAGTAACCCGGCATATTCTGCAGATTCTCTTGAATTTGTTACAATGAGGTATTTCATTAATCACCGTAATAATCTACGAAGTTTCGCGGTGTTTCGAATAACCTCAGATGATGCAACCTGGCATTAGGAGCAATATCTAAAATTTTGGTTTCTAATATTTTCCAAAACTCAATAATCAAGTTTTCGCAACTTGCCATCTTGCCTGTCATGAATGGTACATCAAGATTAAGATTTTTGTGGTCCACTTTTTCTAGTATCTCATTCTTGATAAGATTGCTTAAGAGTTTTAGGTCTATAACAAAACCTGTTTCAGGATCGGGTCTCCCCTTCACACCTACAATCAGTTCAAAGTTATGACCATGCCAATTTTCATTGGCACATGGGCCAAAAACTTCTACATTTTTTTCCTTCGACCATTGTGGATTGTACAGCTTATGAGCTGCATTAAAGTGTTCCTTTCGATAGACGATTACCATAGGGTAAATTTAGAGCGGTTTGTTTTATGACTAATCAAACACAAAGAAATACTAACAAAACAAAATTGATGCAAGGTTTTTGTGGCAGTATTGTAATACATAATTAAATGTAGGCCTGCGATCATATATGTTTTCGGGAGGTATTAAATTTGGAACTAGAAAATTTAAAAGTATGAGGAAAATTAACTATTCATTTCTAATCGTGACGATTCTAAGTTTAGCATCGTATTCTCAGGCTGAGGCACAGGCAATATTATCTAACGATGGAGGCGTCATTTATATTAACAAAAATCAAAGTGCTAGCTCCGAACTTGAAGGTAAGCGCGGGGGTTATTTCGGTTCGCATGCATTGGGCGATACAATTCAGCTAGTATATGATAAATTTCTAAAGCTCTATGTAAAATATGAGTCTGAAGGCGGAGCATACGCTACAGAAAAAAAGGTTATATATAAAGAAGAAATTTACAAGTCGGTTACAAAACTTAATAAACACCTTACGAAACTTGCTAAGAAGGGGGATATTCCTGAATCAGAGGCCAAAACAAGGCTTGGTAACGTGATTAATTCTGCAATTAATATTCGGTTTTATGAAACTTCAGGTTTTGAAGACATGCTGAAAGTAACGCGGGACCTGGAATTACAGGAAAAGTATTTTAATCAAATTCGAATTATTGGCGGAAACTAGTTAGAGTTTTCATTGTAAAACCTCAATGCTTGTTTAGAAGTCGGATATTTATCCAACAATAAAGGAGCAATTGAGGTTTTGTATTTAATACTCATAGAATCATTAAGAATGCTTGTCGCCTCAATATGAGCAAGAGACAATTCCTTTTCTGAAATAAAGTCTCGCAAATGAGCATTCCGATTAAGCACCCAATCATCAGCTTCCAGTCTTAAAGAATCCAATATCAGACTATCCCTGTCGATGAATGCCTGTCGCATTGATGATTTCAATTCAAGATATTTTGGCGTGTTATTAAAACTATCCCTTAGAAGTTTTAGCTCCCACAGCATATCATGTTCCATAGAACCATAAATCCTACCAAATCCTATGGGATCATTTCCATCAACAACAATCTCTATATCTTGATCATTTAGGATTAGATTGACTCTCTGCTTTCCAAAAAAATCAATCGAGTAATAATCAGGTGTATCAATTTTCGCATAGTAAGTGAAGTATCGGTTATTGATTAGTTCAATTGTATCAATCGGCACAATTGTTTTCGGATTAAGTTTACTAAAAACTATGTGTCCATTTGTAGCAAATCGGACTTCACCAGATATTTTAATTGTTTCAGAATTGGGATAACATCCAGCAAGAAAAAGTAGGATTAGGCCTACGTATAAATGTCTCACTTTTTAAAAAATGTTTTTGAAATTATATTGTTGTCTACATCAAGCTTGATTATGAATACGCCAGGATTTAGATTACTTATATTAAGTGACAATTCTGAATCATCGAAGCTTCCACTCATTATTTGCTTACCGGAGAGGTTAAATAATGTATAGTTACATTTAATAGATTTATCAGATTGGATTGTTATGATGCTTGAAGCAGGATTTGGCCATAATTTAACAGATGATCCATCGTCAAAGTCAAGAGATAGTGGATTTAAACTGATAGCATCACTTGGCTCTGATACGTAATTATTTACTCCGAGTGCAACAACCCTATAAAAAGATTCAGAAATACCACCAGTGGATTGAATAACGTATTCTTCAATGTTAACTAACGTGGTGTCTAAGTTTGTAAACACTTCGCCATCAGGTGAGGTCTGAATTATGAATCCAGTTTCATTAATTGAATTATCATCCCAAGTCAATTCCCAGTTAGCACCTAGTTTATTTATCTCGAGATCATCTGGTGAGTACAGATTAAAATCAGGTATTACAGACAGATTATCTATGTATAGGTTATTTCCTTTATAGGAGATATTTCTTAGCTTAACTTTTCCATAATCAAACTCACTAGTGAGTTCTAAAACTGTTTCAAAAGCCTCCCACTCATTGACTGTGGGCTCAAAGCTTTCAGTAGTAGGATCCGCTGTTCTGAGTTCATCCCCTCCTTTTTCCCACAGTATCAATTCATCATCCAAGCAATTGACCTCAACCAAAACTGCAAGCGAATCAAATACCTGATTAACAAAAATTGGATTATATGTATAGGCATAATCAAAAGAGATATTAAAGCCTCTTATGCCCGTACTCACGAATGTAGGCAAAATCAAATAATCAACATTACCTGACACATCTGCATTATACTGATAATTGTTCATCATAATAGAATTTGAATTCGGATTCTCCTCAATATCAATTGATGATATTTCAAATGTTAATGAATTGTCAGGATTTTCAGCAACCCAACCATTTGGCAGGGTGGTTTCAGGAATATCTGAAGAAATTTCCAAATCTGCCAAATTCTCTAACGGATTTATTACATTGATAAAATCTATTTTCTCCGAAACAGCTTCTGAAGCTCCGTTATCTCTTGCTATTAAAGTAACATTAAATACTCCTGGCTCATTATACGTTACAACAGGGGATTCATCAGTCGAGCTACTTGGATTACCTCCTTCAAATGACCATTCATATGATGTAGCACCGAAAGAAACTGCTTCAAACTTAACTTCAGACCCTGGGCATATTTCTGTATAGTTAGATGAGAAAAATGCAGAAAACTCTGTCGAACTAAAATTCAAATATGAACGAAAGTTTTCAAAACCTTGCCTCATTCGATCATATTGCCCATCTGTAAAAGCGTCCTGACATTGATCCAATGAATAAGCCATAATATTGTTTACCATTGGAACAAAGAAATCACCATTTGCATCTTTTTGTCCTCCTGTGTATGCACAGGAAGCTGAAACCTGTCCTGAAAGATTCGGGTCCGCAGGTGTGTCACATAAGTCGTCACCAGCTGTTGTACAATTAGAACCATCTACTAGTTCATCAGTGGTTCCAGTATTGGTTTTACCATGTGTATGGTATAAAGTAAAGTAATGTCCAAGCTCATGCTCAAAAGTACCTCCAAAAACACATCCATTTGCAACAAATACTCTATCTGAACTTGGGGGGAATCTTGTGTATCCACATAAAGGAGTTCCACTTGAAGAAAGTGTAGCTGAGAAGTATACATTTATTGTATTACTAACATCATTTGGAACAGCTACAGCACCTTCTTGTGAAGCTGAAAGGTTAAAAAAATCAGAATTGTCAATGAAATTAATACCTTCAAACACGAAAAAACGCATGTTAGAATTTTGGAAGTAGGAGTTTACTGTATTAACCGCAGCGTTAACCTGACCCTCCGTAAGACCTCCTGAACCATCTGTTTCTCTAATAACATGAATCTTTAAAGGGATATCTACGATTGCTGATCCTGCAACATCATTAAATATTGAAGAAGGTCTTGATTTACTAAAAGTATTTCGAATATATTCCTGTTGTTCCAATGTTAGCGTTGTACCACACTCATTTTGAGCAAAAGAAAAAATAGCGCCTAACAAAAGAAAAAACGTTAATAAGTGCCTCATAAAATTCATGAAAAATTAACCTTAAAAAAAAGAAAAAAGTTCGGTAATTTCTTACCGAACTTTTTTTATCTAATAGAACCAATCAATCATTCAGGAGAATGATCGATCAACGCATCGACTTCATGGATTACTCCGTTTGAAGCAGTTTCGATCTCCAAAGCCATAATTGCTGTCAAAGTTAAACCAGCATTGGACGGATCAACCAAGAACCCAATGCCTAAACCATTGGATACACTAGTGAAAGGCAATACCACACCATTAACCGCAGTATATTCATCCACGGTTCTCTCATCCACATCAATTCCAAAATACCATCCATCGACAATATGATTCAAAATAGAAGCAAACGTCACTTCAGGAATTGTATCTGCTGCGATTTCTGCTGGCGTATCATAGTCAGTTCCGTAACTAGCTGTAAATGACGAATCATTAATAGCAAAAACGGTATAATCACCAGTAGCTGTTGCACCTAATGCATCTACTGCTGCGCTAAATAAGGTGTATCCTTCAGAATCTAGCTCAGTAACAAGATCATCATCTGATAATGGGGTTATTAATCCCATAGTAGTCATAACAGAGCCATTATTTAGAGATTCAACCTCACCACCAAAAAGATCAATCACTGAGCCATTTAGGTATGCATCATCATCATTTAATGTAGCTACAATTCTAGTTCCATTTACAGATGTATATACTGTTCCTCCAACACTTGCATTTGCATACCAATCGATGTTTCCTTCAAAAATATAACTTTCAAGTATATCAATGAGATCAGCATCAACCGGATAATTACTTTCGATTATCTCTGCACCGGTAAAACCAGCAGGAGTAAAGTCAGTCGGGACAATAAATGAGTAAGGAGCAGCTTCAAGAGTAGCTGCATTAGCACCGTCAAATGCAGGTATATAAGTCGCATCTAAACCAACTCTTTGCATAGATGCTAAGAAACTATCTATACCCTGGCCATACCAGAATCCCCAATAACCACTGAGACCAGCAAAAGACTCATTCGTGAAGTATGGACGAGTTAGGATTCCATCAACAACGTGAACTACGCCATTAGTTGCGGGTAGATTAGCAGAGGTAATTTCCTTTCCATCTACTTCAATTGGTTCATCTACAACTACTTCAAGACCTGGTGTTTCAGTTACCGGGCCAGCTAGAGTCTCATAAATTTGAGATTCTAATGCTGAAGAATACAAATCGGCTTGAACTACATGGTACTTCAATGTTGCATCAAGCGCTGCTTCCGTAGCTGCATCAATTCCCGCAGAATCTAATCCTGCTCCAGCCATCACATCATTATCAGGTGCGAAAACTGTAAGATTTGCAGTTCCTGACAAAGAAATGCTAGATTTCTCAAATGCATAGGCTGCAAAGGTAAGATTAGAATTTGCTGCCAATACAGCAAGAACATTACCAACCGGAGGTGTTAAAACAGCATCCAATTGAAACAAAGCACCGTTAGATAAATCGATTTCATAAGTAGCGTTTGCAATACCATCTACTACTCCGTTCGAAACGCTGACAGATGCTCCATTAACAGTCGCAATTCGTCCACTCAAACCATCAGAAGCAATTTCTGAAGCTATTAAGTGATAATTTAAGATTGTTGCAAGATCGTCTGCCGATACATCATCGACTTTAATTCCAGCTGCAGCAAATGCATCATCAGTTGGAGCAAGGAGTGTAAATGTTCCGCTTTCTAGCGTACTTAACATTCCTGCTTTTTCCAAAGCAGCGTAAAGCGTGTTGTAATTAGCAGCTAAGGTATTGTTACCAGCTGTTAAATAATCAGCTACACTGAAATCCCTTTGATTAACAACAGGCTTCTCACCGTCGTCATCTTTTGTACAAGAAGAAATTACAATGATGACTAAACTCATCTGAAGCAATCTCTGAAAATATTTAATATATTTTTTCATTATTATTCAATTTAAGATTAGTCATTAATTTTCTTGAAATTCATCTCAGTAATTGAGGTTCCAAGTGTACCTTCATTAGTACGATATATATCCGCAGCTAAAGAAAAATCTGGACCACATGTAGCTACAGGTCCCGAGCTAACTGCGCGAATTTCACGAGGACCAGCACCTCCATCATAAAACCAGTGACCTGTCCCTGTTCCTCCTGTTCCTCCTATTCCTCCTGCTGGTACTGAATAATCAGTAGAAACACCTACAGTTTCAGCTACATCATCAACAAAAAGTGGAATTAAACCGAGCCCATCTGCGCTACCTAAAGTAGCCGCTGCCTCTCTATCCACAATTCCGAAGAAATTTTCACAATTGAAAATGTTAGGATCGGATGTGGCAGTCAAAGTAGCTACAAAGCCTGTTTGTGTACCTGAAGCCCATAAGAATCCTACTGTATGAGTAAAATCCAAGTCATAAGATCCAGGGAAAGTAGTAAGGTCAAGGGGACAATCATCATCAGAGATAGTTAATGAGTGATTCACCCCAATAGCTCCACTTCCTGCACTCAAGCCATTATCCGCAGAAACTAACGTAATATCTAGGGTCTTAACACCATCAGCGACAGAGTTATTGATAGTATTCAAATCCAGTGTAGCGAAGTGCTCACCGGCTGGAATTACAATCTGACCAGATGTTTGCCCTGCGGCCAATTCATAGTCAACACCTTCAACGGCTGTAGATCCCTCTGTAGAATAAGTAACAATTATGTCACTAGTCAAAGTAGGCCCTACATTGCTAATCTGTATCGAAACTGTAGTTGTTGTATCAGCCTCTGAAATAGATGAGCTTGCAGATGTAAGTTGAACGTAATAAGGTCCTTCAAATATTTGTCTACCGTCGGCCTGATCACATGCAAATGCCACAAACAGTAACCCTGCGATGGCCAAAAGATTTATATATCTTATTTTTTTCATGTCAATTAAAATTAAGTGATTAATAACCAGGATTTTGGTCAGCTGCAGTAAGCGTCGGATTTTGATCCAACTCTCTCTGAGGAATCGGCAAAAGAACATCTGTAGGATTCCAAGATGCAGGCTTTAATGCACTCAAAATTGCATCTGCCTGTCCCGTTCTAACAATGTCATGCCATCTGTGACCTTCAAATGCCAATTCCAACTTGCGTTCCTGAAGCATATTGGCCTGGTTATAACTAACATAGGTAGTGCCACCTGATCTGTTAGCTATAGCATTCAAATCAGCCACACTATTACTAGCTTCAGCTCTGATCAAATACATTTCAGCTAAACGGATAACAGGAGGTCTGTCTGTTCCATTAGCAGCATCAGTATACTTATTGGTTACCAAAACGCCACCTGCATCGGTATTAGGAACGATTAAATCAGCTCGCACGTCCCCAGTTCCCATTTCTGCTAAAAGTGTAGGGCTAGGAGAGTAATCATATCTACCGCCAAGACCAACAGGTTGAGCAAAGAATCCAAGGTTATTACCGTCTTGAACACTAGCAAATAGTTCGAAAATGATTTCATCCGATGTAGAAGTCTGATCGAAAATGTTTGCGTAATCCGTATCAAGGGAATAATCAGCGTTACTAATAACCGTATTCGCCATTGTTCCTGCATTAGTCAAATCGCCACTATATAAGTAAGCTCTAGCCAATAGTGCCTGAGCTGCTGCTTGAGTAGCTCTAGTCGTGCCATTGTCTGCTTTAGTAGGTAAATCTGCTGCTGCTTCGGTCAAATCCTGGATAATCTGAGCATAAACGTCTGCTACCGGAGCTCTAGGAAGCGTACTTGTAACAGATACATCTGATGTAGTAGCTAAAGGAATTGCTCCCCAGAATTTCACCAAATTCATGTGAGCTAAAGCTCTACCGAATTTAGCTTCTGCTACAAATGGCGCAATATCACTTGCTTCACCAGCGTTTGCTGCTCTTTCCAAGATAGTGTTTGCAATGAAAATAGTAGTGTATGGAGAAGACCAAACTCCTCTCATCGTTACATTTTCTGCTGTCACATTATTCACTGACATGTCAGCTTTTGTTGGGAAAGTACCAGTGAAGACCATTTCATCACTAAGTATACCACCCATGAAAATTTGCAGCTCACCATATTGGTTACCAGCCTGCATGCTACTGTACATACCAAGTACAGCTGCGTCAAGACTTGCTAAATCTTCAATTACTGTTCCATCTCCAATCAAGTCAACCGGCTCTTGCTCTAAATAATCTTCGCAAGAACTAAAGATCAATCCAATTGAAAGAAGTGTTATATATATTTTTTTCATCTTCATACTTTTTTATAGGCCAATATTAATTCCAAAAAGTATCTGTCTAGACTGAGGGAAAGTCAAGAAGTCAGTTCCCTGTGAAGTACTAGTATTATTGAATACGTTCACCTCCGGATCAAATCCGCTATACTGAGTGAATGTCAATAAGTTTACTCCAGTTGCATAAACTCTTACGTTTCTAAGACCTGCTTTCGAGATTAGATCTGAAGGCAAAGTATAAGCAAGAGTTACGTTTTTAAGTCTAATGTAAGATCCATCTTCAAGGAATCTTGAGTTGTCTGCGTTGTTCAGACCCACTGTAGAACCGGTAGCCGCTCTAGGGATATCAGTGATATCACCAGGTTGCTGCCATCTTCTCAGTACGCTTCTGTCCATACCCCATGCGCTTGTTCCCAAGTGCTCCATAAACTGACGGTTGTTGTTATAAATATCAACACCCTGGATGAACTGGAAGAATACACTTAGTGTAACACCTTTATAAGAGAAGTCATTTGTGATTCCTCCTAAGAAATCAGGCTGATAGTTACCAACTACAGTTTGATCTTCAGCATTGATGATTCCGTTTCCGTCAACATCTCTGTAGATTGCATTACCTGAAGCTGGATCAACTCCTTGGAAATCATAAATATAGAACGTATTCAAAGGCTCACCTTCGATGATCGCACTACCAAATCCTTGAAGGATTGGCTCAGGATCAATTAGGCTTACCACTTCATTATCGAGGAATGAAATGTTGAATGTTGTATTCCATCTCAAACCGTTAGCCAAATCAAGGTTGATAGTCTGTACATCAAATTCCCATCCCCAGTTTCTAATTTCACCAATGTTTGATTGAACTGAAGCGAATCCTGTTGATTGTGGAATTGGATTAGCATAAAGTAGATCAACAGTAGAACCGTCGAAATAACCTGCATTAATATTCAATCTGTTTTTGAAAAGAGCAAGCTCTAATCCAACGTCAAATGTGGTCGTTTCCTCCCACTTCAAATCGTTATTAGAGATTCTGTTAGGAGCAGAAGCTGGCTGATCTAAATAGTTAGCACCACCGGTCCATGTACCTAAGTAAGTGAATTCTCCAATTCTATCATTACCAGTTCTACCGTAGCTAGCTCTGATTTTACCAAGCTCTAGCCAATCGATACCACTCATGAAATCCTCATCAGAGAAGTTCCATCCCACAGAGAATGCCCAGAAAAGACCGTATTTATTGTTTGGTCCAAATCTTGAAGAGCCATCTCGTCTTACTGTAGCAGTAGCTAGGTACTTACCGTCGTAAGAATATCCAACTCTACCAAATACTGATTGGAAGGTATAATCTCTCCTTAATGAACCTCCAGCTGTAATGTTCGCAGCAGAGTTGACATATGTTAGAGACTCTCTTGAGAAGCCTTGACCAGTCACACTGTTTCTGAAGTTGGTTCTTGTCTGGAAAGTGCTTCCCAATACTCCAGTAATGTTGTGATTTGATCCTACTGTTTTATTTACTCTTATAGTAGGCTCTAAAACAGTAGTTGTAAATTCATTTGTGTTGAATCTACCAATACCATCAGGAGAACCCTGGAATGTAGAAGCAGGAATGTAGTGATCTTCAACTAACTGAGTCCAGTCAAGAGAAGCATCCATTCTGAAAGCTATTCCTTCCAAGAACTCATAGTTGAAGTACATGTTACCAATAACTTTTCTAGTAGCGTTATTGAATCTTGGTACTTCAAGCGATCTAACAGGGTTAGCAAATGGAGGCTCATTACTGAATTCACTTGTTGGCTGTCCTGTTTCAGGATCCAATACATAGATTGGAATATTTGGAGCGGTAAGTAATGCAGTTGATAAAACTCCGAAGATGTTGTTATCATTCTGGATTCTTGAATTTTGATCCGCAGAAATACCAATAGATGTTCCCAGACTGAATTTATCAGAAGCGGTGTGGTCAAGATTCAATCTTGCAGTACCTCTTTTATATCCAGAACCACCATTGTCGGTTCCCATTGTTCCATCTTCATCCCGGAAACTACCTGAGATAAAGTAACGAGTTTTGTCATCACCTCCGCTTACGCTAACGTTGAACTGCTGAATGTCTGCTGTTCTGAAAACTGCATCTAACCAATCAGTGTCTACGTCTGCATTTGCAGCACCATCATAATCAATAGGAGCTAAACCATCGTTGATTCTAGCTTCGTTCATGATCATTTCCCACTCATCTGCGTTAAGAACATCGATAACGTTGGTAGGCTTACCAAAGCCTCTCATGTATCCGATATCTACCTTAGTTGTTCCAGTCTTACCTCTTTTGGTTGTGATAAGTACAACACCATTCGCAGCTCTTGCTCCGTAAATAGCTGTACTTGAGGCATCCTTAAGAACTTCGATAGACTCGATATCGTTCGGGTTAAGTCCTGCTAAAGCATTTCCACCCTGACCACCAAATCCATTTTGCTGAAGGTTTCCAGAAACAACCGGAACACCATCTACAACATATAGTGGATCGTTACTTGCCGAGATCGAAGTTTGACCCCTAACTCGCAAACTGATTCCTCCACCAGGAGTACCAGAAGCTGAAGTAACCTGCACACCAGCTGCTAGCCCTTGAAGAGCTTGATCAGCACTGAGAACTGGTAGTTTCTCTAGTTGCTCTGATCCAACTGATACAGATGATCCCGTAAATTCGCTTTTTAGTGTGGTACCGTATCCTACGACTACCACTTCTTGTAGTTCGGTCGCTCCACCTAGTGTTACATCAATTGTTGTGCGGGCTCCAACTTCAATTTCTTGAGTCTCGAAACCAACATAAGAAAAGATTAGAGTAGCGCCATCGTCCACTGAAATACGGAAATTTCCGTCTAGATCAGTAGTTACACCTGTTGTTGTGCCTTTAATCACAACGTTCACTCCTGGCAAAGACTCACCCGTGTCATCGGTGACCTTTCCAGAAACCGTTCTTTGTGCCATTGCAACAAAAGCAACAGCAATGAAGAACGCAAAACTTAGTAGTAAATTCCTCTTCATACTAACTAGTTAATCGTTAAACATTAATTATTTGAAGCCCGAAAGATATGCCTTTTTAAGATACTTTAACAAAATAAAAGGTCGCTTTCAAAATAGTCAGAAGGCGTTTTTGGCTTCAGAAAAATTAAAATTGAATGAAAAAATGGAAAATATTTAAAATTCCAAATTTTCACTTACTACTTAAAGTAATGCTTTAATAAAATTCTGAATCTTCTCAAATGTTAAATTTTGTCTTTTACGCAACAATTTCATTGCTTCGACCGTAGGACACGGAATTCTATCCTGCGGTTGGATTTACGTCCAATTTCAGAATCATTTCGAGTCAGAGGTTGGGTTTCTCCGTATCCTTTATAGGTCAGACGTTCCTCTTTAATTCCTTTTGTCACCAGTCTATTGTAAACCTCTCTAGCTCTCAGTCTAGACAACTCTTGGTTATACTCATCTGACCCAACATCATCAGTATGTCCTGATATTTCGACAACTATTTCAGAATTTTCTTTGAGCAATTGAAAAGCGTTTTCTAGCTCAGATAAAGACCTGTTGTTTATAATATAGGAGTCTGTCTCAAAGTATATGTTTTTTAATATCAATGTCTCTCCTTCAGAGATTGGTTTTAATCGAATATCAATGGTATCAGGTTTCTGTACGGTATTAAGCTCCGTTTGAAAGTGGAAATCGGTATACAAATAGCCTTTTTTCTTTACATATGCGGCAAGATCTAATCCTACGGGCAAAACCATGTAATACTCACCAGTTATTGAATCTGATTGACTTTCATATAAAATAGTGTTGCTGGAAAGGTCTATTACTTCTATTGATGCTCTTAATGGTTGAGCATTCTGATCTTCAAATACTCGCCCTACTATATATGAGGCCGGCTTGGATCTAATTTCGGATGGAAGGTTTATTGAAACTAACCTACTATCCAGTATTTCAAAATTTTTCTGCTCCTCTTTGGCAAAATAGGCTGTTTCACCATCAGCACCGATTACAATGGCTACTTCATCTTTGAATGTATTAATGGGATAACCAAGGTTCTTTGGTTGCTCCCATGTGGAATCCTTCTTAGTTGTAACATAAAGATCATATCCACCCATACCTGGATATCCGTTTGCCGATAGGTATAAAGAAATTCCATTTGGATGAATAAATGGGGTGGTTTCGTCACTTCGGGTATTTACCGTTTTACCAAGATTCTCCGGAATGCTCCATTCTCCTCCTTTATTATAGGTAACCCAAATATCTCTGCCACCAAATCCTCCGGTACGATTCGAGGAGAAGTATAGGGTGTTGCCATCTGCGGAAAGTGAGGGCTGTGATTCCCAATAAATTGAATTAACCGGTTTACCAAGGTTTTTTGGCCTTGACCATGTATCCCCGGTTTTTTTTGTGATGTATAAATCACAACTCCCAAGCGAATTTCTACCATCACAGGATGTGAAAATCATGGTTCGCCCATCAGCAGAAACTGTACACGCACCTTCATTCAATGGCGAATTGATTCGGTCTGAAACAGACGTTGCAGGAGACCAGCCATTGTTCTTATAATAACTCACCACAATGTCCTCATCACCTTGTACATAATCTCGCTTTGTAAAAAACATCGTGGCATTATCAATGGTGACAGCAGGTAGATATTGCAACTTGAACCTATTGATTTCTTTGGGCAATACCTCAAGCTTTATGCTGTCTCTGAAGTTTGAAATTTGGTTATCTGCAAATTCCAGGCTTTTAATTAATAATTGGATTTCAATACTTGACCGCCGCTCCGGCACCCGCTGTAGAAAGCGATTTAGGTGTTCTTCAGCCGTTTTATACTGACCTCTATCAAAAGCCATAAAAGCCAATCGCTCTAAAACCGAAGCAATGGGATTGGGAGATGTCTGTACATATGAAGTGAATTTGGAGTATACTGAGTCTTCTTGCCCTAATGCATTGTAAAGACTCCCCATTCGGATATACGCTTCGTAGAAGGTCTGATCCTCACCTACTGCTTCTTCTAAAAATGAAATAGCTGTCGAAAAATCGCGCTCTTTGTATTTTTTATCTGCTTTTTCATACAATTTCCTTGCTTTCTTATTGGTGGTGGACAAACCACCCTGAGCACTTGAGAATAATGGAAATAAAATAAGAACAAGAAGTGGAATAAACTTCCTCATGGGATGTCCATGTACTTGTGTGTTTGTAATGATATCTTCCATCTCGGATTTTGCTTAACAAAATCAACGATCAAAGGTGTCATTTCTTTTTCTTTTGACCACTCAGGTTGTAAAAACAATTTTGCCTCAGTGTTCATTTTTTCTGCATGATCATCCGCCCACTTAAAATCGCTCTTATTGTATGCTACAACTTTAAGTTCATGTGATGAATTGTAGAATTCAGGCAAAGGAGCTTTAAACTTCTTTGGTGAGAAACATATCCAATCCCACTCACCTGTCATTGGATATGCTCCAGAAGTTTCAATATTGGCTTGCAATCCAGCTTTTCTCAGCGATTTCGTCAATTCAGATAGGTCATACATTAGTGGTTCTCCTCCGGTTACGACAACCACATGAGCTCCTGACATTTTAGCTTCATTGGTAATATCATCAACATTGAACCAATCAAATTGCGAAGCATCCCATGATTCTTTCACATCGCACCAAACACAACCAACATCGCACCCTCCAAGACGAATGAAGTATGCGGGAGTTCCGGCGTAGAAGCCTTCTCCTTGAATGGTATAGAAAGACTCCATCACCGGCAGGTGTGCCGGATCAGTGATTGAGCTCATAAGCTTTTAGTGTATTTAACAGTAGTGATGCGATTGTCATTGGGCCAACACCACCAGGGACAGGCGTTATGAAGCTTGATTTCGGAGCTACTTCATCATAAACAACATCTCCTGAAAGCCTAAACCCTGATTTTTTACTTGAATCTTCGACACGTGTAGTCCCTACGTCAATTACTACTGCACCTTCTTTCACCATGTCCTCTGAAATCAAACCGGGTTTGCCAACGGCTACTATTAATATGTCCGCTTCTCGTGTATGGCTTTTAAGATCTTTTGTCAATTTGTGACACACTGTAACGGTGGCGCCACCATCCTGAAGCATCATCAAACTGAGTGGAGCACCAGCTATTCGAGAGGCACCTACAATCACACAATGTTTTCCCTCTGTTTCAATGTCATATCTGTTCAATAACTCCATAACACCATACGGTGTAGCCGGGAGTAACAGTTGATGATGAGACATGATGCTTCCAAAATTTTGATTGGTAAATCCGTCAACATCCTTTCGCGGAGCAATTCTTTCAGTAATGTGTTCTACAGAAATATGATCTGGCAATGGAATTTGCACTATAAATCCATCGATATCTGAGTCATCATTTAATAGCTCAATTTGCTTTATTAATTTCTCCTCCGAAATCGTGCTGGCAAATTGCATAAGCGTATAGTCAAACCCTACTGCCTTGCAGGCATTTATTTTTCCATTGACATATGTATGACTTGCTCCATCATCACCTACGATGATTATGGCTAAATGTGGCGCTCGCCGACCATCGGCCTTTATTTGTTCAACCTTCGAGGCAATTTCATTTTTAATGTCCTTGGAGACTTTTCGTCCGTCAATGATAGTAGGCATTATTATTAGGTTTTAATCAAGTTTCAATACGGCCATGAATGCTTCCTGAGGAATTTCAACATTTCCAACCTGCCTCATTCGTTTCTTTCCTTTCTTCTGTTTTTCAAGAAGTTTTCGCTTTCGAGAGATGTCTCCACCATAGCATTTTGCAAGTACATTTTTTCGCATAGCCTTGACCGATTCTCTTGCGATAATTTTTGTTCCGATTGCGGCTTGAACAGCAATCTCAAACATTTGTCTTGGGATTAACTCCTTCAGTTTTTCGCAAAGACGCTTTCCCCACTCATATGCTTTGTCTCTGTGAACAATGGCAGACAGGGCATCTACCTTGTCGCCATTGAGCATAATATCCAGCTTCACCATATCTGATCTTCTATAGCCAATTAACTCATAGTCAAGCGATGCATATCCTCGTGAAATAGTCTTTAACTTGTCAAAAAAGTCAAATACAATCTCTGCTAAAGGTATTTCGAAAGTGAGCTCAACACGATCTGAGGTGAGATAAACCTGGTTTTTAATCTCACCACGCTTATCCATGCAAAGTGCGATAATCGGCCCGATGAATTCAGCCTTTGAAATAATCTGAGCTCTAATGAAAGGTTCTTCAATATGGCTAATCAGATTCGATTCCGGAAGCTCCGAAGGTGCGCTTACCTTGAGTATACTTTCATCATGTTCTATCGCATGGAATCGCACCGAAGGGACAGTTGTAATCACCGTCATGTCGAACTCTCGCTCGAGTCTTTCTTGCACAATTTCCATGTGCAGCATCCCAAGAAATCCGCATCTAAATCCAAAGCCCAATGCTGCTGATGTTTCTGGCTCCCAAATCAATGAAGCATCATTGAGTTGTAGTTTTTCCATCGAGGCTCGAAGTTCCTCAAACTCACTGGTTTCTACCGGATAAATGCCCGCAAAAACCATTGGCTTGACATCCTCAAAACCTTTTACTTGTCTTTGAGTAGGTCTATCTACATGCGTGATTGTATCTCCTACTTTTACTTCTTTAGCTACCTTGATCCCGGAGATCAAATAGCCAACATTTCCAGCGGAGATGGTTTTTCTTGGTTCATGATCTAGTCGGAGCACACCAATTTCATCCGCTTCATATGTCTTTCCGGTATTGACAAATTTGACCTTATCTCCTTTATTGAACGAGCCGTTGAAAACCCTGAAGAATACTTCAATTCCCCTATATGGATTGAATACAGAGTCAAATATCATAGCCTGGAGTGGCTCTTCCGGATCTCCTTTTGGAGCTGGTACTCGAGCCACGATTGCTTCAAGAATATCGGTAATCCCAATTCCTTCTTTAGCGCTGGCATGAATGATCGATTCTTTTTCACATCCGATCAGATCAATAATCTGATCAGAAACCTCCTCAGGCATTGCGCCAGGAAGGTCAATTTTATTTAAGACAGGAATTATTTCAAGGTCGTGCTCTAATGCCAGATAGAGATTTGAAATGGTCTGAGCTTCAATACCTTGTGCCGCGTCCACTACCAATAGTGCCCCTTCACAAGCTGCAATTGATCTTGATACTTCATAAGAAAAGTCTACGTGGCCCGGTGTATCGATCAGGTTGAGTATGTACTTTTCCCCATTGAGCTCATAATCCATCTGAATGGCATGGCTTTTTATTGTTATGCCCCTTTCTCGCTCCAGATCCATATTATCCAGCAGCTGCGCCTGCATATCCCTTTCGTTGACTGTCTGTGTAAACTCCAACAGCCTATCTGCCAAGGTGCTTTTACCATGATCGATGTGGGCTATGATGCAGAAATTTCGAATGTTTTCCATTGTAATTAAGTCATCGGATTGTGACTTTCAATCTCCTCAATCCATTGAAAATAAGGCGCAAAGTTAGCAATCCTTTTACCTATTCGATCAAAATTTTTATTGTTTGTTTTTGGTATCTATTAAAATAGTAACGGGACCATCATTGACCAATGCTACTTGCATATCAGCACCGAATTCACCAGTCTTGACTTCTTTACCTAAGACCGCTGTAAGTTGTTGAACAAAGGACTGGTATAGTGGAATTGCAGCTTCTGGTTTTGCTGCCTGAATGTATGATGGCCTATTGCCCTTTTTGGTGCTTGCATGCAAGGTAAACTGACTCACAACCAAAGCTTCTCCGCCAGCATCCAAAATACTCATATTCATTACATCGTCTTGATCCGGAAAAATGCGCATGTTGGCTATCTTTCTACACAGCCACTCGATATCTTCGTTTGAATCTGATTCTTCAATGCCCAGTAGTACTAGCAATCCTTTGCCTATTTCAGATTTTTGTATACCTCTAATTATTACAGAAGCAGAGGATACACGTTGAATTACAGCTCTCATTTTGAATAAGCTATTTCTACCATGTGACCGGGCTTGAACCTTTGAAAATCAGGCTCTTCTTTTTTGGCTACCTCAAGCATCGCTTTTGCTACTTCGACATCTCTGATAGCACCTACACGTTTTTTCGATGCGATGGTAAAGAATGAGGCAACCGAACTCAAAATTTTGGCAACCTCCTCCAAGAAGCGAGTTTCCTTACGATTGCCGAGTAATAGAGAAGGTTGAAATATTTTCAGCGCATTCAAATTGAGTCCCTGCAATCGATCCTCCAGTTCTCCTTTGGCTTTATTGTAAAATAAAGGCGATGAGCTATTTGCGCCTACTGCAGTCACAACAAGCAGTTGCTTGAAATTTGGTTGAGACTTTGCGATGTTGGCAAACTCCATTGGATATTCTACATCTACCTTAAGAAAGGCTTCTTTGGATCCTGCTTTTTTTCTGGTGGTGCCTAATGCGCAATAAAAATCGTGCGCATTCAATTTAGATTGGTAGTCCTTAAGTTTATCAAAATCCTTTACAATCAATTCAACGAGCTTAGGGTCTTTGATTTCGTGTGGTCTTCGGGAAACTATGATGATCTTCTCATATCTATCATCTTTGATCATGAGTCGTATCAACTGCCGGCCGACTAATCCTGTGGCTCCTATAACTACTGCTTCCTTACCTGCCATATTCTGTGGTTTTGAGCATGTAGTACAAAAAAATTAATCTGCTTGTTCCATCTGTTCCTCTTCCCATAGATGAAACTTCTTAATATCTCGATTAAGTTTTTTCACGATGAGAAAAACAACTGAAGCATCGTCTGTAAATCCCAGCGCTGGAATAAAGTCTGGAATAAGATCCATTGGGGTGACAAAGTAGACAAGCGCAAAAACGATCAAAATAATGGAAGAAACAGGAAATGCACGATACTCGCCTGCCAAATGTGCTTGCACCATACGGATGAGAATCTCGAGCTTAGACTTAAGTTCCTGGAGTTCATTTGAGTTTTCTGCCAAACTTTTTAGCTTATTGCCAGCAACAGATAATGTAGATTTAATTTTACCCTTATCTCCGGCCGTTTCTTTGGCTTTCTTCCATATTTTTTTGGTCTTCTCCATCTAAAATACGTCTTGTATTTCCTCTTTTATGTATTTAATGGCCTGTTTTGAGGTGTTCATTTCCTCTCCTGCTGTATTCTCTAATATCGCTCGTGCCAAATCAAAGCCTTTTGCTTCTCCATCCAATGCATTTCTGGATGAATTGACGATAGAAATGGTTTGCTCTACAGCAGTGGTAACGTAGGTCCAGGCACTATCTGACATATACACTTGCTGCGAAAGGTTGTGATTGAATTCGTTTCTGATTTCATGCACAAGGATTTGCTGAAACTCTTCGGCAGTATAATCCGAGCTACTGAGTCTGGAAACCAAATTGGATGGTGTGATTCGCTCCAATAGCAATACAATTCTTTCATAAGCTTGTAATCGGATTGGGACAACAATCTCCTGGTTTTTCTGACGAACTGAGAAGGCGATCTCATCTAATTGTTTTTGCAAAAAGGATCGCACCAAAAGGTAAGCGAGATAAAGGACTAGTCCGGCTGGAATTGTAATTTTCAGAAGGTCGTAAACCATTTCCATGGATTGGATTGTTAAGGGTTTGATAATCGTCAAAAATAACCCGAAATTTTCGGGATTTGTTCATCGCATATTTGTAATCGCCAAATGACTCGATTCATCTTATGTATGTTTGGCTTTTGAAAGTGATCAAGACATGGATTTACCTGTTGAAATAACGGAAAGGGCACTGGAAGAGGTGAAAAATATTTTAAAAAATAAAGGTATTCCTGAAGGATATGGATTGCGTATTGCCACCAAAGGCATGGGATGCGGAGTTGGGTTTAAACTTGGTTTTGATAAGAAAAAGGAGACCGACGATGAATACTTTATCGATGGAGTACAAATCCTGGTGCAGAAAAAGGAAATGATGTTTTTAGTTGGGAAAAAGATCGAATTTTATGATGAGGCTGATGCAAGAGGGTTTGTGTTTGAAGAATCTCAGTAAAAATTATTAGTTAAATTTATTGTAGTTACATTAACTGCAAATAATGGAAATCTGGGATAGAATTTGGAGCAATCTCTACAACACGAAGTATAATTCCATCTATGTTACGAATTACAGCAATTCATTAAGAACAACCGAGAAGATTATAGAATTGATAACAGCATTCGGAACCACCTTTAGTGCTGGATTTTGGCTTTTATCTGACAAACAAAATGAGATCTTATTAGCAGTTATTATAGGATCTGCCCAATTCTTGAATTTTTTTAAAAGTCATATTCCAGACTTAGGCGAGAAGGAAAAGGACATTCTTTGGGAAATGCATTTAGAATATGAGTCACTTCACCTTGAGTACGATAGGCTTTATCGTGATAAAAACCTATCTGATGAAGATGCAAATGAAGAATTCACGATCTTAAAACAAAGAGAAGGCCTTCTCAATAGTAAAACTCGTGGACTTTTTATGTGGAAAATATTTGGATTTATTAAAAGAAAATCTCAATCTGAAGTAGACGCCTTTATGAAATTAGAATATAACCTTTGAAAGACTAATTATGGATTTAGATAAACCTCAAAGACCTACTCCTCCCCCATCAACCCCAAGAATACCATATCCTTCACCAGGGCCAGATAGAACAACAAAAATTCCTGCACCTAGACCCGCTCCCCCCAGACCAACTAGAGGTTAATCTAACCCTCCAACTCGACGGTCGCTTTCTTACACAGTCCCTTGATTGGAGGATTATACTTGCTCACTTTCACTTGAACATGCTTAATTTCTGAGAAATTTTCTTTTAGCGCTTTGATCATCTTGCCTGCGAGATGCTCTAATAGATTGGCATCAATGCTCATTACATCTTGCACGATCTCATATACCTTTTCATAGTTGACTGTGCCTTCGAGCTTATCGTCCATGGCGGCATCTGTAAAGTCCAACTCAAGCGTTACATCTACGCTGTATTTGTTGCCTATGACACGCTCCTCTTCATAGTAGCCATGACGTGCATAGAACTCCATTCCCTCCAAAGAGACCTTTCCCATGATTTAGTCGGTATCTAGTTCGTCAAAGAATGAGACAGTCTTAGAAATTCGAGGGCCTTTTTTCTCTTCCTCCTGCGCCTCATCCTCTACAGCTTCTTCCTTCTCGACAACTTCCATTTCCTGAGGCTCTTCTGCTTTCACTTCTTCATCAGGAGTCTCTGGTTCTTCCGGAGACTTGATGTTTAGTTCCTCTTTTGGTTCGTCTTTGGCTTCTATTTTTTCTTCTGGCGCCGACTCCTCTATTACCTCAGGTTCCGGTTGTGGGGTTGTTTTTTGAATAATCCTTTCGCGCAGTTCCTCCGTTTTTGGCGGTTCGTTGATTATTTCCACCTCAGGCTTTTTGGCTTCCTCTTTCGGAGCTTCAGTTTCTTTTGGGAGCGGTTCTATGGTTTTAGCTTCTACCTGAACCTCTGTTTTTTCTGATTTAATTCGCTCTTCGCTTTCACGAGCCAATTTTTTCACTCGTTTTACGTAATCATCAAACTTGAATTCCTTGGTCTCGCCGGTATTCCTTTCCACTTTTTCAATGAGTGTGACTGAAAGATTCTTGAGCTCCTGAAGTGCATTCTGCCGATGATTTTCAATGTCTCTGTGATTTTGCTCAATGCCTTTCACGGCATCCTGGAGCTCCTCAATGATCTGACGGGCTTCCATCTCAGCCTGCTCGATCATTGCGCGTGCCTTATTTTTTGATTCGCTCAAAAGGGCTTCCGCATTCATTTTGGTTTCTTTCATGTGAAGTTCAGCAGCCTTATTTGCCTGATCAATCACATTGGCACCTGTATCTTCTGCTGTCTTCAGTGTTTTGTATAATGAAGTTTCAACCTCACGAAGCTTGGCTACTTCCTTTTCTGCTTGTTTGAGCTTAAGATTCAGCTCTTTGTTTTCCTCAAGCAATCGTTCCCATTCATTGGATAGCGACTGCAGAAATGCGTTGACTTCATCTTTATCGTATCCCCTGAGTTTCTTCTCAAAGTCTTTTTGACGAATTTCCAGCGGTGTTATCTTCATCCTTCAAATTTTATTTCCCAAACGGAGATCGAACGATCATCGCTACAAGTTACTAACAAGTCGCGATAATTCATCCATAGCAGCTTATTAACGCTGTTTCCGTGTCCTGCGTGTCTGTGTTTGTCTAATACTTTTAGTAGGCGGAAATTGTGCGCATCCCAAAGTTTTATGGCTTTATCCATACTGGCTGTCACAAAGTACCGCCCGTCCTTTCTAAAGATTACGTCATTTATGGTATATAGATGCGCTGCGATGGATTCTCTTTGCACATAGTCGGCCTTGCTATCCCAAACTTTTAGCTGTGCATCCCTACCGCCGGTGATTACATACTTTCCTGATGTGTGATATCTGGCAGCAAAAACAGAGTTTTTGTGCCCTTTCAGCTCGTGCAAAACCTCCATGGTGCTGCTGTCTATGATTCGCGTGATATTGTCACTGAATGCGACCGCAACCTGATTTTCGTATACATCAAAATTTCTCACACGATCATTCGCATATTTTACTCTATTTGTGATCAGTAGATCTTCATCCAGGCAGACGATTTCTCCATTGGACAGTCCGGCCCAAATCTGCCCGCCAATCACTTTCAAGTCGAATATTTGGTGATCGCCCAACTGAATGGAGCCGACCTCTTTTTTCTCCTTAAGGTCTATTTTATGGATCCCATCATTGTTTTGTCCAACGTAGAGAAAGCCTTTACGCGAGTCGTAGGCCAGCGCGTAGATGGATCCTTCTATTTTGACAATGACCTCCCCTTCGTCCGGCGACCTGAGATCCCAAAGCACAACCATCCCGTCACCTCCGGCAGAAATGAATCGATGATCATCTATGCTTTCGAGCGTGTAGATGCTGTCATTGTGCCCAAGAAATGTGTGGAGTTTTTTTACTTCGATCTTGCCCATTTGGTATGCAAAAGTATTACAATTGCCTTATGCCATTGCTATTGAACAAGCAGATTGATGATCAATCTGCATATGCTGTTTGGAACATTCAGGAGACGTTTCTGGAGCTACCCTATTTGTCGCCTGAGCCTTTTCCTGCAGATCTGAATCCAGTAAGGCAGGCAGAGTGGATTGTGGGTAGGATTTTAGTGAAATCTCTTTGTGAAAAGTTTGATCTTCCATTCGAAGGCATAAGTAAAGAAGCCAACGGCAAACCATTTCTGAATGGGCAGGATGTGCATATTTCCATTTCGCACTCTTTCCCCATAGCGGCAGCAATGATCCATCTTGAAAAACCTTGCGGCATAGACATGGAGCGCCCGAGGGATAAGCACGATTATGTGAAGATGAAATACCTCCACAGTTCTGAAATGGAATATAAAAATGACCTTCAAAAGCTCTGCACGATCTGGTGCGCCAAAGAGGTGATCTACAAAATCTTCGGACGTAAGTTTTTAAGCCTCAAAGATGAAATCAAGATTTCTTTTGAATCGGACAGCATCATAAAAGGTGAGATACTAAAGCCCGAGCATGAAAGCTCCCACATAATCCATTATGAATGGGTGAAGGAGTATTTGCTGGCGTTTGGGACGTAGAGTGGCTGTAGCTAACGAAAAGTAGATTTTCTATATTGTGGTTTATAATTGTTATGATCAATATCGCACGAAATAAAAAAAATGAAGAAACTATATATTTCCTTGATTGCTATTAGTTTTTCAACAATTGCACTATCCCAAGATTTTACTGAGCCTTTAACTGTTGAAACTAATGATGATGCAGTTCTGAGCTTTAACAATACAGACAATTCATGGCAATACTTGCAATTTAAGAGAAGTGGAATTAGGAAAATTTGGATGGGACTGTCAAATGGAAACGACTTTAGAATAAATAAGGAAGGTGGAGGAAATATTTTATTGACTGGTGGAAATGTTGGAATAGGCACAACATCTCCAGAAACTGAACTACATCTCGTAGGTCAGTTCAGAGGCATTCAAAATAATTCTGGAAATATAATTGGGCTTTACCTATCCAATGACAACACAACTAACAACAATTCAAATTCAATTTATTTTGGATCGAAAGACACTTCTGGTGACAGAGACAATGGCGCGATTATCAAAACTATCTTCTCCAATCATTCTTCAACTGGAGTAACTGGTAATTTAGTTTTTGAAACAGCAAACAATGCTGATAATCCATCAGAACGATTGAGAATAACCGGAACTGGGAATATTGGTATAGGAACAAGTTCACCTGCTGCTAAACTTCAAATAATCAATCAAGCTCAAAGTTCCAGTGGTAACACCTTGGTCTTAGGTTCAACATCTAATGGAAGTGCTAACTTAAGATTAGGGTATAGTACTGACTATTCTTGGATTCAGTCTCATGGTTCTAAGCCTTTAAGAATAAACGAACTAGGGAACAATACAATACTGAATTTAAATTCTGGAAACGTAGGTATTGGAACTACTTCTATCGGATCTCACAAACTCGCTGTTGAAGGCTCAATTGGTGCAAGAGAAATAAAGGTTGAAGCAAGTGGCTGGTCAGATTTTGTCTTTGAGAACGATTACGACTTACGAACTCTTGAAGAAGTGGAAGAACACATAAATGAGAATGGTCACCTACCAGAAATTCCAAGCGAAGCAGAAGTAACTGAAAATGGAATCAACTTGGGTGAGATGGATGCTAAACTGCTTCAGAAGATCGAGGAACTGACACTTTACATGATAGACATGAACAAGCGAATGAACCAACTCGAAACTGAGAATCAAGAACTAAAAGAAAAGGTTAACAGCCTTGAAAACAAGTAAAGATCATAACAAGCACTAAAATGAATATGCGAACTGAGTCCTTTCATAGATTAATACAAACTGGAAATCTAAGTGATTCTAGCAACTGGGACGCATACTCATTTTAGCTAGACGCTACCCGCAACACCTCCAGATTAAATGAATCAGTTTTTTCGAATTTTAGCATTTTTGATACTATCACATAGTGGATTTGAAGTACTCAGTCAAGAATATATTGAAGAGGCCCAAATACAATTGATTCTTCCAAATGACAATTGGCAGTTAATTTCGAAGGATGACAAGAACAACCTCCAAGTATATTACTATAAACGCAATCCAATTCTTGATTCTGCAAATCGCAAAGTCATTGCTAACATCTCAGTAGTTGTTGAAGATGTTCCATCTGATACTGATGTGGTAAGCTTCTCGGTGGTGAAAAGAGGATCAGCGCCATTTGAAGTTCTTGACATGTTCAATTATGAAAACGGACCGCTCCAAATTAAAAACGCAATAGGCTGGAAAGGTCGATACAGAGACAAAGTAGGTGAGCATACTGTATACGTCATTCACGCAATTAACAATCAAAAAGGGCTTCAAATAATTTGTGATGTGACTTCAGAACTGTTTGAAATGATAGATGCCGAGTTCAAAGCAACTTTAAAATCTATCATAGCTGATAAGTAGCGCACAACAAACGCTAAAATGAATATGCCAAATGAACTTTTTGAAAAGGTGTCTCCAAAGCAGAAGTAATCAAGTAGTAACTGGGGACACGCTTTTTATTAGATTAAATTGACAATAAGCTTTGCAAACCTGTAAGACACCTTTGCACCACTCCCACCAAGCCATGCATCCATGTAACTGATCATTGCAGACTTGTCAACAGCCTATGCAGCGATGTAAGTGCTTTATGCATGGTTGTCAATCGCTCATGTAGTGATGTAATTCCTTTATGCACAGATGTCAGTCGTTCATGCAGGGATGCAAGTGATTTATGCAGTGATGCAATTCCTTTATGCATGGATGTCAGTCGCTCATGCATGGTGTCAATAGGCTATGCATGCATGGCCGTGTGTCTAGTAGGGAAACCAGCAATCAATAGCATGTAAAAAAAGCCCTGAACTTGCCTGTCGCAGGCAAGTTCAGGAATCTTGAATTATTGATTAGGGATTTTATTTACTCATCCTTCAAGATATTCACAGGATTTACTTTGGCTGCCTGCAATGATTTGATACCTACCGTCAAAGCACCGATTGCAAATGTGCCTGCTCCAGCAATGATGAATAGAACAGGACTCAACGAGGTTCTAAATTCAAATCCTTCAAGCCAGGAGTTTCCGAAATAGTATCCAAATGGTACAGCTACAATGAATGCAAAAATCATCAGCATCCCGTAATCTTTGGAAAGTAATAAGACCAGTTGCTTTACGCTGGCGCCATGTACTTTTCGTACCCCAATTTCTTTCGATCGCTGCTCGGCAGTAAATGCGGATAAGCCAAACAATCCGAGGCATGATATGAAGATGGAAATACTCGCAAATATTTTAACTAAGGCGCTTACGGTCATTTCACTTTCGTAGCTTTCGGCATAGACTTCATCTACAAATTCATAGTCAAACTCCTGATCGGGGTCTAGCGCTTGATTTACCTCGGCTATTGCCTCAAGCGCTCTATTGGGTTCACCTTGAATCCTCACCATGGCCATATTGGTTCGTGATGGTGCAATGCATGAAATTATGAGTGGTGCAATTGGCTCGTGTAAGGTTCTCATATGAAAGTTTTTGACCACCCCCACTACCTTTCCATTGATGCCCCAAAATGACAAGTCTTTGTTGATCGGATCATCAAATCCCATGAGCTCAGCTAACACTTCGTTTATGATAAAGCTGGTGGAGTCGGTCAATTGTTCATTAAAATCTCTTCCTCTTTGTATCTCCATACCCATGGTTTGTACAAACTTTTCATCGGTAAGAAGCACGTTTATTTCATAGCCTTCTTCGCTCATTCCTTCCCAACGAACGGAGCTGGTAGATCTGCCATAGGAGATGGGGTTTCCGGACGAGGCAGCCATGGCTTTGACCTCAGGAATTTTTTCAATTTCTGTGCGGTAGGTGTTGAGTCTTTCTCCAAAATTTCCACCCAAACGAACTGCAATGAGGTTCTCTTTATCCAGTCCGAGGTTTTTGTTCAACACGAATTCAAGCTGCGAGTAAATGACCGCTGTTCCGACAATCAATAATGTAGAAATTGCAAATTGAAAAACAACCAATCCTTTTCTAAAATAGGCTGCACCGGAAGACTGCTTTACGGCTCCTTTGAGCGACCTTATGATATTGAAAGTAGGTAATAGTACTGCCGGATAAAGGCCTGAAAAGAATCCAACTCCAAATGTAATTGCACCCAGGAAATACCACGTATTGGGCTGACTAAAGTCAATAAAAAGCTGACGATCTACGAGTTGATTAAAGTATGGCAACAGCAACCAGACGAAGAAAATGGAAAGTATTGCTGCCAAAAATGACAGTAAAATGGATTCAACGAAAAATTGAAGGCTGATCGAAGATTTATGCGCACCCATTACTTTTCGCAGACCTATCTCTTTGGATCTTCTGCCAGACCTGGCTGTAGCCAGATTCATGAAATTGATGCATGCAATGAGGAGAATGAAAATAGCAACGACAGTCATAATTCTCACATATTCTATTCGGCCTCCGTCAACAACGCCATTTTCGAAATTGGAGTACAGGTAATAGTCCTGAAATTTATGTGCAATGAGATATTCTTCACCGGAGTTACTTTGGCCCGCTGCATGTGTGATGATTTCATCGTACATCCGCTTTTCCACTACCGGAAGATCAGCCTCATCGCGAAGGGTAAAGTATATCCTGAAGCTTCCATTGCCCCAATCATCAACCCAGTCGTTTTGGTTGAAGTAGAGTTGAGCAGGCATTAACCAATCAAACTGCAAACTGGAGTTGCTGCCAATGTCTTCAAAAACGCCGGTTACAATTGCTTCACCTTCGCCATCAATTTTAATACTTGATCCAACGGCTTTGGCCTTCCAATCAGAACCAAATTGTTTTTCTGCCAAACTTCTGGAAATGACAATTGCACCTAAATCATCCAAGGCTGTTTTTACGTCTCCTTCCAGTAATTCGAATGAGAAAAGGGTCAGGAAATTTGGGGTAGCATAGAATCCATCTTCTTCCCAAAAGTCATCTCCTTTTTCAAATTCAATTTCCATCTGCCAACTTAGCTGAGCCACTTCGTCTACTTCCGGGTATTCTTCTCTGAGCAGATCCGCAGCAGGTTTTGGAATCGACCAGACGGTATTGACCATGCCTCCTGATTGCTTCATGTTTCTAAATACCTGGTAGATTCGGTCGCCGTTTTCATGAAACTTGTCTACCTGAACCTCATCGTTTACCCACATGAGGATAAGCATGCTGGAAACCAGTCCAACGACCAACCCAAGTAGATTGAGTGCGGTAAAGCCTTTATATCTCAGGGCGTTTCTAAGTGCGATTTTTAAATAATTTTTAATCATAGCAGTATTCATTAGTCCGTTTTTGATTTCGAAATTTTTGATAATACCCGGACGGAAAAGGAGCAAGACATCCAGGTAATATTTAATTTTTGCCTTGAGTGGATTTTTATTCTCATGCTCAGCATATAGCTCCGACAAATCACCTTCGACATCTTCTATCAGGGAAGGATTGCAAAACCATCTAAGAAAGCGCGTGGCTAGTTTTGGTGGCATTATGGAATGCCTTTTACTCATATCTCAATGCACTTACAGGATTGGCTCTTACAGCTTTTATCACGTGAAAACTGATGGTAGCGAGTGCGATTATAAGTGCGACCGCTCCACCGATTAAGAATAAGAATGGATTGATATCCACTCTGTAGGCAAAGTTTTCCAACCACCCTGACATAAAAACGAAGGTGATTGGTGAGGCAATGACGAAAGCTATAAAAATCATGGAGGCAAATCCCTTTGATAGTAAGATCATGAGCTCTTTTAGAGAAGCTCCCATCACTTTTCGAATTCCAATTTCTTTTATTCTCCGCTGAATGGAAATTGATGCTAAGCCAAACAGCCCCATGCAACCAATGAAAATGGAGAGCACAGCGATGATTGTAATAACAGAACCCATCTGCTGATCTGACTTATACAATTCTTCAAAATGATCGTCCAGGAATTCGTAGGTTAGCGGGTAATCAGTTACGTACTTCGAGTAGATATTGTCTATCTCTGCCAGAGCAGCTTCTACATTCTTTCCATTTATTTTCACAGACATCTCGCTGTATCCCCACTCTGTGTGCACCACCATTGAGAGTGTGTTCACTTTGTAATGCAGGGAGTTGAAATTGAAATCTTCGGTGACACCAATGATGGTTCCTAAAGAATCATTTGGATACCACCCATGACCTGCTTTTTGTCCCACAGGATTTTCAAATCCGAGTTCTTTGGCGAATGACTCATTGATAATAAATGCAAGTCCATCGTCAGTAGCAAATTCTTTTGAAAAAGTTCTACCGTCTTTCAGTTTAATATCATACACATCCAAATAATCGTAATCGACGTGTACATTGGATGGTGTGAGGTTGAGCATGCCGGTATCTTTTCGAACCTTGAAGCCCCATTGATGAAAATTATTTCCAAGTCGTTGGCCGGAAGCCGTCACACCCAGGATATTGGACTGACCAAGCAGTTCTTCTTTCATTTGAGTGAAGTTGTCCTGCATCTCCTGGTTCATTTCGATGAGCACAATATGATCCTTGGCAAAGCCAATGTCCTTGTTTTTAATAAAGAAGAGTTGCTCTACTACAATCAATGTGCATACAATCATCCCAAGGGCCAGACTGAACTGCAAAACGATGAGAGAGCTTCTGAAAATGGATTTCTTCTCCTGATTTTTTAGTCCTTTCAAAACCACAATAGGCTTAAAGGAGGACAGATAAATTGAAGGATAAAGACCTGCGATTATGCCTAAAATCAAAGTAATCCCCAATGCAATTGGGATAAACTCGATATCCATAAGGAAAGGGAAAATGGATAGTTGTCGATCGATCAGATTATTGAGAAATGGGAGCGCAACTATTACCAGCACAATGGCAAAAACAAGGGCAATTAAGGCCAGCAATACTGATTCAAAAATGAATTGATTGAATAGCTGGTTTCTCATTGCTCCGATGGTTTTTCTCACCCCCACTTCTTTACTCCTATAGCTCGCCCTAGCGGTAGTCAGGTTTGTGAAATTGACTGAGGCAATAATCAAAATGAAGACGCCAACCAGAATAAAAACATCCAGGTATTGACCATTGAACTTTCGGTAATTATTGTAGTCGTGCTCCATATCGGAAGAAGCCAAATGAACCTCCGAAAGTGGTTGTAAGAAGAGCGTATAGATGTCATTGATGTCCGGATTATCCATGACGCGAACCATGTAATCAGGAAACTTAGCTGTCAAGGCCTCAATGTCAGCTTCTTCATTTAATATCAAATAGGTGTTAAGAAAATTACTTCCAAATCTATTGTTGAACGCTTCAACCTCGTTTCCCGACGCCCAAACCGAAAGAGCTATATCAAACTGCAGATGTGAATTTTCAGGAACATTTTCCATGACACCCCTTACCACATACTCATCATCATCGATATCGAATCTTTTGCCAACTGCGTCAATGTTATCGAAAAGACGTAGTGCGATCTCCTTTGAGATAACTGCATCAAGCGGTCCGTTTATTACTTCACTTTTATCTCCCTGGATGAGCTCGAAATCAAATATCTCGAAGAAGGTGCTATCTACACCGACTACTTTTTCGGCAATAAAATTTCTATCTCCCATTCGCACAACCTGACTTCCCCAGCTCCAAAATCGAGTGTATTGCTCAATCTCAGGAAACTGATCTGTCATGGTTGGCCCCATGCCAGGCATAGAGAGTGCTACTTTCTGGGTATTGGTGCCCGGAAAACTCTGCACTTCGCAAATCCGATAAATATTCTTTTCATGATATGCGTCAAATGATTTTTCATCTTTGATAAACAAGAAGATAACCATACATGCAGCCAGACCAATGGTGAGGCTAAAAATATTGATCGAGGAGAAACTCTTGTATTTTAAAAGATTTCTGATTGATGACTTTAGGTAGTTTCTTAACATAGATGTATTGATTAGTCCGTTTTTTATTTCGAAGTTTCTGATGATGCCCGGGCGAAAGAGCAGCAGTACATCAAGGAAGTATTTGATTTTGGCCTTGAATTCACCATGGCTTGCCCGCTCTGCAAATAGTTCGGATAAGTCGCCTTCCACATCTTCGATAAGTTGGGGACTGCAAAACCATCTTAGAAATCGCTCAGGTAGTCTTGGTGGTGATATTTGGAGGTCTTTACTCATCCAAATTTGAAATCAAATGCTACTGAAGGAATAGAATCCCAGAGTTGTTTACGCGTTTGCATCACTTGCTCAAGTACCTTCTTACCAAGTGGTGTCACCTTGAAGTAACGCTTTCTTTTGCCTCCACGAACAGCTGTGGCTTCACCAAATTCAGAATCGAGATAACCTTTCTTCTCAAGTCGGTTCAAGGCTGTTCGCATGGCTCCTACACTTACTTTTCGTTCCAGGCGATTTTCAATTTCTTCTTTGATAGATATGCCGTAAGCATTTTCATACAAGACGGCTACTGTGAGCATCACAACTTCTTCAAATTCCCCTATCGAATACTTATTCATAGATTTTATATTTAAATCCTAAAGGTAGTCTAAATATTTAAGTCTTAAATGTAATCTTAATACTCCATCGAATAATAAAGGTTACAATTGGATTGAGGTCTACTTGTTTTCTTTGGCTTCCAGACGTGTCAGAACCTTGTCACTTCTAAGCTCTCTAAGTGCATCTGAGGCTATCCATTTGGCAGATTTTGTGTCCTGCTTCTTGATTTTCTCTGCTGATTTTACGGCTAATGAATGGAGGTGAAGGTTTTTTTTGCCTATTTGTCTGAGGGCCCAGTTGACGGCTTTTTTCACAAAGTTTCTTTCGTCCCATGATTCCCTTTCAATTATTGATAAAAATTGAGCGATTTGATCATCTGTAGCTTGCTTATTGTGAATGATGATGCCAACCATAAGGGCAAACGCCATTCTCTTTTCATATTCGGGTTTGCGTTCACTCCATTCAACTACTTTGCGAAAAGCATAAGGTGTTTTTGGCAGCAGCTTCATACCAATACCGTCTACAAGGTCCCACGAATAGCACTCTGATGTCCACTTTTCAGCAATATCCTCGGTAAAAATTTTGGGTTCAGCAAGTAGAATGGCTAAGTGCTTGCATTCGTGAATTGGCTGATCCCACAATTGATTCGCCAGCAGCTGATCTTTGCCCCATTCTTTGGCGTAAGGCTTCAAATTGGTGTTTTTTATGCCCAGCGCTTTCGGGGCACCTTTTATTCCGAAATACTCCATTTTTGAGACGTACTCCGGATCTGCCATATCGTGCAAATCTTCTAGAATTAGATCCAGACTGTTCATAACGAAAAATACTGATCATCCATTTTCTGAAGGATCAATTTGATTTCATCGGCTTTGTGATAATCTCCAAGCTTTTCGAAGGAGACAATTAGGTTGCGGAGCGCTCTTAAAATAATATCCAGGTTTGAGCACGGACTGTAAAAAATATCTTGCTTTTCAAGTTGAAGACTCTCAAGGTAGTTATCTATATCGTCCTTAGTAAATACCAGTCCTCTGTTAAATACATTGATGTAAAATGACTCATCCCCGATCTGATAGGTCAGAATAAACAAATTGGGAAGATTGACTCCATAAATTGGCAGGTCCATCTTTTGAGCAATCAGCAAATAGACGGCACAAAGTGATATTGGATTTCCCTTCTTTGTTTCCAATACTGCATTGATCATTGAATTGGCCGGTGAATGGAAATTCTTTGTGTTGGCTCTGAACTTAAATTGGTTGAAAAAGACTTCATTGAATACCTTAATTCGATCATATGGGGTCATTTCGTCCTCCATATGTCGCCAAAGTTCATGATAAAGCTGATCGACCTCTTGTCTAAGTTCATCTATTTCCAGATCAGGATATAGATAGGTTGCTACTACCCACAGGCCTTCCAGCAGGTCATCCGATGCTTCCTCTTTCCAGGCAAGAAAACGCTCTTTCAACAATTCGAATTGCAGTTCATGTACAAGGTCTTCTATTTTGCCTTGAATGATCGGATTGAAAGTACTCTCCCACTCTTGTTCCAGCAATGGAATGATTCCTGTTCCAAGAGACATGATTTTTTCCTCTACATGAGAAACGACCTCATGATCTTCATCGTCCAGAAGGACAACAAGTGCTTTTATTTCAGATTCTTTGAGCAAGTAATAAAGATATCAAGTTTGAATAACACCTACATTCATGCGTTCTTCGATAGGCGCATGATTTGCCATCTCAATGCCTTTGGAGATTACCTCTCGAGTTTCTTTTGGATCGATTATGCCATCTACCCATAGCCTGGAAGCGGCATAGTATGGACTCAACTTTTCTTTATAAGAATCCTCAATTTTCTTCAGCTGAGCTTTCTTTTCTTCTTCGGTCAGTTCCTTGCCTTTTGCTTTCGCTGAAGCAATTTCTATCTGAAGCAGTGTTTTAGCCGCAGATCCTCCACTCATTACCGCTATTTCTGCAGTTGGCCAAGCATAGATCAAGCGTGGATCATAGGCTTTACCGCACATTGCATAATTTCCTGCTCCGTAAGAGCTCCCCATAACTATACTAAATTTTGGTACCACTGAGTTGGAAACGGCATTTACCATCTTCGCTCCGTCTTTGATGATACCTCCATGCTCCGACCGTGAGCCAACCATAAATCCATTTACATCATGAAGAAATACTAAGGGAATTTTTCTTTGATTGCAATTCATTATGAACCTGGCCGATTTATCAGCTGAGTCGGAATAAATCACGCCTCCCATCTGCATCTCACCTTTTTTGGTCTTTACAACTTTTCGCTGATTGGCTACAATGCCGACGCTCCATCCATCAATTCTGCCATATCCACAGACGATTGATTTACCGTACAGTTCTTTATACTGATCAAACTCAGAGTCATCAACAATGCATTTGATCACTTCTACCATATCATATTGAATTCCTCTGTTTTCAGGAAATTCTCCATAAATATCTTCAAGCTTCTTTTTGGGTTCTTTGCTTTCAGCGCGATTAAATCCGGCTGATTCAGGCTCTCCTACCTTATCAAAAATCTTTTTGATGGCATCAAGCGCGGCCTTATCATCTTCAAATTTATTGTCGGTCACTCCAGAAATTTCGCAGTGCGTAGTAGCGCCGCCCAGAGTTTCATTATCAATATCTTCTCCCACGGCTGATTTCACCAGGTAACTGCCGGCAAGGAAAACGGATCCCGTACCATCCACGATCAATGCTTCGTCCGCCATTATAGGTAAATAGGCACCTCCTGCCACGCAACTTCCCATAATCGCAGCAATTTGGATGATCCCCTTTGAAGACATGATTGCATTGTTTCGAAATTGGCGACCAAAGTGTTCTTTGTCCGGGAAAATTTCGTCCTGCATCGGTAGAAATACCCCTGCACTATCGACCAGATAGATAATTGGCAGGTTATTCTCTATTGAAATCTCTTGTGCCCTTAAATTCTTTTTGGCGGTCATAGGAAACCAAGCTCCTGCTTTCACCGTGGCGTCATTGGCAACAACCATGCATTGTCTTCCGGATACTTTCCCTATTCCGGTTACTACACCAGCCGATGGACAGCCTCCCACTTCTTTATACATCCCATCTGCTGCAAATGCGCCTACTTCCAGAAAGTCGTTTGGATCATCCAGCAAGTATTCGATTCGCTCACGAGCGGTCAGCTTACCTTTCTTGTGATGTGAGGCTATTTTCTTTTCCCCACCGCCAAGTTTTACATTTTTTAGACGTTCGTTTAGCTTGTATACCAACTGTTTGTTGGCATCTTCATTTTTGTTGAATTGAATGTCCATGAATTTTCTCTACTTACCTTCCTGACTAACTCCTTTTAGCTTTTTGTTCTTCCTGCCTAAAGGAGCCATGAAATCTTTCGGATAATTGTTAAAATGAATGATGAGTTCATCCATATCTACTAATAGCTTATTCAAATTGTTATAAATAGAATCGTTATTTAGCAGTTTTCCTAAAGAGCCTTCTTCTGATTGGATAGCCAAAAGCAGTCCATTTACATGATCTAAAGATTCATTTACTTTTTGAAGTGTTTCTGCCACAGGAACACTGTTGAGCGAGTCCATCAACTTTGTGGAGCTAGCGATTAACCCTTTCAGCTCGCCACTTCTGGCATTTATGGATTTTAGTAATGAGTCCGTCGAGCTTATCACTTTTTCAACCTCCAGATTGTTCACTTTGTAGGTGACAGATCCAATTGCATATTTCAACGTATCGACTGTTCCTTTTATATCTGTGGCACTAAGCTCGTCAAGCACATCATTTAATTTTGCAAGTGTGGTATTTAAGTTATCTGCAACCGGTTCAAATTGAGATAGCATTCCCTGATCCATATCAGAACCAAGTGTATCTCCGGGTTGAGCTAATTCCTGTGATGAACCTACATCCAAAACGATGGCCTTACCACCAAAAAGTCCATCATTTGCCAAGGTAGCAGAAGCATCCTTGCTTATCATTAACCCTTCGTCAATATCTAATGAAACCACTATATAACCACGATCCTGCTCCAACTTGAATCCACTCACCCTTCCCACAGGTAACCCATTGAAATAGATTGGGTTAGATACATTTAGGCCTGCGACATTGGAGTAAGTCGCGTAGAATCTATTGGATGGTGAGAATAAATCGGATCCCCTTAAAAAGTTGAATCCATAATACAACAGAGCACCGGAAATAATGGTTATTAAACCTATCTTGAATTCTTTTGACACAGTTACTAATATTTAATTCTGGGCATCAAATGCTTCCTTATATTCTTTAATTGCACGGTAAATTCCCGATGCAATATATGATTGAACTTCAGCATTATTTAATTCCTTCTCTTCGACCGGATTGGAAAGGTAGCCAATTTCCACCAACACACTTGGCATAGCCGTACTCCACATGACGTATAAGCTCGATTGTTTTACTCCATAGCTTCTTCTGCCGGCTCTATTTTTAAGTTGATCATCTATCAAACTAGCAAGCATCAAACTATTGTCCTGATATGCCGATTGCGTGAGGTTGTAGAGGATGTATGATTCTTCTGACTGCGGATCAAAATCGTAATTCTTCTCATAATCTTCCTCAAGAAGAATAACAGAATTTTCTCTTTGAGCCACTTCAAGAGCCCTATCTGTATTCTGAGCTCCCATAACATAGACTTCAGAGCCTTTTATCTTTTGCTTCCGCGCGAGTGGGGTTGTTTTTGGTAAGGAGTTTGCATGGATCGAGACAAATAAATCAGCATTATGATTGTTAGCCATTTCAGATCTCTTCTCAAGCTCAATAAATGTATCGTCTTTTCGAGTGAATATGATTTCCACATCGGGAATGTATTTTTTTACATATTCCCCAACTTTAAGCGCTACATCGAGAGCCACGTCTTTTTCTTTGGTATAAGAACCCAGTGTTCCTGGATCTTTTCCTCCATGGCCAGGATCGATCACAATCTTGGTTACTGCAAAGTTCCTTTTTCCAATCGGATGAAAGGAAGCTAAAACTAAAAATAATGTCAATCCAATGGGTAGAACTGGATTTCTCACTCCCTTTATTGTCTAAAATGAAATATTTTTACGCAAAAGTTAGAAAAATAGGCCAAGGCAGCTTTTTTCCTTTGCATCTAATTGCAAAAAATCTGCCAATTGTGCCAATAATTAAACATCTCAAAGATAGTTTGGTCATTGTTCATTTTCAAAAAAGCGAGTTGGATTGAGGTGTCACATAGCACTTTTCTGTTTGATTATTTCTTTCTGTGGATTTTCACAGGAAACAGATTCGGTCTATTCGCGGGCTGAAGAGAATATTTCAATAGGTGACAGCCTAGCAGTCGTATCTCAATCTGACACTACAAAATCTGATACAACCACTGCTCAGCAAACTCGGTCTAATCAAAGTGACATCCAAACCACCATCAATTACAGCGCAAAGGATTCGCTCTTTTTCAATGTAAATAGTCGTGAGCTTTTTCTCTACGGGGATACTCATATTGATTACGGCAGGGTAGCTCTGGATGCGGAACGTACAGATGTAGACTGGAATAAACGAACCCTTAAAGCTAAGTACGTGACCGACTCGACCGGCAGGAAAATTGGGAAACCGGTGTTTACCGAAGGTCCCGACACCTACGTGACTGATGACATTGTTTATAATTTCAAAACTGAACGTGCATTAATTAAAGGAGTCATAACCGAAAAACAAGGTGGTTTCATGCATGGTGAAGACGTTAAGAAAAATGCAGATGATGAGTTATTCATAAGAGGAGCAGCCTATACGACTTGTAATCTTGAAGATCCCCACTTTTCCATTCAATCATCGAAATTGAAAGTTATACCTAATAATAAGGTTGTCTCGGGTCCATTTAACATGAGATTTAGAGATGTTCCAACACCCCTTTTTTTCCCATTCGGAATGTTTCCGCAACCCAACGAAAAATCTTCAGGTATCATAGTTCCTTCCTATGGTGAAGAGCAACGACGGGGCTTTTTCCTCAGAAATGGTGGCTATTATTTCGCAATAAGCGATTATGTTGATTTGAGATTAACCGGAGACATATATTCTAAAGGAGGAAGTGGTGTCAATGTAGTGTCCAACTATTATAAAAGATACTCATTCAGGGGTACATTCAATTTCTCCTATGCCAATTCGGTAACAGACGATATAGAAAACCCAATCGAAACTAATGATTACAGTGTAAGATGGAATCACACGCCGGAATCAAAAGGCAACTCATCTTTCTCAGCATCAGTAAATGCCGCCACACGAACGTATACGCAGAATAATAACCTTGTAGTACAAGACTTTGATCGAAGTATTAATTCACAATTGGCATCCAGTATTAGTTATAGAAAAACTTTTGCAGGCACCCCTTTCAATATGTCAAGCAATCTTAGGCATAGTCAAAACCTCCAGTCTGGTATTGTAAATCTGACGCTACCGGATTTGACGGTAAATATGAATCGTATCTATCCTTTCAAAAGGATTGTTCAGTCCAGCAAGTCACCACTTTCAAAACTGAATTTTAGCCACAACCTGGTAGCAAAAAACGAACTTTCGAATGATCGTATCAGAAACTTCAATTTCAATGTGGTGAACAGAAGTTCCCGATCTGATTCTGTAATAACCTTCAATAGTTCAAATTTTGGAGAAATTTTTAGACGCTCTCAACTTGGATTTAAACATGCGGTTCCCATATCCACTTCAATGAATGTATTAAAGTACTTTACGCTTAATCCAACATTCAATTATCAGGAACTTTGGTATACCAAAGAACTTCAGTACGAGTACATACCAGAAGAAAATGGCGTTCAAATAGATACGGTGAGCGGCTTTAGTCGAGCAGGCAGCTGGTCTACAGGTGCCTCGCTAAACACTCGTATGTATGGTACAGTATTTTTTAGCAAAGGTAGAATTCAGGCCATTCGGCATGTGATGACGCCTAGTGTGTCTTTCAGCTACAGCCCCGATTTTTCCGACACAAAATATGGGGTTTATAGCGAAATTCAGGTGGACTCATTGGGTAATACACAGCGTGTAAGCAAATATGAAGGTTTTGCCTACGGCTCACCACCTGGAGGAGAAAGTAAAACGATTGGATTCTCGCTTTCAAACAATATTGAGATGAAGGTAGCCAGCAAAAAAGATACGGTAAACGGCTTCAAAAAGGTTAAGCTATTTGACAACCTTGGAATAAGCTCCGGATACAATCTTGCAGCAGATTCATTTAAGCTAAGCAATATCAACCTCAATGCTCGAACAAGTTTTTTTGACGGCAAAATTAGTCTCAACGTAACCGGAACACTTGATCCATATGAATACTTACTACTTTCAGAAAGTGTAAACGCCAGAGGTGAACGAGTAGTTAGCCAGCGAAGATTGGATAGATTTACCTGGAATAACGGCAATGGTTTGGGAAGGCTTTCTAGTTTAAACACTGCTATTAGCCTCAACCTTTCACCTGGAGGGAGCTCTTCAAACAATGCCGGCCCAAATTCACCTGGGAACCTCGGAGAGTTTGGGGATGATGGGGTTTCTCCACCTGGAGAGAATGTAGGTTTTGATGGATATTCTGAACAAGAACGAGAACAAATAAATCATATTCAGAACAACCCGGAGATGTACGTAGACTTCAATGTACCATGGTCACTTCGAATGCAATATTCCATTAACAGGACGAAAAGGGGATTTGAAGATGCCTCAATTCGACAAAGTTTTCAATTCAGCGGCACCTTAGGACTCACCGACAAAACTCAAATTACTTTCAACTCCGGATATGACTTTGAAGCCAAGGATTTTACCACGACTCGAGTAGGTGTTTCCAGAGATCTCCATTGCTGGACGATGAACTTCGACTGGGTTCCTTTTGGGAGGTTTCAGTCGTACTTTCTATCCATCCGCGTGAAGTCTTCAATCCTCCAGGATCTGAAGCTCGAGAAACGCAGAAGCTTTTTCGATTTCTTTAATTAGAAGCGCGTTCCAAAAATTGTAAAATAGACTTAAAAACGAGTGTAACCCTTAAATCCCTTATGATTTAAGGGCTTTTTTTTTACAATTATTTAGACTTTTTCAAGGCTACTCTTACAGGTTTAAAATCATTTTTTTAACAAACAAATCATGCTTATGAAAAAGTTTTTCTTTTCATTGATTTTGTGTCTCTTGGCGATGGCTCAAATCCATGCCCAGAGGACGGTATCCGGTAAAGTCACCGATGACGAAGGTGAAGGCTTACCCGGAGTGAATGTGGTGATTAAAGGCACCACTACAGGAGTTACGACGGATATTGACGGAAACTATCGGTTACAAGTCAATGATGCTGATGTTCTAACCTTTAGCTATGTGGGTTTTGAATCCCAGGAGATAGCTGTTGGAACACGAACCACAATTGATGTTACACTTGGAGGCATTACAGAGCTTCAGGAAGTAGTGGTAACTGGATATGGGGTTCAGGACAAGCGAGATCTATCAGGATCTGTTGCTTCATTAAAGAAGGAACAGATTGAAAATGTACCATCATTATCATTTGATAGAGTTTTGCAAGGTAAGACCGCAGGTGTGCAAGTGACTGGTGCATCCGGTATCCCTGGTGGAGCCGTAAATGTACGTATTAGAGGAGATGGAAGTATTAATGCCGGAAGTCAGCCGCTCTACATTGTAGATGGTGTGATGATTTCAGGCGGCACAAATGATGCTCAGCTAATTGCTTCAACCAATGCTCTCGCGGCTCTTAATCCAAATGACATTGAATCAATCGATGTACTAAAAGATGCGGCAGCTTCAGCAATTTATGGTGCCCAGGCGGCAAATGGAGTAGTAATCATTACTACTAAAAGAGGTAAAGAAGGAAAAGCTCAATTTGAATTCAATATTTCTGCCGGTGTGATGGAAGATCTAAAAAGATTTGATGTGATGACAGGTTCCGAGTGGATAGAATTCCATCAGCAAGCATACATCAACACTTTTGGAGCAGGTTCACCTCAATTGGCTGCTTTCCAGGCTCAATGGGGCGAAGCTAGCAATGCTATCAATACAGATTGGCAGGATCTTGCTTTCAGAACCGGTTCATTCAAAAACTATGAACTTTCAGCAAGAGGTGGTAATGAAACCACTAACTACTTCGTGTCAGGGTCTTATAACAAGACTGATGCCCACGTAATTGGTACTGATTTTGAACGATTTACATTAAGAACAAATATTGAAACAAAGCTTACTGATAAGATAAAGGCAGGTACGAATATTTCCCTTTCTAATGTGGTTCAAAATCAAGCATCTGAAGGTGGTTTCTTTGTAAGTCCGGTTTTCTCCGGAGCTGCTGGTGTTCCTGCAGAATCTCCATTTAATGATGACGGTACTTACAATGATAACCTGGTATCTGCCAATGGTGCCAATTTTGTAAGATGGACAGATTTAAGTAAAAACAATGGTGTTACCAATACGGTAATAGCAAGACTGTATTTGGAATATGAGCCAATTGAAAATCTAATATTTAGATCTTCTGGTAGTGTAGAAAACAGAGCTGCACGAGAAATTGATTATTGGCATCCTGACACCAATGATGGTGCATCATTTGGAGGCTTAAATCAAAGTACTCATGTTACGGATCAGTCACTACAAACTGACCACACGGTTTCGTACAACAGAGATATTGATAAACACTCGATTTCAGGATTAGTGGGTGTGAACTATCGATATGACAGACAAACATTACTTTATGCTGCTGGATCTGGATTTTCTAATGGACTTCTCTCAACCATTGGAAATGCCGCTACTCCTCTTGGCGTAAATGGCACCGATACTGAGTGGAAGCTCGCCGGTGTGTTTACTCGTCTCGGTTACATTTATGATGACAAGTACATAGCATCATTTACTTTAAGAAGAGATGGTTCTTCAAGGTTTGGTGGAGCGAATCAATTTGGTGTTTTCCCGGCAGCTTCTGTGGCATGGAGGGTATCATCTGAATCCTTCATGGACAACATCAGCATTGTTAATGACTTGAAAGTGCGTGCTAGCTACGGCGAAACAGGTAACCACTTAATAGGCAACTTTGATGCACTTGGCCTTGTAGGCGCTGGTGGATCTTATCAAGGAGGATCTTCTTTAATTCCTTCAAACATTGCCAATCCACTTTTGCAGTGGGAAACAAATGTGTTTACAAACTTTGGTTTAGACTTTGGAATTCTTGATGGAAGATTCAGAGGTTCAATAGATTACTATATCAGAGATACAAATGATCTATTACTGAACTCTCCGATTCCAAGAACCAATGGATTCAACACCATTACTAGTAACGTAGGTAGAATTAGAAACTCTGGTATAGAGATAGAGCTGAATTCAACCAATCTCTCAACTGGCGGATTCACATGGACTACAAACTTCAACATCGCATTTCAGGATAGTGAAGTATTGGAGCTAGCTGATTCTGATACGCTTGTAATCGCTAATTCAGGGCAGACTTACATTGTAGGTCAGGAAATGAATGCATTCTATCTTCAGAGATGGGCAGGAGTAAACCCTGCGGATGGACGTCCAATGTGGTATGATGAAAATGGTGAGATCACCTATCAGAATGCTTCTGGAAATACACGTCAAGTTGTAGGATCTGCTCTACCTGACTACTTCGGAGGTATCACGAATAGCTTCTCTTACAAAGGTTTGGAACTAAGCGTTCTATTCCAGTTCCAGGTTGGTAACCTTATTAGAAATACCCAAAGAGCATATATGCTTGATGCAGGTAATTCAGGAGGTTCTAGAGGATTGCTTAGAGATAATTTCAACTCGTGGCAACAGCCTGGTGACCTTGTTCCTAATGTAGTTCCACTTGTGGGTGCTCAATCATATCCAAATGGAGCTGGTGATGCAAATGGCACCAATAACACTCGATTCCTTGAAAAAGGTGATTATCTGAGATTGAAAGAAGTAATCATTGGTTATACACTACCAAGCAGTATTGTTTCTAAAACAGGATTGAATCGAGTGAGATTATATGCTACAGGTGTAAACCTTTGGACAATGACAGAATTCACCGGATATGATCCAGAAGTAACTGGTACCGGGTTTGGAATTGTTCCTCAGGCCAGAACATACACTTTCGGAGCACAAATTGGTTTCTAAACTAAACAGAAATTGAAATGAAAAAATTTAAAATAATACTTTTAGCAATAGTTGCATCGATGGGTTTTACATCGTGCGAAGATTGGCTTGAAACGCAACCGGAGCAAAGCATTTCTGAGGATTTGGCCTTCTCATCTGTTGAGACTGCCAGAGCGGTAATGCTTGGAGGCTATACCGGGCTATACGCCCAGGCATACTATGGTAGAGATATCATTGTAGCACCTGAGCAACTTTCAGATAACACCAAAAGTGCCCTTTCAAATAGTGGAAGACTTGTTGGTGAAAGTACGAATGATGAAAGATCTCACGTGGGTGATGCTGCTTTTTGGACAGCATGCTACGATGTGATCAATCGGGTAAACCTAGTACTGGCAAATATCGAAAGTACACCAGGATTGAGTGATGGAGAAATCGATCAACTCAGAGGTGAGGCTTTTTTCCTTAGAGGTTTGGTCTACTTTGATCTTGCGCGTGTATATGCCAGAAACCCTAATTTCTTACTTAACAATTTTGATTTAGGTGTTCCTGTTCTTTTGACGCCATTTGATGGATTAGATGAAGATGCCTATCCGGCAAGAGCTACTGTAAATGAGGTATATAGTCAGTCTAAATCTGATTTTAACCAGGCGATATCATTGCTTAATAATAGCAATGCACCATTTAGAGCTAGCCAGGCTGCAGCTAAAGCCTTGTTGTCCAGAGTGCATTTATATCTTCAGGAGTGGCAAGAGGCTGCCGATTTAGCAACTGAAGCAATTAATGAAGCTGGCTTTGGTATTACCTCTCAGGCTAACTACTTTGATATTTTCACAGACGACTCTGAGGCATTATTCAGTGTAAGAATCACTATTAATGAATCCTTAGGCAACAATAACTCAATAGCAGTATTGTATGTAGAAAACTCGGATGGAACCGGATACGGAGATGTTGTGTGTAGACAAAATCTTCTTGATGCGTTTGAGCCAGGTGATATTCGTCGTGATTCGATCAGACAAGTTGTGAAAGACGGTGAGACCGTATTCTACCCATTGAAGTTTAATAGCTACGGTGGATCTATCGGTGAAGACAATACACCGGTTATCAGACTTTCTGAGGTTCACCTAAACAGAGCCGAGGCACTTGCTGAGCTTGGTGGAGCTGCTAATGAAACAGCCGCTCTTCAGGATCTCAATGCTATCAGAAATAGAGCAGGATTGCCAAATGCTACAAGCTCTGGAGCTGCACTTCTTCAGGATATTCTAGACGAAAGAAGAATTGAATTGGCTTTTGAAGGTCATAGATTCTTTGATCTGAAAAGAAGAGGACTTGACATTTCTAAGGGCAACCCTGTAGATGATTGCGTGACTTGTACTATCCCATATTCTGATTACAGGATAGTAGCTCCAATCCAGCAGGCTGAATTGGATGTAAATCCAAACTTGGTGAACAATCCTGGATACGGTGACAACTAAAATTTTAGAAAAATGAAAAAATTATTAACAATATTTTCAATAGCACTATTGGTATTCTCTTGTGATGAGTTTTCCGATGGAATATATGATGGTCCTGACCAAATAGCATTTGCTCGAGCAACGGCTACTGGTCTTTACCTTGAAGAGCCTGCTACAGGTGATGATGATTTAGATTCATTGGAGGTTCAACTAATCGGTGCTCAATCAGCTTCCGAGATTAGCTTCAACTTTGAATTGGATGAAACTAACCAAGCAGTAGAAGGCGTGCATATAAATTTTGTGACTACAGGTGGCACAGGAACCATTCCTGCCAACAGTAGTACCGGATATATCTATTTTAGAGTGATCTCAGATAATTTCTCAGCATCTGATCAGATAAACTTAGTTGTTAATTTGACTGATGCATCTGTACAATTGGCTGGAAATTATTCTCAGGCATCTAAAACGCTTTCAATTACATGTGAATCGGATATTGCAGGTGATTACAACTTCACTGCGACAGGCTTGGCCGATCCAGATTTTGATGGCAATCAGACAGCTTACAATATCACAGGTACGGTCACAGTTACTGCAGGTGCAGGTGTGGGACAGTATTCTGTAAATGATATGTCGTTTGGATGCTATCCACAGGTATATGCCGATACTCCTCCAGCGGGAGGATTTACTGATATATGTGCCACTATTACAGGCGATGGCGATGTAGATCAATACAATGATCCATTCACAATTAATGCGACTGTAAATGGTGATGGAACAATCGATCTGACTTGGAGCAATACATTCGGAGATACGGGTACCGTAGCTCTGACTCCAGTTCCCTGATTGATAGATATCTAAGTTTTATAGGGAGCGTCTCGATGCTCCCTATTTTTTTTCTACTTAAAATACTTTAAATGAAAGCTTTATTCTTTCTAGTTTCAATAACTGTTTTTTTCAACGCGTTTTCTCAAGGTCTCCAGTCTGAGATAATATGCTATGCTTCCAATAGAGTTGAAAATACAAGAATACCTTCAAGATTAGAACTTAAAAGCCCTACTGCAAGCTTGGATGCTACTCAAAACAGCACGTTCGAAGTAGAATACATTGGCTTTACCGACGAGGCAAAGGCTGCCTTCCAACATGCAGTTGATATTTGGGCTGCCATTATTAAAAGTGACATCACGATTCGCATAAGTGCCAATTGGGAACTATTGGACCCTGGCGTATTAGGTTCGGCCGGAGCAAATGGCTCTGCAAGAGATTTTGACGGAGCGCCATTACCGAATGTAGATTACCCAATAGCGCTAGCAGAAAAGCTTGCACGCAAGAATTTAAATTCTACATTCTCAGCAGATATCAATGCCAACTTCAGCAGTGGGATAGACTGGTACTATGGGCTAGATGGAAATCCACCTGCTGGTGAGTATGACCTGGTCTCAGTGGTATTGCACGAAATAGGTCATGGACTTGGAATAGCAGGAAGTTTTGGCGCAAATGTCGCCAACCAAATAGCCGATCATAGCTTATCTACAGGATTTCCACGTGTATATGACACGTACTTATACTCAGGAAACAATCTGATCATTGATAGAAGCATCTATGATAGTCAGTCTGCCATATACCAGGTTACAACATCCGGTAATATTACTTTCAATAGTGAAATTGCAAAAGATCGAAACGAATCATTCTTTCCTCCCATTTTCGCACCTGACCCATATAATCCGGGATCCAGCATTTCTCATCTGGATGAATCTACTTATCCTGCCGGAGACCCTAATTCTTTGATGACTCCTCAGATAGGCCAAGCGGAAGCAATACATGATCCGGGAGATGTGCTTTACGGGATGATGATCGACATGGGATGGGAATATGCCTTCTATAATCATACTGCATTATCAGACACGGAGGATGAATCTTCAAATCTGACATTCATTACTGATATAGATAGTGATATGAATTACAGCAATGTTACCCTCAATTATCAAGTAGATGGAGGAAGCATTAATTCTATTGCAATGAATCCAACCTCTAATCCTGATGAATACGACATTGACCTTACAAATCAAGGAATTTCAACTATCACCTATTTTTTCAGTTTGGAGGATGAATACGGCAGGACCATCAATAGCCAAGAATTTGAATTCAACATTGGTCCTGACATCACACCTCCTGTCGTGTTGCACGAACCTGTTACCACATTCAGGAAGTTTGGTAATGACGAATTTCCAGCATTCACTATTGAAATATCTGATAACATCGGGGTGGCATCCTCACAAATAGAATATAGAGTCAATGGCGGCACTTCTGCTTCTCTCGACATAGTATCGGAATCCACCACTTTGCCTCTCAACATTTCCGAACTTGAGTTTGGTGATATTGTGGAGTACAGGATCACTGCTCAGGACAATTCTTCCAATGCAAATGTTACCCAACTTCCTGCCCAAGGATTTTATGAGATTCTTGTAATCGACATTATAACAGAAAGTTATGAAGCAGATTTTGGTTTGGATGGGGGAAGAGCATTCAATCCGGACGATTTATTTACCGTTGAGCAGCCTATCGGATTCAATTCATTAGGTTATCACTCAACTCATCCATACGATGAAGGCTCAGATCAAACAGACCATTATTTAAATTTTCTTGGAGATATCGTTCTCCGTGAGCAAACGTTAGTTTTAGCATACGAAGATATAGCACTGATAGAGCCAGGATTGTCAGGCAGCCCATTTGGGACAGGTGCTTTCGCGGATTATATCGCCCTTGAAGGATCGGCCGATGGCGGTGATACATGGATACCAATCAGTGGCTATGATGCCTCACATTCAGATGCTTGGCTTGATAAGTACAATGAGAACGTTGTGGATGGTAATTCTTTAAGCATACCTGATGCCTCGCTTTATGAGCTACATTCATTCAAACTCAATGAGTTCTTTGATGATAATTCAATAATTAAGCTTCGATTTCACCTGTTTACCAACAATAGCAAAGTTGGTTGGGGTTGGGCACTTAAAAATTTCAACATCTTCACTGAAGTTCCATTATCTGCAGATATAAAAGATGAAATTTTCATTTATCCCAATCCGACTTCTGACTATTTACGACTTAGCAAAGTAGATAAGTCAGGTACTTTTCTGATAGTAGATGTTAATGGAAAGACCATATTAGATGGTTTTGCTACTGAACAAATTACCATCAAAACTATAAAGGCAGGCATTTATCATTTATTGTTGAAAACAACTGACGGAGCAGTAACTAAAATGACTTTTATTAAAAAATAATACATGAAATTTCTATTAATCTTACTTACATCATTCACGTTTTTTCGAGCAAGTGCTCAAATCTCCAATTTGCAGACACTGCAGGGCCAGATAATTAAAGAGAATGATATTAAAGACCTTGCTGATGGGTCACCATATCTGATAGACGAATTTACGGAGGGATACATCAGATATCCTGAGAAAACCTTCGAAGGTGTTTTTATGAGATACAATTTGTACAACGAAGCTTTTGAGATGGAGAGAGAGACCGGCGAAATTATTGAGCTGAGAATGGATAACGTCCTTAAGCTTGGTTTTGACAGGAAACGACCGGGCGTATTCGGGGTTGAAATGCTCTCCATAGACAACAACTGGTATCAGGAGCTAATCCCGAAGCGATTGTACAAATCATTTAAGACATCCATTGTAGAAGATGCCCAGCCGGGCTACAACACTGCTGAGCGTAGAAAAAGATTTGTCACCCAGGTTCAATACTTCATTACGGATTCAAATCTGATTCTCTCAGAGATCACCTTGAAAAAGAAAGAGATTCTTCCGCTACTCAAGAACAAGGCGAAAACGGAGAAATACGTGAAAAACAACAGACTAAAGTTCACAAAGGAAGAAGATGTAGTAAAGATCATCGCTTTCGACAACAACTAATCAATTAAACCTCGAGCTGATAAGATTGAATTAACAACTGAATCCAATCTTTTCGTTCGGGGTTTTCCATTTTCCACAGAAAATGCTTGTTCCTTGCCATTCTTCACGACCACAAGCTCTTTTCCTCCACTATCCACAGCATGGATATTTATAGATCTATCTTGAGCATCAGTCACAAACTCATTAACTGCGCTGGTCAATTCATTGTACTCTTTTTTGGTAATACGATAGGTTTCAATCCCTTTTTTAACGTTTTCGATCCCTTCGAACGTCAGATTTCTCAGGCTGTCTATTTCAAGATTGTATACCGGACATTCACCCATGCATTCGAAGGAAGAATATGCAATGTTATAGGCTGATTGATTATTGTTTACGGCACAGCCCACCACACCCAATAAGATTACTATTACCCAATTCTCTTTCATACTTAATCATTAAAAGCTCTTAATGTAACAATTCTTTAAACCCTGCTGGTGGTAGTAAAGTACTTTTTAGGGCTTGTATTTAAGAAATACTTAAAATCTTTAATCAAATGTGATTGATCGTAATATCCGCACAAATAAGTGAGCTCCGTTAAGCTTTGTGCAGGATCTTCCAAATACGAATTAATGAAGCAATTGATTTTCTGAATCTTACAGAATTCCTTAGGGGTAAGTCCAACCTCCCTATTGAAATGTTGCTCAAGTTTAGATTTGCTCACGTTTAAAGTAGAGTAAATATCCTTCACAGAAGTTTTACCACATGATTCTCTTATCTGCTCTATCGAATTCAATATGGTTTCATTGTAGTCATAAAAATCCATTGAAGTGTCCAATATTTCCTCCACAATATCGCTAGCAGCATAAGTGTTTTCTCCTTCCCAAGCCTTTAGGAAGTCTCTCCTGTGTCCATGAGAAATATTCAATGCAAACACACCATTGGAAATTTCGCTTAGCTCTCTGGCAATTTTATTAGCATAAATGGGATTTACCTTTACCACAAGTAAGTTTGAATTTTGCTCCAATGAAACAGTAGCTCCACGCCTTCTAGGCATGCAAAAATACCCCTTGCCCTCTTTCAGAATCAAAGGTCTCACACTTCCGATACATTTAATGATTACATCAGTGCCAAGCGGAATAAATATTTCCGCCATGTTGTCCGGAACCAGCATTTGCAATGGATTCCGGTAGTTTGACGCTATCTGCCGGATCTCATCCACGATAGCAATCTTTTCTGTTAGTCCTATTTGAGTATACATTTTGGTGATAATCGTTTCAACCAAAACGTATTTAGAGACCCCTCTACTTATTGATTTTCAGGTACATATGTTAACAATCACGATTCTTTATATAAAGGATCACGCATTTTTACATTTTAAAAAAAATAATAGGGGGTTTTCGCTATTTCGTTTGTTTTAGCGCTCGAAATTGAGTTGGAGACATTCCGGTCTCACTTTTGAAGGCATTGTAAAAAGAGACTTTGTTTGAAAAGCCACTTTCATCTGCAATTGCCTCTATCGTATAGTGGTCAAAATTTCCACCAACAAGCAACTCTTTGGAATGTTCAATCCTAAATGAATTGATGAATTTGTTGAAATTCCCATTGCTGTGCTTATTAATCGATCTGGAAAGTTGTCTTTCGTTATATGATAGCTCACTGGCAAGATCCGAAAGCTTAAGACTCTTATTGAGAAAGTATTTTTCGGTAGTTATCAGATCTATTGTTTTATTGAATATTTCATTCAATTCTTCTTCTTCCCTCTCACTACTTACATCGGATGACTTTATAGGTCGGTATTTTGTATACCATATTAGCGCAATACCTATCAAGGTTAAACCTATTGCAATCATTATCCAATTCACTTTCAGTTGGTAGTAGTTAGTATTTAAACAAGCATTAAAGCTAACAACCCTCATTGGTGTGAAAAATCTTCTTTTTTACAGTTAGGTGGTTTCAACCTTTTTTACAATTATCAAAAAGGCCTCAGCTCTATTCTTGTATTCCTCTTCATACTTAACAGAGGGGCTTCAGGTTGTTATCTGGCCCCTCTTTTTTTTATACGGTAAATATTGGGTATAGAATTATTCGAAGAATAATATTTCACAATTCTGAGTTATTTCAATCTTAACAACTTGAAATATTATTTTTTCGTTGAATATTGTACATTTGGAATACCATCAGCTATAATCAAAACCATGGAAAAGAAGAAAAGAGACAATTGGCTCAACTTCAAAAACATAATTCACTATGCCTTTGACGACATTTGGAGAAGCATGTGGCAGTTTCTTCTGAAAAGACAAAACAGGTTTCACAGGCACCATGCGCATCACGACGAGTAAAATCGTACGATAAATAAGATATTAATAGGAAGTCGGCTTTTTGCCGACTTTTTTTGTTTTAAATAATTTCACCCTCACGCAACCATTAGCTTTATAGCTGCATCTACCCCATGAAGGTCAAAACCATGCTGCGAATAAATAAGTCACTAACCGAAGAAGAACTGCTGGAAGGCTGCCGAAAAGGCAAGGCTTCCTCACAGCGTGGCTTATATGATCGCCTCGCTCCTAAAATGTTGGGAGTATGCCTTAGATACATAAAGGATCGTGAAGAAGCGGAACATGTAATGATCGGAGGTATTGTAAAGGTTTTTGAAAAACTGGATCAGTTTAAAAGCGAAGGAAGTTTTGAAGGCTGGGTTCGACGAATCATCGTCAATGACTGCCTGATGTACATTCGAAAGAATAGAAACATGTCATTGCAAACCGACATTGAAACCGCATCTGACAGCCCAAACCTAAGCATCATGGAAGATGCCTTAGATAAAGAGGACCTTCTTAAACTGATCGGAGAGCTACCTGTAGGATACAGGACTGTTTTTAACCTCTATGCGATAGAGGGATATAGTCATGCCGAGATTTCGAAGCAGCTGGATATCAGCGAGAATACTTCTAAATCTCAGTTGAGCAGAGCCAGGAAATGGTTGCAGACCAGACTGGCAGAAATGGAAAACGAAATTGAAAATAAGATTACAAATGGATCAACAAAACATTGATCGGTTATTTAGGGAAAAACTAGACCATCTGGAGGTTACACCTTCCGCCAAAGGCTGGTCTCAGGTTGAAAAACAAATTCGACCTAAGAAAACTCCCGTTGTATATTGGGTGGCAGCATCTGTGGCATTACTATTCATTTCATGGATCGTATGGCCGGAGACTAGCCAGCAAGAGTTTTCAACCCTTGCTTCAGATGTCAATTACCCTGTAAATCAAGAGCTCCCACAGTTTGAACTCCCGGTGATTAAAGCTGAGGAGGACCGTCAGGTAGAAACTGTACCGCAGCCTGTTCAAAAGACGCAAAGACAAGCGGCTCCTCAGCCACAGTTTGCAGTTAATGAAACAGCTGATAAAGAACTTGACATCATCAAAGATGTCGCACCGGAAATTGAAGAACTAGATGCAAATACCGCAGTTGCCGAAGTGGAATTGCAAGAACCAGTAATACTTGAAGAGGTGAAGGATGAAGTAGCTAAACCTGCATTCAGAGCAGTTAAGATTACCTACATCGCATCCTCAGCAAATAATACAAAAGAAGAAATACAAAAGAATGATTCGACGGGAGTGTTGAAGAAATTCATCGCTTTCACAGAAAAAATTGACCCGGGAGATATGTTGGCTGACATCAAAACAGCAAAAGACAATCTGCTTAATGGTGGATTGAAAAGTAAGAAGGACAGAAGCTCATTATAAAAGACTAAGAACATGAAAACGACAATAAAACAATATAGAAGGATGAAGTCACTACTAGCCCTTTTGGCACTCATATTGATATTTCCTGCGACTGCTGCAACAGATCCGGTAGAAGCCAAACAAGATACTGTGATCATAGAATTGAACAACAACAGTAAGATTGTAATCATAACCAAGAGCAGAGAGGATTTAGCCTCGCTTGAAAACTATGACATCAATCAAATGGTCAAGGATCTCAATGCACAGCTCTCAGATAGCGTTGAGTATATGGAAATTCAGGATGGAAAAGCATATGTGAATGAGGATGATGAGGTAGAAATGAAAGACTGGAAAATTAATGACGATGAAGTACGCATAAAGCTTGGAGGCGTAGAAGTGGATGTGGATCCGGATGAAATGGAGAGATGGGATGAAGACGATTGGGAAGATCGCAAAAAAGTGACTTATGAGGCTGAAAGAGTTGACAAAACCACACATCACTTCAACATCGACATTGGACTAAACAATTGGTTGGAAGACGGTAGTTTCCCTGATGGAAATGCTCCTTACTCTATTAAATCTTTTGGCTCATGGTATGTAGGACTTAATAGTACCAACAGGACATGGGTAGGCGGGCCTCTCTTTTTGGAATGGGGCGTTGGAATAAACTGGTATAATTGGAAACTGGAAGATCCCGACTACAGAATTCAGGAAGGAGCCAATGAAATAGAGTTTAACCTTGCTCTACCCAATCAGGTCGGCTCAAAAAGTAAACTCACAGCCTCATACATAAATGCAACTGTGGTACCAATGTTTGATTTCTCACGAGGCAGAAGAAAGATCACAAGTATTGAGTCAGGCGGCCTAAAAATCAAGAAGTACTCTCGAAAAGGTTTCAGATTCGGAGTTGGAGGGTATGTAGGGTATCGAATAGGCAGTCACACCAAGTTTAAGTTTAAAGAAGATGGTGACAGAGACAAGGATAAAGAAAGAGACAATTTCTTTCTTGAAAACTTGCGATATGGTCTGAGAGCGCAAGTTGGATGGAAAGGTGTTGAACTATTTGCTAACTATGACCTAAACGAAGTGTTTTCTGCAGGCAGAGGCCCAATAAATGCCGATGGACAAAACGCAAGCCTAAGCGCTATCAGTTTTGGAATCACTCTCTAAGAAATAATCATTTAGCATCAGCTGAAGCGTCATCAAAAAAGATGACGCTTTTTTTGTGTTTCATCGTGCAATGACATCCTCTCCTCTTTGGTGAGACGCATATCTCGCACAAACTTATCTTCCGATGGCCTTAGAAATGAATACTGAACAAGTACTGCAAAATAGGCGATAACAAATATGAAGAAAGGCTGTATCCACATCGCTCCGGCAGCAATCAATCCACCTAAAGCCAGCACTCCATATTTAATCAGGTTTCGCTTTTTAAATTCCTGCATCTTTTGTGCTACCGTCATTTCTTCTTCAAGCTTATACTGCACTTTACTGCCTTTCCAGGCATACCAGCTCATAAATGCTACCACCCAGATTATTTGGGCAAACAGAATAAAAAGAAATCCTTCCAGCAAACCTTCACCTTTCGTTGCACCTGAATCCCATTCCAGAAAAAGTAGCGCAAATGGTATCAATGTGACAGCAATTATGCCATGATAGATTTGATAAATCTGATGATGATAATTCTTCCATTCAGCTGGTTTTACTTCCATTATGCAAATGAAGGAAAATTCTCCATCACAACCATTTATAAAATATTGACGTATATTACAATGATATCATTTTAATATCACTCATAAATTGAATATGAAAACGACATTTACTCTTTTAATACTCCTATTGACCATTTCACTAAATGGTCAATCATTGGAAGAAAAGGCTGTAGAAATAGGTGAGCTGAAAGGAACATTGACCATCCCTTCCAAAAAAACAAGTACTGCCATTCTCTTAATTGCAGGGTCAGGTCCTACAGACAGAAATGGGAATAGTGCCCTGGGCCTAAACAATAACTCACTTAAAATGGTGGCTCAGGAACTTACCGAAGGTGGATATGCCGTTCTGCGGTATGATAAGCGAGGTATTGCCAAAAGCAAAGGAGCAGTAACCGATCAAGCAAGTGTTCGCTTTGACGACTTCATTGATGATGCCAAAAGCTGGCTTGAAATGCTAGCCAACGAAGGTTATGATGATATAATCGTAGCGGGTCACAGTCAAGGATCATTAGTTGGCATGCTTGCTGCACAAGGCAATAAAAATGTGAAGGCATTCATTTCGATAGCTGGCTTGGCTGAAGACGCTGGAGAGGCAATTATCCGCCAACTTAGTGCACAATCACCCGTCTTGGCAGAGGACGCAAGGGTAAACATAGACTCATTAAAAGCCGGGCATACAGTGAATAAATTCAACCCTTACCTGGTCTCCATATTCAACCCGGCAATACAGCCATTTTTGAAATCATATATCACTTATGTCCCATCGGAGGAGATAAAGAAGCTGGACATACCTGTTCTCATCATAAATGGGACCACCGATCTGCAAATAAACATCGATCAAGCTAACCAATTAAAAGCAGCTTATCCTCAGGGAGAATTGCTCATCATTGAAGGCATGAATCACGTGTTAAAAGATGCTCCTAAAGATGACTTAGCTGCAAATGCAGCTACTTACAATGATCCTGAATTACCACTTAGTGAAGGTTTAGTTTCCGGGATGCTAACATTTATTGACAAACTTTAAAATCAACTACTATGCAAACTCAAGAAAAAAATCATAAGCCAGCATCAGGCTATCTGGCATTGTTTATCAACTTCGTTTTGCTAGGTGCATTCATAACGATGGTATCTACTACCCAGCAGCCAATTTGGTTGCTCCTTCTTATACCGTGGTTACTTATGATGCCGGGCTTCTTTTACGTAAATCCCAACGGATCGCGCGTTTTGGTTCTTTTTGGAAAGTATATCGGAACTGTCCGTGAAAATGGTTTCTATTGGGTTAATCCTTTTTACGTAAAAAAGAGAATTAGTCTCCGTGCCCGAAACTTTGACAGTGAGCGAATCAAAGTAAATGACAGCATCGGTAACCCCATCATGATCTCAGTGATATTGGTGTGGCGCGTCAAAGACACCTTCTCAGCGGCGTTTGAGGTAGATGATTATGAAAATTTTGTGCGTGTGCAGACGGATGCAGCAGTAAGAAAACTTGCTGGTAGCTATCCCTATGATAATTTCGACGATGAACAAGCCGACGTGACGTTAAGGTCTGGCATTAAAGAAGTGAATGAAGATCTGGAGAAAGAGCTAGACGAACGCCTTGCTATTGCCGGGATAGAAATTTTGGAAGCACGTATTGGATACCTGGCGTATGCTCAAGAAATAGCCAGCGCCATGCTTCGAAGACAGCAAGCAACAGCAATAGTGGCTGCAAGGCACAAAATTGTAGAGGGTGCTGTAAGTATGGTTGAGATGGCATTGGAGCAGCTCAAAGAGAAAGAAGTAATTGAGTTGGATGAAGAACGTAAAGCGGCTATGGTCAGTAACCTAATGGTGGTATTATGCGCTGATAAAGATGTAGCACCCGTGGTAAATTCAGGAACACTTAATCACTAATGGTCATGAATAACTATAAATTTCTTAAGCAAAAGACTTTTGAAAAGATTGATAAATTCGAAAAACGGGTCAATGACAGCACCAGTCAGGGCTGGAAAGTAAACAACTTCTCCAGCGATCATGGTTCTATAACAGTACTATTGGAAAGAGAGCGATAACTCAAATAAAGCTATGAAAGGGAAACTACTTTTTAAAGAAGAACAAAGCTTCGTAGGCACCTGGATGTGGTATTTAGTTATCGGCATTACTGTTTTGACTGTTGGTGGGACTGCCATTGGATTGATGTTTATTAAAGACTCCGAGGGCATAATTGGACTTGTGATTTCTGCAATAGTCACCGGAGGAGTGGTTGTTTTACTTTACACATCCAAGCTTTACGTCTCAATGGATCAAGATCATTTGTATTACAGATATCCTCCATTTGTTAATAGTGAGAAAAGGCTTTCAAAAGATGATGTTAAAGAAATGTACGTCCGGAAATACAAACCAATAACAGAATATGGTGGCTGGGGATATCGATTTCGGTTTCGCTCCGGTAGAGCCATGAATGTCGCAGGAAATACAGGATTGCAACTCCTGCTGAAAAACGGTAAACGAATATTGATAGGAACACAAAAACCAGAAGAGATGAAGCAGGCAGTGAGGAGATTGAAGGAAAACTGGGGAATAGATGGCTAAGAAAAAACCCTTTGCATTACGTCTAAACGAAGACACCATGAAAGCTCTGGAAAAGTGGGCAGCAGATGAGTTTCGCTCAACCAATGGCCAGATTGAGTGGATTATTCACAAAGCTTTAAAAGAAAATGGAAGGTTAAAGGAAAAATAAGCCGATCTATTGATCGGCTTATTAAAATTTCTATTGTCCTACGAAAAACATCGCATTCACCATCAGCAACTTCCCGTTCTGCCAAAAAGATCTGAACAGCGGATTATCTACAATATGCACAATCTGCCCGCTTCCCTTGTTTTCAACTCCAAATACTAAGGTTTTTGCCATATCTTCTTTAGCATACTGCCCTGAAAAGCCGCTTAAAAGATCTTTCTCACCTACTACGATACCTACATTATTGCCATCTAGATATGCCACACGCCGCGATCCTGTTTTCAATGTATAGTACGAATCGCCATACCCGAAAGCCAATGGGTGAGTCTCGTCCATTTTCACCTTATATATTGCTCCGGGAGAAAATCCTTTGATAAACTCTCTTTCTTGATTTTCAAAAGCGATCAAACGTGCTTTTTCATCTCGATCGGTATCCTTCTTTTCTGCAGCTTTCTTTTCTTCATCGTTAGCATATGCTGAAAGTGAGGAATAATCACTGTCTTTCAACTTATTCAACGCTCCATCAACAGCTATGAGTTTTCCTCCGGCAGAAACCCAATCCATCAATTTTTTCATTTCTCGCTCTCCAAAACTGCTGTACCAGCCACTTTGCATGATCACCACATCATACTCTGAGAGATTTGTACGACCCAAATAATCCGTCCCTAAAATGGTAACCGGATACTCGAGCTCTTGCTCCATGAAGTGCCACATAGCCCCAAATGCTAATGAAGAGGTGCCATCACCACCCAGCAAGGCAATTTTTGGACGTTTAAGATATCTTACTTCTGATGAGCCAACATCAGGCCCACCATCCATAAAACCTGTTTGAATAATCGCAAGAGTGCGCGTATGTTCATTTGCAATTTTTGTTATCTTATCCTCAAAGTTGGATGTTCCTTTATTGTCTCTCCTGGCAATTATCAAGCTTCCACGATCGAACGATTCTCCTTTATAATTCATCGGTTTTTGAGTGAATCGTACTTTAATACCCTCCTTCAGCAAAGCCGCCAAAAATCTCGCATCATCCATACTATTCCATTTACTCACAAAGGCATATACTTTCTCAGGAGCGGTAGATTCATTGAATGATGAAGCGTTCACTTTGTTCACCGGAATCATTTGTTTGGTAGCGTATGCTTGAATTCCATAAGCGTAAGGCACGCCCCAGGCCGTAATGTCATAGGTCACCGAATCTACCAGCTTTGTTTGCGGCTCAAATAAAATGTGAGCCAAAGTTGCTTTTGGCTGATCCATATTTATGACAAGATCATTGGCACTAATGGAGAAACTGGCTTCCCCGCCCGACTGATAATCATATCCTTTTATTCCACGGCCACTGGCACTTCCATAGACGATCCCTTGATTGTCCAGCCAGGTTTTAAGCGTATTGAATTTATCTTCATTTCCATCGTGCTTCATTACAAAGGTTTTGTATTTCAAGGAAGCATTATCTCCAAAGAATTTTTCAAACTGAGTAAGCAATCGATCTGAATTATTTACCGCTATCTCAATCGTAGATAATCCGGTGGTATAATGATGAGCAATACGGTCAAAAAGTGTGAGACTATCCCCTTCTTGCTTAATAATACCAAGCCCTGCTCTTCCATGCCCTGCTTGCTCGTAGGTCATTCCGATAGAACCATTATAGCTTGGATAAGTGTCGCCGTAGCTTGGATACAATAAATCAAAGAATTGTTTAGTGAAATAGAACCAGTCATTGGCATCAAAATACTTTGCATGATTCCTACCTATTTCCGTTTGAAAATCTCGCTGAAAAGAAGTTAGAAGTTCATGATAAGGCTGGGCTGCAGGCGCAAAATAATAGGGAGAATTAATGCCTTGCTCATGAAAGTCAACATGAATTTGAGGAAGCCATCTATTGTAGACTTTGATTCGACTTTGGCTTTCTATCTGTGTCTGCCATGCCCAATCCCGGTTAAGATCAAACAAGTAGTGATTAGCCCTGCCCCCGGGCCATGGCTCATTGTGCTCCAAGGCATTAGGATCAGGATTGTATGGCTGACTGGCATTTTGCCAGAAAAAATTGACATATCTATCTCTTCCGTCTGGATTTATACATGGATCAATTATAATAACAGCTTTATCCAACCACTCCTTTTTGTCAGACGCATCATTGATAAGCTCATAAATTGTTGCCATCGATGCTTCTGTGGAAGAAGATTCATTGCCATGCACATTATAACTCAACCAAATAATAGGAATGTTGGAATCCGGGGTTCCCTCAATTATTCCTGCTCGCTTCAGGTTATCCGTTCGGATGTTTTCGAGATTTTTCAGGTTTTCTTCTGAAGACACAAACGCCAATAACAACGGTCGATTTTCATATGTTTTTCCATATTCCTGAAGGGTTACCTTTTCGGATTTCTCGGATAGATGCTTGTAGTAATCTACAACTTGATGATGGCGTGAAAATTTCTCTCCCAATTCATAACCTAAAAATTCTTTAGGACTTTGAATTTGTGCAAAAAGTGCTGCTGGCACTAGCATGAGAGCAGATAAAAATGTCTTCATTTCAAAGTTTTGTTTAATTGTCACCAAATTAAATCGATAAACTCGGCCAACAAACCGAAAAGTGTTGGGCGGTTATCCGATTTGAGCAAATCAAAGATTATATTTGAAATACCGGCTAATTGTACCATGATCAAAATCAACCACCTGTTTGCAGCCATCTTCCTGACAGCTCTTTGTCCACTTTTCGGCCAGAAGTCTACTACTGACAGCTTACAGAATGCATTAAAAAATGCAACTGTTGATACCTCAAAAATCAATATTCTAATCGATCTGGCGTACAATACATTAGATAATCCTGAGCAACAGTTGGATTACGTCAGACAAGCCTATGAAATTGGTAAAACTGTCACCTCTGCCAAGCATAAAAGTAGATCCGAGCTGGCAGTTGGACTTTTTTATTCCAGCACCAACCTGGATTCGGCAGTTCTGCTTATGAAGAGAGGTGCCAAAAGGTATGTTGCAAATGGCATGATGAGCCACTCTGCAAATGCTTACTATATTATTGGTATTACCTACGAAATTGGAAATTCACTTGATTCGGCCATTACATCATACGAGAACGCTTTCGAGATAGCCTCTGAAAATAAAGTCCATCCTGAGTACGGAAATTCTGCTTATGCTTTGGCAAATATTAAAAACATCCGTGGCAAAAATGTTGAGGCGCTTAAATGGGCTCAGGTCGCAAAATCTGCCTATGAAGAAGGAGGGTTGACTAAAGAAATAAGTCAGGTTTTAAATCAAATCGGGATTATATACGATCAGAAGGGTTTGTATTCCGAAGCCCTTGATAACTACCTGGAAGCGCGTGATTTGGCCATCCAGTCCGGTGATATTGCAGGGGAGATTTTAATCAATAACAACTTAGGAGTTATTTATGATAATATGAATAACTCGGAAATGGCGATGCAGTATTATAGCGATGCATTGGAGAAGACCCGCATTCATGATATGAAAGACAGTGAAGCCACACTTCTCAATAATCTTTCGTACATCCATCTAAAAAATGGAGATACACTCAAATCTATAAGCCTGCTAAAACAATCCCTTGCGATAGATTTATCTGAAATATACCCTTGCTTTGAAGGCTATCCGCTTGAAGGAATGGGCTCAATTTATATCGAATTGAATCGATTAGACTCAGCTAAATACTATTTGGATAGAGCATTAAAAAATTCAACTTTATGTGAAGATGTAGGGGTTATTGCTTCAGTTAAAAAGGACTTTGGAGTGCTATATTCCAAAATGGGTAGGCCTAAGGAAGCTGAAGCTGCATTTATAGAATCACTCAGAATAAGCAAAGCCGCCAACCTAAGAGCTGAAGTTAAGGACGCACTTTTTGCCTTTTATCAATTTCATAAAAATTATGGCAACACAGCACAAGCGATGAAATACCTCGAAGAGTACCAGATGCTGACAGATTCAATCCATAAAGAAAACAATGTGGAAAAGGCGACTCAATTGGCTGCTGAATATGAATTCAGAAAGCAGGTTTCAGCCATGGAGCAAGAACGCCTTGAATCGGAGAGAAAATTCACGGAGGAGATCGAGGCAAAATCACGTGAAAACAGACTCGTTTTGCTGGCACTCGTATTATTCATACTACTTGCAACCACCCTCGCCAGATCTTATTTCTTCATTCAGAAACAAAACAAGAAGCTGAAATGGCTAAATGATGAGAAGAATAAACTTATGGGCATCGTAGCTCATGACCTTCGAAATCCACTAAACATGATCATAGGGCTGATGACTTTATTTGAAGATGTAGCCAAGAATCATCCGGATAAGAATTTGCAGAAATATGTTGAATTGCTTGGAGCCTCCTCCGATCGAATGCGTAATATGATAGATCGGGTTTTGGATATCAGCGCTATTGAAAATATGAAGGTCAATTTAAAGCTTGAAAAGACCGACCTTACGTCTTTGACCTACGAGTCAATTCACAACTTTGACATCATTGCTTCTCAAAAAGAAATTAAAATCGTTGATAACATCGACAAGCTTAAAGAGTGCTTTGCGGAAGTAGACCCGAACTATCTCGTTCAAGTTATTGATAATCTGATTTCAAATGCAATAAAATTCTCCGATAAAGGAAAGCAAATTGAAGTATCGCTTATCTCTGAAAATAGTCATCACGAGATTGTTGTGAAAGATGAAGGGCCAGGCATAAGTGAAGAAGAGCAAAGAAGCCTATTTAAAGCCTACACCACATTGAGCAACAAACCTACAGCACAAGAAAGATCAACAGGATTAGGCTTATCAATTGCCTACAAATTTGTAGAAGCAATGGGTGGAAAAATTGAGTGCCACAGCCAACCGGGCCAAGGCACAACCTTCAATTTGATATTTGCAAAAGCGAATTAGCCCATCTCGACTTTTACCCGATCAGTTAATGGCTTGCCAATACACGTGAGCACGTAACCTTCATCCAATTCATCCTGAGAAAGTCCTTCAGCCTCATCAATGCTGATCTTGCCTTCAACGCACTTGCCGCGACAAGCAGTGCACAAACCACTTTGACATGAATACGGCATATCAAGGTCATTGTCTAGGGCTGTGTCAAGTATTGAAGCACTTTTCTTCACGGTGATGGAATACTCTTCACCATCAAGTAGAATTGTTACTTCGCTTTCTGATACAGCATTTTTGTCAATGATTTCAGAAGGTGAAGTTTTTCCGGCTTCAAAGCTTTCCATACGAATGGAATCTTTAGCAATTCCAAACTTATCAAGTCCTTCAGAAACCACATCCATCATTGGCTGTGGGCCACAGATGTAGAACTCAGCATTTGAATCAGCAGAAAGTTCTTTACAAATTTCCCCAATCATATCCGGAGTGGGCCTTCCGTTATAATCAGCTTCTCCATCTTCCAAGATGTGTATGGCTTTAAATCTCTCCGGATAATTCTCCTCCAGGTTTGCAATCAACTCCTTGAAGATTACAAATTCTTTGGTGCGATTCCCATATACCAGAGTGGTCTGGCTTTCAGGTTCTTTTAAAAGTATAGACCTAATTATTGACATCAACGGGGTAATTCCACTTCCTCCGCCAAAGAATATTGCATTCCTTTTATTTGACGAATTGTACTCGGTGGTGAACATTCCCATGGGTTCCATAATCTCAAGTTGGTCTCCCGCCTTGGCATTATCATTAAGGTCGTTGGACATAGCCCCTCCATCTACTCTTTTCACAGTTACGGCAGGATTTTCATCTTCAAATGGTGTCGTGCACAGGGAATATGCTCTTCGTATCTTCTTTCCGTTTACCTCCTTTATGATGGTTATAAACTGACCTGGCTCGTAATCAAAAGATTCAGGTTTTTCAAAAACAAGGTTCACAGCGTCCTTTGCCACATCAACCACCTCTTTGATGGTAACTATTTGATACCTGTTGTCTTTATTTTTTTTGTTTTTCTTGAATAATGAAAATGCCATGTTGTCAATTTTAAGGGCGCAAAGATAATTCTCTTCATCAGGTCAGGCAAGTAAACATTGATGAGGTACTTTTGTGTTCCTTTTTATCGAATAAAATTTCATGAGTGTCGATTAAAAGAAAAAATTATACACATGAATTTCAATCCACTTGAAGGCATCTCGCCAATTGACGGGAGATACAGATCGAAAGTATCTCAGCTTGCAGACTTCTTTTCAGAAAAAGCACTTATTCAGTATCGAGTAAAAGTAGAAGTACTATATTTTATTGCACTATACGAAAGCGGCATTCCTCAACTCAAAGATTATGATCCCAAGCATAACCAGGATCTTGAAAATATATATGAGTCATTCTCCCTTGAAGATGCTGAAGCAATTAAAGAGATTGAAAAAACCACAAACCATGATGTAAAGGCTGTTGAATACTTCTTGAAAGAGAAATTTGATCAGCTTGGGCTGCATGACTTTAAGGAATTTATTCACTTTGGTCTTACCTCTCAAGATATTAATAATACATCCATCCCTCTTTCATTGAAGGAGGCTCTTGAAAATTCTTTTCTTCCAAAACTGGATGCTTTGATTATAGATTTAGAAACTAAAGCCTCTCTTTGGGATGATATCCCAATGCTTGCCAAGACGCATGGCCAGCCGGCTTCTCCGACAAAGCTTGGGAAGGAAATAATGGTTTTTGTAGTAAGGCTAAAAGAGCAATTGACTCTGCTTAAGCAGGTACCTTATGCGGCTAAATTTGGTGGGGCTACAGGGAATTTCAATGCCCACAACGTTGCCTACCCGGATCATGATTGGCATGCATTTGGCGATCATTTTGTAGCAGAAAAACTTGGACTTAAAAGAAGTCATCCTACCACACAAATTGAACACTACGACCACCTCGCAGCATTATTTGACGGATTGAAACGTATTAATACCATTTTGATTGACTTTAGCAGAGATGTGTGGCAATACATCTCAATGAATTACTTCACGCAGACTATTGCAAAAAATGAAGTTGGTTCGTCTGCAATGCCCCACAAAGTCAATCCAATTGATTTCGAAAATGCTGAAGGCAACCTCGGTATTGCAAATGCAATGTTTGAACATTTAAGTGCAAAACTTCCAATTTCGAGGTTGCAACGCGATTTAACAGATTCTACAGTTTTGAGAAATATTGGTGTTCCAATCGCCCATACATTTATATCACTTCTTTCGTTGGAAAAAGGTCTTTCAAAAATCAATGCCAATGAATCGGCAATACGAGCTGATCTTGAGGATAACTGGGCAGTGGTAGCTGAAGCGATACAAACCATTTTGCGCCGTGAAGGATATCCAAAGCCTTATGAGGCGTTAAAGTCGCTAACACGTACGAATGAAGCCATCACAGAGGCTTCCATACAGTCATTTATAGCCGGACTTGATGTCTCAGACCAAATAAAGGAGGAATTGAAATTGATAACGCCGTATTCTTACACGGGTAAATAGCTTTATGTTACGCCTGCGAGTAAATACAACACTGCCATCCTAATAGCCACACCATTCTCTACTTGCTGAAGTATAATCGAATGATCAGAGTCTGCTACATCGCTTGTGATTTCAACTCCGCGATTAATAGGGCCCGGGTGCATGATTGTGATTTCCTTTTTCAGTGAGTCTAAAAGCTGTTTGTTCACTCCAAAATAGTTGGAGTATTCTCGAAGTGAAGGGAAATATTTCATCTGCTGTCTTTCAAGCTGAATTCTCAGAATGTTCGCTACATCACACCATTCCAGTGCCTTCTTGATATCCGTTTCAACTTTTACCCCCAATTCACGAATATGTTTGGGGAGTAAGGTGGCTGGTCCACACACCATCACCTCTGCACCAAGGGTTTGGAGTGCGAAGATATTTGAGAGCGCCACACGAGAATGCAGAATATCTCCCACGATTACTACCTTTTTACCCTCCACCTGACCGCAGGTTTCCTGAATTGAAAATGAATCTAACAATGCCTGCGTAGGATGCTCATGTGTACCATCTCCGGCATTAATGATATTGGCATCTATATGTTTGGCAAGAAAATGAGGAGCTCCGGGGCTGGAATGCCTCATCACCACCATGTCCACTTTCATTGCAAGGATATTATTTACAGTATCCAGCAGCGTCTCTCCTTTCTTCACTGAACTACCTGAAGCGGAAAAGTTTATGACATCCGCTGACAACCTTTTTTCAGCCAATTCGAACGAAAGCTTGGTGCGGGTAGAATTTTCAAAGAAGACATTGGCCACAGTTACATCTCTTAGCGAAGGCACCTTTTTTATTGGCCTGTTGATTACTTCTTTAAAATTGGCTGCAGTTTGAAAAATGAGTTCAATGTCCTCTCTATCGAGGTTCTTTATACCTAAGAGATGTTTGGTTTTCAGTTGACTCATTCTTCTTTAGTAATTAACCAAATGTGATCTTCTTTTTGCTTTTCGTCGAGTTCTACCAATACTTTTTGTGATTGAATGGTGTTTACTTTTCTTCCTACATAGTTGGCTTCCACCGGAATATGCCTGCTGTACAGTCTATCAATCAACACCAGCAACTCAACCTTTGCTGGTCGTCCGAAAGTGTTCATGGCATCTAATGCAGCTCTCACGGTTCTCCCTGTAAATAGCACATCGTCAACCAGTATTACATTTTTATTTTCTATAAGAAATGGAATTTTTGTTTGGCTTGGAGTAATCGGCTCATCTCTCCTACGAAAATCATCTCTATGAAAAGTCGTGTCTAAATATCCCAGATGAATATCCTTAGCTACAAGGCTTTCAAGTTCTTCTTTTATCCGTTCGGCCAGATAGATTCCTCGAGGCTGCATTCCGATAATTACGGATTGGGAAAAATCTCCATGGACTTCAATGAGTTGCTGGCACAATCTGCTGATTGTGACCTTAAGTAGTGGGCTATCGAAAAGCAGGCGCTTTTGCATGAGTGTTCGTTAGCGCAAAAGTAATATTTAACTCTTAATTTGGCTGCCTATCCAGATCGTATTGAATCTTATTGATATAAAAAACTTTTCTTATTGGCTTTCCCGGGATGGCCGTCGGGTTTTTAATCGACTGCTCGCCATATGCAAATAAGGTTTCGTCATACCAACTTTCTAATCCTTCTACACTGGGATCTCTTGACTTTAATTCATCTGATTCGAATGAAAGTTTAACAGGATTGAACGTACGTCCTTCTACTATTTCGTTGCCTTGAACCACTTTGGAGCGAATTTCATTTTCCTCAAGGTACATGAGGATCACTTTATCTCCAGAGGCACTGACTTCTACATTTTCATCCAAAGTGAATGTTTGAATATCTTCAATTTTGAAAGTCTGATCCCACAAAATGTTGCAGTTCTGATCAAAGCCAACGACCACCGCGTGGGTGTATTTATATCCGATAAAATATGGATTGGATCCAAAAGAGGGTGAAGACCATCTGCTGCTGTATGCTCCTCCGCCGGTTGAAGTATAATTGTATCTTGGGTAATACGCTTCGGCAATCATGATGTATTGATCATCACGTTCAAGAATTTTATGCACGAGCAATCGGTAGTTAAATTTTTTGATTTTACCTCTGGAGCGCTTGCGCTCTATCCGATTCATAATCCGCTCTTCTCGCTTGGGCTTAAGGTGGCCAAAGAAGTTGTTCAGATCTGCAAACGGATAGTATTTATTGAATTGTTGTTGACCATTGATAAACTTGCTCAGATAGAATCCCTGGCTGTATTGATTTGATTTTCGAGAATGTGTTCCGGCCAAGTATTGCAAACCTCCCGCGAAAGTGGTGCTGGCTGCATCAAGTAAACTTCTCCTTTCTCCCGGGTTTATCAAATTATCCTGAATGATGTCACCCTTGTCTGTAAAGGTTCTTACTCTCGCAGTGTATTTCTTATTTTTCATCTTCTCAGCGAGAATCACCGTAAATAATTTAGAACGCTCATCTACAACCAAATCCAGTATGTTATTCTTATTATCATAAAAACCAGGAACTACCCGGGGTATTCTGTCATTGATATTATAGGTGATTACAACTGGTCTGAAATTCGCGTATCCGGCCAATAGAAGTGTTTCCCCGACTGATTCAAAATGAGTAATCTGAATTGGGAATACCGTAGTAATTTCATAAGAGATGTACTCTTGCGTTTTAGCAACGAATTGATAGACAATTAGGTCTTGTGTTCTGAATCTACTGCGGCTAAATAGCAGATAAAACCGTCCGTCGAAGTATTCATAGCCCAACAATCCGCCATCATCAGGAATAATGAGATTCTGAGACCAGTCAATCTCTAGTTCAGTATTGACAAGGTATATTTTCCATATAGCTCCTCCTCTCGTTGTTTCACCTGTTTCTTCCGCTACCAAAATACCGTCCTTATTTCCCGGGACTACATAAAATTCTGATTCCTCGCTTTCTTTTTCAAATTCAATTCGATTGGGCTGTAATATCACCGCACTGGTGTCTCTGTCTTTTTTTCGCTGCGAAAAAGTGATTAAGGGTAGCAGCATAAACACAAGTAAGATCTTCTTCATATGTAATAAACACTTACGTCGATATTTTCCCTATCGTTCGCTCAATTCCAAAATAATATCAAATTCTTCTTTTCGTACGCCCTGAACTGAAAGCCTGGAATACTTCACCAGTTGCATTTCGCTTAGTCGCTCATCAGCCTTTACTTCAGCCAGTGTGACCGGCCTGCTCAGTTTCCTTACGGGCACTACGTCCATTACATACCATCTGTGATCATCAGTAGTGGGATCTTTGTAATATTCCTTCACCACCTCTGCTATTCCAACTACAGCCTTTTCGTTGACGCTGTGATAGAAAAGACATAAGTCTCCAACTTTCATTTGTTTGATGTTATTTCTCGCCTTGAAATTTCTCACACCATCCCAATGATCACGCCCCAATTTCACCAGATCATCCCACGAATAGGTGCCAGGCTCGCTCTTTATTAACCAATAGTTCATTTTTAGGTTTATTTATTCAAATTGCTGAATTGGTAGAGGTAACTTAATCCTTCGGCTACCAAACAATTTCTGTTTATGGAATTTTACCTATATGAAGATACTAATTATTAATACAGTATCCCGGGACAAAGTCTTATTGGCAACTCCCATTATCAGGCTTCTCAAAACAGAGCTTGACGCTGAAGTTTGTGTCCTTGTTAAAAATGGACTTCAAGACCTACTTCAGAACAATCCATACTTGGATGCTAGCTATCAGGATGATGGATCGATTGGGAGCTTAAGAAAAAAGCTAAAGGAGCATAGTTTTGATTGGGTCATCGATTTCGATAATGGATTCCGCTCCAAATTGATTCGGTTCAAACTATCAAAAAAATTTCTCGCATTCGACAGGCATTTTTTTCTGCATTGGTTTTATGTAAAAACCAAGATCAATCGACTTCCTAAAGCTCATATTATTGATCAATACATTGAAATGCTAAAGCCGCTTGAAATTAAAGGTGACAATCTGGGAATCGACTTTTTTCTACCGGAAAAAGATGAAGTAGAAAATGCTTGGCTGCCAAAATCTCACCAACATGGGTATGCTGCAATCGCTATAAGTGCCTCGCATAGCACAAAAAAATTACCAGTCAACCGGCTTATTGAACTATGTGATCGAATCAATAAACCCATTGTTTTGATTGGAAATGAAAACGATATAGAAGTAGCGGAGGAGGTTATGAAGTTTTTTAAGCAAGGAACAGCTGAAGAAGAGGAAGCTATTGAAAAGCTAAATAAGAAAGCCATCATCTTTAATGCGTGTGGAAAATTTAGTTTCAATCAGTCAGCATCGCTTATCCAAAATGCCAACTGGATATTTTCATACGATAATGTGATGATGCACATTGCTGCTGCTTTTAAGAAGACGATTTATACGATGTGGGGAAATACTACGCCCCATTTTGGAACATATCCCTACCGTACGCAGTTTATTGTCTTTGAAAATAATAAGCTGAATTGCAGGCCATGTGCGACTTCTGGTTTTAATAATTGTCCCAGGGGACATTTTAAATGCATGAATGATATGACATTTGATTTTTATTTACCTGACTGATGAAGACCCTTTATTTAATTAGACATGCCAAGTCATCCTGGGCATTTGACCTGAATGACCATGATAGACCGCTAGGTAAACGTGGAAGAAAGGATGTGATAAAGATGGGACAGCACCTAAAGGAACATCAGCCCAAGCCAGAAGTATTGATATCAAGTACTGCAAGTCGAGCATTTTATACCGCGCTTCACATTTGCGATAAAATGGATATTGATGAAGGTCAGATTCGGTTGGATCGTGAACTCTACCATGCAGGGGCTTCCGAAATACTACGCGTGATAAAAAGTGCCCCAAGCTGTGATAAACTTGCACTTTTCGGCCATAACCCTGGATTCACCAGTGTAGCCAACGCGCTTGCAAAGCTTAATTTTGACAACATTCCTACCTGCGGAATGGTTGGGATCAACTTCAATGTGAAATATTGGAAAGATGTTGAGTTTGGCAAAGGAATGCTCGCATTCTTCTACTTCCCTAAAGAGATCTAAAGGATATATCTACTTAAATCTTTGTCCTTAACCAATCCTGCTAATTTTTCCTCGACGGTTTTCTTATCAATCACAATTTGAGCATTTGGGCCAATCGTATCAGGGATATCGAATAAGATTTCGTTTAACAACTTACTCATTACGGTATGCAGCCTTCTCGCTCCAATGTTTTCAACATCCTCATTGATCTGAAATGCCATCTCAGCAATTTCTTCCAGTGCTTCGTCCTGGAATGTCAACTTCACTTCTTCTGAAGCAACCAAAGCTTCGTACTGCTTGGTCAATGCATTCTTGGGTTCGGTAAGTATGCGTAGGAAATCAGCTTTTGTAAGATTATCTAGCTCCACACGAATAGGAAAGCGTCCTTGCAGCTCGGGAATTAAGTCTGAAGGTTTGCTGAAATGGAAGGCTCCGGCAGCCACGAATAATACATGGTCTGTATTAATTATTCCATACTTTGTGTTTACAGCGCTTCCCTCAACTATGGGGAGTAAATCTCGCTGCACACCCTCTCTACTTACATCCGGCCCCTTACCGCCATCTCCTCCTTTGGCTATTTTATCAAATTCATCGATGAAAATAATACCCGTATTCTCAGCTTTAAATATCGCCTCTTCCTTAACTTCATCCATATCAATCATCTTTGAAGCTTCTTCTTCTAGCAAGATTTTACGCGCTTCAGCAATGGTGACTTTTCGCTTCTTTTTCTTTTTCGGCATCATGTTGCCAATCATTTCCTGAATGTTGATCATGGAAGCTTCATCCATACCTCCTCCAATCATTCCAACATTACCGGAAGGATTAGCGGTCACATCTATTTCGATCTTACGATCGTCCAATTCTCCATTTTGGATTTTTTCCCGGAAACGCGCTCGAGTTTGCTCATTTAGTTCAACTTCATTTTCAGGCTCATCGCTTCCTATTTTAGTCGCATATGCATTGGGTGTGCCTTTCAATGGTGGAATGAGTGCATCCAAAATAATGCTTTCTACTACCTCAGCAGCTTTTTCTTTCACCTCCTCCTTCTTTGCAATTTTCACCATATTCACCGCTTGATCTACTAGGTCTCGAACCATGCTTTCAACATCTCTTCCCACATACCCTACTTCTGTAAATTTTGAAGCTTCCACTTTAGTAAATGGCGCATCTGCAATTTTTGCAAGCCTTCTTGCTATCTCTGTTTTTCCAACTCCTGTCGAGCCAATTAGAAGAATATTGTTCGGGACTATCTCGCCTTGAATTTCTTCCTTCACATTCATTCGTCTCCATCGGTTTCTTAGTGCAATAGCTACGTTTCGCTTTGCGTCTTTTTGCCCGATGATGTATTTATCAAGCTCCGCTACTATCTGCTTTGGAGTTAAATCGTTTTTAATACCGCTCATAAAATCTTCTTAAAATCATTTAAATCAGTTCGCAGGCTTATAAAACTGCTACCGCCTGCCGCATGATACGTTGCTCTGGAAAAGCGCAGCTCAATTCTTTTAATTTTTACCATCATTCCATACGAAAAACCTGCACCTCCACCAATATCGGCTAAACGCAACTCTTGCTTTCGCTTATGACTATAACCAACAAGTAACTGAAAGTTTTCATTCAACAGAACTTCAGCCCCCAGATTAACTCTTTTCCAAATTCGATCTAATGTCTTATTTGATCGTCCGCCTGCATCACGCTCTTCTGTAAAATTGTCGTCCACAAGATTAGTAGAAGTAACAGTGAATCTTAAAGGCATGTACTGTGGCTTAAAGGTCGTACCAATCTTTACATCAAATGGAATTTCGGGTGAGGAAAATGATGTGTATTCTGTAATTCTTCCTCCAATATTCTCAAACACCATCGCTACAGTCCAGTTTTTATTCACATGAAATACACCTCCAACGTCCATAAGTAGGGCTGTAGAACCATAATTTTCGATGGAAGAATGGGCAAGTTTTACATTGGCACCCAGTGTAAATGGTCCTAACCGATGAGCCTTCCCAATTTGGAATGTATAATCCTGTGCATTGAATGTGCCCAAATCATTTCCACTTTCGTCTGTCATCTCGAATGATCCAAAATTGACATATGTCAATCCTGCTGCAAATGTTCCCAAAGATGCCATATTAAAAGTATATGCTCCTGAATAGACGAATACATCTGCAAAATATGGATTGACTTGAAGAAAAATATTCTTCGTTTTCACCGAGTCTAAAGTAGCCGGGTTCTCAAAAAACTGAGAGACATCTCCATCACTAAGTGAAATAGTGGTTCCTCCCAAGGCTGCTGCTCTTGGGTTGGTGGTGAGATTCAGCGATTGATATCCTAGCTCACCGCCAATCTGAGACAAGCAAAAAAGTGGAAGAAAACATGCTATGAAACCAAATACTCTCAATCTTTCTTTTCTTCGGGAAGGATAAACTCAAGTGGATTACTTGATTTTTGCTTTGTTAACGCTATTTCCAATACTTCAGGTACATATTCAACAAAATGAATTTTCAGACCTTTTAGATATTTTGGATTGATCTCTTCCAAATCTTTTTCATTTCGCTTACACATGATAATTTCTTTGATTCCGGCTCTACGTGCTGCAAGAATCTTTTCTTTAATGCCACCTACTGGCAGTACTTTACCTCTAAGGGTAATCTCCCCGGTCATTGCCAATTGTTTTTTCACTTTGCGTTGTGTAAAAACTGATGCCAGTGAAGTTAGCATTGTGATACCTGCAGAAGGTCCGTCTTTGGGAATTGCTCCGGCTGGCACGTGAACATGAAGGTCGTAATTATCAAAAACACGATGGTCGATGCTTAAAATTTCAGAATGAGATCTCAAATAGGATAAAGCTGCCACTGCCGATTCTTTCATCACATCACCAAGCTGCCCTGAAAGAGTCAGCTTCCCTTTACCTCTACTAAGTGAAGATTCAATAAACAAAATGTCCCCACCGGATGGTGTCCATGCCAATCCAGTTACTACACCAGGTACTGAATTGTCCTCATAATTATCCTTGTCAAAAATCTCTGGCCCTAAAATTTCGCGTACGCGCAGATCTGTGATCTTTGCTTCATAATCTTCCTCCATAGCCACTGACTTGGCGATTGAGCGAATCACGGCTGCTACTTTTCTCTCCAGGCTTCGAACACCGGATTCTCGCGTATAATCATTGACCAATTTTGTGATCGCAGATTTATCGAAGGATATATCAGATGCTTTTAGACCGTGTTCTTTCCTTTGTTTTGGAATGAGATGCTTTTTCGCTATTTCAACTTTTTCTTCCAGAGTATACCCGCTCACGTCGATGATCTCCATGCGATCTCTCAGTGCCGGCTGAATGGTGTCCAGTGAATTGGCCGTAGCTATAAAAAGAACTTTTGAAAGATCGTAATCTACTTCAAGGTAATTATCCTTGAAAGTGGAATTCTGCTCAGGATCTAATACCTCAAGCAAGGCAGAAGACGGATCTCCTCGAAAATCAGAACTTACTTTATCTATTTCATCTAATATGAAAACGGGATTCGAAGATTTAGCCCGGTTAAGGTTTTGAATAATCTTCCCCGGCATTGCACCAATGTAGGTCTTTCGATGCCCTCTCACTTCGGCTTCATCATGCACTCCACCCAAAGACATTCGTACATATTTTCTATTTAAAGAATCAGCAATTGATTTTCCCAAAGATGTTTTGCCTACTCCTGGAGGGCCATACAAGCATAAAATCGGCCCTTTCATGTCTTGTTTTAGCTTTCTTACCGCCAGGTATTCTATTATTCGTTCTTTTACTTTTTCAAGTCCAAAATGGTCACGATCCAGCACTTTGCGTGCATTCTTAAGATCGAAGTTGTCTTCAGTGACCTCATTCCATGGCAAGTCGATCAAAAGCTCTACATAGCTCATAGCTACGGGAAACTCAGCAGCAGCCGGATTCATACGCAATATCTTGTCAAGCTCCTTATTGAAATGATCTTTCACTTCTTCCGGCCAGTCTTTTGTATCTCCACGTTTGCGTAAAGCCTCCACTTCCTGATCTGGGCCGTCTTGGCCTAATTCATCTTGCAAAATTCTGATTTGCTGACGGAGGAAATAGTCACGTTGCTGCTGATCAATGTCAGTATGTACCTTATCTTGAATCTCCTGCTTTAACTCCAGCATTTGCAAATCCTTTAGCATGAACTGCAACAGTTTTTCAGCCCTGGCCTGGGGATCATCAATTTCCAGGAGTGATTGCTTATCACTTACCTCGGCATTTACATTCGATGATAGAAAATGAGTGAGAAAATTAAAGCTATCGATATTATCCACTGCGATGCGAGCTTCTTTTGGAATCTCAGGGCTCAGGCCCATTATCTTGGTCGCTGTGTCTTTAAGCGATTGAATAATCGCTTTTTGCTCCTTTTTGTTGAGCGTATTTGATTTGTCCGGAACGGTGGCATACTTCACTATATGATGTGGTTCTTCTTGTAGCTGCTCCCTGATTTTAAATCGATTTTGCCCTTGTATGATGATAGTTGTATTGCCATCAGGCAATACAATCATTTTCAAGATTTTGGCAATGGTGCCAATCTCATAAAGATCTTTGAACTTCGGCTCCTCGGTCTTTACATTTTTTTGTGCTATCACACCTATGATCCGATCGCCCCGATAGGCTTTTTTCACCAGTCTGATCGACTTTGTTCTGCCCACGGTTATTGGCAAGACAACACCCGGAAATAAAACAGTATTTCGAATGGGTAGTATGGGCAGCTCCTCCGGAAGGTCAGATTCTTCCATTTGGCTATCTTCAGGAGAAATGATCTGAATCAATTCCTCTGAGTCTTCATCTACAAATTCAGGTATAAAGTAAGGTTTCAAATAAGCTTTGCTCATAAAATGCCAATGTGTCAGATATAATGTACACGTCTCCGCGATTTTGGGAAAGGTACATAAATGTCAATCGCTATGCCAAAGTGGATGTACATGGCAAATAGTGCTAACTTTAAATTAATTTTAAATTTTACTGACGAATCGACAGCATGCGCCAGAATTTTCATCGCCACATTGGACTTTTATTAGTTCTGATAACACTCTGTGCTTCTGCTCAGAGAGGCAGAAAAGAAGTGCAAATACTCTCAGATTCCATCCCCAAAGATGTGGTTTTCAATGCGTACGAATTCAAAGGAATAAATAAATATCCTGAATACTTCAACAAGCAGAAACTAGCGCACATTATTGAGCTTGACAAAGCGGAAAAATGGGAAGAATTATATCTGGCATTGAAAGACTATGTGAGCCGTTTTGGTATTCGTAATTTTTACAAAGACACAAGGCTTATCTGGAAGCTAGCTAAAATGACTGAACTTTTCGGTGATCCGGATGAGGCCAAAACGCTTTATAGGATGGTACTAAGGCATCATTATCAAGGCATAAACATCAAAGAAATAGAGTTGTATTATGACTCGCTAAACCGACAAGCCGCAGAACAATTCGTACCAATAGATTACTATTATGAGCTTGTGGAGCATCGAAAGCTGATAGATACCTTACAGCCTCCGAGAGGAGTTCTCTTGAATATGGGCATGTTAGTAAATAGCTCAAGCGCTGATTATGGCCCTTCCCTCAATATTCATAATGACATTTTAGTTTTCACATCAAAAAGAAAAAAAGTTGACGAAACTATTAGGTTCAGAGAAGACGAAGATCTCTTTTTTAGTCATAAAGATCCATATGGCACATGGTCCAAGGCCAAGCCTATTGACAAACTGAATTCTCACTATAATGAAGGATCACCTTGTATCAGTGGCGATGGAAAAACACTGGTATTTTCAAGATGTGACTCACCTGATTCTTATGGTGATTGTGACCTGTTTATTGCCACGCTTCAGGAAGATAGTACCTGGACCAGACCCGAAAATCTGGGTGTCAGTGTAAACAGTCTTGCCTGGGATTCTCACCCCGCACTTACTCATACAGGAGATACTTTGTATTTTGCTTCAGATCGTTTGGGTGGATTTGGTCTTTCAGATATTTATTACACCACCAAAGACGAAAGAGGAAGATGGTCAGCTGCACTCAACTTAGGTCCTGTTATAAATACCCGTCAAAATGACGTCAGCCCTTTCTACCATCCGGTATACGATGTTCTCTACTTCAGCTCTCAAGGTCAGCTTTACAACTTTGGTGAATTTGATATTTATAAAGCTTATCATAAGGATGGTTATTGGACTGAGCCACAAAACATTGGCCCGCTAGTAAACGGTCGTGGCAGTGAATTCTATTTTACGATCGATTCCGATTCAGAATTATTATTCTATGCCAGGAGTTCCACCAGGGACTTAAACAAACAAGATATTTACTCCTTTCCACTTCCTATGGAGGCTCAGCCGGAAGCAACTACTGCTGTCACTGGTACTTTGACAGATTCACTGACCGGCGCACCATTTCAGGGAATCGTTTCAATCATTGATCTGGATAAGGGAAACGAGGTAGCTCCCAGATTTCTGAAAGCTGATGGATCGTTTGAGTTTGATCTGATCAATGAAAGAAATTACCTTCTAATACTACAGGGAGATGATTTTTTTCGAATAGAAGAAGTCTTCTATCTGGACGGACCAATGGAGATCAATACCGTGACACAGCCACTAGCGTCTAAGATGAAATTTGAGTCTATCGAGTTTGATGTTGGGAAGGCGGAACTCAAAACTGAAATGTATGCCGACTTGAATAAAGTGGTAAACTTCCTTTATGACAATGTGGACTTTAAGTTAAGGATATCCGGCCATACTGATTCGGTGGGTGACCCAGCCAAGAACCTTCAATTATCTAAAGAAAGAGCCCAAAACATCCGTGACTATATTGTCATTTTTGCCGGCATCATCAAGGAGCGTGTACAAGCCGAAGGGTACGGAGATACTCAACCAATTATTGAAAATGAGGTCACTGAGGCAGATCGAAAACTAAATCGACGGGTTGAATTTGAAATTTACAGAGAAGCTCCCCCAATTGAGGAATCGGAGGAAGCTGCTAATGACTTTTAAAATAAACTAATGGTATCGTTTATGATTACGAATGCCATAAGTGAAAGTAGAATTACCATTCCGACTTTCTGAGAGTTTTCGAGAAACTTGTCTGATGGCCTTCTTCCTGTCACAATTTCCCAGGTTAAGAACATAACATGTCCACCGTCCAGGGCTGGTATTGGTAGGAAATTCATGAAAGCCAATACCATAGACAGTAAGCCAACAATTCTCCAGAAATTATTCCAATCCCATGTGCCTCCGAAAAAGGTAGCTATCTTAATTGGTCCCGAAAGTGATTTTCTTACATCTACATCTCCGGCAAACATTTTCTTGAATCCTTTGATGTTTAACCATACTACGGCAAATGCATTGTAAGTCCCTTCTCCGATTGCTTCACCGAAACTAAAATCTCTAATTACATACTCTAGGTCATATTGTGCAACAAATCCCAATGTACCATCAGTATCCACCGAGGTAACCATATCGATGATTTGGCCATTTCTTTTAGCCTGAAGCGTAATCTCTTGGCCACTTAAGCCGTCAAGAATTGAACTCAATTGGTCAAAATATTTTACCTCATTGCCATTTATAGCTACGATTTTGTCTCCAACTTCAAGTCCGGCATCATCAGCATAAGAACCTGGAACCACTGTTTGAACGGAGAAAGGAATCCGTGGATCAATGACGCTAACTCTATTTTTCTTATCAGCAAACTTGTCAATAAAATCATTGGGCATATCAACCCTGATTTCCTCACCATCTCTTAGCACAGTGTAATAGTTATCAGAGCCAAGCAACAAATCCGGACTCAACAAATCCGAAAACCTTTCATAGTTCTGTCCATTAATGGCCAATATCTTATCGCCGGTTTTAAAGCCCAGTTGCTCTCCCAAATCATATGCAACTATTCCATGCTTATCTAATTCAGCTTTTGGAATGTATGCCTCCCCATTTACCATGGCCAATCCTATGAAAATGATTATGCCTGTAACCACGTTTACAATGATTCCACCCATCATAACAATCAATCGCTGCCAGGCGGGTTTAGCCCTGAATTCCCATGGCTGTGGTTCCTCATTCAAAGATTCGGTATCCAATGACTCATCTATCATACCAGAAATTTTCACAAAACCACCCAATGGAATTGCTCCGATCGAGTATTCGGTCTCGCCAAATTGCTTTCCCCAAATCTTCGGCGGAAATCCAATTGAATATTTCTCCACTCGCATTCCAAAAGTCTTAGCGGCAATCAAATGCCCCCACTCATGAACCCCTACCAAAATCGACAGCCCCAAAAGAAGCTGTCCTACCATTATTAAAGTCTCCATCTATTTTATCAATTCGAGCGCTTTAGCCCGTGTTTCTTTATCTGTTTCTATAAAATCTTCTATTTCAGGATTGCGAATATAGCTTACCTTTTTGAGGCAGCTTTCAATCACCTCTGAAATCTCGAGGAATCCTACCTTATCTTCTAGAAATGCCTGAACAGCAATTTCATTCGCGGCGTTCAAAATACACGGTTTATTTCCTCCCTTCTTTGCAACTTCAAAAGCTAATCCAAGGTTACGAAAAGTTTCAATATCAGGCTTCTCAAATGTTAATTGAGGATAATCAAGGAAGTCAAACCGGGGATAATCCGCCTTTAATCGCTCCGGATAGGTCATTGCAAACTGTATTGGCACACGCATGTCCGGCAATCCCATTTGTGCCTTCATAGAGCCGTCCTCAAATTGAGCAATTGAATGAATAATCGATTGAGGATGTACAATAACCTCGATTTGATCCAAGTTTACTCCAAAAAGCCATTTAGCCTCTATTACCTCAAGGCCTTTGTTCATCATAGTAGCCGAGTCAATGGTAATTTTTGCTCCCATATCCCAATTTGGATGCTTCAGAGCCTGCTCTTTTGTCACAGATTTTAATAAATCTCTGTTTTTACCTCTAAAAGGACCTCCTGAAGCAGTTAAGATCAGTTTCTCCAATGGATTGTGAAATTCTCCGACTATACACTGGAAAATGGCAGAATGCTCTGAATCAACCGGAAGGATATTCACACCTTTCTCTTGAGCCAGCTTTGTTATCAATTCTCCGGCCACTACTAATGTTTCCTTATTTGCAAGCGCAATTGTTTTGCCTGCATTTATTGCTCGCATGGTTGGTAGTAGACCAGAATAGCCTACCAGAGCAGTCAAAACCATATCTATGGAATCCATTTCAACCACTGATGCAAGTGCATTTTCTCCGGCGTAGACTTTGATATCATGCGGATCCAACGCATCGAAGACTTGCTGATACAATCCCTCGTTGGCAATAACCACACAATTAGGTCTGAATTCCATAGCCTGAGAAATAAGCAATTCTGAGCTGTTTTGAGCGGTCAATACTTCCACCTCAAAATTTTCGGGATGCCGCTTAATTACGTCCAGTGCTTGTGTTCCAATGGAGCCTGTGGAGCCAAGTATGGCTATATTTCTTTTCTTCATTCAGGTTGATTCTGTGTTCTTTTTTAAAGAACAGTCGGCAAAGGTAAGAGTTTGCATTTTTTAACAATCAGATGGAATAATTTTTGAATGAATTAAGTTTAATTCTTGATATAAAAAAAACTGGATCATGGATAAGATCAAAACCATATTTATAGCATTAATCTCTGGAGCTGCGGGGGCATTGACAATCTATCATTTGACTAAAAATGATGTTAAATCTTTAGATAGCTACCCAATTCATGAGGCGCCTCCCATACAGGTTAATCGAGTTGCGTACTCATCTGCAATTCCAAATGAAAATTTTGTTGAAGCTTCTGAACGGAGTACGGGAAGCGTCGTGTTTATCCAGACTTTAAGTGAAGTTGACTATAGATCCGGTGGGTGGATGGATTGGTTTTTTGAACCCCGCTCTTCTCAGCAAATTGGCAGTGGATCTGGTGTCGTTTTTTCCAAAGATGGCCACATAGTGACAAATAATCACGTAATTATGGATGCCGATGAGATTACTGTTATAGCTGGTAAAAGAAGCTTTCAGGCTGAATTGGTCGGAAGAGACCCAAGCTCCGACTTGGCAGTTATCAAAATCAACTCCAGCGAGTTACCAGCTATTGCAAAAGGTGATTCAGAGCAGGTAAAGGTAGGAGAATGGGTATTGGCCGTTGGCAACCCGTTTAATTTGACCTCTACGGTGACTGCCGGTATTGTAAGTGCCAAAGGAAGAAACATTAATATCCTTAGAGACAAGTTTCCAATAGAGAGTTTTATCCAAACAGACGCAGCTATCAATCCGGGAAATAGTGGTGGAGCTTTGGTAAACGCCAAAGGTGAATTAATAGGAATAAACACTGCCATTCTTTCAAGAACCGGATCCTATGCCGGGTATGGCTTTGCAATTCCTGTTAATATCGTTGAAAAAGTATTCAATGATCTTATTAACTATGGTGAGGTTCAAAAGGCATTTACAGGCGCGGAATTTATTGAAATAGACAGTGAGCTAGCAGACAGAATGGGAGTTGATGATCTAGATGGAGTAATTGTGGCAGAGGTAAAAAGAGAAGGACCGGCAGAAATGGCAGGACTTCAAAAGCGTGATGTGATTAGAAAAATCAACAACATTCAGATTAACAATAAGGCCACTTTGGAAGAACTTATTGCTAAAAGCTATCCTGGGGATAAATTGACAGTAATAGCAGAACGTGATAAAGAAATGATCACTCGTGAATTGACCCTTACCAATCGAGAGGGAACCACCAGTATCATCAAAAGAAACATTTATTACGCAGATGCGCTGGAGGCAAGTTTTGAAAGTGTATCCAAGGTGGAGCGTGATCTACTTGGTATTTCCAGTGGTGTGAAGGTTGTCGATTTTAAGAACAATGGATTTTTTGCAAATCTTGGCATTCCTAAAGGTTTCATTATCACACAGATTAACAGCCGTGCGATTAATAAGCCAGAAGAACTTGCCAAAGCACTTGAAAATGTACGAGGTAGATTTGACGTGATTGGAATAGACCGAAGGGGGAGAAAAGTATATTATCCGTTTAGGCGCTAAGCCGTACGCATCTTCAATTTTTTCTTTAGCTCATCCACAGAATATCTAAACTTAGCATCTGTATCCATCATATCATTTACGGACTGCAATGCATGGATTACTGTGCTGTGATCTCGTCCTCCAAAGTGATATCCAATTGACTTTAATGAGTGATTGGTGTAATCTTTAGAGAAGTACATTGCTACCTGTCGGGCAATTACAATTTCTTTTTTTCTGGTCTTGGCTTTCAAATCATCCTGACCAACGTGGAAGTAGTCCGAAACAGTTTTTTGGATGTAGTCTATGCCAACCTCAGAGTCTATTTCTTTCACTATATTTTTCAACACCTTCTTAGCAAGCTCAAGATCAACTTCTGCTCGCATCAAAGACGCATGGGCAATTAGTGAAACAATCACACCCTCCAACTCACGAATGTTTGTATCAACAGTGTAAGCTATGTACTCAATTACCTCTTCAGGAATTTCAATACCATCTTCCTGAATCTTTCGTTGGATAATGGCCATTCTGGTTTCAAACGCCGGCTGTTGAAGGTCAGCGGTAAGTCCCCATTTAAATCTGGACACCAACCGCTCTTGCAGTCCTTTCAGATCCTTTGGAGCACAGTCACTTGTCATCACTATTTGCTTACCAGCCTGATGAAGGTGATTGAAAATGTGAAAGAAGATTTCCTGGGTTTTTTCCTTGTCTCTTAAAAACTGAACATCATCCAGGATCAATATGTCTACTTCACGATAATATGAGATGAAGCTTTGAACGTTGTTGTTCTTTAGTGAATCAATGAATTGATTTGTGAATTTCTCAGATGCAACGTAAATGATTTTTTTAGAAGGATCTTCCTTCTTTATGAAATTACCAATACCTTGAACGAGGTGTGTCTTGCCCAATCCGACACCTCCATATATCATGAGAGGGTTGAAAGAAGTAATCCCTGGTTTCTTGGCAACAGCATAGCCAGCAGATCGTCCCAATCGATTGCAATCACCTTCTATGAAATTATCGAAAGTATAGGTTGGATTTAAATTATTCTCACTCTTGAGATCATCGATAAATGCAGTATTGATACCCTTATTAACACTTCCATTCCTATCAGCTAGGTTGTTGATTTTCAGGGGAGTGGCTCCATTTTTTTTCGTTTCTTCGTTTTGAACGACAACAGAATATTCCAATCTGGCATCATCACCCATTTCCTTTGCAATTGCTTCTTTCAGGATGTGGACATAGTGTTCTTCTAACCACTCGTAGAAAAACTGACTTGGAACTTGAATTGTAAGAACGTTTCCCTCTGTCTTTAAGGGACTTATGGGATCAAACCATGTACTAAAACTTTGATTTGGAATGCGCTCTTTTATGTATTCAAGGCAGTTTTTCCAGATTAATTCATGCATCTCCGATTAGAGTTAGTAGTGGTTTATCTTGGCTTAGGTGACCCAACGATTTCTCGAAAGGGCATCAAATATGTTTCAATTTTTTTTCTTAAAAAAATGGTTTTTGATCTTGATTTTTTCAAAAAGATTCATATGTTCTTTCAAGCCACATTTCGCAGAAAAAAACTTTGAAAAATCCTATTTTTCTTAACATGCTTTTTCTAACCTAATTTCGTGAAAGCATCATTACAACATTATAAAGATTTGAAAAATTTAGACCTCAACATTTTCCCCTCAGTTGACAAAGCTTATTGGCTCCAGCTAGCTGAAAAGCAACTTAAAGGTGCAAATCCGATAGAAGAATTAGCATGGAAAAATGATGCGGATATTTTACTCGAAGGTTATTACGACAGCAAGGATATTACGGGTCTTGATTACTTAGAAGATTTTTTTTCATCCATTAAACCTCATCAATGGAAGCTATACGAAAGTATTGATTGCAGTGTGCCGCAGCACGCTAACAAATCAGCTCTCGATGCTTTGATGGGCGGTTGTGATGGAGTCATACTTGATAAACCAGACAAAAAAGATTTAAGCACAATTCTGAAAGACATCAATTTAGATATCTGTGATATTAATATTATTGCTTCAACAGATTTGGAAGGGACGCCCCCAATCAAGGGATTCCTGCTAAATCCCGGCGGCACATGTGTTTCTTCATTAGAAAAAAAGAATCCGATCAATCAACTGGTCGATCTGCTTCAAAAGTTGACTAATCAAACCCACATTTATCGAGAGGCGCATTCGGATTTTTTCCTAGAGATCGCCACCGTTAGAGCTCTGAGATATTTACTGGAAAACAAAGGATTTGAGAATGTGCATATACATTCGCATGTCTCATTGCATGATTTAGATGATCATCAATGGTTTTTAAATACTACTGCCGGCCTTGCAAGTATTTTAGGAGGAAGCCATTCCATTGATCTATCTACCGCAACTGGAGATTCACGTATCAGTAGAAACACAGGAAATCTAATTCGGGAAGAAAGCGGGATCGAAAACTATAGTGATCAATGCGGTGGATCATTTTATATAGAGGTATTGACAGATAAAATCATCAAGCAGGTAACTGAAAAGCTGAAATAATGAGCGATAGCAAGTATATACAGAATGGATTTTCAGCAGGGGCTCCACCTTATTTAAGAGGACCATATGCTACAATGTATACCTCAAGACCGTGGACTATAAGGCAATATGCTGGATTCAGTACTGCTGAAGAATCCAATGCTTTTTACCGAAGAAATTTAGCAGCTGGCCAGAAAGGCCTTTCAGTTGCATTTGATCTCGCTACACACAGGGGCTACGATAGTGACAACCCTAGAGTAAAAGGCGATGTAGGAAAAGCAGGGGTTGCAATCGACTCAGTTGAGGATATGAAAATCCTCTTTGATCAGATTCCATTAGACAAAATGTCGGTTTCTATGACCATGAATGGTGCGGTTATTCCAATTATGGCCTTTTACATTGTTGCAGCTGAAGAACAAGGAGTTGCACCAGAATTACTCACGGGAACCATTCAAAATGACATTCTCAAAGAATTCATGGTGCGCAACACTTACATCTACCCTCCTGCCCAATCCATGCGGATCATTGCGGATATATTTAAGTATACCTCGGAAAAGATGCCCAAGTTCAACTCAATAAGCATCAGTGGTTACCATATGCACGAGGCAGGAGCAACAGCTGAATTGGAAATGGCTTTTACTCTTGCAGATGGTCTGGAGTACGTCCGCACTGGTATAAAAGCAGGAATAGATATTGATTCTTTTGCGCCAAGACTTTCATTTTTCTGGGGGATTGGAATGAATTTCTTCACCGAAATAGCCAAAATGAGGGCTGCACGAGTATTATGGGCAAGAATAATCAAGGATTTCAATCCTAAAAATGATAAGTCAATGGCTCTGCGCACGCACAGCCAAACATCTGGTTACAGTCTCACAGCTCAGGATCCATTTAACAATGTAGCTCGAACCACTATAGAAGCGCTCGCTGCAGTGCTGGGACACACACAATCCTTACATACCAATGCATTGGATGAAGCTATTGCCCTTCCAACCGATTTTTCAGCAAAAATTGCCCGAAACACTCAGCTTTATCTTCAACAAGAAACTAACATAACCAAGGTTGTCGATCCAATGGGTGGTTCGCGACATATTGAACAGCTGACACATGACCTGATTAACAGGAGCTGGGAAATTATTCAAGAGGTAGAAGAAATGGGCGGAATGTCCAAAGCCATTGAAGAAGGCTATCCTAAGATGAAAATTGAGGAAGCTGCAGCACAGAAACAGGCCAGAATTGATTCTGGAGAAGAAGCTATAATCGGAGTGAATAAGTTTATTACAGATGCTAAAACTGAGATTGAACTTCTTGAAGTCGACAATAATCAAGTTCGGATCAAACAAATAGATCGAATCAATAAAATAAAATCTGAAAGAAATGAAGAACAAGTGCAGCAAGCACTTAAAAACCTTGAAATCGGCGCAAGCAATGAAGAAAATTTACTAGAGCTTGCTATTGCAGCTGCTCGAGAGCGTGCCACATTAGGTGAAATTTCACTTGCGATGGAAAAAGTTTTTGGTAGATTTCAAGCGACAAACAGAACTATCTCGGGTGTGTATTCATCAGCAATTAAAAACAATGAAGACTTCAAACAAGCATTAAGCTTATCAGATAAATTTGAAGAACTAGATGGCAGAAGGCCAAGAATCATGATTGCCAAAATGGGGCAAGACGGTCATGACCGAGGAGCAAAAGTTATTGCTACATCATTCGCCGATCTCGGATTTGATGTTGACATTGGGCCTCTTTTCCAAACTCCAGAGGAAGTAGCTAAACAAGCCATTGAAAATGACGTGCACATTGTAGGTGCATCTTCATTAGCAGGAGGTCATAAAACATTAATACCCGAACTAATCGAAGAACTAAAGAAATTAGGTCGAGGTGATATTCTGGTGGTCGCAGGTGGAATAATCCCTGAAAACGATCACGAGGAGCTATTTTCGAAAGGGGTAGCAGATATTTTTGGTCCAGGGACAATTATTTCTAAAGCAGCAATCAAAATTCTTAACACGCTGATGACCTGATAGTTCAGGCAATTCCGTAACTTTATTCATCCGAAAATCCAATTCGATATGAAATACTTACAATCCGCCATGGTTGTAATCCTGATGTTATGCGTCAGTGTTGCAAATGCTCAGTTTCAGAAAATGATAGAAAAGGCAGATGAAAAATATGAAACCGGCAACTATTCATCTGCAAGAAATCAAATTGCTGGTCTAAAGAAGAAGGCCACAAAAGATCTAGGCTATAACAATCCATACAATGCCATTGCGCTGGTAAAAGAAGCGAAAATCAACGTGGGTCTCGGGGAACTAGTGGATGTTATGAAACCACTGGAAGAGGCCACAGCAATGAGCGAGGAAGTAAATGGTGTGCAAAGTGCTGAGCATGGATTTATTTTGATGGAAGCTTCCGAAGTGTTGATCACATATGGGAACTTCCTTCTTGCAAGCGAATACATTGAGAAAGCTACCAAAGCATTTGAAGCCTCAGGCTCTTTGATAGAAGATATTAAATCGGCTCTGGATGTACAAAGGGCACAGGTACTTGCCGGCAAAGGTTTTTACAGCGGTGCCATCAAACTCGTAGATGAGCAAACTGATTACTATTTGGGCAGAGCCCTCTCGACAGAGGGTGATAAGAATGATCAAGAGGATCGTAAGGAAGAATTTGCAAAGATGATGATTGTAAAAGCAAATTCTTTGCGTCACATGGGAGATTATCAATCAGCTGATTCAGCATTCATGACAAACCTCAATTGGGTCGAAGACAATCTTAAAAAGACCCATTTGATGTGGGCAGCCAATGCCTATTTAAACGCCAAACTACTTGAAGAAAATGGACTTGCGGTTGATGCTCAGGCTAAGCTTTATGAAGATGCTTACATCCAGGCCATACGGAAATATGACTTGTCTCACAATACAGTGATGACAATGCAGGCCAGCTTAATGAGGGCACTGTATCGAAATGGACAAACCGCGCGTTTCAAAATTGTTAGCGCTGATTTCAAAAAATCCTTAAACGAATTTAAGAAAACCAGTATTTTCAATTTGGCTGAAGATAAAATGGATCTAACATTCGACCTGGATGATCAAAACATCAAGAAAATCGAAGACAAGATCAACAAGATGCTAACTGATCCTTCGATTCCTAAATACCATAGCGAGCGAATAGAACTATTAGAATTAGCTAAAATGGTTGCCCTTTATGCCGGACGTCACAAGAATACTGAGGCATATGACACTGAAATATTGAAAATCAAAGAATTTTTACTTGGACCAGAATCCCCAGAATATCATTTAACCAAAGTAAAACTTGCCAACTATTATGTGGATTTCACAGACAAGTTTTCAGAAGCAAAACAAATCTATGACGAAAGTTTTCACTCAATAGTAGAACCTGAAATCACCAAAGGACATGTCGACTATCTCGACATCATGAATCACCTGGCTAAGTTTTATGAGGAAACTGATAATTATTCCAAAGCTTCAGAAATTCTTGACGATGCGCTGCTTGCCGCAAGGGTTAAATATGATAATGAAGACATTGAGTATGGCAAAGAGCTGGAGAAAATAGCTGGTCTTCAAATCAATATTGGCGAATATGAAAAAGCCACCGCTAATTTGGAGGAGGCTATTCGGATCATGGAGGCCGTTAAATCTGAAGAATCTAAGAGCTATCTCGCCTCAGCGTTTATTACAAAAGCCAAACTTCTTTCTATCAAAGGCGAATACGATGATGCCGAAGATCACATTTATGATTCCGAAGATCTTAGAGAGCAAGGAGCACTTATAATTGATGTAACCGGATTGAGTTACCAAGATGACTTGGGAGGGCTCTTTACCAGTATTGGCAGGTACTCAGATGCTACAGATCTTTTATCAGAATCGCTGAAAGAAAAGACTAACCAATTTGGAAATAGCAGCAGACATCTGAACAGGACGTTGGTTTTAAATGCTCGGCTAAATTTAATCAAGGGAGACTATACACAAGCAGAGCAACAAGCGAGGAGAGCAAACACGATTGCCATTAGCATTTTTGGTGAAAATTCTTCTAAAGTAGTACCGTCAATTCTCCAGTTGGCAGATGTCTATACAACCATTGGAGATTACGACAAAGCAGAAAATTTACTTAAAAATGCCATTCGAATTCAAAAAGAGAAGTTTGGACCTGATCACGTAGACGTGGGGAAATCCACATCCCAGCTTGCACTTGTTTATTTCTATCAGGACAAACCTTTAACACAAATTCAATCGCTGTTTCAGGAAGCGGAGAAAATTATTGGGCAGAAGCTAGGTTCAAATAATCCTACCTATGCTGTAATTCTTAAGAATATGGCAATTGCCAATATAGCTGCTGGCAATTATTCATTGGCATTTACCTACCTGAATCAAGCTGAGAACATTTGGAAAAGTAAAATTGGTAAAAGGAATAACATCAATGCTGCCACCGCCCTCGTTCTGAAAGGTGATATTTTCTATAAGCAGAAAAATTATCCTGAAGCTGAAAAATATTATGAGGATGCACAAAGACAATATCAACGTGTATTTAGTAACACGCACCCTGAATATGTAAAAGTTCAATCAAAACTCAGTAAGACATACTTCATGCAGGCACGATACAAAGATTCTCAAGATGAGATGGAAGGTGTGCTAGCTAATTACAAGAATTTTATAAAAGAGTATTTCCCTGCCCTGAGTGAGCGTGAAAAAGCTAAATTCTGGAATACAATCAAAGGTGACTATGAGTTTTACAACACGCTCATAGTCTCAAGAAACAGAAGCGCCAAGTATATTGGAGAGCTGTACAACAATGCACTTCTTACCAAGGCTTTGCTTCTAAACTCATCTATCAAAGTGCGCCAGCGAATTATGAGTAGCAATGACCAGGAGCTGATAGATATGTATACCAAATGGGTGGAAGACAAAGAACTTCTTACTGCTGCATTATCCATGAGTATCCAGGATTTACAGGAAGGTGGCATCAACATGGAAGAGCTCTCGACAAATGTGGAGCTGCTGGAAAAAAATATCAGCTTGAAATCTGAGCTATTCTCGCAAAGTGCTGACAGTAAGCAAGTTGAATGGGGAGATGTGAAAGGTGCATTAGGAGAAAATGAAGTCGCAATTGAGATGGTTCGGTTCAGAGTATTTGACCATGCTTTTACAGATTCCATTATGTATGCCCTGCTTTATGTAAAGGGAGATAAAAAATCTGAACCGAAAATGATCTTGCTCGATAATGGTGAAGAACTGGAAAATAGATACTTGAAAACCTATCGAAACAGTATCAAATACAAAATAGAAGACAAGTACTCTTATGAGCAGTTTTGGCAGCCGATAGAAAACGAAATGGGCGCAATCTCAACCCTTTATTTATCTCCTGATGGAGTTTACAACCAGATCAATCTTGAAGCCATTCCGACTCCTGATGGCAAATATGTGCTGGACAACTCCAATATTCTATTGGTCAGTAACACCAAGGATCTGTACATGAATAAGATCAAAACTAAGGTAGTAGCAGAAAAAGAATATGCCATGATGTTTGGTAATCCGGAATTCTATCTAGAGACACAACCAGGAAAGCCACTGGCAACTTCTGGGCTAACCAGATCTACGGCAGAAGTGGTAACACCTCTTCCGGGCACAAAAGCAGAGATAGACGAATTGGATGACTTACTTGATCGTAAAGGATGGTCAACAGATAAATTCACAGAAATGGATGCCAGTGAAGCTAAAATAAAGCTGGTAACCAACCCACGGGTTTTCCATGTTGCGACTCATGGTTTCTTCAAGGAAGCACCTAAGTCTAGCAACATTGATCAGGAATACAATGAATCTGCGGCATACGACAACCCACTGTTAAAAACAGGGCTTTTGCTAGCAGGTGCCGGTGACATCCTTAATCAAACGCAATTCAACTACAATGTTGACAATGGAATTCTTACTGCTTATGAAGCAATGAACCTAAACCTCGATCAAACAGATTTAGTAGTTCTTTCTGCATGTGAAACAGGCCTGGGTGAAGTTCAAGCTGGAGAAGGTGTGTACGGTCTTCAGCGCGCGTTCCTAGTAGCGGGTGCACGAACTATCATCATGTCACTATTTAAAGTAAGTGATGATGCAACTCAGCAGCTTATGATCAAGTTTTATCGCAAATGGATAGAAACCGGAGACAAGCGTCAGGCATTCATAGACGCTAAAAAAGAAATAAGGAACGAATACAACGACCCAATCTATTGGGGACCATTCGTAATGATTGGATTGGATTAGCCTGTAGATTTCGGATATTAAAAGCCAGTGACAAGTCACTGGCTTTTAAGTTTAATTGCTAGTCATCCCTCAAGGAATTGACCGGATTATCATATGAGGCCTTTAGTGTTTGATAACTCACCGTAGCGATCGCAAGAACAATGGTGACTGCTCCTGAACTTAAAAACACCCAAATCGAAAGGTTTATTCTGTAAGCAAAATTGTCCAGCCACTGATCCATAACCACCCAACCTATTGGCAGGGCCAATATCAGGGAAAAAATGACCAAACGGGTGAAATCAGTTGATAATAATAGAAACAGCCTTGAAACTGATGCCCCCATTACTTTCCGAATACCAATTTCCTTCTTTCGCTGTTCGACTGCATATGCTACAAGACCATAAAGGCCGAGACAGGAAACAAAAATTGCCAAAATTGCAAAGTATGTAGATAGGCTTCCTGTTCTTTTTTCAGCCTCATACATCTCGTTAAAGTCCCGATCTAAAAAATAGGGATTAAATTCCTGATTGGGGTACATGCGGTTCCAAACTTGCTCAATTTCAGACTGGATCTTTTCTTCCTGTCTAGGGTCGTACTTAATGTAAGCCCTCGGAGGAGCATCTAACTTAAATATTACAATTGGCTCTATTTTGTTGTGTATCGACTTGAAGTTGAAATCATCTACTACCCCAACAATTTTCCGCTCGCCGTACGCTGTGATTGTTTGGCCAATAGGATTCTTAATTCCCATTAATTCCTTCGCACGCTCATTGATCATAACGGTGGTGGAATCCAAAGCCAGGAAGTTCCTTCCTTCATTTATTCGCAATTTCATAGTCGGAATGTAATTCTCGTCTACTCCCATAAAATGCATTAGAATTGATTCATCCGGATTCTTACCGGGCCAATCAAAAGCCGAAGTACTAGACATCACATATCCAGGATGCCTGTTTGATAAACCTACATTTTCAACACCACTAATCTTTCTCACTTCCTCAGCAAAGACTTTGCGCTGATCGTTAACAAACATGTAAATGACATGGTCTTTGTCGTATCCCAAATCTACGTTTTGAATAAATGAAAATTGAGAGTAGACAACCCATGTTCCAGTTATTAGAATAACAGATATTGTGAACTGAAAAATAACAAGTGCTTTTCTTAGCCATTCCCCCCTTCTTCCAGATGCGTATTTATTTAATGTCCGTAGTGGTTGAATATTACTTAGCACAAACGCAGGGTAAATACCTGAAAGCAATCCGGTAAGAAGTGCGCTGGCAACGACAACCACCACCAATCTCATTCCATTTTCAAGGCTAAAAATGTACGCAAGGTCGAAAGATTTCCCTGTGATCTGATTGAATACAGGGAGGAGTATAATTACAATAGCCACTGCCAGAATTGAAGCGAAAAAGGCCATAATCATTGATTCACTCAAGAATTGTAAAATCAGCTCGCGTCTACTTGCTCCTACGGTCTTTCTTAGCCCAACCTCCTTGGCTCTTTTGGCTGAACGAGCAGTGCTCAAATTCATAAAGTTGATACATGAAATCAATAAAATGAAGATGGCGACAATCGTGAAAATTTTCACATACATCATCTCGCCCTTAGTACTCACTTCTGCAGTGAAATCAACTTCCCCCAGATAAACATCCAAGAGTGGCTGCAAATAAATATCCGAAACAGATTTTGATAAATTAGTCTTTATAAGTCCAATGATCTTATCATTTAGATTTGATAAATCCGCTTGTGGATCCAGTTCTACATAGGTGTACAACCAGTTCGATGCCCAGTTGCTCGCCCTGCTTGTATCTTCCTGGAGGTACTTTTCAAAGTTCGTTACATAATCAAATTCAATATGGGAATTTCCGTGTACATTTTTCGCCACAGCAAGCACCTCATAATTTTCTCCATCCAACTCAATTTCTTTTCCTACCGGAGTTCCATTTGGGAAATATTTCTCTGCTAGATTTTCATTGAGAACAAGGCCATTCAAGTTTTCTGAAAAGGAGGAAATATCCCCATCCAAGAGTTCAAAAGAGAACATTTCAAAAAGACTTCCATCGGCCATAATGCCGCCATTTTCAGTAATTTTATTCTCTCCTTGCCTGAAAACATAACTGTTTTGGGTGTATCTCATGAAATTTAAAACTTCGGGGTATTCGCTTTCCAGAGCTGGACCTAAAGCTGTTGGCGTCACTGCAACCGGAAACAAGGGTTGGCCAGCATAATGTTGATTTTCAACTACTCGAAAAAGTTGATCCTTTTTTTTATGAAATTGATCAAAGCTTAATTCATCAGACACGAAAAGTCCTATCAATAAAACAATGATTAAACCCATTGTTAGACCAAGTATGTTGAGGGTAGCATAAGATTTATGCTTCGAGAAGCTGCGAACTGCAATTTTGAGATAATTAAGATACATAGCAGAATGAGAGTTATGGATTGGTTTATTTGATTTATGCTGATCTATTGCAATGGATTCAGCTGATCCGAATGACTTTGTAGCTTTGTCAAAAGCTTCTTGCTCGCTTAGACCATCATCGATTAAATCCTCAATATGATCCCGGAGATGCTGCTCCATCTCCTCTATAGATCCATGCTGGAATGCATTGAACCTGTAAAAAGATGTTAGCCAATTTTTTATAGATTCTTCCAGGTTGAACATACTAAACAGATGGTTCTATATCCCACAATAGACCTAATACTGAATGAACCTTCATCCACTGCTTTTTTTCTTCAAGTAATTCTTTTTTTCCTAGCTCAGTGATTTCATAATATTTCCTCGGTCGCGTGTTACCGGCATCATCCACAATCCACTTGGATCGAATCGTCCCTTCTTTTACCATACGTTGTAAAACTGGGTATAACATACCATCGGACCATTCAATTTCACCACCAGACATCTCTTTGATTTTTTTTATTATCAGGTATCCATAACTACTTCCTTGTTTCAAAATTCCTAGAATAATGGGTTTGGAAGATGCAGCGGTAAGATTTTTTGATATCATGTAATATTATTTATATCTATATTCTATATACATAGAGGTACAATGTATTACGGAGATATTATTCCTTTAGTTACATTTTTATTAAAAACACGTGATAGGATGGCATAAAACAAAAAACCCTGATCCATTCGGACCAGGGTTTCGAAAATTGTTTCTATATAGGGAGCCCTATTCGGTCTCTTTATAAACTTTGATTCCGTTTCTTTCGATGATATCCTTCTTCAAGATTTTGAAATCTTCGACATCCGGATTCATCTGGATTGCCTGCTCGATAGCAGTCAAGGCATCTACTATTAAGCCATTTTCTTCGTAGAATGAAGCATAAATCACCTTGTTAAGTGGGCTATCTTCATCTACTTCAGCCTTCAGGCTGCTAAGACCTTCCTCAAATTGTGCAGGATTTTCAGGACGCTTGATGGCAATATCTCCAGAAGAAACATCTTGATTTTCTTTCGCTCGAACGTTGATGATCCAAAGACCCTCTTCATTTTGCATTTGCTCTGAAGTAAAATCAAGTTCAACAGAATTTCCTGTAACTTCTTCTTTCATAATTTCTTCATCGAAGATGTTTTTCACCGTAACGATGAATACGTTTTCTTCCATATCATCAAGAACATCCCAGGTTACAATGGCTTTGTCTCCTAAAACACTTGCATCCTCAGCAGGAATCAATGCTTTTATTTGCTCATCTCCCGCAAGAGCTCTTTTAGCAGCTCCTGTAGCATTCAGCCTCTGTCTGTAGTTTGGTTGCTCTTTTTCATTCATTTTATTGGCTAAGAACTTGGCATATCTGCTTGAAACACTGGCAGACTTAGTATTAACCATTTTAGCTAAATCAGAAACCTTCTTTGTACCTGGTGTACGTACTTCCAATGTTTTACCTGATTTGTGCATCAAACCGATGTATGCACCTTGAGACGCAATCAACTGATCGCCATCACTAAGCGTGGCTCCAGTTTTAAGGGCAACTGCAGTCGATGCACCTTCTTTTTTAACTTGATTTTGACCTTTATTGGCCAGTACTCTAAATGTGTATCCTTGTCCGTTGGCAACTCCAACTGCAAAAACAAGCATTGTTGTGATAGCGATAGAAACAAACTTTCTCATAATAGTTCCAGTAATATTTGGCGTTTTCTAAAAATTTATAATCGTGATACTTTAAATAATTCTTTTCTTCCTTCTTTGGATAGCGAGTTCTTCACTACTCCGTAGAATACTTCCAGGCCATCGCCTGAAAGTGCAATAGCAATAAGTAGGATATTCAACTCCAACTTGATGCTATAAAGATCCATCGCATAAATCATTATGTATGGAATCCCAACTAGTAAAATAACCTGAATCACCTTTGTGATTCCGTCATACCATTTAGGTAATTTTTTGTAGATCCAAGAGAAGACCATAATTGTGAAGAACAACATAATCACGGTCAATGTCCATGTCTGAATATCGGAGAGATAGAAAATGTAATCTTCATTCAAAACCATCGAAACTATGTTGGCATGAATTACTCCTCCATACATGTCAGGAAATGCCCTTCCCACATACGTCTCATTCAATGGAGTGAAAAATTTATCTTCAAAATTTTCTCTATCTCCCAACTCTTCACCCAGAAAACAGAATATGACAACCTTATCCTTTATGATTTCCGGAACAAAATTACCGGAGTAAACATCCCACACATCTAAGGCGAAATATTTATTTCCAAATTTGGTTGCCCCATAGTCTAGCACGTTTCCTCGGTAGTTAATTACCTCTTCTTCATTTCCTCGGGCCAAAAACTTATCAGCTTTCTCTTTGGAAAGATAACTCGCCATTTTCACAGCAAAAGCCACTTGATTCTCACCGTTGTCAAGCTCAAGTTGTGGAACAAACGTTCTGCACATTTTTAAATCTTCCTGAACTCCGGCATCTGTGATGAGATTAGCAAAAGCTGGTGTTGCGTTCCAAGTAAACATTGGGTGTGACCACTCTAATGAATCAATTGATTCAGGGTCCATATTTCCCATTGTCTGCGATAGTTTGGTAACCAGAACTAAATTCTCAACTCTTCCAAGGGCTTCCATAAGCATAAGATCACCTAGTGTGTCTTCTTTTGGATAGTCGAAAAATAAATCCACTCCAATCACTGCAGGATCATATTTACTGATCGAATCGAGCAAAACAGATATACCCATGCGTGACTCCAGGCCAACGTTCACAAGTACAACATTTTGATCCGCAACCGGGTCATCCAGCAACTGAGAAAAATAGATATCGGTAAACTCCATGTCTGCGAATGCTTCTCCAATTGGATCCATTATGTCAAAGACCTTAAACGCGGTTAGACTCCCGAAAAGTCCCATCAGCGCGAAAATAAAAATTGTTCCGAGGATTACATCTCGCCAGAATCTTCTAAACATTATCTTTCTAGTTGGTGGGTTAGTTTGTAAAGATTATATATGCAATTAAAACATTTCTGACTAACGATCACAATTGATGTATTAGAAGAGTTCAATTTTTTCTTCAAATTACGCAATAAAAACTTTAATACTCGTCTTATGGATTCAACTTTTCGGCGAATACCTAATATTCATCTACAAGACTTAATAAACGGTCTATTGCAAGGAAACAGGGCTTTTCTTAGTAGAGCGATCACTTTGGTAGAAAGCAAACGGGCTGATGATAGGAAGATGAGTGCTCAATTGATCGATAAAATTCTTTCTTCAGAGCATAAATCGCTTAGAATTGGCATTACAGGTGTGCCTGGAGTCGGTAAAAGTACCTTCATAGAGGCATTCGGGAAGATGCTCACAAGCCTCGGAAAAAAAGTTGCGGTATTATCAATAGACCCGAGCAGTAATCGCACTAAGGGAAGCATACTTGGGGATAAAACTCGAATGGATGAGCTATCACGAGATCCTGATGCCTTCATTAGGCCATCTGCCTCTGGTTTAAACCTTGGAGGTGTCGCATCCAGTACCAGGGAGACTATTCTATTGTGTGAAGCAGCCGGCTTTGACGTGATTATAATTGAAACCGTAGGTGTTGGACAAAGTGAAACAGTTGTTAAGGACATGGTTGACTATTTCTTGCTTTTGATGCTCGCTGGTGGTGGAGACGAGCTGCAAGGCATTAAACGAGGAATCATGGAAATGGCAGACCATATACTGATTAATAAGGCTGACAGGGACAATCTCAAAGCAGCCAAAAAAGCTAAAGAAGATTACAAAAACGCGGTTCACCTCTTTCCTCCAAATGAAGCAGACTGGGTGGTGCCCGTAGGGTTATGTTCTGCGCTTGAAAAGACCGGAATTGAAGATGTCTGGAAAGAAATCGAGAAATATAATAAGCATTCAAAAACCAATGGATGGTTTGAAGAAAACAGGAAACGGCAGGTCGTTAAATGGTTTCATGAGCGAATTCAGGCTCGACTTGAAGACAGCTTTTATTCCAAACCGGCAATGAAAGAGGAGATCAGAAAAAGGGAGGAGCTAATCTCCTCCCAAAAAATTTCAGTACGCAAAGCAGTAGAAGAACTATTTAGTTGAAGCTATATCTCAGCCCGGCATTGTAATTTCTCCCTACTGCTGTGAATCCATATTGGGCGATGTAGTCTTCGTCAAAGACATTATTCACAGCCATAGAAAGGGATATCCTTTTTATTTGATAGGAAACAAAGAAATCTACCAGATCAAAGCTGGTAGTTTCGATGGTTTCTGTCGCAAAAGTATTTGGGTTGAAAAAAGGCTGATTTCTATCTCCCGTGTGCAAATAAGACATTCTCAGCATGAGATCGCTGAGTGGTTTGTAACTGGCTGATATACCATATTTATGTTCCGGAATCCTAAAAAGGATGCCTTCATCCAATAACCTCACATAGGCATAATTAGCTGCCAAACTCACTTGTTCGCTTAATGATAGTTCACCATTTATTTCAATGCCATCAGTGTTGATTTCATCGCCGGCATTTTCATAGCCATCTACCCCAAATACAATTAAGTTTTCATCCGACCGACGAAAATAAACTGCTTCAAATTTAAATGAGTTGGCAAGCAAAGACGCCCCTCCTTCTATTGATTTTGAATCTTCCGGCAACAATTCCGGGTTCGCGCCAAACGGTCCAAAAAGCTGAAAAAGTGATGGTGTGATGAATGATGTAGCGTAAGATGAAAAGAGTTTGACATCAAATGAACCCAATGGTAATAAATAAGATGGGTTGATATTGTAAACAAAGTTTGATCCGTATTCGCTATGCTGATTTAGCCTTCCTCCAACTTGCACATTGAACTCAGACAGATCATATATCAATGTCACGTATGGGTCAATAAGATTGAAATCTGTCTCCTCAGAATCTGGCTGTGAATAAGCCAATTTTTGGAAATTCACTCCTCCAATGAATTTTAAATTTTCATTTAGGTTGTGATCAACCAGTATTTCAGCTTGAATATTGTCAGCATCATATTCTGTGGTTGGGGAAAATCCAGCCGGTGTATTGAAAAAACGATTCAGCTTAGAAACAAAAAGATCAGTTTTGATTTGAGTCTGCCCCACTTTTAACTTGGATGAAAGGCCATACCTCCACTGTTGATAATCAGCAGTATTTTCCGGAGAATCCGCGAATGCCGAGGCATCGAAATCGTACCCGAAATCATCCAATGCACCTGTAAAGGACAGTGAAAAATTTTCTGAAACCTCGTATCCAATCTTAGTAAGCACATTGAACCCCTCAAATCCGTCATCATCAAAATTACCGGAGCCAGATTCATCCAAAGCAGCTGAAAATCCATCTGAGCGTTTGTATCCAAGATTAAACAAATAGCTGAACGAACCCATTTTTTCTGAAAGGTTTAAACTCTGTCGCAGAGTATTGAAGCTTCCATACTCCAGACCGATAGATCCGTCAATTCCATTTCTACTTGCTTGCTTCAGGGTAATATTAATTACACCTGCAGCTGCTCCAGTTCCATATAGTGTACTCAAGCCTCCCTTTAGCACTTCGATCGATTCTACCTGACTAAGGTCAAGTAACCGTAAATCATAGGTTTGATCAATACCCGAAGGATCATTAAATGGTATTCCATCAATTAGTATAAGTGTTCGCTTACTTGAAGCACCACGAATAAAATAGCTGATGTTTGTCCCGAGAGGACCAAAATTTCCATCCATTTGTAAGCCCGGAACATTGTTTAGAATATCAGCAACACTTCTGCCACCGCTCTGTTCAATATCCTTTTGACTGATTTTGAAAATGGATTTACCTGATTTTTCTACAGGAATTTCAGTTTTGGTGCCTGTAACCACCACTTCGTCCAGTTGGACGGTTTTGAGGGAGTCCTGTGCCTTGACAGTCCATCCCATGCATGCAAATGCAATGATTAATTGTAATTTTCTCATAGTTGTATTCGATACTATGAGCCTCGTAGAAAGAATGGAGTTAACCCCTTCCTCTGCCTTCACCCGAAGCTTAGAATAATAATTGAATTGGCAGGTCTCCTGGCTTGTCTGATTTTGGCATCCTTCCCATCCTCATTAGGACAGTGGATTTTGGTTGGGCCAAAACATTAAACAGACTTACAGTTGCGGGGACAGCCCTCGAATTTCGAATGATCGATCACGAGATTCCCTATTAATTCTCACCTATCTAAAATGACAGGATCGAAACCAAGTCGATCGCAAATCTAAGCAACTTGCCGAGTTGTTGAACTACTTTTGTCTCATGAATAAAATCGTTTTCGGATTAATCATTTTGTTTGGTGCGTGCTCTGCCCCTAAACAAGAAGAATCTGCTGTTTCGAGTTCTGAAGCTGTCCAATATGCCAAGGGCTTCCATTTCGAGTCTGATCAGGAAGGAAATAGATACCTGGTGATAGATGAACCATGGCCCAATGCGACAGAACCAATTAGATATCTGCTGGATGGCGTACCTAGGCGAATTGTTTGTACTTCCACCTCACACCTCCCTTTCTTTGAGATGTTGGGTTCAGAAGAATCTGTGGTTGGATTTCCAAATTTGAATTACATCAGCTCGGAAGCATTCATTGATAGAGCAAATGAAGGATTACTAACAGATCTAGGCCCGGATGGCAACATGAATATGGAATTGCTGCTGGGTATCAATCCGGATGCAGTAGTGGCTTTTGATATGGGGGGAGAATCCAAAACATTGACAAAAATTCAGGAAGCCGGCATAAAAGTCTATTATAATTCCGACTTTTTGGAGCAATCTCCGCTAGGACGAGCTGAATGGATCAAATTTTTTGGAGCATTGCTGAACAAGGAAGAAAAAGCTGATTCAATATTTACCGAAATCGCAAATGAGTATAATCGTCTCAAAGAATTGGCAGGTGCTGTTGAAATTAAACCAAGCATATTAAGCGGTGTAGTTTACGGAGATACCTGGTTTCTACCCGGAGGTAATAATTGGGCAGCAACCTTTTTTAGTAATGCCGGAGGTCAATACTTATGGGATTCTGATACTACTTCCGGTTGGCTGGAACTTAGTTTTGAAGCTGTTTATGAAAAGGGAAATGAGGCAGAGTATTGGATAGGCACTTCTACATTAAACTCTATGGATGAGATGAAGGGTCAAGATGAGAGGTATACTACTTTCAATGCTTTTGAAAAAGGAGAAGTATATAACTACAACAAGAAAATTGGTCCGAATGGTGGTTATGATTTTTTTGAATCTGGCTATTCACGTCCCGATTTGGTGCTTTCAGATTTGATCAAAATATTACATCCTGAGTTGCTGCCGCATTATGAAACAGTATACTTTCAGAATATAAAATGATAGAATCTCAACTGGACGAGTCGAAGAAGAAATGGCGAGTGGTTTTCCTGCTTCTCATCATCATCTTGATGATCTGCTTCATGTTGAGCATATCTTTAGGCTCAGTTAAGATTCCGTTCGGTTTTGTCGCCAGGCATTTTCTTGGCTCTTCTGACAATGAGGTTTGGTCCAACATCATCCAAAATTTTCGAATCCCAAAAACGTTCACGTCTATGCTTGCAGGCAGTGCACTCGCAATTAGTGGGCTACAAATGCAAACACTTTTTCGCAATCCCCTAGCCGGGCCATTCATTCTGGGCATTAGTTCTGGCGCCGGATTGGGTGTGGCGTTAGTCATATTCTTAGGTTTTTGGTTGGGCGGCTTCATTGAGCTGACAGGAATTGGTCGAAGCTGGCTATTGGTTGGAGCCGCCGGATTGGGTTCTTTTATTGTTTTATCAGTTGTACTAGTTGCTTCTTTCCGTATACGATCTGGTGTTTCGCTACTGATCATAGGCCTGATGTTTGGGTCTGCGGTAAGTGCCTTGGTAAGTATTCTACAATACTTCAGTCAAGCAGAAAACATTCAGGCATATGTGATCTGGACATTCGGAAGTTTGGGTAGTCTTTCTTGGGGCGAGCTCTACGTTATGATGCCTGTGATTATCGTATCACTCATACTGTCCTTCCTGTTATCCAAGCCCCTAAATGCATTATTGCTTGGTGAAAATTATGCGGAATCATTGGGACTCAATCTTAAGAGAGCCCGGATGCTCATCATCATCAATACAAGCTTGCTTGCAGGTACCGTCACAGCATTTTGCGGCCCTATTGCTTTTATTGGATTGGCCGTGCCGCATATCGCTCGTATGCTGTTCAATACGGGTAACCATTTGCTACTGACGCCACTCGTAATTTTATTGGGAAGCACTTTACTCATCATTTTTGACATTTTGGCTCAGCTTCCGGGCATGCAGGAAACACTGCCAATAAATGCTGTTACCTCTCTTTTTGGAGCTCCATTTGTGATATGGCTGATTTTGAGAAAGTCTAATCTTAACTACTCATTCTGATGGGTCTTCTTGAAATCAAAAATCTTGCGATTGGTTACGGAGATGAGAAGGTCCTCGCGAAGAAAATAAACCTGTCTATCGAGACCGGCCAACTGGTTGGGCTGGTAGGCCAGAATGGAGTTGGAAAATCAACTTTTATACGAACTATATGCGGCCTACACCCTCGTTTGAAAGGTGAAATCTTTTTAAGTGGGCAAGAAATAGCAGAACAAAATGCGAAGAAAATAGCAACGAAAATAAGTGTAGTGCTTACTGGTAAGCCGGATTCATTAAACCTTTCGGTTGTGGAGCTCATTGCTTTAGGAAGGCATCCATATTTGGGTTGGCTTGGAAAGCTAAAAAAAGAAGACAAGGAAAAAATCGACGAAGCTATCAATCAAATGGAGATAAACTATCTCACTAAAAAGCGACTTTTTGAACTTAGCGATGGACAGCTTCAAAAGGTGATGATTGCACGTGCATTGGCTCAAGACACAGAATTAATTATCCTTGACGAACCCACCTCCCATCTAGATCTTAAAAACAAGATTGAAGTATTGGAATTGCTCAAGAAAATTGCCCAAAGTGGAAAGGGAGTGCTCATATCAACACATGAAATACAGCTCTCAGCAAAATCGTGCGATATTTTTTGGGCTATGGACTTTGGAAAAGAAATGCTAGTTGGTGAGCCTCAATCAATGATTTCCAATGGAGCTCTACAAAAATATTTACATATTCCAAAACAAGTTCTTTTATAAAAAAGAAGGGACCCTGGGAGGGTCCCTAAAAATTATGGATGGGATAATCGTAACCTAACCTAACCGAATAGAAACGTGCCTTTGCACGCTAACCCACCCATTTCACCTAATCACCAATATGTGGTACGTAAATAACCAAAATAAGATCAGGAAGGTTTAAAGATTTTTTTGTCAACCATTTGACAAACAAGCTTTAAAGCAAAAAAAGCCCCACATACTTCAGCAGGGCTATTAATAGAGGATGCGTCAACTATCACTCTATCGTCATTTTTGATACAACCGACAACTTAGATGATATTCGAATTGCGTTTCTTGTGGCCAAAATCAATTAATATGATTTTTATGAAAGTATGTCAATGGCTTGACAATCGGTGATGGTTCTTTGTAACTTCAGAGCTACCAATCGTACATGAACGTATTATTGACTTTCAATCTACCAAATGCAAAAAATTGTCATAATAGGAAATGGTGTTGCCGGAATCACTGCGGCCCGACACATTCGTAAACTTTCTGATGATGAGATTACTGTCATATCAGGAGAAACCGATCATTTTTTTTCAAGAACGGCACTCATGTATATATACATGGGCCATATGGAATATGAACATACCAAGCCATATGAAGATTGGTTTTGGGACAAAAACAAAATCAACCTCAAACGGGCCTGGGTTAAGTCAATAGACTTTGATCAAAAGCAAATACAGTTTGATGGGTCCGAGGCAATGGCTTATGATAAGCTAATCCTGGCTACAGGCAGTCAATCCAATTTCTTCGGATGGCCGGGTCAGGATTTGCAGGGAGTACAAGGGCTTTATTCTTATCAGGATCTAGCCCTCATGGAGCAAAACACCAAAGATGTTGACAGAGCAGTTATTCTTGGCGGTGGACTCATAGGAGTAGAAATGGCTGAAATGCTGCATTCCAGGCATATTCCAGTTACATATTTAATTCGAGAGGAACATTTTTGGGGTAATATGCTACCCAAAGAGGAAGCCACGCTCATCGATAATCATCTGAACAAAAATGGGATAGACCTCCGGCAGGAAACAGAGCTGGAGGAAATACTTGGTGATGGCAATGGTAAGGTGAAAGCTGTTAAAACCAAATCAGGAGAAATAATAGATTGTCAGTTTGTAGGCCTTACTGTAGGCGTACATCCAAACATTGATTTAGTAAAAGACTCCAAAGTAAATACAGACAGAGGGATACTCGTAGACGAGAATCTACAAACCAATGTCCCGGATGTATATGCCATAGGTGACTGTGCCCAACTCAAAAATCCACCATCGCATCGCAGACCAATAGAAGCAGTATGGTATGTGGGAAGAATGATGGGTGAAACAGTGGCAAGAACAGTAACCGGAAAAGAAACCAAGTATCAGCCTGGTGTTTGGTTCAACTCGGCTAAATTCTTTGATATCGAATATCAGAATTATGGGATCGTATTACCCGAATGCCCTGAAGACTCAGGGGCGTTTTATTGGGAATGCGATGACAAAGAAAAATGCATAAAGATCATTTATAAGAAAGAAACCAATGAAGTTCAGGGTGTAAACCTTTTTGGTATCCGAAATAGACATGAGGTATGGAACAAGTGGCTGACAGAAAAGAAAACATTGAATTATATCATTTCAAACCTTCCTGAAGCCAATTTCGATCCTGAATTCTTTACCCATTGGGAGGGGGAAATTCAGAAGAAATACAATGGAGAATTTCCTGAAAATCAGGTCAGTGTCAGAAAAAAAGGATTCTTAGAAAAAATATTCGCATAAATGAAAGCAATCAGATATACCGGACTCATTCTATTTCTTTTTTCGCTGGGGTTGTTCCTGAGCAGTTTCTTTATGTCAAGCTTCACGCTTAGTGAGGAAACATTTACTTCAATTATTAAAGAAGAACATCAGGAAAGCTTAAAGCCAGCATTGGATAAGGTTTTTGATAAGAAGTATAGCAGTAGCATTCCTTTTGTAAATGCGATAAACTCCACAGTTGATGAAGTAAATGCCAACGCTCGTTCTGAACAAAAATGGGACAAGGTAATATATGATGATTACGCCGGATCATTGGCTCGAGCATCAGCAAGAGGATTCGTCCCCAACAACAAGCTTCTGGTGTTTATCTTGATCTATGTAGTAGGTGCTATCGGAGCACTCATGTTTCTGTTACCTCAAATAAAATTGCATGGGCCTCCGGGAATCAAACACAATCATATCTTTCACAACGCCCTAAATAATCGTGGATGGATGGGGATATTGACAGGCGTATTACTGATTGGATTTTACATTCTTCTCTATTTCTACCCCGCATATATTACCAACTGGATCATCGTTGTTGATCCTTTGCAAAAACTAATTAATCCTTCTGCCTCCTCCAGCCAATGGTTTCTGTATGGATTCCTTTACACATTCGCAGTATTGGTTATGGGCGTTCGGATGATTCTGAAGTATCGTCACAGCAAATACCAAATCTTCAGAACGTGCTCTGTCATGTTCTTTCAGTTGGCCTTTGCTTTTCTCATTCCGGAAATATTGGTACGACTGAATCAGCCATATTTCGATTTCAAAAATATGTGGCCACTGGATTATGACTTCTTTGATGCTTGGCATATTAATACGTTGACACAATCGGGCGGACTTGGGCTCTTCATGTTTGTTTGGGGTATCACTCTCTTTGCTGTAGGAGTGCCAGTTTTCGTTTACATTTTTGGGAAACGATGGTACTGCTCATGGGTATGCGGCTGTGGCGGCCTGGCTGAAACTGCGGGTGACCCATTCAGGCAATTATCCGATAAATCAACAGAAGCCTGGCAAATCGAGCGATTAATTATTCATGGAGTATTGGTCTTTGCAATCGTTATGACGGGCCTTGTATTATACAATTTCTTTGGTGGAGATTTCTACATTTCATTTAATAAATGGATGGTGCTGGGAATTGTGGCCCTGCTTGGTGGGGGACTCTATTTCTACCACCGTAAAAAATATGTTGCCATGTCTGGCATAAAGGTGCGAAACACAGTTGCTGGCATTGTAGGTTTCTTCGCATTAGGCATTGTATTTAGTGAGGTTTCGGTTTTTGCAAAGTACATGCCTGTGGATGGAAGTAACTTTAGTTTTTCCAGTGGTAACATCCGCACGGTTTATGGCTTTATGATAGGCTCCATTTTCTCTGGTGTCGTTGGTACCGGATTTTATCCATTGATGGGAAATCGGGTATGGTGCCGTTTTGGTTGTCCACTTGCTGCATACCTTGGCTTAGTCCAGCGATTTAAATCAAGATTCAGAATAACGACAAATGGTGGTCAGTGCATTTCATGTGGCAACTGTTCCACCTATTGCGAGATGGGCATTGATGTAAGAGCCTATGCACAGAGAGGCCAAAACATTGTGCGATCTTCATGCGTAGGTTGTGGGGTTTGCTCAGCAGTCTGCCCGCGTGGTGTTCTCAACCTGGAAAACAGGGACGAAGACGGTCGATTTAATCAACCAATTTTGCTAGGAAACGATAGCATTTCAGTATCTAATTAATCATTATGAAACGACATTTTCTATTTCTTACGATCACACTTTTTATCTCTTCTCTGGCACTGGCCGGAGGTGGCTGGACCAAGCAAAAAGGAACCGGATACTACAAGGTTTCTCACTGGTGGGTAAGCGCTGCAAAGTATTATACCTTCGACGGTAATACTACCTCATCAATTGAAGAAGGCATTTTCAATACCTCCATTTTTGCAGAGTATGGCGTCACTGACCGATTCACCGCCATAGTAAACTTACCTTACAGTAAATCCGCAACCGCTAATGAATCTGTATCAGGTATTGGTGACACAGATGTTGCCTTTAAATACCGAATCAGCAAGGCAGGAAGCAAATTTGTTTTGGCGGGCACATTACTATTGGGACTACCACTGGGTGAAGAGGCAGGAGGAAGTACTGGTAGTCTTCAGACGGGAGATGGAGAATTCAATCAATTGCTGCGTCTGGATCTAAGCAAATCCTTCCAGGTTGGGTCCGTAAATGCTTATGCTAATATCTATACTGCATTCAATAATCGTACTGAAAACTTCTCAGATGAAATGCGGATTGGTGCAGAAGTGGGTGGTGGATTCCTCAACAACAAGATTTGGGCGATATTGAGGCTTGACGTGGTGGAGTCGTTCCAGAATGGTGCAGAATCTACCGCGCTGAGTGATGGAGCTACCATTTTCGCCAACAATACTGAGTATGTTGCTTATACCACTGAAATTGCCGGATACATCACAGATAAAATAGGCGTTTCAGCGGCAACAGCCAGCGTTCTTAGCGCTTCCAACATTTTTGCAGCTCCTTCTTACTCGCTCGGTGTCTTTCTTGATTTGAAATAGTCCAAATCAAGCTACCTTGGTCGTCTTATTGTAAAAACTATGGGACAAAAAGGAGATAAACACACCAATGAGGCCCAGCACACTGCTGAGCTCCTGCTTGAAAGGTTAGGTTCAATTGAAGGTATTACCTCTAAGAAAATGTTTGGCGGACATGGCTTTTTCCACGATGGTCAAATGTTCGGGATGGTAGATTCTAAGGGAAATGTTGCACTGAAAGCAACAGGAGACCTGGAGCAGGAGTATATAAAAAAGGGTAGCTCTAAGCATGGTAAGATGCCATACTATTCATTGCCGGAAGAGATTTTTAATTCTGAGGATCTGATTTCCTGGGTGAAGAAATCCATAGATTTAAATAGCTAAAGTCTTTCTAGTTTTCGCTATGCGTTATGAAAGTTTTGCTCCATCGGATTCTCTAAAGAAATTAGTGAAGGAATATTGGGTCTATGAGAATGAAGACCCGGCAATTCATAGACAGAAAATTATTCCTGATGGATACAGTGAAATCATCATCCATTACGGAGACCCCTACCGAATTAATCTATCAGGAGAATGGAAACCTCAATCATCCATGCTTTTCTCCAGTCAAATCAGCAAGTATTTTTTCCTTGAAAACACAGGTGTATCCGGAATGCTGGGAATCAAATTTCATCCGGCAGCATTTTATCAACTATTTCAAATGGATGTCTCAGAATATACAGACAGAGTCATCGATTTGAAGAAAATCATAAGTAGAACGGAGGGATTGGATGAAATAATGGACACGGGAATCTCAATAAATCAGCGTGTGAAACTAGCTGAAGAATGGCTGAAAGGTAAGCTATCAAACCTCCAACCTCAGGAAAAAGTGGAGCAAGTTATTTCCAAGGTCTTTGAGACCCATGGTATGATTGACATTGGGCAAATGGCTGAAGAGGTGGACTTGAGTTCACGACAACTCGAGCGTCTTTTTAAAAAAGTGATTGGGCTATCGCCAAAATTCTACAGTCGGATCATTCGGTTCAGTTACATTTTTGAAGTGATAAAGGAACAAAAAGACTCCTGGATTCGAACAGCGCTTCAATCCGGTTTTTTCGATCAATCACATTTCATCAAAAACTTCAAAGAATTTACCGGAGAGGAACCCTCCAGTTATGGTTTTGACGAGATAAATCTTGCCAATTTCTTTCTGAAAAAGTAGATGTCGGTTTTTTACAATACTCCGATCTAGAGCATTATTATCATTGTCAGAAAAAGATGAAAAAAATTCTATTTCTATTCTTGGCAACTCTTTTGTCTCAGTGTGCAATGAGCCAGTCGTTGAAAGATCTCAAATGGCTACAGGGAACATGGCAAAGACAAAACGTTCGTCCGGGTACCATTGCTTATGAAGTATGGGGAAAGACTAAATCGGGATTCGAAGGAATTGGTGTTTCCATGAAGGGAAGCGACACCACATTTGTAGAAAAACTGAGCATAGTAGAAAAAGATGATGACATTTTCTATGTAGCCAATGTAAGAGGCAATGCCAGCCCCACATACTTTAAAATTACGTCAGTTTCTAAGGACGGCTTCATTAGCGAGAATCCACAGCATGATTTTCCTAAAAAAATCGAATACAAACTCGAAGGAGATACGCTCACAGCTGTAATCTCTGCAGGTGAGAAAGCGATGGGGTTTGTGTTCATCAGAAACAAATAAAACGATCAGATAGAAGCGAGCATCAGGGTAATGTATAAAAAAGACATTGCCGACAACAACCCACAACTCAGGCGAAAGTCCGTGTAGCGTTTATTTCCTATTACCACGAGTGAAAAAATAAAAATGATAACTGAAAACGCATTTCTGAAAGAATAGATGGTGTTATGTATGAAATACTCTTTTTTTCCACTACTTGGTTTTACTTTTTGAGGAAGATCCAAAACAGATGTATATCTAATGGTAACGTCTTTAGCCGAGCTGGATTGATAATCTCTATAAAATGAACGATCCGTGGAAATTCCTACCCCATTTTTAAATATAATTTTGGTACCATACCTTGTCTCAATCACTTGATTTGCAGCATATGTATGAGCGCTAAATGAGTAATAGTAATCAAATGTGAGTATGAGTGCTACCACAAAGAAAACCATGTTTGCATACCTGAAATAGCGATAGAATCGCTGCTTGTAACGAAACTGTTGTTCCATCCTGACACGCTGTTTTCTAATCCTATTTCTGATGTATTCTGCACGATATTTTTGCTCAGGCGTAGTTTCATTTATCACTGTTTTTACGGGAACTCCCTGCAGAAACAGATCATAGAGATTCCTTGTGGTTGGATCTGACAAGATCTCATATGCTTCATTAATCAAAATCATCTTGGATGCCGCGATAGGATCAGGATTAATATCCGGATGATACTGCTTTACCAGTTTCCTATAAGCTGATTTTATCTGGCCCGGAGTGGCTGTTGCCGAAATTTCCAGAATTTCATAATGATTCATTGTGATAAAACTATAAACAGAAGCACTAGCTTGTGTCATTACTAAGTCATTTTTAATGACCATATAAACATACCTTTGCGCCTCATTAAAGAAGTGCCCTTGAACAAGCCAGATATCCGTGTCATTATTCCAGCATTCAACGAACAAAACGCTGTTGGACTTGTCATTGATGAAATTCCCAAAGAATGGGTATCAGAGGTCATAGTAGTAGACAATGGCTCCACTGACGACACATTTACTCAATCGCAATCCAGAGGTGCTACTACACTAAAAGAACCAACCAGAGGCTATGGAAATGCCTGCCTTAAGGGTATGGCCCACATTGCCGAATCCAAAACACAACCGGATATCGTGGTTTTTTTGGATGGCGATCATTCAGATTATCCTGAACAATTAATTGATCTTGTCAAACCAATTATCGATGAGGATGTTGATCTGGTGATTGGTTCCCGATCTCTCGGAAAAGCCGAAAAAGGAAGCATGACACCTCAACAGATATTCGGAAATTGGCTGGCTACCACCCTCATCAAGCTATTCTACCGCAAGGAATACACAGACCTGGGGCCTTTTCGAGCCATTCGGTATGAAAGCCTCATGACAATTGGCATGGAAGATCGCACGTATGGCTGGACAGTGGAGATGCAATTAAAGGCAGCTAAGCTAAATTTGCGTACGAAAGATATCCCCGTGAATTACCGACAAAGAATTGGTGTTTCGAAAGTGAGCGGAACCATAAAAGGGACATTGGGAGCAGGTTATAAAATTATTTATACAATCTTTAAATATCTATAAAGGTGGAGTGGTTAGTCATCGTACTATATGGGGTCACATTGTTGATCATTTGCCTTTTTAGCTTAGGCCAATTCAATCTTACCTGGCATTATCTGAAGGCCAAAAAACAGACGGAGGAAGCACAGGAAGAGCTATCGGAATATCCAAGTGTCACTATACAGCTACCTGTATACAACGAACGATATGTTGTAGAGCGATTGATTGATGCTGTGACGAAGATCCAATACCCAAAAGATAAACTTGAAATACAGATTCTGGACGACTCAACTGACGAAACTGTTCAGATCATAGAGAAGAAGGTAAATGCATATGCTGCCAATGGTTGGAATATTCATCAACTTAGAAGACCTGATCGCATTGGCTACAAGGCTGGGGCGTTGGCTTATGGAATGGAGCGAGCAAAAGGTGAGTTTATAGCCATTTTTGATGCAGATTTTGTTCCCAATCCGGAATTTTTGATTCGTACCCTCCCGAAATTCAGAAACGAAAAAGTGGGGATGATACAGACCAAATGGAGCCATTTGAATACGGATTACGGCTCACTGACCAAGATTCAAGCTTTCTGGCTGGATGCACATTTTACGGTTGAGCAAAAAGGGAGAGAGCATGCCGGAAGCTTTATCAATTTTAATGGAACAGCAGGCGTTTGGAGAAAAGAATGCATCCAAGATGCAGGTGGCTGGCAATATGACACAATCACGGAGGATTTAGATCTAAGCTACAGGGCGCAGCTCAAGGGTTGGAAGTTTGTATACCGAGAAGAAATTGAATCGCCGGCAGAGCTTCCGGTGCTGATTCCGGCCGTGAAATCTCAGCAATATCGCTGGAACAAAGGTGCGGCTGAAACAGCGAGAAAGACACTAGGCAAAGTGCTGACTTCCAATATTGGATGGAAACACAAAATCAGAGCTGTATTTCATCTGTTAAACAGCTCGGTATTTCTTCTACTTTTAATCGCGGCAGTTCTCAGTATCCCAATGCTCTATATCAAAGAATACAATCCCGATCTCGCTTTGGTTTTCGATTTGGGTAGTATTTTCATTATAGGTTTTCTCGCTATGGGTTTTTTCTATTGGGTCGCAGCAAAAGCAACACATCCGGAATATACATTTAGGTATTTCATCAAAAACTTTCCCATGTTTCTAGCCTTCTCCATGGGTATGGCACTTCACAATTCCATTGCAGTAGTGGAAGGCTATTTGGGTATTAAAACTCCCTTTGTGCGAACTCCAAAATTCAACGTCCAGTCAAAAGGCGATTCCTGGAAGGGCAATCAGTACTTGAGCAAAGTACTAACTCCGGTCACATTCATGGAAGGACTGCTTTCTATTTACTTTGTTTACGGCATTTTTTCAGGATTCAAATTGGAAGACTATGGATTGATGCTTTTCCATGGGATGTTAGCAATAGGTTTTGCATACGTTTTTATTTTGTCGGTAAAACCAATGAAATACCCTGGCTAGATCAGACTTGAAATAGACGAATCATGCCTAATCAAAAAACAGGCTACTACACATTTCTAATTGTTTATATCCTGGCTATTTTTTCGCTAGGCTATTGGATCGAAAGGCATGCTTCCTTCACCATTTTGCTGGCCTATTGCAGTGCTTTCATTAGCTACCTTTTCATTCTTCAAAAAGAAGAAAATACACGTTTGTTATTCAATACCGGGCTAATTATCAGAGTCTTGCTTTTCTTAAGCTTACCTATTTTGTCCGACGATCTTTACCGATTTATCTGGGATGGGACACTTCTAAAAAATGGCATTCATCCATTCGCAGCTTTACCTGGCGAATACCTGAATCAAAGCATTCCAGGCATCAATCAAGAATTGTTTGACCATTTAAACTCGCCAAACTATTTCACAATTTATCCTCCACTCAATCAGTTTGTTTTCTGGCTAAGTGTAATCATAGGCGATGGCAACTGGTTGGCTTCAGCAAATACCATTCGCCTGATTTTATATGTGGGAGATATCGGGTCATTTTTTGTTTTGAAAAAGCTATTGAGGCATTACGAAAAACCTCAGCATTTAGCTTATTGGTACTGGCTCAATCCATTGGTGATTTTAGAATTTACAGGTAACCTTCATTTCGAAGGCCTGGTAATCTTCTTCATTTTATCCGGCATATACTTCTATGAAAAGAACAAAAAGTGGCTTGCAGGCGCTGGGTTCGGATTGGCTATTGGCACCAAATTGTTGCCGCTCATATATCTTCCATTCCTATTCTTCAAAGGACTAAAAGAAAGAAAATGGTTGGTATCGATCCTTGCAGGAATTCTTGGAATACTGACTCTCCTGCCACTGTTTGATCATACATTCATAAATGCAATGACTGAAAGTCTTGATCTATATTTCAGGTCTTTTGAGTTTAACGCAAGCATCTATTTTATCGCTCGAGAGATTGGTTTCTGGATTTATGGATATAATAATATTGCACAGATAGGTCCGCTACTTTCAATTTTTTCATTCATCTCTATACTCACCATATCACTAATAGGGGTTTGGAAAAAATGGTCAGTCCCCAAAACATTCTTATTCATACTTTCGGTCTATCTAATTTTTGCTACTACCGTTCACCCATGGTATGTATTGCCGCTAGTCGCCTTTGGAATTTTATCTGGTTACTGGTACCCGATTGTATGGTCTTTTTTGATCTTTTTTACGTATATCGGCTATAGACAAGATGGCTTTGAACTTCCTATGTTCATTGTTGTTGTCGAGTATGTTATTACTGGCTTAGTTTTGTTGGTAGAAATTCGATTGAACAATAAATGAAAAAATATTTACCTCCGTTTATCATTTTAGTAGTTTCTGCACTTTCCTCATGTGGGCAAAAGACATACGATGAGAAGTTGGAGAGTTTGTATCGGAAAACGGTCCCGCTTATTAAAGCGGATTCATTAAAACCTCGAATGGAAGAGGTGGTTATCTTAGATACAAGAGCCAAAGAGGAATATGCTGTTAGTCACATTTCTGGGGCGCGATTCATTGACTATGACGACTTTGAGGTGACTCAGGTAATGGATATTCCGAAGGATAGCGAGGTAATTGTTTATTGCTCGGTTGGCTATAGAAGTGAGCGTATAGGAGAAAAATTGCAGAAGGCCGGATTCACCAATGTGAAAAACCTATACGGCGGAATTTTCAGTTGGAAGAATGATGGCTATGAAGTGGTAGGTCCAAATGAATCCCCAACCGATAGCGTACACACGTACAATAAATCATGGGGAAAATGGCTCAAAAAAGGTATTAAAGTTTATTAAAAAAAGGAATAAAAAATGAGTGATAGCTTGTTAATGATTTTTGTGAAAAACCTGATTCCGGGAATGGTAAAGACCCGATTGGCAGAAGATATCGGAATAGATAAAGCCTTGGATGTGTATCAGGAGCTGGTGCAAAGAACTCACAAAATCACCAAGAAAATTGAAGTGGATAAAGCCGTATACTATTCAGAATACGTGGAAATAGAAGACATATGGGACAATGGAGATTATAAGCTCTCTTCACAGAAAGGGTTTACCCTTGGCGAAAAAATGTCTAATGCTTTTGACGAGGCTTTTGATTCTTACAATAAGGTTGTCATCATAGGCAGCGACTGCTATGACTTGAACTCCAAGATCATCAAATCAGCATTTGAGATGCTCGAAGAAAATGATTTGGTGGTTGGCCCGGCAAAAGACGGAGGCTATTACCTGCTTGGAATGAAAGAATTTCTCCCTCAGCTATTTGAAGATAAGGTATACAGCACCGATTCTGTCTTGAAAGAATTGCTAGCTGAAGCAGAAGAGCTTCAATTGTCTGTTCATCAGTTACCAACTCTCAATGATATAGACACCCTTAAAGATCTGAAGGAAACGGATATCGACTGGGAAACCCTTGGCGAGGAAGCCGAAGATGCAAATGAAGGAGAAGTCTATTAAACCTCTCCTTTCAGCTATTCATATCTAAGAGAATCGATAGGGTTTGCGCCTGAAGCTTTCCATACTTTGGCGCCTATCGAAGCAAGAGCGATGGCCACAGAAACTAATCCTCCTAAGAGATAAATCCATAACGATATACTGGTTTGATACGCAAAATCATCCATCCATCTGTCAATGATGTAGTACGAGATTGGTGTAGAGATCACAAATGCCACGATTATTAAAACGATGAATTCCTTGCTGAGAATTGTTCCTATTTGGAGTATTGACGCACCCAGCACTTTCCTGATACCCAATTCTTTAGATTTCTGTACGATGGTGAATGAAATCAACCCAAACAACCCCAAACATGAAATGAGTATTGCAATACCCGTGGCTGTTGAAGCAAGCTTCGATGCTCTTCTCTCTGTTTCGTAAAACTGCTCAATGGTCTCATCCATAAAGTAAACCGTCAATGGATATTCCGGATAAACCTCATTCCATTTATCTGTGAGTTTATCTATTGTCTGCTCTATTTGTTCCCCTTTTACCTTCAAGGCGAAGCATCTGGACTCGTCCGCATAGCGATAAAGCAACGGTTCAATTGGATGATGCAACGATCTGAAATGAAAATCTTCTACTATACCAACTACTGTATGATCCTTTGAATTAAACTCGAATGTGGTCCCCACAGCTTCTCTTGGGTCATCAAACCCTAAATCTCTCATAAAAGTCTCATTGATCACAAGTTCACGCAAAGTATCATTGGGAAGCAAGTTGCGACCTGCCAGCAGTTCTATGTCATAAAATTTAAAGTAGGTTGTATCACCGGATTTTTGATGCGCACTGGTTACTACTTCAACAGTATCTGTGTAATACTTCACCGTAGATGTTGAATAACCTCGCTGAGCCGGCGGTGTTCTTTGAAGTGCATAATCCATTACTTCAGGTAGTTGATCCAGGTAATTCTTCATCAAATCGGCCTTGCTGTAATTTTCATAATATGGCGTGTAGAAATATATAATTCCATCCTCTTTAAATCCTAGATCTTTGTCTAGCATGAATGATATCTGCCACGCAATGGCAAGCGTGCCCACAATCAACAATTGTGAAAACAAAAACTGAAATAATATTAACGCCTTTCGGATAAGCGAGCCCCCAGGATTGTTTGAACTTGCACCCGAGCTCAGTGCTTTTACCGGTCTGAAAGAAGAAATTACCCAAGAGGGATAGATTCCTGCTATCACTCCAACCAGAAGTGTCAGACCAACTATTACCAGCCAAAATATCGGGCTATAATAATTAAGAGCTACGCCAGCAGGTATAAATTCCTCAAAGAAAATAAATGAGTAATGCGCTATCGGGATGGCCAGAACCACCGCCAAAAATGAAATGAGAATACTTTCAGTTAAAAATCGTGCTACTAGCTGATGCCTGGGACTTCCCAACACTTTTCTGACGCCTACTTCTTTTGACTTGGTAGTTGATTGGGCAGTTTCCAGATTGATGAAATTGAAGATGGCAATCAGAAGAATCGACAGTGCTACAAAACTTAAAATCGTCAAAGTAGGCGCATGAGCTGGGTCACGTCCATTATCAAATATTCCAATATCCGGGCTAAAGTGGACCTCTGACAGATCCTGGAGTTTATAGCTCTGAACCCAATCGGAGTCTTCCGTCTGCTCCACAACATGCTTATCTAAATCTTCAAGTTGAAGAAGGATATCAGCTTTATTCACATTATCTGAAGTTTTAATCCAGAGTTGTGAAGAGCTGTTGGTGCTCCCCCAGTCATCGTTAAATTCATCTTTAAGCCACGAATTTGTCAACGTTCCGTATGAGATGAAATCAGTGAAATCAAAGTCGGTATTGTATGAAGGATGCTGGACGATACCGGAGACAGAAACTTTTAATGAATCTCTGTAAAAAATCGTTCGATTGATCATATCCAACCAATCTCTGTGTCCAAAATATTTCTCTGCTTGTTCTGTGGTTAGCACTACTTTAAAGGGTTCAGATAGAGCATTTTCCGAATTACCAGCCAACCATTCGTATTGTCCAATAACCTTAAAAAAAGAATCACCAACAAGTATGAGGTTGTTCTGTCGGTCAAACTCCTTTTTCTCCTCGCCATCCAGTATCTCTACCGGAGCAGAATAGGTATTAAAATATGACACTGAAGCCAACCCGGAAAAATTTTCCTCTACATAAGGACCTACAGGAGCTGCCACTCCTTTGTTCGTTTGGGTAAATGATCCTGTAAACGAGGTATAAATTCTATGAATATTTTCCTTGTCAGGTATTTGCGTATTGAAGCTCAGCTCGAACCTGACGATGCTCAGTATAGCAAGAAAAGCTCCTACACCAATAGCTAAGCCTAGTACATTGATTGTAGCTGTGGTTTTATTTTTCAACAAATTTCTCCATGCAATCGCAAGGTTATGTTTCAAAAAAGTTAATGAGGTGTTTACTCTGTTGTTTTTCATTTTAGTCCTTTTTAATGCGTATGATCGGAAACCTCTAATGACCAGCCACCAATAGAAAACACCTGCAAACCTTCCTCCTCGCTCTTCCACAAACTCTGAGTAAACTTCATAGAGATCTCCCTCTAATTCCTCAATCCGTTCATCTGAGCAATAGAGGCGAAAGATCTTCAAAGGCAGTTTAGGTGGTTGTTTCGAACTCATCTTAAATTTTCCAATGCGATGTTTGGTATTTGATTTCTCATTCGGTTTCGCAGCTCGTTTGCAGTTTCCAACGCGACCTTTCCTGCTTGCGAAATGGTGAACAAACGCTTGCGTTTCCCGCCACGTTCACTTGACATCTCTCCCATTCTGGAATTCAATAGTCCCTTTTCTTCCAGACGGTAAACAGCTGCATGTACTGAACTAATGCTGACTTTTCGCTCTGTCTGCTTATTCAATTCACGCTGAATAGCCACACTGTAGGCATTGTCATACAAGATGCCAACTGTCAGCAATACCAGCTCTTCAAACTCTCCAAGATTGGTTCCCTTCATTTTTTGAAATATTAATTTCGTAAATGTAAGTATTATACCGGAAAATGAAATTTTGGTTACAGATAAGTGGAAAAATCTAGAAATATTGGCCTATTCCGAGCACAAAGCCATTAATAGTTAGCTCCTGCAGGTTCACTCCATAATCGACTCTGAGAATGGCGTTATAGATCTTTTTATGAATAAATCGGAAGCCTCCGCCAGCAAAAATTACAAGGTTTTCCTTTTGAGTAAAATCGGAGAAATTACCTCCCGGATTCCTCCATGATCCTGAATCTGAAAATAACACACCCTGAACAGCCACTTTCTGCTTATCGACAAAAGAATGGCGATATTCTGCATTGAGAATGATTGCTCCGGTCCCTCTGTCCACTCGATTACCTACACCGCGAATATTGAGGTAGCTGTCCAATACAAATGGCGCAAAAGGGCTGACTTCATTGGTGCTGAGCCCAAGGCGGAGACGTGTCGCGATATTCCCCTTTTCGGCTATTCGCCAAAAACCTTTCAAATCGTTGAACACAATGTAAAACTCCGGATCATTATCTAAGGACTGCACTGATTGAATATTCAGCTGATTGTGTATCCCATCCAGATAGAAGTAGAAGTAATTGACACGATCCCAGACAAACGTGGCTTTAGCCAGAATTTTTCTTTTACTGACTTTTTCAGGTGCTCCTTCAAAAACTCCGCTGGTAAACTTTCGATAATCTTCCGTGAAAAATGCGCCACCAATCTCGATTCGGTCTCGAAAGCTTGAATGACGTATTACATCAAAGCCTAAGGTGTAATTATCATATTCGTACTCTACCGTCTGATTGGCAAAAAACAGAGGCTCAAGCGTAGACCATTTGATCAGGTTTACATTCAATCCCCATCGCGTTTGCCTTATTCTGTCAAAAGTCAAATGTGCCGCAAAAGAGCTACGATCGTAGTATTGATAGTAAGTTGTGAGTTTGTTTCCCTGACCTCCAAGGTTGGCTTCTGAAGCTCCTGCTTGAATCCAGAAATTCTCTTCAATACCACCAAAGCTAAAGATTGGTAAAAGCGTGTATAGTTCTTGAAAGTGGTATGTCACTTCCACGCCCCTGTCCACCGCACCGATCTCGTACCGAACATCCGAAAACATTTCAAGATTTACCAACTGCTGCCTGACCATAAGTACCCGGGAAGAATCCAGCTTCTCTCCTACCTTGAAGGTTACAAATTGGTCAATATATGACCTCTTAGTCTTTTCTAATCCTTCATATCGAATTGAAACTACTTCTTGAGAAAAGCAGGGAATTGCTAATCCTAAACAACATATTATTATCAGGGTTTTTCTCACCTTTGGCGTATCACTCGGATACCCAAATTTATGGTTTCTCCTGCACCTTCACCTTCGCTGCCCAGCCAAAAGTTGGTGTAGAGAAATTCTAACTCAATAAAATTTGGCACCAACTGATACTTCGTCCCGATTCCGGATTGAACAAAATATGAGAAAAATGCTTCACCACTTTGAGCGGAGGTATTATAGTGTGTTGGAAAATATTCTGACATGGCATATACGGTCCATCGGGTATTCGGAAAGTAGCTGAAAAAGACGCTTGTCTGCGTTTTAAGGTAATTGTTTTCACGAAAAGAATCCCTAACCAAATAGTACCAGAAGGCCTGTTGGAAGAAAAGCTGAGTTTTGTCAGAAAGTGGAAGATCATAATAAATTTGGTTCAGCCACAGGCTTCCATCTTCGTGCAAAAAAGCATCAGAAGAGGTTTGGTTTTCCAGGTCATCTGCCAGTGGTATTAGAATGGTAGATTGTATTGATAATCTTTTCAATCCATTGAAAGGTGCAATCTTGATCTTCGGACCAAATCCGACCACCGCAGTTCGAGAGCCTTGAGCATCGCTGGTGTTTACATTTTTGATCCAAACATCTGCTCCAACGTTGATTTTGTCGTTCAATCCAAATAGAAATTGATTGATTGAGGTAAAATAATTTTCTCTCAGTCCTTTATTCACCTTTCCTCCATCTGCATTGAACTGCTTAGTTTGGGTATATAGGTTCTGAAAACTTTTTAGCTCCCAGTCACCTTTACCAAAAAGAATCGATGGTGTGTAGGTTTGGAGGTTGCTTTGCGCTGAGCCCAGGAAAAAGGCCATTATTAGAAAAGTGAATAATATGTTCCGCATGTATTTAAATTTTCTTCAAAGAACGCAGAACAATCACCAAATGACGGTCAACCAAGAGACAATTAAGGTATTGTGATGAATTGTTGAACTATTTGTGATAAATCACACCAATTTTTCCAGGTCTCTTATCAAAATCCTTCTTCTGTCGAAGTTGATGAGATTTTTTTCCCGAAGTTCATTCATCACCGTGGTAACGGTTTGTCTTGAAGTTCCAGTCAAAGAGGCTATGTCTTTATGTGTTAGGTGATTTTTTATCATCATCTCAAATCCCACTTTCTGACCCTTCTCTTCTGCCATCTCACGTAGGAAATCCACAATTCGTGTTCTCGCGTCTTTAAAAACCAATGATTCAATTTTTCTTTCGGTCTTTCTCAAACGGAATCCCACTATTTTCAAAATCTTCAGGTTGAGCTCTTTGTTATCCTTCATCAGATTCTGAAGATCTTCGATGGTCATAGAGCATACGTGTGTGTCACTATCCATTGCCTGAGCGAAATCCTGCCGCTTTTCTTCACCTGCAAGCGCCAACTCCCCAAAAATCTCACCTCGCGTAAGTATCGCTTTTACGATTTCCTTACCGTCAGGTCCGTACGTGCCTATCTTGACACGACCGCTCGAAACCATATAGATATTCTCAGATGATTGATCTTTGAAATAGATAAAATCATCTTTCTTGTATACGCCCGGGATGTGCTTATCTTCTAAGTAAGGTGTCTTTTTAGGGCATAATACTTCAAAGAGATCAGTGTCTTCAAAGTACCATAAATTTCTTTCGTCGCTCATGATCTTACGATGTGTGGATTTAATGCAAATTTGCAAACAACCACGGTTAACAACAATTATAACTAAAAAGCTCCTTGATGGATTATTTATATCTGAAAGCTCTCCACATCATATTCGTAATTACCTGGTTTGCCGGATTGTTTTATATCGTTAGACTTTTCATATATCATACCGAAGCTTTGGAGAAATCAGAGCCTGAAAAAACCATTCTTTCCGACCAGCTTGCCTTGATGAGCAAGAAGTTGTGGTACATCATCACCTGGCCCTCTGCGGTCATCACAGTTATCTTGGGTACGTCCCTCCTGCTAAGTCAGCCTGCATGGCTAAAGATGCCATTCATGCATATCAAGCTAGGTTTTGTCTTTTTGTTACTTCTATATCACTTGGGATGTCATGTGATTTATCGTCAGCTTCAGAATGGAGAAAGCAAGTATTCATCCACCCAGCTACGGGTGTTCAATGAGGTGGCTACCATCATTTTATTTGCAGTTGTTTTTCTGATTGTATTAAAGAATGAGTTGAGTTGGATATGGGGAACCATCGGTCTTATTAGCTTTGCGGTGATCCTCATGATCGCCATAAAACTTTATAAAAAATTTAGAAAAAAATGATAATTATACCTTCATTGAACAAGCTTCAGGAAGGATGTGTTAGTATCAAAATTTGACCAATGAAAAACCTCGCTTTGCTTCTTTCGCTCCTTATTTTAATAGCGTGCGACCAACAAAAATCTTCCGGACGACTACCGTTTCTAGGAAATACCATTTATGAGGAAAATGATACGATCTATCATACGATTCAAGACTTTCAGCTGGTGGATCAAGACAGCAGCATTGTGACCAATGAGACATTTGCCAACCAGGTTTATGTGGCAGACTTTTTCTTTACTTCATGTCCTACCATTTGCCCAAAAATGAAAGCACAAATGCTACGGGTGTACGAAAAATTCGAAGACAATGACCAGGTAGCCATTTTATCGCATACCATTGATCCAACCTACGATACTGTGGCTTTACTAAAAGACTATGCCGACCGTCTCGGAGTGCGTTCGGATAAATGGAAATTCGTCACCGGTGACCAGGATTACATTTATGATCTCGCCGAACAAAGCTATATCTCGCTTGCCGACGAAGATGGTGATGCCCCAGGTGGATTTGTTCATTCAGGAGCGTTTTTACTGGTTGACAAAGACCGTAGAATCAGAGGGTTTTATGACGGGACTGTGCCTGAGCAAGTGGATGTACTTCTTTACGATATTGATAAATTGCTAAATGAATATCAGGCTGAGTCTGATAAGTAAAACCTAGACACATGAAAAAACTAACCTATATTCTTCTTATCTCAGCGTTGGCAGTAGCCTGTGGTGGCAGCACAAGTGAAAAACCAGAAAAGGAAGCTTCCTCGCTTAGTTCCAGAGATGAGATCCGCTTAAAACAGTATCAGGTGCAAGGAGCTAAAATCTACGCAACTTATTGTGCCAACTGCCACCAACAAGATGGGAAAGGCCTTGCTTCTTTATATCCGCCGCTAGCCGGATCTGATTATTTATTGGAAGATATGGCTCGAGCTGCCTGCATCGTAAAAAATGGACAAAGCAAAGAGATTGTTGTCAATGGTGTGACCTATAACCAAATGATGCCGGGCAATCCGATTACCAATCTGGAAGTCGCAGAAGTCTTAACCTTTATTGGCAATGCCTGGGGCAATGAAGCTGGCTTAATCGGCGTGAAAGACGTGGATAAGTGGATCGATGCGTGTGGGGAGGGGTATTGATTGAAATGGAGGAACATTCTATTTAATACTAAATAAAAATCCTAATCAAAACTGATTAGGATTTAAACATTTTTTTCAAGTCTATACATTTAAACCAACAACAAATCGTGTCCTCACACAACGATTAGACTTGTGGTAGTTAGCGCTGACGAAAAGCTAATAATATTACGTTTATTTATTATCCAACCTTTAATTCACTTGTTATTATTTAACCGAAACTTTTATCTCTCTTGTCTCAATTTCTGACTCAATCGTAACTAAATAAATACCCTTAGCTAAATCACCAACATAAATTTTATCATTTATATAATTGGCATTTGAATAGTTGTATTGAACTACTTGCTTACCTTCAATGTCATAGAAAGTAAGCTTGATGTCAACATAATCCTGAAGTATATATGCAATATTCACCCAATCTCTACTGGGATTTGGGTAAGCAAATACTTTCCCCTCCAAACTGTTTTCTCCGATTTGCTCGTCGACAATTTCCACTTCAACAGAGGCCGCAACACCCGAAACTCTTCCACCTGGCGGAGGTGGACAGTCCTCTGTTGGTGTAGGAACATTAATTCTCAAAGAAACTGAACTCCCTTCATGGGCACTAAAGCCTGGATGAAGAATAATACTATTTGAAGCGTTAAGTTCTAACACCTGACCATCATTCACGTAAAAATTACAATTTTCTGCAACATCAAAGTTTTGGCCATTGTAGATGTCATTGCCTGTAGCTTCCCACCAACACAATCTTTTATCACCGGATATTTCAAGTAAATCACCACCGAAAACTGAGCTGTAAACCTCACCGATTCCTCCAGATACATTCTTGGTATAATTTATCACCACCTGATCTTCTACTTTTGTTGCTCCTAGTATTTTGTCTAATCCATCTATTTCAAAGTATTTTTCAGAAGTTTTATTTCCCGCTAAATCAAAAGTCACTATTAATAAAGAAGTGCCATTTTGAGAAACCGTAAAAAGCTCACCTTCAAAAATTTCCAAAGCTTTGACTTCAAAATCAGATTGAGATAGGGTGAATGATTTGGTCCACTGTCGAGATAAAGTATGAGATTCTTGCTTAACATATATTTGATCGACACCCATTTCAGAAACCGAGTAAAACATATTACTATGAAATACAGATTTAGGATGAAGTGGTACTGATGCTTGAGAAGATGCAGAGGCATAATATTCCTGATCAAACCTATCTGGGTAGCCAGGTGTCTTTCTTACTTCGTATCCAACACTTCTAAAATGCTCACTACCACCAGATATTCCTCGATATTTTACTGTAACATAAACAATATCATTATGCATGTCTAAATCAGACATAGAAACATCATATGCAGATGTGAGTGCATAGTGTTCATATTCCCATGTATCAGCAGTCCAATCGATCGGTTTCATTATGGACCATACTCCTACATCATCATTGCCAACATCATATGAAGTAGCTACTACAAAATCATCATTTCCAAGGTCAGCAATTAAAGCAGGGGCATTAATCTTCATATAATTACCAGTTGGTGATTTCAACCTTCGACGGTATTTGGCTCCATTACTTTTTGTGTACCTTATGAGATTTAAAATCCCATTTTCAAAACCACTTTCGTCGACTGCACCAACAATATAAAAGTAGTTGTCTGTTTCGCAAATTCCTGTAGGCCAAAAATCATAACTTCCATTACTGATTGTTTGAGGTCCCACTCTATCCAGAATAGCATCTCTAAAGTCGAGCTGGAGTACCGAGCTACCGGCAACTGCATCAACAGATCCAAACTTAGCATTACCAAAATTCTGGATAGGAATAATTGTACTCCCTCCAAATCCATTGAACACCGAACTTTTATTAATTGCATCGTATGCAGAGCCATCAACCGAATGTGGGAAATCACTTGTTAGACCCGCTGAAAAAGGAACCGTGAAACAGCTAGGCCCAACAGTAGAGAATAACTGGTCATTGTAGTCATATACCTCTAATTTATAACAATACTCTACAGTACTATAGATACAATCAAAATCGATATGACCTGCAATATCTGACCCTCGAGTCACTTCTTCGTAAGGACCTCCATCTATTGACCTCAACAAGACGTAATAGTTAACAATACCATTCTCAGTCCAGCCGATTGTTGGGAATTGACTATTTGGCCAAATACCATATGATGTAACATCGAAATCGCTTGGAGGAGGGTTTTCTACTTGTACCAAGACACTCGTTGATGCTGTACAAATACCCTGATAACTTATATCTACATTGTACAAGACTGAAGTGCCATAATTAGGCAATGTAAACGTTGGTGTGGCTTTGGTAGGGTCATCCAAATATGTGGAAGGAGACCACTGGTAATCAAAATTTGATGGGTCGAGCCCTTGAACATCCGGAGCAAACAGAATAGCTGATCCACTTGCATATGGTAGTGTAAAAGTCCTAGAATAGCCCTGAGCAACCCCAGTAAAAATCTCACATTCTGTATTTGATGTTCCAGGAATGAGCTGGTTATTCACATTTCTAGCTCTGATCTTATAACAATAATTGACACCAGGTGGATCATCGCATGATGTAATATCCTGGTATTCAAATGTATTTGCATCTACCGTAGCTATCGTACTGAAACTGCCTCCATCAACCGATCTGCGTATTTCATATGATCCCGCTACTCCTTCATGTCTCCATTCAAGTATTGGAAAGGGAGTTTCACCATCTAAACTAACAGCCAGACTATGCGGTGCTGGATTATCAAATGTTAGTGATACTACAGGATTATTTGGATCTGTCTTACATGATTCTCCTCTGAAGCTAACCTTGACCGTATAATCAATATTTCCAGCTAAATCAGGAACAGTAATTATTGGATTTGGTACCCGTGGATTGTCTAAATATGTATCGGGAATCCATTCATATTCATAATCACTTCCACCGCCAATAACTGGTGATTGAAGTTCAACTCGACGACCAGCAATCAAATTCTGAGAATACGATTGTGCTTCGATACCAGAGGTTATTATTGTTATTCTTTCTGTACTAGCGCATCCCGATTGGTTGTCCGTAACAGTTAAATCATATTGATATGTACCCGGTAGATAGGCAACAAAAGAAGGATCAGAAACTGTTATATCACTTAAATAGTTTAGATCACTGCCTGCAACACTTGACCACAGGTAGGAATAATTAATATCAGGTTCTAGACCTATCTCTGTTTTTGCACCAACACAGGATTGATAAGATTCATTAATATTTAGATCCTCAAAGCTGTTTATTGTTATCTCAAACTGTTTTGTGCTTAATACTATACAGTTACTACCAGACCCACAGTCATAATATGCGTTCGCTTCAATAGTAGTGGTATATGGAAATGATGTTGGCTTTTTAGATATAGGCCATAGGTAACTTTCATTATTGGTTGTTAGTACCTGGCCGCTGTTTAGATCAATCAATTCAACTAATCCTATTGGACAACCATTTGTTTCAAGTTCAGCTGTAAATTGTGGGGTGTTAACATCATTCCAACATGTTTCATTTAGTACAATCGATCCAAATCTAGTAATACACCGTTCTGAAACTTGTGAATCATCATCAGCATATATGTTTGCAAATGGAACAAAATTTTGTCCTGGCAATCCTACTTGATAATATATGGAATACCATGAATTAGGATCCGGAAGTAATACTTCATGCGGTCCTGGTCCATCATCTATTGTCATGAAAGGATTTGGAGCGTTTCCTTTATATATGTAGTATTTGATTGTAGAACTATTAACGACTCCAGTTGCATCGTTTAGAATTAGGGGGAAATTTGCAGCAATACTTTGAATAGGGGTTGTTTGATAAGAACCACCTATATATTCACCTGCCAATTGTCCATTAATTGTGAAATTATAGTTTCCAGTGCTATAATACTGCTCTTGCGCCCTGTATTGGCATACATCAGTAGAGCAACCTGAATCATCGCAAATAGTGAGCTTAACATCATAGAGTCCCGGACTTTTAAACTCAACCCATAAATCCCTGCTTGTTGAAATTTGTCCATCATCAAATTCCCATAATATTTCTTCATTTCCTACCACGCCATCAGACGCCTGATTCGATAAACCATCAAATGCATCAAGCTCCAAATATCGTCCTCCACCAGCAGGACACGCTAGTGTAACATTTATTGGGTCCGATCCAACTCGGCTTATTCTTAAAAAATCACCTTTCGTAATTGTAGACGTTTGCACATCATCGCTTACAGTGAGGGTAATTTTTTTTGATCCAATAGAAAAATAATTTACGCTTGATGAAGCCTGATCACTATTGGAAGGGGTTGCTCCAAAACCAAAATCCCATGAATAATTTAATGGTCCACTGTTATTTGAAACGGAGGAGGTGAAATAGATTTCCTCATAAGTCCCTCTATTTGTAGACCCTATTACATCAAATTCAACAGTTAATGGAGAATTTACTGCACCAACATCAACAAACCCGATTATTTCATTTGTCGCACAGTTACCTCCACTACAGATTTGTAAACTAACGGTTTTGGTTCCTGCAGTTTCATACATCACGGTTACTTCTCTTTCACTGGAGGTCGCTGGAATAGCTCCGGCACCAAAATTCCAACTATATGCGAGGCTAGAATCCTTGGAGCCAACTGGACTAAAAACAACGGGTTCATAGGTCGACGGATTTTGTTTATCCGCTTCGAAACCAACATATATACATTCACCAGTACTTGCACTTTGAACAAGATACTCGGATTTAACCCGAAGTGGATCAAAATTACCATCACAGGGTGTAGCACCTCCATTGAAAACATGGTTTTCATCATTACCTGGGGTAAGCGTATTGGACCAGGTACTGACTCCTGTTTTATAGTTAGTAAAAGTAGATGGATCTGCTTGTAGCTGGTGTCCAGCTAAGTCTTGACCTGAAATGACAAGTGTCTGAAGATTGCTGACCTCTGACGTGCCTAAAGGAGCCAATGTGAAATAATAGGACTTTTGATCTACTGAGTTTCCTAGAAGTGTTGATCCGGAGCTATTAGATTCTATGTGTGCTGAAACTGTAGTGGGATCCATCGATTCGCTAAACTCTACCTCTAAATAGAGGTTGTCAGTGGCTTGAATAGTATTCAAATCAAAACCCTCTACTTGAGAATTGCTTTTGTTAAAGTCTCCAATATATAATTCAATTCCTTCTTCATTGTTTCGAAGGATTGTAACTGATTTTACATATGGACGGAAGTTGTCAATAGATATTTCTGGAAAGTTTCCGGTTATTGTAGCGCCAGTCACCGTGCTAGCTGTAGCACTCAAAATATAAATACCGTCTGGATATCTGGCCTCATCAATAGAATTTGCAAGAAGAGGAGTCCCACCATCCATGTTATCATTATCGTTGATTCTTGTAACAAAATCAGAAAAATAATACTCATCATAGGGCTGACCTCCGGGATACTTATAAGCAAAGGGCAGTATACCTGTAGTTGTAGCTGAGCCATCAGCAGATGACAAACTAGATGCTATAGATGATGGATAGATAACCGGACCGAACTTTCTTCCTCCGAGCGAAATTCGTGATTCATAGTTTGGCCCCTCAATATATTTAAAATTTGATCGACCATATTTGGGGGCAATCTCGACTGTAACTTCATCAATATTCATGGCACTGTTGTAATACCTGCTGCCAGGATCTTCTCCAATCATCCTGGGGATCACTTTAATTGAGGAAGGATTGGCCCCATATCCCCATATGATATTTTGATTATCGATAGTAAGTGAATAATCTGGCTCGTTATGAGCAACACTTCTTAAAGGATTCTTGGTATTTTGATTACTTATTGGACTTGATCTCCAACCATCAACAAATTCATATAGATGTAGGTGTGCATCTCCCGTGCCCGCATCGCCCAAGGGAGCAATTGGCTCACCTTCACTCATAGTAGTTTGAACATTGATTGTTAGACCACCAAGTGTGACTATTCCTGGATACTTTCCATATGCTTTAAGTATAGCTGTATTACCACTTATTGTTCTTCTTATTATCGTGAATTCATTTTCAAAAGGTTGTCCCGGATCATAACGCTTCAAATACATATCTCCTAGCTGATAAGCGTTTGTTCCAGACGGTACATCGTTTCTGAAAATGTGTGCATATCCATAGTTATTGAATCCATCTGTTATTAAGTATTTGTAAGCTTGATCAGCAATCAAATAGGTAATTGTTGCATCTTCTAAGGCAATGATGTGATCACCAAGATCATCATCTCCTCCCTCGGGACTGAGATCTAGGCCCTTATGCCATAAGGTTGAGGCATTAGATCTGCGTCCATAATCTGATGCAATCATCCAAGTGCTCATAAACCGCTGAGATTCATATGTGAAGGCAGATGGTGTGGGTATGTCCTGACAATTCGTGCAAGGTTCATAGGGTACTTCGATTACTCCTTGCAGAGATTGTGCATAAGAATTGAATAAGACTATAAAACATAGTAAAATAGTATAAACGATCTTTCTCATCTTAGAAACTGGTTTTGGTGAATGATTGCTCATAATTTTCCACTCTTTCCCCTTCAAATTCAAAACCGGTTGTGGTGATTTTTTTTAATCTGAAAAGTTCATTTCTGCTTAAAGTTTTTGAGTAATAATGACGGTTGTCAGGGTCAATAATGTAATAAAGTGAATTTCTTCCTTGATCTAAGTTAAAAACAACTAAATGCTCTCTCATGAAAGGAGGTTTGACATAACCTTCATCTCTGGATACTATATTGAGGATTTCCTGACCAGTTTTTGTATCATACAGGCTAAATCCTTCATCAAAAATTTGAGAGTCATAATGATCCACTATTCCTCCATAATTGAAGGATAGGTACTCCCCATCATTTGAAATAGCGGTTGATCGAATATCCGTATTCACCTCTATTTCCTTTTTTACTCTCCCCTTCTCATCCAGCAGTTGAAAATTTCCTTTTGCACCTACCATCATGTTATCCCTATTGTAGAGATAAAGTACATTGACTAACCCTTTAACCTCTTCTGACCTGTTCGTGAGTAACCTCACATCATTTCCAATTCTCTCAACATTTTCATTCAAATATTCAGCATGTTTAACCTTTGAAGTATTGTTCATTATTCCAGATACCTTTTGACCTGAAGTTTTATAATATTTTGTCCGCGTGTCTCTTTCTTCTTGGATCCCGGAAGAAATAATTCTTGAATAGGGATTATTCGACTTCACATCAAATTCACCAACCTTGACACCTTGCTGGTTGGTAAATACAATTTTTTCTATCGTCTTATTTCGATCGCCATCCTTGAAAATCACTTGAGATTTGGACTTATCCTGGCTCATTGCATGCATGAATATGCAAATCATGGCGAGTGTTGTAATTAAATTTTTCATTTTTTGATCTTATTCTAGTCTTGGTAATGTTTCATTCCCTAATTTTTTCAATCAATTTTCTTGCGCTTCAATCAGCTTTTGCAGCTGAATCGTTTGCAAAGTCAGCTCCTCAATTTTTTTATCTTGGCTTTGGCTATTAGATTTTAGCTGTTTACGAAGCTCCATATTTTCTTTGTTCATTTTAATCATATGCAAAGTCAGCTCCTCAATCTTCTTCAGCAACAGCATATTCATCTCTCCAAGCTGCACACCATTGGCTTCCATTTCTTTGGCTGAAGGAATTTCAGGCAGGTGCTTATTTGCTTTGATGTAAGCTTCAGTTTCTTCAAGGGAGCGTAAGTTGTAGTCTGATTCAAAGACGTAATCTGGCCATCCGGTCGCCTCTACTTTTACTTCTTTAGATCGGATCGTTCCGTTTACTTCTAGTCTATGAGTCGGAGTTGCAGTTCCAATACCTACACTTCCGTCTCTTAGTATTCTCATCTTAGGAATGCCCCAATTCACACTAGTACCTTCCCCTGAAGAAGTAGGTGAAATAAAGAAATCCATTACCCCTCCATTTCCAAAGAACATAATAGCTCCAGCTCCACTGGAATATGATCCTACATCATTGGCATATTTTACATTTCCAGTAGTTGACAAAGACCCATTGACTGAATAATCTTTATAGGCATTAAAGAGCAGGGCATGTGACCCTGACCAATCATGACGAGCTAATTGAAATTTTGTGAAGGAAGTCTTGCTAGTTTCTATTGAACTACCAGAAGATATAGTGCCCGCAGTAAACTTACCGCTAATGCTTTGATCACCGTAGTTGTTCAGGACCTTAGCCCAAATGCCAAAACCATTTTGATCAGTACTACGGAAATACATGGTGGGATTAGTTACAGCGTTCTTAATTGCTATTTGACCGTTGTATCGATAAGTTGGTGAATTGCTGCTATGGTTAAGGTTAATCCCCCAAAACCATTGGCCGCTTTCAGGTGCGTTAGGGACATTAAAGCTTTGAACGAACGAGCTTCTCCAAAGCATATTTCAATCTGAGGTATTAACTGGATCATCCCACTCTTGAGCAATGGCAGGAGCTATAAATAGTATGATCAAAAAGGCTGAAAGATCATATTTAAGTTTCATAAGATCAATTTAATTTTAGATTTTCAATTTCTTGTTGCTGGGCTTCGTTCTCCTTTTTCAGCTCTATCACATAAAGTGTCAGCTCCTCAATCTTCTTCAGCAAAAGCATATTCATTTCACCAAGCTGCACACCATTGGCTTCCATTTCTTTTGCTGAAGGAATCTCGGGTAGGTGCTTGTTTGCTTTGATGTAAGCTTCCGTTTCTTCAAGGGAGCGTAAGTTATAGTCTGATTCAAAGACGTAATCTGGCCATCCGGTCGCCTCTACTTTTACTTCTTTAGATCGTATCGTTCCGTTTACTTCCAGTCTATGAGTCGGAGATGCGGTTCCAATACCAATATTGCCACTTGCATCAATTCTCATTCTTTCAACAAGACTATTAGTCCCGGTTCCATCATTTGTCTGAAACATAATATATCCCGGTACAGCCCCTTGAGATACACTTTCCGCTTTAAATCCAATGTGCGCAACCCTATGATAATCATTACCGTCATATCCCATACCTCTCATCCATATGGTATTATCACCTGCACTCAAAGGACTGGGTGTATCTTCTGAGCCTCTTGAAGCGAAACCCAAAATTCCAAAACCTCCGGAAACACCTCTATACGAGTTTCCTTGAATAAAAACGATATTTCCATCTTCAACCAAATGAAGATTTGTTGAAGGTGTGGTTGTCCCTATCCCAACTTTACTACCTGAATATGTTATTTGTCCAGGCGTACTCTCGTCCCAATCCTGAGCGACTGTAAAATGTATCGAAATAAAGAAGACGAAAAGTAAGGTGAAGTGCTGTTTCATGATTGGTTCTTGAGTGAGTGAGCCCCAAATCTAACTAATCAGTTGATTTCAACTATAACTGAAACAGTTTTCTGCTTCTGTTTTCACTCTCTCAACCAACAAAGTCTACCTCATGTACACTACGGAAGAATATACTCTAGTCCTTCAACGCCTCTTTCCCACTGTCTAGTGACTCATTCATATCATCTTTCACTTTCTGAACAGCGATCTTTTGCTCTTCGAAATACTGTTGGATCTCCTCGTCCGTTCCTTCAAATTCTGGTTCAAAGGCACGCATCCAGGTCATCATACTTTCATTTGCTGCAGAAATATCTGAAGCTAGCGAATTGAGCATGGATGCACGGGTACTATCTGTTTCCACTAGGGAATCAGCAAGTGATTCCAATGCCATGCGGGTCTTTCGCAGCTCACCCATTTTAGGCATTACTTCATCGTGAATTGCAATTACTTCGTCTTTAAGCGTTTGTAGTTCTTCTTTTTTGGAAGGACCGCATGCGGCAAGAATCGCTACAAAGAAGATTAATATTGTCAGTTGGTTTTTCATGTTTGTTGGTTGAATTTGGTTTTATCTCACCACTACGGTGAGCAGGTCAATCTATTTTTACTTCAGCGTCTTTTAAGATGTACATCAGCTGATCATAGTCAGTGTCATTTAATTCAAGTCGGCCTGTCACCGTTACAGGCTTAGCTGTATATTTCACTTCTTCTTTCAAGTAGGCTTCGGCTACCGTCTCTGGTCCGCTTCCCCCACAAAAAAAACATGCAGCGATGGGCAATGATGAGATGATAATATGTTTGGGCTCAAACATACCTTCAAACGGGATAATGAACCCTTTTAGTGATACTGTTTTACCATTCATTTTTTGAACATCATCGCCAAACTTGGGCACATAGATTTCTCCGTATTCGTCCTGCGATTTTTCATACTTCACATCGGCCATTGTTTCCCAATTTTTGCTGGAATCAGTAAACTGAGCAGATGCTCCAAATGAAAGTGTAAGGATAAAAAGAGATAATATCTTCTTCATTTTTTTATTGTTTTCGCTAGACGCCATTTGACACAAAAAAACGTATAGTATTCGATTCATTTCAATGACAAATTGATCATTTCTGATGCTATGCTTTTGAAAGCGTTTCCGATATGTCTGACTTATACGCAAGAAATGCCGGAATGATCGAGGCAAAAATACCAACTGCTAGGCTTCCCAGCATCACATAGTATTCATCAGCTACAAAAAACAATCCAGATGTTTGAATTTGTTCCATATTGTTGACCAAAATGCCAAAGCCAAGATGGGCTAATCCAAAGCCACACAGGCTGCCAATAATTGTAAGCACGATGCCTTCTGTAAGGATGAGCAAAAATATCTTCACCTGGCTGGCTCCCATAGATCGCATGATTGCCAACTCATACTTTCGCTCTTTTAAGGAATTGATTAAAGCAATAAATACACTGGTGGCACTGAGAATGATGATTACTAATCCCAATACATTTACCACATCTACTCCCACTCCTATAATGTTGAACAAACGAGCGGTTTCATAGGGTGGAGATGCTGCTTGAAGGTTGCTTGTACCATTGACGATGCGCGGAAGTTGAACAGCCGCCATCGGTGATCGGTATTTGATCAGCAAGGATGTGATGTCTTCATTGGCCAGCTGTTCCCGGGTAACTTCTATACCTAGCCTCTCCAACTCAATCACTTCATGCATATCGCTGTCTTCCTCATAATCGTGCGCCTCATGGTTGGCATGCACTCCCCATACACTTTGTATGGAAACTAAAATAAGCTGATCCAGCACCGAGCCTGTAGGCTTTGCAATTCCGACCACCTTGAACGGGTGTTCTTCATGACCACCTGCACCTTCGGCCAAACCATGGGCACTTTCAAGTTTATCACCTAATATTATTCCTAAATTTTTGGCAACCGCAGCTCCAACAATAGCTGTCATTTCATCTTCAAACCATTCGCCTGTAGCCAACTCCGCACCGTACAAATCAGCATAGGCCGAAGACGTGCCAACAATACGATAGCCTTGATAACTATCACCAAGTGATAATGGAATGGCTGACTTTATCAACCTATTTCTTGTCAGGTTATTGGCATCTTCCAGTGATATATTGCCTGTGGGAAAATCAATATGAAAAATGCTGGCCAAAATAATTTGAAGTGGACTTCCTTTTGCCCCGACTACTAAATCTATGCCTTGTGCATTCTTACTGATTTCATTTTTTAGAAATGTGCTTGTGAGCAAAATAGAAACAATTATTGCGACACCAAATCCAAAAAGCAACACACTTAAAAGTGAACTCAATGGCTTGGCAAATACATTTTTGATACTCAGAGAGAATAAATTCATAAGGCAAGTTGATTTTTGAACTCATTCTTCACACGATGGTCGTGAGTAGCTACTATTAGTGTCGCACCCGTTTCCTCAGCTTGATTTTTTAATAAGTCAATGACTCTTTTGCAGTTTTCATCGTCAAGGCTGGCTGTTGGCTCATCTGCAAGCAGCAGCTTGGGTGAATTTATCACGGCTCGAGCTATTGATACTCGTTGCGCCTGTCCCTGACTTATTTGGTGTACTTTCCGATTGGCAAGTTCTTGAATGCCAAGGTGGAAAAGTACCTCATCAGCTCGCTTGGCATCAATTTTCTTTTGCCCCAGGTATTGAGACAAGGTGAGATTTTCTTTAACACTTAGTGATCGAACCAAGTGAGGTTTTTGAAAAACAATTCCTATGTTTTCTCCACGAAAACGATCCAGCTTGGCATTGCTTTTTGTGCTTAAATTTTCTCCTGCAACCTCAAGAAATCCCTCTTTGGGTGGCATCAATCCTCCAATCAAGTGCAGAAGTGTAGTTTTTCCACTTCCCGAGTTTCCTAAAATTATGGCATGATTACCTGCGTCTACATTCCAGTCAGGATAGCTTATCAGTGTTTGTCCATCATAGGAATGTTTGAGTTCTTTGATATTTAGCATTAAACCCCCAGTTGTTTTTTTATTCTATTGATTTGATGTAGGTGATGAATTTGATGATATACAAACGAATCTACCGCCCGATCGAGGTTTTGTCTACCCCCAAGCGGATGTTTATATACTAACTTATTGAGCCATTGTTCAGGATATTCATCCACAAACACTTGAATTGCAGTTCTCGTTTCAGACCATTTTGCTTTTAATTCACTGTATTCTAAAGCAGGTGGATTCGAAATGTAAGATGGGGCCTTCCATTTAAGCGAGCTCTTCAGAGCTTTATTGCAAAGCCACATTCTAAATGCATTTGACACTCCGGAGTTTTCCATTCTATCTCCTGCCTGAATTTTTTTTTGCATGTATTTCAAAGAAGCCAATTCTGCAGAATTAAGATGAGAAAGCACCTGAATGAGGCTCCAACCATAGCTTGCATCATTCAGTTTTTCCGCTGAAATATTATCTAGTGAAGCATAGATTTTCTCAGTGTCAGCATTCAGTCTTTTGAGCTTTTCATTTATACCATTTTTCACAAGTATCCATTTTTTGCTAAAAAATATAAAAAAAGTTATCTTCGTTCCTGTAAATCAGCCTTTTACAAAGGTATAACCCACCACTCAAACCCAATTAAATGGGTCAGGTACAAAAAGATGTACCAAATTATAAAGTATTTGAACAACCACCTGATGAATTCAGGCAGTGAAACAAATTCTTAAAAATGTACTCTCATACGCTTGTATTATAGTTCGTACTGTTAGTTTTAAAAATTAATATTGCGTTAGATCACCCTTTAAATTACACGGAAGTGAGTATTCTAGACATCATCGCCTTATTTATCTTCCTTTCTGGAGCGTTTATTTTTATAAACACATTCTATCTGAAGTTGCCTTCGTCAATCGGATTGATGATAATGGCACTTGTTCTGTCATTTTTCGTACTGATCATAGGTAATGTGTTCCCCGAATTACATTTAGCAGAACATGTGAAGGAATACGAATTTGAAGAGGTTCTCTATCAGATCGTATTGAGTTTTATGCTCTTTTCGGGAGCATTGAATATAGATTTTAGGAAGCTAAGCAGCCAACGTAGCTCAGTATTGGTTTTAGCAATTGTAGGTGTGATAATATCTACATTGGTGATTGGTACAGGTGTTTATTACATGCTCGATCTTATGAGCATTCATCTTGAATACTTATACTGCCTGGTGTTTGGTGCGCTTATTTCTCCCACCGACCCCATTGCGGTTACAAAGACTATAAAGCGTTTTAATTTATCCAAAGAGCTGGAAATTAAAATTGCCGGAGAATCACTTTTCAATGATGGAATCGCGGTAGTTCTTGCCCTTACACTTTTAGATATTGCTCATGCCGGCGAAGATCATACACTATCCTTTTTTGAAACCATTTACATTGTTGTGGCTGATATTGGAGGGGGTATTTTCATTGGACTACTGCTAGGGTACATTGGATATCGACTTTTGAAATATGTAGATAATGATGCGGTAGAGGTTGAGGTGTTAATCACATTAGCCCTTGTACTAGTAGGTTCGCAGCTGGCAGATTTCATTCACGTTTCTGCAAAACAAGCAGCTGTAGTTATGGGTCTTGTTGTAGGTAATGAAGGAAAAAGTACGCATGTGGCCGGAGCTGCAGGCGATTACGTATTTAAGTTCTGGAAACTGCTCGAAGAGACTTTCAGCGCTATGCTCTTTGTGCTCATTGGGCTTGAAATGTTAGTCCTTGACCTGAGGATGGACTTCATAGCCGCAGGTTTCTTTGCAGTCTGTATTGTCTTGTTTGGCCGATGGATGAGTGTGTTTGTGCCAATTAAAATGATGTCCGTGAAGAATCATTTTGCCCCTAATACAATTTCCGTGTTGACATGGGGTGCATTAAGAGGTGGACTGCCTATTGCACTGTCGCTTTCGTTGACGGACTTTAAAGGTAAAGATGTGATTGTCACCATGACATACATAGTGGTGGTTTGCTCGGTACTTTACCAGGGATTGACAGTGCCTACTTTGATGCGTTCGAGCACTACCGACTCAAAGACATAAATTGGCACTTCTTATTAAGGCTATCTTGCTAAATTTATGGCATGATAAGACTAAGCTATGTGATTCTTGCCTTGCTAATATTGGTTTCTTGTGGTGCCAATAAGGAGGAAACAGAGAAACCGGTTTCGCCTCGAATTCGGAAACAAACCAGTATAGCAAGCCCTACTCAAAATCAAAATTTTGTCAGAGGTAACTCCATTCAGGTATCCATTCAGTCATCTGACGATTTCAATATTGATTCGGTACAAGTGAGTATCGAAGATCAAACAAACACCTACTATGATTCATCTTTTGATGTGATTATCCCTTCGCAGCGCGTTGGATCATGGCGGCTATTGGCCAAGGTATTTGACGGTGAGAACTCGGAGACGCATTACCGAACGATTATAATATTGCCGGAAAATGAACCAACAGCATATACAGTTGATGTAAAAAACACATATCCCCACGATAAGGATGATTATACGCAAGGTCTTCTTATTAGAAATGGGAGCTTGTATGAAAGCACAGGTCGGCGTGGAGCCTCCTCATTCAAAAAGAAGAATATCACCTCGGGCGAGACTGAAAAAGTGGTAAATCTGGCTGCTGATCTTTTTGGAGAAGGATTGGCTTTGTACAAAGATGAATTTTACCAACTTACATGGGAGGCAGGTGTTGGCTTTGTATACAATGATGAAATGGAGCAAATTCGGACATTTAACTATCAGGTGGAAGGTTGGGGGCTCTCAACCCTTGGGGATGAGCTGGTCCTCACTGACGAAACCGAAAAACTTTATTTTATTGAGCCGGAAAGTTTTACAGTCAAAAGGGAAATTCAGGCATATGATAACCTTGGTAAGGTTGATTCCATAAATGAGCTAGAAGTGATCGACGGGTTGATATATGCGAATGTTTACCAAGAAGATTACATAGTTGTAATAGATCCTGAGACTGGCGAAGTTTTGCAAAAGATCGATTGCTCGGGCTTACTTTCGGATGCTGAAAGACAAGCCGCTGATGTTTTGAATGGTATTGCATATGATGCCTCAAACGGACGCATATACATTACAGGCAAGTGGTGGCCAAAACTATTTGAAGTGACATTTCAACCAAAAACAATATAACAATGACATTAGAGGAAATAACGGGTAAAATTCAGAAGCTAGCAGATAAACACAGTGGTCAATTTGCCGGAAAAGCAAATTTCAAATTTGACGAGGGCATTGTTCACCTGGATGATACTGTTTCACCTACGCTAGTAGTGAATGAAGAAAGAGAAGCACCATTTGCAATAAAAATGACGGCTGAAAATTTCAATAAAATTTTGTCTGGTGACCTAAATGTAATGATGGCATTTATGTCCGGAAAACTAAAAATTGAAGGTGATAAAGGAGCTGCTATGAAATTAACGGCACTCTTTTAAGCTTAAACAAAATAGATTTGAAGCCTCTTCCAGAAGAGGCTTTTTTTATTCTATTTCCTCATCTAAATCCAACTCTTCCAGATCTTCATCCGGTGTATTTATTTCTCCTACGAATTCATTGTTCAGGTATTTTTCAAATGCCATATAGTACAACGTGCCTATCGTTATACCAATGAGTGATCCAGCCATGATGTCAATCAAAAAGTGTTGCGCTAAGTAAACCCGGGATATAGCAGTGAGTGTAGCTCCCATGAGTAACATGGACGAATAATTGTTGTTTTGGAGCATTAAGGCGATGAATGAAGCCAAAGTAAAAATGGCCATTGAATGACCTGATGGAAATGAATACTGACTTAGAACCGTAACACCGTCAACAAAATCAATAACTTCATATCCTTTGAAATATATGATTGGCCTTTGCGCTTCGGGAAATAGAACATACTTAAAGAAAAATGATACCAGAGCTACGCTTACTCCGGCCAACCCAAGAATTAATCCAAATCTGCGTTTGAAAAAAATCAGCAATACGGTAATAATTGCAAAGAAAATAGCATCTCCCGTATAGGTCCAATACTTAAAAAAGAAATTCCATACAGGATTGTGCAATTCATTCAGCCACAGCACAAACTCTCCATGACTTCTATATAAAAAGTAAACGACCGCCAATGTAAACAAGGCAAGGTAAGGAATGTAAAAGAGGCTTGCTTTTCGTAATCTATTAATCATGCCGGATTACCGTAAGATATACAGTTTCCCGAATCCATTTTTGAATGCCCGATCTGCACTAGTGGATCTGTTTTGCATCGCAGAGCCATTTGAATTGATGAAAACTTTATAGAAGTACACACCATTTGCTAGCTGATCACCATATTCATCTCTTCCGTCCCATGCAAAATTGGTAATGTTATTTCCAATTCTGATTGGTCCAATTTCATCTTGAGTAATTTCACGCACAACACGTCCCGACACAGTCAAAATCTGAATTTTGATTTGATCCGGAATCTCCGTTCCGGTAAGCGTAAAAACAAATCGACATCTGGTTGAAAACGGGTTGGGGTATGGGTAGAAATGAGTAATTGTAGACTCATTTATTACTTCAAAACCAATTTCAAACGGCTCTGCGCCTGCTTCATTTCCAGATTCATCTTCTGCCTGAATTCGTATAGCATGAAGACCGTCGTCCAGTGGACCGGGTTGGTACTCAATTTGAAAATCCTGGTTCTCCGAGGCAGGTGTGTATGTCAGTCGAGGGTCCGAAAAACTCACTCGCTGAAATTGGCTCTCTTCTCCCGGTAATTTCAAAGAGATATTGATACCTGTGGTATCCGTTTTGGATGCAAATGGATTGTCGTCTCTCATTTTCACCACGATGTTAGGATTGGGAGATACGATATCTCCATCCAGGATATGATATCCATCGAATGTTACATCTAACACAGGGTTCGTCTCATCAGCTTGGACATTCACAATGTCTGTCTGGGTAATTCGATTATTAGATTGATAAACTTCATTTTCGTTTGCCAACACTTCCACCACCAGACTATTGGATCCATCCATGTTAAATGAAGCGAATGAAGTTTCAAATGTTGTCGTGTCTCCTGACTGGGGTGGAGCAATCCTAAAGCTTGATTCAGATATAGTACCGGAATTGTGATTAATGAGGGTTGCCATGACGCTTAATGAATCAAGAAAATCCACCTCTGAAACATTATAGAAAAAGAAGTTCTTGGTAATCTCTTCTCCTTCCAAAAAAGAAACAGCTGTTTTTCCTTCCGGAAGAAGTATTCCCTCAGCGGGGTATTCATAATTAAGCTCCCAAAAATTAAGCTGAGCAGGCGTTTGATCCGCATCATCATCGAATGAAAAAGAAAGCTCAATTTGTGGATATAAAATTGGATCAACAGAAGCTATATCAATTGTTTCAGACCTGGCTCTGGATTCAAGCGTAGAGAGGTTCCCATCTTTGTCTACTCCGAATACATCAATCCCAATATTGTCGTTTACCTCCTCGCTGATATTATATGAGAAAGCTTCCCAACTTCTGGCTGGTCCTATGCGTCTACTCCTCAATTCTCCACTGACAAATTTTCCAACTACATCATCCTGAAAACTCAAACTTTGTTCCGTAACCGGTGTGGCAGATCCATTGTTGACAATTGCTGTTGCTGTACCGGGAGCATCTCCTTTTCTACCAAAGAAAATGACTGGCTGGCCATCTGTAAGCGAATTGATGGTGGCTGTGCTCACTCCCAGCGAGTTAAGGGTCGCTTCTACTCCGGCATCCCAATTTGAATAAATAACATTCCCAATATTAAACATAACAATCAAATCTCCCTCGCGCATATTATCTACCAATACCTGCAACCGACGTTCGGTACCTATCATGTCTACTTCTCTGAATTGATAAATACGCTGTGGTAGCCTTCCACATACTTCACGATTGAATACATCGATTTCTGTAGTTTGAATGGGCCTGTAGGGATCTCCACTTTCTTTGTCAAAGGCAATTGCATTAAACACATCCATTTCACAGACCGGATCAATGGTGTTTGAAGTAACGAAGAAGTTGAGACCACCAATAATAGCTTCTAAATCCTCATAGCTAAATGTTGGATTGTCTATTCCAAAGGTGAAAATATCAATCGGAGTAGTGGTCTCTACGAACTCCCATTGGTTGGTTAGCTGATTGTATTGCACACCTGATACTATTTCGTTTTCTACTTGCTCAGGATCATATTGTCCCCAACCGTCGGCCACATTATCAATTAACGTAAATGTGCTCTCAACCCATTCATTGGTCTCGTCAGGCTCCGCATTGGCATACCTGGTTCGCCAATATATAGTAGAGGAGTCCGGTAGCGAGAAAGCTGAAAAATCGAATGATTGGTTGCCAATTACCTCTGCTGAAACAGTAAACTGCCTGTTGTTCGAACCTGCAAAATCAGGCTGAGTATCCAACTCAAGTAAATAGCTGCGTTCATCCTCCAAAAGATTGCTTGATTGCCAGATAAACTCAATTTGATCATTTGCTACAGTGGAGTTATTCAATGGATAAAGATTGATTGTATTGCCGCTAAAGATTGACACCTCTAATGTTGCTGAATTATTAGTTTCATTTAGTTCTGCTACCTCATTTACCGGATCTAATATAACAGTGAAAAGGTTCAACCCGTCATTGTTTTGAACAGGATCGTTTGGTATATAAAATGCGAGCGTGTCTTGTCTTAACGGCCGCAAAAATTGGCGGGTATATGTTTCCTGTCCACCATCCGGATATGTCCGGTTTATTTGCACTATTAATGAATCAGAGATGGTTCTGCCAAAGTTCTTGACAATTACGTCTATCCTGAATGAATCTTGTGTTGCTAAAATTTCCTGGGCATTGATAGCCGAAGCAGATAGTGAGTTATTCTCAATTTGATAGTCTGGGCTATCGGCTCCAAACACTCTGTAAGCAGGGTCTCCCTGGAGCGTCATCTGCTGGACTTGTGTAAGATTCAGATCGCTGGTTCCGTAAAGGTTGAGATATCTTTCTGATACCTCAAGCATCACATTTCCTATTGTTTCACCAATAAATACATCATCTCCAAAACCTAATTCATAAAACAGATTACTCCACCTCTTGAGTGTTGTGGAAATTGCTACATCTGAATGCGCAATGAAGCCAACGGCCCCTAAGTCAGGTGTTGAAAGCCAATCTTCTCCAAAAGTGAAGTTTGTACCGAATATCTCGCCAGCCTTGCATCCATTTACTAAGAAAATGGGATATTTTCCTTTGTTGGTAAATCCAAAAGATGGATCACTTACTCTACCAATTTCAATATCTGTAACAGTACCGCTCGAATGACCGAAGAAAGTAATGTAACCAACTCCCTGATTCACACGATCTGTCACATCTACAAACTCCACCGCTTCACCGGTCTCCTTACCCGTGTTGAACGCCCGACCTCCGATGAAATCCGTTTCCAATACGTTTGTAAAGCCCTGTACAATCTCAATAAAGTTGGAAATTTCAAACTGATTTATGCCTCCACTAAGTTGTAGAAAATCTTTTCTGAACAGATCTTCATATGATTGAGACTCCATTTCAATGATTTTATTCAGATAGGCTGTGACATCATCCGTATCATATGCATTGAGTCTTCCGATGGCAATTCCCGGAAGCTCGGGATCAGCGCCAATACCAAGCGTGTACACCAAATCACTTCCTGGCACACCGAATGTAGGTATGTTAATATCTGTCTGTACTGATCTGTAATAATTGAAATTGGTCGTAAATCCTTTTCCAATAATGAAGACATTCTCAATTGGGTTTTGATTATTCGCATCCGTGATGAAATTCTTGATAGCCAATGGTGAAGGATCACCAAAACTATACAGGTTGAATAAGTCCGTGATATTGGCAATTTGAACAGAAAAACCTCCCCCTGACGCTGATTCTCTATACACCTTATAGTCGTTTACTGGATCACCGGCACTTCTTAAATCCGCATGCGTGATCATTAGATAATCCTTGTTGGTGAGGTTGTAATTCGGCATTACCACCTGCTCCAGATCATCAACCGTAAGGACATTGGTAACTGCTAAAATTTTATGTCCATCAGTTACGTCAGGAATGACTGCCTCCACTCGGTCACTAAAGTTGGTGGTTGATATTCTAATGGAATTAAATGGGTCTGTAATATCAAAAATTCTAGTTCCTGAAGCATTTGTGGTTGGTATTTGCAACCAGGCTTTTGCTGTGCTAGGGTTATCAATAGTGAAAATCTTATTTTCATCTGCCCCGAGTTCAATCGTCTGAGGATACTGTATTCTTACAAATGCCACCGAGATTCGCTCGGTTGTTTCAGGCACCCCCTCTGCTGTTATTCTTACCAAAAATTCGCCTAATGCTCCAACGCTTGCAGAATTAAACGACCCTGAGAATGATTCTTTTCCCCAGCCACCGAATTCCACATTTGCCAAAAGGCCCAGGGAACTTGAGTTTTGACCGACCTGGATGGCCGCTTTGTGACTTAAACTATTGCCTCCAATGATTACGGTTGCTAAAACCGGATTCACTGCTGAGGATACAAAATTGCGCAGCTCGAAATCAAAATCCTTAAAAGCATTCTTTGACTGAAAATTACCGGTCCACCCCTCACCATCATCATACTTGCTAAGGCTAAAGGCAGATCCGCTTCCAAATCTTCTTCCCGGCGAATAATCTGAGGTAAAAAGCTGAATGGTGTCTTCCAAATGATACGTTTCAGGAGTTAATCCACTGGCATTTTTATCCGATGAAAATGCCATTCGCTTCCCGTTTTCACTACCCAATTTATAGGTTAGAAAATAGCTTGCTGTGTCTGAAAGTAAATTATAATAGGTATGCGGTTGATCTCCTGCATCGTAAAGTGGAGCATCACTTTCACCATCATTTCTCATTCCATAGAACTCAAAATAGTTAAGTGTTCCATCTCCATTTGTATTGACATTTATTGCAACTTCCTGTCCTCTTCTAAATAACTGAACTCTGCTTGCCGGCACACTACCAATAGGAAAGCCAATGGCTGACAATTGATCTTGTGTAACTCGATAAAAGCCATCATCAGCTACTTTGATTTTGTAATAGGACTGAGTGAAATCTATCCATTCATTCCCTACCTGGCCAAGAGCTGATGTACTTATCAGCATCAAAAATCCGATCAGTCTATTCCTCCACATTGAAATCAACTTTAATTGAAAAAACATGAGAAAATAATCCAGGTGCCAAATCACCAATATCTGTCAAAGCGTAATCGACAGTCAACTCTTTGATATTAACCCCCACGCCGAAGTTTGGCTGAAACGTCCACGACCTGGTACCGTCAAAATCCTTTATCTGCTGAAACTGATTAATACCAAGTCTGAGAAATGCTAACTTCTTATAGTCAAACTCAATACCTGCTTTGGGATCGATTGAAATCAGGTTTGATTTTATTAGTGTGTTTCGTTTTCCATCAAATGTCATATCAAGATCCATTGATGCCATTACTCCAAATTGCTCTGCAATTGTAAATTCCCGAGATCCACCAAGAATGAGTCGTGGTAGAGTAACCTCCACTGAATTCACCGGAACGTCATTTTCTGTGAGCGCATAAATTTCCTCTACCTCAGAAGTGTTGTGAGACCATGCACTGAACGTACCTAGCATATCTCTGGCAACTACTCCTAGCTTCCATTTATTGATTTGCTTTTGGGCCCCAAAGTCAAATCCAAATCCCCATGCATTAGAAAAACTACCCACCGTTCGGTGAATGACTTTGAGATTGCCGCCAGCATCAATTCCACCCAGAAATGGAAGTTTTCGAGCGTAGGAAACTAGAAACCCATAATCTGCAGACGAGAAGAATTGAATATTATCATAATTTATTGAGCCGTTTACATCCACCAGAAATCTGGTATCCGGAATGTCATCAACAGCAAATCGGATAATAGAGATAGCAATTTTACTTTCCTGGTCTACTGAAGTTGCAAAAGCTGCATAATCGTAATTGGCCAGACCTCCAAAGTATGAGGAGTGCATAAGTGCCAGCTGATGATCTGAACCCAACTTATTTAGGCCTGCAGGATTCCAGTATCCTGCCGTTACATCATCCACAAATGATACAGCTGTAAATCCCATTCCAAAAGAGCGGGCACTCACACCAATATTCATGAATTCATTGCTGTATTTGGGCGTATTATCTCGGGAACTGGATTCGTCCTGAGCCATCAACCTAAGGCAACCACCAAATATTAAAACTCCTACTACTAGATACTTCATAAAGACTAATCGAAAAGCAATTTAGCTATAGCCAACGGATTGAAATAACGAACATCGTCGAATAATAGCTTATGCACGACAAAGTACACAATGTAATGTTTTATATAACTTATTTAATATATAATAATATTATTTCAAGAATATTAACGATCTAGTACATTTTTTTCTAAAGTACTTGGCCATGCCAAGTACCTTTACGTATATAGCACCGAAACCTATCCATGCATTAATGAAAAGTTTGACCCGAAATGAGAGCTAAAATGAAAATGAGCATATGCTTATGCGAATTCTATATGGCCTTCAGAAAACATAGAAAGACATATGAATATTGAAAACACACAGGTTCAGATGAGAAAGGGGATATTGGAGTTTTGTATTTTACACATAATCTCCAGGGGAGAGGTCTACGCTTCCGACATGTTGGAAGAATTGACTTCTGCAAGAATCATGGTAGTAGAAGGAACACTATATCCACTTTTAACCCGATTGCGAAAAGCCGGTCTGGTAGATTACAAGTGGGTAGAGTCCAATTCCGGACCACCCCGCAAGTACTATACACTCACCAAGGATGGTGAAAATTTTCTAGGTGGGCTGGATCAGACCTGGAGCGAATTAGTAAGCTCAACAAAAAAAATCATCGCGAACAAAAACACGAAGAAGAAAGCATAAAATAAGCACACGACTTATTGAATGCGACCTCAATAAAAAGACACAACACATGAAAAAGAATATAAGTATCAACATTGGCGGTATCATATTCCACATCGAAGAAGATGGGTATGACAAACTGAAAAGCTACCTCGATTCAGTCAATAAATACTTCTCCTCTTTTGAAGACAGCAAGGAAATCATTGCTGACATAGAAGGCCGAATTGCTGAAATTTTTCTCTCCAAACTAGATGAAGGAAAGCAAATCATCAATCAGGAAGACGTCAATGATCTGATTGCTACAATGGGTACTACCAAAGATTTTGAAGCAACGATAGAAAACGAACCCGAAGAGCAAAGTGAAGAAAAAACTGAAAAGGCTTCTGAAGAATCTAAGACTGAAGAAAAACAAAAAGAGCCAAAAGGCGCATACGAAAAATCGAAAAAACTTTATCGCGATTCGAAGCGGAAAGTTATTGGAGGTGTCGCCTCGGGCATTGCCAACTATTTTGGAATGGACCCGATATGGATTCGGTTGCTGATGCTAGCATTCCTCTTCAATATATTCTTCTGGGGATTGAGTGGTTTTATCTTCCTTGCATATATCATACTATGGATTGCAGTTCCGGCTAGTGATCAGTTGGATGATGACAAAGCAATCAAAAAACTCTTTCGAAGTACGGATGATCGTGTATTGGGGGGCGTCTCCGGCGGTATTGCGTCATACTTTGGCACAGACCCTGTCGTGATAAGAGTATTGTTTGTGATCTCCATCTTCCTGGGAGGTGCCGGCTTGCTTGTGTATTTGATACTTTGGATAATAACTCCTGAAGCCAAGTCATTGACAGAAAAAATGCAAATGCAAGGCGAACCGGTAACCATAAGCAACATTGAGGAAAATCTGAAAAAGAACCTCAATATGAAAGAAGGTGAAGAAAACGTATTTGTCAAAATACTATTATTCCCATTCCGTCTGATAGCCATGATCTTCAAAGCACTTGGAGAAGTTTTGGGGCCGCTCTTAAAAGTAGGTGTAGAAGTTCTGCGAATTGCGGTAGGTGTATTTCTTGTATTCCTTGGATTTGTCCTTATGATAGCATTCACAATTTCATTGGCTGTCCTACTTGGTGTAGGCGGTGCAATGGACACATGGGTGCATTTTGGAGACTTTCCTGCTGAAGAAATATTTAATTCCCTCGGCACAATTGCAGTAATTTCTTCATACCTGGTCTCAATGATTCCCTCACTGGCTATGCTAATGCTAGGGCTGGTTATCATTCTAAAAAAGAAAGTGACCAGCGCATTTGTAGCCTGGAGCATGTTTGGACTGTGGCTACTGGGTATGATAGGATTAGCCATATCTGTTCCAGCTATAATCAGAGATTACAGCACTGAAGGCACCTATAAAGAGGAGAAAACCTTTGAGGTATACGAAGGGATAGCACAGTTAAAACTCAACGAACTTGATTGGGATAGATACAATAGCGTGGATCTGAAGATCCGTGGACACGAAGATTCTGTATTCCTATTGTCGATGGATTTTGATTCAAGAGGATATTCAAGAAACAACGCTCGAGAAAATGGCGAAGCTGTGGACTATGTAGTCGTGCAAGAAGCCAACACTATAATATTTGATTCTGAGATCACCTTTGGCGATGCTCCATTTAGATTTCAAGATGTTTCCGCCACGTTTTACATTCCATACGGCAAGGTATTCACCATGGATTATGACTTAAGAAAAATCTTGAGGAATACACTATGGATTCATGATTACAACTCCAGTGACCTTGGTGACAATCAATGGGTTTTCGAAAGAAATGGTCTAACATGTCTGACTTGTGGTGACTCTGATAGGAGAAACAATAGCAGGAGAAGCTCATCAGCTTCAGATTCTCAGAACTATCAGTTCAAAGATTTCGATGAGGTTGAATTAATATCTCTGTTTGATTTCGAGATCATTCAAGATGAGGAGTTTTCTGTAAGACTTGAGGGTGATGACGATGACCTGGATGATGTATACCTCTCCCAAAATGGTGATGAGTTAGAGATCAGATATGGGAAAAACAAAGATTGGTGGAAAAAACGTAATCGCCGAGACAAGATTAAAGTCTTCATACGCATGCCAGAGCTCGAATATCTCCGAGTGACCGGGGCTTGCGATGGCGAAGTGCGTGACTTTGAAAATGTGGATCTTTCATTGGATATTGAAGGTGCCTCTAAAGTGTGGGCCAACATTACTGCCAAATATTTACAGGCAGATTTGGCAGGAGCATCCGAGCTGGTTCTTGTTGGAAGCGGAGAGGATCTCGAAGTAGATCTGGTAGGCGCTTCGGAGCTTGATGCATTCAACTTTGAAGCAGAAGACGCAGACGTGAGTGCTGTAGGAGCATCCACAGCCAAAGTTTATGCAAAAAATGAATTGCAAGCTTCTGCTACGGGAGCTAGTAAAGTGCGATATCGCGGAGATGCACGGGTTTCATCAAGTAGCGCCGGATTGAGCTCAGTAAAAAAAGATTAAAATACATCTAACTGGTCCAGAGCTGTTAAGGCTCAGTCATTTAGGTTTTGGTATCCTCAGCTTTTGGTCGGGCTGGGGATTTTTTTATGCATTTTGTTAAGGGTTTGAGCGCATTATATCCTTATCTTAATGAATTAAGTTTAGCAGTAAGTATGAGGAATTTACAAATCCAGGCAGCCATAGGTTGCTTGCTTTTGATGTTGTCGTATTCGATTGTAATCGCACAAGAATCACCAACTAATACCACCGGATTCACTATTTCCGGCACAGTAAAAGACGCAAATAGTAGAGAACCTCTGCCCTACTGTAATGCTTACCTCTCACGGTCTCTTAAAGGAACATATACCAATGATGACGGTAGCTTCACAATAGACAATGTGTCTCCGGGTACCTACCAGTTGGTGGTTTCTTTCGTAGGCTATAAAACATATACTCAAACAGTAAAGATCATTGATCAGGATGTTCAAAACTTGAATATCCGATTGGTGGGCAATGTAGAAACACTTGAAACCCTGGAGGTGGTGGGTGAAAGAGATAAGGAATGGGAACGAATGATGAAGAAGTTCGAAAGTTCACTCTTTGGAAAAATCTCGTTTTCTAATCAATGTGAAATTATCAATCCGTGGGTTGTCTCGTTCGAAGGTGACAAAAACAAATTTTCCGCAACAGCTCAGCAGCCTATCGAAATCAAAAACAATGCTCTCGGTTTCCAAATGAAAATGAACCTGAATAGCTTTTATCAGGAATCGTCCATTTTTCAATACGATGGATACTTTCAATTTGAACTTCTTGATCCAAAAAATGAAAAGGAAAGAGCCAACTGGGAAGCCAATCAAAACATTGCATATGAAGGATCAATTACCCATTTTCTGAAAAGTATCTTAGATGATACCTGGCAGTCAGAAGGCTTTATTCTTCAGCGTATAGACAATGCAAAAGCACAAAATTTCATGGGCGTCAAATCCAACTGGATTGGAAAAGACAACCTTTCAGATTTTATGGAGGTAAAACCTCAAGGTAATTTTTATTCGGTGGCCATCAGGAAGCCTTTTCTTATATCGTATCAAAACGAATATTTTGAGGGAAATCCACAAACCTCAAGCATTGTCAATAATCGAACGAAGACCGCAATTTTTGATTCCAATGGCGTGCTTACAGACCCGTCGAGCTTGATCATTTCTGGCTATCTGGTACAGGAGGGAATATCCACGCTCCTACCGACAGACTACAAACGGGACGCGAAGCTTTTCGATCAGAAGAGCAACCAAAGTTTGGCAGAATACGATAAGGTGTTTTCAAATTATTATGAATCAAATCCCCTTGGGATTTTTGTTCGAACCGATAAGGAATCATACTTCAACGGTGAAACCATCTGGATGAGAACCTATTTGGTAAATACCATTTCAAATCTTCCTAAATATGAACAATGCATTATTAACACTCAATTGATTGATTCTGATGGAAGAGTGCTGAGCCAGCAAAAACTAAAATCTTTGAATGGCGGTGCAAATAGCAGTCTTATCATACCTGATTCGCTTCAAGGTGGTGAATATTTGCTTCGAGCGACTTTAGAAACCAAAGGGCAAGAAGATGAAGTAGTCTTCGAACGACCAATATTGATTGAAGATTTTGACGAAACCGTAGAAAATCAAACATCCTCCATTGAACCCACCATTGCTTTCTTTCCTGAAAGTGGCCAAATGGTAGATGGCATCACCAGTCGGGTGGCTTTTAAATCAAACCAAAGGAACGCTTCAGGCATTGTTTATACTGAAAAAGGCAAGGAAATCACTTCATTTCGAGCCACGCATAATGGCATGGGATTTTTCGAGCTGAAGCCAAAAGCGAATGAATCCTATTATGTCAAACTATCAAATATCGAAACCAGATTTGAGTTGCCCTCAATCACCAGTGAAGGTCTGGTGCTGAGGGCAGATCAAGAACAAGACCGGCTAATGCTGCAACTAGAGGCATCCGGTAATCTCCCAAGCACCTCCATTACACTGCTTATTCATTCGTATGGGCAATTAGTACATATCGAAAGATTCAATCTTGAAAAATCAAGAGATCTTATTGTGCCCATCTCAAGCCTCAGAGAAGGAATCAATCATATTACACTCTTTGACAACCAAAAGAGACCAATAGTAGAAAGGCTCTTTTATAAACCCGTGACTACCAATTCTTCAATCCGATTAGCGCTTAATGATTCAATTTTTGACAAAAGGAAAAAGGTAGAACTTAATATTTCATCTTTAATTGAAACAGCAGACACGATTTACACAGACGTTTCGGTGTCTGTGCTTGATATTAGTCAAGCAAATCAATCGGTAGATATTCATACATATTTCCATTTTCTTGACAACACCAATATTGAATATCCGGCTGAAAACGGTGATTTTTTCAAAGAGAGTATTGTAACCCATCCGGATCTCTATATGATGGTATATGGTTGGAAAAGATTTCAGTGGGATAAATTTTTGTCTGATACTTTCAGTAGTTCCGAAACAGTATCTAGTCTCAAAATCGAGGGTGAGGTGAAAAGAAAAAATGGGAAGCCTCTGTCTCAAACCAGCCTTTTACTTATTAATATGGATAATGGTGCAATGAGCACTACTATTACCGACTCGCTTGGTCAATTTCAATTCAAAAATCTGGACATTACAGACACTACAAATCTTGTACTTAAAGTGGAACCAAATCAAAAATTGGTGACGCAGGCCATTGTCAGCCTTGATACAGCTACCAGCACCAACATAATATCATGGAAAAATGGCTTCAGCCAACCTGTATGGAGCTCATTGACAAGTGAGGAGGCTGAAGAAATAGATCAAGATGGCATTAAAACATTGGCATACGAAAGAAAGTTGGTGAGTGAACTGGAAAACTACATTCTTCTCAACGAAGTAGTTGTTACCACCGAGCGTGAAGAAAAACCAGATCCACGAAAAGAAACACTTGGGAAAGGAGACCACACAATAAATACTAAAGACCTCCCGATGGAAAGCGCACAAAATCTATTTGACATAGTAGATGCCAGAGTACCCGGCCTTCGCGTGGTTACTACTGGTATGAATTCAAATCTTAAATACATCATCATTCGTAAGTCTGTTGGATTTACTGACATTGCAAGTCAGGCGGCTACTATTTTGATCGATAACATACCTATTGAATCTTCTGATGCGGGTATGATAAATCCGCAGGACATAGAATCCGTTGAAATCTTTACCAGTGGGAGAGCTGCGGCTTTTGGCGCACGTGGCGCTAATGGTGTGGTGGCATTTTATACCAAAAAAGGCAATAACTCAAAAGACGACTTTTACAACGATCCGCTCATCAACAAGTTTGTTTACAAGAACGCTTATTACACACCGACAGAATTCTTCTCTCCAAACTATGATGTATTGAGCATGAGCGATAAGTATATAGATTCACGAGCGACAGTTTACTGGAATCCTAATATCACAATTACCAATTATGAAGCGCAAAACATCAGCTTTTTCACTACGGATAGAGAGGCTGAGCTACTCATAGACATACAGGGAGTATCGCAGACTGGCGAATTGATTCATGAAATGAAAATCATAAGTGTGAGTGACTAGAGTCTTTAAGAATTATAACCAAGTTGATTATATCGTTTCTTTTTCTTCTTTTTGGGATTGTTTTAAAATCAGCAAAGGAAAACATGAAAAGTGCGATAGCAATTCTTCTAATATGCATTTCATTCAATTTACTATCTCAAAACAGGGAAGTAGATGTCAGCAGTAAGTATTCCGCTGATAAAGAAGAATATGTACTCACGGTTACAAACAATACTTCAGTTTATAAAACCGTAGTAATAAAATTCAATCGGCTTTCAAACCTAGATCCAAGCACGCGATTGCCGGCTATTTTAGAAGTGGCACCAGGCGCTTCAAAAAGGGCAATTCGACTCACCAAGTCAGGCATCGGCACTCCAGATTTTAGCTATTCATACACACATTATTCAGGATGCGCTCGTCCCAAACACGACGACAATGTAATCTACGCTTTGCCAACTGGAAGGCGTAAAACCACTCAGCCGATAAAACTCACCAGCCTTGGCAACTTTATAAAAAATGATGAGGTTCCGGAATATTGGAATGCTATTGGATTCAAAATGGAGGCAGGAGATACTATATTTTGCAGCAGGCGAGGAATCGTGGAAAAAGTGTTTGAAAACTCCAATGAAGCTGGTGAGGGGGTGACATTTACAACTGATGCCAATCGATTGGTCATCCGCCACAGCGACTGCACATTTGGACGCTATGCAAACTTTGAAAGAAAAGGGATTTTCGTCAAAGTAGGTCAAGAAATTGAGGTTGGAGAACCATTAGGTATTGTAAACGGAACGGCATATGGCAATTCAATTCATGTAAGACAAATGTTTTTTGCTACACCGATAGAGGAACAGATTCGTGAAGGAAAAACTAAAATAGAAAACATATACTTTCCTATTACTTATCAAACTTTAGATGGTAAAATCACCTCCTGGGATTACGATAAAAATTATGAATCCACCATTGATGAGAACATCATTACTCAAGAAATGTCCAAGAGAGAAATCAAAAAATGGTTGAAAGAAAACTAATCTCAATTAGATTCTAGCGAATAAGCAAGCGGCTTACCTCCAAACAGGATCTTTGTTTTCGCCCAGGTATCTGTAAACAACTCTGAATGACGATACGCTTCAAGGTTATCTTCACTCTCCCATTTACTAAATGTGTAGTATACATGATCAAGTTTTGCGTCTTTGCACAGCTCCAAATAGGTACAACCGGGAAACGTTGAAATTTTACCCTTTACAGTCTCAAACAAAGTCAGAAAGTCATCCACCTTTTGCGGATCAAAATCCATTCGCACAATACGTATAAGCATATCTATTCAGTTGAAAATTCGATGAGTACAGGTGAATCTACAGACAACCCCAGCAGTTCCGATGCATTTCCTTTGTTTATGCCAATCTGCAGCTGATCGGAAGAGTTGAACAAGACATAGCAGTCCCCTGATTCTACATCACTGAAATAAGTATTTAACTGTGGAAATGCTTCACGCCCGAAACGTACCAAATACCTCACTCCAGCCCCATTTATCTCTAATATTTTTTCAAACTCAGGTTTCTTGATGTTAGTAATCAGGTTTCCATATCTATCCACGGCTACTACATTGCCGGCTATTTCTCGTTTGGTCACTTTAAGCTGACGTGCATACAGCTCCGTCATTTCACTCACAATAGTTCCTACGTCTTTTAGTGATTTTCCAGTTGCCAACTGCAAAGCAGTTTTGGCCAGCACATCCTTGGCTGGAAAAGTTGATTGGCCATTAGCTAATATAGCAATCTGATCAGGCTTTTTTTCGGAAACAAGGCTAAAAATTCCCGAATCAAAACCAACAAACAAATGCCCATCCAGTTCAATCGCCAGCGCATTAGACTTTTCGCGCATCGCATCTACAGCTACTATGTGAACCGTTTTGGCCGGAAAATCCTTGTATACACTACGAAGAACATTGGCAGCATGTGAAATGTCAAATGGCCGGATATCATGCGTTATATCGGTTATCGGCTGGGCGGGAGCTACCGACACTATAGCAGCCTTCACAGCAGCCACGTAATGGTCTACTGTCCCGAAATCAGACATGAAGGTGATTAACGCCATTTTGGGGGAATTCAGCTTACATTTGTTGACACAAAGCTATATATTTTACTCACACAGTGAGTTTCAAAACTCTCGGGTTTATTGCAAAAAAACGCATCGAAATTGAAAAAAAATGTTGCAATCCATTAGTAATTTACGCTCGAAGCATTAACTGAAAAATCTATTGCTGGAAAAAATAATTACACTTGAAAATGTTTCCCTGGTTGACTTCCTCGGAATCGAAAACCAAAACATAAAAACGATCGCTACAGCCTTCCCTGATAGCCAAATCGTTAGTCGTGGAAATGAGATTAGGATCAAGGGTTCTGCTCCACAGATTCTAAAAATCAACGAAATACTTAATTCCCTTCTGGCACACTACCATGAGTATGGCAAAGTGACAGCTGAAAATGTCAAGGATTTCGTAGATAATGAGGAAAATACCATCCAGGCCGGGCCGCAAGCCAGCGCACTGGTACATGGCACACGCGGTACGCGAATAGTACCCAAGACGGTCAATCAAAAGAAACTGGTAGCAGCGGTTGAAAAAAATGACCTGGTATTCGCCATTGGACCTGCCGGTACCGGCAAGACCTACATTTCAGTTGCACTTGCAGTACGGGCGTTGAAAAATAAGGAAGTAAAAAAGATCATCATCACCCGTCCGGCAGTAGAAGCCGGTGAAAACCTCGGGTTTCTCCCCGGCGATCTCAAAGAAAAAATAGATCCCTACCTACGCCCCATCTATGATGCACTTAGTGACATGATTCCGGCCGAGAAACTTCGCTACTATAAAGAAAACGGCATTGTAGAGATCGCGCCACTTGCTTACATGCGTGGACGAACACTCAACGACGCGTATGTATTGCTGGATGAAGCTCAGAATACCACACCGATGCAGATCAAGATGTTTCTTACGCGTATGGGCCCACAATCGAAAGTGATTATTACAGGAGACCAGTCACAGATCGATTTACCCAAAAAGCAAACATCCGGTCTGATTGAGACCATGCGCGTACTAAAAGACGTGAAAGGCATTGGATTTGTAAACCTGGACGAGCGTGATGTGGTGAGACACAAGCTGGTGAAAGCAATCATAAAAGCGTACAACAAGTATGACCTACAGAGTACTAAAGGCGACAAGTGAGGAGCTGAGAGAGAAGGCCTTCCAGATACGTGAGGAAGTGTTTGTCGTAGAGCAGCAAGTAGCCGCCAACGAAGAGTTTGATGAGTATGAAGATGAGTCTCATCACTTTGTGGCACTGGATGAAAACGACGAACCGGTTGGCTCTGCTCGCTGGCGACATACGGACAAGGGCATCAAGCTGGAACGATTTACTGCGAAGAAGACCATGCGTGGCAAAGGACTGGGCACGGCCATTGTACAAGCCGTGATGGACGATCTGGAAGCAAACGCCGAACCTGGCACTTATCTCTACATGCATGCACAGCTACCGGCTGTGCCTCTTTATTTGAAATTTGGCTTCAAGACCAAAGGCGACAAGTTTGACGAGTGCGGCATCATGCATTATTTGATGTGGCGGGAGTTGTAAGATGTTCTTTGTTTAGAACGTCACCCTGAACTTGTTTCAGGGTCTGATAACCTCACTGGCATGAATATCGGAAGATGCCGGATCAAGTCCGGCATGACAACTGGGCTCGAGCAGACCTATACTTAAGGGGGGCAACTCTGAACCTGCATTCCGCAGGCAGGCCTATTTCAGGGTCTTTCTACTAATGTAACTGTCCATAAAAGAAAGATGCTGAAATAAATTCAGCATGACCTCCTTGGTGAATTTTGCTACAGCGTTCAGAAGTAACCCTGAAAACACTTTTTGATAGAACGTCACCCTGAACTTGTTTCAGGGTCTATCTCTACTAAATAATCAAACAACCCAAACAAAAACCCCATATCCTCCACAAAATCCCCAAAGCCGGGTGGCAGTTCTTCGTACTCATGGATGAGGTAGTAGAAGAAAACTTCACGTAAGTTTTTTCGGAAGGAGTTTACATCCACCAGGTCCAGAAAGTCATCAAAAGTCTGGATCATCTCAGGCGTAAGGTTCTTGTAGTCCATCAAAGAAAGATAATCCATTTTTATAAAACACTACTTTTATGGAGTACTTTATATAGAGTGATGAAGAGACCTTTGGACTACTATGGCCTCTGAAAATTCACCCAACGATATTCTGAAAATTCAAAAGCAAATTGGAGCTAAAATTCGATCCATCCGTGAGGGAAAGGGCATCAAGAACTATGAAAAGTTTGCCATTCAAAATGGATTTGGGCGCTCTCATTATTGGCGCATAGAAGCGGGCGAAATTAACTTAACACTTAAGACCCTCAACAAAATCCTGAACTCTTTAGACGTACCTATCGAGGAATTTTTCAGGGAGTTGAAAGAGAAGTAAGATGCCGGATCAAGTCCGGCATGACAACTGGGCTCGAGCAGACCTATACCTAAGGGGGGCAACTCTGAACCTGCATTCCGCAGGCAGGCCTATTTCAGGGTCTTTCTACTAATGTAACTGTCCATAAAAGAAAGATGCTGAAATAAATTCAGCATGACCTGCTTGGGGAATTTTGCTACAGCGTTCAGAAGTAACCCTGAAACACCTTTTGCTAGAACATCACCCTGAACTTGTTTCAGGGTCTGATAGACTCAAAGACAAACTGGAACCAAATTCATGTATACAAATCGTCAACCTGAATCCATCTTTCCATTTGTAACCGAATAACTGCAATAACCACACCTAGTATGCAAGGGTGTTCTTTTGGAATTCATACCCGTTTGTTCGGCTAAGTAGTGTACTCATCCTAGGCATACTTTGCTTCGACCACCGACCCGAGCTGTGGGATTATCCGCTGTATACTTTGCTAGCCAGCATCAGTCTCTTTTCTATTTCTGTAGCCTTTTCACAAAAGCACGGCTTCTTTAAGCTACGCCATCTCAATGGTTTGCTGGCCTTGTTCACTATTTATTGGATGGGAGGATACCTCACCAAAATCCATTATCACAGCCAAAACTCTTCACATTACCGGCACCTCAATGTCAAAATAATCGGCTTTTCAGGTGTAGTAACAAGTCCAGTAAATGATCGTACCAACCATCTCAGATACGAATTTCAACTGGATCAGGTGATATCAAGGGATTCGATCATTGCTGCTGATGGTAAAATTTATCTCTATGTAAAAAAGGATTCAACAACATCTCCACTGAGTTATGGAGACAAAGTCTATGTATCCGGCAATTACTTTCCAATCTCAGCACCTGGCAATCCTGGAGAATTCAATTACAAAAAATACCTGGCTCGACAAAACATTTACGGCCATGCATTTGTGAATGCCAAGGATATAAGGATAAGTGGAAGAGTGGCACAAAATCTACTCATGGAATGGTCATTAGCATTGAGAAATCGTGCAAATCGAATCATCGACAGATGTATTCCTCAGCCTCGCGAGAATGGAATAGCCAAAGCGCTCTTGCTTGGAATTAAGGATTATTTAGATAGTGACCTGAAGAAAGCGTACTCAGCAGCTGGAGCTATGCATGTGCTTGCGGTCTCCGGGCTGCATGTTGGTATTGTTTTTTTACTAATTAAAGTTGTGTTCGGGCGGCTGAAAGAGACAGGCAAATGGGGAACCTATTTCTTTGGAATCATTAGCGTATCCACCATTTGGATGTATGCTATTGTTACCGGACTGAGTCCCTCAGTATTACGAGCAGCTGTCATGTTCTCTCTAGTGGCACTTAGTGAAGCGTCTGTTCGCGATACCAACATTTATAATTCGCTCGGAATCGCAGCATTTATACTTCTCTTGTTTGATCCTTACCTGATTTACTCAGTTGGTTTTCAACTATCCTTTGCAGCCGTATTTGGGATCGTTTATCTCCAACCCAAGATCTATCGAATCATTGAGTTTCGTTATTCCATACTAGACAAAGCGTGGGCAATCACGTGCGTGTCCATTGCAGCTCAGGTAGCTACATTCCCTTTGACGGCTCATTACTTTCATCAATTTCCAACCTACTTTCTTATTTCAAACTTAGTGGTAATTCCAGCTTCATTTTGCATGTTGCTTGGTGGCTTGATCATGTTGATGGCAGATCTCATCCACAATTTATTTAGCCAGTACATAGGAATGGTGCTACAGAAATTTATGTGGCTAGTAAATGAACTTATAAGCTACATCCATCAACTACCCTACAGCCTGATTGAATGGATAAATCTTGATTTTCCGGGACTTATTCTTACATATGCTATCGTAATTACCCTGATTACCGGACTTCACTATGGTATTTTTCGCACGTTGGCGATTTCCTCCTCGCTATTCATTTTGCTATTGGGCTGGAACTGGAAAGACAATGAACGCCAGTCGCGTAAAAAAGAATTGATCTTCTATGAGTTGAAAGACAGGATTGCGATTGATTACATCAATGGACATTCGGCTACTCTATACCTTGATGTAGAATCATTAAATGAATTAGAAATCGACCTACTCTCGTTTCAGATCGATCCGTATCGTCTTTCTTCAAATCTTGGTCCAACAAAATCAACGACGACTACTTTTAGAGCCGCGGGTTTTTATAAAAAAGATGTCATTCGTTTTGGAAAGGTGGCCAACAAAAGAATCTTACTTTTCGACAGCACCACCTTCCATTTAGACTTCAAGCAGAAGATCGATACAGATTATATTGTTGTCAATAATGGGGCTATAAAAAACCTGGAATGGTTAAAGAATAATTTTCAATTTGACCAAGTAATTGTAAGCACCAAAAATTCCCGATACTATTCAAAAAAGATGAAGGATCAAGCAAAGGAACTTGACATTCAAATCCACTCACTAATAGAAGATGGTGCTCTTAGAATTTTCCTGAATTAGGCATAAAAAAAGAGCGGACAATGTAGCCCGCTCTGTTCACCACCAATCCCGACTAGCATCGGGAAAAAACTTACTACCGCCTAGTAGTAATCACAAATGTAATACTTTCAGCGATTCGCCAAAGCATATTTTGAAAAAACACCACACATCAAATAGTCTTTTATTACCACTTTACAATGGTGCCTGCAAAGGTCAGTCCACCACCAAATCCTATCAGCAATAGCGTATCGCCCTTTTTGATGCCACCGTTAGCGGCAGACTTATCAATTGCTAATGGAATTGATGCTGAGGAAGTGTTTCCAAATTCAGTGACACTTTCCGGAATTTTTTCCATCGGATAATCCAAATTCTTAGCAATCGCCTCTATTATTCGCAAATTGGCACTGTGCGGCACGATGTAATCCAGGTCTTCCATAGTCATGCCGGCCTTGGCTACCAGCTCCCGTATTTTTATTGGAATATTGCCAACGGCCCACTTAAATACCGAACGCCCATTCTGAACGATCCTTCCATGAGGATTGATGCCCACACCATTGATGCTGTTCTTCTTGTGACTTAAATACAAATCATGTCCCAGATCTCCATTGGTTCCGGAATTGAAGGCCAGGAAATGCTCTTCTTCACTGGGCTCTACCAAGGCAGCACCTGCAGCATCACCAAATAGTATGCAGGAAGTTCGATCTTCCATATCCATGATCTTACTCAATGTCTCACTACCTATCACCAGAACCTTCTTATACACACCGGAGTTTACGAAACCGTGCGCCATCTGCAGTCCATAAACAAAGCCTGCGCAAGCGGCGTAGATATCGTTGCAACCTGCATTTTGAATGCCCAGCTTATATTGAACACGAGAGGCTGTATTGGGCATTGGCTGATCAGGAGAGGTAGTGCAAACCACAATAAAGTCTACATCTGAGATATCTGCTCCACTGTTTGCTACCAGGTTTTCAACAGCCTTGACAGAAAGGTCACTTGCAAACTCACCGTCTTTGGAAAATCGGCGTGTTTTGATACCAGTGCGGGAGATAATCCACTCATCGTTGGTGTCAATAAACTCTTCGAAATAATGATTGTCTATGATTCTTTCAGGTACATACGTACCGAATGCGGTAATTTTTGACATAATGAAAATTTGGGGGATTTCTTAAGAAAAAGATTAATCTTTTGGGATGATCGTCTATTTCAAAAGCAAGTTGAATTAGGATGTTGGTAATTCCAAAGAAGCTACTTACTTTCTTTCAGCATTTTTTCAACTTCCTGCAGCTCGTCTCTCAGTCTGGCCGCATCCATAAAGTCAAGATCCTTGGCGGCCTTCTCCATTTTTCTCCTTGTTTCATTGGCCAGTTTGGTCAGCTGCTCTTTGGACATATAAGAAACCACCGGATCTGCAGCTAGCGACTGTTCTTCCTCGATATAATACTTTTTGGCACCTTTTTTCTTGTCTGCTACTCCTGTTTGTCGCAGAATCTCCTCTTTGTTCTTCTTCAGAGACACGGGTGTAATACCATGCTTTTCATTGTATTCCATCTGTATACTTCGCCTTCGATTGGTTTCGTCGATAGCTAGTTTCATGGAACCAGTCACTTTATCTGCATACATGATAACCTTACCTCTGTCATTTCTCGCAGCTCTTCCGATTGTTTGAACCAACGAACGCTCATTTCTTAAAAATCCCTCCTTGTCTGTATCCAAAATGGCCACAAGAGAAACTTCCGGCAGGTCAAGTCCTTCTCTAAGCAGGTTTACACCAACCAGCACATCAAAGACTCCAAGCCTCAACTCCCTAAGAATTTCCACCCGATCCAGCGTGTCCACTTCCGAGTGAATGTACCTGGTTTTCACGCCAGCATTCAACAAATACTTTGTGAGTTCTTCGGCCATACGCTTGGTAAGTGTTGTTACCAATACACGATCCTCCATCTCTACCCGCTGATGAATTTCCTCCAACAAATCATCTATCTGATTTTGGCTTGGCCTAACGTCAATCACCGGATCTAGCAGGCCTGTAGGGCGAATCAATTGCTCGATGATAACCCCTTCAGATTTTCGCAATTCGTATTCACTGGGCGTAGCGCTCACAAACACAACCTGATTGAGCATGTCTTCAAATTCATTGAATGTCAATGGGCGATTATCCATTGCGGAAGGTAACCTAAATCCGTAATCCACGAGGTTGACCTTCCTTGCACGATCTCCTCCCCACATGCCTCTTACCTGGGGAACGGTTACGTGACTTTCATCAATAACCATCAGAAAATCGTCCGGGAAATAATCCAAAAGGCAGAATGGTCTGCTACCCGGAGAGCGTCTGTCAAAATATCTGGAATAGTTTTCCACACCAGAACAATAGCCGATCTCTCTGATCATCTCAACATCAAACTCTGTACGCTCTTTGAGTCGTTTGGCCTCCAGAAACCTTCGTTCATCCTCAAAGAACTGCACCTGCTCCACCATGTCATCCTGAATTTCCTTGATGGCCACCTGTAATTGATCTTTGCTGGTTACAAATAAGTTGGCTGGGAAAATGGTGATGATGCGCTCATCGGATTGCTTCTCACCGGTTATTGGATCGATCCGCTGAATGGATTCAATTTCGTCTCCCCAAAAAATAAACCGGTATGCAAAGTCGGCATAAGCAACAAAAACGTCAACCGTATCCCCTTTCACTCTAAATGTTCCCCTTTTGAATTCTGCCTCAGTACGGCTATAAAGAATATCTACAAGGCTGAATAGAAACTTGTTTCGAGGAATGATGTCACCTTCCTGCACTTTAATGACATTTTTCCCAAACTCCTCGGGATTACCAATGCCGTATATGCAAGAAACAGAAGCTACAACTATAACATCCCTTCTTCCCGAAAGCAATGCCGAAGATGCACTTAGACGCAGTTTCTCAATTTCTTCGTTAATTGAAAGGTCTTTTTCTATGTAAACATTACTGGTAGGAATGTAGGCTTCCGGCTGATAGTAATCGTAATAGGAGATGAAATACTCTACAGCATTATCGGGGAAGAAACGCTTAAACTCACCATAAAGCTGAGCTGCCAACGTCTTGTTATGACTGAGTACCAATGTAGGTTTTTGTACCTGCTCTATCACATTAGCCATTGTAAAGGTCTTGCCTGACCCTGTTACTCCCAAGAGTGTTTGCGCAGCTTCTCCTCCCTCTAATCCTTCTACAAGCTGCTTAATGGCTTGAGGCTGATCGCCCGTTGGACTGTATTCCGAAACAAGTTTAAATTCCATCTGTTTAGCTATTCCAAATATCCCATGATCTCTCTGCTTGAAGCTCCAACATCTCTAAACCGTTTTTAGTTTTTGCTCCATTTTTCTTTCCTTCTTTCAGAAATGCTGTTTCTTCCGGATTATAGATCAGATCGTAAAAGAAAGTGCCTTTCGAGATTCGTTTGTATGGGATGTCAGGCAACGATTCATTGTTTGGAAACATACCCAGCGGTGTTGTGTTTACAATGAGTTTGAAGCGTGAAATGATTTCAGGATTTGAGTTTATCTGATCATAAGTATAATCTCCTCCTTTGTTGGTTCTGCTTACCTGATTGTAGGGAATGTTTAGATCTGTAAGCCCTGCTTGTACCGCTTTAGAAGCTCCGCCAGAACCGAGAATTAGCGCTTCTCCTCTGAATGTCCCTACCCAATTATTGAGAGATTCCTTAAAAGCCATGTAATCGGTATTGTATCCGATAAGTTTACCTCCTTTCTTGTAAATAACATTTGCAGCGCCAACTTTGATGGCACTGGCATCTTGCTTATCCAGATATTTAACTACATTTTCTTTATGTGGAACAGTCACATTAAGGCCTTTGAGATCTGAGTGCTTTAGCCAAAGTGCAGGAAATTCATTTAAAAATTCCATTTCAAACAGATCATATACACAATCTTTTAGCTTTAGCTTTTTAAATTTCTTGGTAAAGAAATTCTGAGAATAACTGTGTTCAACAGGATAACCGATTAATCCAAAGCGTATCATATCAGATTAAAGTTATATCAAGTATACAAGCCAGCCTAACTACTGTGTAGAAGTTGATGATTTGCGTTCCATCCAAAAAACCATCAAAAATCCGATGATTATAAAAACCACTGAATAAACAAATTCGGCATTCAATTCCGGCAGTTTCCATATGTAGCCAATGGCCTTCTCCTTTCCATCAAAGGTCTCTGTTAATGTGACTTTCCAAGGCCAAATAATCAACAACGAGCCTGCTACAAATCCACTAAGAACCGCGATTGTCACATCTTTGTACTTGCTAAACAAATATGATAGTATGCGTGATAACACAACAAGGCCCAGAACACATCCTATCGCAATTGGTGCAAGAATCCTTATCTCCAAAGCACTAATGGCTTTTAACACCAATAAGTAGTTTCCCATCAACAATAAAATGTATGATCCTGATAAGCCAGGAAGAATCATGCTGCAAACTGCTACCACTCCACAGAGCGTCAGGTACATAAATGAATCGTTGGCTTGAGCTGGCGGAAGAAACGCTATTGCGATCGCTACTACACATCCTATGACGAATGATATAAGTACACCTAAAGAAATCTGAGTGATTTGCCGTGAAACTGCTGCAACCGAAGCAACTATCAAACCGAAGAAAAATGAGAGCGTTAAGGTTTCGTATTGATCAAATGCAATCTCCAAAAGCTTGGCCAAGCTCAGAATACTCACGAAAACGCCGAGGAAGAGTACTACTAAAAAGTTGAAATCAACCCTGTGTGAAAATTCCTTGAAGCGACCGCTAAAAAAGAGTTTCAGAGCTGCCACATCAATACTCTTAAGGGCATTGATCAATCGCTCGTAAATACCTGTTATAAAAGCTACTGTTCCTCCGGATACGCCGGGAATTACATTTGCAGCTCCCATAGCAACTCCTTTGAAGAAAAGCTTTAGTTTATCCATTGGAATTATAAAAAGTGACTAAAAGTATCGCCTCTTAGTCCAAGTCTGATGGTTTCCAATGGAATCACTTCGTTCGGGGCAATATTTCCGAGATTAACGTTGGATCCGCAAAGCTTAATGAACCAAACTTGTTGTGCTTTTTGTGGTGCTTCCCACAATATTTTTTCGGTCGGTATCTGAGTCAAGATCTCTTCTACCAGTCCTTGTCTTACTTCTCCTGAATCTCGAAAGAGGCCAACATTGCCACTCTCACGTGCCTCACCAATTACTTTCCAGGCTCCCGCTTCCAACTCAGTGCTCATCTGTTCTATCCATTTGTATGGAGGGATAATCTTAGCGGCATCCTTTGAGCCAACTTCGCTGAGCACGGTTACTTGTTTTGCAAGAGTGCTTATGTACTCACATTTTTTGTCGTGATCCATGACCAACGAGCCATCGGAAACCTCAGCGTGCTCCATACCAAATTCATCCAGAATTTTTTGGTAATCTGTAAACTGCTCCCGAACAATAAATGCTTCAAATAAGGTTCCTCCAAAATAGGTAGGAATACCAGCTGATTTGTAAAGGGCAATTTTTTCTTTCAGCTTGGGATATACATATGATGTGGCCCAACCGAACTTTACAATATCTATGTACTCGCCACTTGTCTCTATTAGATCTTCTACTTCTCGCAGACTTAGGCCTTTATCCATGACCATGGTATATCCTTCTGTTCTTGGCTTATTGGTCCGCTCTGGTAGATTGTTTAGATGATAATTCATGTAGGTTTTTTGTCGCTCAAAAAAAACAAGCCTCAAAAATCACAAATTATCTTTAGACGGTCAAAGTTATTTTTTATCCTGCCGAAACTGATCAATAATGCGGTACAAGGCTTTTTGGGTTGGCAGATTCGGGAAGAAGTCAAAAAGTACCTCATGAGCCTCAAAATCAAGAATTAACGCTGTTTCCAATCTATTGATTGCATTTTTATAGCTTCCTGATCCAATTAGGTAAACCACCCCTCTATAATACATTTCCGCATTGTCCGGACATTCATCAAGGCCTTGCTCCAACACTGAAATTGCTTCTTCGTAATTTCCCTGTTCGTAATAAACCATCGACCAGTCGAGCCAAATTTTGGGATCTTCTGAATCCATTTCACTCGCTTCTCTATATGCTTCAATAGAAGAAACCAGATTTCCGGTCTTATACTCTGCATCTGCAACTGCCTTCCAATAATGAACGTTTTCAGCATCTATTTTTAGTGCTTTATTTAGAAAGTGAATTGCTTCGTACCACTTTTCTTGCAATGCCAGACAAACCCCTACACCATACCAGGCTTCATGGTAGAGTTGGTCCAGTTTGGTGGCTTTTTGATAATATTTAATAGCCAATTCGTGTTGCTGTAACTTCTCGTAAGCCGCTCCAATATGACAGTATGTCTCTGGTGAGGCCCCTTCCTGATCATAGGTCTTTAAATAGGCCGCAAGTGCCTGATCATATTTCTCAAGGTTCATTAAGGCATTGCCCATATTAAACCATGCACTACTAAATTCTTCATCAATTGCGGTCGCATATTCATAGGCATCTACCGCTTCATCAAATCTTGCAAGCTTGTTGTATACAATGCCTAAGTTGTACCATGCATATTCCGAATATGGATCCTGATCTATGAATTTCTGGTAATATGAGAGGCTACTTTCCAGCTCACCTGAAACGTCCAGGCAATATGCTAATTCATAAAGGGCATTCTCATTGAGCATATTAATTTCGATTGCAAGCTTATATTGATCCGCCGCTTCTTTGTACTTGCCCATTCCCTGATATGCCATTCCCATGCTGAAATACACCTCATCTTTCTCCTCCACATTCATAAGCGCTTGCTCGTAAGCACTTACGGCTTCCTCAAACTCAGAAAGCAGGCAGTGAATAGCACCTTTTTGAAGTAATAACTCAGGATCGTTAGGCTGAATGTTGAGTGTTTCGTCAAGCAAATCGATGGCCTCATCTGATTTTTCCATTTTCACAAGCACATCTGATTTCTCAATTGTTAAATCAATCGAATAGGGAAATTGCTCGAGCGCAACATTCGCAGCTTTCAATGCTTGTTTCAGTTTATCGTGCACACTGTAGTAGCAAATTATCTGAATCATCGCTTCTTCATCAAAGAAATGATTTTCCTTGTTTTTAAGGAACGCTTCAAACTTTCTTATCAACTCTCTCTCTTCCTTACGTTTATGTTCTTCAGCCATGGTGAAAGATTAAATTGGGCGGTAAATGTTTAAAGGAATTTAGGTTAAAATGTATTTAAATTCATTCAGATATGGGCTAAAAAGTTTTCCACACCTTTATAAAAGCAAGCAATTTTTGAGCCTATTTTCTTTAAGAGCCCGTTGTACATATTTAGCATTCAATCCCTTTTCTAAATATGCCAAATGAGAAGGTCTGTGTAAATCTGATCCTAAGAAATCGACCATATCCTTTTTTAGAAGAAGATTGCCAATTTGCTCAGGCACCTTGCCATAATAGCCCCCAAGTGAACCTAATGTAACCTGCAACAAGACACCCATGTCTTTTAGTTCCTCAAGCCACTCAATGCTTCCCTCCAAGTAAACATATCGTTCAGGATGTGCCAGAACGGGGGTATGACCGGATGCTTTGAGATCGAACATTGCAGATTCAAAGAAAGCAGGCTTATTTATAAAGGGGGTTTCAACTAATACATGCTTCCCTCCAAATGAAAGAATAGTATCGTTGTCTTTTACTTTTTGATGAAATTGCTGGTCCACATAGTATTCAGCAGCTGCCTCTACCTCAATATCAAGATTTAGCTTGATAAGTTCTTTTTGCAGTTTGCTTAATCCCGCTAAAATTACTTCGGGATGGTTTGGATAATTTGGATGTATGTGGGGTGTCGTAATAATTTTCCTGAATCCTAACCTGATCAGTGACTCAATCATTTCGATGCTTTGCTCCATCGACTGTGAGCCATCATCAATATTTGGAATAAGATGTGAGTGAATGTCAACATCCAAAGTCAAAGACTTTTTACCAAAAAAATTCATATCAAAAGAGATTCTTGATAGATGATGTCACCTTTTTGACTTTCGACTCATCGTCGGTGTAATAGCCATAACCATAGCCATAGCCATAGCCGTAACCCGGAGTGTTATCTATTGAGTTTAGAATAGTTGTGAGGTTAGAAAACTGTCCACTCAACTTAAGGTCATTTAAAACTTTAACAAAACTTCTTTTTGAATAATCTGCCCTAATTATGTAAAGTTGAATATCACAATATTTCATAACAAGCCTGCCGTCTGTAACCAGACCCACAGGTGGTGTATCCAGAATTACTACATCAAACTTCTTGTTTAGATCTTCTAGCATTTTCGTAAATGAACTTTGCAGCAAGAGTTCAGACGGGTTAGGTGGTGTAGGCCCTGCACCAATAAAATGCAGACCATCGATTGGTGTCTCCTGAATACTTTCTTTGACAGAAGTTTTTCCTGAAAGTATGGTACTTACGCCATTTGAGCTACTTGTGCCACCAAACGCAAGGTGCACTTTAGGTTTTCGCATATCAATATCGACTACACATACTTTCTGGCCAGTCATCGCGATAATTGCTCCAAGGTTTGCAGCTACAAACGTCTTGCCTTCACCGGAAATTGTAGATGTTACACTTATGGTTGAATCTGCGCTAGAACTAATAAAATCCATGTTCGTCCTTATCGTCCTCAATGCCTCGCTTAATGAACTCTTTGAATCCTTCTTTACCACCAAAGATGTTTGACTCAGATTTACTTTCTTGTACTGGGGTATGGCACCGAGTACTGGAACGTTAGCCAATCTCTCTAATTCCCTGACGCCGGCAATTTTATTATGTGCCAGGTATCTGATTAATAAAAATACGACACTGATAATCATGCCAACCATAAACCCAGCACCAATTATCAAAGCTTTTTGAGGTTTTATCGGCTTCAGTGGCAACGACGCAGGAGATAAAATCACATTCTTGGTCACCGTACCTGCTCTTGTTATTTCCAACTCCATTTTGGACGTTTGAAGCGATAGCATAAATTCTTCTTGAAGTCCATAAAGCCGACGATTTTTGCCATATTCCGTCCCCATGGAAGGCATTTGTGAGAGGTTGGTTTCAAGTATACCTCTCCTTCTATCTATCTGTTTCAATCGGTCACCTAATGTGCCCTCATATGATTGGAGTAACTCAGTTAGTAGTGTTTTAGATTTATCTAATTTATTATCTAACTGTTCGATTATATAGGAAGTTTCATTGTAGGAAGCCAGTTTCAATTCTCTCTCTTGCTGCAACTCAGAATAGTCAGTAATAGATTCACTTAGCGCCTCAGGAAGTTGATCAAGTAATAATGGATTTATGGCTATTGCTCCTTTTTCATCGACTTTAGACTGAATTAAATCCAGGTCATTGATATTTCTACGGATGCTATAGCGTTGAGAATCTAATCTTGCCAGCTGTTCTATTGTGCGATTCAAATCCTCGCTTAGATCTGTGGTTCTATTTTCTATGGTAAAGTCTTCAAAGTAATCTTCATATTCAGACAATTTCTGTTCTGTGCTCAGTATTTGATCATCTAAAAACTTGATTTTTTGTTCAATAGCTATATTCTTAACCTCACGGGTATAATCAAGATACAGTGAGTCTATAAGGTTTACCAGATCACTGGCTTTATACTTATTGAAATCAGAATAGCTTATTTTAATTGTTTTCGCATTGAAATTTTCCGGAATGACTTCAAGATTTTCTTGAAGCTCGCTTATCAGAAAATCCCGACTACTTATGATAAAAAAGTATCTATTCTCATCATTGGAATTATAAAAATCGGTTCTTTCAATAAGAAGATTGAAGTCTTCTGTTCTTATTTCTTCATTGAAGTTATATGTCTCTCTAATCTCCTCTCCATTCTTGTTGAAGGTAAGTATGAAAGAGTCTTCGGCATCAAATTCTATATCAAAGGGAATATTATAATATGCTGGATTGAAAATTTTATAGGAAACGATAAACGGTGAATTACCATATCGCTCATCTGTCAAATACCTGCCATATACATGATAGGAAACATCCATTTTTGCTGCATCTGCTACTTTGGATAGAAATAATTTAGACTTAATGAGCTCTATTTCCCCTGATATTTCATTTCTCTCCTGTGTGTTTACCACCTCAACAAGACCTAAAACATTTGCCTCACTTTCAAATTCTAACTTTATGATTGACTCAGAATTATAAACAGGTTTGGTATAGCGAACGTAAACGTAGGAAAGTGCCGTCGTTAAGACGATAAAAGCAATAAGCCAATATTTGCTTCTCTTAAGGACATACCAAAATCTTTCGACATCAAAAGATTCGAAGAAATCTTTTTCATTTTCTGCATTAAAATGTGGTGGCAGGCTTTCTTCCATTACAAATTTTGAACTACAACTATTAATGTAAGGACACTTGAAACAATACTTAAGGCTGGCGAAACATCTCGAAGTGTTTCTAACCATGGTCTTCTCCAAGGTTCCACGTAAACAACATCTCCTGGTTCTACTGACATATTAGTTTCTCTCATTCCGCTAATAGTGGCCAGGTTTATTCGATATACATCTGTTCCGCGAATCACCTTTATATTTTGAGCTTTGGCTCCAAGATCAAGGCCTTCTGAGGATGCCAGAACTTCAATAAGTGTAGTATTCTCATTCTCAAGTGGAACAACTCTCCCTCCCGGAGCTCCTAATACAAAAACCCTTCGATTTGTCATTCGAATTTTAACAAACGAATCCTTGTACACCTTATTAAATTTTTCCGCAATTACTTTCTCAGCTTCAAACATGGTCAATCCAGCAATTTGCATATCGCCTACAATGGGGAAAGTAACCATACCATTTGTTTGGATTATATACTGGAAATTGTCTTTATAAAGCTGCTGCTGCTGACCGGGCGTAATTACCATCTCCAGGTTGGGATCGATCAAACGTTCGCCACTATTTGTAAATACATCAAGTAGCAAAGCATCATTCGGTTTCAGGATATAATTCGTTTCAGCTGCATCAGTAGCTTTTGCTAAATCTTCCTCGGTGAAGTTATCATCGAGCTTAAACATGATGTCCTGTTTGTAGGCTTTACAACTACTTAAAACAGCAATTAAAACAAGTAATACTAAACGGTTCACAGATAAGTGTTTATAAGTCGTAAAAATAGATTAAATATTTTGGGATTTCTGGATGATTCGATGTATTACATTCTCATATATACCAATTACAATTTTTTCATCAAAAGTCTCTTCTACCAATGAGCGAGAGTTAGCTGCTAGAAGTTCTTTTTCTTGAGTACTCATTGAAAGAAATAGTTTGATCTTGTCACGAAGGCTTTTGGCATTTTGCACTTCACATAAAAACCCGTTGTATCCATCACGTACAACTTCACGGCAACCAGGGACATTTGTTGCAATTAGCGGTCTTCCTGATGCCGCTCCTTCCAGCAAAGTTCTAGACATTCCTTCCCTGTAAGAGGGCAAAACTACAGCTTCATGAGTTGCAATAACCTGCGCGATGCTGTCTGAATGATTGTAATAATCGAGCCATTTTGAATTAACCCAATGATCCAGTTCTGCTTTTTCAATAGACCTGGCATGCTCCGCATCAAACTTTCCAATTAATGTGAATTGTACATTTTCTTCCTTAGCAAAATAGGATGCTGCTTCAGCAAACTCCCGAACCCCTTTTTCAACAATTACCCGAGAAATCATAACAAAACTGTTGGGTCTACTTTCATTTAATGGTACTGGTTTGAATTTGTCGAGATCTATCCCGGATCCCGGAACAAGACTAATTTTTGATTGGTCAACAGGTATTATGGAAGTGAACATTTCTTTGTCAGCATCATTTTGAAACAAAATGTGGCTACAGAATCGGAAGGCCAACTTGTACAGCCTGATCGCCACATTCCCAGTTATTCCCTTGACCAGGAAAACGGTACCCAGCCCACTTACATTGCATATGACTGGTATCCGGTTAAGCTTTCCGGCAAAGCTTGAGTAGATATTTGACTTGATTGTAAATGATAGAACGATTTCCGGTTTTTCGTTTTTCAACGCCTTATTGAGCGTAATCAAATAGCCTAAATCTTTAATGGGATTGGCTCCGGTTCCCTCCAATGGTGTGTTTATCCATTTAACACCCCATTTTACAAGCTTATCTGAGTATTCATCTTTGGGAGCTAAAACAACTACTTCATTACCATTTTTCAGAAAATGATGAACAAGACCTCTTCGAAAATTGTAGATATTCCAGCATGTATTGGCAACAAAAGCAATCTTCACTTTGTAAACTCTTTGGGTTGCAAACTTTTGTAAGCTATGGTTTATTAGCAAACTTTGCGAGATAATATGATCGAAACTGCAAAAAAGAATGAACGGGGAATTTTAGTAGCACTTGGAAACAAGTCTGAATCCGATGAGCGTCTGGAAGAAATGATGGATGAATTAGAATTTTTGTCTCAAACGCTCAGCATTGACGTTATTGGCAAATTCACCCAAAAGCTGGAGCATCCTGACCCCAGAACCTTTGTGGGAAAAGGCAAAGTAGAGGAAATTAAGACTTTCTGTAAAGCAGAAAAGGTTGATGTGATAGTATTCGATGATGACTTATCACCATCTCAATTGCGCAACCTTGAAAAAGAGCTTAAAATCAAAATATATGACAGGAGCCTGCTCATTTTGGATATTTTCCTCAAACGAGCCAAGACAGCTCAAGCTAAAACACAGGTTGAGCTCGCACGCTTTCAATACCTTTTACCAAGGCTAACTAGAATGTGGACACACCTGGAGCGCCAAAGAGGAGGCACAGGCACACGAGGCGGTGCTGGTGAAAAAGAAATCGAGACAGATAGGAGAATCATTCGCGATCAAATTAATGTCTTGAAGAAGAAGCTTGATAAAATTGAAAAGCAATCTACGACCCAGCGAAAATCAAGAAACGGGATTGTACGCGTAGCGCTTGTAGGATATACCAATGCCGGAAAGTCTACGCTTATGAAAATTCTAAGCAAGGAAAAAGTCTATGCCAAAGATGAACTCTTTGCCACCGTAGATTCTACAGTTCGCAAAGTGGTGCTGAATAATCTACCATTCTTATTATCTGATACTGTAGGTTTCATAAGAAAACTTCCCCATTCACTTATCGAATCATTCAAATCAACACTGGCTGAAGTAATGGAAGCTGATATACTGCTCCATGTGATCGATGCTTCAAATCCCTCCTATGAAGATCATGTTAGAGTAGTAGATGAAACTTTAGGAGACATTGGAGCTGCCGATATTACCACAATTAAGGTTTTTAATAAGATGGATAAAAGTGAAGATCTTCCCACTAAAAATGGTAAAAGCCTTTCTATACAAATAAGTGCAAAGAATGGAACAGGCATTCCTGAACTGAGGAGTCTACTAACTGAGGAGGTCAAGAAAGTTCATATGAAGATCTACCCAAATTATATGCACCCTGAGGTTTATTAAGTTTCTTAATTTTACATGATCAATTTTCTGGCCCCGTAGTTCAATGGATAGAATAGAAGTTTCCTAAACTTTAGATGTGAGTTCGATTCTCGCCGGGGCTACAACCATAGGAATTGCCACCTAATCCACTCAAGAATTCTCAAAATTCACACATTATTCTCATTTTGAGAAAAATATTGTTTTCGTGATTTATCATAATTATCTGTCTATCAGTCTTTTACCAATTTTTTGTTTGATTGGCATCATTCAAGCATAATGAAAGGCAGTTAAATCAATGTGCAACTTAAATATGATAATTATGAAGAAATTAAAAATATCCACACTACTCTTATCCTTAACATTCATGGGAGCTCTATTCTCATGCAGCGACGATGAATCCACTGCCAAAGGATCAGCAAAAATTAGTGCCACTGACGCTAAGGTTGATGCCGAAAATGTGACAGGAGTGTTCTTATCAGTAAAAGAAATTCAAGCTGCGGGTAATGCCAATTCAAAGGCTGTAATTTCATTCGAAGACCCTCTAGTATTTAACTTGATGGCCTATCAAAATGGACAAACCTTTGCGATGGGTGAAGGAGATTTGGATGTTGGTTCGTATAACGAATTAAGATTTATCCTTTCTGCAGAATCTGATTCATATGTAGAATTGGCAGATGGAACAAAAGAATCTCTGACTATCCCAAGTGGTACCACTTCTGGTTATAAAATCAATGGTGCTTTTGATATTGCAGCCAATTCAACCACAGATATTGTTGCTGATATTGACCTTAGAAAAGCACTAACAGTGACTGGAAATGGTGAATATAAACTGAGACCAACAGGAAGAGTAATTGAAGCAGAAGCGACCGGATTAATTAAGGGTAAAGTTGATGGAACGCTTTCATCTGACGAACAATTAATTGTCTTTGCTTACAAGTCAGGTACATATTCCGATTCCGAAACAGAAGCTCCTTCAGGAGATGCTACAAGATTTGAAGGATCAGTAAATTCAGCTTTTGTTGCTCAGGATGGATCTTATACCCTTGCCTTTATGGAAGAAGGAGAGTATGAAATCGTCGTAGCAAAATATTCAAATCAAGACGCTGATGAAGACCTTGAATTTGAAAGTAAGCTTGACGCTGAACTAATGATTGATGGATCGCTTTTCAATGCTGTCGATGTATCATCAAACACAACAGTATCTGTTGATATTGTACTAAGCATATAATAAAATCGAAATTGGGGGCCTTATGCCCCCTTTTTTTGTTACCACAAACTCAGCGACCTTTGGAAATAAAAACACCTTTGAAAAGAAGTCGGTTTCCTTATCTTCTGGGCACATCCCTGATAATCTTAACCATAGGAGCATCATTCCTGGGTTTTTTTGCATATAAAAACCTAAATCAAATCATTGGATCACTCGAAGATGAGGTGACTCCTAATGTTAATTTATTGCTGATAAACAACATTGCAATAGAATTACAAAGTGTGGAGTATGCAATGGAGCGATATGTCTACACAGGAGATCAGGCTCATTTAGACCAATTTCAAAACCTGATTGCCAACTCTATAAGTATCCTCGATACATTGAAAAGTCAAAACGAAGATTCAGACATGCTTAATAGGTTGGACACCCTCCAAAATCTAATTTTAAATAAAAGCACGGTGCTGAGTCAAGTAGCTGATCTTGATTATGAATCCATGGAGGAAACCTTTGCTTCATTAAAATTGAAGCTGAACAACCTTCAAACCAGACAAATATTAGAAGACACCATTCTGAGGAAGAAGAGAGGCTTTATTCAAAAGCTATTTGGAAAAAGAGAGCAAATTGTTACTTCTGACACAGTGGATGTTTACGCATCAGATGAATATCAGAATATTATTAACTCTCAGCTGGATTCCATTGCCAATCAATCCCAACAACAAGCCTATAGACAAAAGCTTAAAGAATTTACTCTTCAGCAAGATCATCAGGACATTCAAGCGAAAATTTCATCGTTGCTCGCCCGAATGGAAAAAAATGAACTAAACAGAATCAGAGGTCGTGCATCTACGGCAAAAAATATTGCCGAAAGAACGAGCAGATATATTTCTATGTTTAGTATAGTAATTCCGGTCTTGCTACTTATCACCTTGTCGGTTTTAATCATATATATTCTGAGGACCAAAAAGCACCAGGAAGCACTAGACTCGTCGCGACGAAATGCCCTAAAACTTGCCAGAGAAAAGGAACAGTTCTTAGCCAACATGAGCCATGAAATAAGAACCCCGATGAATGCCATAGGTGGATTTGCTAAAATCCTGTTGAAAGGAAACTTGAGTAATGAACAATCTGAATACATCCGAATCATTGACAAATCCACTGAACACCTAACTCACATCCTTAATGATGTCCTGGATTTTTCGAAACTCCAAAATGGCAAGATCAAACTTGAGCAAAAAGCTTTTAAACCCTACGAATTAATCAGAGATACCGTAAAACTCTTAGAAGAAAAAGCTCAAGAGAAAAATTTAAAACTTGACTTTGAGGCTCATGATCTCCCTGAGGTAATAAAAGGGGACCCATACAGATTGCGTCAAATCTTGCTCAATCTCCTTTACAATGGAATAAAGTTTACAGATAGAGGCGGGGTACATCTAACCGCCACTGTAGGTAAAAGATCCGGTAGCAGTATTCAATTGGTATTTGAGATAATGGATACAGGAATAGGAATACCTCAAAACAGGCAAAAACACATCTTTAATGAGTTCGAACAAGTAAATAGAGAAGACAAAAGAAAAGGAACAGGATTGGGCCTTTCAATCACAAAAAAACTGGTAACTATCCATCGAGGATCTATAAGTGTGAAAAGTACTCATGGAAAAGGATCGACATTCACAGTAAAACTTCCCTATCAGCAAGCCAAAACAGACTCCATTTCAGAGTCTGTAATCCATGAACATGATGTTCATCTTGAAAAGATGCATATTCTAATTGCAGATGACGAGGAGTTTAACAGAAAATTGCTGGTGGCTATTCTCAATGAGCATGATGTAACATTTGATATTGCAGTAGACGGGGCTCAGGCTTACGAATACCTATCAAAAACTGCCTATGATGTAGTATTACTTGATTTTAGAATGCCAGAAATGGATGGACCTGAAGTAGCAGAAAAAATCAAACGGGAGCAGAGTATCAATGCTAATACACTGATCATTGGTCTCACAGCTACAGTTTCTGATCAGGATATGGAAATGGCCAAAAGCTCTGGGATCAAACACGTACTTAGAAAACCATTTGATACCAATGAACTGCTACAACTTATGAAAGCAAGAGATACCATTGAGAATGTTTCAAAGGAAGAGATCCAAACCCCAAATGCCGCATTTAGCCTGGATGGATTAAAAAAAATGGGGGATGAAAGTTTTGTAATAGACATGGTTGAAACTTTCATTTCCAGTACCAAAGAAAACTTAAAGCAGCTGGATACTCATGTGGCAGGGGAAAATTGGAGCGAAGCAGGAGAAGTACTGCATAAAATCATTGCACCCGCTCGACATCTCAAAGCTGATGAACTGGTATCGCTTTTGAAGCAACATGAAATCAACTCAAGAGCAGGCAATCCCATACCACCTGGTTCATACGAAAGCATCAAATCAGTTACTATGAATTTGGTTGAATCACTTCAATTACATTTACAGAAAAACGGAAATAAATGAGCGGGCAATCCTTTAAGATCTTCGTAGTTGAGGACGATGAATGGTATAGAAAACTACTTGTACATACACTCAGCTTAAATCCAGATCATTCAGTTAAGGCATTTTCAGATGGCGCATCAATGCTCAAAGAATTGAATGAAGGACCACAGCTCGTAACGCTCGATTTTCGGCTACCAGACTACAACGGCTCAGAGCTTTTTGACAAGATTAAATCGATAAACCCATCCATTGAGGTAATCATCATTTCTGAGCAACAGGATATTGAAACCGCCATTGATCTGCTTAAAAAAGGAGCGTACGATTACCTGACTAAGACAGATGATATAAGAGATCGTCTAATTCATGTATTGAATAAGCTTGGTAAGAATAAAAAGCTTGAGGCTCGTGTAGAAACACTTCAACAAGAAGTAGAAAAGAAATACGAATTTCAGAATAATATCATCGGCCAAAGTGCCGGGATCAAGCGAGTATTCAAGTTGATAGAAAAAGCCATATCCACCAACATCACAGTAATGATAAATGGCGAGACTGGCACAGGAAAAGAAGTAGTTGCTAAATCAATCCATTATAACGGAAAGCAAAAAACCAAGCCATTCGTTCCTGTCAATATGAGTGCTATTCCTAAAGACCTTGTTGAAAGTGAGCTATTTGGTCATGAAAAAGGTTCATTTACAGGTGCCGCGGGAAAACATATAGGCAAGTTTGAGCAAGCCAATGGCGGCACGCTATTCCTCGATGAAATAGGAGAAATGGATATCTCACTTCAGGCCAAGCTCTTACGTGCTTTGCAAGAAAGAGAAATTACCAGAGTAGGCGGTACATCTTCCATCAAAATTGATTGCAGAGTAATCGTAGCTACACACAGAAATTTACAACAAGAGGTTAAAAACGGAAATTTCAGAGAAGATCTCTATTATCGTCTTTTCGGACTGCCTATAGAGCTACCTCCTCTTCGCGAAAGGGACAAGGATATAATTATTCTTGCCAAACATTTTGCTGAATCATTCTCGAATGAGAATGGGCAGGAAATCAAAAGTTTTACTAAGGATGCGCTGCAAAAATTGATGAACTACTCCTATCCTGGAAACATTCGCGAGTTAAAATCAATTGTAGAGCTAGCTATTGTCATGGCTGATGAAAATGAGATTACTCCCGATGACATCACTTTTGCTCAAAAAGATGTATTGGCTGACGTGCTCACAGAAGAAATGAGCATGAAAGATTATCAAATGCGCATCATTCACTTATACCTCAAAAGGTATGATGACGACATCAAGCTCGTTTCTGAAAAACTTGATATTGGTCAATCCACCATTTACAGGCTTCTCAAAGAAGAAAAAGAAGCCTCCCAGTAAGAGACATTTTCTCAAAATGAGAAAATAATAAGTCAACAAATTTTTATAACTATTTGATTATCAATATTTTATAAAAAAGGCACATCAATTGAACATCTCATGTCGAACAAAATCATACGACAATGAGAATATTGAAATCAATAGCAATCCTATCAATGATCCTATTTCTCACTGTACCCTCATTTGGGCAGCAGTTGAAAACAGGCACTTCATACAAAACTGCTATTGGAGTGCGAGGGTTAGGAACGTCTGGGTTGACTATCAAGCACTTTACTAAAGCAAACACAGCATTAGAAGGTATAGTAGGATTTTATCCAAATGCCTTTTCAGCCACACTTCTAGTTGAGCGCTATGCACCGGCATTTTCAGAACCAGGGTTAAACTGGTATTATGGAATCGGCGGTCACATTGCTACCCAATCTGATGTAGTAAAAAACGATGGTCTTTATAGAAGAGAAACATCAGAGCTGGGCTTTGGCATAGATGGAATATTTGGTATTGAGTATAAAATTCAAGAAGTACCAATTGCACTGAGTCTGGATTTCAAACCATTTTTTGAAGTCGCGACCGATGGAGATGCATTCATCGCGCTTGATCCCGGATTAGGCATCAAAGTAACATTTTAATTAAAAAATCATGGAAATATCAATAACAGAGACAGTGGGATTGATTTACATCCTGATCGGAATAGCCATATGGATAATGGCTCATGTAAAATCCCACGCAAGTGCATACGAAGAAAAAGGACCGGTCATTTTTAGACTGGCAGCTCTAAAGAGGTGGTTTAGATCAAAATTCGAACAAGTAATTAGTTAAAACATAAATCAAAATGAAAACGCAAACAAAAAACATACTTGCCGTGGTAATTGGCTTAGCAATTACCATAGCCATAGCTGTTGCATTTACAGGTATGCAAGAAGAAAAAAAAGAACTTCAAGTGCAATCAATGCAGCTGGAAGAAGAATTGCAACAACGAGACTCAGCATACAATGAAATCATAGACATCATGTATGGTGTAGAGAGAAAGATTGAGAGGATCAAAGAAAGAGAAAACTTAATCTCCAATGTTAGTAGCAACGACGATTTTACCAAGGCAGACAAATTGCAAATGGTAAATGACATGAGCTTGATTGATAGTCTCATTGTACAATCCAATGAGACAGTAGCCAGATTAGTTGCCAAACTTGACAATGCGAATATTAATCTCAACTCGTTCAAGAATCGTGTCAATCAACTTTCGAACGAATTGAAAGAACGCAAAAAATCTATCGCCGTGCTTCGCGAGGAGTTGAAAGACAAAGATATCGTCATAGAAGAGATGACAGCCGATATTAAGTCTTTGGAGTATAGAGTAGACACACAAGAAGCTACATTGGAAACCCAGATGGCTAAAATCAATATGCAGCAGGAGGAGCTGAACAAAGCCTTTTTCGCTATTGGTTCAGAAAAGTCACTTGTGGAAGACGGTCTTGTCTCTAAAGAAGGTGGATTCCTTTGGTTTGGTAAAACCAATGAGCTTGACCCGGATGCATCTAAAGAAAAGTTTAGTGAAATAGACATAAGAACCACAAATCGCGTAATCGTAGACGCTGCAAAAGTAGACTTGATCACAGAACACCCTTCAGAATCTTATGAGATTGTGAAAGAAGGCGATGTAATCAAGTACATAGATATCAAGAACCCGGATAAGTTCTGGGAAATTTCGAAATACCTGGTTGTAGCTGTAAAAAGCTAGGATCAGTTATGGGTTGTGGTGACTCAAGGGTTCGCTTCCTGCGGACCCTTCTTTAAAAAATCAATCAGCGCCCTCACCAAGAGCCTGTCCAATCAAATGGACAGGCTTTATTTTATACGTTTGTTATACGATTAGGAAACTAATGTGAATTTCTTCCGTATCACCATTCTATGAAGCACACACAGCTTGGTGAATTTGAAGAATTGGTTCTCCTTGTAGTAGGTTCTCTTCTCGACAATGCCTACAGTATCTCTATCAAAGCAGAACTCAAAGAAAAAACCAAACGCAATCCCAGCATAGGGGCACTACACTCTGCATTGAGCAGGCTGGAAAAGAAGGGATTTATTTCTTCTCATGAAGGCGGTGCCACGACCGAAAGAGGTGGTCGAAGAAAACGATTTTATCAAATCACCGCTTTTGGCCGCAAGGCATTAGATCAATCTTACGAATTAAGATCATCTCTCTATCACACGCTACCCAAGATAAGTTATGCAGGGAAAGGATGAAACTAGGTCTGCTATTCCTCCTAAATGGCCGGACAAATTCCTGGGGTGGTTTTGTCATGAAGATCATTTGGAAATACTCCGCGGAGATGTATATGAACTCTATGATGAACGATTGGGATCCATGCAAAAATGGCAAGCCGATTTGCTCTTTATCATTGACATACTAGGTCTGTGCCGCCCTTTTGCATTTAAAAAGAAAAGTCAAAACTCAACTCAAATAGCCATGTTTAAAAATTATTTTAAGATCACCTATAGAAATTTCATCCGACAGAAAGTCTATTCTGTCCTTAACATAAGTGGTTTGGCAATAGGCCTGGCCTGCTCAATTCTCATATTTATTTATATAAACGATGAGCTGAGCTTTGATAAATTTCATTCGAAATCTGATCGTATCTATCGTGTGCTTGAGAAATTCGAAAGTGAAGGAGTTGGTGAGCACTCCGCCAGCCTGCCCTTTCCTACTGGTCCTGCCTTGAAAAATGATTTTAGCAGACAGGTGGAACACTCCGTTCGATTTTTCAACTTCCAATCACCATCCCTTGCATTAGCAAACAAAGCAGCAGACAAAGGCTTCAATGAGTCCAATATCTTTTTCGCAGATTCGACTTTTTTCAATGTTTTTGATTTTGAGATGTTGGCCGGAGACAAAGAAACTGCTTTGAACGAGCCCAACTCTATTCTCATCACACGTTCGATGGTTAAGAAATATTTCAATGATGAAGATCCATTGGGAAAGACACTTGAATTTCAAGGCAACCAAAACCTGATGGTAACCGGCATACTAGAAGATGCTCCAAAAAATGCTCATTTTACCTTTGACTTCATTGTTTCTTTTTCCAGCTTGAAAGCTTCCTTTGGTGGAGGCTACCCTACCACTTGGTATTGGAATCCATGTTGGACCTATATTGTATTAGAGGAAAATACAAGTCCCGAAAGTCTCATATCTCAGTTTCCTGATTTCGTAGATAAGTATTTCCCGGACTTTATCAAAGACGATATTGAACTGCAACTTCAACCCATTGAAGATATTCATCTCACAAGTAAGTTGGATTACGAGATTGCTGCCAATAGTGATATTAAAAATGTATACATATTTGGACTCGTAGCTGTTTTCATTCTCATAATTGCGGCCATTAATTTCATCAATCTTAGTACCGCACGAGCAAATAAGCGAGCCAAAGAAGTTGGTGTTCGTAAGTCATTAGGTAGCGCTAAATCACAGCTTGTCAATCAGTTCATCTTCGAATCCATCTTGCTTACATTTTCAGCTCTTCTCATTGCAGTAGTACTAGTGGTGCTTGTGCTGCCGGCATTCAATGGACTTACAGAGAAATCAGTTCCCATTTCAATATTACTCGAACCCGTATTTCTATTAGGTCTGATTAGTGCTGGCTTGGCAATAGGACTACTATCCGGCTTTTATCCAGCTTTTGTTCTATCATCATTCAAAACCGTCCTTGTATTGAAAAACGGACACCTCAAGACCAATGGAATGAACTTCAGAAGAGTTCTGGTAACAACACAATTCTCTATTTCTATCATGCTTATAATTGGCACATTTATCGTGCTAAAGCAACTCAATTTTCTTCAAAACAAAGATGCAGGGTTTGATGACGAGAATGTGGTATTGATACCTGTGATACAATCGCCAATGGGTCAGCATTACGAGAATTTCAAAACCTCAGCTCTTCAAAGCCCTCATATCAAATCTATGACCGCTGTGGAGGAGATAGTTGGCACTAAGTTTCAGGTAGGAAACTACCAATTTGAGGGCATGGAACAGTCCAAACCGTTCCCAAGATTCAATGTACGCCATGATTTTGTTTCTACCATGAATATTCCTCTAGCTGCAGGTCGCGCATACGATCAGACCATCCAAACTGATGACTCACTTGCACTGGTTGTAAATGAAACACTCGTAGAAAGTATGGGTTGGGAAAGTCCTGAAGATGCAGTGGGGAAAAGGTTTAACTTCAGAGGTGAACTAAAAGGAAAAGTGGTTGGTGTTGTTAAAGATTACAATTTCGCATCCAAACACTACCCTATCGCCCCATTAGTAATTACACTCAACACCAGACCAGGGGCATTTAATCTCTTCATCAAGTATGTAGCTGTTAAAATCGAAGGCGATCAAATACGCCCTGCAATTGAAGACCTGGAAAAAGCATGGCTCTCCGTTCTTCCTGAACGACCTTTCGATTTCTTCTTTTTAGACGATAGAATCAATGACGCTTATAAGGCTGAACAAAAACTCAGTGACGTCACATTGATTTTTTCCGGGCTGGCTATTTTGGTTGCCTGCCTGGGCCTTTTTGGATTGGCAACCTTCAGCGTTGAGCAGCGAACAAAAGAAATAGGAGTCAGAAAAGTTCTTGGAATAAATGCCGGACAGATCATGTATCTGCTCTCTAAAGAGTTTATGATTTTGATTGGTGTAGCCTTTCTGATATCTATTCCTCTTGCCTATTACTCACTCAATCAATGGCTTGAAGGTTTTGCCTTTCGGGTTGATATTCAGATTTGGCCATTTATTATCGCGGGATTGTTGGCCTTTCTAATTTCATCCGCAACAGTTGCTTTTCATGCGCTGAAAGCTTCGTACATTAATCCGGTTGATACGCTTAAATATGAGTAATTAATAGTCCGTTTTTATGGATTTGTTGAGCGGTAAGCCAAGTTGATATTTGATGCTTTCATCCTTGGTTTCATCTGCCACATCCAATCCGTATTTTATTTTCCGTGGATCATCGTAAACAAAGGTTCCAAACATGCGATCCCAAAGCGAAAAAATGTTTCCGAAATTGGTATCTGTCCATGGGCGCTCAAAATGATGATGAAACTTGTGCACGTTTGGCGTAATGAAAATGTAGCTCAGTGGCTTATCAAGCCACTGCGGTAATGAAATATTAGCATGGGAAATATAGGTGAAGAAAATCGTGCAAATACGATAGAATACATAGAACGATACCGGAATGCCAAAAACAATAACAGTGGCAATGGCAAAACATTCTCTTAGCAAATAATCACCCGGATGATGCCTGGTGCCGGTAGTTGCATCAACTTTGGTGTCACTGTGGTGTACCATGTGAAACTTCCACATCCACTTTACACGATGCAGCATATAATGGACAACATATTGGGCAATGAAATCCAGAGCCATTACCGCAATTAGAAGCTCAACAAAAAATGGAAGTTCTACCGCTTGAAGAAGCCCAATGTTTGATTCGCTTATCCAGAAAAATACCCCTACAGTAGCAATGCCTACAAGCACGTTAATAATCATTGAAAAGGAGAAAAAAATCAGATTAATTCCATCGTGTTTCCATTTCTTATATTCATGTCTTACAAGTGGAATTGCAGCCTCCAGAATCCAGACAAATAACAGACATGCAATTACCCACAACAATTTTTGAACTGCCGGCAAATCCTCAAAAATCCCTATAAAATCCTCCATACTAGTAAAAATACACTAAGCACATTTTGTTTGAAAATTCAGGGTAAAACAGCCTGTTTTTGTTGTATTGACATGAAAACATTTTTTTCAACTTTAATCTTTCTTTTCAGCACGCCACTATTTGCTCAAATCCCAGGTCAAGTTGTAGATACTGTGGTGTGTCAGGCCGATAAAAACCAATCCTATGCGCTCTTCCTACCATCTGATTATTCAGATGAAAAAAAATGGCCTATAATCTACTTTTTCGAGCCTGCTGCTCGAGGTTCACTACCAGTAGAACTTTACTCAGAAGTAGCAGAAGAACTGGGATATATTCTTGCATGTACTCACAACTCAAGAAACGGAAGCTATGACCGAAGCTTTAAGGCTGCGGATGCCATTTTTCTGGATACTCAAAAAAAACTTTCCATCGATTTTGACCAAGTAATTTTCAGTGGTTTTTCCGGTGGATCTCGATTAGCGCTATCGCTGGCAGTAATTTCCGAAGCTGCATATGGTGTGATAGGAGTAGGAGCAGCACAACCTCCGACACCCGCTTATATGGTAATGGAAAAAAAGGACTTTAAATACGTAGGACTCGTCGGAGCAAGGGATATGAACTACCTGGAGCATAAATCCTTCAAAACGCACTTAAACTCACTTGAAATGGACAACCTGCTACTCGTCAGCAACCTGACACATAGATGGCCCGAAACGAATGACTTCCGCCTGGCCCTATTATGGATGCAGGATGATACCGACAAATTTCTGAGTTCTATTGCAGAGAAAATCAAATCTGAAAAAGATTCAATTCCCCTATCTGATGTACTGGACTTAAGAATGCTGATCAATGACAAAAGTGTCAATCCAGATTCAAAGCAAGTGAAAAAGGCCCTAAAGGAGGAAAACAAGATTTTCAAAAAAGAGCAAATTATCAAAAGTGCAATTACAGACACTATGAATGTCGCGTTTCGACTCGAAAACACCGACAATCCCAGCTATGACTGGGTGGTGAGAAAAGTTCAAAAACTCAAAAGCCAGAAAACCAAGTCAGACTATCTGCAAGAGAAAATGATGGTTGATCGAATTCTAAACTATGTAGGCGCAATTTGTTATGAATCCGGACTTAGAATGAAAACACAAGGATTTACTCTGAAAGCTTTGGTTGCCTTTGCAATATGGGAAGTCGTCTATGAGAACCCTGTTTTCGCCAATTGGGTGAAAGCTCGAATCTATGCCTCAGATAAAAACCCCAAAGAGGCACTTGAACATTTGGAAGTTGCTCTAAAATCTGGGAAAGTGAAAAAAGAATCAATCTTTCGAGAACCTGATTTCGAAGGACTGCATGATGACCCTCGATTTAAGAAGTTGATTGAGACTTATTACAATTAGAACGAGTAGTCCTGGTATACATGGATAAGGGATCATATATCGAATGCTTTCCCTCCCCAGAACTAAATCTCTATCAAAAAATTCAGTTGATTTTTATCTTTTCACTCTGAATACCTCTGCTGCAATGGAATAAATATGTCTTTGTCCCGGTAGAGCATTTTGCCATTTCCCCAAGCTAGCATTACGTACAAATTGTTTTTTGGAAAAAGTATCCACCTCAGAGCATACTATAGAAAAATAACCCTCCGTTGGTTTCCACAAAAGGTTTAAAAATTCGAAACAAACAAAGAAATCTTCAGTAAAAACCAAATTCTCTTTACTCAGATCAATCTCAATCCACCCTTCCTGATAGCCAATGTCCAGAAAAATTCCTTCGAATACATCTGATCCAGGTAATCCATCTGCCGTTTTTTCAAGCACCCGTACTCTTATTTTGGCTTTTTCAAGGGTGTTATCTCCTATTTTTATCCTGACCTTGGACAAAAAAACCGGATAGGCGCTGGCTTCCATCAGCTGCGCTATTTGTGCTCCACCTTTGAAGTTGGCATAGCATGATCCCCAATAAAACATCGGCTTTACTCCAAGTTTTTCATAGGTTCTTTTTTCTTTATCTGGGGTAATTTCCACAGTCATAAGCTCCATAACTGTTTCTTCAAGTGCTACAACAATTTCCTGGTTTTTCAATAGGTATGCAATGGATAGCCTCTTTCGCTCATGGACGACCTCAGAAAAAGTTAGTGAGTCATCTGCAAACTGTGATGGAATAGCTAACTGAAAGAGACCATCTTCGTCGGATACTGTTCCAACATTTTCGCCTACAATACCTATGGCGGCATACGGAATTGGCAGCTTGGTCTTCGCATCCACAACCTTCCCCTTAATAGTTTGATCTTGTGAAAAACCATATTCACTGCAGAAAAGCAGCAAATAAAAAAACAGCATCTTCATTCTATGCCTTTTCATTTATGAAGACGACTGAGTCATGTAGGAAAAAGTTACGATTTGAGTGAAATTTTCTGGATATACAAGATCAATGCAAAATATCGATTTAAAATCCTATCCATGCATAGAAACAAAAGAATCCTAAAACTCGCAATTGCCAGGAGTCCGTGGAAAAGGTATTACATCTCTGATATTACCCATTCCGGTGACAAACTGGATCATTCGTTCGAATCCTAGACCATATCCGCTATGAGGTACCGTACCAAATCTTCGGGTATCTAAATACCATGAAAGTTCTTCTTTTGGAATGTTCATCTCATCCATTCTTGCCTCAAGATTCACTAGCCGTTCCTCACGCTGAGACCCTCCTACGATCTCTCCTATACCTGGGAAAAGTACATCCATCGCGGCAACTGTCTTATCGTCATCATTCTGACGCATGTAGAATGCCTTAATGCCTTTCGGATAGTTGAAAAGAATTACTGGCTTTTTGAAATGCTTTTCTACAAGAAACCTTTCGTGTTCCGATTGCAAGTCAGCTCCCCACTCATCAATAAGAAATTGAAATTTCTTTTTCTGATTTGGCTTTGATCTTTTTAAAATTTCGATAGCGTCTGTGTATGAAACACGTTCGAAATCATTTTCTGAAACAAACTGCAATCTCTCCAATAGCGACATTTCGCTTCTCAAATTTTGGGGCTTGGTTTTCTCCTCATCTTCTGCACGTTTGTTCAGAAATGCAAGATCATCCTGGCAGTTGTCAAGTGCATGCTTTACCACATATCTCAGCATTTCTTCTGCTAAGTCCATCGTGTCCTCAAGGTCGTAGAATGCCATCTCTGGCTCCACCATCCAAAACTCTGCTAAGTGACGAGTTGTATTGCTATTTTCAGCCCTGAATGTAGGTCCAAATGTATAAATCTCAGATACTGCAAGTGCAGCTAGCTCTCCTTCAAGTTGTCCGGATACCGTCAGGTTTGTCTCTTTTTCAAAAAAATCTTGTTTGTAGTCAACTTCACCCTCCTCGTTTTTTGGCACATTGTTGAGATCCAGAGTGGTGACCCTGAAGGTTTCTCCTGCTCCCTCCGCATCAGAAGCTGTTAATATCGGTGTATGGAGATTAAGAAATCCCTTCTTGTGAAAGAAGGTGTGCAAGGCATAGGCCATTTCATGCCTTATGCGAAGTATAGCTCCAAACGTATTAGTTCTTGGTCGAAGATGAGCTATCTCTCTCAAAAACTCTAATGTATGCCTTTTAGGTTGAAGCGGGTATTCATCAGGGTGAGCTTCACCAAGCACCTCAATTTCATCAACCAGAAGTTCTACAGACTGCCCTGCTCCTTGAGATTCGGCTAGTTTACCAAAAGCTGAAATACTTGCTCCTGTTGTAATTTTTCTCAGCAGTTGTTCGTCCATTTTTGGTACGTCGAGCACCAACTGTAGATTATTGATAGTGGAACCGTCATTAAGCGCTACAAACGCAACATTCTTGCTTTCACGCTTTGTTCGCACCCATCCTTTTACACATAATTCTTCCCCGGATTTTCCATCGTTAAGAATTTGCCTGATTTTTGTTCTTCTAATTTTGTCCACCATCGTTAAATATTTGCGCGGCAAAAGTAACGAATGTGATATTTTTGACATATTAGGACTTAGAAAATGCAAAAACTCTCGCTAACACAATCGCTACAACAGAAACTGTCTCCACAACAGATACAGTTTATAAAGCTCCTGCAAGTACCCACAGCTGAGCTGGAAGCGCGTGTAGAAGAAGAATTGGAAGTTAATCCGGCTCTTGAAGAGGGTAAAGAAGAAAAAGAGGCTGACGAACAGTCAGAGGATTTTGACGATGAATATGAAAGTGCTACTGAGGGCATTGAGGATTACTTGCAGGATGATTATGCAGGCTATAAAATGCAGGGAGATGGTCGAAACCCTGATGAAGAAGACAAGGAGTCCCCTATTTCTGTTGGAAAAAGTTTGCATGAACATCTAATTTCTCAGCTTGGCTACCTCAAGCTCGATGATCGGCAGAAAGTTTTAGGTCGACAGTTAATCGGGAGTATAGACTCTGATGGATACATACGAAGAGATCTGGAAGCGATTGTTAATGACCTTGCGTTCTCACAGGGAGTGGAAACAGACGAGGAAGAATTAGAAGATTTGCTATTCAGAATCCAAAACTTTGACCCTGCAGGTATCGGAGCACGAAATTTACAAGAATGTCTTTCCCTTCAATTGGAACGTAAGGACGAAGACAACCAAATTGTAGAAATAGCGAAACGAATAGTAGATTCCTGCTTCAATGAATTTTCTAAAAAACATTACGACAAGATAGCTCGCAAACTCAGCCTTGATGACGAGGATTTATTGCGAGAGGCTATTTACCTAATAACCAAACTCAATCCAAAGCCAGGCGGAACGGGAGATGATGTTGCCAAGACACAATATGTTATTCCCGATTTCATCCTGGTAAACAACGACGACAAACTTGAACTATCGCTTAATTCGCGAAATGCGCCTCAGCTAAAGGTGAGCCGGTCTTACTCAGAAATGTTACAAGCATATGATAAGAGCGACAAGAAGGACAAAAAGCTCAAAGAAACGGTCTCTTTCATCAAGCAAAAACTTGACTCTGCCAAGTGGTTCATTGATGCGATTCGTCAGCGACAACAAACGTTACTCAACACCATGCAGGCGATTATTGATTTTCAGTATGATTATTTCCTAGAAGGTGATGAAAGCAAACTGAAGCCAATGATTCTAAAGGATATCGCAGAGCGAATTAATATGGATATTTCCACGGTTTCGCGGGTGGCTAGCAGCAAATCTGTTCAAACGGAATTTGGTGTTTTCCCTCTTAAATACTTTTTCTCAGAAGGTATTTCCACAGAGTCTGGTGAAGATGTTAGTAGCAGAGAAGTAAAAAATAAACTCAAGTCATTCATAGATGAGGAAGATAAGTCTAAGCCACTGTCTGACGAAAAACTTGAAAAGGCATTAAAAGAATGTGGCTATAATATCGCCAGAAGGACCGTAGCAAAATATAGGGAGCAACTAAATATACCTGTGGCACGCCTCAGAAAGGAACTTTGAGAATATTAATGAAGATCGTCTCGGTGGTATTTCATCCACTGCTCATGGCCACATATTTGAGCTATGTTTTGTTTACAAAATCACCGGAATTATTTCCAAGAGTAGTCCCACAAGCCATCCCTCAGTTCTTGCTTGTAATTTTCATTACTACATGTCTGATGCCCGCACTGAGCATCTTCCTCCTCCGTACTTTTTCATTCATTTCAAATCTGGAGCTCACCAAGCGAAGTGAACGAATCAGGCCATTTATATTTATTGCATTTTACTATGCAGCTTCATCATATCTATTTGCAGACAAGTTGAGTATGGGGCCCGTTTTTATGACAGTGATGATTGGAGTTACTGTTCTAATCATTGTCTTGCTAATCATCACCACTTGGTTCAAAATAAGCATTCACACCGCCGCTATTTGGAGTGGTGTTGGTTTCGTGAGTGCGCTATCAGTAAGTATGGGAATAAATATCGGATGGTATTTCTATGGTCTGATTCTCGCCGCGGGACTTACTGCATCAAGCAGACTGTATCTAGGCTACCACAAGCCGAAAGAGATATGGTCAGGCGCTGTACTTGGATTTGCGTACAGCTTCCTGATCATACTTATAGATTTTTAGAATCCTGTAAGGTTAATGCCTACTGTAGTCATAACCGGATTGAATCCATCTTCAAAGGTGTCTTTGAAAACTGGAGAGACGTATCGTTTGTAAAATATATGAGCTCCTCTAAATCCAGCCCTTATTTGATAGCCGTATCTGACTGAATTGAGGTTAAATTTTCCTGATACTTTATCTCTTACCGTTTCTCCATTGTTGTCATACTTCCACTTGGTGTGAGCATTTAGCCTAAGACCTACAATTCCTCCTACACCTAGAAACAATCCTTCTCCGTCTTCGGTACCCATTGGGTGAAATCTAAATTCAATTGGAATATCCAGGTAAGTTGTAGCTAGTTTGTTTTTATCAAAGTTTTGAGGATTAGGGCCAATTACTACAGATCTCAATGTATCGTTAACAAGGACATTGCTAAATAAAGTAGATGAGTCACCCAGACTCATTTTTTCCATACCAAAACCAATTCCATAATTAAGCGAAAGCTTACTGCTAAAAGCTTTTCGTTTAGTGTAATACAGAGCTATTGACTTTGAAGACCATGTTCTTCTTTCCAAAGCACCTGGCATTGATGACCATACATTGAATCCAACATCCACCATTAATTCACCGGGAATATCCGGGCGCTTCAAACCATCTTGCGCACTTGCGCTTATTACTAAAAGTGTAAGTATCACTCCGTAAACGTATCTCATATTTTTTATCATGTTTCCTGCAAAGAAGGGGCTTTTTCTACTTTTACGTTCTTAATGAATGTTAAATGATTCAAAGCCTGAGTAAGAAAAATTTCGGCAAAGATAGAATCATGGAGCAGTAACGAAAATTTTACAGCATAATTGTTACTTTTGCGCTCTTAACGGACTCGTAGCACAACTGGATAATGCACCTGGTTACGGCCCAGGAGATTGGGGGTTCGAATCCCTCCGAGTTCACTTTAAAGTCAGCAATAGCTGACTTTTTTCTTTTAATGAATTGGATGAGAACCCTTGGGTTGGAAATCGAAGATTCACGAGGGGTAGTGCGGCATGGATGTGTGTATGAGTAATCCCTCCGAGTTCACTTAGTAATAATAAAGCCAGCGACTTGCTGGCTTTTGTTTTTATTAATTAAGGTAAGGTGTGAATTCAAAAAACCTTAGTTCAATTAAGGATTCATTTTGCTAGTTAATCTGGCTCAAATAATTGTCGGCAAAATCCATTTGATCTGCAGAAAGTTTGTGCCTAGAAGCGCATAAACCCATAAATGTATTTTGCCCAATACGTTTTAGTTTGACTATTGATTTTTCGCCCTCATGCGTATAAAAATCATTGAATTTTGTGAGAACATCAATACCATGAATTCTATCGAGAGACATGACTTGTTCTTCGTACATAGGCTTATCAGAACACTTATACACAAAAGACCTGTCGGTAGTATCCAAAACAAATACTAGCCCACCAGGCACAATTTTCTTTAATGCATTAATTGTTTGATGTGTATTAGAAATAATCATAGCTGATCCTCTTCAACTTCTATTCATTCAAACATTCCTGAATGAAACCTACCAAATGTATCTATAAGGAAGTACAAATACGTTCAGGTAAATACGACTCTTTCAATAGTCATAATTACTATGATTTAAGATTCGATCAGGCCTAAATTCATAGCTTTTTTGATCAGCTCAGCCATGTTTTTAGCGTGGAGTTTTTTCATGATATTGCCTCTATGGGCTTCCACCGTTCTTTCGCTTATAAATAGTTTATCTGCTATCTCCTGGCTCTTCAGTCCATTGGAAATATCATTTAGCACCTCTACTTCTCGCTTGGTAAGTTGAACACTCTCGGCTTTCTTCTTTTCTTTTTTAATCTCTTTGTAGGAGTTTAGTGCTGTGTCAATCACTTCACGACTAAAGAATTTTCCATCGGCCAAGACCTTTTCTATTGCAACCAAAATTTCGTCTGCTACGCTATCTTTCACTACATAGCCAGCTATATTGAAATTCAGACCTTCCATCACGTACTCCTCATCTTTATACATGCTGAGAATGATAATTTTGATATCGGGATATTTCTCACCAATTAGCTTAGATGCTTCCAACCCCGTCATTTCAGGCATGGAAATATCCATTAGAATGATGTCGGGAATGTTGCCCTCGTCCAGCGCTTCAATTGCTTTTGCTGATCGATCATACTCACCAATGATTTCGATCGATTGATCCATATCGATAATACTACGCACACCTTTGCGAACCAACTCATGATCTTCTACTAGAAATAATTTAGTCTTTTTCATATGGAATTTTTAAACTGATAAAGGTACCCGAGCCCTTTTTGGTATCAATGTTACATTCGGCATTTAATACTTCTGCCCTAAACAAAATATTTTGCAATCCATGATGCGAAGTGTCTTCTTTGTAGTCTCCGATCTCAAAGCCAACACCATCATCTTCAATGGACATCTGTATATGGTCTTCAAAACCGTAAAGCTGAATCGCAGCACTTGATGCTTCGGAGTGCTTAATGATATTGGAAATATTCTCCTGAGAAATCCTGTAGATATTGACCTTCAGTTTCATATCCAACTCTGGCAAATCTTCTGTATGTAATTCAAATTTCGTATTAGAGCTTTTGTTTGCTTGGTCAACAATTTTTTTCAAACATACATCTATCGGAAAATCGCTAAGTAATGTTGGGAGAAGGCCATCGGTGACCTTTCTCATTTCATCAAGAAACTGATCAACCATGTCTACCACCACATCTTGTGTATCGCCTTTTTTTACGGCAAGTTTTATCATATTCGCTATTTGACCTACTCCATCGTGTAGGTCCCGAGCTATTCGTTCTCGCTCCTTCTCCTGTCCTTCTATAAATGAAAGTAATCTTCTGTTTTTGATGTCTTCGTTTGCCTCTCTAATTCTAACTCGTTCGGTTATGTCTTTGAAGAAGAAAAGGGTGTATTCTTCATCTAGGGAAACATTGTGTGAGTAAAAATCTCCGTAGACTCTATCATTGTTGTCTAAAATCAATTCTCTTTCTGTGGCCTCTTCCTCGCCTACAATATTGGAATAATTATCCCCATTCAAATCTGAAAAATTGAGCACCTCATAAATGTTTCTATCCATGAGCTGATCAAATGATCGAGAAGTGATCTGTTCTACTACGGTATTGGTATACTTTATTGTCCCATGAGAATCCAACAGGAAAATCGCCTTGTCAATTGAATTGATAATGGCTTGAAACAATTCACTATTTTCTTTGATTTTCTTTTCAGCCTGTGCCTTATAGAGGGCTACATCTATGTTGGAAAGCAGCTCGGCTTCATTGAATGGTTTTACCACATATCCATATGGCAGACTGAATTTTGCTTTTTCAATCGTGGGCTCATCTGTCAGAGCAGTAAGAAAGATAATTGGGATGTCGAGACCTTGCTTGATTTCAAATGCTGCATCTATTCCATCTGAATTAGTTTCCATCATGATATCCATGAGAATGAGGTTGGGAACCTCTTTAGAAGCTACGCTTACGGCCTCTTTCCCTGAATAGACTGACACTACTTCGTGTCCCCCTGATTCGAGGGCGTGCTTTATGTGTTGGTTTACAATAAGTGAGTCTTCTGCGACTAAAATTTTTCCCATAGGTGCTTACGAATACTATCAATTTATAAGATTTTGTGACATATTACAATTGAAAGCGACAAGAAACGGCTTACAATATGAAAGAGATTTTTATCGCATCGAAAAATGCTTCATTATCTAATTATCTGTACCTGATTTTAGATGAAATATACCCCGATACCTTTTCACTGGGGAGTGAATTTTCCGAGTCTGTTGAGCTTATTATTATTGATTCTGAAAATATTTCTCCTGCCGAAATGGTGAAATATCAACACGATATTCCAACCATTCTTTTCTGCTTTGAGTTAAGCCCTGCGCTGATTCAGTACACCACTCAGTATGATATAAATGGCATCATTTCGCTATCCATGGAAGCCTCGGATATTTTGAAAACGCTGCAAGTTGCCATGGAAAAGGACATCTATTACAATGAGGTTATGATTGGTATGTTGTTTTCCAATAAGGCGAATAAAATGGCGGAAAAAATCCGCTCTTTGACCGAAAGGGAAAATGAAATTTTGATTTTGATGATGAAAGATTTGACCAACGAAGAAATCGCTCAAAAACTAAATCTAAGTGTTCGAACGGTCAATGCTCACAAGGGAAACATTATGAGAAAGATTGGATCAAAAACTACGAGTGGTCTTATTCAGATATTACTTGAATACTCTGCTGATTTTAGAAACTCGCTTTAAACCCATTTTCTGAATCTACTTCTACGTTTCCTCCAAGTTGCTTCACAAATGTTTTGACCAAAGAAACGCCCAATCCTGTATTGCTTTCCAGTACTCCTTTATTCATCTTTTTGCCGTCGTTAATAACTCTTAGGCTAAATGCGCTTTCTTCTTTGCTAAACAGGATAGAAATCTTGCCGGGTTGATCTACCTCGAATCCATGTTTTAGTGCATTCCCCACCATTTCGCTCACCATGAGGCCTATTAAAAGTGCTTTCTCGACATCCAGAATAATTTCTTCAGATTCTACCTCTATTGAAATCAAAGTGGAGCCCTGAAGTATCTGAAGTTCTTGTGCAATGTGCCGGAGATACTCTCCGATATTTATCTCAGAAACGTTGTAGAAAGTGTAGAGTTTGTCATGAATGACAGACATGGCCTTTATTCGATCATTTACTTCATTAAATATTAATTTCGATTTTTCGTCCTCCAGGTCATAAGATTTAAGTGCCAAAATTGAGGAGATCAATTGCATATTGTTCTTGACTCTATGATGCACTTCTTTTATTAAAATGTTCTTTTCTTCAAGGGAAGATTCCAAGCGTTTTTGAAGTGTTTTATCGGCGGTGATGTCATAAATAACTCCAACCATACCCTTTATTTTACCATTGTGATCGCGTAATATGCGCGTGAATGCTCTCAAATATTTTTCCTCATTTTCAAAATGCACTCTAAAATCTGATTCCAAGAAATTAATCCCATTCTTAATCAAATTCAAACTTCGGTCAATTATGGATTTGTCGTCGTCTACAAAGTAGTTGGACAATGTTTCTATGGAAACTGGAGAATCCACCATTGTGAAAATTGAATACATCTGGTCTTCCCAGAAGATCTCGTTTGTTTCTCTATCATATTCCCATACACCTAGATTGGCAATTTCTGTCGCCAATAGGATACGATCTGACAATCGCCTGATTTTTTGTTCGGCATTCTTTTGCTCAGAAATGTCCTGCACAGTGCCTATCATTCGAACTACCTGTCCACGGTTATCCTTAATCATCTTTCCGCGACCAGAAATCCATTTCACTTTACCTGTCTTAAGATGTTGGATTCGATAGATGTGAAAGAAGTCTTTCTTATCAGCAATCGCTTTTGATAGCTTATCATGAAACTCTTCAAGATCCTCGGGATGAATGAGCTTTTCAATGATTGAAACATGTCGCTGTGACTCATTGAAGCCCATCATTGCAATCATTTCCTCGGATGGAATAAAACTGCCGCTTGCTATCTCAAAATCATAATTCGCGATTTTAGAAATTCGCTGAGCTTCCAAAAGTTTGGCCTGACTTTCCTGTAGCTTTCTTTCAGCAACTTTGAGGTCAGTTACGTCGAGCATACCGGTGATGGACCGCTCAAATTTACCGTCTTCGTCATATTCAGCTACTGCAGATAGCAGAACGTCCATGACTTCACCAGACTTCTTTACGTATTGATATTCAACGTTACGGATGAATCCGTCTTTGAAAAGTTTATCAACATTTGCCTCAACTACTCCTTTTGGTTCTTCAACCATAAACTCATAAGGGGACTTTCCGATGACTTCATTTCTGTCATATCCCATTTTATCCAGCCAGAAGTCACTGACGCTGATTATTTCCAGACGCTCATTAATAGAATGCATCATCACCGGAGCTTTGTTATAAATACTCCGATATTTCTTCAGCGACTTCTCCAAAGCCATTTCAATTTCCTTCCGGGTATTGATATTTTGGAGGGCGATAACTGCGCCAAATGGTACACTCAGTTTTGTAGCTCTCAGATTATACCATTTACCATCAGCTAACTTCATTTCATGATCAAGAGATTTAGTTTTCTGGTTCAAAATGGATTTTAACCCTGATGTTAGGTATTCTCCATCACCAAAGAAGCTCATGAAATCAAAGATTGACTTACCTACTTCTAAAGCGGCATATGGCTGATTCTTAATATATAACTTAAGATTTCTGTTGATACTAAGAATAACTCCCTTTTCATCTACTACAAGGATGGCTTCATCAAGAGCATCCAGTACCCCTTGCTTCAAGGATTCTTCCTGCTTTAGTTTTTTCTCTGCCTCCTGATACTCGGTGATATCTTCAGTGATATAAACCACATTATCTAGCTCATTTTCGCTATCATAAAGCGGATAATATTTAATACGATACGTTTTTGAAGCACCGGCATGTGTAAGTGGAATTTCTGCAACGATCTCACCAATTTCACCTTCAAACGCCCTCTTTATCGCTTCTACTTGCGATTCCTTGGTAAATAGATTGTTCTTAAAAATGTTAAACTTTCCTATATACTCATTCAGGTCAATTAACCAGAAACCCTCTGACTTTGAGTTTGCCGCAACCAGCGTTCCTTCTCGATTATAAATAGTGATGGCATAAGGTGCCTCATTAATCATTTGCTTATATCGCGATTCACTTTCACGTAGCTGAAGTCGAGAGTTTTTCTTATCAGTAATATCCAACATGAGTCCACGTAGAAGTTTAGGCTTCCCATTGACTTTGACTACCTCCACCAAATCGCGTACCCATTTAACTTCTCCGTTTTTATGCACCATTCGATATTCCAACTGATAATTTTCAGCATCCGGAGCTTTGTGGCGCTCGTAAGCTATGACTCTTTCTCTATCATCTTTAAAAATTCTGGACTGCCAAAATCCTTTTTTTAGCCAATCTTCTTTTGGGAATCCAAGCAAATCGATTGCCCTGGGACTGATATAAGAGAAAGTCTGTGTCCCGATTTGAGTTTCCCACACTACCGCGTTAAGGTTTTCAACCAATATCTTATAACGTCCCTCTTCTTGCTTTTTCTGTTCGTTTTCAGCAATCTTTTTAGTGATATCAGCCAAGTTGCAAGTCGCTCCAATGTGTTCATTATTGTCATTGTAAAGCGGCCCGGCATCTACAGATAACCATCGAAGCTCGCCTTTGATAGTGATCCCTTGAACGGAGGACTTGACTCGCTGCTCCCTTAAAGCTGCGTATAAAGCATGTTCATTTTTCTTGAATGGTTTACCATTCTCGAATTTGCTGACTTTGAAAGCTTCATAATGCTCACCAACTAAGTCTCCGGCTATTTTTATATTCAGCAAATCGAACGCCGCTCTATTAGCATATACTATGATTCCCTTAAGGTTTACCTGAAGTATTCCATGAGGCATACTTTCAAGCACATTTTTGTGAAGCATATCGAATTGAGTATCCAAAAGGTGGCCAGTTTAGCTCAGTAGAGCAAGGATAAATTTATGGGAATAACATGAAAGCTAACGCCCAATTTAAGATTGATTTACCATGTAGTCATTTTGACTAAATCAATTTCATCGTAATCACCAAGTAGCAAATCAGTGCTACTTATATCTCTTTGTGCGAAAGAAATTAATACTTCTAAAAGTGGAAGTTTAGGGATTCGACAAATTTAGAATCTCGTTTACGAATACAATGCGTTCAGCAGTGTGATTAGGTGATTAGGTGCCTCGGGAGGGGTACCTTTTTTTTGTGCTTTAAAACTCTATTTAGATTAATTCTAAACAATTACATTTGCCAAAAAAACACTTATGAGATTTATAAAGCTTCTATTTCTTTCGCTCACGATAGCCTGTTCAGGCACCAAAGAAAACAAAGAGGAAACCTCCTCAGAAAATCAAGTCATCAATGTTTATTCTCACAGACATTATGATGCAGACAAGCAGGCATTTGAGCGCTTTACGAAAGAGACAGGTATAAAAATTAATCTGGTAAAAGCTGGAGCAGACGAGCTAATAAGCCGTCTAGAGATGGAGGGTGAGAACTCTCCGGCTGACGTATTAATTACAGTGGATGCTGCTAAATTGAATAGAGCCAAATCAATGGGCTTACTGCAATCTGTGAATGCAAATACGAGCAATAAAGAAGGCTTTGTAGATCCTGACAAGAATTGGTATGCTATCACCTATAGAGCTCGTGTGATTGCTTATGATAAGGAGGATGTTGATTTATCTGAATTGTCTACTTACGAAGACCTGGCCAATGAAAAATGGAATGGAAGAATCCTTATAAGATCATCAGGTAGCTCGTACAACCAATCACTACTTTCTTCAATCATTCATGAAAATGGTGAAGAAGATGCCCGCAATTGGGCAAAGGGGATTGTGGCAAATATGGCTCGTGAACCCAAAGGAGGAGATAGAGATCAGATCAAAGCGATTGCATCTGATGTTGGAGATATTGCAGTTGTAAACACATATTATGTAGGGTTGCTTTTAAATTCTGACAATCCGGAAGAAGTGAAAGCTGGTCAGCGGGTAGGTATTTATTTTCCAAACCAAGATGGACGAGGTGGACACATAAACATTAGCGGAGTTGGCGTGACCAAATATGCACCGAACAGAGAAAATGCAATTAAGTTTATTGAATTCTTAACTAGCGAAGAAATTCAAAAATTTTATGCGGCAACTTCATTTGAATATCCCGTACACAGAGATGTTGCGCCTGATTCTACTATTGCTGCCTGGGGTGATTTCAAGATCGATGATCTTGATTATGCCACGAATCCCGATCTACTTGATCAGGCAATAAAAATATTTGATGAGGCTGGCTGGAATTAAGCGACCAAGATACTTTTATTGGCGACTCGCTACCAACATCGTCTTGGTGGCCATATTGCTTCCACTATTGCTGGTGGCGAGTCGCTCATTTTTGCTGGACACTTCTAATCTGAATCATATTGTCAGCAACTTACTTCCACTTTATCTCTGGAACACTTCTATTTTAGTAATAGGCACTTCAGCCATCACGTTGATTATTGGTGTGTATACCGCCTGGTTTGTCACTGTATATGATTTTCCCTTTCGCAGGCAATTTGAATGGATACTCATTTTGCCTCTTTCCATTCCCACGTTTATCAACGCCATTTCGTACGTTGGACTGACTGATTACGCTGGTCCATTCCGTATCTTTTTAAGATGGTTGGGGACAGATATATATTTAGACATTATGAATCATGCAGGAGCCATCTTTGTCATGAGCATGGTTTTGTATCCATATGTTTATGTAACCTCAAGGTCGGCATTCTTACTTCAATCAGCCTCGCTAATTGAAGTATCCAGATCGCTGGGTCAGCCCATGCAGAAGACATTCAAGCGTGTGGTTCTACCTCTGGCTTGGCCCGCCATCTTTGCGGGACTTATTTTGGTAATAATGGAGGTTTTGAACGATTATGGTGTCGTATCCTATTTTGGGATTCCGACTTTCACTGTGGGGATATTTCGATCGTGGTTAGCTTTAGGTGATCTATCAACTGCTGTTTTTCTTTCAATGATAGTTTTGATTTTTGTTGTTGTTCTGCTGATCATCGAGTTCAAGGCAAATGAAAAAAAGAAATATGCGTTTGATAAATCTGAAAGAACATTTACCCGACTAAAACCCAGGAGAAAGTGGGTTATTTTTTCTCTCTGCCTTATTCCGTTTTTGATCGGTTTTATAGTGCCTGTATGCCAGCTCTTATGGTGGTTCTTTTTGGCCTATTCACATGATGTATGGCTGCATCTTATCACGATTGCAAAAAATACCGCAGTGCTTGGAATTCTATCCAGTATTCTCATATTGTTTTTATCCATTATCCTGGCTTATACGTTTAGACTTGTAGACAAAAAAGGACTCAAAAGAACTTTCAGCAAACTACCTATGCTGGGCTATGCTATGCCGGGTGCTGTCATTGCGGTAGGCATTGTTGCATTGGTACTAATTGTTAATCCAAATCTCATTTATTCAGGCATTATTGCATTAGTGTTTGGATACACTGTAAGATTTTTTGCAGTTGGCTATGGTTCCATAGAGTCAGGATTTGAAAAAATTTCAAGGCAAATAGATGATGCTGCGATTTCCTTGGGAAGTAATTCACTGCGCAACTTGATAAAAATTCATATACCAATTTTGAAGCCCGTCCTTTTAGGAGCTCTTATAATGGTCTTTGTAGATGTTACAAAAGAGCTTCCTATCACGCTTATTCTCCGACCTTTTAATTACGAGACATTGGCCACCAATGCATTTCAGTATGCAAAAGATGAAATGGCCCCAAGAGCTGCTTCCTCTAGTCTACTTATTATTTTTGCGAGCGCAATTCCGGTATATTATCTGAATAGAATCCTGCACAGGAAGTGAACTTAAGAGTAGAACATATTACTAAATTTTTTGATAGCACTAAGGTGCTTGATGACGTGTCGTTGGAAGTCGGAAAGGGAGAAATTCTTTCTTTGACCGGAGAAAGTGGATGTGGAAAAAGTACTCTTCTTAGAATTATTTCAGGTTTGGAATTCCCTGATCATGGAAAGATCATACTAGACCAGCAAGAAATTACAAATTGGAGTCCTGAGAGGCGTAGATTCGGCTTTGTATTTCAAAATCTATCGCTCTTCCCTCATTTGAATGTTCGGGAGAACATTTTATACGCCATAAATAAAAAGAGTCAGTCTAAGCAGCAACTAGAAAAATTATTGGAAATGACCGGGCTTGCAGGGCTTGGCCTTAGGTTTCCCCATGAACTATCAGGTGGACAGCAGCAGCGCGTTGCTTTGGCCAGGGCACTCGCGATCAATCCGCAGTTATTAATCCTTGATGAACCGTTTAGCAGTCTTGATGAGCTTTTGAAAGCCAGGATTCGTGAGGAAATATTTGACCTTTTGAGATCTTTGGAAATTACTACCATTTTGGTCAGTCATCAAGCATCAGATGCTTTCCTTATTGCAGATAAGCTTGTGGTAATGCGCAATGGACAAATAAAGCAAGTTGGTAAGCCATCGGATGTTTATCAAAAACCGGTATCTCCATATGTATCTGATTTTTTTGGGGCAAGTGTTATTTTGAATGGCAAGAAAGTAGATGCAGGTGTCCAAACCTCTTTCGGCACCTTAAAAATTGCCAATGTTCACACAGATAATTTGCAACTATTCTTGAGACCGGAGAATATTGAGATTACCACTTCAACGAGTTACAATTTAAGTGGTCAAATTGTCAAAAAGGAGTTTAAAGGACCTCATGACGTCTTGAAAATTGGGAGTAAAAACTCAGATGAATATATTTCGTTAGAGACAGAAAGATGTAATCACGAGGTTGGTGAAGACATCTACCTGATGGTGCCAGAAGAGCAAATACAAATCTTCGAATAGTGTTCGCTAGCTACTCGATGTATGTTCGTAATTGTACAAAAGCTTATAATTGATTTTTTATAATCATTTGACAATCAATTACTTATAAAATTTGGCACACCATTTGCAAATTTTTTATTGCTAATGGCAATCAACCGAACAAATATCAAATTAAACCGAACATTGCTCATATTATTGGGCATTCTCTTAGCGTGTCTGCTGACGCTCAATGCTAAGTCTCTATACTCTGCAGACTTATTGAGCGAACCGACCAACATTCCTACTGCAGACACTAAAGCCCCCAAAACCTTAATAGACAAAATTGGAACTATCAGTTTAGGGAAAATTTCTAAAAAAATATCATCTTTAAACTAAAGTAAGAATGGAAATGACAAAGAGACTCTTCAGATCAAATGATCGGATGCTTGGTGGTGTTTGCGCTGGAATTGCAGAATACATTGGCTGGGATCCCACCCTGGTAAGAATTGCATATATCGTGCTTTCAATTGTGAGTGCCGCATTCCCTGGACTATTAGTTTATCTCATCCTTTGGATCATTATTCCACCCCGATATTAAACCTTGTTGAAAAAATTCATCCAGCGATCAGGTAATTCTCCTTTCAGGGCCAGATCATAGTCGCTGTAGTTGCATGCTATCATTCGGTTCCTGTTAAACAGTCCATCTGCATCCGGATTCGGCACTTCCATCCACCATCGCTCAGAGAGTTTGCTTTTATAGAAACGAATAGTATCGGGGTCTCCTCCTAAATGCACTTCATACATTAAGTAGTCATTGGACTTAAAGTTTTTATCTCCTTTTCTATGATAGTATCCCTCGATGAAATACCATATCATTGTTGACATCACAAAAGCGGTTTTGCGATCATCAGAGTCCTTTGAGGCGTCATAGTTGTATAGACCAATGGAACTCATCTTCTCGTTCTGACCTGCATACCAGCATAGCTGACAAGACTCTTCACCTGTGAGTCCGTAGACTTTTGAATTCAATGCTCCTGGCGCATAAAAAGCTTGTAAGGCAGAGATATCGAAGGATAACATATCTGCGTCTCGCACCATTGGCTCAATATCTTTAATATTTTCCTTTACCACACCTAGCCTTACTGCTTCAAATGAAAGTTTCTCAAGCAGCTCTATAGACTTTTGATTTGTCAAATAACTTTGAAATGCGAGATGATAGTAGCTGAAAAGATAGTTTGGACTATGCTTAAAAATTTTACCAATATGTCCTCTTTCAGGAGATTCATCCTCCAAATCCAGCTGATTATCTATGTTTAAAACAGAAACTAGTTTTTCGGAAGTTTCATAGGCATAGTATTGACCTAAATCCAAATCGTGACTTCCACCAAAAATAACTGGGATGATTCCTTTCTCCATTAGATAGCTACATACTTCCTTCAATCGAAGGTATGTGTCCGCTAGTTCAGGGCCATTTCTAAAGTTTCCAAGATCAACAATTCCGTAATCTCCAAAACCTTTTTTTAGTTGGTACAATTGCTTCCGAATTTCATCAGCTGATTTGATATCGGCCTTTATCGTGCCTCCTCTATATTCTGTCATACCAATCAAAGCGATATCCATTCCTTCATGGTCAGGCATTTTTAGCCTATTGATATAGATGGAAGATTGGAATGAAGCTGGTGTTTGATCTACGTCAATTTCTATTGGATCAAAGAAAAGTTTTAAGTCCATGAGGCTAAGATAAGCAGCCAGATGCTAAAACATTTTAAGTGTCCAGCATAATAAATTGGGTGCTCATGTTGGAAGAATTTCCCAATTAAGCATATAGTCTGCTTCTTCAGAAACCTCAGTATTATTGGATAAAATGGTACCATAATGACCTGCTCCTTGGGTAAGATCCAAATGGAATGAACCAAGATGATCATTGCGGCTTGTATAGTCAAACTCCCAAAGTTCTAGTTCAATCCAGTCTCCTTCTAAATTTTCAATTAGATTGATATCTAGTACCTCATCTACCCCGATTTTCATAAATTTTGATTTTGCCGGCCATATTTTCTTGCCGTCAATTTTCAGAAAGATCTCATCCTTATCTGATTCGTCGGGTACGTTGCAAATAATTGCATCAATTTTAATCTTTGGCATATTTGGTGGTGTTAAAATTCAAGATAGGTAATTACCTCGATTATTGGGCATAAAAAAAGCCCCGCATTGCTGCAGGGCCTTCTTCAAATCATAACTGATCTACTTGATGGTAAATCCAAAAATCTCACGTTTCCCGTTTGATGTCTCAATAACTACAGTATAGGTTCCTTCAGCAAGTTCTACAAGCTTTGATACGTCTACACGTTTTGAAGTTAAAACCCGATCCACTTTGTCATTAATCATGACGCGTGAATTGTCTGAAGGTAAATTTCTCAAAATAGCCTTGGTTCCTTTTGGAAACACTGGCTGACCGCTCTCGTACTCAGCAGCCGGTTTGGAGAATTCAATACATGGAATTACTTCCTCATTTTTTGAAGCAAACGAAAATCCTATGAAGGCGAGTGTTAGGATCAGTGCAAATTTTTTCATTTTCAGCGGGTGTTTATTATTAACTATACAAAGTTGTAGAATAGCTCTCACTGACCACAGTCGCTATCTACTGAATTTAATCTAGTAAAAACACCTATGTGTAATCAAACAAAAAGCCCCACATAAAAATGTGAGGCTTTGGTTCATTTTAGTTTTATTCTATCCTCCAAAATCATCAAATCTGATATTTTCGTCTGGGATGCCAAAATCTTCACCCATTTTCTGCACAGCCTGATTCATCAAAGGTGGGCCACAGAAATAAAGCTCAATTTCTTCCGGATTGTCATGTTTACTCAGGTAATGATCAATTACTGCCTGATGTACAAATCCTGTAAATCCATCACCTTCATCTTCCATACTGTTTTTAGCGTTCCAATTGTCTTCTTCTAGTGGTTCGGAAAGAACAACGTGGAATGTGAAATTTGGAAAACTTTTTTCAAGATCCAGGAAATGGTCCAGGTAGAAAAGCTCTCTTTTGGATCGGCCTCCGTACCAATAACTTACTTTTCTTCCGGTTTTTAGTGTTTTAAACAGGTGGTAAAGATGGGATCTCATTGGTGCCATACCGGCACCACCACCAACATAAAGCATTTCAGCATCGGATGGATTGATAAAGAATTCTCCGTAGGGACCAGATATGGTCACTTTGTCCCCTTCTTTAAGTCCAAAAATGTAAGAAGAGGCAATTCCAGGATTCACATTCATCCAGCCATTCTTAGCTCTGTCCCAAGGTGGAGTTGCAATACGCACATTTAGCATTATTTCTCGTCCCTCTGCCGGGTAAGAAGCCATTGAATAGGCTCGCTCAATGGTCTCATCATTTTTCATTTTTAGATCCCATAAGCCGAATTTGTCCCATTCCATCTGGAATTTTTTCGGATCATCATGTTCTTCCGGATGCGCTGTAATGTCAATGTCTTTAAAGTCAACTTCACATTTCGGCACTTCTATTTGGATGTAGCCACCAGCTTCGTAATCCATTTCTTCAGGAAGTTCAACGACGAATTCTTTAATGAATGAGGCAACATTCCAATTTCTTACTACAGTTGCTTCCCATTTCTTAATCCCGAAGATCTCTTCAGGAATTTCGATCTTCATGTCATTCTTCACTTTGACCTGACATGCTAATCTTACATTTTCTTTTTGCTCAGTTCTGCTCAAATGACCTACTTCTGTAGGGAGCACATCTCCTCCTCCTTCTACTACCGTGCATTTACACATTGCACAGGTACCTCCTCCTCCACATGCTGATGGAAGAAATACACTTTTCTGAGAAAGGGTGGAAAGTAATGTTGAGCCGGCCGTCGTAACCATAGGGTTTTCTGTATCACCATTTACGGTGATTTTTACAGGACCAGACTGAACTAATTTTGATTGAGCCACCAACAGGATTAATACTAAAAGCAGAATTAAAACTGTGAAGGCTATGATGGAAGTAATTACAATTGAAGACATATGTCTAAAATCTTTTGTTTTTAAAAAATCGAGGCAAATATAGTTGATCTAAGCCTCCATATTTACCGGAATTAAGAACCTTTTTTGTCCTTTGTGTAACAAACATCTTAAAAGGCCTAAATGTTGGTTCAATCCAACATTTTTAACAGCATCGTCAATCTTGATTTGAGCTGGCGTCTATCCACTATGAAATCAAGGAAGCCATGATCCAGAACAAACTCTGCACTTTGAAATCCTTTGGGTAAGTCTTTTCCGATCGTTTCTCTAATCACTCGCGGACCGGCAAATCCAATAAGAGCGCCAGGCTCCGCAATATTAAAGTCACCTAACATAGCATATGATGCGGTAACACCTCCGGTAGTTGGGTCTGTCAATAAAGAGATATATGGAATTTTAGCTTCTGAAAGCAGTGCTAATTTGGCTGAAGTCTTAGCCATTTGCATTAGCGAAAAGCCAGCTTCCATCATCCGTGCTCCACCTGATTTCGAAATCATCAGGAAAGGAATTTTCTTTTTCAAGGAATAATCAATAGCACGAGCAATTTTCTCGCCTACTACTGAACCCATTGAACCGCCGATGAATGAAAAATCCATACAGGCAACAACAATATTGATCCCATTCATCTTACCAGTAGCGCTTCTCACTGCATCCTTGAGCTGGGTTTTCTTTTGTGTGGCTGCAATTCGGTCAGGATATTTCTTAGTGTCTTCAAACTTCAGCGGATCGCCAGATGTCAGATCTTCATCTAGTTCTGTGAATTTGTTGTTATCAAATAATATCTCGAAATACTCTTTTGAGCCGATTCGGACATGGTAATCGTCATCCGGACAAACGTATGAGTTGTTTTTTAACTCACGCATATGAATGATGGAACCGCTTGGAGTTTTGTACCAGAGTCCGTCTGGCACTTCCTTTTTATCCTCTGTCTTTGTAAGTATTCCTTTGTCTTGTCGCTTAAACCACGCCATTCGAATTCTTTCTCAGTGAATGAGCAAAGCTAAATGATAATTGCCAAAACAAAACTTGAAAAGTTCTGAATCAATTGAGCCATGCTTCAAACTTATTTTACTTTACTTCTTCATAGTCTACATACTCGCCACCGCTAAATCGATCTCCTTTTCTAGACTGCTTATTTGGAATGTTATCGATATTCAAATCGCTGTTTCGCGACCTTCTGGTAGTGTTTGTATATTGCTGTTCACCATAGTCATCGCGAGTGGTGAATCCTTTAAACATCCCTCTGAAAACAAAAGATGCAATCTTATGAAATACATATCCTACCAGGATCAGGATGATAATTATCTTAAGCATACTCTTTAAACCTATCGGCTTAAGTACAAGTTTCGTTCTGCATAAATTTCCATGAAATAATCATCCATCAGATCATCTATAAAATAAATAGCTTCTCCAGTGGATTTCATTTCAGGCCCTAGTTCCTTATTCACGTTCGGGAATTTGTGGAATGAGAAAACAGGCTCTTTGATAGCGTACCCTTTTTTATAAGGTTTAAATTCAAAGTCGGTTACTTTATTTTCACCAAGCATGACCTTAGTCGCGTAGTTCACATATGGCTCTCTGTACGCCTTACAAATGAATGGAACTGTTCTCGAAGCCCTTGGATTTGCTTCAATTATGTAAACCTTATCATCTTTCACTGCAAACTGAATATTGATAAGTCCTACTGTTTTAAGCGCTATGGCAATCTTTTTTGTATAATCTTCGATTTGTCTTATCACAAAATCTCCCAGGTTGTACGGAGGTAATACCGCATATGAATCTCCAGAGTGAATACCCGCAGGCTCAATATGCTGCATGATTCCAATAATGTAGACGTTCTCCCCATCACAAATTGCATCTGCTTCAGCTTCAATAGCGCCTTCCAGGAAATGATCCAGCAGAATTTCACCATCGGGTTTGTCCTTCAGGATATCGACCACATGCTGCTCTAGTTCAGTTTCATTGATAACGATCTTCATGCTCTGTCCGCCCAGCACATAGCTAGGACGCACCAGCAATGGAAATCCTAGTTCTTTGGAAAGTTCAACTGCATCTTCTGCGTTTTCAATGGTACCGTAAAGCGGATATGGAATTTCTTGTTCTTTCAAAAGGTCTGAGAATCTTCCTCTAGCTTCTGCTAAATCAAGTGCCTCGAAGCTTGTCCCAATGATTTTAATCCCGTATCGTTCGAGTTTTTCTGCCAGCTTCAAAGCCGTTTGACCGCCCAGCTGAACTATGACACCTTCCGGCTTCTCATGAAGGATGATGTCGTATATATGCTCCCAGAAAACTGGCTCGAAGTACAGTTTATCTGCAACATCAAAATCGGTAGAAACGGTTTCCGGGTTACAGTTAATCATAATTGTTTCATAGCCACATTCTTTTGCCGCAAGCACTCCATGTACACAGGAGTAGTCAAATTCTATTCCCTGACCGATTCGATTTGGTCCGGAGCCCAGAACAATTATTTTCTTTTTGTCAGAAACCTGTGACTCATTTTCCTCTTCAAAAGTGGAATAGTAGTAAGGTGTCTGTGCTTCAAATTCCGCAGCACAAGTGTCCACTAGCTTATAGACACGCTTAATTCCTAAATCATTTCTCTTCTTGTAAATTTCACTTTCAAGGCAACCAAGTAGGTGGGCAACCTGCCGATCGGCATAACCTTTTTGCTTGGCCTCCATCAATAGTTCTTTCGGAATATCCTCCACGGAATACTTTTCGATTTCTTTTTCGAGCGTGATAAGCTCTTCGATCTGGTTTAGGAACCAAGGATCGATTTTAGAAAGCTTGTGAATAGTTTTAAAAGGGATTCCCAATTTGAACGCATCGTAGATGTGGAATAGTCTATTCCAGCTTGGATGCTCTAAACTGTGCAGAATGGCCTCCTGGTCTTTCAACTCTCTACCGTCTGCACCTAATCCATTCCTTTTGATTTCTAGCGATTGACATGCTTTTTGTAGTGCTTCCTGGAAATTTCGTCCAATTCCCATGGCCTCTCCTACGGACTTCATCTGAAGTCCAAGCTTACGATCTGATCCTTTGAACTTATCGAAATTCCACCTAGGCACCTTTACAATTGTATAGTCAATGGCAGGCTCAAAGAATGCACTGGTAGTCTTTGTGATTTGGTTTTTTAGTTCATCAAGATTGTAACCAATTGCCAACTTAGCTGCAATTTTTGCAATTGGATATCCTGTCGCCTTTGAAGCCAATGCTGATGATCGCGAAACTCGCGGATTAATTTCAATACCTATAATATCCTCTGTATCCGGATTTACGGAGAACTGTACGTTACAACCTCCCGCAAAATGTCCGATCCCATTCATCATGAGCTTTGCCATGTCTCTCAGCTTTTGATAAACCGTATCGGAGAGTGTCATTGCTGGTGCAACCGTAATTGAATCACCGGTATGCACACCCATTGGATCAAAGTTCTCAATAGAACAGATGATAATAATGTTTCCGAGATTATCCCTAAGTAATTCTACCTCATATTCTTTCCAACCCAAGATACTTTGCTCTACAAGTACTTCGTGAATAGGCGAAGCTTGGAGTCCCGCATTTAAAGCATTGTCAAATTCTTCGGGTGAATTCACAAATCCACCTCCATATCCTCCTAGCGTGTAGGAAGGTCTAATAACTAAAGGGAATCCGATTTCCTGGGCAATTTCTTTTCCTTTCAAAAACGAAGTAGCCGTTTCTCCTTTACACACGCCGACACCGAGTTCAATCATTTTGTGCCTAAATTTTTCACGATCCTCGGTGGTTTCGATGGCATCAATGTTTACGCCAATCATTTCGACATTGTATTTTTCCCAAATACCCGCCTTGTCACAGTCAATCGCAAGATTCAGAGCAGTCTGCCCTCCCATGGTTGGTAGTACAGCATCAATTTGTGGATGCTCTTCCAATATCTCTCGAATAGATTGCTTATTTAGTGGCTTGAGGTATACATTATCGGCAGTTACCGGATCTGTCATGATGGTAGCCGGATTCGAATTGATCAGTGTTACCTCAATTCCTTCCTCGCGAAGAGATCTTGAAGCTTGTGATCCTGAATAATCGAATTCGCAAGCTTGTCCGATGATGATAGGTCCGCTTCCGATGATTAAGACTGACTTGATTTTTGGATTTTTAGGCATAGGATGAATGTGGTTCCCGTTAATTAATCAGGTTAAAACAAATTCCGACAAAATTAAAGTATGGAGCATCCACCACAAAGGAATTTCTTAATAAGTAATGTGGTTAATTGGTAGGTAAGCGAATAGACTGAATATTTGCACCTTATATTGGACTGATCTGAATAAACAACAACCCGAAAAATGAAAGAAGCATATATAATTGACGGCATCCGAACGCCTATTGGAAATTTTGGTGGAACGCTTGGAGCAGTGAGAGCCGATGATCTTGGTGCAATTGTGATTAGAGAATTGATGGCAAGAAATTCTACTATTGATCCGGCTGCTATTAATGAAGTAATAATGGGTTGTGCCAATCAAGCTGGAGAGGATAATCGGAATGTTGCACGTATGTCTTTGCTACTTGCCGGGTTGCCATTTTCTGTTCCAGGTGAGACTGTAAACAGGCTATGTGCTTCGGGGATGTCGGCAATTGTGCATGCCAATAGAGCGATTAAGACAGGAGATGGCGACTTGTTTATCTCTGGTGGAGTTGAAAATATGACAAGAGGCCCATGGGTTATTTCAAAGTCTGCTAAACCTTTCGGGACAGATGCGAAAATGTACGACTCCAGTTTTGGATGGAGATTCATTAACCCTAAAATGGAGGAGCTTTATGGAACCGACGGCATGGGACAAACCGCAGAAAACCTGGTAGAGATTCATAAGATCAGCAGAGAGGATCAGGATGCATTTGCGTTGCGCTCACAGATGAAGGCAAGTGAAGCACAGAAAAATGGAAGGCTGGCAGAAGAGATAGTAGCTGTTGAAATTCCGCAGCGGAAAGCTGATCCGATTGTTTTCGATCATGATGAGTTTGTTAAACCTAATTCGTCTATCGAAGTTTTAGGTAAGCTTAGGGCTGCATTTAAAAAAGATGGATCAGTAACTGCAGGTAATTCATCGGGCCTTAATGATGGAGCTGCAGCTGTTTTGGTTGCATCTGAAGAAGGGGTAAATAATCATAGTTTGAAACCACTGGCAAGGATTGTGTCTTCCGGTGTAGTGGGAGTAGAACCAAGAATTATGGGAATAGGGCCTGTCGAAGCTACCAAAATGGCTTTAAAGAAAGCTGGACTTACATTGGATCAAATGGATATAATTGAGCTGAATGAGGCATTTGCAGCTCAGTCACTAGCGTGCACCAGAACGCTAGGTCTCGACGATGAAGATGAAAGAATCAACCCAAATGGTGGTGCTATTGCCATCGGACATCCACTTGGGATGACAGGAGCTAGAATTACTTATTCCGCTGCCCTTCAACTACAAAAATCAAATAAACAGTATGCATTATGCACCATGTGTATTGGAGTGGGACAAGGATATGCAGTCATTCTTGAGAAAGCCTAAACAAAAAAAGCCGTGAATATCACGGCTTTTTTTTAAGTATATAGAGAGGATTTAGTCTCTGCTTAAGATTCTAACTCCTAGATTGATCTGAATATAGTTTGCGTCACTCACAATATTATATGCCGCTCCAAGATTCATTCTACCAAGATAGACACCTGCTCTAGGCGCAAATCCAAATTTGGACTCACTCTCACCTTCAACAGTACCACCACCGGCTACAGTAACCTCTGCTCCTTTAGCGAAGTACATTCCAAGTCCCAGTCCGGCATATGGTGTTACATTGTTAGTAGAAAATCTATACGTTCCTGTGGCAAGGACCGGAACAATTGCGGTTGCAGCTGCTGAGCCAGACACACCACCTGAGGTAAAATCTCCGCCAGCGAATCCATTGCTGCCAATGTAAAGTCCCAAGTCTACGTTTTCATTCATTGCATACTTAGGTTCAATATAAAAACCAATTCCTAAGTCGTAAGAATCAGCAAAATCACCTTGAGGTAGGTTAAAGTTTGGCCCAAGTTCAATATGGAACTGAGCGTTTGTAGCAGTAGCGAATAGTATTACTGCCGAAATACATAACAATACTTTTTTCATAATGGTAGTTAGTTTGTGAAATTTGTGACCAAAGATACCACAGTACTTGTTTAAAGTAAATACCACAAACATGGTATTTTAACTCAATAAACTAGCTTATAAAGCTCAAAATCAATGATATACGAATTCAACAAGCTCAAACCAGTCATACACCCATCTGCTTTTATCCATCCACAAGCTGCTGTAACGGGGGATGTTATTATTGGCAAAAACGTTTATGTAGGCCCCGGAGCAGCAATTCGGGGTGATTGGGGTAGAATAGTAATTGAAGATGGCTGCAATGTTCAGGAAAATTGTACCGTCCACATGTTTCCAGGCATTACAATTACGCTGAAAGAAAGCGCCCACATCGGACATGGTGCAATTGTTCATGGTGCCAACATTGGCAGAAATGTTCTGGTAGGTATGAACGCAGTGATTATGGACAATTCCGTGATTGGTGACGAAAGTATAGTAGGAGCACTCAGTTTTGTGAAAGCTGACACTAGTTTTGAGCCTAGGAGCTTGATTGTAGGTAATCCGGCTAAAAAAATCAAAGAAGTAAGCGATGAAATGATCGGATGGAAAACTGAGGGAACCAGGCTATATCAAATGCTCCCTAAGGAGTGTTATGATACACTTAAAGAATGTGAGCCGCTTACTGCTATCGAACCCAATCGTCCAATTGCCTCCGCTGCTTACAAAACCTGGAACGAGACCAAATAATAACTAGTGATGATTGATAAGAACATGCATATTGCCGTTTCCGGCAATATTGGAGCTGGGAAAACTACACTCACACAGATGCTGGCCAAACACTACGGATGGCAAGCCGAATTTGAATCTGTAGAAGACAACCCATATCTGGAAGATTTCTATGGAGACATGCACAAATGGTCCTTCCATTTGCAGGTTTATTTCTTAAATAGCCGCTTTGAGCAAATCAACAAGTTGAAAAAAGTGAATAAGACGATTATTCAAGACCGAACGATCTATGAAGATGCATATATATTCACCGAGAGTTTATATAAGCAAGGTTTTTTTAAGGAGCGAGATTATCAAAACTATCAAGCACTTTTCGCCTCGATGATTGAATATGTAAAGCCACCTGATCTGCTTATTTACCTTAAGTCTGATATTGGTAAACTGGTCAAAAACATTGAAACTCGTGGGCGAGATTATGAAAACCTGATCCGCATTGAGTATCTAAAAGGTCTCAATGAACATTATGAAAAATGGATTGCCAACTACGATGTGGGTAAGCTGCTAATCATCGATGTAAGTAACATTGATTTCGTTCAAAACACTGAAGATTTTTCTGATATCGTTTTCAAAATCGATACCGAATTACATAGCCTTTTCAGTTAATACCACAAGATCTAATCCGTTAACTTTACCTTTAGAATTTAGAATACTTAGAGACATGGCAATACCGAAAATACAACATTACATAGCAGGAAAATGGATGGAAGGATCCGGAGATGGAAAAGTCCTTCATCACGCAATCACCGGTGAACCAGTGGCGACCCATACCATTGAAGGCATTGACTTTAAGGATGCTTATGACCATGCAAGAAATGTTGGTAATGTAGCATTAAGAAAAATGACTTTTCAGGAACGAGGCTTAATGCTAAAGGCACTTGCCTTCCACTTGATGGATAAAAAGGAAAAGTTTTATGAAGTGAGCAAAGCTACTGGTGCCACGAGAATAGATAGCTGGATAGATATAGAGGGAGGAATTGGCAATGTTTTCTCAAATGCCAGTCTCAGAAGGCAATTTCCGGACCTCCCCTATCATGTAGATGGAGAAACAGTCGGATTATCAAAAGGAGGCTCATTTGTTGGTCACCACATTATGGTACCAAAAGATGGTGTAGCAGTACATATTAATGCGTTCAACTTCCCTATCTGGGGAATGCTGGAGAAAGCTGCCGTGAACTGGCTGGCTGGCATGCCATGTATTGTAAAACCGGCTGAGCAAACCTGCTACCTCACCGAGGCTATGGTAAAAGAAATCGTTGATTCCGGAATCCTCCCTGAGGGAGCCTTGCAACTTGTGGCTGGATATGGAAATGGAATTCTGGATCATGTTGATTCTCAAGATGTAGTGACCTTTACAGGCTCATTCGAAACTGGAAAAAAACTTAAAACGCTTCCACAGGTTGTTGAAAACTCGGTCCCATTCAATTTGGAAGCCGATTCATTAAACTGTGCAGTTTTAGGAGAAGATGCAGTGCCAGGCACTCCCGAGTTTGACCTATTCATCAAAGAAGTACGAAAAGAAATTACGGTAAAGTGTGGTCAAAAATGTACCGCGGTAAGACGAATCATTGTGCCAGAGAAGCTCGTGGAAGATGTGCAGATCGCATTGGGCAAGGCATTCGAAAAAACGACCATAGGTGATCCTGATGTAGAAGGAGTACGAATGGGAGCACTTGCAGGCAAAGAGCAATTGGAAGAGGTCACTAAGCGGGTGGCTGAGCTGGCAAAGACTTCTGATCTGGTATATGGATCACTGGACAATACTGGAGAGGCAATGGGAGCTGATTGGAAAAAGGGAGCTTTTATGTCTCCGATGCTATTCGTAAATCAAAAACCTTTAGAGACAGAGGAGGTTCACAACATCGAAGCATTTGGGCCTGTGAGCACTATACTTCCATATAAAACAATGGATGAAGCCATCGCAATTTCAAAAAAAGGAAAAGGATCGCTTTGTTCGTCTATTACAACGGGTGATGATAAAATAGCCCGAGAATATGTAGTTGGAGCTGCCACACACCATGGACGGATTCTCGTATTGAATGAAGCGTGTGCTAAGGAATCTACGGGGCACGGCTCCCCAATGCCAATGCTTGTACATGGCGGGCCAGGGCGCGCTGGTGGCGGTGAAGAAATGGGTGGAAAAAGGGGCGTGATGCACTACCTGCAGCGCACGGCAATTCAAGGATCGCCAACTACACTAACAGAAATCACACAACAGTATCAGTATGGTGGGGAGTATAAGGATACTGAGAAGCACCCATTTTCGAAGTACTTTGAAGAAATTGAAATTGGTGATACAGTAATCACTGCAAAACGAACAGTTACAGAATCTGATATCGTAACATTTGCGAATGTAAGCTGGGACCATTTCTATGCTCACACCGATGTGACATCCCTTGAAGGAACCACTTTTGAAGGTCGCGTAGCTCACGGTTACTTTGTGTTGTCAGCTGCAGCAGGTTTATTCGTCCAGGCTAAAAAAGGACCAGTGCTTTTAAACTATGGATTGGAAGAATGTCGATTTACCAAACCTGTTTATCCCGGAATGACCATCGGTGTTCGATGTACAGTGAAGGAAAAGGTAGACCAGGAAAAGAAAGATGATATCGCAAAAGGAATTGTAAAATTCCTGGTAGATGTCTATGACGAGACTGGAGAGACTGTCGCTATCGCTACTATCTTGACGATGATTAAGAAGAAAGATCAGAGTTAGTTAGTCAAGAATCAATCAACCCTTTCTTAATCGCATAAAGCACCAAACCTGCTACATTTCGTGAATGCGTTTTTTGTAGCAGGTTGTTTCTATGACCGTCTACCGTTTTAGAGCTAATAAAAAGCTCTTCGGCAATTTCTCCTGTGGTTTTTTGCTGACAAACCAGCCTCAGCACATCAATTTCCCTTTTTGTTAAAGCCTCATCTTGACTTTTCTTCGTACTGGTTTTGTGCTTTTGATTCATTTTTTTCTGAATCGCAAGCAAGGTTTTCTGATTTATATATGAGCCTTTGTGATAAACTGCTTTGATTGCTTCTGTTACTTCGTCCGGATCAGAATCTTTGATAAGATAGCCATGCGCACCTCGCTCGATGAGCTCTGCAATGAAGGCGTCATCATCGTGCACTGAAAGTATTAAAATTTTTATTTCGGGATAATTTTCAACAACAGCATCAGTTACCGCAATGCCGTCAAAATCATTGTCACCATCTTTAGGCAATGAGAGATCTACTAAGAGTACATCCGGTTTTGTATCACATTTAGAGAGTTTATCCAGCACAGAAAATCCATCCTCGGATTCCATTACCACTTCAAACTCCTCGTATGAGGATAAAATTGCCTTCATTCCTTCTCTGAAAAGAAATTGATCTTCTACCAATCCTATATTTATAATGTTAGCCATGTCAATTATCCTTTATTGGTACAATTAAATGGACAGCAAATCCACCTCCTCGAATAAATTCTAAACTACCTCCGATCGCCTTTATTCGAGCTTCCATGCTTTTCAAGCCAAGGCCATGAACCATTTTTTCCGGTAACCCAACCCCATCATCTTTGTAATCTATTTTGACCTGACCATTTTCCTCTCGATAGGTGATTTCCACATTTTTTGCTTTTGAATGCTTTAGTGTGTTTTGAATCAACTCCATGAAAATTCGATATAGCCCCAACTCCTTTTCCCACGAAAGCTTGCTCGGGTTTTGTGGTATTTCAAAATCAATTTCTACCTGCTTCGATTCGTTGATTTGGTCTATCATGCTTTCAAGCGAACGAATGAGCCCAAAAGTTTCTAGCTGATTAGGCATCAAGTGATGGCTGATTTGACGCACGGATGCTATTGAAGTCTCAATAATGTTTCTCACATTACCAATGGACAATCCTTTGGACTCTAAAGATGGATGCATCTGTTCTAATCGCATCAGGTGCATCTTGGCAATTGAAAGTGTAGCTCCCAGTTCATCATGAAGATCTTTTGCAATTCGCTTTCGTTCAGCTTCTTGCACTTCAATATTAGACTGCAACAATTCCTTCTGATGTTTATTTCTCAATTCCTCTTGCTCAAGCTGCTGACGAATAAGGTTTTTTTGAAAATGTTGATTCAAGAGAAAAACACCAATGGCTATTACAAAAACTACCACTAAAAGCGGTAGAAGTATGCTTAAGAAATTAACGTCTTGGGTCGCTTCCATAGTCCGACAAAAAAGCAGATATACATAATTATCGAAAATAAAGCGTAGATAAACCAGGTATATCTAACTAATGGAGAATTCGATATACTATTTATCATATTTCCAAAGTAAAATACAAGCAGACTCGAAGAGTAATAGATAAAAAGTCCGGCATTTATCCAGCTTAGACTTTTGATGATCTCTATTCTTTTTTCCCTGACGATATCATTCATTAAAAATGCGAAAGTTGTAAGCGATAAAATGATAATTAGAATTGCCTGTACACTTAAAGCGTATGAATTGAACGTGTAGATGTCTTGAATAAAAATTGAGTTTATAATTGAGTAAACCACAAACAGAATCCCCAACGTCCATAAAATCCGCGGCTTGATTAAGCCATCAAAAATTTGATTGTAAAAGTTTATCAAAAACACAAACCCCAGCACTGTGTATATATGAAGTACAGGAAGGTTGTTTTCCCTATTGTAGAAAAGAATTGAAGCAATCGCCTGAATAATTACAGAAACAAAAATGAACCACGAGAAATATTTAATTTCTCGTGGAAGTCTCTTGTAAATCACCAATGTATAAACTCCAACCAGAAAAGTGGGAATATTTGAGTAGTCTATGATGAATTCGGTGATTGTTTCAAACATTTGATCAATCGTTTAATGGGCTTTCATTGTCACAAGCACTCGGACAAGGCTGTGAAAAATCAAGTACAAATGGACCATCTCCGTCTCCAATTCCATCTGCTACATCATCTTTGTCTCCTTTGTACGGTCCGGAAAGAATGACATCTTTTCCTGGGATACCAGCACTCAACTTAGCTCCTTTTACAGGTGTCAGATAAATTTTAAATTCACTAGTGGCACTATCCAAGCCCATATAAATTCTGATGTGTCGGTACTCTGCCTTTTTCAAGTACTTGGTATCTAGTCCAATGGATTCTGCTAAATCGACAGATCTAATTGTAAATGCTCTAATGGGGTCAATTCCCAATACTTCGGTTACCACCTTGTCATAGTAATTCACATTTGCAACGGCAGTATCCAAGGAAACCGCAAACATAGAAGGAGAGGTGTCAATGATTTCAAAAGTTGGTTCTTCTTCTTGCTTTTCGGTTGCTGATTGCTGACATGAAATCAATGTCAATAAAAAAATAGCACTTAGTAGGTTTTTCATAATAATTTAATTTTCAACAATTCTAATCATTCTCAAGCCTATTAAAGGCGTAAGGGGTAAAATTCAGGTATTTCTGACTATCCAAATTTTCAAAAACAGGTAATTATACCTATTCCGCAAAAGGGTCAATTCTCCTCTGGTACACCAATGTTGCATCCTTCAATTTTACATCACCGATTCACGAAAAGTACTTTCAAGTCGGGGGAGTTATTCCGAAAAGCCTGAAGAGTAGGAACCACCAAAATTTGTAAAACCTATGTCCAGAATTAAAGTAGACTTTGCTGTATATGGAGCTTTAAAAGATGGAAACGAAAATAATGGTCGAGCAATGGATGTTAAGACCATTCTTCAAGATCTCATAAATCAAAACAATGGCGTTGTAACTATCACAAGTTCATACATGGGAGGCGACCCATGCCTGGGATATACAAAGCAGTTTGGTGCACAAGTTCAGAGAAAAGACGGAGTTTACCATTTCGCTTGTATGGAAGGTCAAACGATAGATTTTCAACGCGGGGGAAGCCTCGCATAAGCTGTAAAGATTAATCAACTTAAGAGACTCAATACTCTTCGGAATTCCCGAAGGGGTAGCTGGTTGGGAAAAGCTCTCCATTATTTGGAGGGCTTTCTTTTTTTACATGACTCTATATGATCAAAGTAGCACTTATTTTTGCGCTATGAATTATGTGAAACTTGATATAAACGACGGAATCGGTACCGTTGAATTTTTTACCGAACAAAGCAATTCGCTTCCCGGGGAAATTCTTAAAAAACTTACAGAAACAATCACTGAAGCAGGAAATAATCCTGATATAAAAGTAATCGTGCTGAAGAGTGGTGGTGACCGAACTTTCTGTGCAGGCGCCAGCTTTGATGAACTTATTGCAATTGACAGTCCCGAGCGTGGAAAAGAATTTTTTATGGGCTTTGCCAATGTGATAAATGCGATGCGTAAAGCACCCAAATTTGTCATCGGTAGATTGCAAGGAAAAGCTGTAGGTGGAGGAATTGGTCTAGCCGCATCGGTAGATTACTGCTTTGCTTCCAAACATTCTGCTATCAAACTAAGTGAACTTGCGCTCGGCATTGGGCCGTTTGTAGTAGGGCCGGCCATAGAAAGAAAAATGGGGCTTTCGGCAATGTCTCAAATGGGAATCAATCCGGATGAGTTTTACGATCCAAAGTGGGCACATCAGAAAGGGCTTTTTGGCAAACTCTATGATGATGTACCTTCATTAGATAAAGCTGTGAACGAGCTAGCAAAGAAATTGGCCGCTTACAATCCTGAAGCAATGGCTGAGCTGAAAAAAGTATTCTGGAAAGGAACAGAACATTGGGATGAGTTACTTGCTGAAAGAGCGGAAACCAGTGGAAAGCTTGTGCTTTCTGATTTTACCCGAAACTTCATTCAAAAGTTCAAAAACAAATAATCAGTCCAGTCGATTGATAAACGATCTGATGGTATCCGCCAGTGCCATCAGATTTACTTGCTCTATTGGATGCTTACTATCAGGGATGGTTTCAAAGATGCTATCAATAATCCACTGATGAACCTGATGTGTTTCACCTACCGAGACCATAGCATCACCATCAGCCAGGCAGAGTAAAACCGGAATTTCTATCGTCTTCATTATGGATTCCTGGATGGGTTGAGTTTTACCGAGCTCTTTCATAAAGGCAGCAGTTCTACTCAACACTTCCTCCCAGTCCTCACCATGTCGTTTTTCTAAGGCTGTAGCAAATTTTGGAACTTTGGATAGGATCATTTTTGGATCTAAGTGCCTTACTTCCCTCTGTGCAATTTCTTCATCCCATTCCATTTTCGTTCCAAGAGTCGTTATCGATGCAATATTTTCACTACCCATTGCAGCTTCGTATAACGCTACAAATCCACCCATGCTGTAACCGAAGATGTGCGTGGGTTTTCCTATTTCCGACAGCTTTTGGATGAGTTGCTGTCCAAAACTTTCCAGTGAGAATGGATCTACGCTGGCGGATTTACTTCCGTGCCCATCAAAAGCTAAAAGGTGAACTTCAAACTCATCTTGCAACAATTCCTTAAGTGGAACCATTTGATCGGCGCTACCTATGGCACCATGAATTAGCATTAATTGCTTCATTTGCTAAATTTAGGTTTTACCAAAACCTAATATATGTTCCTTCGAAAGCTTTTCTCCACCAAAAACAAATTCATATGGGTACTTATTGATCTCCTAATTGTGATAATTGGGGTGTATTGCGCTTTTCTTATTCAGAACTATGCCGAAAATGAGAAGAATCTTAAGGAGCGCGATCGTGTGATTACGGCTATGAAGTATGAGCTTGAAGCGTTCCGGTTTCAAATGACTGAGATTTCAAGAGGGATGGCAGGTTACGCAAAACAGCTTTCGGCTTTTCAGCAACAGGGCACCTATGGGAACTTTTCAGACTACCGATTTATAGAACCGCAATATGATTATCAAACAATCCAATACGCTTTGAGCCTTCAAAATTCAGAAATAATTGACTTTGAGCTGTACGATGTATTGCAGTCACTTTTTGTAGAGATAAAGAAGATCGAACATGTAGAGCGCTTATTGACTGAAACATCCCGGCGTTATAGATCGATACCAGGCAACATCAGCAATGAGACCACTGAATACAAACTAGTTTGGACAGATAATTTTGACAACTTTAATCGATTCGTGACTTTAATAGGTGATAGGAGTTCAATTTCAGGCCGAATCGCTGAAGCTTCTGTTGAAGCATTGCCTTTGATCAATGCGCGTCTAGGATATGAAAAAAGTCATGCGATTGAGAGAGAACTATTGCTAGAGAACATGGATATTGCACGAAATGAGCAAGAAGCTGTTTTTTTGGCTAAACAGTTTTTTCCAAACTTCACCGAAGAAGAGATACGGCAACTTTATCGAGAGGCCAATTTACCAGTGGAGAATAGCCCTGATTCAACGAAAACAAAATAGCATATCTAGATTTTTGAACTGAATAACCAACTATGAATATGAGAGTAAGAATATTAACTTATTTGTTTATAGCTATCGGCACAGTTGCCGGTTTCGCACAAAACAGCATATCCTTAGAGCAAGCCACTGACGGTACTTTCAGAGCCAAATCTGTCAGAAGCCTCAATTGGATGAATGACGGACAATTTTACAGTGCCCTGTCAGACAACAAGATCATTAAATACAGCGTTCGCACAGGCGAGGAAGTAGAAACCATTGCAGATGGGAATGCACTTGACATCAAAATTGCTTCCTACAGCTTCAGTGATGATGAATCCCTGGTGCTTATCATGACCGATCGCGAATCCATTTATCGTAGGTCTTATACAGCGGTCTTTTACCTCTTCGATCGAGAATCTAATGACCTGAGAAAATTATCTGATGGAAGACAATCTTACGCTACGCTCTCTCCGGATAACACCAAAGTAGCATTTACACGAGATAATAATCTGTTCTATGTTGATTTATCATCTGGAAATGAGGTGGCTGTCACGAACGATGGCAAGTTCAATTATATCATCAATGGCAGCACAGATTGGGTGTATGAGGAAGAACTCTATCTTACCCAAGCTTTTGCATGGTCTCCCGACAGTAAGCGAATAGCCTACTATCGTATGGACGAATCGGGTGTTCGTGAGTATAATTTGCAACTATGGAAAGATGGAGCCAACTATCCGGTAGACTACCGATACAAGTATCCAAAAGCAGGTGAACAAAACTCCATGGTAGATATCTATGTATATGAGATTGCTTCCCAAAACAAAGTGAAAGCTGATATCGGATCCGATACGGATATCTACATTCCTCACATCTATTGGACAAAAAATTCAGAGCTGCTGGCCATCCAACGTCTGAACCGTTTACAAAACCAGTTAGACATATTACATGTAAATGTGAAAACCGGTAATTCAAATGTTATTCTAACCGATAAGAGCGACACCTACATTCATTTTACATTTTGTGATGATCTGACATACTTGGACAATGGCAAACAATTCATTTTTAGCAGTGAGAAAAGTGGATATAAACACTTCTACCTATACAATATGGACGGCAGCCTTGTCAATCAAATTACCCAGGGAGATTTTGAAGCACGAACGCTAGTTGGGCTTGATCAAAAAAAGAAACTGCTATACTATTCCAGTACTGAAGATTCACCATTAGAAGTGCACCTATATTCAGTTTCATTCTCAGGAAAAGGCAAGAAAAAGCTCACCCAAGAAAGTGGACGACATAGGCTAAATATGAGCGATGACTGTACTTATTACATGGACTATTATTCTTCGGCCTCCAAGCCAATGACCGTTGCTCTATATGAAACAAAAGGAAACAAGTTGATAAAAGTGATGGAGGACAATGCCAAGCTTGCAGAGAAGACAAAAGACTATTCATTTGCCGAAAAGGAGTTTTTTCAAATTGGCAATAGCAATGGAGATCAGCTGAATGGTTTCTTTTTAAAGCCAGGAGATTTTGATGAAAATAAACAGTATCCACTCCTTATCTTTCAATACAGTGGTCCTGGATCACAAAATGTATCCAACAGCTGGGGAGGTGGTCATTTCGTATGGCATCAATACCTGGCTCAGAATGGATACATTGTTGCTGTCATAGACACGCGTGGCACTGGATACCGAGGTGAAGCGTTCAAAAAAACAACCTATAAGCAGCTTGGCAAATATGAAACAGAAGATCTCATTTCAACTGCAAAGACACTTGGTGGTTATTCGTACATTGATAAAGACCGAATGGGGATTTGGGGATGGAGCTATGGCGGCTACATGTCATCGCTTTGCATCCTCAAAGGCAATGACGTGTTCAAGACGGCGATAGCTATTGCACCTGTGACAACCTGGAGATATTATGACACCATTTATACAGAGAGATACCTACAGCGCCCTCAGGACAATCCAAGTGGGTATGACGATAACAGTCCAAATACCCATGCAGAAAAATTGAAAGGGAATTTCTTGCTAGTGCACGGCACAGGTGATGACAATGTGCATTTCCAGAATTCAGTAGCTCTGCATGAAGAATTGTTAAATGCAGGAAAGCAGTTTGACTCCTTCTACTACCCCGATAAAACGCATGGCCTTGGCGGCAGAAGAGGTCATCTCTACCAGATGATGACAAAGTTCATCATGGAAAAATTGTAATCATTTCTTAAACCTATCGAGTCCTTTGCAGCATTTAATTGCAAAATAAAGGGCCTTTCCTATCTCCTGGAGAGGCTCTTTTTCGTTATTAAACAGGACCAAACTTCTTTTCAACCCGGATCCACTGTCCTTATCGTATTTGATTTTCATGTTTGACTCCAAAATCAATGTCCATTCACCATCTGGCTGCTCAATCAGTCTCATTTTGGTTTCATCTATGTCTGACAGGTAGAAAGAACTGATCGTCCAGCTATCTGCCTTATTGTTGTCCTTTTCCTAGCATTCGAGATTGCAATCATCAAAATTCAACCGATAGCAGTTATAGCTCAACGCTTTGTGCTGCAATTGACCAATGGATGAAGTTACAAATGCTATGGTATCAGTAAGCACCTTCTCATTCACCTGTGCAGATGCAATAGAAGAAATACCTAGAACAGTGAAAAAGAAAATTCTTCTCATGACATATCTATAGAATCTCTTAAAATTGATAGCAATAGAGGCTACCTCTTAAATCTATCAAGTCCCTTACAGCTTTTAATTGCAAAGTACAGAGCCCGTCCAATTTCAATTAGTGGTGCCTGATCTGCACTAAAAATATGGATTTCAGAAACCCATCCTGATCCAACATTGGAATCATACTCAATTTTCTTTCCGTTAGCAGCAAGAATCATCTTCCATCCGCCTTCGTCAAATTCTAAACTCATCTTGTCTTCATCAATATCAACTAACCAAAAATCGTAGATAAGCCACTTATCTTCCTCTCCTTTGAATGATTTTTTATATTCAAGGTTACAATCATCATAATTTAACCTGTAGATATTTTGATCATAGTTTAGACTTTCAAGTGCGTCGACTTTGATTGTAATAAATTGAACAGTATCGGCCAGCACTTTCTCATTCACCTGTGCTTTAATCAATGAAAATGAAAGAAGTAGAATTGCATATACAAATTTTCTCATAACGTATTATTCGGATAAAATTCGGTAAAGTTCCAAATTGAGATAGTAATGATGACCGGAAATGGTTCGCTTTTCCAGGATCCCCAAGTCTACCAATTCGTTGAGGTAATTTCTGGCGGTATTCTCGGCATACATCTTTGCATCCGTCAGATGGCTCACTTTTGTCAGCGGCTGGGTGAAAATCATCTGTACAAGCAATTCCGGCTTTCTGATCTTTGTTTCAGCTTCAATCTCTTCCATGATGCCTTCTTTAGCTGATAAAATATCATTGATCTTATTGAAGGTAAGGTTTGCCGTTACCTCTATCGCCTTTAGCATAAACAAGATCCAACGCTCCCACATGGCTCTTTGCGTCACGCTCGCAAGGTGTGAATAGTAGTCATTCTTATTATCTATGATGAATTTGCTAAGAAACAGTATGGGTAGATCGAGTAATCCTTTTTGGGTCAGAATGTTGATATTGAAAATTCGTCCTGCACGTCCATTTCCATCTCTGAATGGATGAATTACCTCAAACTGGTAGTGCGCAATCGCCATTTTGATCAATGGATCGAGCGGAAACTTTTCATCATCGTTCACAAAATCAAGGAGATTTTCGAGCTTTTGTTCAAGGATTTCCTTGCCTCTCGGAGGTGTATAAATAGCGGTACCAGCATTGGGGCCTGTGCCTCCTTGCTTGATGTAAATCCGAGCGCTCGGAGGTCGTAAACCATCATTCGTCTGTTTTACTATTCGATAGATTTTAATGAAATAGTCTATATCGAACTTCTCATGCTTCATCAGATGATCATGGCCCGCCCAAAGTGCTTCCCGGTATCGCAGTACTTCCTTAGGAGCACCTTTGATATTTGCATCTTCTCCCTCTTCGCTATACGCCTGATAAAGCTCATCATCTGTTGTGAAGATGTTTTCTATTTCACTAGAAGCTTTTGCTTCTTGCAGACTAATCGTATTAATCAGGATTCCTTGATTGGGAATGACTACTGATCGACCATGTAGTCGACCAAGTGCTGATTTGGCATTCCCCAACTGTTCCATTATATCTACCGTACGATACAAATCTGGATGGATAGGCAGGTCTGGAAGGTCATTCCACGGTTTATTGCGATCAGGATTAATATTGAAAAGTGGTTGTTCCATTTAATGTTATCGCCATTTAGCATATCATCCCGAACATGGAAAAGAATCTCATCAAAGTAAAAAAGAGATCCTGCGTTCCTCAAGATGACATTATTTAAGGTCTGTTTTAAACTAGACATCAATTTATTAATTTTTTGATGCCTACTCGAACTTACGCTATTATTTTGAGGCCTACAACAATACTAAACATTAATTAATTACTATTTTAATGTTTAGTGCTACTACAAACATTAAAACAGAAGTCAACTAAACTTGTTTCATCACCTAAATCACCTGTAAAACATAGATTCTGAAATAAATTCAGAATGACTTTTAATCCGTTTTGTAACTTAGCGCACCCAATAAAAGAATATGTCAAAAACAGCAACAGCACCAAAGAAAAAGAAAGATTCCGCGATAGACTGGAAAGAGATTGCCTTAAAAATGCTCATCTCAAGAGCAATGGATGATCTGGAAGAAAATAAGCTGGTTCCGGAGAAGAAAGTCTTATATCAATTTTCTGCGAGAGGCCATGAACTAGGTCAGCTGATTCTTGCTCATTTATTGGACAAACCCAAAGATTCTGCCAGTGCATACTATCGATCTCGTCCTTTGATGATCGGTTTGGGTCTATCGGTGGAAGATGCACTCTCTGCCCCTCTGACACGCTCCGGTGGGTATAGCGACGGCAGAGATATCGGTGTCGTTTGCAACATGCCGAGCTCAGACCGTGGCTGTGTGGTGCTACCAATGGCAGGAGACGTAGGTGCACAATACACACCAGCGATAGGTTGGGCGCAGAGCATTGAATATCATGCAAAAACGCTGAAAGACAAGACTTACAAAGATTCTATGTCAGTAATACTTGGCGGAGATGGCTCTGTAGCAACGAACGGATTCTGGTCTGCACTGACAATAGCTACGACTCAAAAACTACCGGTACTTTTCTACATCGAAGACAATGGCTATGGCATCTCCGTGACTAGCGAATTTCAAACGCCGGGAAAGAACATTGCTGAAAATCTTGCCTCATTCAAAAACCTGGATATCTGGGACGGTAGTGGAACAAACCCTGAAGAAGCGCACAGGCTATTGAAAGCGGGCGCTGATCACGTGCGGTCTAGAAAAGGTCCGGCACTAGTAAGGCTGACTGTGCCAAGACTTAATGGCCACTCTTATCAAGACAATCAGGCGTACAAAGACGAAAAGCTTCTGAAAAAAGAGCAAGCCAACGATCCGTTGAAATCGATGGAAAAAATGTTTTCTGCAAAAGAGTGGAAAGCTTTGCAAAAAGAAGCTCAACAGATTGTGGATGAAGCTGCAGAAGCTGCACTCAACAGACCCTTACCTGATACAGGTAAGATCAAGCGTTTTGTATTTTCCGAATCGGATGAAGTTCAGGAAATTGGTGGGTTACGCCCTTCAAATCCAAATTTCCCTGCCAGTAGTGAAGAGCCCAATCCAGATAAGCGGCGAATCAACATTGGGGAAGCCATCAATCTGGCACTAGATTATGAGTTGAAGACAAATCCGAAAGTTCTGGTCTTTGGCGAAGATGTGGGGATGAAAGGTGGTGTGCATGCTGTGACCATGGGCTTACAATCCAAATATGGAGAAGACCGTGTATTTGACACCTCACTCTCTGAGGAAGGCATCATAGGACGTGCTGTGGGTATGGCCTACGGAGGACTCATGCCTGTGGCGGAAATTCAGTTTAGAAAATATGCTGATCCCGCAATGGAGCAGCTTAACAACTGTGGAACTACCCGCTGGAGGACGGCCAATCGATTTGCCGCACCGATCGTTGTGCGGATGCCTGGAGGTTTTGCCAAAGTGGGTGATCCATGGCACTCAGTAACCAACGAGGTGATGTTTGCCCATGCCATTGGATGGCAGGTAGCATTTCCAAGCAATGCGCAAGATGCAGTAGGATTGATACGAACGGCTATGCGATCGGACAATCCTACGATGTTCTTCGAACACAGAAACCTGAACGATAACAGGTACGCACGTAGACCGTATCCGGGAGATGAGTTTGTAGTGCCATTTGGCAAAGCTGCCCTTTTGAGAGAAGGAAATGATATCACAATTGTGACGTGGGGTGCCATGTGCGAAGCTTGCGAAGGAGCAGTGGATGAAACCGGAATCTCAGCGGATGTGATCGACTTACGAACCATCATGCCGTGGGACAAAGAGGCTGTTTTGACCTCCATCAAAAAAACCAACAGGTGCCTGATTGTGCACGAAGATGCACTCACAGCCGGGTTTGGTGCAGAGATAGCTGCAGTTTTAGCTTCTGAAGGGTTCAGTCATTTGGATGCTCCGGTGGAACGAATAGCGATGCCAGACATCCCACTACCGCACAATGTGCCTTTGATGGAATCTGTAGTGCCTAACGTAGAGCGGATCAGTGAGAAAATGAAGGAAATTGTGGCGTTTTAATCACTCCTTAAACCACTTCTCAAGTACCTTTTCGGCTATCCTTCCTTTAGGAGAGAAATTATATCTACCTCTCCCAAATTCATTTTTGGGTGACCATCTCCATACAAATACGCCTTGAAACCAAGACTCACTCCAGAAGCTTTGGAATGTAGCTTCATACAGGTTTTTCTGTACCTCTTCATTAAACACACCCTCAGATCCCCAAGGAGTTTTACCTGCATACTCTTCGCTTTCATATCCCCATTCGGTAAATATGATATTCTTACCTACGCCAGCTTGAAAGAATTGAATCTCTAGTTTATATTTTTCCCAGTCTGATATGGATTCTTCTACAGAAGGAACCTTACGATCCCCTAAAGGAAAGTATGCGTCGATCCCTACGTAATCGAGTTCATCCCAAAAAGTGATTTCATCATAGCTGTCCCAATTGGCTGCATAGGTGACTGGTCCATCATAAATCTTTCGAACCTCCCTAATCAATTCTCGCCAGTAATCCGGCTTTTCAAGAGCCATTGCTTTTAGCTCTGTTCCAATACAGAATAGATCTACGTTCATAGAGTCGGCCATTACTGCATAGCTTAAAATGTATTGCATGTATCCCTCTGCAATTTTGTTCCAACCTTCCTCATCCTTAGCCATCAAATTGCCTCGCCAGTCTGTTTTTTCCCGCACATTGAATTTCACAGTGGCTGCAAACGCTTTCCAACTTGCTAAATAATTCGCTCTGGAAGTACTATCAGTCCTATCAAGTTCAGGTCGATCCCATTCTTTAGTACTCAAGCCAGGTTCAAGATGTGGCTTCAGCATAATCTTAAGATCTGCTTTTCGTGCTTGTTCAATACCTTCAAGCACCGCTTCTGTAGATTCTCCATACCAGGTGCTGTCGCCAGAATAGGAATGCCTGATTCCCAATGTATTTTGATAAAGTGTTGCTTCAGGAACAAGTGCAACGAAATTGGATCCAATACTTTTCATAGAGGTAAATGGCTCCGATCCAAATGGCCCTCTTCCCGGACCTGTATAGTTCATTCCCTTGATTTTTTCTTCCAGCACAGAGCTATCTGCCTGAATGCTTGAGCAGCCGCCAGCAATTGAAATGGATAAGGACAAAACAAGGATTAGTCTCATATATTGTGAAGGTCTTATCCTGCTAAAATAGTCAGTAGTACCTCAAATGTCATCACGAAACTTTCGTGCCAATTTTACTCATAAGCTCCTTTTGTAAGGCCCCAGACTTGTTTTCATTGTACCATTTCTGGAGTATGACTTGAAATTCACTGTATGGCTCTCTGCCTTCGCGTTCTCTCCATCCCCAATAAAGATCTTGTGCCTCTTTGGGCCTTGGTCCCCAATCGAAAAGAACATTCAGCTCTTCATCAAGCGCTATCAACTTAGGAATAGATCTGCCACCCTTGGTTAAAAATTGATCCATGAGGTTGAGGTTTTCATCTCTAAGCACAATACGTAAATCTATGGATGGATTAAGCATCGCAAGTTTTGCAATGATTGGAACACTATTGGCTGCATCTCCGCACCATGTTTCTGTTATCAACAGCCAAATCTGCTTGGGTAGCGCTTGAATTTGCTCAACCAGGTCAGGGTGAAGTATAGATGTCTTCGCTATTCTTCGGGATCGTTGTGCATTGAGTTTGGTATAGTAAATCAAATCTTCCTTTTGCTCGCCGGAAGTCTTTCCCTCCGATGCGAAGTTGTTCAAAATAATCTGATACTCATCCGAAGAATATGATTGATTTAGCGAATTAGCGATGATATTCTTTATATCCATTGAATTATGATTTCAATGGATTACACCCTTCTGACCTCAAAAGTTTTCAGAACCGGATTATAAGCTATGAAAGGTTGGCTACACGACTTATCACTAAACCAAAAAATCCTTTACCTTCTCAACGAATAGTTTCATGTGTTCCGGCTTTCCTATACTCACTCGAATGTGATTAGTCATGGTGGGCCACTTGGTGATAAGTATCCCTCGCTCCTTCATTTTTGCAACCAGATTGCCTTCAAATCGCTCATCTCTTGCATACACAAAATTGGTTGAAGAAGGATTGTATTTCACTCCCCAAGAATCGTAGGCATCATAAATGATTTGCTTGCCTTCCTGATTTTTGACCACACATTGGTTAAGAAATTCAGGATCGTTCATAGTGGCGCTGGCAGCTACTAATGGTGGCCATCCGGTGGAGATTTCTGCACCCAAATGTCTTCTGCTCAACGCATCGATATTTTTCTTATGAGATACGGCATACCCCATGCGCAAGCCTGCCAAGCCGTATGCTTTTGAAAATGTCCGGCAGATAATAAGGTTGGGCAATTCATCCACAAGGCCAATCATGCTTCCTTTTAATCCTGCGTTGGAATATTCTACGTAAGCTTCATCTACACAAATCAGGACATTTTCTGGTACTTTTCTACAAAAGCTCTTTAAGTCTTCAGTAGCCACTTCGGTGCCCGTTGGGTTGTTGGGGTTGCAGATAAAAACCATCGTAGTTTTATCAGAAATGGCATTCAGCACTTTTTCCAAATCAATTCGATCATTTGCATCAAGATCAACTTTTCTGATACTAGCACCTGATCGCTCGCCAAATCTTAGTGCTGTAGGGAAGGTAGGAAATGGTGAAAGGATCTCTCCTTTTTGTAATGCCACATGCTGACCAAGCAGGGACAAGACTTCAGTGGAACCAGCAGTCAACAAAAAATTCCTTGGTCTCAGATTATTTTTTTGGGCAAGTTTCTCTTTCAATTCTGCTGCTACCTCATCCGGATATCGATTGGCAAATTTCATGGCATCATTCACTGCTTTTACAGCAGACTCAGCTGGCCCATACGGATTTTCATTCCAATTGAGTAAAATGAGATTATCCTTATCACGAAGTTCTTTAGGACGCTCACTGGCACATCCTTGAGCTACCGGTGCGCCGGCCACTAGTACTGAAGCGGAGGCAAGAAGGCTTTGTTGCAGCCATTGACGTCTATTGATGCTCATAGAATTTCTAAGTTGGTGTTGGAGTAATTTAATGAATTGAAAGATTAAGTAGTTTTGAAACCGGCTAACCTGATTGATTTTTGAAGGCACATACTTGCAAAACATGCGGAACTGAATTCTCCGGAAACTACTGTAATAATTGTGGCGAGAAGGTGATCCATCCAGAGGATCGAAAGTTCAAGCATTTTTTTGGAGAATTTGTTAACGCCATCACATTTGCAGATAATAAGCTTTGGCGAACATTAAAAACGATGCTGATTTCACCGGGTAAGCTCTCCAATGAATTTGTTGAAGGCCGGCGGAAGCATTACATGAAGCCAGTCTCAATTTTTTTCCTGGCCAACCTGATCTATTTTCTTTTCCCGATTATCAATACTTTCACCACCAATCTTCAGATTCAAATGAACGGATTGCCTTATAGCCACATTGTAAATCAGTTGGTGGTTGAGGAGATCAAAGAAAGGGAAATAACGTTCGAAGAGTACGAGAAAATCTATAATTCAAAAACCACTGAACTATCCAAGCTGCTGCTGATTGTTATGGCAACCATGATTGGATTTTTTCTATGGCCTGTTCATATAGACAGCAAAAGAAACCTATTGGCCGATCAATTGACTATTGGGTTAGAAGTGATGACTTTCATTTTATTTTTTTGCTTTCAACTCATAAGTGTGCTTATACTGATCGTCTCATTATTTGGGATAAAATATTATCTGTTTTCAGATATGGTCATTACGACCATAAGTTGTCTCATGCTACTTCTTTTCTTTGCCAAAGTCGAGCATCAATTTTACGGATTCAGGGGTTTCAGACTAATTATTAATACCATTCTGAGTTTATTAGTTGTGATTATATCACTCTTCGTTTACCGTGCTATCCTCTTCTTCGTCACTTTCTGGGTTGTTTAGTCCGAAGAAATTGGTCCACTAAATGTGAATTTTGTTCCTTTATTTTCTTCGCTTTCGCATCTAAGTGTCCCACCATTCATTTCAACAAAATCTTTGGTGATCAACAATCCAAACCCATTGCCTTTTTCTCCCTTGGTTCCTGGCTTTACTTCCGGTTTGCCTGTCTTTACAAGCTCATCATACCACACAGGATTCATCCCTACTCCGTGATCTTGTACGCTAACCAAAATTTCATTTTTATTGAGATTCGACGATACATTTATAACGCCTCCATCATGACTGAATTTTATTGCATTTGACAATAGGTTTCTTAGTATCACTCTCAACATGTCACGATCAAGCAATACCTCCTTGCATAAAATGTCACTTTCTATCTTGATATTCTTATTTTGAGCTAAGGACTTTAGTTCAGATTTTACATCACTGACCATTTGCTCCAGATCAATCTTTTCTTTCTGAACATTTATTCCATCCAACTGCTTATAGCTCCAATGGAGCAAACGTTCCATGACAACAAGGCTCTCGGATAAGCCAACTTTGGTTTGATGTGTGAAGTCAACCACTTTTTCCGGATCAAGTACATTCTGCTCAAGAAGATCAATAAAACTTGTCAGGTTTTGCAGCGGGTTTCTCAGGTCATGAGCTACCAATGTGAATAACTTATTTTTTAGCTCATTAAGTTTTTGTAGCTCATTCTGCTGAGCCTCCATTTCCTCCATTGTCTTTTTGAGTGACTTGGTTTGCCGCTCCACCTCTTCCTGGAGTTTTAGGTTAATGCTACGCTCAAGTTTCAATTTTTCCTTTTCTGCATTCTTGATTTTATAGCCTACAAAAACTGAAAAAAGTATCATTTGAGTGGCCATGCCCCCATAAATTATTAATCTCACATAAGGAATAGAAGTAGCTTCTTCATTACCCTGCTGTGAGAACCAAATGATTATGTATGCTACAGCAGCCAGAATCATTGGCATGTTTGTGTAGAAATAGAGACTCGCTAGCTTTTCCTTTCGCCACAATGTGAGACTGACTGCAAAATTGACAATCAAGGTAAAAAGAGTAATGAATGCGGCAATGTATGCGAGACCATCGTTTAGCGCATCGCTGTTTATGAAAAGAATATTAAACATCTGCCCAATTACTATTCCCAGCGAAGAGAAGATGAGCAATCGAAATATCATAAACCAGTAATGATATTTGTCTTTAGTGATACCCAGAAAGGACTTGGTAAAGTATAGCGCACCTATAGCGGTTGAAAGTGCAGTTATTACAGAAAACTTACTAGCTAGCGCCGAATAACTCTCATCCCACAATGGCAAGGAAATATGAGTTGCTAACGCGAAAACCAACAAGCAGAAGTGAATAAATATCTTGTGCCTTAAGACAAAATATAGCAATAAACTGTTCAAGCCTATTACGACAAAAACTGAAGAAAATACTACGGTAGTATTAAACTCAAAAAGCTCTAGGGCGGTCAATTTATTGTTGCTTAGAAAACAACAAATTAACAATTGATGAGTAAAGAAGAAAGTTCTAAGTTTGAAGCTGTCATCAGAATCAAGTAACCAAATGACGCTTTGCACATTGACATCATTTAATTTTTCTAAAAAATATACTCCATGAAAAATCTAACCTTACTACTCCTAAGCCTGCTTTTGACTTTTTGCACTCAGCAAACTTCAAACAAAGAACAACCAGCTGCCAACGAGGCATTTGCTGTGATGCTCGAAAACTATGCTGAAGAAGGTTTAAAACTTTTTCCAATCAATGCCACTTTTCAGGGTGACAACAGGTACAACGATTTGCTGCGAAACGATCTCACCGCAAGTTTTAATGAGGAGCTAAAGACGTATTACAACTCCTACCTCGAAAAGCTCAAAGACTTTGATCGGACCTCTCTGACGGCTGAAGAGCAAATAAGCTATGACATTTTAAAATGGGAATGCGAAATAGCACTTGCAGAGATGCAATACCATTCTGGACTTATGCCTATTGATCAGTTTTGGACCACTCAACTGATGATCGGGCAATTAGCCTCCGGGGCGAGTGCGCAACCTTTTGAAACCAAAGAAGATTACGACAACTGGTTGAAACGAGTAGACGTTTTTGTTCAATGGTGCGATACTGCGATTGTTCGAATGAGGGAGGGTATGGCTCAGAACATCGTATTGCCAAAATCACTTTCTGCCAAGGTGATCCCCCAGCTGGCTGCCTGGAAAGATGGCCCTGCCGAAACGCATCATTTCTATTTACCTGCCACAGATATTCCCGAAGAAATTTCTATGGTTGATAATGAAGACATCAAAGCCACATATCAGGAGATGGTTGAAAACAAGGTCATTCCGGCTGTGAGTCGACTGCATGATTTTTTCAAGAATGAATACTTGCCCGCAGGTAGAGAGAGTTCAGGGATTGGAGCTTTGCCACAAGGCGATGATTGGTATCAGCACCGCATCAAACTTTATACCACTACGGATATGACTGCTGATGAAGTATTTGAGTTGGGTAAATCAGAAGTTGCCCGAATCAGAGGAGAAATGGAAAAAGTAATGGCTGAGGTTGGTTTTGAGGGTTCTTTGAATGAATTTTTTGATCACGTTCGATCAAAACCTGAACTAATGCCTTTCACTGATCCGCAACAGGTTATTGATAATTTCAATGCTATTCATGAACGCATGAAGCCGAATTTGAAGGCACTTTTTGATCTGACTCCTAAAACACCATTCGAGGTAAGGAGAACTGAAGCTTTTAGGGAAGCTTCTGCGAGTGCTGAATATAATCCAGGATCAATCGATGGAACCCGGCCTGGTATTTTCTACGTCCCAATTCCATACGTTGAAGCTTACAATATGTACTCCGATGAAAGCCTATTCCTTCATGAAGCAATTCCAGGACATCATTATCAAATATCATTAGCGCAAGAAAACGAGCAGCTACCTAGCTTCCGAAGATCCCTTTGGTATAGTAGCTACGGTGAGGGTTGGGCCCTTTATAGCGAATCGCTTGGCAAAGAGCTCGGATTGTTTACTGATCCATACCAGTATTTCGGAATGCTTAGTGCGGAAATGCATCGAGCGATTCGATTAGTGGTAGACGCCGGACTCCACTCCAAAGGTTGGACAAGAGAAGAGGCAATCCAATACTCCCTGGAGAATGAGGCCGAATCAGAAGCCAGTATTACTTCAGAGATTGAACGATACATGGCCGGCCCGGGGCAAGCGCTTTCATATAAAGTTGGTCAACTAAAAATCCTTGAGCTTAGGCAAAAAGCAAAAGAAGCTTTAGGAGACAGCTTTGATATACGAGAATATCACAACATTGTGTTGGAGTCCGGATGTGTACCTCTCACAGTGCTGGAAGGCAAGATTGAAAAGTGGATAGCTTCCAAAAAAGCTGATCAATAACGGAGGAATGAAAACATGAAAAAAGTTTATTATCTATCTACTTGCACCACATGCAAGCGCATCATGGATGAGCTGGGCGATTTAATTTCTGGCTTTGAAAAACAAGACATCAAAACTGATCAAATGACCTTTGAGCAGATTGATGAAATGAAAAACAGAAATGGTTCTTATGAATCACTTTTTTCCAGGAAAGCAATGAAATATCGATCCATGGGCTTAGGAGATAAGAATCTTTCTGAAGATGATTATAGAAAGCTTATTCGAGAGGAATACACTTTTTTGAAACGACCAGTTTTTATTGACGAGGATCAGATTTTTGTTGGCAACAGCAAAAAAACAATTGAGGAATTGAAAAATATCTTAAATAACTCGGATTAATCATGAGATTAATCCGAGTTATTTTCTTTATCTAAGGCCCAAATTGGTCTGTTTAGATTTACTCATTTTTCCTTGATCTCTGCCCAAAAGCCACAATTCCCCATTTTCCATCAATCTTGAAAAGAGTAAGTCGATAATCATAGAATACCTGATCGTCGAAAGCATGTACCACAGCCGACGCAATTAAACCCTCGTCATTAATATTTAGTGCCTTAATTTCCATTTTTCGCTCACGACCTCCAAACTTCCCGGAAGCATGCATTCCGGCAAATTGCTCAGCAGAGACAGATAACATATCCGAACCATCCGGAGTAAATGCAAATAAGCCTGAGGTTTTATGAAATGCAGATAATATCATTTCTCCGTCTTGTTTATCTACACCATCAACAAGTTTGCTGATCGTCATCTTTAAAGCCTCTTTTTCTTTTTTCGATTGTGAGTACACTATTGAAGAAGAAAAAAATGCACATAGGATTAAAAGAGTAGTTTTCATTTTGTAAAATTTAAATTGAAATTTTGTTAGTACACTAATTATTAGCTTACTAACTTATACTCAATAGCTAGATTTAAGTTTCATAGTCTCTATAAAAACTTATGAAGTTTGATAAAATGGGCACAAGCCCAGGGTATTTAGTCGAATCACTGAGCAGAAATATGAAAAGATTTTCTGCTGACCTGTTTAAAAAAAATAAGGTGGGCTTAACTCTGGAGCAATTTTCGGTATTGATGGTTCTCGATGAAAATGGATCAAAACATCAAGCGGAGATTGCGGAAATTATGTCAAAGGATAACCCAACGCTTACTCGAATTCTAGATTTACTGGAAAAAAAAGGATTCATAAAAAGGGAGACTTCTCACGAGGACAGAAGAAAATTTTTACTTGTTTTGACCAGGAAGGGAAAAACCAAACTGGAATCAACAAAACCATTAGTGATTGAAATCCGCCACACGCTGTTTCAAGGTATCAACCAAAAACAGGTCGATCAACTCTTAAGCATTAAAAATCTAATAGAAAAAAATATTGCTGACGCCAGGAAGTAATTTAGATATCCCAGGACCGCTCTGCTATTTCAGCAAGTTTCTTATCAATCATTTCCCGATCGAGCCATTGTCCCCTCACCATCACTCCATCTGGATTTTTGAGATTTCCGATATCATCAAGGGGGTTATTTTTCAATAAAATTAAATCTGCACTTGCTCCAATTCTTACTTCGCCGAATTGGCCTTCCATATTAAAAAAGATTGCAGGATTTAATGTTCCGGTCTGTATAGCTTGTAATGGCGAAAGGCCAGCATCAATTATGCTTGCCAACTCATGGTGAATGGAAAAACCTGGTACGTTGAACACCTGAGGAGCATCTGATCCAAGTAATAATCCATGGCCATTTTCATGAAGTGATTTAATCAATTCTTGCCTGATGTCAGTAAATAAAACAAACTTATCGACGGTGTATTCCGGATCACCAATCAGGTTTTTCTTGCTATTTATCCACTGCTCCACTGTCGATTTAGGCATATACTTAAAATCGCCATCATTTGCTGCTATCACTTCAGGCTCGATTGGTGAAAACCATCGTGTAAATAAACTTTGCGTTGGCACCACCCAAACCTTATTTTTTTTAGTGAGTGCCACTAGCTCCTCTATTTGAGATCTGTCTGCCAAATGGGTAAAATTGTACCCAAAGAATCCATTTTGATCAGGCGAGACCCCGGCTTTTTCAGGAACCAAGCCTTCCAAAAATCCATCCACATGATCAATAGAACCATAACCACTGGCTATCGCGTGTCGTACGCCCACATCCACAGGCACATGTCCACTAAACCCAATTCCAACTTCATTTGCCGTCTTCACTATCTCATTAAAGACTTCCAATTTCAATCCCGGGTGGATTTTAAGAAAGTCATAACCGTCCGCCTTAAACTGAGAGATTTTTTGCCTAGCCTCTTCTTTTGTTTTTACAGAATTTCCATTTACCGAAGGACTGGAAGTAAAAATTCGTGGACTCAAAATTTCATTATTTGCTGCCTTTTCTCTCAGCTTTAAATGCTCCGGATGTCCGAGCATTCCGCGAATGGTTGTCACTCCATTAGATAAATAAAGAAAAAGTGTTTCATCCGTACGGTCTCTTCCCCACTGCGGAGAGGGAATGTGAGCATGCATCTCAGCCAGACCGGGCATTAGATAACGTCCATTGCCCTCGATGATATTAGCATCAGATTGATTTTCATACTCGCCTATAGCTTCAATTATTCCATTTTTAACCAAAACATTCATGCCTTCTGAAATGCTCCCATCCCTTACATCAATGATCTTCACGTTTCGGATGATGGTTGTCTCAATATCCTGCTCTGAATCCGTTTCTTGAGCTGTACAAGAAATAATAAGTAGCAGCGAGAGGAGTTTGGCTATTTGTTTCATAAATCAAAGTTTGGATCAAGTTACAAATACAATCGATGAGTAAGAATCAATTTGTGACGAATGGCCAAATGGGCATTAAAATCGATTTTTAGTTAAAGTAACACTTTAAGTGTATGCATCTATTAAGCATTAGGTACATTACTTATACACAAATGAGTGAATTTAAGAGGTAAAACAGGGTAAATGCGCATCTAAGTTTGTATCGTACTAAAGCCACCAAGCTTATGTTACTACACACACTAATACTGAACACTGCGCTTTCACTGTTTACTCCTCAAGAGATCACAGATGGTAAGCAGAACGATTCTGCCGAGGCAAAAGCTGTGGCAGGACAATCATTAATGAAGTCGGTCTTCGATCGATTCCACATCAATTACGAAATGAGTAGGACACACAAAATTGGCTACTATAAAGAGTCAATGTCTGATGCTGATGCGATATACTACCTGGCTGACGGAATCGTAGACATATACATTCCTTCAAATCTGAACCAAATTGAGAATGCCTCAATATCACCAATCAAGACAAGAAAGAAGGCCTTTAAAGAAGTAAAAGAAGAAAATCTACTTTTCGGAAATGCCAGCGATATGGCCAGGTCCTCGGTTTGGAGACCAAACTCATTCTTAAGTGAAAAGAATAGAACACATTATACATTCATTTATCAGGGAGACACGACCATTGATGAAAATGATGTATCAATTGTCGCTTTTGAACCATCATCCAAATCTCATGGTGAGGCAGTAGGCAAAATATATGTTGATAAGTTAAGCTTTGCCATTTTAAAAATTGATTATAAACCTATTGTTCACCATTCTAAGTACTGGAGTAAAGTTTCGTGGATTGAAGAGTTTAAATTTAGAAACGGTGCGTACGAATTGGCCAATGTGAAATTTCATGGAATTAGCATTGAAAATGACGTTCAATATGATGCCATACTCGTTATGGATCAACTGGAAGTATTGAGCAGGATTCCCGAAAATGAAACCTACATCCGAGAAAACGTCTCGCTTTTTGAAAAAGCCGATGAGGAGTTTACCGAAAGTTTTTGGGAAGGGTACGATTTTCTAAAACGTGCGCTGACCCCAAATCAGCAGCTAATATCCAAAAAATAAGAACTACCAGGTTCTGATTCTCGTATGAGAATTCATGATTAAATATTTCCCTTTTCTATTCTTGGTTGCCTGTGGAATAGATCGGGACATACCAAAATTATCCACTAGCGACCTTCAAACGCTTGAAGATTACAGGCTTTTGGAACCGCCCAGCAATGTTCAAATCTCTGATGAGAATGAATCTGGAGAAACACTTTTGGCATGTCTTCAATTTGTGGATGCAATCACCAAAGAACCGTTGGCTAATCAGACCGTTCTATTTTATCATACGGATACAGAGGGAGAGTATAGACCTATTGTGGCTGGAGATGAATCTACTGCACGCTTAAGTGGTGAAGGCGTTACCGACAATGTCGGAAAAATATTTCTTCAAACCATACTACCCGGGGACTATGGAAGTTCTTCCGACAACAGACATATACATACCACCGTTTTTGGAGCAAAGCCGGAAGCCTATGACATTCACTTCAAGCAATACACCGGGTTTATGGGAACTCGATTCATCACCGGAAGTGACCAGCATTTTTTAGCACATCTAAAGCAAGATGAGTCCGGAAAGTTGATAACCTTTTTGACCATTGAAGTCAAAAATCCCTAATTTTCTATAATGAATCGAATTGACCGACTCAATGCTTTACTGATCCATCTTCAGGGTAAACCACGTGTCCCGATTGGAGAGCTGGAAGAACGATTTGAAGTTGGGCGCAGGACCATTTTTAGAGATATCAGGTCTTTGATTGACTCTGGTGTGCCAATAGGTGGTGATGCCGGTGAAGGGTATTTTATTGTAGAAGGCTATCATTTGCCTCCAGTCGTATTTAACAAGGAAGAAGCTAGCGCAATCCTGATGGGTGCAAAATTTATCGAACGAAGCGCTGACCCTCACACGATTCAGACATTTGAAAAAGCTATGTATAAAATAAAGGCAGTTCTTAAATATTCTGACAAAGAATACCTGGATAACCTTGAGGGTCGAATTGCAATTCGCCCAAGTCCGTCACCTAACCCGACTCCAGATTCTCACATTGCAGAAATTCAATCTGCCATTGCAACGAACCGACTAATTGACATCACCTATTATTCACAGTACAATGACGCTACTACCCAAAGAGAGGTAGAGCCCTTAGGAATGGTTTTTTACTCCGGCAGATGGCACCTTATAGCATATTGTCGGCTAAGAGCAGACCTGCGGGATTTTAGAGCTGATCGCATCCAAAAAGTCAAGATATTGGGGGAACACATTGATCCTTCAAAACATCCCAATTACATGGACTTTCTCAATGAAGCATTGCTGGGAACTGATGCCAAAGAAGCCACCATTAGGTGTTCGGCCCTTGTCGCTCGCTTCATGGGAGAGCAAAAATATTATCAAGGATTCGTTGAAGAAAAAAAACTCGAAGATGGCCGCTATGAGATGAAATTCGTTACACCCTACTATGATTATTTTGCTCGATGGCTAATGATGTATGGGAATCAGATTGAGATCGTTTCTCCAAATGAACTTCAAGGACATGCTGCAACCTTGGCCAAAGAGCTTCTAGAGCATCACAGTGCGCCTTTTTTAGCTAAAACATAATATTAATGCGAACCATACTAGTTATTCTTTTAGTCACAATTGGATCACCCTCGTTTAGTCAATCGGTAGCATCTGAGATAGATAATCAAATATGGATTCCTTTTACAAAGGCCTGGGAATCAAATGATGGTGCAGCTTACAACGCGATACATGCAGAAGATGTCTGGCGTATTAATCCAGGAAGGCTCTTGGTCGGAGCGGAATACAAGAAAAGAAATGCTGAACGCATGAAAGGGCAAGAAAAAAATAGCATTATTGAATTTTCCTTTGAGACTCGAACATCAAATGGAAACAATGCCTATGAGGTGGGATACTACAGAATCACACGATCCCAAGATGGGCAGCAGTTTGTTGGGAGATTTCATGTAGCTATGAAGAAAATCGATGGTGTTTGGAAGATTACCCAAGATTGGGACACTGATGAAATAAACGGTGAAAAACTCACACCAGAAAGCCTTAACAACAGAGAATTCACACATTTTCAATAAAATTTTCTAATTCAATTTTTTGAGTGACATAAGGCTGTCACTGACACTCATTTCTTTGTTTTCATAATCGAAAAAACTCACACAATTATGGAAGCAATTATTGAAAAACTAGATCTCAAAAAAGAAGATCCAAATTACTACTCAGCCAGGAAAACGCCCGAACTGCGAGACCTTGATAGCTATTATTACCTATCCTTGTCCGGGAGATGTGATCCTCAAAGTGACCAATTTCTTGAGGCGATAGACAAATTATATGCTGTCGCATATGCTATTAAATTTATTTCCAAAGCGGAAGATATGGATTTCGTTGTTCCTAAAATGGAAGGCTTTTGGTGGATTGATGGTGGACTCGCAGAACAACATAAATTTGCCCAAACACCCCCGGATGAATGGAATTGGAAGATTGTAATCCGCATGCCTGATTTCATTGAAGGCGATCATTACTACCGAGCCATTCAAAAAGTGAAGGCGAAAAATTCCGAGCTATTACAAGATGATGAGGTAAAATTCGAACTTATAAATGAAGGTCTTAGCGTGCAGGGATTGCATATTGGCAGCTTTTACGAGGAAGAACCTACAATAGAAGGTATCATGAATTTCATTCAGGAAAACGGACTGCAAGTCAATGGATATCATCACGAGATCTATCTTAGTGATCCACGTAAAACACCAGAAGAGAAGTTAAAAACAATACTTAGGTATGCTGTAAAAAAAGTGAAAAATGAATAACTCAATACTTGGTTTGAGAACCGTGATTTATATGGTTCCCGACATTACTCAGGCAAAAGAATGGTATACCAGTGCATTTGGCAAAAAACCATATTTTGACGAGCCCTTTTATGTTGGATTCGAGATCGGCGGATATGAACTTGGCCTTCATCCGGAAAAAGAAGATCAAAAACGAGCCGATAATGTCGAGGCCTACTGGGGAGTAGAGAATATCCAGGCCGAACATGCTCGTCTCATTGGCCTTGGAGCTAAAGAGCATACGGAAATAAAAGAAGTTGGTGGTGGCATTGAGGTATCTACGCTGTTAGATCCATGGAATAATGTTATTGGCCTAATTCATAATCCTCATTTTAAACTTGGATGAAAACGGTTGAAAATTTCATATTAGGACTCGATGGTCAGCAAAAGGCCATCGTTTCCTATTTGCATCAACACCTCACTGAGAATCACGATCTAATACCCAAGATCAGTTTTAATATTCCCATGTATTACAAAAGAAAGTGGGTTTGCTATCTCAATCCAATCAAAAATGATGGAATTGAACTTGCATTTGTGAAAGGTCATAGACTATCTAATGATCAAGGACTTTTAAAAACTAAAAACAGAAAAAGAATATCCGGAATAGACCTCTATGAAATTCGATCAATCCCTATGAGACAGATAGATGAAATAGTTCAAGAAGCGTTGATCATTGATCAACTTTTTACGATTTAAATTAATTTCTATAGGCAATTTACTTAAGTCATACCTACGTGAATTCACCTAATTTCAATCTCAAAATTAGAAGTGTCGCATAAATCCATCAAAATGCATTGGAGCTACTTTATCTTTCTAGAACAATCACTACTAATTTTTTGGAGATTTCAGAAAAAACGGCATTCAATAAGATAAAGTCTCTTTTGGACGAGGCTTATGAAAGTCGTATTAACAATCTGGATCGTAGCATCAAATTGGCTGAGCAAGCCTTGAATCTCAGCAAGGAAAGCCTGGACAAATCCTGCATAGCCAAATCGCTTTCACTTTTATCGCTTTTTCACATGATTATTGGAGATTTCGATCTCTCCATCAATATGGCCAATGAGGCCATAGAAAATTTTGAGGAATTGAACGACGAAAAGGGAATTGCCGATGCTAAGTATACCATTGCTGGTGCGCTCTATAAAACAGATGACTACAGCAAAGGACTTAATTATTTGATTGACTGCCTGGCTACTTATAAGAAACTGGAAGATTATCACAACATGGCCAGAGTTCAAAAGTCCATGGGCACAATCTATGAGTTTTTTGGAGATGTGAATAGTGCCGCCGAGAGTTACGAAGAAGCTATCGAATCAGGCAAAGTAGCAGGTGATTTGAATTTACAGTCTAATGCGTTTAATCCACTTTCGGGCTTGTATTTGAATCAAAACAAAATTGCCAAAGCCTTAGAAATCATTCAAGACTCTATTTCTATAAAGCAAAAAACCGGGGATATACGTGGGTTGGCGTTTGCCTTGTATGGCCGGGGTAAAGTATTCACCCAAACAAAGCAATTTGAACAAGCAGAGCAAGATTTTTTAGAATCTATTAAGATTCATGAAGAAATGGGTGAAAAGCTTGGGTGGGCGATGAGCCATCATAAACTAGGCGCTTTGTACATAAAAATGGGACGCCTGGAAGATGCCAAAGAAATATTGGTAAAGGCACTTGAGTACAGTAACAAAAGCAAAATCATCCTCATTAAATTCAAAGCCAATCTCTTGCTTCATGAGATTGCAAAAAAAGAAGGTAATTATGAGCTCGCACTAAAATATATGACCCAATATGTGGAGGAAAAAGAGAGCGTAATCAATGACCGAACGGCCAAGGTAATTGAGGGTTATGGGGTGATCAGCAAGATGCAAGCGCTTGAACATGAGGCCAACTCTCAAAAAGAAAAAGCTGACATTATCGAAAAAAAGAAGATTGAATTGGATTCCTTCTTCTATCGAATTTCTCATGACCTCAAAGGTCCGATAACATCTTTGATGAGTTTGAATTATGTAGCAAAACTTGAGGTAAAGGACGAAGCTGCGTTAAAGTTCCTTGAGGAATATGATGCACAGGCCAATCGACTTAATAATATACTGGATGGACTGCTTCGCTTGACCAAAATGTCATTTAATGAAGATTCCAAGCAAGAAATTGACTTTGAAAAGGTTATCTACGATTGTATTTCTTCTTATAAATTCCTGGCCAATTATGATCGGGTGGAATTCAAAATTGATGTAGATCCAAAAATCAAATATCAGGCAGAATGGGCGCTGATAAATACCATTATTCAAAATCTCATTGAAAACGGCATTAAATATGCGCGGATCGAAGATAATAATCCACAAATCTCAATTTCCGTAAAACAGAATGATACGTCAATAGAAATAATTGCCGCTGATAATGGAATTGGGATGGACGAAAAGACAGTGGAAAACATTTTTGTTATGTTTTTCCGAGCCAATCGAAAAATTGAAGGTACGGGACTCGGACTCCATATTCTTAAACGTGCCGTTGAGCGACTCAACGGAGAAATTTCTGCTGAAAGTAAATTGGGAGAAGGAACCACCTTTACGGTAGTCCTTCCCAAGTAAAATCATTACATATGTATTGGCCTATTCTCGGTAGCAGCTAACGCCGCTTCCTTGAACGCCTCCATATAGGTTGGATGTGCGTGGGACATCCTGGCAATGTCTTCTGCTGAAGCTCGATATTCCATCGCGGTAACTCCCGCTGCTATCATGTCGGCAGCTCTGGCTCCAATGATATGCACGCCCAATACCTCATCAGTTTCTTTATCTGCAAGAATCTTTACTAAGCCCTCTGTATCCATACTTGCCCGAGCTCTACCTAAAGCTTTGTACGGGAATTTTCCTGTCTTATATTTTCTGCCCTGCTCCTTCAACTGCTCTTCTGTGTATCCAACCGAAGCAACCTCCGGCCAGGTATAAACCACTCCAGGAATCAGATTGTAATTGATATGCGGTTTCTGTCCCACAATGGACTCTGCTACAAATACACCCTCCTCTTCTGCCTTATGAGCAAGCATAGCTCCCTTCACCACATCGCCTATTGCATAGATATTGTCTACATTGGTTCTTAAATGATCATCCACCTCAACTCTTCCTTTGTCATCCATTTTCACCCCTGCTTTGTCTAAACCCAGATTGTCAGTATAAGGCCGTCTACCGATTGATACCAGACAGTAGTCGCCTTTAATTTCTACCACTTCACCTTTTTTAGTTTCTGCTTTTACTGTTACATTTTTACCCTTCTTCTCTACAGCCGTAACCTTGTGTCCCAAGTAAAATTCAAAGCCCAAACCTTTAAGCGATTTCTGAAGTTCCTTCCCCATTGTAGAATCCATGGTTGGTATAAGACTGTCTAAATACTCAACAACAGAAACCTTAGCACCAAGTCTGGCATAAACGGAACCTAGCTCTACACCAATGACTCCACCTCCTATCACGATCATGTGCTTTGGTACCTCATTGAGCTCCAAAGCCTCAGTACTTGTGATTACTCTATCCTTATCAAGCTCTATGAATGGCAAGCTGGCAGGCTTCGAACCAGTCGCAATAATTACCTTCTCTGCTGTGATTTTCTTCTTGTCTTTACCGTCAATCTGAATTGTATTCTTGTCGACAAAGCTTCCCATCCCGTGAAAAACATCGATTTTGTTCTTATTCATGAGATAGTCGATTCCCTCTACATTTTGCTTCACTACATCTGCCTTCCGACCTATCATTTGCTTCAGATTGACTTTAGGCTTATTTATATCAATACCATGAGTTTTGAACGTATGTTCGGCATTGTGAAAATGTTCAGATGAATCTAGTAGTGCTTTTGATGGAATACATCCCACATTCAAGCATGTGCCGCCAAGTGTATCATATTTTTCAATTATAGCTGTTTTCAATCCCAACTGCGCACATCTGATAGCCGCAACATACCCACCAGGGCCAGAACCAATTACTACTACTTGATAATCCATTTTTGTCTGATTTTAATTTTTTGATTGAGATTATACGCCTAAAAGAAGTCTTGTGGGATCTTCTAAAAGCTGCTTAACACGAACAAGGAAGCTTACAGATTCTCTTCCATCTATGATTCTATGATCATAAGACAATGCAACATACATCATTGGCCTCACCACCACTTCACCATTTTCTACTACAGCCCTCTCCACAATGTTGTGCATGCCAAGAATTGCGGATTGTGGCGCATTAATGATTGGTGTTGACATCATTGATCCAAACACGCCTCCGTTGGTTATCGTGAAGGTACCTCCTTCCATTTCTTCGATGCTCAGCTTATTGTCTCTTGCTTTAGTTGCTAACCTGATTACCTCTTTCTCTATCTGAACGAAATTCATAGATTCCGCATTTCTGATTACCGGTACTACCAAACCTTTCGGAGCAGAAACCGCAATTGAAATATCGCAGTAATCACTGAAAATCAATTCATTTCCATCAATCTGGCCATTCACTGCTGGCCATTCCTGAAGAGCAACACAAACAGCTTTTGTGAAGAAAGACATAAATCCAAGTCCTACTTCGTGCTTTTCTTTAAACTCCTCTTTGTATTTTTTTCTCAGATCCATGATCGGCTTCATGTTCACTTCATTGAAAGTGGTCAGCATGGCTGTCTCATTTTTGACAGAAACCAATCGTCTGGAAACTGTTTTTCTCAGTGAAGACATCTTTTCTCTTCGCTGCTCCCGGCTCACTCCACCTCCAAATGTTGGCGCCTCGAATTGAGGCTTGGCAGGTTTGTCATCTGCTTTCGATGGCTCTTTAGAAGCAGACTTTTGAGCACTCATTGCGTCTTCCTTGGTGATGCGGCCGTCTTTACCAGTACCTTTCACATCTGAAGCAGATATTCCTTTTTCATCAAGAATTTTGGCTGCTGCTGGTGACGCATGACCTGTGGCGTAAGTTTCTTTGCCTGAATCAGCTTTTGAAGTAGCTTCCGAACTTTCATCACTTCCGGAACCGGAATCTGAAGCAGGCGCGCCACCTTCCATTACTTCTATCTTACAAATAAGTGCACCAATTTCAAGCGTGTCTCCTTCTTGAGCCACAATTTGAAGTTTTCCTTGCGCTTCAGCGGTAAGATCAAATGTAGCTTTATCAGATTCAATCTCTGCTATTACTTCATCAAGCTCTACAAAATCACCATCGCCTTTAGCCCAGTTGGAAATCGTTACCTCGGTAATGGATTCGCCTACTGCAGGAACCTTCATTTCCAAAACTTCACCAGTTGCTTTGGCTTCTGAAGAGGAAGTCCCGGTTGATTCACTTTCAGCAGTAGGTTTGGATTCAGCTGTAGATGAGCTTCCTCCTCCTGAGGCGCTCTCATCAATTTCACATAGTACAGCGCCAATCTCCAGCGTATCACCTTCTTGCGCTTTAATGCTAAGTTTTCCGGCTGCTTCTGCAGTAACTTCAAAAGTGGCTTTATCGGACTCCAGCTCGCAAATCACCTCATCCATCTCTACCATGTCTCCGTCGCTCTTGGTCCATGATGCTACGGTCACTTCTGTGATTGACTCACCTACCGTAGGAACTTTCATTTCAAGACTCATTTCTTTCTTGTTTAATTTTTTGTTTTTCTGACCGGCGCATACCGATACTATAGTTCAAATGCTTGTTTAACCAAATTGGCTTGTTCTTCCTTATGGATTTTTGAATATCCCGTGGCAGGAGATGCACTGATCTTTCTTCCTACTACTTCAAAATCCATCTCTATCCTCGTTTTAATAAAACTCCAGGCGCCCATATTTCTTGGTTCTTCCTGCACCCAAACCAACTTCGGATTATTATATTTTTTCAGAATAGCATCAATCTGCTTCTGAGGCCAAGGGTAAATCTGCTCGATTCTTACAATCGCCACATCTTTAGCTTTCTTCTTTTTCTGTTCCTCTAATAGATCAAAATAGACTTTTCCAGAACAGAAAAGTACTTTTTTCACATTCTTATTGGTCACAAAATCGTCTCCTATTACTTCCTGAAATTTTCCTGAAGTGAAATCTTTTATAGGCGATACAACTCCCGGATGTCTCAAAAGTGATTTTGGAGAGAATACGATTGCAGGCTTTCTAAACTCCCACGAAACCTGTCTCCTCATCAGGTGGAAAATATTTGCTGATGTGGTAAGATTAGCTATCACAATATTTTCATTTGAACACATCTGAAGGAATCGCTCCATTCGTGCACTCGAATGCTCAGGTCCTTGACCTTCATACCCATGTGGCAGCAACATGACCAAGCCATTCATTCGTTGCCACTTACTTTCCGCACTGGCGATAAACTGATCTATCATGATTTGAGCTCCATTGGCAAAATCTCCAAATTGAGCTTCCCAAATTACCAATGCATTAGGAGTGGCCATTGCATAGCCATACTCAAAGCCAAGTACCCCATATTCAGATAGCAAAGAATTATAAATTCTTAAAGGCTGCTGCTTTTCTTGAATGTTGTTCAAACCACAATATGGTTCATTTGTGTTTGCGTCAAAAAAGTAAGCATGCCTGTGCGAGAACGTGCCTCGTTTAACATCTTGTCCGGACATTCTTACGATTGTGCCATCGGCTAGTAACGAACCGTAGGCCAAAAGCTCGGCATCAGCCCATCCCAGCTCCTTCTTCTCGAAGAAGTTTGCTTTCCGATCTTTAAGAAGTTTCTCAATTTGTCTGAGTGGCTTAAATCCTTTCGGAACCTGGCTGATCGCTTCTCCAACTTTTTTGATCATTGCATCGGAGATGCTTGTATCCGGTGACTTATCAAAGTCTTTTTCTTTAGACCTTCTTAGATGATCCCACTCTTCCTCAATTTTCTGAGGCTTGTAAGGCAGTGGATTTTCTTTAATATCATTTAACCGATCTTGAAGCTTGTCTTTAAACTCCTTCTCTAGCTTCTTTATCTCATTGTCGCTTAAGTCGCCCGATTCTGTCAGTTTTTTCACATAAACTTCTCTCGGATTCGGGTGTTTTCCAATTGCATTATAAAGCTTTGGTTGTGTGAACTTAGGCTCATCGCTTTCATTGTGTCCGTGTCTTCTGTAGCAGAGCATGTCAATGAAGATGTCCTTATTGAACTTTTGTCTGTACTCTACGGCTAGGTTTGCACAAAATTGAACAGCTTCGGCATCATCACCATTCACATGAAGAATAGGTGCATCCACAATTTTTGCCAAATCTGTACAGTATATACTGGATCTAGCATCAGCAAAGTCGGTTGTAAATCCTACCTGGTTATTAATCACGAAATGGATGGTGCCACCGGTTTTGTAACCTTCTAGAAGGGACATTTGAATACACTCATAAACGATTCCCTGTCCTGCTACTGCCGCATCTCCATGAATGAGAACGGGAATAGCTTTTCCCATATCACCAGAATATTCATCATCGATTTGAGCTCGACAATATCCTAATACAACTGGATCAACTGCCTCCAAATGTGAAGGATTCGGCGCTAGCTTCACATACATCTTCCTATTGGCCGTGGTATCCAAATGCGATGCATAACCCAGGTGATATTTTACATCACCATCACCCATTGTCAGATCCACTTCCTGGTTCCCTTCAAATTCACTAAATATCTCCTCATAGGTTTTGCCCATGATATTGGCCAAAACATTGAGTCTACCACGATGCGCCATTCCGATAACTACTTCTTCCGCATCTAACTCCGCGCCTTTATTAATAATCTTGTCCAACGCGGGAATCATATTCTCACCGCCTTCCAGTGAAAATCTCTTTTGACCTAAGAACTTGGTGTGAAGGAAATTTTCGAATCCACTAGCTTCATTCAATTTGGAAAGAATCCTATTCTTCTCCTCTTTGGAAGGATTAATGTTTGCACCTTCTGACTCAATTTTATCCTTCAGCCAATCGCTGATATTGGAATCTCGGATGTGATTGTATTCGAAACCAATATGGCCGGCATAAACTTTTTTAAGTTTCTCAAGGATTTTTTTGAGCGAAGTTTTTCCTAGTCCAATTTCAGCACCAACTTCAAACTCAGAATCCAGATCTTTCTCAGATAAACCAAAATCGGAGAGCTCCAACTTTGCCGAATGAGGTCTTCTTTCCCTTACCGGGTTAGTGTCAGAAACAAGGTGAGCCCAAGATCTGTAATTGTAAATCAAATTTCTGACTGCAGTCTCTTTTGGTGTGGCCACAGAAGTACTTTCTCCTGCTTCACCATATTTCTCCTGAGCGAATTCAAATCCTTCGAAAAATTTCTTCCAGGATTCATCAATGCTTTCAGGGTTATCTTTGTATGCTTTAAAAAGCTCATCCAGGTAATTACCGTGAGCATTGGCGATGTAGGAATATTTATCCATATTCATTTGTGTTCTGAAACAAAGGTAGAGGTATTAAAGTTTCTTTAAAAACTGTATAATCGTTTTTACAAATACACGCATTTTACTAACAGTTGAAAAAGTGCATTAAAATGCCGCATACACGTCGATAATGACATATTAACTGATTGCTGCATTGAGTTGTTAAACCAATTCTTTTGAAGAAGATTACCAATGATTTCATTTGTTTCTCCATAACTTTCTCACAACGAGAAAAATAGACTACATTTGCGCTCCATTTTTAAAACTTTTGATGGACGAGTTCCATAAACAAAAAGAATTATGTCAGTAAAAATTAGACTAGCGCGTCGAGGACGCAAAAAACAAGCCATGTACGATGTAGTAGTGGCAGACGCAAGAGCACCACGAGATGGTCGCTTTATAGAAAAGCTTGGTACTTACAACCCAAACACTGATCCTGCTTCCATTAATTTGGATGATAACAAGGCTTTTGACTGGGTAATGAAAGGAGCACAGCCTACTGATACAGTTAGAGCGATTCTTTCTTACAGAGGTATCATGATGAAAAAACACCTTCAGGTTGGTGTAAACAAAGGAGCAATCACACAAGAAGAGGCTGATAAGAAGCTTGAAGCTTGGATCAAAGACAAAGAGTCTAAGATTCAGGGTAAAGTTGACAAACTAGCTAAAGCTAAAGCTGATAAGAGAAAGGCTGCTCTTGATGCAGAGAAGAAGGTAAGTGATGCAAGAGCTGAAGAATTGAAGAAGAGAGCGCAAGAGGCAGAAGCTGCCTTGGTTGAAGAAATCAAAGAAGGCGGAGCAGAAGGAAACGAAGACGTTGAAGAAGATGTAGCTGCTGTTGAAGAAGCTCAAACTGCTGACGCTCAGACTGAGACTCCTGTAGAAGAGGCTAAAGAAGAGCCTAAGGCTGAAGCTAAAGAAGAAGCTCCTGCTGAAGAAGCAAAAGAAGAACCTAAGGCCGAAGTGAAAGAAGAGGCTCCTGTTGAAGAAGTGAAGGAAGAGCCAAAAGCAGAGGCTAAAGAAGAAGCTCCTGCTGAAGAAGCAAAAGAAGAAGACAAAAAAGAAGGTTAATCTGCTATGAAGCAGGATGATTGCTACCAACTTGGGGAAGTGATCAAGACCCACGGTCTTAAAGGAGAGGTTAGTATTTCGTTAGAAGTCGACTTCCCTGATGAATATCAAAATTTGGAATCAGTTTTTCTTGAACAACAAGGAAAGCTGGTTCCTTTTTTTATTGATACACTTCAAATAAACAGAGACAAAGCTTTGGTCAAATTTGAGGACATCGATTCGCTTGACGATGCAAAAGCTTTGGTAAAATCTTCAATCTATTTGCCATTAAGCTCCCTACCTGAATTAAGCAAAGGTCAATATTACTTTCATGACCTTGTGAATTGTGAAGTTTTTGAAGAAAAGACAAAATTGGGGATCATAAAGGAGGTCATTGATCTTAATGGAAACCAGTTACTGGTGGTTGAATCCAACGGAAAGGAAATACTTATCCCATTAAAAGATGAGATCCTTACCAACGTTGATACCGATAAGAAAAAAGTCAATGTGAAACTTCCGGATGGACTGCTGGATATTTATAATGATTAACTTCATATCATGCGGATAGATATAATTACCTGTCTTCCGGATCTGTTTGAAGGTCCACTTACTCAAAGCATAGTAAAGCGTTCGATGGATAAGGGCTTAGTCGAATTGGAAATACACAACCTCAGAGATTATTCTACAAATAAGCACTTGAACGTTGATGATTATGCATTTGGTGGTGGGGCTGGCATGGTATTGATGATCGAGCCAATCGATAAGTGCATTTCAAAGTTGAAGGAGAAAAGAACTTATGACGAAGTGATTTATTTAACCCCTGATGGTGAAACCTATAACCAGGGAATTGCCAATCAGCTATCGCTTAAGCAAAACTTCATTTTCTTGTGTGGCCACTACAAAGGTGTCGATCAACGAGTAAGAGATCATCTTATCACCAGAGAACTCAGCATTGGTGATTATGTGCTATCAGGGGGTGAATTAGCAGCTATGGTGCTTGCAGATTCGTTGATTAGATTGGTGCCCGGAGTACTCAATGACGAAACATCCGCCTTATCAGACTCATTTCAGGACAATTTGTTAGCTCCTCCTGTGTACACTCGTCCCGCAGAATATAAAGGGTGGAAAGTCCCAGAGGTGCTCACTTCTGGTCATGAGGCTAAAATTGAAGCCTGGAGAACCGATCAAGCACTCAGGCTTACACAGGATCGAAGGCCAGATCTATTAGACTAATAACGTTATTAGTAACCTAAAAATACCCCTAACTAGGTATTTTAATTACAACTGACTCATGCTGTATTTGTATAAAAATCAAATACTACCATGAAGACTCTTTACAAATCAACCAAACTACTCAGCTTGTTATTAGCTCTATCAACATTACTTTTCATAGTTAGCTGTGGTGGAGACAGTGATCCGGCGCCTCCTGCTGAAGTGGATCCTTCAGATGCAGACGCACTTGCAGGTGTTTTAGTAATACCAGGAAGTCAAACAGTAAGTGGTCAGCCGCCGGCACCCAGTACGGATAGCGATGCACCAACTATTTCAAACAATCAAACCTCAGCAACTGTTGTTGCCGACAACACACTGTACCTTCCTTTCAATTTTGATTCAGCTCAAGGATATGGAGGGTGCTATGTACAGGTAAATGGAGCATCTAGTTATTTCAATATTCCAGATGGTACGTCTGCGACGGATGGGCTTCTTGTCGTTCCGATAGGCATTCCGGCAAGTGTACAAGAAGGGGATTTCTGCCTAACCTATTGCATTTATGATAATAGCGGAAGAGTTAGTAATCTACGTACCACCTGCGTAACTGTAGGACCTATTCAGGAATGTCCGGCATTTACAAGCGGAAGTGATGGGCTTACTATTGCGACGTATGACTTAGGTGATTCCCCGGGAACCGCCACCATAACCTACGACATGTACTCAATTCAGGATCGTATTGATGTTTTCTATAACAATCAATGGATCGGCGGATCAGGCTCCAGCATCAGCAGCACTTCCTTCCCTCCTGTAAGTAGTTGTGGAGATGGGCAGAATGGATATGTAAGTGGCACAGGCACGATAGATGTAAACTATAATCCTGCAACAGCAAGAACAGTTACAGTATATATGAGTGGATGTATAGGCGGAGGAACTGCCTGGGACCTTGGCGTGAGTTGTCCTCAATAATTTTACAAATAGTTGCTAGTTAGTTTAGTATAAAGCTCCTTCGAATGAAGGGGCTTTTTTTTGATCAAACCTTTTATACCCCTAGATAGGTATTTGGTAGGCAATGTTTTTATCCGATCTTTAATGAAACCAATTAACTAACCAAAATTTAGAGAAAATGAAAAAGCTATTTCTACCATTACTATGTATTCTGATTATGGTATCATCTTGCGTTCAGAAGAGTAAGTACGATGAATTAAGTAAGAAGTATGAAGAGTTGAAGACCAGTATGCAAAAATCAACATCTCAGCTTTATGTACAAAATTCGTTTGTGGATAGTTTATGTCAAACACGCGATATAGACCCCAATGTAGGTTCAAGAATACCATGGCAGCTTGCTAAAGACAAACTTGCTGAATACAAGAAAAAAATGAGAGAATTGGATCCGAACTATGACCCCAAAAACGACATTTATGGATACACTATAGGCTTAAAAACGATTAAAGATTTAATGGATGATATTGAAATCTATAACATCTTTTATGGAGAAAATGACCCTAGAAGAATTACTGGACTAAGGGTTTATAAAGCTTGGACTATGGGTAAAGATCCTTATCAAGAAGTATTCCTAATTCCTGTCGTTAAGAATAAAGGTCTAAACATATATAATGTAGATCCTGATTACACTAAATCAAGCGATAGCGACTATGATGAACTTGAAATGGGATGGAATCAGTTTGTTTCTGAAAAAGGCGCCGAGTTGACAAGCATAGATCCTATTCTCAATACAAGCAAACCTTGTCCTAATCTTTGTGACTAAAAAAGCAGATGGTATACTTTCTGGTATATACTTCAATCTTCTCACCATTAATCCCAATCACCATGATTGGGATTAATTCTCAAAAATTAGAAGCAGAACATTTCTACTTTTTGCGGTATTTACAATAATCTCATTCCTCGCTGATCTAGCTACAATTACTTTTATTAATGGGAACAATTATTTTTTTCTAAACATCTATGGTTTAGTAGAATTTGCGCTTATAGGCCTTTTGTTCCTCAGGATAATCAAGACTTGGCCAACGATAAATAGACTAGCATTCTCTGGCTTTTACATGCTAACTCTGATTATCTTCTTATCCCATCCATATCAATTCAACGATATTGGTAGAGCAATAGAAGCAACCTACACCATAAGCCTTAGTATTATTTACTTTTATTCGATTTACACGAACTCGGAAAGTCTTTTCATTGAGAAAAGTCCATTGTTCTGGCTCGTAGTAGGACTTTTTGTTTACTTTTCGGGTAGCCTGTTTTCCTTTCTACTTAGCAATGAAATTTTAAATCAAGAAATAATCATTTCAGATTATTCTTGGGCTTTTCACAATATGGCCAATATTGCTAAAAACGTTTTGTTTGCTATTGGATTTGGGCTTCTCAAAAATGATTCGCCAAGTGGAGAGTAATGAAATGATATTAATCATTGGCACTTTTGGAATGCTCTTAATGGCTTTCTCAATTGTTCTATTCATCTACCTCTACCAACGAAAACTTATTAAAAAGAATCTGGAAAATCAACAAATTCAAGACCTTCTTAGGGAACAAGAAATGAAGGCTACATACGCTCTTCTGGAAGGCCAAGACAAGGAGCGAAAACGAATTGCAGCAGAACTACATGACAATCTTGGAAGCATATTGGTCACACTCAATATGTATGCTGATACATTGCAAACCAAAAAACAGGAAGATGTACCAGCCCTTGCAAAGAAAATTTCGGAGGTAGCTCAGTTGGCCAACGAGGAGACAAGAAAAATATCTCACAATTTAGACTCAGGACTCCTTAAACATTTTGGACTCGAAGCGGCAATTAAGCAACTAACAGAAGCTATTTCTACCGCGAGAAAAATTCAATTTCAGACGTCAATTCTTATCGAAAAAATATCGTCAGATGTAGGTCTCGAGATTTACAGAATCATTCAGGAACTAGTCAATAACACCCTTAAACATTCTAATTGCTCCAAAGTCCATTTGGAGCTTTCACAGGTCGATGATTCATTGACCATCATCTACGAAGATGATGGTGTTGGATTTAAGAAATCAGAGATTGTTCCCGGAATGGGCCTAAAAAATATTGAAAACCGAGTAACCAAGCTAGATGGTGAATTGACAATTGATTCATCACCAGGTAAGGGAAGCACATTCATTATCGAAATTGCACAGCTATGAGTCAAGTAAAAATATTATTAGCAGATGATCACCAAATCGTAATCGATGGGTTAAAACTTGTCCTAAGCTCAAGAGAAGATTTTTATGTCATCGGAGAAGCTTCAAACGGAATTGAAGTTCTTGATTTCCTTGCTGCCAATTCCGTGGACATTGTAGTCCTTGATATAAACATGCCGGAAATGGATGGCATAAAGTGTGCAAAAAAAATCAAAGCACTTTATCCCAAAACTAAAGTGATTATTCTCACTATGTACGCTCAAAAATCTTTCGTAGAAGAAATCATCAAAATCGGTATCGATGGATGTCTACTAAAAAACAATACCGGAAAGGAACTTTCAGATGCAATCGCGCGAGTGCATAGTGGCAAATCCTATTACGATCAAATTCAAAATTTTAACTCTGAAGATGCTCAAATCAAAGAGTACAGACTTAGTGAGCGCGAAATTGAAATCATAAGAAAACTGGGAGACGGCATGACCAGTTCTCAAATATCTGATGAACTGTTTATTTCCGAGCATACAGTTAAAACCCACAGAAAGAACATTCTAAGGAAGCTAGATTTGCATAGCAGCTCAGAATTGATCCAATACGCCCTGAATAAAGGCATCATATAATCCTGTATACAATTGGTGTACGAGCCATACTAACCATTGTATTTATTACAATTTGATTGCTAATTGGAGTCACACAATCTCCAAAAAAATGTCAGTCAAGTATTTATTCTGCACCTTATTCCTGTCCGTTTTATTCACTTCCTGCTCCAAATCAGATGATATTGTAGCCGATCAAGATGGAGATGGCATTGAGAATTCCCTCGACAATTGCCCGGAAGTCTCAAACCCCGATCAAAGAGATACAGATGGAGACGGGATCGGAGACTTATGCGATGAACCTAATATCAATGTTCCCATTGAATTTCCATTCGACCTTATTGTCGATACTTTTTTTGACTCCAACGTTCGGGCAATAGAACCAGCTTACGGATATTCCTGGGCCGATCCTGTCTGCGCCAACGTACTGGATATGGAAGAATACAATCCAAGTAAAGGGAATAGCTACGTAAGAGATCCAGTCTTATCTCGTGAATTAAGCAATGAATATGATTTACACCAGGGGTTAGACATTACGCCATTTGTTACTTGCGGATCAGATGTTTTTGATGAATTTAATCTTCCATCTATCATCTCAATGTGTGATGGCACTGTCATAGAGATAAATGAAGAAAATAAGTGCAGTGTATATGTGGAATGTGATCAAACATTTATCAACCCTGAGGTTGGAGATAAGGTTGAATTTGTATACCGACACCTGGAGAGCTTCCGTGCTGGATTGCGAGAGGGCGATTTGGTAAAAAAAGGAGATGTACTTGGCGTTATGGGAAACTGTGATGCGAACAAGATACACCTCCACTTGAGTTGCAGAGGAGAAAACGGAAATAAAAAACTCGCTCGAATGTTTGACCCTGATAGAGGTGGATTTTTGAAAAGAACACAAACCGCAGAGATGAAAATGCTTTATACAAACAAAGACTCTACCCTATTTAGGATAATCTTTCCTGGAAATGAATGGGGAGTAAATGAATTTTTTATTGAATCAGGCACAGAAATTCGCCTTTACAATATGGAAGAAGTCATAGAAACCGCAAATGGTAGCGACGAAAGAGACGACCCCAATTACGTAGATGGACTAGGAATCTATGCTTATGCCTTCAACGGGGACCAAACTGCCTGTGATCTTTACCAAAACGATAAAAATGATTACCCCCTTTATTATCCGGCAAGTGGTCAACGAGAATCTGGTGAATTCTACCCAATTGAGTGCCAAGGACTCGCCTCCGAAGTAGCATTTGTAATAGATTTGAAATGGTACGGACAAATTGATAATCAAATCACCTTAGGAATGACAGATGTGTGGGGTTATGGTGTAAAATCAACCATCAAACTGGATTAAATAGTTGCAATTAAATATTGTAGATAATCGAGACAAAAAATTACTTTTTAAATCCGATTATTCTATATTTGCACTCCTTTTTGAAAACACTCAGTAAAAGAGTTAAGTGATGAGCACAGAATTATTGAACATAGTAGCGGAAGAATATAAAGACGTAAAGTCTAGTCATCCTTCATTCGGACCTGGTGATACCATTAATGTTCACTACAAAATTAAAGAAGGTAACAAGGAGCGTGTGCAGCAGTTTCAGGGAACTGTAATGACCATAAACAACAAAAACACCAACGGTGAAACTTTTACTGTAAGAAAAGTTTCCGGCGATATAGCAGTAGAAAGAATCTTCCCGATCCTTACTCCTAACATCGAGAAAATTGAAGTGCTTAGAAAAGGAAAAGTAAGAAGAGCAAAACTTTATTACCTAAGAGGAAGAAAAGGGAAAGCGGCTCGTATCAAAGAGAAGCTCACAAAAAAATAAACTCGAAACCCTTGCTAATTGGCAAGGGTTTTTTGTTTCAGCACGGTGCTCCTCATTAATTTTACTATTCAATGGAGCTACACTTCACTAAATATCAAGGTACAGGTAATGATTTCATTCTTATAGATGATAGGAATGAATCCACACCAACGAACACTCAACTCATCCAAAAGCTATGTGATCGTCGTTTTGGAATTGGAGCTGATGGTTTGATTCTCATACAGAACCATCCTGACCTTGACTACCGGATGATCTATTTTAACTCCGACGGATCTCAAAGTTTATGCGGAAATGGCTCAAGATGTGGATTTGCATTCGCCAAATCCCTTGGGATGGTCAATGAACACGCATCTTTCGAGACCACAGACGGTACACATAAAATAAAACTGGAAGATGATAAAATTCATTTTCAGCTGTTTGATGTCAGCCAATTGAATCAAATCAATGAAAATGAATGGTTTATTGATACGGGATCTCCTCACCATATTGTAATTACTGACAATGTAGGGAATGAAGAAATTGTCTTAAAAGGCAGAGAAATTCGCAATCTTCCAGCCTATTCCAGACATAATGGCACAAATGTCAACTTCGCACAGCTTTTGCAAGGCAAGGTGAAAATCAGGACATATGAAAGAGGAGTAGAAGATGAGACGCTTAGTTGTGGCACAGGCGCAACAGCTGTTGGAATCATGGCAGGTAAACTTGGCTTCAAAAGCCCCGTACATATCCAGACCATGGGAGGTGAATTAAGTGTTTCGTTTAAGATCGAAGGAGACCTATTCACCGATATTTGGTTGGCCGGACCAGCTGAAAAAGTGTTTGAAGGAAGTGTAATAATCTAATCACTCTTACATTAATCCATTATAACTTTAAGGCCTTATAAATAAGGCTAAATTTTAATAAAACTGATGGCACATCTCTCATTGAGAAAAGCCTCTAAAATAAAATTTTTCAATGCTAAACTCGATTACGAAGGGATTTGCCAAAATATTTGGCACAAAGACTGAGAAAGACCTAAAAGAACTCACCCCGTTTGTTGGACTAATCAACGCCGAATTTGAAAAGCTTAAAAACATAAGCGATGATGAACTACGTGGTAAAACTACAGAGCTAAAGAGCATCATTAAAGATCACTTAAAAGACATTGATGATCAGATCGAAGCACTTCATAAGCAAGTAGAAGGCGATCATTCCCTCGATGTTCATCAAAAAGAGGAAATCTTTGCGCAGATAGATAAATTAGAAAGTGATCGAGACGTTGAGCTGGAAAAAGTCCTTTTAGACATTCTACCAACAGGATTTGCAGTAGTCAAAGAAACTGCGAGAAGATTTGCCGAAAATGAAAAGCTTACAGTACAAGCAACTCAGCATGACAAAGAAATCGCTGCTAAAAAAAGCAACGTAGAAATTAATGGTGAAACAGCCACATGGAAAAACAAATGGCTAGCGGCAGGTAACGAGGTAGTTTGGAACATGGTGCATTATGATGTGCAGTTGATTGGTGGGGTAGTTCTTCACCAAGGTAAAATTGCCGAGATGCAAACCGGGGAAGGAAAGACCCTTGTGGCAACACTTCCGGCCTACCTAAATGCCCTTGCAGAGCGCGGAGTACACATTGTGACCGTCAATGATTACCTGGCAAAAAGGGACGCAGAATGGAATGCTCCAATTTTCGAATTTCATGGATTGAGAATTGACTGCATTGACAATCATCAGCCAAACTCTCCCGAGCGTAGAAATGCCTACATGGCTGACATTACTTATGGCACAAACAATGAATTTGGTTTCGACTACCTCAGAGACAATATGTCAAGGAGTCCGGAAGAACTTGTGCAAAAGAAGCACCATTACGCAATGGTTGATGAGGTTGATTCTGTACTAATCGATGATGCTCGTACCCCATTGATTATTTCCGGGCCTATTCCAAAGGGAGATGAGCACGAGTTTTATGACCTAAAACCTCGCATTCAACGACTGGTCGATGCCCAGCGAAAGCTTGTGAGCGATTACCTTAATGAAGCAAAAAAACTAATCAAAGAAGGAAACGAAGCAGAAGCAGGACTTCCGTTATTCAGAGCCTTTAGAGGACTTCCTAAAAGCAAACCACTCATCAAATTCATGAGTGAGACCGGAATCAAACAAATACTTCAAAAAACTGAAAATATTTATCTGGCAGACAACCAAAAGCGTATGCCGGAAGCTGACGAGCCACTCTACTTTACAATCGATGAAAAGATCAACAGTATTGATCTTACAGAAAAAGGTATTGACTTGATAACAGGAGAAGGTGAAGATGCAAATTTCTTTATCCTACCGGATATCGGTGATGAAATTGCAAAACTTGAAAAAGACGAAGAAGTTTCAGAGTCCGATAAACTGCAGAGGAAGGAGTCAATCATCCGAGACTACAATATTAAAGGTCAGCGAATCCATTCCGTCAATCAGCTTCTCAAAGCATACTGCATGTATGAGAAGGATACAGAATATGTGGTGATGGATGGGAAGGTGAAGATCGTAGATGAGCAGACCGGGCGAATCATGGAAGGAAGACGTTATTCCGACGGACTTCACCAGGCGATAGAAGCAAAAGAAAGTGTAAAAGTTGAAGACGCAACTCAAACGTATGCCACTATCACGCTTCAAAACTACTTCCGTATGTACCACAAGCTAGCGGGTATGACAGGAACTGCAGAAACTGAAGCTGGTGAATTTTGGGACATCTATGAGCTGGATGTAGTGGTAATTCCTACCAACAGACCAATTGCAAGGAAAGATGAAAACGATAAAGTCTACAAAACCATACGCGAAAAATTTAATGCCGTAGCTGAAGAAGTAGTGGAATTGACACAAGCTGGAAGACCTGTGCTTGTGGGTACTACTTCGGTGGAGATCTCTGAATTGCTCAGCAGAATGCTGCAAATGCGAAACATCAAACATCAGGTATTGAATGCAAAGCAGCATGCCAGAGAAGCTGATGTAGTTGCAGAAGCAGGAAAGCCAGGTGCCGTGACTATCGCAACCAATATGGCAGGTCGAGGTACAGACATCAAGTTGACGGACGAAGTAAAGTCAGCGGGTGGACTAGCTATTATTGGTACGGAAAGACATGAATCCAGAAGAGTAGATAGGCAATTACGTGGTAGATCGGGTCGTCAGGGAGATCCAGGTTCATCCCAGTTTTATGTGTCATTGGAAGACAACTTGATGCGATTGTTCATGTCGGATCGGGTAGCCAAAATCATGGATAGATTGGGTCTTCAAGAAGGAGAGGTAATTCAGCACTCGATGATTACAAAGTCCATTGAGCGAGCTCAGCGGAAAGTAGAAGAGAACAACTTCGCAATAAGGAAAAACCTACTCGAGTATGACGATGTAATGAACAGTCAACGAGAGGTAATCTATAAACGAAGAAGAAACGCGCTCTACGGAGAACGTCTTGAGCTGGATATACTCAACATGCTACTCGAAACATGCGAGGATATCATTTTCAATGCGAAAGGTCAAAATGATCTGGACAGCTTAAAGCTAAATGCGATTTCTATACTCGGACTCGACTTCAACATCTCTCAGGAAGAGCTTGAGAAGAGTGATGAAAATGTACTTTCCGAAAAGCTTTACAACGAAGCTCTTGCAAACTATGGTCAAAAGAATCAGCTCATTAAGGACAAGGCATTGCCCATACTTAAACAGCTTGAATTGACAAGAGGAGCAACGCTTGAAAATGTTTTGGTACCATTTACTGACGGTAAAAAACAAATTGGCACTTCTGTCAATCTCAAGAAAGCCGTAGAGACAGATGCCGGAGAAGTAATTCTCGAAATGGAGAAAATGATTGCTCTAGCTACCATTGACCTGTTGTGGAAAGAGCATCTTAGGGATATGGATGATCTTCGACAAAGTGTCCGCAATGCCCAATACGAACAAAAAGATCCTCTCCTTATTTACAAATTTGAAGGATTTGAAATGTTCAAACGATTTATTGGCAAGGTGAATGAAGAAACAATATCTTTCCTAATGAAAGCCGAAATTCCGGTTGAACAAGCAGATGATGTACAGGCTGCTCAAAAACAGCGAACAGCTAGAAATTATAAAGAGCAAAAAGATGAAAGCAGGTCAGCCCTTGCAGGGCCGGAAGGAGGAAACAGACCGCCGGTTCAGCAACAGACTCAGCCTGTTCAATCTCAAAAAATTGCAAGTAGGAATCAACGTGTCAACGTGCAATACGCAGATGGATCTGTGAAGAAAGACGTAAAATATAAAACTGTTGAAGACGACATTAAGAGTAATAAATGCGTGCTAATAGACTAATTATATTAATGCTGCTGGTAGCCTGCAAGGCTGCTGCACCTTCCTCCTCCTCAAGTTCATACACTGAGGACTTAAGCATCCATAGGCCTGTAATGATGCCGATTGAGGAGGAAAATGAGCAAGCTAATAGTATCGAAAAACAGCAGACAGAACCATACACACCACTTTCCGGTCACATAAAACAAGAGCTCGATAGCATTTCTAAAGTTGCCCTTGCACAAAATAAAGAAGGCAGATATGTAGATGGGTATGTGATTCAGGTATATTCCGGAAATAGCAGAGAAGATGCAAATCAGGCACGTTCGAAGATGTACGAATTCTTTGCAGAGTTAGAACCCAAGGTATCTTATCATCAGCCAAATTTTCGTGTAAAAGCGGGGAAATTCACGGACAGACTAAAGGCCAACCGAATTCACCAACAAGTAAAGGAAGAATTTCCAAGAGCATTATTACTTCCGGAGCGATTTCTAATTAAGTATGACTGATTTAATTCAGGAAATAAAGTCCTTATCAGAAAAATATTTTGAGGAAATCCTTGAAACAAGAAGACATATTCATGCCCATCCGGAGCTTTCTTTTCAAGAAAATGACACAGCTGATTTTATAGAAAAAAAATTAAATGAGTTTGGAATAAAAGATACCAGACGCATAGCAGATACAGGCGTTACTTTTTGTCTGAATGGAAAGGGAGAAGGAAAAACAATCGCTCTGCGTGCGGACATAGATGCACTGCCAATCCATGAAGCAAATGATATTGATTATAAATCTCAGAATGAAGGCGTGATGCATGCATGTGGCCATGATGTCCACACAGCAAATCTTTTAGGTGCAGCAAAAATATTATCCGGACTTACAGACCATTTTTCTGGCACTATCAAGTTCATATTTCAACCTGCAGAAGAAAAATCCCCCGGTGGTGCTTCCATCCTTATCAAAGAAGGAATTCTGAAAAATCCGGCTCCTCAAAGAATTTTAGGGCAGCATGTTATGCCACTTATCCCCGAAGGAAAAGTTGGATTTAGGAAGGGCAAATACATGGCGAGTGCCGATGAAGTGTATTTGACAGTAAAAGGTAAAGGTGGTCATGCTGCAATGCCAGAGACCTTTGTTGATCCAATAGCTATTTCCAGCCAGATTATTGTTGCTCTTCAGCAAGTTGTAAGCAGAATGGCTAATCCTAAAATACCTTCAGTTCTTTCATTCGGTAAAATAGCAGGCGGTAATGTCAATAATGTGATTCCCAATGAAGTGAAAATCGATGGTACATTCAGAACTTTTAATGAAGAGTGGCGCAAGCAGGCTCTTCAAAAAATAAGAGATATCTCCAACTCAATTGCTACCTCAATGGGTGGCTCATGTGATGTTCATATTGCGCCTGGATATCCCTTTCTGGTTAATGACGAGGACTATACAACCAAAAATATCGAAGCTGCCAAAGCTTATATGGGAGCTGAAAATGTGGTGGAGTTGGATTTATGGATGGCAGCAGAAGATTTTGCCTTCTATACGCATGAGGTACCCGGCTGTTTTTACAGGCTTGGTACAAGAAACGAGGAAAAAGGTATTGTATCAGGTGTACACACACCCACTTTCAACATTGACGAAAACGCTTTGAAAGTGGGCATGGGCCTGATGGCTTATCTAGCCATTAACGAACTAAACAATTGATTCTTAAAGAGCAATTTCGGTTTGGAATCTAAAGATCAGATATTCAGTCGTCTGACCAGGAAATGACTGATAACTGATATCAGTTTGGAATTTCAGATCATGCCCAGAAACATATCTTGACAAGCCAAGGGTGTATTCTCTTTGATCCGCAAATACCGTTTGAATTGCATCAGCATCTATATTGGTAAATCTGCCTGCCACTTCCCAATTAGACGGGAACAAATAGCCTGCTTGAAATACAAACCCAGTTCCGGTACCATATACTCCTGTATCATCATCTGAAGAACGTGCCGCAAACTCGGACATAGCTGAAAATCCATTGTATTTGAACATCATATCAGCAATAAATGAGGTAAGATCGCTCCCGATATACTCGCCATCCACATCTACTAAAAACCCTCCGAGGTTTCCTCTCGATCTAGCTGCATTTAAATTTAAATCTCCTGTAATACCAATGGATAATTTTGGTGATGGTTCTCTTTTAAGATCTGAGCCAAAATAGTCACCTTTTCCTGTAAAACTTCCCATTGGAAGGAATTCCAATCTACCGGTAATTTGATGCCCGGATCCTGGATTTCTGGCTATGACATTACGTCCCTCTCCAAGAGAAACAGCCAACATCTGTCTAAACATGTCATTGGAGCTCTTATGTCTCAACTGAATCCCAACGTCCCGGTCTAGATTGTATCGCGAGTTCACCAAACTTCGATCTACAAATTGAAGGTTTTGAGATGAAATAACACGCTCCCTGTTTCCAGGTAATTTTGTCTGTCCCCACCATACTTGCCAATTATCAGCGAACTTCCATTTTACAACCGCGTCCAGCACAATGTTCGCAGTATTGCCTGATTCATTATTATGGCCACTCCTTTGATCTCGATTGGAAACGGCCAACTCAAGTTTGTAAATAATGTTGGGGTCAATAGCCCAACCATCAAACTTCAAGCGAGTTCTCCGCACAAGAAGTGCATCTTGATATTCATCAGTATCTAAATTATATCTTCCATCGTATAGTGTTTGGAATCTGAATCCGAATTTGAGAGCGAATGTTGAATCTTTCGCTACGAAGTTTAATCTCTTTCCCCATGTACTTGACAAAGTGTCTTGAGCATTTACCAATTGAACACTGAAGACCAAAATCAATGAGAGAAGAGTCTTTTTGAAAAATTTCATGAATAATTAATGATTTTTTTACGAAAACGCAATATTAGCTTTTTCTATGTTATCTAAATGTTTTCTACGTGTTAAATACACGAACAGCCTAAACATACGATCAAAGGGGAAAATCGGATTGAACAACCTTCAGTATTCATTAAATCAACATTTAGAATACATGATTTCTTAACATATACAAAACATTGGACGAATACCTTTGCAGCATTAAATATTAACCATGGAATACGGAATTTTCGAACTACTTAACCTAATTGGCGCACTTGGTTTTTTCATCTATGGCATGAAAGTCATGAGCGAAGGCATCCAGAAGGTAGCTGGAGCAAAAATGAGGAATATCCTCAGCTCTATGACTTCAAATCGATTCAAAGGAGTTTTCACTGGGTTTACAATCACGAGCTTGGTGCAGTCTTCATCAGCAACGACTGTGCTTGTAGTAAGTTTTGTAAATGCCGGGCTTCTTTCACTCACCGAATCAATTGGTGTGATTATGGGTGCCAATATTGGTACTACAATCACTGCATGGTTAATTTCAATTGTAGGGTTTAAGGTTAAGATCGCTAACTATGCCCTGCCAATTATTGCGATTGGATTCCCTTTGATGTTTTTCAATCGAGAGCGATTGAAATTCTGGGGAGAAGTATTAGTAGGTTTTGCGCTGCTTTTCATGGGACTGGCACTTTTAAAGGATTCAGTACCTGATCTAAAGGCCAATCCGGAAATATTGGAATTCTTAAGCCGATATACTGACTTAGGTTACTTATCAATTTTACTATTTGTTCTTATTGGCACCGGACTAACGGTGGTTGTCCAATCTTCAAGTGCAGCTATGGCGCTCACACTCGTAATGGCCAACAATGGATGGATTCCATTCGAATTGGCTGCAGCAATGGTCCTTGGAGAAAATATTGGAACGACCATCACTGCTAACCTTGCCGCACTAGTCGGTAACGTCCATGCAAAAAGAGCCGCTCTCTCGCATTTGATTTTTAACCTATTTGGAGTTCTTTGGATTCTCATTCTGATAAGGCCTGCATTAAATCTAGTTGATTGGTATTTGGTTTCGAGTGGTTCTGCCTCTCCGTTTGCCTCTGCTACGAGTATACCTATTGCTCTTTCAATTTTTCACTCCACATTCAATATTTTAAATACACTCTTATTGGTTTGGTTTGTGAATTTCATTGCTAAGACGGTAACGAAAGCAATCAAATCTACTGGTGAAGATGAATTCTCGCTAGAATATATCAGTACGGGAATGATGAATACGTCGGAGCTATCAATAGAAGAAGCTAGAAAGGAAACTGTGCGAATGGGTGAAATGACACAGAAAATGTCAAAGCAATTTCAAAGTCTCATAGTCGAGGAAAAACCTAAAAAGGTGAAGAAGCTTCTGAAAAAGATTAGAGATTATGAAATTATCACCGATAGAATGGAGCATGAAATTGGTGAATATCTTATGAAAGTATCATCTGATGGTACGCTTAGTAAAACGAGTGCTATTAAAGTGACGAGCCTCTTAAGTGCGGTCAATGACTTGGAGCGTATCGGAGATATATTTTTCCAAATGTCGCGTGACATTGAGCGTATCCTGAAGAGTGATAAGAAATTCAAAAATAAGCAGGTGAAGAGTCTTCAGGAGATGATGGAACTTGTAGATGAAGCACTTGAAATTATGCACGGAAACCTTGACTCAACCGAAAAGGTAAACTCACTGGAGCCTGCTATGATCGTTGAAGAAAAGATTGATGCATTAAGAAATACGCTCAGAAAGGGCTTAACAAAAGACATAGAGAAAGATAAATACGACCCGCAAAGAGATGGTTGGTACAAAGATCTTTTCCATCTGTGTGAAAAGGTTGGTGATCATGCCATCAACGTCTCTGAGGCAATGACTGGCGAAAAAGAACGTGAGCTAAAAGAAGAGCTAGAGGGATGATAAATGATCTTCTCCTGTCATTTGACATGGAAAAAAGTAATCATCAAACCATACTATCCAGGATCATTGTAATTGGCATTTCAATTCTGGTATTCCTACTATCTATTGAGATAATGGGAATGTCAATAGCCGAGATGACCGGCGGTATGGTGGACAGCATTTCTGCTGTTACAGCCAATCCATTTATTGGATTGTTCATTGGTTTGCTTTCCACGGCGTTGTTGCAAAGCAGCTCCACTACTACTTCTATTGCAGTTGCAACTGTGGCATCAGGTGCATTGAGCCTTCAAAATGCTATCCCAATCATTTTGGGTGCAAATATTGGGACAACCATTACAAGCACCATTATCTCCATGAGCTACATATCAAAGCAAAAAGAATTTAGAAGAGCTGTGGCTGCCGGTACATCGCACGATTTTTTCAATATTCTCACTGTGCTGCTGCTATTTCCTTTAGAGGTAAAATATAGGTTTCTTGAAAAAAGTAGTATTCTTATTTCGTCCGCTATTCATGTTGGAGGAGAAGCAGGAATTGAAAGTGGCTCTTTTGGATTATCTATTTTTGAAACCTCCACTTCATGGATAGTTGCTACTCTAGGCCCTATTCTTTCATTGCTCATCGGAATTCTGCTGCTCTTTGCGTGTATTAAGTTTATATCCAAGTGGCTTTATAAGATTCTGATTGGAAAGACTAAAGACCGGTTTGAAAATGTTGTCTTCAAAAATAAATTTCGGGCATTCGGATGGGGACTTGTCATCACCTCGGTTGCGCAATCAAGTTCGTTGACTACTTCTTTAATTGTACCTCTCGTTGCTACCGGAAAGGTGAAAGTAAGAAAGGCTTTCCAATTTATTCTCGGAGCTAACATAGGCACAACCATTACCGCGTTGCTTGCGGCTATATTTCAGTCTGAAGCCGCCATTGGCCTGGCGATCGTTCACCTGCTGTTCAATCTGATTGGTGTGGTGCTTTTCTTTTCGGTTCCTTACCTATCAAAAGTACCGGTATTTCTGGCTAAAAAAATGGGTATTCTCACTACTCGAGTACGATTGGTGGGATTTGCATATATCTTTTTGGCCTTCTTTTTATTGCCATTCACTTTGATATATATATCAAAGTCTGCAGAAAAAAATATTGATTCTGTAGAAGTGCGGACAGAAGATTAGCTTTGCAGATAAAAGCAGGCAGATATGGCATCATCCGCTAGAAAGGTGATTGATAACATTGTAGAATTCATTGAGGTAAAGACTGAGCAGGTCAAGCTTAAGATTATTGCTAAGGTAGCTCGAATGCTTTCAGGTGTTATTGCTCTTTCCATGCTGGCTCTTTTCACGATGTTCTTTCTTTTCTTCCTGAGTTTTGCCTTTGCTGAAATGATTAACAATGGATTAGATAGCAACTACTTAGGCTATCTCATCATTTCCGGAGGCTACCTTCTGATAATCATCACTGTTGTTTTATTACTCAAGACCAGAAAGATGCAGAAGTGGATTGAAAATCTGATTGTAAAACTAGAAGAAGCCAAGTATGAGCAAAAAAGAGACCATTGAAGATCGGGTGAAATCTCTTGAAGAAAGAGAAAAAAAGATTAAGCTTCAGATTGATAGTGATTCCGACGAAATGAAGGATCGTGCATTAAGAATAGGAAAAATTGCGCTCATCACAGGCGTGATCACAATCTTAGGCTATTGGATATTCAACATCATTTTTCAAGACGATGAGGAAGAAAAACCAAAGAAGAAGAAAAAGAATCGAGGTTCGGAATCAAAAGGATTTAGCCAAAGAATCACGGCACTTGCCATGCCATATTTGAACAAGATGTTGGACGGGATTTTAGATGAAGATGAGGAAACAAATGAAGGGGAGAAGTCTAAAAACGAAATAGCAGAGAACGACTAAACATTCATCAAAGATTCACGTCTTCTCATCTTACCTGCAGGTATTCCAAACATCATTTTAAACCTCCTACAGAAATAGGCAGTATCCTTATAGCCCACCTCTTTTCCAATATCTCTTATACTTTTCTTACTGGTCCTCAACAGGTTTACTGCAGCTTCCATTCTTTGATATTCTATATAATCTTGAGGATTAATGCCTGTGAGCATTTTAAAATACTGACCTACATAGTCCTCAGATACGTTCGCCACATTGGCAAGTACTTTATTAGATAGATCTTCGGACAAATGTTCCTTGATAAACGTGAAAATATCAATAAGGCGTGGATCTTTAAAATAGGTGCTGTTAGTGGCTAATTTTTCTACAAATAGGCTGTTGTTTAGAATATACCTTATCAGTTCAATTGTCATATTCTCTGTAAGAACCTTCACAATCCGATCTCTGCCAGGCATGCTATCTTTCACTTCATCATTTATTTGCTTAATTAAACCTGCAAGCTTGTAGTTCTCTTCAATTTTGAAAGGTGGAATATCTAAAGATGAAAAGAAGTTAACAGAATCGAACGCTTTGGCATCAAATGCGACGTAACTATAGTGTTCATCACTTACAGAATGCTCACCGAATGATTTTAAGAATTGATCCTTATTGGTAAGGAAGTCGTCCTTTGAAAGAATTGTTGGCGTTCCTGCTCCGTAGCTCATAGAAATGGGACGGCCTCCCGGCACAAAAATCACGTCTCCTTCGGTAGCGGTTTCTTTTTCCTTTCCAAACTTTATCTCGCCACCGGTAACTAACAATAAGTAGTTCTCAACTTCGTAGTTATTATCAATGGTAACCGGCTTCAAAATATTAATATTTTTAGCCTTTACGAATCTTATTTCTAACGATTCGATGATTTTGTTATAGTCCTCCATTTATCATTATAGCGGGTTAATCTATTACCAGGTAGTAGAATAATAGGACGAATCTAATAATATTCGTCCTCAAAACCTAATAAACGAACGGAGGGTGATTTTCTTGCTATTGAACTATTTCAATAAACCTCTGGAAATAACTATACGTTGTATTTCTGAAGTGCCTTCATAAATCTGCGTAATTTTGGCATCACGCATGAGTCGCTCTACATGAAACTCTTTCACAAAACCATAGCCACCATGAATTTGCACGGCTTCAACCGTTTGTTTCATAGCCACTTCAGAGGCAAATAATTTTGCCATTGCACCTTCCTGAGAAAAGTCTTCACCAGCATCTTTCTTTTGTGCAGCATTTAAGCATAGAAGTCGCGCTGCTTCAATCTGGGTAGCCATATCCGCTAGTTTGAATTGAATGGCTTGGTGCTTTGAAATTTCAACTCCAAATGCCTTGCGTTCTTGAGAATACTTTAATGCAAGCTCCATAGCCCCGGAAGCAATTCCCAGAGCTTGAGATGCAATACCAATTCTACCTCCATTTAGGACATTCATAGCGAATGAAAATCCAAATCCATCTTCACCAATTCTATTCTCTTTTGGCACTTTTACATCCTGAAACATAAGAGAGTGTGTATCACTTCCTCTGATACCTAGCTTATCTTCTTTCTTACCTACTACGAAACCTTCCATCCCTTTCTCTATAATCAGGGCATTGATGCCTTTGTGTTTCTTTTCGGGATCCGTCTGAGCCATTACAATATAATATGAAGCTGAATTACCGTTGGTGATCCAGTTCTTAGTTCCATTCAGCAAGTAATGGTCTCCTTTGTCTTCAGCGGTCGTTCTTTGAGAAGTTGCGTCAGAGCCAGCCTCAGGTTCTGAAAGACAAAAAGCTCCAATTTTTTGTCCGCTTGCCAGTGGCTTCAAATATTTTTCTTTTTGCTCCTCAGAGCCATATTTTTCCAATCCCCAGCAAACCAATGAATTATTCACAGACATGCACACAGATGTCGAAGCGTCTACTTTTGAGATTTCTTCCATTGCCAAAACGTATGAAACCGTATCCATGCCGCTTCCACCATATTTAGGATCTACCATCATTCCCATAAAGCCCAGCTCACCCAATTGCTTGATCTGATCTGCAGGAAACTGCTGCTTTTCATCACGCTCAATTACACCCGGTAAAAGCTCTTTTTGTGCGAAATCTCTTGCCGCATCCCTTACTGCTAATTGCTCCTCTGTAAAGTTGAAGTTCATCTGACTGTTAGATTAAAAATTATTGAATGGCCGCAAATATATTCATTGTTATGCATGCAGTATAAACTTCTTTAATCAATAGATGTTTGTATCAAATTCGAATTGAACTATTCGGGTTTTAAATGTGTCTTAACTTAGCTTAAGTAAAAAGCAGAAATCAAAATTTTAAAAATTTTATGAAGAAAATCACAAAGAACTTATTAATGATTATGTCGGCGCTTGCAATTGTTACAATTGTTAGTTGTGGAGATGATAATGAAGACATAACAGTAAACACTGGAGATGGTATTGATGCCAAACTAAATATTAATTACGCAGATTCATTAAATGCTGAAGTAAATACGGATGACATCACTGACTTCCAGGTTAATGTTAGAGTAGCAATCGAGTCAGACGAAACAGTAAGAAGAGTTTATATTACTCAGAACGTCTTCGGTCAAGGTGAAGAAGCTGTTGATGCTCCAGCACTTTTTGGTGCAAATATTGACACAAAAGGAGATGGATCTATAGATGTTGAGAATAGTTTTGATGGTTCACAAATTTATTTTTTCAATATAAGTACCGCCAACCTTCCTGCGGCATCCGGAACAATCGTGTATCGATTCTGGGCTACAAAGAACAAAGGCGATTTCAGAGATAGCGATAAAGACAGGCTTGAATCAGTTGCAACATTGGTTCTTGAACTTGGAACAGGGCAAAATCCTGATGCAGACTTGATTGAGGTAAGCGATGTTCAGTTATTTGCTCCCACTGCCGATTTGCAGTCAAATAGCTTCGTTTCTACAGCTGATGGAAATGTATATGCACTTGATGATTTTGAAAACTCAGATTTGTGGGATGTTGGCTACACTGCTCAAGGAAATAACCCTCAGCTGACATCTGCTTTCAGTTCACCTCAAAGATTTATTGTTAACGGAGAAAATGTTTCGTTTCAGGAACTAATAACTAGTGAAACAGGAGCCGAAGCATCTGAGCTGAATATGGTCTACTTTGTTGATATCGACGATTCATTTGATTTTGACGGAGCTACAACTGCAGCAGATTTTGCAGACCTAGATGTTTCGTCAGGCAATTCACAAACAATTGACATTCCTACTGCAGCTAGCGGTGATCTTATCGCATTTATTGATCAGTATGGGAAGAAAGGAATTATTAGAATAGATGTTCTTTTCGATGGAGATGGAGATGGAAACTATTTTGAAAGTAATGACTATGTTCAAATCGATATTAAAGTTCAACCTTAAGTTAGGGTAAGACATAAAAAAAGGCTCTCATAAATGAGAGCCTTTTTTATTTATAGCTTAGTCTCTACTACCAAGAAAAATCATAACGTAATAGAGTAATGTCGCAAGTGCACCCAATGCCGCAACTAAATAGGTAGATGCCGCTGCGTTTAATGCATCCTTTGCCATGGCATGTTCTCTGTCATCAACAATATTTCGATCCTTGATCCATGCCAGCGCTCTGTAACTCGCATCGTATTCTACCGGTAGCGTGACAAAGGCAAACAATGTAAAAACACTATAACAGGCTATTATGACCATCAAGGCTAGCTGCGGATTAATGATATTAGGGAGAGCAAATGAACCAAAAATCATAGCCATAAAAACAATGTTCATAATACTTGCGCTTACATTCTGAACAGGAACCATTGCAGATCTAAACTCCAACCATCGATAGGCTTTAGCGTGCTGCACAGCATGTCCACATTCGTGAGCAGCCACAGCAGCAGCAGCTGCAGACCTCCCATTGTATACATCAGGGCTTAGGTTCACCGTTTTGTTTGCAGGATTGTAATGATCCGTGAGTTTACCTTGTACTGAAGTCACCGTCACATCGTAAATACCATTATCTCTTAGCATCAACTCAGCGATCTCTCTTCCAGAAAGACCCGATCCTAGTGATACTTGCGAGTATTTTTTGAATTTACTTTTCAATCGTGAACTGACTGCCCAGCTGGCAATCATGAACACAACAATTATTACTATTAGCATTTCTATTTCTTTATTTCAATATTAAACTTATGACCACTCTTATGCGAATACGTCTATCTCAATCAGATGTTCAGCTAATTTCAGGCCAAATTCCTAATCTGTCATTTTGTCGGTTTCTCTGCGTCTTTTCTTCTAATTAAGAAAGAAATGAACAAAGCTATGGTACCGAAAATTGCCACAGCAACTATCTGCGAAGTGTGAAGCAATGTAGCCAGAAAAACACCGGTGGTCTCATCTATCGCATAGAGTACAAGCATGGCTGCAATCATACCATGGTAGGTGCCAAATCCACTTTGAACCGGTATTGAAAGTGCAATCCCTCCCGTGATCAACAGCATTAATCCAGCACCAAATCCCAAATGTGCCGTTTCCGGTAACGAAAAGATGATGATGTAGGACATTAGGTAATATACGGTCCACAATATGATAGTGGATACAACAAATTCAAGTGGTCTTCTTATTTGTCTTAGAGAAAGAAACCCAGAAATGAACTCTCTCAAAAGATTAGCAAGCTTTCCTTTAAGCTGATCTTTCTTCCTTATGATCAGTATTAGCATAAATACACCAAATACACCTACCAGTAGAATAATCCAAAAGACATAAGTAGGAATATTAATATCATCAAATGCAGATTTAAGAAAAGTGATTAGTCGATCTGATTCGATTGCAAGGCTGATTAGAATTAAAACAAGTAGTGTAATAAAATCTACAAGCCTCTCTGTGACTACACTGCCAAGAGCCGAAGGAACCGCAACCTTATCATTTCTATTCAACACGCCACATCGCGTAATTTCACCAAGTCTTGGCAATGCCAAATTCGCCAAATAGCCAATTAACACTGCCAATGTAGTTCGGGAAGTCTTCAGCTTATATCCCAAGGGCTCCAAAAGAATATTCCAACGGTATGCCCTAGCCAAATAGGCTACAATGGAAAGCAAAATTGAAATAATGACCCAGGTGTAGTCAACAGAATTTGCTCGTTCCCAAAATTCAGCCCATTCAATATTTTTAAATACTAGATACAGTAAGCCACCTGCCAGACCAACACTGATCAGAATTTTAAGAAAATTGATTAATGATTTTGACATTGAAATTAAGAACCAAGACGATTCTTTTCATCAGGGAAAATTACAACCGGCTCATGAGATCCTGCCTCTGATGCATCAATCGAGCAATAAGAAATTATAATAATCACATCTCCGATCTGGGCTTTTCTTGCCGCAGGGCCATTCAAACAAATCTGCCCTGAACCTCTAATCCCCTTGATCACATATGTTTCGAGGCGTTCACCATTATTGATATTAACGATCTGAACTTTCTCATTTTCTACCAAATTGGCAGCTTCCATTAAATCTTCATCAATGGTAATGGAGCCTACATAATGAAGCTCTGCTTCTGTAAGTTTGACTCTGTGAATCTTCGATTTAAGTACCTCTATGTACATGCCCTTCTATTTGAGGCGCAAATATAAATTATCAATTAATCTCACGCCTTCTACATAACCAGCAACACATACAGCAAGTTCGTCTAAATTTTCATAATTATCCACTTTAGAAAAATCATGTGGATTTATTGCTTCAAGATATTCCAGCTTAAACTTTTCAGAATCATTATATAGATTTCGAACTTTCGCTAGCATCTGATTTACAGGCATCCCCTCATCAATGCTATTTCTCGCAATGTTCAATCCCTTATTAATTACTGCAGCTTCAGATCTCCCTTCTTCTGAGAGCAATCTATTGCGTGAAGACATAGCCAAACCTGAAGATTCTCTAACTGTATCCACCCCTACGATTTCGCAAGGAAAACTGAGATCTGAACACATTCGGCGAATTAGAATGAATTGCTGGAGGTCTTTAAGCCCAAAATAGGCCCTCTCAGGCCGCACAAGATGTAATAGCTTGCTTACAACCACTCCTACACCTTCAAAATGTCCTGATCTGAATTCACCCTCAAGCTTACTTGCTAGCATCCCAAAATTTATAGATATCATGGGCTTCTCCGCATAAAAATCCTCTACCGATGGTGTAAAGACTAGATCCACAGCATGCTTAGATAACAACTCCAGATCATCTTTTAAAACACGTGGATATTTTTTCAGGTCCTCAGCGCTGTTGAATTGAAGTGGATTAACGAAAATACTGACTACTGTGATGTCATTTTGCTTCTTTGAAAGCTCGACCAACGCCAAATGTCCCTCATGCAGTGCTCCCATTGTCGGCACAAAGCCAATTGTTTCACCATTTTTAACAAAGGTCGAAATTGATTCGGATAGGGCGTCTAGGGCGCCAATAATGTGCATACTATGCGTTTATTTAATTCGCTAACTTATTGAATGCGTTGATAATAAATCAAAAAAATGGTAAATTTGTGCTCATTTTAAAAGGTCCCATCAAGAATTTAATCAAAAGCACTTATGGAAAACATTAGAATCCTCTATGTGGCAAGTGAGATCAATCCATTTCTCAAGACCACAGAAGTAGCGGAGTTTGTGAGAAGGCTTCCTCAGGCTATGCAGGAAAGGGGAATGGAAATCAGGATTTTAGTTCCAAGATTTGGACTTATCAACGAAAGAAAAAATCGACTGCATGAAGTCGTTAGATTGTCAGGTATCAACATTGCGGTAGGCGATGAAGAAAAGCCTTTAGTAATTAAAGTTGCTTCCATACCGAATGCCAAACTTCAAGTTTATTTCATAGATAATGAAGATTATTTCTACAGAAAATCTGTGTTCTTTGATAAGGAAGATAATTTCTTTGAGGACAATGATGAAAGAGCAATCTTTTTCTGCAAAGGAGTTTTAGAAACCGTAAAGAAACTCGGCTGGTCTCCTGATATTATTCACTGCAATGACTGGATGACGAGTCTAATTCCTTTATATACAAAAACCACCTATAAGAACGATCCTATTTATAAGGACTCAAAGACCATTTTCACAATTTATAACAATCGTTTCCAGCACAAATTCGGAGAAGATTTGTTAGAAAAAGTGAAAATGATCGATATTGACGATCAAATGTTAGACCCATTGAAAACGGCTGATTATGACGGATTCGTAAAGCTTGGCATGCAATATGCGGATGCCGTTATCAATGCGAAAGAAGAAAACACAGATAGCTTTAAAAAGCTGATTGCAGATTTAGGAGATAAGAAAACAGATACAATTGAAAAGGATGAAAACTTTGAGGAGTCTTACTACAACTTATACAATGAGCTTATTGGCTAAGAAACTCTCATTAAAAAATATTTTAAAACCGGGATTAATCATGTTGATCCCGGTTTTTTTCGGCTGTGATTCAAGCGATGATATAGGCGTTAAATACAACTTGGGAACTGACGCCAGCGTCAAGTTTCAAGAATTTACGCTTCCAGCAACTAACACTTATATCGATAGCTTAAGAACGGATGGCGAGACACGGATACTTGTTGGGAACTACACAGATCCTTTGATCGGCAATGTGTCAGCTGAAGGTTACTTACAATATTTCTATGCAAGCGGCCCACTGCCAAGGCAAAGAGATACTGACGATCAGACCTTTACAGATACACTTAAGCTGGATTCAATCATTGTGGTCTTGGAAACCAATGCAAATATTCCAAGCCAGGGAAATTCTATGCAGGAATTTTCCATGTATGAGCTTCAGGATAGCCTCATAAGCAGTGCAATATATCTGTCAAGCCTTCAACAAACTACAGAAACCTTGGCAGGGACTTACAATGGCACTATCGATACGGCTGCAGATACTATACTATCATTTAAGTTGGACGATGCTTTTGCACAATCATTTTTTGATAATATTAGTAGCATAGCAGGTGATCCTGATCAAACAATCGCATCCACAATCTTTAAATCAATTGGTTTCGTTCCGGGCGCATCCTCAGAGACTATTTCATCTATAGATCTAGCAAGCGACACCACTCGTGTGGTAATGTATATGTCACCTGTTTCGGCTGAATCTAAAGACACCACCTACTTGACGTACTTTAGATTCAATGGCAAGCATTACTCATATTTGAATAGAGATAGATCAAGCTCCCAGATAGCATCAATTCAGGAATTTCAAGATCTAGATTTACCAACTGGTGAGACAATCATTGATCCATTAGCTGGTGTGACCACATCAGTTTCAATAGCTGGGATAAAAGATTTTTTTGATGATAATCCTAATATCTTAATAAATAATGCCACATTATCATTTGAGTTTGAGCCTGAAAATGATAGAGAAACGCTGCCTAGATTCATGAATTTCTTTCGAAGAACAGATGGAAGAATTTTTGGCCCGGCAACAGCGAGCAATCCATATGGAAATATAGTTATGGCCGATAATGGATATCTGACACTTCAATCTGAGCCTGCTGCTTCCGGCTTTAATTCAGATGAAGATAAAATTATTCTTTCTTCAACATTGTTTTATCAGCAATTGTACCAGCAGTCTCAAGACAGTACAAGCCTTGTTTATCAAAATCCAATCGGTGGTGCAATAATTCCAATTGATGAGTTAGTCACCATAAGTACCGCCGATGTTATCCTGCAGCGTTCGATATTTAAGAACAACGGAATTAAATTGAGACTTTATTATACTGAAGTAGAACGATAAATAAATTCACATGTGTGGTATTGTTGGTTATTTGGGAAATAAACCCAGTTATCCCATTCTTATTAACGGACTTAAAAGATTGGAATATCGAGGTTACGATAGCACTGGAATAGCCTTGCTTGAAAATGATGAAATTTCCATTTTCAAAAAGAAAGGGAAAGTAAAAGACCTGGAGGAAATAACAGGATCTAAATCTTTTGAAAGTAAAATCGGTATTGGCCATACAAGATGGGCAACTCACGGCGAGCCCAATGATGTAAATGCACATCCACATGTATCAAACAGCGGTGATTTGGCTTTGATTCACAATGGCATCATTGAAAATTATGGTGCCATCAAGAAAGACTTGATCAACAAGGGCTATACGTTCGAAAGTGAAACTGACACAGAGGTTTTCGTAAACTTTATTGAGGACATTAAGAAAAATGAGAACCTTGCACTTGAAGATGCATTACGAGTTGCTCTTTCAAAAGTAATAGGTGCGTACGCCATAGCTATTATTTCGCGTGAATCACCTAATAAATTAGTTGCTGCCAGAAAGGGAAGTCCTCTCGTACTCGGTCTAGGAAAAGATGAATTCTTCCTCGCATCAGATGCAACACCCATCATCGAATATACGAATGAGGTAATTTATTTAAATGACGAGGAAATTGTTGTCATTGAAAACAATGAATACGTAATCAAGGATTCCAAAGATGTCGCTCAAACGCCATACATACAGACTTTGGAATTGGAACTTGAAGCCATTGAAAAAGGTGGACATGAGCATTTCATGCATAAAGAAATCTTCGAGCAGCCGATTTCTATAGCAGATTGCATGAGGGGTCGCCTCAATGCGGATACCGGTGAGCTCGTTCTTGGCGGTATCAGAAATCATGCAAAAGCATTAGAAAATGCCGAGCGTATCATAATTATTGCATGCGGGACATCATGGCATGCTGGATTAGTAGCAGAGTATGTTTTCGAAGACCTGTGTCGAATACCTGTTGAAGTGGAGTATGCCTCTGAATTTAGATATCGCAATCCGGTGATTAAGGAAGGCGATATTGTAATAGCTATTTCACAATCTGGGGAAACTGCAGATACGCTTGCAGCTATTGAACTGGCTAAAAGCAAGGGCGCAATTGTTTTAGGTGTAGTGAATACAGTTGGATCTTCCATTTCAAGAATATCCCATGAGGGGGCATATCTCCATGCCGGACCAGAGATTGGAGTAGCATCTACAAAAGCATTTACCGCCCAATTAACTGTTCTTTATATGATCGCACTAAAAGCGGCATTCAATAAGGGCACCATAGCTACGAATAAATTCAGGGAGCGATTGACAGAGTTGAGTCTGATCCCTAAAAAGGTGCAGGAAGCGCTAGAGTCAAATGATAAAATCGAACATATTTCTGATATGTTCAAAGGAGCCAAAAACTTTCTTTATTTAGGAAGAGGATACAATTTTCCTGTTGCATTGGAAGGTGCACTTAAGCTCAAGGAAATTTCCTATATCCATGCAGAAGGCTATCCCGCTGCAGAAATGAAGCACGGTCCTATTGCACTAATAGATGAAAATATGCCGGTTGTCGTGATTGCTACCAGAGATAGCAGTTACGATAAAATAGTATCGAATATTCAGGAAGTGAAAGCTAGAAAAGGTGTAGTGATTGCCATCGTAACAGAGGGTGACTCATTAATACCAACAATGGCGGACTTTACTATTGAGGTTCCGGCAACACATGAGTCACTCATGCCACTTGTATCTGTAATACCCTTGCAACTCCTTAGTTATCACATTGCAGTAATGAGAGGCGCAAATGTTGATCAGCCTAGAAATTTGGCAAAATCAGTTACTGTAGAATAACTTGTACCTATGAAGGAAATTATTAATTCATCCAAAGCTCCTGCACCGATTGGACCATATTCTCAAGCGGTTAAATCTGGCAATACACTTTACATATCCGGACAAATTCCACTTGATGAAGCAAGTGGATCGCTGGTAGAAGGAACCATTGAAGAAGAAACAGAGCAGGTGATGAAAAATATTGGATACATCCTTGAAGAAGCAGGGCTAAATTTTCAACACATACTTAAATGCTCAATATTTGTGTCAAGTATGGATGATTTTGCGAGAATAAATGCCGTATATGGAAAATATTTCCCTCAAAATCCGCCAGCCAGAGAGACAGTAGAGGTAAGTAAGTTACCAAAGGGTGTCAACGTTGAAATATCCTGCATTGCCACTTTCTAAGAATAGGTAGCCATTAGTTAGCATTCCATCATCTGATCCTTATTTTTGCGCTCCAATCAAATACATAGATGGAAAACGTAAGAGTAAGATTCGCTCCAAGCCCTACCGGCGGGCTTCATATTGGCGGTGTAAGAACAGCCCTTTTCAATTATCTTTTTGCAAAAAAGAATAGCGGGAAGTTTATCCTCAGAATTGAAGATACTGATCAAACCAGATTTGTAGAAGGTGCGGAACAATACATCAAGGATTCATTAGATTGGTGTGGAATTACTCCAGATGAAGGTCCGGATCAAGGAGGAGATTTTGGACCTTACAGACAATCGGAAAGAAAAGACATTTATCGTAAGTATGCCGAAAAGCTTATTGAAGATGGAAATGCATACTACGCTTTCGATACTCCGGAGGAACTTGATGCCATGCGCGAGCGGCTGAAAGAATCGAGAGTCGTCAACCCACAATACGACACAATCACCCGTACTACCATGAAGAATTCTTTAACTCTCTCAAAAGAAGAGGTTAACCAGCGGATTGAAAATGGTGAGCCGTACGTGATTAGGATCAAAATTCCGAAAAAAGAGGAGGTTCGCCTCAATGATATGATCCGCGGATGGGTCATGGTGCACACAGAAGTACTTGACGATAAAGTACTGATGAAATCGGACGGAATGCCTACCTACCATCTTGCCAACATCGTAGACGATCACCTTATGAAAATCACGCATGTTATTAGAGGTGAAGAGTGGCTGCCTTCTGCCCCGCTACATGTGCTTTTGTACAGATTCCTTGGGTGGGAAGATGAGATGCCACAATTTGCGCATTTGCCCCTTATTCTTAAGCCAGATGGAAATGGAAAGCTGAGTAAAAGAGCTGCGGATAAAGCTGGATTCCCAATCTTTCCTTTGAACTGGGAAGACCCGGAAAGTAATGAACTATCTCAGGGATTTAAAGAGCTGGGTTTCTTGCCCGAAGCACTGATCAATTTTCTGGCATTTCTTGGGTGGAACCCAGGCACAGAACAGGAAATTTTTTCCTTAAATGATCTTGTTAGTGAATTTTCAGCTCAACGTATCAATAAGGCAGGAACAAAATTCGATTTCGAAAAAGCCAAGTGGTTCAATCAACAGTACATTAAGTCTGCTGATTCAAGGCAGTTTACTGACCAACTGATCAAGAATTTTGAAGAAAAACATTCTATAGCTTGCTCCGAAACCAAGGCCATACAAATCATTGATCTATTAAAAGAACGTGTCACTTTTCCCAATGAATTCGTGGATGCAGGATTAATAATATTCCAAGCACCAACTTCATTTGATGAAAAAACCGTTAGAAAAAAATGGAACGAAGAGACGCCGAAAGCGCTCACACTTTTTGCAGACAAATTACTTAGTCAGGAAAATGTAGAGGCAGAATCGGCTAAAACACTTTTCTGGGAGACATTAGAAAATGCCGGATACAAACCCGGGCAATTCATGCAAGCTTTAAGAGTATCCCTTACGGGTGAAGGATCAGGTCCGGACTTAATGACACTTATTGAAATTTTAGGAGCGCAAACTGCAGCCAACCGAATCAAATCGTCAATAGATGCGTTAAGTAATAAAAGCTAATAATTATGAGCAAAAAGGAAAAAGCCAGAGTACACAAAGATTTGGATGGATTAGAGCTCAAAGTTGACTCTTTTGGAGAAATCTCCTCAAATATGCCTATCGATGAGCTTAATAAGTTTCTCAACAAAAATGTAGAGGATAAGAAGCTAAAGGATAGAGATGATTTAGATGATCTAAAGAAAGATTAATAGCATATTTCAACCTCACAGTCGATTGACTAATTTCGCATCCATTAAATAAGGCGAAATGACAAAAATCGGCATAATCAGAGAAGGAAAAGTTCCAATCGATCGGAGAGTTCCTCTTACTCCTCAGCAAGCAAAGCACATCAAAGAAAATTTTGATGTAGACGTTGTTGTTCAATCCAGCGATATTAGATGTTTTACTGATGACGATTACCGAAATGCCGGACTTTCAATAGTCGATTCGGTTGAGGACTGTGATATAATCCTTGGTGTAAAAGAAGTGCCAATGGATAAGCTGATTCTTAACAAGACTCATTTCTTCTTCTCCCATACCATCAAAAAGCAAGATTACAACCGCGATTTGCTGAGGACTATTCTTGACAAGAATATACGCTTAATTGATTGGGAAACTCTTACAAATGAAAACGGTAATCGAATAATTGCTTTTGGAAGATGGGCCGGAATTGTAGGTGCCTACAATGGCCTTTGGACATATGGTAAAAGATACAATCTTTTCAATATTCGGAGAGCAAATGAATGTTTTGATTACGAAGACCTGAAAAAGGAATTTGAAAAAATAGATCTACCCAACATAAAAATAGCTCTAACAGGTGGCGGAAGAGTAACAAAAGGCGCGATGGAAGTATTACTTGGAGCTGATATTAGCCAAGTTACTCCTCACGATTTCCTCACTCAGAGATTTGATGAGCCTGTTTTTACTCAACTCAACTCTAGAGATTATAACAAAAGAAAAGACGGTGGAGAATTTCATCGCAATGAATTTTACGCAAATCCGGAACTGTACGAGGGAGACTTTCTCAAATATGCTAAAGTCACCGATGTTCTCATAGCTTGTGCATTTTGGGATCCGGCCGCTCCGGTTCTATTCCATCGTGAAGATATTATTCGCGACGACTTTGATATTCGAATAATCGCGGACATCACCTGCGACATAGAAGGATCTATTCCGTCGACTAAAAAACCAAGTACCATAGATGACCCCATTTACGATTACAATCCCAGTGATGATGAAGTAGAGCAAGCTCTTACGGATGAAGGTAATATCACAGTGATGGCAGTGGACAATCTACCATGTGAATTGCCGCGCGATGCATCAGAAAGCTTCGGAAATGAACTGGTTAATAATGTGATTCCTCACCTATTGGGTAATGATGAAAAAGGCATTATTCAACGTGCAACAATTACCCAGGCTGGTAAGCTCACTGAAAAATATTCATACCTTCAAGACTATGTAGATGGAGAATAAAAAAGCCTTCCTTGATTAAGGAAGGCTTTTTTATCATTCGAATTCCGCTAACAACACCTCTATTTCTTCAAATACTGGTGCTAAAATATCTTCCAATTTCTCTTGAGAACCATCAAGAAATAGAACGTATGGCACATAATCCTGATAACCATCTGCGTCCTCTTCTTGTATGAAAATAACATCACCGAGTTTAGAATTATCAGCATAGAGCTCCAGATTTATAAAGTCATTCGGATTACCATCAATACCTATTTCCTTCGCATTGACATTTCCTTCTATTCTGAGCCTTCGGTATTGAACATTACCCTCAATTAGATACGGATCTAATTTAGACTCGGTCTCATAAGCTACATCCACATCTATACTTACAATGAGCTCATCATTAATAGCCAGCGAAGAAAGTAAACTTGTGGACTTACTAAATGTATCTTTAAAGTTGATCACAAAAGTAAACGGACTGATCAATAGGCTTACATCAGCTACCTCTGGAGTGCCGTTTTCTGTCCAGGAAACATTATAAATTAGCTCAACAAGCGTTACACCATCTACCTTTAATGAAGCATTGATATGCGTCGGGGTTGTTATAATCCAATCTCCACCATCGATGGTTACATACTCAAGTGCAGATATAATGAATTCTGCATTATTGGTCTCGGAACCCTCAGTGGGAAACTGAACGATAAAAAATTCAGATTCCGAAACTTCAAATTCTCCGCGTTCAGAATTCCAAACAAACAATCCTTTGATCTCTTCCAAAGAAGTTGGAGTGCTCATTCCCATTCTGCCTGCAGGACCATCAACAAACTGCTGAATGATATTATTCAGGCGTGCTTTCGTCCAGGCTTTTTGGCTTACCCGGCCACCGATTATTGAATATTCTTCAATCAGCTCTGAAATATGCAATAATTCATTTATGCCTTCGGATTCCGCCAAAGAAATAATGTCATTGGATAGAGATGTCGTAGACTCATCAAGTACAGCCTTGGCTTCCTCGGAAGACAAACCATCTGCCAATTCTTCATCATTTTGACATCCTGTCAAAGCAAAAAGAAAGGCCAGAGATATAAAAACTAATTTCTTCATTCTTATTAAGATTTACTGGTTTTTAATTATCGGTTTCAATTAAATCAGCAGTATCTCAATGGCACAAAAAAAAAGCCAGACCCCTAAGTCTGGCTTTTAATAATTTTTCAGTTGATGTTTATCCATTCATACTTACCAAAAACTCATCGTTGTTGGCAGTGCCTTTCATCTTGCTTAGTAAGAATTCCATGGCTTCATTACTATTCATGTCAGACATAAACTTGCGTAAGATCCAAACGCGTTTCAGCTCTTCAGGATCCATCAATAGATCTTCTCTTCTGGTACCCGATGCTGGAACATCAATAGCAGGATAAACTCGCTTATTAGAAAGCTTTCTGTCCAGCTGAAGCTCCATGTTACCTGTACCTTTGAATTCTTCAAAGATTACTTCATCCATTTTAGATCCTGTTTCAATTAATGCTGTTGCAATAATTGTTAGAGATCCGCCATTCTCAACGTTTCTTGCTGCACCAAAGAATCTCTTCGGTTTGTGCAGCGCATTAGCATCCACACCTCCCGAAAGTATCTTACCTGAAGATGGAACCACTGTGTTGTGAGCACGCGCGAGTCTGGTAATTGAATCAAGTAGAATAACCACATCGTGACCACACTCAACCATTCGCTTTGCTTTCTCAAGTACCATGTTTGATACCTTTACATGCTTGTCAGCTTGCTCGTCAAAAGTAGAAGCTACTACCTCTCCTTTTACTGATCTAGCCATGTCTGTTACCTCCTCCGGACGCTCGTCAATTAGCAATACCATTAGATAACACTCAGGATGATTCTCCGCAATTGCGTTGGCTACATTCTTAAGTAAAACAGTTTTACCTGTTTTTGGCTGTGCTACGATCATTCCTCTTTGACCTTTTCCTATTGGGGAGAATAAGTCAAGAATTCTTGTTGAGTAGTTGTCTGGCTTAGTACTAAGATTTAATTTCTCTTGAGGAAATAGTGGAGTCAAGTATTCGAAAGCAACTCGATCTCTTACCTCTTCCGTAGTCTTACCATTTACAGTTTCTACTTTAAGAAGAGCAAAATACTTTTCACCATCTTTTGGTGGTCGTATCTGTCCTTTTACAGTATCTCCCGTCTTCAGTCCAAAAAGTTTGATCTGTGATGGAGAAACATAAATATCATCAGGACTTGCCAGGTAGTGATAATCACTTGATCGAAGGAAACCATAACCATCTTGCATGATTTCAAGTACTCCTTCATTCTCAATTACACCATCAAATTCTTTAATTTCTTCGTTATAAGCTTCTTTTTTTCTTCGCTTTTCCTGGCGCTCGGCTTCACGCTCAGCTCGCTGATTCTCTCTCTCCTGGCGCTCTTTATTGTCGCCATCCTTTTTCTCAGGCTTGTCATCCTGTTTCTTGTCGTCGGTTCGCTTCTTGTCAGAATGCTCTTTTTTATCTTCCTTCTTGTCGTCCGAAGGTTTATCCTTCTTAGGAGCATCTTTCTTAGCTCTAGGCTTCTTCTCAGATTTCTCTTTTGGCTCCTCTGCAGGTGCTTCGCCTAAAGCTTCGTTTTTGATTTTCTTAATCTCGCCTTCCGGCATGCTTGCCTGCTGATCCAGGATAGCGTAAATGAGGTCCTGTTTTGCCAGCTTCTTGTGGTTCTTAATTCCTAGTTTTTCAGCTATTTCCTTAAGCTCGGACAATAGCATTACACTAAGATCATCTAGTGTGTACATAACTGTATGTAAAAGTGGGTTTCAATATTTAATTAAAAAGATTCCGAAGAATACGTGGTAATCGCTTATTTGCTTTGTTTAAGCAGAAAAACCCGGATGAGTTTTTCGTGGATTGCTTCGCAATGATAGACCATCCCCCACTATTTCACAAATAGCAACTAATATTTTACTTAATATGAATTGAGTCTCTTTTTCATCACAAAATCATTTTTCTTTGCGGACTGATAAAAATTAAGATTCATGTTACAGATTTCTACCATAGAAAAAGAGTTTGACAGGTGTGTAAAGGGACTTGAAAAAAGAGGACTGGAGGGTGCTGAAAATCTTCTAAAAGATGTTTTAACATTAGATGGGCAAAGAAAAAAGCTTCAGGGTCAACTGGATGATATTCTGCATGAGTCAAATAAGTTGGCAAAAGAAATAGGCCAACTCTTCCAACAAGGCAAAAAAGAAGAAGCAGAAACTGCCAAAAAGAAAACAACAGAGCTAAAGCAAAAAAGTAAATCTCTTGGTGAGGAACTAAGCAACATTGAAGTTTCGCTCTCAAGACACTTATACAATATTCCAAACATTCCTCACGATTCTGTTCCGGCTGGTAAGACCGATGAAGACAATGAAATCATAAAAGTAGAGGACAGTAATATCCCTGACCTTGGTAACCATAAAAAGCCGCATTGGGATCTTATTGAAGCGTACGATATTGTGGATTTCGAGACCGGAAATAAAGTTACCGGAGCAGGGTTTCCATTCTATAAAAAGCATGGCGCACGACTAGTTAGAGGTATGATCAACTATTTCCTTGATAAAGCAGCCGAAGCAGGTTATGAAGAAGTGCAGCCACCTGTGGTAATAAATGAGGATTCTGGACTAGGTACAGGTCAGTTGCCTGATAAAGAAGGCCAGATGTATCACCTGGAAGCGAATGATTTGTACTTGATTCCTACTGCTGAAGTACCGATTACCAATATGTATAGGGATGTTATTCTTAAAGAAGATCAGCTACCAATTAAACATTCAGGACATACTCCATGCTTTAGGAGAGAAGCTGGCTCTTGGGGTTCACATGTCAGGGGACTCAACCGTCTGCATCAATTTGATAAGGTAGAGATTGTGCAAGTTGTAGACCCTAACAAATCATATGAAGTACTCGATCAGATGGTTGGACATGTTGAGGAGTTGATAAAATCGCTTGGATTACCATATAGGATTCTAAGGCTATGCGCAGGTGATCTCGGATTTACTTCAGTTATTACATACGACTTTGAGGTTTACTCTGCTGCACAGGAAAAATGGCTGGAGGTAAGCTCGGTTTCAAATTTTGAGACATTCCAGGCCAATCGACTAAAACTCAGAATCAAGAATAGTGATGGAAAGAAAGAGCTTGCTCACACACTTAATGGTAGTGCATTGGCAATCCCACGAATAATGGCAGCCATATTAGAAAACAATCAGGCTGAAGATCACATTAAAATGCCAGAGATTTTACATCCATATCTAGGTTTTAAGGAGATTCGAAAGAATTAAAAACCTCTGATGTAAAGTCATTCGCTATTTCTTTGGGGTATATCTATCTTAATAGCTAATAAAATTTAAAAAGCTATGAAGAATCTAACCTTGTTATTGATCGCCTCAATGATGTGGTCATGCCAACCACAAGAACAGAAATCTGCAAACCTGAATTATCCGGAAACTAAGAAGGTAGATACAGTTGATGTCTATTTTGCCAAAGAAGTGCCAGATCCATACAGATGGCTGGAAGATGACACCTCTGACGAAACCGCTGAATGGGTGCAGGCACAAAATCAAGTAACCAATTCATACTTAAGTAATATCGACTTCAGGGATGAAGTAAAAGCACGGTTGACTGCACTTGAAGATTATGAAAAAGTAAGTGCACCTTTTAAAAGAGGTGATTATTATTATTTCTATAAAAATGATGGGCTTCAAAATCAGTCCATTCTATATCGTGTCAAAGATTTTAATGAAGATCCTGAAGTATTCCTTGATCCAAATTCTTTTTCTGAAGATGGAACAACTGCTCTCGGCGGCCTTAGTTTTTCTGATGATTACAAATACACAGCCTACAATATTTCAGAAGGCGGATCAGATTGGCGAACAGCATTCATCATGGACACTGAAAGCAAAGAACTTCTTGATGATAAAATCAAATGGATTAAGTTTTCCGGCATGAGCTGGTACAAAGACGGATTCTATTACCAGCGCTTTGATGAACCAAAAGAGGGAGACGAGCTATCAGCTACTAACCAATATGGTAAAATCTACTATCATAAGGTTGGTACTCCCCAATCTGAAGACAGACTTGTCTACTCTAACCCTGAAAACCCTGAAAACAGGTTTGGCGCAGGTGTAAGTGAAGATGAACGATTCCTATTTATATACTCTTACACTGGGACCAGTGGGAATGAATTATATGTAAAAGACCTAAGTAATCCGAATAGCGATTTCACTCCAATTGTGACAGGATTTGAAAATGATCATTACATCGTGGATAATGATGGTGACGATTTAATCATCCATACAAATCTGAATGCACCAAACAACAGAATTGTACGGGTGAACTATGAAAACCCCGCTCCTGACAATTGGGTAGATATGATACCCGAAACAGAAAATGTAATGAATGCCGGCACAGCCGGTGGAAATATTTTCACATCATATTTAATCGATGCTAAAACAGCGATCAAACAGTACGATTACCAAGGCAACCTTATTAGAGATGTTGAACTTCCAGGTATAGGTACCGCAGGAGGCTTTGGTGGTGCTTCGGATGCAGATGAATTTTTCTACACATTTACATCGTTTACAGTCCCTGCTTCTGTCTACAGATATAATATCGCTTCCGGAGAATCAGAACTTCACAGAAGACCAGAGCTTGATTTTAATCCTGATGAATACGAGACTAAGCAAATTTTTTACACAAGCAAGGACGGCACCAAAGTCCCGATGTTTATTGTACATAAAAAAGGCATTGAGCTAAACGGGAAGAATCCAACATGGCTCTACTCTTACGGCGGCTTTAACATCAGCTTAAGACCATCTTTTAGTACATCACGACTTGTATGGCTTGAAAACGGAGGCGTATTTGCTATGCCTAACATTAGAGGTGGAGGTGAATACGGAGAAGAATGGCACAAAGCAGGTACCAAACTCCAAAAAATCAATGTATTTGAAGATTTCATAGCGGCTGGAGAATACCTGATCAATGAGGGATACACTTCATCAGATTATCTGGCACTTCAGGGTGGCTCAAATGGTGGGCTTCTGGTTGGGGCTACTATTAATATGCGTCCAGATTTGGCAAAAGTCGCATTTCCAATGGTCGGCGTGATGGATATGCTCAGATACCAAAACTTCACCATCGGAAGAGCCTGGTCTGCAGATTATGGAACTTCAGAAGACTCCGAGGAGATGTTTAATTACCTGTACTCCTATTCTCCGGTTCACAATATTGATCCAAACGCGACCTACCCCGCTGTGATGGTAACTACCGCAGATCATGACGATCGTGTAGTGCCAGCTCATTCATTTAAGTATGCAGCCACGCTGCAAGAGAAAAATAAAGACAATCCGAACCCATTGTTGATCAGAATCGAGACCAAAGCAGGTCATGGTGCAGGTATGTCAACAGAGAAACGTATAGAACTAAGCGCTGATATGTACTCTTATGCTTGGTACAATATGGGAGTGATTCCTGAACTAGCGAAGAAAAAAATGTAAATTTAGATAATACAAAATAGCCCTCCTTCGGTAACGGGGGAGGGCTTTCTATTTATAGTCAATATGGTAAAAATTCGAAAAGGAGAAAAAGGTGACCTTCCAATTGTCCTTGATCTGATCAAAGAACTTGCGGAATATGAAAAAGCACTTGATCAGGTGGCAAATACAGTTACCCGCATGGAGGAGGACGGCTTTGGAGATAATCCTATTTATGGTTTTCTAATCGCAGAAGAAAATGAGGTGGTTATAGGAACATCCATTTATTACTACAGGTATTCTACCTGGAAAGGAAAACGCCTTTATCTGGAAGATTTAGTTGTCACCGAATCCAAACGAGGAGTAGGTGCTGGAAAATTACTCTTTGATGCCACGTTAAAGATTGCCAGAGAAACAAGATGCTCAGGCATGATGTGGCAAGTACTCGATTGGAACAAACCCGCAATCAACTTCTACAAAAAGTATAATACCAATTTTGAAGACGATTGGATCAATTGCAATATTGACTTTTAGACTTCCTCCAGCACGGTTCTGAAAGCTGCCATCTTGGTCCCGTATCTAATGATAGATTTCTTCTGAATTTTAGGTGCAACCGTATCCAAGTATGTCTCGAGATGTCCCAAAGATTCAGCCATGTATTGAATGGCGTACGTTGATCCGGTATCGTCTTGTCCTTGTGAGAGCATTTTCATCATTCGATAATCCATGAAAAATCCCGTCTCCATAACTTCCGGAATATGGGTCTCTTTCATCCATCCGATCCAGTCTTGCTCTACATCGTCGTCTATATTGACAGTAACATTATATAAAATCATTCGTCCTTTATTAGGTTTGGCAAATTAAGGAAACGAAAATATAACCTCGCGGGGTTCAAACAATTAATTTAATAGCTTGTTAATGTGGGCATGAGCGTCTATTCCATAAAAGATCTTGAGCACCTCTCAGGAATTAAAGCCCACACCATTCGTATATGGGAGCAGCGCTATGACCTTTTTTCTCCTCAGCGTACAGCGACTAACATTCGCTTTTACAATGATGAGGACTTAAAACTAATATTGAACATTGCCACTCTAAAAGATCACGGATTCAAGATTAGCAAGATTGTAGCAATGCCTAAAGATCTACTGGCTGAAGAAGTTCAAAAAATCAGCTTTGAAGATCGATCACATCAAGATCAGATCAGTGCGTTGACATTGGCCATGATTGATTTAGATGAGGATGCATTTACCCAAATCTTGGAAGAATGCACTAAAATGATTGGATTTGAAAAGGCAATGATGGATATCATCTACCCCTTTATGCGAAAAATTGGAATCTTGTGGATGACCAATTCCATTAACCCCGCCCAAGAGCATTTTATATCTCATCTCGTACGGCAAAAAATGATTGTGGCCACAGATCAAGCAGAATCAAGTGAAAATGGTTCTCTCTTTCTATTATTCCTTCCAGAAGGTGAACTTCACGAGCTTGGACTTCTTTTTGCCAACTTCTTACTAAGATCAAAAGGAGCTAAAACCATTTTCTTTGGGCAGACAGTACCACTAGATGCCCTCGAAGAAGTATATCACAAACTTAATCCGCAGTACATGCTTACTGCTATGACAACTGCACCGGAAGCTAAAGAGGTTCAGAAGTTTATTAAAAAGCTCGGTAGCAAATTCAAAAACTGTCAGGTATATGTTACTGGCAGCAGAGTTGTTGGTCAGGATTTGGAATTTCCGGCCAATGTAGGATTGCTAAACCAATTTGAAGACCTCATTCATCTCACACAGAAAATTTCCTCCAAAGTATCTTAATAGCACACAATAGCTGTTTTTAAAAATTAATTACATTTTGTTTAACATTTTTATTGTTTTGTTAAACAAAATATATATATCTTCGTTTAACTTTTTACACTAAACGTTAAACAAAATGACAGCTTTAGAATTCGGTTATAAAATAGAAAACCTCACAAGTTCATTGAAACCATACGCTTTGAAACTGACTAAAGACGGGGAAGATGCTAATGACCTGTTGCAAGAAACCGTATTCAAAGCTTACTCCAACAGAGACAAATTTCAAGATGGTACCAACTTGAAAGCATGGATGTATACAATCATGCGAAATACATTCATCACCAACTATCAGCGTATGGTGCGCAGAAACACATTTATAGATACAACAGAAAATAATCATTTCATCAATTCAACCAGCTCTGTGATTGAAAACAAAGCTCATGGCGACTTTGTAATGAAAGATATCAATGCGGCAATAGATAGTCTAAAAGACATGTATAAAGTTCCTTTTACCCTTTATTTTAGAGGCTTTAAATATCATGAAATAGCTGATAAGCTTGGCATTCCAATAGGAACTGTTAAAAACAGAATTCACATTGCCAGAAAAGAATTAAAAAGAGGGTTAAAAGTATATGCCAACTAAAGATTTCCATAGTAGAGTTGTAGTGATAGGGGCCGGATTTTCCGGCCTTTCTTGTTCCTGCCATTTAGCAAAAATGGGATACCAGGTAACATTACTGGAAAAGAATGATCAACCCGGCGGAAGAGCAAGGAGCTACAGTGACCAAGGGTTTACCTGGGATATGGGACCTTCATGGTATTGGATGCCAGATGTTTTTGAGAAATTTTTTAACTCATTTGGTAAAAACGTAAGTGACTACTATCAACTAGACCGTTTAGATCCTTCCTATCGCATCAAGTTTAAAAATGATACGATAGACATTCCAGCAAGTATGTCTGAATTGGAAGATCTTTTTGAAGAGATTGAGCCAGGCAGCAGTCAAAAACTCCGATCGTTCCTTAAACAAGCCAAGTACAAATATGATGTTGGTGTCAAAAAACTCGTTTACAAGCCAAGCAGGTCATTACTGGAGTTTATGGATATGAAGTTGCTCCTCGGTCTACTCAAAATGGATGTGTTTACCTCTATCGCTAAGCACGTAAGAAAACATTTCAAAGATGAACGACTCATCCAACTCATGGAATTTCCAATTCTGTTTCTTGGAGCAACTGCCGAAAATACACCTGCGCTTTACAGTTTGATGAATTATGCAGATCTTTCCTTAGGCACATGGTATCCAAAAGGAGGAATGAACTCTGTGGTAAAAGGTATGGTGAAATTGGCCGAAGAACTGGGTGTTGATATCAAGTATGGTAAAGAGGTCACAAACTTTACATTCGAAGGAAACCAAATTGTCTCCGTAAACACCACGGACGAAACTTATACCTGCGATCAGGTAGTGGCTGGTGCAGACTACCATCACATTGACCAACATATTCTACCTCCCTCTTTTCAGAACTATGATAAAAAATATTGGGATTCCAGAGTCCTTGCACCTTCATCACTTCTATTCTATATAGGTGTAGATAAGGAGTTACCAAACCTCGAACATCACACATTATTTTTTGATGAAGATTTCAAACAGCACGCGAGCGAAATCTACGATGATCCACAATGGCCAAGCAAACCGTTATTATACGTTTCTGCCACGTCAAAAACCGATAACACAGTAGCTCCCAAAGGAAAGGAAAACCTGGTCGTACTGATTCCGGTTGCTCCAGATATTGAAGATACAAACGAAACACGTGAGCGCTATTTTGAGCTAATAATGGACAAGCTGGAAACATTTACCGGTGTGTCAATTAGAGACCATATCATCACAAAAAGGAGTTACGCTCACAAAGAATTCATTGACGATTATCATTCCTTTAAAGGCAATGCTTATGGTTTGGCAAATACGCTTCGTCAAACTGCGATTTTAAAACCATCTCTAAAGAACAAAAAACTACAAAACCTATATTACACCGGGCAGCTAACAGTACCAGGTCCGGGCGTTCCACCCTCCCTCATATCAGGAGAGGTAATTGCTAAAGAAATCGGAAAAGATTTTCCTATTTTTAAAGATTGATGGAAGAACTATATACTCAGACCGCATTCGATTGCAGTAAGCTTATTACCAAAACTTACAGCACCTCTTTCTCACTGGGGATTCGTACGCTACACAAAAGATATCATGAGCCTATATATGCCATATATGGATTTGTTAGATATGCCGATGAGATTGTTGATACTTTTCATGATCATGACAAAAAAGAGCTCCTCCATAGATTCAAAGCAGATACTTATAGGTCCATAGTAGAGAAAATAAGCCTCAACCCGGTACTTCACTCCTTTCAGCATGTAGTCAATGAATATCAAATCGATCATGAATTAATCGAAGCTTTCCTGGTTAGCATGGAAATGGATCTTAGCAAAACCGATTACGCTGATCCTGATTACAAAAAATATATTTATGGCAGTGCTGAAGTGGTCGGGCTCATGTGTCTGAAGGTATTTTGTGGTGGTGATGAAAGCGAATATCAACGCTTATTACCAGCAGCCAAACACCTTGGGTCTGCATTTCAAAAAGTAAATTTTTTGCGAGATATAAAAAGTGATTACGACGAGAGAGGTCGAGTGTATTTCCCTGGAGTAGATTTTAACAGTTTCAGTGAAGAAGAAAAGAAACAAATAGAAGAAGATATTAAAGATGAGTTTCACAAGGCAGTCATAGGAATCAAGCAGCTTCCGAAAGGCGTGAGAGGAGGCGTATATTTAGCATACATTTATTACACTGTCCTCTTCAAAAAAATTACAAGACTTTCTCCGGAGCGAGTCAAATCCGAACGAATACGAGTGCCCAACATTCGAAAGTTTATGCTCTTGATAAAATGCTACTTTCTTCATAAGCTAAATGTGATAGTAGAGTGAACAACACTACCTTTACAGGTGTTATTTATGCATAAAGTATTAGCATGTCAGTATTAATAAATATACTCATAGTCGTAGGAACCTTCTTTTTTATGGAAGGAGTAGCTTGGTTTACTCATAAATATATTATGCATGGATTCTTATGGAGTTGGCACCGGTCACATCACAAAGTGCACAACCATGCACTTGAGATGAATGATCTCTTTGCCGTTGTTTTCAGTATTCCATCCATACTCACCATCTATGTTGGGTACAACGACTATCAAAACTTCTGGTGGCTGCTATACATAGGTATCGGAATACTTGGATACGGAATTTTTTATTTCATATTTCACGACATAATCGTGCACCGTAGAGTAAAAATTCCGTTTAAAGCAAAGAGCAAATACATGAAACGCATAATGAAAGCACATTATGTTCATCATGAAAAACACACGAAAGAAGATGCTGAAGCCTTTGGATTTTTATACGCTCCAAAAAAATACGAGAAATAACGTTCTTGTATTATCAATTGATAATGTGAAAAATTATTACATTTGATAATCATTAGGAATCAGCTTGTTTAAATAACCAAAAAAAAGCGAGCTAAATGGCAGATCAAAAAAAGGATGAAGCGTGGGGACCAATTGATGGGTTCTCAAACTACGAAATATCCAACAGAGGCAAAATCCGTAGCAAGAGCAGAAAGGTTTGGCACAAGGGAAGCAAAACGCATATGAAACTGCGTGGAAAACTTATGCGTCAGAGATGGAATAAAATATGCAAATGCTACTTCTTGGATTTAATTGACGATAACGGGAAAAGAAGAACCGTATATCCTCACAAGGAAACTGCAAAAGTTTTTGTGAAAAAGAAAGGTGATGACAAATCAATGATTATCCACAAAGACAACAACCCAAGAAACAATTACTTTGAAAACCTTGAGTGGATGACTCCTTCAGAACACATGAAGTGGCAATTTGAAGTAGGAAACAAAAACAATTACAAAGTTTGGAAGACTCGGAAGAAGCGATACAAGAACGGTTTCAAACCTGACACAGTTCTTCCAGGTAGGCCTAAAAAGAACAAAGCAAAAGCATAAGCTGAGCACAAAAGAGTAAGGGGTTCCATATGGAACCCCTTTTTTAATACTCTAACTAACCTAACCTAAAATCGCTTAACGCAATATTTTCCTGTCCATTACATATAGTAATGGTTTTTTTACCTGAAAATTAAGTGGAATTATTCCGCAGAGGGCTCTACGCTAACGTAGGATCTGTCTTTTCTTCCTTTGTGGAATTTTACAACACCATCAGACAGTGCAAAAAGTGTATGATCTTTTCCAAGACCTACATTTTCTCCCGGATGGTGTTTTGTGCCTCTTTGGCGAACGATGATGTTCCCAGCAATAGCTTTTTGTCCTCCGAAGATTTTAACTCCAAGTCGTTTACTTTCTGACTCTCTTCCGTTTTTCGAGCTACCTACACCTTTCTTATGTGCCATGAGATTTTATCCTTTAATATCTTCGATCAAAATTTTAGAAAACTGCTGACGGTGACCGTTCTTCACCTTGTAGCCTTTTCTTCTTTTCTTTTTGAACACGATTACTTTATCATCTTTCACATGCTCAAGAATCTTGGCAGATACTTTGGCTCCTTTAACAGTAGGCGCACCTACTTTTACTTTACCATCGTTATCTACAAGTAGCACTTTATCAAAGTCCACTTTTGCTCCTTCTTTACCATCCATCAATGGGGCGTAAAGGAATTTGTCTTTCTCTGCTTTATATTGCTTCCCAGCAATGTCTACTATCGCGTACATTTTATCTTCTTTTGAAAAAAGGATTGCAAAGATACGATTTCAATATGAATATTCAAATAGCAAGCGTGCATAAAGTGATGATAAAATATTTTTTATTTTTTTTTAACTTTTTTTTACCCCCTTTTCTGCGTGTTTTCCTCAAAGTTTCAGTTACAAAATTGGGAGTTAATTCGCTAAAAAACAATCCGTTATCATAATTTAATAATATCCAAATCGCACCCTCTGCACCCGTAATAACCGCTTGGAATTTCGCTCCGTTTTAAACAGATTTGTAAACAGGCCACCGAGAAAAATAAACCACTCTTAAGGCTGTATCCCAGGACTTAAAAAGTTTTTAAAAAAGCACACTCTTTTCGTGAGCTTAGGGACGTTTTATTGTTTATATAAATAGAAAAAACTATTTGAATTAACAGATATTATGAGCGACGTAGCAGCACAAGTAGAAGAACCTATCTTAAAAGAGAACAAAGATCGCTTTGTACTTTTTCCAATACAGCACAATGACATTTGGGAGTTTTATAAAAAAGCCGAAGCTAGTTTCTGGACTGCTGAAGAAATTGACCTGAGTCAAGATTTGAAAGATTGGAGCAATACAATGACCGATGATGAAAAGCACTTCATCAAACACGTCCTTGCGTTCTTTGCTGCTAGTGATGGTATCGTAAATGAAAACCTGGCAGAAAACTTTGTAGCAGAGGTACAATATACAGAAGCCAAGTTTTTCTATGGCTTTCAAATAGCAGTAGAAAACATCCACTCCGAAACCTACTCCTTATTAATAGACACCTACGTAAAAGATCCAAAGGAGAAAGACTACTTATTCAATGCCATAGAAACCATGGACTGTGTGAAGAAGAAGGCTGACTGGGCATTGAGATGGATTGACGAGGGATCATTTGCAGAAAGACTGATTGCGTTTGCAGCGGTTGAAGGAATTTTCTTTTCCGGAAGTTTCTGCAGCATTTTCTGGTTGAAGAAAAGAGGCTTGATGCCAGGACTTTCATTCTCTAATGAACTCATCTCAAGAGATGAAGGACTACACTGTGATTTTGCCTGTTTGCTATACACCAATCATGTAAAAAATCAGTTGCCAAAAGAAACCGTACAGAAAATTGTACAAGATGCAGTTACCATCGAGAAAGAATTTGTAACAGATGCGCTTCCGGTAAAATTGATAGGTATGAACTCAGATCTGATGTGCCAGTACATTGAGTTTGTTGCCGATAGATTATTGATGGAACTAGGATGCGACAAAGTATATAACTCAACCAACCCGTTTGACTTCATGGAAATGATTTCCCTACAAGGAAAAACAAACTTCTTTGAAAAAAGAGTTGGAGAGTATCAGAAAGCCGGCGTTATGGATGGAGATAGTGGGAAATCTAAATTCTCACTTGATGAAGACTTTTAAAAAAATCATTGTAATCACCTTATCACGATAGCCCTATGTTAGTAGTAAAAAGAGACGGAAGAAGAGAATCCGTAAAATTTGACAAAATCACAGCTCGCATTGAGAAGCTGTGTTATAGTTTAAACGCAGACTATGTAAAACCTGTTGAGATCGCCAAAAAAGTAATCGACGGATTATATGATGGTGTATCTACCGTTGAGCTTGACAACCTTGCAGCTGAGACCGCTGCAACCATGACCACAAGGCACCCTGACTTTGCAAAACTTGCAGCACGTATCTCTATATCAAATCTTCATAAAGTGACTGAGACTTCATTCTCAAACACAATGAAGAGAATGTATGAATACATCAACCCAAAAACAGGTGAGAATGCCGCACTTCTTTCGAAAGAAGTTTATGGCATTATCCGATCGAATGCGAAAAGATTGGATGATGCAATTAATTATGATAGAGATTACAACTACGACTATTTCGGCTACAAGACACTGGAGCGTTCATACTTAATGAAACTTGATGGCAAGATTGTGGAACGTCCACAGCACATGCTCATGCGAGTTTCAGTAGGTATTCATGGTGAGGACATAGATTCAGCAATTCAGACTTATAATTTGATGTCTGAGAAGTGGTTTACTCATGCTACCCCAACATTATTCAATGCGGGTACACCAAAGCCTCAGCTATCCTCTTGCTTCCTTCTATCAATGCAAGATGACAGTATCGATGGCATCTACGATACACTTAAGCAGTGTGCTAAGATTTCTCAATCTGCCGGTGGTATTGGTCTAAGCATTCACAACGTAAGAGCTACAGGTGCCTATATAAAAGGAACCAATGGTACTTCAAATGGTATCGTTCCGATGCTAAGAAACTTTGATATGACAGCTCGCTATGTCGATCAGGGTGGAGGCAAAAGAAAAGGAAGCTTTGCCATTTATCTTGAGCCATGGCATGCGGACATCTTTGACTTCCTTGATTTGAGAAAGAATCATGGTAAAGAAGAGATGCGAGCCAGAGACTTGTTTTACGCACTTTGGATTCCGGATCTTTTCATGAAGCGTGTAGAAGAGAATGGTGATTGGACAATCATGTCGCCAGACGAATGTCCGGGACTATACGAAGCATACGGAGATGAATTCGAAGCTCTATATGAAAAATATGAGCGCGAAGGAAAAGGCAGAAAAACAATAAAGGCTCAAGACTTGTGGTTTGAAATTCTTGAAGCACAAATCGAGACCGGTACTCCTTACATGCTATATAAGGATGCTGCTAACAAGAAGTCTAATCAGAAGAATTTAGGTACGATCCGTTCCAGTAACTTATGTACTGAGATCATGGAGTACACTTCTAAAGATGAGGTGGCAGTATGTAACTTGGCTTCAATCGCACTTTCAAGATTCGTGATCGATGGAAAGTTTGATCACCAGAAGCTATATGAAATAACCAAAGTAGTAACTCGAAACTTGAACAAAGTAATCGATGTGAACTACTATCCGGTGCCTGAAGCAAGAAACTCAAACATGAAGCACCGTCCAATCGGTATAGGTGTGCAAGGTCTTGCAGATACATTCTTGCTATTGAAGATGGCCTTCGAATCGGAAGAAGCTCAAAAGTTGAACAAGGAAATTTTCGAGACCATCTATTATGCTGCTATGGAGACATCCATGGAAATAGCCGAAGTAGAAGGAGCATATGAAACATTCAAAGGATCACCTGTATCCAAAGGTGTATTCCAGTTTGACATGTGGGGCGTTACTCCAGACTCCGGAAGATGGGATTGGACAGAATTAAAGCAGAAAGTGAAGAAAAATGGAGTAAGAAACTCCTTACTTCTTGCACCAATGCCAACTGCATCAACTTCGCAGATTCTTGGAAACAATGAGTGCTTTGAGCCATACACATCCAACCTATATTTAAGAAGAGTATTATCAGGTGAATTCATTGTAGCTAACAAGCACTTAATGAGTGAACTAATTGATCTTGGACTTTGGGATGAACGAATGATGAACAGGATCAAAGCAGAGAATGGATCTATCCAGAACATTGCTGAGATTCCTGATGAAATCAAAGAAAGATATAAGACTGTTTGGGAAATTTCTCAAAAAGCGATCATCGATATGTCTGCCGACAGAGGAGCATACATTTGTCAGAGTCAGAGCTTGAACATCCACCTTCAGGATGCCAACTTCGGTAAGATGACCTCTATGCACTTCTACGCCTGGAAGAAAGGCTTGAAGACAGGCATGTATTACTTGAGAACGAAAGCAGCAACTGACGCAATCAAGTTTACTGTATCTAAGGAAAAGCAAGAACAGCCAAAGGAAGCGACAGCCGCTCAGCCAGCGGCAGCTGGAGTTCAGGCACAAACACAGGCACAACTTGATCAGCAAGCGGCTATGCAATGCTCACTAGATGATCCTGAAGGATGTGAGATGTGTGGTTCTTAAGATTTAAAGTGTAATTCTAATTTAGGAAGCCCCGCTCATGCTGAGTGGGGCTTTTTTTATTTCGACCCTTTTATAATGTCTTCAACGACTTCAGGATTCAATAGCGTTGAAGTATCGCCAAGATTTGAAGTGTCCTTACTCGCAATTTTGCGAAGAATTCTTCTCATAATCTTGCCTGACCGAGTTTTTGGAAGTCCGGAGACAATCTGTACCTGATCAGGTTTAGCTATCGGGCCAATCATCTTACTTACAGTTTCTCTAATCTCCTCTTCTATCCCATCTGCCTCTGCAATGACGAACGCATAAATACCTTGCCCTTTAATGTCATGTGGAAAGCCAACTACAGCTGACTCTACAACTTTGGCATGCTCGTTAATTGCGTTTTCAACTTCAGCTGTTCCCATTCTATGCCCAGAAACATTAATGACATCATCAACCCGCCCAAGAATACGTAAGTAGCCATCGTGATCTCGCTTAGCTCCATCTCCGGTAAAGTACATGTTATTGTAAGCAGAGAAATAAGTCTGTTTGCATCGCTCATGATCACCATAAGTCGTTCTTAGAATGGATGGCCATGGAAACTTGACACACAAGTTCCCTTCAACATTATTGCCTTCCAGCTCATTCCCGTCTGCATCCACAATTATCGGCTGAATCCCGGGGAGAGGAAGTGAGGCATGAGCTGGTTTATTCGGTGTAATCCCCGCCAACGCCGATATCATAATACCCCCGGTTTCAGTTTGCCACCAGGTATCCACTAGAGGACACCTCCCTTTACCTATTTGTTCATGATACCAATGCCAGGCTTCCTCGTTGATTGGCTCACCTACCGAGCCAATTACCTTAAGTGAGTCTAACTTGTGCTTCCTCACAGGCTCCAATCCATGTGCCTGAAGTGCTCTGATAGCAGTAGGCGCTGTATAAAACTGATTCACCTGATGCTTGTCGCAGACTTCCCAAAACCGGCCTGCATCCGGATAAGTAGGAACACCTTCAAACATAATAGTGGCAGCTCCGGCCAAAAGCGGACCATAAACAATATATGAATGCCCAGTAATCCACCCAACATCAGCAGTACACCAATACATGTCACCAGGTTTGTATTGGAAAACATTTAAGAACGAATAATAGGTATAAACCATATATCCACCACATGTATGTACCACGCCTTTAGGTTTACCTGTAGAGCCTGAGGTATACAAAATGAATAGCAAATCCTCTGCATCCATTTCCTCAGCTTCATTTTGATCAGACATATCTTTTATAGCATCGTGCCACCACAGGTCACGACCAATTTCCATATGTACTTCAGTTTTGGTACGTTGAAATACTATAACCTTTTCAACGCAGCTGCATTTTTGCAAAGCATCGTCAACGACTCCTTTTACGTCAATTGTTTTGGCACCTCGGAAATTCCCATCTGAGGTTAATACCATCTTTGCATCACAATCATTGATTCTATCTGCCAGAGCGTTAGAAGAGAACCCAGCGAATACCACTGAGTGAACGGCTCCAATTCTGGCACATGCAAGCATAGCAACTGCCGCCTCAGGTACCATGGGCATATATATAATTACCCGATCCCCTTTCTCTACACCATTTGCAATCATTGCATTTGCAAATTGGCACACCTTTCTGTGCAACTCCTTGTATGTAATTGTTTCGGGCCTCTCCTTCGGATCATTTGGCTCCCATAGTATTGCCACTTGATCACCTCTGTCAGGCAAGTGTCGATCAAGTAGATTCTCAGTGATGTTGAGCTTTGCACCAAGAAACCATTTTATATCTGGGCTATTGAAATCCCATTCCAGAATTTTATCCCACTTCTTCCTCCAGTTAAATGAATTAGCAATTTCTTCCCAAAAAGCTTCAGGATCTGCAACACTATGATCATACTTCGTCGTGTATTCGCTAAGAGAAGATATTCTGTGAGGTTTGGTGAAGTCTTTCATAATTTTAAATCTAACAAATGCCTAACTGAGTGCCATGCGAATAGCCTGCTTTCTAAATTTGTAATCTGATCAGTGTTCTATTCAGAAAAAGCTTTTTCATTTCAAAAGAAAACTCCTATCTTTGCCGTCCGAAATTTTTAGAATACTAGAAAAGCGTTATGGCAAACCATAAATCAGCACTTAAGAGAATAAGAAGCAACGAGGCTAAAAGACTGAGAAATAGATATCAGCACAAGACGGCTCGAACGTTCATAAAAAGACTAAGAGAGACTACTGACAAGAAAGCTGGTGAAGAGCTTCTTACTCAGGTTGTTTCAATGGTGGATAAGCTTGCAAAGCAGAACATTATCCACAAGAACAAAGCCGGACACCTTAAGTCTCAACTGACCAAGCACGTAGCAGGTCTTTAAGACTTAAACCAAAGACATTTTTTTTACCCTGTGTGAGCAATTGCACAGGGTTTTTTGTTTTCAACTAGTGGTTTTGACGAAGTAGACTATTTTTGAACCACTACCATCAAAAGAATTGCTTTCAGCGAGCCAATTACTGATGGAAAATAGATTAACAATTAAACGATGGGCGGAGGAAGATCGTCCACGTGAAAAACTCCTACTAAAAGGGAAAGCAGCACTCTCTGAGGCCGAACTCATCGCGATACTAATCGGCTCAGGCAACAAAGAGCAGACTGCAGTCGAACTTTCACAATATATTCTGAATCAATGCGAAAATAACCTTACCCGACTAGCTAGACTTTCAGTAAAAGATTTAGAAAAGTTTAAAGGTATCGGTGAAGCAAAGGCTATTTCCATAGTAGCGGCACTTGAGATAGGTAGGCGCAGAAAAGAATCCGAACCAGCAAAAAGTGTAAAAATCATTTCCTCTTCAGATGCATTTAATCTTTTGCATGGTGACCTTATGGATTTACGTCACGAGGAATTCTGGGTAATACTAATGAAGCGTAACAATGAGGTGATAAAAAAAGAGATGCTCAGCCTTGGAGGTGTTTCGGGAACGGTCGTAGATGCTAAAATCATATTCAAGCGGGCACTTGAAGAAACTGCTAGTGGGATAATCCTTGCTCATAATCATCCAAGTGGGAATCTTAAGCCAAGTAAGGAAGATAGAGCATTAACCAAACAACTGAGTGATGCAGGGAAGACACTTGACATTGCCATTCTAGATCATTTAATAATCACAGATCAAGGTTTTTTTAGCTTTGCTGATGAAAACATGATCTAACAAATCGACATTAAATTTGTATTAAAGACTTGCTATGAAGAAAATCTGGCTGATTTTTATACCAGTAGTTATTGTTGTTTTTGTCATCACTCAATCGGGGAATTCGGACGAAAAGTATATTCAGGAAATACAAACCTTCTGGGAAGAGAGAAACGATTTCTTCAGGTCATCCGAAGCAAGTCCATTCGTTCAGAAAAACCAGGATTATCAGGAAGTAGCATATTTCAAACCCAATTCCGATTACCGTGTGAGTGGGGAATTGTCCCGATTTACGAAAAGAGAAACTTTGACTCTGACCAATAGTGATGGAACTAAAACCACTTACCTGAAATTTGCCAATGCAAATTTTAAAATTAAGGGTAAGGTATGCTCACTACTAATACTCAAGGCGCTTGGTTTTGGGAATCAGTACTTGCTTGCATTCGGTGACGAAACAAGCGGTGACTCCACATACGGCGGTGGAAGGTACCTCGATGTTGCGATCGGGAAGTCAGATCTGATCACACTTGATTTCAATAAAGCCTACAACCCCTATTGCGCCTATTTTGATGACTTTACTTGCCCTTTACCACCAAGGGAAAATTTACTAGATGTAGCAATCAACGCTGGCGAAAAAAACAAATAACAAACTTGGATTCTGAGTTCAATTTAAAAATGCTAAACTATGAGAACTAAATTAAAATTTTTGTTGATGATTTGGGTCATCCCCGGAATGGCGCAAACGCTAGAAGAGACAATAACTGTAACAGGAAGAGCTGAAAAGCTTGTAACACCTAATCAAATTGAGGTAAGTATTATGCTCCAAGAGTACATATCCTCTGAAGGTAGAGTAAGTATCAAAACACTTGAAGAACAATTGATAACCGCACTTAGGAATAAGGGATTAGAGAGTCTGGTTTTACAAATTCAAAGTTTAGATGCCCATCCTAATTATAATTCATACGGATCTGATGACCAATTAACTATTTCTAAAACTTACCTTGTCAACATGAACAATATTGATGAATTTGAATCAATACTTAACGAAATCGAGGCTGGCGGTGTGGCCAATGCTATGATTAACAACTTTCATTTCCGTGATAAATTTGAGTTAACAAAAAAACTTCAGAAAAGTGCAATAGAAAATGCTCGTATAAATGCAGAGTACGTTGCTAAAATTGCCGGTAAGAAGCTTGGTGAGATATCTACTATCACCGTTTTTGACCTTACATTAAATAGTTATTTCGGCTCATATTCAAGTTCAATAGAAGATTCTCAAACTGTTCAATTGCGCAAATTGCTTGCCGAACTATCCGTTTCAGTAGTTTACAAAATGAACTAAGGCGTTTAATAATTCAATTGATTTATTATGAAGTGATGCCTCAATAGATTCTTTATTTTTGCCATCTTAATTCAGAGATACTAGCAAGAATGAAGATTTCCTACAATTGGCTTAAAGAATACATTGATTTCACAGAATCACCTGAAACACTTGGTGACATCCTAACACAAACAGGTCTTGAGGTCGAGGGCATTGAGAAAGTAGAAAAAATACCTGGCGGACTTAAAGGTATTGTAGTAGGAGAAGTAGTTTCCTGCGAGCAACACCCCAATGCCGACAAACTGAAAGTCACCAAAGTAGACATAGGTGCTGATCAATTATCTGATATTGTATGTGGTGCACCTAATGTTGCCACTGGTCAAAAAGTATTAGTAGCGACAGTTAACTGTATGATTCACCCAACCAGTGGTGAGCCTTTTAAGATAAAAAAAGCCAAGATTCGTGGTGAGGTTTCTGAAGGAATGATTTGTGCTGAAGACGAGTTAGGACTGGGCACAGGACACGATGGTATTATGGTACTAGACACAGATAAGTCTAACGGTACCCCTGCAATAGAACTTTTCGAAACGGGAGAAGATCACATATTTGAAATCGGGCTCACGCCAAACAGAGGAGATGCCACTTCTCATATGGGATCAGCAAGGGATTTAAAAGCATATTTCAGAAAGGAATTGTCTATTCCTCAACCTCAAAAGCTGGAGACCAAAAATGATAGACCAATAGCGGTAGAGGTGAAAGACTCTGAAAGGTGTCCTAGATTTTCAGGTGTTACCATCAGGGGAATAAAGGTGCAATCATCTCCAGACTGGCTCCAGTGGAAGTTAAGATCAATAGGACTTGAGCCAATCAATAATGTAGTTGACATCACAAATTATGTTCTTCACTCTATCGGGCAGCCAATGCACGCTTATGATGCGTCTCATATTAAGGGAAACAAGATCATTGTAGATACTTTAAAGGATAAGACTCCCTTCACCACCCTTGAAGGAAAGGAAAGAAAACTGAGCAGTGAAGATCTGATGGTATGTAATGGTGAACGTGAAGGCATGTGCATGGCTGGGGTTCTCGGCGGACTTCACTCAGGTGTAACTGAAGATACAACTGACATATTCCTTGAAAGTGCATATTGGGATGCTGATGGAATTAGATCTACTGCACAAAGACATACCATCTCAACCGATGCCTCCTTCAGATACGAGCGAGGCGCAGATCCTGAGATGACCATTCCAGCCGTTGAATTAGGAGCATCACTTATTTTGGAACTTGCCGGAGGCTATATCGCGTCCGAAATCGTAGACATTTATCCAAATCCAATCAAGGAAAAAGTCATTGATATTGAGTTTAAGACCTTTCACTGGCTAATAGGAAAAGAACTTGACCATAAGCTTATCATGGAAATCCTGAACTGGTTGGATATAAAAACTGAGGATGTAACAAAGACAGGGTTTAAGGCTGTCGTACCATCCTATAGAAGCGACGTTACCAGACCTGCCGATCTGGTTGAAGAGGTTTTGCGAATCTACGGGTTTAACGAAGTAGCGCTCGATGAGGAGTTTTCTGCTGATTATTTAGCAGAGTTTGAGGAGCATGAACCGTATCGTGTTCAAGAAGATTTATCGCGCTTTCTTGCTGGAAGAGGATATTCAGAAATTCTCACAAACTCTCTGACCAGCCCTCGGTATTACGAAAAATTTCCACTGGGCGGAGAGCCCGTAGAAATGCTCAATCCTTCAAGTGAGGAATTGACCATTATGAAAACCTCCCCAGTCTACACTGCACTAGAATCTGTAGCCTACAACATCAATAGACGTAATCCCAATTTAAAATTTTTCGAATTTGGACGTTCATACAAAAAAGATGGAAAGAGATATGTCGAAACGGAGTGGCTTTCTTTTTACCTGACAGGTAATACAACTGAAGCTAACTGGCTTGATGAACCACGTAAAACTTCATTCCATGACCTGAACACCTCTGTGATGGGAATGCTGAAGTATGCCGGAATTAGAAAAACTGAAATAATTCCGTCAGAAAAAGACACCCTTTATGAGTATGGAATAGTGATAAAGAAAGAAGGTAAAATGTTGGGTATTTTAGGTAAACTAAAGAAGGAATTACTCTCTATATATGGTATCAAACAAGATGTGTATCATGCACAGTTAGACTGGTCAACTGTTGTTGAGTTGTACAAGTCCGATGTAGCTTACGAACCCATTCCTAAGTACCCGGAAGTGAAGAGAGATCTGTCACTTGTACTCGACAAAAAGATTTCTTACGCTGACATTCAGCGACTTGCTTTCAAACAAGAAAAGAAATTATTGAACAGAATGAACCTTTTCAGTGTCTATGAGGGCGATAAAATAGAAAAAGGAAAAAAAGCTTACGCAATTAGTTTTTTTCTTCAAGATAAATTCAAAACTTTAACAGATAAACAAATAGATAAAAGTATGAATAGCTTGATGAGTTTATATGAAAAAGAACTCGGAGCTGTCATACGAAAATAAATGCCTGGCGAAAAATTATATCGTGAATTTCAAAATCTGGAACGAAAAATTCAGCTGGTGCTTTCTGAAAACAAGCGCTTAAAAGATGAATTGGATCAAACCAGAGAAGAAAATGGCACACTGAAAGAAAAAATGAAGAGCCAGGAGGCTAATCTGACTTCCTTTCAGGATAAAATGAAAATAAATAAACTTGTAAATAACACGGTAGTCAGTGAAGGAGATTCAGCGTTGCTGAAAGAGACGATAGATAGCTACATCAAGGAGATAGATAAATGTATTGCCCATTTGGCAGAATAAAATAACTATATAAACCGAATGGCTGAACTATCCATAAAAATCAGAATTGGGAACAGGGAGTATCCCATGAGAGTGAAAGCGGAGGATGAAGAAAGGATACGAAGAGCAGGGAAACTTTTAAATGAGAAAATAAAAAATTACCAAAATCAATTTGGGATAGACGATGCCCAGGATTTGGTTGCCATGGTAGCTTTTGATTGTCTGGTCGAGAAACTAAAGCGTGAAGAAACATCAGAAGCTTCTGATGATTTTGCACTTGATGAAATCTCAAAATTAAACCAGCTCATCACCAACTCGATTTAGCATTCTGATTATATCGCCCTTGATTTAGACACGTCTGACTGTCCTGTTATTTGATAAATCGAATAATAAATGGACACCACAATCATCATAATTATTGCAGCCATCGTAGGTGCAGCTATCGGGCTGCTCATTGGGAGAGCTTTGCAAGGGAAAAGTGCGAGTAAGAAGGTAAAAGAAGCCGAAGAACAAAGTAAGCTTATTTTGAAAGAGGCGGAAGTAACTGCTGAAAGTATCAAGAAAGATAAGATTCATGAAGCAAAAGAGAACCTCTTCAAAATGAGAAGTGAATTTGAAGAAGAAGCTGCTCGCAAGAAAAATATCATTCTCACAAACGAACAAAAGCTCAAACAAAAAGAAGCCAACCTCAACAAACAATTTGAGCAAGCTAAGCGCAAGGAAGATGAGCTGGACGGCTTGAAAGAAACGCTTTCAAATCAGATGGAGATTGCTCGTCAGCGAAAAGAAGAGTTCGAAAAGATGCAAAAGCAGCAAGTAGCTATTCTGGAGAAAGCAGCCAACTTACCTGCCGAAGAGGCCAAAGCACAACTCATGGAGGCACTAAAAGACGAAGCCCGAACAAGCGCCTCAGCACACATTAAAGAGATTGTGGAAGAAGCAAAGATGACTGCTACCAAGGAAGCCAAAAAAGTGGTAATAGAAGCCATCCAGCGAACAGCAACGGAGCATGCCATCGAAAATACAGTTTCTGTTTTCAACATTGAAAGTGATGACATCAAAGGTAAAATCATCGGGCGTGAAGGAAGAAATATACGAGCGCTGGAAGCTGCAACTGGTGTTGAAATCATTGTTGATGATACACCCGAGGCAATCATAATTTCCGGATTTGATCCAGTAAGAAGAGAGATTGCTCGGCTATCACTACATCGCTTGGTTCAGGATGGTAGAATACACCCTGCACGGATTGAAGAAATTGTAAATAAGACTTCCAAAAATATTGGAGATGAAATAGTGGAAATCGGAGAACGAACAGTGATTGACCTTGGCATCCATGGATTACATCCGGAGTTGATCAAGATGGTTGGCCGTATGCGTTTTCGAGCATCATACGGTCAAAATTTGCTACAACATTCGCGCGAAGTTGCAAACCTCTGCGCCACGCTGGCTTCCGAACTCGGATTAAATCCAAAGCTCGCTAAGCGAGCGGGACTCTTGCACGATATTGGCAAAGTATGGCCAGAAGAGCCAGAAAAACCCCATGCAATCATAGGTATGGAACTGGCCAAAAAGTATAATGAGAATGCTGAAGTCTGCAACGCAATAGGTGCTCACCATGACGAAATAGAAATGACTTCAATGATTTCACCGATCGTTCAGGCATGTGATGCAATTTCAGGATCACGACCAGGGGCCAGACGAGAGATCATGGAGCAGTACCTGAAACGATTGAAAGATCTCGAGGGCATTGCTTTGAATTTTGATGGGGTAAACAAATGCTACGCAATCCAGGCTGGGCGAGAGCTACGGGTGCTGGTAGATGCCGAGAATGTAGATGACAAACAGGCCGGAGATTTATCTTTTAACATTTCTCAAAAAATCGAGAAGGATATGCAATACCCCGGACAAATAAAAGTTACCGTTATAAGGGAAACGCGTGCTGTTGCGTTTGCTAAGTAAGAATTAACTTTAAATAAAAATGCCATGAAAAAGATATTGCTTTCGCTTTCAATCCTATCCATCATCATTATCACTTCATGTAGCAGCGATGATGGTGTTGCTGTTAATAATCAAATCACCGTAGGCGATCAAACGTTCGATATAACGAATGGTGGATTTATTGATTTAGGCGAATCAGAAGGCACTCGTCAAGGTGTATTTGCTTTAGCAGATGCAGATGTTTCAATAACCTCAACGCCTTCGTTTTCCGTTGGCAGCAGTTCTTCGTTTCGAATTGTATTGAATCTGGTTGCACCAGGTTCATCCCTTAGCTCGGGTACATACACAAAGGGTGATGTACTAAGTCTAGATGGAGGTAAATTTTTCTTTATTACCCTGTTAGATGCAGACGGAACATCATACAGTGTAGATAGTGGTTCAGTTCAATTTAGTGGGGCAAGCCCAAACTTTACGTTAAGCTTTGATTTGACACTGAATGGCGACACAAAGATGACTGGAGGATTTAGCGGTGAGTTTGCCACAAATTGACATGAACTATGTCTAATTCATAATGATATCTTTGTTTTAATGGCATATTGTCAAACTGAGGCTGAGAAGATTAAATCCGACTAGAAGTCTAAGCGGTCCCTTACATACAGCTATTGATGATATTTAAGTATAAAAAAATTCAAAAACCGGAGTTAGCGCCTCGGTTTTTTTGTTAAACTGATTTTAAAAATGGAATTTGCAAGCTAAACAAGAAATTGAAAAATGAATTCGAGAAAATTAGCAATGGGCGTATTATTGATTCTGCCTACAATTGTTTTTAGTCAAATTAGCTTAGGTGGGAAACCATATTCACTTCTGATAGACTCTGTTATGCAGTCTGGGTTCAATAACTCTGCAAGGACGGAGATCCCAAAGTCTAAGTCATTCATTTATAATTCAATAAATAATTACAGCGAAAAAGCGCGTTCCCAAAAATTGGAAGCAAGTTGTGAAAATTGTAGATCTAAATATTTTGGAAGTGGTATTGATTTGGATATTGATATAAAAAAAGACGGAGAAAAAACAGTTTTGAATAACGGAACACTATATAAAATTGATATAGAATCTAAAACAGCTTTTGGCATATCTTTTTACTTTGATAATTATGAGTTACCTAAAACTGCAGCGCTATTCATTTACAATGAAGATAAGTCAAGAGTTCTTGGCGCCTTCACTCATATAAACAATCGACCTGATAGAAAATTTACTACTGCCAATGTTCCCGGAAGTAAAATCACATTAGAATATTTTGAAGAAAATGATTCTGAATTTGAAGGAAAACTACATCTATATAGAATAGTCCATGCATTCTACGATATCCACTCTGAACCATTTGATCAAAATGCAAATACTGGAGGTAAAAGCACCAGCAATAGCAATTGTTTTGAAGATATTACTTGTGAAGAAAACTATCAAGATTTGAGGAAAGGTGTTTGTAGAATTGCTTATTATGATTCAAATAATCAATTAGCTGGCGCAAGGACTGGATTTCTTGTCAATAGTACTGACCCATTCAAGTCCTCATACGTGTTAACTGCGGCTCATGGTTTAAGCCCTATTTTTAGTGATGATACATCATCAGAGCAAGATTTTTCTGAATGGGTTTTTGAATTTGGCTATGAAAGTTTCACCTGTGATCTAACCACTCCAAAAGCCGGAGTTAATAGCCACAATGGATCACGTGCCGTTACAGGCGCACATCCATCTTTACCCGGTGCTACGGCAGATTATTTTTTAGTTGATCTGCAATTAAATAACATTGAAAATCATTTAGACATAGTAAAATTAGGATGGACAAAGCAAACTAGTAATATTTTCGGTTCAGTTGGCATCAGTCATCCTTTAGGGTTACTCAAAAAAATTGCTTTTACCAATACTACTGAATATGTAAATGAGGATGGTATGGGCAGTGAGTGGAAAGTGACATGGAGTAGCGGACATCAGGAGGAAGGGGCTTCTGGAAGTCCACTTATATCATCTCAGGGTAACAAAGTAATGGGGTTGTTAAGATATGGTGACTCACAATGTGGTAACGGATACGATAAATACCAGTCTATAAGCCATTTATGGGATAAATATGATAATAATGTTTTTACTTATAGCTTAGGCAACTATCTTGATTATAACAATGAAGGTCTTGAAAGCCTAGATCATTTTATCCCTGAGGACGATGATGGAGGAAATGGAAACGGTGGAGGTCCTAATTGTAGTCCTAATTCAATTTATCAGCTTGCAAGTACCATTGGAGAACCGGACTTTATAATTGCTGACTTTAATATTTGCGACTCTTATCCCTGTTTCGGAGGAGGAGAAGCGAGTTGTGATGGGTTTTATACTTCTCACGGTATTGTTGCTACCCTAGGCAATTGTAACAAATTACGTATGGATGAATTTTCAGGGATAATTACAAGCTTTCAATTCAATAAGGATCAAGAAATCATTTTCACATATGATCTTTACAACATGGAATCGTCAGGTGAGAAAGTAAAATTTATTGCTACAAATATAATTCCAAATTTTCAGTGTGGCACAGCCAACACTTCACCTGTATCAATAGATTGGTCACAAAGTCAATTAATATCGGAAATTAACTACGAATACTGGTACGATCAAGTAACAAATAATTCGCCGGACTTGTTTAATCCTGCGGTAAAATTTGGATCGTCTTTTACCCCTAATAAAGATTATTCTTATTTGTGGGTGATTTATGAAGACGATCAAGATCCAAACATAAATCAAATATCGATCGATAACTTATTAATCCACTCACCAGAAAACTTTAATACCTCAGAACTAAAACATCCAAACTCACTAGGTTTACAAGAATGGTCCATAATTTTTGGTGACGATCTTGAGGATGACTATTTGGCAGCAGAGTACCTAAATGTTGTTTCAATAGGCTCATCTTCTCCGACTGTTCGATCAGGTAAAAGTGCAACATTTGAGTCAAAATCAATCACCTTAGGAAACGGATTTACCGTCGAACCAGGCGGAGAATTAAGGATCACCGCTAGAGGAGCTATGGTGTCAGATGATCCTTACAATCCATCAGGACCTCTTATTGATGAAAGTTATTATAATCAAGCAGGCTCAGCTATGGCGAACGTTGTTGACGAATATTCAGCAAATTATTCAGATGAGGAATCCTTATTCTCAGAGAATAAAAGAGATGATGTAATAACAAACACCAATAATTCTAAATCTATCGATAGAATACTTATCTATCCAAATCCTGCAACACAAACGTTAAAACTTACTTCTGAAAGAATCATAGATAAATTGGAAATTATCGATTTAAGCGGTAAAGTTTTGGTGAGTAAAGCAATTAACAATACAATTGATGAGATTGACATTGGGGGACTTAAAAACGGAATCTTTATCGTAAAAATCATTACAAATGAGGGGAAAAGTGAGACTTTTAGGGTTAAGATTGATAGGTAGCCTGTACCTGATATTTCTGATCTCATTGCATTCTCAAGCTCAGAATACCTTTGAATCAGAGCTTTCAAATGCGAACAAAAAAATAGCGACTGATTTTATTAGGTCAAATCATTATCTAGGTGAAAACTTTTGTTTCTCACCTTTTTTAATAACAGGAATGTTGGGATGGTTACAAATTGGCGCGACCAATCAGTCTTTCGAAGAACTAAGTAATTTAACAGGCTTAGAAAACGATGTTTTTCTGAGCAGTTTCGAGTCTCTATCTGATTCCTATGCCAATAATTCTAACATTATTTTGTCAAATTCATTATGGATAAATGACGATAGTTCGCCTATAAACAGTGAGTTTGTTGAAAATTCTAAAGTAATTAATGCCCATGTTGAAAGAGTGGACTTTCAACAAACGGAGGATGCAACCGACAGGATTAACACCTATACATTTGAAAAAACAAAAGGGAAAATTGTTGATTTTTTAGCTGAAAGTTTTTTAAGTTCCAACACAGAAGTAGTTCTGCTAAATAGTCTGTACATAAAGAACTTATGGAAAAAGCCTTTTGATAAGGAAAACACTTTTAAAGGAAATTTTTATGATATTGATAACACCAGTCACAGTGCTGAATTCATGAAAATTGAAAATGGGGTCTACAACAAATTTGCCTCACTGGAATATGAAGCAATCTGCCTGCCATTTGTTGATGATCAGTATGAAATGATTTTTTTAAAACCATTTAAGAATACCAGGAAATCAATTGAAAACATTGTTCAAACACTAGATCTAACCTTAATAGAAAATGGTTCGAATAGAAATCGCTTTGCAAAAGTAGAAGAGTTAATCATTCCAAAATTTACAGTACGATCTGAGATTGATTTGAAAAAAGCATTAATGAGGATGGGTTTAAATTCACCTTTTACCAAAGGTGAATTCGAAAAAATTAAACCTGGTTTGGTAATTTACGATGCACTCCATACTACTTTCATAGAGGTAAGTGAAGATGGTACAGAGGCTGCAAGTAGCTCAGCAGTGGCTATGAATAGAAGTAGAGGAAATAGTTTTATTTTAGATAGGACCTTTATTTATCTTCTATTTGATAAAAAAGAGAAAATGTTTTTACTAATTGGAGTATTCAGTTCTCCAAAATAAAAGCAAAGTAATACTAGAGGTTATATCGAAAGCATTTTGAACTATATAGTGGCTTTAGTGGATAATTTTCTACCAACTAATTATACAGGCGGCATTTAATTAAAATAAAAATCTTTCTATTTTAGCGATATGGTATCAAACTGGATCAAAAAGAGTAAATCTGCAAAGCAGTCAAAACGACTATTTGTGTCCGGCTATTGATGATATTTTAAGTATAAAAGATTTTCAAAAAACCGGAGTTAGCGCTTCGGTTTTTTTGTTTAACGAATTTAAAATTTTAAAAAATGGAATTTGCAAGCTTAATCAAAGCAACAGAGTCTTTTGGCTCACCACTCTATGTCTATGACGCAGATCAAATGATGGAAAACTATAAGCAGTTTATCAAAGCATTTAAAGTGGGCAAACTTAAGGTACATTATGCTTGCAAAGCGCTGAATAATCAGGCTATTCTCAAGCTATTTAACTCAGCAGGCGCTGGTCTGGATTGTGTCTCTATTGAGGAGGTACATCTGGGGCTACATGCGGGCTATAGTGCCGATGATATCCTCTTCACTCCAAACAACATATCAACCGAAGAATATGAGCAAGCGATTGAACTTGGGGTAAAGATCAACGTCGACAACCTTTATACCCTTGAATATTTTGGAATTAATCATCCTGAAGTACCAATTTATATCCGGATAAATCCGCATTTAATGGCCGGTGGGAATCAAAACATTTCAGTCGGACATATCGATTCTAAATTCGGTATTTCTATTCACCAAGTCCCAAATATTGAGCGCATAGTGAAAAAACTAAACATAAATGTGATGGGTGTACATGTTCACACCGGATCGGATATTCTGGATGCTGACATTTTTATCAAAGCGGCAGAACTTGTTTTTAGCGTGGTTGAAAAATTCGAAACGGTCACTCATATAGACTTTGGAAGTGGCTTTAAGGTAGCCTACAAACCTGACGACCTACACACCAATATTGCAAGCTTTGGAAAAAAATTCAGTACGGCTTTTAATGATTTTTGTGAGAAGCAAGGCAAAAAGTATACGCTGGAATTTGAGCCCGGAAAATTTATGGTTAGCAATGCCGGGTACTTCATTGCCAAGTCAAATTTGATAAAGCAAACAACCTCATGCACATTTGTTGGTTTGAATACCGGATTCAATCATTTGATTCGTCCCATGTTTTACAACGCATATCATCACATTGAAAACTTATCCAATCCGAATGGAGAAAAGAAAGTTTATAATGTCGTGGGATATGTATGCGAAACAGATTCTTTTGCTTCAGACCGAATCATACCCGAAGTAAGAAAGGGTGACTTGCTGGTGTTTAAAAATGCCGGCGCCTATTGTGCCACGATGGCTTCAAACTATAACTCGAGGCCCAGACCGGCAGAAGTCCTATTCTATAAGGGTAAAGATTATCTGATAAAGCGAAGGGAAACTATAGAGGATCTTCTAAGCACACAGGTAGCAGCTGAAATCGAGTATTAGATTCTAACACTAAAGGCTGTTAGAATTTCAATTTTTCAAAAGATTCTGAAATAAATTCAGAATGACACGTATTTGAATTATTGATTTTCAAATTCGTGTTTGAGTAACCATTGCTTGCGGTGGATGCCTCCACCGTAACCTACTATGCTTCCGTCTGACCCGATGATTCTGTGGCAAGGAATAATGATTGAAATACGATTTTCACCATTGGCTCTTGCCACAGCTCTCACGGCCTTCACATCTCCCACCACATCAGCTTGCTGTTTGTAGGATCGGGTAATCCCATAAGGTATTTTCAGGAGGGCGTCCCATACTTTTTGCTGAAATTCTGTACCTGGTACAACCAACGGCACATCAAATTCTTTTCGCTTCCCATCAAAATATTCATCAAGCTGCATCGAAACTCTATCGATCATTGGATGCTTTCCTGTAACCATTTCTGCTTTCATCCTTCGCTTTATCACTTCCAGCTGTGTTTCGATCATCTTCCGGTCAGTGAATTCCAATAGGCACAGCCCTTCATCAGTAACACCAATCATCATTGGACCAAGTGGTGTTGCTACGCGATTAATAGTAATGATTTGGCCTTCTCTGCCTGGCGAAAATCCTGTCATATTCTTAAAAGTTGCTGAAAAGCCGCTGAGCGAATTGTAGCCTTGCTCAAAAGCAGACTGTGTCACCGTTTGGCCTTCTTTGATTTTCAAAAAAGCATTATTGATTCTACTCATCCTCAAATATGCTTGAAATGTCATTCCGTGTGTTTTATTAAAGTACCTTCTGACCCGACTTGGACTGAATCCCAATTTTGTCAATTCATAGTCCTTCCATTTTTTTTCAGGTTCATTTTCCACCGTTTTGAGAAGCGGTAGTAGCCATTCCGGACTGGATTGGTATTCTTTCATTGGCCTGCAAATCTTGCATGCGCGATATCCATTGGTCAAGGCTTCCTTTGTAGATGCGAAAAATTCCACATTCTCGTACTTGGGCTTTCTAGCCGAACAAGTAGGCCTGCAAAAGATACCCGTAGTCCTTACTCCGACAATAAAAACCCCCTCATATTGAGAGTTTTTGTCCAGAAGGGCCTTATACATTTCGTCAGATGAGGGAAGTGTAATCATGATTCAAAAATAGGAGAAGCATAATCTACGATACAACCGAAATTTGAACAAGTATTTTTATTTTACTGATATGGCATTTAATGAACAACTAGCAGATCTTTTGCGACAAGAATTAAAAGAACGGAGCATTCCTTTTGAAGAAAAGAAGATGATGGGTGGATTGTGCATTATGGTGGATGATAAAATGTGTGTGGGAGTAATAAAGGATGACCTAATGGCAAGAGTGGGACCTCATGTGTATGATGAAGCATTGGCTCGTCCAAATGCTCGTGAAATGGATTTTACCAAACGCCCAATGAAAGGATATCTATATGTGAATGCTGACGGCTGGGATAATAATGAAGAACTAAGAGAGTGGGTAAATCTCTGTCTGATTTTCAATAAAGAGGCTAAATCTTCAAAAAAGAAGTGATCATACTTTCAGGTGATTTTTCACAAATACTTTTTAACTTTTATAGAAGATTCTATCATTGACCATAAAAAGTAAAGCTATGCATTACACCTGCGAAATTGATATTGACAAGCCTCGCCATGAGGTAGTTAAACTTTTTGATAACCCTGACAACATGAAATATTGGCAAAAAGGGTTTGTAAGCTTCGAACATATCTCGGGAGAGGTAGGAAAGCGTGGTGCTGAGTCCATTATTAAATATGACTTTGGTAAGCGTAAAATGGAATTAATAGAGACCATTACCTTTAGTCAGCTCCCGGATGAATTTCATGCAAATTTTTCCACAAAAGGAGTTGTAAACATTCAGAAAAACTACTTTAAAGAGGTAAATAACCATACCAAATGGATTTCTGAATCTGAGTTTAAGTTTACCGGTTTTATGAAAATAATGGCCTTTTTAATGGGTACTAAGCCATTCAAAAAGCAAACCATGTCATTTATGGAGGACTTTAAGGCCTTTGCTGAAGGAAATCCTAAATATGGGGAATAGCTATTGTTTCGAAAAGAAATAAATGAGCATATCGTCAAGGGTCGCTCTCCAAAGTCCCCAACTATGTCCTTCGTGGAGTTCTTTCCAATAAGTCTCGTAGCCCTGCTCAAGGAGATAGTCTTTGATACGCCTCATATTGGGAGGGAGTGAACTGCCCTCGTACGTTCCCCAGATGGAAGCCACTTTGATGTCCTTCTTCACATTATCCATGACAATAGAGTTGGTGTCAAAATTATTGGGCTGAAATGCGCCTGAATGAATACCGCAGTTTCCAAAAACTTCTGGGTTTTTAAAGGCGATGATAGCCGATATATTGCCTCCATAAGAATCACCAATAACAGCTCTTTCTTTAGGCTCCGCTATTGTGGCATAATTTGCATCAATATATGGAACTAATTCATTGACAAAAAAAGATGTGTATTCAAATCGATCATCAAACGCATATTCGATATTTCGATCATTAGGCACTACGAAAACACCGATTAGCTTTCGCACAGACCCAGCATCAATCAGATTATCTATCACATTCGCAGCATAAGCCAAATTCAAATAGTCTGTGCCATCTTGAAAGTATGCTGTCGGGTAACTATTGGATGCATCATACCCGGAGGGAAGGTACACATGCACATCATAAGTTTTACCTGTATGTGAACTTGCTAACTGAATCTTGGAGGTCGTCCCTTTTGCGACATCATCATATGCATGAATCTCTGTAGGCTGTAGGTACTCTGGCATTGCTAGCTCAGAATTAGCTCCAAAACCACCACCAATACGATTGGGATTTTGTGGGTCCAAAATCCAATTTGACCCATTTATGACTAGTTTGTAATCAAGTCTCGCATCGGATTCAAATGTTTCCTTTCTATACCACAGGTTGGTATCTCTAAGTCTGGAGAATGACCTGCTTGCAGGGCTCCATCCGCTGAAGTCTCCAGCAACCGCGACAATGGTTGCATCTCCATAATAAAGGAAATAAACAGAAGTGTCATTTTCGATGTATGGAAATTTCAGCGAATCAATGAAATCTTCTACAATCATGTATTGATCACTTGAATCTGCCTGAACAACATCCTGAATCAATTGATCAAAAGACTGAGAATTTATCGATTCTTCCGGCTCTGCACGATCCTTTTTACACCCGGATAGTACTAGGGTAAGTGCAATTCCACAAAAAAATATGTATCTACTCAGGTGTTTTCTCATCCGGATACTCCTTCTTGAATCCATCCCAATACTCAGCTATTGTTTGCTTCATATCCTTTCTCAGCATCAAAATACCAAAAAGGTTGGGTAAAGTCATTACCGCTATGGTGATACCCGACAAGGTCCAGATTATGGTTGTGTCTGCGAATGAAGCGACAAAGAATGCCACCACATATACTAGCCTATAATATTTGACTGATTTTGGACCAAATAGGTAAGTCATTGCCCTATCGCCATAATATGACCAGCTTATCGCTGTACTAAAAGCAAATAATAATAGACCAATAGATACAATGTATTTTCCTGATTCTCCAAAGAAACTCCGAGTAAATGCCTCTGCTGTAAGTGGAGCGCTATGCACAAGTGACTTTCCTTCAAAGACATAGAGTAGATCTTCAGGCTTTCCATTTATTATGTTCACCGCCCCTGTGAACGGATTTCCCTCTTTCAATATTCTGACCTCCTCGGCAAGCGATCTTGCATTAATAATCGAAACCTCATTTTGAATTTCCCCATCTACTACAGATAATGATCCATTGAAAAGAGGTAGTGTATTGGATTCACTGATGTGTCCGTAAAGCTCTTGTTTGCCAGCATCTGTCGCATCAGTATATATCCCCTGCACTATCGACATATCTGTGTAATCAAACTCGTTGCTCAATTTTTCATTCCATACACCAGATGAAAGAAGAACAAGGGCTGTTACCGTACAGATAACGATAGTGTCAATAAAAGGCTCAAGAATAGCTACAAATCCTTCTGAAACAGGCTCGTGACCTTTGGCTGCCGCGTGAGCAATTGGTGCGCTACCCTGACCAGCTTCGTTGGAAAACAACCCACGACCTACACCCTTATTGAATGCAAAGGCAATGGATGCGCCAAGAAATCCTCCAGTGGCTGCTGATCCGGTAAAAAGGTCGGCAAAAATCGAAACGAATGATGGAACAATATTTCCAATGTTGTAAAAAATCACAGCAAAAGCTCCTATGAAATAAATCAATGCCATGGCTGGAACGAGTCTTGATGTCACTGCAGCAATTCGTTTAATCCCTCCGATGATGACAAGGCCTAATAGGACAGCAAGTATTCCTCCTACCAGCATTTCGTCAAAACCAAACGTAGCATTAAGGGAATCCGCTATACTGTTTATTTGAGGAAGTGATCCTGTACCAAAAGAAGAAAGGACGGTGGCCCCAGCAAAAATAGCTGCCAGCCATCCCATGTTTAATTTGTTCTTCATGTAGTACATCGGGCCTCCAGCCATCGTGCCGTCTGCTGTTTTTTCCCGGTATTTATGTGAAAGAGTAACCTCGACAAACTTGGTACACATACCAACTGCGGCTGTCATCAGCATCCAGAAAACTGCAGCCGGCCCACCGATATGTACCGCCAATGCTACACCTGCAATATTACCTGTACCTACAGTTCCTGACAGAGCTGTGGTAAGTGCTTGAAAATGATTAGTATCTCCTTCGTCATCTTCCTTGTCAAATTTTCCTTTCACCACTTTAAAAGCGAATCGGAAATACCTTATTTGAGGAAATTTCAGATATATAGTAAAGAATAAGCCAGTTCCAAGTAAGGCGTATGGAAACCAGGCTGAACTACCAATGTAACTGTCTATTAAGGATAGAAAATCATTAAGTTCTCGCATTAAATCTCTTTTTTAGGTTTTTTGCAATCCGACAAAAATAGCTTTTTTAATGAATCACCAGCCATCAAAAACATTTCATTGACCAATCTGTTTGATGGATGGTATTGAAATGCAAGGTTCATTTTTATGTATCTTTCTAAAAACAATCGAAAACACCAAAACCTAATTATCAAATGGAAGAAATAATCACTGACGCATCCGAACATTCAGAACAGCTTATAGATCTTATTTGGACCCTGGGCCCCAAAATTGTAACCGCAATCCTTACACTGGTAATTGGTTTGTGGGTCATCGGCATGTTGGTTCGCGCCTTTGGTAAAACCATGAACAAGAGGAACGTGGACCCATCATTGAGTCCTTTCCTGAAATCGTTACTAAGTGCAATTCTTAAGGTAATGCTCTTCATTTCGGTCATCGGAATGGTCGGTATTCAGGCCACCAGCTTCGTAGCAGTATTAGGAGCTGCAGGTTTAGCTATAGGCTTGGCATTGCAAGGAACGCTTCAGAATTTTTCTGGTGGTGTCATTATTTTACTTATAAAGCCATTTAAAGTTGGAGATTGGATTGACACTCCGAGCCATTCAGGAACTGTCCATGCCATCCATATTTTCAATACGATCTTAAAAACACCAGATAATAAAACCATCATTATCCCTAATGGTGGGCTCGCAAATTCATCGCTGACAAACTACTCCACTGAGCCGCGGAGAAGAGTTGACTTGACTGTAGGAGTGGGATATGGCGATAGCACTGAAAAAACCAGGGAAACTTTGAACGAATTGATTAATGCTGATGATAGGATCTTGAGAGATCCTGAACCATTTATTGCTTTAGCAGAATTGGCTGACAGCTCCGTAAATTTTACTGTTCGACTGTGGGTCGAGGCAGCCGATTATTGGGGAGTAAAATTTGATATGAATGAAAAAATTTACAACAAATTCAACGAAGTAGGCCTCAATATACCTTTCCCACAAATGGATGTTCATGTACATAAGGAAGGTTAGTCATTGTTCAAATAATCGATTCAAAGTCCGGTTTTCGAATCGGACTTTTTTATTTTTATCTAATGAGACAGAATATTTCGTCAGGCGCCCCATGGGAAGATCAGGTAGGATATTGCCGGGCTGTTCGTTTGGGCAATACGATTGAAGTATCGGGCACAGCGCCGGTTCGAGATGGCAAAACAGTAGGAGACAATGCGTATGAGCAAACCAAGGTTTGTCTTGAGATCATAAAGGAGGCTATAGAAAAGGCCGGTGGCAAAATTGAGGATGTCGTTCGTACTCGGATGTTTGTCACAGATATCACTCAGTGGGTGGCTATTGGAAAAGCTCATGGTGAAGTATTTTCAAAAATCAAACCAGCAACCAGCATGGTTGAGGTCAGCGCTTTGATTGAGCCAGACATGTTGATTGAAATAGAAGCTACAGCGATTTTATCCTAATCAAAGGGACTTCACCAATTCGATCATTTTTTTTCTTGTTGATTCATCGGGAAGTTTTCCCATACCAGCGCCCAGATTGTCTATCATGTGCTTCTCTTTTGAAGTTCCCGGAATCACACAGGTCATAGCAGGATTTGACACGAGATACTTTAAGAAAAATTGTCCCCAACTACTGCAGTCAAATTCAGATACCCATGCCGGCAATTGCTTGTCTTTAACTTTCCGAAAAAGTGAACCTCCGGAATACGGTCGATTGATCAAAACAGCTACTCGCTCATCTATAGCGGTTGGCAATAGAGACCTTTCCGCATTTCGATTGACCATAGAGCAATTGACCTGAACAAAATCAATATTCTCAGTTTTGATAATCCTTTCAAGCTCATTGTGCGCACTATCCTGATAGTGGGTAATTCCAATATACCTGATTAGTCCTTTTTCCTTCCAATCATAGAGTGTTTTAATATGCGTTTTCCAATCTTGAAGGTTATGTATTTGCATGAGGTCCATCGGTCTGGCTTTCATCCTTCGGATAGAAGTATTCATTTGATCGATGCCTGATTGCTCTCCACTTGTCCATACTTTAGTAGCAAAGAACAACTGATCCTGGAGATTCATTTGTGATGTCAAATCGCCGACAACACGCTCAGAAGAGCCATACATTGGTGAAGAGTCCACAACCGCACCTCCTCCTTCCACAAGAGTACGAAGTACCGCTTTTAGCTGCTCTCTTTGAGACGATGAGTTTCCTACATCGAATGTCTGCCAGGTTCCTAAACCTACAACTCCTATCTTTTCACCCGAAGATGGTATCACTCTCTTCATGATTTGGTCTGACGATGCGAAAGTCAATTTAGGCATAGAAAGTGCCAATGCTCCAATACCTATTTGCTTAAGCGCTTTTCTTCGAGATAATGATTGGGTTTTCATGATTATTAGTTTTAGAAGTTATCACATTGAACATTTTTCCTATTCTAAATCCTGTCAGCATCCATACAGCTGCAATTGGAACTGCAAACAAAGAAATAATATGAAGTGAGGATATTAAGGTATTAAGTCCAGTAAAAAGCCATCCACTTATGGCATCTCCTCCACGATAAATTACTGTATCAATGAAATTTTTAGAATTATATTTTTCATGGACTGTAAGTCCTGTGAATAGCAGCTCTCGCGATGGCCTTTGGATGGAGAAGTTTAATGAGCGATATAATACCTGAACAATGAGAAGTGTGATTACGCCTTGATGAAGTCCTAAAGATAGAAATCCTGCTGCGGCTATGAATGGCACAATCATTAAAGCAATCACAATTCCTGCTTTTCGAAGAAACCGCTCGGTCAAAAAGAATTGTAATATTAAAGTGAGACTATTTACAAGTAAATCTCGTGTGCCAAAATAAAAGGTACGATCTGCTGACGATGTGAAAGCTTCGGAAATTATATGCGCTTGTTCAAAATAAAGGAAGGTGGATACGCTTGTATATAGTAGAATAAAAAGACCAATCTGCTTTAGAAAAGGCGATCGCCGCAACAAAAGCAAACCTTGCCACACGCTTGAAATAGACACGGTTTTCAAATTATCTGTTTGAGTTTTTTTAGATTTTTTCACAAGGTCTATCAGAAAAAAAGTAGCTATCAGTAGTAAGCCTGCTGAGATCAGCAGAAGGTTATTTACTCCGACCAAACCAACGCAGTATGTCGCTATCAATGGACCACAAATAGCACCACAGCTACCTCCCGCTGCAATTGGTCCGTACAGTCTTTTTGCTTGTTCGGAATCAAAAAGATCTGCATTGAAGCTCCAAAAAATGGAAATGACAAACAGATTGAATACACTTAGCCAGATAAAAAAACACGCAGCTAAAACTGGAGAAGTGGTGATCTTAAAGAGCAAGTAGAAAAATAAAATATTGGCGATAAAGAATACATAAATCTTAGGCAGGAGCTGATGTCTCGGCACCTTTTTCATGAGGAAACCAAAAACCGGAATGATGAAGAGCATGACTATGAAAGTGCCGGTAAACAACCATTGCATGTTGTCTACGCCTGCCGATATACCCATTTCGTCTCTTACCGGCCGAAGGATGAAGTAGCTGCTCATCAAAAAGAAAAAGTAGAGAAAAGAGGATCTCACGAGTCGCCACTCAGTTTTAGAAATATTAAATGCTCGTTGTATTAAAGTCATGTTTCGCAAATTCATATTCGAGTTACGTGATCATTCACAAGAAGTCTTCCGTATTAATTAATCTGTTAGGTTTATTAATTAATTGGCACTTTTATCGCTGTATGGATATTGATTCTATAATTCTGATTGTGTGTGGGGCAGGAGTGATTCAAAGCTTGTTTTTATCGCTCTTTATTCTTTCATCCAGACGAATCCAACTTGAAGAAAGAATCTTGCTCGGTTCGTTGCTGATTGCGATATCTATGCGTTTAATCAAATCCATCGGGTGGTATTTTTTTGATATCGAAAATCAACTTTTCCTTAATATTGGCTTTGCTGCTCACGGCTTTATAGGCCCTATTTTAGTTCTATACTTCGCCAAAAAAGCTCAATTGCTAAGTAGCAAGTTTTATCAAATGGTGATTCTGGCTCCCGCTTTTGCCTTGCTTCTGGCATCTCCTTTTCTTCCGCTCAATGATTTTTGGTATGTTGGTGGGTACAAGGCTCTATTATATTACACCGTATTTTTCTTACTTTTTGCTGGATACTATTTGTGGGTGATTTTTAAAGAGAAAAAAATCTATTTCCCATGGTACAGAAACTTATTCTTAGGTGTATCGATCTTTTGTGTTTCTTATTTTACCAATTACATTTTTGGATTAAACCCTTATATCACAGGCCCAATTATCTATGCATTTGTGATCTATCTCATCAGTTTCATCATTTTCTCAAATCGCGAAATTTTCACTCCACTTGGAGATAAAAAGAAGTATAAAAACATCAACCTGTCTCCCGACCAAATTGCAAATCACAGGCAAAGAATTGCCAGGGTAATGGCCAACGAAAAACCATATTTAAAAAGTGAGTTTAGCTTATCCGAATTGTCTGAACTCACCTCCATTCCCAAACATTTACTTTCCAGATTTTTTAGTGAAAGCATGAATCAAAGTTTTTCAGCATACACCAACGAATTCCGAATTGTTAAAGCCAAGGAGCTTCTTGTGGATAAAAAATTCCAAAATCATAAAATTGCCTTTATCGCCTATGAGTGTGGTTTTAACTCGCTTTCATCTTTCAATGCTGCCTTTAAAAAGACCGTGAACCTATCACCATCTGAGTTTAGAAAGCACTCGATGGGAGGCCGTCAATTCAATCATTGATTTATTAAGTGCTATTATGAATTAATTAAATAAGGAGAATCCTGCGGGTGAAATTGCTAGCATAGCATTTAAAAAAATGAAAACAATACTAGCATTCTCTTCTGCACTAATCCTGAGTTTGTCCTGCAATGCCCAGGAGCGAACACCCAAAGTTCAAGACCTTGATTTCTATTTAGGGAAATGGGAGATCACCTTCGAAATCTATGACACACACAACCCGGGCAACGAGCCAATTTTTACTGAAAAAGGGTGGCAGGAATGTGGATATGATCTGAAATACAAGGACGTGCCAATGTTTCTGACCTGTACCGGTGAGCTAATTATTGACAGCACAGATGCCGATCACACCAGAGGAATGGGAAGAAAAAGAGAAATACTTGAGACTATTCGCTATAGCAAATTCGAAAATTCATTCGAACGAATAGGCCTCTATAGTAACTGGCCGGCTACTGGAATTGAGACATTGACTTATGATTCTGTTGGCCGAATGTTTATCATCCGTGGACATTTGAATGTTCAAGACAATATGCTAGAGCGATATGTGGACACCTACCAGTTTAATGAAGATTACACTTACGCTGAAAGAACCAACATTGCCAATTTTTCGGATATGCCGATCACAGAATACAATCTGACATTGAAAGCCACATACAAAAAACTGAAGGATTGAAGCTAGCCACTTACTGAATAAACCACATCATAGATGAAGCTGGCCGCTAGCTTAGCTGTGCGGCCATCGTCATACTCGGGGCACATTTCAGCGACATCAAAACTTACCACTTTGCCTGATTTAAGAATTTCGTGTAACAGTGGCTTTATATGATGTGGTAATGCTCCGTATGGATTTGCGGCACTCACTCCCGGGGCAATTCCGGCCGAGAACACATCCAGATCCAGAGTCACAGCAATCACATCCATCTGATCTGTGAAATAATGAATGCGGGATAAAAGGTCTTCTCTGGATTCGGTCAGTAATTCTTCCATGCTGATGAACGATTGGCTTTTTGAGCGCATCAATTCGAACATTGATGCAATATTTACAGCCTCGTTTATTCCAATTGGGAGGTAATGAAATCGATCAAATTCTTCGAAGAGCTGTCTAGCCCAACTGCCGGAATGAGCTCCTTGCGGGTATTCCCGAAGATCAAAGTGCGGATCAAAATTAATAATGCCGATTTTCTTGTCAGGAAATGCATCCAGCACGCCTTTTCCGTGTGCATAACTTATCTCATGCCCACCACCCAAAAGCATCGGAAAAGATCCGGATTTCAAAATGGTTTTTACATATCTCGCTAATTCAATTTGAGCACTCTCGAGCTGATCACCACTGACCACCACATCTCCGGCATCTGTCAGTTTAATTGATTCACTATGGATAGCAAGGTTGACCATTGCTTTTCGTATAGCGTCCGGACCGGACACAGCACCGACCCTTCCTAAGTTTCGCTTTACTCCTACATCAGAGCAAAAACCTAGAAAACATACTCCGTCAGGAATGGCTACATTTAAATCTGCTTCTTCAACTACTTGATGCCAGACATCTCTTACTGATCCAGGATCCTGACGACCCATCCAAAGTGTTTTGTTTCCCGGTTTATACATGACTTACTCGAGTTCCGTTTTTCCAGATTATTTGTGGTTTGATCTTCCCTTGATTGTATAGAATCTCACGATAATCATTCACCGGAAAAGCAACCATGTCTGCTTTCATCCCACTCACAATTTTTCCTCTATCATCTAAACCCAATGCCTTGGCAGCTCGAAATGTAACACCTGCAAAAATCTCTGAAGATGATAGTTTTTCATAAATACCTAAAATGGACGCTTGCACAAGCAAATCACCCATTGGTGCTGATCCTGGGTTCCAGTCGGTGGATATCGCCAATGATGCACCCGCATCCAAAAGCTTACGCGCGGGAGTAAAATTCATTCCCAAACCTATGCTTGCACCCGGCAGTGCAACAGCTACAGTGTCTGATTGTGCTAATATCTTCACTTCTCTTTCCGTACTTGCCTCTAAATGGTCCGCACTTTTGGCTCCAAGCTCTACAGCGATTTGACTGCCTCCAATGTGAAATTGATCCGCATGAATGGTGAGATCGAAACCAAGCCCCTTTGCTTTTTGTAAATAATCTTCCGCCATCTCCATAGGAAATGCAGAGGGCTCAACAAAAATATCAATACGGTTGGTTAGTCCTTTAACAAGCAATTGTGGCAACAAATCATTTTCCAGATATTTCAAGAATTCTCGCTTATCGTCAAACTCTTTTGGACAAACATGGGCGGCAAGGCATGTAGGTATCAGGTCTGAAATCACATCGGCCTTTGCATCTTTGACTACCTCAAGAATTTTCAGTTCGTTTTCAACGTCAAGTCCATAACCGCTCTTGACCTCAATGGTGGTAACACCATCCATCAAATGACGATTTGCGCGTTTGATAAGGTTGCTTCTTAATTCATCGGATGTTGCCGCTCTTGTTTTTTCTACAGAATCAAAAATGCCACCGCCCTGCTCCAAGATTTTTTCATACGATTCCCCAGACATCCGCAGGGTATAGTCTCTTGCTCGAGATCCCCCCCAAACCATATGCGTGTGGCAATCGATTAAACCGGGTAGTAAAACCTGATCGCCGGTTATCTCTTCTACAGACTTGGATTCTGATTTTAGTGTGTCAAAATCGCCAACCTTCAAAATTTTTTCTTCTTCGATTAAAACACCTCCATTTCTTAAAATATGTAGCTCAGAATCTTCTAAAGCCCCTTTTTCAGGTGCTTCGGAGAGCGTTACAATTTCTTTGAATGGACCTATTAGCTTAGACATGGTACGAAAATTGAAATAAATCGAAAAGTTACGACTTTTGTCATTGTATCACGAATCACAATCAACATGAAAAAGCACCTACTGATTACATTATTTTCATTCACCTCCTTATTCACATTTGCTCAAATGGGAAGCATTGGTTTTTCACTTGGATTACCCCAAGGTGATTTCAAGGAGAATACCGATGCGACAGGTTTTGGTGGCGATTTGTCTATTGCTTTTCCATTTCAAAAAGGAACTCCTGTATATCTAGGCCTTGATATCAACTATATGATTTATGGGAGAAATGCGCAAAACCATGATTTGTTTGCAACTATTAATGATCAAAACGGGAATGAACTTGCACGACTTGATATCCCGCTGCGCGTTGTGAACACTAATAGCATTTTTGGAACCCACGCCTTTGTAAGAGGTGTAATTCCGCTGGAAATGATTCAACCATATGGTGAAGCCCTTTTTGGGTTTAGATATATTTCAACTAATACAAAAATTCTTGATCGATCAGATGATCGCAGATGGGCAACAGAAGATGACTCAGATGTCATCTCGCGAGAGACTGTACTGGATGATTGGATACTGAGTTATGGATTTGGTGGTGGTTTTTTAATAAAAATAGCACCAAAAGCATTCATAGATTTAAGGGTGAATTATTTCAAAGGCCAACGCGCTGAATATTATGACGGCAGTGATACAGAATCATGGGATGTGACTTTTTCAGGCACCAACTTCGATGAAGCTACCGTGAGCGGAGATGACTTAACTTTTGACACTTCTGCTAGAGAATCTACAACAGACTTACTCGTAATCAAGTTTGGCGTAGCCTTTAAGATTTAATAGCCATATTTATCTTTCCATCGTGTACGGAGGAATTTTCGCAGTTCCTCCTCTCGTGCATTTTTACCAGGATCGTACAATTTCGTTCCTTGTATTTCCTCAGGTAAGAATTCCATTTCTGCAAAATTCATTGGATGATCGTGCGCGTACTTATAGCCTTTGCCGTAGCCTTGATCTTTCATCAGCTTGGTAGGAGAATTGCGAATGGCCATTGGCACCGGTAGATCTCCAGTTTTTTGAACTATTGCTTGGGCCTGATTAATAGCCATGTAACTCGCATTACTTTTTGGAGAAGATGCAAGGTAGGTTACACACTGAGACAGGATAATTCGAGATTCGGGATAACCAATCATATTTACTGCCTGAAAAGCATTAGTCGCAAGCACAAGAGCCGTTGGATTGGCATTGCCAATATCTTCCGATGCGAGAATCACTAATCTTCGTGCAATAAATTTTACATCCTCTCCTCCCTCAATCATCCGAGCCAGGTAGTACACCGCCGCATTGGGATCGCTGCCTCTTATAGATTTGATGAAAGCAGAAATGACATCATAGTGCATCTCTCCTTTCTTATCATACAATACGGTCTTGCGCTGAGCTGCCTCAACCACCTTTTCATTGGTGATAAGCTTTTTCTTGCCGTCATCACTTTTGATTACAAGTTCCAGCAGATTCAAAAGTTTTCTTCCGTCTCCGCCGGAAAGGTTGAAAAGAGCTTCTGTCTCCTTCAGTTCTACCTGCTCTTTCTTTAGATCTTCATCATGTGTAAGGGCTTTGTTAACTAACGTAAGGAGATTTTCCTTTGTCAGTGCGTTTAAAGTGTAAACCTGAGATCTCGATATCAATGCTGAATTAACTTCAAAACTAGGATTCTCCGTTGTAGCACCAATAAGTGTAATTACTCCTTTTTCTACAGCTCCAAGTAATGCATCCTGTTGTGCCTTATTGAAGCGGTGAATTTCATCGATAAACAAAATTGCTTTGTTACCTCTACTGGCTATCTGAATAACTTCTCGTACCTCTTTCACTCCGGCACTGATGGCACTCAAGGTATGAAAGGGACGTTTTACTTCGTTAGCTATGATATTAGCAATAGTTGTTTTGCCAGTACCGGGTGGTCCCCACAAAATCATAGATGGCACCTGCCCCGAACTGATAGCCCTTCGCAATACTCCGCTTTCTCCAACTAAGTGTTCCTGACCAACAAGGTCTGTCAACTTTGATGGACGCATTCGCTCCGCAAGTGGTGATTGATCTTGAAACATACGGACAAATTTATACTAATATTATTAGTATAATACACCGCTTAAGAACGTTAAATCATTTCTTGAGAACAATAATATTGCCTCCGAGTATGAGTAACATCCCTGCTGCTACATGCCAGCCCAGCTGATATTCTTCAAACAGGACAGAAAGTGCAACCGCAATTACAGGAATAACTATCAGTACATAGGCTGCCTTATCAGCTCCAATTTTTCCAATAAGTGTTAAGTAAGAGCCAAAAGCGATGATCGACCCAAAAAGGGACAAATAGATGAGCGAGAAAACATACTCAAAGCGGAAGTCGAACGAAATTGGCGCGCCGGATATAAAAGCCATAACGGCAATGATTATACCTCCATATAACATCCCGAAGGCATTCGTCTGAATTACCGGCATCCCCTTGCTTTGATTAAATGCCGAGGTAATATTCCCCAGGGAGGCTACTATTACGGAGATAAGGCAAATCGTGAGATGGAAAGTCTTAAAATCGGACATGCCAAGTCCTATAAGCTCTTGCTTAAATAATAAAACTGTACCGGCTATGCCTAAAAGCGCTCCCAAATACACTTTCTTCTCTGCCACTTTATTCATGAAAATTTTTCCAAAAAAGACATTGAGAAAAATGATCAATGAAAACATTATAGCTACCAGTGCGCTTATCAGTTCTTGCTCTGCGATATAAACAAACCAATAGTTGAAACCGAAAAGCAAGGCTCCCTGAAGCACCATCCTCATATGAGCTGCCCTTCCAAATTGGAGGTTCAATCCCTTAGCGTTCGAATAAACGAGCAGTAAGAGTCCGGCAATGATGAATCGATAGCTCACAGACCATGTGGGATCTACAACACCTAGTTGAAACTTTATGACGAAAAAAGTAGAACCCCAGATCAACGCAGGGATTATGAACAAAGAGGTAGAGCTTAATCGCATGGGCCGAAGCTAGATTATCCTTAATCGATTTCTCTCATAAATTGGATGAAGAATTTTCATCCATTCTGTCTTTTTTCTTAATACGATCCTACAATTATATCTGTAACCTCAGTTTACATTTGCTCGCGTGAATCTCGACTCCATCAAAACATATACTGCACTCACCTTGGTGAGTTTATTCTACGGAGTTAATTACAGTATTCTAAAAATAGTCGTTCCTGAATACGTTGGTCCGTATGGATTTATCGTTTTTCGTGTTACGGTAGCTTCAGGTGTTTTCTGGATGATTCATTCTTTTAATCGTGAAAAAATAAGTTGGAAATCTGATGGTTTGACTTTGGCGTTGTGTGCACTCACGGGAGTAGCAGTAAATCAGCTACTATTTTATAAAGGAATAAGCTTAACCTCAGCAGTAAATGGATCCATCATTATGACGCTGACGCCCGTTTTGGTATTAATATGGGCCTCTCTTCTGATTGGAGAAAAGATCACAAAAATGAAAGTGATCGGGGTTATTCTTGGACTCATTGGGGCGGTTATTATTCTATATCAGCCAGATGCTTTGATTACTACAGGAGATTGGAGAGGTGATATTCTAATACTTATTAATGGTGCTAGCTATGCTTGCTATCTGGTTTTGGTTAAACCTTTAATGAGGAAGTACAAACCCATGACGGTAGTGACATGGATATTTACTATCGCGATCGTTTTTGTCGTTCCAGTTGGGATATCGCAAGCTGCCAGCGTTCCTTTCGCTGAGCTACCACCCAAGGTTTGGTGGAGTATGGGCTATGCAATCATAATCGTGACAGTGGTAGTCTATTTCTTAAATGCATGGACGCTGGTCAAGGTCAACTCCTCCGTGGTGGGAGCCTTTATTTATTTACAGCCTGTATTTGCCACCACTACCGCTATATTATTTTTCGATGAGATATTCTTGCTGAGGCACCTCCTTGCAGCGGTATTTGTTTTTACCGGAGTATGGCTGGTAACGATGACTAAGAAATCCGCTTAACCGATTCAGAAAACCGGTTTAGATCTTCATCTTTGAAATCCAGATGTGTCACAAAACGTACTAGCCCTTTGCCAAATCCAACCGCCAATATCCCTTGCTTTTCCAATTGCTCAAGAAGCCATTTTTCTGACTTGTCTTGTGTGAGTTTACCAATTACAATATTGGTTTCTACGGGATAAACATCTTCTATAAACGGCAGTTGCTTCAACTCTTCACCTATTTTTTTTGCACGTATGTGATCGTCTGCCAGTCTATTCACATTGTGATCCAATGCATAAATACATGCTGCAGCCAGATATCCGGCCTGTCTCATGCCTCCTCCAAAAACCTTTCTAACTCTCCTCGCTTCTTTGATCTTATCATTAGTTCCCAGCAACACTGAACCAACGGGAGCACCAAGACCTTTCGAAAAACAAATGGAAATAGAATCGAAGAGTTTACCATATTCTGCTGAATTTTCTCCCGTTTTTGTAATAGCATTAAAAAACCTGGCACCATCCAAATGCAGTTTCAGCTGATTTTCATCACAAACTTTTCGGATTCTACGTATTTCATTGATATCATAAATAGCACCGCCCCCTTTATTCATAGTATTCTCAAGTACCACAAGACGCGAGTTTGGAAAATGTATATCATCCGGGTTTATGCTCTCGGTGATTTGCGCAGCTGTTATCATTCCCCTCTCGCCTTCTAAAAGTTTTGGAGAGAGCATCGAATTGTACATCATTCCGCCACCTTCATACAAATAGACATGAGAGTATTTGTGACAGATCACTTCATCCTGTGGACGTGTATGGACTCTCATAGCAATCTGATTGGTCATCGTTCCTGATGGGCAGTAAAGCGCATCTTCCATTCCAAAAAGTTTTGCAATCTTTTCTTGCAATGCATTTACAGTAGGATCATCGCCAAAAACATCGTCTCCAACCTCTGCCAACATCATTGCTTCTAGCATCTCAGGTGTCGGTTTAGTAATTGTATCGCTCCGTAAATCAATCATAAGAATCGTAAGTTAATATCCAGTCAGAATGTTTAAATGGCTCCCATGGAACGCTGGCTAGATCTACATTTCTGTCAATTAAGTCTTTCATCTTATGTCCATTTAGGGAGACTCTGGCATGGGCGTATACAGCTACATCTTTACCCATTTTTTCATACTCTTTGTTTAATCGTTGCGCGAATTGCCAAATCATATCTGGCTGGCCCGGTATAGCCGCCCGCTGATCAGGTGAAAGGTAATCAGCCAGTGCAATTCTCTCCCTATCGCCGGTGTCCTTATCTTCTACATATACATTCAAAAACCCTGTCTTTGCTCTCAACATCATTCGCCACGACAACCGGTGACCTTCTTCTGTAAAACCAACATCACCTTCAATCAGATGATGGCGGAGCGGGAGGAGTATCTGGATGAGAAAATAAGCTGTCAAAACATAGGTCCATCCCAATGATAATTGCTTTCTGACCGGGTAAATTTTTTCCTTCTTCCTAAAAAATATTCTTCTAATTGTATCAGGAGGGTAAAAGAAAACAGTAAGCCCGATCATCAAGTATGGAAATATGCCAATTTGGAAAACGAAGGAGTTGAAAAGGTTAAAGAAAATAGAAAGTACAAATCCTAACTTTCTTGTTTTCGGATGAAGCAACAAGAAAAAGATCGTACCATCGTAGACAATACCTCCCCAGGCAATGGCATATTGAAACCAACTTTCCTGAAGTAGCGGACCGATCAACCAATAATTTGCTTTGTATTGAAACCAAATACTTAGCGGCCTAGCTTCTATCCAATCTAAATGCATCTTATGAATACTGGCGTATACATAAACGATCAATATCTGGATAACGAAAAAGTAATGGCAGGCACGGGCACAAGACTGCCTGGCAACAGTGAGCCCAAAGTGCGAATCGAGCGATTTGTCCTTATGTGCCGGCAATAGAAGCATGGCCGCACTCAAAAGGACCAATAAATAATAGTGGTTATTGTAATGCGTTTTTTGCATCATATATACCACCGTCCACATACCGAGAAATACAAAAGTTGAGGCCCGATAGAAAAGTCCGAGCATAATGAACAGTGCTGAAGTACCCATCACTATGAAATAGATGATCATTCCGTTCCCTTCCAGTGGTTGAAGCCATTCAAAGCCAATTACCGTGAAAGTAAATTCGGGAACGATAAGCGTGTCATTCAGCCAACCTGTGGCTATTGCGCCAAAACATTCTAATGCAGCTAAAAGCCCGAAAATCATTCGAAACAAAACGAGTGGACTATTATCTACTTCAGTTCCTAAAAACAATCTGAGCGATTGAAGCATGAGGCACAGTTTAGATTGTGAAAATAGCAGGAAGCCCAAAGAATACCTGATGAGAAATAAAAAAAGGAGCCCGAGAGCTCCCTTATTTTAAACCTAAGTAAATATGAAGAGGATTAATTACTTACTTTATTTACGCTTTCACATCATTTGGGGTTTTGCTGTTTAACGATCTTTAACCTTTAGACTGACCTTTTTGTCGAAAGATTAATCCCCGATTGAAATACAGTTTTTCAAAAGCTAAAATTGTGCCAAATCGCTATTCAGGGATTTAATTATTGAATTTATTTCATGAACTATTTAAAGAAAAAGATCGCTTTCTTTCAGGCTATTTGAATAAGTAATTGGCAGTCCATTTTAATCGTATATTTTTGCGGAAAATCTAAATGAAATGAGTGTTCTTGTAAATAAAGATTCAAAAATCATCGTACAGGGTTTCACGGGCTCTGAAGGTACTTTTCATGCCGGTCAAATGATCGAATACGGTTCGAATGTTGTAGGAGGTGTCACGCCTGGAAAAGGTGGACAAACACATCTTGACAAGCCTGTATTCAATACTGTGAAAGAGGCGGTAGATAAAACTGGCGCTGATGTTACCATCATATTTGTACCACCCGCATTTGCTGCCGATGCAATCATGGAAGCAGCTGATGCAGGCATAAAGGTGATTGTTACAATTACAGAAGGTATTCCAGTTAAGGATATGATGAGTGCTAAGCCTTATGCAAAATCAAGAGGAGCCGTACTTGTTGGGCCAAATTGCCCTGGAGTAATTACTCCGGAGGAAGCAAAAGTTGGCATTATGCCAGGCTTTGTATTCAAAAAAGGTAAAGTAGGAATCGTTTCAAAATCCGGAACACTTACCTATGAAGCTGCCGACCAGGTAGTAAAAGCCGGAATGGGTATTTCCACAGCTATTGGGATTGGTGGAGATCCGATCATAGGTACTTCTACTAAAGAAGCGGTTCAGATGCTAATGGAAGATCCGGAAACGGATGGAATCGTAATGATTGGCGAGATTGGTGGATCTTATGAAGCCGATGCTGCAAGATGGATTCAGGAAAATGGAAATAAAAAGCCGGTAGTTGGTTTCATCGCCGGACAGACAGCGCCTCCAGGAAGACGAATGGGTCACGCCGGAGCTATTATCGGAGGAAAAGACGATACAGCTGAAGCCAAGATGAGAATCATGGGAGAATGTGGCCTTCATGTCGTAGATTCTCCAGCTGATATTGGAGCTGTGATGAAAAAAGCGCTCGGATAAAGAGATAATAAATTACTGAATACAAAGAAATAAGCCTCATACGAGGCTTTTTTTATGCCCAAACTTCATCAACTAAAAATTTAGTTTAAAATAATTTGCATTTTTGAACTAAATATTTAGTTTTGAAACTAAGTTGTTAGTTAACGCATATCCATGAAACCACTTACACAAGCAGAAGAAGAGATAATGCAAATCCTATGGCACCTTAAAAAGGCATTTGTCAAAGAGATTGTCGAGCAATATGATGAACCAAAACCAGCTTATAACACCATTTCCACGCTCATTCGGATCATGGAAAAAAAAGGATTTGTTGGCTATGAGGCATTTGGAAAATCCCATCGCTATTATCCATTAATAGATAAGGAAGATTATAGCAAAAAGTACCTTAATCGGTTTGTGGACAAGTATTTCAGTGGATCATACAAGGATCTTGTTTCCTTCTTTACCAAAGAAAAAGAAATGAGTGTCAAAGATCTGGAAAGGCTCTTGGATGAACTTAAAAAAGACCAATCATGATTACTTACCTCATCGAGTTTGCAATACTTCATTTAGTCTTTTTTGGTATTTACAAGGTGATGCTTGCCAAAGAGACACACCTGAGTTTTTTACGATCTTTTTTGATAGGTTCAACCATTCTTAGTTTAATACTACCTATCGTCGAGATTCCTACAAAAGCCTCAATTCCAACTATAGATACTGAAGCTATCCTACTACCAGTAATTACTGCATCTCAGCAGAGTTCAGGGTGGAGCTTGACTTGGTATGAAATTGTAATTGTAATTATAAGCACCATTTTAGCGCTAAAGCTGCTGCTTAATCTGATCCAAATCTACGGTTGGTATCGTCAAAGTGAAACCGACAAACTGGATGAGATAATCATCCGTAAAGTGGCAGGATTGCAAAACAGTTTTACATTTTTTCAGTGGATATTCATCGACCCCAGGAATTTTGAACATCCTGAAGATATCATTCGACATGAGCTGGGTCACGCGAAGAAATTACATTCCATGGATTTATTGTTCTTTCACCTACTGACAATCACCTTCTGGTGGCTTCCCTCCATGTGGTTGATGATCCGTGAATTGAAAGCCGTGCATGAATTCGAGGCAGACGAGTATGCATTGAGAATCAACAATTCGACATATACAAAGACCTTGGTGCAATGCACCTTGAAAGCGCATGGAATGGACCTGGCCAGTTCATTCGATGACGCTCCTATTTTTAACAGATTAAATTTTATGAAAAAGATGAAAAAGAAAATCAGTATTTGGAAAGTGGCTAGCATAGCTGCTTTGGTGGCCATCTCGGGAGCCATGTTTGCTTGTGAAGAGCAAATGGAAAATGACCAAATAAATTCGCTGAACTATTCAGCAGATACTCAGCTATTCCTCGAAACGATAAGCTCAGAATATCCAAATGACGTCTTTGAGGTGGTGGTAGCAAAACTTCCGAATGGATCAAAAATTGACGATATATCAACGTATAAAGAAAAGTACACTGTGTATGCCTTGGTTCGCGAATATGCAGACAGTGACTTTAGAAATGTAGAAATGATCCAAAGCAATCGGCTTTCAACAAAATATGATCTTACAAAAGTTCAACAAAAAGTAGAGGAGCAAATAGATGCTGATGAAGACAAGGTAATAGTAGAAACAATCGTAGAAAAATCTGCGCTATTTCCCGGTGGATTAGAATCGTTTCACAAATTCATAAATGAAAATATGATATACCCATCGCAAGCAAGTAGACTTGGCGTTGAAGGCAAAGTATTTGTAGAGTTCATCATTGAAAAGGATGGAAGTCTTTCCAACTTCAAAGTTCTTAAAGGAATTGGAGCGGGATGTGACAATGAGGCAAAAAGAATATTGGCAAAATCTCCAAAATGGGTGCCTGCTACAAAAAATGGTAAAATCGTCCGTCAGAAAATGGCGGCACCTATTGCATTTACCCTTCCGGATTAATTTAACAGGATACAATTCATATAGAAAGAAAGCCCCTTGCGGGGCTTTTTTATTCGAAATGATATAGAAAAACCATAGTGGCAGTAAATGCTGGTTTTTTCTCGCCTTTAATCTCCAAAAGTGCATCTACTTCAGCTTTTGAAATGCCCCGAAGATTCGCTAAAGATTTTAAGGTAGCCGTCAATTTGATCTCATCATTCACTTTCACTGCCTGCCCAAACTTCAACTTATCAATACCATAATTCACTAGCATTTTCACATTGTTAAACTCAGCAATTTGCTCCCACAAAAATGGCATGAGTGAAAGAGTCAGGTATCCATGTGCAATGGTAGTTCCGAAAGGTCCTTCTTTTGCTCGCTCCGGATCTGTATGAATCCATTGATGATCTAAAGTGGCGTCCGCAAACTTGTTTATCTGCTCTTGCGTGATTTTGTGAAACTCCGATTCGCCCATCACCTTACCAAGGTGCTGCTCAAACTCCGCGTGATTATTGATGATTAGCTTAGCCATATTTATTTGTTAGGTCAATTTTTTTTTCAAGAATCAAAGGTAGAACAGTCTGTTAAGAAAACTTCATGTTGATTTTTTTAAAAATATTTTTGCACTCAAAATGAACATACAATCAACATGAATCAATTACATCTTAGACCTTGAATTACAGTCGTTTAGCATTCATCAGAAATAAATAATTCATATTTTTTCACACAACGTTAATTGATAAAAAATTTTATGGTTGCAAAATATTTTTTTTTCTAAAATTTGGAGAAACAAAAAATCCTTCCCTACGTTTGCATCATCAAATCGATAAGGTATCGATTTATTAAGAAGCGCCGAGAGACAGGCTCTATGACGCGCTAGCAACCTCTGGAAAATCCTGAAAAGGTGCTAATTCCTGAAATATAAATTGATTGCTATGAACACACAACATCACATCGTTCCCCAAAAATTAGGCTCAGTAGCCTCAAAGGGAAATTACGTCTTCTCATCGATTCTATATTCTTTCTGCATGTGTTGCTGTTGCAGCTGCAGGTAATTCACATTTGATCCATCTGGGTTTGTGATCATCTTAGGACGAAGTGCGCCTTCATCCGGAAAAATCCTTTCATGTATCGATTATATTCAGTTATGCATGATAAATCCATCTCCACCATTTTTCATTAATCAAAACGAATTACAATCATGTCTAAAGAATTAAAATTTTCGGTCAGCTCTGTGAGTGAATCCAAAGCAAAAACACGTATTCAAACCAGAGGCTTTGACCTGACAGTAGATGAGCCGGAAGTCTTGGGTGGCACCAATGAAGCACCCAATCCAGTAGAATATATCCTGGCTGGCTATGCTGGCTGCATTAATGTGGTCGCTCATATAATCGCCGAAGAACTCGACTTTTATTTAGAAAATCTAGAAATCAATATAGATGGGTTTTTAAATCCTAACAGACTCTTCGGCAAATCGCTGGACGATCGTGCTGGCTACAAACACATAGATGTGAAATTGGAAACAACTACTGAGATTGATCCAGAGCTTAAAAAGCAATGGCTTTCGGAAATCTCTCATCGATGCCCGGTCAATGACAACTTGACTAATGCTACTCCCATTTCATTTTCCATTAACTAAAAATTTAAAATATCATGTCACAAGAATTAAAATATGAAACACTGCAGCTGCACGCTGGACACGAAATAGATGAAACCACTCGCTCCCGGGCAGTGCCCATTTACCAGACTTCTTCTTTTACATTTAAAGATTCCGAGCATGGTGCAAACCTCTTCGGACTCAAAGAATTCGGGAATATCTATAGTCGGATCATGAATCCAACCACTGATGTTTTTGAGAAGCGAATCGCCGCGCTGGAAGGTGGAGTGGCGGCATTGGCAGTAGGCTCAGGTCAGGCTGCTCAGTTTATTGCATTAAACAACATTTTGCAGGCAGGAGACAACCTCATTTCGACATCATTCCTGTACGGTGGTACATACAATCAGTTCAAGGTAGCCTTCAAGAGGTTAGGAATTGAAACTCGATTTGCAAAAACTGATAAAGCATCAGATTTTGAAAAATTGATCGATGAAAACACCAAGGCGATCTACTTAGAAACTATCGGCAATCCAGGATTTAATATTCCTGACTTTGAAGCAATTGCTGAAGTAGCAAAAGACTATGACATCCCACTGGTTGTAGACAACACATTTGGAGCTGCCGGCTATCTTTTTCGACCGATCGAACATGGAGCTGCCATTGTCACAGCCTCAGCAACCAAGTGGATTGGAGGCCATGGTACCTCCATCGGTGGAGTGATTGTAGATAGTGGTAATTACAACTGGGGCAACGGCAAGTACCCTCAATTCACAGAACCATCGGAAGGCTATCATGGTCTGAAGTTTTGGGAAGTATTCGGTGAAGGAAACCCACTGGGACTTCCTAACATTGCCTTTGCTATTCGTGCTCGGGTGGAAGGCTTACGTGACTTTGGCCCTGCATTGAGTCCATTTAATTCGTTCTTGTTGCTCCAAGGATTGGAAACACTCTCTCTCCGTGTACAGCGTACGGTAGATAATGCACTGAAGCTGGCAACTTGGTTAAGCGAACATCCATTAGTGGAAAGAGTGAATTACCCGGGCTTGACTTCAAGCCCATATCACGAGTTGGCCAGGAAGTACCTAACTAATGGATTTGGTGGAGTACTTTCATTTCAGTTGAAAGGAGAGAAAGCAGAGACCACTCAATTTGTGGACAACTTAAAACTGGTCAGTCACCTGGCCAATGTTGGAGATGCTAAGACGCTAATCATTCAACCTTCGGCCACCACGCATCAACAGCTTTCAGATTTAGAGCAACAAGATGCAGGTGTCTTACCAAATCTTCTTCGCGTCTCTGTAGGAATCGAGCACATTGACGATATCAAATCGGATTTTGAACAAGCATTTGAAAAAGTGTATGCCAACGTTGACACAGCACATATCTAAGAATTATGGTTTTAAGGTTGAGGAACCTTTGGTCCTGGAGAGTGGTCAAACTCTCCGGGATCTTAGGATCCATTATACCACTCACGGAAAGCTAAATTCTGATGGATCAAATGTCGTTTGGGTTTTTCATGCCCTTACGGCCAATAGTGATCCCTCTGAATGGTGGCCGGGACTGGTGGGCTCCGGAGATATCATAAGTCCGGATGAATACTTTATCGTCTGCGCTAACATGCTGGGATCTTGCTATGGCAGTACTGAACCATTGAATTTTCATTTTCCACTTATCACCATCAGAGATATTGTCAACGCGCATAAAAAGCTAAAGAAACACCTGGGAATAGATAAAATATTGGTTGGGATTGGAGGCTCTATGGGAGGCCAGCAGCTCCTCGAATGGGCGGTTCAAGAACCATCACTTTTCGAATACATTGTTCCGGTTGCAACCAATGCTAAACATTCAGCCTGGGGAATTGCCTTTAATGAGACGCAGCGAATGGCTATTCGATCAGCTTCAAACCCTTCAATTGGGCTTGATGTGGCACGAGCGATTGCCATGCTTTCTTATCGAAATGATGAGACCTATAATGTAACCCAAAATGATGATGACGGTAGAATTGATAATTTCTCAGCTTCATCATATCAGCAATATCAAGGAGAAAAGCTCAGCAGGCGTTTTTCTCCATTTAGCTATTACTACCTATCCAAGGCAATGGATAGCCACAACATTGGCGTTGGTCAGAATGGTATTCAACATGCGCTTTCTCAAATACGATCTAAAGCAATATTGATCGGACTGGAATCCGATATCTTATTTCCACTCCATGAGCAGAAATTCATTGCGGATCATATTCCAGACTCGGTCTTTTATTCAATAAAGAGTTTATATGGACACGACGGCTTTTTAATTGAGACTCCACAAGTTTCAGAAATATTAAGGAAAGAATTAGAATGAACGAACAGAAGAAAATAGGACTTTTCGGCTTTGGGACTGTAGGTCAGGGTTTTTACGAAAACCTTAAAAAGCATACACATCTTTCAGCTGTAATTGCAAAAGTATGTGTTAGAAGAATCGATCTACCAAGGATTGGCCATGAGCTATACTTTACTGACAATCCAGATGAGCTTTTGCTGGATCCTGAAATTGATATAATCATTGAGTTGATTGATGATGCTGTCGCAGCAAAGCAATATGTACATACGGCGCTTCGAGAAGGAAAAAGTGTGATTAGCGCAAACAAAAAGATGATTGGAGAATCGCTTAAGGAAATAGATGAATGGCACACCAGGTACGACGCGACATTCTTATATGAAGCTGCCGTAGGCGGTGGAATTCCCATAGTACATGCAGTGGATGGATTTTTCCGAGATCAGGAAGTACTGAAAATAAGAGGCATACTTAACGGGTCTTCAAACTATATCCTCACTCAAATGCAGCAGAATCAGTGGAGCTTTGAGCAAGCTTTGATCGACGCGCAAGCTAAAGGCTTTGCTGAGCAAAATCCTACTTTAGACATAAGTGGAGTGGATGCATCCTATAAACTTTCCATTCTGGCGTATCATGCCTTTGGAGAAGTGCCTTCATTGAGTAGTTTTTCTGCTGAGAGCATTGAAAACGTAACAAAGGAATTGATCAAAAAGGCTAAAACCAAAGGCAAAAAAATCAAGCCAATTGCAACCATTGAGATTGTAGATGGGAAAATTGTTTGCACTGTAAAGCCCCAATTAGTCAGCCCAAACGACGAACTATTTAGCGTCGATTTTGAAAATAACGCCATCAGTGTGGAGACTCTGATTAGCGGAAAGCATACAGCAGCAGGCAAAGGTGCCGGATCGTTGCCTACCGGCTCAGCAGTCATTGAAGATTTGAAACGCCTCCTCAGTGGCTACAGTTATCAGGTTAGTAAATCAAAAAAGACTGTAGCATAAAAAAGCCCTGGCAAAATTGTCAGGGCTTAATTTGAAATTTTTATTAATTAAAGGTGAATCACCTCATCATAAGCTGCTGCCGCTGCCTCCATCACTGCTTCACTCATAGTAGGGTGCGGGTGAACAGTTTTGATGATTTCATGACCTGTAGTTTCTAGTTTTCTTGCCGCTACGGCTTCTGCGATCATCTCGGTTACGTTAGCACCGATCATATGCGCACCAAGCCATTCGCCATATTTAGCATCAAAGATCACTTTTACAAAACCATCAGATGCTCCAGCAGCTTTTGCTTTGCCTGAAGCTGAGAATGGAAACTTGCCAACCTTTACTTCATAGCCAGCTTCTTTGGCAGCCTTCTCGGTATAGCCTACAGATGCGATCTCAGGTGAACAGTAGGTACAACCCGGTATATTGTTGTAATCCAATGGCTCAACATGCATACCCTTGATTTTCTCTACGCAAATAATTCCCTCTGCTGATGCAACGTGCGCCAATGCTTGTCCTTTTACAATATCTCCAATAGCATAAACTCCGTCGATATTGGTTTTGTAGTAGTCATCTACAAGTACTTTTCCTTTTTCCGTTTTTACTCCTACATCTTCAAGCCCAATATTTTCAATATTTGTTGCTACACCAACTGCTGAAAGCACAACATCACATTCCAGCTGCTCCTCACCTTTTTTGGTTTTTACCGTGACCTTGCATCCGGAGCCTTTGGTGTCTACTTTGGTTACCTCAGAGCTGGTCATGATTTTCATACCGGCTTTCTTATACGTTCTTTCCAATTGCTTACTCACTTCCTCATCCTCCACTGGAACGATCCGATCCATAAACTCCACGATGGTAACTTCTGTACCTATGGACTTGTAGAAGTAGGCAAACTCCACGCCTATTGCTCCGGAACCAACAACCACCATTTTCTTCGGCTGCTTGTCAAGAACCATTGCTTCTCTATAACCGATAATCTTGTTGCCATCAATAGGTAGATTGGGTAGCTCACGCGCTCTGCCTCCGGTAGCTAAAATGATATGATCAGCATCATAGGTTGTCACTTTTCCACTCTCATCCTTGACCTCAACTTTCTTACCCTTTTTCAAAGTACCATACCCTGCGATATGATCAATTTTATTCTTTTTGAACAGGAATTGAATCCCCTTGCTCATTCCTCCAGCAACATCTCTACTTCGCTTCACCATGCCAGTGAAGTCAGCTTTTGCATCTTTTACTTTGATCCCGTAATCTTCGGCATGATTGATATACTCAAAAACCTGAGCACTTTTGAGTAATGCTTTTGTAGGAATACATCCCCAATTCAAACAAACACCACCAAGTTCAGATTTTTCAACCACCCCAACTTTCATTCCAAGCTGTGATGCACGAATTGCTGCAACATATCCGCCAGGACCACTTCCGATTACAATAAGATCATATTTAGATGCCATATTCTTCAATTTGATTTGAGCCGCAAAGATAACATGACTCGTTAATCCATTGAATGTTTATTCCATCTAAAATATTGTATTCTTGAAGTGTTGGGCTTTCTAATTCTTAGTATTGGAATTTTGTTTCTTGGGACTCGATTTTTTCGGTGAAGTTTTCGGCTTACTCAAAGGAGGTCCATATCCACTCCTTCTACCAAACATCTGGTCATTTTCTCGCTGCTCAGCGCCTCTATTATCTTCAAACTGTGGATGTGAGTGAATGCTATTGGTCTTCACAAACTTAAGAGGTCTCTTGGCCCCAGTATAAGTACTCTCTATAAACCTGAGCATATTATAGTTATCCTTTTCTCGATAAAAGTATCGATAGGTTTCAATGGATTCATTAAATAAATAGGGGTATTTATTGGTAAACCATAAATAGTAATCGGCAGCACTATTTATTACATAGTAAACACCATTTACCTCAAAAAATGTCTTGCCATTGTATGCGGTTGAAAGTGAATCGCTGTATTGACCGTATCCCGTTATCACAGGAATTCTTCCTTGAAAAAAAGCAGTAGAGTCGCTCCATTCGGTCCAATTGACCTTTTTCCTTTTCTGGGCATTGATTGTAAGAAAAGCAAGTGCTAGGCATATCAACAATACATATCTCATAATACATACTTTACTTAGAACTTGGAACGACAGGAGGGCGATTCAATCCTTGAAAACGAAATGAACTTCCCGCTAAGTCCAAGCTCAAATTTTCCATTCCATTAACTCGTAAACCATTATATGAATCCGAAACAGAACTAAATCTTTGGCTTCCGACCATATGGGTAGAATTAGCATTGACTTTCTTAAATGCAATTGGAAGCTCATCGCCAACAAATCCCTCCTGAACAAAAAGCATCATATTTTTAACGTCTTTCTTGATGTAAAAATCAACATAGTGTGAAACAGAAAAGTTGAATTTCTCAGGGTTGTATTGTGTGTACCATAAGTAATAATCAGCAACATTATTTACTTCGAAGTACATATCATTGGCATACAAATACTCTCTTCCACTATTAATTTTTGCCAGATCCTCTGAATACGGACCAAAAACTTTGAAAGCCGGATTTGCTGATTCAACATATGCAGATACATCCATCCAGTTTTTCAACTTAATTGATTTTACGCTTTGACTAGAGGCCAAAAATCCAGAAAGTACAAAGAATATCAGTGCCAAATTTTTCATAGGTCATAATGGATTGGTTCGATAGAAAATAAGCAATTTCAGTGCCAACTAGTATACTAACTTCCGTGCCGTGAGATAGTTGGCTCAAAATTCAACTTCTATTTGGCCAATACTTAATTTAGCAACTAAATCTAACCATCATTATCAATGAAACTACTAGAAGGAAAAACGGCACTTATTACAGGCGCATCCAAAGGAATAGGAAAAGCAATCGCAGAACAATATGCAGCTCAGGGAGCCAACATAGCATTCACGTATTTGTCAAGCGTTGAAAAAGGTGAAGCATTAGAAAAAGAACTTGCTTCTAAGGGAGTAAAAGCAAAAGGCTATCGCTCAGATGCATCTGACTATGAAGCCGCCCAAGAACTTATTAATAATGTAGTGGCAGATTTTGGTTCATTAGATATCCTTATCAATAATGCAGGAATCACAAAAGACAATTTGCTTATGCGCATGAGTGAGGCTGATTGGGATGCTATCCAAAATATCAATTTGAAATCATGTTTCAATACGGTGAAAGCCGCCTGCAGAACAATGATGAAACAAAGAAGTGGTTCGATCATAAATATGTCTTCGGTAGTGGGTGTAAAAGGAAATGCGGGGCAGGCCAATTATGCAGCTTCCAAAGCAGGAATCATTGGATTCACAAAATCAGTCGCCTTAGAATTAGGTTCCAGAGGTATCAGATGCAATGCAATTGCCCCAGGCTTTATTGAAACTGAAATGACTGATGCGCTGGATGAGAAAACGGTTCAAAGCTGGAGAGATGCAATACCACTAAAAAGAGGTGGGGCGCCCGAAGATGTTGCAAATGCATGTATTTTCCTTGGTTCAGATATGTCTACATACATCACAGGACAAACAATCCAAGTAGACGGAGGAATGCTTACCTGATTCCAAATAGAAAATCTAAAAGATTAACTTACCCATTGTATATGCAATGGGTTTTTTATTGTTTTAACAATTAATTAAACTATTTAAATATTTTTTATCACTTATTTTATAATAAATGATTTAATTTTAGTGTTCTATTACCAAAACAGCTCCAATGCCTTTAAATGCACTCACCAGTACATTAGGAAAAAAAAGAGCTGCTCACCTTCTACGTCGGACGTGCTTTGGTGGATCTATTGCTGAGATAGATGCATTTGCCTCACTTACTCCGACCCAGGCTGTGGCGCAGCTATTTACACCAGGTCTTCCAGACCCAACATTGCCAATAGATCCTCTTACGGGCACTGAATGGATTACATCAGGAAACGCCCAAAGTGAGGAGTTCGAACTCAATAGATATTTTCTTGCTTGGCACATTGGCCAAATGCTTGCCAATGGTGTCGATGATTCACTGAAGCTTCCATACATTTTCCGGGAAAGACTTGTTTTCTTTTTCCATACTCACTTCACCACTAAAAGATCGGTAGTCAACAGCTCGCGTGCTTTGTACTACCAGCAAGCATTGTTTAGGCTATTTGCAATTGATGGAGAGGATATTACAATTCCGGCTGACGATCCAATGGATCCGGATGTTGTAGTGCCCAGAAACCTCAAGCAACTCACAAAAAAACTTAGTGTAGATAATGCCATGCTGGTCTTCCTTGATGGCAGATTAAATGTCAAAGGAAGTCCCAATGAAAATTATGCAAGAGAGCTAATGGAGCTTTATTCCATTGGTAGAGGCCTGGAAGGAAATGTGCCGGAACCAGAATTTGATGGTGACTATTTCAACTATACAGAAGAAGACGTACAAGCAGGTGCTCGTGTCCTTTCAGGATTTAATGTAGACCCTACATTCTCCAATATTGACGAAGAAACCGGACTTCCACGAGGTGTGGTAAGAGGAGGAACTACAGCAACAAGTCACGAAGAAGGAACCAAGACTTTCAGCTTGCGAATGAATAATGGCCAGGTGGTACCGGATCCGGATCTTCTTTTAGGTGGATCTCCCACGGAGGAGAGTGTTCTAGACGAAATCAGTCAATATGTAGATTTAATATATGATCAGGCAGAAACTGCCAGAAGTATATGCCGTGAGCTCTATCGTTTCTTTGTATATCATCAGGTAGATCAGACATTACAAGATGATATTATTCAGGATATGGCAGATATATTCACAGCCAACGAATTCAAAATCCAGCCCGTGCTAGAAGCGCTGCTCACTAGTGAGCACTTTTATGAAGCTGAAGCCGGAACAGACGATAACAACTTCGGTAGCATCATCAAATCTCCAATAGACCTTGTACTTGGTTTTGTTAGAAATTTTGAGCTGGACCTACCGGATTATGAAACTGAATTGGACAGCTATTATGAGTATGCGATTGATCTCCTGGGAGAAATCAGTGTGCAAGGAATGAACTATTATGAGCCCTTTGAGGTGGCAGGGTATCCGGCCTATCATCAGTTCCCGATATTCAATAGAAGTTGGATTACAACAAACTACCTCACCAATAGATATAATTTTATTAGAGGCTCCATCGTAAGCCAGGACCCTGAAATGGGCCAGGTAGATATCCTGCAATTTGTACAAGATAATTTTTCAGGCGTGGCTGCCAACGCGCGGGATTTAATTATCGCAATAGCAGAATACCTTCTTCCCACAGCTGAGAACTTAACATTTGACACACCAGATGTTGGGGAGCTTACCGTTGAAAGACTGAATTATTTCCTTACAGCGTTCCTTTTCTCACCACAATTTGATGCAGATCCTGAGGCAGCCTGGACGAATAGGTGGACCAATGGTATCGATATGGATACCGTACGTAATCAGCTTACCAATTTGTTTAATGCAATGCTGCAATCACCGGAATATCAACTCATGTAACCAGCAGATAGATGAAAAGAAGAAATTTTTTGAAGAAAATAGGGTTTGCAGCTGGTGCGCCAATTGCCTTTCAAGGTGTTCCTTTGAAACTATTAGCGTCGCATCAGGAATTCCAACACCTGGCACAACAAAGCACCAATGACCGTGTGCTTATTATACTTCAAATGCATGGGGGAAATGACGGATTGAACACCATAATCCCAATCTCTAACTACGATGAATACTATAGCCGTAGGGCAAATATTGCTATCCCATACAAAGTGGGAAACCGAACGCTCATACCTCTGGATAGTACGGTAGCTAGCGAAGAACAGGTAGGTTTACATCCGGATATGCATGACTTCAAAGGCCTTTATGATCGAGGAAAAGCGGCCGTTTTTCAAGGCGTTTCGTATGAAAGAAATAATGGTTCTCATTTCCGTGGAAGAGATATATGGTTTATGGGCGGAGACGCTGATGATTATTTCAGCTCCGGTTGGATAGGAAGATATCTAGGTACAGAATACGCTCCACTAAGCTATCCTGAGGATTTTCCCACGGACGAAATGCCTGATCCACTTGCATTAGAAATGGGGAATGATGTGTCGCTTCTTTTCCATCAGGAAGGGAATATACCTACTTCCCTTTCTCTTGGAAGTAGTCCTGGAAATCTGGCCAATCTCATTGATCAGCTTGAAGGATTTGAAGATGAAGGCATCGACCCGAGAGGAAACCCTCCCACATTCCTCAATGATTCTCCATATGGGCAGGAAATGAACTGGATTCTAGGCCTAGAGGATAAGTCAGAAACATATATCAAGAGATTGGCAGAAATCTATGATTCAGCTGCAGAAACATCGGTGACATATCCGGAAAATTATCCTTTTAACGCACCCGATGGATCTAAAAGAAATCCGCTCAGCAGTCAATTGAGGTTAGTAGCAAGGTTGCTGGCTGGAGGAGTGAAAACAAAGGTCTTCCTGGTAAAAATGGGTGGGTTTGATACTCACGCCTCTCAGGTTGAGAGCTATGATCCAACCATGGGTGTACATTCTGCATTGTTGTATCATATATCGTCAGCCATGGCTGCATTTCAAAATGATTTGAGATCGAGGGGTTTGGAAGAAAGAGTATTGACATTGACAATGTCTGAATTTGGGAGACGAATTGGATCAAACGGGAGCTATGGAAGTGATCATGGTACAGGTGGCCCAATCATGATGTTTGGGGCAGGCGTGAAGCCCGGGATATACGGTACAGTACCAGATGTATCTCAAGGAAATGTAGGCATGCAGTTTGATTACCGACAGATCTACGCAAACATACTTTTTGAATGGATGGGCGTGGAAAAATCAGTGATTGAAAATGACATTTTCTTCCGTGATTTTATTGAAGGTGCTAACCCAAATGGTGGTAATTACGAGCCAATGGATTTGATAAAAGAGGTAATTCTAGGCGAAAAAGAACACCTTAAAAAGAACTATCGGCTAGAGTCAGTATACCCCAACCCAGCATCTAACTACACACAAGCAAAAATATTTGTTAACAATCATCAAACGGTGAATGTGCAGTTGATAAATGTTCGTGGCGATATTGTTGCTCAAAATACCAGAAAAGTAACTCCAGGTGAGCATACCTTTTCATTCGTACTAGACTCGCTGAGTCCTGGTTTCTATTTTATCAAAGCAAAATCTGAAAATTTAGATGAAACCAAAAGACTCATCATTCGCAAATAGATCGGGGGCCTTTCTCGTACTGCTGCTCCTAAGCTGTAGCATGATGGCGCAGAAAAAGCCTGCTGCAAATCCATTGGAATCCTTTCTGGACACCCAATTTTGGCTGGGCTTAAAAATGGGAATCAACTATACCCAGGCCTTTCCAGAAACACGAAATACAGGCTTTAGCCCTATTGACTATTCAGCGGATAGTTTGCGCAAAAGCTACGACGATTTTGCATTGCCAGGTGCGCACATGGGACTGGAGATGAATTTTTATCATAGAGGTTTCTCCGCTTCTTTTCAACCAGCCTACAAAAGAAGCAGATATAAATATAACAGTTTGCTCGAATGGCAAGGTGCCACTTCCGGAGTTCGATTTGAAACAAGATATGATGTTGAGCAGAGGCTTGATGTAATAGAGCTTCCGCTCATGATAAAATATGATGTAATTCAAAAAGGAAAGATCCGACCTTTCGTTATGGTAGGTGGATTTCATTCATTCATCGCATCCGCTCAAAAAGATGTGAAAATCACTCAAATAGATTATTCTTCCGGCAATCCGCTTGAATCCACAGGCGGCACAAGTACGCTCGGTGTCAAAGATGCTTTCAAGGGATATACGGGAGTAGCTGGAGGCATAGGTGTAAATCTGGACTACTGGAACATTCGGACCGTTTTTGAAATAAACTATAAACGATCACTTACCTCTGCTACCAAACCAAACGTACAGCAAAACGAACTTGCGTCTTTGGGAGAAACCAACGATGAAATATTTATTCGAGACCTTAGTATTTCACTGGGTTTTGTCTTCCCATTCAGATTCATTGACCAACAATTCAAAGCCTACTAGCAAGCGTGACGCTTGACCCATTCATTGAGAAAAACATCCGCATGAAATCAAAAGTATACCACATAACAAATTCCGCTTCTTGGCTAAAAGTAATGTTCCTATTTCTAGCCGCCACCTGTTTGAATGGATGCTCTGACGATGAGCCGGCTTTAAGCGAATCGTTTCTGAAAATTTATGATGATTCCAACATAGATGTGAGCTATCGACCAATTGACGCGGTAGAAACCATCGATGGATATATTATTCTTACAGGAACAGAGCTTTCGAATACAGACTTCATGGGAATCCGACTATTAAAAATTGACGAAGAAGGAAACTATGAAAGTGATGCTGAAATTGATAATTATGTCGTGCCAATCGGCTCAGTTTACCTGAATGAAGCCGATAGTAACAGCTACTTCTTTGCCATGAATCCCACATCTCTTGAGGCGGTCCTTCTTGGCGTAAATCCTCAGTTGGAGATAACGTCCGAAACCTTAATAGGAGGAATCAACTACCCGCTCTCTTCAAGCTTGCTGACCAATGGAAATTTTTTGCTGCAGAGCTATGATCCATTAACTCAGGAGACAGAAATATCTGAAATTTCGCCTGACGGCACATATCTGGGAGGTAATCGCTACTCAATAGGTCCTGGTGATGATGTAGAAGAAGAAATAATTAATCACTATTTAAATGCCAGTGAAAGGCCTTTACCATTTTTCTGTGGTGAACTGGCTTCCGGAAGCTACTATTTCAATGGATTCTATAACTACAGCTTTTCGCTTGTTTTTACCGACTTTTCAGATGCCCCAAATGGAGTAGTACAAGGTCAATCTTCAAACGCGGGAATACGTGCGGTGCTTCCTTTGTCAGGCAGTGAATTTGCAGTGGCCGGATTCCAATTTGATGATAACTATCAACTGGCCAATTCTACACTTTCCACCGGGGGAATTACATCAAGTGCAGATTTATATCCTGGCAATATGGCCGAACTAAAATCTTATACACCTACACAAATCATAAGCTATTCTAATGAGTCTACATATTCTGTCTTTGTAGCCGAAACAAAGGGACGCCAGGTATTACTCAATTTTTATACAGATACTGGTGAGATCGGCGGAATGCATCGTATTGGCTACCTGAACCCATTCACATTTTCAGCCATTAAGGTCGGGTCAGACAATTCATTGCTTGTACTTGGGTCAACTTTTGTAGCAGGTCGTTTTGAAAGGATCACATTGAACAAAATTTCAGCGTCTGAAATATCCGGAATTGTGAACTAACCTCTCAACACAAAATTGTATCTTAAAAAAATCCGCCTCGTATTGATCTTTTGGATTAGTTTTCATGTTGACTTGTGAGTGAATAAGTCGGCTTATTTTCGCAGAAGGAATCGAATACGTAATTAATGGATAGAAGCTTTCTTTATTTAGAATACTCCGCATGGTGGTTACTACTTATCATTGTCATCGCAGCTTCTCTTTCATATTTCCTCTATAGCAAGAAAAATATACCGTGGAATTCAACACAAAACTGGGCGCTTGCTGTCATCCGTTTTTTAGGCATTACGGCCTTACTCACCCTTTTGCTTTCCCCATCCTTAAGGAAGGTAACTAATCGTGTAGAAGATCCGGTAATGGCAATCGTGCTGGACAATTCTCAATCTGTAGTGCAGAGAGGCAACTCTGGAGAAGACTTGGCTCAGCTATTAAGCACGCTTCAAGCAGGTCTGGCTAATTCAAATATCAAGGGAGAAATAGTTTCATTTAATGACTCTACAGATTTTAACTTTTCTACTACCAATTTATCCAGCTTGATGAAACGTGCGGATGATGCTATGGATCAGCGCCATTTCGTGGGTTCTATATTGGTGTCAGATGGAATTTACAATCGAGGTAGCTCTCCTCTTTATAAAAACTATATTGCTCCGGTATTTACAATTGGACTGGGCGATACCATACCTCCCAAAGATCTGAGTATTTCTCGAACACTTTACAATAGAGTTACCTATAAAGGAAATGAAACTCCCATACGCCTTGAAATCAGCCAGGAGGGATACACCAACCAAGAGATTACCGTGCAACTACACGAGAAAGGAAGTTTAATTTCTGCACAAAAAATTCGATTGAGAAATCCCATTCAGGAAGTTGAGTTTATTGTGAAATCAGAAGAAGAAGGATTGAGACGACTGGTGGCCTCTGTTTCTGACCTTGGCGATGAATCTACACTGGAAAACAACCGATCGAATATTTTCATGGAAATTATTGATGGAAGGCAGCAGGTGCTCATTGTGGCGAACTCACCGCACCCTGATATCAAAGCCATACGGTCTACACTGGCCGAAACCGGTAACTATAGAACTGAAGTTTATATCCCGGAAATTCACGATGAGAAACCAAACGAAGTGTTTGATGTAGTTATTTTTCATGGCGCTTTTACTTCAGGAATCAACTATGCACCGAAAGAAAATCCCGGAAAATGGTACATACTTAGCAATGAAAGTTCAATTACCTCAGTAAATCGAACGATACCATTTATCAGCATCGAACGCAGAGGCTCCCAGCCTGATAAGGTTGTTGGTTCATTCAACCAAAATTTCAGCAAATACAAGATTGAAGACGTCTCTGCTTTTGAAGAATATCCACCTGTAGAAGTTCCTTTTGGAAACTATAGCATCAGTGGGCCATCTGAAATATTGATGTATCAAAAACTTGGAAGTGTAAGGACCCAAAAACCATTGATGGTAGTGTTTGATGATGGCACTCAGAAAAGTGCTGTCTTACTAGGCCAAAACATTTGGAAATGGAAGCTCCAGGAAGCGGCAATCAATGGAAATGCAAATCAATTTAAAAACCTGATTACCAAAACTGTTCAATTCCTCTCGGTGAAAAACGATAAAAAGCAATTTCGTTTCAAATCCCGTGAAAGCAATTTTTCAGACGCTGATCCTGTTCTTTTTGATATTGAGGTATACAATGACATTTATGAAAGAATATATGGTAACAATATTGCAATTACCATAACAGCAGAAAGCGGAGCTAAACAAAATTTTACCTTTTCTGATTCGCAACTTAATACCACTTTTCGAGCACCCTCTTTTACGCCTGGCATATATCAATATGAAGCTCGCGTGCAAATTGGAGATAAAACCCTGACAGATCGTGGTGAATTCTCAGTGCAGGATATAAATCCGGAGTTTACCAATCTGACAGCTGATCACCGACTTTTGAAAAACCTATCTGATAACTCAGGAGGTATTTATAAACATTACAGTCAGTCGGATCAAATATTGGAGGCAATCACTTCTAGGGATTTTAAACCAGTGATTAAAAGCGAAGAAGATCTCATTCCATTGTATAGAGCCTGGTGGTGGTACCTTATCATATTTATGCTCTTTTCAAGCGAATGGTTTTTGAGAAAATTCTGGGGTGGTTACTAAAAGTTGATCACTGCACCCAAATATCCCGTCCGCTGAGAAAATAGGTTGAGTTCTCTTTCAGAATAATCAGCATTGTATTCAAAACTGCGAACATTGGCCCTATCGAACACATTATTTAAGCTGGCAAAGGCGATAATGTTCATCTTTTCCGAAATCGTGAAAATCTTACTCACAGAAACTCCAACGTTGGAATAAGGAGCCAATCGAATTGGCTGCTCGCTATAGCTAGGCTCAAAGGCATCAAGTGTGCCGTCATAGTTTGCCGATGTTACTTCGGAGAGTGTGGTTCCTTCCCGAGCAACAATGGTTGATTCAATTGTCCAGAACCTGCCAGGGGAATACGAGATATTACCGCGAATGAAATAGGATAAGTCATAGGTATATCTGTCCTGCGTGCTCTCGGCATCCAGAAAGGTAAAAGATCCCGACGCACTGAGTTTCGATGAAAGTCTGTAATTGGTGAAAAACTCAGCTCCTCTTGCCGTATATTTTACCTTATCGATTGCCCCTGTTTTATCAAACAAACTTACTGCCAGTTCTAATCCATTTTTATTTCTTTTAATATCTATTGATTGCTGCGTGCTTTCCGAATCAAAAGGCTCACCAGTGTTTTCCATAAGGCCATTTTTATGGTATACTCCGGTTCCAAGCGTGACAGTCCACTCCTCATCTGAGTAAGAAACATTTGCCTGTCTGCTCAAGTAGCCGGCTATATCGTCGGTGGGAATATTCTTTCGAAGGCCAGCTCCAAAAGCAATCCGATCTGAAACAAAATATTTAAAATAGGAGTAGCCCTCAAGTACCTTTACATGTGCCTCTTCATCCAGATCTATGGTAGGATGATTAGTATTTAAAGCATATCCAAACTCGTGGAAATTTCCGAGTACTGTAGAAAAACGTGAATCATAACTTACCCCTGTCTTCAAACTGTATCTGGTTTTTGAAAGTAGATAATTGGCACCAATAAAAAAGTCCCTCTTCTTCACATTAAAGGCTACATTGGAGTATGTGTAGTCGCCATTACTATAGCTCATTCCGTTGTTCACGCTCAGCGACCCTTTCCCTATTGGTTTTTCTATAGTAGAAATCACGAAGGTTCTTTGCTTTCGCTGATCAAATATCCCTTTAAATGAAGGGTGTCTAAAATTGAATTGATAACCTTCTGTAACGGAATAGCTCAAAACCTTCCATGAGACCAAACTCCCATTGCCATACCAATACAAGCCCAAGTCATTTGAAGTAAAAGATTCGATGTCTTCCAATGCTTCCTCATTCAGTAGCTTTATAGGCCCGCTTGGCTGCCAGTTGGTAAAAAGCTTAAAGCTCTGTTTATCATTCAACTTTTGTTCTCGAGAATATCCAATGTTTGCTAAACTGACCACTAAGGAATTGGAATTGCCATCCAGCACTCGATCATCTGTCTCCATGGCTATTATTCCAGATGTGACATTGCCAAACTCCAATGGAGGATTGCCCGGAAACACCGTTACCCCTTTTATAATGGCCGTATTGAAGATGCTAAAAGTACCAATACCATTGAGCTGAGAATAACGTACCGCATCATAAATGGGCACGTTATTCATAAAAACGCCTGTTTCTAGTGGGCTACTTCCTCGCAAGCTGATATTGGCAGATTCATCAGTGGTGGTGGCTGAGGGTAAAGAGTTTACAGCAAGGATAGGATCTGCCTTTGCCGCCGGATTTGTATAAATATCAATTTTCTTGATCTCCATATACTTGAATTCTTCTGCAATCAACGGTTTGGCAGTCACGACCACTGTTTCTCCAACTGTCTGTATTTCAATTAATTCAATATTCATGGTAGTAGAAACTGGAACGATTTGTTCCCGAAACCCTACATATGAAACAATTAGTGAATCTTCCATGTCAGCTTTTTCCAGATCTAAACTAAACCTACCTTCAACATCGGTTATCGCTCCTTTTCTCCAGTTTTTAAGCAAGTAGACATGCGCACCAATCAATCCCTCTTTAGATTTTGAATCAACTATTCTTCCAGAGGCAGCGTACTGAGAAAAGAGACTGCTGGAAATAAATAAAAGCAGTATGGAGAAGGCCGTTTTCATAGTTTTTTAAATTGTGCCAAAGTGGCCTTTGCCCAATGATATTGAGGTTCCATTGCTATGGCTTTTTCCAAAATAGCTTCAGCTTTTTCTCTTTCCTCCACTTTATTGTAGGCCATTGCCAGACCCATATGAGTATCCATATACAACCAATTTTCATCGGTCTCACCAGTCTCATACAATTCAATGGCTTTTTCAAATGCCGCTACTGCCTCCTTGGCATCTCCCCCAAACATTTCCGGAGTATACAGCTTCGATCCGCCGTAGAGTTTTTGCACAAGCGGAGAATCAGGTGATAAGCGAATTGCTTCGTCCATAAGTGATGAACTTTTCATACCATATAGCATGCCTTTCATCGGGCTATATGCCATTACTAAGCCATATACAGAGGAAAGCACTGCATGGGCCTCAGCATGCTCAGAATTCTCCTCTATAATTTCTTTCAGCAAATCAATGGTCTGGTCCACGTTATCCTTGAAAGTCTCTTCGTCTTGAGTAGCCATTGTGTTGTTCAGCAAACCATACATAGCCATGGCCTTTTCGAAACTCTGCTCTCCGCTTTCCTTTTCCGCCAGGGCAATGCTTTTTTCCCACATGGTTTTGCTAGCGTTTAGGTAGCCTGCATATTGAAGTTCTTTAGATGTTTGTGCTGACGATAGCCCTGCTATCATTAGCATTGATATTGTTAATAACTTTTTCATAATTAATAATTATTAAAGTAGTTTATTTTATAAACTACATATTTAAAAAAATTTTATTCGATGTATTGTTTCAGATTATTCACATAATCTTCAAATGCTTTGATTCCAACTTTCGTAATACTGCAGGTGGTGAGCGGCTTCTTTCCTTTAAAAGACTTTGTCACACTTATATATCCAGCACTTGAAAGCTTATCTAGCTGTACACTTAGATTTCCAGCTGTTGCCCCGGTCTTTTCCTTGATGAACACAAACTCGGCAGAGTCTACTCCTATCAGAAGGGACATGATAGCCAACCTCAACTGAGAATGTAGTAACGGATCTAATTGGGCAAAACTCATTTTTCTGCTTTTCTAAGTAAATATCCCGGGATCAAATAGCCTGCTAATATACCAACCGCACCAACTAAATATTGATCCAGAGGTGGCAAATTAAACGCAATGATACTAGCAGCCCATAATGCCAATCCTCCCATTACTAGTGGGCTAAATCGTAATGCTTGCCCTGATATAAAGGTTCCTATCCCTGCAAAAACCAAGATGATGGCGTTCACATTATAGTTTACATCTGACATGAAGAAGAGGATGATAAGTACCCCAATGAAAACAGCCAGCCATATCTGACTATACAGTCTATCCAGGTGACTTTTAACTTTGGCATCTTTGCTTCTCTTGGCTCCATGCACCATGGATACTATAGCTGCAGGAATAGTGAGAATCCAAACAATGTATGGATAATCCAACCAATCATACTTCGCAATAAGGTAATGCCCGATATTAGCTATCATGACTACCCATCCCCAAAGTAGAAAGTAAAAACTCCCTCCTTTAGCTACGTTTCGTTTAGCCTGACCAATCATATCAGTGATTAGCGCTAAACTCTCGTCTTTTGATAATTCTTTGTTACTCATAATTTTATAGATTTTACTATAAATACGTAGCAAATATAAATTAGTTTATATTATAAACCAAATATTTAAAATAAAGGGACAGCTCACACTATCCCTTCTTTCTTATTTTTCTTTCTTATCCTGTGCTTTGGATGCTTTCTTTTTCTTAAGCTTGATATTCAGCTCTTCTTTCTTACCATCCCAATCTGCAACTAAAGAATCACCCTCCTGGATTTCACCCTTCAGAATCTCCTCGGCAACCGGATCTTCCAGGTGCTTCTGGATAGCCCGTGCCAATGGTCTTGCTCCATATTGAGGGTCATATCCTTTATCAGCTAAGAATTCTTTCGCTTTCTTAGTCAACTCTATGCCATATCCAAGATCAGTAATTCTCGAGAATAGTTTACCCAATGTTATATCTATAATCTTGAAGATATCTTCTTTCTCCAGCGAATTGAAAATGATTACATCATCGAGCCTATTCAAGAATTCTGGACTGAAGGTTTTCTTTAAGGCATTTTGTATGGTTGACTTCATAATATCATCCATGCTGTCTTTTCTGCTTTGTGTCGCAAAACCAATCCCTGCTCCGAAATCTTTCAAGTCTCTAACTCCAATATTGGAAGTCATGATTATCAATGTATTTCGGAAGTCAACCTTACGTCCCAGGCCATCTGTAAGTACGCCATCATCAAGTACCTGAAGAAGTATGTTAAATACATCAGGATGTGCCTTCTCTATCTCATCTAACAGAACAACGCTATATGGTTTTCTTCTTACTTTTTCAGTAAGCTGACCGCCTTCTTCATAACCTACATATCCCGGAGGCGCTCCAACCAATCGTGAAACGGAGAATTTCTCCATGTATTCACTCATATCTATTCTAATCAGGGAATCTTCTTTGTCAAAGAGGAAACTTGATAGCACTTTGGCCATCTCGGTCTTACCTACACCTGTTGGTCCCAGGAACACGAATGAGCCAATTGGCTTCTTCGGATCTTTCAACCCAACTCTTGTACGCTGTATCGCTTTCGATAATTTCCTTATCGCCTCTTGCTGACCGATTACCTGACCTTCAAGGTCTTTGCCCATCGTCACCAGTTTAGCGCTTTCATTCTCAGCAATGCGTTTGGTAGGAATACCAGTCATCATTGCAATTACATCCGCCACATTATCTTCTCCTACCTCGTACCTTTTTGTTTTCGTTTCTTCTTCCCATCTCGTTTTCTCATCTTCCAGTTGAGCAATAAGTTTTTTCTCCTTATCTCTTAGCTGTGCAGCCTCCTCATATTTTTGGCTTTTCACCACCTTATTTTTCTCTTTCTTCACATCTTCTATCTGCTCCTCTAATTCCGTGATGATTTTAGGAACGTTGATGTTATTGATATGGACACGAGCTCCTGCCTCGTCCATCACATCAATAGCCTTATCCGGTAAGAATCGATCAGATATATATCGATCTGATAATGTAACACACGCTTTGATTGCTTCTGGTGTATAATTTACATGGTGATGATTTTCATATTTATCCTTGATGTTCTCAAGGATTTGATGTGTTTCCTCAGGTGAAGTAGCATCTACCATCACCATTTGAAAACGACGAGCAAGCGCTCCGTCTTTTTCAATATATTGTCTGTACTCATCAAGCGTAGTTGCACCTATGCATTGAATCTCACCTCTTGCGAGTGCAGGCTTAAACATGTTTGATGCATCTAGCGAACCAGAAGCTCCGCCTGCTCCAACGATGGTGTGAAGCTCATCTATAAAAAGAATAACTTCAGGAGATTTTTCGATCTCATTCATTACCGCTTTCATTCGCTCCTCAAACTGTCCACGGTATTTAGTGCCAGCTACCAATGATGCAAGATCAAGAGTAACTACTCGTTTTCCGAAAAGAATACGAGACACTTTCTTTTGCACAATTCTTAGTGCCAGTCCTTCCGCTATTGCGGTTTTACCTACACCCGGTTCTCCAATAAGAATTGGATTGTTTTTCTTTCTTCTACTTAAAACCTGAGCAACACGCTCAATTTCTTTTTCTCTTCCAATGATTGGATCGAGCTTATCTTCTTCGGCCAGTTTTGTTAAATCTCTTCCGAAATTGTCAAGTACCGGAGTTCGTGATTTTTCGTTTCCTTTTTCCTTGCCGGAAGTTGACCTGCCAGAACCTCTTGGACTGCTTGAGTACAACTCTTCTCCTTCATCGTTTGGATCGTCAGTGTCTGCAGAAGCCATTGGGTTTTCTGTTTGATACTCGAGCATCTCTTTTACCAAATCATAATTCACCTCAAATTTTTCCAGTATCTGTGTGGCCAGATTATCTTCATCTCTGAGAATTGATAATAATAAATGCTCAGTTCCAATGAGAGCACTTTTGAAGATTTTAGCTTCCAAATATGTGATCTTAAGTACTTTTTCTGATTGACGTGTGAGTGGAATGTTTGCCAGATTTTTAACATTACTGGTAGCCGTTCCTTTAGTTGCCTGTTCTATCGCAGAGCGTAACTCTTTCATGGATAAACCAAGCTTTTTCATTACGCTTACAGCCACTCCTTCTCCCTCTCTTATCATACCCAGTAAGAGGTGCTCTGTGCCAATATAATCATGACCCAATCTCAGCGCTTCTTCTCTGCTTAATGAGATAACTTCTTTGACTCTATTTGAAAATTTTGCCTCTTTTGACATGCGTTTAGCCTTTCGCTTTTTAGTAAAAATATAGGATATACGAAGAAATATCCTTTTTATATAGATGAAAAAACGCGAGCAATTTCAGATTTGTTCAATATCTCGTCGAAATACTTCAAGTACTTCAATTTTGCTGCAGTCTGATCAATTTCCTTGGGTTGAGTTGTTCAAAATCTGTGCCGCATTGGGACCTTCACACATGATCAAATCTACAATACTCAAATTTGGAACAAAGGTATCACCAAAAAGCTGGGTGTAGGGTGACTCCTTATACATTTTTCGATCAGAAAATGGTTTCTTGGGACTGATCTGATTTCTGAAATCATTCTCATGGTGAATTTGAAAGCTTTCAGTAAATGATATTTCAACATCCAACTGAAGAATCTTGAGGCATATTTTTAGAAATTCCAGGTTTAAATCAATTAATCGATCGTGCTTTTTGTCCCATACTGATTTAAACTCATCGCTGAAATATTCAAAGAACGGAGCTTTCCCGTAACCTGAATAAAAAGCTCCCCAATGATCCTTGACCCATCGCTGAGAATAATTGATCTTCACTTCTTTGGTCGGGTCACCATTGGAATAACTTAATGGTACTATTAATGGTTGAACTTTATTGGACGTTAGAAAATAGGCACGGTTCCGAAAGGTTTGCTTCTGAAATGAATCATTTATTTCAATGTTTATTTCGTCGTGCCGTGAAAGAAGTGTAAAATATTCCAGACTTCCCAAATAGTGGAGTTCAATTACAATTTTACTCATCCGACTATGTTCACATCTCCCATTCCTTCTCTTATTATTTCTGGCCCACCACCTGTACAATCAATAACCGTACTGGGGTGAACTTGCCCATATCCACCATCTACTACAACATCCACCAAGTTTTTAAAGTCTTCATAAATGATTTCAGGGTCTGTTGCATGATCATGAATTTCATCATCATGGATTGAGGTTGTGATGATTGGGTTTCCCAATTCCTTTACTATCTCACGGGGAATGCTATTATCCGGAATTCGAATTCCTACCGTTCTCTTCTTCACATTCAAAATCTTGGGGACTTTAGATGATGATTCCAAAATGAATGTATATGGCCCCGGAAGTGCCTTCTTCATCAACTTGAAAGTTGGTGTGTCCAAATGCTTTGTATATTCTGAAATGTGACTCAGATCGTAGCAGATAAAGGAAAGATTCAAATGTTTCCCTTTTATTCCTTTTATCTGCCTTATTCTTTCTATTGCCTTTTGATTGAAGATATCGCAACCCAAACCATACACGGTATCAGTTGGATAAATGATTACACCACCTTCTCTTAAAACCTTAACGATTTCGACAATTTTTCGACGCTCGGGATTTTCGGGATACAACTTTATAAACGCAGCAGTCATAGAAAATTAAATTCTCAACAGTAACAATTTACTAAAAGAGCCAAAAAACAGCGATTTCAAAATCAAATTATCAAAATGTTGAGCTTATCCAGTATGGATTAATTTATTTTGCGGAAAATTTAAATGTCTTCTTTGGGGATATACTTCCAATAATGTGACATTAAGTTTTCAAGAAAAGACTTTATAAGAACAAACTGCAATGTCAGAAAAATCAACAATCCAAAAGCCCAACGGCAAACTAGGAATTTTAACACCTGGAATGGGAGCTGTAGCCACCACATTCATGGCTGGTGTACTTAGCATACGAAAAGGCCTTTCAGATCCAATAGGTTCTTTAACCCAAATGGGAACCATCCGTCTTGGCAAAAGGACTGAGAAAAGAAATCCACTCATTAAGGATTTCGTTCCTCTGGCAGCCCTGGAAGACGTAGCTCTTGGAGGCTGGGATCTTTATGAAGACAATGCATATGAGGCAGCAATGCATGCAAAAGTTCTGGATAAAGACCTCCTGAATGACCTGAAAGATGAGCTTGAGAAAATCAAGCCAATGAAGGCAGTCTTTGACAAGAACTACGTAAAGAGGCTGGAAGGAAGTCACGTGAAGAAGGGTGCCAATAAGATGGAGCTGGCTGAAATGTTGATGGAAGACATTGAAAACTTCAAGAAAGAGAATAATTGTGAGCGTGTAGTGATGGTTTGGTGTGGGTCAACTGAAATTTACATTGAAGAAAGTGATGTGCACTCTACTATCGAAAAATTTGAAGAGGGTCTTAGAAACAACGACCCGAACATACCTCCAAGCATGATCTACGCCTACGCTGCGATCAAACTAGGTGTTCCGTATGCTAATGGTGCTCCTAACCTCTCATGTGATGTAGACTGTTTGGTTGAGCTTGCAAAGCAAACAGGCGCTCCGATCGCAGGAAAAGATTTTAAAACGGGACAGACTTTAATGAAAACCATTCTTGCGCCAGGACTTAAAGCAAGATCTTTGGGTATAGATGGTTGGTTCTCTACTAATATCCTTGGAAACCGAGATGGCGAAGTACTTGATGATCCGGATAACTTCAAAACCAAAGAAGTGTCTAAACTTGGCGTTTTGGAGCAAGTGCTTGAGCCAGAACTGCACCCAAAACTTTATGGTAATTTATATCACAAGGTAAGAATCAACTACTACCCGCCAAGAGGCGACGATAAAGAAGGATGGGATAATATTGACATCAAAGGATGGCTGGGATACAAAATGCAGATTAAAGTTGATTTCCTATGTAAGGATTCTATTCTTGCAGCTCCGCTTGTACTTGATCTTGCGCTCTTCCTTGATTTGGCAAAGAGATCAGAAATGAAGGGAATTCAAGAGTGGCTTTCATTCTATCTGAAGTCTCCGCAGGCTTTGAAAGGACTGAAGCCTCAGCATGATATTTTCGTTCAGCTTATGAAGCTTAAAAATACACTGCGGCACTTGGCCGGTGAAGATTTGATTACAAACTTAGGATTGGATTACTACGACTGATTAGAGTCGTTTCTGATCCATCAATTTAATAGTACTTTGAAGGTCATCTGGATTGTCGACGTCATTCCAGATGTAACCTTCTACCAGTACTGATTTTGCTTCCCGGCCTGCCATTAACTTAGATACTGATTCCGAAATAGTATACTCTTCCCGATCAAACGATTGCTGAAACACTTCGAACACTTCTGATTTCAATCTAAAAAGTCCTGTGTCGTATCTATTGAATTTTGGAATCATTTTTCCAATGGAATCAATATATCCCTCCTCATCCACCTGGACTTTGGTCACATCATCTATGTCAATATGCTTGTTGGATTCTCCGGGCATGTCTACTGCAAGCTGCAGAGTACTCTCAAGTCCTGATGATTTCTTAACAAATTCGGCAACAAACTCAGGATCGAAAACATGATCCCCCATGGTTAGGAAAAAATCTCCCATTTCATTTTCTTCCACCCATTCTTTTGCCCTGAATACTGAAAAACCATTTTCCAAATCAAACCTCTCATTGTGTAAAATAGTTATGTCAGCATCGTGAGTGTTTTTAAGCTTGGGTAAAGCTGCCTGAAGTTTTTCTGCACCATAACCGCTTATGATACAAAACTTTTTGACACCACAACGTTTAAAAATACGTATGTGGCGTGCCATTAAAGTTTCATCATTTAAAGTAACCAGACTTTTTGGAATGCCTGTGTCTAATCGGGTATTTTTACCTGCAGCTAGTATTACAAGATTCAAATTGGGGGTTTTTTATTGTAAATGTGTCAAAATTGACATGGGATTCGATTCAAATCTCAATGTTACGAAAATGTTTCCAAGTGATATAACTAAATTTGCGAAATGGGGAAATTATTGAGAGATCGATTTTCAAGTTTCAGGCTTGCGGAGGATGCAAAAAAGAATGGATATTATGCGTTTTTTCGAACGTTTCAATCTAAGCAGGAGACACAAGTCAAAGTAAACGGGAAAGAGGATGTTTTGATGTTTGGTTCTAATAGTTATTTGGGGCTGACTACTCATCCAAAGGTGATAGAAGCGGCTGAGGCAGCTGTCCGTAAATATGGATCAAGTTGTTCAGGCTCCAGGTTTTTAAATGGAACTACCGACATGCACGAGCAGCTTGAAAATATGCTTGCAACTTTCCTCAATAAAGAGGAGGCACTTGTATTCAGTACAGGATTTCAGGTAAACCTTGGCGTACTCCCAACTATTGCCAAACAAGGGGATGTTCTTCTCTTAGATAGACTCAATCATGCCTCTCTATACGAAGGCGCAAAATTAAGCGATGCATCATCTGTTATTTTTAGACATAACGACATGCAGGCGCTGGAAAAAAAATTATCCCAACTTCAGGATGCCAATCATAGGATCATCGCTGTTGATGGGATCTTTAGCATGGAAGGGAATATTGCCAAGCTTCCTGAGATTGTTGAACTAGCGAAAAAATACAACGCTTCTGTAATGAGTGATTGCGCTCATGCGGTTGGAGTTCTTGGTGATCACGGAAGAGGAACACCTGACCATTTTGGGATTTCAGATGACGTAGAACTTATCGGCGGAACTTTCAGTAAATCACTCGCCTCCCTTGGTGGATTTGTAGCTGGTGATAAGGAAACCATTCAATACATCAGACACGTTGCTCGCTCACTCATCTTCAGCGCAAGTATGACTCCTTCTTCGACAGCAGCTACTATCGCTGCCCTGGAGATTATGCAGTCAGATGACTCCAGAAGACTAAAGCTTTGGGAGAATACAAACTACTCCCTGAAACGTCTAAAAGAACTTGGTTTTGATACTGGTCATGCTGAAACGCCAATTATCCCAATTTACATTCGAGATAATGAAAAAGCATACAAGATGACTATGCGTCTCTTCGAGGAAGGTGTATTTGTGAATCCGGTTGTAGCTCCTGCAGTAGCGCCATCTGATACACTTATTCGATTCTCTCTAATGGCAACCCATACTATAGAGCAAATTGATATTGCGATTGATAAGATACTGAAGGTTGCGAATGAATTAGATGTAAAACGTCAAACTGAAGTGGCTTAAGTTGAAAGTTGCAATCACTGGAGCCAATGGTTTTCTAGGATCTTATTTAGTAAAAGAATGCCTCCGTCAGCAGATGGAGGTTCATGCTTTAATACGGAAAAATGCCAACACTTCACTTCTGCCTGACAATCAAAGTTTGACCTTACACCCTATCAATTACAGGGAAAATCTTACTGAACAGTTTACATCTATAAAAGATCAAATAGGAGGTCTTGATTTCTTCATTCACAATGCGGGCATGACAGTAAGTCTAAAAAATGAAGAATACTATCAGGTAAATGTTGGAATTACCACAGCAATCACGAATGCCCTTTTAGACTCAAAGCTGTTAAAATCGAAAGGACGTTTTGTCTACACCTCGTCGTATGCGGCACAAGGTCCGGCTTCAATCAACCAACCAGTATCACATTACGGAAGAAGCAAATTGCAAGCTGAAAAAGTGATTCAGGAAAAAATGCCGGATTATCTACTCGTAAGGCCTACTGCAATTTACGGCGCAGGAGATGAGGCTTTTCTCCCTCTCTTCAAAGGTGCCAAAATGGGTGTCTATCCAGTCACAGACAGCAAGCAAAGAATGAGCATGATCCATGCAGAAGATCTGGCCAGAATGATCGTTGCAGATATGCAAAGTGCACCCGGCATTCTCCATTACAATGATGGAAATACATACTTGCATCAAGATTTTATTGAAATCTTTCAAGAGCTTTTTGATAAAAAAGTTAGAAAGTTTCCGCTTCCAAAGTGGTTGGCTAAGTTTTCAATGGGATCCTCAGATATATGGCATAAAATCATCAATAAGCGCCCTGGAATAACTCTTGAAAAATTTGATGAAATCTCTCAACATTGGGATCTTCACACAACAGATTTAAGGCACTCAACTGTTAAGCCTCAGATATCGTTGAAGGAAGGATTTGAAAATGCGCTGAAGTATTACCAGGAAAACAACCTAATCTAATGTCACTTGAAATAAAGGAAGTCACCACCAAAAAAGAACTCAAACAGTTTATCAAGTTTCCATGGGGACTTTATAAAGACAATCCATACTATGTCACTCCTCTGATGGATTTTGAAATGAGCACTCTACTCAAAGAGAAAAATCCTGCATTTGATCATGCCGAAGCTAGATATTGGATAGCATTAAAGGATGGAGTTATTGTCGGTAGAATAGCTGCAATTATTCTAGAACCAGAGCTCAAAGAAAAGTCACTGGCTCGTTTCGGATGGGTTGACTTTATTGATGACAAGGAGGTTTCTAATCTGTTGTTTGAAACAGCTAAAACCTGGACAGCATCCAAGGGAGCAAAAGCCATTCACGGACCAATGGGATTTACTGATCTTGATTTTGAGGGCGCTCTGGTAGAAGGTTTTGAAGAACTTGCTACGCAAGCAACAATCTATAACTATTCATACTACATAGACCACTTCAAAGCATGGAACATGGATGTAGCAGCCACATGGGTAGAGCTGCGAGGAAAGGCTCCGGCAAAAAATCCTGAAAAAGTAAACCGTGCAGTTCGAATCATTGAAGATCGATTTAAGGTCAAAGTCAAAGATTTTAAGAACACGAAGGAAATCTTAAAATATGCTCCGGGTGTTTTCGAAGTATTAAATGAAGCATACTCTGATCTTTACGGCTATATTCCACTTACGCAAAAGCAAATTGACTATTACGTTGAACAATATTTCGGCTTCATTAGAAAGGAATTTGTCTGCATCATAGTAAATGAATCTGACGAGGTGGTTGGGTTTGCCTTGACACTTCCTTCACTATCAAAAGCTTTTCAAAAAGCTAAAGGGTCACTTTATCCATTCGGGTTCATTCATGTCTTAAAATCATTTTACTTCAATGATTTAGCAGATTTATTCCTCATTGGTGTGAAGCCAGAATACCAAAAGCTTGGTATTCACGCGCTGATCTATAATTATCTGCAGAAAATTTACGAGAAGAAAGGCATTAAATACATGGCTTCAGGACCTATGCTTGAGAGCAATAAAAATGTATTGAATACCTGGAGTGAGTTTGATATTGATGTGGGGAAAATAAAGCGCAGCTGTTTCATCAAACATTTTTAGACTTAGTTTAGTAGTTTCACCACATGGAAATGAAATGAGCAATCAGTCAAAACATACTAAATAATGAATGTTACCAAAGCGAATTCCATGTATACAATTGAAAATCAACTAAAATATACATGAAAGGTAAGCATGCCCTGATAATTGGTGGCTCAAGCGGCATTGGTTTAGCAACTGTCAAAAAGTTAGCCTCGCATGGTTGCAACGTTACGATCATCCATAGAGATCGAAGACAAGGAGTGGCAGATCTTGAAGAAGCATGCTCAAAACTTACTGGAAAATTCGATGTTTCCATTTCAAATCATAACATCGATGCAACGAATCCAGAAAAAATCGAAGAATGCCTCTCGTCAATTAAAGAGTCCGGAGTGTCGCAATTCACTACTGTTCTCCATGCGGTTTCTCGCGGTAATTTAAAGCCCTTTGTTTCGGACGGCCCTAAACTTTCCTCTCAGGATCTTGCATTGACCATAGAAGCTATGGGCACGAATCTTAAGCACTGGATTGATGGCCTTTTGAATAACGATCTGATTCAGAGTGGAAGTAAAGTTTTGACGTTAACCTCTGAAGGAAATGACAAATTTTGGGAAGGCTATGGAGCGGTGGCATTAGCCAAATCAACTTTAGAAACTCTTTCAAAATATTTAGCCGTAGAGCTAGCTCCGAAAGGAATCACTGTCAATATTATTCAAGCAGGTGTTACAGACACACCTTCATTGCGTCTCATCCCCGGATCTGAAAAATTGATCGAAGAATCTACCCAAAGAAATCCGTATAAGCGTCTAACCACTCCGGAAGATGTAGCAAATACTATCTTTCTACTGTCTCAGCCTGAAGCCGACTGGATCAATGGTGCACTTATTCACGTAGATGGAGGTGAACATTTGATATGAGTTCTTTCGAAAACATATTACGTCTTTTGCCTTACAAACATCCATTTTTGTTTGTCGACGAAATTGAATCACTCACTGAAGAAGGTGCAATCGGAAGCTACACCATTCGCAAAGATGAATTCTTCCTTGAAGGGCATTTTCCAGGCAATCCTGTTGTGCCAGGAGTGATTTTAACCGAAATTATGTGCCAGATCGGGCTGGTTACTTTGGCCATGTATCTGATGGAATTGGATGAAAACTCGAAAGTACTTCCTGCATTTACCAGCGCCAATGTTGACTTCCTTTCCAAAGTTCTCCCAGAAGACAAACTTATTGTTGAATCAAAAAAAGTCTATTTTCGCTTCGGAAAATTAAAATGCACTGTTTCCTGCAAAAAAGAAGATGGAACTGTTGTGGCAAAAGGTGAGTTAGCAGGGATGGTGGTCAAATCAGAAGCATAATTTTGGAAAAACATAGAGTTGTAATAACTGGATTGGGAGTAGTAGCTGCTAACGCCATAGGTGTTGACAACTATGAAAAGGCGCTAAGAGAAGGTAAGTCTGGTATCAAACATTGGGAGGAGCTTGATAAAATCAATCTCAAATGTCAAATAGGCGGAGCACCGGATTTATCATCTATCACTTTGGGAGATCATCTTCCTCGCTTATTAGCTGAAAAAATAACAAACAAAGGAATTCTGTATGCTATGCTCTCCGGAGTAGAAGCTTGGAAAGATGCTGGTTTAGAGCCTAATACAGAAACCAGAGATTTCAACTCAGGAATGATATTCGGAGCAGGCGATCTGAGCTTTGACAGCTTCATTAATCGGCCGTTTCCATCTTATCCCATTGATAATGGTGAGAGCAGAAAGCTTGGTTCACGTACCATCTCAGAATGTATGAACAGTGGAGCAGCAGCCTACTTAAACTCTATTCTGGGAGTTGGAAACCGCGTTCAATCTAACTCATCGGCTTGTATCACAGGATCGGAAGCCGTCTTGATGGGCTATGAATACTTGTCACAAGGACGTGCTGATCGAATGATTTGTGGGAGTACAGAAGGAGATGGAAGATATATCTGGGCTGCCTTTGACGCAATGCGGGTACTTTGTTCCAATTCCAATGACAATCCTGAATTTGGATCGAGACCGATGAGCGATTCCTCTTCCGGCTTTGTGCCTTCTGGCGGATCAGGAGCATTGGTACTCGAAACATTGGAAAGTGCAAAAGCCAGAGGTGCAAAAATCTATGGTGAAGTATTGGGCGGACACGTGAATTCCGGTGGCCAGCGTAGCGGTGGAACCATGACAGCAGCCAATCCTGAAGCTGTTGTAGATTGTATCACCAGAGCCATGGATTCAGCTGGAATCAAACCAGATGAAATAGATCTGATCAACGGGCACCTCACCTCCACGAAAGGGGATCCCGCAGAAATAAGAAATTGGGTGAAAGCCCTCGGAAGGTCTGGTAAAGATTTTCCAATGATCAATACGCCAAAGTCTATGATAGGTCATGCTGTTGCCGGCGCTGGCTCTGTTGAGCTTGTAGCCAGTGTTTTACAGCTGTATAAAGACTTTGTTCATCCTAATCTGAACGTTGAAAATATCCATCCGGAAATTTTATCAGAAATTTTTGGGGGTTGTATTCCAACGAGTTGCCAAAGCTTAGAAGTAAATACTGTTATTAAGGCCAATTTTGGTTTTGGTGACTTAAATTGCGCGCTCGTTTTAAGGAAATACAAAGAAAGATGACAAGAGAAACTGTAAAAACTGACCTTATCAATATCATTAAGCCTTATTTGCCTGAGAATATCATGGAAAATGAAGTTTCTGAGGATAAACACCTCATCAATGATTTGATGATTAACTCTGCTCACATTGTGGATATTGTTCTGGATATTGAAGATAAATTCGACATCATGATCGATGATGACGTGATCGGCGAAATGAACACTGTTCAGGATTCAATCGATGTGGTTTTGCAAAAAACTGCCTAATTATTTGGTCAACTCCTTCAGCAACTTTTGATCGTACTTCCTCTGAACTCGTGTTAGAGGCCAGTATCCGATCGTCCAAAGTAGGCTAAACGCCAGGAACAAATCAAAGCGTCCAAAGATTGCAAAAAGTATAGCTGCATTACGGTGGGTATTGCTGCCGCCAAGCCAGGCCCACCAAAACAGCAATTTATAATTCAACTCTTTATACAAAGACTTAAAAGCCTTAGGATTAGCTGATGCTAACTCTCGCATGGTTTTTCTTTCCTCAGCCGTTCGTGAGGTAAATCGGATTTGCTTTCCTGTATAATCACGATTGATTCCGTCAATGATCTTATGATACCACTTATTCCCTGTTGGTTTGATTTCGTCAACGGATAGTGGAATATATCCTGCTTGAGATTTTCCAACCAGCAAGAGGTATTCAGACTTGTAAAATTCATAAAGAGCAGCCTTATAACTGTGCGCATATCCCGTTGCAGCTGTCAACGCTAAAATCCACCAACCGTATTCAGAGACAAAGTATAGTGATCCTCCAATGTAACAAGCGATAAATACCAGGTTATCTATTAGCCCATCTATGACTCGCCCCATATCTGAGGACTGTCCTGTCATTCTAGCAAGCTGCCCGTCCGCACTATCAAGAACTCCTGCCCAAATCACCAAAAAGCCTCCTAGCATTACAATTGCAAGCTGATCTTGATAATAAAGAAGCGCACCGCCCACAATCCCCACGACCAAGCTTATTAAAGAAACGTTGGTTGGTGTCAGTTTTAGGAACCGACCTGCTTTGGCAAAATAAAGTCCGTAGAAACGACTGAAATATATATCAAAGCGTTCCTCAATATCTATGAGTTTAATGGTAGAAAGTACCTCATCCAGATGTTTCTGATACCTTCTTTTTAAGTATCCGAGCATTATTAGTTATTGCGCTTTACTCGTGAGAATAATGATATTTTGTTATCAAAGAGGAATTGCCAGATCACTTTGGCGTAACTCTTATGTGCGTAAAGGTTGTCGTAGTGTTCACCTGCAATTTTCTTCAATTCCGGCAACTTAGAACCAGGAATCGTAGGAAAATCATGGTGTTCATTGTGATAGCCTACGTTCCATATAAGTTTGTTCCACCAGCCGTAGTATGAATAGGTTTCCTGGCCTTCTTTATAAATAAAGTGCTCAGCTACAAAGTGTCCTGAAATTGGGTGCAAGCCAGTGGCTAGTGCAGTTGATAATGCCAGATATAAAAGACCTGACCAGCCAGCAATAAAATAGAATCCAACCATAGCGGACACCTGAACAAGCGCGTTGATTATTTGCCACTTATCCGGAACTAATGGGTGAACAAACAGAGGCCTGACTGCATAAACCGGAATCTGAATGATCAACCAAACAAATTTGCCAATAGGTCCTCGAAAAATTTTTGCTTCCCACCTTACGGCCAAATCAGTATCTACGCCTTCTTTTCCTTGATGCCAGTGATGTTTTGCATGATAGGCTTTGAATGCCATCGCAAATGGAACAACAAGTGGCAGGTTGACCACAATAGCCAACCAGTTATTCAGTACTTTCTTTTTGAACGCAAGATCATGGGTGATTTCGTGTACAGCCAATACAATAATATGCGTCAGGGTTGTACCTACTAAAATCACCAATAGGGCGAATAGCCAAGGGTTCTCAGGTAAGAAAAATATTGGGATCGCAAGCTGTAAAGCAGACACGAAAAGCGTTTTAAATATCAATGAAGGATCGTTCCCGAATAACTTCTTCACTTCAGGATGAGCCTCCATGATCACTTTTCGTCTTTGAAAATGTGGTTCCTTCTCTTCGCTCCAGGTAAAATCTTGTTGCTCCATATCTTCTGCAAATTTAACTAATGGGGTCGTAAAAAAGTTCTAGATGCAAATCCACCTACTTTGTCCAGAAGATTCATAATTGCTGATGCTTTTTTCGTTTCATAGGGTGAAAATTGATCATCACTAGAAACATCCCTTACTTCTGTCATCACTTTCGTCTTAAAATCTTCAATCAAGTTTTGGTCCTCAGACACGAAAACCACCTCTTGTTCAAAATAATAGCTCACTAAATCGTAATTACTACTCCCAAAAATCAACTTTTTATCATCTATCAATATTGCTTTCATATGGGACATTCCAGGGTATTCTTTCAACTGAAAATAACCCTTCTGCTCCTCAGATAATATGATGTTTTTAAAAATTGATTTATTGTTTTCTTGTGGAGATACAACTGTAATCTCCACACCATTGGCAGCTACTCTTCTCAATACCCCTAAAAGAGGTTCAGAAATGTATGGTGATATAATTTGAACTGCTTTTTTTGCACTCTCTATGTGCTGAAACAAGTTCGTGTAAAGTGCCTCACTTTTTATCCCATTAAACAAGTAAAGTGACCCTTCATCTGTTTGAATCGATCTTGATTGGTTCGTTCCTTGCCAGGTAGAATTGAAATCAGAAACGAGACTTGTTCCTAGCTTTTCATCGTGTAATTCTACCATCATATCATGCCACTCAAAATTGTGGTCGCTGAAATTGATTCCTCCCAAAAAACTAGTCTCACCATCCACAAGAACCATCTTTTTATGATTTCGTAATGGATACTTCAGCCCAAACCAACCAATTGGATTGGTGAAGACAACTTCAATGCCTGCTGATCTTGCCTCCTCAATGAGTTTGCTAGTAGCTCGTACTTCGTTTCGAAAATCGGAATCCCTTAGGTATTTTATGGATTTCACGAAGTGATCGTTGATTACCACTTTAGAGTAGCTATCAACAAGTAATCGTTTATCTTTTGCCGGGCTAGCCTTCATTGTATCTATCAGCCAACGTCCGGCAGCATCGCCCTCAAAAGTCATAGCTTGTGCCAACAGCGAGTCTTTGGCAACGCTAGCGACTTCTTCTAGCCTTTCCATGAAGGCCTTCGAACCCAACAAAATTTTTGATTGCGCCAATGATTGATTTTTTGGCAAAACTAACGGGCTTATCCGTCAATCCATGTATTCTACCTTATCCAAATCAAAAATGAATGATCCAACTGTCATATCAATTTCCAGTCGAAGTGGAAATCTGTTGCTATCATCGCTCATGATTACACGACCTGTCTTGCCGGATTCGAAGTATTCACCTTCGGGAAAATCCAACCCAAATTCCAGCGCTCTTACTTTCCTACCGGAATATTTATGTGTTGTGCTCTTCCCCGGAAGCATTCGGAATTCATACAAGTCATTGGAAAAGAAAGTCCGCACCTCAACTGTATTGGCAAATTGTTTCTTATCTCGACTCCTAAGCCACATGTAAGTGCTAAGTGCATCTCTGATCGGAACGCTTCCGGTCTCAAATTTATGATACCTCCATTCATCCAGATCTTCTATGTATGCGCTCACCGAAACGGAATCTGCGTAAGAAAAATAATCGTGTCGAATGTCAATGGAACCCTTTCCCTCCATGTCGCGATCAGACCTGAATGGTTGAAGTTTATCTACCTCAATCAATGATTCCATGCAAATACTAAGCTTCGAAAATACCCTGAACCAGCTCGCTGTGTTAACAGTAAACTGAACTTTATAATGAGGCTTCCGACCATTTTCCGGATATTGAAACTCCGGATCCAACCAAAGTACTGCCTCACCGATATTAAACCAGCCAAACTTCATGTTATAAGTCAGTTTTTCTCCTGGTTTGAAGGGATATGACTTATTTTGGGCTTCAGTTTGTATTGCGGCTAATAGTACAATGAACAGGATTGAAATCCTTAGCCAAACACGAAAGATTGAACCGAATGAAAATTGCTCTTGTATGTCCGTATGATTTTTCACGACCTGGTGGTGTTAAGTCTCATATTATCAGTTTGTCCAAACATCTTGCAATGATAGGACATCAGGTTAAGATCATTGCTCCCAATATTAATGCCAATTTAGTTGAAGAAAAAAACGTTTACTTCTTTGGTAGAAATAGATCTGTCAATATTGGAGGTACGAAGATAGATGTAAACATCGCTTTGGGCGATGAAAAAAAAGCACTCAAGTCGTTCTTAAAGGAAGAAGCATTTGACATTATCCATTATCACACGATCTGGAACCCGCTTCTGCCTTTTCAAGTGTTGAAACATTCAAAAACCAAGCAGATTGCCACTTTTCACGATACACCTAAAAGTGACTTTGTTGGTGATTGGATCATGCCGACCGTAGCAAGAGGAATTTTCACTTTTTTGGATCAAATCATTTCTGTGTCTAAAAGTCAATCGAATTATATTTCCAGATTCTCCAAAAGAAAAATCCATATTATTCCAAACGGTATAGACCTTAAAGAAATTGAATTCATAGCTCCAAAGAAGAATCGTAGAAACGATGACTTTTTTCAGATGTTCTTTATGGGAAGATTAGAGCCAAGAAAAGGTGTGATGCATGCCTTACAGGCTTTTCATCAGCTCAAGAAACGGTATCTTAAAATGAAGCTTATCATTGCCGGAGATGGTGATGGAAGAGCAGAGGTAGAGAAGTATATCAGCGATCATTCCCTGATCGACGTGGAATTATTGGGATTTGTTGATGAATCCACTAAGTACAAGTTGCTCAAAGAATCTGAAGTCTATTTGGCACCAGCTCTCTATGGCGAAAGCTTTGGGATCGTATTGTTGGAATCCATGGCTGTGGGGACACCGATTGCAGGCTATGCCAATTCAGGATACAAAAATGTAATTACCGATCAAATGATGGAAGGCTTTGCAGAGCCCGGCAACCTGGATGAGTTTATCGCCTCTATTGAAAGATTAATTCCTTCTGCCAAACGAGAAGCTTTATCGAAGCATGGTTTGGAAGAGGTGAAAAAATACGATTGGGCAGAAATTTCGAAGGAGGTGAATGAGGTCTATTTGAAATAGGTCTTGTTACAAAACAGAAGATACCGTGTCAAGCACGGCATGACATGATTATTGAAAATAAGTCTTCACTTTATCCATTACATAATCCATATCCTCCTCATACAATTCCCCAATAACTGCAACTCTAAATGTTTTGCTTTCGGGAATTACTCCCGGATATATCGTGATTCCATTATCATATAGGTAATCATGAAAGTGATTGAAATCTAAACCTGGCTTATCCAGGTTTATAGCAAGCAAGATTTTGGATTGTTGGTCTTCTGGTAAGAAGAAAGTAAATCCAAGCTCTTTAAATCCATCATAGAGTTTTTGCCAATTTGCTTGATAACGCTTCCATCGGTTTTCCAGTCCTTCTTCCTCGTGCTCTTTTATAGCTTCTAAAAAAGCATAGCTTGTCTGAACCGGAGGTGTGAATCGGAGTTGATTTTTTTTCTGGAGATTGTCCCACTGCTTGTATACATCGAAGTAAAACCCTGTTCCATTTTCTTTCAATTCATCTGTTCGATCTTTATGAAAAACAACAAAAGACAGCCCTGCCATTCCGTGGATACACTTATTGGAACTGGAGAATAGATAATCGATATGCAGTGCAGCCAGATCAATCGGGTATGCCCCGTAAGAGCTCATGGCATCTACAATGTATTTTACTCCCGCATCCTGACATATCTGTGCAACTTCCTCAAGTGGATCCATCATTCCTGTAGAGGTTTCATGGTGCACCATGATCAAGTGGGTATACTTACCAGAGGAAAGGGCTTCTCTAATCTTTGCTGGCTCAGGATAATCGCCAAACTCGAAGAGAGACGAGTTCTTCAAACCATATCCATCACATATTGCCTTCATTCGAATTCCGTAAGCACCGTTTGTAATGATTAAGGCATGATCATTCTTGCCAATAGCTGAAACCAAACATGCCTCCATGGCTCCAGTGCCACTGGCACCAAACAAGGATACACGATGTGTCTCGAGTCCATTTCCCACTTTCAAGATGCCATCACAGATGTCGTGCATCACTTGCCCGAACTCCTCTTCCCTTGGACAGATATCCGATACCAGCTGAGCTTCTTTCACTCGCTGTGAAGTAGTGGCTGGTCCTGGATTCAATAAAATTTTACGGTCTAGTTCTTTTTTGTGTAGCATGAACGTCTCTTTATCATTTAAGAATAGAATCAACTCGGCCTAATTGCCAAGGTTCTTCATGAACGCCTCCTTGTTTTGAACAGGAGTTGTAGTTGGCCTGCCCAAGTCAGCTCTTGAAGCTTCCGTTGTTCGAACTTCCAGCATCACCGGCCCATCAGCTTTTTGGAACTGATCCCAAACAGCAGGCAACTCATCCATAGTTGTAACCAACCAGGTTTGATTGTAGCCCGATGCCTCAGCTATTTTCTGAAAATCGATCGCAAAACCAACCGTCGCCTGGCCACCCACTGATTCATGACAGCCATTGTTGATCAATATGTGTTTATAGTTTTGTGATGGTTGATTTCCAATGATGGCGCCAGCACCCATGTGCATGATCGTAGCTCCATCCCCATCCAGACAATACACCGGTCGATTTTTTTTGCTTAAGGCGATCCCCAACGCGATTTGAGAAGCATGTCCCATTCCTCCCACAGTAAGGAAGTCTTTCCCATGTCCCATATTATGCTTCGCACGAATTTCGAACACTTCCCTGGATGATTTCCCGGTAGTAGAAACCACAACCGCATCTTCTTCCATTTTCTGAAGCATCCACTCGATTACCGACTCACGATTGATGGTGTATGGATTTTCAACTTTTGTCTGCAGTTTATACTTATCAAATATTCCTTTCTTAACCAGCAATGCATATGGTGCATTCGATTGCTTCATTGCTTCGAATGCAACCGTCAATTGCTTTTCCGCCTCTCCTTCCTCATCTGAAAGAACAGCATAATCAATTTCCATTGTTTGAAGGAGTTCTTCAGAAATCCTGCCTTGCTTCACATGTTGAGGCTCATCCTTCACACCTGGTTCTCCTCTCCACCCAATCATCAGAAGCATAGGTATAGAGTACACATCACTATCTGCAAGTGAGGTGAGTGGGTTGACACAGTTTCCAAATCCTGAGTTTTGCATATACACCAAAGGAATCTTTCCTGTGGCCAAGTGATGTCCCATTGCTAGTGCAATTGCGCCACCTTCATTAGCAGCAATGATGTCCGATCCCTCGTCGGTCATGACTGAGCAAAAATCCTTTAATAATGAATCAGGAACTCCGGTTGTGAACTCTACTCCTTGATTTCTAATTGATTTTAAAAACTTCTGAGGATCTAACATTTCTAATTAGGGAGAATGGTCAAAATTTCTTTGATTGACATACAGAATTCGTCAGCTTCTTTTGATCGTTTATTTGTCAAAATAGATTCTGCAGTTTTTTTCATCGCCGGGAATGCCGCTCTCAAAAGGTGATTTGCATAAATCACAATGCTAAATCCGGCTTCATGAAGCTCCTCCTCAGTGAATTGGTTGTAAGAAGACGGTACAGAAACAACCGGCACTTTGTATTCAAACTCCTGGTATCGTTTCATGAATTCCATGATTTCACTTCCATCTTTGTGACGACTGTGAATCATGATTGCATCAGCTCCTGCTTCAATATATGCTTTTGCCCTTGTTAACGCGTCCTCCATTCCATGCTCAGCAATTAGACTTTCCAGTCTGGCGATGATCATAAAGTCTTCAGTAACCTGGGATTTCTTTCCGGTATTTATTTTTTCACAGAATCCTTCAATGGTATCTAGCTCTTGCTTTACCTCCGTTCCGAAAAGTGAATTTCTCTTAAGGCCAACTTTATCTTCAATAATGACTGCAGAAACCCCAAGTCTTTCTAGGTTTCTTACCAACATGGCAAAATGCTCTGTCACTCCTCCAGTATCTCCATCAAGAATGATCGGTTTGGTAGTTACATCCAAAATATCGTTGATCGTATTAAACCTAGATGTTCTGTCCACATATTCTGTGTCAGGTTTTCCTTTTGCAGTTGAATCAGTCAGTGAGCTTACCCACATCGCGTCAAATTCACGAACTTCATTTTCATCCGTTATTGAAGTTTGCTCCACGATGAGCGCAGAAATACCATTGTGCGCTTCCATGACGCGAACAATATCTTTAGACTCAAGAAGTCTTCTTAGCATGCGTCGCCTAATGTCAGGAGTGGTACCTACTTCCTTCATTGCAGCTCTAAGTCCTGTTGATGAAATGCCTGACGTATATTCTGGCTCCACCAATTCTCCACCCCACTCTTCCAGCAGCTTCACGACTTTATCTCTGATGTGCTTTTGAGGACCACTTTTCCAATCGCTTCCATGCACCACATAATCCGGCTTTAATGCACGAAGATTTTCTTCATAGTCTAGTTCTTGCTGAGGGATTACCTCGTGAACACCCTTCAAATTTTCAAGGATTTTTTTTCTTTCGTCATAAGACAAAAAAGGTGTTCGGCTGTATTTGCTTACTGCTTTATCGGATAGTAAACCTACGGTTACTTCTCCCAGCTCTCGAGCTACTTCTATGATATTGACGTGACCATGATGAATCAGGTCCGTGCCCATTCCTACGTATACTTTTTTCATTGCGATTTAGAATATTCTATCTTCGTGGCAAATTAAGCTCAAAGGAACGGAAACACCGTCGAAAATCTAAATAGATGACGCAAACGATTGAAACTGCCGTAATTCTGGCCGCCGGAAGAGGCACCAGACTCCAACCATATACATTTGATATTCCTAAAGGATTTATGCCGGTAGGTGACGAGCGACTAATCGAAAGATCCGTGCGTGTATTAAAAGAAAACGGAATCAAAAACATCATTATTGGCACTGGTCATCTACATGAGCATTACGAGAAATTCGCAAAAGAAAATGGGTTGAAGACTTTTTTGAGTCCTGATTTTGCAACTACCGGGAGCTTCCATACCCTGATTTATGGATCTGATTTGATCAAGGGAGGTTTTCTTTTGTTAGAATCTGATCTTCTCTATCATTCAGATGCCATTAAAGGTTTGTTAAACACTGAATCCAGAGATGTGATCCTTTGCAGCGGTTTCACACAATCGAATGATGAAGTTTACGTTGAGGTCAAGGATGACCGTCTGTCTAACTTATCCAAGAAAAAAGAAGAGCTTGATTCAGTGGATGCTGAGCTGGTTGGTATTTGGAAAATATCATTGAATCTGTTGGAAAAGCTGAAATCTTTGCATTCTGCAGCAGAAAATGCCAGAAACATGGACTATGAAATCGCCATAGCTAAACTTTCCATTGAACACACCGTAAACGTTCTAAAAATCGACAATCTTGCTTGGTGTGAAATTGACAATCAAGAACACCTGGAAAGGGCGAAAAGAGATATTCAACCACGACTGGACTAACGGAAATTAATGAAATCATATGCTAAGCACCTCAGGGTTTCTAACCGATTGAGGTCATTGATTAATGGAACCAATATTGGCAATCAGCTCTATTGGCATGATCAAAAGCTAAGAAATATTCTTGGCTGGAATGGGATAAAAAAATTTATCGCATTTGCGATTGCCGCTAAGAAGCAGGATGAGATAGCCGAAAACTACAGCGTATCAAGGCTTTACTACGGAGATCCAATTAGTGATGGTCTTGACACTTCGGGCGCTACTGTGTGGAACTATACGAGGTTGCAAAACCCTCCGATTATTGAAAATAATGAAATATGTAAGCTCCTGGAGCAAAATGCCGAAGACATTATCCAAGAATACAAAGACAACATTGATAAGATTGTCACCCATCCTGATAATGACAGTCTTGCCAAAGAGGGTACCTGGTCTGGAATTTTCCTTTATGGCGTAGGCGGGAAAAAAGATGAGCGATACGAGAAATATTTTAAAAAGACCTATGAACTTGTAGATCAACTTCCTATTTCTAAAAATTTCGGATTTGTCCTGATTTCAAAGCTTTCTGCAGGCGTCAAAATATTGCCACATTGTGGTTCCAGTAATCTGCGCTTTAGATATCATCTGGGTTTGGATGTTCCTGAACCGGATAAGGTTAAAATCAGAGTAGGAAAAAAGTGGCAGCACTGGAAGACTGGCAAGGCTTTTGGCTTTGATGATTCATTCGAACATGAGGTTGTTCACGAAGGAGAAAAAGATCGAGTGGTGCTTATTGTTGATGCATGGAATCCTGATCTCACAGAGGAAGAGATAGCTATTTTTGATAATAGGCTATTCCATGAATTTGGGACACGAGTTAACTAGGCGGATGCCACAAACCAGTGGTCTCATCTCTACTTCCTCCTGTACCCAGATAACCATACATAAGCTCAAGATATCCTTTTGAATCGCCGGGCACAGAAACATCCTCCCCAAGAAAATTTACAGTTTTTAGTGGAAACACCAGCTTCTTAGGAATATGCTGTCTTTCATTGGGATATTTAGCATCTACAAATTGTCGAATAGTTTCGCCTTCATCATCGTAAAAGAAGATATCAAAATCATAGCCTTTGTACGAAAAGTAAATTTTAGGACCCGCATGATTTTTTGAAGTATCGTAAAATTTCAACCCTCTCGGCATCTTGTCTTTGAGCTGCGCTACCTTTTCGTACGAGCTTTTCATCATCGCCACATCAATATCAATGTCATGAGGAATGATACTATTGGAGCGATGCTGCCCCAGTAAGGTCCCAAAGTCTAACCAATAAGGCTCCCCGGTTTCATTGAGCGCATGCACTGACAGCTTATACATTTGCTCAAGTATTTGCAGCTTTCGCTCTCTATATTGACCCGGCAATGCGAATAAAACTAAATTTGCAATTCGCTGGATGTACTGGCTGATTCGTAGCATTTTGCAAAAAAACATATAAAAACTGATTCGTCGTTGAAGGAGACTAACAAAGACTTACCTATTGATCTGGTTTATACATGGGTGGATGGAGATGACCCTGACTATTTGAAGGTTTACAATGAGTATGCGGAGACCCCGAAAGACATAAATCCGGAGCGTACCAGAGACACCTACGACATGCTTAAATACAGTTTACGATCTGTTGAAAAGTTTTTGCCTTGGATACGCACCATATATATTGTCACGGCACGACCTCAAATTCCGGATTGGCTTCAGCCTGATCATCCAAAAGTCAAAGTGATTCATCATGATGAGGTCATCGACAACCAATACTTGCCCACGTTCAATTACAACACGATTGAGAGTTGCATGCATAAAATTCCGAATCTATCTGAATACTTTCTCTATTGCTGTGACGATTTTCTGTTTGGTTCTAAGGTTGAGATTTCAGATTTTATCGATGATGAGGGAAAAATAACTGTATTCGGTACGTTGTTTGGTGAGAACCTGAAATTCCGGATTTATGAAAGAAAGCTAGATATCGTGAGTTTGGGTTTAGTAGAGCATAACCCCATCTTCTTCAAGAAGTCATACATAAATGAACTTCAGGATCATTATAAAGATCTATTTCATCAGACTAGGCTTGCCAAGTTCAGAAGAGATGATAATGTGACCATGCAAAAAGTCTACAAGCAGTGGGTATTGAGCAATCATCGTGAACTCGCAAGGCCAATTAAGGTTACGGAACTGATTAAAGTTCATACTTTTCATAAAATCACAAACGACTTGAGAAAGCAGGAAAAAGCCATGGAGGCTTTGGAGGAGAAAGCTCCAAAATTCTATTGCCTTAACGACGATCAAAGAGACAATCCAAACCCGGATGTAATCGAGCTTGTTCGAGATTATCTTAATCGCAACTATCCTGTTAAGTCCGAATTTGAGTTGTAATTTTGCAACCGTTTTAAAATTCTCCATAGAATCTCCTGGTAATCAAATTAATAAGGAGGAAAAAAATCTACAATGCGCGTCATCAGACTCCTGTTAGGATCATCAAGAAAACTATTTTTAGCTGCTGCTTTTACAAGTGTATTAACCGGACTGTTCTCTACACTGGTTATCAAAACTGTCCATGAATCGATCCAGGGTGACGATTTTGATTTAAGTATTTTCCTTCAGAAGTTTCTTTCTTTCTGGGTGCTTTATGGTTTGCTATCCGTCATTTCCTCATATTCTGTTTCAAAGATGACACAGAAAATCATTCACCAATTGAGGATAAAACTTTCCAATAGTTTTTTGCAGGCAAGCTTTGAAACCATGGAGCACAACCAGAAAAAAATGCTCCCGATACTCACTGAGGACGTAAAGACGATCGCTTACTCGATCGATCGACTACCAAACGTTACGACCGGACTGGCGTCTATAATTGGAATTTTGGCTTATATGGTCTGGTATTCGCCGTTCCTTTCCGGAGCCACTGTATTAATTTTTGTTTTTGTCTTTCTCTTTACCAAAGTATTGCTCCCATTCATTCGGAAATACGAAGAACAATCCAGAACTCACTTAAACGATATTTTCGACTACTTCCACGGCCTGGTTTTTGGAATAAAAGAACTGGTTTTAAATAAAGAATCACAAAAACGATTTTTGAAGGACTTCATCATTCCTTCAAGTCAAAAGCAAAATGAGGCATACCTGAAAGAGAGTGTTGCAGCAGCAATAATGAATCGTGCGACTGATATGATCCTGTTGTTGGGGATTGCAGGTTTGATAGTAGCAGTATTTAATCTTCAGTTTGTAACACTCGAATTTTTTGGTCACTACCTAACCCTTGTGCTTTTTACTCTCGCACCACTTTCTACAGCCGCAGGATTCTTCAGTGGTCTTAAGAGGCTCGATGTTGCGTTGGAACAAATCAATAAGGTGGGGCTTGAGCTAAAGCCAGACAGTGATTTCAATGAAGGTCTGCAGCCACTGTCTGAGCCGGAAAACAACAAAGAGGTCATCAAGCTTGAGCAAATGAAGCATAGCTACTATCACACAGATATAGATCAGCACTTTGCGATGGGGCCAATAGACCTTGCTATTGAAAAAGGTGAAATGCTCTTCGTTGTTGGTGGTAACGGAAGCGGTAAAACCACGCTGGCTAAGCTATTGCTCGGATTATACACGCCACTATCTGGAAAGGTCTTTTATCGCGGACAAGAGATCACAGAAGATAATCTCTCTACATACCGATCTAAGTTTTCTGCTGTCTTCGTCGATTCTTACTTGTTTGAAGACTTCTTAAATGTTGATAAAGCTTATTTGGCTGAGCATGGAGACAAGCTTATTAAAATGTTTAAGTTGGAGAATAAGGTGAAAATCAAGAATCACAAATTCACAACTAAAAACCTTTCAGAAGGACAGAAAAAGCGCCTCGCACTCATAATCTCTATTCTTGAAAACAAGGATATTTATCTGTTTGATGAGTGGGCCGCCAATCAGGATCCTCTATTCAAAGAAATCTTTTATAAAGAAATACTCCCTTTTCTTCAGTCGCTTGGGAAAACACAAATTGTGATTACTCACGATGATAGATATTTCGATCTTGCAGACCGGGTGATCAAGTTAAGAGATGGTAAGATTAGCGACTTCAAAAAATAGGTTATCTCTAGTTTGAATCCAGCAGTCGATTCACTCCCTGTTCCAAAGATATCTCTGGATACCATTTTGTCAGCCTGCTGATTTTATCAATGGAAAGTACGTTCGTTTTAACGTCAAATTCTCGATCTTCTAGGTGGATGATATCCAAAGGTCGCTTAATTAATTTTTCAAAAACGAGTCGCAAATCATTTAATGATGTACCTCTCCCGGATCCAATGTTAAATGTTTCATTCTCCAAATCAAGGCTACTCAGAATCCCTCTACATAAATCACTTATATGGATAAAGTCCCTTACTAATTCGCCTTTGCCAACCATTTTAATGGGTTGGTTTTGCCTTATCATATCTACCCAATGGCCAATTACACCCAACCCTTTCTTTAGACTAAACCCTGGACCATATAAATTAGAAGGTCTCAAAATCACATATTGCATCCCTGTTTTGACGGATGCTTCTTTGACAGCCTTTTCTACCTTCAACTTCACCGCTCCATAGGCAGATACCGGGTTTGTTGGGTGTATTTCATCAATAGGTAGGTATTCAGGTCTACCATAAACAGTTCCACCTGATGAAATGAAAATTAGTTTTGCCTCTTTCTCTGCACATGCATCAATGAGGTTTTTGGATGCATCCCAGTTCAACTTCATTTCGGCATCTATGTCTTCCCCGGTAACAGATGGATTGGACCTCCATGCCAGGTGAATGACCGTATCTCCTGTATTGATTTGATTAATAAGCCTAGGGTCTGCCAGATCCAAAACATGCTGCTGGTAATTGATTGGTAGTGCTGGATCCTCTTGAAATGGATGTATGTCGAACAACTTCACAGAAGAGATTTTAAAATCAGCCAAATGAGTCAAGAGGCTCTTGCCAAGAAAGCCATTTGCACCTGTGATTATAACATTGTTCATTTGATTCTTTTGATCCAAGTGCCCAAAGGTAAGACCCAAAGACTATTAAATCGCCAGGACTCAAAAGCAATTCATTACTCTATGTCGGTTTCTATATTTTTGCAGGAAATTCAGCTTTTTTTAGGGGTATTTAGTTTCCTAAATCACTTAATCGAACTGACAATACTCTTTATACTGTAAATAGCGAGCGTTCTTTTGATCCACTAATGTCAAAAAACAACAATCACATCATTTCTGCGGGCGATAAAAATTTTTATCCTTGCTTTCAACAGTTCATGTATTCTTTTGAAAGACATCATGAGTTTGAAAACAGCAACCTTATTTTTTTTGATCTTGGCCTTTCAGATGCACAACGATCAGAAATAGAGGAGAAAATAAAGAGCAATCCGTGGTTGGAGTTACGATCGTTTGACTTCTCAAAGTATCCTGACTATTTCGATCCAAAGAATCAAAATTATGCCTGGAAACCGACACTTATACATGAAGTGTACGTCGAAAAGAAAGGAAACATTTTGTACTTAGATAGCGCCAATCTAATTCTCAGAAACTTAAAGCCAATTTGGGATATTATTGAGTCGCAAGGTACTTATGCACCATTGTGCGGATCGGGCTCCTTAGAAGAATGGACCTTGGAACCCACTCTAGAATACTTGTCCGTGTCGCAAAAACATCGCGACGAGAGAAACAGGGCAGGTAACACCATTGGATTTTCATACTCTAATCAATCAGTTCGAGAATTGGTGGCCAAATGGAAAGATCTTGCTGCAGTAGAAGAATGCATCTACCCTGCTGGAGCAACCCGATACAATCACAAAAGTGATCAGTCCATACTCACAATTTTACTGCTCCAACTTGAGGAGAAAGGGGAGATCGAGCTGACTGAACAGGAAGTAGACATTAGTTCATCTCATCCAACAAAATTTATCAGTGTAAGGAAAAAGGTAAGTGATAAAACGTTACTACCTATTGGACCAATGACGTATACATACTTTTTGATCCAAAGAAAAGCTGACATACTGGTCAATAAGTTAAAGGGCAATTGAGATACTAAAATTCATCACACAAACGAAACAATACAGATTTGATCATCACATTTATAATAATAGGATTAGCATTGTTCTTGATTTTAGGATACAACTATCTTTCAGGAAAAGCCCTTATAAGAGATTTCATCCTTCATCTTAGATTGAAAAATACCAGCTTAAAATCTCTTGATGAAAAGTGGGTTAAGGCGGAAAAAAAATCAGATGTTATTGTTTCCTTCACCACTATCCCAGAGCGAATTGACAATATTGAAGGCACAATCAAAAGCTTGTTGATTCAAAGTGAGTTGCCAAAAAGGATCAACATATATCTGCCTTATAAATCATTTAGAAATGGCAAAGAGTATGTAATCCCTGAATGGCTTAAAGACCTTAAATCTGTAGATCTGGTGAGAACAGAAACCGATTATGGTCCGGCAACCAAATTTATTCCTGCGATACTCACGCAAGATCATGAGCAAAAAATATTAGTTACTGACGATGACAATATTTATCCAACCAATTATCTCTCAGAACTCAGAAAGGCTTCAGAAGAGCATCCGGATAAAGTAGTCGCTGCAAGTGGCTGGAGGGTCCCTGACGATTTAATCGATCGGCCAACTACACTTATGAGCAACTTACTGAAAAAACCACCTACACCAGTTCCTGGTACTCGCATAACTAAACCTTACCCTATTGATATCCTTCAGGGATATTCGGCATTTCTATTCAAACCTAGATTTTTTGATGGTGAAGAGGTGACTAACTACGAAGGAGTGCCCAACAATGTGAGGTTTGTTGACGATGTATGGGTAAGTGTCCATTGCAAAGTCGAGAAAATAGTAGTTCCAATGAGTCGGTTTTGCTTCACACCTTTCTTTGAGCATGATTTTTTCAAATCATCTAGCCTGGCCAAAATTAACAACTGGGGTAAAGAAGACTACTCGCAAAGAAATAACTCAATCGCAATAAAATTTTTTGAGGAAAAATGGCAGTAACCGAACAGAGGGCACGTTTTGAAAATCAGAATGTAAATTTGCTTTTTGGCATTTTATTTGAATGATCGAAACCAATTTATCCTCAATTCACTTAAAATAAGGGACGAACGAAATGATAATTCGCAAAACAATGAAATCAAACTTGATAGTATTACTGCTAGTCTTCCTATTCGGATGCAGCGGTTCAACTACAGAAAATAAACAAACAGAAACTCCGAAAAAAAAGGCAACACCACCTCCTGCAAAAGTTCAACAGCAGGCTGGACCAACGTATGAAAGCTTCTACTATCCAGAGTCAGTGGAATTGGAAAATGTTTCCTATACAGGGAAAATTGATCAGGAGACTGCACTCAAAATTGTGGTTAATTCACATGAAAAAGTGAAAGCAGATTTCCTCAATTATATGATGGAAGCGTATAAAACAATAAACCCTTCTTCGAGTCAGATAGAACCGATGTTTGATGCTGAGCATATCGGTAAATTCATCGTTTGGCAATATGTTAAAAAAGATACTGACTGCTATCCCGCAATTTTTGATGCACTTGCTACAGTCTTTAAAAATGCTGATGAAGATGCCTATATGCTTGCGAAGTATGGCATCTATCAAATGATGATTTATGAATCAAAAAGATTAGACGTTAACTACAATGGCGATTTCAATCCATGGCTTTCGGGCAAAGTACGTTCCGAATGGTTTGAATTGATCGATGAGATGGAAAGTGGAAGATCTTAAATTGACCAATGTAAATCATTAATAAAGCAGCATTACCCATGATTTATCCTTGAGCTCAAAAGAAAAAATCTAAACAGGGATAAAAACTACCCACATGTTAACTTTGCGGCGAATTAATAGTCTATGAAAGTTGTAATTCTAGCAGGAGGACTTGGTACTCGCCTGAGTGAGGAAACTCATCTTAAACCAAAACCTATGGTCGAAATAGGAGGCAATCCTATTCTTTGGCACATCATGAAAATATATTCAAGCTACGGGTTTAATGAGTTCATCATATGCCTTGGCTATAAGGGATATGTCGTGAAGGAATATTTCGCGAATTATTTTCTTCACTTATCTGACGTCACCTTTGATCTTTCAAATAACAATGTGGAATATCATAAGACAGAAGCTGAAGCCTGGAAAGTAAGCTTAATTGATACTGGCCACAAGAGCATGACCGGAGGACGAATAAAACGAGTCAAAGACTATATCAACGATGAGCCCTTTCTATTGACCTACGGAGATGGTGTTGGAAATGTGAAAATTGACGAGTTGGTAGACTTTCATAAAAGTCACGGAAAATTATTGACTGTCACTGCTGTACAGCCCTCCGGACGTTTTGGAGCCTTAAATCTGGACGATGCAAATAATGTAGATTCATTCATGGAAAAGCCTAAAGGAGATGGATCATGGATAAACGGCGGCTTCTTTGTATGTCAGCCGGAAGTGCTGGACTATATAGACAATGACGATAGCATCTGGGAACGTAAGCCCATGGAGTCTATAGCCAATGACAATCAAATGGCAGCTTATAAACACCGAGAATTCTGGAAGCCAATGGATACTCTTAGAGATAAGCAAGAGCTGGAAAATCTTTGGGAATCAGGAAAAGCGCCCTGGAAAAATTGGTAAAATTAAATCCTAGTGAAAAAAGGCGAGATAGATTTAATTCAAAAGTCCTTTAAAGGCAAAAAAGTCTTGGTGACCGGGCATACCGGTTTCAAAGGTTCCTGGCTGATCAGCTGGCTCGACATACTTGGCGCAGAGATATTAGGCTACAGCCTAGCACCTGAAAATGATTACGACCTATACAATCAGATAAAAGACTCCATTCAACACGACTCTATCATTGCCGATATCAGAGATAAGCAAAAGTTTGAGAAGGCTGTTGTAGACTTTCAGCCTGATTATATTTTTCATCTGGCAGCACAGCCACTGGTTCGATATTCATACGAGCACCCGGTAGAGACCTATGAGACCAATGTAATAGGTACAGCCAACCTGCTCGCCGGCATGCAGAAGCTTACCAAAAAATGCGCTGCAGTATTCATAACAACGGATAAAGTTTACCACAACAACGAATGGGATCATCCCTATCGTGAGAATGATACACTCGGCGGATATGACCCATATAGCTCCAGCAAAGCATGTTGTGAATTGCTGATTGATTCATTTGGGAAATCTTTCTTCAATCAAGAAAATTATAAGGATCATCAAATATCTCTATCCACCGCTCGAGCCGGAAACGTCATAGGTGGTGGAGATTGGGCCAAAGACAGAATAGTGCCTGATATAGTCCGAGCGCTGAAAAAAAATGAGTCGATCAACGTTAGAAACCCACAATCTGTAAGACCATGGCAACATGTGATAGAGCCTCTGGGAGCCTATCTTCTTTTAGGCGCCCGCTCTTACAATGATCATAAAATTGGAGGTGCATGGAATTTCGGACCAAATACCAATGATATAGTCACAGTCGGGGAGTTGGTAGACAGTGCAATATCCGTTTGGGGAGAAGGTGAATACACCTCACCCACAGCAAACGATGGCCCACATGAGGCCGGACTTCTGATGCTTGACATCAGCAAGTCACTGAGAAAATTAAATTGGCAGCCTGCCTATACTTCTAAAGAAGCAATAGAAATCACCATCAAATGGTACAAGGACTTTCTTCAGGGCGGTAATGCGGATGAGCTGATCAAAAATGATATCAATAACTATTTAAATATTAAATAATGGAATTCAAGAATTTGGTTGATGAAAACCTTATAAATTCTTTGAAAGCGATTGCTTCTGAAAAAGTGACTCAGACAATTGTCCCAGGAGAAAACTATATACCTGTAACTGGAAAAGTATTGGATGAAAATGACCTATTACTAGGCGTCGATTCTGTTCTGGACGGATGGCTCACTGCCGGAAGGTTTGGTAAGAAGTTCGAATTCAAATTCGCCAAATATTTTGGCAGTAAATCTTCACTATTAGTCAATAGTGGTTCTTCTGCCAACCTGGTGGCTTTCTATACGCTCACCTCGCCTAAACTGGGAGATCGAGCCATTAAGCCCGGAGATGAAGTAATAACAGTCGCTGCTGGTTTTCCTACTACGGTCAACCCAATGATCCAGTTTGGTGCAATTCCTGTATTCATCGATATTGACATTCCTACCTATAATGCCAAAGTAGAATTGCTCGAACAAGCCATATCTCCAAAGACAAAAGCCATCATGATGGCCCACACTTTAGGGAATCCATTTGACTTGAAAGCAGTGATGGAAATTGCTGAGAAGCACAACTTATGGGTTATTGAAGATGATTGTGACTCTTTAGGTGCAACTTTCAATGGTCAAAAGACAGGCTCATTTGGTGATCTAGCTACCGTAAGTTTTTATCCAGCTCACCATATTACCATGGGAGAAGGAGGCTCAGTGCTCGTGAATAACATAAAACTGAAGATGCTGGCCACCAGTTTTAGAGACTGGGGCAGGGATTGCTATTGTGACCCCGGGAAAGATAACACATGTAATAAGCGCTTCGAATGGCAGCTAGGCGATCTTCCTCTTGGATATGACCATAAGTACACTTACAGTCACATTGGCTTTAATTTGAAAGTAACAGATATGCAGGCCGCCATCGGGCTCAGTCAGCTTGAGAAAGCCGATCACTTTGTGGAGCGCCGAAGAGAAAATTATAAGACGCTCTATAGCAAACTGAAAAAGTTTGAAGAATACTTCATCCTGCATGAAGCAACACCGGGATCAAATCCAAGCTGGTTTGGATTTCTATTGACCATCAGGGATGGTGTAAACATTGATAGAAACCAACTTGTGCGATACCTGGAAGACAATAAGATCGGTACAAGGCTGTTGTTTGCCGGTAACCTTATGCGTCAGCCTGCCTACACCAATATTCAAAAGAGAACTGTAGGTACTTTTGAAAATACTGACAAGGTGATGAATGACTCTTTCTGGCTTGGCGTATGGCCCGGACTACAGGAAGATCACTTTGAGTACATCGTGACAACCATTGGTAAGTTTCTTCAGTCCAAATAATGGAATTTAATAATACAGACATACCAGACTGTTATTTAATTACTCCATTTAGCCATTCGGACGATCGTGGTGATTTTGTGAAATTCTACAACGCCGATGCTTATGCCAAAAATGATTTGAATTTTGAGATAAGAGAAATCTATTATTCAACTTCAAAAAAGAACGTATTTAGAGGATTTCACTTTCAAGTTCCGCCATCCGATCATACAAAGATTGTCAATTGCTTTACCGGCTCAATCGTTGATTTCGTATTGGACCTAAGAGTAAAGTCTCTAGCATATGGGAAATGTATTTCCTTGAATCTGAGCGCAGAAAATAAACATGCCGTGTATATCCCAAAAGGATGTGCTCACGGCTTTCTTTCACTGGAAGATAATACCATCGTTTCTTACCTTCAGGAAACCGTCTACGATCCAAAGGCAGACAGTGGAATCTTATGGTCTTCGGTAGATATACCTTATGAGATAAATGAACCAATTATTTCAGATAGGGATCAGGAATTTCCGAGTTTACAACAATTCAAAAGTCCATTCTAGTGCGAATACTAATAACAGGAGCAACCGGATTTATAGGATCCAATCTGTTAAAGGCTTGGTCTAAGACACATGAATTAGGAATCATCGTTCGACCAAGTAGCAATATTTCTGATGAGATCGCCAGCCATTCATCAGAACAATTCGTGTATGACGGTGGCTTTGATAGCATCAATAATGCATTTAAGTCATTTGAACCAGAGGTAGTCATTCATTTAGCCTCCTACTATGTGTATGAGCACAATCAAGAAGAGATAGACACGCTCATTGAAAGTAATATTAAAGTTGGAACATATTTGCTCGAAGGAATGAAGGCGAATGGTGTTAAGTATCTGATCAACACTGGCACTTCGTTTGAGCATTTTGGAGCTGATGAAAATGCGGCTGTAAACCTGTACGCAGCTACAAAACAAGCCTTTGGAGATTTATGCAAATACTATTGCGACGCAGGATTCATTCGTGCAGTCACCTTAAAGCTATTTGACTCATACGGTGATGGTGATGAACGGAAAAAACTATTGAACCTTCTAAAGACCAACCTTCAGACTCAGGAAGAATTAAGATTATCTGCAGGAGAGCAGATAATTGACATTGTCCATGTATCAGATTTGATCTCAGCCTATCAAGTAGTTTTAGAGAATATTTCTTCTTACAAAGAAAACTATCAGGAATTTGGCTTGAGCGGTCAGCAGCGATGTACGTTAAAAGAACTCGTGGAGCTTATTGAAAAGATTGCTGAAAAGAAAACGAACATCAAATGGGGCGCTCGCCCTTATCGGGACAGAGAAGTAATGAATCCGTGGGAAAGCTATGAGCAATTGCCAGGATGGAAACCGAAAATTTCGCTCAATGAAGGCATCAAAAGATTCTTACCCTAAAATTAACCAATGGAACAAGAGAAAGAATTCAAACTACTGGTAGCCGTCACCAACCATAAGCTCATCGCTGAAGCAATCGCGCTAAAAATGACCTTTGAGCCACATGTGGATACAATTTTAATTGATAACGATTCTACATTTGAGACTGAAGAAGAAAAAAAAGCTTTCAACTATACACTGCACGGCGCATACTACAGCGGGCAAATCAATCAAGCCTATGAGCACATGCAAAATGACTATACTCATCTGCTCATCATAAACTCAGATATTACATTCAATAGCGCCAAAGTTCTTATTGACAGGATTAAAGAAGTATATGCTGAGAACCCTAAGGTAGGTGTTTACGCACCGTCTGCACACTACTCTCCTCACAATCATATGGCTAACCTCGGCACTGACGGACTCAGAAAAGTCACCTTTACAGACGGCTTCTGTTATGTAATCCCAAAAGATTTTCTTGACATCATGTGTCCGATTGACTTAGGTGTTAATAAAATTGGTCATGGAGTTGAAATATTTTTAGGTTTCCTGGGAATAAAGTATGATCGCTGGACGGTGGTGGACGATTTCCTTTTGGTGAATCACCCAAGCGGTAGCGGCTACAGTAGCAAGCAAGCCCGTATGGAAAGAGATCGATGGTATGATACGAAGAGCCGTGCGGCGCAAGTTTTTCACTATTGGGTATCAAAAGATATACTCAAAAACCGTTTTGGATACAACTTTGTGAAGTTCCTTATGAAAATCTATCTGCCGGAAAAGGATCAAAAGAGTCCGTCAACATAACTTACTGTAACATATATGGTAAGTATGTAGTTAGCTTTGCCTAAACATCTACTCGAAAGACATAAGAATAATGCTCGGAATAGACATAGTAGACCTCAAAGATCCCTCCTTTAAAGAAAGGAATGATCGCACAGTTGACCTTATAAAAAACGATGAGGATGTTAACATTGAGCATCCCAATCTCTTTTGGATTCTATGGTCCGCAAAGGAAGCTATATTCAAGTGTAAGCGGGAACCAATAAATTTTTCCCCTACCAAAATACCTGTACAACTCGAAAGTGACAATGGAACCATTATTTTCCGATCAGGAGGCATTAGTGGACGTGTGAAGATAGAAGAGGAGTACATCCTTTCCATTTGTGGAGACCTAAATGAGATAGAATCTTATGTGTTTGAGAAGAAAGACGATAACTGGAGTGAAGGCATTCGATTCATGATTATCGAACATTTCCGAGACCTGGGACATGATTACCACATTGGATCAGATGATCTGAACCTCCCGATTATTGAACCTTCAAAACAAGAGATATCTATTTCACACCATGGCCGTTATGGTGCTGTAGCATTCCCGAAAAGTTTGCTTTAATCAATTCACCCATATCTATTAGCACGCATGCGTAAAAAATATTTCATCGCTATTTTTCTCGTGGTATTCACCATGATGTTGTCCTCATTTGCCTTTTACACCTATCAGATCTTATACACACCCAATGTACTGATAGAAGAAGAAGATCGATATTTTGCCATACCTAAAGGCACCACTTTCAAGCAGCTGCAAAATATGCTTGCAGAGCAGCGGATAGTAAATGACCTGGTTTCGTTCAGCTTTCTGGCCAAAATAAAAGACCTGGATACTAACGTGAAAAACGGAATGTATCTCATCAAAGGAGATATGACCAATATTGAGCTCATCAATTTGCTTAGATCGGGAGCACAAACACCCGTAAAGCTTACCTTCTCAAATGCTCGACTGCTGAATCAACTGCCAAAGATTCTAACCTACAACTTAGAAATTGACTCAGCCGATCTTGCTCCTCTGCTTTTGCATGATACAACTGCGACCTACTACGGTTTCAAGAAAGAAACTTTTATCAGCATGTTTATTCCAAATACTTATGAGGTGTATTGGACGCTTACACCAAGAGGGTTGCTCGATCGAATGAAGCAAGAATATGATCGCTTTTGGACCGAAGAAAGAAAAAAGAAAGCTGAACAATTGGGTATGTCACAAGCTGAAGTCTCCACTTTAGCATCTATCGTGCAGGGAGAAACCAACAAAATGGATGAAGCGCCAGCCATTGCAGGTGTATACATCAATCGACTGAAAAGAAGAATTCCATTGCAGGCAGACCCTACACTGGTTTTCGCCATCGGCGATTTCAGTATTCGACGTATTCTGAACAAAGACAAAGTGTTTGAATCTCCTTACAATACCTATAAATATTATGGACTGCCTCCGGGGCCCATCAATATGCCCGGCATACCGGCGTTAAATGCGGTGTTGAACTATGAAGACCATAATTACCTATATTTCTGTGCGAAAGCTGACTTCTCCGGATATCATGCATTTGCCCGTACCTTGAGAGAGCATAACATAAACGCCAGAAAGTTTCAGCGAGCGTTGAACCAGGAACGAATCTATAGATAATGTATACACACGAAACCGAAATACGCGTACGATATGCTGATACAGACAAAATGGGCTTTGCATATTATGGCAATTACCCAAAGTATTATGAAATCGCTCGTGTGGAGGGTTTTCGAGCGCTGGGGTTTCCGTATAAAGAAATGGAAGAAGGCGGCGTAGGCATGCCCGTGCTGTCCATGAGTGTAAAATATCACGGCCCTGCCAGGTATGATGATTTGCTCACGGTGAAGCTGATCATCCCGGAAATGCCTCGAGCACGCATGTTGTTTCAATATGAAATCAGGAATGAAGAAGGCCTGCTTATAAATACGGGTGAGACCATTTTGGCATTCATGAACATGGAGACCGGAAGGCCGGTAAAAATGCCAGAACGAATGAAAGAATCAATTGCTCCATTTTTTGAGTGAATTGAGTTTGTCTGTTTGACGAAAACTGCTACTTTTGCGATCCGATTTTCCCGCCTTCGCTAAAGCTTCGGCGGATAAAATCAAAAATATTGCAGACATTGTCTGCTGAAAGCAGAGACCCAGAGGCGTGGCAGAGTGTCCTAGCCGGACGCGACGAATGCGGCGGACCCGCCTCGAAGAAAACATACAGAGTAGGAAGCTACTCGAAAGATATTGCAGAGACCCAGAGGCGTGGCAGAGTGGTCGAATGCGGCGGTCTTGAAAACCGTTGTACCGCGAGGTACCGGGGGTTCGAATCCCTCCGCCTCTGCAACACAAGCCCTGATGGAAACATCAGGGTTTTTTGTTTTAAAACGAATCAAGCTTGCTTGAATGAGTGAGGAAATAAAAAATCACACTTCGAATGAAATGAGAAAGGGCTTGGGTTGCACCAGATCCCCAAAATGGGATCATATAAATAATCCCTCCGCCTCTGCACATAACCCTTCATACTGATTGATGAAGGGTTTTTTCATTTTAGGGGGTAAACAAAGGGGTAAACATTTTTCTTTTTTGGATTATTTATTTTGCAGTGATTAAAATTCTATCTGCATGAAAAGGTTGCTTTCATTCATACTTATTGCTATCTCTTTTTCGATTTATTCTCAAAATCCTGGAGTATTTCCATATCTAAAAACAAAGACGCTAAGTTTCAGTGGTTGTGGACTTGGGAAACCTGTAACTATTAAGTATCCTGAAAATCAGGTTAAGATCATTGATAAAAAACTTAGTGATTTTGATGTTGATCATCCAATATTTGATAATGAAGCTGGGAGATATGATGATGTAGTAATGCAAATCGAGATACCAACCCTATCAAAAAATTTCTACGTGATTTTTTCCCAAGGACCGAGCTGTGATCCTCATTTCTCTCTGTATGACATTGAAGAAGATGAATGGGTTGCTTATATACCCGGAGGCGAATTGTATTTACCTGGAGGTGATAAGATCTATAGTGTTGGTCATACCAACTCCTACTTCAAGATGAGAAGGAAATTTCAGTTTGTTGATGGCAAATTTGAAGAAGTAGAACCTCAATTTTATTATGTTGGTCTTGAAACCAAAACACTAAACCCTATAACACTTTACACTTCTAAGACTATGAAAGAGGAAATCGCCAGATTACCTGCTGATTATGAAATTGAGGTGCTTATAGCTGAAAAACCAATTGACTATAGGAGTGAATGGAAGTATCTTATTAAAACTAAGCTCGGTTTAGTTGGCTGGACACATATAAGTTCTGGTCAGCTTAAATCAATTGATGTTAAAGGCATCTTCTACAATGGTGATTGAGGAAAGTTAGTTCACTCCCTATACCTGCTCTTACCTTTTAATTCGCATATGACTTGATTAACTTGAAATCCTTTGATTGATCAACTCATGAAGATATCACAATTACTCTCTTGGAAGGGTGAAATAAACCGAAAGCATTATCTCACTTGGGGGATTATTCTTTTTGCTATTAAGTACAACTTAGATCGATTAATAGCGCTAAGCTTTGATCGAAATTGGTATATCATAGATTACTATTTGAGCGTAGATGAGTTATCTAACCTTGAGGCTGGAACATCCGAATTTACCTTTTATCTGATCTTATTGATATCCTCATTGCCGTTCTTGTGGTCAGGAACTGTCCTCTGCCTGAAGAGAATAAGGAACACAGACTTGTCTCCTGTCTTAGTCTTACTCTTCTTTATTCCTTATCTCAATTTTATACTTTTTATAGTCCTCGCTTCGCTTCCTGAGAAAAAACAAAAAGGAGAATCTAAAGAAAACTATCTCAAACGCATGCTGCCGGACAGTAAGCTTGGAAGCGCACTTATATCAATTGGAGTAGCAGTTATCATCACCTTCATACTCGCCTTTCTTTTCGTAGAACAGATGGGTAATTATGGATGGAGTCTTTTTGTTGGTTTGCCATTTCTAATGGGATATTTATCAGTCTACTTATATGGAAGGCGAAATCCTATATCCTTCAAGGAAGCATCTATGCTAAGCTTAACAGTTGTTTTGGTGTTTTGTGGCACTACATTCATCCTTGCTTTTGAAGGTATTATTTGCTTAGCAATGGGATTCCCAATCTTGTTTGTTGTTGCATGGATAGGGGCAACAATTGCTTATGCAATTCAAGATCACCAAAAAGCAGCGACTTACAGTTTTCCAATCATTTTTGTCCTAATTGCTGGATTGATTGAAGCAGAAATCGAAAGTTCACCTCCAGTTCATTCGGTGTCGACTTCAGTCACTATAAAGGCAGACAAACAATCTATTTGGAACGAGTTGGTAGCTTTTTCTGAAATAGAGCCTCCAAAAGAATTCCTTTTCAAAACAGGAATAGCCTATCCGACTCACGCTGAAATCATTGGGACTGGTATTGGCGCAATACGGGAATGCCATTTTACCACTGGCTATTTTAAAGAGCCAATAACTATATGGAATGAGCCTGAATTACTAAGGTTTGATGTTGCTCAGCAACCACCTCCAATGACAGAATGGTCATTTCATGAGAAGCTAAATGTCCCGCATCTTGATGGGTATTTTAGATCAGTCGAAGGTCAATTTAAACTAATTCAAAAGCCCAATGGGACTATACTTCTCGAAGGAACAACATGGTACACACATGATATTTGGCCGGGATTTTACTGGAAACTATGGTCTGACCATATCCTTCACAAGATACATTTTAGAGTCTTGAATCATATTAAAAAGAAGGTCGAACAGAAATGAAATGGCTCAAAGGGATAGTAGTCTTCGCTGTGGCTTTAATCGCCTTGTACTTTGGATATATCTCACTGATAGTGTTTGATGGAGATATAGAGAATTACAGAAATCGAATTGAATTTGACTCTTACAAATGGAAGAATTGGAACGAAACTGAATCAACAATGTCTCTTAGGTGGGATATGAGACATAGCTTATTGGATAAGCATGATTTAGTGGGCATGTCAGTATCAGAAGTCATTGAATTACTCGGTAAGCCATCGCGTGAATCCTCTACCGAACTATCATACTATTTGGGTATGGCCAGAAGTGGAATCGATACCGGCTCATTAAATCTGACAATAAAAGATGGAATCATAACCGGCCATAGAATTTGGCATGGTTAATATCTCTCATGTAGTAAATAGATAGTAAATGATTACGACTAAGCTCAAAAGGATAAGAATCATCAGCTTTGTACGCGACATCTTTTGATATCTCCTTCTTCGATCATAGGATTCTCTGAAGGAATCAAAATCTCTTTGCTCCCTTATTTGACTTCTGAATAAGTTTCTTCTAGCTCTAAAGTCTCGCTTTGTCATCTTCCTTTATCAAACGTTTCTTCAGCTTATCTAATAAACGGTACATCCGCATCTTGGTGGCACTAACTCCAATACTCATCAGCGCACTTATCTCTTCGAAACTACACATCTCAAAGAACCTCAACTCCAACAACCTTAAATCATCTTCAGGAAGATCGTCCAGAAGATCAATAAGCGATTGCATATAATCTGGTTTAGGAAACTCAGTGATCTCTTCCCAACAATTCAATTTATCCTCCTCAATAACGAATATTGGTTTGCTATCTCTGTAATGTTTCCTCAATTCATTCTGAGCTATTCTAAACAACCATGCACCAAATGGCTTCCCCTGCCATTCGTACTTCTTCAGATTGTCAAGAGACTTGAAAAATGTAGTGGAACATAAATCTGCACTCAAGGCTTCATTATCTGTCCGACGGACAAAAAACCTAAAAAGTGGATCGTAGTATTTTTCATACAAAGGCTTGAACGCAGTAGTATCCTTCTTGGATTTTTCAATCCAGATTCGCTCTCGCTCGATATCACCATTTAGGCTTGGCATTCAACGCATTTTCTCTAACAATCCAAAAATTCTGCCAAGTCACATGTGACTATTCTCAAAGCATGGATTGTATAAGAAAAAATGATCAGATTAAAGAAGCCCAAATCAGAACCTAAAGTGTCTGCCGGATCAATGGCAGATATCGCATTTCTTTTGTTGATATTCTTTCTTGTAGCCACCACATTAATGCAAGACAAAGGCCTCATGTTGCAACTGCCACCGGATGTCCCTCCAACAGAAACACCAATCAATGAACGAAATCTTTTCAAGATTAGAATTAACTCAAAAAACCAGTTTCTAATTGAAGAAAAGGTTGTTGATGATCTTCATAATCTAAAAGAGGAAGTCATGGATTTTGTATTAAATCCAAATGCTAATCCATCTTTATCTGAGTCGCCGGATAAGGCCATCATTTCAATCAAAACCCAACGAGGAACATCGTATGCCAACTTCATAGATGTATTGGATGAAGTGAAAGAAGCGTACTATACCATGTATGGTAATCGAGTTGGTCTTTCATCAAAAGAATTTAGAGCACTTGACAAGAAGAACCCATCGCAAAACGAGCTTTATCTAACCGCACGAGCGGGTCTTCCTATGAACATTTCAATTGCAGAACCTGATAAAATCAATTAATATGAGACTTAAGAAAAGATCGAAAGCAGACACAGAAATTTCGACTGCCTCCATGCCAGATATTGTATTCCTATTACTTTTCTTCTTTATGGTTTCGGCTACCATCAAGACAGAAGATGAAAAACTAAAAGTCACTATCCCCAAAGCACAAGCAATTACGAAAGTGGAAAAGAAGTTTCTCATCCGTGAGTTACATGTCGGTTTCCCAAAGAACCAAAAGTTGGGGTCAACTCCAAAAATTTCAGCTGATGGAAAATTGCTTGAATTGAATGCACTCGGTAATTGGGTTCAAGAACAGAAAACAAGTTTGGGAGAGGTTTACAGTGACCAAATGATTGTTCTCCTTCGGGCGCACGAAGAAGTAGATATGGGAATCATTGGGGATATCCAAAGTGAACTGAGAAAAAACAATGCGAGGAAGATTTTGTATCGGACACTGGAAGAAAGCTAGTTAAGTCACTCCGCTCCGGCCATCACTCCACCGCCCTCAAAGCTTTGCTTCATCAAAGCCAGTTGCTCAGTTGAGCAAAGGTTCGTTTCCTCCAGAAAGTGAAAAATGTATTGACCAAACATGGGATTGACTTTCATCTCCGAAACACTCGAAAGATCGCTTACAATCATGGCAACATCTTCTTCCATATGAGTGCTCATGCCCAGAAATGAAGGTAAGTTGTATTCTATCGCCAATCGTAAAAATCGTATTTCAATGTTTTGGGGATCTTCTTCTACCGCAGCTTCTATCTGTTTGTCATACTTTACCACTTGCTTGAGCTTGTTGAATGGATTCCAAACTACCTGAGCTAGTAACGCTTCAGAAACCGCCTGATAAGCTTTTACCGTTGAAGTAGGATTTTCAATGTCCTTAAGAAAATTGTGAAAGTCCCGGGAATCATCCGGATTCAATACCACCGCATGAAACTCTGATCGAATTTCATTTAGGCTCTGAGCAGATATGCTTGTGGCCATTATAAGTAATATACATGCTACTATAGTCTTCACACCTTTTAAAACCTGTGAAAGGATCAAAGTGTTTTAGGAAAATATCAGAAGGTCTGCAAGTAGACTTTTCAACTGAGGCTAAAATCATCCGCATCTGATTGAAATGGGAAGTCTTTGCGATAGTTGATCATCTCTTCTGCTGAAAGTGTGGTAGTTAAAATGCCCTCCTTTTCTGCTGAAAACACAAGCTCTTCTCCTTTCGGAGAGTATGCGCCAGAATGCCCATTGTAGCTTTTCGAAGCTTCATCATTCCCGACACGATTGACACCCGCCGAGTAAGCAAGATTCTCAATCGCCCTGGATTTAAGCAGTGTATCCCACGCATTTACCCGAGTGTCTGGCCAGTTTGCTACGTAAAGCAAGAGATCGTATTCATACAGATTTTTGTCTGTCTTCTGCGATCTTGCCCAAACCGGAAACCGGAGGTCATAGCAAATCAATGGATGGATCTTCCAGCCTAAATATTCAAGAACAAGGCGATGCTTCCCAGGTGTAAACGTTTCTCCTTCTGCGGCCAACGTAAACAGATGTTTTTTGTCATACTGCTGAGAGGAGCCATCGGGATAGACAAAGTATAGCCGATTAAAATACGCTCCCTTTTCCTTGATCATATAACTGCCAGTCACTGCTATCTTGCGCTGAGCCGCCATCTGACGCATCCACTTAAATGTTTTTCCACCAGGAGGTTCAGCCAGTTTTTCGGCATTCATAGAAAATCCTGTCGTAAACATTTCAGGAAGCACGACCAGGTCCGTATGATCAATAGACCAGATCATCTCTTCAAACATGGCCAGATTGGCATCTATCTCTTCCCAATGAAGATCAGCCTGTATGAGAGAAATGGTTAAGTCTTTCATGTTTTGAAAAAGATTGATGCTGAAACAAATTAAGCAGACTGTTAAAAAAATGGCCGTTACCCTGAATTTATTTCAGAGTCTCAAAAATCACCTGGGAACCTTCACACGATATTCAGCATCAGTTTTGCCTTTGCTGATATTCGCAAGTTTTCCTTTGATCAATCGTTTCTTGAAAGGAGTCAGATAGTCGGTGAACAGCTTTCCTTCAATGTGATCGTATTCGTGCTGAATTACACGAGCCTTCATGCCCTCGAAAGTTTCCTCATGAAGCTCCCAATTCTCATCAAAGTATTCGATTTTGATTTGAGGCTTGCGGTTGACGTCTGCTCGTACTCCCGGGATACTTAGACAGCCTTCTTCAAATGGCCATTCTTCGCCCAACTCCTCTATCATGATAGGGTTAATGAATGCTTGCTTCAAGCCATTCTCTTCATCTTCTTCCATCGGAGTGGTATCCACTACGAATACACGCAGAGATTCTCCTACCTGCGGTGCAGCCAAACCAACACCTTGTGCAGCATACATGGTCTCATACATGCTGTCAACAAATTCTTGCACCGATTCGTCACCTTCTGCAACCTCCTTAGCTTTCTTCTTCAGAACAGGATCACCGTATAGTACGATAGGGAAAATCATGAAATACTTTCTAAATATGATTGTAAAATTATTGTCGCACTCACCTTGTCTACATTGCCTTTGTTTCTTCTGTCTTTCTTCTTCATGCCACCAACAATCATGGCATCCATGGCCATCTTAGATGTAAACCGTTCGTCGTGCAAAATTAATTCCATTGAAGGGAATACTTTTTTGAATCGGTTAATAAATGCCTGCACCAATGGAGTGGCGTTTGTCGGGCTTCCGTCGGTGTTCTTTGGCATGCCGATGATCACCTTGATCACATCTTCTTTGACAAAATAATCTTTCAGGAAATTTTCCAGTGTATGTGTTGGCAAAACATCGAGCGGCGAGGCAATTATCCCCAAAGGATCAGTTACTGCCAGGCCGGTTCGCTTGGCACCGTAATCTATCGCCAATATTCTTGGCATTAATTTAGGGTACTAAGGAGTTTGATCTTCTTAATAACTGAGGCTTCAAGCTCAATCGCTTTTGGGAAAAAGATATTGTTTTCGATCTCTGCATGATAAATCATCTCACGATCAAATGCCTGTACTTCATGGATCAGTACACGCTCATGAAGGTTCTTTGGCTCAATAGTAGATGCAATTGATCGAATTGCCCCAAATTCATCCTCGTCTTGATGTTCTTCAAATTCAGCTTGAAGTGAATAGCCTTCAAAATCAATCATTAAGCTAAATGGAGCCTTACATGATCCTTTCTTGATTGCACACAGTAGTTCAATGTATTTGAAGGTGGTGTCTTCTTCCTCGTAAATGTGCTTGATGAAATCTTCAACAAACTCGGGCAGCAAATTTTTCAACCCTTCTGCTCGATCCCATTTTTTTGCTAAATGCACAATGAATGGCAGCTTGTCTTTGATGAAAATATAATGAGCGTGCTTAAGGTATTCGGTCAAAAGCTCAATCGGATAGCTTCGAAGCTCTTGAAAGCTGAAACGACTGCATGAATCAAACTCATAAAAGGTTTTTATTACCTGCTGACGTTCCAATCCGCGCTCCGCACAAATCTCTCTCAATTTTCTGTTTGGTGCCTCAAAAAAGTCAATACCAAGGTAATGCAGCGCACGTGCATACACATAGTTTTCATTTACAACTTCACCGATGGTTTTTTCGAAGACCATACACAAAAATAACTCCTTCATCGACGCAAGTCAACAGTTTGAGCTACAATGCGTTGATTCCTTGAAATAACCTTTATTTTTGAACCCTTATCGTTGACTTATGAGCGCACACAAGAATTCTAATCGGGCAGTAAGATTGCCTTTATATATAGCTCTCACACTTTGTATTGGTGTTTTTATTGGAGCAAATATGGTAGGATCATCTACCACATCCGGTACCGATCTGATGGATAGCATGAATAAATTCAGGCAAGTGTTAACACACATTGAAAATGACTATGTGGATGAGGTTGACAGTGATGAGCTTGTAGAAAGTGCGATTACCAACATGCTAGAGGATCTGGATCCTCATACCTCCTATATTCCTGCAAAGGATCTCAAACTCATTCAATCTAGGCTTCAAGGCAACTATGAAGGTATTGGAGTAGAATTCAATATTTTCAAAGACACAATTCATGTAGTAAGTCCTCTGAGTGGTGGGCCATCTCAAAAACTGGGCATACGTGCCGGCGATAAAATAATAAAAGTGGATGGCGAAAATGTGGCCGGTATTGGCATGACCAATCAAAAAGTAGTAGAAATGCTGAGAGGGCCTGGCGGATCTGAAGTCACCGTTAGTATTAAGCGCGATGGAGAAAATGAACTTATCGATTTCATTATTGAAAGAGATGTTATCCCGCAATACTCAGTAGATGTTTCCTATATGGTGAATGATGAAATTGGCTATTTAAAGATTGCAAGATTTGCCAACTCTACTTATCTGGAGTTCAAAGAAGCATTGCTCAAGCTTCAGGATAAAGGCATGAAGAAATTGGTCATAGATTTGACTGGAAATCCGGGCGGCTACCTAAACCGCGCTGTTGAAATTGCCGATGAAGTTTTAGGTGGGAGGCAAATGATTGTCTACACGGATGGAAAAGAAAAAAGGTACATAGAGGAACATTATTCGGGAGAAAAAGGGGATTTCGAGACAGGGTCTTTAGTGATAATGGTTGATGAAGGATCTGCCTCCGCGTCAGAGATTGTAGCAGGCGCAGTTCAAGACCATGACCGTGGTTTGATTGTAGGAAGAAGATCGTTTGGCAAAGGGCTCGTCCAGCTTCCGATTGATCTAAATGATGGTTCAGAATTAAGGTTGACAATTTCTAGATATTATACCCCTAGCGGGCGAAGCATACAAAAGACATACTCAGGTGGCAACCTGGACGATTACTATAGAGAAGCATATGAGCGCTATGAAAATGGTGAGCTCTACACCTCTGATAGCATCAAATTCAATGATTCCCTGGCATTTAAGACAGACAAAGGAAGAATAGTTTATGGAGGTGGTGGAATTACACCTGATTTCTTCGTGCCATTGGATACAACTCAAAACACACGATATCTTAATCGCCTGTTTAGCACAAACTCACTGCAAGAATATACGGTAAAGTATGCTCAAGAAAATAGCGAATCACTAAGCACCATGGAGTTTGATCGATTCAAGACTTATTTTGAAGTAACTGATCAAATGCTAGAAGAGCTGGTGAAAATTGCCGAAGGCAATAAGTTGAAGTTTAATGAGAAAGAATTTAACCGATCAAAAGACTTGATCAAGCTTTTAACCAAGGCATATATTGCACGCGGAATTTGGGACAATGAAGGATTCTATCCTATTTTCAACCAGCAGGACGAAATTTTCCAAAAAGCAATCCAATTAATGGATGAAGCAGATAAACTAGCTAAGAGGTAATATGACATACTATCATCGACTAGGCGAGATACCACCCAAGAGACATACCCAGTTTAGACAACCTGATGGAAGCCTCTATGCAGAGGAGCTGGTTTCCTCAAGAGGGTTTTCCGGTATTTACTCAAACCTTTATCATATTCACCCACCTACGAGGGTGGAAAAAGTAGGCGACTCGAGAGTGTGGAAAGAAGAGATTGCCAGGGACTACACATTGAAACAAACGCATCTAAACACCTCCAAAGTAGAAACCACCGGAGATGATTTTTTAGAAGCCAGAAAAATCCTCTTTAAAAATAAAGATGTAAGCATGGCTATATGCCATCCGACATCCAGAAAGATGGACTACTATTATAAAAATGGTCAGGCCGATGAGGTAATTTTTATTCACGATGGTAGCGGATATTTGTATTCGCAGTTTGGCAAATTGAGAATTAAGCAAGGAGATTATGTAGTAATTCCTCGCACTACCATATACCGCTTAGAGTGGGATGAAGGTCCACTTAAACTTTTAATAATAGAATCTACCAACCCTGTAGAGACGGTAAAGCGATATCGAAATGAGCTAGGTCAGTTGTTGGAACATTCGCCTTATTGCGAGCGGGATATTCGCCCACCTTCTGAATTGGTCACAGAAAAAGAAAAAGGAGAATACCTTGTGAAAATCAAGCATGACGACATGCTTCATGATTATTATTACGAGCATTCACCGTTTGATTTAGTTGGTTGGGATGGATACTTATTTCCCTATGCGCTATCAATACATGATTTTGAACCAATAACAGGTAGAATTCATCAGCCGCCTCCGGTTCATCAAACGTTCCAGGCCTATGGCTATGTGATCTGCTCCTTTGTGCCGCGGCTATTCGACTATCACCCACAAGCCATTCCTGCGCCATACAATCATTCCAATATTGACTCTGACGAAATCCTGTACTATGTAGAAGGAAATTTCATGAGTAGAAAGGGAATCGATAGAGGTTCTTTCACGTTGCATCCGGGAGGACTACCGCACGGACCTCATCCGGGGACGGTAGAAGCAAGCATTGGCGCGAAAGAAACCGAAGAACTTGCAGTGATGCTTGATACATTTGGGCCGATATATGTCACTGAGACAGGCTTACAATATGTAGATGGTAATTACCCGATGAGCTGGAAATAGTTTTCATTTACCTGTAACCTCTTCAACTATCCGCAGTACTTCTTGTACAGTTCGGATAGTTAAATGTGCCTTATAACATTAATTAACGGCATTTAACATCTGAATTCGTAAAATTTAAGGAATTGTGCAACTTTTTATTGGTCTTGCACATCCTTATTACAAGGTTAGGTTTTCAAAACAAGAAGTTTTAAGACGCTCATTTAGAAACAAGGACTAAAAATGAAACCCAAGCTCAATAATCTCATAACGCTGCTGCTGATTCTCGGCACTTTTGCTTTCATGATGGAAGCACAGGAAAGAGTCTCATCATTCGCACAAAAAGAGCTTTCTGAATGGGCGTCTTTACTTCCTGTGAATTCCACAAATCAAACCCAAGACTCCCTAGAGCAGTATTCGCACAACACCTCCTTGCTCTATAGTTTCCTTTCTGAGGACTCAAAAAAAGTTAATTCTGTAAACAATTAGGGAAGCAAAAATTCATACTGTTTTTATAAAAGTGTGCCGATTTTCTAAATCGGTTTATTTTTGTTAAAACTTGTCACCCTATGAATAATGATTTATATCTCGATTTTCTTGCCAAGTGGCAGCAAATCGTTTACATCCTCGTCTTTATCACTCTCGGCATTGGCGTACTCAATTACATCTTCTACAAGGTCACTTTTATGTCTAAAGGTACGTTCAAGGAGAAATTTGATCTTGCCAGCGAAAAAGAATCAAAAAAGCTACTGTCAGGCCACATTTTCGTGGCTATTGCTCTATTCCTATTTTGTAATACATTGGAATACGAGACGATGCAGCTGGATCCTTTGTGGTTCTTTATCCGACTGTTTGTTTCTCTATGTATTGGCGTGCTCTATGGATACATAGCTCAGCTTATTATCAAATTCTACTATCCCGGTGTGCTTGAGAAAAAACTGAAGAAACTCAGATATACACCCAGGATTAATCCTGAAAATGGAAACAAAATGAAGCTTCTGAGTGAAGACGAAGAAGATGCATATTTGGATGAAGGTATGCAGGCTGAAGAGAATGTATTCTCAGTAGATTATGATGTTTGGATTGATGAAGCCACCGGTTTCACCAAGATTGAAAAATATAAAGGTCACCTTAGCGCGCTTGAGTGCGATCGTTGTGGATTCCAAACTTTGAGACTTCAGAAAGAAGAAATCATTAAAGAAGCATCAGAGACAGAAGACGGTGAGCTGCTTAAAGAATTTAAATGCTCATACTGTAATCGTATCAAACGTAAGAATGTAATTCTTACACATAAAATAAAAGAAAGCTCTACGACTGGTAAGTTGATCGAGAATCCGCTTGAACATCAAGACAATAGAATTTCTGTTATCAAAGTTGAAATTCATGGAACAAATGGTGTGGTCAAAGAATACGACTTCCAAAACCTTGATCAGGCAAAAAATTTCTTAAATGAATTTGATTTTGACAAATTACGGGAAGAGTCGTACTAACCTTCCTTTATGATTAGAAAAAAAATTGGGCTCGTAATCGGGCCCATTTTGTTTTGTCTTGTTTTTTTCGGTGAGCCATTTGAAGGGTTAAACACCGAGGCTAATGCTGTTCTTGCCTGTACCTTTTGGATAGCTACATGGTGGTTATCTGAGGCTTTACCCATTGCTGCTACAGCGCTCCTACCAATCGCAATATTGCCACTTTCTGGTGGAGCACCTATCGAGCAAACTACAGCTGCATACGGAGACAAAATGCTCTTCTTGTTCGTGGGCGGTTTCATTATCGCCATTGCGATGCAACGCTGGAACCTCCACCGCAGAATTGCATTGGAAATTATTGCAAAAGTTGGTACCAACGCCAGATTCATCGTTCTAGGCTTCATGCTTGCCACCGGACTCCTATCCATGTGGATATCCAATACTGCAACCACCCTGATGATGGTGACCATAGGCACAGCATTAATAGCTGAAATGAAAGAGCTGACAGGAGAAACCGGTAAGATGTTCTTTAAAGCACTTCTTCTGGGAATAGCATTCTCCGCATCTATTGGTGGAGTAGCCACTTTGGTTGGTACACCCACGAATCCAATTTTTGTCTCTATAGCCACCAAACTCTATAATCATGAATTCAGCTTCGCTACGTGGATGGCTTTTGCTTTGCCGTTTTCATTGATAATGCTCGCGATTTGCTGGACCGTACTCACACGGTTGGTTTTCCCACTGCATAAAATTTCAATGCCAATTGGAAGGGAAATGATTTTGAAAGAGAAAAAGGTGTTGGGTAAAATGAGTCAGGAAGAGACTGCCGTCGCTATCGTTTTCTTACTGACTGCTTTTCTGTGGATCACCCGATCATTTTTATTGAATAAGTTCATCCCAGGCATCAATGATACAGTAATCGCCATTGGTGCTGCTCTCACCATGTTCATAATCCCTTCAAAAGAAAAAAATGGAAGCCCATTGCTTACATGGGAAGAAGCAGAAAGATTACCCTGGGGAGTCATTATACTTTTTGGAGGTGGACTTTCACTTGCCGCGGCTTTCCAAAGTTCAAATCTGGCTCAATGGCTCGGATTGCAGCTCACAGGGCTTTCTGAACTGCCACTGTTTTTGATCATTCTTACTATTGCTCTATTCGTCAATTTTCTTACAGAAGTGACCTCCAACGTTGCTACGGCCTCAATTATGCTTCCTGTCCTCGCCTCACTTGCGGAGGCTATCGGTGTGCATCCATTTTTATTGATGATCCCGGCTACCATGGCTGCTTCGTGTGCGTTTATGTTGCCTATTGCTACAGGTCCGAATGCGATTGTATTTAGTTCCGGAGAACTAAAAATGAATGACATGGTGCGTGCAGGAGTCTGGCTCAACCTAGCGTCAAGTCTTCTTATTAGCTTATTGGTTTATTTAGTCTTACCAGCGTTTTTATGATTCTTGTTTGAATTGGCTATGTAAACGCCAATACCCACGGCTACCATTCCTATATAGTGTAGTAAATAGAGTTTCTCGCCATCTATCACGCCCCACATCACAGCAAATACTGGTATAATGTAGGTAACGGACGAGGCAAACAAAGCATCTTTCATTTGCAATACCTTGTTGAAAATAATCAGGGCAATAGCCGTACCCAAGACGCCGAGCAGACAAATGTAAAATGTGGCTATGCCAGTCCCTTCAACTGTCATCAATTTTGACCAGAAATCAGTAAAACCAAACAAATAGATGATTGATAGCGGACCCACCAGAAGCAGCGAAACACTGGTTACCGTCACCGCGTGAACATCATTGAGTTTTTGCTTAATCAAATTTAAATTGGATGCATAGCAAATGGTTGCTAGCACGACCAGTAAAGCATAAGCGTTTATCCCACCAAAAGAACTCCCTTTGCCGGCAGTGATTAAAATCGCCGTGCCGAAAAAGCCTATAATAACACCCAGATATACTCCTTTTGCCTGCTTTTGTCCAAAAATAAAAAGTGCGATGAGGATAGTAAATATGGGAACAAGACCATTTAATACCCCGGTAATTGCGCTCTCGAGTCTGGTCTGGGCTATGGCAAAAAGAAATGCTGGCACCAAACTACCCAACAGTCCAACTGAAGTGTAATAGTGAAGTTTTTTCTTATCTACGTATCGAAATCTTTTTAGAGCCGATGGCAGTAGAAATAGCGACGCTGCGGCAATTCTTAGCGATCCTACTTCATCAGGTTCTAACCCGATTAATCCTTTTTTTATAAGGATGAATGAGCTGCCCCAGATAAACGCCAGAATAAGGAGTAATCCCCAGGCAAGAAGAGGAGATTTTTGCATGAGCGTAATTTACGTTGAGAGTGATATTAAACCACAGCTTCTGCAAAAAGTTCAGGGATACTTAAGAGTGTTTCTTTAACTTCCTGTGGAGACTCGGATTCAACCAGCGTGGTACGAACTGGTTTAAAGTTTGGAATACCTCTGAAATAGTTGGTATAATGACGTCTCATTTCGAAAAGTCCTTGACGATCTCCTTTCCATTCGAGGGAAAAATCAAGATGTTGCACGGCAACCTTGACTCTTTCTTCCAGGCTCGGCAATGCTAATTTCTCTCCCGTGTTCATGAAATGCTTGATTTCATTAAATATCCATGGATACCCGATTGCAGCTCTACCTATCATGATGCCGTCAACACCGTACTTATTTTTATACTCAAGGGCCTTCTCTGGTGAATCAATGTCGCCGTTTCCAAAAATTGGAATATGAATGCCCGGATCGTTTTTTACTTCTGCTATAGGCTCCCAATTTGCTTCCCCTTTGTACATCTGCTTACGTGTACGCCCATGAATGCTCAAAGCTTTGATGCCTACATCTTGCAAGCGATGAGCTACTTCCTGAATCTTAATTGTTGATTCATCCCAACCTAGTCTGGTTTTCACCGTCACGGGCTTATTCACTCGTTTTACAATTTCAGCAGTCATCTCCTGCATTTTAGGTAAATCGAGCAAGATTCCGGCACCAGCGCCTTTACAGGCTACTTTCTTTACAGGACAGCCATAGTTGATATCTATAATTTCTGGATTTGCTTCTTCAGCTATTGAGGCTGCTTCCCGCATAGACTCAATTTTATCTCCAAAGATTTGAATGCCTATAGGACGCTCGTAATCATAGATGTCTAGCTTTTGAACACTTTTTTCTGCATGCCTGATCAAGCCTTCAGAAGAAATGAATTCTGTATACATTAGATCAGCGCCATTTTGCTTGCATACAGCCCTGAATGGCGGATCACTAACATCCTCCATTGGAGCCAACAACAACGGAAACTCGCCTATTTCTATATCACTGATTTTAACCATCCCGAACGGTTATATTTGCCCGCAAAGTTAGTTATATGCAGGACATTCTTAGAAATAACCCTGAAGATAAACATCAGTCGCGCGCCTGGGCTTACGGACTTAGTCTTACGGCCTACATTTCCATCATCATGATACTGGGAAATGATGGTGAGGTTGATACCCAAGCAATACTGGGGATTAATCCACTATTTCTACTTGGAGCACAAGGAGTGGTTGCTACCCTCATGTTTATTGGAGTTCCTGCATTATTTAATGGTATAGCCCTAAAAATTCCATTGAAAGAGTATTTTCCGAGCGTCTCATTGGCTACAGTAGGATTGACAATTCTCATCTCTATCAGCTTCATGGTTGTCAATAGTGCGATTGGTGAATGGAATATGAGTCTGGATTTTGGAAGTTCTGATTTTGCTGAATGGGCAAGGCAATCTGAAGAGCAACTAAAGGTCCTGACGGAACACCTGACTGATTTCACATCGATTTCTCACTTTCTTTTGGCCTTTGTGGTGGTTGCGATTATCCCTGCCATTGGTGAAGAGCTTCTTTTTAGAGGACTTATACAAAATATGTTTGTGAAAGCAACTGGCAATCATCATGTAGCCATTTGGATAACCGGGTTCATCTTTGCTGCAATTCACATGCAATTTTTTGGTGTAATGCCTCGAATGTTGTTAGGTGTTCTATTTGGATACTTATACCATTGGTCAGGGAAACTGAGTGTTGCTATGATTGGACACTTAGTCAACAACGGACTGGCGCTAATTGCATTATTCCTGATTCAAAAAGATATTGTACAAGTTAGCACTGAACAGATGGAAGAATCTGCACCATGGCCTGCTGTGCTTATATTCGCTGTGATTACCTTCTTCCTTATGAAGGCATTTTATAAAAGATTTCAACATGCGTGATTGGCAAGTAATTTATTCAGACGATCAGGAACATCGGGTGGACATTGTAAAAGCAGTCCTCGATGACAAAGGGCTATCGCCTGTAAAAATCAATAAACAAGTTTCGCAGCACGGTTTTGGAAATTTTGAAATTTTTGTATCCCCAGACCATGTGATCCGGGCAATTAGAATCATTAAAGAAGAGATAAAGTTTGAGTAAGTATCCTGATCTTATACCTCGATTTTTTTCCGCAGTTATCGGAGGAATGATTATTATCTTATCGCTTCTATGGAGTAAATGGGGTTTTTTTGCTGTCTTCCTTTCTATCTCCTGCATGACCATCTGGGAGTTTTATCGGCTGATGCGCCTCCAAAGTTATCTTCCTATTCGATTTCTTGGCGTGACTATAGGAGCCTTACTATTTACCATTACTTTCCTGATAGAGACAGATTATCTTTCGCATCAGCACTATGTGATGCTTTTTCCCTTAGCATCATTCGTATTCCTGATCAAGCTTTATAAAAAGAGTGATGTCCATCCTTTTATCAATATCGCACTCTTCTACCTGGGCATCATTTACGTAGCTGTCCCATTTGCTTTGACCAATTTGCTCGTATTTCATAGTGGATCCTATTCATATGAAATAATCCTTGGTTTGCTTTTCCTCACCTGGGCCAATGATGTTGGCGCATATTTTACCGGAATTCTTTTCGGACGGACAAAGCTCTTTGAAAGAATTTCACCAAAAAAATCCTGGGAAGGAAGTATTGGTGGAGCTGCCACAGCAGTTTTGGTTGCAATAGTTATCGGATTCTACTTCAAAGGTTTGAATGAAATAGAGTGGATAAGTGTCGCTATCATTGTGGTGATTGCAGGCACATATGGCGACCTGGTAGAGTCTCATTTCAAACGCTCCATTCAAATCAAAGATTCAGGGACAATCATTCCAGGACATGGTGGTTTTTTAGATCGCTTTGATAGCTTATTAATTGCAGTTCCATTTGTTGTAGTTTTCTTGAAATTATTCTAAAGAGAAGAAGAAATCCCGTTAGCTTTGCGGGCAAAACAAACAACAGACCCCACTTTATTTTATTTCTATGGGATATATAGAACCCGCGCCAATAAAGGACAGAGATAATCCATTTGAGTCCATGATGTCACGCTTTCAGATTGCTGCCGAGCACCTCGGTTTGGATCAGGAAGTCTATGATGTCCTAAAGACCCCTGCCAAGCAAGTAATTGTATCATTACCTGTAACCATGGATAGTGGATCAATTAAGGTATTTGAAGGATACAGAGTCATTCACTCGACCATTCTCGGCCCATCAAAAGGTGGTGTCCGGTATGATATGGATGTAAACATCGATGAAGTGAAAGCACTTGCTGCATGGATGACGTGGAAGTGTGCTGTCGTAGACATCCCCTATGGAGGAGCAAAAGGTGGCATCAAGTGTAACCCACGAGAAATGTCTGCAGGTGAAGTAGAAAGGCTTACGAGAGCATTTACTCAGGCCATGCACGATGTATTTGGAAAAGATCGGGATATACCTGCTCCTGACATGGGAACCGGACCTAGAGAGATGGCCTGGATGATGGACCAATACTCCAGAAACCAAGGAATGACCGTCAACTCGGTAGTAACAGGAAAGCCATTGGTGCTAGGTGGTTCACTTGGAAGAACAGAGGCCACCGGACGAGGTGTGATGATCTCTGCACTTGCTGCCATGGAGAAGCAAAAAATTAATCCTTTCAAAGCCACTTGTGCTATTCAGGGATTTGGGAATGTAGGCTCATGGGCCGCTCAGCTTTTGGAAGAAAGGGGTGTAAACATCGTGGCTATAAGCGATTTGTCGGGAGCATACTTCAACAAAGAGGGGATTAATATCAAGAAGGCGATGGAATACCGAAATGGTAACAATGGCAGTCTTGAAGGGTATGGAGGGGCAGAAAAAATTGACCCGGAAGAATTGTTGCTACTAGAAGTTGATGTGCTGGTACCTGCAGCGATTGAAGATGTAATTACCCAAAACAACGCTGACAAGATTAAAGCAAAAATGATCGTTGAAGGCGCTAATGGACCTACTTCTGCCAAGGCTGATGCGATATTGAATGAAAAAGGAATCCTTGCTGTGCCAGATATTTTAGCAAATGCAGGCGGTGTGACAGTATCGTATTTTGAGTGGGTTCAAAACCGACTGGGATACGGATGGACCCGCGAACGTGTAAGCAGGCGCTCTGACAGAATCATGAAAACAGCATTTGATAAGGTATATGCTACTTCTGAAGAATATGGTGTAAGCATGCGTATTGCAGCGTATATCGTAGCAATTGACAAAGTAGCCAAGACCTACAAGTATCGTGGCGGTTTCTAGGTCGCACCAGGATGAAACCATTTGTTTACATCACCCGGAACCTGCCTGCCGCAGGCAAGCTTGTTCCAGGGATCTATTAGATTCCGAAACAGTTCGGAATGACATTCTTACTTAGATAGGAAAATATGAGATTACATAAGGAAGGCTTAAAGATGATACCTCTAATGGCTGTGCTGACAGGTGGCCTGTATGCGTTGCTTTACTGGTTGATTCCAATATTCATCATTCAGGTAATCATTGCTGTTATCGCAATCATCTTTATGATTTTGGTTGTACGTTTTTTTAGAAATCCTAAGGTGGTAACTCCGCCTAAGGATGGCGTGGTGTATGCTCCGGCAGAAGGCAAGGTTGTAGTAATAGAACGAACCTACGAAGGAGAGTATCACAAGGAGGACCGTATCCAGGTCTCCATCTTTATGTCACCTTTGAATGTGCATGTAAACAGAAGCCCTGTTAAAGGAAAAGTTGACTTCTTCCAATATCATCCGGGCAAATTTCTGGTGGCCTGGCACCCAAAGTCAAGCACGGCCAATGAGCGTACCTCTGTAGGCTTCAAAACGGATAATGGGGTATCTATCCTTATGCGTCAGATTGCAGGCGCTGTGGCTCGTAGAATAGCATTCTACCCTAAAGTGGGTGATGCGGTAGATCAAGGCTCATCCGTTGGGTTTATCCGATTTGGTAGTCGAGTAGATCTTTATTTACCACTTGATGCCAATATCAAAGTTAAGATCGGTGATTTGACTAAGGGAGGGGAAACCGTGGTTGCGGAGTTAGTGAACTAGTAGACATTTAGTTTTTATCTGGAAGAGATAAAAACTAAATGTCTAATTCTCTAATTCACTAATTAACTAATTAACTGTATTACTTCCTGCTATAATTCGGTGCTTCCCTTGTAATGTGAATATCGTGTGGATGGCTTTCGGCATATCCGGCTGCTGAAATCTTGACAAACTTAGCTTTGTGTAGGTCATCAATTGTCCCGGCACCACAATATCCCATTCCTGCTTTAAGTCCACCGACCATTTGGAATAGCACTTCTTGTACTGATCCCTTGAATGGAACTCTTCCTACAATTCCTTCCGGTACCAGTTTCTTAATGTCGTCCTCAGCATCCTGAAAGTACCGATCTTTTGAGCCCTCTTCCATGGCTTCAACCGACCCCATACCTCTATAGGATTTGAATTTTCTTCCTTCGTAAAGGATCACTTCGCCTGGTGCTTCTTCTGTGCCTGCTAGCAACGAACCAATCATCACAGTATTTCCTCCGCCGGCAAGCGCTTTTACCACATCACCTGAAAAGCGAATACCACCATCAGCTACTACTGGTACTCCAGAGCCTTTAATTGCCTGAGAGGATTCATACACCGCAGAAAGCTGCGGAACGCCGACACCGGCAATTACACGAGTGGTGCAAATACTGCCCGGTCCCACTCCGACCTTTACAGCATCAGCACCTGCTTCTACTAAAGCTTTTGCAGCTTCAGCAGTAGCTATGTTTCCAACAATGGTTTCTAAATCGGGAAATGCCTTCTTGATTTGTTTTGCCATATCTATCACCCCTTTTGAGTGACCATGTGCAGTATCAATAGAGACTAAATCAACACCTGCTTTCACCAGCGCAGCAATTCGATCTTCGATATCTGGGGTAACTCCTACTGCTGCCCCTACTCTTAATCTGCCATACTCATCTTTACAGGCATTGGGTCTGTCCTTATTCTTCAGAATGTCTTTATAGGTAATCAGTCCAGTCAGTTTGTAATCTTTATCAACGATTGGGAGCTTTTCGATCTTATACTCCTGAAGAATCGCTTCGGCCTCATTCAGACCCACTTCCGCCGTAGCTGTGATAAGATTTTCTTTGGTCATGATGTCCTTTACCGGTTTTTTCGGTTTCTTTTCGAAACGAAGATCACGATTGGTGACAATGCCAATTAGTTTATTCTCTTTATCTACTACTGGAATTCCTCCGATTTTATTTTCTTTCATAATTGCCTCTGCATCTGACACAGTAGCATCCACATGCAAGGTAATCGGGTCCAGAATCATCCCGCTTTGTGATCGCTTCACTTTGCGCACCTGAACGGCTTGCTGATCGATCGTCATATTTTTGTGAATGATACCTATTCCTCCTTCCAAAGCCATAGCAATTGCTAGTTTAGCTTCGGTCACAGTATCCATTGCAGCCGAAACCAACGGTATGTTTAATCGGATGTTTCTTGTGATCTGAGCTGAAGTGTCAGCGTCACGGGGAAGTACTTCGGAATAACCGGGTAGAAGAAGCACATCATCGTAAGTAAGTGCTTCGAAAAGGAATTTGTCGTTTGTCGTCATGGCAAATAATACTGAACTGTTATGATTATTTGCCGTGCAAAATTATGTCGGTTCCATAGAATAAGTACTATCGCAAGACATATTTTTACCAAATCGAATGAGCAATTGCTTATTTTAATTAATGAAACATATCAGCGGTATTAGTTGATTGTGCTAAATACACCTTTTCAATTTCTATGTTATGGATATATGGAATTCATTTTACGATCAACTTTTAGAAACCAGCTGGCCGGAATTCATTGCTGTAATCTGCGGTATACTCAGCGTCTGGTTTAGCAAACAAGAGAAGATTTTAGTTTACCCTTTTGGCATTGTCAGTGTACTCATTTTTGTGTACCTGACTTATCAGTATGGATTATATGCCGAAACGGGCATCAACGTGTACTATTTCGTGATGAGCGTGTATGGATGGTGGAATTGGAAGAATACAAAAGACCTGGGAGCCAACCAGATACCAATTACCCGAAGTTCTAAAGGAGGGCACTTTGTGAACGTGGGCACATTTATACTTGCCACCATCTTCATTTACATCATGTTGATCAAGTTTACGGATAGCACCGTTCCGTTGGTCGATTCAATCACCACAGGATTGGCAATCACAGGAATGTATCTGATGGCATTAAAGAAAATCGAGCACTGGCTCTTCTGGATTGCATGTGACTTGATTTCTATTCCATTATATATCTATAAGGGGTTGCCCTTCACCAGCTTGCAATTCCTTGTTTTCACAGCCCTTGCATTCATGGGATGGATGTCCTGGAAGCGAAAATTGATAATGAGTGAAAGCTAAACGAATCGTTGTATTAGGGCCCGAATCGACAGGCAAAAGCGAGCTGTGTCAACATCTTGCCAGGCATTACGAAACGGAATGGGTACCGGAATATGCGCGCTTCTACCTGGATCGTCTGGTAGGTGAATATCAACAAGAAGACCTAAAGGCAATTGCTGAAGGACAACTTTCATGGGAAGATGAAAAAGTAGCGTATGCCAACCAATATTTATTTTGCGATACTAACTTGATTGTGATTAAAATTTGGAGCGACCATAAGTATGGAAGTACTGATTCGTGGATTGAGGATCAGCTAAGAGACCGGCAATACGATTTTTACCTTCTCAACAATATTGATATCCCTTGGATGCCTGATCCTCAGCGTGAACATCCAAAGCTCAGGAAGCACTTTTTTGAAGTTTTCAAGAACTACCTGGAAAATCATAATCTTCCGTATGCCGTGGTGTCGGGAATTGAAGGTGAAAGAAAAAAGTGCGTGGTTGATGCTATTGAAACTCACTTCAATGAGAAAGATGCCGGGTCAAGCCCGGCATGACTACTAGTTTGATTTCAGTAAGTCCTTAAATTTTTTGGCCACCTTCTCAATCTTCGGACGAGATACATTTACTATATATCCATTGTTAGGATGTTTTTCTTCGTAATCCTGATGGTAATCTTCCGCAAGATAGAATACATCCAGCTTGCTTAGTTTAGTTACAATTGGTTTAGAAAATTCAGAAGCTAATTCTGTCATTTTAGCTTCTGCCAATTGCTTTTGGGTCTCATTATGATAGAAAATTTCCGAGCGATATTGAGGCCCTACATCTGGTCCCTGTCTATTTAGCTGAGTAGGATCATGCGCAGTAAAAAATATCTCTAGAAGCGTTTCATAACTAATGATTGACGGATCATAATAAACCTGCACTGCCTCAGCGTGAGTGGTATTGCCTGAACTCACCATCCGATAATCTGCAGTCTCTTTTTTTCCGCCGGAATATCCGGATACGGCTTCTGCTACTCCTCTGATTTGCTCAAAAGATGCCTCAACGCACCAAAAGCAACCACCTGCAAATGTGGCAGTATCCAACTTTTGATAGTCAATTTTTTCAGCCACCTGCTCAGTCTTAGCTTCATTGCTTTCATTGCCTTGTGACTGGCAGCTGAAGAGAAATATTCCTGCTATTAATGCTAAAATCTTCATTGTTAATTTTTTTATGAATGTACGATATCCATGTCTTACAAGATTTGATAATCGTTGGCAATGTAAACTCCATTACAAATGAGATGTTTTAGAATTCAATGCGATAGCTCAGGTTTGGAAAGAAGCTAATCTGACTATCAGACTCTACTCTTCGCCTTCCTACATTATAGTATCTAAAGAATTCATTCTCTCTTTGCGTTAGATTCTGAATATCTAAAGAGATAACTGACGTGGTTTTCTTTCGATTTTTTCGATAGCTAATTCCAAAATCCATCCTGAAATAGCCGTTCAATTTCAGCTCATAGTTATCTTGAAAATTATAAACTGTCCTTCCTTGATTGATGGATTGGCCAATGTTGATTGGCGCTTGTCGCTTGCCTCCTGCGAAAATTAATTTGCCATTAAAACTCAGTGTATTGTTGCCATTTTTACCCACTTTAAACTCTTTCCCTGTCAAGAAATTGTAGATATATCCTCCATCAAACTGTGTACTTCTCTCAACTCCATCGGAGCCTGTATATTTCGATTTATAAATTGATGCCGTAGAAAGTAGATAAAAGCCATTGGACAGGAATTTCTCTAGGGTCAATTCCAAACCATAGTTCTTACCTGTCCCATCATTAGCAAGTTCATCAGACGTGTATCCGTCAAATGTGTTGAGTGTAGAAAATGTGAGTAAACTAAAATCCGATGTGGTATCATTTGGCCAAACGGGCACATTGAAGAGGTGCTGATAATAAATCTCAGCTTTAAATCTCAATTTAGGTTTCAGCATTTTTTCATAACCAAGGGCTGAATGAAACGCTTGGGTAAATCCCAAATCTTTGTTGTTTTGAACAAAGCTGCCATCATTATTATACTGACGTGCAGTATATAAAGCAATGGTTTCCATCCGGCTATGCATGCCAACACCGCCGGAAATAATATGACTTTTTCTGTCCCACTTGAATCCAAGTCGCGGCTCGATATAGCTCTTACCACTAAGCGCAAAATGTGAGGCATGTAATCCGGCATTCACTGTAAAGTTGTCACTAGTCCTAAATTGCCAATTGCCAAAAAGCTGATAAAATGCAGCGTGATCATCTTCATCGAGTGGAGTGATATACCTACGTTCTCTACGGTTCCAAAATGTGTTAGAAAGGTCGTAACCCAACCTACTCAGAATGGTGCCAACCCTAAGTGTGTGTCTGGCCGAAAATTTATGATTGAAATAAGTAGAAAACCTCAATTGTGTCTCAATGAAATCGCTAGTCTCCAGTACGCGGAGATTTAAGGAATCGTAGTTATTAGACAGCTTGTTGTACGATCCTGATACAATAGTCTCAAAATACGAATCATCTCCAACATAGAAAACATTCGTGACGCCTGCCACGCCTGTGTTTTGTTCTTCTGTATCATTCTCCCAGTCGCCATTGGATTCGTTTGGTAAGAATCGGTAAGTATTTCTGCCTCCTAGTCCCCACAGTGAGAATGATCCAAATTTCTTAGTAGGTATCCTTATTTTATAGGAAAGGTCCTGAAAGGCAATGTCTTCTTGCTCACCCAAAATATCTAGCCCAAGTTCGGTAAGGAGCGCCAATGTGGAGTACCTGTAGTTGAAGAGGTAAGATGAACGACCGTTTTTAGAAATAGGCCCTTCTGAGGCTGCGGCTACTCCAAGTAAACCAGCCTGTATTGCGTGCTCATGTTTTTCGAAATTTCCTTGTCGGAGTTGAAGATCAAAAATTCCGGAGGTGGCATTTCCATACTGTGCAGGAAAAGCACCGGTGAAAAAATCAGAGTTGGCAAGCATATTATTGCTCAACATGCTGATACCCCCAGCGGATGACCCAATGGATGTAAAGTGATTGGGGTTTGGTATTTCCACTCCTTCCAGTCTCCATAAAATACCCTTTGGAGAATTGCCACGGATGACAATTTCATTGAGCAAATCATCACCTCCCGTCTGTACGCCTGCATATGTAAGTGCGGCACGCGCTGGATCGTTAAAAGTGGCGGGAAATCGACTGATCTCGTCCATTCCTAAAGAAATAGCTGACACAGTAGCTAATTCATTTCGAGGCTGTCCCTCACTTTCATTACCTGCCGTAACCACTACTTCATCAAGTTGCTGAAGTGATTCTCTGAGCTTGGTATTCATCACCACCTCTTTGCCTGCTCCTACCAGCACATTTGGAATGGTTACGGATTCATACCCCAAATAGGAGATACCAAGCGATTGACGTCCAATTGGTACTTTCTCGATTTTATAAAACCCATCTACATCTGTGATGGCTCCCATCGGTGGGTTTGTTCCAATGATTACCACAGTGGCACCGATGATAGGTGCACCGGATTGCTCATCGGTTATTTGTCCTTTTACAGTTTGTGTGAGAGACTGTGAGAATGTGAATAGTGACACAAAAAGTGCGACTACTAGTAAGTTGTATTTGAGCATTTGAGTGATAGAGTTTCTACATAGACGTAGATAAGAGATGAAAGGCTTCATACACCCTCATTATTTTTTAAATTTTAACAGAAAGAGTGTTCTGGAGTATAACTTTGGAGCCATGCTGAAATCCTATTTTCAGAAGGAAAAAATTGAGGCCGGATGTGATGAAGCCGGCAGAGGATGTCTGGCGGGACCTGTTGTAGCTGCTGCAGTCATTTTACCAAAAAAATACAAGCATAAGGTACTGAACGATTCAAAACAGCTCACAGAAAAACAGCGGTTTGAGATTAAAAAAGACATCATCAAAGACGCTATTGCATGGGGAGTTGGTGTGGCATCACCGGGAGAGATAGATGATATCAATATTCTTAATGCGAGCTATTTGGCCATGGATAGAGCGGTAGAGAAATTAAAGGTTGCACCTGAGCTGCTCCTTATAGATGGCAACCGATTTAAGACATCAACTGAAATACCATTTGAATGTATTGTTAAAGGAGACGGAAAGTATCTTTCAATTGCTGCGGCTTCTATATTAGCCAAGACTTATCGCGACGATTTGATGCGGCAGTTGGCCATTGAATTCCCGGGATATGGTTGGGAGACTAATGTGGGATACCCAACAAGGGCACATAGAGATGGATTACAAGAAATGGGATCCACTCCTCACCATCGGATGAGTTTTCAACTTTTGCCTAGTCAGTTGGAATTATTTCCCGATTAAACGCCAAGCGTAGAAGAGATTTTGTCTCGATCGAGGGGTTTTTCAAGCATGGAAGTGACCAAAGGGTTTTCGTCTGCTTTTCGCTGATCAGAAGGATCTATCGAAGATGTAAGTACATATACTTTATGTCCCCAATTTTTTATCTGAGGCAATACATCCAGAAACTCCCAACCGTTCATTACCGGCATATTTAAATCCAGGAAAATGATGTCTACACTTTGATTTTTCAAAAAACTGATGGCTTCTTCGCCATTCATTGCCTTGAAGATCTCTACTTTATTTCGCTCTTTTTTAATTGCCAACTCGGCTAATGTGAGGAATATAGGATCGTCATCAACGAGCAATATTTTATTCAAATCACGCATTAAAATATACCTTAAACGTAGTCCCTTTGTTTATTTCGCTTTCTACTTCAATGCGACCATTAATTGCCTCAACTTGCTGTTTAGTCATATATAATCCCATGCCGTGCCCACTCTCTTCATCAGCATGAAACCTTGACCCAAGTTGAAACATTTTACTTCCGTATCTCTCCAGATCTATCCCCCTTCCCTGGTCTGCCACCGTTAAAAGTACTTCTTTTGATTCTTTTTTTGCACAAATTTTTATTTTTCGTTTTTCCTCCGTCACTCCATACTTCATTGCATTGGTAATCAGGTTATGTAAAATGCTTTGAAGGTAAGCAGGTAAGATGCGCAGGGTAAGGTCATCCGGGATGTCTACTTCTAGTTCAATTTGCTTCTCTGTCGCCGATTTTCGGTTTAGAAGCATGATATCATTGATTACTTCTTTGAGGTTTATTTCTTCCTTTTCAAGCATGGAAATGTCCTTCTCAAAATTGAGCAGGTCATTAATTGCATCGATGGCTAGGTTCAACTTCAAGGCAGTGGCCTTGAGCATGTCAAAATATTCCTTATTGCTGGGGTCGTCTTCTATAATTGTGAGCAGACCTACAAGGTTGGCCACAGAAGACCGAAAATTGTGTGAAGTAATGTATGAAAAATCCTTTAATCGCTGATTTTGCTCTATCGTCTTGCTGAAAAGCTTGTGAAGCTCCCTTTCGTTTTGTGTTCTGATTCTGATGTTGACGAGCATTTCTGAGAATAGCTCTAATAGTATTATTTCCTTTTCAGTTGCTTTGTGCAGCATTTTTACCCAGTCAAACCCTACAAAGCCCACACACTCATTGCCGTGGATCATTGGCATGGTCATCAGGCTCCTAATGCTCTGATCTTTCAACAGCTTTTTAAAGTCTTCTTTTTGTACTTTCTCTACATCATCAACCACAAGAGGGTTGCCTTTGAGGTGGGCATTGACCAGCTCTGGCATAATCTCGAGCGGCAGGTTTTGATTGTTTTGAATTTCTGGTTTTATATCTTTTCCACACCACTCATAAGTGTTGCTGCATATACCTTTTTCCAGGTTGAAATCAAAAACATAAGAACGATCGGCACCAACAAATTCTCCCAATTCCCGCAAAGAATCATTGATTGCCTGCTCCACCTCTGCTAGTGGAAGGTCGATGTATTTAGTGGATAGATTGATGAGGATGCGTTGCATTTCTGCGTGTCGCATCAGGGCTTGTTCAGCTTCCTTTTCCTTTGTTATGTTTCGTATGGCTCCATCAAAATAAACTTTTCCGTCTACGCCTTTTACAGTGATGGAATTGAGGTAGCCCCAAAAAGTGCTACCATCTTTTTTTCTGAATTCTACTTCTTTATTTTCGATTGATCCTTTATCAATGACCTCACTTCCTACTTCACTTCTTTGTGTTGGGTTTTTGTACAAATCCGATGGGTCAAGATCCATGATCTCCTGAGCTGAATCATACCCAAACATTTTAACAAATTCATCATTTACATAGATGATTCCCATCTTGTTTTCACTGCGATAGATCGCTTCATTAATATTTCTGTTGATACTTTCCAGCAGTTGCTCCCTGTGACGAATCCTATCCAGAAATTCCCTTTCTTTGGTTACATCTCGTATCGCTCCATCCCAAAAGACGGTCCCATTTTCATCTTTGTGCATAATAGTACTTACCAACCCTACAAATTCCGTATTGTCTTTTCTTAGAAAGACCACTTCTTCATTTTCATAAGAGTGATCTGCATTTAGTTTTGTGATCAATCGTGCCCGATCTCTTGGATCTTTGTACATTTTTGAAATGGCGCTGCTCAGTACCTCCTGATCAGAGGAGTACCCAAACATTTTCACAAAGGCATTATTGACATATATAAGTCCATCTTTATCGCTTCTAAAGACGGCCTCAGTTATGTTCTGGTTAACTGATTCCAGAAGTTGATTAAAATCCATAATCGTGGGCAAGTTAGCTGGCTTCCCTGGTTATATTTAGAGACAACAAAAGATCAGTTTTTTATCATAGTGAAATCACCAATCACTTTTATTGCTTTATAGTTAATCTTAAAAATTGGATGTCTGGTGTAATCTAAAATACCCCATGCATCATTCTTGGAGACCAAAACCCGGTCTCCTAAATCTTGTAGATAATCGTAGAATGGCCTGAAAATGAAACTGCCATTTTCATCCACTAATCCGTACTGATTATTCATATCCTGCACAATATAATTACCTGTTTGCAATCGACGAATGGATTTCCATTTTAGTTCCAAAACTGCCTCTCCATTTTTATCAAGTAATCCATATTTTCCTTCTTGGCGCACAACACTCCTTCCATTCGAAAAGCCTGAAACCCATTCATAGTACGGCTGAATGACGATCTTCTCTTCTTTATCAATAAAGCCCCATTTACCTCTTAAAACTACTGGAGCTAAGTCTTCATTGAAGGGGGCCGCTTCATCGTATCTGTTGCTTATCCTAAGTCTGCCTTTTTGGTCCACAAATCCCCATCGATCTTCTTTTCTGACCACAAAATACCCTTCTCCATATCCACCTATTTCCTGATATTGCTCGTGGTAGGGGATTATCACCGTGCCTTGATTATTAATCAATTCGATATATTGACCGTGCTTAAGTTCATAATAGTCTGACCATCTTCGAATAGCGTCATACCAAGGTTGTATCACTACTTCTCCATATTCAGTCATCAAGCCTAGTCTCATACTATCCCCTTCTATAAGTATGTGATTACCAATTTCAGTAATGGGTTTTGAAATGGTTTTATACAAAGGATTTCCTTCGTAAAAAACAGTATAGCCTTTTCCTCTTCTACCTATAATCAGACCACCAATTGAATTGACCTCATGAAATTCTGAACGCACTATCCATTCCTCATTTTTATTCAAAACACCCCATCTGTTTAGGTAAGAAACCAGGTATTCATTTTGAGAAGTAACAATGCTGTCATATTTGAATGTAGTTGGCTTAATGGAATTGACTGCTATGATCCCCCAGTGATGATTTCGTTTTGCTAAAAACTGGTTGGTCAATCCGGGGCTTAGTGATTGTAATGGCAACCTGTTTATGGTTTTTCCTTGGCGATCAACAAGGTGCCATCCCTCATCATCTTTGCAGCTATAGTGATCTGAAACGGCGTGTATGGTGTCATAGCCTGAAATAACAGTCTTGCCTTCCTCGCTCAGTACTGCCCACTTTCTGGATTTCGAATTTTGAACAATTAGTTGATTTTCTGCTACTTCTTTTAAGATTAGTTCATGATTATCCAGTAAGGTATTGTTGCCAAGTAGTAGGTGATGTGATCCATTTAAATATGCGATCAATATTCCATTGCTGGAAAGTGATAACGAGTCACACTTCCATTTCATCAAAACCTTCTCATTCTGGTACACTGTCCATTCCGAAAATGGAATGGGTGAGGCTTTGCTGTCTCTCAATGTGAAATTTTTAGCTTCAAATGGATGAAGTTCAGTTCCATTTTCAGAAAGAAACCCTGCATACCCATCACGAAAAGCTATATAACCATTGTTGTATTTAATAGAATCAATATCAAGTTGCCTTAATTGACCATTGTCCTGATATATGTCTAATTTTTGGCTGAATTGTTTTCCGATTAGGATTGACCTTTTGTTTTGAATTGACTCATATTTAGTGGGAACGATGAGTTTATTTTCAAATGAAACGATTCCGAAATGTTGCCCTCTATTGCTAAACACACTTACCAGCCAATTAGCTCCCAGAGGCTCAACCGAAAAATAGTTAAAGCTGATTATTGTGCGACCCTTATCATCCAAAATTCCATGAAAGAGGTGGTTGCTGAATTTTCCTTTTATGGAAGCTTTAAAGTGACTGTTGGACAGTGGCTCTATGGTGTAAAACTTCTGGCCTGTCAAGGGCTTGTTTCTGACGGTGATCAAACCCCACAAATTATTTCTTTTGAATCCGATTACTCCGTCGTAGACTTTAGTTGAGCCATTGGACCATCCTAGTTTTTCATAGACGGCAGGGACTGTCACATTACCGATTTTATCCTTGATACCGAAATATCCGTCCTTCTCGAATACAGTAAATTCCTCTGCCTTTAAGACAAGAGTGCTTGTGAAAAATAAAAGTATTATGAAGTTCCGCATAGTCCCGCAAACAAATATACGGCGGGGTTATTTCTTTTCTACATCTGCGGATTCGAGGTTAAATAGATCATTAAGCACCCCGACCAATGTTTCCGCTTCCCCACGCTTACATGCCGCCTTCAATTGAAGCACTGGCAACTTGATTACTTTTTGGATCATATTCTTAGTTACGACCTCAAGTAATTCCATCTCCTCCTCTGACAATTTCTTATGCCTTGCGAGTTCCTCTTTTCTGATTTGATCCAATGCACTTTTTAATCGCTGAATAGTAGGTGAAACCCCCATTTCATTTTTCCAGGAAGTAAAACTCAAAAGTTCTTCTTCTACAATTTTTAATGCATCGGGTATAGCCTTTTCTCGAAGCTTTCGAGCCTTCTCCGTACGTTCTGTTAGTTGATCTACATTGTATAGAGATACTCCCGGAACCTTTTCAAGGTCTGAATCCATACTCCTTGGAACTGAAAGATCAATCAATAATTTATGATTTACCTCTGATCCAAAGTCCGATGATGAAATGATTGGGTGTTGAGTGGATACAGCCGAAATAATGACATCATTGTCTTCCAACACTCCATCCAATGCTTCGAAATCGCAAACTGAAATATGCTTTCCGTCCGCAAGTTTTTCAGCCTTGGATTTGGTTCTGTTTACGAGTGTAATGACAGCCTCTTCACTGCTGAGATTTTCCAGCACATTTTGCCCAATTTCTCCAAGCCCGATAAGGGCTATTCGTGGGCTGTCAATATTGCCAACAAATCCTTTGATCAAATCAACCGCTACTGATGCCACCGATGCAGTCCCATCTTGCAAACTGGTTTCCTGAACAACCCGCTTGTTTGCATAAAATATTGTGTGCATTAAACGATGCAAGTGTGGTCCAGCAAGGTTTAGGTCTGCACTTTGCTGGTAAGCCCTCTTTACCTGATTGCTAATCTGAATATCTCCGAGCACTTGAGATTCAAGGCCAAGTGACACGTTAAATAAGTGCCTTGACGCGGATGTATTATTATAGCTGGTGAAGTAATCCGATAATTGTGAACTTGGTAAAGATTTGAAGGAAGCTATAAGATGTATGATTTCTTCATCCTGATTTTGCTGAGATGTGTAATAAAGTTCAGTTCTATTGCAAGTAGAAACCAAAAGTGCTTCTTCCATTGCGAGTGCGTCTTTCAGCTGAAGCAAAAACTGCCCCGCTTCCATTTCACTAAAAGCTACTTTCTCTCGCACCTCGATTGGCGCATTCTTATATGATAGTCCTAAAGCCTTAAATCCTTCCATCTCAATCAAATAGGATGGCAAAAATAACAGCGCCTTGCGTATATTGGTTGTGATAAAAATCAGCTATTTCTTATTTAGAATCATTTTAAATAATGCTCAAGTATCTAACGAATGCAATTTCAAGTGCTATAGGCTTCACAAAGACAGAATCACGCGGGACGTTGGTGCTGATTTTAATCATTTTTATAGCCCTTGTCACATCGCAAGTCAGGATATCTTATTTAAAAAATCGAAAGGTAATTGCAGCAGATAGTTCCGCTCTCGTGTGGGTAAAAACTGTCCAGGCATCTTATGAAATTAAAGATCCTGTTGAGAAAGAGTTTGACAAGAACATCTCTGTTCCAAAAAACACATCGTATTTAAAGTCTGATGATAAACCAATCAAGAAGCCAAAATTTAAAACTCCAGAAAAAAGAGAGGCCCTAATAGTCAAAGATTTGAATACCGCGACGCAAGAGGATTTACAAACCATTCGAGGGATTGGTCCTGCATTTTCAGAACGAATCATAAAATACCGGAATTTACTCGGTGGATTTGCAGATACCACGCAACTTTCAGAGATCTATGGGCTAAAGTCCGAAACCACAACCGAACTACTCAAATATTTCCATATCAAGTCTAATGTCACTCCAATAAACCTGAATACCGATTCAATAAAAGTTCTCGGGCGTCACCCATACATATCATATGATCTTGCTCGAATCATTCTTAATTACCGAAAGGAACATGGAGATATTCGGTCTCCCTCAGACCTAAAGAAAATAAAGGCCATTGATCAAGGAACTTTCTTGAGATTAAAGCCATATTTGGAATGAGATCATGCAGAAAATTCTCAAATCATATCTAAGGCGCCTTAGTAACCTCTCCGGAAATAATCGATCGTTATTGCTGCTGCGTTTATTGAAAGATCAATTCGTGGATGTTCATGATTTCGATTACTCAGAAAATGAGGCCAGTTTTGAAATTATTAAAAACTTAATTGAGCAGAAGAAGAAAATCACCCTCTGCAGCGAGATTGATAGTAGAAGCAAATCTGCGAATGAGCTTAGCAAAAGGCTTAAGAAGATTAAGCGCGTCGAGAAGTTTATTTTCGAAGAAAGAGGAGCAAAGGATTTATATATCGGTTGGCCCTTCATCAAAGGAAAATTTGCTGACGACACCCTCGTCAGATGCCCTTTGCTATTCTTCCCTGTATCTATTGAAAAAGATGGCAATGAGTGGTATCTCTCGCGAAGAGATGACGTGAACATCACACTCAACAAGACTTTTTTGCTTGCTTATGCCTATTACAATCAAACTTCTCTCGATGAAGAACTGATAGAAACAGTCATCGATGATTATGACCGTGATGCCACCGTATTTAGAACTCAACTATATGAACTTCTGAAGAAGAGTGGTGTTGAGATCAACTTCAATCAGGAAAATTTTGCAGATGAACTAAAAGCCTACCCTGATCTTAATAGAACACAACTCGAATCAAGCGAGAGGACTGGTGCGCTTAAAATGTTTCCTCATGCAGTACTTGGAATCTTCCCTCAGTCAGGATCCTATCTTGTGCCAGACTATGTGAAACTTCTGGAAGATCAGCAGGAAACTGACTTGGAAGAATTCTTTGTAAATAAAGTAAGACTTGAAAATGAAAATCAACTCGCACTTTTCGATCGTGTGAATGAGGAAAACACGTTCACACCCTTTCCCTTAGATGCATATCAGGAACATGCCTTAAAGGAAATCAAAAAAGGAAATTCCCTGGTGGTACAAGGGCCTCCAGGGACTGGAAAGTCTCAACTGATTAGCAATCTTATTTGCGATTTCATCGCACGGGGGAAAAATGTCTTGCTCGTTTGCCAAAAAAAAGCAGCTCTCGATGTGGTCTATCAGCGATTGAAAGAAAAAGAAATGCACGACTTTGTGGCTCTGGTGCATGATTTCAAGAATGATCGAAAGCCCATTTATGAGCAAATAGACCTCCAAATCGAATCAGTAGAAGTTTATCAAAAAAAAAATAATAGCCTTGATGCCATCCAGCTAGAGCGTGGCTTTCTTCAGGCAAGTCGAAGAATAGATCAGATAGTGGAGGAACTCCAGGAATTCAGAGAAGCCCTGTTCGACGAAGGTGAATGTGGAAAGTCTGCAAAAGAATTATACCTGACGAGCAGCCCGGACATGCCTAGTTTTAGCATGAATCTTGAATATCGGTCGTTTCACTACAATGATCTTCCCGAAGTTCTTCGCAAGTTCAAGACCTACCTCGAGTATTTTGACAAATTTGAAAAGAGAACGCACTTCTGGGCCAAAGGGCCATCTTTTGCCGCATTCCACACCAGTGATCTGGTACAATTAAAAAATGTACTTCATGAAGTACCGGCGTTTAACGAAATGCTGGTGGCCAAATCAAAAGAGTTTTGCTCAAGACCCATTGATTTTGAAACGGGAGAATACTTTTCCAACAAGCTGCCTGAGCTCATAGAGTTATTGGAAGGCCTGAAAGAAGCCGTGGTGTATAAAGTATATCAACAACTTCATGCAGATAAGCCTACTAAAGACTTAAACTGGCTTTCCCAGACGGAGCGAATCATGATGGCGTGCTTCCGCGGTGTGGGCTTGGAAAGCACGCTTCAGTCGGAGGATCTTGGACGTTTTCAAGAAGTGTTGAGGTCTGCGATGCGGGCCAGAAAAAATCCCTTCAGCTGGTTAAAATGGGTGCTCTTTTCAAAAGAAAAAACCTTTCTGAAGCGTGTGATGGTGGCCAATGATTTGAAAAGCAACAAAAGAGGTTTTAATGTGCTGGTAGAACGGATCGATAATCGTCTCAACTTTGAACATTCGCTATCATTGATTCAGGATAATTCATGGTTGCACAATTTCCCTTCCAGCTTTCGCAAAATTGACCTTCAAGACTGGTTTTATTGGCAGAAAATGGGTCTCAACATGTTTGCCGTAGCGCAAACCATACGGTCGCTTAATGAATATCTCAATGTGGGCAAGTTGGAGCACAAAAATTACCACAATCGGCTTGACCAACTCGTTACGATGGTTCAAAAGGTTCCTCAGCAATTAACATTGTGGAGTAGGTACATCAATATTCATCAAATAAGAGCTATAATCCTGAAAAAGGAAGATCCTCAAAAATTAGAAAAACTTCTTAAAAAAGATTTTGATGCAATCTGTGAGTATCACAAACTAAAGGATAGCCTGACTTCTGAAGAGGTGAAAGTCCTCTACGAAATAAACAGTAACAGTGCCGGCTCAATTGAAGAACGCCTCGAACTTTTCAACAATAGCCTTTCACTTGCCTGGATTGATCACATAGAGTCCAAATTTCCAGATTTGCGAAATGTCGCCTCAGGCAAACTTGAGTCATTGACTGCTGAACTTCGGGATCAAATTGAATCTAAGCGGGAAGCGAGTAAAGAGATTTTGCTTTTAAAATCGCGTGAGAAAACCTATGAAGATATAGAATACAATCGCCTGAAAAATCGTGTAACCTACAGAGATCTTCAGCATCAGGTTACCAAGAAGCGACGAATTTGGCCAATCAGGAAGGTAATTTCAGAATTCGCTGACGAGCTATTCACACTTCTTCCATGCTGGATGTGTTCACCTGAAAGTGCGTCCGCTATTTTTCCTATGAGAGAGAATTTTGACCTGGTCATATTTGATGAAGCTTCACAATGCTTTGCTGAACGGGGCATTCCAGCAATGTATCGTGGCAGGCAGATTGTAGTAGCAGGAGATAGCATGCAACTCCAACCCAGCGATCTGTATCGGGTACGCTGGGACGATGAGCAGGATGACACACCAGAATTAGCTATTGATTCTTTGCTGGATTTGACTAAGCACTACCTACCGGAAGTAAGCCTGGCGGGACATTACAGAAGTAAATCATTAGAGCTTATCGATTTCTCCAACGAGCATTTCTACAAGAGCAAGCTCAGACTTCTACCAGACTATAGTTACGCAAACAATATTGAGCCTGCAATAAATTTTATTCAAACTCCAGGTGTTTGGGAAGATGGCATCAATGAAATCGAAGCACGAGAAGTAATTAATTCTACACTCGAACTGCTGGCAAAAAGTCCAGAAAAAGAGATCGGCATTGTCACTTTCAACTATAAGCAGCAAGGTTTGATCCTCGATATTCTGGAAGAAGAGGCGATCAATAGAAAAGTTCAGATCCCAGATTCATTATTTGTCAAAAACATTGAAAACGTCCAGGGTGATGAACGCGATATTATCATTTTTAGCATTGGCTATGCTCCCGACAAAAAAGGTAAAGTGAAACTCCAATTTGGCAGTCTCAATGCACAAGGTGGAGAAAACAGGTTGAATGTAGCGGTGACGCGAGCGAGGGAGAAAGTGCTTATTGTGAGTAGTATTTTGCCGCAGCAACTTAAAACTGATGATACTAAAAACGAAGGGCCAAAGTTATTGAAAAAGTACCTTGAATATGCCTGGGAGGTTAGCAATGGGAAATGGACGCCTCATATTCCAGAATATGAAGAACATCATGTAAACTGGTTTTTACGAAATAGAATTCAAGAAAAATCATTTCATGAATTTGATGAATTTAAACTGGCAAAAGAATTGCCTTTCGCCGATCTTTCGGTGAAAAAAGGCAAGACCTATACCGGTCTTATTCTTACCGATGATGAAAGATATTATCAAGCTTTGTCTCCAAAGCAGATTTATGCCTATCAACATTTTCATCTGATCATGAAAAACTGGCCGCATGTCAGATTTCATAGTAGAGAGTTTTGGATAGATCCGGATGCTGCAAAAGAAAAAATGAGAAGATTTTTATATTCGAATTAAATATGAAGAAACATCACATCATATTATTCATTTTAGTCGCTAACCTCATCGTATTTGCAACCTTTATGATTGCATGGTTGGCATTGGATATGTTTAATGAAAACAACGCGCATACACTCATCCTAGTCATGAGCTATGCTTTACCACCAGTTACGATAGCTCCTTTTATCATTAAGATGAATTCACTCACGATCAAACAAAAATGGAACTGGATTATCTATACTGTCCTGATCGGGTTTATTGGTGCAATTCATTTCTACATTAAGTATAAAAATGAAATCAGCCGGATAGCTACCGAAACAGCAAAGGGGATGAAAGAAGGGCCTAATTCATTGAGTGAATTCGATTCTGGCTCCTACAGATAGAATGAACGGTAAAGTATCTCTTCTCATATATTGCTCGAAAGAAAGAGCGTATTTACCAGCCTTTTCAAATGAATAATTTTCCTGCAATAGGAAAGAATGATCAAACAAATCGCCAAGACCACTACCTTGAGGTTCACCGGTTTTAGGATCAAAAAGGTCTACTTGTTTAAGTTCCTGAAGCAGTACATTTCCAATGGAATCTTGAAGAGTATATTGAAAGTAAAGGTTATAAAACGGATAGGACGAAGCATTGCGAAAAGTACCCAGGAGGTTATATGTCTTTGTCGTATCTACAATTTCAAAATCAAATGTCTGAATGGAATCCAAATGCCAAAAGGCTTCTTCCAGATCATTATAATCCTCATAGACTCTGCTAGAATCGCACGAGGTAAGCGCTACAAATACTGCTAGAATTAAGAAGTACTTCATTTTAGGAATTTTCAGACTTTCTATGTTGAGGCTTTTTACCTCTGTATTTATTTCTTTTCTTTTTCTTCTTTTTACCCTTACCACTAAATTTTTTATCCATTGCTTCCAGATCACTATTTATCGAGTTAGACTCCAATTGTTCTACTTCAATCTCATTTTCTGCAAGTGAAGATGGCTTCTTTCCATTCTTATTCATAGCCTGAATCTCCTTCACTCTATCGATTGGTACTGGGTGCCAATTATTGTCATCGTCGTACCCAAACCACATAATCTTTCTGAAGATATCTGTCTTTTGAAGTCTGGCGCTCCCGCGCTGTGTTTTTAGCGATTCTTCAACTTCCGGGATATCCTCTAAGGCCTCCATATAGGTGTCGAGTTCATAGTTGAGGCAACATTTGAGTCTCCCACACTGACCCGATAGCTTGCTTGGGTTGAGTGATAAATTTTGATATCTCGCCGCTGATGTTGAGACATTTTTAAAATCTGTAAGCCAGGTGGAGCAGCATAATTCACGCCCGCATACTCCCAAACCTCCGATTCGACCCGCCTCCTGTCGAACACTTATTTGACGCATCTCAATTCGAATTCTGAATTCGCTGGCCAGCATTTTTATGAGTTCTCTGAAGTCTACCCTTCCGTCGGCAGAATAGTAAAAGGTAGCCTTGGTTCCATCTGCTTGAAATTCCACATCTGTAAGCTTCATCTCTAGCTTTGTTTGCTGGATGATTTCCTTCGTACGGTACATCACGGATTCTTCCTTATTTCGGGCTTCATCCCACCGTTCCATATCTCTGCTAGTGGCTTTGCGATATATCTCTCTTACTGTGTCATCGTCAGGAATGCCTTTTTTGGACATTTGCAATCTTACCAATTCTCCCTGCATAGATATATACCCTATGTGGTGCCCATTTGGCACATCCACAACCACAGGATCACCGGTGACGATATCCAGCTTTTTGGCGTTTCTAAAGAACTCCTTTCTGCCATTTTTGAATCGAACTTCAGCTACGTCAAACCTGTGCATAGCAGGTACATCCATGTTTGAAAGCCAATCAAACACGTTTAGTTTGTTGCAACCTCCTGAGCTGCAATGACCGTTGTTTTGACATCCGGCCGATCCACCTGTACCGCAACTTGCGCATCCCATAATTCTGTAATCTAATTGATATCTTCAGGAATTTGAACTTTGGATTGATGAATCCTATTGGCCGAGTTCTTTTAGGTCGAAACCGATATCTTCTCTATACTTTTTACCTTCCCAATTTACCTCCTGACCACCGGCGTATGATTTACTCAGAGCTTCGCCTAAATTCTTACCAAGGCCTGTGAGAGCAATGACTCGTCCTCCGTTGGTGATAAGCTTCCCATCTTGCATTTTGGTGCCGGCATGAAACGGAAGCACCGTGGTAATGTTTCCGAATGAAATTTCATGTCCTTTTTCATAAAACTCCGGATAGCCGCGGCTCACATACATTACTGTAGAGGCAGTAAATCGCTCATATTCAATTTCCGTATCTATCAAATTCTTATTGGCGGCAGCTATAAGTAATTCAAGAAAATCAGATTTTATTCTTGGAAGGACCACTTCTGTTTCAGGATCTCCCATGCGCACATTATACTCGATGACGTAAGGATCTCCCCCTACATTAATGAGTCCAAAAAAGATGAATCCACAGTAGTCGATCTTCTCTTTCTTGAGCCCGTCAATTGTTGGCTTAATGATCGTTTTGTTTACGCGCTCTTTGAAGGCTCGGTCCGCAAACACCACGGGTGAAACTGCTCCCATCCCTCCGGTATTCAGCCCGGTATCTCGTTCGCCTATTCGCTTGTAATCTTTTGCTTCAGGTAGAATTCTATAATCCTTTCCATCTGTCACCACAAAGAATGAAACTTCTATTCCCTTAAGGAATTGCTCAAGCAGTACTTTTTCACTTGCAGCTCCAAATTGCTTATCCTCAATCAGTTTCCTGAGCGATTTTCTAGCTTCTTCTAGTTCTTCGGTGATAATAACCCCTTTGCCGCCAGCCAGACCGTCTGCTTTCAAAACATATGGTGGCTCCAGTCGCTCCATGTATTTTATGGTTTCTTCCAGATTGTCTTTGGTGACCGTGCGTGCATCTGCTGTTGGAATACCATATTTCTTCATGAACTCCTTCGCGTATTCCTTACTGCCTTCCAGCATCGCACCTTTTGCGGTCGGGCCTATGATCATCAATTTTTTGAACTCTTTTATTTTACGAAGGTGATCTACTATGCCATTAACCAGCGGGTCTTCCGGACCGATAATCAACATTTCAATGTCGTTCGCCCTTAAAGCCTCCTCTACTTCTTCAAAATTTTTGGGATCAACATTTAGGTTTGTTCCTACTTTATGAGTTCCTCCATTTCCGGGTGCAATGAAAATTTTACCGCATTTGGGACTTTGCTTTACTTTCCAGGCGAGTGCATGTTCCCTTCCACCGGAACCGAGTATTAAAATGTTCATGGATGTGGTTGTTTTTAAAACTGGTGGCTAAGTTCTTGGTATTCGTTGGTTTTTCAAAGTGATCGAAGGCGTTAATCAATGAGCGTATTCTGACATGAACTTTACCCTCATCAGGCGCACCTCGTCTTCTGAATAATACTCTCCTAATTCCTCCATTGCAACTTTGAGTTCATCGGTTTCGGCGTTGAGGAAATAATCATAAATATCATCTTGTCTGTCATCATCCAATAATTGATCGATGTAGTAATCGATGTTTAGCTTGGTGCCTGAGTAACAGATATTCTCTACTTCCGCTATTACATCTTCGTACTTCATTCCCCTGGCTTCTGCAATTTCCTCAAAGTCCATCTTTTGATCGATGTGCTGAATGATATAGATTTTATTTTTAGACTTAGTGCCGGAAGTTTTGATAAGAACATCTGAGGCGGTTATGATATCGTGTTCATCTACATATTCTTCAATCATCTGGAGAAAAGGTTCACCAAATTTCTTTGCTTTACTTTCACCTACTCCAACAATCTGCTTGAGATCATCCATGGTTGTTGGATAAACCGTACACATCTCCTCCATTGATGGATCACTAAAGATTACATAAGGGGGAATATCCTCCTGATGTGCAATGTCTTTGCGAAGCTTCTTGAGCATTCCAAAAAGCGTCTTGTCATAAGCGCTCACGTTTACCGGAGCCTTATCCATGTCGTCTTCATTATCGCCATCTGCCGTATACTCATGATCCTTCGTGAGCATATGACTAAATGGAGATTCAAGAAATTTTTTCCCTTTGGATGAAACTCTAAATACTGCAGGATTCTCTATGTCTTTCTTTAAAAATTCGTGAAGCAACGTTTGTCTGATGACTGATCTCCAGAAATTTTCATCGTCACTGATTGATTCGCCTTTGCCGAAAACAGCTAGTTTATCATGATCATAACTCTTTACATGCTGCGTAGATTTGCCTATAAGTAATGACGCCAGGTGATTGATGTCAAATCGCTCATTGGTTTGAATCACGGCCTCAATGACTAGTTTGATAATTTCCTTTCCTTCAAATTTCTCCTTTGGATGGACGCAATTATCGCATTGACCACAATTGTCTTCGGTATATTCTTCCCCGAAGTAATGCAAGAGTTGTTTTCGTCTGCATATAGCCGAGTCTGCATAAGAGGCCATTTCCTCCAGAAGAAAGCGCGCATTCTCTCGTTCGGTTACAGCTTTATCCTTGTTGAATTTTTCTAGCTTCAGGATATCATTGTACGAATAGAACATCAGGCAATCGCTATTGATACCATCTCGTCCAGCTCTTCCTGTTTCCTGATAGTATCCTTCGATTGATTTTGGTGCATCGTAATGGACCACAAAACGAACGTCGGGTTTGTCTATACCCATCCCAAAAGCTATAGTTGCAACAATGACGTCAACATCCTCATTCAAAAAACCATCTTGATTTTTCATTCGCTCTTTGGATTCCATCCCCGCATGATAGGGAGCAGCGTTGATATCATTCACTTTTAAAAACTCCGCAATCTCTTCTACCTTTTTTCTACTCAGGCAATAAATAATCCCACTGGCCCCTTTATGACTTTTTATAAACTTTATTAGCTGCTTCTTGGCATTTTGCTTTGGCCTTACCTCATAATACAAGTTTGTTCTGTTGAAGGAGGACTTAAAAAGCATCGCCTCATCCATTGATAGATTCTTCTGGATATCTAACTGTACTTTAGGCGTTGCAGTAGCTGTCAAAGCTATCATAGGGATATCTCCAAGCTTCGAAATGATGTCTTTAATTCTCCTGTACTCGGGTCTGAAATCATGGCCCCATTCGGATATACAATGTGCCTCATCTATTGCTACAAAAGAAATAGTGGCTTGCTTGAGGAATTGCACGTTCTCTTCCTTTGTAAGTGATTCCGGTGCTACATACAAGAGTTTTACCAGACCGGAAATTGTATCCTTCTTTACTCTATTACTTTCTGACTTGGTCAATGTGGAATTTAAAAATCTGGCATTCACACCAACGGCATTCATCTGATCTACCTGATTCTTCATTAATGCGATCAAGGGGGAAATTACAATCGCAGTACCTCCCTGCACAATGGCTGGCAGCTGGTAGCACAAAGACTTACCGGCCCCTGTTGGCATTATTACAAATGTATTATTGCCATCAAGAATATTGGTGATAATATCCTCTTGCTTGCCCCGGAATTTGTCATAACCAAAAACTCTCTTGAGGCTTCCCTTAAGACTCACTTCGGCAGTTGTCTCCATTTCTCCTGATTGATGTAAAGTAAAAGTTAGTCAAAACCGTGATCGCAAACAAATTGTCTTTTCAGACTGTGCGTTCTCATAACGCTGGAGGATTGAGCTATATTTGCGACGATTATTTCTAATGCGAATTTCTCACAAAATCTTATGAGTTCAAATATTTATGTCGTGATTATGGCCGGCGGTAGCGGTACACGCTTTTGGCCTTACAGCCGCGATGCAAAACCAAAGCAGTTTTTAGATGTTCTAGGAACCGGAAGGTCTTTACTTCAAATGACTTTTGACCGCTTTTGCGAAATCACAACACCTGATAAAATCTGGGTGGTCTCAAATGAGAAATATGAGCAATTAATAAGTGAGCAGCTGCCTGAGTTGGAAAAGCATCAGGTTTTGTTGGAGACTGAGAAGCGAAATACTGCTCCTTGCATAGCTTATGCTTCTTACAAAATCATGAAAAAGGACCCAAACGCTGTACTGGTAGTTAGCCCATCGGATCATGCAATTTTTAAGGAAAAAGAATTTCAGAGTGTTATAGACACTTCGGTTGAAAGCGCATCCACAGAGGAAAAACTTATTACCATAGGAATAAGACCAAATAGACCTGAAACAGGCTACGGATATATTCAATATATAAGCGCTCCTGGTGTTCCCGTAAAGAAAGTAAAGACATTTACCGAGAAGCCTGAGGCTGACTTAGCTGCCAAGTTTATTGAAAGTGGTGATTTTTTATGGAATTCCGGGATATTCATCTGGTCGATTGATTCCATTATCAAAGCATTTGAGAAACACGAAGAAGAAATTGCAAGCTTGTTTGCCTCGGGCCTAAATGAATATTACACGGATTCTGAGCGTTCCTTTATCAAAAAGGTGTACGGGCAATGCAAGAATATCTCCATTGATTACGCAATCATGGAAAAGGCAGACAATGTATTTGTAGTTCCGGGTGATTTTGGTTGGTCAGATTTAGGCTCATGGAATGCATTACACGAAATAAAGGAAAAAGACGCTGATGAAAATGTAATTGAAGGCTCGGTAATGACCTATGATTCTAAAGACAACTATATAAAAGGAAAGAAGGGTAAGATTACTGTGGTTCAAGGTTGTGAAGGATTTCTTATCGCTGATTTTGATGATGTGCTTCTTGTTTGCAAAAAGGAAGATTCGTCATTATTCAGGGATTTTATCACGGACGTAAAATCTGAAAAGGGAGATAAGTACGTTTAGGTAAGTCTCTGCCTTTGTACTTCATAAAGGGCCATGCCGGCCGCAACTCCCACATTCAGTGATTCTATTGATCCTGACATAGGAACCTTTGCAATCTCATTTGCAAGATCCATCAGCTCATTTGAAATGCCCCTTTCTTCGGAACCCATGATGATTGCTGTTGGTGTAGTGAAGTCCATTTGATCAAGCGTTTTCTTAGTTTTCTCAGAACAAGCGATAATATTGATCCCCGAATCTTGCAAATATCTAGCGGCATCTAACAAATTTTGCTCTCTGCACACCGGCAAATAATTAAAAGCTCCGGCTGATGTCTTTACAGCATCTTCATTAACCTGGGCTCCTCCTCTAGAAGGAATTACTAAGCTGTGAACCCCCAGACATTCAGCTGTTCTGGCAATAGCGCCAAAATTTCTCACATCAGTAATTTCATCAAGGATCAAGATCAATGGATTCTTACCTTCTTCATAAAGTTGAGGTATTAAATGTTCCAGAGAATGATATTGAATCGGGGAAATAAGTGCCACCACTCCTTGGTGGTTTTTTTTGGTGAACTTATTGATCCGCTCTGATGGAACCTTAGATATCGGAGTGGAAGTTTGGTGCAACTCAAGCATTAGCTCCTTGTATAAATCGCCCTTTAGGCTTTTTTGCACAAAAACTCGCTCAAGATGTTGTCCGGACTTTACAGCTTCAATGACCGTTCGAATTCCGTAAATAATGTCAGATTTCTTATTCATTGATCAACGACGCATCGTCGCTATTTGCCTAAACCATTGCTCTTCAAATTCCTTATTGCGTCGCAATGCATATGTTTTGGATGCAAAAAAAGTAGAGATTACCGTGAACTCAAAGGCAGAACCATCATCATAATACCATTCTTCCGAATTTCCTGTCCTGTAAACTTCATCTGGGGCTCCGAAAACTATATACATCATGCCTCGGTCTGTCTTCCAACCGGGCTTAAAATCTGTAAATAATATATTGGATCTTTCTACTACATTATAATATCTCCTAATGGCATTTCGTGCACGTGATTTTGTAGAATAGGTATTCATCCAAAAAGAATCAAATGATTGCTTAGGACTAGCAGATTTCAGCATTGACTTCTTCTCCTGCTCACTTGTTAAATAAAGCATGGATTCTATCAACTCGCCAAGCTGACGATATTCAGGAAAGTATGGAGGAACTCTCAAAATAGTGACTCCCTGAGAAGCAAGCGAGTCCTTTAAAATATTATAGAACTTGTTTTCACGAAAGTCTATTTCTCCAGTAAACCAGAAAGCAGTATCCATCTTTACTTGGGGCGCCAATGGTTTCATATCCGCCATTGGTGGATCTGCAGGAGGAAATACCTCTGGGTATTGTGTTGCCAATAACGTGTCATTGCCTACCCAGGTAAATCCTGATCGATTGATATATTTTTCAAGAATAGGAAGGCCATTTTGATCTACAGGATAGATGGATGGAAACGAAAGCGATCCGATTTTGACTGGAATGTCATAGTAGTAAAAGCTTTCGGGCCTTGAAAATTTGACTACAAGAAGGCTTTCATCCAGCGACGGTAACCTTAATTTCAACATTACTTGATTATTGGTATTAAGCAAACTGTCAACTGCAGGAACAACTTCTCGATGCGCCTCAGATTCGTAACCATCCTGCACCAAAAACTCATAGTTCCAATTTGCAACTGAATCTGAAGTGATCTTTAAAAATACCATAATTCCATCATCAGTGCGAACCACCCTATGCGCCATTTTCACATTAAAATTCAGGTCGTATTGCCACGCTACATTGACTCTGGAAAAGTTGATTGCGTTTGAAGAGAATCCAATTAAAAACAGAATTACACCTAATAACAGATCACGTGTTCTCATAGATATCCAAATTAGCTTAATAATTGATTTTCTTTGTGCACTTTAAACAAAAATCGTACGACATAACCTAATACAATGAGTGTATATACAACAGAAATCGCTTCAGACAAGATTCCATCAGATAATGTGATTCATCAGCGACTACTGTCTGCTTATCATCAGGCCAAGCCTTTCATAAGTGGCCAATTGCTAGAGCTAGGTTGTGGTGAGGGGCGTGGTGTTGAGCTTTTGGCGCCTCTTGCAGATTCTTATATTGGTATTGATAAGATCAAATCTGTCATTGAAAATCTTGAAAGTAAATTTCCGGACTATCAATTTATGAGCGGTGTTTTTCCTCCATTCCCTTTTGAGGACAACTCATTTGACACGATAGTGACTTTTCAGGTAATTGAACATGTGAAAGATGATGAGGGCTTCATCAAAGAAATACATCGGGTATTGAAACCGGGCGGGAAAGCACTTATAACAACTCCTAACATCAAAATGACACTTTCCAGAAATCCATGGCACGAGCGAGAATATACCGGAGACGAACTTGCAACTTTATGTAAAAGATATTTTGACAAGGTAGAGATGAAAGGAATCGCAGGAAATGAAAAAGTACTGGAGTATCATGAAAGAAATCGAGCATCTGTTCAGCGGATTATGCGTTTTGATATCTTTGATCTGCAGCACAAATTGCCTGCCGGCCTCCTTCGCATTCCATATGATATTTTGAATCGAATCAACAGGAATAAGTTGAAGGAAACAGATGACGATTTGGTAAAATCCATCACTTTCGAAGATTTCAGCTTAAAGGATCAGACCGAACAAAACCTTGATTTATTCTGTTTATTAACTAAATAACCGGTTATATCGGATGAAATCATTTTTTTAATATAGAATAACAGAATTTTATGTCGACTCAATTAATAACAGAATTAAACCAACTTTTATCAGATTTTCATGTGTATTATCAAAATACGCGTGGTGCCCACTGGAACATAAAGGGGCCTCGGTTTTTTGAATTGCATAATAAGTTTGAAGAACTATACACTGAGGCGTTAACCAATATTGATGAAATCGCAGAAAGAATATTAACAATTGGTGGAAGGCCTCATCACGCGTTGGAAACATATCTTGAGTACTCTAACATTAAGTCGGTCAAGGATGAATCGCGAGATGATGCACTTGTCCAAATGATAGTAAATAACCTGACTACACTTATCGGACAAGAGAATAAAGTAAAGGAAATGGCCGTTGAAGCAGGAGACAACGAGACGGAAGACATGATGATAGGCCTTGTGAACGTTCAGGAGAAAACCTTATGGATGTTCAATTCGTGGTTAGGTAAGTGAGAAAGTATCAGATAAAACATATCAAATACCTGCTAGTGGCATTTATGCTAGCAGGTATTTTTTTTTCAGCTCCTGCTCAACGCAAGAAGAAAAAAAGGCAGCAAAATATTGCCAATGTCATAGCGACCGGGAGGTCATACATTGGCACGCCTTATAAGTGGGGTGGCAATACCAAAGCCGGAATTGACTGTTCCGGATTAATCCACAATTCATATAAGACCATTGGAGTGAAGTTGCCCAGAACTGCGAAAGAACAATCAAAGACGGGTAAAAAGAGAGGTTGGGAAGGAATAAGGGAAGGCGATCTTGTGTACTTTAAATTCAAGAAAAAAGGCTCCAAATGGTATCACAGCGGTATGATCACACATGTTGGTGAGGATAAGATCCTTTTTGTTCACGCATCATCTTCCAGAGGCGTCGTAGAGTCTAATTTACTGAGTGAATACTATAAGCAGAATGTGAAAAGCTTTCGGAGGGTTATTAGATAAAAAAGTGGAGCTAGCCGGTCTCGATCGGAGTGGCGTTCCACACGGCGACCACTACACTGCTATTTCAAAGGTCAACAAATTAGACCAGGCAACCGAAAAAAGTTATAAAAGTGGAGCTAGCCGGTCTCGATCGGAGTGACGTCCCACACGGCGACCGCTATACTGCTATTTCAAAGGTCAACAAATTAGACCAGGCAACCGAAAAAAGTTATAAAAGTGGAGCTAGCCGGTCTCGATCGGAGTGGCGTTCCACACGGCGACCGCTACACTGCTATTTCAAAGGTCAACAAATTAGGCAACCGAAAAAAGTTATAAAAGTGGAGCTAGCCGGTCTCGAACCGGCGACCTCTACACTGCCAGTGTAGCGCTCTAGCCAACTGAGCTATAGCCCCAGAGTCGGCAAATATAATCGGATTGTTTATTTAAAGAGTGATTGAATTTCCTCAGGCACGCGTTTCAATTTCTGAGTCTGTCTTTCAATCAGACACCAGTTGGTCTTAACTACAACCAAAAGCTCTTCATTTTTAAAAATCTTGACAATTCTGTCTGAAAAAGGTCCACGATAGCCTTCTACATAGGTCTGTACAATTAATTCATCTCCAAGAAAGGCCTGCTTCTTGTATTCTACATGATGTGATCGCACCATCCAATAATAATTGTTGTCAATCTCTTTGCTAATTTCAGACAGCCAGTGCGCTCTTGAGATATCCAACGCCCATTTCAGATACACCAGATTATTTACATGGTTGTTAAAATCCAGGTGATCTTTGGAAACGACTATTTTTTGGTCGAATAATTGCATATCAGAAACAAGTATCAATTTTAAGCCAACTTAAAAACTAACTATGAGAAATGTATTAATAGCAGCAATGATGGTAGCAACATTAGGCTCATTTGCCCAAAATGTTAGCCTTTCTGACAATCAATTAAATATCAACATCTTGGCTCTTACAGTGTCATATGAGCGTAAAATCGATGAAAACAAATCATTTACCCTCAGTGGCGGGATTGCCCCTACGGCTTATGCTGAGACGGGCACAAACGGTTCAAATTCGTATTTTTTCGCATCGCCATATCTAACCTCCTCACTTAGAAATTATTATTCTCGAAAGAATATTAAAAAATCGAACTTGAGAAACAATTCCGGCAACTATGTAGGGCTTTATTACCAGCATCAATTCCAACCTTTTGGAAGCACGACTAATCCACTGGAGCAAATAGCCAGGAATCAGGTCACCAATGTATTCAATGTAGGACCTGTATGGGGCTTTGAAAGAAACTATGCAAGTGGTATTCATCTTGATTTAAGTATTGGAATAGGTTACTCAAATGGTGAATTTCAGCGGTCTGGTGAAGTGACATTTATTGGAGGGTTTGAGTTTGGTTTTGTCTTATTCTCCAAATAACAGGCTTCGATCTTAAGCATACTTAAGCATATAGTCCCTGAGGCTATCTTCCGGGCCCATTTCGAGTTTCTTTTTCAGACGATTGATCTTGCTTTTTACAGATCCCAAGGTCAAATGCGTAACGTTTGCGATTTCTTTGTTTGACATACCTATCTTCAAGTATGCACTTAGCTTCAAGTCTTCATTCGTAAGAGCTGGATTCTCTTCCTTCAGCTTATCGAAAAATTGAGGATGAACATCTTCAAATTTGTGCAGGAAACTATCCCAGCTATTATCCAGCGAATAGCTGTTCTTAATGGTTTTTTGCATTTCCTTGAGTGATGGCTTCAGCTCATCGCTCATTCTATTTTCCAAAAATGAAATCTTTTGACTCAGGTCGTTTAAAACACTGTTCTTTTCATGAGACGCCATTGCCATTGTAGCCAACTCCCGCTCCCTGGATTGAATTGCCTCCTGTGCTGCCTTACTCTCTCTATCTCTTAGCTCTTTTAACTTTTCATTTTTATCGGATAGTTGTTCATTGGCTATTTTCTTTATTCTATATCCACGATACAACGACATTGCAATCAGCGCGATCAATACTGACACAGTAAGAGCTCCTAGTTTTATCCATCGTTCTCGTGCCAGCTCTTGCTCATATGCAAGTTCTTTCAATCGCAACTGTTCCTCCTCAACTGCACGTTCGCGTTCCAACCTATTTCGATACTCTATCCGTGCTATTTCAAGTGATTGATCTTCACCAAATGCCAATTCTTCTTGCTCATTCCTTAGCTCCAGATATTTAAGAGCCTGAGAATCATTTCCTAATTCTTTGTAAGCTTTATACAGTATTTGATACGTCCCGGCAAGGTTTGTAAGCGATGCTGAATTATCATTTTTGCTCAGTGATTCTTTAGCTAGTGCTATTGATTTCTGATAATCGTTTTGTTTTAAGCTAACCTCAGCCAACCCTTTTAAATTATTGGCTTCCATTCCTAAAAATTTTCCAGTGGCCAGCTCTAATGACTTGTTATAGTTTTCTCTTGCACTTACATAATCTTCAACTCCTCGATAATACTGCCCCAGCAAATTGTATCCATTTACCAGACCTTTAAGATAGCCTTGCTGAGCGCACAATTCAATGCTTTGGTCAATGTGGTATTTAGCTGAGTCTAGCTGGTTTAGCTTTAGACGCAGCTCTCCAATATCCAGGTGCACACCGGCCAGGCCATTTTTAGATCCTCTATTGGAATAGTATTCCAACGTTTCTTTTTGGATTTGAACTGCGGACTCAAAATCTTTCAACATTGAGTACGTACGACCAACCCTTCGTTTTGTCGCTACTATAAGTCTTTCATTCCCCAGAGCCTCGAACATACTCAATGCTTTTTGAAAGTAATCCATTGCCACAATAGGCTCCTTATTATCAATTTTTAGCATGCCGATATTGAGTTGGTTAAATCCAATTCCTAAAGAATCCTTAGCCAGGATGGCATATTCTATGCTCTTATTGTGGTAATAAACAGCAGAATCAATTTTCTTTAGCTCCTTGTAAATCACCGCCAGATTATTGTAATTGTATGAACCTCCCTGCGGCTCATTATATGCATCATAAATCACCTGGCTTACCTTATGTGAATTGATCGCATCTTTTAATTGACCAACTTTCACATAGGCTATTCCCAGGTCGTTGATTGCTCTGGCAAGCTTTAATGAAACCACACTGTCATATTGGTTTTCCACATATTTGAGTAATGGCTCGTATGCCTCCACCGACTGGCTATATCTTGAAGTACCCAGGTAGTAATCTCCAAGCGCTTTCTGGTAGTATATCAATTGTATTTCATTTTGGCTGTCCAGCAAGCCAGCCATCCTGTCTATTTCCACTTTAGCGAGAGAGTCTTGGCTTTGACTAAACAGAGAATCTGCAAGACTGGCAGCCCTAAAAAATGCATCATCCTGATTGATCTGCGCACTAATGGTATAAGTAAACAGACAAACTAGAACCAAATGCACTACCCGCAGGCATACTCCCCTTTTTTCCATAATACAATAGCTATCCTGGTTTTCGCAATTTTCAAATTAAAAGAAAAAGATCAATGCTAACCTTTTGCTACCCCAATTTATTTTCTGAGCCTACGCAAGTAACTCATCTTTGGGGCATCTAATTTCATAATTAGAGTATCTCGTGGTAGTGATACTAAGGCGGGCATCCACTCGGATGCACAGAGCGGTTCTAAAGTGAACCGCTTTTTTCCTTTTTCCGGAATCAAGAATTACAATGGACAATAGATAATTAATATACTATTTAGGTAGTACTAAGGCGGAGCACCCATCGTGGTGTGAATAGAGCGACTCGTGGTGGGGTCGCTTTTTTTTCGCAAGTTTTTGTACCTAATGTCATCTCATTCTAAACAATAGACTGCATCATGAAGAAAGGCATTGGTCTACTTTTATTCTTTTTTTTTCATTCAGGCCATTGCCATGATATACGTATTGCCGTATTTGAAATTTTTGAAGGAAGTACCGGCTTGGAAATGCGTATTTCCGCAGATCGCCACAACTTCATTCAAACACTAAAAACCGAATTCCAAGACTCTTATTGTGAAGAAATGTTTGGCAAAATCACGGCGGAATATTTACTGAATAAAATGGCTATTGAAGTTGATGGACATTGTACCTCTTTTGAAGTATTCGGAATCGAATATTCTGATGAAAACATTTTTATTCAAGGGACACTCAACTTGAATCTTAAATCCATCTATGAAGTGAAAATGACCAATACATTCATGATTGATATCATAAAAGGTCACGATAACATAATGAAATTAAAACTCAATGATCGTTCACGCTCATTCAGACTTAATAGCAAGCGTACTTCAACGGTTGCTTTATATAATGATTAAAAAAATTACTATGAAAAAGAATATCCTACTACTCCTCGTTGGCTCCATTGCTCTTTCACTATTTTCAGGTTGCGGTGGTGACTCTGAAGATGATGTAACAGATGAATTTTCTGCAGCAGTAACAGTCTCTGCATCTTCGTCATCAGTAGCAGAATCTGCTGGTTCAGCCAGTTTCACCATTTCATTAAACACCCAGAATACCTCAGGAAATGCCATCATCATTCCATTTTCTTTGAGTGGCACAGCTACTGAAAATAGTGACTTTGAAATAAATGAAACCACAGCTGTCATTGCAAGTGATGCAACTTCAGCTACTATCCAAATCAGCATTACCGATGATACTGATGACGAGCAGGATGAAACCATTATTTTGACCTTGGGAAGTCTACCTTCTATTATAACGGCAGGGAGCAGTACAGAGGCGACCATCACTATAGCAGACAATGATGAAAGCGGAGGATCAGAAACCGGCATTATTGTATCCTTTGGATCATCAACTGGAAGTGAAATTGCGCTAAATAACTGGACAGATACCGGAGCAGATAGCTACATTGTTTTGATCAATAGCGAAAACTCATTTGAAGACTTCACCTCAAACAGCAGCGATTTGGCAAGCTCAACTTACTTGGGATATGGACAGCAAGTTGTTTATAATGGCCATTCTCCTGCTGCGTTATCTGTTTCTTTGCTTCAATCGAACTCAGAATATTACTTTAAAGTAGTACCTGTAACCGATGGTACATTTGATAATAGTCAAGAAACCAGTAGTCAAATGACTAATGATTGTGTTACGACGAGCACCACTGAGGGACAAGTATGTTTTGAGATTTCATCAGACTTAAGAACCATCATTTCCAATCAACTTGCAAATCATGCGGTAGGAACTTTTCCTAACGCCGTCCCAACCGCTATTGAGGTAACCAGAGAGCTAGATTTGACTCCTACATACACCAATCAAGCTATTTACGTATATGACGAAACCGGACCACCTACTCCATCCAACGACAATTTCTGGCAATTTGGGATGGCAACCAATGGTGTGGAATTTCACCCAATGGGACTTAAGCCTTGGGAAAATCCAGATACTGGTGAGGAAAACTGGGAATGGCAGGCGAAAGTGACAGAAGAAGGAGAAACAGGTCTGGATGCCTACGGCGCGCATGTGACCACCCAGGGAAACTATCACTATCATGGTGATATCGTTGGACTTGCAGGTGATGAAGACGGATCAAGACATTCCCTTATTTATGGTTTTGCTGCAGACGGATTTCCGATCTATTACAAGTATGGGTATACCGATCCAAATGACCCTTCAAGTGGAATCGTTGAGCTGGAATCAAGCTATCAGCTGAAAAGTGGCGCCAGATCCGGAACCGGAACAGCAGGCGAGGATTATCCAGATGGCAACTACGATGGCACTTATATTCAAGACTTTGAATATGTGCAAGGACTTGGTGACCTGGATGAATGTAATGGCCGCACAGGTGTCACACCCGAATATCCTGACGGTACGTACTATTATGTGATAACTGCTGGATTTCCAGTAACACCAAATTGCTTCTTCGGAACTCCAGCAGAAGATTGGAAAATTGGCCAATAGAAAAGACGACCTATTTGCCCACAACTTTTCTAAAAGCGACCTGACAAGTCGCTTTTTTTATTTCCTTGCTAAATTCACCTCATGGATAAAAAGAGCCTTTTTCACTCAAACTTTGGAAGGTATATCTCAATTTCAGCGGACGCATATTCATTCCTTGACGAGAGTTTTAAAGAAATAGAAGTTGCTCAGAGGTCATATTTGGTAGAAGGTGGAAGCATCGCAAAATATTTTTACTTTGCTATATCTGGTGTCCAGGCTGGCTACCTGATCAACAGTAAAGGAGAAAAAGTCATTTTTGGATTTTCATATCAAGGCTCTCCTTCCGGCATTTACGACTCATTCATCACTCAAACTCCATCCAATTATTTCATGGAGGCACTAACCCCTTCAAAACTTATCGCAATCAGCAAGTCAAAGTATGACGAGCTTTTCGAGCGCTTTCCAGAATTTTACAGATGGAGAACTCACTTCATGGAGGCGATTCTTTTTGGCAGAGGCAAAAGAGAAGTGGAAATGCTGACACTAACGGCAAAAGAACGCTTTGATGCATTCATCAAAAGGTGTCCTGATGAGCTTCTGGAGATCCCTCAGAAATATTTGGCGAGCTATTTAAATATGAAACCGGAAACTTTCAGCAGGTTGAGAGCACTTCGTGATTAATTGATCTATATCAATTTTTTTGAAAAGCTGTCTACGGATTTTTGTATTATCTAAAATTCAAAAAACATGGAAGTAAATTTCGAGCAAATCTTACAACAATCGAATAAGATCAAAAACTACGTCAAATCAGATGTAGCCGAGCTGCCAGACCATAAACTAAACTGGAAACCCAATGAAAAAAAGTGGTCAGCTCTGGAAGTAGTAAGTCATCTAAACAAAGTCTACGAGATATACCTCGAAAATTTTGCTGCCGCCATTTCTTCGGCACCCGAGTTGCCTTTAGATCAAACGCTGGACTATCAATCCAGCCTTTTAGGTAAAATCTCTATCTACGCCATGAAACCAAAGGGGAATAAACGAAGGTTTAAAATGAAGACTTTCGATTTTTTCAACCCGGTATCAGAGCCCAATAAAAAAAACAAAACCATAGATCTCTTCCTTGAAAACAAAGCCACATTCAATGACCTGATCAAGAAAGCGCGCAGCAAGAATCTGAAAAATATTAAGATGCCAACAGCGCTTGGCGACAAAATGAAATTCTATGTTCCGGAATGCTTCAAGTTCATACTTGCACATGAGGAGCGCCATATTGTACAGATAGCGAGTATATTAGAGGAAATGGAATAAAGATTAGATCTGTAGTTTGGATGATTATTGGCAGAACCGATGCTGTCATTGATCAGATGTTGGTGAGATGTATCTAATTTATTTTGCGTCAAAATAATCAGAGATGAGCAACGAAAATCCTGACCTCAAAATAGCTCAAGCAGCTACTCTTGAACCAATCGATCAAATTGCAAAAAAGCTTGGCCTGAACAATGGAGAGATTGAGCAGTACGGGCGATACAAGGCAAAAATTCCTTTGTCATACATAGATGAAGACAGTGTCAAAAAAAACAAAATGATACTTGTCACTGCCATTACTCCGACACCTGCCGGTGAAGGTAAAACGACTGTCTCAGTGGGGTTGTCTGATGGTTTGAATAGAATAGGTAAACAAGCAATAGCTGTGTTGAGAGAGCCCTCACTTGGTCCTGTATTTGGGATAAAAGGCGGAGCTACAGGTGGTGGCTATTCCCAGCTTATTCCAATGGAAGATATCAATCTCCATTTCAATGGAGATTTTGCAGCGGTCGAGAAAGCTAACAATCTGCTATCGGCGCTTATCAATAATAATATTTACGGTAGATCAAGAAACCTGGGTATTGATCCCAGAACGGTAAAGTGGAGATGGGCCATGGATATGAATGACAGGTCTTTAAGGCATATTATCACAGGTATTGGGGGCAAACAGGGTGGTTTCTTACAAGAATCTGGCTTCAATATTACCGCTGCATCGGAAATCATGGCCATCCTGTGTCTGGCAAAAGATTTATCTGATTTGAAAGATCGAATGGGCAATATTTATGTCGGAGACACATTTTCTGGTGAGGCCATTTTTGCAAAAGACCTAAATGCGCACGGAGCTATGGCAGCATTGCTGAAGGATGCGATCAAGCCTAATTTGGTGCAAACACTGGAGGGTAACCCCGCAATTATTCATGGTGGTCCATTTGCCAACATTGCTCAAGGAACCAACTCGCTTGTTGGCACCAAAGTAGGCTTATCCTTGTCAGAATATGTAGTGACAGAGGCTGGTTTTGGAGCCGACCTGGGTGCGGAAAAATTCTTCAACATAAAATGCAGAGCCGGGGAGATCAGCCCGAAAGCCGTAGTGATAGTTGCTACAGTAAGGGCACTTAAATATCACGGGGGAGTAAAAAAAGATCAACTGGAAAAGCCAAATACAAAGGCTGTCATTGATGGACTTGGTAACCTTGAGAAGCATATTGAAAACATTAAATCGTTTGGAGTGCCGGTAGTTGTGGCAATCAATAAATTTTTAGCTGATACGCAGGAAGAAATGCAATGCATCATTGATCGCTGCAATGATCTCGGAGTGGAAATTGCCTACTCAGATGGATGGAAAAATGGTGGCAAAGGGATGGAAGAACTTGCACACAAGGTGGTGGCTGCTACCGATAGTTGTACAGCTAATTTCACTCCTACTTACAAGCTAAAGGATTCATTGAAACATAAAATCGAGTCTATTGCTGAGCGAATTTATGGTGCTAAAAATGTGGTTTACAGTGCCAATGCCAACTCAATCCTAAAACGTGCGGATGTATTGGGATTTTCTGAATTCCCTATTTGCATGGCAAAAACTCAAAATTCCTTTTCTGACGATGCTTCTTCCTATGGACGACCTACCAATTTCACTTTGAATGTAAGGGAAGTTGAGATAGCCGCCGGTGCCGGATTTATAATACCTATAACTGGGAAAATGCTGCGAATGCCCGGACTACCTGCACTCCCGGCTGCTGAAAAGATTGACATAGACAAAGAGGGTAATATTACCGGACTATTCTAAGGACATTTAGTGGTATCACAAGGTGGTTACCAACTCATATTTGAACTAATTATGATACGCAGAAAGAGACTTTTATTATCTACTGCATTTATTATAGCTGCAATTCTTTCCATTGCTCAGAATGGGAGTGCTAACTATCATAAGGTTCATATAACGTCAAGCACAATTACAATACTCGGGAAAACGAACATCAATAAGTTTCAATGTACAATGGATCAGCCCGCATTGAATGACTCTATAGTGGTTAGCAATATTTGGACAAATCAAAAGCTTGAGTTCAAAGGGCTTATTCTGAAGTATCGAGTAGATCAGTTTGAATGTGGGATAGGGGCTATGAATAATGACTTTCAAGAGCTTCTAAAAGCTGATGAAGAACCTCACTTATACCTTCAGCTCAATTCAATCTCGTTGCATCCAAACAATAATGCATTCGAAGAACTGGATGTAGATGCAGAAGTTGAAATTTTGTTGGCCGGTGTGAAGAAGAAGGTTATGATCCATGGAGGTAAAGTATTGAATCATTCTTCAGCGGATTTGACACTTAAAGGTGATAAGACGTTGATGATAACCGATTTTAGCATTGAGCCACCTACCAAAATGTTTGGTTTGGTCAAGGTGACCGATGAAATTGACATAGTATTTGAAATACGCATGCAAGTATCCATGCTTTAAAAAAAAGCCACTCAATTCATTGAGTGGCTTAGTTATGGTTTATGAATTTCCTTAGAATCCAATCGTTGCCTCGATTACATAACCATTAAATTTCGCATCCTGAAACTTAGACCCATTCCATCCGTCTCCTTCATACTTGTTGGTAACGATTTCTGTTTTGATGGCCACATTGTTAGTTAAAAACCATCCGAAACCAAAGTTGGTCCTCTTAATCTCCTGTGTGAGTGCTCCATCCGCAACCTCACCACTTACCGTGTTGAATCGTCCTCCTACAAACAGTTGCTCTTTGCCACCAAATCGGTAGAGTAGCTCGGCGCCCAATTGAGTGAAACTTCCTCCCACATCAGCACCATTTTTTGTACTTTCAAATACGCCAAAGAACTCAATGCCATTGTATTTCACAAATGGGTTGATTTGAAATGCTGTGTGATAACCCCATCCCGGACTGAATCTGGGCTCAAAATCACTACCACCATTGGCCACACTCTCAATTACATTATAATATCTGGCCCCGGCTCTATCTCCTGCGTACAAATAATCTCTAGTACTCCCATCGGAGCTGCTGTAAAACGAACCGGTTAAACGTAATCTCAAATCATCATTCATCTGCTTATCATATCCCAGCTTTCCGTAGAATACTCGCCCTTTATCTGCAGGAGAACCTCCAAACCCAGGCTTATTGGTTGGGGACTGATTCAATCGTCCATTTGTCGCACCTATCACACCAATGATTCCATTGCTTTGAATAGTAACTTCCATGTATGGCTCGGTCGTAAATGAATCCATGATATAGTTGCCTACAAATGGATTGTAAATGGCTCGTGCATTGTCCGATCTTCTAAAGTGGGTGTCACCATAGTTGATCTCATCCATGCCCACTTTGATCGTTGCTATGTCCATGAATCCTTCCAGAAAACCAGGACTTATGAAATCAAGCTTATCGAATTGTAAGTATCCACCCTTCACCCAGGCCTCCTCGTGGTGACGAGAAGAAAGGTAAATTCTCAAGTGCATTCTCACTCCATCTTCCAATTGTGCATCCAGATTGAGGTTTGCTGTTGGAAGTGCAAAATTGTTAGCCAATTCAATTAAGGTATCAGGACCTCCTGTCTCATGGTTTAGACCTTGTAGCTGGATGGCAAAATCACCCCCGACTCGCAGCCTTAATCCATCATATTTAACCGTGTCTTCTTTACTTGTTTCGAAGACATTTAAACCCCTCTTGTCATTATATCTAAAATATTGAATAGAAGGTAATTGAGCGTAAATCGCTACCGACCCAAATAGCATTATGCCTGCCAGGATCGATTTAAAAAATGTAAATCTCATAATTTAGGTTGTTTAATGAATAATTATTTGTTTAAAAAAATGTCGTAATGAATCGTCACAGCATCACCCGTTTTCAAAGTGCCAAACATTGCAGTAGGAGGCTTTATACTGAAGTCACTCATCTTTAGAGGTACCTGACCCCGAAGCTGTATTTCAGTGTCATTCCTAATGATTTCAGCATTCAAATCAATTAACATCGACTCTCCTCCAATCTCAAGACTGCCTTTACCATAGATTTTGTCTCCATCTATTTGCAGCATTTTTGATGAGAATTTGATTTCCGGATAGTCATCTGCTTTCACTGCATCATATGCCTTCTCGTCCATTATGGACTTCCCGCTTTTCATCGATTGTGCCACGATGGTTACTAGCAGGTTTTCCACATGAGCGTCCGTCATTGTTCCTTGAACATCAAATTCCTCTACCCTCATTTCCCAGTCATGCAGAGACGATGTTCCGGTTATTTTCATTGTGCTCTTCTCGGTATTCAGGTTGATCTGACCAACACTGAAAATTCCTATCAGAGTCACTAGCATCAATAGGTGTTTCATTGCTTAAATCGTTTGTTTTCATATTTAATTTAGCCTTGGATGTAGTAGGAAAGAATGACCTAAAACAGCCATTTATATGAGGTTTAGCACGCCTCTAAATGAGATTTTCCAGTGGTGTAGATGACAAATGATTGCCTGAAAGACCTAAAAAATCTTGTTATACAATTACTAATAGTTGAGACCTAAAAGTGTAAGAAATGGATACTTGAATCAAGAGATTTAAAGATAAGAATGGGGCCTAGCCGGAATAATGTTTGGAAAGTAAACTTCCTCTGTATGACAAAATGCTACAATTTTAGTTTAGTCATTGAGGAAAAATTATCATGAAAACAAAAAAGGGCCGTCTTTCGACCACCCTTTAACATCTGCCTTTGCAAATGCTCCCATAGTTATCGTTTTATTACTCGACTTATACCAATGACACTATCATTCTTATCTATTAACTGAAGCATATATGTGCCTGTTTTTAGATCTGAAATATTAATCTCCTTTTGATCTGAAGCTTCAAGAATTTTTACTCCGTCGAGATTATAGAATACTACGGACTTGACTTCTTCAGACTTTACGCTGATAAATTCCGATGACGGGTTAGGATACACCTCAATTCCTTCGGTAACTGATACTCCCAGTACATCAGAAATCGAAATAGAAATTGATTCTGAATCACTTAAAGAACCATCGGTCACAGTTACTTCTACAGTATATGTACCAGCTTGTGTATGGTCAGGAGTCCAGGTAAACACACCAGTTGAAACATCGATCATCATTCCATTCCCAGATGATGTGGCATCTAAACTGAACTGAAGTGTATTGGCTGGGAGGTCCTCATCCGACGCATTAGCCGCGAATGTCAACTCAGATTGCTCAGTTCCCATTTGATCCCCAATTGCACTTAATACCGGAGCTTCATTTACATCTGTCAGGGTGATAGTCAGATTTTCCGATGTTTCATTTGAGGGTGTTCCACTATCAGACACATCCACTATCAAGTTGAATGAGGGGTTGGTCTCAAAATCAAGAGCAGCTGAATTGCTAATTGTAATTACTCCTGAATTGTCTATACTAAATGCAGCGCCAATATTACCAGAGGCAATTGAATAGCTCAATGTCTGCAAAACATCATCATCTGTAGCACTCACTGCGGCGACTGTTCCTGATGTAGCATTTTCATCCAATGGGTTCACTGAGGATGAAACTACCGGACTGAATTCATTCACATCGTTCAATGAAATAGTCACTGTTTCTGTAGTTTGAAGATTCCCGAGTCCATTATCCGTTAATCTTACTGAGATGTCAAAAGATTGAACGTCTTCATAATTAAAGTAAGTAGCATCTTTCACAGCCAATACACCAGTGGATCCATCCAAGGCAACTATGTCCGCATCATTTCCTGCTACTATAGCATAAGATTGAATACCATCCGCATCATTGGAAGTTAGCGTGCCAATCACATGGTCAGCAGAACTATTCTCATCAAGGCTAAGGGTTGTCAAGCTCAAGACAGGGGCTTCATTCAAGTAAATATTTACCATAATTGTTGCTGTTCCAGTCAGTGCCCCATCACTTACTTCTACAGTTAGGGTATATTGAGGAGTAATCGCCGGGTTCAGCAATGAGCTATTGGCAATAGATAGTTGGCCTGTTGACGCATCAAGGCCAAATACACCAGCATCGTTTCCAGACGTAATGGAATAGGTCAGTACATCGTTTTCAGGATCTGTTCCCGTCAAGGTTGACACTTCAGCACCGTTAGTGCTTGAAGAACTCATGTTAAGTGTTGTGTTGCTAAGTGACGGTGCTTCATTCACATTGTTCAACTCAATGGTTATCAATCCTGTGCTGCTCAAAATCCCAGCACCATCATCTTGAGCCTGAATATTTAAGTTAAATGAAGGATTCGTTTCAAAATCCAACTTCGTAACATCTGCCACCTGAATTTCACCTGCTGGGGTTATTGAGAAAGCCCCAAGGTCATTGCCAGAGTAAATGGTAAATGTAATTCCATTTCCGTCCGCATCATTGGCTGAGACAGTACCCACTGGAGTAGTATTTACAGTATTTTCATCAACCATAAAGGTCTCCGGAGTAACGGTTGGCGCATTGTTGCTGAACGCATTCACAGTTAGGGTTCCTGTCCCGACATTCACTGGTGTCCCATTATCAGATACCTCAATAGTCAGATTATAGGTAGTTGCACCGTTTGCTGAAAGATCAATGTCATTCACGATAGTAACGACTCCACTTATCGGATCAATGTCAAATATTGAATTTGTATTTCCAGCAGAAATTGAAAATGTATGACTCTGATTCGCATCTTCGTCAGTAAATCCGATGGTTGCCAGTTCATATCCATTCGCATTGTTTTGGCTAATGTTGGTAACGGCTGATCCAACAACAGGCATTTCATTTAAATCATTAAGGTTGATGGTGATGATTGCCTTCGCAGAAAGGGTTAGTGGACCGTCATCAGTTACCTGCACCTCTAAATCAAAAGTTGGGTTCGTTTCAAAATTCAGCTGCATTTCGTCCGCTACGGTTATCTCCCCTAATGCATCAATGGTAAACGCATTTCCAGTGTTACCTGATAAAATAGAGAAACCTAGGTTATCCATATCCGCATCATTGGCAACTACTGTGATTACTGAGGTAGTATTTGTAGAATTTTCATCCAATGCCACCACTGCTGCCGAAATAGATGGGAATTGATTGTCTATTATATCAATAGTGAGAGTTCCGGTTGATGTCAATGTTCCAGGACCTTGATCTGCCGCCTCTACTGTAAGTATGAATTGGGTAGTCACGGATGATTGAAGCGCAGCATCATCTACCACTATCACTTCTCCGCTTACCTGATCAATGGCAAAAATACCTTCATCATTACCCGCGATAATACTCAAGATCTGACTATGATTTTCAGTATCAGTAGCGGTTACAGTACTCACCAAATCAGCATTACTGGCATACCTGCTCAACGAAACATTAGAAGACGTAACTGTGGCTGCTGTATTAGGGCCGTCATTTATCTGGATTGTGAATGTGCCAAAATCATCTTCATTGTTCCATAATTGCAGATAATAGTCTGTATTTGGAACCACAGTTAAGTTGCTCGTTCCATCGTTTCCACAATAGTCAGTTTGCGCACCACCGCATTCTTCATATACTTCAAAATCCACATATCCTGCAGCGTTTAGAGGTCCTGCATCATCCGTATCCACTAACTGGATATCAATGGATACTTCCACATTTGGTCCAGAATTAAAGGTGTACCACACGTCATTAATTGTCCCAAATCTGTCACAGAAAACCACTTCTGTAAATGTGGTTGCTGTAGTGTTATCTCCATTCGTAGGTGTTCCCGTCCCTTCAGCAAACACTGTAAGCACCTGTGCGTCCGTACAGTTATCGTTATCTGGGGGGGTAGGTGCTGGCTCGGCAGTTGTTGTCAAATTAAAATTTCCAAAATCATCCTGATAGCCATCAATCAGAATGTAGTAATCCTGATCCAGGACTGAAATAAAACTTGTTCGGGAAGTAAACCCTGTACATGAGCTACCATCGTCGTTACCAGACACACATGATAGACCCGTTGAACATGAGCCTGTATACACGCCTATAGCAGTATCATAATCAGCGGCACCGCATGTCTCGACGGTTATTTTCTCACCCGTTCCCACGAAATGATACCAAACTCCAACAGACAGGTCTGGCTCGACCGGATTGCTTCCACATGTTGGTGCTATGGCCGCATCGCCTGTTGCATCATGGGTACTTCCAGCCACGGTAGTTCCGGCCATTACGGTTATCGCATTTGTGCAGAAGTCATTCGGGCTGATATTGTTTAGATTTATAGTAATGATACCCGATCCGGTTTGAGCAGGTATCTCATCATCGCTTACTTCAATCGTAAGAGTAAGGCTTTGGATCGACTCATAATCTAGAATTGTTTCATTAGCTACAGAAATTACTCCTGTAACACTATTAATTCTAAATGCTCCAGAAGAATTACCTGATGTGATTGAGAATGTAAGAACATCAGCGTCAAGATCTTCTGCTGAGACTGTACCTATAATTGTACCATTAAAACTTCCAGTTTCCTGGGTCGTGTATTCATCTATTGTAAATGACTCATCCACTACTGTTGGAGCATTCTGAGCAATAGACTTGCCGATAAGAAATGTTACAATAACTAAAAAAGGTGCTAGTCTTTTCATCAATCTAATTTGTGTCTTCTTCATAACTAAGGTTAAAATGCGTCAATTCTGATTTTTTGAATTAAATCTAGATTATATACGTTCGTATTTGGTTGACCGGATTTAGAAATTCTTTTTCAAAAATTCCAATTCAATTTTGGTGAAAGAGAAAGTTGTGCATACACAAAACCACCTTATAAATATACCTCTGCTAACTGCATAAATACAGACACAAAAAAGGCAGCCCACTATTAAAGTGCTGCTAGGATTAGGAACAGATTTTTGAACACATAGAAGTATTCAAAAAAGCACATATAACAACCTGGAGGCAGACGAAAGCTAGATCACATTCAATTTTCGCTTCCAAAGATGTTCACCTTGTTTTTATAAAAAATTTATCGGGTCCACAAAGATTTTTCTCGCAAGGATCTCAAACTTTGTGCTTACTTAAAACTTGGAATGGATCGAAGGAAATTGTCTAGCTGCTGAATGTAACACCAGTGAGTATTTTAACAGCAATGTATCATATCAAAAAGCGCCTAAAACCAATAAAGAAAGTAGTCTGAGGAACTACCTAGGGTAGGTGGGTTAATGCAATAACTTCAGCAGCTCTATGTACCTCTCTTCATTTCTGGCGTTAGCAGAGTCATGAAGATGCTCAATCCATTGGTCAATGTCATGTTCTTCGCATTTATGGTGAATGGTTCCCTTTCTATTTCACCGATTTATGAAAATTGAAAGATCATAATCTCTCAAGTCTTGAGCCGGATATTTTTTCAATTAAATTTTGAAAACATACATACAAAATCATACCAGTATTGCTACTCTCCCCACATTCCAATTGATTTATGATGGCTAATGTAAAAGTATAGCTTAGTATTCTTACTTTAGAAAAACTGACTTGAATCTCCATAAAGTACAATTGAGAGTTAAAAAAATTCCATTCAACGCTTTAGATACTTAGACTAATGACATCCAAGTGAAATGGATTTTGCAATAAAGCTGAAGTAACCTAGATTTCTTATATGAAAAGAGTAGCCATAATAGGTGGCGGTATTGTTGGTCAATTCATTGCCTATTACCTTTCAAAATACGATTATGAAATCACATTGATTGATGATGGCCCCTCAATGCTTCCAGCATCTGCGGGCAACTGTGGATTAATTACTCCAAGTCATATTGAACCCCTTAATTCTTTTGCGACTTTAATTCAAGGCCTGAAATGGTTGGGTAAGAGAGATGCCCCTTTAGCCATTAAGCCACAACTGGACCCAGCCTTTATCAAGTGGTTTTTATCCTTCATCTGGAATTCAAGAAAGTCTTCAGTAAAAAAAGCCAGAAACATCCGTCATCAGTTGCTCCAAACCAGCTGGAATTTATACTCGGAGTATTTTTCTGAAGAAAACAGTAAATGTGGGTTTCAATCTAAAGGATTGATTTATGCTTCAACTACTGCATCAGGAAATGAAAGCCTCAAGAGAGAAGTGGACTTGCTGAGGAGTCATGATCTTTCGTGCGAATTGCTCACAAAAGAATCATTATTGAATTTGGAACCGTGTTTAAAAACCGATGTGGTTGGAGGATCAATACTTCATGTAGATGGGTGGTTGCGACCGGATCGGCTTCTCACCGAGATTCGATCCATTAATGCGGCAAATGGTGTGAAGGAAATTGCTGGAAAAGTCGAAGATTTTATCATCAGTAAAGGAAACATAGAAGCTGCCCAAATTGGGAAAGAAGAATTACGAGCTAATCATTTCATTTTGGCGGCTGGTGCATTATCGTATCAATTGGGAAAGAAGTTGGACATATCTCTGCCAATGATCCCTGGTAAAGGATACAACCTCACTTTCTCATCAAAGCTGAAAGATCAACCCAATTACCCGATTTATATGTTTGAAAAAAAGGTGGTAGCTACGCCGTGGGAAGATGGTTTCAGATTAGGTAGTACCATGGAATTTACCGGCTTTGATCTTACATTAAATCCATCCAGACTGGAAGCGCTTAGAAAAGCTTCGAAGGATTATTTAAAAACCGACATAGATCAGGAAGACCCTGTGCCATGGGCCGGATGGCGACCTATGACCAGCAATAGCCTTCCAATCATAAAGCAATCGGAGAAGCATCAAAACTTATTTATAGCTACAGGGCATGGAATGCTGGGACTAAGCATGGCACCTGCTACCGGACAGCTTGTTTCATCATTAGTGAATAAACAATATATCGACTGATAGATAAGGTATAGTATCCTCGCATGAAATTTGCTTTTGTCAATGTGTGAAAGCCTCCTCAGCCAAATGCTCAATCTTAGCTTCTAAGAAATCATTCAAGGAAATTTATGACGAGAATAGACTGTTGTATGCAAAGAAAGATCCGATTGTCATCCGTGCCTATGATCCCATGGAATCGGCTAATTTCCTCGCCAAATTTCACGCTGAAAGACTCGCTCAAAAGAAAAGAAGAGTGTACCTCTTTGCATTGAGCTGTCTTATTACCTACCTGTTGGTCACTGGAATTGTCAATGCGGTTAACTAATAATAGGATCACAAAAAAGGGTTATCGAAATCGATAACCCTTTCTTTATAATCTTGTATTGTGCTAAAGTTCAAACTTAATTCCCTGAGCAAGTGGTAACTCAGTAGAATAATTGATTGTGTTGGTTTGACGTCTCATATACGCTTTCCAGGCATCTGATCCTGACTCTCGTCCACCGCCAGTTTCTTTCTCTCCACCAAAAGCTCCACCAATTTCAGCTCCCGAAGTTCCAATATTTACGTTGGCAATACCACAATCCGAACCAGCATGGGACAAGAATAGCTCAGACTCTCTAATATTAGTGGTCATAATAGCCGAAGACAATCCTTGTGGTACTGCATTTTGGATCTCAATAGCCTCTTCGATAGTAGAATACTTGATCAAGTACAAAATTGGAGCAAAAGTCTCATTGCATACAATCTCGTAATCAGCTTGCGCTTCATATATTGCAGGCTTCACATAGCACCCTGACTCATACCCGCCTCCTGAAAGCACTTCTCCTTCAATTACAGTCTTACCACCTTCAGCTTTTACTTTCTCTATTGCTGCCTGATACATTTTCACAGCATCTGTATCGATGAGTGGCCCAACATGGTTATTCTCGTCCAATGGATCCCCAATTCGAAGTTGATCGTAAGCCTTTACCAATCGCTGTTTCACTTCTTCGTACTGACTTTCGTGAATGATCAGCCTTCTGGTAGATGTACATCTTTGTCCTGCAGTGCCCACAGCACCAAATACAGCACCAGGAATCACAATGTTTAAGTCGGCATGTTCGGAGATTATAATAGCGTTATTTCCTCCCAACTCAAGAATATGCTTTCCGAGTCTTGCTCCTACAACCTCGCCTACGGCTTTACCCATGCGTGTAGAACCTGTAGCAGATATCAATGGCACTCGTGTATCAGCAGCTAGTCTTTTGCCAATCTCAGCATCACCGATAACCAATCCACATACTCCCGGGTGCACACCATTCTTTTCAAATACTCGCTGTGCTATTTTCTGACAAGCTATTGCAGAAATAGGAGCCTTTTCGGAAGGTTTCCATACGCACACATCACCACAAACCCATGCTAGCGCTGCGTTCCACGACCATACAGCCACCGGAAAGTTGAAAGCCGAAATAATACCAACAATACCTAGGGGATGCCATTGCTCATACATCCTATGAGATGGTCGCTCAGAATGCATGGTAAGTCCATAAAGCTGACGTGAAAGCCCAACTGCAAAGTCACAGATATCAATCATTTCTTGAACCTCCCCAAGTCCTTCTTGCAGAGATTTACCCATTTCGTAGGATACCAATGAGCCAAGTTCTTGCTTGAATTCACGAAGCTCATTGCCAAGCTGTCTAACCACTTCACCTCTTTGAGGTGCCGGAATTTGTCTCCATTCTTTGAATGCTGCTTGTGCTTCCTCTATCACTTTATCGTAAGCTTGATTGTCCGCCAACGTCACATTAGCAATCTCCTTTCCATTTACCGGAGAATATGATGTGTGCTTCGCTCCTGAGGTTTTCAACCAGTTGTGTCCTACAGCTGCTCCATGGTTGTCTGCGTCTACTTCCAGTCGCTTTAAAATCGTTTGAATATCCTGAGTCATGTTGTCTTGTTATTAAGAATTGGGCGCAAAGCTACGAAATGCGTGCAAGGGTGGAAATATTTTTGTAAATTGAGGTTAGAAAAATGGGGAGCTTTACCACCACAGAGCCAAATAGCCCTCTATTCGTGTTTTCTGAAACTCAAAAAAGAAAGGTACATCACCTTTTTAATGTTCTGGATATCGACAAGAATGGGCAACTTCAACCCAACGACTTTGTGAATGTTGGCAAGAAGATCGTTGCGCAATTAAAACTCAACGAGAACTCAAGGAGCGCCCGAATGATTCTACTCAAATCTCACCGACTTTTTGTTCAACTCCTCACCGATTTGCACAATCCTGAGCTTAGCCTCACATTGTGGGATTGGATTGCCTTCTTTAGAGATCAGCTTGAATCCGGAGACGTTTCAATACTCAATCATTATATTCATCGTACCTCACGGCATATTTTTGATCTTTTTGATATGAATAGAGATCGATTGATTTCGAAAGAGGAGTATGCCAATATGCTTACCATTTACAATATCTCGCACAAAATGGCCATTCAGGGGTTTGAGGAATTGGATACGAATGGTGACAGTTACATTTCTGCAGATGAAATGGTGGATGGCTTGAATAACTTCTTTAAATCAGAGGATGAAAATGCTAAGGGCAACCTCATATTCGGCGAGTGGCGCTAAAATATAAGCTTCCATCTAAATGCCCACTTCCAGCTCAATTGATACTTTCTAATTCCAGCATCTCTTAAAATCTCCACCAATTCACTTCTCTTAAATCCTCTGGCTACTGAAATGGATGCATCATTTTTGACCATAGTAGACCTGGAAAAAAGTGAGGTGAGCAGTAATATGCTCCAATATGCTAAAGGATGACGGTGCAGGTCATTTATGATAACACCCTTCCGGGCCTGCTTTTTGAATTGGTTGAATAGTTTTATTAACTCTTCGGTGGAGAAGTGATGTACAAAAAGGCAGCAGTGAATAATGTCAAATCGCTGTTTTTTGAATTCTTCGCTGAAAATATTAACCGACTGGTATGTGATCTCAGGATAATCTTTCGTGTTTTCCCTGGCGTAATTAACAATGTGCGGATTGGCATCTATTCCAATGAAAGTCGATTTCAATTGTCTGTTTTTGCTCCATTTGGCCATTTCGGCCATAATATCTCCTCCTCCACATCCCAAATCTGCTAAAACCAGTTCATCGTCTTTTTTTGCAAAATTTTTATAGGCCGAAATACTAATCTGATTCCCCCCAAGCCGCTTGTTGATAGTGTTTAGCTCTTTTAATGTTTGGTCAATTACCGGACCAGAAATATCCAGATCATCCATGATTTCAAGTTCTTCTGAACGATGCTTAAGCATGGATGTGTGTTTTTAGTACTGCACTCTCCAAGGTAAGTCCCGGTCCAAATGCAAAACTCAGGAGGTGTTTTTGGTCGTCTTGGGGTGAAAGATCATCCATAATTGACTTGATTACGAACAGTACAGTAGGCGACGACATATTTCCGTGGGTACGTAAAATTTCCCGGGCATTGCTATTCTGCTCTTTGGTTATTTGCAGCTTTTCTTCAATTACATCTAAAATTCTTTTGCCGCCCGGATGAATTGCAAAAAAGTCAATGTCTGAGATCTTAAGCTTTATTTTTTGAAGTAGTCGATTTGTCAACTCACCAATTCCCTCTTTGATCACATCGGGAACCTTGCTGCTAAGGTGCATTTCAAACCCGTGATCACCAATGTACCATCCCATTTCGTCTCGGGCATCCAAAGCCAAATCGCTATAGAAGTCTTTTATCTCTAAAGAATTGCCGGAAGGTTTCGAAGATACAATTAAAGCGGCTGCTCCATCCCCAAAAATGGCGTTTGCCAGCAGGTTTTCATCGTCTGTTTTGTCTTGCAAATGAATGCTGCACAACTCCACACAAATGATCAGGACTTTTGCCTCGGAGTTTGCCTTAATGATGTTTTGTGCCACCTTCATAGCATTGAAGGCCGCATAGCATCCCATAAAGTTTATAGAAGTCCTTTCTGTGGAAGTATTCAAGCCTAGCTTATCTACTAGCTCTATATCCAAACCTGGTGCATACATGCCTGTGCAGCTCACTGCAATGAGATGAGATATTTCTTCATTATCAAAACCTGATGCTTCCAATGCATGCATGGAGGCCTTTTTAGCCAATCTTATGGCATGATCTTGATAAATGAGCATCCTGGGTTTGGCTGAGGGGAAGGCAGTGTTTTCTTTGAAGAAACTCTGACCGTTTAGATTTTCGCTGAAGTCCCGCAACACTGAGTACCTCTGCTTTATGCCGCTTGCTCTATAGAGTACGCGTAGCTTTTTTTCTTCCCTTTTGTTTAATCTAAGGTGATTGACCATGAAATCTGCGATCTGACTTTGGTCTGTTAGGTTTGGCGGGAGGGCCGTTCCGATATTGTTAATGTATGCGGGCATCTGCTACTTGTTCATTAATATTAACCAACTTTTAGCCGAGAAGATTACATCCCATTGAAAAAATCAACATTACTACATCTACGAATCCCATTTTCATTTTTCCTTTTGCCTGTTTTTTTACTAGCTGTTGGTGTCTCTGATGGTATTTCTCATATAAATCTTTTGCTTTCATTTTTTATTCTTCACTTCCTCGTATATCCGGCAAGCAATGGATATAATTCCTATTTTGATAAAGATGAGGGGAGCATCGGTGGTTTGAAGCATCCACCAAAGGTCAGTAAGGAGCTTTACTATGTATCACTAATTATGGACGCAATTGGGTTGATATTGGCAATGTTGATATCAATTGAGTTTATGCTCATGATTTTCGTGTATGGAGGTATTTCTAAAGCCTATAGTCACCCTAGTATTCGATTGAAGAAGTTTCCAATAATCGGTTGGCTTGCTGCCGGAATCTTTCAGGGATATTTTACCTTCTTGCTTAGTTATGTGGCCATAAATGATATCGGTGTATTGGAAATTTTTATATGGAATGTTCAATTTCCTGGTATTTTAAGTACACTATTGCTACTTGGCTCTTACCCAATGACGCAGATCTATCAGCATACGGAAGACGCCATCAGGGGAGATATTACTATTAGTCAAAAACTAGGTATTCTGGGCACATTTCACTTCACTGCGGCCTCTTTTACGATATCCAGTGCTGGTTTTTTTTATTTTTTCGCAAACCAGTATTCACTTGAAACTGCTTTGATATTTGCTATCGCTATGTCGCCTGTGCTCGTATATTTTGGGTGGTGGTATTTCCAAACAAGGAAAAATAGAAGTAATGCAAATTATACATCAACCATGCGTTTAAATTTTATCTCTTCCCTAATGTTGAATGCCTTCTTCGTTTATTTGTGGCTCATCTAGAAGGGTGAGCCATGAGTCTGCTTCATCAGAAATTTAGCAAATGGACGGAAGCGTTTACCGAGGGCTATAGTCGAAGCAGAAACAACCCCAGAGCCAAACAATCTTTGTATTTTCCTTCCTGCCCACATCCGACGTGCGAAAAGTGCATTCCAGCACTTGATATATTCTTTTTCCATTTGAAATCGTGAAGAATCTCCTTTCAAATGAATAGAGACTAATTTGATGAGGACTTTTGAAGAATGTAATGCCATCGCCATACCGTTACCACAAAGTGGGGTTATCATTCCGGCAGAATCTCCGCTCATGAGAATATGATTGTAGACAGGTTCTTTCTTCTCGAATGTAATCTCATTTATTACTTCCGGCTTGTCGAACAATATCTCAGAGTGATTCAGTATTTTCCGAAGATGTGGATTCTCACTTAGCAATTCTCTTTCCATCTCCGGGATAGATCCAAATCTTTTTAAGTTAGATCTATGAGATAAATAGCAGAGATTGAAGGTGTCATTTTCCACTCTGCTGATACCACAGTATCCTTTAGGAAAATTATGAAGAGCGATTTCATCGGTTTTGGCTTCATCGGTTTTTAGGTGATATTTTACTCCGATATACGGAGATCTTTTATCAATGAAAGATCGATTCATTTGTTTGTCCAGCATGCTTCTTTTTCCAAAAGCACCTATGACAACCTTCGCTTGATGTTCGGCTCCTGATTTGGTGGAGATTGTAAATTCATTGGACTCGAAATCAGATTTAATCACTCGGTCATGAACTATTTTGACGCCTTCATTCTTTGCTATTTCTGCGAGCCAGTTATCCATCTGATACCTGCTAATACCAAATCCACCTAAATCAAGCGGCATCCGAAGACTAGTACCAGCGATTGATGTTAAATGAAACTGCGTAATTTTCGCAGGATTGAGTACTTCGGGATAAAGATTATGCTCACGTAGAAAGGGTATCACCTCGTTGGAAATGTATTCCCCACATACCCTATGAAATGGATACTTCTTTTCCTCGAAAAGCCAAACACTAAAGCCTTCGCGTTTAAGCAGAATTGCATTTACCAAGCCAGCCAGACCTCCACCGATTACGATCACATCTTTCACTTCTCGAAAATATGGAAATAAAAAAGCCCGTCTTTGCAGACGGGCTTACTTTTTTTAATCAAAATATTTTAAAGTCCTAATCCATAATGAGCTTTGCTACCATCCGGATAGATTCCCTCTATGAGAATACCGTCAGTTCTGGTTCTACTGAAATAGTTTTCCAAGTCTCGAATATTCCTGATTTCTTCATTATCAATGCCCGTGATTATAAAGCCTTCTTTCATACGTACATCTCTCCACTTGCCATCACCCAATTCAGTAATTTGTACGCCACCATCAATGCCCAGGCGATCCTTGAGTTCACTTGAAACATCTGCAAAAGTTGCTCCTTCAATTTTGAATTCTGAAGCTAACTCGATTACATCTAATGTCCCTTCCTCATTTCGCAATTTGGCGATGACCAGCTTTTCCCTTCCGTCTCTTATAAATTTCACTTCAACTTCGTCTCCAGGACGCTTTACGGCCACCTGTTCTTGAAGCTGAGCAACATTATTTACAGGTTTATCATCGATAGCAATGATGACGTCTCCACGCTCAATACCAGCTCGGTCAGCGGCTTTTCCCTGGATAACTCCATTGACGTAAATTCCTTTTAGTACGCTCAAATTGTTTTGCTCCGCGACTTGTGCATTTACATCGTAAATGGTTATTCCCAGAAGAGCTCTTTGGACCTTGCCGTACTCAATTAAATCGCTGACTACCTTTTTGACCAAAGAAACAGGTACCGCGAAAGAATACCCTGCAAAAGCCCCGGAAGGAGATGCTATAGCGGTGTTTATACCTACTAGCTCGCCTCGAAGATTAACTAAAGCACCGCCGCTATTTCCAGGATTGACAGCTGCGTCGGTCTGAATGAATGACTCAATCTTGTAATCACCATTCAAAATATTGATATTCCTTCCTTTTGCACTTATTATTCCTGCAGTTACGGTGGATCTAAATTCATAAGGATTTCCGATTGCTAAAACCCACTCGCCGATATTGATTTGATCCGAATCTCCGTAGCGAATTGCTGCCAGGTTTTCCTCGTCGATCTTCAACACTGCAAGATCTGTATTACCATCAATGCCCACTACCTCTGCTTGGTAGCTTCGATTATCATTTAAAACAACTTCGATTTCATCAGCATTTTCAACCACGTGGTTATTAGTAACAATGAAGCCGTCGGGGGAGATTACCACACCGGATCCCGCTCCTCTGGATTCTCCTCCTCTTCGCTCGTATCTCTCACCGAAGTAATCCTTAAAAAAATCGTTGAATGGACTATTAGCCCGCATTCCATTGCGATAAGTTGTGCGGATATGCACAACCGAACTAGTAGCATTTTTTGCTGCGAAAACGAAGTTCAGCCCATCAGGCACAATGAAGTCTGCAGAATCAAAAACATAGTTAGTAAGGCTCACCGGATTCTGTTGTTCCGTGCTAGATTGGATGATTGTTTCTTTTGGGGCAATAATCGAGAACCCTATCACTGCGACAATACCTCCGAAAAGAGAGCTAAACATCATCGCAAGTATTAAATTTCTTTTACTCATATGTCAATCCTATTTTGCTAATGATTATACCGTAAAACTGTACATATAGTTTTGCTAAATGGAAGAATGGAGAATAACATTAACCATTCTTAACAAAAAAGGCGCCCGCAATGCGAACGCCCTAATCACCTACTCAAAACACTTACTTAACTGCTATTTGCTTTTTAGTTGCTTTCTTTTCATCCTTTGGTAAGGTGATGGTCAAAATACCATCTTGGTAAGAAGCATCCACTTTTTCTTTGTTGATTACGTCTGGCAAGTAGAATGTTCTATTAAAAGATCCATAGTAACTTTCTACGCTGTGGAAGTTTTTTTCCTTCTTCTCATTTTCAAACTTTCTCTCGCCGCTTACAGTAATCTGATCGTCATTAAGGTCGATGTTGAAATCACCTTTTTTCATACCAGGAACATGAAGTTGAATTTCAAATTCCTTTTCAGATTCTGCAATGTCTACTTTAGGTGAAAATGATGGTACAGTTCCACCTACAAAGTCATCGTTAAAAAATCTGTCTACGAAACTTTTAAAGTTCGTAGGCCTGTAATCGTTTGTGTTGTACTTAATAAGTCCCATTTTCCTAAGATTTTAAGTTTTAAATTCAATTTCTGATTACCCAATGATCGAATTTTGTACCAATCCAGATAATGCATTATTTTCATGTCATTATGTCTGTTATTTTGAATTTTCGTCAAATTAACATGTCATTATGGCGTGTTTTATGGAATTTGAGGAGAAGAAAAAAAATTTGATAGAGTGCGTTGAGAATTGTAAAAGGGATGTTTACATTTGCACTCCTTTTAGGAAAATTCTCCCTTAGCTCAGCTGGTTAGAGCATCTGACTGTTAATCAGAGGGTCCTTGGTTCGAGCCCAAGAGGGAGAGCAGAAGCCTAGCAGAAATGTTAGGCTTTTCTTTTTAGGTATAAAAAAATCGAACCCTTAGGGTCCTTGGGTGGGACGCCACTCCGACGGTTCGCCGCAGCGATCGAGCCCAAGAGGGAGAGCAGAATTTTCTACAAATAGGCAAAGTTCCGAATTAATCTGTACGGCAAGACGTTGACTATACTGCGGACCACTGGATCAAGTAGCTCAACTCGTGGTAACTTACTTGACACCATATCCTTCGTCGACCTCTCAAATAGCACCAAGAAAATCAATGTCTTTTAAAGACGTGCCATTTCCTGGCTAGGACTTGAGCTAAAAAATGTAATATGAAGTTGTACATAAAATATATGGTAAGTCTTCGCTGCAAAATGCTGGTAAAAGAGGAATTGAAAAAGCTTGGGCTCAAATACGTAAAGGTCGATCTTGGTGTAGTCGAAATAATGGAAGATATTACTATCGATCAACAAACTTTATTGAACAAGAATCTTTTAGCTTCAGGTCTAGAGCTGCTCGAGGACAAAAAGAGCATTTTAATAGAGAAGATTAAAAATGTGATTACCGAAATGATTCACTACTCAAGCGAGGTACCTAAGGTGAATTATTCTGATTATATAAGTGAAAGGTTAGATTACGACTATACATATCTTGCTAATACGTTTTCTGAAGTAAAAGGAATCACTATCCAGCAGTTTATCATTATCAATAAAATTGAAAGAGTAAAAGAGCTATTGCTGTATGACGAGCTTTCGCTTTCCGAAATTGCCCACAAACTTCATTACAGCAGTGTAGCTCATTTATCCAATCAATTCAAAAAAATCACTGGTCTCACTCCTACCTTTTATAAACAGTTAAAAGAGAAAAGGAAGGGAAACCTTGAGGACTTGTAACTAAACTAAAATCACGCCAACCATAATTCTTCCGAAACATGAGATATATGTAATAGGCTCTTCAAGATGTGTAAAGCAATTATGATGGAGTGATGTCACCTTTGATCTCCAGTCAGCGTCTACATTCATGCGAAAAAACCTAGTTAGGAAGATGTCATCTATCATCATAGTAATCACGATCATCGTTTGGGCCATTGGTTTTTGGGGATATTGGGGAATTACTCATACAGTTATTGTCATGGTACTGATAATAGCTGCTTTTGTCATGTTCTTTATCCGAATGATAAATGGGGATGATTTTTTATGAGAAGAAATGTATTCTGCACTAAGTAATCAAAGGAAACCAACCTATGAAATGTGTAACATTCTATCAAATCAATGTAATACTTCGATCAAGAGAAACATCACCTTTACAAAAGAATTTCTAATATTCAAATCTCTTAAGGTTTAGGGCAAGACAACTCATCTTGCCCTTTTTTGCTTTCATTCTGGCTCATTGCCTAATTTTTGTTTCTGACGGTGCGCTGCATAACATGTGATATATGTAACCCATATGCGGAGAAGTGTAATGTGTTTAAGAGATGAGTAATGACCTTTGCTTTCAATCAAATGGTCATATTGACCTGAATGTTTTCAGACGATTTAAAAATTAAGAGATGGCTAGGATATTAACACCCAATATTTATAAAGAAGGCGATACAGTATCTCCGAAATCAAATCCAAAACTCAAGTTAATAATAAGGAGATATGTAGATAGAATCTACTACTGTAAGGACCCCAAAGACGATGCGGGAAAGGAGTATGCATTTTTCGAAAGAGAGATTCAACTGACATAATCTCAGAGTCTTTAAATCGCTAATAAATAAAGTTGCCAACTACTTATTTCAACAACTGTAAGCACAAGAAATGAAAATAACTGCACTAGTATATAGCGAAAATGAATTGGGGCAGATTGATGGCAAAGTCGCCAATGGCCTCATTAGGTACTCTGAAAAATATCAAATTGTGGGTGTGGTGGACAGTACAAAGAAAGGGCTGGATGCCGGAGAGTATTTGGACGGTATTAAAAACGGAATCCCTGTTTTTGGCAGCCTTCATGATGCCATTGAATCACTTGATACGATTCCCGAGTGCTTCATATATGGGATAGCCTCGCTAGAATCTTTTCTGAGCAAAGACCAACGAAAAGTGATTATCCAAGCCATGAAAATGGGCATGAACATTGTTAATGGCTTACCTGAATACTTTTCTGAGGATAAAGAGTTTGCTAAAACCGCAGATAAATATGGTGTCAGTATAAATGACATTAGAAAACCACCTTCAAGAAAAGATTTACACATTTATTCAGGTCGAATTCGTTATGTCAAAACTCCAATAATTAGCGTATTTGGTACCGACTGTGCTGTTGGGAAAAGAACGACAGCCGTAAAATTGGTAGAAGCCCTGACTCTGGAAGGAATCAATGCGGTATTCATTTCTACTGGTCAAACAGGTCTCCTTCAAGGATCAAAATATGGTATTGCAATTGATGTTTTAAGTTCAGGATATTCAACCGGAGAAGTGGAGAATGCTATCTTAGAAGCACTAGAAAATGAAAATCCAGATATCATTGTGGTGGAAGGACAAGGTGCTTTAAGTCATCCTGCATTTACCTCTTCTTGTGCAATTGTACGTGGCGCTTTACCTCATGCTTTTATGCTTCAACACCCACCGAAAAGAGTCAACCATTGCGACTACCCTGAAATCCCAATGCCGTCTCTGGAGAGTGAAATTGACTTAATCGAATCCTTCTCAAAATCCAGAGTCATCGCTATCACACTCAATCATGAGGACATGACAGATGAAGAGGTGAATGAAACGGTTATTGAATACGAAAACAAACATATGCTTCCTACTACAGACGTACTAAAGCATGGTTGTGATAAGTTAGTCAGCCATCTGTTTAAACTATTCCCTAAGCTTTCTCAGAAAAGGAGGCTTCATGTCAACTCCTGAAATAATAATAGACCTTGATAAGATCGCTCACAATGTTCGCACACTCAAGAAATTATACAGTACACGCGGAATTAGCATTGCCGGTGTTACCAAAGTAATGTCAGGGAATGCACGTTTGGCTAAAATTCTGGTTCAGAATGGCCTGGAGATTTTGGCAGATTCCAGAATAACCAATATCAAAAAAATGTGGTGTGATGGAGTGAATGCCAAATTTGTTTTACTCAGAACATTGCTGAGTGAAGTTGAGGAAGTAGTAAAATATGCTCACATCAGTTTAAATAGTGATCTTTCGATTATTCGTGCACTTTCAAAAGCAGCAGAAAAAAAGAACACTGTTCACCAAATTATTTTAATGATTGAGTTGGGCGATTTACGAGAAGGCATTATGCCTATTGAGCTAAACGATGTGGTTAGGGATATTCTGAAACTTCAGGGAATCAAGCTGGTAGGAATAGGGACAAATCTAGCCTGTTTTGCCGGTGTGAAGCCTGATGAAAAGAAAATGCGACAACTTTCATCCATCGCTGAAGATTTGGAAAAGAGGTTCAGTATTTCATTACCCATAATTTCTGGTGGCAACTCAGCCAACTACAATTGGTTTATGTCAACAACCGACTTAGGCAGAATCAACCATCTGCGAGTGGGAGAATCCTTGTATTTAGGATGCGAACCCTTGGAGAAATTGCCCATACCTGAGCTATCTATAGATGCTTTCACCTTATACGCTGAGGTAATTGAATCGGGAATGAAACCATCAGCACCTAAGGGAGAAACAGGAATGGATGCTTTCGGAAGTAAGCCTGAATTTAAAGATTATGGTTCAGTCCAAAGAGCTATTCTGGCCATTGGAAAACAAGATGTAATGACCGATGGACTGACACCGCCAATTGGTATGACTATAATAGGTGCAAATAGCGATCACTTAATTCTAAATACACATAAAACGAACCTGAAGGTAGGTGACACGGTGGCATTTAGCATTAATTACGGTTCATTACTTTCCGTCATGCATTCCAACACAGTAGCAAAAAAATATGTCCAAACAACAAATGACAGCCGAGTACTGTCGAATAGTAGAGGAAAAAGACTTACGCCACAAACAACTTTTTCCGGCAGTTGAGGTCAGAGAAGATAATTCTCCAATGAAAAGTCTGAAAGATGCTGGATTTAACCTGATTTATGAACCATCTATTAAAAAGGATTACCAGTATCTGGTAAGAGCACCAATATTCGAAAAGATTGGGAGAATAAGTAGATCTCTGGACGCAGACAACAAAAGGTTGATCATTCGCTCTGTGTGGAGATCCTTCGAACATCAAAGAATGCTTTGGGATGCCAATGTAAAAGCACATAGAAAACGAAACCCAAAAATGGATAATGAGGAGCTTTTTAAGCTTGTATCATACTTCATCGCACCTGAAAGAGAATCAACACATACTACGGGAGGTGCTGTTGATGCGTTGATCTATGACTTAAAACGAGATCGTGTAATGGATTTTGGCACCAACGATGGACTAAAAATTCATTTAAACAAAAAATGCTACCCGTATCATCCGGAAATATCAGATGAGGCAAAAGAAAATCGAGCACTTCTTATTCACTTGTTTGAGGAGGAAGACTTTGTTGTTGATCTAAAAGAGTATTGGCATTTTGATTATGGAAATGCAGGATGGGCTTTAGAGAAAGGAAAAGACTATGCCTTCTATGGGATATTAGAAAAGGAACCAAAGATCATATGAAAATAAGTCCACAAATGGTATTAAGCCATTTCTATGGAAAGAAATTATCAAATCTCAGCCTTAATAACTTTTGGATAAATCAGACATACCTATGAAATATGTAACGCTTTGAGTGAAAAGTGTAATGCTTTGGGGTCCAAACTTCACGAAATTTATAGATGTAAAATATGCCGCAATGGCATATTCAAACCCTAAATCAAGCACTTATGTCAAAAGAAAGAGATGGTAAAGGAAAAAATGACAAAACAGCCCCGGAAAAAACACTGAAGGAGAAAAGAGCTGCAAAAAAAGCAAAGAGGAAAGAAAAGAGAAGTGAAGACTAAATAACACCTATTTATAACGTGGATAAGGAACAAGAAAAAGGCAAAATTTTCATCCTAGTGGAAACCATTGAGTATGTCCTTCATTCAGTGGTAATAAAAACGATCATTAAAAAAACGACAGGTACTGTAACTGTATCATCTTTCGACACTGGAGAATCCCTCGCCGAGAAAGCTTCCCCTTTTGACACTTTTGTCCAGGTAATAGATGGCGAAGCTGAAATTACTATTGATGGTGATTCCCATGATCTTAACATAGGTCAATCTATCATCATTCCTGCATATTCCAGAAACATTCTAAAAGCTAAGGTTCGCTTCAAGCTATTATCTACTGTTATAAAGAGTGGATATGAGGAAATGGTCGTATAGATACCCTACTTCACTGTACAATAGAAATTCAGTAAATAGGAGAATGAAAGAATTAATTATTGACCTCAGTATCTAAATATGGGATTTATGTAAATTCTAGCAAACGCTCTGTAATGCCTGTGGACTACAGATCATAGAACTTTGCGCAATGAGCAAACAACAATTATCAACTAGTATTTCAAAAATAGTTAAGAGTATCAATGGTCCAATGAGAAAGAAGCGGATGCTTTTGACAATTCCTCTAGCTGGTAGAACTAAAATTGAATTTACCACAAGACGCCAGTGGCAACCTTTAAAATGGAAATAACAAGAAGCTGGAGAGAGCAAAAAGTAATGCTGAAGCGAAGATTCTCTGTGTTGAATGATTCTGATTTCGATTTCGAGGAAGGACAGAAAGAAAATATGCTGGACAAACTTGCTGTGAAGCTAAAAAAGACCCGCGCTGAGCTGAAATTACTTCTTGCTGAATTACAGACCTATTAAAACTACAAGACCAACCTCTGGTATAATAATTAACCGTAACTTCCGACAATCAACATATATAGTTAACCCAATCATAATGGAGGTACAAATATTTATAGTGATTGGGGTTATCCTAGTCGCCATTTGGCTATTGCTTTATATTTTTCCGATAAGCCTATGGATTACAGCTGTGTTCTCAGGTGTGAATGTCAACCTTATGGACATGGTATTCATGCGATTCAGAAAGGTACCACCTAAACTTATTGTAAACTCGCTAATACTAGCTGTGAAAGCAGGTCTTGAAGATATAAATTCTCAGCTTCTCGAAACCCATTACCTCGCCTCGGGAAATCTCTTGAATGTGATCAAAGCATTGATTGTAGCGGACAAAGCGAATCTTAGCTTATCATTCAAACAAGCAACAGCCATCGACCTAGCCGGCAGAGATGTGTTGGAAGCAGTTCAGATTTCAGTGACCCCATATATGATCGTTGTTCCATCAATCACAGGCGTTTCGGGTGATGGCATTCAATTATTGGCTGAAGCACGAGTAACGGTAAGAACCAATCTTAATCAATTGGTGGGAGGAGCTGGTGAAGAAACCATCAAAGCACGGGTTGGTCAGGGTATTATCTCAAGGATGGGCGAAGCAACAAATTATCGAATCATCCTTGAAAAGCCTGAGGAGATATCCAGGCACGTTTTAAAAGGAGGCTTAGATGCCGGAACGGCCTACGAAATCCTTTCTATAGACATTGCAGATATCAACATTGGAAAAAATATTGGAGCAAAACTCCAGATTGATCAGGCCGCTGCAGATCTTGAAATTGCTAATGCCAAAGCAGAAGAACGAAGAGCAATGGCTGTGGCACTGGAGCAGGAGATGATTGCAGACATTCAAAAAGCAAAGGCTATGGTTATAGAAGCAGAGGCTGAGATACCTTCTGCATTATCTGATGCCTATCGAAAAGGGCAATTATAAAACGAAGCTTTGCTATCTCTGTGACGCGTCTGGACTAGTTCAGATGTGATCTTAACAATGCGCTGACCTTAACACTTTGTTTAAGTTTGAATAATGCACTTTCTTTTATTTGGCGCACACGCTCCATCGAAATTTCAAATCGCATACCTATGTCATGCAGCGTCAAAACAGGCATGTTATTAAGTCCGTAAAAATGGATTAAAACTTCTGATTCTCTAGTCGTTAGCATGTCAAGTACATTATTGATGTCTGCTTTGCAAGAGTCATGGAGTGAGGCTGCTTCCGGATCGATTGCTTCCGGGTCCTCCAGCACATTAATTAAATTGGTAACCTCTTCAGCCATTAACGGTGCATCAAGTGAAGCAGCATGACTACCCACTTTTTTAATGTTAATAACATAATCTTCAGTAAGATCAAGAGCTTCTGCTACCTCATCATCGGTAGGTTCTCGTTCAAACTTTTGTTCCAGTTCGGCAAAGGAACGAGTTACCCTATTATAGCTACTTACACGATTGATTGGCTGTCTTACCACTCTCGAGTTTTCAGATATCGCCGCAATAATTGCTTGCCGTATCCACCAGACTGCATATGAAATAAACTTAAAACCTCTGGTTTCATCGAACTTGCTCGCAGCTTTTATCAAACCTACATTGCCTTCGCTTATTAAATCTCCTAAGGTCAAATTATGAACTCCCCTATCATATTGTTTTGCAACCGAAACAACAAATCTCAAATTTGCCTTTGTCAATTTTTCTAAGGCTAGCTGGTCACCCATCCGTATCTGCTGTGTCAGCTTTACTTCTTCGTCTGCAGTGATTAGTTGGACTTTATCAATTTCCTGAAAATACTTTTCAAGTGTTGGGGTTCTCTTCGTAATCTGGGAAAGTATCTTTAACTGCTTCATTTCAATGATTTTTCGACGCTAAGACTGCTTATTTTGCTGAGAGTCTAGACTAAAGTCTTAGCTAAAAAATGAAGCCTATCCCATTTATCTTGAGATTATATAAAGGTAGTTCTATTTAAACTACTGATAACAATAAGTATTACCAAAGCAATCTTTAAGCCTTTCGAAGCATTCCTTTATACTGTTTTATTTGAGGCTAACCACTCAATAGCCAGCCAATTCCTCTACCTTACTTCCTCCTATAAAAAAACAAATTTTCCGCATGGCATTTATTGATAAAGTACTCAAAGTTCCTACCTACGGTTGGGCAGATAATAATGGCGAACTCATCGTGCCAAGCTGGAAACAACTGTATAATGAGTTCTTCCTAAGACTAAACTTTTTCAAGAACAGGAAAAATTGGATTTCAGCCATCAGTTGGGTGATGGTATTTTGCATGTTCCTCTTTTTCATCCCCTTTATGATTTATCATTTGAGCTTTACAACTCTTATCTTTTTTATTCTTTATGCGATGATAATAATGAGCACCCACGGTACCATTTGGTTTCATAGATATTGCACGCATAGAGCCTATAAATTCTCACATCCTATTTGGAGAGTAATTACTCAAAACCTGGTCATAAAGACATTTCCAGAAGAGATTTATGTTATTTCTCACCATGTTCACCATGCTAAGTCCGATCAACCGGGCGATCCATATAATCCGAAAGGCGGCCTTATGTACTGCATGATGTCAGATGTAATTCACCAAAGCATAGCAGAAGATTTGGATGAAGAAGATTATCAGAAAGCCACCAATTTCATGACTCACACAGGTGTCCGGATCAATTCCTATAAGCAATATCAGAAATGGGGTTCTGTTGCCACTGTTTCATATACACTTTCACTTTGGATTATAAATTGGGCTGTATGGTACACAATTTTTTATGCCATTGGAGGACATGCAATAGCTACTGCTGCTTTCAGCGCAGCGATGTTTTGGTTTGTGCTAGTTAGAGCTTTTAATTACACTGGCCATGGAAAGGGAGATGTCGCTCATAAGGATGGTATTGATTTCGATAGAAGTAACCTTTCCATTAATCAAAGCAGACCTGGATGGTTTTCAGGTGAATGGCACAATAACCACCATCTCTACCCTAGGAGTGCTCAGGCAGGTTTTCTTCCGTACCAGTTAGATCTCGCATGGATTTATATTTATTGCTTGAATAAAATCGGAATGATTTCCTCATTTAAAAATGATAAAAAAGATTTTCTTAAAAAATATATTCACAAAGAAAAGACTTAGCGTCAATACCACAATTAAGGCATAATGATATTTCTAAGTAATAGGGCATAAAAAAACCATCAACAATGGATGGTTTTTTTATGCTTGAATTCTTGGATATAGCTTTTATTTTATCACCTTCACATTGACTGCATTCATGCCTTTCTTTCCCTTCTCAAGGTCAAAATTCACTTTATCATTTTCTTGAATCTCGTCTACCAGTCCAGATTCATGGACGTATACATCTTCTCTCGAATCTGTAGGACTAATAAATCCAAACCCTTTGGAATTATTGAAAAACTTAACGGTTCCTTCTTTCATTATATTACTATTTATTGTCTTGCTTGATTTGAATTGCAAGGCAATTCTGTTTCACATTCATCATTTAATTAACACCTCCATGTGCTTAGACTCATGAATAAATCTTATTGAAAGTTCAGAATGAAACATCCTAAGATTTAAGGCTACAGGCTTCTGGCCTTCTCTAATGAGGAACTTGGTAGGAATGGAAGAAAATCTTCAGACGTCTTAGATTCTTACGTAAGAACAATGAGGTTTAATCTTGTCCTCGTTCTTGAATAGCTATTCAAATCTACCCTGGAAAGATGGGTATTCCTATGAATGTAGTTGATTGTTTGGCAGTTACTCTATGGCTTTGACTATTCACCAAGAACGTTTCATGTTCTCCCATGCCTCAAAAACGAACATTTTTTGTTATTTCATCATCAGGGATTAGAGTACTCCTATCACATAGCCTAGACCTACCCCCAACACTCCAACAACGATTTTGTCAGTAAAGCCATTCCACCAAATGCCCCTGATCTCTTGCTTCAATTTGTTAATGGTTTGATCCATTTCTCCAATCTGTCTTTTTAAGTCCTGATTGTTCTTTGCTAGTTCAGAATTGTTCTGTTTTAATGAAGCAAGATTTTTATCAAGATCGTTTAAAATCTGCTCAAGATCTACATCTGCCTCAGCAGATGACGCTTCCATGCGCTTGAGGAGCTTTGTTACTAGTTTTTCTACTTCTTTAACCTTTTTAAGCAAATCCTCATTTATAGTTTTGAGCTCGGTATTTATCTTCCGTGTGCTCTCGAGTTGGTCGAGTTTTTCGTTTAGCAATAGGGCTCTTTCGCGACTAATCAAATAGGCTGTGTCTGCTTGTATTCTAACGAGATCTCCTTGCTTCAAAACCAATTTTTGATCCGAATTACGAAACTTAATTTCTTGTCCGAAAAGTATTGAGGTGGTTGATAAAAAGAGAATAATTAAATAGTGAGTTTTCATAGTTTAAAATCTAAGGCTATCGAGATTTACAGTATCGGGTGGTATTGAAACATCAACGGTATCGTAAGCTGCAACTAAACCGCTAAGTTCATTACGTATTTTGCTCAAACTGGCATTTTGTGCTTTTGATATTGTCGAAAGTTTTTCCTTAAACTGAGCTATTTGAGTGCGAGTTGTGCTGAATTCCTCATAAAGATTTACATACTTTTTTTCAAGGGCTTCATACTCCGATTCAACGGCTTGAAGTGTGTCAATTCTTAGTTCAAGCTCTCTGGTCAGCTTTTTTGCTTCTCTTAAAGAAGTTCTCCCAAACAATATGTTCAAACCGAGCGTTAAGGCTAAGCCAATCACGACCACTGTTTGCCATTTCACTTGCTTGAAGGCGTTTGTATTAAAAAAGGTTTTCATGGCTGGATATTCTTGAGATTAAAGATGAGTAGTTGTAGTCTCCATTTTTATGAAAATGATCTATTAAAAATAACGTAATCACTTTTAGCTTTTAATATAATCTTGAAATGGTTGAACTCAATCACAAAATAGTTCAATTCGAATCAAACAAGTCATGGTCATTATCTCATCAATTTGTCTATTCACCTTCATTCTTACACTCATAATCGAATATTCCTCAAAAAAGCTTTTTCTCAAATCGTATTTTACATCTGCTTTCTTAACTTTAAAATCTAATTCATCGCTAACCATTGGAAACTTTTAATAAGGTACTCTTAATCGACGATGATGATATCGTGAACTCAATAAACTCGGTAATCATCAAGCACGCCAAATTTGCAAACCATGTTGAGTCTATCAACAATGTGCCTGGTGCGATTGAACTTTTAAACCAAGCCAAATCTAATTCTGATACTCCTGACGTGATATTCCTTGATTTAAATATGCCCGATCAGGACGGGTGGGATTTCATTGAAGAATATGAAAAGTTGAACATGAATGGCAGCACCAAGGTCATTATGTTATCATCTTCCATTTCAGCTAAAGATGAGGAAAGGGCATCTTCATCAAAATGTATCACCGCTTTTATCTCCAAGCCTCTCTCACCTGAGTTATTGGAGAATATTTACGAAAGTCATTTGGTTTAACCTCAATTAAGTCTTAGGGCAAATGTGGCTCCTTTGCGTGGCTCGCTTTCTACTCTAATCCCACCTCTGTGGTAGTCAATTATCGTTTTAATGATATACAGGCCAAGGCCTGATCCGTCGACATGAGAATGTAACCTGGTATAGGGTCTGAATATTTCATTTTTGAATTTTATAGCATCAAAACCAAGCCCATTATCCTTGAAAATAATGGTCGTGTGTCCTTTTACATTCTTTGATTTGATTCTAATTTGTAAAGGTTTTTCAGGATCACGATAGGATAGTGAATTAGCTAATAAATGCTTGAAAATGACCTTGAGCTGTGACTTAGGGTAATGTATCAATGGTGCTTCAGAAAAATCTTTCTTTATTGCCGCATTTGCACTCTTAATCTTTCCTAAATGGTTCGAAACCACCTCCTTGAGCACCTCATCTATGTCTAATTCCTCGCCATCAGATGATAATTCCTCGCGGACTTTGTTCACTTCTATTAGTGATGTTACGGTTTTTTCAAGTTGCTGATTTGTCTTCCTCGCATTGTTTAAGATGGCCTTGAAATTTGATTGATTTAGATTCTCTTTTCCAAGCATCTCAAGTAATGAGCCCAGGTTGGTAATAGGAGCTTTCAAATCGTCTGCTGTGCTATATGAAAAATGGATGAATTGATCAATTTCTTCTTGCGAGTAAGCCAAGCGATCAGCCATGCTATTGAATGACTCTACTATGTCGCTGGTTATGCTATTGGAACTCAATTTAATTTTCGCGCTGTAGTTGCCGGAACCTATACGTTCTGCCCCGGCTCGAATATCTTCGAGTGGACGCCAAATTCTGTAGCTAAAAGTATAAACCGCCAGCAGAGACAATATCACAAAAAGTAAAGTAAGGGTAACAATCCACTTCATGGAAAGCACCTCTTCTTGCTCTACTACTTTGACCAATGCCTCAGTAAACATTTCATGACGCATCAGTACACCTTCCACTTGTTTATTAAACTGATCTTCTTCAGACTCGACACGCTCTGAAGCAAATACTGCCTCCTCAATTCTTCCTTCTTCTAATAAATCGATTACTTCAAGTGCGTGAATTTCATAGCTGGTATGGTCACTTTCTAATTTCTTTATCGAAAGTAGCAGACCCTTTAGTTTGATTCGCTGTGCCTCTTGATTGGTTTTTTTTAGAGCGTCTATTACTTCTTGTTCTGCCTCTAATAAATCCACATCAACCAGCTTAGCCAAATATCTGAAGGTGCTATCTGCTTCAGCAAATCCCTGCAGTGCAATGTCACTGTTGGTATCCAGTTCTTCAGAATATCGAATGGCTCGCTCAAAGGCAATAGCCTGTTCCAACTGGTTGGTTTCAATTTGGGTAAGGATCTCAATAATTGGCAAATCAATGTTGGCCACATCATCTATGTCCTTGTGGGTGGCAACAATTCTAAGGAGTCCAAATGCACCGAGTATCAGAATTAAGAAAATGATAAACGTGCTCCTTCGAAGGATTATTTCTTTTATTCGATTAGGTCTGCGGGTCATGGTGAGAGCTCGAGCGTAATTTTCAGGTTTTGAAGCGACTAATCTAATTCAATTTTAGCGGTCATTACGCGAATTGCGTCATCAAGATTCATAGTTTCGATTTTGAGCTGCTGGAGAAGCTCTTCGTATGTCTCTCTACTTTCCCAATTTAATTTGATCAGATCGATCAATGCCAGAATGGTAGAAAGTGGGTGTCTGATGCTGTGAGAGGTATAAAATGCATGATCAGAGAGCTTTCGAGCAAGTTTTTCTTTTTCCTTCTCTTCTCCTTTCAGCGTGCTCACCTCATTCCTATGTAGAAAATCTTCTTTTAACCTAAGCAGTGCATCATAGCACTGACTAATCATAGACGCACCAGTAATAAGAATAAGCTTGTCATGATCTACAAAATCTTTTTTTGCTTGCCATTCTACGGTGAGGACTCCAAAAAGCCTATTATCATTCCAAACCTGAATACATGCCCAAGACCTTAAACGGTTTTTAAGTAAATAATCTATGGCAAATTCCTCAAACTCGTCTGAAGAGTCGTTGCTATCTACATATACAAATTGAAGTTCTTTGAGCTGCTCTATAAATGTGGGGAAAGTAAGCTTGTCAGGGGCTTTTCCTGCAGACGGACGGTTACTTTCAATATCGAAAGATTGGATGCTTTCAAATTCATCTTTCTCTGAACGGTAAAGCCAAAATGAAGCTCGTGAGGCATTCGTAGATTTACATACCACAGGTATTAGCTCGATTACAAAGTCTTTGAACTTACCTCCTTGCAAAGCTTCTGATCGGCTTAATTTTAATATAGCATCTGCTTTTTGTGTGTTTTGTAGGCTCATATGCTGGCTATAAAAAAATGAAGGTAAAAAAGTTCATACGATAAAAGAAATCCTATTTAGCAAACAGGTCTTCATCATTTTTAAAGGATTTAAACTCAAGGGCGTTTCCGGATGGGTCCTTAAAAAACATGGTTGCCTGCTCGCCTACCTGTCCCTCAAATCTTATATAGGGTTCAATTACGAATGTAACTTTTGCTGCTTGCAGCCGCTTAGATAATGACTCCCAATCTTCCCAATCAAGCACTACGCCAAAATGGGGAACCGGAACTGCCTTTCCATCTACTGGATTTACGTTTGCCTCATCCATTTGATCCACTTGATGGATAACAAATTGATGACCAAAAAAATTGAAATCGACCCAGCATTCGGACGAACGACCTTCTTCAAAACCCATAACCTCACGATAAAAGACTCGGGTTTCTTCCAAGTCTTTTACCGGTACGGCCAGGTGAAAAGGTCGAATGCTTTTCATTATCCTAAAAATGGATATCTGTAATCCGTAGGAGAAACGAATGTCTCTTTAATTGTTCTGGCACTCACCCACCTCATCAAATTCATCATCGCTCCAGCTTTGTCATTGGTACCGGAACCTCTGGCTCCTCCAAATGGCTGCTGCCCCACCACTGCACCTGTAGGCTTATCGTTAATGTAGAAGTTGCCTGCAGCATTTCTAAGCTTATAAGTAGCCATATCAACTGCATACCGATCCTTGCTGAAAATAGCTCCTGTAAGTGCATATGGTGATGTTTGATCCACTACATCAAGTATTTCCTCAAATTTATTCTCATCGTAAACATGTACTGTGAGAACTGGACCGAAGATTTCTTCGCACATCGTTCTGTACTTTGGATCTTTCGCTTCTATTACGGTAGGCTCTACAAACCAGCCTTTAGAATCATCATAATTGCCACCGGCAATGATCTCAACATTACTATCTGATTTCGCCTGATCAATGTAGCCAGATATCTTCTTGAAGGCTCCTCCATCAATTACAGCATTCACAAAATTGGACGGATCTTCCGGCGATCCCATTTTGATTGATTTCAAATCTTCAATCATATATTTCTTAACATCTTCCCAAAGGTTGGATGGTACGTAAGCCCTTGAGGCTGCGCTACATTTTTGCCCCTGAAATTCAAAAGCTCCACGTACTAATCCTGTTGCGAGTTCTTTAGCATCAGCTGACTTGTGAGCCACAACAAAATCTTTTCCCCCAGTCTCACCCACAATTCTCGGATAGGTTTTATAAGCATCAAGGTTTGCCCCAATAGTTTTCCACAACGTCTTAAAGACGCCGGTACTTCCGGTAAAATGCAATCCGGCAAAATCTGGGTGATTGAATACTACATCTCCTGCAACTGGACCGTCTACATAGATAAGATTGATCACGCCATCTGGCAGTCCGGCTTTTTTGAATACCTCCATTATTACCTGTGCTGAATACACTTGCGTATAGCTTGGCTTCCAAACCACCGTATTACCAAGCATTGCAGGAGCTGCTGGTAAATTTCCTGAAATCGCTGTAAAGTTGAATGGAGTAATTGCAAAAATGAATCCCTCTAGTGGACGATATTCCATTCTGTTCCAAATTCCTTCTGATGAGATTGGCTGTTGCATATATAGCTCCTGCATAAATGATGCATTGAATCGAAGAAAATCGATAAACTCACAAGCTGCATCTATTTCCGCTTGATGGACATTCTTACCTTGACCCAACATGGTTGCTGCATTGATCTTGGCCCTGTAAGGTCCTGCAAGAAGATCTGCAGCCTTCAAAAAGATGCTGGCTCTATTTTCCCAAGTCATTTTCTCCCAGTCTTCCTTGGCAGCAAGTGCAGCGTCAATCGCCGCCTTCACATGTGTAGCGTCTCCTTCTGAAAAATGGCCCAATACATGCTTATGATCATGAGGGCACGTCATTGCAATTTTGTTGTCGGTATGAACCTCCTTATCGCCAATGAACATTGGCGCTTCTATTTGCTGGTTATACATCTCTTTGTATTTGGCCAGCAACTCTTCACGTGGCGCAGTACCGGGTGCATAACTTAATACTGGTTCGTTTATGGGATCAGGTACGAAAAAATTTCCTTTTGGCATCTCTCTTTTTGTTTATAGATAGGAGCGCAAAAGTAAGGCGAATAGTTCAAAAAATTTTTCTTGTGGGTAGCGAGTAAATCGCTACACGCTAAAGAAGCTTAAGTAGCTCCATGTGGGATTGGATGGTAAAGTCAGCCAATGATTTTTTACGCCCGGATGGATCGTAGAATACTGTTTTTATTCCAAAATCTCTGGCACCTTGAATATCTGTGCGTGGATTGTCCCCTATCATAATGCTTTCAGATTTATTTGCCTGAGCTTCTTTTAGCGAGTACTCAAAAATTTCAGGACTTGGCTTCCGAGAATCTATGCATTCGGATGTAACCATGACCTTAAAAAACTTGGTGATCCCAGAGCTATCGAGCTTTCTGTTTTGAGCGTCAAGAAATCCATTTGTAATAATGTGGAGTTCATATTTATTCGATAGGTAATGGAGTGCCGTCAATGCATCTTCCATCAGGTATGGTTTCAAGGAGCAATTATTGAGAAAATACGTTGAGGCAATATTGGATTTTGTGTCGTTTATCCCACTTGCACTGAATACCTCGGTAAACCTACGCGTTTTGATGTATTCGCGATCTATCAAACCATCGTTGTATTTTACCCACAGTTTGTTATTTACCTCGTAAAAAGTTTTAACAAATTTTTTGACGGTGAGGCCGGTATCAGCTAACTCCAGCTGTGTGTAAATTTCGAATAAAGTCTCTTGAGCACTTCGATCGTAATCCCATAATGTATGATCAAGATCGAAGAAAATGTGTTTAATTCCCTTCACCTATTATATTTTTTCGCCTCAATCTTATTCTTTGCAAGCGCAAGGTTAGCATTCATTGTTTTATAAACTTCAAGATCTTTGCGTAATACGGGGTCTTTACTTAAAAATTCGAAGATCTGGCTAACCATGTCATAGCCTTCCTCTTTAATACTGTAAAATACCCATTGATCAAATTTTCTGTAGGTGACCAAACCAGCATTTTTCAAATACGTTATATGGCGAGAAGTTTTTGTTTGTGTGAAATCCAAAATTGCCTCAAGATCTGAGATACAAAGCTCTTCTTGGCGGTACAATAGGTGAATGATACGTGTTCTTGATTCATCTGAAAATGATTTGAAGATCTGTGTACCATAAGACAAGTTGAAATTCTTGAGCCTCATTTTTTAACTACTTTTACCGAAATTAAACTTTTATTGGCTAAAACTCTTTAATAGAGTAGATAAAGGAACCGATTTGAGATATATACTGATACTATCATTTTTTGTTTTCTCAATAGCTCAGCTAAATGCGCAGGAGCGTGCTGAAAAGGTAATTCAGTTTACCGGTGTTGTATTCGGCGCTGATAGCACTTCGGTTGTTCCTGGCACCCATGTATACATCCCAAAGTCGGGAAGGGGTACCACCACTAATCCATATGGCTTTTTCTCTTTACCAGTATTGGAAGGTGATAGCGTACTTTTCAGCGCGGTAGGCTATAAGAGAGCTTATTACATTGTCCCGAAACATGATAAAGAATCGAGCTTGCGCGTTATTATATCCTTACAAGATGATATCCAGTTTCTCGAAGAGGTAGAGATTCGTCCGTATCCGACGGAGAGTATGTTTAAGGAAGCTTTGATTAGTATGGAACTTCCGGATCAGAAAGAATATGCTAACATTTATCAATGGTTAAATGCACAGTATATGTCAGATGCATATCTGACATTGTCTGCATCTCCTAATGCTAATCATCAGTATTACATGCAGCTGCAGCGCCAGTCTTACATTAATCGCTATTCTCCACCACAAAATCAGTTGCTAAACCCTTTCGCTTGGGCGAATTTTATCAACTCACTCAAGCGAAAGAATTAATTTTTTAGCTGGCAGACTGAAGCTCTTGAGCTACCTCCTGCACTTTTCTCCAAACTCTGAAGGTATTCTTGTAGCAAATTTTTTCAATCTCTTCTGCTGAATATCCCCGGATTAATAACTCTTTGATCAAGTTAGGATAAGTAGAAACATCTTTGAGCCCTTTTGGCAGGCTGTCGCCCACACCATCATAATCTGATCCAAAAGCTACGTGATCAATTCCTACAAGACTTACCACATGATCAATGTGATCAGCTACTTTTTGAACGTCTTCGTATACATCATTATCAATTGCATACTGATTTGCATAGGCGGTATAGACAGAGTCATCTGCAGCCAGGCCATTTTCTGCTCTGTAGTTGGTAAGGTCTTCACGCATTTTATCAAATTTATCCTGCGATTCTTTTGAGAGAAAAGTCGATCCAAAATTGATATGAATCACTCCTCCATTTGCTGCCATTGCTTTGATTAAATCATCTGGCATATTTCTTTCGAATCCAGGCGTAAATTTTCTCGCAGATGAATGAGATGCTATCACTGGCGCTTTGGTTAGCCTCAAAGCATCATAAGCTGCACTGTCTGTAACATGAGAAATATCAACCATGATACCCCATTTGTTCATTTCGGCAATTACTTGTTCTCCGAATGGACTCACACCGTTCCATGTATATGCCGTATCGTAGGATGAGTCACATATTTGATTATCCTTTGAGTGGGTAAGGGTTATGTATCTAATCCCTCTGTCGGCGAAGTACTTTACATTGTTTATATCGTCTTCGATCGGTGCTCCATTTTCCATTCCCATTGGAAGTGAAATAAGACCTTGTTTGAAATTAACCTCTATATCTGCTGGTGTGTTGGCCAAGGCAAACATTTCCGGAAAAGTAACCGGGACACGAGAAACCATATCGATGAGTGAATCGGCAAAGTCTTTCGCTCCTCCAATCTCTTGATATCGAGAAGGAACATAAATAGACATAAAAGGAGCATCCAGTCCTCCTCTTTTGGCTTTAGGAAAGTCAAAATTTCCAGTTGTCTCGACAGAAACATCTTCAACTGTTTTAGTGATCATGAAGCCTTTTACATTCATTCTATAAGGCAGATCTACGTGCCCATCAATAATTATAAAGGATTGAGCAAGCGAATCAGCCATCGCTGTCAGCTCCTCGTCGGACATTTCAGCAATGCTTTTTGTCTCTTTAGGAGCTGGTGAGCAGCCGATCATCACGGCAACTATTAGTGTTAGGGGAATTAGTTTTTTAGATAAAAAATCCATGTTGTGTTTCAAATTGATTGATTTCGGCAAAAATACCTAATTGCTTCTATTAACAGCCCATCCGTAAAATAGGATTGCCCGTGTTACATTTTTTTGATATTTTACAGTCAAATGTGAAGGATTTAGGTTCTTCTTATTTTAATTTGATTCGTTGAGTTTTTAAAAAAATGTGACATTTTTGTATACGGAGTATTTCCGTATTTAATAAACAGACGCTATGACTGACCCTATTTCACCAGAACTACTAAATAATTGGAACACTTACGGCGGATACCTGGCCATGGCTGTAGCCGGAGTTGGAGTGTTGATCCTTCTAGGACATTACCTTAAGTTACTCGCAACAGGAGACTACAAGACAAGGTACGACTACATCAATATGCATGAAATAAACATGCTATGGAATGGAGCATTGCTTATCATCATTGGTGGTACTCTTTATTTCAACACCATTTTCGGTGAGTCGACGTGGTTATGGTTTTTTGTAAGACTCTTTATGAGTTCCATGTTTGCCGTAATTCTTGGTGTAATTATCCAAAATGTATTGAAATTCTACTATCCATTTTTCATCGAAAAGCGCCTGAAAAAATTAAGATATACTCCAAGAACTTCTCCTGATGGAAGAAAAATGAAATTACTTAGTGAGGAAGAGGAAGATGTTTATCTGGATGAAGGGATGCAGGCTGAGGAAGATGCTTTCTCTGTTGATTACGATGTGTGGATAGATGAACAGTCTGGTTTCACTAAAATTGAAAAGTACAATGGTAGGCTTCATGCTCTTCAGTGCAACAACTGCAACTATCAGACTTTGAAAGTAGATAGAGAAGAGGTGATTCAAACAGCTACTGAGACTGAAGAAGGCGAGTTAATGAAATACTACGCATGTGGGTATTGTGGTCATAAGGAGCGTAAGTCTTTCAAAATAGCAAGATTGAAAACTGGAGAAACAGCTTAATCAGAAAAAACCGAATAGAAATATTACCCTGACAGAAGTCAGGGTTTTTTTGTGTCTAAAGCTTAATGCAAACATTTTGAGGTTCGGAGAAAAAACGGAGAGCTTCGTTGCCTCCTTCTCTACCAATGCCCGAATCTTTCATTCCACCAAAAGGCGTTCTAAGGTCTCGCACTAGCCAACAATTCACCCATATGATACCGGACTGAACTGCATGTGATACACGGTGTGCCTTCTTTAAATCTGAAGTCCACAATGTACACGATAGGCCGTATCTAGTAGAGTTAGCAACACTTATAGCTTCCTCTTCAGTTTTGAATTTGTTCAGTGTGACAACCGGGCCGAAAATTTCTTCCAGGTTAGTTCTGCAGTTTTCGTCAAGCCCTTCGATTACTGTCGGCTCATAGTAAAATCCCTCTTTCTCCAATCTTTTTCCTCCGTGCAGAAGAGTTCCTCCTTCTTCCCTGGCCAGTTGGACATAAGAATCCACTTTCTCGAGATGGGCCTCTGATACCAAGGCTCCAAGATTAGATTTTGCGTCCATTGGGTCTCCTACCTTCAGCTTTGAGCATTCTTCAATGAAAAGCCTTTTAAATTCATCGTAGATAGCATCTTCGATTAAAATTCTGGATCCACAAAGACATATTTCTCCTTGATTTGTAAATGAGCTCTTTACACTTGTTTTGACAGCTTCTTCCAAATCACAATCTGCGAAAACGATATTGGGATTTTTACCTCCCAGCTCCAAGGAGACCTTTTTGAACTGTTGAGAAGCTGTGGCACCTACCACTTTACCTGTAGCCGTTCCTCCTGTAAAGGAAATTGCTTTGGTTGCTTCATGCTCAACAATAGCCTGACCGATTCCTTTGCCCTCCCCATGCAGAATATTTAAGACACCTGGAGGCATGCCCGCTTCATTCGCCAATTTTCCAAGTAAATAAGCTGTCATTGGTGTCAACTCGGATGGCTTAGCCACCACACAATTACCCATAGCCAGTGCCGGAGCTATTTTCCACGAAAAAAGATATAATGGAAGGTTCCAGGGTGAAATACATCCAACTATACCGATTGGTGCTCGACGGGTATAGTTTACCATGAACCCTTCAGAAACTTGAGCTTCTGTCGAAAAGTTTACTATAGCAGAAGCATAAAAGCGAAAGTTTGTGCTTGCCCTCGGAATGTCTACCGCTTTAGCGAGCCAATGCGGTTTCCCATTGTCTCGGCTTTCCATCAGTGCAAGATCATCCAAATTTGCCTCGATTAGATCCGCGAGCTTGTGCAAAATTCTGCTTCGCTTATCTACATTCATGGTGCTCCAAATAGGAAAAGCCAATTTAGCTGCATCAATTGCCTCTTCTAAGTCTTCCTGAGTAGAATTTGGAATTTGGGAAAATACCTTCCCTGTTCCAGGCTCAACATTATCTATGTATTTACCTTTCGAAGGGTCTATATATTTTCCATTTATGAAATTTTGAATTTTCTGCATAATCTTAAATTGAACCTGTTCTTCCACCGTCTATTCTCAAACTGGTACCGTTGATGTAGGCGCCACTATTGCTGCATAGAAGCCCGGCATATGCAGCTATTTCTGAAGGTTCACCGAATCTACCAGCCGGTATGGTCTTCTTCATCTCAGCTTCAATCTCAGCTTCGGACTTCCCCTGGCTTTTTGATTTCCCAGCTACAAGGCTTTCTATTCTTGCAGTATTGATAAATCCTGGCAAGATATTATTCACTGTTACGCCATATTGTCCCAACTCATTGGCAAGCGTTTTTGCCCAGGAAGCCATTGCACCTCTGACAGTATTGCTCACTCCCAATCCAGGAATAGGAATTTTAACGGAAGTGGAAATAATATTAACAATCCTTCCAAAATTAGCGTCTTTCATTCCGGGCAACAGCAATCTAACCAGCGTATGACTAACGTGTAAATGCCTCCCCATTGCCACCTCAAAAGATGAAAGATCGGCCTCAGCGAGTGGCCCTGGTGCTGGTCCGCCTGAATTATTGATAAGGATTTGGTAAGGTCCCTTCTTCAGAGCCCTCTTAACTTCAGCTTCTACCGCTGGCAAATCGTCAAAATCTGCAACCAGATAATCATGTGTTCCTGGTGAGAGCTGAGCCAGCGCTTCGTTTAAAGAGGCTTCATTTCTTGCAAACAGGGTAATGTTGGCTCCCATTTCGCTCAACTCCCTTGCAATAGCCAGCCCCATTCCCTGTGAACTTCCACACACCAAAGCTCTTCTTCCTTTCAGGTCTAAATCCATAAATTTTTCCTAACTTTTCTTCAAAAATAAACATCTCTGACATGGCGATAAAAAGACCTTTCAACTTGCAAAAATGGATTGATGAAAACCGGGACTTGCTAAAGCCTCCAGTTGGGAATAAAAACCTCTATAAAGAAGCTGGAGACTATATTGTGATGATTGTAGGTGGGCCAAATGCACGTAAAGACTATCATTATAATGAAACAGAAGAGCTCTTCTATCAATTGGAGGGAGATATTGAAGTGACGATACAGGAAGATGGAAAGGCAGTGAAAATCCCAATTAAAGAGGGAGAAATGTACCTGCACCCCGCCAAAGTTCCGCACTCGCCGGCTAGACCTGAAAATACGGTGGGGCTTGTTATTGAAAGGAAAAGAGAGGAAAGCCACACGGATGGTTTGATGTGGTTTTGTGATCATTGCAATCACAAGCTTCACGATACATATTTTCATTTGCAAGACGTGGAAAAAGATTTTCAACCTAGATTTCGTGAGTTTTTCAATTCTGAAGAGTTAAGAACTTGCGATAATTGCGGTGAAACAATGGAAACAGATCCAAGATTCACCGATTAATAAAACGTTTTGAAGGAAGAAGCAATTAAAAGAGCGAAAGCGCTCGATTCTACAGATTCATTATCAACATTCAGGTCTCAATTTCATTTCCCTCAACGTGGAGGAAAAGACTGCATTTACTTATGTGGGAATTCGCTCGGATTGCAACCGAAGATCACCTCTGAATTTGTCAATGAAGAACTTAAAAATTGGCAAGAAAAAGGAGTAGAAGGCCATTTTACCGGAGAAAAGCCCTGGGTGAGTTATCACAAAAACTCTAAAGATTCATTGGCTAAAATTGTTGGTGCCCATCCACATGAAGTAGTTGCAATGAATAACCTTACAAGTAATCTTCATCTGGCTATGGCCTCATTTTACCAACCCAATGGCAAGCGAACCAAGGTTCTAATTGAGCGTGGCGCTTTTCCGTCAGACTTCTATGCAGTGTATTCAAGAATTGAAAATAGTGGTCTTGACCCGAAAAAGAATCTCATAGAGTTAGAGTCGTCTGATGGATCTGATTATTTGAGCACGGAGGAGATTGTAGGAAAAATTGAGGAGCTTGGGGAAGAGTTGGCGTTGGTCATGTTTCCCGGAGTGCAGTATTACACTGGGCAATTTTTCAATATAAGAGCCATAACTGCTGCCGCACACAAGGTTGGCGCAAACGCCGGTTTTGACCTTGCACATGCTGTTGGAAACGTTCCGCTACAGCTCCATGATCACGAGGTAGATTTTGCTGTCTGGTGTACTTACAAGTATTTGAATTCCGGTCCGGGAGGCGTCGGTGGGCTTTTTATTCACGAGAGAAACGCTAAGAATACAGAGCTTACCAGGCTTTCAGGTTGGTGGGGACATGATTCTGAGGCTCGATTCAAAATGGATAATCAGGTAAATCCCATTCCCAACGTGGATGGCTGGCAGCTTAGTAATGTCAATATCTTATCTCATTCCTCCCATCTGGCATCTCTCAAGCTGTTTGATGAGGCAGGAATTGAAAATCTAAGAGCTAAAAGCTTGTTGCTTACGGATTTTATGGAAGACTTGATATTGAATTCTGAAATTTTGAAAGATCAGATAAAAATTATCACCCCATCTGCCCGTGAGGAACGAGGAGCTCAATTATCTATTTATCTTATTAACCACGGAAAAAGTGTCTTTGAATATTTAATCGCTCATGGGGTTATCCTTGATTGGCGCGAGCCAAATGTAATCAGAGTGGCACCAGTGCCGCTTTATAATTCTTTCACTGATGCTGTGAATTTTGTTTCCATACTAGAAGACGCCATAAGGAATGAAGGATAAAATAAGCATAATTGGAGCGGGCCTAGTAGGATCACTCTTAGCTGTGATACTAAAGCAAAAAGGGTTTGATGTTCAGATCTTTGAGAAGAGAAAAGATCCTAGAAAGTCAGGAGCTGCCGGAGGAAGATCCATCAACCTCGCATTGTCTCACCGGGGTATTCGTCCATTGAGGGTAGCTGGTGTCTATGAAAAGATTGAACCTTACCTCATTCCAATGCATGGTCGGATGATGCACGATCAAGCAGGTGAACTGACTTTTCAGCCATACGGAAAGGAGGGGCAGTTTATAAACTCTGTGTCAAGAGCTCAGCTTAATGAATTGTTAATTGAGAGCGCAGAAGAAGCTGGAGTTGAGGTTTTTTTCGATCATAAATGCGGTGATATCAATTTTGATTCAAACATGTTACATTTTGAGCATGGGAAAGAAATGAAATCTGATTTGATCATTGGAACGGATGGTGCGTTTTCGGCTATTCGAAAAAAATTACAGTTTACAGATCGGTTTAATTTTTCTCAGCATTACATAGAACATGGCTATAAAGAGCTTGAAATTCAGCCCAAAGAAAATACATTCAGGTTAGAGCCAAACTACCTCCATATTTGGCCCCGAGGGAATTTCATGTTGATCGCCTTGCCAAACGCTGACAAAACTTTCACTTGTACTCTTTTCTTTCCATTTGAAGGAAATCCATCATTTTCAACTCTAAAAACAAAGGCTGATGTTGAAGCCTTTTTTGAACAATATTTTAAAGATGCACTTGAACTAATCCCGGACTTATCAGAGCAGTTTTTCACAAACCCGACCTCATCATTGGTTACGACCAAGTGCGAGCCATGGCATAAAAACAGGAGTATTCTCCTTGGTGATGCTGCTCATGCAATCGTGCCTTTTTATGGCCAGGGTATGAATTCTGGTTTTGAGGATGTACGCCTTTTCGTAGAGCTGGCAGAAGAATTAGACTGGAATTGGGATAAAATATTACCGCTATATTCCTCACGTCGTAAAAAAGATGCTGATGCTATCTCTGAATTAGCTTTACATAATTTCATTGAAATGAGGGATCATGTGGCCGATCCTGATTTTCTTAGAAGAAAAAAGCTCGAATCGCAAATTCAAGAAAAATATCCCAAAGAGTGGATACCACTTTATAGCATGGTTACATTCTCTGATATACCTTATTCAGAAGCATTAAAGCTTGGTAAGCTACAAAAAAAAGTAATGGATGAATTTTTAGAGTTGAAAGAGTCAGAGGTAAACTATGATCAGGTAATTCAAAGATTTAATGCTCTAAAGAAAGGCGACTAGAAAGCTTGTCAATCGCTCGTTGTTCTTCGTGCGCAATGCCATCCGCAGCGTTGGCAAATAAGTACATAGCCTCATATACAAATTCTTTTTCGCCTGGGTGTTCTTCAAGATAGCTTTTGAGTGTGTTAAGAAATTTCTTCTCCCACTTGTCAATATTTTCCAAAAGGTATCTGAACTCAGTTCTAAAAAGAGTTTCTATTTGTTCAGCGTTTGAGTTAGGTATTTGGTCAAGATACAACAGGGCCAGCCCTTTAGAAATATTCAACACACCATCCCATTCTTCAGGATCTAGCTTGCCATCACTCATGCAAACGAGCAATGATGGATAAATTTTCAGGATGTAGGTGAATTGATCAATTGAAAGATCAGACTTTCTAGTCTTGTGATATTCTTCCAATAATATCTCATGCTGATTTTTCATGTCTCGTGGTGGATTATTTTGGCCTAAAGATAGAACTGTTTCAATATATACCACACTTTTAGTGGAAGTAACCTAGAGGATTATTTAACTAACGGCCGTTATTATTGAACAAAGGTTTCTACTGGAATTTCTTGCTCCAAAATTTCCTTATAGTTCTGATAGATATCCAATATCTGAATTACATATTCCACAGGTTCAGTTCCTCTGCAGTACCCATATTCGACAACCGGATCATTGAAATATTTAGATTTCGACTTCTTCAGTAGATAGCCGCTAACGTCTTCCCAACTTTCAGTATTTCCACCATATTTCTCTGTAAGTCTAACAGCATCTTGCAAATGGCCCAATCCAACATTATAGGAGGCAAGAATGAACTTTAATCTCTCATCTTCATTTTCAATTTTATCATACCATTGATCCTGTAACCATTCCAGATGTTTGCGGCCTGCATAGATGTTCTGTTTTGGATCATATAAGTTTCTCACCCCATATTCCCTCCCAGTTCGTGGCATTACCTGCATGAGACCTCTTGCGCCTGCCCATGATTCGGCTCTTTCGTCAAATTTTGACTCGCGAAAAATTTGAGCGGCCAGGAGCAACCAATCCCAATTCAATTCGTCAGCTGCATCTTGTATTAGTGAATCGTAAGGTGAAATTGCTTCTCCACGAATAGAGGAATATTTACTTCTCGATCTTCTTAAGGCTGATTTAGAGCTTCTGAAGTATTTATCATAAATAACATAATAATCAGTAGTCTTCCTCATTCGTTCGATCCAATCGTTGAGAGCTAAAAGCAATTCATCAGCATTTTTTCTTACACCCCATGCAATTTGTGTTGGGAAACTTACCGGTGTCTTGATATCCAAATTTCGATAGTAGGTAGAGTTTACCAGGGCAATATTCTCTTCTGCAACTGTGTAGTCAATTTTTCCTTCAGCCACCTGTCTTATTAATGTTTCTGTTTCTACATTGGTGTCTCCAGGAACTATCAAGATATCCCCTCCTATTTCATCTGATAAATTCATCATCCGATCGTGATATGAAGAGTGCGGACGAACCACCACTTCCTTCCCAATCAAATCCACAGGATTACGGATCAGCTCAGCCTCAATTTCATGGAGTTTCATTTGTCTCCAATTTTTCGGTTTTCTTTGGATGAGAACCTGCCTTTGAAGGTTGTGATAATGAGTAAAGGCTATTCGTTTCTTACGCTCTTTTGTAATGGTAAGGTTATAAGCAAGTATGTCTCCTTCGCCTGCATTTAGTTTATTAAATCCTTCGCCAATATTTTGAGTAATGTTAATTCGCAACTGAAGACCCTGTTCTTCACAAAATAGCTTTAAGAGCTCATATTCATAACCCATGGTCTTGCCTTTGTACACAAAAAGGCCTGTCGAGCTATTATCAATAATAGCGGTGATATAGCCCCTTCTCTTGATTTCTTCAAGATCCAGGTCCACGATGAATTCCTCTCTCTCAGGATATTGATTATTTGCTTTGCTTGAGCTCGATTGTTTACATGAAACAACCATAAAGATTAGAACGGAGAATAAGACAGCGGTTTTTGTATTGCTCCTCATATGTTCTCTTAAAATACGAAAAAAATCTCTTTTTAAGATTGATAAGGCGAAGCAATGCAAATTTTAAACAACTGATTCCTGATGAGCAATTAACTCATAAACAGCCTTTTTGATAGCCTCAGCATCGTATTCGCATTCTCGATGTAGTTGTGGTTGCTCGCCATGCTCTACGATTCTATCAGGAATACCCAATCTTTTTACTGAAGCCTTGTAGTTATTATCAGCTGCAAATTCCAAGACTGCCGAACCAAATCCTCCCATTATGCATCCATCTTCGACGGTTATTACCGATTTATGATTTCGGAAGATTGTATGAAGCATTTCTTCGTCCAGTGGCTTTACGAACCGCATATCATATACGGATGGATTTAGTCCTTCTTTTCTAAGAGCTTCCGCCGCATTTAGGGAATAGTTTCCTACTTGTCCTATGGATAGAATGGCAACCTCCTCTCCCTCTATCAGACACCTTCCTTTTCCAATTTCAATTTTTTGTAATTCGGTTCTCCATTCAGGCATTGTTCCAGCTCCACGTGGATATCTTATCGAGAATGGACCATTATGCTCACTTGCCGTATACATCAAGTTGCGAAGTTCTGATTCATTCATAGGTGCTGAAACCACCATATTGGGAATACACCTCATGTAGGCTACATCGTAAGCACCGTGGTGTGTAGGACCATCAGCGCCAGCTACACCAGCTCTATCCATACAGAAAACAACAGGCAGATTCTGTATACATACATCATGGATAACCTGATCATAAGCCCGCTGCATAAACGTGCTGTAGATGTTGCAGAAAGGAATCATTCCTTGCGTGGCTAGTCCGGCAGAAAATGTAACTGCATGCTGTTCGGCTATTCCCACATCATATGCTCTATCAGGAATGGCCTCCATCATGATCTTCATTGAAGACCCGGAAGGCATCGCTGGGGTTATGCCTACAATTTTTTCATTCTTCTCTGCCAGCTCAACTAATGTATGTCCAAATACGTCCTGAAATTTTGGAGGCTGAGGTGTCTCGTGCTTCTTTTTGTTGATTGCACCAGTGATCTTATCAAAAGTGCCGGGTGCATGCCACAGAGTTTGATCTTTTTCAGCCAACTCATACCCTTTGCCTTTAACAGTCAGGCAGTGAAGGATCTTCGGCCCAGGTATCTTTTTCAAATCCTCCATTACGTCTACCAAGTGGTTTACATCATGTCCATCTATGGGCCCGAAATAACGGAGGTTCAATGATTCAAACAGGTTGCTTTGCTTTAGTAAGAAGCTCTTCATTGAGTTTTCTACTTTAGCGGCTATGTCTTGAGCATTGGGACCGAATTTGCTGATTTTACCAAGAAGCTTCCAAATTTCGTCCCGAACCTTATTATAAGTTTGACTTGTAGTGATGTCGGTCAAGTAATCTTTGAGGGCGCCTACGTTCGGATCTATGGACATACAGTTATCGTTCAAAACGATAAGTAAGTTGGAATTACTAACTCCTGCATGGTTCATCGCTTCAAAGGCTAATCCCCCCGTCATCGCACCATCACCAATAACAGCAATATGTTGCTTCTCACTATTATTTTGAAGTCTTGAAGCTTCTGCCATTCCAAGGGCAGCAGAAATTGAAGTAGAAGAATGGCCAACGCCAAAGGTGTCAAACTCACTTTCGCTTCGTTTCGGAAACCCGGAGATTCCTTTGTATTTTCTATTGGTATGAAAAGATTCCTTTCTACCTGTTAATATTTTGTGTCCATAGGCTTGATGGCCTACATCCCAAACCAATTGATCTTGAGGAGTATTAAAGACATAATGGAGCGCCACAGTAAGTTCCGTTACACCCAGACTAGCACCAAAGTGACCTCCGTACACTGAGACATTGTCAATGATAAAATCCCTTAGCTCATGACATACCTGTGCTAACTGCCTTACATCTAACTTCTTAAGATCGTCTGGTGAATTAATCTCTGCTAAAAGAGGTCCTGGTTTAATCTCCATTTTTTAAAGTATTTCTTCCAAACGTCTCTGAATCCAGATTGTTTGAAATATGCTCATTACCCATAAGGATAGTTTGCAAAACTAAGCATTCGACAGAAAGGTAAATTAATCCAAGGTAAATTCCATATTGTCGGTAATTTTGGGTTGTGGCGGTAGAAGAAAAATTTGAAATAAAACTCGAGCTCTTTGAAGGGCCCTTTGATTTACTTCTCTTCTTTATTGAAAGAGATGAGTTGGATATATATGATATCCCAATTGCAAAAATCACTGATGACTTTTTAAGGTATCTGGAGCACTTGGAAAAGTTGAATGTTGAAGTAGCAAGTGAATTCATATTGGTAGCCGCCACATTGATGCGAATCAAGGCCAAAATGTTACTACCTCGTCCAGTAATAGATGAGGAAGGCAACGAGATTGATCCGCGCGAGGAGCTGATAAAGCACCTTTTGGAGTACAAAAAATACAAGTCTGTTGTTTCTACGCTGGCAAAAATGGAAGCCGAGCGCCTGGACCGTGAAAAGCGAGGCAATCTCAAGAAGGAAATAAAGAAGCTATCCGAAACAATTAACGTGGAAGCAGAAATGCAAGACCTGGATCTTTACAAGATGATGAAGGTTTTTCAAAAGGTAATGAAGCGTTATGAGTTTGAGCAAAATAAGCCTGTACATAAGGTAGTGCAATATCCTTACACCATAGAGAAACAGAAGTCCAAGCTGATGGAACGTCTGGTTTATGGCAAGAAGCTTTCATTTACAGAGATGATTGAAGAAAAGCCCGAAAAAATTCTGGTTATCTATAATTTCCTTTCCATTCTGGAATTGCTCCAGCTAAAACAAATAGTGATCTCACTTGGCGAAGGATTTAACAATTTCTGGATTGAGCGCAGGGATGAATCTCTGGAGACTGCCAAATAAAAAAGCCTGCAAAAATTACAGGCTTTCAATTTTCTATGTTAGCAATTTTTTAGAATCGCTCTGTCGCTGAGAAGAAAAAACTTCCCTCGATTGCGGCATTTTCATCCGAATCAGATCCATGAATCGCATTTGCTTCTATGGAAGTAGCAAATTGTTTTCTGATGGTTCCTTCTGCAGCTTCTGCTGGGTTGGTTGCACCAATAAGATTTCTAAAATCTTCAACAGCATTGTCCTTTTCAAGGATCATCGCTATGATAGGCCCGGAAGACATATACGACACCAAATCATTATAAAATGGTCGTTCTTTATGTACTTCATAAAATTGACCTGCTCGCTCAGCCGAAAGCTTAGTAAGCTTAGCTGCTTCAATTCTGAATCCTGCTTCTTCAATTATTTTAATGATTGCTCCTGAATTGCCTGCCCCAAATGCATCCGGCTTAATCATTGTGAAAGTCTTTTTTCCAGCCATTATTTGTATTTTTTTCGCTTCTAAAATTCGCCGCAAAAATAAGAGATTCTTGAAGAGTTTGCCCGGCTTTCGTGTGTTTTATAAATGTTACTAATTTTGCCGTTCACTTTTGCCCGTCTCGGGCATTTTTTATGAAGGACACACAGGCGTTAAAGGACTTCTTACAAACTCCCAGAAAGATTGTCATAACTACCCATGCAAATCCGGATGCAGATGCACTTGGATCATCATTGGGTCTACATCATTTTTTAACGAATCTGGGGCATCAGGTGCATACGATAGTCCCCAATAGCTACCCCGACTTCTTAGAGTGGATGCCCGGCAATTCATTGGTTATCAATTACGAAAAGTCAAAAGATCAGTCTGATAAGCTCCTAAACGAAGCTGAGCTACTGTTCTGCTTGGATTTCTCTGGATTTGGAAGAATCAAAGGGATGAAAAAGGTCGCCTCTAGTATTTCAGCTAAAGTGGCATTAGTTGATCATCATTTAAATCCGGAAATAACACCTGATTTTAATTTCTGGAACGACAAGTCGGCTGCCACAGCAGAGCTCATATTTGATTTGATTGTGAACTACAGCGGGCTAGAGGCAATAAACATTGATATTGCAGAATGCTTATATGCTGGAGTAATGACCGATACAGGTTCTTTTAAGCACAATTCCACTACTTCCAAAGTGCACAGAATGGTGGCAGACCTTATAGATCTTGGTGCTGACGTAAACAAAGTGAGTCGGCTTATTTATGATACCAATTCACTTCAAAGACTGAAATTTCTTGGTCACGCACTTGCCGAAAAGCTCCAGGTCATAGAAGACTCCAGAGTCGCCTATTTTGTTATAGGCGAGGAAGATTTCAAAGATTTTAGACTAAAGCAGGGCGATACCGAAGGATTGGTTAATTATGCCCTATCCATCAAAGGAATAGTAGTAGCAGCTATTATAATAGATCGGGAAAATGAAATAAAACTTTCTTTCAGAAGCATTGGGGACTTTGCTGTGAATAAATTCGCGGAAGAATACTTTAGTGGAGGTGGACATAAAAATGCTTCCGGCGGTATTTCCGAACTGTCTCTGGAAGAAACTGAAAGAAAATTCAAAGAATTAATAGAAAAGGATATTTTAAAAACACGTATTAAATGAAAAAATTAGCATACATCGTACTTGCGCTCACCATCGTAGCCTGCGGAGGCAATTCATTCGAAACTGAGGGAGGTACAACAGTAACATACCTGAAAAAAGGAGAAGGCACACTATCTCAAGACAGTACAGACATCTCTTTCTTCAACCTCAAATACAATACAGAAAGCGGATATGAAATTTTCGCGACAAGCGAGCCAGCACCAATGAGAGTTGGGGGTAGTTTTTCATCAAATGGAGGTGAACTATTCAAAATTTTACCGCAATTGGTTGTTGGTGATAGTGTTACCTTCAAAATTCTGGCATCTGACCTATTTGAGAGCACATTCAGAGCTCCACGACCAGACTCAATTCCTGCTGATAGTAAAATTGAATTCTTCATTTCATTAGATAAGCTCCAATCTCAGAGTGAATACTACAGTGAGGCAGCCGCAAATCAGAAGGAACTGATGGAGAGTTTAATTGATACCGCTCAGCTTAATATTGATTTAGACATTTTAAATGACTTCTACGAAAAGAACAACATCGAACTTACAACTACAACTGAAAATGGCGTAGGGATTGTAGTTACAGAAGAAGGTTCTGGTCCGAAGCCTGAAATGGGTCAAGGCTTCACCGTTAATTATTCTGGCTACATGTTGGATGGCACGAGCTTTGATTCGGGGTCATACCCTGTACAACTTTATCTTACGTCTGTAATTTTGGGTTGGCACGAAGGGCTTGCTCAGCTGAATGAAGGCTCAAAAGCAACATTATACATCCCTAGCCAATTGGGCTATGGCCCACGCAGACGGAGTGATGTAATTGTTGAGAACTCAATTTTAGTATTTGACGTAGAGTTAGTAGATCTAGAAAAATAAAACATATGAAAAAGGGATTATTTGCGATAGTAATTGCCCTTGTGGTGATGGCATGTGGCGACGGTAACGTAGTAATTCAAGTAGATCCGGCGATTCAGCTTGCTGAGGACAGCACCATTATCGCTGAATACATGGAAGACAAAGGTTTTGATGACTTCAAGACCACCGTTTCAGGCGTACGATATATAATCCTGGAAGAGGGGACAGGTGACCCAATTGACGAAAGTGACATTGTCACTTTCGATTTTATTGGTAAGCTTACAAATGACTCAATCTTCGATACTTCTATCAAGGCTATTGGGGATAGCATTAGAAATGTTGAGAACATTCCTGACAAATTTTCTTCCACTTTCGCTGAAAATAGAGTTTACGCTCCCTTCACGATAACCTATGCCGCCTCAGGGTGGACCATTAATGGTCAGTTCGTTCGTGGGTTTTCAGATGGTGTATCTGCTGCATTCAATGAAATGAACATTGACGGTCATGCATTGATCATTATGCCGTCAATTTTAGGTTATGGTACCGGTGGCAGAGGATTGATTATTCCACCAAATGCTGTCTTAGTCTTCGAATTCTTTCCGAGAGAGATAATAAAGCAATAACATGCAGATTTGCTTTGCCTCTCATAACGAAAACAAGGTAAAGGAGATGAATGCAATCATGCCTAACGGTATAGCTATCGTTGGGTTAAAAGATCTTGGAATTGAGGATGAAATTGAAGAAACCGGAGACACGCTAGAGGAAAATTCAAGGATCAAAGCTGAATTTGTGTTTAAGAAAAATAGCATCCCGGTTTTTGCAGATGACAGTGGTCTTCTTGTAAACGCACTTGGTGGCGAGCCGGGGGTATACTCTGCCCGATATGCCGGTCCGGAAAAAAATGATGAGAAAAACATGGATCTTTTATTGGACCGTATCTCACATCACCTGGATAGATCTGCTGAATTTCAAACCGTAATTACGTACATCAACGCTGCAGGTGACGCTATCCAGTTTAAAGGATCAATAGAAGGAACCATCACAAATGAAAAGAAAGGAAATAATGGTTTCGGATATGATCCAATTTTTCAACCACTCGGATATAAGGAGACCTTTGCTGAATTAGCGCAAGAGGAAAAAAATAAGATTTCTCATAGAGCAAAAGCTGTTCATAATTTACTGGAATACCTACAAAAAACTCATGGCTAAACCAATCATCGTAGGAATTACCGGTGGGAGCGGATCAGGAAAGACGCTTTTCATGAACAACCTCATGTCTCGGTTGAAAGATGCTTCACTGCTTTCTATGGACAACTATTATGTTGAAATATCGAAGCAAAAAAAAGATGATCAGGGCATTGAGGATTTCGATCGGCTGGAATCCATAGATCACCAGAAATATGTTCAAGACCTCAAGAAGCTCATCGACGGAGAATCCATATCATTCAAGGAATACACTTTCAATAAAAATAACTCAGAAGCGAAGACTATCACTGTAGAGAGTAAGCCAGTCATTCTTGTTGAAGGAATCTTTGTTTTACATGTCAAGGAAATCAGAGAATTGATGGACTTGAAATTATATGTAGAAGCACCTCACTACCTGATGATGAAAAGGCGAATAATCAGAGATGCCAACGAGCGTGGATATGACCTTGACGATGTTTTATATCGATATGAACATCATGTAACACCATCTTTCAAAAGATATATCGAGCCATCTAAACGTTGGGCTGACCTGATTATACCAAATCATGACAACTTTGATGTTGCACTAAAAGTAATTTCTACTTTTCTTAATCAGTGATTTTACTACATTTGCCGCACTTTGAAGATTTCTAAGTACATATCAGGAAGATTTTTGCAAGCCACTTTCGGCGTGATGTTAGCATTATTTGTGTTGACACAAGCTGCAATTGTGCCTGAGCAAGTTGATGACAAGCAAGAACAGACGGATTCTGAAGAAGGTGAATCACAGCAAATTAGTAAGTCTGCTGCTGTCCCATCTTCTTCCTTGCAGATCAATCTTGATTATCAATCATATCTTCTTACAGAAGTCTTCTATCAGGATAAAGAAAAGGAAAAGGCCCCTTTCATTAAACTTTTAGTGCCCTCGGCGCAAAAAGCTTTGAAGGTCCTTTTTGGGAGTATTATTTCGCCTAATGCTCCCTGAGTAAACCCTTTGCTCAGACCTCACAACTAATCAAATTATTTCAAAATTTTAATCGGCCTGTAAAATCAGGCTAAACCATAATAACCATGAAAAACAAAGGATTTATAGTATTCTTGACAATACTAATCTCGATACTCTGTATCTATTATTTGTCGTTCACCTATATCTCACAAAACATCCAGAAAGATGCAGTGACGGCAACTCAGTCGGATGACGGCACATTAAATGTTTCTGAAAAGCAACGATACCTTGATTCAATCTGGAACGAGCCGGTTTATAATTTATTTGGGATCGACTACACGTACAAGGAAATCAAAGAAACCGAACTTAACCTTGGACTTGACCTTCAAGGTGGTATGCACGTAACTCTTGAGGTGTCTCCTATAGACATCCTGAAAGGATTGAGTGGTAATAGTACAGATCCTGATTTCTTAGCAGCACTTGATCAGGCAAGACAAAATGTGAAAGGAACTCAACTAAATTATGTTGAAGAATTCTACAGTGTATTTAAGGAACAAGCTCCTCAAAAAGAACTTGCCCAAATCTTTGCCACTGCTGCCAATAGAGGTAGAATCAGCTTGCAAAGTACGGATGCTGAAATCCTGGATATCATCAACACAGAGGTAGAAAGTGCCATTGACCGTTCATTCAATATTTTGAGAACAAGAATTGATAGATTTGGTACTTCTCAGCCAAACATTCAAAGACTTCAAGGCACGGGCAGAATTCAAATTGAGCTTCCTGGTGTAGACAATCCGGCGAGAGTAAGGAAGCTTCTTCAAGGAGTGGCAAAATTAGAATTCTGGGAAGTATATGAGCAGCAAGAGGTCGCTCCAGTACTTGTAGCAATGAACAAAGTCATTGCTGATGAAATCAGAGCAAATCCATCATCGATAGATCTTTCGGATGATGAACAGCAAACAAAAGATGATCTGACAGCACTTTTGGCTTCTGAAGATGGATCAGATTCTTTGGCCACCAGCCCAGAAGATTCTTTACAAAAAGCAAGATTAGATTCACTTATAAGTACCCGAAATTCACCATTATTTGATCTATTGGTAAATGCACCGGGTTACGGAGGTCTGATTTACAATGTAAAAGACACTGCTAAAATCAATCGCATGCTTGAGCGTGACGACATTCAGGCTGTAATCCCAGCTACAATGAAATTCCTTTGGGATGTAAGTCCAAAAGACAAAGGAGAGGATCTTACAGGACCGGACCTGCTGGAACTATATCCTATACGAACCAATAGAAGCGGTAAGGCTACCCTAACAGGAGAAACAATCTCCAGTGCTACCGCATCACTTAATGAGCGTGCTGAACCAGAAGTAACAATGCAAATGAATGCTTCAGGTTCGCGAATCTGGGGCAAGATGACAAGAGAAAACATTGGCCAGCGAATTGCGATCGTGCTAGATAACTATGTGTTCTCCGCTCCTTTTGTAAGAGGAGAAATCCAAAACGGTAACTCTTCTATCTCGGGAGGATTCCAGGAGATAGAGGAAGCAAAAGACCTTGCCAACATCTTGAAAGCAGGTTCATTGCCCGCTCCAACTACAATTGTAGAAGACGTAGTAGTAGGGCCAACATTGGGTAAAGTAGCTCAGGATCAAGGCTTGAATTCGATCTTGGTTGGTTTGGTTATTGTAATCATATTCATGGTGGTATACTATGCAAAAGGTGGTTTGATCGCTAACCTGGCTCTATTCTTCAATGTATTCTTCATTATGGGGATTTTGGCTCAGTTTGGGACATCTTTGACACTGCCTGGTATTGCTGGTATCGTCCTCACAATCGGTATGGCTATTGATGCAAACGTGCTGATTTTTGAAAGAATTAAAGAAGAACTTAGAAATGGTTCAGGGCTCAAGGCAGCAATTTCATCAGGGTACTCGAAGGCATACTGGTCAATTTTTGATGCAAATGTTACCACTTTGATTGTCGGCTTTATCTTGTTCACTCTTGGACAAGGACCAGTTAAAGGCTTTGCCATCACGCTGATGATTGGTATCGTTTGTTCATTCTTTAGTGCAGTATTTATCACACGTGTGATTGTGGAAGCGTTTTCCAAAAAAGGAGACAACTCTAAACTATCTTTTGCTAATGCTTTCTCCAGAAACGCACTCACAAACCTAAACTTCGACTTCCTGAGCAAACGAAAACTAGCTTATACATTCAGTATCATTTTCATCGGAATTGGTATTGTGGCAATGATTGTAAAGGGCATCACTTTAGGTGTTGATTTTAAAGGTGGACGTTCTTATGTTATCACATTTGATGAAGCGAAGAGCCCAACAGAAATCAAAACTTCACTGGGTAATTACTTCGAAAATGCCGGCACCGAGGTGAAAACGTTTGGCGCTGATAATATTTTGAAAATCACCACATCATTCAAGATTGATGATGAAAGTGATGAAGCTGACGCTCAGGTAAGAGAAGAGCTTATCAGAGGACTTTCTGAGTCAACAGGACTTACATTTATTGAGGATGGATCTCAGCTAAGCGATGGGAACTTCACAATTTCAAGTTCATCAAAAGTTGGTGCCACAATTGCAGATGATATTAAAAATTCATCTTACAAGTCAGCAGTATTTGCTCTGATTTGTATTTTCGTCTACATCGTTTTCCGATTCAGAAAGTGGCAATTCGGACTTGGAGCAATCATCGCTCTCTTCCATGATACAATGTTTGTATTGTCAGCATTTGCCATTGCTAATATGCTCGGAATATCATTTGAAGCGGATCAGGTATTTGTAGCAGCCATCCTGACTATTATCGGATACTCTATCAATGATACTGTAGTTGTTTTTGATAGGATCAGGGAAAATATGGGTATTAAGTCAGGCTCTGAATTAATCCCTGTTTTCAATGAATCACTAAATAACACAATCAGTAGAACATTTATTACTTCCGTTACTACATTGATTGTAGTAATTGTGCTGTTCTTGTTTGGAGGTGCTGTACTTCAAGGATTCTCCTTTGCACTTTTGGTTGGTATCATTGTGGGTACTTACTCATCAATATTCATTGCTACGCCAATAGTGATTGATTTGAACAAAAAGAAGAGCTAAGGATAGCAGGATTAGATTCTTGAAGCCCTCATTTGCTGGCATTGCAAGTGAGGGCTTTTTTGTGTCCATAAGTATTTTCCTTAAATTCAAGCTACCAAAATCACTACAACGCTAATGGGTAAATATCCAATCTATGCTTTTGTGGCTATCGTCTTCATTGGAATTATCAAGCTCCTGCAAGTCACAGCCTTTGACGTTGAACAGTACAATAAGAATAAAAAATTAAGTTTTGCCAAGCCTGAAGACACTACTTCGGTTCCCTACAAGAAGGAAAGCCAAGAAGCTGACACTCTTGAAAATGATGAAAAAACTTCCGAAAACATACCTGATTCAGTAGAAGAGGTTGCTAAGGAGGCTCAAGAAGAAAATAACGGTGAAGAAATACAAGACACTACTGTAGATACCGATAATGATACCTTTGAAAGTCCTGATGCTCAGGCTCAATCTAAATCGTATGGAAGCTTATCTGACTTGAAAAACCTCTATCTGGCACCCAAGATCGCTAATCTTCCACCAGGCCAGCTGAGAGAAGATGTTATCATTAGGTATTATCGACACGATCAGGATGGTGAAAAAGTATATGTGCTCAAAGAACTTGGCTATTACATTCATGAGAAAGAGGCCAATGAGACTGCCGGACTTGGAAGTAACGTGATGTATTATGGAGATGAGGTAAATATTGAAGACATTCAAATAGTTGCCTTCACATTGCTAGAAAAGGGGTTGCCAATTAAAGCTATAGAGCCAACACAGTTTAGCTGGAAGTCTAACTCTATAGAAATCGGAACAGATACATTATTGCTAAATGATGTCAATCTTTCTCAATCCGACATTCAGAATTTCAAAAAATAAACCTAATTTCAATAAGTGATCCGGAATTCCCTGTAGCCCTGCTCACCGATTTCTTCTGTTTCAACATGGTCTACTTTTGAAGAAGATGAACCAACATGACACCATTGAATAAATTCTTCAATCTTTTCTTGAGCTCCTTGGACCTCAATCAAAACGGAACCATCTTTTTCATTTCTAACCCATCCATGTAACCCCAGGCTGTCTGCTTTCTCTTTAGCGGAGACGCGAAAAAAAACACCTTGGACTCGACCTATGACACGAATGCGATATGCCATCATATAGACTCTTTTGCCAACCTTTTATGCATTTCGCCAGCCTTCATCAATGCAGCAGTTCCATACCAAGGATGTAGCTCCATTACTAGCCTGCCAGCCTTAATAGCAGGGTCAGTACTTGTAAGTTCTTCTGCCTCCTCCACTGTTTCCACTGCAAAAATGTATATTCCTTTTACTTCCCAATCATCGAAAAATGGTCCTGCCATAACCAGTTTGCCCTCCTCTGCCATTCTCGTAATGTTATCCAAATGGGCTCGCTGAAGATTAGCAGCCTCTGTAGAATCCTGATCTCTGTTCGGGCCTTCCTTGAGCAATGCCATCACATACCTACGCATGCCATAATCATCCGCCCCTGTTTCCTGAGCTAATAATGAATCATAACCTATTTCAGAATTTGAAACTGGTACTTCCTGTGCGTTTTGAGAGTCTTTGCACGCAATTATTGCAAAAAGAATTATGCTAAGTAAAAGTAGATTTTTCATGAGGAGATTCGTTTTTCTCCTAATTTCTACAAATCAACCCTCTTCTGCAACCACTTCTTTTACCTCCGGTACCATTCTTTTTAGTAGGTTTTCAATACCATTTTTAAGGGTAATGGTAGAGGAGGGACATCCGCTACACGAACCTTGCAAGGTTACAGTGACAATTCCATCCTTATATGATGCAAGCTTTATTGCGCCACCATCCATTTCAACAGCAGGCTTGATATACTCCTCCAAAACACCTTTTATTTTAGCTTCTGCATCATCGCCCGTCAATTCCTCATCAATATTATCTTTAATTTCTTCGGTCAGAATGGATTTACCTTCCATTAAAAAATCTTTGATGTACTGCTGAACACCAGCCTTAACTTCAAACCACTCTGTGTCTTCCTGTTTTGTTACTGTAATGAAATTACTCATGTAAAACACCCCTGTTACAAAATCAAACTTTTCAAAAAGTGATTTGGCCAGTGGAGCCTCATTGGTACTTTCAATGTTTGGATAATCTCTGCTAATGCCTTCAGGCATCAACATGAAGTTGACCACAAACTTTAAAGAATTAGGATTTGGATTAGCTTCTGTATAAATATTAACGGCTTTCGGCGCCTCGGTCGTCTGCATAGTTTCTGTGTTTAGCAATACAATTGCAAAGTTCGTAGAAAAGTTCGAAAGTTGACCCAGAGATATTCGTTATATAAGTACCATACTTATACTAATCGTTATTTATCACCCTAAATCACAAAGCTATGGTTACTAAGCGAATGCAAATTTCACTATTCATTGGTGCACTTACTATTCTAACTCTTGGTCTCTGTCTAATGGTGTCATTCTATGTTCTTTCATAAGAAGACATCTGCATTTTCTTCTTTTCACCGTTGATTTTGACCAGTTATCGAAGTTTTCTTACTGCATGAATTACTTATTGTACCATTACTTTCAAATAAGAAGTCATGTATACCAAAAAAAACTTAATAAACGTATTCCTGACAGTACTGACGCTAATGGGTTTTAGTCTGATTCTAATGATACGTCTAATTACAAGTGCTTAGCCGGTTGTATCGGGAACTAATTCCCCTTCTGATTTGGCAATCAAAGTTGCTACGGTAGCATCACCCGTTACATTGGTGACTGTCCTACACATATCCAAAAATCTATCTACCGGAAAGATGATTGCCACCCAGGCAGGATTTAATCCGACAGATTGTAAAACAACAATCATCATAATCAATCCGGCACTTGGTACAGCAGCAGCTCCAATGGAGGCCAAAGATGCTGTTAAAACAATTGTTAGTTGCTGTCCGATGGTTAGGTCTATGAAATGCAGTTGAGCCATGAAAATTACTGCAACAGCCTGGTGTAAGCTTGTTCCATCCATATTAACCGTAGCTCCGATCGGTAGGACGAAGCTGGATATCTTTTTGGGAACTCCCAAACCTTTTTCAACGCATTCCATGGTTACCGGTAATGTGGCAGCACTTGAGCTCGTAGAAAAAGCTAAAAACTGTGCAGGACTCATCTTTTTAAAGAAATCCTGATACGAGAAACCCTTCATCAGCAATTTCAAGATCAATGGATACATGATGAAAATTACGAAAAACAATCCTCCCAGTAAGGTCAATGAATAAGATCCTAAGCCCAGGAATATTTCGAATACTTCTGCAGGTGTATCGGCCATTTTTGCGACTACTCCAGCAAGCAGTGCAAATACAAAAAATGGTGCAGCCTTCATCACAATATCCACCATTTTTAAAAATACGGAGTTTATACTTTCAACAAATGCAACAACTGGTGCAACCGAGTCTTTGGGCAACAATACAATCGTGACCCCAAAGAATATGGCAAAGAAAATGACCTGAAGCATGAGCTGGTTGTTCGAAATGGATAGAATGATGTTTTCCGGAACCATGTCGACCACAAATTTCAATGGAGAGCTCTCCTTTGTTTGTTCTGCTTTGGTCATTTTGTCTTCAAGATCTTTTCGCTCTTGCTCAGACATCTCTCGTTCTGCCTGGGCATCAGTCAGATACTTGCTGTATTCAGGGTCTGACAAGAATGATTGACCATCTTGCGAAAGCCCCATATTATTGTCTTGCAGCCATATTTCATAAGAAAGGCGATTCTTGATGCGCTGAGTCTCATCTATGTGTGACCCTGGCTTTATCACATTCACAAAAAGAAGCCCAACTCCTATTGCCAAAAAAGTAGTAATCATATAAGCGGAAACTGTCTTCGCTCCTAATCTGCCCAAACTGGAGACATCACTTAATCCTGAAATACCATTAATAATTGAAAACAATACAAGAGGTACTGCTATGAATTTAAGGAGTCTAATAAATATGGTCCCGAAAGGATCAATCCAATCAATTGTAAACTCATTCCAGCCGAGATAACTGGAGGCAAAAGCCCAGATTGTGCCTAATACTAATCCGATTACAATTTTGGTATGTAGAGGTAATTTCTTCATTGAATTCTTAGTCATTAACGTGCTCCTTCAATATTTCTTCATCAATTGCATCTTCGGTAGAAGCTACAACTACTGAAACAGCAGCGTCGCCACTTATATTTATCATAGTTCTTACCATATCAAGGATTCTTTCCGGCGCCATAATCAATGCAATGCCTGCTGCAGGAATACCAACGGCTTCCAGAACTATGACAAGCATCACCAATCCTGCGCCCGGGACGCCTGCGGTACCAACGGCCGCAAGGGTGGCTGTGAGTACGATCATTAGCTGAGAGCTAAGAGAAAGATCCAGTCCAAGCGCCTGAGCAATGAAAATTGCAGATACCCCTTGATAGAGGCTTGTTCCATTCATATTAATGGTAGCGCCCAAAGGCAAAACGAAGCTGCTTACTTCTTCAGAAACACCTAGGTGCTTCTCCACTCGTTCCATAGTGACCGGTAGCGTAGCTGTACTTGAGCTAGTACTAAAGCCCAGCAACATGGCTGGTCGCATGCCTTTAAAAAAGTCAAGTACATTGATTTTGGAAAAAGTTTTAAGCAAAAGCGGGTAAATCACCAACATCATAATCAGCATTCCGCCAATAACTGTCATTGAGTACCAAAGAAGGGCATAGAGCAACTCCCACGCTTTTGTAGGGTCATCTCCTGCTATTTCTATCATCAACGATGCAATCAGTCCAAAAACACCATATGGAGCTATTAGCATTATAAACTCAACAACCTTTATGATAACTTCATTCAGTCCATCAAAAAAGGCTATAACTGGTGCACTTTTATCCTTTGGCACCTTAAGCATGGCAATACCTATAATTATGGCAAAAAATACTACCTGAAGCATTGCGCTGTTGCTGGTAGTTGCCATGAAAATATTGTCAGGAACCATGTCAACCAATGGCTGTAAAGGGCCTCTGGATTTTACTTGTTCTGCAAAGTCTATTTTACCTGCTGCATTGGAATTGTACAGCTCCATCAAATTAGTACGTGTTGACTCAGGAAGTTTATGACCGGGCTTCACTATTGCGACAATAGAGAGTCCTATGGTGATTGAAATTATTGTGGTGACAATGAAGATTAACAATGTTTTGCCCCCCATTCTCGTTAGCTTGGAGATATCACCAATGTTTGCAACACCAATAATCAAAGATGCCAAAACAAGGGGTACGGCAATCATTTTTAGGCCTCGGATAAAGATGGTTCCAATTGGCTTGATATAATCAATGGTGAAGCCTGACATGGACGGAAACTGGATGCAAAGCATACCAAAACCAAGTCCCAAGGCCATTCCTATTAAGATCTTGGTGTGAAGGGGAAGCCGTTTAATCATTTGGAATAGTTAGGTTCAAAGTGAAAACTAATGTCGCATTAGCCTCGCAATTTATTGGTTTGAGCTAATAAATAGAAATCTGCAATGACTAAGGCCGACATTGCCTCAACTATTGGCACTGCACGCGGCACGACACATGGATCGTGCCTGCCTTTACCGCTGACAGTAGTTTCGTTTCCACTTTTGTCAATGCTTTTTTGATCTTGCATAATGGTGGCAACTGGTTTAAAGGCAACGTTGAAGTAAATATCTTCTCCATTTGAAATGCCACCCTGGATACCACCTGAATGGTTCGTTGTAGTTTGTATTTTTCCATCTCTGTTTTCTATGGAATCGTTGTGTCCAGAACCACGCATTTCCACACCTGCAAAACCGCTTCCTAATTCAAATCCTTTTACCGCATTTATGGATAGCATAGCCTGACCAAGTGATGCACTTAACTTGTTGAATAATGGCTCACCCAATCCGACCGGCACATTGGATATAACACCGGTAACAACGCCGCCAATAGTATCTCTCTCTTTTCTTACCTGATCAATATAATCGAACATTTTCTTCGCCATTTCCAAATCGGGACACCTCACGTCGTTGGATTCTGTATTGCTGAGGTCGAGCTCCGTATGCGATTTAGTAAGCTTAATATCGCCAACCTGGCTGACGTATGCCTGGCATTTAATATTCTTTTGGTTGAGCATAAGTTTAGCTACCGCCCCAGCAGCTACCCATCCTGCTGTGATTCTCGCCGAGCTACGTCCACCTCCACGATAATCGCGAATACCATATTTTTCCTGATAGGTAAAGTCTGCATGAGATGGCCTGTAAACATCTTTGATGTGGTCGTAATCTTTGCTTTTTTGATCTTGATTTTTTATCAAAATAGTGATTGGCGCTCCGGTGGATTTCCCTTCAAAAACACCTGAGTAAAATTCAAAGCTGTCGGCTTCTTTTCTTTGAGTAGTAATGCGTGATTGGCCTGGTTTCCTTCGGTCAAGTTCGGATTGGATAAAATTCTCATCCAACTCAATTCCGGCAGGAAAGCCATCAATGGTTACACCAACACCCTGTCCATGCGATTCGCCAAAGGAGGTGATTTTAAGAATATTGCCAAACGTGTTACTCATGGATTAAGCTGTCTTTTTGAACAGCAGATAGGCCGTAAAGCCCAAGGTTAAAGCAATAAAGATATTAACAATGATGGTAAACCAGCTACTTCCATCAATTGGTTTTAAATCATTATCAGCAATAGCAATCTGATCATAAAAATCCCCTAAATCATTCGATGCAATCGATAAATTCTTTCGGCTTTCACCAGTCACGTTGAGCACTAGCTCAGATTTTAAGGTATCATAGGTTTCCATATCAGGATTGAAGAAAATCCATGAAAAATAGTCCGACATATTATACTCGCCGGGTTCATTTGGTATTGCGTAGAAATCATAGGTCTTGACGCCCCTGACCTTACCTCCGCCTCTGTTTACCTGTTGAGTTACGTTTGGGGCATAAAAATCAAAATCGCTTTCTGCTTCAGGCTTTGGCGGTTCAATGGCCGTCACGTTGCCTTCTCCAGCAATATTAAATTTATAGGTAAAACTCTGACCTGTTTCAAGGTTTGTGGAGCTTATTTCTTCATTTAAACGATAATCTCCTACTGCCACCTGATCTCTCAATGGATGCGGAGGCAGCTCTTTGACCTTGACCTTTTTTTCTTTGGAATAAAATGTCTCAAAGTCTTCTTGTCTGTTTCTTCCAAAAAATGATGGATTCTTGGCGATCTTATATTTGATCATTTTCAAGCCAATAGAAGGAAACGCGATATCCTGCTGAGTCAACGGATAGTAAGCTGTTTGATAAATTTTGTACCTGGTATAGTTTCTTCCGCCGATAGTCACTGGATCCCCAGAAATTTGATCGATACTGAAATTTTCTTCCCAACAGCTTGGAGGTTTTACGGTCTTTACGATTTCTGTAATTTGATTGGCTAAATCGTAAAATCGCATTTCTGCCCGATTAGATTCTGCTACATAAAATGCTAAAGTAGCTGTAAATCCTTCCCCTACATATACCTCATCCTTGTCTAGTGTAAGTGCCACAAAAGCATCTGCTTTGATGTCTACAAATTCGTCTGCTTCGGATCTTCTTCCGAAAAATTCTGAGAAAGGATCGCGTGTTGAATGTCCCGGTCTTCCTTGCCGCTGAACGGCATCTCCCACAGTAATTTGCGTTCCCTCGGATTTTACGTCTTTCCCATTAATTGTCATAAAAAAAGGTGCCAAGAGAAAGGTGCCCTTTTCTGTTGCCTGATAGTTTTGAGTCAGGCTTTGCGTGGAAGACATTTTCCCGTTTACATAATTGGTTGTGGTTGAAGATGACGTACCGCGTTTTATGAATCCTTCGATAGAGGGGAAATCGCTGTACTGCTTCAGGCGATCATTTTCAACCTGAATTGTCACAGTAAAATATTGATTGATGCCTATCTCATTTTCTCCGATTTTGACAGAAACATCCTGAGAAAAAATATTTGTTGCAGATATTAAGATGACAGCACAACCTATCCAAAACTTGTTCGTTAACCTCATGTGTATTGTAATTCAATGCATCTTTTGAAATGTCGCAGAATCTAACTGACTGATTTCATTTCAACCGCTAATTTTTACTCAAACTAAATGTTATAATTAATCATTCGCTAAATCCAAACGCCAAATTTAAGGTGTGGGTTTGGTCATTAACAATTATTCACATGCTGGAGTACTTTAAAACTATTTTATCGAAAGTAAGCTTTGATAAACGGCTTTTCGAGAAGGAACTAAGAAAAGCAATCAAAGCACTAATTCCGGATGAGGTGTACGAATTAAGAGAATGGTGTTATGCCAAGTTTGGCAAAAAGTATGAACCCATTCTTATATCCTGCTTCTCCGAATAAATAAAAAGCCCCGATGCGACTGCATCGGGGCTTTCTTTTTCATTTTGAATTTTATCTTATTTCTTATTCTGAAATTTCTTAAGAATCTGCTCCATATGCTTCCCGGCAGCTTCCCTACCTCCCAGACCATATGAAAGAGCCACAGCCACGGCGATAGCACCGAGAGTCAACCCGAAAGCTAGCTCAACTATACTGTTTGCAATACCCATGGTTCTTAAAGCAATCGCCAGAAAAAGGCCCACAATAGCGACCCTCGCTATTCCGGCTACAAATGCATTGTTCTCTGATGCACTCATGGATTTATAAATAATTGAGCTTAGGAAGTTACCCATTACAAGGATAATCAGTCCGAATAGCACATTACCTGACAGGTTCAAGATTGTATGAAGTACTTCAGCCAGGCGGTCAAGTCCTAACATCTCAACACCAGAGATTACTCCGAAAAATACCATGAAGAAGAATATGATGTTGGCCACAATGGATGAGAGCTTTTGCTTTCCTAACACCGATTTTAACTGAAGCTTATCTACCAGCTTATCAATACCAACGTTAGCTAGCAAGTCTTTAACAAAGGATGTGATGAACCTTCCTCCAACAACGAATATTGCAATGATTAGAATCGCTCCTATAATGTTCGGAACGGAATCCAGCATTTGGTGCAAGACATTGTTAGCAGGATTTGTGATCGCTTCGAGGTGAAGTGCATTAAGACCTTGAATGATGAAAGGAATGAAAATAACAATGAATACAACTTGCTGAATGAAATGTACCAGCTTGTCGGTTTCTTTGAATCCCATATTATTGGCCAACCGATCAAAGAAGCTTCCGGCCATTTTCACCAGATTAGAAATAAACTTAGCAATGATATAACCAATGAATATGATGGCCATACCTGCCAAAATATTTGGAATGAATCCGAGGAATTCATTGAGCATATTTCTGATGGGATCCAGAACATAGCTCACGCCAAGCATTTCCAGGACAATCAGCAAAATGATCAGCATTAGAACATAGTACACCAAATTGGCAATGAACTTATTGGTATCAACAATCGTGTTGCCTAACAATCGCTCATCCCACTCGGTCTTTTTCATCAGGCTATGCACTACTTTTCTCATAAGTATTGCAAATAGCCATCCGATAATCAATACCACTACTGCACCCACCACTCCTGGTAGTGAATCACTCACCGTATGGATCAGGCGCTCTAAATAATCTGGCATATTCATCTTTAGGTTGGTTTAGTTAAAATTAATCTTCTATATATCCAAATATAGACATTTTAGGAACCAACCTTGACTATTAAATTCTTCGAATTAATCCATTACTCGACCGTCTTCTAATTGGACGACTCGAGAACCATATTCGGCAAATTTTTCGTTATGTGTAACTTGAATAATAGTCATGCCTTCATCGTGAAGTTGCTTTAAGACATCCATAACCTCCTCTCCTTGAGAAGAATGAAGATTTCCAGTAGGCTCATCGGCCAATAAAAGCTGCGGCTTTCCGATAATTGCACGAACTACGCCTACCAGCTGCTGCTGACCACCGGAAAGTTGCTCAGGAAACAAGTCTTTTTTAGCTACCATGTTGAATCTATCAAGCATTTCAGCGATCATGCTGGCGCGCTCTTTTCCTTTGATGCCGCGATAGATTAAAGGTGTTTCGATGTTTTCGTATACGGTAAGTTCATCTATCAGGTGATAGGCCTGAAAAATAAAACCAATATGTTCTTTGTGAATTCTAGAGATTCTCTTCTCGCGAAGTTTGTGTACAGGCTCATCCATGAAGTAGTATTCTCCTTCCGATGGCTTATCCAGCATTCCTATTATATTGAGCAATGTGGATTTTCCTGAACCTGATGGTCCCATTATGCTTACAAATTCACCTTCATTGATTTCTAAATCAACTCCTTTCAAAATGAAAGTCCTTTGGTATTTTGATTCGATGAATTTACTTACGTCTTTTAGGTTGATCATGTATTTGAGGTTTTTGACAAGCTAAACCTAACGAAATCAAATGAATTTAGATACACTAATCATATTTGTATCCGCCAGGATTTTTTTCAAGGTGCACGCCAAGTCCTAAAACAATACGATTTACAAAATTGAAGTAGGCGATAACCAAGGCGGCATCCAAAATTTCCCGATCAGAAAATCCAATTTCTCTTAGAGGGTTCACCAAGTTTCCATCTTCTGATTTCTCAGGATTTTCAGTTAGTTCTTTGGCATAGCGACACAAAGATTTTTCCTTTTCTTCTAATGGTGCATCTTCAAAATTTTTCTGAAATGCTTCTAGCTTCTGTTCGTCTTTCCAGAAATTCTTAACGGCCTCCAGATGATGTGTCTGGCAGTATTGACATTTGTTGGATATTGAAACAACAACAGCCATCATCTCTCGATGAACTCTTTTAAGCGGCGACTTCCCAAACATGATTGTCATGTAAAGGTCCATGTGGTTTACGATTGACTGTGGGTTGAGCGATTGTATTTTATGTACTTCGGCAATTTTTCCTCTACTCTTTATCAGGTCGTCATAGATTTCTTTGAGCTGCCCCTCTGCTTGTTCGGGTTGTATTACGTCTATATAAGGCATTATAACAAGTCGTTTGCAAGGTTAGCTAGTTCAGATCTTTCTCCTTTTTCCAATGTGATATGAGCAAACATTGGGTGATCCTTGATTCGATCTATCAAATATGACAAGCCATTTGATTGCGAATCGAGGTAAGGTGTGTCTATTTGATAAATGTCACCTGTAAAAATGATCTTGGTGTTTTCGCCTGCTCTTGTAATGATCGTCTTCACTTCATGGGGCGTAAGGTTTTGCGCCTCATCCACTATGAAAAAGATATTGGACAAACTTCTTCCCCGTATATAGGCCAATGGCGTAATCATCAATTTTTCCTGATTTACCATATCTGTGATTCGGGTAAATTCTTTGTCATTTTCTCGGAACTGATGTTGGATAAACTTAAGGTTGTCCCACAGTGGTTCCATGTAGGGATTGAGCTTGGATTTGATATCTCCTGGTAAGTATCCGATGTCCTTGTTGCTTAATGGAACAATAGGTCTCGCTAAATAAATCTGCTTAAAATTTCTTCGCTGTTCCAAAGCTGATGCCAATGCTAATAATGTCTTGCCTGTTCCAGCTACTCCATTTATGCTTACCAACTTAATGTCTGGATTTAGCATGGCGTGCATCGCAAATGTTTGTTCTGCGTTTTTCGGTTTAATGCCGTAAACCATTTGCTTTTCTACCTTCTCAACTGCATCATCCGTAGGATTGTAATAGCCAAGGACGGAGTTTTTTTCACTTTTTAGAATGAAATAATTATTGGCAGGGAATTTCTTGCGCATCAAAATCTTTTTGCGATCGATGACATTCTTTTTGAACAGCTCATCGATGTGCTCAGAATTGATGTCTTCGAGCTCAGTCATACCTGTTGTGAGCAGAGTATTGACATTTTTGATTTTGCCGGTTTCATAGTCCTCAGCTGGTAGCTCAAGGGATTTAGCTTTAAGCCTCAGGTTTATATCTTTTGATACAAGTATTACTTTTCTTTTAGGCTCCTGCTCTTTTACGGTAAGAGCAGCATTCAAAATGCGATGATCGTTCTTGCCATCATTAAATATTTGGGTGGCATCAATCGTGCTTTCAGAATCCATAATCACCTTAAAGCACCCTTTCGATTTACCATTTAAAGGGATCCAGTCCTGGAGGCTATGATCTTTTGCCAATCTATCGAGCAATCGGATAAATTCTCTGGCTTCAAAGTTTTTGGTGTCGTTGCCCTTCTTAAATTGGTCCAGTTCTTCCAATACAGTAATTGGTAATCCTACGTCATGCTCCGCAAAATTGAGAATTGAATCGTGTGAGAATAAAATGACTGAGGTATCGAGTACGAATATCTTCTTCTGCTTGGAGGATTTAGCCATTCAGTGTAGTGGTTTATAGTTCCGAAAAGGGATCAACCGTAATATTGGAGTTTCACTTGAAAAAAAGAAGTGAAAAGTGAGGAATTTGAGGAAATTTATTCGGTCGGTGAAAAAATATCGCCACCTTCCTTTGGCTCAATTTTTAAAGCGCCAGATAAAGCCAAATGGATTAACTTATTAGAAGCAAGCTTTTTATTTAGCCCACTCAACTGTGTGTACTCTGACAAGGTAATACCGGAATGTTCTTTAAAATATTGAAAGAGCGTTTTTGTATTATCCTCAAAAACAATAGGCTGATGATGCTTTTCCTTTCTCTTTAATATTTGTCTGACTTCATAGCTTGCCTGAATGGAATGATCAGCTGATCGCACATAAGCTTTACCATATCGATGTTTTTTATTTAAAAAAGCGTAATGAGGTTTTGATTGACTTTCCTTTATGTGGTAGTGGAGAATTTCAATATCATATCGAACCTGGATCAGCTCTACTGTAAATTCGATGGCAGGCCTGCATAATTCTGTGATTGCTTTTGTAAGGACATACTCCTCATCTTCCGGATACTTCAGTCCAGCGAGTGTCCCATTATCATTGACTCCAATAAAGAGGTGACCTCCATCTGAATTTGCAAATGCGACTACCTCTCGGATGATTTTTTCTGGATGGTTTGCCTTCTTTTTAAATTCTACAACCTGCGACTCTCCGCCATGAATTAATCTAAGCAGCTCTCTTATTTTTTCAGGCGAATCGCTGTTTTTCAATTGCCGTATGGAGTTTGGATGACTCATACTCAGATGGCTTTTTTATGTAACACTTATTCATCATCTCCAAGTTCGGGCATGTTGAACATACTGGTAAAGAGATCTTTGAATTGCATACCTTGTGCTAGTTGGTGCTTGCTAAGCATGCTGTATTCTGCTAATCCAAATAACGCAAATTCCATCAGAAAGTATTTAAATCCTTCGTGCGGAGTTTTTTGATATTTGTCTACCAACTGTTCAAGACCAGGTATACTTTTTAGCTCTTTTTGATATTCTTTTTCGCTTGCATCAAATATCAAATCGACCATGTTTCCTTTCTCAAACCAGTCTTTCAACTGCTCATACGGATTTCCACTTTCCTTCTTTCGTTCTTTCTCAGGATCAGGAAAATAATTGATGAATTGCGATCTAATTGCCTTCCCAACCAGGTTGTTGGCTACAATTCCCGGGCCTTCCTGTTCACCTTCATATACGAGTTCTACCTTACCTGTGATTGCCGGGATTACACCTATAAAATCAGTTAGCCGTACACTGGTCTTAGCATCTCTACTCATTAGCATCCGTCTTTCACATGCACTTACCAGGTTTTCATAGGCCGTAATTGTAAGACGAGCGGAAACACCACTTTTTGCGTCTACATATTCACTGTCTCTTGCCTCCAAGGCAATTTGCTCGATGAGGTCTTTTGCCAGGTCAAAAATTTCAATGGATTCTTTTTGCTCTATTGTCAAACTGGCTTCCTGACTGGTGATTTTCTTGCCAATCTCAATAGAAGAAGGGTAATGAGTAATAATTTGACTGTCAATTCGATCTTTTAGCGGAGTAACAATCGAGCCTCTATTGGTGTAATCTTCCGGATTAGCTGTGAATACAAACTGTACGTCAAGCGGCATCCTCAATTTGAATCCTCGGATTTGAATGTCCCCTTCTTGTAGAATATTGAAAAGGGCAACTTGAATTCTTGCCTGAAGATCGGGTAGCTCATTGATCACAAAAATTCCTCTATGAGACCGTGGCACTAATCCAAAATGAATTACGCGCTCATCTGAATATGGTAGTTTCAAACTCGCTGCCTTGATAGGGTCTACATCACCAATTAAGTCCGCAATGGTTACATCCGGTGTGGCTAGCTTTTCTGTATAGCGTTCATCTCTGTGCATCCAACCTATGGGCGTATCATCACCAAGATCTTGGGTCTTATCTCTCGCAAACTTTGAAATCGGTTTCAACGGATCATCATTAAGTGGAGCATCTTTAACTACAGGAATGTATTCATCCAATAGCATGGTCATCATGCGTGCCATTCGCGTCTTGGCCTGACCTCTTAATCCAAGGAAATTGATATTATGTTTGGAAAGAATAGCTCTTTCAACATCAGGAATCACAGTGTCCTCATATCCCCAAATCCCTGTAAATATTTCTTTTTTTTCTTTCTTTGCTCGTATCAGGTTGGATCTTAATTCCTCCTTGATAGATATGGACTGATAGCCGGCATTTTTCAGCTCGCCCAGTGTTTTAATCTTCAGTTTCTGCTCAGCAGATAGATCTTGATAATTCATTTATAAAACTGTTGTTTATGGCCGATGGCCTAGAGGTTCTTTCTTCTGTTTCTTCGATAATCTTCAAAAATGAGATTACCGAGACCTTGCAGACTGCTGTAATATGCATTTCCATTATTTACTTCTGTGAACTCTCTCACAAACTCTTGCAAATATGGATCTGAGGCAATCATAAAGGTAGTTATTGGCACATTGATTCTTCGGCATTGAGCTGCTAGATTCAATGTTTTGTTTAATATTTTCGGGTCGAGTCCAAAGCTATTTTTGTAGTATTTGATTCCTTCTTTTAAGCATGTTGGCTTACCGTCGGTAATCATGAAAATCTGCTTATTCTTATTTTTTCTACGACGAAGCAAATCCATTGCGAGCTCTAATCCTGCCACCGTATTGGTGTGGTATGGACCTACATTTAAATATGGTAGATCTTTGACTTCAATTTGCCATGCATCATTGCCAAAGACGATTACGTCCAGGGTATCTTTCGGATACTTTCGCTTTACCAATTCTGCAAGAGCCATAGCTACTTTTTTGGCTGGTGTGATTCGATCTTCTCCGTATAAGATCATCGAATGGCTAATGTCAATCATCAATGCTGTTGAAGTCTGGGCTTTAAACTCACGTTCCCTTATTTCCAAATCATTTTCAGTAAGCATCAAATCATTCAATCCGTGATTAATTTGAGCATTTCTTAGACTTTCGGTCATCTCGATCTGTTCAATTGAATCCCCAAATTGAAACTCCCTGTAGTCTGAGGTAATCTCATCACCAGTGCCAGTATGGTTGGTTTTATGATTACCTCTGCCTGATTTTTTCAATTTTCCGAAAATTTCGTCGAGGGCACTCTTTCGTATCTCTTGCTCGCTCTTCGCGGTGATTCTGAACTCACCTTTTTCATTCTTATCATCTATATATCCCTTGTTTCTAAGGTCATCGATGAAGTCTCCAATACCATATTCGGCATTTGAGATGTGATGCTCCCTATCCAAATTCGTGAGCCAACTCAGTGCTTCATTCACATCTCCGGAAGTGATGATCATCAGCTGGAGAAAGATATTTAGCAAATTGTCGAAAGTAGTTTGCTCTGGATTTTTCTCTGGAATAAATTCTGTAAATCGATATCCGATCATGACATTAACTTAACTAAAATCGGACAGGAATGATTTCCTAAACACCAAAGATTTATTATTTGAGATGATATTAGTACTACCAAGCAACAGCAGTTCTTGAATGAATTAGATTCGAAATCAAGTTTGTGACAATGAAATGAGAATTTTTTACGTTAAATTAACATACTAGTATCACCATAGTTATGCCTGGCAGGAGACCCATATTCGCTTCATTGATATCCAATTTGTTTTGGGGTACCCGAGATTTTTTATTCAAGGCCACACTTGAGCCGGCTTCACCTGAAAAACGAAAAGCTAAAGAGGCTAAAAAAGAAGCAAAGCAAAAGAAGAAAGAGAGCTGATTATCTCTTCGGCATTGTGCGAAATACCAAATCCCAAAATGGAGAAGAAACTCCAAATGCATTCCCCGGATCTTTGTAATGATGGATTCCATGATGCACCCATAAAACTTTCCAGAAGTTTTTTGGCGGCTGAAATGCATGAACCATGTAGTGAACCCATAGGTATGATGCATAACCCATCAGAAATCCTGGTAAAAATCCAAAGACATTAGAACCCATAACTAGCTGAAACAGAAAGAAAAATCCTGTGGATAGCGCCAGGCTCAAGGGAATCGGCATAGCCAATCTATCTTTATCTTTTGGGTAATCGTGATGTACCCCATGAACAGCATACGCAAATTTTTCTTGTTTTTCAGTTTTTGGATTTAAATGAAACAAGAATCTATGCATCATATACTCTACTAATGTGAAAGACATGAGGCCACCGAAGAAAAGAAGTGGCGCGCTTAATGCAGTTATATATGAATGTTGAAATCCATAAATCATCAAGCTTGTAGAAATGATAGTGAAAAGGACCAACGGTACGGCGATATGAGTCCTCGTGAGCCTTTCCATGAACTTATTTTTGAAAAGTTCTTTAGTCCCTTTTGCGTGAGGTTTATTCTTTAGTTCCATTGCTTATTTTAAGTTCAGGGCAAAACTAGGAAAAAGAAACCCTAATTTTTTACAAACTCTCTGATAAAGACTGTTTATGTTTTGTTAAAACTGATTCATAGTATGCCTCATACTTAGGCAGAATATTATTCACATCAAACTCCTTGGCTCGTGCTAAGGCTCCTTTCTTAAATGATGGTAAATTATTTTCATCAAGTATGTGAATTGCCCTCTCTACCATGGCATCTACATCACCTACATTACAGACATAACCTGATTCACCCTCATCATTCAATTCAGGCAGTCCACCGGCATTTGAAGAAATTACAGGTACCTCACAGGCCATTGCTTCCAGTGCAGCCAGTCCAAAACTTTCTTTCTCGGAGGTCATCAAAAACAAATCACTTACGGAAAGTACCTCCTCTACAGCCTCCAATTTTCCAAGAAATCTGATATCTTCAGTACATATTTCTCGCGCTATATCTTCCATTCTCTGGCGCTCCGGGCCATCTCCTATAAGCAGAAGCTTGGAAGGCACCACTTTTCTTACTTCACAAAAAACCTTGAGCACGTCATCCACACGCTTGACCTTTCGGAAATTTGAGGTGTGCACTACCAGCTTTTCATCGTTCGGGCAAATCGCCTTTTTGAAATGCTCCTTCGGTTGTTTTTTGAATCGCTCCAGATCAATAAAGTTTGGTATCACTTCTATTGGAACTGAAATATCAAAATGCTCAAGCGTATCATTTTTTAAGTCTTCTGACACCGCTGTAACTCCATCCGATTTGTTAATCGAGAAGGTAACCACAGGCTCATTGGTGGCATCTTTTCCAACGATTGTAATATCTGTTCCGTGCAAGGTCGTGATGAATGGAATCTCATACCCTTTGGTCTTTAGGATTTGTTGAGCCATGTACGCTGCTGATGCATGTGGCACTGCATAGTGCACGTGCAGTAAATCCAACTTCTCATTTAAAACTACGTCGACCATCCTGCTGGCTAAAGCGAGCTCATATGGCGGATATTGAAAGAGCGGATAGGATTTCACACTCACTTCATGATAATAGAGATTGGGATTGAAGAAATCCAACCTTGTAGGCTGAGAGTAAGTAATGAAATGGACTTTGTGTCCTTTTTTAGCCAGAGCTTTACCTAGTTCTGTGGCTACCACGCCACTTCCACCATACGTGGGATAACATACTATTCCTACCTTCATGTATTAGGTTATTTCTTCAGTGGAGTTAAACCCCAAGAGACGCGAATTAGTTTCGCAATTCAAAACTTTCAAGGGATTGGTACAACACATCGTGAATGTGTGTCCGTGTATCCATCTCCATTAATTTCCAGTTGTTGGCATCTGGATAAATGCGATTTGAGAGAAAAATATAAATCAAATCGGCTTCAGGATCTGCCCATATCATTGTTCCTGTAAACCCTGTGTGACCAAAGCTCATATCGCTGGCCATGGAAGATGCAGCGTCTTTTTCTCCATCTTTTTTGTCCCAGCCGAGCCCTCTTCGATTGTTTTTGAAATAGCGAACATTGAGCTGTTCAATAGTTTCTTTGGAGATATATTGCCGACCTCCATAATAACCATTATTCGTGAACATATACATCATCTTGGCAAGGTCAATAGCATTTGAAAATAGGCCTGCATGCCCTGCAATACCTCCAAAGACCAAAGCATTTCTATCATGCACCTCTCCCCATACCTGATAACTTCGGTATCTTTCATCATACTCTGTGGGCGCTATGTCTTTAGGGGAAATTCCCTTTTTGATTGGGTTGAAGGTGGTGTTTGACATCCCCATCGGCTGATAGAAGTTTGTATTTAAAAAATCTTCAAAAGGAATGCCGGAAACTTTCTCTACCAAGAGGTGTAAAATCATGAATCCAAGATCACTGTATCGATATTCTTCCGGATTTTTAATTAGTTTGGATCGTACAATAAAACTCTTCAATGAATCCGCCATGCTTGGATGAGGCTCCAGCCCATACGTACGAATGTCTTTTTCCTCATCTTGAGGTGTCTTATAATAAAATGCATCCAGCCGATCTCCATCCATCATCATGCTCCAAAATGGCACATAAGAAAGCAGCCCTGCATTGTGAGCTAGCAACTGTCGTATCGTAATAGATGATTTGTTTGAAGATTTAAATTCTTCCAGATGCATGGCCAATGAGTCATCAAGATTAATTTTTCCCTGATCTATTAAAAGAGAAATAGCCGGTAGCGTTGCGACTACCTTGGTTATTGAGGCAATATCATAAACTGTATTTTCGGATACTGCACGAAGGCTATCATAGGTAAAATAACCATATGATTTTTCAGCAACTACAGACCCATTCTTGACTACTGCAATTTGAATTCCGGGAGTCGCATATCTTTCAATAGCTTGAGCTGCAAGTGTATCTATCCATAAAAAATGATTGATGTTAAATCCTTCCTTATCCGCATCACTGTGGCCTAGGTATTTGTAATTTTCTATTCGGCGTGCATTGGGGTGATCGCTTCTTCCAATCATTCCGTGAGACCCAAATAACATTTTTGCTATAAGAATATCGATATCAGCAATTACCATTTCCGGCAAAGAAATAATTGTTTCAAAATCGTCTGATAGCCCGGTTTCGAGAATAATATCCCCTTCCAATGGTTCCGTTTCCTGTGTTCTGCGGTCAACGATGCAGGTTACACCTGGCGATCTGTAATCCAGCACATCAGCATATTTTTTTAGTCTCTTTCTAAGCTTTTGATCCATCCCCAGGTAGGTGATAACCTGATCTTTGATGGGAAACACTTGATGTGGATCTATTGCTATCACACTTGCTGAAAAAATGGAACTGGATAACGATGCTGGTAATTCATATGCCGGGATATAGGATGTTGATTTTGAATCTCCCAACTGGCCATAAAAAGCTGCTATGTCTTTAGATACCAATTTAGAACTCCATCTTTTCAGGTTGCTCATGTTATCATCTTGCTCTGCTATCCAAATGGTTGGTTGACTAATGATTTTGCTTTCAAAGGCCTTTTTAGATTGGGGAATTGCGTAGGAAAGTGATGATTTATTCAAAAAATAAAATGGCGAATGCTCGTTGATCTCTTGAATTACCTCTTTTTCCAAAGATGTAAAGCCAGCTGTGTCTGGTAACACCAGATGATTAGCGCCGTATGTTCGGCCAAAGCTTTCCAAAAAGCCATAGTAATCTACTCGCAAGTCTTTGTTTTCAATAGCTGCCAAAGTAGCTATAGAGGGCAAGGCTATTTCATCGTTTGGGAAAGGATCAAAATGCTGATCTAGCTGTAGCGCCACATAATAATCTTTATCTCGGAGAAACTGTTCAACAAAGACGGACCAATCCTGGAAATATATCGTTGACTTTTTTTTATGCTTAATTGATTTGTAGAATGAGCTGCCGTCTATCCATACGCCTTCACTGATTTCTGCGTCCATTGCAAAAACCGATGAGCACATAAAAGCGAGTACCAGACGGAGTGCTTTCATAAGTGGTAAATCAAATCGAATCCAAGTAATTGATTCTTTCTCATTTGTGAGGATTAAATTTGAACAATTTTTCATTCATGTCGTGTTCATTAATAAGAACATTCGATCAATAAGTATACCTAATGCGATTTCCATCCCTTTTTCGTCTACCAAGACATCAGCAATTTCGAATACAACCACGGTATTATGACCCTGTGAAGGAGGAAATTAAAGAGCGTACTGAACGAATAAAAGAACAAATGGGCGGAAAGCCTGACGGAAATTATCAACCATCCAAGATAAACTTTAAGAGAAAAACTAAGTCCGCACCTGCCACTTCAATGATTCAGCTCGCTATTGCTTCGCTACTCGGATTGATGGTGCTCGGCTGGCTTCAATTCGGCAATGAAGTCTTTTACTATATCTTATGGATTATCCTTCCGGTTTACCTGATCTATCGACTTAAATCTTTGAGGAGACGAAAATGAGTGATGTCATTCGTTTACTTCCAGACGGAATTGCCAATCAGATTGCTGCGGGTGAGGTAGTGCAAAGACCTGCTTCTGTAGTGAAGGAAATGCTGGAAAATAGCGTAGATGCCGGAGCAACTAACATCAAGTTGGTGGTAAAGGATGCCGGCAAAGTACTGATACAGGTCGTTGATAATGGATGCGGTATGAGCATGACTGACGCTCGGATGAGCTTTGAACGTCATGCCACCTCTAAGATTCGTTCTTCCGATGACCTCTTTAAAATCAGAACGCTTGGCTTTCGTGGTGAGGCAATGGCATCTATAGCTGCAGTGGCCCAGGTGGAACTTAAGACACGGCAATGTGAAGACGAACTTGGTACACAGCTAGTCATTGAATCTTCGGAAATAAAGAGTCAGGAGCCTATTGCCCAAAATCAAGGAACATCTATTTCGGTTAAAAACCTGTTTTACAATGTTCCTGCCAGAAGAAATTTTCTAAAATCAAACCCGGTTGAACTTAGACACATCAATGATGAGTTTCAACGTGTGGCTCTTGCCAACCCTGAGATCGCCTTTTCATTCATACAAAATGACTTAGAAACCTATAAACTTGATGGTGGAAAGCTGAGCAAACGAATTGTACAGTTATTCGGTAAAAACTATCAGCAACAACTGGTGCCGTGTAGCGAAGAAACGGATCTTGTGAAAATCAGTGGTTACATCGGGAAGCCGGAAAATGCCAAGAAAACCCGTGGCGAGCAGTTTTTCTTCATCAACAATCGCTTCATCAAGAACAGTTATCTCAATCATTCCGTCACCCGAGCCTACCAGGGATTACTAAAGGAAGATTATTTCCCTTTTTACGTATTATTTATTGAAATCGATCCAATACATGTAGACATCAATGTTCACCCCACCAAGACAGAGGTGAAGTTTGATGATGATCGGATGCTTTACGGTGTGATCAATTCGGCCGTAAGGCAAGCACTAGCTTCATTCAATGTTACTCCATCATTAGATTTTTCAGCAGACGTAAGTTTTGATCATCTCAATATACAGCGAGAAAATCCTTCTTTTACGACCAAAAAGGATCGGGATTACGGCTCTTTCAAGTCATTGGAAAGCAATCAAGAGCGACTCGATAAGCTGAATGAACTATATGCGTCTGCCTCGCAAGAGGAGATTGCTACGATTGAGGAAGCCGAAAAAGAGCGTGTGGTTCAGACCACTTTTATCAGTTCGATTAATCAACCTGTTGAAGTTGAAGATAAAAAGCCAACATATCACCTTCATGGACGTTATTTGCTTCGGCAGGTAAAAAGTGGAATGGTTGTGTTGGATAAAGTTTCTGCCTTCGAACGAATCCTATTTGAGCAATACCAGAAATCGATGCAGACAGGTTCAGGAGTTTCACAATCATGCATGTTTCCTCAGCAAGTCGCCTTAAATCCTTCTGATTTTGCACTAGCAATGGACTTGAAACAAGAAATTAGTCAGTTGGGATTTGAGTTTGAGCAGATGGGCGAACGAATGATTGTGATACAGGGAATACCATCTGAGCTGGCGCCGTGCAACGAAAAGGAGGTATTTGAAGGTCTGATAGAACAGTATAAGTTCAATGCTGAGAAGCTGGATCTTCCCAAAAACGAAAGTCTGGCCCGAGCGTTGGCCAAGCGAACAGCAACCAATAGGTGCAATAAGCTGAAGGAAGAGGAAATGGATCACCTGATGGACAGGTTGTTTGCCTGCGAACAGCCAAATTATACGCCGGATGGAAATCCAACCTATGTTTTGGTTAGCTTAGAGCAAATAAATGATTGGTTTAAGAAAAATTAGAAAGGAATAAATAAGTGTTTAGAAGACTCACACCAGTAGCAAAAAATATCCTGATCATCAATGTAGCGATTATGCTACTATCGTCATTTCTTAGGTTGCCACTCGCAGAATGGTTTGGCTTGAGAGTGGTCTATTCTACAGAGTTTGCTCCATACCAATTTCTAACCTACATGTGGCTTCATGGAGGCACCTGGCACCTTATTGGGAATATGATCGCAGTGCTTGTTTTTGCTCCTATGCTTGAAATGGTTTGGGGATCAAAACGATTTCTTACTTTCTATCTAATCTGCGGAATTGGTGCCGGTTTACTTTATGGTGCTGCTGATGCATTCGAAAAATTACCATTGAAAAGAAGTGCTGAGGCCTACATGGAAGATCCAAGCCCGGAAGCTTTTGAGCGATTCATTATTGAAAATAAGTCGTTTATTAATGTAGCCAGAGGCGGTGAACTTCTGGACTTATATTATGATAATCCTGCCTACGAAGGGGAAACAATTGCTGCCGTAAGGAGCATTTATGATGGTGTAGTCACAAATGGCAACATGATTGGTGCATCTGGTGCGGTCTTTGGAATTTTATTTGCGTTCGCGTTCTTGTTTCCAAATACCGAGCTTTTTCTACTTTTCCCGCCAATCCCAATCAAAGCCAAATACCTGGTGTTTTTCTATGCCATGTATGAGCTTTATGCTGAGTTTAATAGAACTCCAGGAGATAATGTAGCTCACCTTGCCCACCTTGGTGGAATGCTGATTGCATTTATTTTGTTAAAATTTTGGCAGGATAGTACTAAGAGATTTTACTAAGCATGAACGGAGGAATCAAACAAGAATTTTCTAACGCCTGGAGTAAGCCCAACAATGCGGTTGTTCAAATTATTTTGATCAACTTGATTGTGTTTGTATCTGCTCGAATCTTCAAAGTATTTTTTGACTTGAGTGGAGCTACAGATACCTTTTTCTGGATGTTTAGAAAACTGCAACTTCCGGCGGAGATAGGCTCTTTCCTACTCCAGCCCTGGTCTATAGTAACTTACTTTTTCACTCACTTCGATTTTTTCCATATCCTTTTCAATATGCTTTTCCTGTTTTGGTTTGGCAGGATCATTCAGGAATTTTTGAATAGCAAACGCGTCATCGCTTTGTATGTGCTTGGTGGATTGGCAGGAGGACTTCTGTACATGTTTATGTACAATTTTATTCCGTTTTTCGCTGATCGAGTAGCAGGATCTATGATGCTGGGAGCATCAGCCGGTGTTTTTGCAATTGTGGTTGGAGCAGCCGTTTTTATGCCCAACTACACGTTCTTTTTGCTGTTTATCGGCCCGGTTAAAATCAAATACATTGCCATTTTTTACGTGTTCATGTCATTCATCGGATCTACGGGAGCCAATGCCGGGGGAGAAATTGCCCATCTCGGAGGTGCACTTATCGGATGGATATATATCTCACAGCTAAACAAAGGAACTGACCTTGGTGGCTGGATCATCTCTTTTATTTCCTTCGTCAAGAGTATGTTTAAGCCTCAACCAAAAATCAAGGTGACACACCGCTCTGGCAACAGAAGACCCTCAAAAAAAGAATCCAAGGCAAAAACATCAGAATCAGGCAACACACCCCAGGCCGAGATAGATGCCATTCTGGATAAAATCTCAGAAAAAGGATATGAGAGTTTGAGCAAGGATGAGAAGCAAAAGCTTTTCAATGCCAGCAAGAAGTAGCATGAATTTTGCTCTTACTCAGGCTAAACATTCGATATGAGCAAATACCTTTTGATATTTAGCATGCTCTTCTTTCTAGCCTGCAAGGAAGAGGAGACTCCACTTTCAGCAGATGAGATGTTGAGTCAGATGGAAGCCATTGACACTGAAATTGAGGCTATGCTTGTTACCTCATGCAGCTCGTCATCTCAATGTATGGCTACAGCTTATGGAGCTAAAGCATGCGGTGGACCGGTGAAGTATATTGTTCATTCCACAGAGATGGACATGCCCAGATTTCTTTTACTTGTAAATCGCTACAATAGCCTGAATGCTCAATACAATTTAGAAACAGGTGCGATTTCTGATTGTTCAATAATCGTAGAACCAGACGTAGAATGCGTGAGTGGTGAATGTCAGCCGGTGGCTGATGATTAAGGCATCCGCTTGAAATAAAGCATCTCTTGTGGCTTGCCAATATTCTTTTCACTGATCGTGTAGAAATCTCCCTTGTGCCAACAAATAGCTTCACCTTGAGGCTCCGGTATATAATCAACCATGACAGCATCCCAAGCCAAGATTCGATCAACGGCTGGCTTTTCGGACTCACCCCAATAGTAAATGGCTCCATAATGTTTGAGAAGTATTTCCCCTTGCTCATTCATATCTGCCGCTGTAAAGAGTTTTGCAGGGATAGTGCCTTTGGATTTGATCACGGCCGGTTGTTCATTGGGCACAAATGGAAATGAATAGACCAGGGCATTTTTTTCACGCTTTGTCACCAAAACAAATTCATTCTGATTATGGTCATACAATACTGCCTCGGCATCTCTTGCACCTTCAGCATAAGTAAATGACATCACATCAATCTCCCTCTTATCAATTGTAATTTTTGACTTTCCCTCTAAACGAGGCTCAGGGATTTCCAAAATCCTCACTGACTCATGAACAGCCTTGTTGTCACCAATCTCAGCAACATAAATGTATGATTTGCCTCCAATTTTTGCAGTGACAATTTCTTCCCAATCACGATTGATAATTCCACCGAGTTCAAGCTCCATTACTATTTGAGCATTATTGTCGATAAGGTAAAGTGTGGGTCCAGAGCCGCTATCATTGTGCGTCCAGAAATACCCCGGATTTTCATATGACTCTTCGATGCCTGAAGCCTCAATCAAACGATCATCTTCAATGACAGCAATCACCTCTTGCGTATAAAAGAATTGCGTAATTGGGGCCGCCGATAAAAATATAATGGAAAGGAGTAGTAGAACTCGAATTTTCATTCAGAATGTAAAATTAAAAGCAGGCAAAAATAATGAATTGCATTAACACGCAAACGTTCTAAAGTGTTTAACAAGGCACTTTATTTTTAGGCGAAAGATTCGGAAATAATATGATTCTAAACGGATTAAGCTACTTTCGATTTATTGGCTAGCTGACCACATGCCGCATCAATATCCTTCCCTCTACTCCTTCGCACGCTTGTATGTATACCGCCTTTAATTAAGTGATTGGCAAATCTGTCAATGGTTTCCGGATCTGCCTTAGTGAAAGAAGCCTCTGAAATTGGGTTATATTCTATGATGTTGATTCTGACACCCGGTACTTTCCGTGCGTACTTCAGCAGCTTGTCTGCATCTTCTATCGAATCATTGAAATCATAGAAAAGGATGTATTCAAAGGTTATCCGATTCCCTGTTTTATCATAGAAATATCTGAGCGATTGCAATAGTGCATCAAGGGTATTCGTCTCGTTGATTGGCATGATAGTGTCACGCTTTTTGTCATCTGCAGCATGTAGTGAAAGTGCCAGGTTGAACTTCACCTCATCATCCCCCAGCTTGTTGATCATTTTAGCAATTCCGGCAGTAGACACTGTGATTCTTTTTGGAGACATGTTCAATCCATCTTCCGCGGTGATTCGGTCGATGCCTTCCATCATGCCTTTGTAGTTGAGCAGGGGCTCGCCCATTCCCATGAATACGATATTGGAAAGGGGCTTTTGATAATGTTCTTCCGCTTGGTCACGAATAGCAACCACTTGATCATAAATTTCTCCTGCATCTAAGTTCCTTTCTCGTTTCATGTAGCCTGTAGCACAAAACTTACAGCTAAGCGAACATCCAACCTGCGAAGAAACGCATGCTGTCATTCTTTCATCGGCAGGAATCAAAACACCTTCAATTAGGTGCTTGTCGTGTAATCGAAATGCTGATTTGATGGTGCCGTCATTTGACAATTGAGAATTATCAATGGCGATGTGATTGATAACAAATTCTTCCTTGAGTTTATCTCTTAGTGGCTTTGAAAGGTTGGACATTTCGTCAAAGGATTTGGTCGATTTTATCCACAACCATTCCCAAACCTGTTTAGCTCGAAATTTTTTCTCACCATTTGCCTCGAACCAGGTCGTCAACCCCTCCAACGTTTCTTTACGAATGTCCTTCATACTGCAAAGGTATGAAGTAATTATTCCTTCTATGAAATCAAAAAAAGAACTGCACTGGCGTCTTTAATTTTCATTCAAAGTGAAGAAGAAGGTAGTTCCCTCGCCCGGTTGCGATTCCAGCCATATTTGGCCTCCATGCAATTCCACAACGCGGCGTGCAATCGCGAGTCCTAAACCCATTCCCTCATAGGCATCCTTGGCATGAAGCTGCCTGAAAAGCTGGAAAGCCCTTGGGATATCTTTTTCAAAAATACCTATCCCATTGTCCTGAATGGCAAATTCCCAGCTTCCATTCTTCTTTTCGGCGGACAAAGAAATCTTAGGTGAAACATCAGTTCGCCTGTATTTGATGGAATTGCCAATAAGATTTTGAAAGACGCGCTTAAGTTCGTTTTTGTTGGCCTTTAAAACTGGCATATTGCCGATTTCAATCATTGCATCGGAATTTGCAACTGACCCATTCATGGATTCTATCACTTCATGGATCAGGTTTTTCACATCAACTTCCTCGCGTTTAAACTCCAGCCCTATACTTAAGTATTCGGAAAGTGCTGAAACCAACTCAGACATGCGGTGTGCCGCCTGCTTTGTAAAGTGCACAAGATTTTGTCCATCAGAATCGAGCATTTGCAAATAATCGGATTCAAGAAGTGTAGAGCAACCAAGGACTGTATTAATCGGCTCTCGCAGATCATGCGTAGTGGCATAGTTGAACTGAATAAGCTGATCATTTCTTGTCTTTAAAATTTTCATTTGACCCTCTAGTGCGCTGTTGGAATCCTTCAACTGCTGGCATGTTTTGGCACCCATAGAAACTACTATGAAAACGAAAATTGAGCCCATCAAAAAGATCACTCCGGTAAGCACGGGCAAAAAGTTGTCGTGATTTCCAATAATGACGAAAACCATCCCGAAATAACCCAATTCAAAAAAGGACATAAGGATAAGAAGCTTTCTCCATCCTTTTCTAAAGTTGTCTTGCTCTAGCAATTGAAAGATATCTCTTGTCTTTAACATAGCAAGAAAGAGAATGATGGCCCCAAGTAGAATCAGTGATATTATAAAAATCTCCATTGCATTTCGTATTGAGTGGCTGCAAAGAAGTATGAATGGAGCTACATCAGAACTATAAAACGGTATACACTTGGTATACATCTCAAGAGAAAGATGGAATTTAAAGTCGACAGCTATTGTGCAAAAACTGGGCGAGATCAGAAAGGTTCGCTATTTTCGTCTGGTGACCCTAATTGATAAGCTTAATACTGCAGTAGGTAAAGCCACGTCATGGCTTACAATTACCCTCGTGTTGACAATTGTAATCGACGTTTTTCTACGCTATACTCTAAGCATAACTACCGCTGCTTCATTTGAATTAGAATGGCATTTATTCGCAGCTATTTTTTTGTTAGGAGCCGCATATACATTTAAGGAAGACAAGCATGTTCGAGTAGATGTTTTTTACGATCGATTTTCTGACAATGCAAAAGCCTGGGTCAACCTTATTGGCGGGTTGACTTTACTCTTGCCGTTTTGCGCAGTTGCTTTCTGGGAATCTTTATCGTTTGTACATAACTCATATCAATTGGGGGAAACGAGTCCTCAGCCAGGTGGACTTCCTGCAAGATGGATTATTAAATCGACCATACCAGCAGGATTTCTATTACTTGGTCTCCAGGGCATTTCTTCTATCACCAAATCTCTAATTACCATCACTCATGGCAGAAAATGAATTCAATAAAAAAGATACTCCCAAGTGGTTAAAAACTATCCAGCTTAATAGCTGGGAGGCTGAGCTGCTAATATCTGCATTGGTGCTTTATGCTCTTTTTCAAATCCCCGATGTTCTTGATGCTTTCAGCCATAACAATTTTAAACGAGGCAGCGACTTGATCAGGGTTTTTAACGCCTTAAAAAGTGGTATCGTCTTTTTGCAATTTGGCTACATTCTGCACATTTCTGTTCGAGGAATTTGGGTAGCATCTGTTGGCTTTAGCTACGTATTCCCTAATGGGATAAATAATACCAATTTGAAGTTTAAAGGGAAATTCAAGAAAGAATTAGAAAAGAATCCCTCGTTGGTAAAAAATGTGCTCAGACTTGAGGAGTTGTCCTCGATGATCTACGGATTGAGTTTTACAGTCTTCGGCATATTCATTGGGCTGAGTACACTTATGTTCTTCTTCATCTTTGTGATGAACTATACCTCGCCCTACTCACCCAATACAATTACCGAAAGCCCTATTTTCTTTGGCTTCTTTGCGATACTCTATGTGGTGGGAATACTGGTTGTTTTCATCGATTTTATAACCTCAGGATTGTTCCGAAGAAAAGAATGGGGTGTTGACTGGTTTTATCCAATTGCATGGTTTTACAGAATTATCACGCTTTCTTTCCTCTATCGACGATCCATGCTTGTTCTGCTCTCAAATCTGAAAGGTTGGCGAGCCAGAATAGTTTCTTTGATTATTGCGGCGATTGTTGGAGGTTATTTGTTTTTGTTGGACGAAATGAGCGACAGTAGAATTGAATCGTATTTGTCAAAATCAACTGAAGGAGAGTTTATCATGGGCAACTACGAATCGCTCAGGTCTAAAGGTGATTACCTTCTGAGCTCAATTCAATCTGACATCATCGATGGTACGTATCTAAAAGTTTTTCTGAAGGATATCTCAGTCTTTGATAATATGAAGGAGTCTCCTTACAACAATGATGAGATAAAGTGGGATCAGCAAAAATCCGACTCTACCTCTTTCTATCTAAACAGGTGGCTTGAAGTGAAAATCGATACCATCATTTTTCAAAATCTGAAATGGGTAAACGCCCAGCATCCTGTTGAACGTGATTTTGGATTTTATACATATATCGATATCCATTCACTTGATCGTGGTAATCATAGGCTTACTATTGCACCCGACACTCTTAATTTGAATAAAAAAGAGAAACGCGAGTTGGGTTATACCCGCTATAAGGGAAAGATACTCGCTAATATTTCCTTTCAATATGACAAGCCGTGATTGAGTACCTCCCGCTGATATTGTTCGGAGCGATATTCTTGCTCATACTCTTTGGTTATCCGGTAGCTTTTACTCTTGGAGGTTTATCTGTTCTAGTTGGCCTATTCGTATTTGATGTAGACTTCTTCTACTTGCTTTCATTGCGTGTATATGGTACCATGCAAAATTTTGTTTTGCTGGCTGTTCCACTCTTCATATTCATGGGCATTATGTTGGAAAAATCCGGCATTGCAGAGCGACTTCTGCACACAATGAGTATGCTTTTCGGCAATATTAGAGGCGGCCTAGCTATTGCGGTGGTCGTGGTGGGAGCGATGTTGGCTGCATCTACAGGTATTGTAGGTGCTACGGTAGTGACAATGGGGCTGATCAGCCTTCCTACCATGTTAAAAAATGGATATGGTCCTCGGATCAGCACTGGCGTGATTGCTTCATCGGGTACTTTAGGACAGATCATTCCTCCGTCAGTCGTTTTGGTGTTGCTTGGCAGTGTGCTAAACGTATCCGTCGGAGATCTTTTTTTAGCAGCTGTGGTGCCGGGAGTTTGTCTGGTTCTCATCTACCTGCTTTACATTGTGGTCTATGGTCAGGTATATCCTGCAAGAGTACCGAAAGTCTCCAAGGAGCAACTCAGGGAATTCAGAAGTCAGGGCTTTACTTTAGAAGTGGTGAAGTCTTTTTTGTTTCCGTTCGTTCTTATTCTAATTGTATTGGGTTCCATTTTTGCAGGTGTGGCTTCCCCTACAGAAGCTGCAGGAGTCGGGGCTTTTGGAGCCATGATCCTTGCTGTAGTTAGCAAAAAATTTAACCTGACCATTCTGAAAGATGTGATGAAAGAAACCACCATGCTGACGTCAATGGTGTTTATGATTTTGGTTGGGGCGACTGCATTTTCGCTTGTGTTCAGAGGTCTGGAAGGAGATAAGTTTTTACTTAGCCTAATTGAAAGTGCAAACATGGATGCAACCACTTTTCTTATTGTGGTAATGATCATTGTTTTCATCTCTGGCTTCTTCATTGATTTTATTGAAATCGTATTCATCATCGTGCCAGTGGTGGCTCCAATCTTTGTTTCTCTTGGTGTAGATCTGATCTGGATAGGCATACTATTGGCGGTCAATCTTCAAACTTCGTTTCTAACACCTCCATTTGGATTTGCACTTTTTTACTTGAAAGGAGTTGCACCACCTGAGGTTAAAACCCGACACATTTATCAAGGCATTGTACCGTTTGTAATCATTCAGCTCTTATTCTTGATCCTTTTGATAGTCTTTCCAGGGTTGATTAATTTGGTTGGATGAAAGCGACCGCAATTCTTATCGCCATTTTAACTGGCCTGGCATGCTATCCGCAGAGGCATGAAAGTAAGCTTGCAAACGCTGATACAGCATATATTCAGGCCGATTATGAAACCGCATTGAATCTGTATTTAGAGCTAGTTGATAAATTTCAAAAAATAAATGATAAAAAAAGTGAAATTCTAGCGCAGTTTGGATTAATAAAAACCAACTCGAAACTCTACAAATTTGATACCGCCAAGGTGATCATTCAGGCGCTCAGCCCAAAAGTATTGGAGTTAGAGGATGAAAATCTACTTTTCGAACTTACTTTCCTGCACGGCGTCTTAAAGTCACAAATAGGAGAAGAGCATGCAATTGACTTGTTAGATAGCGCCATTGCTGGTGCATCAACCGACCACAAAAAAATTCAATATTTGGTTCAGAAAGGACTTCATCTGGTGAATTCTCATCAACTAATTTCGGCGGATAGTATTTATAAAACTGCACAAATACAATTCGAAGAAACAGGCATTGTGGATCCCTTTCTTCAAGCGCGACTTATCGATCTTGGAGGGAGAGTTAAATGGCATACAGGTGATTTTTCAAGTGCGCTTATACTTTTTCAGAAGGAGTTGAAACTTATTCAGGGGATATACGAAAATGACCATCCGGTAATAGCCGGTTTGTATGGAAGTATTGGAATTATGTATAAGAACCTTTTGCAATACGATAAGGCCTTAGAGTATTATGGCCTAGCACTTGATATAAGGAAAAGGAGACTGGGAGAGAATCACATGGAAGTGTCGAATAGCTACAACAATATCGGATATCTTCTTTACAAGAAAGAACAATTTGATAAAGCTCTGGAAATCCATAACAAAGCACTTAACATTAGGCAAAAACTTCTTGATCCACATCATCTGAAAATACTTCAATCCATAGAACATATAGGGCTTTGCTATGGAGGCATGGAAAAATACGATGAGGCAGAAAAATATTTTAGGAAAATTTTAGAAATCAGAACTAAGAAATACGGATATAATCATCATCTAACAGGCTATGCTCTGTATAATCTTGGAGCTGTGGCTGATGAGGTTCCGGACTTTAAAAAAGCTGCCTCGTATTTTGAAGAAGCTATCGAGATAGGAAAAGTTGTCTATGGTCCGCACAATTACGATCAGGCAGATAACTATAATAGGCTTGGCAATTGTTATCTAGAGCTTGGGCAAATATCCGATGCTATCAATTGTTTTCAACTAGGTATGCAATCAAACCTACCTGGGCATATTTGGAATAAGGATCCGGAAGAACTTGCCGAGGTGGATCACTACTTGTCTTTTAGAGAAATTCAGCGTTCACTACTTGGTTTGGCTCAAGCTCACTCGGTAGGCAAGAAATCAATCACATCTATGCAATCCTCAATATCTTATTTGCAGGCAGCAGAGAAGCTTATACGCGATTTCAAAAAGAGTTTCACAAATCAGGGTGACTTGATAACAATTTCACTGAGTTCAAAAATACTTGCAGATTATGGGGTGGAAATATTCGGGCGACTTTACGAGATAGAACCGAAAGAGGATTATTTAAACGAAGTTTTTAGATATACCGAATTGGCCAAAAGCTCATCGCTGTTGAGTAAGCTGACTGATGAGAAAGCTAAAAATTTAGCTAGCATTCCTGATTCATTACTTATTATGGATGCGAATTTCAGGAATCAAAAAGATTCTTTGAATAACAAAATTCTCGCACTTCTTTCGGAAAAAAAAGATACTAAGCAGACCAAAGAAGTTCTGTTCAAAACAAACAGGGAACATGAGAAATTTATCACGAACCTTGAGGTTGAATATCCATTGTATGCCAAGCTAAAATTTGGGCTTCAGCCCAAGTCAATTCAAGAGATAAAAAACCATCTTGAAAAAAGCGTTAGAGAAAGGGCACTTATAGATTACTTCCTTACGGATGATAATCAGCTATACTCTGTTTTTATTTCTTCAGAAATAAGTCGTTTAGCAAAGGTCAATGCGGAGAGTATCGCCGAATTGATTACTAAATTCAGGAAAGAGATCGAAAATCAAGGTGTAAGTGGCTTAAATGATTATTCCGCTAAGATTTACGATTTGCTGATTTCCCCACATCAGGCATATCTAAAAAAGCAAGATTTAGTTATTATCCCAGATGGAATCCTCGGATACATTCCATTCGGGTTGCTTCAAAATGACGGAAAATATCTGATTGAAAATCATATTATTTCATATGACTTAAGTGCAACACTCCTGGCTACCAGAGAAAACAAGAAGTTTATAAAACCTAAGGTTTTAGCTTATGCTCCAATATTCGAAAATCGCGAAAACGACTATTCTGATTCAGATCTTGTTGTAAGGTCCCAAGGTTTAGCCGCTTTGCCCGGAGCAAATAGGGAAGTGAATCTGCTAAATAGTATTTTGAATTGTACCATAAGGATCGGAATGGAAGCATCTGAAAAGAATTTTAAGGATGAAGCATCCGGTTATTCAATAATCCATCTTGCTACTCACTCTGTGATTAATAAAACTGATCCAGATTACTCCACCCTAATATTTAGTAATGATGATGAACAAGATGGATTACTACATGCTTTCGAACTCTCCAATCTCAGCCTTAATGCAGAATTAGTCACATTAAGTGCTTGCAATACTGGGATCGGTAAAATTGAAGAGGGAGAAGGCGTAATGAGTATGGCAAGAACATTCAGTGCAGCTGGTGTCCCTAGCGTAGTTATGAGTTTATGGCCAGCATCTGACAAATCCACGCCTGAGTTGATGAAGTATTTTTATCAAAATCTAAAAAACGGACAAACGAAGGATGTAGCCCTAAATAATGCACGTAAATCATACCTTGCTACCGCCCAAGGAAAAGCACGACATCCTTTCTATTGGGGTGGATTTGTTTTAATTGGAGACAATAGTCCTATTGAAGATGATAGAAATCTTTTGGTTTATCTGCTACCCTCCGTGCTTGTGATTGTGATGATTTTAACGGTTTATCGAAGAAGAAAAAGCAGAGGCTAATCATCATAAGGTGATGAAGTACCGCCTGGAGGGTTTGGGGGTGGCGGAGGACCAGAACCTACACTACCTACAGAACCAATGTTATTAGTGGTGCCATCTCCTCCATCCAAAATCGCATCAGAAGATCCCTCAATGGACTGTCGCTCATCCAGAATATTAAGTTCATCAAGATCCGAACTATCTGCGCATGACATTAGAGTTCCTATAAAAATCAAAGTAAGCGCTATTTTGAATAACTGTTTCATAATCAGAAATTTTAATAAATCTACTCAAAATAAAGCTGGCATCTTAAGCTAGGCTTCGCAATTATTTGGAAGAAACGGCGAATTCTGACCTCCCTTTACTCAGTTTTTGAAAGAATGTGAGCGCTAAGAAAAACTAGGGAGTACTTGGGCCTTGAGGCAAGGCCTTCCCTACCGCCTTGATGTCTTTGCCAGATTTTTCATCTTCAATATTTAAATCTTGCATAACATCATCACTTTGGCACGCACCCAACGCAAAAGCAATGAGTAAAAAGAAGGCAAATATTTTAAGTTTTTTCATAACGGCTAATATAAATGAACTTTCAAAGCTTAGCCAATAACTCACCAGATGTCAAAGCAAATTCTGATCTTCCTTTACTTAGCTTTTGAAGAATTGGAATGGCGGTTTCTTTGTTGCCTTGCTTGATATGAATAAGTGCACTATACCATAGGGCTGCATCTATATAATTAACATCTTCACCTTCAGCCACACGATTGAAATCTGCTAGTGCCGCATCTAAATTCTTAATTTGAATGTATGAAACACCTCTAAAGAAGTAATCCGGCGCCACGAGATCATCCAACTTGTTAAACTCTTCTATAGCAACTTCATAATCACCTGCATCGTACGCAGCATATGCCATCCCTCTATTCGAAAGATCTTCTTCGCTCCGCGTTGTTGTTAACTCATAATTAGGGTATAGATCGTAATACTGATCAAACAGTGACTCGTCCACTTCTGTAAAGTAGAAAACAGATGAAGCCACAAGGAAAATAGAAGCTGCAATGCTGATAAATGTTGGATTAATCATCCTCTTTCTTTTGTTTCCTTCTTCAAAGCCAGCAATCTTTTTCCGAAGCTCTTTTCGTACAATTTCATCTCTCACTCCCAATTCATAAGCAAGCTCCTCTTTCTCCTCAGAAGTAAGGTTCTGCTCAAAAGCTTGGCGTTCGGATTCACTTAATTTGCCTTGAATATACTTATTTCTTAATTCATCCATCAGCTAATGTTTCTTTAGATCCGGCTCGCAGCTTTTCCAGACATCTTTTTTTTGTAGTTCTGGATACCGCTTCGCTTTTATGGTTCATGATTTTTGCAATCTCACTCATTGATCTTTTATCAAAATAAAAGAGCTTCAAAATTTCTTTGCAGTTATCTCCCAGCTTTTCAAACATGGTCTGCGTTTGAGTTCTAGACCGTTCATAAGCCTCAGCAGCATCCTCATGCTGAGCTAAAAACTGGTAGTGCTCAGCCAAGCCTTCCATGTGCTTTTCCTGCCTACTACTGACGTCAAATTGTTGCTTTATCCGATTTTTGCCTATCCCAAAAAGGTATGTTTTCACCGAGCTGCTGACGTTCGTAATTCGTCCGTCCATCACTTGCTCAAAAAAGATCGTGACTGTATCCTGATAATGATCGAGGGCGTCCTCATAATTGATTCCAAACTTTGATTCCGCCCAGCTCACAAATTCACTCCTATTTTGCAAGTACACATTTTCCATAGCCTTGGTATTTCCTCCTCGGATTTTCGCAATTAGCTCTTTCTCACTCTTTCTAAAACTGACTTTCACTGATTAGTCGTCAAAACCGGATTATGTGAACAATTTCTCAAATAAAATAAAAAAACTGACCAATGATGTTCACATTCTAAGAATCGCATGACTAAGGGTACGAACCAAAATCACAACGTCATGTCAAACGTCTTAGTTAAAAAAACATTATTACTGGCCTTCATGCTCTCAATGATGAGCCTAGCAAGTGCACAATCTATTAGTTATAAGTCTTCCTTCGATTTATCTTCAGGAATCACATCAGAAGGAACTGTAAGTGTAGCCGCAGAAGAGAAGAGTCCTTTCGGATTAGCCATGTCTAGTGACGGAATGAAACTGTTCATAATTGGCACTCAAACAGATGGAATTAATCAGTATTCCCTAACAGCTCCCTTTGACATCACATCAGGCTTAACTCATGATGGTAGTGTAGCTGCCGGAGGGATTAACCCCCTCGACCTTGTGTTCAACAATGATGGCTCGAAACTATTCATCATGAACAATTTCTCTGACGCAGTACTTCAATATAGTTTATCTGTAAACTTTGATGTCACTTCAGCACTCACGTATGATGGAGCTTACTCCCTATCAGCAATTGAAACGGGCGGTACTTCTCTTGGTTTTAACTCAGATGGTTCAGTCCTCTATGTTGCAGGGATCAATACAAATAAAATTCATTCCATAAGTTTGAGCAACCCATTCGATATTGTTTCAGGAACTGTAACGTACCAAGGTGCTTCTGATTCTTTTACTGGAGTTAATGATTTTGATTTTAATCAAGACGGATCATTACTTGTTGTTTATACTGGATCTCAATTCGAGACTTACGAGCTATCATCTCCTTTTGACATTGAGTCAGATATGGATCTAAAATCACCCGTTCAAGAGCTAAACAGCCAACAGCGATTCTTTTTTGCACCAGATGGAAACTCATTGTTTACCACCACCACATTTGATTTTGTTACTCAATATACAACTCATATTCCCACTTTAAATGAGGCTGCAAAAAACGACGGGTCAGTCTCTGATGTAATAAGGGGATTTATTTTGGAAGGTGAAACTTTTACAAATCCATCAGGTACTCTCACTTACAATACTGACTATCAAATCTCGAATTTGCCAGCTGGTTTGATACCTGTCTTAGAAATAGGAGATGATGGTTCCTATGGAATAATGAGCTTTACAGGAACAGCTACAGACAATTCAAACTCAGATGATGTTGCTGATCTGGTCTTCACTTTTTCCAACTCGGCTTTTGTGGGTGGTGATGCCTCGGCAGTTACCAATGCCGTTTCTGCCAACTCTGGAATTTCTCTTGATTTTAGAAGCAATTATGCCCCTATCCTATCTTATGGCGATCAAGGGGAAAGCATCACAGGTATTGAATCAACAACATTCAGTGTAGCTGGCCAAGAGACCAATCCAACAGGGTTTGCTGTGAATGATGATGGAACCAAACTTTACGTTACGGGATCGATTTCGGATGCAGTTCACGAGTATGATTTAGCAATCCCATATACGATTACATCTGGAGTTACTTACAGTGGCAACTCTTATAGTGTATCTACAGAGGACGGCTTTCCACTCTCAGTAGACTTCAATGATGATGGTACTTCAATGTTTGTCGTTGGGGGTAGCAGCAATACTATTTATCAATATAGTTTGTCTGTTGGTTTTGACCTTTCTAGCACGGTAGCGCTTGAGGGAAGCTATTCTGTTGCAAACGAGACAACTTCAGAAGAGGCAATAGCCTTTGCCCCAGATGGGATGACTATGTATGTCATAGGGTTCTATGTCTATGTATATGAACTAACAGACCCTTTTGATATTACTTCAGGTGTAACTTATGAATACACCTATACTCCTTCAACAATAATATCTGATCTTGATTTCAGTAAAAATGGCAAAACAGCTTATATCAGTGGGTCTGGGGCAGGCACGTATAGCTTAGATTTTCCTTATTATCTAGAAAATGGTGTCGAACGAATTGAGTCTGGTGGTTCATTAGGTAATGAGCAAATATTCAGCCCGGACGGATCCATTGTACTAGGGTTAAATACAACAGGAGATGAAATTCGCCAGGAAAACCTCCTGGTAAGACCACTCCAAGAATCTTATGTAAACGATGGATCAATTGTGGGGGAATACCCTATTTATTTAAGTGAAGATTCATTTGTTAATGCAGGAGGAACTCTTTCTAACGGAACTCATTTTTCCATTGCTGGCCTTCCGGCAGGGTTGACTCCTGTTATTGAAGTTTCCAACGATGGAGTTTCCGGGTTACTAAAATTCAATGATGGTGCCACCAGTCACGATATTACAGATAATGTATCCGATCTTGTAATCACATTTACTGATGCAGCTTTTGTAAATAGTACAGCTGCTGATGTTGTCAATGCCATAAATACAAACACTTACTTAGACCTGGAATTCAGAGAAGTTCAGCCCTTAATTTATGCCGGTGAAGGGTATACAACCACAGGGTTAAGCTATAGTGGGAATAGTTTCAATTTTCTAGCTGAAAATGCTACCATTTCATTTCCCAAATTCTCTAATGATGGCCTGAAGTTTTATGTGATCGATAGAACGGACAATGAAATCAACCAATACACATTATCTCAACCTTATGATTTGTCAAGTGCCAGCCATGATGGTGTTTACGATGCAACTGCACTAGATGCATCCCTTTCTTCATTCGCTTTTAATTTAGATGGGACTAAAGTATACATATCAGGAACTGCAAGTGATTTAGTTCATCAATTTAGCCTTACAACTCCTTATGACTTGCTAGGAACAATGACCTCTGAGGGCAGTCATCTTTTGATGTATGAAAATGGGCTTTCAACTGGCATTAACCCCCAAGACCTCTATTTTGCTCCTGATGGCAAAAGATTGTTTGCTTCAGGGAATCTTCAAGATGCTATTTATCAGTACGTGTTAGCAACTCCATTTGACATTAACTCTATATATCTTCAAGAAAGTTTTTCTGTGACATCACAAGAGGGAAATAATATTCCAGGTATTGAGTTTGCTCCTGATGGACTTACGCTAATGGTTTTTGGTTCCTCGACTGACAGAATTTATAATTATTCGCTTACTGAGCCATTTGATATCTCAAATGCCACTTACAGTGGAGATAGTTATAGTTTAGGAGCTCATGAAGCCGGGCCTTATGGTTTCACATTTACTTCATTGGGTGAGAAAATGTTTACCGTAGGAACAGCTGGTGATGCAGCTTATGAATACGGATACAGCAACCCGGGTTTTGTCGAAGTTGCTGCGAATGATGGAAGTGTTTCCGGCTCATTTGAGTTTAGAGTGAGCGGAAGTCAATTTGCAAATGCTGGAGGAACTCTTCCCGGATCTGCCTTCAATGCTACAGGAGCACCAGCTGGACTCACTCCCGAAATTACAATCTCTGCTGATGGAACGACTGCAACCTTATCTTTTTCTGGTAACGCCACAAATCATCAGGATGCTGATGACACAGATGGCTTGACAATAGAATTGTTGGATGCTGCATTCATTGGGTCAACTGCTGCTTCAGTAACGAATTCTTCACTTGCATTGTCTGTGACTTTCGATTTTGCTGATAATGGCACTATTACCTATACTCCTGCAACTTTTAGCGAATCTTACTTAAATGATGGTTCAGTCAATGGTGAGATGCAATTATCGATTACTATCGATCCCTTTAGTAATTCGGGAGGTACTTTGACTGAAACTACTGATTATACAATTGCGGGAATACCTGATGGGTTAACACCAGTTCTTTCAGTAGCAGCAAATGGCTTATCTGCTACGCTCACTTTCTCAGGCAATGCAACCAACCATCAGAACATTAATGATGTATCCGATCTCATTTTCACATTTGAAAATTCTGCATTCGCCTCAACAGAAGCTCAGTATGTGTTTAACTCGACTGGAGTCGGTAGTGGAACATCGATAGACTTTGAAGACAACAATCCAAGCATCACGTATGGAAACCAATTTGATTTGTCTGACAATCCGGATTACTTACCTAATGTAACATACGACTTCAGTGCTCAGGAAGACAGTCCTGGAGGCATGGCCTTTAGCAATGATGGCTTGAAGATGTTCATAGTTGGCTACACCAATGATGCAGTTTTTGAGTACAATCTTGCTACAGCATTTGATATCTCAGATGTGACCTACAGCGGAAATTCTTATGCTACGGGAGTTAATTCTCCCGGAGATCTAGTCTTTGACACTGATGGGACGAAAATGTTCATCATGGATGGAAGTGGTGATGAAGTAGAGCAGTATACTTTATCTACTGCATTCGACCTTTCTTCTACTATTATAAATGATGGTGCATTTAAGGTAAATACAGAAGATATACAGCCTTCTGGAATCACTTTTAGCCCCGATGGAAAGAAGATGTATATGATCGGATCGTCAAATGATAAAATCTATCAGTACACCTTAACAGTACCTTTCGATATCACAACAGGAATTAGCTACGATGGTGTAGAAGCAGCAGTAAGTGGCCTCAACTATTCAGACATCCAAATATCGGAAGATGGAAAGAATATTTTTTTAACAAACAGTTCATTCCCTTCATCTGCATACATCAGACAGTATATATTAACAACACCGTTTGATATATCTGATGGCATCACGAATGCTGGCGGCTTCTATTTCCGTGACATCAACCATGGACCAACTGATTTGGCTGTTAGCCCGGACAGAAAGCGATTGATTGTCCTTGCAGATCTAGTTTATCAGTTTGATTTAAACCTTGATGGTTTTGTGGAGGTAGGGTCAAACAATGGTGAGGTAGAAGGCTCACTTCATATAGAAATCAAAGATGAAACGTTCTCAAATGCTGGGTCGACTCTTGTCTATGGTTCTGATTATACTATCGATAATTTACCTGCTGGTCTAAGTGCTTCTATGGACATTGCTGTGGATGGATATTCAGCTACAGTTTCATTGAGCGGAGTAGCCAATAACCATCAAGATGTCGATGATGTTGAGTTGGAGTTTACCTTCAATAATTCTGCTTTTGTAAATAGCAATGCAGCTGATGTTCAAAATGCAATAGGCGCATCAAGCACAAGAGTCATTGACTTTAGAAACAATAATCCGGCATTAAGCTATGGAAATACACTTGATATGGATTTTGCCACTCAGTCAGGAACTTTGGATGTATCCTCCTACTCAGATTATACATCCGGAATTGTATTCAGTAATGACGGGATGAAGATGTTTATTTCCGTCTATGGTTTGGGTATAGTTTACGAATACGATTTGACTAGTGCATATGATGTTACAGGAGCTACTGAAGTGGCATCTTATGATCACTCGATGGAAGACATCTACGCAGAGGATTTGGCCTTTTCTTCAGATGGAATGAAAATGTTTGTTCTTGGTAATGACAGTTATTCTGTTTACCAGTACAATCTAACCACACCATTCAGTATTGGTGCTGGTGTCACCTATAGTGGTAACTCATTCAGTCATGAAGATTATGACCTATCTATCTACGCTATGGCCCTCAATCCTGATGGAACTAAACTCTATCTAGGCAGTGGGAATGAAGGTGCAATTATGCAGTTCAGTTTAGGTTCACCCTTTGACCTGTCCTCTGTCACATTCGATCAGGAGCAGTTGGATTTAACAGATGCAAGCCCAACAGGAATGGTATTTTCAAGTGATGGAAGATACCTCCTATTGACAGATGATAATACCTATCAAACTATTCGATATCGCTTAAACTCACCATACGACATGGGAGCAGGTGGCGTAATCGAAGAAACTTTTGACCTAGACGTCCTAAGTGTTTGGGGAAGTGGAATCTCAGCAAGCCCTGATGGATCAAAAGTATTTATCGCTGATGGTGACGCGTATCAAATCCTGCAATACACTATCGATTTGGGAGATTTTACCGAAACTATCGCTAACGATGGCACTGTAGAAGGATCAACAAATATCTACCTGGTCGATGATACATTCGTCAATGCAGGAGGCATGCTTAGTCATGGGGCAGATTATATCATCAATAATCTTCCTTCAGGACTTACTCCAACGCTCACTGTGGCAGGTGATGGGTACTCAGCTTCGCTAAGTCTATCTGGAAGCACCTCAGATCATGGTGATGCAGATGATATTTCAAGTCTTCAATTCACTTTCAACAACTCGGCCTTTACGACGTATGACGCTGTTGATGTTACAAATTCAACGTCATATGACGCTGGTTTTGGTATCGACTTTTCACCCTATACTGGTAATGAAATCACCTCATTCACTTTTCCTGAAATTGACGGAAGTGCTACCATTGATAATGGTGCCCATTCCATAACGGCAGAAGCTACTGCAGGTACAGATATTTCAGCGATTACGCCAACCATAGGAGTATCCCAAAATGCTTCAATTGCTCCAAATACTGGAACTGAACAGGATTTTACTTCTACAGTTATTTATAGCGTGACAGCAGAAGATGGTACTCCTCAGGATTGGGATGTTACAATTACCGAAGCATTGGCTACACCAACTGACATTATACTGTCAAGTGCTTCTATCAATGAAAATGGTGGAATCAACGATGTAGTTGGTGATTTAAGTAGTGTTGATGCAAGCTTCAGCGATTCACATGCGTATACCCTGATTGCTGGAACAGACGATGAGGATAATGCCTCATTCAATGTCAATGGATCTGAGCTTAGAGCAAGCGAGTCATTTGATTTTGAAACCAAGAGCAGCTATAATATTCGAATTCAAACGAACGACAATAATGGCGGACTATTCGAAAAAGCCTTTGTGATCACCATCGACGATGTAAATGAAGTTCCTACGGATATTGCACTAGACAATAATTCCATAGACGAAAGTAACCCAACTGGTACGGCAATTGGATCATTAACAACCGCAGATGAAGACCAAGGACAATCTTATACCTATACCTTAGTCTCAGGAACCGGAGATACTGATAACGCTTCTTTCAATATTTCAGGAAGCGAGTTGGTTTCAGCAGAAGTTTTTGATTTTGAATCGAAAAACTCGTACTCTGTTCGCATCCAAACCAACGATGGTAATGGAGGGACGTACGCAGAAGCATTCACTGTTACGATCAATGACCTCCCGGCTTCCATTACTTCTGTTGCTTTAGACAACAGCTCAGTTGATGAAAATGAAGCGAGCGGAACACTTGTTGGGTCACTTTCCACTTTTGGTGAAGACTTATCCGGAAGCTATACATATGCCTTCACATCTGGTACAGGTGACAATGATAACGGGTCATTCAGTATCTCAGGTGATCAATTGCTTACCAGCGCATCATTCGACTTTGAGGTGAAGAGTAATTATTCTGTACGCATCATGACGGACGATGGTAACCTAAGTGAATCATTTGCCATCGCAATTGTCATAAATGATGTAAATGAAGCACCAACAGATATCTTGTTGAGCTCGTCCGACATTGTTGAAAATAATGCTATTGGTGAGGTTATAGGAACATTTACTACAACTGATGAAGACAATGGGCAATCGTTTACCTACTCTCTGGTAGGTGGAACAGGTGATGCAGATAACGCCTCTTTCAACATTTCGGGAGACCAATTACAAGCAAATGCGGTGTTTGATTTTGAAACAAAATCAAGCTACTCAATACGAGTAGAGACAAACGATGGTAATGGCGGATCATACCAGGAAGCATTCACCATCTCAATAACTGATGAAAACGAGAGCATTTTAGTGTCAAATCCAATTGCAGATCTGAATTTGGACGAGACGTTTGGTTCCACAACCGTAGATCTCACAGATGTTTTCACAGATCTGGATGGAGATGCTTTAAGTTATTCGGTACAAAGCAGCAATACTTCCGTTGCGACTGTGAGTAATTCAGGAGTCACACTGACGATTACGGAAGCTGGAATCGGAACTGCGACGATTACAGTAACAGCTGATGACGGTTCTGGTGTGACCACATCTGATGAGTTTTCAGTCACGGTCAATGACATCAATTTCGCTCCAGTGGTAGCCAACTCTTTCCCTGATGGATTTACGGCAGAAGAGGGCTTTGGCACAACTCAGGTAAACTATACAGACGTTTTCAGTGATCCAGATGGAGACAACCTTACCATTTCGGTAACTAGCAGCAACGAAGATGTAGTTACAACTTCAGTAATCGCCAACAATCAAATACAGATTACTGAAGTGGGTGTGGGTGAAAGTACCATTACCGTGACCGCTGATGATGGAAATGGAGGCTCTGTTAGTGACACGTTTACTTTTACCGTCACAGAAGCTCCACTTGGATTCGAGGATAATGTTTCACTCGAAGTATATCCAAATCCAACGACTGATTTTGTGAATATCAGGTCTACCAAAGAATTGGTCATTCAGATAACAGACCTAAGAGGCCAATCACTTCGATCCGGCGAAGGGCAAAACGTGAGAATGGATATAAGAGAATTGAGAACGGGTGTTTACATTTTGAAGATAAGTGACGGTGAGTCTACAACATATAAGCGAATAATAAAGGCAAACTAAGGCAGCATTAGCTATGGCTATTGCGAGGGACGGCTCAAGGAGTCGTCCTTTTTTTTTGTTTTTTGATTTTCAATATCTTACGCACACCTAATCATTTATACTACCATGAAAAAATTAATCACCCTTTGCCTTCTATTTTCACTTTCAATATTTATCGCCTGCCAACAGGACGATGGTGTTCCACAAGATGAATTTGGTTTTTTATCTCTCTCACTTGATATCTCAATCACTATCGAAGAGATAGGAGGAAGAGTAGAAGCCGTAGTGCCTATAGAAGATTTTAAAGTGATCATTGAGCAAGAGGACGGTGTGACCTACGCAGAGTATACTAATTACAGCGAGGTGCCAAGCGAACTTGAACTTCCTACCGGGACATACAAAGTCATCGCACACTCCGATAATGATCTTCCCGCGGCTTTCACCAATCCATATTATTATGGAGAATCTTCACTATTTACGATAGATAAAGATGAGACACAAACCGTCTCACTTACTGCAGAACTTGCGAATATGAAGGTCAGTGTAGAGTATTCTGATAACGTCATAAACTCATTCGACACCTACTCCACCAATGTAGAGAATACAACAGGTGATGCCCTGGTATTTAATGAAACCGAAACCCGAGAGGGCTACTTTGCAGTAGACCAACTAAGTATTTTGAGCACACTGACCTATACTAAATTGGATGGTGAAGAGGTGACAGCACAATATGCAGCAAGCATTACCAACCCTCAGCCTAAGACACATTATCGAATAAACATCGACGCGTTTGTTCAGAATGGCAGGGTGGCTATTGACATTACTTTGGACGATGGTACAGAGGATGTAGAAATAAAACTTGGAAATGGAAATGAAGACAATGATTTTGATGGTGTGACTATCGGAGATGGCGACTGTGACGATTCTGATGATACTGTCTATCCCAACGCCCCGGAGCTTTTGGATGGAGAAGACAACAACTGCGACGGTATTGTGGACAATGCAGTCTGTGGAAATGGTGTTGTCGACTGGAGTGAAGAATGTGATGGATCCGCTAATTGCCTGAATACATGCGAGCTAGATACTGATGGAGATGGAGTAGCAAATACCAGTGATAACTGTCCATTCAATTCAAATGCTAATCAAGCTGATAATGATGGTGACGGAATAGGAAATCCTTGTGACAACTGCGCAAATATTTCCAACGCCAATCAGGCTGATAGTGATAATGATGGAGTCGGAAATTCTTGTGATAACTGTCCATTTAACTCCAATGCCAATCAGGCTGATAATGACAATGATGGAATAGGTAATAGCTGTGATCGAGACTGGGATAACGATGGATATGAAGGTCTCCAGAATGGTGGAAATGGTCAGGATTGCGACGACAATAACCCATTCATCAACCCTGGAGCTGCCGAAATACCCAACAATGGTATCGATGAAAATTGTGATGGTTTAGATGACATCCCATAAAGAGAATGCAGCCATCCAGTTGGATGGCTGCTTTTTTATTTCCTGCCTAAGAAATGTACTTCCTGAATCTTATTCTGCGCCACTCGGTACATGACAATGGCGTAGATCGTGCGATCGCCAAACGTCACTTCTTCGTGTTCAATCACCGTATCACCAACAGCTATCCTATTGAGCAAATTACAGTTTAAGTTGGGTGTTCGATCGAACATGGCTCCATATTGCTGTCGCATGGTTTCCTTGCCTTGATAAAGCAACTCTCGCTTGTCGTTATATACTTTCACTGAGTCAGAATACGGCGCAACGAATGCTTCAATGTCGCGATTGTTGTAGGCTTCAAGCTGTTCGTTTGCCAGCTCTTCGGGTGTTTGTGCAATAGCCACCATGCACAATCCAAGTGCCAGTTGAAATAGAGTAATTCGAATATTCATTTTTTACATTATTTGATCGTAAAATACACGTTCACTTACGTTCATCCACACGCTTACATCTTTTCGAAATTTGTCAAACGCTTCATATACCCGCTTGCTGGGTGCATCTTGCTCGCAAAGTTCAGCGATGGTTTCTTCAGTGAATCCTTTTAGTTTTTTTAACACCTCAGGTGGAAACTGGGCAACTTTTACGTCGGTTTCATTAATAATCTTTTGGAGATATTGTCCATTCCTTGCATCAAATTCAGCACCCATCCATCTTCCGGTTCGATAGCATGCTGTTCGAATAATCTCTTGCAAATCGGAAGGCAGTGCATCAAATTTTGGTTTGTTGATCATCATTTCCAGTGCAGGACCTGGTTCATGCCACCCTGGATAGTAGTAGTACTTTGCCACATTGTAAAACCCCATCAGGTAATCATGAAACGGTCCGATCCATTCTGTCGCATCGATCACTCCGCGCTCCAAATTCGTATAAATTTCTCCCCCAGAAACAAGAACTGGTGTTCCGCCTGCTTTTTCTAAAACCTTGGCTCCAAGGCCAGGGATTCGCATTTTGAGACCTTGAAGGTCTTCAATCGTCTTAATTTCTTTCTTGAACCAGCCAGCCATTTGTACCCCAGTATTTCCACACAGGATTGGTTGAATATTGAATGGCTCATACAGTTCCTCCCACAGCTTATCTCCCCCACCGGCTATTACCCACGAACTCATCTGCTGAGCATTCATGCCAAAGGGAACAGCTGCAAAAAACTGGGCTGCAGGTACTTTGCCTGACCAGTAGTAGGCAGCTCCGTGATTCATTTCTACCGCCCCATTGCTCACAGCATCAAATCCTTCAAGTGCCGGTATTAGTTCGCCTCCTCCATAAACGGTAATCTCCATCCGACCACCAGACATCTTCTTCACCCAGTCGGCCATAAGCTTGCACCCTTCGCCTACCACAGGAAAATTTGGCGGCCAGGTGGTAGTCATCTTCCACCGATAGGTGTTATTGAAATTGATGTATGGCCCCTGATTCTTTTCTTCAGATTTTACACATGATGCCAGTGTGGTGGCGCCGGCAGCAGCCAATGCAGATTTAGTGAGAAACTTTCGTCGCTTCATGGAAGTAAGATGTTTGCTTCCGAAGATACCGATCTTGCACGTTAAGCCAAAGTTTACTTCACCTCCTCTTTGCCATCAGCATGCAAAGCAAAACGTCCTTTATCCCTGGGGTGTACGAATTCATCTTTTGGCCAGGGCCATCCTCCAAACTGAGTACGTTGATACTCCCGGATGGTGTCATAAATTTCTTCTTGAGAGTTCATAACGAACGGACCTTGCTGCACCACAGGCTCACCTATCGGCTTGCCTTGAAGCAAAAGAATATGAGCTTCCTCCCCTCCGTTTTTAATCATTACCTCATGGTCCGAGTGGAGGTCGGCTCCTTGCTGTTCGTTTAATGTCTGATCATCAATGGTAATGCTATCTCCTTTATAGAAATAAATTGATCGATTGACAGAAGCGTCTGCCGTCGGTAGCTTTAGTTCACCATTTGCGCTAATCTTAATCAACCAGATAGCCACTCCATTTTCGGGATCTGCTGCCCAGGAATCAGGTGTTGTATCCAAGGATTTAGTGGCGTCAAAATCACCGGCGATGATGGTCACCTCAGCGTCATCCGTTTTATGCACCGGAATATCCTCAGCCCATAGCATTTTGTAGTGTGGTTCTACAAATTTGCTTCTACGGGGAAGATTTAGCCAAATCTGAAAAAGCAACAAAGGATTGCCTTTATCATCATTGATGAGTGGAAACATCTCCGAGTGAAGTACGCCTTTCCCGGCAGTCATCCATTGCACGTCACCGTTTCCAAAACGGCCCGTAGCCCCCATACTATCCGAGTGATCAACCAACCCTTCAGGCACCACAGTGATCGTCTCAAATCCACGATGGGGATGCTGCGGAAATCCCGGCACTTGCTGTCCATGATACATTCGCCAGCCATCTTTGATTGTAAAATCCTGTCCTATCATACGACCTTTCAAATGCTCAGAGTCAGGCCCCATGGATTCATTCCCTTTTGGGAAAAGGTCGCGGTGATACACACAAAAAAGAAATGGATCCTGTGTTTCCCATGGAAACCCAAGTGGCTTAATCTGTTTGATGGCACTCATGCTATTGATTTTTTAGATTAACTATGAACGGATGAGTAGAGTTCAAAATCCTACCTTTACATGAATGAAACGAGTAGCTATTTTTTGTGGATCGAAGATGGGAAACGATCCTGCATATGCCGCAGCAACAAAAGAGTTGGTAAAAGCCATTGTCTCTAAAGGAATCGAGATAGTGTACGGTGGTGGTGATGTGGGACTGATGGGCGTTGTAGCGGAGACAGCCCTTGAAAATGGCGGAACAATCACAGGCGTAATCCCTGATAAGCTTTATGAAATGGAAGTTGCGCACACAGGCATTTCCAAACTCTATAGAGTAAAGGATATGCATGAGCGTAAGGCATTGATGGCCGACCTTTCCGATGGGTTTATTGCCTTACCAGGAGGCGTTGGTACGCTTGAAGAGATGACCGAAGTGATGACATGGGCACAAATCGGCTACCACTCAAAGCCTTGCGCCTTCCTGAACACTAATGGTTATTACGATCATTTCATTGCTTTCTTCGATCACATGGAAGCCGAGGGCTTTTTATACAAGTCACTGCACGATCAGGCCATTGTGGAAGGGGATGTGGGGAAGTTGGTTCATGTGATGATAAGTACCTAGCCTATAGTATCTCAGAATAATATGTATCTATGTGAATTAAAAATTATTGAGTTACCATGAAGTCAAACGTATTAGGCCCTTCTTTTACCCTTATATAAAATTCAAAAGGGAGTTTGTCATTGATCATGAGGTATCCGTTATTGATCCAAAAACTATCTTGCTCATAAATATCATTATTAATTGATTCATTACTTAAATCAATAATAAGACCTGTCGGGGGCGAATTACTATATATTTTAATATCAAATCTTTCGAACGCAGCAGCACCAATTGTCTCTCTTCTAATAAAAAGCTGTAGTAAACCACCATTAATTCCTTTCAACTTTTTTTCACTCAATCCTATTCCCTTAAGAAAATAAACAGACATGAATCCTAAAGAAGTGTCAGAATATGGACTTAATGGATCAACTTTGCTACCATAAGTGAAATAAGGATCAGTGTTATTGACATTAAGTTCACTATCAATATCAATTTTTATTTGGGCATTACTTGCTATTGAAAAAAAGATACCTAATATGCCGAAGGAAACAATTAGAAAAGCTTTCATCACTCAATTAATTACAGTTCTGGAACCAATGGCGTAAGAAAGACTCAGGAAAAAAGAAGATTTAAAATATTTCTGAGTAAGGTTATTAGTATCTATCTCATTTACTGGATACCCTTCTCCCAGTCTAAATTCTTCTTTTAGCCTGTCTACATTATGGAAGGACCATCCAAGACTTAACATGAACTTCTCACGTTTGCCGACGACAAAGGTAGGACCTGAATAGAGACTGAAATTAACATCATCAGTAGATTGGAATCCAGCACCTATTCCCAACATCCATCCAACATTAAATAATTTACCTGTTCTCGGATATGCATGCAACATAGCAGCCACTCCCGGTCTAACGGCATCACTTTCCAAAGTTTTTCTCAGAACCCCAACAGAATCTATTCCGGTAGGAATTTCTTCTGAACCGACTGTTGTAGTATTTACTTGTCTTTCAAGAAAGAAAGAATGATCTCTTGCCCCACTACCAATAGATATAGTCGGGCCAACACTAAAATCTGCTCTCCATCCTCCTTTTCCAGGAATTTGCATTTGAAACTCTGTTGCCTGCTCAAAAGGCAACAGATCGTTCACACGTGTAGGGGTTATGTTAACTGTAAACTCAACAAAATCACCATCCATTTGAATGGGTGGGGAGACAACTTCGAAATAACTCTTATTTTCCAAAGCTCTTTGAAGAGTTATTACATCCTCAATTAACTTAAGGTATTGATCATTCTCAACCTTGTGATAAGCATCTTCAATTTTTTCTGTTGCAGAAGAAACAATAGCTGCGCTGACATTTAAAGCTGCTGCCATCTCCTTCGCTTTATCATACAAGTCCTCTACCTCATAATAATATTTAACAAATTCAAGATAGTCTCTTTTCATTGTACTCTCAGTCTTGGGCGCAGGTAGTTCTGCAACCAAATCCTGATGTTTATTCCATTTCTGCTTTGAAACATTTATCAAAAGCATTCTTGTAAATTTTATATCTGCCATTTTTTGCATTAGCATACCATATTGGGCACACTTTACTAATAACTTTTCAATCGTTTTTTCAAGATTTTGAAGGTCCTGCTGCCTGGCAGCTGCAACTCCTGGTTGTGTAGCAGCTTCTTGAACATCCTCTAGTACACCCTCCATCCTCGGGATTTGAGCACTAGTCTGTGCGGCTGCATCCTCGGCTATTTGAACTTCCTTCGTAATTTCTTCTTTTGGAAGACGAAATAATGTTTGGAGTTCTGAAGGGATCGGTGTTACATAGTCAATATTGTTTCCTTCCAATTCAACTTTATATCTGAAAGTATTAACATTTTCAACCTTGAAAATGAGGAAATTTCCATTTTTCACAGGCTGAACTTGACTTTTAAGTTCTTTTATGTCAAGCTCGGTTCGTTTCGAAAAGTCATAAATAATCTGACTACTTGAGATCATTGGTATTACAAATACCAGAAGCATTAGGATGTATTTTTTCATTTTTTCGTGTTTAAATTTTTGAAAAATTCAATACTAGGAGCAAAGAAGTATTCACCACCTTTCATTTTGACAAAGCCAGCTAAAGAAGAACATTGCTGATCCCCTTTGATGCTGCGCCATTTTTGTTCTGCAACCCCACCCTTTCCGTCTTCTCTATTTTCGTTCTGACCAATGACTGGATCTATTCCTGTAAATGGTTTAGGAAAATCGTTATTATTTGCCCATGATTGCTGTATAAATTCGAATTGATTAATGATATCGCGCTGAAAGCATAAAAAAAGCAATCCCACTCCTTTTTCAGGATACTGCTTAAGGTCTCCATTTCTATCCGCTTCATCGTAGGTGATTCCTCTTCTAGCAATTCTATGATCCTTTTCGGTGTCTTCAGTGATACCAAATGATCTGGTACTATCACCCCTAGGGTTCGTCTTCCTTATGTGTGCATGAAAAGGGCACCTCAAGCCTTCTGGATCCAATGAGTAATCAAAGTCGTTATCCTCAGATACTCTTACTGCGTCAGGAACGCTCCCAAATTTCACTACTGGTAAACCATGTTCGAACCTGCCGACAATTAAAGCACCTGCCACTTCTTCAGTTTCTTCCGAAAAACCTAACGTGTTGGCCAGTCTCTCTTCGGCATCCTTAAATGCTTTAACATTTTGCTCAAGCTTTCTAAATACAAGGTAGCTTCCAAAATAGTCTGATTGTGGTTCTTTTTCTAGAACAATAGACGGACTTGCAGCTGGATCCCAAACATCTTTTGAAGCTACTTTTTCATATTGATCTTTTAAAAATATCGGTTGACTTATCCCATCAACATATCCAAAATGTTCAATGGTTTGACCATGTTCGTTTTCTAGTTTATGACCCCATTGAATTCCGACTATAGACGATCCCCAAGCCTGCTTGAGTTCATCTAACCTATCTTTGAGATCCTTTTCAGAATCATCTATTAGAATTAATGCGGCATCTATATCACAATTATATGGCTCCTCCCATTCGGATCTTTCCGGGTCACCAAGATTCCTAGAGTGCATACCAGCTCTGAAGGCTTCATTTTTTGGAATATGGGAATCATTAAAGCCTAGGTATTTATAGCCATTATAGGTTAGATAACACCCTATGAACATTTTTATACTTTCATTTCCTTTGTAGAATTTTGAATTCTGATATTGCTCCCATGCACTTGTTATATCGAGTTGGCTCAGTTGTATACTAACATCATTTGAACTAGATACAAACTTCAAGAAGACAAAGAGCTCAATGCCTCCTCCGTGCTTGTTAAGAATATTCCCCTGAATTGATTTCAAAAGGTCTCTATCCTTTTCATAATCAATAAGCTGCAAATCTTTTTTTGAACTCATTTTTTCGTCATTTTAAATCCCCAACCACTCCTCAATCTTCCCCTTATTCTCTTCAAAAAGCTGCTGGCCAAATGCTTTGAGGTTGGCCATGTTTTCCTGTGTTGCACAGTCCATGTCCGGGTCAATGTTGGTGCCTTTTAAATCACCATCTATGCGTAAGTATTGATCCGGGTTATCTATCGTTCCGTAAATCTTGTCGAGCTGGTAATGAGCCACGTCTGCTGAACCAGACATCATAATGTCAATCACGGGCTTCACCCATTCGGCCATACCGTAGTTTTTTGCTTTATTATATGGATAGGATTTCCGATTATGCCCTGTGCCAATGGACAGAATCTTCATGTCTTTAGCAGTTGCTTCTTCTCCATCAATTTCAAAAATTGATCGTCCTTCCGCATATGCGACAAGAGATGGGTTGTTTACAAAAACTCCACCATCGATTAGGCTGTAAGAGTTACCGGCTTCAGAGGTGACACGCTCACATTCAAAGTAAGTAGGGGCCGCTGAAGTAGCTCGAGCTACATCGCGTACTTTATAATTATAATCTGGATCCTTTTGGGCTTTGTGTTGACCAAAGAAGTGGCCCTTGCGGTTTTCAATGTCGTAGGTAGTAATGACGCAGGGTTTCAGCAGGTCTTTCAACCACACATCCCCGAAATAAGCTTTGAGCGAATCTTCAATTCCTTTGGCTGGATACTTTTCGTCGATGATTCCTGCTACAGATCGTACCTTATGAAAGAATGGAATATCAAATATTGTTTCGCCCCTTTTGAAGTAAAGGCCAACAACTTCTTCTGCGGAAAATTTAGGCGTGTTAGGTTTTTTTGGATTCTCAAGAAGGAAGGCACAAGCAAGGATACCGCCGGTACTAGTGCCAGCCACCAAGTCAAAATCTTTGGCAACTTCTACTCCGAACTCCTTTTCTACTTCAACGAGAATCTGACCGGGAATGATCCCTCGTATTCCTCCTCCATCTATTGATAAAACTTTCTTGAGTGGTGACATTAGGGTTTGATCTGATGAACGTTAATTAAAGTTCACCAACCCGTTGACTAAAATCAATACCTACCAAGGGGTATTCTAGGAGAATAAGAAGAATCTTATAGGATATTTTGAATAGAAGTGATTCCGTTCATTAAAATATTATCAATTGATAATATTTTTCAATGCTTATTTACTCTTACTTTCTTGAAACCAAAGAAGGCTAATAATATGGCTAATGCTACAAATGCTAGTCGGGATAATTTTTTCATAACTGTGGTATTTTAAATGTTTTATAAAGTTCGTCAGTTATGTCACTGAATATCAATACCCTAAATGTGGTAATCTCTCACCAAAGTCGATATTTCACCGATTCAAAACCTTGTTATATCGAAAGCTAGAAGTGCTGCTCAAGAAATCGGTTCGCATTTTCAAAGCAAATGCCACGTGCTGCATTCTCAACATCCTGCTGATTATTGAGGTGATAACGAGCACCATCCAAAACATGCAGTCCTTCCAATTTACTAATAAGATCACGCTCAAAATCATCAAAAAGTAGGGAATTACCATAATCCTGAGTTGGATCAATATAACCTTCGAAATCTGTGCCGAGGGTGAAGTAGCTCCAGCAGTTGGCTTTTGTCGTTGAATCGAGCGCTGTGCTATCAACAATTACATCTACCATAGCCTTTAGATTTTTCCAAATTAGATCAATACTATTGACCTTATCCTTCTTGTCTCCAAGTATGCGTTGATCAAAACATATCCCTACTAAACCACCTGTTTTTGCTGCCCATTGCACATCTTCTCCACACGCATTGATATTCCATGGATAAAATCCATCTCTCAAGTCACGATCATTTTCCAATGGGGCAAAATCAATTGTTTCTTGTAATGTATCCCATCCACTATAGGCCACATGACTTAGGATAACCGGAATGGTATCTCCTTTATTAAGTGCGTGAGTCACAATTTTCTCATAATACCATTTCCTTGTCAGGGCAGAGGTGTGTTTCAAATCGATTAGGATTCTCCTGCCAAGTGAAGCATCGCGCTCCAGCATTGAATTTAATCCCAATAACAATCGAATTGCGCGCTCGCCTTCAGGCTGAATGTCTCCATTCATACCATCAGTTTGATCAGATAGAATGCGCAACGCATCTGGCATACTATGCGCATGACCTCCCAGATAGTTATTGAAATGGTGTGCAAAAGTGACAAAAAACACTGGTTGAGGCCAATTTTTAAGCTCCATGATTCGCTCTTCAACCTTATCTAAGTTAGTGTCTGTTCCTAATGCGTGCATACCCTCTATTGTTAGCACCATTGCTATCTCATTGTTGTCCAATGTAGATTTAACCTCAGAATAATTTTCACAAATCACATACTTCCCTGTAGCATCTAGAGACTCAGGATACTTTTTGCGCATCTTGCGCATACTTTTAAATACACGTCTGATCCCAGGGATATATATTTCATTTCTGGTCGTTTCCTTGCTTTTGGCTACAAGAAAATCCCTTTCTTTTATTAGCTCCTCGTAATAATCATACTTCTTTGAAATGAAGAATTTGATTCGGCGAATAGGCATGCGCATTAGTAGAGATTGCAAAAAGGCTCGCGCGATCTTAAGAATGGTCGGGGCTCCAGTAACAAAGGCAAATGCTGTTTGAAACCACATGACCGGATTTAAAAAACCCAAACCTGAGGTAGCTAGCACATCCAAAATTCGAATCAATTTGCTTTGATCAACTTGCCCTCCTTTATAAAAGCCTTTCTCAAATGGATAAAGTGAAGCGAATACCAGCTTCGTCTCTCCGTTCCATAACTTAACAGGATCACATTGGGAGTAGCTAAATGCCCTTTTCCCTTTTTCTTGCTTTTTGAAATTGCTTAGAACTACATTCCATGGGTTATACTTCTTCGGTTTCTTTTCGTATTTGGTATGTCGCATCCAATGAAATGCACGGGAATGCGGGTGACAATGTAAGTCAGCGTATTTTTTCATGATAGTGAGTCTGGTGAAGGTTAAAGTTCATTATTCGCTCCATCAATCTCAATACCCAAAAGTTGGTAAGTTTTCTACCCAAAAAGTTGCTTAGTCTTTTTCTTCACCCTGTAACCAAAAGTGATCATCACAGGTGGATAAAGCATGTAAATGAAGCCTGCTATGCCAAAATTGAGCGCACCATGCCCAAAGGGATGAAGGAAAGCTATTACGGTAGATAAAAAGGGAATTGAGCTCATGAGAAGGTTTTGTTTCAAGCTCACTTTGGTCGCAAAAGTTTCATATTCATTTAGATCCAATTCTTCTCTCTTTTTATATGCATGCCGGTAAAGCCACGTCATTGCTACAAATATGAAGGTAGCTCCCGCACCATAGGCAGTCATCAAAAGTGTCATGTTCTCACTATTCATATTGCCACCGAACCCATCCATGAAGTTGTCAGGCCGGCCAAATATTAATCCCGAATAAAGCTCTACAAGAAAGCGAGCCAAAAACTTCAGCGGATAAATGTAGATCAGTACAAGAAAAAGTAAGAAGGTGTTAATTGTTACAGTCTTGGTGTTTTGTAAACCATACCGCAGGAAAAAAACATAGTGTTGGTACCAGATCACTACAATCAGCACAATACAAATAAAAGAGGGTATGATATCATGAATTGACTTTCTTAATTGATCGAATGTCTCCGGCACCGTTGATGAGAGAACCACCAAAGTAAATGCTACTGCAAATACCGCGTCACTAAAAGTTTCAATGCGAGTTTGATCCAATCCACGGTATTTAAAATTTGGATCAAGACCAACGACAGTATTTTTTAAGTTCCTCATACTCGAGCAATTAGGTACTCAATGATAACCATTCATCTACAAAATTGCCCCTTGATAGAAAATAAAAAGGCCAGATTACGTCTTGGCGTTTTGAATAATCTGGAAACCAAACTCTCAAATACTATAATGAACTACAACAAAAAACTATTCGGAACGCTAATTCTTACAATTTTAAGCTTTGTAGGTTTAGCACAATTGAGCACTCCTCCAGGCGGTGGAAGTCAGCGATCTTATGTGAGACAACACATTGGTGGGGTCGGGACGGTTGCAATTGAATACAGCAGTCCTGGAGCAAGAGGCCGTACCATTTATGGTGCCGTGGTACCTTACGGATTTAACAATTTAGGTTTTGGACTGAGTTCTGCAGATAATCCTTCGCCCTGGCGAGCAGGTGCTGATCAGAATACCACCTTTACTTTTTCTCATGATGTAAAAATTGGCGGAAAAGAATTGGCTGCCGGTAAGTATGGATTTTTCGTTGCACCAGCAGAAGATGGACCTTGGACTGTAATATTCTCAAAGGATAACAACCATTGGGGTAGCTTTTTCTATCGTGAGGAAAATGATGCATTACGAGTGGACGTAGAGGCAGAAGATGCGAGTTTTCATGAGTGGCTGACTTATGAATTTATCGATCGTCAAAACACCTCCACTACTGTGGCCTTAATTTGGGGAGATAAAAAACTTCCAATTAAGATAGAGCTGGCAGATCCTGTTGAGGCACACATAACGCAGCTAAAGGCTGAGCTCAATAACCAGCCAGGCTTTAGCTTCCAGAATCTGGCCGCTGCTGCAAGATATGCTTCTAGTGTAGGCGAACATGATCAAGCCATTCAATGGGCAGATGCAGCTATTAGCGCTCCTTTTGTAGGTCAAAAGAATTGGGGCACCATGTCTACCAAAGCAGCTGTACTGACTGCTGCCGGAAAAACCGACGAAGCTCAAACTGTCATGGATGAAGCAATCAAACTGCCGGGAGCTAATGCTGGAGCAATCCACCAGTATGGAAGACAGTTGATAGCTGCAGGAAAATCTGAAAAAGCGCTTGAAATTTTCAAATACAACCACAAGACGAACGATGGCGTCTGGCCTACAAACTATGGTTTAGCACGTGGGTATTCTGCGGTAGGGAACTACAAACAGGCCCTTAAATATTTGAAGCTTGCCAAAAACAACATCCCTGCCGGGGATACTGTAAATGGCCCCATCATTGATCAAAATATTGCGAAACTCGAAAAAGGAGAAGATATTAATTGATTAATAGTTGAACGACATTAAGCCCACATTCAAGTGGGCTTTTTTGTTTCCGTTAAACTCAGATTGAATTTTATCCGTAAAAAATAGCTCACTAAAGTAATAACCCATGCGAAAACCAATCTCAATTCTTATGCTCGTTCTATTTGCGCTAACTACGTTGGCCAAAGACCCTGGAATGAAAAAAGGTACTCCAGACATAGTCTCACTATCCGTTTTGGAGTTTAATGAAGAAGGTATTCTTTTCATTGGCGATTCCAAAGGAGGTGCAATTTATGCAGTTGACCTTAATGATAATCAAGCCAGCGATAATCAGGAAGCTCTTAATATTGTTGACCTGGAAGATAAACTTGCCGGAATGCTAGGTACCACTATTGACAATATCATGGTACACGATATGGCAGTGAACCCCATCTCTCAAAATATTTATCTCAGCGTTTCCCGAGGGCGTGCCAAATGGACCTCACGTTGGGAATCGCCTAATGATTTGGTGGATGCAGATATCCTGATCAGAATATCTCCATCAGGTGAAATGTCAGAAGCCAGTCTAGAAAACGTAGAATTTTCCAGCGTTTCCATTCCTAATCCGGTAGACCCTAACGTAGAGCACCGATGGAAGAAAGGAGCAAAACTTCGTTCTGACGCAATCACCGACATTGCATTCGACGATGGTAAAATTTACGTTTCAGGGCTTTCAAACGAAGAGTTTCGTGCAGCACTGTGGACCTCCTCATATCCATTCACGAAAGATGTAAATGCAAATACCCTGGAGATCTTTCATGGAGCTCACGGAAAATGGGAAACAGCATCACCAATACGTGCATTTCTCCCCTATCAAATCAACAATCAAAAGCAACTTTTGGCTGCATATCTGTGTACGCCACTGGTAACCATTGATGCGCAGAAACTTGGTGAAACCAAGCATGTTAAAGGAAGGACTGTTGCAGAGTTTGGGTCAGGCAATTTTCCCATCGATATGGTGCTATACCAAAATAATGGCAAAGACTATATTTTGATGTCAAATAGTGCTTTGCCATTGCTACTGTTCGACCCGCAAGATGTTGCCGACTATAAAGGTGAAATTACCGAAGAGGTAAAAGGATATTTAGCTGGCGTGGATTATACTCCTCGCTCTGGTAGCGGAGTTCAGCAGCTTGCAGATTTCAATTCAAAATATATTCTCGCCACTCAGCGGCTTCCAAACGGTAAGCTTGTGTTAACTTCACTATCAAAAGAGTGGCTTTATCCATGAAAAAAATAAATTCAGAAGTATTAAAAGGAGGCACTGTAGGCCTCCTTTGTTTTTTGCTGACTATTCATTTTGTAAGTGCACAGAGTTTCTTTTCTGCACAGACATTACCTAAAATGCCAAACTATGGTACCATCACTACGCGGCTGGTCCCAGAAGACATAGTAGCATCAATAGAAGATCATAATTTCACATTCGAACAATGGTCAGCTTTCTTCAATGTGAAAACCAACCCGAATGGCCCTGCTGTGATTGGATCTTACAAGATTGTTGACAATCACCTCGCATTTTCTCCAAAGTTTCTGCCGGATCCGAATATCAGGTATTTTGTCAATTTCTCTTATCCGGCATTGGCACAGCTATTGTCTCATAGCATTAGTGAACAAACTACCTATACAGATGTGGTATCCTTCGAACCTCCGGAAACCACCCAACCGAAAATAACTGCGGTAATACCCAATTTGGAAATCGTCCCAGCCAATCTCCTCAGGTTTTACGTATTCTTTTCAGCACCGATGGGACTGGAGAATCCCTATGAATTTATTACCATCGAAGATTCTGATGGCAATGTGCTCGTTGATCCGTTTGTGATCATTCCTGAAGGACTCTGGAACATTGATAGAACCCGACTGACCTTGTTGCTACACCCGGGAAGGGTTAAGCAAGGAGTAGGTCCAAATATGACAGAGGGAGATATCCTACTTGCCGGCAATGACTACACCCTTAAGATTGACGCACGCTGGAAAGGTGCAAGCGGAGAGAGTCTCAAAGAGAGCTTTTCTCGTGAAATTAATGCTACAAACCCGTTGAGAAAAGCCATCAATGTCAATCTTTGGGCATTGAGAGCCATTAATCAAAATAACATTGGAGTCCTGACCATCGTGACGGATCATCCCCTTGATCAGCCACTCGCTAAGCGAATGTTGTACATCATGAACAAAGAGGGAAAAATTCTTCCTTCGCAGGTTGAATTTACAAGTGCTGAAGAAATCAAAGTGCTTTGGAGGTCAGATGGATCTAATGAATTAGAGCTGCACATTGACCATAGATTGGAAGATGTGTGTGGAAATACACCGGTTTACGCTTTTGATCTGGAAGATGGGTCGAGAAACGAGCCGTCAGGTGAAATAATGCTGACTTTCAAGGTGGAATAGGCACAAAAAAAGGGAGCACCTTCGTACTCCCATAGCCGATCCCAATGTGCTGGTTGGATCGAACTTTCGATCCGACAAAAGTCGAATCTAATCACCGCCTAATTTACTCGCCTGTAAATGTAGACAGCTAATATAACCAATAACTGGTATTTTTTTGATTATCAAGTAGATTTTATTCCTTAAAAGTTTGTTACCATCTAGCCTAACTGGATGGCTCCAGTTGCGTTAATTTGCCAACAATGATCAAGCTTACTTCATGCATATTTATGTTCTCCCAGCTTCTGGTGTTCGGGACGCTAGATCGCATTCAAAAGGCGATGGACAAAAAAGAATATGAAAAAGCTTATGAGCAAATAATAAGAGGGTATGAAAAGGAACCAGGAAATCCTGGTGTTTCTTATTATCACGCAAAACTTCTTTTCGACAAGACATATGATAAATATAATCTAGATAGTGCCCGAATTAATATTGAGAATGCAGAAATCAAATATCAATCAGCATCTCAGGAACTTATCGATGAGATAGCTGAAGAAGGCATTACCATTGATCTAATCAAAAACCTTCACGATCAAATAAGGGATCGCTCATTTCAGAATACGCTCGAAAACCTGACCATTGATAAGGCAGTTTCATTTCAGCAAAAATTTCCAAATTCCGTTTACAACGACCTACTTATCTATAAGGTAGATAGCATTGAGTTTCGCACAGCCAAATTATCTGCTTCTCAAGATCAACTCATTGATTTTATCAATGATCATCCCGCCTCTGTCTTTAAGCCAAAGGCTGATTCTATTCTGGATATCATGCGTTTTACCGAGCTACAGGTACAAGGAAATCTTGAAGACTATTATTCCTTCCATGAGAGCTATCCTTTTTCGAGGTATAAAAAAAAGGTCGAAGATTACATTTTAAAGGCATCTACAGCTTCCCATCGTCCGGAGAGATATGAGGAGTTTATTCGCTTTGCTGAAACAGAATCTTTGAAAAAACAGGCGGCTGACGTATTATACTACCTCTCAAAAAAAATTAATTACTCATACCATCCGATACGTGACTCCATTATTGGGATACGATCGCTAGACCAAACAGCACTCTACCCTGTGATCCAAAATGGTTTTTTTGGCTTTTATGATCAAAAAGGTCAAGAAGTGATTAATCCCCTTTACACAGCCATTGCCCCGGGCTATAAATGCGAACTGATACTAGATGATTGGGTTTTTGTGAAAAATGAGAACAAGGGCCTTATACTCACAAAAGCAGGTGTGGCGGTGCTTCAAAATGTAGATGATTATAGAAGCGTAAGCGAAGATGTAGGTTTAGTGCAATTTGATAGCCGCTGGTACCTCTATCACAAGAGTGGATTTAGAATACTGGATCAACCGGTAGAGGAAGCTGAAATAATTGGGAATCAGTGGATAAAGGTGCGTAAAGGAAATAAGTGGGGACTTTTCAGTTTTATGGGCTTGCAGGTCGCAGAAGTATTGTACGATGATATTTTCAAACTGGAATCTTTCTGGATTTTTCAAAAGAATGAACTTAGTGCGGTCTATACAGAACAATTGATTCTTTCTGAAATTGAGCAGAGAGGTGTCACCCTGGAGTTCAAATTTGATGACATAGAGTTGGTCAATAAAAACACGTTAATAGGTTTCAGAGGTGAGAGAGAGTGTTTGTTGGACTCAACCCTTAACTTCCTGATTCCGTGGGGGAAATATGAAATTTATCCTGAGGAAGCCGGCTGGTACCTTAGATCTAAAAACGGCTACAGGCTTTATAATGAATCAGAGGCCAACCTAATGGATCGAAACTATACTTATCTGGAATCCAACGATGGATGGTTGGCCTTAAAAACTGAAAAAGACTGGATGTTGCTCCCCAGGAAGGGGCCGCTTCTGCCCAGCAGAGAATATGATTCTATAAAACTGATAAATGACTTTGCGGCAATTCTATTAAAAGATGAGCAGAAAATTATTCAATTCACTTCAGGAGAATCTGTTTTGGTGAGTAACGAGCAAATTCAAACCTTTCAAAATAAACCCGGATTTATCAGCCTTTCCGATCAAGACAAAATGACCATTTTAGGTTCGGATGGAAAAGTGATCGTCGATGGCAAATTTCAACGTGCTTCATTTCTCTCTGATTCACTTATTAGGGTTCAGGTGCGGGATAAACAAGGCTTAATGCATTTAAATGGAGATTGGGTTCTTAATCCTGTTTTTGACACCATTGATGAAAAAGATGGTCTCATGCTGACTCTGATAGATGGAAAAATTGGATGTTATGATCCTACTATTAATACGCTTATTACCACTGAATACGAGGCACGCCTTGAGCGAGTCAAAGATCATTATTTAGCCAAAAAAGGCGGAAAATTTGGAATCATTGATCAAGTCAAAAATGAGATTATTTCATTTAGGTATGATGAAATCCAATTATGGAACGATACTTCGTACCTGGTGAAGGAAGATGGAGAGTTTCTAATAATTGATAAAGAAGAGGAACCTTTATACGACCCAATTGAAAATGTTCGACTTCTGGTAAAAAATGATTCTCACTCAATATATCAATTCGTAAATAATGGCAGATATGGTTTGATCAGCACCCATTATGGAGAACTATTAACTGCTGAATTCACAGACATTCTTAATATTGGCACCAATGAGAGCCCCTTGATTTTTGCAGATCAGCACCTCGACAAGGCCGGTTTTCATGTGGTGAGTTATGTCGATGAGAAGGGAAACTTAATTCTCTCCAAAGCCTATACCCGGGAAGAGTTTGAGGGAATTTTATGTGATGAGTAGCGGATACAGCTCCATTACTTGCTTTATTACTGACTGTCCACCATCGTTTTCAATGATAAAATCTGCTAATGGAATCTTTTCTTCGTCCTTTAATTGTTTATCAATGATAGCTTCTACATCAGTTTGTGACCGATGAGGGTCACGCTGCACCACTCTTTGTATTCTAATCTCCTCAGGAGCTGTCACTAATATGGTCTTGTTGAGCTTTTTATAAGAGCCCGTTTCAAAAAGCAGCGCAGCTTCTTTAAGCAAAAGAGGGGCATGCTTATTTTCATCTATCCATTGGCTCAAGTCATTTCCTACAGCAGGATGAACAAGTGCATTCAGCTGATCCAAAACTGATTGATCCTGAAATGCTTTATCGGCTATGAACTTTCGATCAATAGATCCATTTTTATATGCTTCATCTCCAAATAGCTTCTTGACTTCTCCAATTAGCTTTGGATCATTGTTCATTAGCCATTTGGCTCTATCATCTGCATAGTACGTTACAGCACCCAGTGTTTCAAAGACTTTACATACAATTGATTTTCCAGATCCAATTCCTCCGGTTACACCAACTATGATAGGCGCGCTACTCATAAGTGATAGATAGTGAGTCGGGTATTGCTTCTACCTCCAAAAGATTGTCTGGATGAAAAATGATTATGGCAGGAGCTGTCGAGTCTGCTTTGTTGATTAGGTTATAATCTACGACAACCTTGAAGTCATTGGCAAAGTATTCTTCACGTAATTCTTGCTGCACCACAAACCGAATGGTCACATTCGGGTCTGTAACGTAAACAGACGAATCCGCAGGAAAATTTTGCATTTCTACCGCTGTTGCAAGTTCCAGTCGATCAAATTGGTCTACTTCAAATTTTACATTTACCGTGGGCGGAGATGAGGTTATCCCCAATACCTCAGGCAGACCTAATTTTACGAACCTGTCAAATGCTTTATCAATTTCTTCAGCGTCCAGCTTGATTATGTATGCTCTATCGAGTGTATCTACAAAACTTGAAGGACCAAAAATAGTAGCTGTATCGGGGGTTAAGGTAATAGGAGAAATGATACGGTAATCCTCATCCATACTTACCGCTAGGGAGTCTATCTTCAGATTTACTTTTTTTGACACCCTGCGGTCAATGTCAATATAAAGTGTGTCTGTAAACAGAAAGTTGATTCGAAACTCGTCCAATTGATCCGTTATGATTGGTAGTATGGTTGGTCTGGTCAGGTATCTGATTGCTGCCGGATTGTCCAGCTCAATGGTTATTGGGTCGCTCCCAAACCAAAATGAATCTCGAAACAGATCCCAACCTCCACCTGAAACATCAATGTCTACAAATTGCGGAAGGGGTTTGATGGCCACCAAGCTATCCTGATCATAAATGAACTCAATGGGGTATTGAATTCGATAGTTATAGTTTTTCCCCAAGGCGCTAAAAAACCAAAAGGTAGTGGCTCCCAAAAATGAGAGCAGCACTACCTTCCAGTTTCCTAATATCTTGGGAATGCCCATATTGTCGGCTTATTTTTTTTCTTTCTTTTCACTATCAGTATTCAGGCGCTTGCTTGCTTCAAGCGAAATAGATGCTTTCTCTACCAGTAACTTGGTTCCTCTATCTACATCGATGAGTACAGTCGTGTCAGATACTTCTACGATTTTGCCGTGAATTCCACCCACTGTGACTACCATTTCTCCTTTCTTGATTTCCTGAAGGTATTTCTTCGTTTCCTTTTGCTTTCGCTGCTGTGGGCGTATAAAAAAGAAATAGAAGATGGCGATCATCCCGATGATTGGCAAAAATGAGGTGAAATCACTGCCTCCTGCCTGTAATAAAACTGTATTCATATTATTTTTTTGAAATAAAAAACCCCTGACATTCCGCAATGGAAATCAGGGGCAATGTTAATAAAATTTGATGTGCTAAATGGAGAAATTACTCTCCCTCCTTCACCACATTAGCTTTAATTTGAACTCTTTGAGTAGTTGGCCATGTGTTGGCAGTTAATGTTACCGTTTTGTTTTGAACACCTGGCTTGTTTTTACTGTTAAACCTCACTTTGATTTGTCCGGTTTCGCCAACAGCAATTGGCGCTTTTGGCCATTCCGGAACAGTACATCCACAGGTTGCTTTTGCATCTGAAATGATCAATGGAGCTTCGCCATTGTTTACAAAAGAGAAAACGTGCTCTACTACATCACCATCTTTGATGGTACCAAAGTCATGCAGCTTTTCTTCAAACTGAATAGCTGGAAGAGGTCCTTCCGGCTTTTCTGCTGGTGCAGCAGGTGTCGGGTTGTTTACAGCCACAGGCTGAGCAGTAGGGTTTGCTCTTGCCACACCGCCTTTTCCTTCAAGCGCAGCTACTTTTCCTTCAAGCTTTGTGATTCTTGACTCTAATTCACTATTGCCACAGCTAACCATTGTTGCTGCCACAATCACTCCTAATAAAATCTTTGCTATTTTCATTACTCTACGTTGTTATTTTTAACAATTGGAATACAAATTTAAGGAACATATGGTTTCAATGTTCCTAACGAAATGTTAATGAGGTGTTTAGTTTTTCTTTATTTGGCTAATTAGGCCATTTACGTCATCCAAAAGACGTTCTGCTTTGTCTTTTGCATCTTTTACGATCTTCTCACCTTGATTTTTTGCATCATTCTGGAAAACCGCCTTTCCATCGGCTACTTCGTCTACAAAACCTTCCAGCTGCTTTTTGAGCTTGTCCAATTGGAAAGTAAGCTTATCACGCGTGTTGGTCCCTTTGTCAGGTGCATATAGGATACCCAATACGCCACCAGTCACTACGCCCAATAGAAATGCAAAGAAAGAACCACCTGATTTGCTCATAATACTTGTATTTACTTGTTGTCAATAAGGCCTCTACCGCTCTTACGAATTTTACCACTCGAAGTTAGCTCGTTTGAGAGTACATCCAAAACGCCATTTACGAATTGTTTACTTTTTGGGGTGCTGTACATCTTAGATATTTCGATTGCTTCGTTTATGGTTACTTTGACAGGAATGCTTGGTGAATTCATCATTTCTACCAATGCAATCTTGAGAATGACCCGATCTGTCAACGCAATTCTATCTACATCCCAATTCATGGTTTTGCTCTGAATGATTTCTTCAAGAAATTCATTCTGATTGATGGTGTCCATGAAAAGTCGTTCGAGAAATTTGAAGTCCTCTTCACCATTTTTTGTCAATTCGGCCAATTCGAAACCTTCCCCATCTTGTAAAGCCTTAACGGTTTTTACCACCATGCTTTTAACTATGGGCTGATTTTCTACCCAGTGCAGGTGATTGCTCTCCAGAAACGAAGCAATTGCATCATTCTTAAAAACAACACGTTTGAACAACTCCAACACAATGTCGTTTTCAGGAAGATCAGCTTGTTTTTTACCGCCAAAAAAATGTTGAAGTGGCTCTGCGGTTCGGATCTGATCGCGGTACCAGGATTTTATTTCTTCGTGCTCATTGTCCCATGAAACACTGGATCTGGCAGCTTCTTTTTGAAGCAATTCAGATTCCTTAAGCTGCTTCACCAGGTCATTGCCAATGAATGGATAAAGCTTCTTTTCTTTAGCTATGTAAGCTTTATCTTCCTTTTCTCTATCCAATTTTTCTCGCTGCTCAATCTCAATCGGAAGTAGCAATAGTTTGATGTATGTGTCCTGAAGCCTTTCAGCTTCTTTCATCATATCGTTTTTCCGCACACGAGCCTCTTTCTGAATCAGGTTATCGTACTCGGTCAGGGCCTCATTTACGTTTGCCACTACCTCTTCGTCTACACCTTCTGCTTCGCCTACTTTACCGGATAAAATGTTATCGTTAAAAAGCTTGACAGCCTGCTTTTTCCGTTCTTCGAACAGAGCTTTATCAGCAAAATCATGCTTTGCAGGATCCAGCGCATGCATTTCTTCCAGCTCGTTTCTCTTCACTTCACGTAAAGACTCCACCGCAGTGAAATGTCCGTACAATGCTTGCATCGCTTTTACCCTGAGTATTCTTCTATTTAGCATGACTTTTTAGCTGGTTGTTCCTTATTTCAAAATATAACAGTCTCCTCTTTTGGAAGCTGAAGTTGAGGGTTTATACCTTATTCTCCAAGCTTTACTTTTCCTACCTGATCGATCCTTCTAAGCGCAAGCTCCAAAGCTGCCTCGTGAGAACCAATCTTGTTTTCTTCAGCGTGATTCAACACATCGAGGCAGACATCATAAATATGCTCCGTAGAAGCCATTACTCGATCTTTGTTGTAATTGCCAAGATACTCATGATACACGTTCGCAATTCCTCCCGAGTTGATCAAGAAGTCTGGAGCGTATACGATTCCATGATCATTAAGCATTGCGCTGTGCTTTTCCTCGTTGGCCAGTTGGTTGTTTGCTGCACCGGCAACCACTGCACACTTCAACTCAGGAATTGAGTTATCATTCAATGTAGCTCCCATAGCGCATGGTGCGTAAATGTCCATTTCCATCTGGAAGACCTTATTCGGGTCTACCACGGAAACTTTCGAGTGCTTCTCCGTAATAGCTTTGATCTTATCTTCAAAAATATCTGCAATGAAGACGTTTGCATTTTCTTCGATAAGGTGATCTACCAAATACTTTCCGACTTGACCAGCACCTTGTACTAATATATTTTTTCCTCCTAGAGAATCTAAACCGTATGCTTTCTTAGCACCAGCTTTCATTCCCATATATACTCCGTATGCCGTCATAGGACTTGGATCACCTGATCCACCCATGTATTCCGGCTTACCTACTACATAAGGAGTCTCCATGCTCATGTATTCAATATCTCGCATGTTGATGTTCATATCCTCGGCAGTGTAATATTTGCCATTCAGGCTGTTGACAAACTTTCCGAAACGACGCATCAAAGGCTCATTCTTAATTTTTCTTGCGTCACCTATGATGACTGCTTTTCCACCACCGATATTCAACCCAGCTAAGGCAGACTTGAAGGTCATTCCTCTAGACAGTCTTAACACATCGTTTAATGCTTCCTCGTCGGATGCGTAGTTCCACATTCGGGTACCGCCCATTGAGGGGCCAAGAACGGTATTGTGAATTGCAATGATTGCTTTTAATCCGGTTTGCTCATCTCTGCAGAAGACCACCTGCTCATGATCAAGATTTGCCATTTGATCGAACACGCTGTTCGATTTTACTTCGGGTTGTGTTTCTACCATTGTAATGAACTTTATTCTAATTTTGAACCTTCTCTCACAGGTGTGGTTGCACTGAAAGAAAAGAGGCTACAAAAATATCCTATTTTAACTAAACGCATTGGCTATCAATACTTTATAAAATTTCGTGAAAGACTTAGGCTACCTCAATAAATACCTACTGAAATATAAGTTTCACCTAATTTTCGGTGCCTTATTCATCATTATTGCAAATTTTTTTGCGATTGTTCCTGCGGTAATTGTTCGATATGCATTCGATATTTTACAACGGAGCTATGGTATTTTCTCCTCTTTTGAAGGATTTGAACTTCAGACGGAAACCATAGGCATCATTGGGTCAAGTATCATTGTTCTAGCTGCATTGATCCTGGCAGCAGCTCTACTTCGCGGGGTATTTCTCTTCTTTATGCGTCAGACAATCATTGTGATGTCCAGAAGGATCGAATATGATTTAAAAAATGAGATTTATGAGCATTATCAAACACTGCCGCTAAGATTTTACCGAAAGAACAATACCGGAGATCTGATGGCCCGCATCTCTGAGGATGTAAGTAAAGTGAGAATGTATATAGGGCCTGCTATCATGTATGGCATTAATCTTTTCACACTCTTTCTGATGGTAATCCCGTTTATGATTTCCATTAATCCAACATTGACGCTGTACTCATTGCTTCCACTGCCAGTTCTTTCTGTGAGTATCTATTTTGTGAGTAACATTATAAACAAGAGGTCTACTGAAATTCAGGAAAGTCTTTCTGGTCTGTCCACGTATGTTCAGGAAGCTTTTTCCGGCATTCGGGTGATTAAGGCTTTTGTCCGAGAGGAACAAGTAGCTGAAAACTTTGAAACTGAAAGTATCGACTATCGAGATAAGTCACTGAAACTTGCTTTTGTTCAGGCGCTATTCATGCCTTTGATCATGGCCCTAATTGGTCTCAGTGTGATTTTAACCGTTTGGATCGGCTCTATTCAGGTATTTAACGGAGAAGTAAGCACGGGTAATATTGCTGAGTTTATCATTTATGTAAACATGCTTACCTGGCCAGTGACCGCACTTGGTTGGATCACCTCTATTATACAGCGTGCTGCTGCATCGCAGCGGCGTATCAATGAATTCCTAAGTACGAAAACAGATATTGTTTCTGAAAAAAGCATTGTGCGGGAAATTGAGGGAAGCATCCTATTCGATAATGTGAGTTTCACCTATCCGGATTCAGGAATTGAAGCACTTAAGAAGGTGTCTTTTGAGGTGCATCCCGGTGAGTCTATTGCTATCGTGGGGACTACCGGTTCAGGAAAAAGCACGATTGCTAATATGGTCTGCAGACTCTATGATATAGATAGTGGCAAAATTGAAATTGATGAAATCGGGGTAAAGGATTATGACATCTCATCTCTGAGAAGTCAGATTGGGTATGTTCCCCAAGATGTCTTCCTTTTTTCGGACACGATAGAGAACAACATCTCCTTTGGCAACCGTCAGATGAGCAGAGAAGAAATAGAGCGTGCAGCGGAAGATGCAGATGTACTCGCCAATATCAAAGAATTTAAAGATGGGTTCCAAACCCGACTGGGCGAACGAGGTATAACACTTTCCGGAGGACAAAAACAACGGGTTTCCATTGCTCGAGCTATTGCTAGATCACCGAAAATCTTAATCCTGGATGATGCACTTTCTGCTGTTGATACTAAAACTGAAAATGCAATTTTGAATGCCATGCAAAGAATTATGGAGGGACGTACTTCCATAATTATTTCACATCGTGTCTCCTCAGCAAAACTTGCAGACAAAGTAGTGATGCTTGACGATGGGGTGATTGTAGAGCAAGGGACACATGATGAGCTCCTCTCAAAAGGTGGTGCATACAAAGAGCTACACGACAAGCAATTGGCAGGTGAGGAAGTGGCCTGATTATCTTGCCCAAAATTCCACACTGAAGCTTTGATCGGGATAATACAACTCAAATGATAATGGCTGCAATACAGCACCTTCTTCTATTGCCTTGATCTGAGCAAGTTCAGCTACCTCCTCTGGTGTCGGCCTAACCAGCTCATGCTGAGTCATGAAGATTTTAAAGATTTTGTCGGTCTTAAATTCCTTGTAAGTATAACCTGCAGGTAACCTCACAACGTCTTTGATTTCCTCGCGAGAAGCACCAATGAAATAATGTACAGAGTCTTTTCCAATGGTGTCGTTTTGGAAAAAGATCACAGTGAGCATGCCTCTCAATCTTCCTGAATCAACTTCAATTTTTGCCGTCTCTATCTTATTCTTAAACTCAGCATATCGAAACTTTTCAATGTATTCCTTTCCAATGACGGTTCGTTCTTTGCCCTCCATCACATAGACAATTACAGGATCAAATCCTCCCAGGGTATAATAAGTACTCCATGCAATGATGATCAGGCAAACAATGATGATGGCCAGGTAGAATTGCTTTGCTCGCTTCATGACTCAAATATAGATGTTCGATCAGACTGCTTTAGCAACTTCTTTGTATTGCATCTGATGAAGTTGTGCATAAAATCCCTCTTTCTCCAAAAGTTCATCGTGATTTCCACGTTCTACAATCTCTCCTTTATCCAGCACCAGGATTTGCTTTGCATTCTGGATGGTGGACAATCGATGGGCAATAACGATTGAGGTGCGTCCGCTCATCATTTTTTGAATCGCGGACTGGATCAGCTCTTCCGTTTCTGTATCAACCGAAGAAGTGGCCTCATCCAACACAATGATCTTGGGATCATATACCATCGCTCTAACAAAGGAAATGAGCTGCCGCTGACCCACGGAAAGGGTGGCACCACGCTCCATCACATTGTAATCAAAGCCTCCTGGTAGTTTTTCAATGAAAGAAAGTGCTCCGACCATCTCTGCTGCCTCTCGTACTTTTTCCCTGGAAATATCCGGATTACGCAAGGTGATATTGTTCAATATGGAATCTGAAAACAGAAACACATCCTGTAAAACAACAGCTATGTGATTTCTCAGATTGGACAAATTGTACTCGCGTACATCCGTGCCATCCACGTAGATGTTGCCCTTATTGATTTCATAAAATCGACTAAGTAAGTTGATCACAGAAGATTTTCCGGCTCCAGTGGCTCCAACGAGGGCAATGGTCTCTCCTTGGTTTACCTCGAATGAAATATTCTTGAGCACATAATCGTCCTCCACATAGGCAAAGGAGACATCCTCAAATTTCACATCGCCATTTACATGCTCCGGCTCGAAGGTGCCATTATCCTGGATGTGATCATTGTTATCTAATAAATCCAATATCCTATTGGACGAAACGATTCCCATCTGCAGTGTATTGAATCGATCGGCAATCATTCGTATCGGGCGAAAGAACATTTGCAAGTACAAAATAAAGGCGATCAGCATTCCGAATTCTACATTGCCTTGCACCAGCTGGCCTCCCCCGTACCAAACAATAAGCCCAATTCCTGCAGCTTGAATTACTTCCGAAACTGGAAAGTAAATAGCATAGTAAAGTACCGAATTGATGTTTGCTTTTCTGTGCTCTTTGTTGATCTCTTTAAATTTTTCGAATTCACGCTTCTCGCTGTTGAAAATCTGCACAATGTTCATTCCGGTGATGTGCTCCTGCACAAATGAGTTGAGGTTGGAAACGGCCGCACGCACTTCATTGAAGGCAACCTTAATTTTTTCCTTGAAAATATAAGTCGCCAAGATTAAGAAAGGCAGCAGTGAAAGACTCACCAGTGTCAGCGACCAGTTGAGCCAGAACATGAAACCCAGAATCACTAACAATTGCATGACATCCGCAATGATTCCTGCGATTCCTGTACTGAAGACTTCTGCCAGTGTTTCTATATCGGAAACATTGCGCGTCACCAGTCGCCCAATAGGCGTCTTGTCAAAAAAAGTAAGCTTTAGGCTTTGAATGTGCCGATAAAGTTTGATTCGAATGTCTTTGATAATATTTTGGCCGAGCCAGCCGGAGTAAAACGTATGGAGATATTGTACAATTGCTTGAACCACAAGTAGTCCTACCAACAGTAAGATCATATCGACCAGTCCCGGATAGTCACCTTGTGCAACATTGTTATCTATGGCCTGTTGAATAATAAAAGGACGTAAGGGTCCCGTCACACTTAATGCAATGGTGAGAAAGACGAGAAAGTAGAAAACACCAATGTAGGGTTTAGCAAAGACAAATAATCGTCTTAGCACTTTCAGATCTACAATGTTGCCGCTGGCCTTTTCTTTTTCCAATGTATCAGTCTAAATATACGTCCTCCGGGTAAATCACTTCTTGCAAAAACAATCCTTCTGCCGGTACTGCTCTTCCAGCTTTACTGCGATCATTACTTTTTAAAATAAACTCAAAATCATCCAACGAAGTTTTCCCCAAACCCACATCAATCAACGTTCCTACAATCGCTCTCACCATGCCTCTCAAGAACCGATTTGCCGAAATCACAAACAGATGATCCGATCCATTCTGTTTCCATTGGGCTTCAAAAATTTCGCAGTTGAAGTGATTCACCTCGGTATGAACCTTACTAAAGCACTCAAAGTTCTGCCAAGACTTAAATATTTCACACGCTCGATTGATTTGATCAACGTCAAGTTCAGGTTTGAAGTAGTAAGAATATTCTTTCTTGAATGGACTTTTTGCCTGATGCAAATGATAATGATATTTCCTGGATGTCGCCTCAAAGCGAGCACTTACATCGTTCTTCACTGCAACAATCCTATTGATGGAAATGTCCTCATTCAAAAATGAGTTGAGTTTAAAAACCATCTTCTCTGCATCCAACTCATCCGCATCGAAATGGGCAATTTGTTGAGTGGCATGGACACCTGCATCCGTTCGTCCACTTCCCACAATAGCCACTTTGGACTTCAGAATAGTGGAAAGCGCCTTTTCAATTTCTTCCTGCACAGTAACACCATTGGGTTGAATCTGCCAGCCATTGAAGTTTGTGCCTTTGTAACTGATGTCCATGAAATATCTCACAGCGACAAATTTGCGTTCATTCCTTCGATTTGAAACATAAAACCTCTCATATTTGCCTCACAATATCTTTCTTAATTTAAACGTCATGCTGAATTTTTTCGGCATCCAATGTGAGATCATAGATTCTGAAATAAGCCTGTCTGCCGACAAAGGCAGGTTCAGAATGACTTACAAAATGAAATTCGGGTAAAAAACGAAACAAAATGCTTCAACGAGTACAGACCATCTTCATGACAATCGCTGCTACTGCGATGATTTTAATGTTGTTTTTTCCAATCTGGGGGAAGTCTCAAGATAACCCAGAGGTTGATCAAGATGAATACGAATATGCATTAATGAATGCTTTCGAGTTAAGGTATGAACTTAGAAGCGATACTTCTGATAAAGTGGAATTACTTGGTACCCAAAATACTTTTTTACTATCCATAGGAGCAATTGCTGCAGCATTAGTTATGTTTTTTTCAATCTCACGTTATAAAAATCGCATGACACAAGTGAAGCTAAATGCACTCTTTTCACTTATCACTGCTGCTACACTAGTTGGAACGTACCTTTATACAAGTAAAGCAAATCAGCTTTTTGACCCAAACCTTGCTGGAAATTATCTCATTGGTTTTTACCTTCCTATTGTAGCAATGCTCAATAACTTTCTGGCGAATCGTTTCATCCGAAAAGACGAGCAGCTGGTGAGGAGTGCGAATCGGATAAGATAACAGATTAATCAACCCGTAATTGCGGGTCTGACATCATGTCAGTTTTCTCTCTCTGGAATAGTATTTGAGTTTAGGGCGTCTGAGTAACAACAAAAATTGTAATCAGACAATGGCAGAGAAAGGTACAATCTCGATACACACGGAAAATATATTTCCGATCATCAAAAAATTCCTCTATTCCGATCATGAGATCTTCCTTCGTGAGTTGGTATCCAACGCAGTAGATGCGTCTCAGAAAATCAAGCAATTGGCTTCACTCGGCGAATATTCGGGAGAGTTGGGTGATTTGACTGTCGAAGTGTCATTCAACAAAGACAAGAAAACCATCACGATTTCTGACAATGGAATCGGGATGACGGCTGACGAAATCAAAAAGTACATCAACCAGATCGCATTCTCCGGAGCAGCTGAGTTTGTGGAGAAGTATAAAGACAAGGCGGACAACCAGCAGATCATCGGACATTTCGGCCTGGGATTCTATTCGGCCTTCATGGTGGCAAAGAAAGTAGAGATCAACACGCTTTCACATCAGGATGGAGCAGAGCCCGCAAAGTGGATCTGTACTGGAGAAACTGATTTTGAAATCAAGAAAGGTTCACGTAAAACACGAGGAACTGACATCATCCTTCATGTTGCAGACGATTCAGAAGAGTTTCTTGATGAGCACAGATTGCAAGGCATTCTGGACAAATACTCAAAGTTCTTGCCTATTCCGATCAAGTTTGGCCAAAAGGACAAGAGCGTTGAGGATGGGAAAGACAAGGATGGCAATCCAAAGTACAAGACGGTCAAGGATGACAACATCATAAATGATACTGATCCAATCTGGACTAAATCTCCCAATGATCTGAAAGATCAGGACTACCTCGATTTTTACAAGACATTATATCCATTTAGCGAAGATCCACTTTTCTGGATTCACCTGAATGTGGACTATCCTTTCAACCTTACCGGAGTACTTTATTTCCCTAAGTTGAAAAAGGATTTCGATCTACAGAAAAACAAAATTCAGCTGTATTCTCGTCAGGTGTTTATCACTGATGAAGTAAAGGATATAGTTCCTGAATTCTTGCAGCTACTGCACGGTGTGATTGATTCTCCGGACATTCCTTTGAACGTTTCGAGAAGCTATCTACAATCGGATTCCAACGTGAAGAAGATCAATGGCTACATCACCAAGAAGGTAGCGGATAAGCTGGCTGATCTTTACAAAAATGATCGAAAAGGATACGAAGAGAAGTGGGAAGATATCGGTGTGTTTGTTAAATACGGAATGATCTCAGAAGAGAAGTTTGATGAGAAGGCGAAAGATTTTGTGCTGTTGAAAAACACAGAAGGCAAGCACTTCACCATTGAAGAATACAAGAAGCAGATCGAAGCAAATCAAACCAACAAGGATGGGAATGTCGTTGCTCTTTACACATCAAATCCAGAGAAGCAGCACGGTTATATAGAAACTGCCAAGAAGCGCAGCTATGATGTGATTGAACTGACAGGCCCAATCGACAGTCACTTCATCAACCATCTGGAGCAAAAGAATGAAAAGTTCCAGCTTCAGCGCGTAGATGCGGATGTGATTGACAAGTTGATCGACAAGGATGAGAAGAAGGAGTCTGTGCTTTCCGAGAAGGAGCAAGAATCTTTAAAGGAAATCTTTGACAAAGCCATCAATGACAAGAACAACAGTGTGACTGTACAGCCAATGGCGACTGATGATCTTCCGGTTACAATCACTCTTCCGGAGTTCATTCGACGAATGAAAGACATGCAAGCTACAGGTGGTGGACCGATGATGTTCGGTGATATGCCAATGACTCTTTCCGTAGCAGTAAATGCTAATCACGCAATGACAAAGAAGATTCTCGAAGCAGATACGGATGAAGCAAAGCAAACACTAGCTAAGCAGGCATACGATTTGGCGTTGCTATCACAAGGAATGCTTCAAGGCAAAGACCTCACAGATTTTGTAAATAGAAGTGTGGAGCTGAGTTTGAGCTAAATCAATTCACAGCAGAAATATTAAAACCCACTCAAGTAGAGTGGGTTTTTTTATACTTGCACCAAATAATAAAATTAAATGCAAAAAAAATTCATCGTTATATTTCTTGTTCTTTCATCACTTCAATCGGTATCTCAAAAGCTACCAAAACTGGGTAAAATATCTAAGGAACATTTCGAAGTAACCAGCCCACTTTTAGATTCTTCACCTGATGCAGTTGTATTATTTGACATAGGCTCATTGAAAATAGAATATAATCAATCTTCAGGTTGGGGAGCCACTTTAGAGAAAAGAGTGGCAATCAAAATCCTTAATGAGGATGGTCTTAGGTACGCTACCCAGATTATAAAAACAAATGATCAATTGGTGTTTAAAGAGAAAGTATCTTCCGTAAAAGGATATACATATCCAACGAAAGGGGCGAAACCAACTAAGCTAAACAAGTACGAGATGATGACAGAAGAAAAAATAACAAGTCAAATAACTCTCCAAAATTTCGATTTCCCGGATGTACAAGTAGGCTCAATAATCGAGTTTAAATATGCAATTACTTCTGATAACTTGATTAACCCCGGATCATGGGAATTTCAAAAAGAAATACCAGTTCTTTATAGTGAGTTCACGACGGAGATACCGCAATTCTTTCAATATATCACCTTGATTAGGGGTGATATACAGCTTTTGAAAAATGAAAATGAAGTGCTTTCTGAATCAATTCGTCTCACTGAACGTCAAAGGTTGTTGCAGGCAAATATTAATACCCAGACAATTTCAAATCCGGAATATCGATACAATGTCAATAAGCAAAAGCTCTTTGCCTCAGAACTTCCTGCTTTAAAAGTAGAAAACCAAGATTATACTAGAGACGACCAACTTAGCATTGATTTTGAGCTTCAGATCACAAATTATCCAGTTGAGGAAGTTGATTATAGAAGCAATTGGACTGTCTTCAACAAATACTTTCTAGATAATCCAAATTTTGGACTTGCTATTTCTCAAGCCGGAGATATTATAAATATAGATGGCAACTCCAAAGAAGATCAAATTGAAAGTGCATTCAACCAGGTTAAAGAAAACGTAAGATGGAATGGCTTTAACGATATTTATACTGAAAATACCTTGAGAAGAGCATTTAATAAGGGAACAGGCAATACTGCAGACATCAATTTACTACTTGTGGCAGCCTTGAGTAAAAATGGACACAACGCCTACCCGGTGTTATTAAGCACTAAAGAAAACGGTGAGATAAAAAAATTTCTACCAGTCACAATGCAATTCAATTATGTTATCTGTGCAGTTGAATTTAAGGACACACTTATTTTTCTCGATGCTAGTGAAAAGTCTAATGCCTTTGGAGAATTATCAGATAAATGTATGATTGAAGAAGGGTGGATGGTCACCCCCGAAGGTGGAAAATGGGTCAAGCTTGCCAGCTTTTAACATTCAGGAAAAGTTGTTAATCCAAAAACATACCTGCGGTTATCACCACCGTTATCTCATCTCCAATCAACGTATCCATCAAACCGAAATCCAATCCTATCTCACTACGCTTGAACGTAATCGGTGAGGAAATCAATTCCTTACCCTCTTCGTGCAATTCTCCAGAAAGTTGAAAATCAATTCCTCGCAATTCGACATCAATAATTACTGATAGCAATTCGCCGTTTCTCAACAGCCTTGCTGCAAAAGGAATTGTCGGATAGTTTTCCGCGTCGAGGTATTGCTCAGTGAGTATGGTTTCATCCCGCGAATCATTGTCTGTATCAATACTTCGAACATCTACCTGGCCAATAATCAACCATTCGTTTTCTCCTACTTGCTGGATCTCACCAGTCAACTGATCAAATGTGCCTTCCACCTTCAGTACGCCCATGTGCGTTAATTCAAAAGTCACCTTGGCATTTTCAAGCGACGGATTTTGTAAGAACCCGATAGCAAGCAGGAGAAAAAATTGAATCATGCTTATTCAGCAATTCCCAGGATCACAAAGTCTATCAACACCGTATTGTCAATGACTACCATACCGTTTGGCAACTTCATTTCTCTTCCCACCTCATATGCTGTTCGGTCAATAGCAAGGCTTCCCATGATGCCCACAGATTGTTTCCTCGTTGGCAAATCCATAGATGGCCCAACAATCGAAACAGGACACTCAATAGATTTTTTCACACCATGGAGCTCCAGCGTCCCTTTAGCTTTGTAATTGTCGCCTTCACTAGTCAATGAAATGAGCTCAAAACGAATCTCCGGAAACTCTGCTACATTGAGGAATGCGTCACTTTTTACTGCATCTTCACCACCGGAGTTATTGGCATCATAACTATCAGTCTTGATAATAATCTCTGCGCTTGTTTTGGACAAATCCTCAGAATCATATGTCAGTTTTCCACTCACATCTGTGAATCGTCCCACAACTGGCACAACACCAAAGCGGATCACTTTAGACTGGAAAGAAGAATGCCCTGCATCAACAATATATGATTGGCTTAGAGAAGGTATGGCAGCCAATGAAGCACATAAAATAAGTAGCGTCTTGAATCGATTTTTCATAGTTTTTTTGATTCAAGACTAGCAGCTAAGACCATCACATTCGACAATTCCAATCGGGATTGCCGAATTATGCGGTGTTTCTCATATACCTGGAGGGTGTGGTTCCTTCAAAGCGCTTAAAAGCATTGACAAAGGAGGTTTTATTATTAAATCCTGAATCATAGGCGATTTGCAACAACGTATATTGGGGATTGTTCTGGATTCGTTCTTTTGCTTCGCGAACTCTATAAGCATTGATAAGGTCGAAGAATGTGGTATTCAGATATTGATTGATAAGTTGCGAAAGCTGATGGGTATTTAAGTCCAGCTTCTCGGCAAGGTCCTGTAGCTTCAGTCCTTTTACAAGATAGAGCTGCTGATCCATTATCACCTTATGAATTTGCTCCTTGTATTTATCTGCCTCCTCGGGTTTCAACCCGCTCTTTTCATATTTTGCAGCTGCCGCCGGACGTTCCCACCTTACGCCTGCAATCCGATAGGATACCAAATAAATCAAGATTGAGGACGGTAAAACATATAGATAGTCCATGTGCCGTCGGTAGATTTCTGTGTAAAACAGGAGGACTAAAAAAATCATGGCGAATACCCAAATCAGCACCAGTCCAAGCCACATAATCCGCAACCATCGAATATCGGATTCATTAATCGAAGATTGAGTTTTCTCTAGCTGAAGCTGGTACTCAGCCAAAGCACTTCTGGATCTTACCAGAAAGTAGAGAAGGTATAGAAACTGAAAAATGAAAAGGGATGAATAGAAGTATTGAATCCAGGAAATCTCATCAGGACGATTATCAAAAGGAGTCAACATGCCGTAGTGTACCTGTCGAAAGCTCAAGAAGTCGCCAAATAGAATAGGCACTAGCAAGCTAAAGATGATAAAGGGGGCAAACCATCCGAAATAAGCCCTTGCTGGTTTCTTGCCTGTAATGGACATTATATACCCAAGAAAAAGTGGACCAATCACCATCCATGAACCAAACCGAGTTCCATAAAAAGCCATCACACCAACATCATATGGCCATCGAATTGCAAGAAACTCCATTTGCATCCAAAGCAGTACAGCCATCAAACCTAGCAACCATTTCCCTTCACCGCTCTTGTGATTCTTCTTAGCAATAATCAGGTTGATCACAAATAAACTGTGAGCGATACTGATGATGATGAGAAGACTCCATATATCAAGCGATTGTGCCATGTGGTTAAGTTAATGAATCGACGATTAGCTCCGGTTGATTTGTAACTTGTACGAATAGGGTGACCCTTAGTATCTTCATATAATTCCTAAATTACTTCATGCAAAAGATTCTAAGAATATTAGCTGTTAGCATGTTTGTCATTAGTTGTTCGGCAGAAGAAAACAACAAGCTTGATTTCATACTCAGCTCGGGATCTCGAAACTTCAAGTCTACACTTCAAAATCCGACCCACGAAATTCAGATCATTTATGGAGAAATTGTTGGTGACTCCATAATTCATCACACTTATGGAGTAAATGAAAAGGCCTTTTTCTATCCTGCCAGTACCGTGAAGATGCCAGTAGCTTTTGCTGCTTTGAAAAGAGCTGAAGAACACAATATCTCCATCGATGATGCATTGGTAATTGATTCCACTGAAATATATCCCCGAAATGTTCATTTCGATTCCTTATTCCAAGACTCATTAAGACTTAGAAACCTGATCACCAAAATTTTCACAGTCAGTGACAATGCAGCCTACAATTACTTGTATGGCTGGCTCGGAAAAGACTACATCAACGAGCTGTATAATGGCTTTGGAATGCAAACAAGAATTCAACACCAACTTAGCGAAAATGCCTTCGGTTTTGATCCCAGATCCAACAACTACAGTCGAAAATCCAGAATAATTACAGGAAGAGGTGATACATTATATCAGTCGGAAACAAGGCAAGAATTCAATTACAAACATGACATTAGCGATCAGCAAAAGGGCATTGGATACATCGATAGCTTAGGAAATCTTACAAATAATGCATTTGATTTTTCTAAGAAAAATTTTGTGCCGCTAGAAGACCTTTTAACTACCCTGGAAATGGCCGTTCGTCCAGACTTATTTGAGCAAAATAGTACCTTCAATTTTTCGCAAGAGCATAATGAATTTATTCACGAAGTGATGGGGATGCTACCTGATGAACTCCCATATCCTTATGATTCACTCCCAGACAACTATGTGAAATTCCTCATGTTTGGTAATGAAGAAAACGGCTCGATTCCTGACAACATTAATATATTCAATAAGGTCGGTTGGGCATATGGCTACCTGATTGATGTTGCCTACATCCAAGACAATGAAAATTACATAAGTTTCTTCTTAGCCGCCGTGATCCACGTAAATGAAAATAAGATGTATAATGACGGCAATTATGAATATGAACAGATCGGCTTGCCTTTTCTAGATGAACTAGGTGATTTAATCCATTCATATGATTCAAATAAGTAAAAAAGGCTGATCACAAAATCCTTACCACCCATCAAATGGCTCTTTTTTCTGCCTCTCCATTTGGTTAGTTTAGTCGTCTTAAATCTGAAAAGCATGAAGAAGAACCTTTCGCTCATATTAGCATTTTTATCACTTGCCTCTTTCGCGCAAGTAGACCTAACCTATTATTTACCTTCTGGTGTATCATACAACCCCGATATTCCAACACCTAAAGAAGTGCTGGGCTATCATCCAGGCGAATGGCACGTGAGCCATGATCAACTGCTTTTTTACATGCGTGAAGTATCAGCAGCATCTGATCGGATGATCATGCAAGAAACTGGCAGAACCTATGAAGGCAGGCCGCTAATTCAGATCACAATTTCTGCACCGGCCAACCTTGCCAACTTAGATCAGATCAAGGCTGATCACAAAAAATTAACTGATCCAGCTGTTTCCGGCACAATGAATACAGCGGAAATGCCCATTGTGATGTGGCTAGGCTACTCAATTCACGGAAATGAAGCCAGTGGATCTAATGCCTCCCTACTGACTGCCTACTACCTTGCCGCAGCAATAGGGCCTGAGATCGACGAATTGTTAGAGAACGCTATCATTATTTTAGATCCTTCATATAATCCTGATGGGCTTCATCGGTTTTCTACATGGGTAAACATGCACCGCTCACATGTCATCAACCCCGACCCTAACGATCGCGAATATGGAGAAGCTTGGCCCGGTGGAAGGACCAATCACTACTGGTTTGACTTAAACCGAGATTGGTTACCATTGGCACATCCTGAATCCAGAGCGAGGATTGCCCGCTTTCACGAATGGAAACCAAACATTCTCACAGATCATCATGAAATGGGAACGAACTCAACCTACTTCTTTCAGCCAGGTATTCCTTCAAGAAAGTTTCCATGGACACCAGACAAGAATGTAGACTTAACACACAAGATGGCCGCTTTCCATGCCAAATATCTGGATGAGATTGGCTCATTGTATTATAGTGAGGAAAGCTTCGATGACTTTTACATTGGCAAAGGCTCAACCTATCCTGATGTAAATGGGAGCGTAGGTATCCTGTTCGAGCAAGCAAGCTCAAGAGGCCATGCGCAGGAAAACGACTATGGAATTTTAACATTTCCAATGGCGGTGCGCAACCATTTCACTACCTCGCTTTCTACCATGGCTTCAGGCATAGCACACAGACAGGAGTTCCTGGATTACCAAAAAGAGTTTTATCAAAGTGCGTCTAATCTTGCATCTCGCGATGCAGTAAAAGCCTATGTGTTTGGATCGAGTAAAGATCCAATAAAGAATTATGAGCTAGCCAAGATGCTTGTGCAGCACAACATAGACGTGTATCCACTGACTAAAAAAATGAATAAGGGTGGCCGGTCGTTTGAGGCAAATAAAGCTTATGTAGTACCGATGAATCAACCGCAATATCGACTCGCAAAAGCCATCTTCGAGACCCGAACATCATTCAACGATAGCCTGTTCTACGATGTATCTACCTGGACAATGCCGCTTGCTTTTAACTTACCCTATGCGGAGCTTGGCAGCAAAGATCTAAGCGGGACGATGGGAGAAAAAGTAGTGAATCCGGAAATACCAACAGCTAAACTTGTTGGGAATAAAGGTGCTTATGCATATGCTTTCGAGCCACATGGGTATCTCGCTCAGCGTGCAGCCAATCGATTGCTAAGCAAAAAAATTGTGGTTCAGATGCTTAATCAATCACATTTCGATGGCAATAGAACATATCCCCGTGGGACTATGATAGTTCCCGTCGGAGTTCAGGAAAATAAGCGACAATGGATTGAACACATCATTGATGATATCGTGAAAGAAGATGCAATCAATGTCTATGCGCTAACCACCGGTTTGGCCAAATCCGGTGTGGATATTGGGAGTAGAAGTCATACTACTTTAAAGGAACCGAAAGTTGCTGTGCTAGTAGAAGGTGGAGTGAGTAGTTACGAAGCAGGAGAGGTTTGGCATTTACTAGATCAGCGATACAAAATGAAAGTAACGCTTCTCCCAGTAGATAGATTGGGACGAGACCTATCCAGGTACAACCGAATCGTCATACCAAACATGTGGGGATCGTTGAGCGATTCGCAAAAAAAGAATTTGAAAGATTGGATATCAGGGGGAGGAATAGTCATTGCATGGAAAAATGGGGGTAAATGGCTTTCTGATTCTGAAATCACCAATGTGAAGTACGCTACAGGTAGCGATGAAGACGAAGACAAAAAAGATACCTTTAAAACTTATGCTAATCTTGATGCCGAAAGAGGGGCACAAGTAACGGGAGGATCCATATTTGAAGCCAAAGTAGATCTAACACACCCACTTGCATATGGCATGGAAAACGATCGAATGGCTCTTTTCAGAAACCATAACCTGGTAATGGAAAAATCAAAGAATGCTTACGCAAATCCATTCGTTTATTCTGAGAGTCCTTTGCTTTCTGGATATGTATCGGAAGAAAATTTAGAAAAATTCAAGAATTCACCTGCGGTGACAATTTCTAATGTAGGTAGGGGAAAAGTGATTACTTTGGCAGATAATCCAAACTTCAGAGCATTCTGGTACGGCACCAATAAAATCTTCATGAATGCGTTGTTTTTCGGAGAAGCAATTAGCCGTGGTGCTGGTGAATGAAACCCAAATGAATACTGAATGAAAATTCAGCTTAAAATTATAACGACAGTTAGCCTCATTTTTGTGGGGCTTTCTGCGTTTGCTCAAGACGGAGAAACCCTTGAAGATTTATTCAAGGTGGATTACGATACACCTTTAACACTCGATTTGGAGGAGAAGGAAGACGATGTAATTGCACCCGTAAAGAAGGAGAAAAAGGTAAAGCGAAACGTTTATTTTGGACTGAAGACACGCAAAGCTTTCACCCGAACGGTGCGAAGAAATGACATAATTCTTGACCTTTTTAATGTGTTAAAAGAATACGTAGGACCGCCGGAGTATGCTTCGGACTTCTATTGGTATGACTACAAAAAAAAGAAGATCATTAATTCTCTGAAGGTAGATCAAAGAAATGCTGGTGTATTGCACGGTCCGTATGAAAAGAGGATTGGGGATCTGATCATCGAACAGGGATGGTATTACAAAGGCTTAAAACATCGCCGATGGGTTCGGTTCAACCGACATGACATACTTCAGGATAAAACCTATTGGTGGAAGGGCTGGCCACAAGAATCTCGATTGGCGTATTACGATTTTAACAAAACGAAGCTGAGAGAAGTAATCCCGGTTCATTATGGAGAGAAAGACGGGGAATATTGGGCCTTTCATGAAGATGGGTCGCTGGCCGTTCGTGGGGAGTATAAGTTTGGTCACAAAGTAGGCTTATGGCGCGAATATTATGATGGAGGAAGAGTTAAGAGAGAGGTGGTATATCCGGAAGACCCTTTTGATTTTAAGTTTAACCCATACATAACTCGTGAATGGGATACTCGAGGAACGCTTATATACGATCGAGCCAAGTTTCTCAAAGGCCGAAACTAGAGGTTCATTTCCATTTGGACATTACACCGATTATAGGGTGAATCGTATCCGTCCACATCTTTAAACCCAAGTTTGTAGTAAAGTGAAATAGCTGGTTTGAGCACGCTATTGGTTTCAAGATAGATGGTATTGGCTCCCTTTTCTTTGGCTTTTTCCACGGTAGCCACCCCAATCTTCCAGCCAATCTTTTGACCTTGAGCTTCAGGAGAAACTGCCATTTTTGCAAGCTCATAAATACCTTCTTTCATTTTAATCAGCGCGCAGGTACCAACCGGTTTTCCATCCATGAGTGCAATGACAATTGCACCACCTTTATCAATGATGTAGCCTTCTGGATCATCCAGCATCTTGCGATCTGAATCTTCCATTGTGAAATATTTATTGATCCAGGCTTCATTTAGCTCTTTGAAAGCCCGGGCATATTTAGGTTGGTAATTGATAATTTCGATCATCGTTGATAGCTGTAGTATAATCCGGAAATCATAACTATAACCGTCAGAAGGGCAATTTTAATTCCCACCAGAAAAAACATTGTAAAAAAAACCAGAAGCCACCATAGTGGGAAAACAAATAATCCTATTCCGAATTTTAGCGAAGAATGGAAAACCACATCGTCAACTCTACCAACAACATTTTTGATTATAATCAATGGCAGCGGGTTTAATATCCAAGCCAGCCAATGTTTCTTTTGCTTGCTTTTTTCAATCTCGACTTCAGAAAGATTCAACGATTTAAGCTTTTCAAATGCAAAATCTTCATGTTTTCTCTGGAAAATCGTTCGAACTCGTTTCTCATAATCTGATGTCTCATTCGGTACAATAAGGACCTCTTTCATCCCATTACTGATTGCCTCCCTCATTTCAATGAGTCCCGCGGCGCGACTTTCCTGGTATTTTCTCAAATACGCCTGAACTGATATTGGTTCTCCAAATTTGATTAGTACTGAAGAGTTGGCCCTTTGATGATCAAAATAGTTGAGGCCAACAGGAAGAATCATGATGTGCTCTTCAATTGAAGATTGTGACTGAAGTGCCAGACGTGCAGCTCCCTTGGTCAAGGGTCTCAAGAAGTAGTGTTTGCCATGATTCCCTTCAGCAAAGATTAGAATTGATCCTCCGCTCTCAAACAAATCCTTACATCCTGCAAACACCTCCTCATTCATTGATAATTTCGAAAATCCATCGCGTATCCGATAGATCGGAATCATCTGCATGAGCCGAAGTATTGGCCTGCTCCATTTTGTAAATACATCCTGCCTGGTAATGTAATGCAGTGAAATTGGAATAAAAGCTCCGACTAAAAGCGCATCTAAGAATGCATTCTGATGATTGGGTGTGACAATAAGTGGAGTATTTCTAGGGACGTTTTCTTTGCCTTCAATCTTAACCTTATGAAAATAAGATCGAAGCATCAGCTTCATAAAGAACTTGAAGCACGCGTAGAAAATATTCATTTAAGCAAACTCTTCTGTATTGATCAGTGTCAGCTTCACTTTATCTATTCTATTTTCCTCCATAGTAAAAATAGTGATGATGAAAGGTGGGATTTCGATCACTTCATTTACTTCAGGGATGTCCTCATGGTAGGCGAATATAAGACCACCTAATGTATCGTACTCGCCTTCCGGCAGAGACAATTCATATTCATCATTTAGGTAATCAATCTCATGTCTGGCACTGAATATAAAGTTGTAATCATCCAGCTTTTGCTCTGTCAGATATTCATCATCATGTTCATCCCTAATCTCTCCAAAAATTTCTTCAATTACATCTTCAATGCTGACGAGACCTGAGGTTCCGCCATATTCATCTACTACAAGGGCTAGACTCTTACGATCAGTGATAAACTGAATCAAAAGCTCATTTGCAAGCATCGTTTCGGGTACAATGGGTATCTCCGATAAAATTGTTTTGATGTCTTCGGGCTTCTTGAAAAGCTCCAGTACATGACAATATCCGATTACCTCATCAATCGACTCTTTGTAAACGAGTATTTTGGAATGACCACTTTCCACAAAGTATTTTTTCAGTTCTTCGATTGAATCATTGACATCTACGGCGATGATCTCCGTCCGGGGGATCATGCATTCACGAACTTTAATGGTCTTAAACTCGATGGCATTGTTGAAAATTTTTGCATCGATCTCAGCTTCCTCTTCCTTCTTGATGTTGAGAATATTGTTTTTGATGTAGTTGTTGAGATCTGTCAGACCAAAAACAGGTTTTTCATCAGACAATCTATAGCCAAACATCCAAATGAAAAGAGCTGATAATTTTACCACCAAAAAAACTACAGGAAACATCAATATGTAAACCAATCCCATTGGGAAAGCAAACAATCTCAGCGAAAAATCAGGATTGATTAGAAATAAACTTTTGGGTAAAAACTCGGCGGTCAATAGTACCACTGCGGTTGAAAACACCGATTGGATAATCAAAACAACAACATCAGTAGCAATGGCAGCTGGTAGCAAAGAAACGATGATTGGTTCTAACAATCCTGCCATAAAAATGCCATACAAAACCAGAGCAATGTTGTTTCCAACAAGCATAGTTGCTAGAAACTGCGATTGATTTCCAGTAAAAAGTGCCAGAATGCGTCCGGCAAGGTTCCCTTTCTTTTTTAATACCTCGATGTGAAGTTTGTCTGCAGACACGAATGCGATTTCCATACCGGAAAAAAATGCCGAGAATAGTAAACAGAGAAGTATGATCAAATAGGGAAATGGATCATCCATGCTTTCGCTTCTTTTTCTTTTGATTTTTGGAGGATTTCATTGCCTCCTTTTCTCGGGCTTGCCGCTGGCCCTTTCGATACCCGTATAAAAATAAGAGTGCTACACTAAACATAAAAATCCAATAGGACTCTGCAAGTCCAACGACTATAGCCTGATCGACACCAATAATGAAGGTGCAAAAGACCAAAACAAAGAGGATTATATCGAATAGCTTCATCAATTCTGATTTGCCGGACGCAATGGGATATCTCGCTGAGCAGGTCTGGCTGGGTCATCTTCCAACGTAAACGTGCCATTTGGTTTAAGGATACGGTACTCTGTGAAATCTTGATTTGATTGCATCCCTTCTCCGGTATGAACCTCATCGTCAGATTTTATTGTCACAAATTTGTCCGTGAAAAATTTTTCTTCGGTTTGGTTCCAAAATAGCTCCTCCGTATTTAGCTCGTCTTGATTTGCGTAACTCTTTACAATCACATTCCCTTCCGCGCGATAAAGGTTTTCTGCCTTCGTGAAATACACATAGTTGGCAGTGAAGAAACTCGTAACCTGTCCTCTCTTGTTGTACCAATGAATTCTAAATCCACTTGGCCATTCCCGGTCTCCGTTTTCAAAATTATTTTGAAGCGCCGTTTCAAGTTTCATCACTACCAGACCTGAATCACTCATTTGAGTAATAGCACTGTCCATGGATGATAGAGGACCTTCATATAAAGGTTGATCAATTAGGTCTTTTCGCTGATTGCAGGCTAAGAAAACCACCCAAAGGCCTAAAACTAAAAAGCGACCCGGAAGTACCTTCCAGGTCGCATTCAAAGTTTTATTTAAGATAATATCAGTTTGCCGGACGTCTTTCAAGTGCTACTGTTACGTTGATCCAACATCCTATAGTCAAGGATTCACCTTCTTGCTTGCCTTCGTTGAAGATATCTTCGATTGAAGGAAATTGTCCTTTGGCAGCAGCCATTCCGGCACTGTTACCAGCCTTTCTGTATTCGTTGTATGCTGCGATGAAGATAGCTCTATCTTGTACTTGACTCTGTTCTTGCTTGCAGTCATCAAAACTGCTCATGTAAAGGTCTCCTATTAGCTTATAAGCATCCTTATAAGAAGGATCGAAAGACAAGGCCCTTCTGGCGCTATTTCTAGCGGTCGACTTCTGTCCATTTTTTCTCTGGATAGTTGCAATATTCACATACATCTCAGCCTTTTCGCTGTTGTCATCAGTCAAACTAGCCGCTTCCTGGAAATATTCTATTGCCTTTTCATCATTACCGTCCTGGCCGTTTTTCTGTGCTAAAAATTTAGCAACACCAAAAGTAGGTTCATCGTTTTGGATAATACCGGCTGCCTTCAATGCCAATGGACTATCCAGGCATTTTCCTTTAAGCATAAGACGGAAAATTTGCTTGGCCATATTAACATCATTTTCATTTTGAAGCTTTGGCCCAAGCTTTTCTTCTACGAAATCACAGCTGATTTCAACTTTTGTTGCAGTGAGTAATCGATCTACCAAATCAGATGATCCATCTATTTTCTTCCTTTCAGTTTCACTCGCATTTTTTCTCTGTTCTGCCAATGCTTCTGATATTAAAGAATATGTATCAATTACTTGCTCATCTGTAAGTCGCTTGTACAGGTAGTTTTTGTAGGTCATGTCCATGAATGCGACCAAAGCGCCTCTATTCATGTCCGCACCATTCAATTCAAATGCTTTTTGAAATACTTCTAGCACTCGGAAATATTCATCTTTATCCTTCTTATAAAACGAATAGCCGTAAATCGCCTTTCGTTCTATAATGTCTGCTTTATCATCAGGATAGATTTGAGCACGCTTATCGAATAGCTTCCATCCTTTTTCAATGAATTCTTTCTTTTTGACCTTATCAGCTTCCTTTTTCGCAAGCTCCTCATAGATTTCAACACCATTGATATAAATCGAAGGGTTCAAATCTGGAGTATTCTCAAGAAGCCAATTTAATGGTGGAAGAGCAGCTTTGTAATTTTTTGCTTTTTTAGCATCTGTGTAGAGTACATTTTTTTCTTTGGCAATATCTACTTGCTCACCCCAATTCCATCCGTTTTGGGCATTCGCACTGATCGCCAGTGTCAGAAAAAAAGCTGCTCCGAGTATTTTGGTAATCGTCTTCATAACTCACTATTTGCTAGTCATACTTTCTTTTTACGAACCATCTATCATTTACGGTTGCTCCTATAACAACCTTATAGTAGGTTTCCTTAATTAATCCGTTCGTTGATTCTCCAAGCGTCCCCCATTTGAAGGCTAAATCCAAACTTGAATATCCACTTACTGGTAAAGAGGCACCAAAATTAATACCAAAATCAATAAGTGCCTGATTATTTACGATGTATGGAAGTTTGTGATAGTTAAACCCGGCCGTATACTTGGCGCGCTTCCAATAACTATTCACATTGTCCCAGTCTGGAGTCCACTCTGCACCCACCGCAAATTTCAGGGAATTATTGTATTCCTGATTATCGGTACCAGCGCTACTCCATACATGTGATTCAATGTCAAAGCCGATTTTATAGTTATTTAATTTTTCATAAGACATTCCATAACCGATTGTGGTTGGTAGATCAAACTGAATGGTCTCTGTGCCTACCGGAATAGTCTCTATCGTTCTACCTGTGTTGGACAATCGAATGAGAGATAATTCTGAGGAGCCGTTTAACGGACTTTTGGGTGAGAAGGTCGCACCAAAATTTACGAATCGCTCATCTGAGATTTTCTGCCGATATCCCAACCCGAGAAGAAAGTTTACATCGGAGTAGGATTCTAATTCCTGATAAGAAACGTTACTTACACCCACATCATCACCGGAAATAGAGATTGTTGAAGTTTTCTCGATCGAACCAAACGTATAAGTTGTTTTTAGTCCCACATAAAACTTTCTCTTTATGCTAAACCCATTCGCCCAAAAGAAATTGGTGAGTCCGCCTTCTCCTCTGTTGTTTGATAATTGACTTACCGTCTCATCCGTTCCGGGAATATTGCCTTCAGAAAATGTATTGTAGCTCACAGAACTGTAAGGTAGAATACCAAATGAAGAGGACCATTTACCGGGCATTATTGGAAATGCAAATGCTAAAAACCTCAACCCACCGTCCGTATCAGACCCTGATACTTCATCGCCGGAAAAGCTTCTATTGTCAACTTCGAGCCCAACTTGAAAAGTGCTAAATGAATTATATATAAGGTTTGCAGGGTTTTGTGTATTGATATTCCAAACGGTAGGCGTACCTATCCCTACTTCTCCCATGCCAATGTTGTTAGGCATTCCCTGATGATTTAAGCTTCCAAGGCCTTCAAACGAATAAATCGACTGAGCTTGAATAAACTGTACTAAAACCAAACAGGTAATCCCTGCTAAAATCCTTTTCATGTATGTTTCCAACTTTTCAACGGCCACATGGTAATGCTCTGAACTAAACACCAAATTCTCTTTAGTCCCTTAAACCAAATCTCCCAATTAATGAAAATTTAGCCTATGAAGGCATTTCCTTGATATTTCCAAATTCTATATAGACCCTTCTGCACAATTTTTGAGCCAGCAAAGATGTGAGCTTTTAGTTTGGATTCAAAGAAATGTGCGTCTCCTCCGGTCAATATCGTGTTAAGACTTGTGAAATCCTTCTCTAATGTCCGTATGATGCCATTTATTTCGTTAATAATGCCCCAAAAAGATCCGCTCAAAAGACACTCTTTGGTTGATTTTCCCAATTCATTTGATTGAATGACTTTCCACTCTGAAGAAATATCGGGTAATTGATCCGTATAGTTGGCCATAGCTTTCATTCGCATGGTAAGACCTGGAGAAATTATTCCCCCTCTAAAAACACCAGCCGCATCAATAAGATCGATGGTCATACAAGTACCCAAATCTATTACCAGGTTGTTCTTACCCGGAAAAACTTCTGCAGCACCTACAGCGGCTGCTATTCGATCTGCTCCAAGCGTCTCCGGAGTTTTGTAATCGATGGTAATTGGAAGAGGTGTTTTGTGAGATAATAGTAAAGCATCACCTCTACCCAGTCTTTCAGGTGAAATTTTCCGAACAGAAGAAATCATGAACGGTGTATTTGGATATTTTGCCAAAATCTCATCCAAATTTTGCCAGGTCTGGGTATGGCTAAAAGCTCCATCAATTACCTCGGTAGTTTTAATGGAACTATTACCAATATCCACCAATATTACTTCTAACTTTTCGCTCATGGTTTTACAAAGGAAAGACAAAACTACTTATTCGGTCATCGGAGCAATGGCTGGTTCGTCCATGGATGGTCTTGACCTGACTTACGTGTCTTTTACAAATACAGACGACAAATGGAAGTATCAATTAGAAAAATGTGAGGTAGTACCATATCCTGCCAGCCTATATGATCGGCTCAAAAACGCATTACATCATTCGATAGAGGATCAAGAAAAGCTAGACCTTGATTTTGGGCACTGGATTGCAAGCAGCATTAATCAATTTAAAATTGGCCTGGATCAACATGATCTATTGAGTGTACACGGACATACAGTCATCCACAAACCTGCTGATAATATTAGCTGGCAGCTTGGGGATGGTGCTACCATCGCTAGAGAAACTGGAATTGCTACCATTACTGAATTTCGTACGTTGGATGTACAAAATGGAGGCCAGGGAGCCCCATTAGTTCCTTACGGAGACTTCAAACTTTTTGGTGAGTTTGATGCGTGCCTAAACCTCGGTGGAATAGCAAACATATCTGTGAAAGAAAATAAAACCGCCTGGGACATCTGCCCATGCAATCAAGTACTTAATTTCTTTTCTGAGAAGCTAGGCACTTCGTATGATGAGAATGGAGATTTTGCCAAATCTGGCACGCTCGACGAAGCTTTTTACACACAAATTTCAAAACTAGACTTCTTTGATCTACCTCCTCCTAAATCCTTACCCAACAATTTTATCGATTCTTCCCTTCTAGGAGAGGTGAATCCCATAGATGGACTGCACACTTATTGTCGCATTATTTCAGAACAGATAAAAAGGAGTCTTGAAGGCGTAAAAGAATCAAATCTGTTAATTACCGGTGGTGGTGCTTTTAATGGATACTTAGTAAAACAGATCCGCAGTAAACTCGAAGGCTGGAAGGTTCATGTGCCGGACGCAAAAATTATTGCATTCAAAGAATCATTGATTTTTGCATTTTTAGGCCTAAAACGTCTTAGAAACGAAATAAACACCTTGTCCTCAGTAACAGGCGCCCGCAAAGACACCTCTTCGGGTGTGATTCATCTTCCTTAATGATTAGATTTGCGCCCTCAAAATATTGAAGCACGACAGATGAAAGAACTCCTTAAAAAATTTGAAGATAAAACTCCAGAGATCGTTTTTGAATGGTCTGATGCGGAAACTGAAGCAGAAGGTTGGGTAGTGATCAACTCACTGAGAGGTGGAGCAGCCGGAGGTGGTACTCGAATGAGAGTAGGTCTGGATAAGAGAGAAGTAGAATCCCTTGCCAAGACCATGGAAATCAAGTTTACTGTTTCTGGGCCACAAATTGGAGGAGCGAAATCCGGTATCAACTTCGACCCTAATGACCCAAGAAAGGAAGGGGTTCTCAAGAGGTGGTACCATGCTGTATATCCGCTTCTAAAAAACTACTATGGCACAGGAGGCGACCTCAATGTAGACGAAATTCATGAAGTAATTCCAATCACTGAAGATTTTGGATTGTGGCATCCGCAGGAAGGAATTGTAAATGGGCATTTTAACCCTCGCAAGCCTAAAAAAATCCATATGCTTGGAAGGCTGAGACAAGGGGTGTCAAAAGTCTTGGAGGATCAGGAGTACATCCCAAATTCACCTAAAAAATATGTGGTAGCCGATATGATCACCGGCTATGGTGTAGCCGAAGCTGTTAGACACTACTATCAGATCTGGGGTGGAAATATTGGTGAGAAAAGAGCAATTATTCAAGGTTGGGGCAATGTGGGATCAACGGCTGCATTATATCTGGCCAAATATGGTGTGAAGGTAGTCGGCATAATAGATCGAGTAGGTGGCTTGATTAACCCGGACGGATTTACCCTTGATGAAATCAAAAAACTATTTCATGATAAAGAAGGAAACAAGTTGGTTGCAGATAATTTGATCCCGTTTGACAAAATAAATGAAGAGATTTGGTCTATAGGTGCTGAAATCTTTATCCCTGCAGCAGCGTCAAGGCTTGTATCAAGAGATCAGGCGGAATCAATGATAGACAACCAATTAGAGGTTGTTTCATGTGGTGCAAACGTGCCATTTAGCGATGAAGAGATTTTCTATGGTCCTATTGCTGAATTCGTAGACAAGAAAGTTTCTCTCTTGCCGGACTTTATAGCAAACTGTGGAATGGCCAGGACTTTTGCATTTTTAATGGATCCTGACAATGATGAAGTTTTAACGGACGCAGACATATTTAATGATTGCTCAAAAACTATTGGTGATGCTCTGCAGGCTGTACACAAGGAAAACAATACCCGTGTAAATTTGGCTGAGACCGCTTTTACAATTTCATTAAATAAGCTTGTTTGATTATAAGTAGGTTTGTTTTTGTCCAAGCGAATGATATCTTTAGTATAAATCATGTAATCGCCTAATGATCGGGAGAATTCTTGTTGCCATTTTATTAATGACTGTGATTGTCGTGGCTCACGCCAGCGATACTCCTATGCAGGAGCAGCAAGAAACGCATCAGACTCTGGATCATGATGTATCCGATGATGGTCATGCGTCTGAAAAACCAGCTTTGTGGAGCGTTTTCCCCTTTGTGCTTCTTTTGGTAATGATTGCTACAGGGCCACTTTTCTACCCGCATTTCTGGCACAAAAGCTACCCGATCATTTCGATCATTTTAGCATTTCTCGTCTGTACCTATTATTTGTTTTTCTTACATAATGAACACAGTCCGGTTCATTCTGCGGCGGAGTACATTCAGTTTATTGCGCTTTTAACTGGGCTCTTTGTAGCCTCAGGAGGTATTCTGATCATTGTAGATAAAGAAGCAAGACCTCTCACCAATTTGCTAATCCTTGCTATAGGTGCTGTGATTGCAAATATCATAGGAACAACGGGAGCATCAATGCTTTTAATAAGACCTTTTATCAGGCTCAACAAAAATCGCATCAAGCCTTACCATATTGTATTTTTTATCTTCATCGTTAGTAATGTCGGAGGTTCACTTACTCCAATAGGAGATCCACCATTGTTTTTAGGATTTCTCAAAGGAATCCCGTTTGAATGGACGGTAGTCCATAATCTAGTACCGTGGGCCATTGCATGCATTTTGCTTTTGGTCTTTTTCTACCTCTTTGACATTCGCAATAAAAGTAACTATGCTTTGATGCGCGGCGATGAAGAAGATGAGGAGCCACCTACTGGTACAATTTCACTCAAAGGCAGAAGAAATTTCCTTTGGTTAGGAGTGGTTGTTGCAGCTGTATTTCTCGATCCAAATGTTTTTGAGTGGGTTCCGGGTATTGAGTATGAAGGTCAAAAATTTTCGTACCTGAGAGAGATCATCATGTTATTGGCTGCCTTTGGTTCATATCAATTCTCAGATCTGCAAGCGATGCAGGGAAATGAATTTAGCTTTGAACCAATAAGAGAAGTTGCTTTTCTGTTTATCGGTATTTTCTTCACAATGATGCCAGCATTGGAGCTTGTAAGTGAATTTGCTCAATCTCCAAAAGGCGAAGCGCTGATTGGTCCAAGTACCCTTTATTGGGGTACCGGTGTGCTTAGTGGATTTTTAGATAATGCTCCGACCTATGTTAATTTCCTTACCGCCTCTATGGCCAGTGTGGGCGCCGATGTAAATAAAATGCAAGAAGTGATAGCTTTTGCCAACAATGAATATAAGGATTCACTTCTTGATTTAATGGCAATCTCTTTGGGAGCGGTATTCTTTGGAGCATTTACTTACATTGGAAATGGCCCTAACTTCATGGTAAAGTCAATAGCTGAGCAAGTAGGTATTAAAATGCCTTCATTCTTTTCTTACATTATTAAATATTCTATCCCCATCCTACTTCCCGTTTTAATAATAATCTGGCTAATCTTCTTCATGGGTCACTGAAACTGAGGCACTTGGATTGTTCCTATATCGGATAAATTTTTCTTTATTTGCGCTTAATTAATTAATTTGATTGACCCTCACCGCAAAATAATCGCCTTAATAATGCTGCTTAACATATTTGGAGGACAGAATGAAGGAATACTCTTCGGAGTGTTCGGGGTTATTATCGTCCTCTTCCTGATCGTAGATTTAGGTGTATTCCATAAAAAGCATCAAAAAGTTTCTCAAAGGGAGGCTCTTCAGCAATCTATTTTCTGGGTACTTGTTTCTGTTGGATATGGGACACTAATCTATTTTTATGGTGAAGGTCCTGCAGCGACGCTGGAGTTTTTCTCTGCATACGTAACAGAAAAAGCCTTATCGGTTGATAACATCTTTGTAATCCTCCTGATTCTGCGATATTTCAACGTAAAGGAAGAATACTATCACAACATACTTTTTTGGGGGATTTTAGGCGCCATTGTATTTAGGGCCGTATTCATTTTTGTTGGGGCTTTACTAATCTCCGAATTCCATTGGATACTCTACATCTTCGGTGTCTTCCTGGTTTACTCAGGTATCAAGCTCTTTAGCGAAGAGGATGATATGGAGATAGAGCCTGAAAAAAACCCTTTACTGAAGGCAGCAAAAAAGGTTCTGCCAATGAGTACAACCGATAAAGGGGGTAAATTTTGGATTCGTGAGAATGGAAAACTGCTTTTCACCCCGTTGTTTTTGGTGATTATTCTTATTGAATCCACTGATTTAATTTTTGCAGTTGATTCAATTCCGGCAGCCTTCGCAATTACTCAAAATGAGTTTGTAATTTATACTTCGAACATTTTCGCCGTGATGGGCCTAAGGGCAATGTTTTTCTTATTGGCCAATGTGCTTGACAAATTTTATCTCTTGCAGAAAGGCCTCTCTATTGTTTTGATATTCATTGGTGCGAAAATGCTTGCCGAGATAATTGACGTCCATGTACCAATTTACCTTTCGTTCGGCATTATCATTGGTGCGCTTGTGCTCGCAATTGTGCTTTCTCTTATGTTCCCAAAAGAAGAGGAGCCTGAAATTATAGAAGAAGAAACTCCAGCTGAGTAATTACTTTTCAATACTTCTTACAGAGTCCATTACCTTATCTCTAAGGCTGTCTTTATATTTCTGAAGATTCGAAGCGGTGGTGTCATCAGTGGATCCTACTATCTCTGCTGCCAGTATCCCTGCGTTTTTCGCACCATCAAGTGCTACTGTAGCCACCGGAATGCCACCTGGCATTTGCAAAATAGATAGGATAGAGTCCCATCCATCAATTGAGTTGCTGGATTTTACCGGCACACCAATCACTGGAAGTGTGGTTAGTGATGCTACCATTCCAGGTAGATGAGCAGCTCCACCAGCTCCGGCTATAATCACTTGTAATCCTTTGTCTCTAGCGCTCTCGGCATATTCGAGCATTCTGTGAGGTGTCCTATGCGCCGATACAATCGTGAGCTCATAAGGCACTCCTAGTTCATCCAGTATCTCAGCAGCTTGCTGCATAACGGGAAGATCAGACTTACTTCCCATAATTATTCCAACTTTTGGTGATGCCATTATGCTTTTACTTTTAGTGTTTCTTTTACTTTTCGTGCTTTCGATTTCAAATCTTCAACAGAATTATCTGTGATTGTAACGTGACCCATCTTTCGAAATGGTTTGGTAAGTTTCTTTCCATAAAGATGCACATAAACTCCTTTCAAAGCCATACACTCTTCCATGCCTTCATAACAGGCATTCCCTGTAAATCCATCCTCACCTAAGAGGTTTACCATAGCAGCCGGAGTGATCAGCTCTGTTGAGCCAAGTGGCATATTCAAAATGGCACGCAGGTGCTGTTCAAATTGTGAAGTGTGATTTGCCTCGATCGTGTGATGACCTGAATTGTGAGTCCTGGGTGCTACCTCATTCACCAAAACGTCTCCGTCATTGGTCAGGAACATCTCAACTGCCAAAAGTCCCACCATATCCAGTTTTTGAATGACATTTTTTGCCAGGTCATATGCTTTATTTTCTGCTTCTTCAGATATCTGAGCTGGAGCAAAAAGAAATTCGACAAGATTTTGTTCCGGGTGATAGGATAGCTCCACTACCGGAAAGCATTCCATTTCTCCTTTCATATTTCTGGCGACAACCACGCTTAATTCCTTATCAAAATCTACTAGCTTTTCGAGTAAGCCCGGCTTGTCAAATGCTTTGTCTAAATCGGACATTGTCCGGATCATTTGTACGCCTCGCCCATCGTATCCCTCTGTGCCCAACTTATTCACTGCCGGCAGCATTTCTTTATAATTGGCAACATCATCAGCACTTTCCGTCAAAACAAAATCTGCTGTCGGAATTCGATTAGCCTTATAAAACGTCTTTTGCTTTCTTTTATCCTGAATTAGTTCGATTATCTCAGGCTGAGGATAGACACTAATACCTTCCCCTTGCAATCTTTTAAGCGCAGCAACGCTTACATTTTCAATTTCAATAGTGATCAGGTCAAAACCTTTCCCCCACTTATAAACTACCTCCTCGTCGGTGAGTTTGCCTACGGTGAAGTGTTTTACCAAGTGAGCACAAGGAGCATTTTGGTCAGGGTCTAAAATCGAAATATTCAAGTTATAATTGATCGCAGACTGGATCATCATGCGGCCGAGCTGGCCACCGCCCAACACGCCAATTTTAAGGTCAGTAATGTCTTTTGACAGCATGCAGCAAAGATAATCGAGTCACGCTATCTGAAATCAAAATTTAGTCGTTGTATATTTAGGTATGGATAAAAAAGAAAAACCTGAAAAGAAAAAGAAGCAGGAGGAATCCATGAAAGAATCAGAATCAAAGGAAGAGAGAGGTGGCTTTCCTGAGGATGTAGACTTCAAAAAATTCTTAGGATGTGGCGGGTAAGTACTTTCGCTGAATGATCCACTCAGCAACGAAAAGATTAGGCACCCAGCAAAACCATGCAATGGCTTGATAGGCTTCTTCTCCGGGTATCCCCATAATCGCCCAAATAGGCATGAAAAGGCGAAGTGTCACAGCGCCCAACGTCACAGCAAAGCTTCTGATCATCCAGCGCTCGTGTGCATTTACATCACCATTTTTAATTGATTTGAAGGCCATGATTGTAAACCAAAACCAAATTAAAGCCATCATACCAAAACCTAGAACATTATTGAAACCTCCATTGGCATATAATGCCAAGTAGAATGCTCCCGGAGCGCTTAACAGTACGATAGCGATAACATAAGCATAGCCAAATCGTCTGTGTGTTGTAAGGTGCTTGGCTCGAAAGTTTTTCAAAAACTGTGTCCAACCAATTCCCAGTGCTACGGCACCTCCAATAAAATGCATATGAAAGGCCACACGCCAGACTGACATATCAGAAATGCCATTTATCTTGAAAGAATAGAAATCATCTCTAAATAGATGTGAAAGTGCATACAGCGATACTCCTATGCATAAAAAGCCATAGAATCCGTTTCGTAGTTTAATGATTGCTTTCGTTTTCATAATGTCATTTTATTCTGATACGAAGACTCTCTTTACCCGATTGCTAACATTTGTCAATATCTCATAAGGAATGGTATCTGCCCAATGGGCTAAATCCTGGATGGTCGGGTCATCGCCAAAAACAAGAACCTCGTCACCCTCTTTTATGTCTAACCCTGTGACATCTATCATGGACATATCCATACAAATATTACCAATGGTTGGACAAAGCTTACCAGCAATATTCACGTTTGCATTTCCATTACCGAACCTTCGAGAGTAGCCATCTTCATAACCAATCGGAATAATTGCGATATGGCTGTCTTTTGACAGTATTCCTTTTCGAGAATAACCTACGGTTTCTCCAGCTTTTAGAGCTTGGACCTGCGAAACAACGGTTTTCAACTTACTTGCGTGCCTTAGCTCCAGTTCCCCAACGGGATCAAAGCCGTGAAGGCCAATTCCCAATCGGACCATATCAAAATGATACTGTGGCCATCTTACCATTCCGGGAGAATTACAAGCATGCTTGATTGGCCGGTAACCGAGCTCTGTAGCTATCTTATCGTAAGCATTGTCAAATTTTTTTGCCTGACTATTCGTGAAGTCATCTTCTGTTGCAGAATCTGAACTTGAAAAATGAGTAAATATTCCTTCGATTACTACATCCGGATTGGCTTTCAAAACTTGAATCAATTCATTTAGATCTTCAGGATCGAATCCCAATCGATGCATGCCGGTATCAATTTTCAAATGCACTTTCGGATGCTTTTTAGTGTCTTTCAGCATCCGATGGAAATGGGAAAGACTGAATATCTCTGCTTGTAGGTCAAACCTTTCAAACTGCTCGAAACTATCGATGTAGGGATTCATGATCATGATAGGAATTGTAATTCCATTTTTCCTCAACTGGATTGCTTCATCTACATACGCAACTCCCAACATATCTACACGCTGATGTTGTAAGAAATTGGCAACTTCCAACAACCCGCTCCCATACGCATTGGCCTTCACCATTACCATCAACCTGGTCGTCGAGGAGATCAAAGCTCTGTATTGGTTTAGGTTATGTTGCAGTGCTTCAAAGTTGACTTCCAATACTGTACCGTGGCTTTTCTCTTCCAGACGGTGTACCACGCGCTCTAATTCAAAATTACGAGCTCCCTTTACAATTATCATTTCTTCCTGAAATTCCGGAAGGTTGGTAAGCAAATCGTCTGTGCTATCGTAGAAAGTAGAAGGAAGTTTGAAAGCTTTTGAATTAGCAGAAATTCTAGGACCTACTCCTATCAAACGAGCAATCTTTTTGCCCCGCAGCATTTCAGAAATATTCTGATACAAATGATCATCCGATTTTCCTGAATGGATTATGTCCGACAGAATCAACGTTCGTTTATCGTTCTGCTTGTGTGACTCAAGGTAGTCAAGTGCCACCCTAAGACCAGCTTCATCATTATTGTAAGAGTCGTCCAAAATGTAGCATCCATTGATCCCTTTTTTTAATTCGAGACGCATAGGTACTCCCTCAACCAAGTCTACTCCTTTTTGAATTTGCTCAGGCAATAGACCTACCTCCATCGCTGCCACAATACAGTGTGTGAGGTTTTCAAGCTGAGTATGACTTGTAAATTTGGTTTTGAATGAAGCTTCGCCCACCTGAATTTTTCCATTTTTCCATTGCACCTTAATATCTGAATCTTCATCTCCCCATGAAACAATTTTATCTCCAAGGGACTCCTTTATGTTCTCAATGTATTGCGTTCCATTTTGACAAATGACGACCGAGGCATTTTCAAAAAGTCTTAGTTTTTCAGCAAGTTTCTCAGCGGTTGAATTGAATCCGTCATCGTGTGCTTCTCCCAGGTTGGTGAAAATGCCGATAGTCGGCCGAATCAACTTCTGCAGTTTTTCCATTTCTCCCTTTTTGGAAATACCCGCCTCAAATACTCCTACTTCATGATTTTTCCTTATTTCAAAAAGAGAAATTGGCACACCTACCTGTGAATTATAACTTTTTGGACTTTTGACCACATAAAATTGCTCAGAAAGTATAGTTGACAACCACTCTTTTACTGTAGTCTTTCCATTACTGCCAGTAATGCCAATGATGGGAATATCAAATTGCTCTCTGTGATTTTTGGCTAACAGATGAAATGCTGAAAGTGTGTCTTTGACTACAAGAACATTTGCATCACTCATTTCAACCTTGCGATCCACCACGAAATTTCTAACGCCCTTAGACCTGGCGCTTTCTATATAATCATGGCCATCTCTTTTCCCTTTAATCGCAACAAAAACTTCACCCTCCTGACCAGTCAAGGTTCTTGAATCAATGGAAAAAAAATTTACCTCTACATCGTTAAAAAGTAGGAGTTCACCAGTGGTTATTTTCTTGAGGTGTGAGAAAAGCATTCACCTAAATTATCAATTCCATCTCATATTGATTGACCTGATTTTGAAATCCACATCGCTTAAGAAAAGAATCGAATCCAATTTCATCTTCGGGGATGTTCATAATGGTTAGAGGTTTTTCTGACAATGATTGTGCTTGATAGAGCAGGGCTTCACCGGCACCAGACTGTCTGTGCATACCATCTACAGCCAATTGTGAAATACGGCCCAAGTGAGGTTGAAATATCAGGTAGCCTGTTGTAATGTCCTCTTTCTTGGAAAGCAATACTCTTTCACCTCCTCTTTTCAAATGCTCAGAACTGTCAATAAAGGATGGCTCAAAATCAGTGAAGCTAAAATTGACCTCATCTATTGTCCCTTCCTCTACTCTTACCTTAGAGTGAGTCTCAAAAGTCTTACTCATTTTATAACATTTAAACTTTCGTTTGAATGTGAAACCAATCTTCTCATAAAGTGAAATTGCATTTTTGTTGGTCTCCACGACTTCAAGGAGTATTCTGGCCAGAAATTTTCTTTGGATTCTTGGAATTAGAAATTCGTAGATGTTTATGGCGGTCTTTTGGTTTCGAAACCCTGGCAAGACTCCGGTACCTCCATTATAGGCGGTTGGTATTCCCTGATATATTCCAGAGCTGTGAAGGATAAATCCGGTCATTTCGTTTCCGTCGTAGCTACCTGCGGATATATCTATGTTCATCAATAGCTTTTTGTGCAAGCGATGACCAAACTCCTCAACGCTCGGCTGGAAGCTTACCTCATTGTTGGTAAAGGCAATTTTGAAGGTCCTATAAAGCGCCTCAAAATCCTCTTCTGATAACAGACGTATATCCATAAGAATACTTGTAATCAAGGAACTAACCCATCCCTATTTTATCTTATAACTTCGGTATTATTAAAATTACGCTTATCTGATCAAAAGGAAAACACTCACATGCAGCTTGACCTAGAGGAATGTATTGATTTGGAAATAGTAAAAACAGAGAAGAGAAGACTCGAAATCTTTCTTGGTGTGCTTTTTTTTGCTCTGCTACTGCTATTTCTAAACATTACTTTCTTTCCTACCACTATTTCTGAAGTTTTTGTGGATGAGCGAAGTATGCAGCTTGGAGTGTACATGTCGATAGGTTTTATCGTCATACTATTCCTATCCAGGCTAATGGTTGGGAAAATTGCACATTGTGAAAAGCCACTTCCGGCATGGTATAAATATTATTCTATAACCATTGATTCAGTTATCCCATTTGTCTGGTTGTTTTATATCATAAAATGGGAAGAAAACGGAATATTCCTTGACTCTCCACTGATCTTCATCTTTTTCCCAATCATCATTGTTTCGGCTTTGCACCTAAGCTTCTGGCTCAGTTTTCTTAATGGTTTGATAATAGCTACGATATATGCACTCATTACCTTGTGGACATTTGATAGCTATGATACTGCCTACATGCTTCCATCGATTGTTTTCTACACTAAAGCCACAATGTTTTTAATTGCCGGTGTTTGTGCTGGCCTGGTTGCCAAGGAATTAAATAAGAGGTTGACCATATCTATCCGTACGCAAGAAGAACGTGATCAAATGGAATCTCTTTTTAGTCAGCAAGTATCAAAAGAAGTAGTTCAAGCGCTCACAGAAGCTGGTGGGGCAAGCTTTAAGATTAAGGCTTCAGTTCTATTCCTGGACATCCGAAACTTTACCAATCGGGTTCAAAGTCTTTCGCCGGAAGATGTGAATGCATTCCAGAATCGATTTTTTGGTCCTATAATGGACTGTATACATGAAAATAACGGAATGATCAACCAACTGATGGGTGATGGACTAATGGCTTCATTCGCCTCTGAAGAAGGTGATGCCCCTGAAAGCGCATTCAACGCAGCTCGCGATATACTTTCCAGGGTAAGTCAAATGAACAAATCAGAGTGGTCTGATGAGATAAAAGTTGGCATTGGTATTCACAATGGAGAGATCATAGCCGGCAACATTGGGAATAGCACTCGACAGCAATTTTCTATTTCAGGCATTCCTGTGATCACTGCTGCACGCCTGGAGCAGCTCACCAAAGAGTACAATTGTTCATGGCTTGTCTCCTCTCATTTTTACAAGGAAATTAAGCACCTTGCTAAAAATGGCAGTTCTCTCGGAGACGTCAAATTAAAAGGTATCGATCAGGAAATGGAAATTATAAAATTGGCTTAAAGTGAAGCTATTCAATAGAGATCTTAGTTGGCTATCCTTCAATCATCGAGTCTTAATGGAGGCAATGGATGCCAATGTTCCCTTGCTTGAAAGACTCAGATTTATTGCCATATATTCTTCCAACCTCGATGAGTTCTTTAGAGTTCGAGTTGCCAACATCAGAAATATCAAACAAATTGATAAAAAGAAGATCAATAAGCGAATTGACTTTGATGCTGCGATCCTACTGGACCAAATTCACAAAGAGGTAAATCAACAACTTGAAGAATATGGTTCTGTCCTAAACGGGATAATTGAGCAGCTAAAAGCAGAAAATCATGTAATCTGCATGCACGCAGATGAAATTCCGGAATCCATCTATCCTGAGCTACTGCATTATTTTAAAACCAAGGTCTCAGCCTTTTTACAACCTATTGAGCTTTCTAAAAATGAGCCCCTATTTCTTGATAATCAGGCCATTTACTTGGCAGTTCAATTGAAAAACGGAAGCATTAAAATAGTAAATATTCCTACTCAGCATTTGAGCCGGTTTTCTTCATTTAAGATAAAAAATACTACCTACTATATTTTTCTAGATGATGTTATTCGCATTCACCTTGATATCTTGTTTCCCAACAATGAAATAGTCTCTTCGCATGCCATTAAGCTGAATAAAGATTCAGATCTTCAAATTGATGATGAATTTGAAGGGAACCTCGTGAAAAAAATAGAAAAGCAAATTCACAAAAGAAATCTTGGCGCACCCTCACGATTTCTGTTTGATAAAATTATGAGTGGCCAACTTATCGAGATGCTTGTTCAAAAACTTGAACTGAAGTCGGAAGATATGATTAAAGGCGGTAGATATCACAACTTGAATGATTTCTTTCAAATAGATATCAGGGACCATGATTTTGTATACCCCAAGCTACCTACAGTTCAAATTGCAGAGCTTGAATCGAGCAGATCCATTTTTGACAGCATAGAAAAAAAGGCTCGATTATTACACTTCCCATATCAGTCTTACGATTACGTATTGCAATTCTTTAATGAGGCAGCCATTGATCCCGATGTAGAAGAGATTAATGTGACCTTTTATCGGATGGCTAAGAAATCGTTCATCGCTGAAGCATTGATCAGTGCTGCACGAAACGGAAAAAAAGTGATGGTCTTTATGGAAGTAAAGGCCCGATTTGATGAACAAAATAATTTGGAATGGGCCAGAAAAATGAGAGCAGCTGGAGTCAAGATTATCTATAGTATGCCCGGGCTCAAGGTTCATGCAAAGGTCGCCCTCATAAAAAAGAAAGATAAAATGTATGGCTTTTTTGGAACAGGCAACCTCAACGAAAAAACCTCTGAAATATATTGTGATCATGGGTTACTATCTACCGACCCTGAATTGACAAATGAACTTTCTGAAGTCTTTAAACACCTGCTCACTCGATATACTCCACCGTCTTTTAATCATTTGATTGTCTCCCAGTTTGGGGCCTTGGAAACATTTATTTCCAAGATTGAGAGAGAAATTCGACATGCAGAAGCCGGAAGGGAGGCCAGACTTATTATTAAAATCAACAATCTACAAGAAACCTCATTGATTGAAAAGCTATATGAAGCTGCAGAGAGAGGTGTAGATGTGAAACTAATTGTTAGAAGTATTTGCTGCTTGATCCCAAACAAAAACCTTAAGGTCAAACGAATAGTAGACCGTTACCTTGAGCATGGTCGTGTTTTCTACTTTCACAATGATGGCTCTCAGGAGGTTTACCTGGGATCATCTGACTGGATGAACAGAAACCTCCACCGTCGGATCGAAGTGTGCTTTCCGATAAAGGAAGACCAGATGAAACAGGAAATTCTCACCATCTTAAAGTTTCAATGGCAGGATGACGTAAAGGGAGTGTGGCTTTCTGAAAATATGGAGAATATTCGTCCCGACTCAGAAAGCGCTATTCGGGCACAAATAAGTACCTACGAATACCTTAAAAATCAATATGGGTAAGGAGACTTAAAGAAAAGTTCCGCTACAATAAAACCTAGGATTGCCAGCACAAACCCAAACATGAAAATAGTATAGCTCATACGAAGCAATCTATACTTTTTGCCGAGTACTGCACCAAGAAAATATATATCCTTAATCATGCTACCATAGAGATAATCAGCGTCTTTAAGCATCTCTTTCATTCCCCATTGAAAATCCTCTAGTTTCATTCGATGGAAATTTCCAAAGAATAACAAGTTAGCCTTCTTGTTTATAATATCTTCATGTTCAAACTTCCCTTTTGTGACATTTGGGCGTGTGGCCAAAACAGCAAATACGATAGTAGTTAAACACACCAAAGTCAACAAGACTGCCGGTATAGTCATGTGAGGATATTCTTCAAGTTTTCTGATCAATACAGAAACCAATACCGACAAGATAATCGAGTTTATGGATATCATAATGTTTGCCTTATTATCGGCAATTGCGCTGAGTTCCATATGATTCTTAGAAGTTGTGCGAAACATTGTCTCTATACCACGAGTGGGTGTGAGCTTCTTCGCCTTCTTCACCTTTTTTTTCAGCTTGGCGACCTTTTCTTCTAGCTCTTCTACTTTTTCGCTTTCTTCCATACTTTAAGGCGATCTCGCACCTTCTTTAAATTTTCTTTTACTGCAGATTCGTAGTTCTTCTTGGCATATTCAGTGAAAAAGCAATGCTGATCCAAAAACTCCTGATTCATCTGAAGCCACTCGTTTTCTGGGATTTTGCAAAATTTGGTTGTCTCAATCTCCTGATGTAGAAGGTCTGCTTTCTCAAAATAATCTTGATCCGCCAGATGCATGAGATCTGCATCGCAGAGAATTCTCTCAAGGTTATTTTTCGGATTTTGGGGCATCTGGGTTGCCATAATACACCCCTCCACTTTCTCTATTCTTTCTTCAGGGTAATTTCTTTTTTCCAGAAATTCTCGTGCCATTGTAGCACCATTTCTCTCATGCTGCTCACACCCTCTGGTATAACCAAGATCATGAAACCAAGCTGCAATTTGGACCACTTCCATATCCTCCTCAGAAATTTTTTGTTTCATTGCAATCTCCTCGGCTGACGCCACCACATCCAACGTGTGATTTATAGAATGATAGGTCATATTATCAGGAAGCTGCTTGGAAAGCACCTTGATCGCATGATCCTTCACTTCGTTAATTATGGAACTAGAAATCATCATTCTCTATAATCCTACACAAAATAGAACAAAAATTAGGCAATTTAGTGTTGTAAGCTTGACATTTTAGACCAACCTATGCATTTCATAAAGAACATACCTGCTATTTTATTGTTCGTCGTGATCATTTCTTTTGGTCAAAGTTGTTCTACGACTACTTTCGGTCAGCATGCCGACAGCCTTTTTTTGGTCACTGAAAACGTGAGTATTTCATATGACATAAAACGACCAAATAAGCGATACTACATGCCGTATGTGCTAGAAGAAATCAGCGGCTTGTCGTTTATGAGTCCCAATTACGTTTTGGCAGTTGATGACGAATCCGGAAGAGTCTTTCAATACGATTTATCAAAAGAAGAAATAATTCATTCGATTGAATTTTATAAGCCGGGAGACTATGAAGGTGTAGAATTTATTGATAATAAAGTTTTCGTTCTTAAAAGTGATGGTGACATCCTAAAATTTGAATATGGCTCCAAAAAGCAGCTAAAAGCAACAAAATATGAGAATGATTTAAATGCAGATAATGACACTGAGGGTCTGGGTTTTGATCCCGATTCTAATTGCTTATTAATTGCGTGCAAAGAAGATGGAAGAATTGGCAAAGAAAAAATAAAAGGGCGTGCGTTCTATACCTTAGATATCAAGAAAATGAAACTCAATAAGAAACCTGCCTTCATAATTGGACCCGATGAACTGGAAACATTCTGGGAAAAAAGTCGAAATTTCGACTATGAAAAGAAGCGAATAAAGTTTAAACCATCAGCAATTGCCACGCATCCAATATCAGGTCACTTCTATATCCTCTCCTCGGTGGGAAAAATGTTGGTAGTCGTAAATAAGTCAGGAGAAATATTAGCAACATATCCTATATCACCAAGAGTCCTCGGCCAACCTGAGGGTCTATGCTTTTCTCCTTCTGGCGATATGTACATAAGCAGTGAAGGAGAGGGTGATCGAGGATATATTTTAAAATTTGAAATGAAAAAATCTTAACATGAGAAAGCTGCTCATCTTACTTCTTCTCTTTCCGATTTTTTCATGGGCTCAGAAAGTCTACTTGATTGGGGATGCTGGTGAACCAAAATATCCAGATAAAAACCTGGAACTCCTTGAACAGAAATTTGAAAATGCCACAGAAAAAGACTTTCTGATTTTTCTAGGAGATAACCTCTATCCAAAAGGATTGCCTGGAAAAGAAGATCCCAAGAGGAGTGAGATGGAAAACAAGCTAATTCCACAACTCGAAGTGATGAAAGCTTTTCCTGGTAAAGCATACATTATTCCCGGCAATCATGATTGGGCTCAAGGACGAAACTATGGCTGGGAGCGAGCCCTGGAAATGGAACGATTCATCAGAAACTATTTTGATGGTGAAAATGTGTTTCTACCAATGGGAGGATGTCCAGGTCCATATGAAATTCCCATGACCAATAAATCCACACTTATCTTATTGAATACCCAGTATTTTCTCCATGGCTGGGATAAGCCGGACGAAGAGGACAACTGTGATAACAAATCTACAATTGAAGCGCTCGAGGACTTGAAATCAATTGTACAAAGAAATGCAGGAAAACACATACTTATTGCTGCACATCATCCGATGTATACCTACGGCGAACACAATGGTAATTTCAGCTTTAAAGATCAAATGAAACCCCTTCCAATTTTGGGGAGCATTCAGCCGCTTTTCCGAAAGCTAATTGGAAATATCCAGGACAATACGCATCCAAAGTATCGGGCGATTATGAAGCAGATACTTGCTGCAATGAACGAAGCTGAAAATGTTATATATGCTGCGGGTCACGAGCATTCACTCCAGTTTATACAAAATGATGGACATCACTTTGTCGTAAGCGGCTCAGGATCGAAAGTTACTCATGTAAAAAAAGGTAAGAGTAGCTTATTTGCGAAGGAGGAACAAGGCTTCGCAATACTTGAAATGTATGAATCCGGGGAAGCTTCAGTGGCCTATTGGGGAATTGAAGGTGGATTACTTTTCGAAAAGGACATTTATAAAAAAGAGTTAAAGGAAACACTCAAAGAGATTCCTGAGCTAGATTTTTCAGACAGCACAGTGACTGTTGTTGCTAGTCGTAAGTATGAAGGCGACAAGGGCAAACATCGCTGGCTTGGCAAGAATTATCGGGATGTCTGGAGCACACCGATTGAAGTAGATGTCTTTGACCTTGGGTCAGAAAAAGGTGGCTTATCAGTGGTGAAAAAAGGCGGCGGCATGCAAACCAAATCCCTCCGTCTACAAGCAAAGGACGGCAAGCAATATGTACTAAGGTCAGTGGAAAAATATCCTGAAAATGCCATACCAATAGCTCTGCAAAAAACCTTCGCACAAGACATTGTAGAAGACCAGATTTCTGCGTCCCACCCTTATGGGGCGTTTGTGATTCCACCACTTGCAGAAGCTGCAAACATCTATCATACCAATCCCAAACCAGTCTTCATTCCAGATGATCCACGCTTGGGTCAGTTTCAAAGCACTTTTGCCGGAACGCTTGCCCTTTATGAAGAACGAGCCAATGAAGAGGCTTCCAGAGATCCACACTTTGGTGGAGGAGAAGACATTGATGGTACAGATACCGTAATTGAAAATCTGAAAGAAGACAATGACAATACAGTAGATCAAAATTTTGTCGTTCGAAATCGACTATTCGATATGTGGATCGGCGACTGGGACAGGCACGACGATCAGTGGCGGTGGGCCCAATTTGATCAGAAAAATGGTAATATGTATCGTCCAATTCCTAGGGATCGCGATCAGGCATTTTTTATGAATGAGGGAATCATCCCTACTATAGCTGCGCGAAAATGGGCTTTGCCTAAAATTGAAGGCTTTGACGAAAAAGTAAACTGGGCACCTGGAATAAGCCAAAATGCGCGATTTTTTGATCGAACATTTATGAACGAGCCGGACTGGACGGATTGGAAAGAGCAGATTGACTTCCTACAAGAAAATCTAACTGATCAGGTTATTGAAAACGCCATTTCCACTTGGCCTGACCAGATCGAAAAACTTACCGGTGAGAAAATAAAAAAAGGCCTGAAAGCTCGAAGAGACAACATGGAATCTTATGTGCGTGAGTTGTACTTGTTTCTTTCCAAAGAAGTGGAAGTGGTAGGATCCGATAAGCATGAATATTTTACGGTGGAGCATTTAAACGATAACGAAACCAAAGTCACCGTAAGAAAGCGCAAGAAAGATGGTGAAATTGAACACCTAATGTATGAGCGAATTTTCAAGGCCGAAGAAACCAAAGAAATCCGACTTTATGGATTAGATGGAGAGGACATCTTTGAAGTAAAAGGCCAATCAAGGATCAAAATTCGAATCATCGGAGGTACCGATAAAGACCTAATTATTAACGGAAACGCAGACGACAAACTGTCAAAAGTTAAAGTGTACGACCGCTACAAAAGCACCCAAGTTCAGGGAAATTCCAAAGGTATTCTTAAGCTAAGTGACAACCCGGATATTAATAGGTACGATCGTAAAGCCTACAAATATGACATCCTCATGCCACTTGTGACAGGAGCTATAAATCCGGATGACGGGATATATCTCGGCGGTGGATTTGATTATACCAAACACGGTTGGAGAAAAGAGCCTTTTGCCACGAAACATACATTCAATGCCATTGGAGCCTTCGCGACAGGATCATTCCAATTCAAGTATACAGGCGATTATACGGATGTTATAGCCAAATGGTCACTCAATACTTCAGCACTTTGGCAAGAGCCATTCTTCGTTCACAATTTCTTTGGTATTGGCAATGAAACCGATTTCTTGATGGATCAGTTTGTAGCGCCTGATGATGATCCTATAGACTATTATCGTGTTCGTATGGATCGCTTAGAATTAGATGCCGGTTTATCTCGAAACGTGGGAGCCAAAGCTAAATTCTATTTTGGTGGCGGGTACAAATCTGTTGAGGTAGAAAATACGGCCAATCGGTTCATCTCTGATCAATCTACAGATGCATCTGATTTTGAAGCTAACCAATATGCGAGATTTTTGACAGGCATTTCCTTTGACTCTAGAGACCATAAGATCTTGCCGAAAGCTGGCATGACAGGAAAAGCAGAAATCGAACATTTGGAAGCTATAACTGATATTTCGGAAAGCACTACCCGGTTGAGTGCGGAGTGGTCATTCTTTCTTACAGCCAGGCTTCCATCGAGGCTAGTTATAGGCAATAGGTTGGGTGTAGCTCATATTACTTCTGATCAGTTTGACTTTTTTAATGCAAACATTCTTGGTGGACGTACCAACCTGAGAGGGTACAGGCGGACACGATTTTATGGTCAAACCTCCTTTTATCATAACCTGGACTTAAGGTTGAAATTGGCTTCTTTCCGTAGCTACATTTTTCCGGGACAATTTGGATTACTGGCTTTCCATGATATCGGGCGTGTATGGATTGATAATGAAAATTCAGATGAATGGCATGCAGGCAAAGGGTTTGGCATTTGGGTGAGTCCACTCAATACGCTAGTGCTCAATCTCAATTATGCTTTTGGAGAGGATGAAAACCTTCCGACATTCTCAATGAATTTCTTTTTCTAAAAATTCCCCTTGTCTCTTGACAAGGGGAGGTAAAATTATTCTACCACCATTCCATTGAAATAGAGATATGTATATTCTTCAGATTCCGAAGTTTTAATTCGAATGTTTTTCTTAAAAGATCCCACTCTGCCGGATCTGAACTTAGCGGTAATGGATGCAGTCTCCCCGGACTTTATCTCACTTGTAGGAAATTTCACATTAGTACACCCGCAAGATCCTTTTGCTTCCAGGATTCGAATGGGCTTATTTGTCATATTGGTAAACTCAAACGAAAGATCTTTTACCTCGTTTTGTGTCACTTGACCAAGGTCAATACAAGTTGTTTTCCATTTGAGTGGTGCCATCCCGGCAACTACAGCTACTGCAATTCCCAGCATTACGATAAATGTTGCTTTTCTCATATTACTTTAAATTTTGTTTGATTCAAATGTGGCTGTGGTTGCTAAGTTCTCCTGTTAATGACCTCCTAATGATTGTTAATGAGTTGTTAAACCAGCTAATTCCACCCAATAACCTCTTACTTTTGAATCATGAAAAGTGCTCACATACGTGCCTTGATAGTACTTGCCATATTAACCCTGGTTGGAATTATTGGCACTCAGGTCTTCTGGCTCAATCGTGCAATTGAACAGCAAGATCAGGTATTCAATCACAATGTGCAGGCCGCTCTTCGCAATGTAGTAGAGTCTTTATGTGAAGCAAACGGCAAAGATTTTCCTACCATAAACCCCATAGAACAAGTAAGTGGAAATTATTTCATTGTCCGGACCAACGATCGAATAGATCTTGCAAACCTTGAGTACCTAATATCTGCTGAAATAAAGAAACGTTCCATATCTCAGGACTTTGAATATGGCGTTTATGATTGCGCCAATGACCAGATGGTTTATGCAGAAAATGTAAATCTGGACAAAGAGGACAGAGTGGATGTAATTCCGGTACTCGAAAATGAGGAATACTACTTTGGAGTCTATTTTCCTGAAAAATCTAAAAATCTGCTCGCAGGATTTGACCTATGGAAATTTACAACCCTGATTACACTGGTAGTCATTGTATTTTTTGGATATGCCCTTTTTGTAATCCTTAGACAAAAGCGTTTGAGTGAAGTGCAGAAAGACTTTATCAATAACGTAAGTCATGAGCTAAAAACACCTCTTGCTACACTCTCCCTTGCATCATCTACATTAATAGAGCGATCGTCTGAAAAAAATAAATACCTTCAAATTATTCAGTCTGAAGTGAATCGTCTGCAAAACAATGTAGAAGATATATTACATTCATCGCTGTTGGATTCGCGCATTGCAGTTGCACTGGAAGAAATCAATATATCGGATTTTATTGAGGAATTAATAAAGCAATTTAGGAATGAATATGCAGTGAAAATGGTCAGCTGGAGTCTGAATGGAGTCGCTCCCCGACTCATAAATTCGAATAAAAAAATTCTTGAAAATATTTTTAGAAACCTGGCAGATAATGCAGTTAAATATGGCGGGCGTGACATCGAGTTTCACTTAGATCAAGACGAAAGAAAAACATACATATCCATTTCGGATGATGGACAGGGGATACCCGTAAAATATCATAAAAAGATATTCACTAAATTTTTTCGTGTCCCAGAATCGCAAAATCAACACAATCAAAAAGGATTCGGACTGGGGCTTCAGATTGTAGAATCAGCGGTAAAAAAACTTCATGGTAAAATCGATCTGTCTTCCCAAGAGAATGTTGGCAGCACCTTCAAAATCACATTACCCAATGGCTAATATATTACTTGCAGAAGATGATGAAAATCTTGGCTTTATGGTGCAGGACAATCTGCAATCATTGGGTCATGAGGTTACGTGGTGTCACAATGGAGTGGAAGCCCTGGATGCTTTCGATCATTCAGATTTTGAAATTTGTGTACTGGATGTAATGATGCCCAAAATGGATGGATTTGAGCTTGCTACCCATGTTAGAAAAAAGGACGAATTGGTTCCAATAATTTTTTTGACTGCCAAATCTCAAGAAGAAGACCGCCTTTCAGGGTTTGAAATAGGTGGAGACGACTATGTTACCAAACCTTTCTCTATGAAAGAATTGAGCTACCGTATTGATGTCTTTTTGAGAAGAAATTCATCAGGGACAAATGTGGAGCTAAATAAATCCATGGGATTTGGAGCGTCACATTTCGATCCAAAAAACCTTATTTATTCTTATAAAGATTATCATCAGTCTCTAACCCAGATGGAGGCCAACCTGCTCAATTTGCTTATTATCAACAGAAATGAACTGATCAAAAGAGAGACGATTCTAGAGACCATTTGGGGGGAGAATGATTATTTCAAAGGCCGGAGTTTAGACGTATTTATCACACGTCTCAGAAAGTACTTAAAACAAGATTCAAGTCTCGAAATTCGAAATCATCATGGAGTAGGTTTCAGCCTCATCATCTTAGAAAAATAAAATGCCGACCATCTCTGGCCGGCATTACTATTCACCAATCTTAGTTTATCAAAATCTTCTTTGTCACACGTTTCTTTCCTTGACCTATTTCCAACAAATAAATCCCATCTTTCTGACCCGACAAATCGATCAGCTCAGAATATGTACCTCCAAAGCGTTCAAAATATCTACTAAACACTTCCTTTCCTTCAAGGTTGGAAACCTTTATACTCAATTCGCCTTCTTGAGGTAGCTGAAATCTAACTTTGAATCTTCCATTAGAAGACGGGTTCGGGAAAAATGTAAGATCTTCAAGCTCCAGTACATTGCTTTCTTCAACATTACCTTTCTTGCCAAACTCGCCATCTACATCAGTTATTTTCAATCGTTTGATTACGAACGCTTGCACATGCCTTCTTTGATCGTCACCATCGTTCAAACGATCAAATAGCATCTCCATTTCAATACCTAGTTCTTTCATACGCTCTTTATACTCTTCCATATCCATTCCGTCCAAATGAATATCTAAAAAGCTATTAGCCGAGTCTCCATCAAAATGCTTAAAAAAGAAAGTGTTATTATCCTCCTCATCATCTCCTCTATGGAAGAATTTAAAAGCAGAACCGTGATGATTTTTTAATTGATCTAAATGTAGAAAGATATCCGCTTCACTGCTATCTTCATCATCAAACCAAAAATTGAACCCTTGATCCTTCCCTGCAAATTCCTGATATTGAGGATCTGCTCTCATTTCCTCAGTGCTATTATATTCACCTTTAAAGGTCTTCTTTTCTCCGTTAATCTCTTTGGTAATTTCAATGACGATCTTACCTTCATCGTTGGACTGAGCCTGTGCCAAAAAGCCCATCATTAGCAACGCAAGTACTGCCATTATCTTCATTTTATTTTTCATATCCTTTTGAGTTTTATCTTTTACAAAATCGCTAATCGAAAGTACGAAGAGGTGTTATATCTCGCTGTTAATCAGCCGTTAATCCTTGTTAAAAAAGGTTAAACAAGAACTGAGGACGCTTCTTCGTCGTATTTTTGAGACATGCAGCGAAAGACATTAAGGTGGATTATTGGGCTCATGGGACTAGCCATGATGGGACTCATTGCATTTCAACTTTACTGGATCGACTCATTGATCACAGCAAATGAAGAACGGTTTAGAAAAGATGTGCTGGATGCGTTAAATACAGTGGCGAGCAAGATTGAAAAGCAGGAGACTTACGCTGCACTTCAAAAACTCAACTATTTAAACGCAAAAGTGCGTGAAGACGAACAGCGTGATCGCATTAGGGAACTAAGTGAAGACAACTCCTCTCAGAATGGAAATGTAAAAATTGTTCAGGAAGGAAATCAACAGATTTTCTACTTTGCCGATACAGTAAATGAAGGTGGATTTGAATTTGTAGTGAACTTTTCGAGCGTGGCTGAAAACTTCTTCTTTGACGAAACACCACCACCTGCTGGAGGCACAATAGAGCAAGAACTGGAAGAAAGAGACATAAAGATTAGGCAACTCGAGAATAAGCTTGCCAAAGTTTCGCGAAAGTACGAACTCACCTTTGATGTTGTCAGGGATTTGATGGGGCCCAACAGATCCATTACTTCCAGGTTTAATCCACATCAGCTTGATTCATTATTAAAAAACGAATTGGTGAGAAAAGGCATAGATATAGAATTTGAGTATGGTGTGATTCAGCCCCTTCAACAAAGGTTTTTATTGCTTACAAGTAATAACAGACAAAAAGAGCTTGAAGAAACTGAGTTGAGAGCTACGCTATTCCCAAATGATATTTATGGAAATGATACGTTGATCGCCATCGATTTCCCAGGTAAACAAGGGTACTTAATTGGCAAAGTTTGGTCAGCAATGGTAAGCTCTGGTTTCTTGGTATTAGTAATCCTTTTCTGTTTCGGATACAGCATACGAACCATTGTGCGCCAAAAGAAGCTCTCCGAAATGAAAAATGACTTCATCAATAATATGACGCATGAGCTTAAAACTCCCATTTCAACAGTCTCCCTGGCCGTTGAAGCGTTGAATGACAAGGACATCGAACAAAGCTCATTAAGAACTAAGTACATCAAAGTGATTGGAGAAGAAAACAAGCGCCTTGGTGATCAAGTTGAGAAAGTATTGCAAATAGCGGCAATAGATCGCAATGACTATAATCTGAAGCATGAAATTATCCCAATGAATGAAATGGTAAAAAATGCGGCGGATCACATTGCTATCCAGGTAGAGCAAAGAGGGGGTAGGTTAAATATGATTGAGAAAGCAGATAAGGATCTCGTTCAAGGAGATGAAATGCACTTAACTAATATCATACTAAACCTGCTGGACAACGCTAATAAATACTCCCCGGAAGCTCCAAATATTACACTTCGAACAGCTTCTGACGATGAAGATTTTATGATATCTATTCACGACAAAGGAATAGGGATGTCTCGCGAACAGCAGAAGCATATATTCGAAAAATTTTATCGCGTCCCGACAGGCGATCTCCACAATGTAAAAGGATTTGGTCTAGGCTTAGCCTATGTCCAAAGGATAGTGGAAGCACATGGTGGAAGCATACATGTAGATAGCGAACCCGGAAAAGGAAGCAAATTTTCAATCACATTACCTTTAGCCAATGAAGCCTAAATTATTAATTGTAGAAGATGATCCAAATCTTGGTGAAATACTAAGTGAATACCTTGGCTTAAAAGGTTACGAAACCACTCTTAAGAGAGATGGTGAAGAAGGGGGGATTGCTTTCAAAAAAGACAATTATGACCTTTGTATCCTCGACTTGATGATGCCCAAGAAAGATGGTTTTACTCTAGCTAAAGAGATAAGAACCACGGATGAGGAAACTCCAATTATATTCCTGACTGCAAAATCAATGAAACAGGACATCATAAAAGGCTTCACCATTGGTGCTGATGATTACATGACCAAGCCTTTCAGCATGGAAGAACTTCTCCTTCGGATTCAGGCAATATTGAAAAGATCGTCTAAAAACGAAGAGGAAGAACCATTCCCGAACCCATTTAAGATTGCTGACTTAACATATTATTATCAGGAAAACAGGCTTATCACACCCAAGAGAGAAATAAATCTTACCACAAAAGAAAATGAGTTGTTGAAGATTTTCTTTGAGAATGTAAACAAGACAGTAGAACGTAGCGTAGCCCTTAAAAAAATATGGAAAGACGATAGCTACTTTAATGCGAGAAGCATGGATGTCTATATTGCCAAGATTAGAAAATACCTCCAGGATGAACCCAGTCTTAAGATATTAACAATTCACGGTGAAGGTTTCAAATTAGTAGAGGTTAATTAACAGAATTGTGATTTGTATTTTGTATCTTTAGATAGGAGCGATTCCGAAAGGACTATCTAAAATTTTACTATGCTGCTAGTACCATCAATATCTGTTATTGAAGGCAAAACCATTCGCCTCACTCAGGGAGATTACTCCAGGGAAAAGGTTTATAATGACACACCAATCGATGTTGCAAAACAGTTTGAAGATCATGGCATCTCAAGAATCCATTTGATAGATCTTGATGGCGCAAGGAAAGGCACCTCTGTTAATTATGACATCTTGCACATGATTTCGGCATATACCGATCTCAAAATAAATTTCACAGGTGGCCTTCATACAGATGGAGATGTTCTTAAAGCTTTTGAATATGGAGCTGAGAGTATCGCTGCAGCTTCAATCGCCGTATCTAACAAGGAACAATTTGCAAATTGGTTAATGTCTTATGGAAGAGAAAAAGTAGCTCTTGCTGCTGACAGCCTAAAAGGCAAAATAAGGATTCGCGGGTGGCAAAAAGCAACTTCAAAAGATCTGTTCGATCACATTGCATACTTCTATGATAGAGGCCTTAAATACCTAAAGACCACCGATATTTCAAAAGATGGTGCTATGGAGGGTCCTTCCTTTGACTTGTATAAAAAATTACTAAAGGAATTTCCAGACTTATCAATCTTCGCCAGTGGCGGAGTTCGTGGAATAGATGATATCAAAAAACTAAATGACCTTGGACTCTACGGAGTGATATTTGGAAAGGCGTTTTATGAAGGCACTATCTCTCTAAAAGATATTGATAACTACCAGTCTATAGCTACTTAAGGAGCTTCTTCCCCATCGTACTTAAACTTATAAAGGAAGTAGAATATGAAGTTGTACTTGCTTACTGATTCTTCCTCTTTCACTGAATCAACTTTTTCTTGAGGTCTAAGAAGCGATCCGCTGCTTGATGGAATATCTATTTCAGGCTCTTCTTGGATTTCCTGATCAATAGGCTGAGATGCAGATTCAGCATCCGGGCGAATCATTGACTGATCTGACTTACGTCTACCATCCTGTTCTTGCTCCTGACCATCAGTTTTTTTCTTATTATCTGTGGTATTTGCAAAAGCTACATTACTAAAAATCAGCAATGTCAGAACAGAGAATATATAATGGTAATTTTTCAAGATCCGCATCTTAATCCACAAAGTAACGAATTTAAAGGTGGAAGGTTTAATTTTTTTAAAAACTTAACATTGTAATTGCACTATTCCTAGAAATATTATTGCCTTTAACGCAAAAAAGCCTACCGAATGGCAGGCTTAGCTTCATTAATATTTTGACGCTACAAAGTTCGTTTAACTTCTTTGACCTCAAAGCCTTCGATGATGTCCCCGACTTTAATATCATTGAAGTTTTTAATGCTTAGTCCACATTCATATCCATTCTTAACCTCAGCCACATCTTCCTTGAACCTCTTCAGCTGGTTAATCTCACCAGTATATACCACTATACCATCTCGAACCAAACGAACTTGATTAGATCGCTTCACTATACCATCTGTAACGTAGCAACCGGCCACTGTACCTACTTTAGAAATTTTGAAAACATCACGAACCTCAATATTTCCAGTGATTACCTCTTCACTGGTAGGCTCCAACATGCCTTCCATTGCATCCTTCACATCATTAATTGCGTCATAAATGATCGAATACAATCTTATTTCTATTTCCTCAGTTTCAGCAAGTTTTCTTGCTCCTCCGGATGGTCTTACCTGGAATCCAACAATAACAGCATCAGATGCCGAAGCTAACAATACGTCAGATTCAGAGATTTGACCCACTGCCTTGTGAAGAATATTGACTTGAACTTCTTCAGTGGATAGTTTAAGTAATGAGTCTGCAAGTGCTTCAATAGAACCATCAACATCACCCTTCACAATTACATTTAGCTCCTTGAAGCTTCCGATTGCAAGTCTTCTGCCAATTTCATCAAGTGTAATATGCTTCTTAGTACGAATTGACTGTTCTCGAAGTATTTGCTCTCTCTTGTTCGCAACCTCGCGAGCTTCGCGATCACTTTCCATCACATTGAACTTGTCGCCTGCCTGAGGTGCTCCATCAAGACCAAGCATAAGAACTGGCGTTGATGGTCCTGCCTTATCAAGCTTGTGACCTCTGTGATCAAACATGGCCTTCACTTTACCAAAATAAGGCCCGGCAAGCAATACGTCTCCAACTTTCAAGGTTCCGGCTTGAACCATAATGGTTGAAACGTAACCTCGACCTTTATCAAGAGATGCCTCTACCACTGATCCTGTGGCAGCTTTATCTGGATTGGCTTTTAATTCAAGCAACTCCGCCTCTAGCAATACTTTATCTAATAGCTCATCTATTCCTTCACCCGTCTTGGCGGAAACATGTTGACATTGATATTTTCCACCCCAGTCCTCAACTAAAATATTGATGTTGGATAGATCTTCTTTAATCTTATCCGGATTCGCATTAGGCTTATCTACCTTATTGATAGCGATTACTATCGGAACACCAGCTACTTGTGCATGGTTTATGGCTTCTTTTGTTTGAGGCATTACTGAGTCATCTGCTGCAACCACAATGATTGCTACATCTGTGATCTTAGCCCCTCTTGCTCTCATTGCTGTAAATGCCTCGTGACCAGGTGTATCTAAGAATGCCACACGCTTGCCGCTCTCTGTCATTACATCATATGCCCCAATGTGCTGAGTAATACCTCCAGCTTCTCCTTCCGTCACCTTAGAATCACGGATATAATCAAGTAATGAAGTCTTACCATGATCTACGTGACCCATAATTGTTACGATTGGAGCTCTGTCAACCAATTTGCTCTCATCATCTTCTACCTCAATAATATCGGTCTCTTCCTTGGCTTCCGTAAAGTCTACTTCATAACCAAACTCATCTGCAATTACTGTTATGGTTTCTGCATCTAATCTCTGATTGATAGATACGAACATTCCCAGGGACATGCAAGCAGAAATGACATCATTTGCAGTAACATCCATAAGTGATGCTAAGTCATTGGCAGAGATGTATTCTGTTACATGTAATGTTTTTGATTCCTCCTCAGCCTGTAGCTGTCTTTCTTCTTCAGCTTCAGCCTTTGCTGACCTTTTATCTTTTCTATACTTGGATCGTTGGGAACCTCCTTTGCCACTGCCACCGCTCAATTTGGCGAGCGTAGCTTTAATCTTATCTTGAATTTCTTTATCGGAAAGTTCTTCTGTTTTTCTTCCTGAAGTACTTCTTCCTCTATCGTTACGGTTTCCACCTCCGCCTCCGCCTCGTTGAGGTGGGCCTCCAGCAGATTGAATTCGTTTTCTAGGACGTTTCTTCCTGTCCTGATTTGAATCTGAAGAGGCTACCGGCTTAGGTTTATCTTTCGGGAGCTCAATTTTATCAAGAACTTTTAAGCCTCTCAGTGAGTCCGCTTTTGCCTTGATAACTTCCTTTTCGGGCTTTTCTTCCTTTTTGGCAACCGGTTTTTCTTCTTCCTTACTTGGCTCCACCTTTTTCTCTGGAGGTGTTTCCTTTTTAGGTTCCGATTTTGGCGTTTCTTCTGCTTTGGGCTCTTCCTTCTTCTCTTCGACCTTTTCTTCTTTTGCAGGCTCTTCCGATTTTGGAGGCTCTTCCTTTTTCTTCTTATCTAGGTCAATTTTACCAACCACCTTCGGTCCGTCCAGCTTGGTCTTTGCAGATATCTTTTCAGGCTCTGAGTCTGCATTCACATTGTCCTTGATCAATATCCGCTCATCCTCTTTCTTTTCCTCAGCAGTAACTTTTTCTGCGTTAATGACCAAATTATCGGTTTTTCCACCAATGGTCAACTCAGAAGCCTCTTCTTTGTCATGAGCTGAATCAGCAAATTCTCGCGCAAGCATATCGTACTGATCCTGCGGAATCTTGGAGTTTGGGTTTGAGTCAACCTCGTGCCCTTTCTCTTTCAAGAAATCCAGTATGGTATTCTTACCTACGTTTAGCTTTCTAGCTACTTGACTTAATCTGTATTCTGCCATATAAACCTTTCAAAAATAATCTATTCGAATTCCTGGCTGAGAACTCGAATTAACTCTTGTACTGTTTCTTCTTCTAAATCTGTCCTTCTTACCAAATCATCAATGCTGAGCTTTAAAACACTTTTTGCAGTATCTAATCCTACACGCTTTAGCTCATCTATCACCCAATCTTCAAGTTCATCAGTAAATTCTTCCAAATCAACATCTTCCTCGGATGCCTCGTCGAGTTCCCGGAAAACGTCAATTTCCATACCTACTAATTTACTCGCCAATTTGATGTTTTGGCCTCCTTTTCCTATTGCCAAAGATACTTGATCCGGTTTTAGATATACTGAAACTCGGTCTTTCTCCTCGCTTATTTTCATACTTGTGATCTTGGCAGGACTTAAGGCTCTAGCTAAGTATAGCTCAAGATTATCCGTAAAGTTGATCACGTCAATGTTCTCATTTTGAAGTTCGCGCACAATTGAGTGAATTCGAGAACCTTTCATTCCAACACATGCACCTACCGGGTCAATGCGATCGTCGTATGATTCTACCGCCACTTTGGCACGCTCACCTGGCTCCCTCACTACGTTCTTAATTGTAATCAAACCATCATAAACTTCCGGTACCTCAGCTTCGAATAATCGTTCAAGAAAAACAGGAGACGTTCTTGACAAAATAATTTTTGGATTACCATTTACCATCTCGGCTCTGTGAACAATCGCTCTTACCGCATCCCCTTTTCTGTAACGATCCTTAGGAATTTGCTCTCCCTTTGGAATTGTAAGTTCATTTCCTTCACCATCCGTCAGCAAAACTTCTCGCCCAAGTACCTGATACACTTCACCTTGAATGATTTCACCAACTAAATCTTTATACTTCTGGAAAAGAATATCCTTCTCCAAATCTTTGATTTTTTGAATCAAAGTTTGTCTGGCTGTCATCACCGCTCTTCTTCCAAAATCTTCTAGTTTGATTTCCTCTGCGACCTCTTCTCCAATCTCAAAGTCTGGTTCAATTTTTCTAGCATCAGAAAAACTAATCTTATCATGATCCCAAATGTCTTCTGAATTGTCATCGACGATCTCTCTGAATCTCCATATTTCAAGATCTCCATTGTCTGCGTTGATCACAATATCGAAGTTGTCATCGGTTTCATATTTCTTACGAATCATCGTTCTGAATACATCCTCCAGAATTCTGATCATAGTCGGGCGGTCAATGTTTTTGCCCCTGGCAAAGTCCGCAAACGAATCAATTAATACTGACGCTTCCATCTTACTTGAATGATACTTTTACTTTCGATTGTTTTATTTCTTCAAATCCTAGCGATTTACTCTCACCTTTTTGAGTTAGTATTATCGCATCTTTATGAACATCTAATAGTTTCCCTTCCACTCTCTCTCCTGCTTTTGTTTCAACCTCCAAATCACGACCCACATTTTTGACATATTGTCGGTGAAGAGTGATAGGAAAATCCAACCCGGGAGAGGAGACTTCTAAGGTATACTTACCACTAAACAAATCTTCCTCTTCAATGCCGTTACCTATGTATCTGCTTATGCTTCCGCACTGATCTATCGAAATTCCATTATCGCCATCTACAAAAACCAAAACTTTTTGATTCCCCGCAGTTCCCTTGATCTTTATTTCTACAAGAAACAGGTCCTCAAAATCTTCAATAGCCTTCTCAGCTAAGTCTCGAATTTTCTTCTCTTCTTCCACAATTGTATTAATAAAAAGAGGGGACTGTTGTCCCCTCTTTCGGTATTCTTAGTGTAACTCCATGCAAAGGTAGAAAACATATATGTCAAATCCACTTTTTTGCGCAGAAAAACCAAATTATTTGCTTTACGCAAAAATTCAAAATGAAAATTTAGCCATTCATCTAAAGTTCATCCCATAACTTCCTGATTTTTTGGAAATTACTCGCGCTTGGTCTAATTTTTAGGTTTAGTTATTTAAGTAGTCTCACCGCCCTATTTTTTTAACCATTTAAAACCAAACAAGATCTATTGGCCTAGGTCAGCCTTAGCTATTCAAACCATCCCCATTATGAAATATTTTAAGAGCGCAGTTACCGCTGCATTTGTCTTGATATGCTCGTATACTCAAGGACAAGATAATTCAGTCGGAATCAACACAAATAGTCCAAATTCAAATGCCGTTTTGGATTTGGTTTCTCCTAATTCAGATCAAGGATTCCTTGTTCCAAGGATGACTACCTCGCAACGAAACTCGATGCAGTCTTCATTAAGCAATCTGGATGATGGTCTAATGGTATTCGACACTGACCTTAACCTGTTCTATTATTGGAATAACAATAACTGGAATGCTGGTTTAGGAGTTTTGAACGTACTTGTCGCAGGTGGGGATCTGACTGGCAATTATCCAAATCCTACTATCAAGCTTGGAGCAGTTGTAGAAAATCGCATCGGGGATTTAGCGGTTTCAACAGCCAAACTTCAAAACAGCAGTGTAACTACAGGAAAACTAAATAATGGTGCTGTGACTACTGATAAAATTGCCGGTCAAGCAGTTACTACTGGTAAAATTGCTGACTTGGCTGTTACTGGCGAAAAGCTCGAAAATATTAGTACAATAACAGCTGGGACATACGGTACCGATGCTTTTAATGTTCTTCAACTAGCGGTCGATCAGAAAGGTAGAATTACTGGAATATCAGAAGTGGTAATTCAAATTGGTTCATCCAATATAATTAATGGTTCAATTCAAAACGTTGACATTGCCAATGGAACAATCACTGTTTCCAAGATTAACCCAGAAGGGAATACCAATTCTGTTCTGACAATAAATAGCTCCGGAACGCTTGTATGGACTGATCGTTCTGAATTTGCGTCTTCCGCTTTAGCTCCAAACAATATTTATGTAGGAGATGGTACCGGAGTTGCTGAAGGGTTACCTGTTAGCGGGGACATTACGGTCATTAATAATGGAACATCTGCAAATGTTCAGATTAAGCCAAATGTCATAACTACGAATGAAATCGCTGATGGTCAGGTGCAAACTGCGGATATCGCTGACCTTAACGTAACCAGAGGTAAACTGGCAGCGGATGCAGTAGACAATACCAAACTCGCGGATGATGCAGTCAATACTGAGAATATCACTGATGGTCAGGTTCAAACTGCGGATATCGCTGACCTCAACGTAACCACCGGTAAGCTGGCAGCTGATGCAGTAGACAATACCAAGCTGGCTGACAATGCAGTAAACACTGAGAATATCACTGATGGTCAGGTGCAGACCGCAGACATCGCTGATGCCAATGTGACCACTGCCAAAATCAATGACGATGCAGTCACTGCTGCTAAGATCAACGCCGATGTGGCCGGTACCGGATTACAACAAGCAGGGGATGGTTCCCTCGAAGCAGACTTTGGAAACCTGGCTGCCACACTCGCCGGAGACGGACTCGTCGATAATGCAGGTGCCATTGACGCTAACGTCGATGGTGCTACGCTCGAAACCAATGCCGACATCATTCGCGTGCGGGCTGAAGGCATCACTGCAAATGAAATCGCTACCAGTGCAGTAACTTCCGATGAAATACTCGATGCTACCATCACTACTGCAGATGTCGCGCTCGATGCTATCGATAACACCCTGGTAGCTGATGATGCCATCCAAACCGAAAACATTCTCGATGGTGAAGTGCAAACTGCGGATATCGCCGACCTTAACGTAACCACCGGTAAGCTGGCAGCTGATGCAGTAGATAATACCAAGCTGGCTGACAATGCAGTCAATACCGAGAACATCACCGATGGTCAGGTGCAGACCGCAGACATTGCTGATGCCAATGTGACCACTGCTAAAATCAATGACGATGCAGTCACTGCTGCCAAGATCAACACCGATGTGGCGGGTACCGGATTACAACAAGCAGGGGATGGTTCCCTCGAAGCAGACTTTGGAAACCTGGCTGCCACACTCGCCGGAGACGGACTCGTCGATAATGCAGGTGCCATTGACGCTAACGTCGATGGTGCTACACTCGAAACCAATGCCGACATCATTCGCGTGCGGGCTGAAGGCATCACTGCAAATGAAATCGCTACCAGTGCAGTAACTTCCGATGAAATACTCGATGCTACCATCACTACTGCAGATGTCGCGCTCGATGCTATCGATAACACCCTGGTAGCTGATGATGCCATCCAAACCGAAAACATTCTCGATGGTGAAGTGCAAACTGCGGATATCGCTGACCTCAACGTAACCACCGGTAAGCTGGCAGCTGATGCAGTAGATAACACCAAACTGGCTGACAATGCAGTAAACACTGAGAACATCACTGATGGTCAGGTGCAAACAGCAGACATCGCTGACCTTAACGTAACCACCGGTAAGCTGGCAGCTGATGCAGTAGACAATACCAAGCTGGCTGACAATGCAGTAAACACTGAGAACATCACTGATGGTCAGGTGCAGACCGCAGACATCGCTGATGCCAATGTGACCACTGCCAAAATCAATGACGATGCAGTCACTGCTGCCAAGATCAACGCCGATGTGGCAGGTACCGGATTACAACAAGCAGGGGATGGTTCCCTCGAAGCAGACTTTGGAAACCTAGCTGCCACACTCGCCGGAGACGGACTCGTCGATAATGCAGGTGCCATTGACGCTAACGTCGATGGTGCTACGCTCGAAACCAATGCCGACATCATTCGCGTGCGGGCTGAAGGCATCACTGCAAATGAAATCGCCACCGGTGCAGTAACTTCCGATGAAATACTCGATGCTACCATCACTACTGCAGATGTCGCGCTCGATGCTATCGATAACACCCTCGTAGCTGATGATGCCATCCAAACCGAAAACATTCTCGATGGTCAGGTTCAAACTGCTGATATCGCCGACCTTAACGTAACCACAGGTAAGCTGGCGGCTGATGCAGTAGACAATACCAAGCTGGCTGACAATGCAGTAAACACTGAGAATATCACTGATGGTCAGGTGCAGACAGCAGACATCGCTGATGCCAATGTGACCACTGCCAAAATCAATGACGATGCAGTCACTGCTGCCAAGATCAACGCCGATGTGGCAGGTACCGGATTACAACAAGCAGGGGATGGTTCCCTCGAAGCAGACTTTGGAAACCTGGCTGCCACACTCGCCGGAGACGGACTCGTCGATAATGCAGGTGCCATTGACGCTAACGTCGATGGTGCTACACTCGAAACCAATGCCGACATCATTCGCGTGCGGGCTGAAGGCATCACTGGAAATGAAATCGCTACCAGTGCAGTAACTTCCGATGAAATACTCGATGCTACCATCACTACTGCAGATGTCGCGCTCGATGCTATCGATAACACCCTGGTAGCTGATGATGCCATCCAAACCGAAAACATTCTCGATGGTGAAGTGCAAACTGCGGATATCGCTGACCTCAACGTAACCACCGGTAAGCTGGCAGCTGATGCAGTAGATAACACCAAACTGGCTGACAATGCAGTAAACACTGAGAACATCACTGATGGTCAGGTGCAAACAGCAGACATCGCTGACCTTAACGTAACCACCGGTAAGCTGGCAGCTGATGCAGTAGACAATACCAAGCTGGCTGACAATGCAGTAAACACTGAGAACATCACTGATGGTCAGGTGCAGACCGCAGACATTGCTGATGCCAATGTGACCACTGCCAAAATCAATGACGATGCAGTCACTGCTGCCAAGATCAACCCCGATGTGGCGGGTACCGGATTACAACAAGCAGGGGATGGTTCCCTCGAAGCAGACTTTGGAAACCTGGCTGCCACACTCGCCGGAGACGGACTCGTCGATAATGCAGGTGCCATTGACGCTAACGTCGATGGTGCTACGCTCGAAACCAATGCCGACATCATTCGTGTGCGGGCTGAAGGCATCACTGCAAATGAAATCGCTACCAGTGCAGTAACTTCCGATGAAATACTCGATGCTACCATCACTACTGCAGATGTCGCGCTCGATGCTATCGATAACACCCTGGTAGCTGATGATGCCATCCAAACCGAAAACATTCTCGATGGTGAAGTGCAAACTGCGGATATCGCTGACCTCAACGTAACCACCGGTAAGCTGGCAGCTGATGCAGTAGATAACACCAAACTGGCTGACAATGCAGTAAACACTGAGAACATCACTGATGGTCAGGTGCAAACAGCAGACATCGCTGACCTTAACGTAACCACCGGTAAGCTGGCAGCTGATGCAGTAGACAATACCAAGCTGGCTGACAATGCAGTAAACACTGAGAACATCACTGATGGTCAGGTGCAGACAGCAGACATCGCTGATGCCAATGTGACCACTGCCAAAATCAATGACGATGCAGTCACTGCTGCCAAGATCAACGCCGATGTGGCAGGTACCGGATTACAACAAGCAGGGGATGGTTCCCTCGAAGCAGACTTTGGAAACCTAGCTGCCACACTCGCCGGAGACGGACTCGTCGATAATGCAGGTGCCATTGACGCTAACGTCGATGGTGCTACGCTCGAAACCAATGCCGACATCATTCGCGTGCGGGCTGAAGGCATCACTGCAAATGAAATCGCTACCAGTGCAGTAACTTCCGATGAAATACTCGATGCTACCATCACTACTGCAGATGTCGCGCTCGATGCTATCGATAACACCCTCGTAGCTGATAATGCCATCCAAACCGAAAACATTCTCGATGGTGAAGTGCAAACTGCGGATATCGCTGACCTCAACGTAACCACCGGTAAGCTGGCAGCTGATGCAGTAGATAACACCAAACTGGCTGACAATGCAGTAAACACTGAGAACATCACTGATGGTCAGGTGCAAACAGCAGACATCGCTGATCTTAATGTAACCACCGGTAAACTGGCTGCCGATGCAGTAGACAATACCAAGCTCGCGGATGATGCTATCAACACCGAAAACATCGCTGACGGTCAGGTGCAGACCGCAGACATTGCTGATGCCAATGTGACCACTGCAAAAATCAATGACGATGCAGTCACTGCTGCTAAGATCAATGCTGATGTGGCAGGCACTGGCCTTGCTCAGAACGTTGGTACAGGTGCGCTTGAAGCGGACTTTGGTAACATGGCTACCACGCTCGCAGGGGATGGTCTGGTAGCAAATGGAAATGCCATCGATGCAAATCTGGACGGTTCCACCCTCGAAACAAATCTCGATGTGATTAGAGTAGCCGCCGATGGAATTACTGCAAATGAAATCGCTACCGGTGCAGTTAACACCGATGAGATCGCTGATGGACAAGTGCAAACTGCGGATATCGCCGACCTCAACGTAACCACCGGTAAGCTGGCGGCTGATGCAGTAGATAATACCAAGCTGGCTGACAATGCAGTCAATACCGAGAACATCACTGATGCAACAATTGCTACGGCGGATATCGCTTTGGATGCTATCGATAATACTCTGGTAGCCGATAACGCAATCAACACTGAGAACATCACTGATGGTCAGGTGCAGACCGCAGACATTGCTGATCTTAATGTAACCACCGGTAAACTGGCTGCCGATGCAGTAGACAATACCAAGCTCGCGGATGATGCTATCAACACCGAAAACATCGCTGACGGTCAGGTGCAGACCGCAGACATTGCTGATGCCAATGTGACCACTGCAAAAATCAATGACGATGCAGTCACTGCTGCCAAGATCAATGCTGATGTGGCAGGCACTGGCCTTGCTCAGAACGTTGGTACAGGTGCGCTTGAAGCGGACTTTGGTAACATGGCTACCACGCTCGCAGGGGATGGTCTGGTAGCAAATGGAAATGCCATCGATGCAAATCTGGACGGTTCCACCCTCGAAACCAATCTCGATGTGATTAGAGTAGCCGCCGATGGCATCACCGCAAATGAAATCGCTACCGGTGCAGTCAACACCGATGAGATCGCCGACGGCCAGGTGCAAACTGCGGATATCGCCGACCTCAACGTAACCACAGGTAAACTGGCAGCGGATGCAGTAGACAATACCAAGCTGGCTGACAATGCAGTCAACACTGAGAACATCACTGATGCAACAATTGCTACGGCGGATATCGCTTTGGATGCTATCGATAATACTCTGGTAGCTGATAACGCAATCAACACTGAGAACATCACTGATGGTCAGGTGCAGACCACAGACATTGCTGATCTTAATGTAACCACCGGTAAACTGGCTGCCGATGCAGTAGACAATACCAAGCTCGCGGATGATGCTATCAACACCGAAAACATCGCTGACGGTCAAGTACAAACTGCCGACATTGCTGATGCCAATGTGACCACTGCTAAAATCAATGACGATGCAGTCACTGCTGCCAAGATCAACGCCGATGTGGCAGGTACCGGATTACAACAAGCAGGGGATGGTTCCCTCGAAGCAGACTTTGGAAACCTAGCTGCCACACTCGCCGGAGACGGACTCGTCGATAATGCAGGTGCCATTGACGCTAACGTCGATGGTGCTACGCTCGAAACCAATGCCGACATCATTCGCGTGCGGGCTGAAGGCATCACTGCAAATGAAATCGCTACCAGTGCAGTAACTTCCGATGAAATACTCGATGCTACCATCACTACTGCAGATGTCGCGCTCGATGCTATCGATAACACCCTCGTAGCTGATAATGCCATCCAAACCGAAAACATTCTCGATGGTGAAGTGCAAACTGCGGATATCGCTGACCTCAACGTAACCACCGGTAAGCTGGCAGCTGATGCAGTAGATAACACCAAACTGGCTGACAATGCAGTAAACACTGAGAACATCACTGATGGTCAGGTGCAAACAGCAGACATCGCTGATCTTAATGTAACCACCGGTAAACTGGCTGCCGATGCAGTAGACAATACCAAGCTCGCGGATGATGCTATCAACACCGAAAACATCGCTGACGGTCAGGTGCAGACCGCAGACATTGCTGATGCCAATGTGACCACTGCTAAAATCAATGACGATGCAGTCACTGCTGCTAAGATCAATGCTGATGTGGCAGGCACTGGCCTTGCTCAGAACGTTGGTACAGGTGCGCTTGAAGCGGACTTTGGTAACATGGCTACCACGCTCGCAGGGGATGGTCTGGTAGCAAATGGAAATGCCATCGATGCAAATCTGGACGGTTCCACCCTCGAAACAAATCTCGATGTGATTAGAGTAGCCGCCGATGGAATTACTGCAAATGAAATCGCTACCGGTGCAGTTAACACCGATGAGATCGCTGATGGACAAGTGCAAACTGCGGATATCGCCGACCTCAACGTAACCACCGGTAAGCTGGCGGCTGATGCAGTAGATAATACCAAGCTGGCTGACAATGCAGTCAATACCGAGAACATCACTGATGCAACAATTGCTACGGCGGATATCGCTTTGGATGCTATCGATAATACTCTGGTAGCCGATAACGCAATCAACACTGAGAACATCACTGATGGTCAGGTGCAGACCGCAGACATTGCTGATCTTAATGTAACCACCGGTAAACTGGCTGCCGATGCAGTAGACAATACCAAGCTCGCGGATGATGCTATCAACACCGAAAACATCGCTGACGGTCAGGTGCAGACCGCAGACATTGCTGATGCCAATGTGACCACTGCAAAAATCAATGACGATGCAGTCACTGCTGCCAAGATCAATGCTGATGTGGCAGGCACTGGCCTTGCTCAGAACGTTGGTACAGGTGCGCTTGAAGCGGACTTTGGTAACATGGCTACCACGCTCGCAGGGGATGGTCTGGTAGCAAATGGAAATGCCATCGATGCAAATCTGGACGGTTCCACCCTCGAAACCAATCTCGATGTGATTAGAGTAGCCGCCGATGGCATCACCGCAAATGAAATCGCTACCGGTGCAGTCAACACCGATGAGATCGCCGACGGCCAGGTGCAAACTGCGGATATCGCCGACCTCAACGTAACCACAGGTAAACTGGCAGCGGATGCAGTAGACAATACCAAGCTGGCTGACAATGCAGTCAACACTGAGAACATCACTGATGCAACAATTGCTACGGCGGATATCGCTTTGGATGCTATCGATAATACTCTGGTAGCTGATAACGCAATCAACACTGAGAACATCACTGATGGTCAGGTGCAGACCACAGACATTGCTGATCTTAATGTAACCACCGGTAAACTGGCTGCCGATGCAGTAGACAATACCAAGCTCGCGGATGATGCTATCAACACCGAAAACATCGCTGACGGTCAGGTGCAGACCGCAGACATTGCTGATGCCAATGTGACCACTGCTAAAATCAATGACGATGCAGTCACTGCTGCTAAGATCAATGCTGATGTGGCAGGCACTGGCCTTGCTCAGAACGTTGGTACAGGTGCGCTTGAAGCGGACTTTGGTAACATGGCTACCACGCTCGCAGGGGATGGTCTGGTAGCAAATGGAAGTGCCATCGATGCAAATCTGGACGGTTCCACCCTCGAAACAAATCTCGATGTGATTAGAGTAGCCGCCGATGGAATTACTGCAAATGAAATCGCTACCGGTGCAGTTAACACCGATGAGATCGCTGATGGACAAGTGCAAACTGCGGATATCGCCGACCTCAACGTAACCACCGGTAAGCTGGCGGCTGATGCAGTAGACAATACCAAGCTCGCGGATGATGCGGTGAATACCGAGAACATCACTGATGCAACAATTGCTACGGCGGATATCGCTTTGGATGCTATCGATAATACCCTGATAGCTGATGATGCGATTGAAACGGTTAATATTTTAGATGATGCGGTCACCACTGCTAAAATCGCTGATGCCAATGTGACCACTGCAAAAATCAATGACGATGCAGTCACTGCTGCCAAGATCAATGCTGATGTGGCAGGCACTGGCCTTGCTCAGAACGTTGGTACAGGTGCGCTTGAAGCGGACTTTGGTAACATGGCTACCACGCTCGCAGGGGATGGTCTGGTAGCAAATGGAAATGCCATCGATGCAAATCTGGACGGTTCCACCCTCGAAACAAATCTCGATGTGATTAGAGTAGCCGCCGATGGAATTACTGCAAATGAAATCGCTACCGGTGCAGTTAACACCGATGAGATCGCCGATGGACAAGTGCAAACTGCGGATATCGCCGACCTCAACGTAACCACCGGTAAGCTGGCGGCTGATGCAGTAGACAATACCAAGCTCGCGGATGATGCTATCAACACCGAAAACATCGCTGACGGTCAAGTACAAACTGCCGACATTGCTGATGCCAATGTGACCACTGCTAAAATCAACGATGATGCAGTCACTGCTGCCAAGATCAATGCTGATGTGGCAGGCACTGGCCTTGCTCAGAACGTTGGTACAGGTGCGCTTGAAGCGGACTTTGGTAACATGGCTACCACGCTCGCAGGGGATGGTCTGGTAGCAAATGGAAATGCCATCGATGCAAATCTGGACGGTTCCACCCTCGAAACAAATCTCGATGTGATTAGAGTAGCCGCCGATGGAATTACTGCAAATGAAATCGCTACCGGTGCAGTTAACACCGATGAGATCGCTGATGGACAAGTGCAAACTGCGGATATCGCCGACCTCAACGTAACCACCGGTAAGCTGGCGGCTGATGCAGTAGACAATACCAAGCTCGCGGATGATGCGGTGAATACTGAGAACATCACTGATGCAACAATTGCTACGGCGGATGTCGCTTTGGATGCTATCGATAATACTCTGGTAGCCGATAACGCAATCAACACTGAGAACATCACTGATGGTCAGGTGCAGACCGCAGACATTGCTGATCTTAATGTAACCACCGGTAAACTGGCTGCCGATGCAGTAGACAATACCAAGCTCGCGGATGATGCTATCAACACCGAAAACATCGCTGACGGTCAGGTGCAGACCGCAGACATTGCTGATGCCAATGTGACCACTGCAAAAATCAATGACGATGCAGTCACTGCTGCCAAGATCAATGCTGATGTGGCAGGCACTGGCCTTGCTCAGAACGTTGGTACAGGTGCGCTTGAAGCGGACTTTGGTAACATGGCTACCACGCTCGCAGGGGATGGTCTGGTAGCAAATGGAAATGCCATCGATGCAAATCTGGACGGTTCCACCCTCGAAACAAATCTCGATGTGATTAGAGTAGCCGCCGATGGAATTACTGCAAATGAAATCGCTACCGGTGCAGTTAACACCGATGAGATCGCCGATGGACAAGTGCAAACTGCGGATATCGCCGACCTCAACGTAACCACCGGTAAGCTGGCGGCTGATGCAGTAGACAATACCAAGCTCGCGGATGATGCTATCAACACCGAAAACATCGCTGACGGTCAAGTACAAACTGCCGACATTGCTGATGCCAATGTGACCACTGCTAAAATCAACGATGATGCAGTCACTGCTGCCAAGATCAATGCTGATGTGGCAGGCACTGGCCTTGCTCAGAACGTTGGTACAGGTGCGCTTGAAGCGGACTTTGGTAACATGGCTACCACGCTCGCAGGGGATGGTCTGGTAGCAAATGGAAATGCCATCGATGCAAATCTGGACGGTTCCACCCTCGAAACAAATCTCGATGTGATTAGAGTAGCCGCCGATGGAATTACTGCAAATGAAATCGCTACCGGTGCAGTTAACACCGATGAGATCGCTGATGGACAAGTGCAAACTGCGGATATCGCCGACCTCAACGTAACCACCGGTAAGCTGGCGGCTGATGCAGTAGACAATACCAAGCTCGCGGATGATGCGGTGAATACTGAGAACATCACTGATGCAACAATTGCTACGGCGGATGTCGCTTTGGATGCTATCGATAATACTCTGGTAGCCGATAACGCAATCAACACTGAGAACATCACTGATGGTCAGGTGCAGACCGCAGACATTGCTGATCTTAATGTAACCACCGGTAAACTGGCTGCCGATGCAGTAGACAATACCAAGCTCGCGGATGATGCTATCAACACCGAAAACATCGCTGACGGTCAGGTGCAGACCGCAGACATTGCTGATGCCAATGTGACCACTGCAAAAATCAATGACGATGCAGTCACTGCTGCCAAGATCAATGCTGATGTGGCAGGCACTGGCCTTGCTCAGAACGTTGGTACAGGTGCGCTTGAAGCGGACTTTGGTAACATGGCTACCACGCTCGCAGGGGATGGTCTGGTAGCAAATGGAAGTGCCATCGATGCAAATCTGGACGGTTCCACCCTCGAAACAAATCTCGATGTGATTAGAGTAGCCGCCGATGGAATTACTGCAAATGAAATCGCTACCGGTGCAGTTAACACCGATGAGATCGCTGATGGACAAGTGCAAACTGCGGATATCGCCGACCTCAACGTAACCACCGGTAAGCTGGCGGCTGATGCAGTAGACAATACCAAGCTCGCGGATGATGCGGTGAATACCGAGAACATCACTGATGCAACAATTGCTACGGCGGATATCGCTTTGGATGCTATCGATAATACCCTGATAGCTGATGATGCGATTGAAACGGTTAATATTTTAGATGATGCGGTCACCACTGCTAAAATCGCTGATGCCAATGTGACCACTGCAAAAATCAATGACGATGCAGTCACTGCTGCCAAGATCAATGCTGATGTGGCAGGCACTGGCCTTGCTCAGAACGTTGGTACAGGTGCGCTTGAAGCGGACTTTGGTAACATGGCTACCACGCTCGCAGGGGATGGTCTGGTAGCAAATGGAAATGCCATCGATGCAAATCTGGACGGTTCCACCCTCGAAACAAATCTCGATGTGATTAGAGTAGCCGCCGATGGAATTACTGCAAATGAAATCGCTACCGGTGCAGTTAACACCGATGAGATCGCCGATGGACAAGTGCAAACTGCGGATATCGCCGACCTCAACGTAACCACCGGTAAGCTGGCGGCTGATGCAGTAGACAATACCAAGCTCGCGGATGATGCTATCAACACCGAAAACATCGCTGACGGTCAAGTACAAACTGCCGACATTGCTGATGCCAATGTGACCACTGCTAAAATCAACGATGATGCAGTCACTGCTGCCAAGATCAATGCTGATGTGGCAGGCACTGGCCTTGCTCAGAACGTTGGTACAGGTGCGCTTGAAGCGGACTTTGGTAACATGGCTACCACGCTCGCAGGGGATGGTCTGGTAGCAAATGGAAATGCCATCGATGCAAATCTGGACGGTTCCACCCTCGAAACAAATCTCGATGTGATTAGAGTAGCCGCCGATGGAATTACTGCAAATGAAATCGCTACCGGTGCAGTTAACACCGATGAGATCGCTGATGGACAAGTGCAAACTGCGGATATCGCCGACCTCAACGTAACCACCGGTAAGCTGGCGGCTGATGCAGTAGACAATACCAAGCTCGCGGATGATGCGGTGAATACTGAGAACATCACTGATGCAACAATTGCTACGGCGGATGTCGCTTTGGATGCTATCGATAATACTCTGGTAGCCGATAACGCAATCAACACTGAGAACATCACTGATGGTCAGGTGCAGACCGCAGACATTGCTGATCTTAATGTAACCACCGGTAAACTGGCTGCCGATGCAGTAGACAATACCAAGCTCGCGGATGATGCTATCAACACCGAAAACATCGCTGACGGTCAGGTGCAGACCGCAGACATTGCTGATGCCAATGTGACCACTGCAAAAATCAATGACGATGCAGTCACTGCTGCCAAGATCAATGCTGATGTGGCAGGCACTGGCCTTGCTCAGAACGTTGGTACAGGTGCGCTTGAAGCGGACTTTGGTAACATGGCTACCACGCTCGCAGGGGATGGTCTGGTAGCAAATGGAAATGCCATCGATGCAAATCTGGACGGTTCCACCCTCGAAACAAATCTCGATGTGATTAGAGTAGCCGCCGATGGAATTACTGCAAATGAAATCGCTACCGGTGCAGTTAACACCGATGAGATCGCCGATGGACAAGTGCAAACTGCGGATATCGCCGACCTCAACGTAACCACCGGTAAGCTGGCGGCTGATGCAGTAGACAATACCAAGCTCGCGGATGATGCTATCAACACCGAAAACATCGCTGACGGTCAAGTACAAACTGCCGACATTGCTGATGCCAATGTGACCACTGCTAAAATCAACGATGATGCAGTCACTGCTGCCAAGATCAATGCTGATGTGGCAGGCACTGGCCTTGCTCAGAACGTTGGTACAGGTGCGCTTGAAGCGGACTTTGGTAACATGGCTACCACGCTCGCAGGGGATGGTCTGGTAGCAAATGGAAATGCCATCGATGCAAATCTGGACGGTTCCACCCTCGAAACAAATCTCGATGTGATTAGAGTAGCCGCCGATGGAATTACTGCAAATGAAATCGCTACCGGTGCAGTTAACACCGATGAGATCGCTGATGGACAAGTGCAAACTGCGGATATCGCCGACCTCAACGTAACCACCGGTAAGCTGGCGGCTGATGCAGTAGACAATACCAAGCTCGCGGATGATGCGGTGAATACTGAGAACATCACTGATGCAACAATTGCTACGGCGGATGTCGCTTTGGATGCTATCGATAATACTCTGGTAGCCGATAACGCAATCAACACTGAGAACATCACTGATGGTCAGGTGCAGACCGCAGACATTGCTGATCTTAATGTAACCACCGGTAAACTGGCTGCCGATGCAGTAGACAATACCAAGCTCGCGGATGATGCTATCAACACCGAAAACATCGCTGACGGTCAGGTGCAGACCGCAGACATTGCTGATGCCAATGTGACCACTGCAAAAATCAATGACGATGCAGTCACTGCTGCCAAGATCAATGCTGATGTGGCAGGCACTGGCCTTGCTCAGAACGTTGGTACAGGTGCGCTTGAAGCGGACTTTGGTAACATGGCTACCACGCTCGCAGGGGATGGTCTGGTAGCAAATGGAAGTGCCATCGATGCAAATCTGGACGGTTCCACCCTCGAAACAAATCTCGATGTGATTAGAGTAGCCGCCGATGGAATTACTGCAAATGAAATCGCTACCGGTGCAGTTAACACCGATGAGATCGCTGATAACGCCATCATTAACTCTGACATCAACGCCACTGCCAACATCGCTGCTTCTAAACTTCAGTCTACTGTTGTGGTGGCAGGGGAAGGTAATGCGCAGTTGACCAACGATGCTAACTATGTCGCATCTGGTGATAATGTCTCTACTTTAACAAATGATGCAGGATACCTCGCAGCTGTAACGAGTGCGGATATTACTAACAATGAAATCGTAGATGCGGATATTAACGCCACTGCCAACATCGCTGCTTCTAAACTTCAGTCTACTGTTGTGGTGGCAGGGGAAGGTAATGCGCAGTTGACCAACGATGCTAACTATGTCGCATCTGGTGATAATGTCTCTACTTTAACAAATGATGCAGGATACCTCGCAGCTGTAACGAGTGCGGATATTACTAACAATGAAATCGTTGATGCGGATATTAACGCCACTGCCAACATCGCTGCTTCTAAGCTTCAGTCTACGGTAATGGTAGAAACTGAAAATGTAAGCTTACTCAATAACGATGCTGGATACCTTACCGCAGTGACCAGTGCCAATATCACCGATGATGAAATCGTTGATGCGGACATCAACGCCACTGCCAACATCTCCGCTTCTAAGCTTCAGTCTACGGTAATGGTAGAAACTGAAAATGTAAGCTTACTCAATAACGATGCTGGATACCTTACCGCAGTGACCAGTGCCAATATCACCGATGATGAAATCGTTGATGCGGACATCAACGCCACTGCCAACATCTCCGCTTCTAAGCTTCAGTCTACGGTAATGGTAGAAACTGAAAATGTAAGCTTACTCAATAACGATGCTGGATACCTTACCGCAGTGACCAGTGCCAATATCACCGATGATGAAATCGTTGATGCGGATATTAACGCCACTGCCAACATCGCTGCTTCTAAACTTCAGTCTACGGTAATGGTAGAAACTGAAAATGTAAGCTTACTCAATAACGATGCTGGATACCTTACCGCAGTGACCAGTGCCAATATCACCGATGATGAAATCGTTGATGCGGATATCAACGCCACTGCCAACATCTCCGCTTCTAAGCTTCAGTCTACTGTTGTGGTGGCAGGAGAAGGTAATGCGCAGTTGACCAACGATGCTAACTATGTCGCATCTGGTGATAATGTCTCTACTCTAACAAATGATGCAGGATACCTCGCAGCTGTAACGAGTGCGGATATTACTAACAATGAAATCGTTGATGCGGACATCAACGCCACTGCCAACATCGCTGCTTCTAAACTTCAGTCTACGGTAATGGTAGAAACTGAAAATGTAAGCTTACTCAATAACGATGCTGGATACCTTACCGCAGTGACCAGCGCCAATATCACCGATGATGAAATCGTTGATGCGGATATCAACGCCACTGCCAACATCTCCGCTTCTAAGCTTCAGTCTACTGTTGTGGTGGCAGGAGAAGGTAATGCGCAGTTGACCAACGATGCTAACTATGTCGCATCTGGTGATAATGTCTCTACTCTAACAAATGATGCAGGATACCTCGCAGCTGTAACGAGTGCGGATATTACTAACAATGAAATCGTAGATGCGGATATTAACGCCACTGCCAACATCGCTGCTTCTAAACTTCAGTCTACGGTAATGGTAGAAACTGAAAATGTAAGCTTACTCAATAATGATGCTGGATACCTTACCGCAGTGACTAGCGCCAATATCACCGATGATGAAATCGTTGATGCGGACATCAACGCCACTGCCAACATCGCTGCTTCTAAGCTTCAGTCTACTGTTGTAGTGGCAGGGGAAGGTAATGCGCAGTTGACCAACGATGCTAACTATGTCGCATCTGGTGATAATGTCTCTACTCTAACAAATGATGCAGGATACCTCGCAGCTGTAACGAGTGCGGATATTACTAACAATGAAATCGTTGATGCGGACATCAACGCCACTGCCAACATCTCCGCTTCTAAGCTTCAGTCTACGGTAATGGTAGAAACTGAAAATGTAAGCTTACTCAATAACGATGCTGGATACCTTACAGCAGTGACCAGCGCCAATATCACCGATGATGAAATCGTTGATGCGGACATCAACGCCACTGCCAACATCTCCGCTTCTAAGCTTCAGTCTACTGTTGTAGTGGCAGGGGAAGGTAATGCGCAGTTGACCAACGATGCTAACTATGTCGCATCTGGTGATAATGTCTCTACTCTAACAAATGATGCAGGATACCTCGCAGCTGTAACGAGTGCGGATATTACTAACAATGAAATCGTAGATGCGGACATCAACGCCTCTGCCAACATCGCTGCTTCTAAACTTCAGTCTACGGTAATGGTAGAAACTGAAAATGTAAGCTTACTCAATAACGATGCTGGATACCTTACCGCAGTGACCAGCGCCAATATCACCGATGATGAAATCGTTGATGCGGATATCAACGCCACTGCCAACATCTCCGCTTCTAAGCTTCAGTCTACTGTTGTGGTGGCAGGAGAAGGTAATGCGCAGTTGACCAACGATGCTAACTATGTCGCATCTGGTGATAATGTCTCTACTCTAACAAATGATGCAGGATACCTCGCAGCTGTAACGAGTGCGGATATTACTAACAATGAAATCGTTGATGCGGATATTAACGCCACTGCCAACATCGCTGCTTCTAAACTTCAGTCTACGGTAATGGTAGAAACTGAAAATGTAAGCTTACTCAATAACGATGCTGGATACCTTACCGCAGTGACCAGCGCCAATATCACCGATGATGAAATCGTTGATGCGGATATCAACGCCACTGCCAACATCTCCGCTTCTAAGCTTCAGTCTACTGTTGTGGTGGCAGGAGAAGGTAATGCGCAGTTGACCAACGATGCTAACTATGTCGCATCTGGTGATAATGTCTCTACTCTAACAAATGATGCAGGATACCTCGCAGCTGTAACGAGTGCGGATATTACTAACAATGAAATCGTTGATGCGGATATTAACGCCACTGCCAACATCGCTGCTTCTAAACTTCAGTCTACGGTAATGGTAGAAACTGAAAATGTAAGCTTACTCAATAACGATGCTGGATACCTTACCGCAGTGACCAGTGCCAATATCACCGATGATGAAATCGTTGATGCGGATATCAACGCCACTGCCAACATCTCCGCTTCTAAGCTTCAGTCTACTGTTGTGGTGGCAGGAGAAGGTAATGCGCAGTTGACCAACGATGCTAACTATGTCGCATCTGGTGATAATGTCTCTACTCTAACAAATGATGCAGGATACCTCGCAGCTGTAACGAGTGCGGATATTACTAACAATGAAATCGTTGATGCGGACATCAACGCCACTGCCAACATCGCTGCTTCTAAACTTCAGTCTACGGTAATGGTAGAAACTGAAAATGTAAGCTTACTCAATAACGATGCTGGATACCTTACCGCAGTGACCAGCGCCAATATCACCGATGATGAAATCGTTGATGCGGATATCAACGCCACTGCCAACATCTCCGCTTCTAAGCTTCAGTCTACTGTTGTGGTGGCAGGAGAAGGTAATGCGCAGTTGACCAACGATGCTAACTATGTCGCATCTGGTGATAATGTCTCTACTCTAACAAATGATGCAGGATACCTCGCAGCTGTAACGAGTGCGGATATTACTAACAATGAAATCGTTGATGCGGACATCAACGCCACTGCCAACATCGCTGCTTCTAAACTTCAGTCTACGGTAATGGTAGAAACTGAAAATGTAAGCTTACTCAATAACGATGCTGGATACCTTACCGCAGTGACCAGCGCCAATATCACCGATGATGAAATCGTTGATGCGGATATCAACGCCACTGCCAACATCTCCGCTTCTAAGCTTCAGTCTACTGTTGTGGTGGCAGGAGAAGGTAATGCGCAGTTGACCAACGATGCTAACTATGTCGCATCTGGTGATAATGTCTCTACTCTAACAAATGATGCAGGATACCTCGCAGCTGTAACGAGTGCGGATATTACTAACAATGAAATCGTTGATGCGGATATTAACGCCACTGCCAACATCGCTGCTTCTAAACTTCAGTCTACGGTAATGGTAGAAACTGAAAATGTAAGCTTACTCAATAATGATGCTGGATACCTTACCGCAGTGACTAGCGCCAATATCACCGATGATGAAATCGTTGATGCGGATATCAACGCCACTGCCAACATCTCCGCTTCTAAGCTTCAGTCTACTGTTGTGGTGGCAGGAGAAGGTAATGCGCAGTTGACCAACGATGCTAACTATGTCGCATCTGGTGATAATGTCTCTACTCTAACAAATGATGCAGGATACCTCGCAGCTGTAACGAGTGCGGATATTACTAACAATGAAATCGTTGATGCGGATATTAACGCCACTGCCAACATCGCTGCTTCTAAACTTCAGTCTACGGTAATGGTAGAAACTGAAAATGTAAGCTTACTCAATAATGATGCTGGATACCTTACCGCAGTGACTAGCGCCAATATCACCGATGATGAAATCGTTGATGCGGATATCAACGCCACTGCCAACATCTCCGCTTCTAAACTTCAGTCTACGGTAATGGTAGAAACTGAAAATGTAAGCTTACTCAATAACGATGCTGGATACCTTACCGCAGTGACCAGCGCCAATATCACCGATGATGAAATCGTTGATGCGGACATCAACGCCTCTGCCAACATCGCTGCTTCTAAACTTCAGTCTACGGTAATGGTAGAAACTGAAAATGTAAGCTTACTCAATAACGATGCTGGATACCTTACCGCAGTGACCAGTGCGGATATCACCAACGGCACTATCGCAACCATCGATGTGGCTGACAATGCCATCACCTCAGCTAAAATCAATGACGGAGATGTGCAAACCATCGATATCGCCGATGATGCAATCACTCTAGCAAAAATTGGAGCAAATGGAGCTGCAACAGATGATGTTATGAAATGGGATGGAACCCAATGGGTAACCATTGGGGCATTAGTATCAACATCTGACGCTAGATTTAAAAAAGAAATAGTAGCAATCCCAGAAGCGTTGGCGAGAATTCTTGCAATAAAAGGAGTAAACTATTTCTATCGTGTTGATGAATTTGAGGATTATAATTTTTCAGACAAGAAACAATATGGAGTAATAGCTCAAGACCTTAAAAAGGTTTTTCCCGAACTTGTCACCTTAGGTTCTGATGGATTTTATCGTGTTGATTATGAAGGGCTAATTCCAATACTTGTGCAAGCTCTACAGGAACAGCAAGTTCAGATAAATTCTTTAAATGACAAGGTAGCCAACCAAGAAACAAAGCTTTCTAAACTTGAATCTGACAATAAAGAAATGAAAAGTGATCTTGATTTAATCAAGAAAATGTTGATGGGAGATAAAACTGCTAAAACCGAGGACAAATGAGAAAGTTTTTAATCATAATCAGTTTAGCTCCCTGGTTGTCATTTGGACAACTTTACATTCCATCTAATGGACTTGTGCACATTGCTGAAGGCGCCAATCTTGAAGTAGGCGGTGATTTGGATAACAATGGAGTTATTCAAAACAGAGGTACACTATCCCTTTATGGTGATTGGGTGAACAACGCCAACTTTAATGGACTTACCGGAAGGCTACAATTTCTAGGTGGGAACAATCAAATGGTGAGTCCACCTCAGCTTACAGTAAGTGAGTTGGTTATCAATCAGGGTGGAGAAGTGAATTTTTCAGGGAGCCAATATATAATACTTGACAGGCTTGAATTTCAGTTTGGTAATATTAAGCCAGGTGAGAATACCAGATTTGTATTGGAGCCAGGAGCACGTGTTGAAGGTGGTTCTAATCTTTCCTACTTTGATGGCACATTGATAGCAAAAGGTAGTGGAATTAAGACATTCCCTGTTGGGGCCGACGGATTGTTTGCTCCTTTAACTTTGCTTAGCGTATTTGGATTAAATACTGAAATAGCTGCCAATTTCACAAGAGGAAATCCGTTTGACCCGATTCCTGGTGATAGTCTATTGGGAGTTTCACATAGAGGTCTTTGGGAATTAGAATTGCTGAACGGAGCAACAGATCCCACGCAGATCGAAGTAGAATTTAGTGAAGACGACCTAAGTGACTTTAGGATTCCAAACCCAATCAGACATAGGGTCAACTCACCTGTACTTGCATATGCAATAAATCCGGAGGGAATTTATCGATCGTTAGGAGTTGAATCGATTAATGATTCTGACTCATTGACTTTTGGTACAATTGTAAGTGAGCTTCCTTTGCAACCAAGCCTAGGTCAGAAATTGTACGTCGCTGTTGGGTTAGCACCGCAAGTACCTAGCGAGGGACTTTATTACATTCCTGAGGCTTTCTCACCACAGGCCAGTGACTCAAAAAATCAGACATTCAAAATTTTTGGTGAGGGGATTTCCGAGGATGGTTTTGACCTTCAGATCTACAATAGATATGGAGTTATTGTTTATTCAACAAGTTCATTTGCTGAAGCAAATCAAAACGGATGGAATGGAGAAAATCAACGGACTGGTGTAGATGAACCTGCTGGTGTCTACTACTATACTGTCAAATTTCAATTTAATACTGGACTACCTGTTCAGCAGAAAGGAGCATTTTATCTAGTAAAATGAAAAAGACTATCGCCATATTGCTTCTTATAGTTTCTACCAAAGTGGTGGGACAAGATGCACAGTTTTCTCAATATTATGCGGCTTCATTGTATCTCAATCCTGCATTCAGCGGAATTTATAATGACCCATCCATTCATATGAATCACAAGCGTCAGCTGCAGAGTGTTGACGTTGTAAATGAACTGACACAGGTATCATTTATTTTCCCAATTAAACCAAAAGGTAGCCTTGAACAGTCTCTGGGAGGTGTTGGGATTATGGCTTTCAATGAGAAAAGTGGTTTTCAAGGTGTTTATCAGAGAAACTCAGTTTTTCTTAATTATGCACACAATCTAAAATTTGGCTTGCTTACATCTTACCTTATTTCTATTGGAGTGCAGGCTGGATACGAAATGAGGAAGCTTAACTTTAGCAAACTCAGCTGGGGCTCTCAGTACAATGCTTTTTATGGCTTTGATGATTCATTGCCAATTCCTGTCACTGAATTTGATGAACAACAGCAGAATGCTGTCATCAATGCCGGGATCATGTATTATTATAATCCAGAGCGTAACTATCTACTCCATAAGTATAGTGCCTTTGTAGGTATGTCTGCGACAAATCTCAACAGGCCAAACACTTCATTCACTATTAACTCTGAAAACAATCCTCCGATTCTTTTAAAATATAATGGAGGCATAGAATTTAAATTGCAGAAACTTTTTGTGACCCCGAGTTTATTGTATTTATACATTCGCCAAAATCAACAATTCAATGCTGGTTTAAACATGGCTTACGTACCAAATGCAGATCGCTATCGAGCAAGAGGCTCACAGTTGCTGTTTGGAGTTTGGTACAGGCTCAGAGATTCATTCATTTTTATGGGCGGCGTAAAGGTAAGTACGCTGACTGTGCGAGTTAGCTATGACATGAATAGTAATCTATTTGTGCCGCTGAAAGGAATAGATCTGGCCCAAAATTCTTTTGAGATATCTATTCAATACTCACTTTCAAAGAATCTTGGATCCAGAAAAATTTCTAACCCTTTATTCTAATTTTTAGGATATATAATCAATCGTGTTCCTGGCTCAAGCTTGGTTGAGTTCAATCCATTTTGCTCCATTATCAACTCCTCCGGAACATTGAATTTCTTAGAAACAATTTGCAGGTCGTCACCAGCTTGAACAGTATAAATAAAGTCGCTGCCACTTTTAATATCAGCAGGCACCACCAAATTATAATCCGGCTCGATAACGCCATCTTTCTTAAGCCTTATTGGCTGGTAGGTTGAAAGATCGCTATTTCCAAGGCCATTCAGGCTTCTGATTCTATCTGCCGAAATTCCCATACTTGATGACACTTTTGAAACTGTAGCTCCCGGGCGTATCAAATAGAAATTACCAAATGATTCTTTCCTTTTTCCAATCAGCCTAATATCAATTCTTCTATTGAGCTGACGACCGTATGGATTGTTATTGTCTGCGATTGGTTTTTCAGATCCATGCCATATCACTGATATTTTTGATTGATCCACACCATTGGCAATGAGATAGTCTCTTGCAGAATAACCCCTATTCTTACTCAAAACTAAATTGAATTCTGCTGCACCTGTATCATCTGTATGTGACTCAATTTCAATATTATTCCCACTTACTCGGTAGGCTGCAATTACTTCATCCAAGAGAATTTTTACTTCTGGCCTTAGCTCTGCGGAACTTACATCGAAAAATGCCCGTGTAGCATTTGTGTAAATACCTGCGGCTCTTTCTCTTCTTCCGTCTACATTGAAATCTTCGAGAACTACTGGCTCAGCATCGGTACCTTTTTTAAACGTAAGATCATATTTGGCCGGTGAGACTTTGAATTCAAATGCACCGGCATTGTTGGTATATCCTTCGATGACGGTCTTAGTATTGTCAAATTCAATCAGAGTAATGGAGTAAGATGAAAGTGGTGTGCCTGTATTGGCACCTACTAGTTTCCCACTAATCGTAATTTCGTCATAACCATCAATCTTACTTATTGGCAAAGCGATCTTGATTTCATCTAACTCTTCGGAGGCAAGGATATCTTCGGCTCCCAATAGTTTTTTAGCTCCTACTTCCTCTTCCATATCCACTCCGGCAGCAAGTGCTATGATATCTACTGGAGACTCATCCACATCCTTGGCGTCAAGTGCTAGGTTTTCTGTCAAAATTCTATGGTTATTAAACCTAAATTTTTTGATTCTCTCTAGTAGCTGATTATCGCTGGCTGTGAGAGAACCTCTTGCTCTAGCATCACTCTCAGGAAGAACATATCTTCCATTTCTCTTAGGAAGACCTTTGTCCAAGGTGATCCTGTTTATAAATGCCTTCCGGTCTTGCGATAAATTATTGTAATAGGTAAAAGCGTTATTAACAAAAGTTTGTTCGCCAGACTTGAGCGGTTGGCTTGATACTTTTTTAGCTAATGCTGCAATATGTACTTTTTCACTTCCAGTCACCTCGGTCAGTTTCTGCTGATCACTCAATTTTACTGTTCTTTCAGAATATTGACTTACCAAGTAGTCTAGTGCGATAACATTATCGATAACGCGTTTTTTACTATCACTCAGCGCCTCATACTGGCTAATATCACTGTTGCTTAAGCGTGCACTTGGGTCAGCTCCTTCTACGGACTGGCCTGAAGCAGTAACTATTGTAGGTGTAGTGTCGAAGAAGATTGGCTTAGCCTCACTTAGATACGAATCATAAGCGGTTTTCACGAATCTTTGAACTGCACCTTTCTGCAAGTCGCTAAGCTCCGGCTTCAAAGCAAGGAGTTTATTAACAGTCTCCTCAGGAGTATCGCTCAATGCTGCCTGTAGTTCAGACTGGGAGAAAGTAGTTTCTGTCAAGTAAATACTTGAATTGGCGAGGTTTGAAATTTGCTTCAGCAATAATTTATCTAACCTACTTTGATCTGCCGAATTCTTGTTTTTGAAAACATCTAAGTCTGAATTGGAAACATTTTGATCAAAATTTGTGAGATCGGATGTCATGAAGGTAGTCGCAATCGATTTTAGTTTTGCCTTGTCTTCTTCATTCAACGTTTCATAGAAATCGCGATCCTCTTTCAGTAATCGGTACTTTTCTTCATTGCTTAATCCAATTAGTCTTTCACGAATTGCGGCATTTACATCTTCGGTCGCATCTTGATTGTCTCTCATAAACACTTTTTCATTCATGCTAAGAGATATATTGCCTAAGTTTCTTTTCTCTTTCAGGTACTTGATGGCAATCCCATCCAAACTCTGTTGTTCTTTCTTATCAAAAGAATTGTACGTTGGGGTTGCAGGTTTAAACTGTTGCGCGTTTTTGAGTCGGTCTGATATCAGAATATCAATTTTCTCTCTCTCATCAGTACTCACACCGCTATAGAAATTGAAGACATCATCCTCCAAATTCACACTGTTTCCCATTCCTTGCTGCTCCAAATAGGAAGACACGATGTTGTCAACTTTTCTTCGTTTATCTGAACTTAGCTGCTGATAGTAATAATCGTCCTCTGTACGAATAGATCGAATCATATTACTTGTCATCTTACGCACTCGTGCGTTTACAATCTTGTCAATTCGTTCTTTATCATCGGCGCTTAACGAATTGTAGACAGTAAGCTGTCTTTCAGTCAATATGAGATCCACCTCCGAAACTGAAGATGACAACATCCTTGAAATAATTTGATTTATAATCTCTGTTTCACTGCTATCGAAATTGTAATCATCTGTAAACAGTGAATTTCTACCGGCGATGGTTCCTTCGTTTGAAACCTCTGAAATGATGTCACTTTTTGATCGGACATTGAAGCCGTAGATATCAAACTTACCTGGGCCATCTTCTCTATTTGAAGACAGAAACCCTTTTGTTTTCCCCATAAAGAAGAAAATGTCATCTCTATAAGAGTTGAATGGGATGCCTGCATTGTAGATTTCTGCTGTCTCAAACTTTGTTCCCCGAGCTATATAAATGTCAAATCCTCCAAACCCTCTATGTCCATTAGAAGCAAAGAATAGTACTCTGGAATGATGATCATAGAATGGAGACACTTCGTTGAAAGGTGTATTGATTTGATTTCCCAGGTGAATTGGTGGTCCCCAGTTTTCATTACCTGCATTTATGCTCATATAAATGTCAAGCTGACCTAGTCCACCTTCTCTATCAGAGACATAGAATAAGGTGTCACCTCCTGGTGTGAGATTCGGGTGTTTTGAATTGAATCCGTACTCGTTGATATTAAAATTCAAGGGTTTCGGTTCTGCCCATTTTCCTCCAATCAACTGTGACATATATATGTGGCATACATCTCCTAGATCTTCATCACAATTGGTATAATAGAACTTGTTTCTTTCTCGATTAAAGGAACCTGATCCATCTCCATATTTGGTATTGATTACCTTCTCGAATCGATCTCCTGGATCTAGTTCTTTCCAGACGCCATTTTCCTGGGTAAACCTAAACAGATCGGCAAAAGACTCACCGAACTGATTGTCTACAAGGCTTCCTTTACCACTACTTCTTGCGCTTGTTAGGCAAACTATATCATCTGTGCCTACGCTAAATGCGGCATAGTCATTATACTCTGAGTTTAGTGGTGCACTAAGAGGTGCAAACCGGTGATCCGGGTGAACTAACGTAATTTGATTCAAGGCTAGCTGGCACCCATCGATTTCAATCTTTGCCTGCTTGTAATAATATCTATAATCTTCTGATTCATGAAGCTCGTTTGCCACCAGGAATTTCCTAAAATCTTTAAAGTTTGAAAGTGCCTGGTCATATCGTCCTTTCAACTTTTGCATCATCGCATAATAAAATCCGGCGAGTGGAAAACGGATGTCTTGTCTGGACCCAATTGCTTCGTAATGATACTCCGCACTTTCGTAATCCTGAATCAGCCTATAGCATTCTGCCAGCTGATACTCTGCTTTCATATTGGAAGGATTTTCACTCAATGCTTCTTTATAATACCTGATGGCACTTATAAATTGGTCATTTCTAAACTGTTCATCACCAAGCGTCAAAAGAGCGCGTACAGCGTTGTTATTGACTTGCCCGGAGGCGAAAAGTGCGATTAGAAATCCGAGTAGTAAAAATGACTTTCTCATAACTACAATTCTTTTATTATTCATTTCCTGTTAAAATAAATGCTCCCCATGTACCTGGATCACTGTGTTTTTCCCGTAATTTCAGTTGAGCATATTTAAGTGATTCCATCACTTTGTTCGTTTCATTAAGCTTTTGATAAAACAAGATCATCAATTCGCTTGATATTTTATCATCAATTCTGGTCAGACTTGTTATAATATTTCTTGCCCCAGCGACAGTAAAAGCACGTTGAAGTCCATAAATTCCTTCTGTATTTTCTCCATTCTCAGAACCAAATTCGCATGAGGGAAGCACTACCAATTGGGTTTGGCTTAGATCTAAATTCAGTGCTTCATACGTGGTTAAGATTCCATCATTTTCTGGTATCGTTTGGATCCCCTTCATATAGCGCGAGAAGGTCTCGGAGGCACCTGCCAAATAAATACCGGCTCTGAATAACGGATTGTCTATAGGAGTATGATTGGCTATAAAGCCATTTTGATCATTGAAAAAAGCATGAGAGTCTACGTGCAAGACGGTAGGGTTATATGCAGATCTGATTTTCAATTCGTTTGCATCTTCACTCAAATGCACTTTGACATGCCAGTCCTCGCTTAGAACATCTGCAATTCCTTTGATTTCGTGCTCTGATTCTGGCATCCTGTCCAAGTTTAGCCTGTTATCTGTTTCTTCTTGACTGTACAGCGGATTCCCATAGAGATATGATTTTCTATTGAAAATTTCGAGCTTTGGTATAAATAAATCCTTTGATGCTGTTAGATATGAAACGTAATATTTGTCTATAAGATTACCTCCTTCCGGGAGTGGAAAAGTGTTTGGGTTGACTCGATAAAATACCCCGTCTGGTATGACCTTCACCTTATTCACATTATTCAGCTTTTGATCGATTGGTTTCCAGAACAGATCATACGTTTGATTTTGAGTATTAACATTCAACAGTTGAGATGAATGTTGACTTTCTGTTTGATCTTCCGCACCTAAAAAGACATAGCTCGGTTCGTTTTGTCCGTATTGAAAAATAATGGCCAGATACTTCGTATTGTCGGTAAAGCCGAAGAGGGTTTCCACTGATTGAGTCAATGAGGTAAACTCTCTTATGCGAACTAGTTTTATAATTGCCTCCCTCGGACGAACAAAATCCTGAACATTTCTCCAGTCCTTGTCAACCTTATGCAGCGACTCTTCAAAATTTGACAGTTTCTGCTCTAGTTCTTTCTCAAGTCGATCTACTTTGGATTCCTCAAACTCCAAATTGACATTTTGCTGAGACAGTTCCTGCGCACCCATCTGATAGTAGCTAGCCAGAAGACGCTTATCAGATTGCCATTTTCTAAATTTGGCCTGTAAGTCCGGATCACCACTTTCATTTACGTGCTGAAGGATATTTGCCGACGGATTGAAAAGGAAGCCTTTGGTCTTGATCTGAAAATCAAAAATCTTCTTTAAGAGCTCTGGTTTCTGATCTAAAAGCTGTGCAGCTATATAATTATACCTATCTATGTTTGCCTTAATCTTCTCATAAAAAAGCTCTCTTTCCCTATCATTCATTATGGGAAAAAGTGTTCCTATTTGTCCAATCTGAATGTCAATCGATTTTCTAAAGAAACTCTCTGCTTCGATATTATTCTTTACCGCCAGGCTGTGCATTCCCATATATTCGAGTGCGCTTGCATAACCTGGATGGTTGACACCTAATACGTTCTCTCTGATAGTAACTGCTTCACGGTAGTACTTTTCAGCCTCCTGTTCACGCCCCATCGAACTGTAGAGCACACCTACATTAATAAGCGTGGTGGCATAATTTGGATGATTCTTGCCGTAAATCTTTTCATCTATATTAAGCACTTCCATATAGTACTTTTCAGCCTGACTATCATTCCCAAGTTGTCTCTCAACCCGCGCCAGATTATTTAATGTGTTGGCATAGTACGGATGCACGGCACCAAACTTTGCTTTATAGGTAGCCAAAGCATCAACAAATAGGTCACGAGCTCCTTCAACATCACCAGAAGCTAAAGCGAGAGTTCCTAAATTGTTTTTTGCTGTGGCATAGAATGGGTGGTCTGTTCCTACATTTTCCTCACTCTCACTAATCACCTCCTGAAACATGCGACTGGCTTTTCTAACCTGACCAAGTCTATGGTACATAATGCCGAGATCATTGAGGGTCTCAATAATTAAGATGTCTGCTTCATCCGGAATACTTCTTTTCAATCTCAGCACTTCGAGCAAAGTGCTCTCCGCCTCATCAAAGCGACCCATTCGCTCATAAAATATGGCCAGATGCTCCAAAGATTCCGCCCGCTCTACTGCATATTGATCTCCCAAAGATTCATATATGGTAGAACTAAGATTGATAAACTTCTCTCCTTCCAACGGATCACCGGTCAGAATCAATATTCTTCCCTTATGCATACATATTTCTGCAAAATCTGGTGATAGGTCGTTTCCACTTGCTACCAATTGATCGTAAGAATTGTTATAAATGCTGAGAGCAAGTGTATAAGAACCAGCCTCCTCATAAAGAAGAGCAAGTTTTGCTCTTGCAATCCAAAAATCCGTTTTCGTCCCGGGCAATTCTCCTAAAATATCGAGAGACTTCTGAATATAGTTTCGTGCTAAATCAAACTCTACCTGCTCAATATACAGGATGCCCATATTAAGCAAGGCCATCGCATAATCTCTTTGGTTTGGAATGCCGGCCTCTTCATGATAAAGTATGGATAGGTTAAGATTCCTTTCTGCTTCAAATGGATCCAGTAAGTTGAGATTTAAGTAGCCAAGATTATTATATATTTTGGCTCTTTGATGATAAGTGAGATCATCAGCGTAACTGGTAATAATATTGTTGAAATTCTCGGCGGCCTGCTCCCAATGATTTTGCTCAAGATTTTCTTCAGCTTGCGCAATCAGATTATTAATGTTTTGCGCAACGCATACATTAATAACCATGGAAAAAATGATACAGGCGGGTACGTTTCTCATGGTGGCGATTAATCTCACTGCTAACCTAATCATTTAATCAGCAAATGATAAAAACGGAATTGAATGAAAGAAAGATTTTTTTGGAGTTATAAAGGATTCAGCAACCAGCGCATTAAATTTTCGATAAATACTTTTCTTTGCGACACAGATAAAAGGCTCATGATTGGCAAACTCAAGGTTTTTAATTCCCTCACTCGACAAAAAGAAGAATTTAAGCCATTAACCCCTCCGCATGTTGGAATGTATGTATGCGGTCCAACGGTTTACAGCAATGTTCACCTGGGAAATGTGCGCACTTTTTTGAGCTTTGATGTCGTCAACAGATACCTAAGATTTCTTGGATATAAAGTAAGATATGTGCGCAACATTACTGACGTTGGTCATCTCTCTGATACCGGTGAAGACAAGATTTCGAAAAAGGCCAAACTCGATCAACTGGAGCCGATGGAAATTGTGCAGATGTATGCCAACGACTTTCATGATGTGATGACATTGTTTAATGCCATCCCGCCAGACATAGAGCCATCTGCAATTGGTCATTTAATGGAGCAGGTAGAGATGACAAAGAAGCTTATCATTAATGGATACGCCTACGAGTCTAACGGCTCAGTCTATTTTGATGTCGAGAAATACCATAAAGAAAACGATAACTCATACGGAATTCTCAGTGGACGTAAAATCGAGGATCTATTAAGCGAGACACGGGATTTGGATGGCGGTGGTGATAAAAGAAGTCCGCTAGATTTTGCACTTTGGAAAAAGGCAGCACCAGAGCACATCATGCGATGGAAAACAGAGTGGAGCGATGGATTTCCGGGCTGGCACCTTGAGTGCTCCGTGATGAGTACCAAATACTTAGGTGAAGAATTTGATATTCACGGTGGTGGTATGGATTTGAAGTTTCCGCATCACGAATGTGAGATAGCTCAGAATGCCGGAAGCCACGGTCACGGTGGTGCCAAGTATTGGCTTCATACCAATATGCTAACTGTGAACGGTCAGAAGATGAGTAAGTCACTGGGCAACTCGTTTCTTCCGCGCGAGCTGATGTCAGGAGAGCATGAACTGTTGGAACGCGGATATAGTCCAATGACTATTCGTTTCTTCATGATGCAATCGCACTATGCGAGTACGCTGGACTTTTCGAATGACGCATTGGAAGCAGCCCGAAAAGGATATATTCGACTGGCCAATGGCATGCGTTTGATGCAGGAAATGGAGTGGCAGCAGGATGATGGAAAGCTAAATGAAAAGCAGGTAGAACAGATCGGCAAGATGCTGGACAATCTCTACCATGCTATGAATGATGATTTCAATACCGCATTAACGATTGGACATCTTTTCAATATTGTGAAGAAGATCAATTCATTACATACGGGGCAGCTCAAGTTTGGGGAAGTTGGAGAAGAGCTGTTTCAGCGCATGAAAGAAACTTTCTTGGGTTTTGCTGAAGATGTTCTCGGGCTGAAGGTCGAGGCTGACGTTGATTACAAAAGCTTGATAGATACGATCCTGGGAGAGTATAAAGACGCGAAGTTCAACCGTGACTTTGATCGTGTGGACAAGCTAAGAGCTGAACTTAAAGCTGAAGGCATTGTGGTGAAGGATATGAAAGAAAAGATTGAGTGGGCGTTTGAGGAGTAAATTTATGGAGTAGTCTAACTAAACTAAGGTTAGTACGAAAAAAAGTATCGTTGTAAAAACCACAATGGTCAAGATCAATAGAATGGCTAACCTCTTCTGGATTTTCTGTTGTCTGGCATAGAATTTTTCTAAGAATACTTTCCTCTTATCAGGATCATATGCCTCCGCCCGTTTTTGTGCCCTTTTTCTGATATAGTGAAGATTATTCTCATTATAAATGGTTTTTAGAGACTTTTTCTCTTTAAGCAAGGCCCTATTATTCCTGTAGGTCCTCGCCATAAAATCTAATACACCATATCCTCTCATGTGATACTGGTCTTTAATTCCCTTTCGCTCTCTCCCAATATTTATCCATCTCTTCTAGCGTCATTTCTCCCATAGTTTTACCGTCCTTTTTAGATTCGGATTCCAAGTATTGAAAGCGCTTGATGAATTTCTTGTTGGTTCGTTCCAGGGCTTCTTCAGGGTTTATATCGACAAATCGTGCATAGTTGATGAGTGAAAATAACAAATCACCAAACTCTCCGGCTTGCTTTTCTTTTTCAGTTTCTTCTTGAAACTCCTGCATCTCTTCCAGCACTTTTCCCCACACCTGATCCTGATTGTCCCAATCGAACCCTACACCACGGGCTTTCTCCTGAATGCGCATGGCTTTCACCAAAGCGGGCAGTGATTTGGGAACGCCACCCAATACGGACTGATTCCCTTTCTCCTTCAGCTTGATCTTTTCCCAATTGGCTTTGACTGTTTCTTCATCCTCTGCATTCACATCTCCATAGATATGTGGGTGACGGTTGATCAATTTATCGCAAACAGAATTTAATACGTCGGCTACATCGAAAGACTTTTTCTCCTGACCAATGCGCGCATAGAAAACCATGTGAAGCATCAAATCTCCCAACTCCTTTTTTACTTCCCCCAAATCATTCTCAATAATCGCATCTGACAGTTCATAAGTCTCCTCGATCGTCAAATGGCGGAGCGTTTCCATGGTCTGCTTCTTATCCCATGGACAATTCTCTCGCAACTCATCCATAATAGTTAGCAATCGATCAAAAGCCTCAAGTTTGGCTTTTCGGTTTGGGTCTGGAGCTGAAAGTGGTTTTTTTGACATAAAAATGGAATTGAAAAGTGATCAGTTTTGTTGATCATCTACAGCCGCAAATTGGCTAATTTTGTACCAAAATCTGAACGAATGCAGGTAGTATTATTAGGAATCGGAATTTTCGCTTTGTTTTTTGTGGGATTGTCTATCCGCATTTTATTAAAAAAAGACGGAGAATTTAAGGGGACATGCGCTTCTCAGAACCCTTACCTCAATAAAGAAGGTGCGTCCTGTGGATTTTGCGGGAAAACGGTTAAGCCTGGGCAAGACTGTGCAAACCCTGATTCAGAGGTAAATAAAGTATTAGCCAAATTCTGATTGCAGACTTCCGGCAAATACTTTTTACTTGCACCTACATATCTATATTTGCGCACCGCTTAAAAAACTAGAATACTTTGACACTAATCAAATCAATATCCGGCCTGCGTGGAACGATAGGAGGAAAAGCCGGAGACAATTTATCCCCCCTGGATGTAGTCAAGTTTGCAGCAGGCTATGGTGCCTGGCTCAAAGACGCCCACAAGAAACCAAAAGTAATCATTGGTAGAGATGCTCGGCCTTCCGGCGCATCGTTTACTCAATTGGTTGCCAATACCTTGGTGAATCAAGGCATTGATGTAGTTGACCTGGGTTTGAGCACAACTCCCACTGTTGAAATGGCAGTACTCGCCGAAAAGGCACAAGGAGGTATAATCCTTACTGCCAGCCACAATCCGGCAGGTTGGAATGCATTAAAATTGCTTAATGACAGAGGCGAATTCATTTCTGCCGAAGAAGGTAAAAAAGTGCTCGAGTACTCCGAATCCAAGGACATTGAATTTGCACAGTCTCACAAGTTTGGAAAGCTTACTACAAACGACTTTTACATCGATCATCACATCGATCAAATCCTGAAGCATCCCCTGGTAGATGTAGAAGCAATCAGAGCTGCAGGATTTAAAGTTGTGGTAGATGCAGTGAATAGCACAGGTGGTGTATCGATTGTTCCTTTGCTTAGACAAATGGGTGTAGAAGTAAAAGAACTTTTCTGTGAGCCAACCGGAAATTTTCCTCACAATCCTGAACCTCTCCCTGAGAATTTACAGCAAATCAGCAGTGAGCTTGAGAAGGGTAATTATGATCTTGGTGTTGTGGTAGATCCCGACGTGGATCGATTAGCACTTATTTGTGAAAATGGTGAACCTTTTGGTGAAGAGTATACACTGGTAGCTGTTGCGGACTATGTTTTATCCAAGAAAAAAGGTAATACAGTTTCTAATCTTTCATCCACACGAGCGCTGCAAGACATTACTGAAAAGCATGGATGTGAGTATAATGCCTCGGCTGTCGGTGAAGTACATGTGGTGGCCAAAATGAAAGAGACCAATGCGGTCATTGGTGGTGAAGGAAATGGTGGTGTAATCGTACCTGACCTGCATTACGGTAGGGATGCGTTGGCTGGGGTTGCCTTGTTTCTTACACACCTCGCCATCTTCGGTAAGAGCACTTCCATGCTGCGGGCGACTTATCCAAACTACTACATTTCCAAAAATAAAATTGAGCTTACTCCCGATATCAATGTAGATGGCGTACTGGAAGCAATCAAGGAAAAATACAAGGGACAACCCATCAACGTAGTAGATGGTGTAAAAATCGAATTTGATAAAGAATGGGTACAACTGCGAAAATCGAATACTGAACCGATTATTCGTATTTTTGCAGAGTCTGAAAGTCAGAATACAGCCGAGCATTTGGCTAAAAAGCTGATAATGGACATCAAGGAAGTGATTTCCGGCTAAAATCTGCGAGTATGAAAGTTTATTTTGATAATGCTGCTACCACTGCAATAGACATGGAAGTGTTTGAGGCCATGAAGCCTTATATGCTGGAGCATTTTGGTAATCCGTCTTCCATTCATTCGCATGGAAGACAAGTTCGTACCGCCATCGAGCGATCAAGAAAAAAAGTGGCTGATCTTTTAAATGCTGCCCCGGCAGAAATTTTCTTTACTTCGGGCGGGACTGAGGCTGACAATACTGCCATCCGTTGCACTGTTAGCGACAAAGGAATCAAGCACATCATCACCAGCAAAATAGAACATCATGCGGTTCTTCATACAGTGGAGGCACTCGAAAAGCGTGGAATTGAGGTTAGCTATGTAGACTTGAATGATAAAGGTCAGGTTAACTATGACCACCTGGAAGAATTGCTGAAAAGCAAGCCAAATACATTGGTGACCTTGATGCATGCCAACAATGAAATTGGAAATCTTCTTGAGCTAGAACGTGTAGGTGAAATGTGTAAGGAACATGATGCGTGCTTTCATTCAGATACGGTTCAGAGCATGGCACATTACACGCACGACATGCGGCAGCTTGACCTTGATTTTGCGGTTGGTTCAGCTCATAAATTTCACGGGCCAAAAGGCATTGGATTTCTATATATCAATCACGAAAATAAAATTCACCCGTTCATTCACGGTGGTGCTCAGGAACGAAACATGCGCGGCGGAACAGAAAATGTCTATGGAATTGTTGGCTTGGCTAAAGCGATGGAAATTGCTTACGCAGAAATGAGTAGTCACAGAAAACACATCGAGGGATTAAAAACCCGAATGATAGAAAAATTGAAATCAACAATTGAAGGTGTATCATTCAATGGTGTCTCTGATGATTTAGACCAAAGCTTATATACTGTTCTCAATGTTTGCCTACCTCCCAATGATGACAATGATATGTTGTTATTCAATCTTGATATTGAAGGCGTATCGGCTTCAGGAGGCAGCGCGTGTAGTAGTGGGTCAAGTATTGGGTCACATGTCTTGGCGGAGCTAAACAGGGATCAAAATCGGGGCGCAATTCGGTTTTCTTTCAGTAAATACAATACTTTAGAGGAAGTGGATTACGCGGCTGATAAGGTGGCAAAGCTTTATCAGACAGAAACTGCATGAAAGTAAAACCAATTTTTCATTCATTCGAGACAAAGGATTTGATTCATATCATTCCTCGGTTAATCGTGGCAATCATTCTCGCACAGACTCTTCCATTTAAGTTTAGTGGTGCAGAAGAAAGCAAATGGATCTTCGAACAAATTGGATGGGAACCGGCAGGACGTTATTTGATTGCAAGCATTGAAACAGTCTCCACCATTCTATTGCTTACCAACTACTACATTTTGGGAGCCATTATCTCTCTGAGCATTATTAGCGCAGCTAATTTCCTTCACTTTACTAAGCTAGGCTTCATTGTAAATGATGATGGTGGCACGCTCTTCATCATGAGCATCATTGTTATATTCTGTTCACTTTGGGTTGTACTTTATTGGAATATGCAGCGAGTAGAACAGAAAGTATCAACCTTTGACTTTGAGTGGGATGAGGAAGATGCAGATGAGTTTTTAGAGGATTAATATTCCTATTCCCCCCAATTCGATTCCACTCACTAATACTTGGATACATCTCGATTTAATACAATCGGACACTTTCAGACTGGCCGTTATTGACCCACTCTATTTGCATTTGTACACCAATTGTAAACATCATTTTTTCAAACAGTTTGAAGCCTAAGATTGAAGTTTACCTTCATTTAAACGCTAAGTAGTTATGAAAGCAAATTTTACTAAAAATATGATTCAAGGAACCCTTGCAGTGATCATGGCCATGTCCTGCCTTTCACTTGAGGGTCAATGGCGAGAAACAGAAAAAGTCGTAGCCTCAGACCGGGAGGCAGACGACAGGTTTGGAGAGTCCGTTGCTGTCTCCGGGGATTACGCTATTGTGGGAGCTCCTCAAGAGGATCACAATGCAGCCGGTGGGAGCTTGAAGTTTGGAAGCGGTTCGGTATATATTTTTAAAAGAGATGAAGCAGGCAACTGGATTCAAGTCCAAAAAATTGTAGCAAGTGATCGGGCAGCAAATGACAATTTTGGCTCATCCGTTGCTATCTATGGGGATTACGTCATCGTAGGAGCAACTGGAGATGATTCTTTCAGAGGTTCTGCCTATATCTTCAAAAAAGACAATGAAGATAATTGGATAGAAATACAAAAAATATTGGCCAATGACAATGAAACATTTGACTTTTTTGGGAACTCCGTTGCCCTCTCAGAAGACTATGCCATTGTGGGTGCTCACCAGGAGGAAGAAGATGCAGAGGGCAACAATGAACTTTCTAACAGCGGCTCGGCATATATTTTCAAAAGAGATGAGGCAGGTAACTGGTCGCAGGTGCAAAAAATTGTAGCGAATGATCGGGCAGCTGAAGACGGGTTTAGTAGTTCTGTTGCGATCTCTGGTGATTACATTGTCGTGGGAGCAGAATCAGAGGATGAAGATGAGGATGCAAACAATACAAGTGCTCAGAGCGGTTCGGCATACATTTTCAAAAGAGATGAGGCAGGTAACTGGACGCAGGTGCAAAAAATAGTCGCAGATGACAGAGCATCAGTGAGTTTCTTCGGCGGCTCAGTTTCCATCTCTGATAACTATGCCATTGTGGGTGCCGCCAGGGAAGATCGTGATGCAGAGGGTAATAATTCACTTACTGACAGCGGTTCGGCATATATTTTCAAAAGAAATGAGACAGATAATTGGACGCAAATACAAAAAATAGTCGCAGATGATAGAGGGGAGGATGATCGCTTTGGCAAATCCGTTTCCATCTTAGGGGACCAGGCCATTGTGGGTGCTAGGTTTGAGGGCGAAGACGCGGACGGAAACAATAATCTGGATAGCAGCGGCTCGGCATACATTTTCAAAAAAGACGATAACGACAATTGGGTACAAATACGAAAAATAGCTGCCACGGACAGAGGTGCTCAAGATCAGTTTGGCGTCTCTGTGTCCATTTCAGCAAACAGTGCCATTGTAGGTGCTCATTTTGAGGACGAAGATAAAGACGGAAATAATCCACTCGGTGCGAGTGGTTCGGCATATGTCTTCCAATACAAGGATACGCAATCTATTACGCTTCAATCAATGGAAGGAGAACACGGAGACACTTTCACCCTGTCGGAAACTACAGATGCAGGGCTTGTAATTGAGTACAGCATCGCAGACAATAATATTGCAACAGTTAATGGTAATTCTGTCACCGCAGTTGGCTCGGGGACTACTACCATCACTGCCAATCAATCGGGAAATAATGATTTTTGGGAGGCACAAGAAGTAATTAAGGACCTCACAATAGACAAAGCCACACTGACTGTTACTGCTGACGACAAATCCAAGACATACGGTGATGCCAATCCGGAATTGAGCTACTCTTATAGCGGGTTTGTTTTAAATGAAGATGAAGGTGAATTAGCAACAGAACCATCAATAGCCGTTGATGCCGATGAAAATAGTCAGGTTGGCATGTATGTTATCCAAACTTCCGGTGGCACGTCGGACAACTATGAATTCAATCACATTTCAGGGACACTGACAGTAGATAAAGCAACTCTAACTGCCACTCCCGCAGATATTTCCTTAAATGAAGGAGAGAGCTTTCCATCAAGTTTCTCTGTCGATTATTCAGGATTTGTACTGAATGAAGATGACAGTGTCATTGACACCCCACCAACTGCCACCCCCGATGTAAATGACACTTCAGTTCCGGGGACTTACACCATTATGGTAGATGGTGGACAGGATAACAACTATGATTTTGTATATGAACAAGGCACTCTCACAGTAAATGAGGTTTTGGGATTGTTGAAGGAGAATGCTATCTCCGTTTATCCCAACCCAACAACTGAGTTCATCCATATAGGAGACAGTCAGGTAGATGTAGTTGAAATTTATAACATGAAAGGTATCCGAGTGCTAACAAGCTCGCAGCAAAAGCTAAATCTATCCAATCTTGAATCCGGAACCTACCTCATCAAACTCATAGGTGCGAAGGGGAAAATCCTTTCAAGCAACAAGGTGGTGAAACAATAATTCTAAAGGCAACTAAGGGAGCAAAGCTTAGGCTTTGCAAAAATGGCGGCTCCCAAGGGGAGTCGCTTTTTTTTCCTTCTAAATCTGATCACAATCTGCTTTGTGATAAATATAAACCTGTCACACCATCTCAGAGTGTAATTGTTTGGGTTGTATTTCTTCGTTTGTACACCACTTGTACACATTCATTTTTCAAATGGGATGACCCTTTAGATCGAATTTTGGGCTCACATTTAAAATTCTTAGGTAATGAAAGTGAATCTTATAAAAAAAATGATAAAAAAGGCCACTCTACTTGTCATGGTCTCTAGTTGTTTTGCTCTACAAGGTCAGTGGAGACAATTGGAGAAAATAGTGGCTGAGGACAGAGGTGTCAACAATTTGTTCGGATCCTCTGTATCTGTTTCTGGTGATTACGCCATTGTAGGTGCTTATCAGAATAGCGAAGACGAATCTGGCAATAATTTCCTTGGAGCTAGTGGTGCCGCATATATATATAAAAAGGATGAATCCGGTAACTGGTCACAGATACAAAAAATTGTTGCCTCTGACAGAGCTACTTCAGACAGATTCGGGAATTCAGTAGCAATATACGGCGATTACGCAGTTGTTGGAGCCTGGTTCAAAAATGGGGAAGACTTAGGTGGTGGCACTCTTTTGGCCAGTGGGGCAGCTTACATCTTCAAAAACGATGGTTCAAACAATTGGATGCAAATTAAAAAATTAGTAAGTGTACCTCAGGCTCAAAATGACTTTTTCGGTCAATCAGTAGCTATCCATGAAGACTATGTGATCGTCGGTTCTCCGGGTGATGATTCATTTGCTGGTGTGGCTTACCTCTATAAGAACGATGGTTCTGATAATTGGACATCTGCAGGGCAGATTAAAAGCAGTGATATAAGCTCTGGCGATCGTTTTGGAAACGCTGTTGCCATACATGGTGATTACGTCCTCGTAGGTGCTTTTGAAGAAGAACATAGCGTGGGTGGTGGTAGTACTCTCAGCGAAAGTGGCTCTGCATACATTTTTAAAAATAGCGGTTCTGATACTTGGTTTCAGACCCAAAAAATTGTCGCTTCTGATAGAAGTTCTTCAGACAGGTTTGGTAGATCCGTTTCCATCAGCGGAGACTATGCCATAGTAGGTGCAGCTAATAAAACGATAGTTGATGCCTCTGGTGGTTCTCTTACCTTTGCAGGTGCTGCATACATCTTTAAGAAAGATGATTCTGATGTCTGGGCTGAGGACAAGAAACTTGTAGCATCAGATTTCAATGCTTCGGATCGTTTTGGCTGGTCCGTTGCAATCTCCGATACATACGCAATAGTAGGGGCTCATCTAGAAAGTGAAGATGAATCGGGCAATAACACAATTTCTAAATCTGGTTCGATCTATATCTTTAAAAATGAAGGCCTAAACACCTGGAGTCAAGAGGCCAAGATGACGGTTGCTGACCGAAATGAGGAGGACGAGTTTGGTATTTCAGTAGCCATGTCTGATCGTCAGGTTATTGTAGGAGCTCATCAAGAGGATGAAGATCAATCCGAAGAGAACACTATTGATGATGGTGGAGCCGCTTACTTCTTCCAATACAAAGATCCACAGTCCATTGCATTTGACGCTCCTGAAAATAAAACATATGGGGACTTATTTGAATTGCCTGAAACTTCCGATGCAGGATTGCCTATCACTTACAGGAGTGAAAATGAAGCTTTAGCAACAATCGACGGCAATACTGTTAGTGCCATTGGGACCGGAACAGTAGATATCACAGCTTCACAAGAGGGTGATGATTCTTATTGGGAAGCAGAGGAGGTTACACAGAACTTAACAATCGGTAAAGCCGAGCTGACAGTTACCGCTGATGATCAGTCCAAAACTTACGGCGATCCTATTCCAGAATTGAAATACACTTACAGTGGTTTCAGGAATAATGATAACGAAAATCATTTGACTGCAGAACCCGACATCAATACCGATGCTGAGATAGCCAGCAGCGTGAGATCATATGCCATTACTACCTCCGGAGGACAATCTGATAACTATGATTTCAACCATGTTCCCGGAACACTCACCATTGGCAAAGCAATGTTAACTGCCACAGCTTCAGATATTTCATTAAATGTAGGCGAGAGTTTTCCTGCAACATTTTCTATTGACTATGCAGGGTTTGTGTTAAATGAAGGTCCCAGTATTATTGATACGCAACCAACGGCCACTCCTGATGTAAATGACACTTCGGTTCCGGGAACTTACACTATAACCGTCGCAGGAGGGCAAGACAGCAACTACGACTTTACATACGCGACCGGTACGCTTACTGTAAATGAGGTTCTGGGACTGTTAAAGGAGAATGCTATCTCCGTTTATCCCAACCCAACAACTGAGTTCATCCATATAGGAGATAGTCAGGTAGATGTAGTCGAAATTTATAACATGAAAGGCATCCGAGTGCTAAGAAGCTCTCAGCAAAAGCTAAATCTATCCAATCTTGAATCCGGAACCTACCTCATCAAACTCATAGGTGCGAAGGGGAAAATCCTTTCAAGCAACAAGGTGGTGAAACAATAATTCTAAAGGCAACTAAGGGAGCAAAGCTTAGGCTTTGCAAAATGGCGGCTCCCAAGGGGAGTCGCTTTTTTTTCTTCTAAATCAAAGCCATAAATGCAGAAATAAGAAGAATGATTATGATTATCGTGATAATCAATGAAATGATCGCAATCTTTAAATTCTTAACTCTTTCAGCACGATAGTATTCCAGATACTTTCGACTTAATTCTCTTTTTTCCTTTTCTGATAAGTATGACTTTAAAACGATTTTAGAGTTTTTCCCTATTGGCATTTTAAGGACCTCATTTTCTGACAGCCGCTTCCTTTATATCAAACTTCTAAGAAATTTGATTCTTTTATTCATGTCAGCAATATGGCCGGCACCTCCCATCATAGCTTTGCGGGATTATCTTTCAATCATTTCTTTCAAACACTCTACCCACTTGTCTTCTGCATTCAGACTCGGAACCAGATCCCATTTTTCACCCCCGGCTTCTAAAAATTCATCGCGATATTCTTGCCCTACCTCAATGGTGGTTTCCAAACAATCTGAAACAAATGCCGGCGAAAAGACAAGCACTTTCTTCTTTCCATTTTTTGCCAAAGCCTTAAGTGTATCTTCCGTATAAGGCTGCACCCACGGATCTTTGCCTAAGCGGGATTGAAAACAAACAGTGTAGTCTTCTTTGTTGATTTTGAGCTTCTTTGCGACCAGACGGGTAGTTTCAAAACATTGAGCGCGATAGCAGTAGCGATTGTGTTCGTTTAATGTAGAACAACACTTTCCCAGCTGACAATAGTCTCCGTATGAACCTTTCCGAATTTGTCTCTCAGGTAAACCATGATAGCTAAAAAGGAAATGGTCATACGTGTCCTTTTCCATAAACTTCTTGCCTTGATCACATATGGTGTCAATGAAAAGCTCCTCCTCCAGAAACTGTGAGGTGAACTTGATGTCCGGAATGACCTGCCAGTCTTTGGTGATTTCCATAACCCTGTCAATCACTGAACCAGTTGTCGCCGAAGCATATTGCGGGAATAATGGAATCACATGTAATGTAGCCACCTCCTCTTTCTGAAACTCTTTCAAAACTGACGTGAGTGAAGGGCTTTGGTATCTCATGGCAAACTTTACCGAATAATCCTTGGAGAGCTTTTGGGCTAAGAGCCCTGTAATATCCTCTGTATAGTACTTTAATGGTGAGCCTCTTTCGTCCCATAGCTTGCGATACTCTGCTGCTGACTTTGGCGCCCTGAAAGGTGCGATAATTCCATTTACCAGAAGAAATCTTGGAAAAGCTGGAATATCAATGACACGTTTGTCCATTAAAAATTCTCGCAAGTATTTTCTTACGTCAGAAACATCTGTTGAATCCGGAGTGCCCAGATTTACCAATAAAATTCCCTTCTTTTTTGTCATCTGATCTTAGAAGATGTTGGCTTCCCAAATTACAATGCCATACGCCAGAAAGCGCAAGAATCTGAAAAGAGAGAACCATAGGTATTTTTTAAATGAATAATGCACTGACCCAACCAGCATAGCTATGCCTGAGAATGGCAAAGGTGTCAATGCCGCTACTACGACCAAAAATCCACCATAATTGTTCAAATGCTTCTCAAACTTTCCAAACACTCGATATTTCATGATGCGATAAAACCGAGTATTCTTTAAATAAGCTCCGATACCAAAACCAATAATCCCCGCTGCATAAGAGATAGCGGAAAGTGCAATCACATTATTTATGTAAGCCATGAGAAGCTCATTCCTGAGCGACCAAATCATGAAAAATTCCGGAGGAATGATACCAAAGATTACTTCTGAAGCCAGAAAGATGAAATAGACAACCGTAGGTTGATCATAAACAGGTCCAAGAACAGTTTCCAGACTAAAGTCATAATTTTTTCTCAGATATATAAATCCAATAACAATAACGGCCAGCCATAAAAACCCTCTTAGAAGATTTCGAATCAGAAATCTTCTGCGATCAGGTAATTCACTGTGATTCATCTTGGGCATTGTTCAATGCTAAACTGGAAATGCGAAACTATTGTTCCTCCGGTTTAGTTTCCGGCTCTTTTTTTTGCTTAGGTTTTGAAAAAGACACTTTCCAGTATGGGTCTTCCAACTCTGTATACCTTCCATAAAATTGGGTGAGCATAATTTTAACAGCATAATTGAGCCTATTCTGAGCATCCTGAAAGTAATCTATTCTATTCTTTGGATGGTAGATGAAAAATTTGATGATTGGAAATGCACATGTGCGAAAATCTCCTAATATTTTCTTTACATCGGCTTTTTCCTTTTCCAATGCTTTCATTGCCTTACCACAACAATTACCTATACCTCTTACCAGAGGAATATATATTTGGTTCGACGGTTTTTTGGCTTCCTCCATCTCCGTGCAAGCTTCATCGCAAAATGCCTGAAGAATTCTCAACGATGGAATACTCATGGATGCCTCTGTGAAAACATCCGGTTGCCATAAAATCTCTCTAAAAGTGAACAAAGATGGTAGCAGCTCTGTATCGTACGAATCATCGTCTTTCAGCGCCAGCATGGTTTCTGTTGTAATGGAGTCAATCCTTACGTTTCCGGCACATAGTGAATACGACCAACCTTCCTCCTTGGTGTTGACCATTTTCAAAAAATTCCATATTTCGTTTAGCGCTATCTTCATCACAATCTCTTAGCGCTCACAAAATAAACATTCAGTATCATATAGTGCAATATCAATCATTTTGCATCTCAATTTTATATCTTCAACCCGTGGAAAAAAGATGGGTATATAAAGACGAACCAGACAATGAAATTGTTGAAAAGCTGAGCAAAGAAATCAACATCAGCACGTATCTGTCCAAGATTCTAGTGCAACGAGGGGTCAGCACCTTTGATGAAGCAAAAGAGTTTTTCAGACCATCACTATCCAAACTGCATGATCCGTTTCTTATGCTCAATATGGATCGGGCCGTCAATCGTTTGACAGATGCGGTATTTAACAAAGAAAAAATCCTGATATACGGTGATTATGATGTAGATGGTACGACTTCAGTTAGTCTTATATACCTGTTTTTGAAACAATTCTCGGATAACATTGAATTCTACATTCCGGATCGTTACACAGAAGGATACGGAATCTCTGAGAAGGGGATCAATCATGCAATAGACAAGCAATTTCAGCTGATCATCGCGCTTGATTGCGGAATCAGAGCTGTAGACAGAGCTAAACAAGCAAAAGATGCGGACATAGATCTTATCATCTGTGACCATCACATACCGGGAAAAGAACTTCCAGATGCGTTTGCGATTTTAGATCCCAAGCAAAAAAATTGTAAATACCCATATAAGGAACTCTCCGGCTGTGGAGTTGGCTTCAAATTGTTAGAAGGGTTTTGCCAACAAAATACGATTGAAAAAGAAATTCTATTTGAGCTTCTTGATCTGGTTGCAGTTAGTATTGGATGCGACATTGTTCCTATAGTAGACGAAAACCGTATCCTTGCATACTATGGTTTGAAGAAGCTTAACCAAGCTCCATCAGCAGGTTTGAAATCCCTAATTGAGATTAGTGGAAAGAAAAATCAGTTTTCAATTACCGACGTTGTATTCTCTATCGGCCCACGAATAAATGCTGCCGGTAGGCTTACACATGCCACAGAGTCCGTCAATTTGCTGATAGGTGATTCTACACAAACAGACACATTTGCTGATAATCTGAATGATCGCAATAAGGAACGTCGTGAGTTTGATCAGACTATAACAGAAGAAGCTTTGGAGATGATTTCCAATCTTAATTCCAACAAAAAATCAACTGTTTTATTTAAAGAAGACTGGCATAAAGGAGTCATCGGTATTGTCGCATCAAGATGTATTGAGCATTATCACAGACCAACCATAATTCTCACAGAGTCTAAAGGGAAAGCAACCGGATCCGCCCGATCTGTAGATGGATTTGATGTGCATGAAGCTATCTCCGAATGCGCCGATCTACTCGAGCAGTTTGGAGGGCACACTCACGCTGCAGGGCTTACCCTCCCAATTGAAAATGTAGGTGCCTTTATTGAAAAATTTGAAGAAGTGGTAGGTTCCAGAATACTACCTGAGCAGCTCATACCCAAGGTTGAAATTGATACTGACTTGCCTCTTAATGAAGTTAATTTTAAAACCTATAACATAATGAGCCAGATGGCACCATTTGGTCCTCAGAACATGTCTCCGGTCTTTGGCACAAAAAATGTAATTGTGGATACCATTCCAAAAGTGATCAAAGACAAACACATCAAAGGATTTGTGCATGCACAAAACAGCACCAAACTTTTCGAGTTTATTGGATTTGGAATGGCCGATAAAATGGATCTTATCAAAGTGGGGGAACCGTTTCATATTGCCTATCACCTGGAAGAAAATAATTACTTAGGGAATAAGTCACTCATTCTTAATCTCAAGGATGTAAAAATTGATGCATAAATTGCAGTTCTTTTATGGAATTACGCGCAGAACATCTCATTAAAAAATACAAAAAGAGAAAGGTTGTAAACGACATTTCTGTCACTGTGAAAACGGGCGAAATCGTAGGGCTTTTAGGTCCAAACGGTGCCGGAAAGACCACTTCCTTCTACATGATTGTAGGTTTAATCAAACCGAATGAAGGTCATATTTTTCTTGATGAAGAAGATATAACGGAGCTTCCAATGTATCAGCGTGCCAAGAAAGGAATTGGGTATCTGGCGCAAGAAGCATCGGTGTTCAGAAAACTTAGCGTTGAGGATAATATCCTTGCAGTACTTGAGATGACCAAACTTAGCAAGCAGGAACAAAAAGAAAAATGTGAAAGTCTGCTGGAGGAATTTAGCTTAACACACGTGCGTAAGAATCTTGGTCAGGTACTCTCTGGTGGAGAGCGAAGAAGAACGGAAATAGCGAGAGCACTTGCAGTAGATCCAAGCTTTGTTCTATTGGATGAGCCATTTGCAGGTGTAGATCCTATTGCTGTTGAAGAAATTCAAACCATAGTAGCCCAGCTGAAAAATAAGAACATTGGAATTCTGATAACCGATCATAACGTGAATGAAACACTTTCAATCACCGATCGAGCTTACCTAATGTTTGAAGGTAGGCTCTTGAAAGCGGGCACAGCAGAAGAACTTGCCAATGATGAACAGGTAAGAAAAGTTTATCTTGGTAAACACTTCGAGCTAAAAAGGAAAATATAATCCATGGAATTGTTTAACTCCATATTGTCATGGGTGATGAAGAAGCGCATTCATCAAATCGAGTTATTCATGAAATATCCTCATGAGGTTCAAAATGAACTTTTGGAGGACATGGTCAAAAAAGCTTCCAAAACCGAATACGGAAAGGAATATGGTTTTGGCACGATTGAGAACTATGACCATTTTAAGAACAAGGTACCAATTGTAAGTTACGAAGACCTCTTCCCATACATTGAGCGGCTCATGCGAGGGGAGCAAAACATTCTCTGGCCGTCCGAAATTCGTTGGTTTGCCAAGTCCTCTGGTACCACAAATGCACGAAGTAAGTTTATTCCGGTATCCCAAGAGGCATTGGACGATTGTCACTACAAAGGAGGCAAAGACCTTCTTAGTATTTACTTTAATAATTATCCGGAGGCAAAAATGTTTGCCGGTAAGGGGTTGGTTATTGGTGGCAGTCACCAAATCAATCAGTTTGATGAGAACTCAAATTCCTACTATGGTGACGTTTCTGCCGTACTACTTAAAAATCTCCCCTGGTGGGCTCAGATGGTGCGTACCCCAAGCCTGGACATTGCGCTCATGGATGAGTGGGAGGAGAAAATTGACAAAATGGTAGATATTACCTCCAACGAAAATGTGACCAATATCTCAGGTGTTCCTACCTGGATGATTGTGCTCATAGAAAAAATGCTGGAAAAAAACAATGCCAAAAACATTCTGGAAATATGGCCAAACCTTGAGGTGTTTTTCCATGGTGCAGTTTCATTTACACCTTATGAAGAACTCTTTAAAAAGCTAATTCCATCTCCGAATATGCGGTATATGGAAACCTACAATGCATCAGAAGGGTTTTTTGGTATAACCGATCAGACAGATAGTAAGGAGATGCTCTTGATGCTCGACTATGGTATTTTCTATGAATTTATTCCATTTAATGAACTAGATAGCAACAATCCCAAAACACTTACTCTCGACGAGGTTGAGGTTGGAAAAAACTATGCAATCTTGATCACAACCAATGCCGGATTGTGGAGATATAAGATTGGAGATACAGTTACGTTCACGAGTATTGAGCCATTCAGAATCAAAATATCAGGTCGTACCAAGCATTACATAAATGCATTTGGTGAAGAGCTGATCATTGATAATGCAGAAGTAGCTATAGCGGAAGCTTGCAAAAAGACGGATGCAACGATTGACAATTTTACAGCTGGCCCCATGTATTTGGGAGAAGGCAACAAAGGTGGGCATGAGTGGATCATTGAGTTTACCAATGAACCAAATGATCTGGAGAGGTTTACTAAACTTCTTGATGAGAAGTTAAGGGAGATAAACTCAGATTATGATGCCAAGCGATACAAGGACATTGCGCTCCAGCAACCTCTTGTTCACCTTGTTCCTCAACATACTTTTTATAATTGGATGAAATCACGAGGGAAGCTTGGAGGTCAGCATAAAGTGCCTCGACTTGCAAACAACCGTGAATATTTGGATCAGCTTTTGGATTTCAAAAGCCATACATCATAAAATCAACACATTTACATTTTCGTGCCTAAACCTGCTTGCCTACCTTTACGTAAGTCAAGCACAGTTTTAAACAAATTGAAAAGCACGTAGTTAAACCTCATTCATGCGAAATATTTTCCTTATTCGATTTCTGGCATTCATACTAAGCGCTGCTATGGTGTGCGAAGTTGCCGAAATCGTAGAAAATGTAGACGCCATTTCTGCAGAAGTAGACTCAGAAATGGAGCATGAAGAAAGTAAGGAGAAGGAAAAAGAAAAGACTACAAGTGGCTTTGAATCTGTAGAACTAGCTGGAAAATCAATACTTGGCAAAAGCATGCTCGCTATGCACCGAGACCGATTATGGAATACGCCGTTTATTGATTATCAAACGCCCCCACCAAAGTTGAGTAAGTAGTTAAAAACAGATTTTTAAACTTATTTACTCAACTCAACTTTATATTTCATGGACTCTAATAAAATAGGTCTTTTTAGCAATTTCAAGTCAGACCTTTCAGCAAGTTTAGTCGTCTTTTTAGTCGCTGTACCGCTTTGTTTAGGTATAGCCCTAGCTTCCGGTGCTCCACTATTTGCAGGAATCATCTCCGGTATTATTGGTGGTATTGTGGTAGGATTAATCAGTGGTTCTGCGGTCGGTGTAAGTGGCCCGGCAGCCGGACTCGCAGTTATTGTTCTAGCCGGTATACAAGACCTGGAATCATTCCCCATTTTTCTTGCAGCTGTTGTTGTCAGCGGGGTTATTCAAATAATCCTTGGGTTTGCACGTGCAGGAATCATTGGCTATTATTTTCCATCTTCCGTGATCAAGGGAATGCTCTCAGCCATCGGTATCATTATTTTTCTGAAGCAGATACCGCATGCTGTTGGATATGATGCCGATCCGGAAGGCGATTTGGAGTTTTTTCAGCCCGATGGTGAAAACACATTCTCCGAATTATTCAAAATGATGGATTTCGTTCAGCAAGGAGCGCTGATCATTTTTATAATTTCTATGGTTATTCTCATTTTATGGGAGAGGCCATTTATGAAACGAATCAAGTTATTTCAGATCGTACAAGGGCCGTTGATTGTTGTGACAGCAGGTATCATTATTAATCTCATGTTTAAAGGCTCTTCACTATACATTGATGAGACGCACATGGTAAGCCTTCCTGTTGCCGCCACTTTTGGTGAGTTTGTCAATCAATTTACTTTCTTTGACCCGGCAGCAATTTTTCGAAAAGACGTATTGATACTTGGTGCTACAATAGCAGTGGTAGGCTCTTTGGAGACATTGTTATGCGTAGAAGCAACTGATAAGCTTGATCCTCATAAACGTATTACTCCTACCAATAGAGAGCTAATCGCTCAAGGAACAGGAAACATTTTCTCCGGTATGATTGGAGGTTTGCCTATTACTCAGGTAATTGTACGTAGTTCAGCGAATATTCAGTCAGGGGGGCGAACGAAACTATCGGCAGTATTTCATGGTGTATTACTGCTTATTTCAGCAATATTTATTCCAAATGTATTGAACTTGATTCCTCTATCGAGTTTAGCTGCCATACTGATTGTGGTTGGATATAAGCTAGCCAAACCATCTTTGTTTAAGCAAATGTATAATGCCGGAAGGTCAGAATTCATTCCGTACATGGTGACAATACTAGGAATTATATTTACCGACCTTTTGATAGGAATACTAATGGGTCTCACGGTTGGTATTTTTCAGATACTTTACAACAATTTCAGAAAGCCATACGTGGTGCAGACTATCAATGAGGAAGGTGGTACCAAGTTAAAATTGGAACTTTCAGAGAATTTGACTTTTCTGAACAAGGCAAGTATTATAGAGACCATTTCTCACATTCCTGATGAAACGGATATATTCATTGATGCTACTCGATCTCACTTTATCCATCCAGATATAATAGAAATTTTGGAGGACTTCAAGAAGAATGCCGAATACAGAGGAATTAACCTTGAGATAATTGGATTAGATAAGGAACACGACAATCCAATGAAAGAACTAAAAAAGGTAACAAAGGAAATTTAAATTGAAAGGCCTTCAGAAATGAAGGCCTTTTTTTATTCTGTATGATCGATATAGCTTTTCCATTTATCCAAAACTGAGGAGAAATCCTCCGGAAGATCAGAGTCGACGAAGACTTCTTTTTTAGTAATTGGGTGAATAAACCCTAGTGTCTTGGCATGCAGTGCCTGTCTTGACATCATCTTGAAACAGTTTTGAACAAATTGTTTGTACTTTGTAAACACCGTTCCTTTAATTATTTCACTTCCACCATACGTAGTATCATTGAAAAGTGGGTGACCTACAAATCGCATGTGTGCACGTATTTGATGTGTTCTTCCTGTTTCAAGGTTGCATTTGACGAGGGATACATATCTGAGATCTTCCAAAACCTCATAATGAGTAACTGCGCGTTTGCCAAAATCTCCATCCGGAAAGGCTCTGGTTATTCTTCTGTCTTTTAAGCTTCTTCCCACATTCACATCAATTGTGCCCGAAGTTTCCTCCGGTACACCCCATACCAGTGCATAGTATGTTCGCTCTATTGAATGATCAAAGAATTGTTTAGCCAAGCCAGTCATGGCCTTCTCAGTCTTAGCAATTACCAGCAACCCTGATGTATCCTTATCTATACGATGCACCAAGCCAGGGCGTCCATCATTACCTTTCATTTCCGGCAAATTCTTAAAATGAAATGCAAGTCCATTTACCAAAGTACCAGACCAATTTTGATAAGCAGGGTGCACCACCATACCGGCAGGCTTGTTTACGACCATCAGGTGATCGTCTTCCAGAACTATATTAAGCGGAATATCCTCCGGAACCAACTCTTCATCTCTTGGTGGTTCAGGTAGCATTACTGAAATTTCGTCTTCAGGATGCACTTTATAGTTTGGCTTCACATCATTCCCATTCACTTTGACAAAACCCTCCTTTATCCCTGCCTGCACTTTGTTGCGCGTCACATTTGGAAGTCGATCCATTAAAAATTTATCTATACGCAGCAACTCTTGTCCAGCATCCACTTTGATATAATGATGCTCATATAAGTCTTCTTCATTTTCGTTCACTTCATCGGTCATGGCTGTAAATTTAAGCGATGACTAGCCTTCCCACACCACTAGAGAAAATATCACATCCGCTTTTAGACGAGAAAGAGATCACACTTTACGTCAAAAGAGATGACTTGATACATCCCGAAATAATGGGAAACAAGTGGAGAAAACTCAAATACAACCTGGTTGAGATAAAAAAAGAAGGTCTTGCTGGTGTTGTGACTATGGGTGGTGCATATAGCAATCACATTGCTGCCACTGCCGCATTAGCTTGTGAAAATCACCTAAGCGCCGTTGGAATTATTAGAGGGGAAGAGCTTAATGAAGAAAGTAATCCGACACTAAGTAAGGCAAACAAGAATGGAATGCGCTTTGAATTTGTAGACCGAACTACCTATAAAAGATTTCGTGATCACCCCGGACATTTAAAGGAAAAATATCCGAAACTTTATTTTTTGCCAGAAGGAGGTACAAACGAGCTTGCAATTAAAGGATGCGAGGAAATTATTGATGAAATCGACATTGATTTTGATTTGCTGATTACTCCAATCGGTACGGGTGGGACATTTGCCGGGCTACTTAAGGCCTCGAAAGACCATCAAAAAATCATCGGGGTGAGCAGCTTAAGGGGGAATTTTATACACGTTGAAATACAAAATTTGCTTGAAAAACACCAAATTAATCGAACCAATTACCAAATAATTGATAGCTACCATTTTGGAGGATATGGTAAAACCAGCAGTGCATTGATCGACTTTATTAATTGGTTTAAAGAAAACCACGATATATCATTAGACCCAATTTATACGGGAAAGGCATTTTTTGCCGTTTGGGATATGATTAAAAGCGATAAATTCGAAAAAAATCTTAAAATAGTGATATTGCATACAGGTGGTCTTCAAGGTATTGAAGGCTTTAATCGAAAAAATGAAAATATTATACAATAAGCCTTAACTTTAAAACAATTTGTCAGCGGTGAAAAAATTTGTGTTTATAATAATCTCCGCATCTTTATTTGCATCCTGCAACACAGGTGAGTTGGAGTTTGACGATCTAGAGGTATCGCCTATTACGGGCGTGTTTAGCTTCCCATTGGGCGAAGCAAACTATGTTATGCGTGACCTGGTAGGCAATCAGACAGGTGACTCATTGAGCTTTCAAGAAGACAGCACCTCACTGTTTACTCTCCTATATTTCGATACCATTTCATATAGCGCTCCAGATGAGCTTGTACAAATTGACGATATAAACTTCAGTGGTGGCATCAGCAATATGCCAATGGCATCAGGTCCGGTTGTTGTCAACCTTATAGAAACGTTTCAAACGAATTATGACCCGCAGAAAAATGAAGAGCTAGATTCCATCTTTTATGAGACCGGAGACCTTACAATAACTACTTCCTCAACTATAGCCGCGGATGTTTCTTACACCTTTACGATTACCAATACAACTAATATAAATAATGGTACACCGATCTCGGTTTCCGGAAATATCCCAAATGGAGGTGGGCCTGATATGCAAACAAGCTCTCTCATCGGACATAAGACAGTATTGACTGATCCAAGCGGAAGCAATGCAATTAATATTGACCTGAATGCACAGGTTAATCTGACAGCCGGTCAGTCTATGGCCGGTACTGAAACATTGACATTTGATCTCACCTACGGCAACCAAACCTTCGGGTTGATCTACGGCAAGTTTGGCAGGGATACCATTCAGGTAGGCAATCAATCCATAGAAATTGATTTCTTTACTCAAACTGAGCGCGCAGGGATCACTTTCGGTAACCCAAGCATTTCATTTGACTTTAGAAACACATTTGGAGTACCAATTGGAATTGACTTTGCGGGTCTTCATGGTGATGATGGTAATGGTGGCAATCAGGTTTTCTTAACAGGTAGTATAATTAATAATGATCCTGTCATCGATGGTTCTGATTTGGATACACCTACACCGACTACACCAGGTGAGATCGCGCAGACAATCGTGGAAATAAATCGAGGAAATTCAAATTTGGTAAACCTCCTATCGCAATCCCCAGAGAGATTAATCTTTGATGTGGCTGGTATTTCGAACCCTGAGAGTCTCACAGAGGGAAACTACTTACAACCCACAAGCTCCATTACAGCATATGTTGCTTTGGAAATTCCAATGGAAGTCCAACTGGAAGACTATGAGGAAACTGGTTCATTTGGTTTGGGAGATGGTCTTGATTTGAGCAACGTGGACTCTGCATTTATCCGTCTTGTTACTAATAACGAACTGCCGTTTAATGGTACTGTAAATCTAGAAGTGCAAGATGCAGATAGTGTTACTATTTTTCCGATATCAGACACTAGCGATCCTCAATTTAGTCAAGAGCAACTTGATCGATTTACAAACATTCCGGTGATTAAAGCCCCGCTAATTAATATTAATGGTGAAGTTACGGATCCAAGTGGTGCAACTGAGGATATTTCATTGACTCAACAAGAAGTGGAATTGCTGCAAAACGCCTCACATGTAATTATTACCATGGTGCTAAACACCCCTGTAAGTCAAACATCAAGAGATATCTATGTCAAGATTCTTGCTGATTATACGCTAAGTCTAAAAGTGGGTATAGGTGGTAAGTTCAATTTAGATTTATAGATGAGGAAATTTGCCACCACCATATTAATCCTAACCTCTGTACTCGGTTATTCGCAGACAAGCCTATCATTTCAACATCTAGGAAATGCTACCTTTCAAAACACGATGATCAATCCTTCATTGATCCCGGAGGGTAAGTTCTTCCTCGGATTACCTGTGATCTCTGGTATACATGCAAATGTCAATAATAAGTTTAGTTACAACGAAGGCTTTACGGTAGAGAGTACGCGAACACTGATAGATGTTCCCAAAATAATTGGTAACCTTCAGCGACAAAATATCGTTACCTCCAAGGTAGAGGTTAACCTGCTTCACCTAGGGTATAAACTAAAATCGGGAGCACTGCTAAGTTTTGTAGCCAACGAACGAGTAGAAGCTGATTTTCTTTATTCAAAAGAGCTGGTAGAATATGTATTTACCAGTGGGAATAGTCGATTTTTAAATGAAGACGTTAAAATTTCTCGCATTGGTCTACGGGCTACACATTTTCGAGAATTTGGTCTTGGGATAGCTGCTCCAGTCAATGATCAGCTCACCGTTGGGCTTAGAGCCAAGATGCTAATTGGTTTTGCAAATGCAAGTTTACCGGGAGGGACCAAAGCAATCCTGAATACAAATGGAGAAGCATTTCAAATAGATGCGGAATGGAAGAAGGCTACACTTCGAACATCCGGATTTGACATTTATGATAAGACCGTGGGAGACATAAACTCTCACTTGGTGATGAATGGAAATAAAGGTTTTGCTATTGACATTGGAGGTACCTACAAGCTCAATAGATACTATACAATTACAGGTTCTCTTGTTGATGTTGGATTTATTAATTGGAAAGAGAATATTAAAAATTACTCCCTTGCTGATACCTCTTTCAATTATAGTGGAGTGAATTTGGAAGATCTTGATGATATCGAGCAGACCCTTGAAGATTCGCTTTTCAGCAAATTTGAAACTACAGACACGTTCGATCCTTATAAAAGCTGGTTGCCCATGACTGGTTATGGCAGTTGGATTTATCATTACAGTCCAAAGACTGATTTTTATATTTCTGTTGGCTCCCGCCTGGTACAACGTCAAATCAAAATGATGTATGGTGGAGGAATCACTCAAAAATTTGGAAAAGCATTTACCGGATCTATAAGCGTCACTAAGCTTCCACAGCAATTTTTCAATGTAGGCGCAGCATTCACGGTAAAGGGTGGCCCAGTTCAGATGTACATGGCCGCAGATCAAGTGATTAACTTCTCAGTACCAGACGCAAAGGCATTTGACTTCCGGTTTGGTATGAGTTTCGCCTTTGGTAGTAGGCCGGAAAAAGATCCTGCAAGTGGCCTGTCAAGATCACCTATAGCCGGCGCGAAAGGGTTGGACACAAATGTTTTCCTTGGAAAAAAAGTAAAGACCAAGAAACGAGATGGAATCTACTCCATCATCAAGCGACAAAAACGTCGTGAGTTGAAAAACAAGCGCACAAAACGAGACGGGGCAGTCGACAAGAAAAGTCTTAATGGTCGCACCGGTAAGAAAAATACCAGCGGCGAATGATTTTAGAATAGCTGCCTAAATGTGTCACTCAATTTTGAAAAGGAATGTACCTTGATCTTAAATTGACCTAAATCTTTGGCCTTCAGGTTATGTTTTGAAATATAAATTTCACTGAATCCTAATTTTTCAGCCTCATTAATTCGGTTTTCAATTCGATTGACGGGGCGAATTTCTCCCCCCAAACCTACTTCTGCTGCAAAGCATACATCTTCACCAATAGGTGCATCTTCGAAAGAAGAGAATATTGCCGAACAAATGGCAAGGTCCAATGCTGTGTCTTGTACCTTCAATCCACCAGCAATATTGAGAAAAACGTCTTGCGTACTTAACCTGATCCCCAATCTTTTTTCCATCACAGCAAGTAGCATCGTTAATCGCTTATAGTCATAACCTGTTGTGCTGCGCTGAGGATTTCCATAGCTAGTGGGACTTACCAATGCCTGTGACTCAAGGATGAGCGGCCTGTTTCCTTCCAATGTCGCTCCTAAAGCAATTCCGCTTAGCCCAGGATCTCTAGGTGAGATAAGGATCTCCGAAGGATTAGTCACTTCCCTCAACCCATCTGCATTCATCTCAAACATCCCAAGTTCAGAGGTGGAGCCAAACCTGTTTTTAATGGTACGAAGTATTCGATAAGATAAATGTCTGTCTCCTTCAAACTGCAAGACGGTATCTACCATATGTTCCAGTACTTTTGGTCCTGCAATGGCTCCATCCTTATTTACATGTCCAATCAAAAATACCGGTATACCTTTCTGCTTGGCAAACTTCATAAGTTGACCCGTACATTCCTTCACCTGAGAGATAGATCCAATCGCTGCTTCTATTCTATCCGAATGAAGCGTTTGGATAGAATCAATAATGAGAATATCCGGAGCCAAGCTCTCCGCTTGTTTGAGTACTTGAGAAAGACTGGTTTCGGCATATAAAAAACAATGCTCCGCGGTTGTCCCGATACGTTCAGCCCGCATCTTTATTTGCTCCGCGCTTTCTTCACCAGAGACATATAAAGTTTTTTGTGACAATCGAATAGCCATCTGAAGCATGATTGTGGACTTCCCGATCCCTGGTTCACCTCCTACCAATACTAGCGATCCGTCAACTATTCCGCCACCCAAAACTCGATCCAATTCCTGGATGCCTGTCTTCATTCGCTCCTTGCTGGCCTCTTCGCCAGCTTCCCTGATATTCACAGGTCTGCTTTTTTCAACGGAAAAATCTACTGCAGCTGCTGGCGATTTTGAAACAACCTCTTCAACATACGTATTCCATTCGCCACATGAAGGGCACTTGCCTACCCATTTAGCTGATTCAGCACCACATGACTGACAATAAAAGACGGTTTTAGTTTTAGCCATATTAGATGAGGATAAAGGCGAAGATATAAACTGTCTCATATAATTTTGCAGCATGCAAAAAGATCAGAAAGTTTTTGACCTAATCAAGGCTGAAGAAAAGAGACAGATTGAAGGAATAGAGCTGATAGCCTCAGAAAATATTGTGTCACCACAAGTACAAGAAGCAGCCGGTAGCGTGCTTACAAATAAGTACGCAGAAGGATTGCCCAGAAAAAGATATTATGGTGGCTGTGAGGTAGTAGATGAGATTGAGGATTTGGCTAGAGAGCGAGCAAAAGAACTTTTTGGTGCAACCTGGGCTAACGTACAACCACATTCCGGCGCTCAGGCCAATGCGGCTGTAATGCTTGCGTGTCTAAACGCCGGTGATGAAATTTTAGGATTTGATCTATCTCATGGGGGACATCTGACACATGGTTCAGGAGTAAACTTTTCAGGGAAACTTTACAAGCCAAATTTCTACGGGGTAGATAAAGAAACTGGACTTATCGATTATGATCAGCTTGAAAAAGTAGCCAGAGATAAAAACCCTAAGATGATCATTTGTGGTGCATCTGCATACAGCAGAGATTGGGACTATGAACGATTTCGAGCCATCGCCGATGAAGTAGGAGCTATCCTTCTTGCAGATGTATCGCATCCATCGGGCCTTATTGCGCGTGGGTTTTTAAATGATCCACTTGAGTACTGCCACATTGTAACTACTACAACGCACAAGACTTTGAGAGGGCCAAGAGGCGGAATGATCCTCGTCAGGGATGATATAGATAACCCGTGGGGCTTGACCACTCCAAAAGGAGTGGTCAGAAAGTTGAGCTCTCTTCTTGACTCTGGTGTCTTTCCGGGAACTCAAGGTGGTCCTTTGGAGCATATAATAGCCGCAAAGGCAATAGCGTTTGGTGAAGCTCTGTCTGATGACTATATGAACTACCTTGTTCAGGTTAAGAAAAATGCTGCCGTGATGGCTGACGCATTTGTAAACAAAGGGTATGATGTAATCTCCGGAGGTACTGATAATCACTTAATGTTGATAGACCTTCGTACAAAAGATATTACGGGAAAAGATGCTGAAAATTCACTGATTAAAGCAGACATCACTGTAAATAAAAACATGGTACCATTCGATGACAAAAGTCCGTTTGTAACTTCAGGTATGCGAATAGGTACTCCAGCAGTCACTACCAGAGGATTGGTAGAATCTGATATGATTAAGGTTGTCGATTTAATAGACAGGGTCATTACAAACAAAGATGACGAAAGTAATATTGCTGAGGTGAAATCCGAGGTGAACAAGTGGATGTCCGGGTTCCCATTATTTAAGGCATAATACAGATGCCATTGGATCAGATATCGGATGAAAAAGAGATGTCCTTTTTGGACCATCTGGAAGAACTTAGGTGGCATATTATCCGCTCTCTGGTTGCTATAATCGTGTTGGCAATTGCTGCTTTTGTGGCAAAGGATTTTGTAATTGGCACTGTGATCCTCGGTCCTTCCAGAACAGATTTTTGGACCTATCAAAAACTTTGCGAGCTGGCTGAGTTGATTGGAACACCTGCACTTTGCATTGATACATTGTCATTCGAACTTGTGAGTAGGAAAATGAGCAGTCAGTTTATGACTCATGTTTCTGTATCATTCTTTGCAGGTCTGATTGTTGGCTTCCCATATTTGTTTTGGGAAATATGGCGTTTCATTAAGCCTGGATTACGTCCACAGGAGCGGAAGGCATCCCGAGGCGCTACCTTCTCGGTGACAGTGCTTTTCTCACTTGGAGTTCTCTTTGGCTACTTCCTGATTGCACCTATCTCTGTGCGCTTTTTCTCAACCTATCAAGTTGACCCATCGCTGCAAAATTTATTTGACTTATCATCTTACATCAGCACGGTAACAATGATTGTCTTCGGATGTGGTGTTCTATTCCAACTACCGGTAATTGTTTATTTCCTGACCAAAGCAGGCATTGTAAGTTCTTCATTGATGAAGGCCTATAGAAAACATGCAATCATTGTAATTTTGGTTTTAGGGGCAGTGTTTACTCCTCCTGATCCATTTAGTCAGATTTTAATTGCCTTGCCATTAATGATGCTTTACCAAATGAGTATTGTAATTGCAAAAAGAATCGAACGAAGAGAAGCCAAACAAAATCAATAACCCATGAAAATAGCAATAGGTGGCGATCACGCCGGATTTCAGTATAAGGAGAGAATTATCAAGCACTTGGAAAGCCAGGGACATGATATCGAAGATTTTGGGCCTAGCACGGATGCTTCTGTAGATTACCCTGATCATGTTCATCCTCTGGCTTCTGCCGTAGCATCTGAGGATTGTGACTTAGGAATCCTGATTTGTGGTAGCGGAAACGGTGTAGCCATGACTGCCAACAAGCATGAGAATGTACGTGCCGCTCTCTGCTGGAATACCGAGCTAGCTGCGCTTGCCAGACAACACAATGATGCAAATGTTATTTGCTTAGCCGCCAGATTTCTGGCCTACGAATATGCAGAAAGCCTAGTAGACACATTTGTAGAAACGGCATTTGAAGGCGGAAGACACGAAAGAAGGGTTAATAAAATCAATTGTTAGTTCGCCGATAGCGATTGCTGCCTACTCGCTGGTATTCTTCTTCAATTTTGGGGAATCTCGCCATTAAGCGGGGCATTATACCAATTTCATCTATAACAAAAGTTGGATCAGCTTTTTGAAAAAGCATAAAGATATTGCCGGCAGATCCATAAAAATCCAGGCCTTGGAATGCTCGAATGGCCAGATGTTGGTTGAAACAAGGCGTATTAATCTTGTGATCCAGATAATAATTCAAATTGCTATCTAATACCATTGTGCCTTCTGTTGTTTCTTCCTTTTCTATGACCTTTAAGGATTCGGTATAATTTTGATAAACATAGGTCGAGTAGAACAAGAGACCAAAAATCAAGAGACCCGGCATTATCATCTGAAATATTCGTCTTCTAACCAAAATAAAATAGTGCGTCCAGAAGTATGCAATGACTGGGACAATGAATGCCAGCTCTAAAAGAGTTTTTTCATTGGACAAAAAGAAAGTGGCAATACCTCCAAAAAACATCAGCCAAATGACCTGTTGGATTTTCTGCTGAAAATTGGTAAGCCTTGCGGAACCAAATGTCTTCAATACAGAAAGGAAAAATATTGTGACCAATCCAGCTGAAATAATGGACATCTCGCTAATTGACAGTGCGGACCTGCTTTCCATTAGCAAATTCTGAATCAAATACATATCTACAAAAACCAGGAAGTCACCTCGCCAGTAGAAGTAAAGCGCACACATTGAAAATGCCAGCAAAAAACTAAATAAATACAAAGTCAGCCTTCTCGTAGCAGCGGTAGAAAACAAAATCAAAGCAAAAAGAAAAACGAGGAAAAATACCATAGACGGCAAGTAGATCATGGTTGCTACACCTATGTATATCCCGGAGTTTAGGAACAACTCATCGGTCACTTGATTGTCGATTCGGCGTAGCACATTTCGAAGTGCCAAAAGGATGAAGGTCAGACTCAGAAGCTGTGGTGAGAGAGTCATGAAATCAGGAACTGACACCATCAAAATCATGTATAAAAAAGCGGGCAAATAGCTATTTTCATCGTATGCTTTATTCTTAAGCAATAGCTGATTGAAAATGCCTGCTTGAAAAATAATAAGTATCGAACTAAGGCCGTAGTGAACAAATGCGCTTCGTCCGAAAATGAGCGTGAGGTACTTATAAATGAATACAGCAATTGGACCTGTATAATCAAAGGTTTCACTATACATTGTAAATCCCTGGTTCAGCCACTCGCCCAATAGGAGCCATTTCAGCTCATAATAAGACGTCCCATCCATGAAAAAACTCTGAGTAATGCGGATAATCACCATCAAAACAAATATGATGGCCAGTCTGTACGGATCGTTTATTCTAAAAAAACGTAACAATTAATGTTGATTATCAGGGTTTATTTCAGATTAACTCGAAATTAGATTATTTGGTCAAACCCCTTACAGATTATCTTAGGATATTTGCAGATATGGAAAGTAAGCGGCAGATAAAATACGGAAAACAACTTCAAAAAGACCTTGCCGGAATATTTCAGCAAGATCCAACACACTATTTTGGATCTACACTGGGTACAATTACAGGAGTTACGGTCTCGCCAGACCTGGGTTTGGCACGCGTGCATCTCAGTATTTTTCCCATCAGCAAGGCAGAGGAGGTTTTCGAACACCTGAATTCGATCAAAAGTGAAATACGATTGAAGCTGGGGAAAAAGATTGGAAGCCAGGTGCGAATCATCCCTGAGCTGGCTTTCTTTCACGACGATACAGAAGAAAAAGCCTCAAAAATTGACACCCTGATCAATAAACTAAATATTCCGCCCGAAGAAGAATGAACTTCCCTTTCTTCATAGCGCGCAAATATTTTCTCTCAGGTAAGAAGAAAAATTTCATTAATGTCATTTCGATCATATCTATGGTGGTGGTGGCAATAGGTACAATGTGCTTAATAATTGCCTTGTCGGTATTCAATGGCCTGGAAGGGCTTCTTCGGTCGATGTATGGACATTTTGATCCTGATATTGTAATCACACCAGCCACAGGCAAATCATTCGAATTAGATTCTTCTTACGTGCTAAAAATACGCGAAACCGAAGGTGTTTTAGGCGTATCAGAGGTCGTGGAAGACAATGTATTGGTCCAATATAAAGATGCCCAGCGATTAGTGAGAATGAAAGGTGTAAGTAGAGATTTTGATGAATTTAGTGGTATCCGAAATGTGATGGTAGCCGGCCAATTTCCATTGGTTCGTGATAGCATCGGCTATGCGCTGATTGGTCGAGGTGTTCAATATGATCTTTCGCTAAGCTTAAAAAATGATTTCTACGTACTGCAGATGTACTATCCAAAAGATGTAGGGCCAGGTGTAGTAAACCCCTCACGGATGTATAATATACTAAACATAAATCCGGGCGGGATATTCGCAATCGAAAAGTACTATGATGACAATTATGTTTTTGTCCCGGTAGAATTTGCCAAAAATCTACTTAGCTATGGAAATAGGATTACGTCTTTTGATGTTTACCTCACCCAAGATGCAAATCCCGGGGATGTAAAAGAAATACTTCAATCTTCCTTAGGTACAAGCTTCAATGTACGCCTTGGTGAGGAATTACATAGCGATTTATATAAGGTGCTAAAAGTAGAAAAGCTATTCGTTTTTCTGATCCTTGTAGCGATTATAGGTATTGCTTCTATTAACATTTTCTTTTCCTTGACAATGCTCGTAATTGAAAAGAAAAAAGACATTTCAGTGCTATTCGCACAAGGTGCCTCATCTCAGCTCATTCGTAATATCTTTCTGTATGAGGGCTGCATCGTAGCCTTCACCGGAGCAGCTGTTGGGTTAATATTGGGTGTAGGTTTAAGTCTTATTCAGGAGCATTTTGGACTTGTTGGCATGGGGATGAATTCTGCTATTGTCAATAGCTATCCTGTTGAAATAGTCTTCAGTGATGTACTATTCACAGTTATTGCCATAATTATCATTACGCTACTGGCATCAATAAAACCGGCGATTAAGGCTGCAAAATCATTTTCTACACATACTTTACAATAAGACCACAAACTCTTCACATTTCTTGCCATCAGGCAGTCATATTTTTACTATTTTCGAAGTTTACCTGATTTCAAAAATCTGTGAAAGTTTCACCAGACCAGCCATTTCAACTAATCTACTCGCTGTACGAACACGAGTACCTGGGATTTCTAATCGAATCGTTTGTTGTACAACTCAACGACAAAGGACAGCTTAGCTACTCGCATCAAAACATTTCTTCCAAGAACGCAGAGGAGTTTAGTTCCGGGCTTGACGATAACGACTACAAGATCATCAAGCACATGGATCAAATTCAACAAGATCAGGTCGCTCATCACTTTCAAAAGAAGAAGCAAAAGCCTGAAGAATTTTTTCTTAAAACTTTTGATAAAGAGACCGGCGATAAAGTACTTCAAGGTGAAATAGAAGCATACATAGAGAGGCGAAGGTCACAAATACTTTCCTTGATTAATGGAAAAAGGCTATTCGAAATGGGCAAGGACGGTGAACCTGCGTGGAAAGAAATAGAGGTAGTGGATGAAAAGGCTACGATTCTTTTCCACTTCAGAAAAAATGAAGACAACACGCATTACTTTCCTACCATTAAGTTAAAAGGGGAAAAGGTAGAGTTTATTAATAATGACAGCTACTTGCTTTGTAAAGAGCCCGCCTGGTTAGTGGCCAACAATCAGTTGTTTACATTTAAAAAGCCTGTAAATGGCGGCAAGCTGAAGCCGTTTCTAAAAAAGAAATTCATTCTAATACCCAAGGATATAGAAGAGACTTACTACAAAAAATTTGTAGGTCCGCTTATCTCCGAATTTGATGTCTATGCCAAGGGGTTTGATATTGTCACTCACAAGCCAAAGCCTACCCCGAAGATTACCGTGAGTGAATTGCAGACCAGCAGGGCGACCACACTCTTTGATGATGGCGGCAATGCTCCGGCAGTGGAAAACGACAAATTGTTACTGGAGCTGTCCTTTGACTATGGCAAGCACAACTTCAATGCAGATAAGCTCAGCAAAGTGAGTGTATCAATGGAAAAAGAAGATGATACCTATACTTTTCATCGCATCAGCAGGGATCATGAGGGGGAGAAAGGAATCATTCAGCAACTAGCTAGCAATGGGCTTCAGCTTAGAAACTCCAGGGTAACACTACCGAAGACAACCGCATTTGATTGGATAGGTCGAAACAGTGATCTGCTCGAAGATTTCATTATCAAACAAAACCAACAAGGAAAGAAATTCTTTGTAGGAGAATCTACCATCGATTTGGAAGTAAGCGAAGGAGTAGACTGGTTTGATCTTAAGGCCAAAATTCGCTTTGGAGAATTTGAGGTCCCTTTCGAGGAGATTAGAAAATGCATCTTGAAGGGCAAAACGGAGGTGATGTTGCCCAATGGTGAGATCGGTGTGATTCCTGAATCATGGATTACCAGATATAAAGACCTTTTTGCTTTTTCTTCTCAAAATGAAGATGGCATAACACTTAGTAAAATCCATGTATCGCTGGTTCAAGAGCTTAAAGAAGGAGAGCTCGCCAAGGTGACAATGGATAGAAAGCTGGAAAAACTTCTTTCATTTGAGAAGATGGAAGACTATCAAGTGCCTGGCTCATTTAAGGGTGATTTGCGGCCATACCAGCTGGCTGGTTACAATTGGCTCAGGTTTTTGGAGGACTACAATTTTGGAGGTTGCCTTGCAGATGATATGGGTCTGGGTAAAACCATTCAGGCATTGGCATTATTGCAGCATCAAAAAAATGAAAACCCCGGAAGTACGAGTTTACTGGTAATGCCAACTTCTTTGCTTTACAACTGGGAGATGGAAGCACAAAAATTTACTCCGGAACTTAAAATCCTCAACTATACCGGAATCAACCGGGTGAAAGACCACACACAGTTTTCGAAGTATGATATCGTTATTACCAGTTATGGAACTACGCGTGTAGATTCAGAGATTTTGGCTGATTTTTACTTTAACTACATAATACTGGATGAATCACAGGCAATCAAAAACCCCGACTCGCTGATATCCAAAAAAGTGAGGGAGCTCAAATCCCGCAGGAAGTTAATTCTTACGGGTACGCCTATAGAAAACAGCACACTAGATCTATGGTCTCAGATGAGCTTTCTCAATCCAGGACTTCTGGGAAATGAGGCATACTTCAAAAAGGCCTACCTCAAACCTATCGAGAAACAAAAAGATGAGCTTAAAACCCGAAAGCTCAATTCGCTGATTAAGCCATTTTTGCTGAGGCGTGAAAAAAGCCAGGTTGCGGATGATCTTCCGGAAAAAGTGATCAATATCAGATACTGCGATATGTCTGACGAGCAGCGAGCAGTTTACGAGAAAGAAAAGAATGCATTCAGAAGCAAGATCATGGATGTGATTGAAACAGATGGTGTAAGTAAGTCTCACATGATATTATTGCAGGGATTGACCCAATTGAGGCAAATAGCCAATCATCCAAAAATGGTGGAACCAGAGTACGGAGATGGTTCCGGCAAGCTTGAAGCGGTAACCTATATGCTTGAAGATTCTATTTCCAAAGGGCATAAGGTTCTTATTTTTAGTCAGTTCGTAAAGCACTTGAAAATTGTTTCCGAATACCTTGAAGGACAAAGCTTGCCTTTTGCATATCTCGACGGATCTACAAAAGACCGACAGCATCAGGTGGAGCGATTTCAAAATGATCCTGAGGTATCCATATTTCTTATTTCACTAAAAGCAGGTGGAACCGGACTTAATCTTACCAAAGCAGATTATGTATTCCTGCTGGATCCATGGTGGAATCCGGCCGTTGAGGCGCAGGCCATCGATAGGGCTCACCGAATAGGACAGACCAAGAAGGTGTTTGCATATAAGTTTGTGAGTAGAGATACCATAGAAGAAAAGATCATCAAACTGCAACAACACAAGCAGCAGTTGGCCTCAGATTTAATCTCAGTAGAAGAAAGTTTCGTAAAAAGCCTCTCACAAAGCGACATTCAAGATCTGTTTGACTAATTTTTATTGTTCAAATAAGGGTTGGATTTTATCCATGTTGTTAGATGAGTGTAATTCATTACATAAGAGACTTTCCAATGCGAAATCCGATAATAAGTCTGATTGCTTTCATCTTGGTTATTAATACCTGCCTTTGCTCTACCGCCTCCGGACAGAAGGAATTTGGATTTAAAATGCCTCCAAAGACCCGGAAAATTGAAATTCCTTTCGAGCAGCACAATAATTTGATCGTAATACCGGTAACCATTAACCGATTTCTTACGCTCAAATTCATTCTCGATACGGGTGTAGAAAATGCAATCCTTACAGAGCGGCTTTATGCTGATATACTTGAGCTAAACTACATTCGAGAAATAACGATAGATGGCCCTGGGCTCATCGATTCTGTTCAAGCTCTTATTGCAAATCAGGTGACCTTTGGGCTTCCCGGTGGGATAATCGGCCAAAATATGAACGTGCTGGTGCTCAAAGAGGATTACCTTAAACTTTCTGAAAACATTGGTGAAAATGTCTATGGCATCATAGGCTATGATATCTTCTCAAGGTTCGTTGTAGAGATCAATTACGACAATAACATTCTTACCTTATACGATCCGGATAGATTTAAGCCAAACAAGAAGCAAGTAGAATTACCATTGCACATTAGAGGTTCTAAGCCGTTTATGAGTGCAACTATCAAGCAAGGGGAAGAGACTGCTTCACTAGATGTAATGGTGGACACCGGAGCCAGTCACGCTGCTCTCATTGATTATAATTATCTAAATGGGATTTCACTGCCAGATAAAACAATTGAAACAAGACTTGGCAGGGGAATTGCTGGCGATATACCCGGCTATCTTGGACGAATCGATCAGGTGACTATTGACAATTTTGATTTCAATGAAATGTTGGTTTCTGCACCCTTTGATGGAGCGTATAATAAAGTCATTAAAAGAGGTGCCAGGGTAGGTACATTTGGAGGAGAGCTTTTAAATAGATTCAATGTGACTTTCGACTACAAAAGACAGAAGGTTTATCTATCCGAAGGACATAGGTTTAGAGAGTCATTTGAATACGATATGAGCGGCATGTCATTAAATGCTGTAGGTGACGATTTGGATACTTTGAAAGTAGTGAATGTTCAAAAAGACGGACCTGCATACAAAGCCGATATCCACAAAGGAGATATCATTCACTCTATAAATGGTAAAAGCCTAAGGTATCATTCACTTTCGGATATTTATGAAATACTCCAGGCAAGAGATGGAAAGATGATCAAGCTCAAGGTCCTCCGAGATGGAAAAAAAGAGAGTGTAAAATTTCGCTTAAAAAAGATAATCTAGCGTTTGATTTGGCCAATAAAATAAGGGGTGACTCTCGCCACCCCTCCGATTAAGTGATTAGGAATTAATCTTTAACCATCACCCGGAAGCTAACCACATTATCCTGTGGGCTTTCGCGATCATAGAACCTTAGTATATAGATACCCTCTTCAAAATCTGTTACATCAATTCTTAGCTGTCCGTCAAATCCGTTTCGTAAATCTTCAGACCATTTGGTGTTTCCTGCCAGATCAACAAGCTGGGCAGTTACATCTCCGGATTTTAAATGACGGTATCTGATATTCAAATACTCGCTGGATGGATTTGGATATATCTCCAGATCTTTGAAATACTCAAGTATCACACCAAGCACAGCTTCAATACTTATTTCAATGCCGTCTTCCGTTGCAAAAGCCTGCAATTTGAAATCTGTATCGCTAACACCAGCTTCGCCCACCTCAAACTCAACAAAAGACGAATCGTCTAATGGAATACCTGGATATTCTACGAAGAATCTGTAGGTACCTTGAGGCAGGAATCCAAACTGGAACTCTCCATTGTCGTCAGTTTCACCGTACGCTATGAGTTCAAATTCATCATCATTTTGACCTGTTCTTCCACCTGATCTTTTTCTTCTAAGTCCACATTTTCTTTTTGCAGCCCTTCTTCTTGCATCTACTCTACCCGCATCATCACCAAAATCCTCTTCTATCAACACATCGAGGTTACCATCTCCGTCTCCCGGTCCAAGCACTGGAGGAACCTCTGTCATTCTAATAGTGAGCAATGAGTCATTTCGCAATAAAATAACCTCGGCTTCTTCCCACTGAAACGCATCTCCAAAATATGTTGGGATAAACGCATCTCCATTTTCAGGGTCGATACCACACAGGTAGTCCCCAAGCACCACATTCGTAAATACGAACTCACCGGAAACATTGGCTGCACTTTCGAGGGTATCATATCCTTGAGTTCTTCTTATAGCCTCTAACAAGGCACCATCGAACGACTCGTTGGTTAGAAGCACATCATCAGAATCTGTAAGCCTCATGACAATGTCTGCAACAGCCAAAACATCTTGCGCGTCAATGTCAATCGTAAGGCCCGGAACAAGCGAGCTGGTAACTTCCGCTCGGAATGTTCCCATATTGTCATAGTCAATAGCCAATATTACGTTGGTGGCACCATTTACTATAAAATCGTCTCCTGAAGCTATTTGTGAGTCATTTCTGAACCATGTATAGACATTATTGCTTCCTCCTGTGGATACCGATAAGGTGTAGTCTGTATTATATCGAACCTCTGTTGCTTGAGCTTCAGCTTCGTTAAACTGAACGCTCGCTTGATTTGAATAATCTAAAGTGGTAATTCCAACCAAAGGCTCCAAATCATCAAACTCCAGCTGGTTGGCGCTCACATTCAAATCGTTGATTGTGGTAGCAGAGTAATCCATCAAACCAGTGATGTCATTATTTGAAACGTTCATCTGAAGCAAGTTGGTAAGACCGCCAACAGCTCCAGCTGTAAATGGATTGGGCATATCTCCTGCTGCACTTGTGCCGTTAATGTCCACCACTTCTACTCTTGTCCTATTTGCGGCATCCAGATTCACACCTATCCAATCTCGTAATCTATCTGTCTCCCAATTCAGACTTTGAGGATTTATAGCATCATAGATTTGACGAAGAGCAACAGAATCTGCCAGTGTTTCGGCATCAACTATCGTTTTAACAACTGTCGTGTTAGAATTAGCTGAAACTTGTGAGGAGGTATTTACCAACCTAACTCGGTAATAGTACTCCGATGAGAAGTCAAGGTTGTCAACTGTGATACTTGTCGCCACAATTTGAGTGCCTTGGAAGCCTGAGACAAACGTAGAAAAATCAGCTACTGTAGATACATCGATCTGATAGGTTTGAACGTCTAACCCTTCACTCCAACGTGCCGTAAAGCTTGTTGAAGTTATATCTTCAGCAGGCAGCGTCACTACAGTTTGGCTGATGATCAATTCATCCGACGTGCCATCAGTGCCAATATTTCCAGATTGGTCGGTGGCTGTCGCAATTACGTCATAAGTCGCATCAGCAAGACTTGTAATCTGACCTGCAGCAAGTGTCCAGGTACCATCTGCATTATTGGTAGCTGCATAGTTGCTGCCATCTACTTCAATGTCGATGGTCGCGTTCGCATCATCTATCGTTCCAGTCAGTTGCGGGCTAGTAATGGAAGTAGCGTATGTATCAATTGTGATTGTTGGATTCTCCGTATCAATGTTAAATACATCTGCTGCATCGTAAGTACTCATGAGATTTCCGGCAGCATCCTGTGCATCATTTACTCGCACATCAATATTTGACAACAATTCATCCACATCGCTTATGAGGTAAGAACCCGTAAAGTTGAGGTTATCATCCCACAAGCCTCCACTATATGTAAGGGTGTTTGAAGGATCTTCTACAGGGAACGATATGGTTGGATCAATACCTGTATCCATCGCCTCATCAAATGTAATAGTGATATCAAGCTGTGTATCTCCATCTATAATTGTTCCTAGACTTGGAGACAAGTTGGTAACATTTGGAGGTGTGATATCAGCACCGGTCGTTGTGAAATTGATCGGGTTATTGGTTTCAGTAGAAACATTGTATAGCTCCGATCCTGGATTCCCATAAAACTCAACCGCTGCAACAGTATATTGGGAGGATGAGTTTAATCCTGTGACTGAAACTGAGGTACCGGTACCTACATATACGACATGCCAACCTCCTCCAATGTCATCTCCAGCTCCGAATACAGTATTAGCTATATAAGTGGTGTTGTCGATAGGAGCTGGGAACGGATCGGTCCCCTCATACATCGCAACTACTGTTCCCCATCCATTTCCAAAGGTCCATGATAAATCAACAGAATTGTCCATGATGTTGGAAGCAATGATGTTTGAGGCTTGCTGAGAAGGAGCCGCGGGTATTCCTACGCCCGTCACATCGAAGGTATAAAAACCTTCATCCGCATCATCGCTGTTTATTTGAACCTCAGAGTTGAAGGTATTTTCCGCAGGTGCTGTAAATACAATCGTGAAAGTAGTACTTCCACCAGCTGATACAACCGCATCAGGCTGGAGGCCTACTTCGAAGGCTGTATCCCCAGAAGCGCTTACTGCATCAGTGCCCAAATTGAGGTCAGCAGTACCTATGTTATTGATCGTATACGTCTTTGTAACCGGGTGAGAAACACCACCATTTCCAAAATCTGTATCATCTGCCAAATCCGGAGTATTATCGCCTGAGACAATCTCTACGCCTAAGCCTGTTACTTCTATTTCTGGAGCTGACGCTCCCGTGGTAGTAAAATTGACAGGATTATCTACATCAGCGCCAGAATTATACGCCTCAAATGTTGGCGGTCCATTTACTTCCAGAACGGCAATTGTGTAATCGGTACCGGCTGTCAGACCATTTACTGTGGTGGAATTTCCATATCCATTGTATACTGCATACCATGCTCCATCCACAATGTCTCCACCACCGAAATTGGCATCTGCATGGAAATATAGGTTATCAGATGGAATTGGCATTTCTGTCTCAATGCCTTCAAACATGGCAACAATCCGTCTCTGTCCATCACCATTGGTCCAGGATATATCCACTGAATTGTCCATGATGTTTGAAGGAGAGATGTTAGTTGCCTGTACGGATGAAGCCAAAGCTCCAGAATGGTCAAATGCCGCAGAACTTACAAAATTCGAGGCAGCTCCTGTTAGAGCAAATCCATTCAAGGTTCCATCCAGCGCGCTGCTTGATTGATCAAATACTGCTGTCTCTCCGGAATTGTTTCCACCCGGATCACCTTGGTTGAAGTTGTAGTGGAGGACAAGGTTTCCAACACTTGGGTGACCAGAGAGGTTGTCCGAATAAAGGTGTGCTCGAATGTCATTACCTGATACCACATCATTCCATATTCTCACCTCATCGATTGAACCGTCAAAGAAGTCTCCGTCTACAGTTCCGGTGTTAAATGAAGAGCCAATTCTATTAAACTCATGATAAAAGGCGTCATAGGTGATGTTACCTGTTATGTCGAGAATACCATCAACATAAATATTCACATCACCAGTACTTTGTTCGTGCGTTGCGGCTATGTGGTGCCACGTATTGTCATTAACTATTGCGTTTCCTTGCACGGTATTCCAGGACGAGCCATCAAAGTGATTAAAAACCACTCGGCCATCGGTAATTCCAAATGAAAGGCCAACATCATTATTTACATCTCCAATTACGCTCAGAGCTGCATTCCCTGTATAATTTGATACCGCATCAGTTGATGATGTCTGAATCCATGCTTCAAAGGTGAGTCCCGTTGGCAACTGCGTTCTTGTAACGCTTACATAGTCATTATCACCAGCAAAATTGAGTGCGTTTTCGTTTGTATTGAGAACCCATTGTGAAGTACCAGTATTAATACCATGAATGGCATTGACACTTTGATCCACGGTCTCATTGCCCGACCCTTCGTCAAATGGATAATAGGCTACTAATCCAGTTTCATTACCGTTTAGTTTGAGGTTACTATTGTTCTGAATCTCTGTTTGCGTTCGGGCGTAGTTCCAAAAGCGAACCTCATCCATTTGCCCTTGTGCCCAGCCACCACCAATGTTAGCATTACCTCCTAATCCAAGAGTTTTTGTAGCGGCAAACATGGTTCCATGAGCACCAACTGTGATGCCCGAAGCTTCAAGAATTCCATCCACATAGATTTCCAGTGAATTTCCATTTCTTACTACGGCTATGTGATGCCAATTTGAATCTGTAATGGTGTTAGCAGGAGTATTGAGTTGAGCTCCATTGTCACCGGCAGTAAAATAGACAAAGCTCAAATTTTTGATATTTCCATCTGCATTGTTATCGTAGCTAAGAAGGAATTGACGATTACCAGATCCGGCTCCTTCATCCTTGTTTATAAGTCCTCTAAAGCCATCAAAGTTGGGGTCATTTACTTTGTACCAGGTTTCGATTGTAAAGTCACCGGCTCCAAAATCTACCTCGGATGGATCTCCCAGATCAATCTCATTATCCTGAGTTGTAAAATCCAAAGCATAGCCAGGAAAAGCTGATGTAGTTGCAAATTCTGTTGAAGAAACACTTGTAGCATCTTCCGCTCCGTTTGTGGCTGTTAAACGATAAAACTTACTGATATCCGTCCCAATATTTTCTGTGGTGGTTACGGCATCTGCAGCGATAGTGGCATTGACCGTTTGAACGTTTGTGGTAAATGCAAAATCATCCGCGCTCTCCAATAAGAAACCTGTCTCATCCGAAGCATTGTCAGTCCATTCAAACGTCACATCGGTTGCTGATGAAGCATAGGCAACGAAATTACTTGGGGCATTGGGTGGGGTTAATGGGTTAGTTAATGCACCCGAAGCGACCCAGTCTGTATTTTCATCCATGTTGATAAGTGTCCCATCATTGTTTGAGAATACATCTTCCACTGCGGTTGACCCAGTTCCATCATCAAATTTGTAGTAGGCCAGCATATCAGAATAGTTCGGATGGGCTGAAATGTCGGTTGTGTTTGCGAAAGCAATAATATCACCAGCTGTAAGTGATGCATTCCAAATCCTAAACTCATCAATTAATCCAAGCCAATACATGCTGTCCCCATCTGTATCATCAGAGATCAAAAAGTTTGCTGAGGATAGGTCTGGTGCAGAAGTAGGAACTGTCCCATTGTAAGTAAGGCTCACTTCTACTCCGTCTATGTAGACTTTCATCCTGTCAGCATTTGTCGCACCATTTCCATCAAATACCATCGCGAAATGGAACCAACCATTGGCTGTCACCACAGTGGAATAATCGAAGGCCGCATTGAAAGTTGATGCATTATGAAGATATACATACATGTTTCCATCTGACCATGTTCTAGCCCTTATCTGATTACTTGCATCTGTCCGCATGATGAACATTCCACGTGTTTGATCAAGTGTTGTTTGGTTAAACCATCCTTCAATCGTAAATGCATCTGTTTCCGATAATGAAGAAATATTTCCTAAATCAATCTGATCATCAGTGCCATCAAAATCTAGCGCAGAACCCGGATCCGCAGCGCTTAAGATAGGATATGAGCTCGGTGGATTAAGTGTCGCTGTTGTAAACTCGCCTGGCGCCACATTGTAAGCGTAAACTGAATCAGTAGTCGGATCGGAATTGATCAAGCCAGATACACGTTCCCATCCACCTACTGGTGCATTGTCCGTGGCATCCTTTCGATAAAGAATTCTCCTGTTCGTATCTGGCGACCCGCCATTGTTGTAATCCATACGCACATCTACCTTGGGGTTACCTGGAGCAAAAACTCCATAGTATCTAGTCTGATCAAGCGCATTGAATCCATTTGCAGCTGTCTGATCTGGGGCTCCACCAATCAAATATCCGTGAACCCCTTGTGATGCATCGTCAACATTCAGAATGATATCCTCCCCGAATGCCGATGTGCTAAGTTTTGCTGGACCCGCAACGTAGGAATAAATGCTTCCCTGACCTTGAGGTGCGCCAGAAATCACTCTGGTTGCACCGGTAATTACACCATCATTAGAGCCAGCAAGGTCAAAGGCAGTATTCGGATCACCATCATCAAACTTATATGCTGACACCAAACTTGCAAATGCTGGCACATCCGGATCTATTCTACCGATCATGTGGTCTCGGATCTCAGTTTCGCTGAGAGCTGTGCTCCAGATGCGTACTTCATCTAGTTCTCCAATAAGCTGACCAGTAGCATTTGGAAAGTTCTTTCCAAGAGAAACATCTGTGTTATAACCTCCACTTGATCCAACAGCTATATTTTGTGCTACTTGAATTCCATCGACATATAAGGTCATTGTGTTAACGCCATCATAAACACCCGTTGCATGATGCCATTGGTCATCATTGAAAGTTCCTGTTGAAAGGATTACTGTTCCTCCCGAACCTGCAGGAGGTTCTCTTAAAACAAAACGAACCTGTCCGGCATTCAAATTAAGTAAGGCATAAGTATTGGTAAGGCTACCATTCTCATTTAATACTACCAAGTACGGTGAAACTTCAGCTGTTTTAAACCATGTTTCGATCGTAAATGCTCCACCAGAAAGGTCAACACCATTAATGAGTACATCATCATTTCCATCAAAGCTTAGTGCACTTCCACCATCAATTTCAACAGGATATGGAGAATTTGATGTGGCTGTTACATATTGAGCACTCCCACTAAGAACTCGACTAATCATTTGATCATCTTGAACTTCTGTACCAAGAAAACCGCTTGCTGCCACCCATGCAGGATCTGTCAGATCAGCTCGTGATAGAATTCTTCTATCAGATGTAACCCCAATGATGGAATAACGAGCCTGATATGTCTGTCCTGGAGAGAAAACACCGTAATAAGCTACATCATCAATCGCATTGAAGCCTGACGCCGAATTGTTAGCTGGTGTCTGATTGACCTGGTAGATATGTAAAGGAAGGTTGGCCGTACCTAGATTTTGAGCAAAGAAATCACCTAAATTCCTGCCTGATCCAGCAGTGTATGTGTACTCGTAAAAGCTTGCATCACCTAAGTGTGCCCCGGAGCTTTGTAATAGGGCTCCTCCAATTTCGGCACCAGTCAATCCGCCAGTGAAATTATTTATTGCAGATGGTGCAGCATCGTCAAATCGATAATAAGCAGCCAAATTTCCAAATTCAGGATGTGTATTGGTCACCTTTTTAGCGAGCCATTCTCTAATTGTTGATTCAGTCAACTCAGTATTCCAAATACGAACTTCATCAATTCCTCCAGTAAAATATTCTTCCGGATTTCCAGCGTCATTAGACCATCCAATTGATAGAGGTAAGCCTGCAACTGGGTTTTCTATTGTTGTTCCTGTAAGTGTTCCAGCGAATTCACCATCAATATAGATTAGTGTATTTACTGCTTCGAAAACAAAAGCTACATGGTGCCATTCACCTTGAGTAAACGTATAATTGACTGTTCTGAATGGGTCTATTCCATTAGCCAATCCAATTTCATCCAAAGCATCATTAATGTGTAGGCTATATCGAACGGTGGTACCATTCCTGACTGAGATTATTGCAGGATTCGCGCTGTTTGAGCCCGCAAGCCAATTTGGCTGTATCCACATCTCTACAGAACTGCCCGTGTTCAGATCATACGCGCCATCAGGAGGGAAAGAGATATAATCATCGATTCCATCGAGAGATAGAGCTGTACCTGCGCCCTCTGCAACAGGATATGCAAATGAAAACTGCTGAGAGATTGAGAATTCAGAGGTTCCATCCGTAGCGTTGGTTGTTGTAGCTACTACTTCTTCTCCATTGGTAAGTGAGAGTGTTCCAATACTCCACGTTCCTCCCGATACTGTTGCTGATCCGAGATAGGTGTCTCCTTGTCCGGTACCATCAGATAAATAAAGATCAATCTCATCTCCATCTGTTCCTGTGCCTGTTACGGTAGAGGCACTTGCTATTGGATCTATTGATGGCGGAGCGATCCCGTTTTGAGCACCGGAATTAATCGCGATCCCACTAGTAGAGTTTAAGAAAATCGAATTTCGTCTAACCTCATTTCCATTACTTGCAGCTGCGTCTATTATTATTCCTGTGTTGATGCTATTTGCAATGATGTTGCCATCTCCAGTATTGGTTGACGATCCAATGATATTACCATCCGATTCTCCTGCATTGACAAAGAAAATACCATTGTTATTTCCAAAGGCTGTGAACCCATCTGAAGCAACCCCTATGTTGTTTCTAATAATTGTATTGTTGTTCGAGCTATTTATTCGAATACCTGAGGTATGACCTCCAATTACGTTTTGTTCTACCGTACTGTTATTGGATGGAGTAAAATTCACTCCATTCGCTGCACCGGCCGGAGCGGATTCGTCAGGTGTAAGACCAAGGATGTTTCCTTGAATGATAGCAAAATCCGCATTTGATAAGCTTATTTCTGAGGTTGTATTGTTTGAAATCACATTACCTTCTCCTGCTCCCAAGCCTCCAATTTGAACATTGTCTCCGTTGGTTCCCAGGCTTATACCGTTTTGATTGGCCATGCCAGCAACTGTTCCATCTGGCAGAATTCCTATATAATTGGATTGAATGGCCCCTCCACCCGTATATGTGAGAATCTGTATTCCTGCTGATCCATTTCCTGTAATGATGTTTCCTTTCCCGGGGGCACCAAAGGTGTATCCATTGGATTCGGTTCCTAACAGGTTATACATGATTCCTCTGACATTAAAGTCACTGATGTGAAGACCATAAACTTCTACAAAATTCTCAGTAAAGTTTAGCCCATTATTAATTGATGCATTTCCAATAATCCGAGGGATATTAGCGGTAGAAATATCCCAGAAAGGCTGAGTAGTTGCATCTATAATGGTCCCTTCTCCTGCAATGTCAGGTAGATCGGTAGCTAGTGTGATGTTCCATGGTCCAGACCCTGGTATGTTGAAATAAATGCTCGCGCCCGGATACATATTTGCAGAATCTATTGCTGCTCTAAATGATCCAGTGCCTGTATCGTTGGTATTGGTTACCATTACAAAGTTGGCGAAGTATGGTGAGGAGAATTCTGAGAATCCATTGAGATCTTCCACTAATGCCACATAATGTGCACTGGGTGCAAAACCGCCACTTATAACTGCCTGTCCACCTGCAACCAATCCAGCACCCACGAAAGCTACTCCCTGATTGTTGCTACATCCATCGTCGGCAATGTATACATAAACAGAACTTCCATCTGCCGCAGCTGTAGTGACTGAAGCTGTGGTAAAATCAACATCGTCAATGGTAGCTCCTGGAGTTAGTGGTCCTGAACCATAACCGATGCCACCTAATTGATTACAACTAAATATGTTGGTGCCTAATGCTGTGTTTGAAGAGGTGTTTCCATCATATACAATTCCATATTCAACATTTTCTGCGATTATATTTTGACTATTGGTGCCAATGTTTATGTTAGTAGCTGTTCCATTTATTCTTATACCAGAACCTCCATTGCCTAGGGCTGTAGAACCATCAGACTGAAGGCCTATATAGTTACCATCAATGTCAAAGGTGTTACCTGCTTGAATGATGATTCCGTGATCTGCATTTCCGGAAATAATGTTGAGGTCACCGGGAGAAGGTCCTCCTATCGTAATAGCGGAATTAGTACCGAGTATATTAATTCCTCCCAACGTGTTAGGCATCGTGCCGTTTGTGGCCTCATTTGTTCCAATCTTATTGCCTCGAATGGTTACGTTGGATAACCCCGAACCCCCTGAACCAAATAGGTTCATACCATATCTATTTGCAGGTGCGCCTGAAATAAGGTTCCCTTCCCCTGTAAAGAAGTCTCCTCCAATCGTTAGTGTTGTAACTTCATTTGTCGTTGCAATTCCGTGATCACCGATGGCAGAAAGATTAGTTCCATCCAAGGTTCCAATCCTGTTCCCTTGAATCGTTGCGTTATCTCCGTTAACAATGTAGATGGCATTTCCTCCAATAGTTCCATGAATGATGTTTCCTTTATTGGCAGCACCAATGATAGCGTTATCTGCCGCATCTGACGCCACATAAACAGCACCGTTACTAATGTTTCCATCGAAGGCGGTAAAGATTAGACCATATACCTCTACATCGGCCGCATTGATATTGATTCCATTGGCGTTCCCCCCAATTCCGGACCCGTTTAAGGTCACCATGGTTGCTGCACTTCCAAAAGCCCAGACCGGAAGAGTTGTTCCATCAATAATGGTATTGGCAGCTGTGATTTGTGGAAGAGCACTGGCGAGATTAATCACATAAGGCGCCGAAGGGATATCAAAAGTGATAGTTGTCCCAGGATTTGCATTGGCATAGGTAATTGCATCTCGTAAAGAGCCTGCACCAACATCGTTGGTATTTGTTACCAAAGAAGGAGGGATACTCGCTGCAATTGAAAATGCTGAAGTGCCATCTGCAGCATCAGTTGCGGTAGCAACCACCTCGTCTGTTACGAGTAATGAGAGACCAGTAACATTCCAGCTTCCGCCTGAAACAAGTGCACTGTCTAGAAATACCTGCCCTTGTCCTGCACCATCTCCCTGATAAAGATGAATCCAATCACCGTCTAATCCCGTACCTGAAACACTCGAAGTAGTAACCGCATCAATTGTTGGAGGAGCTATGCTATTATTAGCACCAACAGCCAGCACAATACCGGAAAGGTTATCATATATTTCGTTGGTAACGAATGAATTGCCTGTAGAAGTTGCCGTAAGGTCAATAGCTGGACCTGCATTGTTAGCAATAACATTCGGATTATCCTTATAACCGAATCTATTATTTGTGCCTGATCCATTGTCAATGACGATACCTGCTGCGTTTGGTCTTGAATTTGTTAGCGTCTGATCAAATCCAATGATGTTGTTGATGATATCTACATTGCCAAAACCTGTATTTGAAGTAATTCCTTCACCACCATTGCTTGAAATAATATTGCCATCGACGACTACACCCGCAGAAGTGGTGTTGAGAATAATTCCCGGCCCTCCATTGCCCAGAGAAGCTGTTCCATCTGAAGCCAACCCAACGATGTTATTGACAATGGAACCGGTTGGAGCCGTTCCGATGATTACCCCCACTGCGTTTGCATCTGTATTATTACCGGAAATGATATTCTCTTGCCCAGCGGTAGAACCTCCCAGAAGGAAGGAGATCGCACCTCCAATATCAACACCACCGGCTTCATTATGTAGAGAAGCCGTACCCGTTATATCAGTACCAATTAAATTTCCCTGTATTACAAAATTGGCTCCTTGTGCAATACTAACGATCCCACGTCTGCCGTTTCCAGCTCCTGAAATCTGATTTCCCTCACCACTACCTGAATTACCTCCGATCAATACATTATCTGTAGTCCCGGACAAGTAAATACCGTGCTTTCCTATTTCTGATCTAGTCGTACCATCGAGTGTTCCAAATCTGTTGGACTGAATTGTCACAAAATCAGCGTGATTAATAGCAATTCCTGAGGAATTCATATTATGAAATATGTTCCCCATCGTTGGAGCTCCAATGATTACATTATCTGCCCCATCTCCCGAAACCTCAATAGCACCAACAGCTACTGTAGAAGAGGTGAATCCGGATAAGATCAACCCGTAAATTTCTACATTGGCGACATTATTAATTAGTAATCCAGCCTCATTAAGGCCCAGAGAAGAACCATTGATTTCAACCATGTTAGCTGCATCACCAAAGGAGGTCCATGAAGGAAGTGTAGTCCCATCAATAATGGTTCCTGCAGCAGTAATATCCGGTAAGGCTGTTGCCAGGTTAATCAGGTAGGGTCCGGTTGGTATGTTAAATGAAATGGTTGTCCCCGGATTTGCATTTGCATAGTTTATTGCTTCTCTCAACGAGCCCGGTCCAGCATCACTTGTATTGGCTACAACTTCATCGGTTGAGATATCTGAAACTACCCAATCTGACCCTACGGCAAAATCAAATCCAGCTAATGATCCATCATTGGTATTGGAAGTGCGATCTACCGCAAAAGTTCCTGCACCTTCATCCAGTGGGAAGTAAGCGACCAGATTAGGTTGTGCGACACCCAAGTTTACAGAGGCAAATCGATCAGAGAAATCTGATTTTACTATGTCCCAAACTTTAACCTCATCAATAGTGGAAGTTGCATAAAGACTATTGGTAACAAAGCCTCCAATTGTGGCGGTTCCTCCTAGCACTGTGTTTGTGGCAGGTGAACTGGTATTGTCAGCTACTCCATCAAGATACATTTGATACGTAGCTCCGTCGTATGATATAGCCACATGGTGCCAGCCATCATTAATAACTATTGATGAGGTGAAACTTTGACCGTTTTGAGTGAATAATAATCTGCCACTTGTATCAAATCCCATTGCAAAAATTTGATTGGCGGCATTGGTACCGTAAGAAAAGAAGTAGGTATTTGCTCCTTGCTGGGTTCCATTCACCCACATTTCTACCGTTCGAGAACTGGTGCCAGATGGCAGATTTGCATCGCCAAAGGTCACGATATCATTTATCCCATCAAACTGCAATGCGTTAGCAGGAAAGCTCTCGGTGGTGGCGAACTCAATGGTAGATTGGCTAGATGCATCTTCATTACCATTGATGGCCGTAACTCTGAAAAAATATCCTTGATCGGCTCCAATACCGACAACCGCCCCAACCGCATTAGCCGCCCCGACAAGATTACTCCCTGCAATATTTGGGTCGAAGTTGTCATAGCTCGTCGACCACTCGACTAGATAGTCAGTATTATCTGTGGCGACATCATTCCATTCTAAATCCACACTTGTAGCATCTCGGTAATAGGCAATTAGGTTGGTAGGTGCTAGTGGCGGCGTTATAGTGGTTACATCAAAAAAGGTATTACTATTCTGAACATTTGGAGAACCTTCGTCATCCTGTGCTACAACATATAGATCATAGTCGGTTCCAGAAGCCAATCCTGATGGACTTAAAACAAAATCAGTTGATGGAGTAGTGACATTTATATTCCCTGCTGCCACCTGCCCGGTTCCTCCAAAGCCAGTTCCCGCTCTGACGTCATCTACATTAGGAGCGGTTGCTCCATCGGGAACAACTACATAAAAGTATGTTCCAGGTTCATTTAGCTGAACCGTGATGTCAAATCCAGTTGTAGTGATGTTATCAACTAAAGGATAGCCCCCAAGAAAAACTGGAGCGAAAACATCATTATCAAAAGCCGTTGAGGTTACCCAGTTGGAAGTAAGGCCACTCAAAGTGAATGGACCATTTAAAATTCCGTCATTTGTATTGACCGTCAGATCTGTTAAGGTGGTAATTCCTGAATTATCACTTCCAGGAACACCTAAATTAAAGTCGTAGGAAGCTACAAGTCCTGTTCCGGCAGCAAGTGTCGTGTATGCATCTGCATTGATCTGCTCTTGTGTTCGTCCTACACTCCAATACCTAACTTCATCTACTTCGCCATCAAGCTGCGTGCCTGCCTGAGGCCCTGAAACATTCCAATGGGTTCCAATTAAAAACTTGTCTCTATCAGAATAGTCATTTGATGCATCGAAAATAGCTGTTCCTAGAGAGCTCCCCACTTCCTGTCCGTCTAAATACAACCTATAGTCAGCTCCTGTTTTTGATGCTGCAATATGGTACCATTGGCTTATTGCCAGTCCTGGATGGGTTATGCTTACAAAATTTGTTGCGTTTTCACTTGACCTGACCGTCCATCGTAATTCACCTGAGGCCGTAACACTGACCATGGAGGAAGGTTCCACTGAACCTGGCTCATCACCATTGACTCCAAAAAGTCCTTGAGATCTCGAATTATCATTTAGATAAACCCATCCTTCAAACGTGTAGTCGTCTATTTCATCGTTAGGTAGAAATGATGGCGCGTCAACCTGAACATAATCGTCCGCACCATCAAAACTCAGCGCATTCTCAATGTCAATCGTAACATTGCCACTTACGGACCCTTCGTTCTCGGTCTGATCAACTGCGTAAATGTTGACCGTATATGGAGCTTCTCCCCCAAAGTTGGGATCTACAGCCATATCATATTCCCAACTTCCATCGCCATTATTGGTGGCGGGAGTTCGAGTTGTTCCTCCATCAAGAGAAACTTCAATAGTAGCAAAATTATCGTCGATGGTTCCCCCGATGACTGTTGTCCCTATCGTTTGAAGATCTTCGGCAAAAGTGAGTATTGGAGGCGTTGCATCGGCTGGCGCCAGACCCGTGCCTCCCGATGCCCAGTTACCTGTTGCACCAGTCAGATCCATGTTAGTCAATGTACCGTTCCTTGAACTAACCAGTTCAGTTAAGGTAGACCCGGCAGCATCGTTAAAATCATAATATGCAACCAACCCAGTTTGGGAACCACTTAATTCTTCATCATAAAGAGCGCCAATCTGTACAGCACTTCGTGCATAGTTCCATACCCGCACTTCATCAAGCATCCCTCTATTGTGGTTAAGGCTTGGGGCAACACCCTCCATGGCACCAATCTTCAGGTCTAAATTATCGCCTGTGAATATCACATCATTGGCACCTAGTGAAGCATTGGTTGCTACCTCTACTCCATCTAAATAAAGTCGCATGGTCGTGCCATCATATGTTCCTGCTACATGATACCAGGTATTGAGGTTTAAAGTGACCAGGTGCTGAACCACCTCTGTATCAAATGAGCTGAATTGGCCAAGGGCTATTGCAAGACCTCCGCCCAGATCGCCATATAGTAATGTATATCCATTCCGATTTAAGCCGCCATCTGAAATCAGAGTTCCTTTCGAAACAAAAGTAAATGACTCAGAGCCTGTGGGAAGTGCTGAAATGTTTACCCAGGCTTCTACCGAATAATTCTGATTTTCGAACGCAGCGTCTGTGGGAACCCGCACATAATCATCAATTCCATCAAAGCTAAGTGCCGATTGATCGACCAGACTCGTTTCATTTGCATCCTGAGTTACGGACATCACATTACCAACACCGTCATAAACCGAAGTTGCAATAGGTGTGACATCAACAACCTCTGCTCCATCAGGCAAGCCACTAATAGTGATATCAAACTCTACTTCTGATGGACTCAATACATTGAGAGAATTTATAATAACAGAAGCTGCTCCACCAGTTGTATTAACAGAAAAATCACCAACATCAACAGGAGTTGAACCATCCGCAGCACCATACACACCTTCATTAAATTCTACAAATATTCTATTCCGTAAAGCCGAAAGAGTAGTAGCTTGAATTACAGGTGGTGTAACGTCATATGTAATACTGAATGAATTTGATGGATTATTGAAATTTCCAGTTAAATCCGTAAGCATAGATCCGGAAACATCTACTTGCACCAGTCCACCTCCGGATGGAGTGATATCCGCAGTAAATACAATGTTGTCTGCAGTATTAAGATTGCTTGGTGAACCATTGATAACGTCTATGTCTGAAAGGTCAAATCCAACCACTTCTTCAGAAAAGGTGATCGTAATTGGAAGTGGATTGGCAGCTGTAGGATCGGTTTCAGAAGATGTAATTGAAACATCCGGATTTCCAGTGTCTAATGGACCGGCAGGTGATAACCCATGAGATGCTGCAATCCAGTCAGTGGCTGCATCCATGCTAGTGAGAAGTCCGGGGCTTCCTCCTTTCAAATCGCTTACTGTGCTTGTATTAGGTCCATCTGAAAGGTCATAATATGCAAACAGTCCTGGCATTAGCGCATTGACCTCTTGGTCTTTAAACGCATTGATCTGCGATTCCGAACGAGCCAAATTCCAGACTCTAACCTCATCGATCTGGCCTTGAAAAAACTCTCCTGCCGGAGCTCCGGTGTTTCCGCCGAATGTCACATTACCGCCATCGCCTGAAAGCACCCCACCCGAGTAGCTGGCAATGCCATCTTGAACACCATTAATAAAAACTCTTATGTCTGTCCCATCCCAGGTACCTGCAATATGTGTCCAGGTGTTTATTGGCACATCAGTTGACCCTAATGCATTTGCAAATGCTGCGATATCCGAATCGACAAAGAAGGAGACTTTGTTGTTATCAATTCGAAGCAAGAATTGTAGGAGACTGTTGTAGTTTCCTACTACGGTATGAAAAGTCTTATCGGCTGTTCGATAGACCCAGGCCTCAACGGTAATGGACGGAAGCCCAACCAGGTTATCTCTAAGGCCAGTACCAAAATCAACATATTGATCCGTAGCATCAAAATCGAGCGCATAATTATTCTCTTGAATAGGTGCTCCCCCAATATATCCGATAGAACCGGCAGCTACCGATCCGTCTTGAAAAAGGTTGACAAAAGCATCATCATCTAGGTTATTTTCAAAACGAAGGTAAACGTCCAGCCCTGCTTCATTTCCTATTAATTCTTGATTGTAATCCCCAGCAATTGCCGCTCCATCTCTGGCTATGTTCCAAATTCTAACCTCGTCGTAGTAAATGGGATCACCTTCTATTGTTCCGTCAGCTCTATTCCCAATTCTAATTTGACCATCGTTGGTAGCTGTTCCTACGTTATAGTTGGAAGTAGTCACAGCAGTAGATACTCCATCTATAAATAATTGTCCTTCAGTACCTACTGAAGAAGGGTCATAAACAATTGCAACGTGGTGCCAGGTATCCGCTACAATTGTACCCGCCCCTGACAAGCCTTCGATCGAACTTACATCATCACCTATCCAGAAAGATATTTGTCCTGTAGGAGTAACATAGGCATCTAATGGACGGGCTGTGTTGCTATTGGTTTGATTGACTAGTGAAGTAATCTGAGTAATAGCCGTTGGAATATAAATCCATTGCTCCACGGTAAAGCCACCCGTATTCAAACTATAGGTGACATTTACTTCATTACCGGCACCTGACATGTCAAGGGCTTGATTTTGAGCATTTGTGGAAAAAACGAGGAATAGAATTAGAGTAACTAAGGCAGTCTTTCTAAAGGTACTCGGTAGCATGATGTTGACTTTAGGTGGTAGTATTAAAGTGGCCAATTTAGACCGTTTGAAAATGACTTCAAATACCCCATTCTTGGTATTTCATCATTTTACCAACACTAAAATAAGGCCTCTACCACCATTTATTTTTCAACAAATCGTTATTTCGATCAACTTTCAACCACCATCCACGAACAGTATTATATTAGGTATTGAGATGCACTATCTTTAACTTCTATAAGCTTTTGCATTTTCTAATGTCCTTAAGGCTTGCTTTCTTAGTACTAAAATCACTACCAATGAAACTTCTACAAACAGCTTTATTAATAGCAATTTGTACCTCCGCTTTTTCCCAGTATGCTTTCGACAACAAAAAGGCTGAAAAGCTATATTATAAACTCGATGATGCCTATCTGGACTATGATTACAACACCATTCTTGATGAAGAAGAGACCATAAAGGAAGTCTTTTTGACTAAAGAAGATACCGTAGCTGCAAACCTCTATTCGTACCTTGGAGAAGCCTATTATTTTGAATTGAATGAGCTTCAGAAAGCATTGGAATTTTACAATCTGGAACTCAAATTAAGATCCAAAATTCAACCGAATGAAGCAAATAAGGATTTGCTATTCAGCATCGCCAATATTCAAACAGAGCTGGGGTACTTTTCTCAAGCTGAAGGCTTGCTAAAACAAGTCAGAAAATCTGATGAAGAAGAGTTTGGTAAAAACAGCCAGGAATACTTTGAATCAACCACGGCGCTTATTGAATTGTACCTACAGACAGAGCAGGTCCAGAAAGGATTGGAAACCACGAAGGAGCTTCAAAAAGAGGTGGCAAAAAACAGTGTAGAAGAAGGTGTTTCTTACAAATGGACTGGTGACGCGTATGCAATAGAAGGTTCATTCAAAAAAGCTGAAAAGAACCTGATAAGGGGCGTTCGAACTTTCGAAGAAAATGGTCTAGAAGCCACTTTTGAATACGCCTCCACTTTGAATAGTTTAGGCGTCTTGTACATGGAAAAAGGCAAGTTGCCGGAAGCTGAGGAAATATTTAATGAGGCGTTAAGTGTTTTCAACCGTATGCAGGGAGACAATGAGGATGCCATTTCTGGTGTTCAAAACAACCTTGCCCTCGTTTACTTCAACCTTGGAGACTATGAGCGAACGAAAGAGCTCCAACGCCAAATTCTCGAGCAGGACAAAGAGTTTTATGGTGAAGGTTCATTCACTTACGGATTAAGTCTTTTGAATTTAGGCTTGACACTACTTTACAATGGTGAATATGTAGAGGCTGAGAGGTTGCACCTGGAAGCCATGGAAGTGTTCGCAGAAAGTGCCGGTGAAGAAGGTATTGACTATGGTCGGGTTCAAAACAACCTGAGCTTACTCAATAGCAAAAGAGGATACGTCGATGAAGCAATAGATTACGGTCAGAAGGCAATCACCACCTATGAAAATTCGCTTGGAGAAGATCATCCTGAGACTGCCTTCCCATATTTCAACCTGGCCAATGCTTACCTAGGATACGAAGAAATTGAAAAAGCCCTGCCACTAGCTAAGCGAGCGTATGACATTAGGAAAAAATCGCTTGGAGAGAAACATCCACAGTTTGCCCAGAGTGCAAATCAACTCGCCATCATCAACTGGAAGCTAGGAAATACGGACGCAGCGATGGGCTTTTACAAAGAAACTTTTGATAACTATTTCAACCAGATCAATACCTTTTTCCCGGTATTGACGGAGGAAGAAAAAGCAACTTTCTATTATACAAAACTCAAGCCTGGGTTTGAACAATACATTTCTTTCATTGAGGAAACTTCCCGCGAGGATAAAGAGATAATCGGCGAAATCTATAATTATCAATTGGCATTGAAAGGATTGATAATGTACGCTACATCAAAAGTGCGCGAAAGTATTCTGTCCAGTGGGGATGATGGTTTAATAGAAAAATATGAAAACTGGGTAAGTCAAAAAGAGCAATTGGCAAAACTTTTCAGTGTTACTGATATATCGCTAGCCCAGCGAAACAAAAAAATTGATTCCTTAACCAACATCTCAAATGCCCTTGAGGAGGAACTTAGCAATGAATCTAAAGTATTTGGAAAAAACTTCGCTAATAGAAAGCTAACCTGGCAAGATGTGCAGGCTACGCTTAAGCCAGGAGAAGCAGCTATTGAGGTGGTGAGGTATCGTGATTTCACTGCTGACTCAGCAGGAGTTTTTACGGATGAAGTTCACTATGCAGCATTAATCATAAAGGCGGATACAGAGGATTTTCCTGAAATGGTGATCATGCGAAATGGAGCGCAGATGGAAACAAAGTACCTGGCAAACTACCGAAATGCAATCAGGTATAAGATGGCAGAAAACTACAGTTACAGATTGTTTTGGAGACCAATTGCCAATCGTTTGGGTGATGTGAAAAAACTCTACTTCTCCCCGGACGGAGTATATAATCAGGTAAGCATATATACCCTTAGAAATCCACAGACCAAAGAATATCTGATCAATGAAATTGATCTTTCAATCATGACCAACACGAAAGATTTAGTGACTGAAACTGAAGCCAATAATGGGACTGGAAGTATCTTCTTTGGATACCCAAATTACAACATGGGATCAGATGAAGGAGCGCAAGAGAAGAAAGAAAGCGGAGGGAGAGGAATGCGTAGTGGAGGTTCCGGCACACTTGAGAGAGGTGCCACTATCCCAAGGGGAATCAGAGGAAATCTGGTTCGGTATATGCGATCATTCAATGGATTGGGAATGCTGCCGGGCACCAAAAAAGAGGTGCAATTGATCGATAGCCTATATGCTACAAAATCAATCCAAGCGGAAGTATACCTACTGGAAGAAGCCGTTGAAAACAAGCTCAAGGAAATCAAAAACCCAACCACTTTGCACATAGCTACACACGGCTTCTTTTTGGAGTTGGATCCCGATGATGCTACGACTGATAAGTATGTAGAGAATCCTCTTCTCAGATCCGGGTTAGTCTTGGCAGGTGCCAATAGTTTTATCCGTTCCGGAGAGTTAGACGAGAGACAAGGATCTGACGATGGAATCCTCACGGCCTTTGAGGCAATGAACCTCAACCTGGATGAGACAGACATAGTTGTGTTATCGGCATGCGAAACCGGCCTGGGAGAAATCAAGAATGGAGAAGGTGTTTATGGATTGCAACGTGCGTTTCAAATCGCAGGTGCAGATGCCATCATCATGTCCATGTGGACGGTAGATGATGCAGCCACGCAAGAATTAATGACTAATTTTTACGAAGAATGGCTCACTCATGGTGACAAACGAAGAGCTTTTAATACGGCTCAAAAAAGATTGAAAGAGAAGTATGACAGGCCTTATTACTGGGGTGCATTTATTATGGTAGGAGAGTAAGTTGTTTCAGAAAACCAAAAAGGGAAGGCTAGCGCTTTCCCTTTTTCTTTTCCCATTTCTGCAGATCCAGAATTAAAATGCCACGTCCCTTGCCAGCAGGATCTTCCACATGTGCGTACTGAAATGCCATGTATCTTCCATCATCACTAATAACTCCATTGGACGCTTTGTATTCCGGGTTATCGTTAAAAAATGTGATACGTTCAACTTCACCGGACTCGTCCAGTTTCATTTTATATAGATCCAATGTAAGGAACTCTTTCATTCCCTTATATTTCGGCCTGTGACGGTTGCTTTCTATCAAAATACTTAACCCATCCGGGAAGGTACCTTCTGCTTCATCATAGGTTTTTTCGCTTTTTGAATAATCCACAAATGCCCTTTTCTCCATATCATAGCCAAGCACTTCTGCCTGAAAGCCAAACGTGCCTCCGAAGGCATAAAAAATCAATTCATTTTCTTTCTGCGGCCTAAAGTTTTGAGTCTCCAAATCCCAGCCCTTGGCCGGAGACGGCAATTCAGAGGATTGGAACAAAGGCTTCCAGTTTTTAAGCTTAGGCTTGCCTCCTTCATACTCAATCTCACCTGCATAGATGGTGGACCCAAGAGCCCACGCAATGTTCATTTTAGTTCGCGAAACAGCAGGGCCTTCTTTACAATGTACACCTAAAGGCGTCGGAGAAGATTTTAAATCTTTCTTAAGCACCCAAAGCTCTGTATTTCGGGCATCTCTGCTTTTCCAGGGATCATTGGAGTCAAAGTTTTTAGAACCGGAAAGGAGAATGTCTCCATTCGCCAAATACAGTGCCCGCACAAAACCTTCGTGAAAAAAATGATGCGTCATTGGGCGTATCTTTCCTGTAGCCACTTCCACCTCAAAAACGTCTCCAAAGGTTTTCTCTATGAACAATATTCGTTCTCCATCATGCGACCAATCCGCTCGCTGCCCAAAATAGGTCACCTGGCTGATGTAATCAGGTAAATCCTCCATCGGGGATTTATTATTTTGTGCCAATGAAGAAAAAAGCGTAACAATAAAGAATAAAAACAGGTATAAATGCTTCATACAATTAGGGTGATTTGGTTCAAAGATAAAATGAAACTACTCTCCACATTCATTCTACTGATAATAGCCTTTGGATGTTCCTTAAAAGAAGCGGCTCCAATTTCCGAATTGCACAAAGCCATCCAAACTTTTAATGAGGCTTTTGTAGCAGGCGATACGTTGGTCTTGGCAGATATGATTACAGAAAACTATGTTCACACCAACAGCTCCTGGAAATCATTTGGAAAGGAAAAATGGCTGTCCTATATGGTGTCTAGAAGAGAAAAAATTGATTCTGGAGTTCTTGAAGTTCGCACCTATGAAATGGATGAATATTCCATTGAGCAATATGAAAATACAGCAATAGTAACAGCCAGAATATCAAGCGCCGGAACTGAAAACGGAATTGAATTCGACAAACAATTCCGTGTGACTAACCTTTGGATATATGATGGAAGCCGCTGGCTCAGAGCAGGCTTCCATGATACTCCAATTCAGTAATTACATATTCTCCGCATTGTTTAATGGTGCAATCGTTGCTCCTGCAGGCATTTCAAACAATGATTCTTCAGGTGCTTCTGTTGAAAGTGCTATATTTTCAAAAATAGTGGCTTCACCTCTCGGCTCTCCGACTGTTGATCCATCGAAGTTGTACCACTGTATAGATGTAGGGAGCAACAGGTCGCTGAAAGTATCCCAATTTTCATATCTGATGAGCTTATAATTGTTGGTAGCTTCACCCGTACGGAAGGTCACAGTATACATTAACCACTCCATTTTATTGGTGTCCGGATTCACCCAAATAATGTAGTTATCATCCGGCGCGTCACCTACATTTTCGCCGTAGGAAATCTTTATTCCATTGTAGGTTGTACCGTTGAGTTCACGAGGAGCAACTTCCTCGTAATAAGCTCCCGGGTCACCAACAACAAATGGCATAGCGTAGAAATAGAAATACAGGTTATGATAAAAACGTGTTCTTTCAGTATCCACAGAGTCCGGCGTTACCCAAACGTCGGTTCCATCAAAACCAATGGTTTGTTTGGGAGACTCAAGTCTGATTTTTCGATTTTGAAGATTGGTTATTGTTGATTCATCTCCTTTCATATAGGAAAGTGACTTCATTTTAGTCCATTGTTCATAGCCGCCATGTGCGTCCAACACTCTGGTGAGGTATTCTGAATGATGATCAGGTTTTTGATAAGCCGGAGCTTCTTGCTCCGTCGATTCATTTTGAGTTGCAGGTTGGCATGCCACAATAAAAGCCAATGTTGTCAGGTAGATTAAGTGCTTCATTTATACTTTTTGTTTTAATGCAAAAGTATTCGATTTACTGACCGCAGAGGCCTTTTTTTAGGAATACCTGACCAAACGTAGTGCCCATTACATTTAAAAATATTATCAAAAACGAAACATTAAAACTACAATTAAGGTATAAGATCTTTATTATTACTACATTTGAGGTAAATATCAACAAAATGGGAAAACATCAACTAGGAGAATTCGAAGAAGTGGTGATGCTAACAGTCGCCATTCTTACCGATGATGCTTATGGTTTCGCCATCATCGAGGAGATGGAGCAGCGCTTAAACCGAAAGGTCAGCATTGGGGCACTTCAAACGGTGCTTCGCAGGCTCGAGAAAAAAGGATACCTATCTTCTGAAATGGGGGAAGCCACTAAGGTACGAGGTGGCAAACGCAAGCGTTTCTTTCACTTGACATCAGCTGGCAAAAACATCCTGCAAGAAACAAAGGAGCAGCGACTGGGACTATGGAATGCTGTACCTGAATTCGTTGTAAAATTCAGCTACTAACAGTTGGCGAAAAGAAAATCCATATCGCCACCACAGTGGGCCCTGCGGTTTTTCCGCTGGTTCTGTGACCCGGAATGTGCCGAGGACATTGAAGGTGACTTGTTTGAGCGCTTTGAAAAAAGGACTAATGAAAATAAATCAGCCAGGTGGCTCTTTGCTCTGGATGTACTAAAACTTTTTCGTCCGGGAATTATTAAACCGCTTTCTGGCAGTCAAAAACTAAACTACTACGGCATGTTTAAGCACAATCTGTTAATCTCATTACGAAGCTTCAAGAGGTACAAAACCACCTTCTTGATTAATATACTGGGACTATCTACAGCTTTCGCAACTGTTCTTCTGATACATCTGTGGATAGAAAATGAGCGCTCTGTGGATGCATTTAACACCAATGATCAGGTGCTCTATCGTGCGATGACACACTTCCAGCTGCCAGCAAAGAAAGTAACCTGGGAGTATACTTCAGGTAGGTTGGCAGAATCTATGCTGAAAGAATACCCTGAAGTGATTCAAAGCACCCGCGTAAACAACAAGTTCTTTATCCCAAGAGGTATTGTCACCTCAAATGATCGTCATCAGGAGGTACAAGGCCAATTTGCAGACCCCAATATTTTCTCAGTGCTATCCTACAAGCTGATAATTGGTGACCCAAAAAATGCAATTCAAAACAAAGAGTCTGCGATCATTTCAGAAAACTTGGCGAAAAAGCTTTTCGATGACTCTCAAAGTGCAATTGGCAAAACTATTGAATGGAACTGCTCTTTGTTTGATCGTTCATTCACGATTACTGGTGTTTACGCCTCCCCGCCAAAAAATGCCACCCGTCAGTTTGATTTGATGATCAACTATGAGGTCTTGGTTGATGCCGATGCATGGGCAGACCACTGGAAAGGTGGTTACGCCGAAACATATTTAGTGCTCAACAAAAATGTAGACTTAGCAGCTTTCAACAGAAAAATTACACATCACATTGACGATAAAATTGGAAACGAAAAATTCACACTTTTTCTGCAGAAGTACTCAGATCGATACCTCTATGGCCAATTTGAAGATGGTGAGCTGGTAGGTGGTCGCATTGCAAATGTGAGGCTATTCTCATATATAGCCTTATTCATAATTCTCATCGCGGTAATAAACTTTATAAATCTTTCTACCGCACAAGCTTCAACCAAGCTGAAGGAGATAGGTGTTAAGAAGGCTATGGGTGGAAACAAAAAGCAGCTGGTCTTTCAATTTCTGACAGAATCTACACTTATGTCTCTTTTCTCGATGGTGGGATCAATCATACTGTTTTATGCTTTCCTTCCCTACTTTAACCAGCTTATTGATCAGCATCTTTCTTTTGCGATCCTTGACGTCATCCCTACCTTGCTGCTAGCAGTCATAGGCTTGGGTCTGATTGCCGGCTTGTATCCTGCATTTTACTTGTCCTCATTCAAGCCTATATCAATCATGAAGGGGAAACTCCCTTCAATGGTCGGAGAAAAATGGATGAGGCAAGGGCTTGTCATTACTCAGTTTAGCTTATCGGTGATATTTATTATCGGAATGATAGTTGTCAATGGCCAGCTAAGTTTCATTGAAAACAAACCATTGGGCTATAACCGCACAAACTTGCTAACCTTCGAGGGGAAAGGGTCGGATCAGGTAAACCCAAAAATCCTGATATCAGAAATCGAAAAAATACCTGGGGTCAAGAATGCCACAAGTATGGCTGGGCCATTTTTATGGGGAAATGACAATGGAAGTGGATTTCAGTGGGGAGGTGATCCCGCCAATCGAAATTACTTATTCAAATCACCAAAAATTGGTTACAACACCATCGAAACATTGGAGCTTAAACTAATAAGTGGAAGATCCTACAACCCTGCCTTCAATGACGACAGAACCAAGGTGATTATAAACGAATCAGCGCTTCAAATGATGGGATTGAAGGAACCAATAGGTTTCAAATTGAAATACGGTGATGAAGAGTATCGGGAGATCATCGGTGTGGTGGAAGACTTTCAATATGGCTCTCTCCATCAACCCATCGAACCATTAATCTTTCGATTCAGAGATTGGGGTCAAAATTATATGGTAAGGATAGCTCCGGGTTCTGAATTAAGGGTAATTGAGGAAATCGAAAAGCTTTATAAAGGGGTGTATCCAAACTTCATGTTTGAATCTCAATTTTTAAATGATGAGTATGAATTGCTCTATGCAGCTGAGCAAAGAATTGGTAGCCTTTCAGGTTATTTTGCATTGTTTGCAATCATTATTTCCTCTCTGGGCCTCCTTGGTTTGGTGACTTTCACCACGGAAAGACGTATCAAGGAGATTGGAATCAGAAAAGTGCTCGGCTGCTCTGTAGCTAAAATCGTTCTTTTACTATCTGCTGACTTTACTAAACTCGTACTCATTGCCATCCTAATCGCAGTTCCCGTCAGCTACCTGAGTGCAAAGGAATGGCTTCAAAACTTTGCTTATCATATAGAGGTAGAGTGGTGGTATTTTGCTTCAGGCGCTGCTCTTGCATTGGTAATAGCTTGGGTTATTATCAGCACAAAAACCATCAGAGCAGCCACAGTTAACCCAGTAGATTCATTAAAAGATGAATAGACAACCACCAAAACATTTTTTGCAATTCTTCCGGTGGTTTTGTAACCCTGATTATGTGGAAGATATCGAAGGTGACCTATTTGAGCGCTTCCAAAAAAGGACTATTGAAAATAAATACGCCAAGTGGCTCTTTACTCTGGATGTACTAAAACTGTTTCGTCCGGGGATTATAAGACCATTTACTGGCAGTCAAAAACTAAACAACTACGGCATGATCTCTAACTATTACAAAGTGAGTATGCGCAACATACTCCGCAATAAGACATTCTCGTTTCTCAACATTTCAGGATTAAGTGTTGGCATTGCGAGCTGCATTTTGATTCTCATTTATGTCAACAACGAGTTGTCATACGATACCTACAACAGCAACTACGAGAATACTTACCGGGTAATCCATTACTATGGGCAGCAAGGTGAGGAACTTGACTATGCCACATTGCCTACGAAAGAATATCAGGTTTGGGGAAATGCACCAGTAGCTCCTGCAATGCAAGACTTTTTCCCTGAGGTAGAGAAGGTATTTCGATTTACAAGCGATGCGCCTTGGCTATTCTCTTATAATGGAATAACCCACTCCGAATCCGATGTTTTATTCGCAGACTCAACTGCTTTCGATTTATTTGACTGGAAAGTTTTAGCTGGAAACCCCGAAACAGCCCTGGTGCATCCAAACACTGTTGTTCTTACCTCAGCGCTTGCGAAGAAGTATTTCGGAGATGAAAATCCCATAGGCAAATCCATTATTATGGACAATGCTGATCCGTATGAAGTAACGGCTGTAGTTGAGATTCCAACCAATTCACATTTTAAGTTTAATGGACTAATCTCGATGAGTACCTTTAGAAGGTCGCGTCCAGGCATTTTTGATTCCTGGGGGTATGTCGATTTCTACACCTATTTTACACTAAAGCCGGGTACCAGCATAGAGCAATTGAAAGAGAAAGTGCCTGACTTCCTGGATGCCAAGTTCACCAATCAGTTCAATTACCACCTCGCCTTCGAGCCACTTTCCGATGCCTATCTTCATTCGGATGCAGGTCGCCAGCCGGGTCCGGTTGGAAGTATGGGTGACATTTACATTTTTACCTCAGTGGCCATATTTATTCTCCTTATAGCATGTATCAATTTCATGAACCTGTCTACCGCCCGGTCTGTGGAACGAGCCAAAGAAGTTGCAATAAGAAAAACCATAGGCTCACAGCGAAGCGCTTTGATCCATCAATTCCTAATTGAGGCGGTTCTTGTCACGTTTATTGCTTCTTTGCTGGCGGCTTTACTGGTTTTCTTTGGACACAATTTGCTAGAATTAGTTTCGGGAAAAACACTACCTATTGATTGGCTCTTTACTGCGCCCAATGCTCTGCTGGCATTTGTCGGTATACTCATCATTGGTATCATAGCAGGCAGCTATCCTGCTTTCGTCCTTTCTACGTTCAGACCCATTACGGTTCTTAAAGGTTCATTTAAAACTTCCTCGAGAGGCATTTGGCTTAGAAAATCTTTGGTAGTACTCCAGTTTGCTTTGTCTATTATCCTTTTGGCAGGAGCCGCTGTGGTTTCGTCTCAGCTAGATTTTCTTCAAAAGTATGATCTGGGTTTTGATTCAGAGCAAGTCTTGGTTATTGACTTTGGTTATGACAGTGAGGTGCAGCGCAAACGAGAGTACCTGAAACAGCAGTTTTTGAATCATCCTGATGTGGATATGGTCTCTGTGTCTCGCGCAACACCAGGAGATTTCTTTCCAAATGCCGGAACCGGAGTGGCCGATCCTGTTTCAGGCGAAATCACCTATAAAGGACCGGCAATCTACGAAGTGGACGAGGACTTCATACCCACCTACCAAATGAACATGGTAGCAGGAAGAAATTTCTCTGAGGATTTCCCATTAGATTCCGCTAATGCCCTGATCCTTAATGAATCTGCGGCCAAACTTTATGGTTATCCAAATCCGCAAGACGTTATTGGTAAGTCTTTCGAACAATGGGGAAGAGAAGGTAAAGTCATAGGCGTTGTAGAAGACTTTAATTACGTGTCACTTCATGAAGACGTGGAGCCTCTTTCAATACGGTTTGGCACTCAGTACAATGTCTCGGTCATTTCTTTGAAGCTGAATAGCCAAGATTATTCAAAAACCTTGTCAGAGTTGGAGAACATATGGAATGGGGTAGTTCCTCATAGGCCATTCGACACACGGTTTGCAGATCAAAACTTTGACGCTCAATACGATGCAGATGAACGCTTTGGGATGATTTTTTCAATCTTTTCCACACTGGCAATTTTCGTTGCATGCCTTGGTCTCTTCGGACTTACCATCTATAGCACAACACAGCGCAACAAGGAAATTGGTGTAAGAAAAGTGCTTGGCGCATCTACTAGCAGAATTATTGCACTGCTTTCCAAAGACTTTCTGGCTTTATTCCTTATCGCCTTGATCATTGCCATCCCTCTTTCCTGGTACGTTATGAATAGCTGGCTAGACGGTTTTGCTTATCGCATATCATTGGGCTTTGAAGTGTTTGCAATATCTGCACTTGTGACACTTGTTGTCGCCTTCATTACCATGAGCTTCAAGACAGTAAATGCTGCTCTTGCCAACCCGGTAGATTCATTGAGAGATGAATAAAAGACCTCCAAAATATCCGCTTCGCTTCTTTCGCTGGTTCTGCAACCCGGACTATGTGGAAGATATTGAAGGAGATCTTTTGGAGCGCTTTGAAAAAAGGACTAATGAAAATTCGGCAGCTAAATGGCTACTTACACTGGACGTATTAAGGCTTTTTAGGCCCGGTATCATCAAAAATTTTGGTGGCACTCAAAAACTCAACAATTACGGCATGTTAAAACATTATTTAATTATCTCATGGAGAAGCCTGCTAAAGCAGAAGCTTTATGCCACCATAAATATTGGTGGATTGTCAATTGGTCTTACGTGTTTTATTCTGATATTTCTATATGTTCAGCATGAACTTTCCTACGATCAGTTTTTAGAAAATTCAAAGGATATTTATCGTGTCTATAATCATCAACCAGGCAATTCCTATATTGGTAGTGACAAATTTGCCGTCACACCTGCAGGATTGGCTACAGCACTGAAAGATCAATATCCGGAGGTAGTTTCGTCCACATCTCTAGATCACTACCGGGCATTGCTCAAAAAGGAAAATGGCTCCAGCTTTTGGGAATACGGCGTATTTGCCGATAGAAATTTCTTTCAGGTATTCCCTTATAAGTTTTTAGCAGGAGATCCTAAAACAGCGTTGAAAGAACGCCACAACCTTGTTATTACCGAATCCTTCGCCTTAAAAGTGTTTGGCCAAACGTCAGTTGTTGGTCAGACCATGATTCACAACGAAAAAAACTTAACCATTACAGGCATTTTAGAAGATCTGCCTTCCACCGCATCGGTGCAATTCGCTTTCATTGGAAATATAGAATCCAATATGTGGTACCAGGATGCCTTAGAAAAGGAAAAATGGAAAAGTAATTCTTACCAAACCTTTTTTACAATCAACCAATCTTCGGACATAAAGGCACTTGAGAAAAAGATGCCACAGCTTATAGAAAAGTATTGGGTAGATACTGAAAAATATCCGCAGAGGTATGTTTTCGAACCCTATAGTTCGCTGCACTTACAAACTGATTTAAATTTTGATATTGGGACGAAAGGGAGCGTAAAACAGTTGGTTCTATTTTCTACAGTCGCCATTTTGATTTTGATCTTGGCGAGCATAAACTATACTAATTTAGCTATTGCCCGATCTATGGGCAGGGCCAAAGAAGTAGGCCTAAGAAAAGTAATTGGCGCTCGAAAAAGTCAGCTAACGTTTCAATTTTTGAGTGAATCCGTCCTCTTATCAATTATTGCTTTCGCAATCTCAATGGGACTTACTTCAGTATTTCTTCCTGCATTCGGTGAGCTTGTAGGACGAGCATTGACCTTGAGTCTTGCTCAACATCAATATATAATTCCAGTGCTGCTTCTACTGGTTGTACTCTTGGGCCTTTTGTCTGGTTCTTATCCAGCCATGTATATGTCTGCCCTGATGCCGGTCAATGTGTTGAAAGGTAAGTTGGCAGGCCGGGTGTCCGGTATAAATCTGCAACAAATTTTAGTCATCGCGCAATACACCGTCTCGATTGTGATGATTATCTGCAGCTTATTAATTTATCAACAGTTTGAGTTTATCAAAAACAAAGAACTTGGTTTTGAGAAAGATCATATCCTCACAATAAGAGCGCGAAGCTCAGAGTTGAGGGAAAATCTTGAGCTTATAAAAAATGAATGGAGAAGTAACCCCAATATTTTGGCCATCTCTGGCTCACAGAACCTACCAACAAACATCCAGCAAAGTACAATTGTAAATGATAATGAAGGAGGAGATCCCACTGACGACCTACCCATCTATCAACTCAGAGCAGATTACGATTTCCTTGAAACATTCAAAATAGAACTTTTATCCGGGAGGTATTTTTCCAGGGATTATGCCGATAGCATCAATTCAATTCTTATCAATGAGACCGCTTTGAAAGCCATGGGATGGACTCCGGAAGAAGCCATTGGAAATGAGTTTACGGAAGATTGGGAGATAGGCAGTAGAAAGATCATCGGGGTATTCAAAGATTTTCACATGCACTCAATGCACATGCCCATTGCTCCGCTTTTTATTGAGCTAAGGGGTTATAAAAATCACAGCAGATACATTTCCGTTCGAATTAGACCCGAAAAAGTAAAAGAGACAGTAGCCTACATTGAGGAAACCGTAAAGAGCTATTCTCCATATCCTTTTGAGAGCATGTTTATTGAAGACCATTTTGATCAACTTTATCGAGAAGATCAAGAACAAGCAGAAGTCTTTAGTTTTTTTACAGTTTTATCCATACTTATTGCCTCGCTTGGACTTTTTGGATTAGCTGCTTTCAACATTCATCAAAGAGTAAAGGAAGTGGGTATTCGTAAAACTTTAGGCGCTTCTGTCACAAGTATTGTATCTCTGGTTTCATGGGACTTCATCAAAATGGTGCTGATCGGATTTGCTATTGCAATACCAATTGCCTGGTATGCTGTGAGTTACTGGCTGAGGGATTTTGCATACCACACACCAATGGAATGGTGGGTTTTTGGAGTGGCAGGAATTTTTGCTTTGCTAATAGCATTTATTACAATAAGCTCCCAATCCTTTAAAGCTGCTCATTCAAATCCGGTAGACTGCTTAAGAGATGAGTAAAATGAATCCTCCATATTTTTTTTGAATCTGACAGTAGTTTATAACGAAAGCATACCACGGAACAGCTCCCCAATTTAATTTCTTTTACAACTTAAATAGAAATAGCCCGTATATTTGTTTTACAAATTCAATAATAATGGGCAGAACAAATTTTTTAGGCGAGTTCGAAGAGCTAATTCTTACTATGGTTTTGATTCTGGATGATGATGCCTACGGCAACACCATAGTGAAGGCCATCAAAGAACATCAAAACAGGGAAGTAAATCTGAGCTCAGTACATATCACCATGTATCGGCTAGAAGAAAAAGGATTTTTAGAGTCGTACATGGGTGGCGCCACAAATGAAAGAGGTGGTAGAAAGAAGCGCTATTTCAAAATCACCAATGCCGGAAAAGCATTACTCAAAGAAATGAAAGACGCCCGAACGAATCTATGGAAACTTACTCCTCAGCTAAATTTTAATAGAATATAATTGAATTGTCACCCTGAACTTGATTCAGGGTCTATTTATGCAAGATTCTGAAACAAGTTCAGAATGACTAAAGAAAACAAAACACCATATTGGCCAACTCGCTTCTTCGAATGGTATTGCAATCCTAGGTTGCAAGAGCAAATTCTTGGTGACCTGAACGAACAGTTTGAAGAGGATCTCAAGAATTACGGAGCACGCAAAGCGAAAGGAAGATTTGCCTGGACCGTAATTCGATTTTTTAGAAAAGACATCATAAAACCCTTCAGCGGGGGACAAAAACTCAACTACTACGGCATGTTTAAAAACTATTTCATCACTTCTATTCGATTTATCAAACGAGAAAAAGTATTCGCTTTGATGAATATTTCAGGACTGGCACTAGGAATTGCATGTGCCCTTGTCATCTACAAAATCCTTGATCACGAATTCAGCTTTGATAAGCATCATGAAAATTATGATCGAATCTATCGGGTAAATAATGAAGACATAACCAGTCGAGGGAAAATACTATGGAAAGGCCAGGCACATCCATTGGGGCAGGCTCTACGTACCGAATTTCCCAACATCAATGCTGCGATGACTTTCTACGATGAAGACGGTCTTATCGCAGTAGAGGATGAAAGCGGTGACTTAAAGCGATTTCAGGAAGACAAAGGAGTTGCTTTCGTCGAACCACAATTTTTAGACCTTTTCACTTTAAAGTTTTTAGCCGGAGATACTGAACATGCGCTCGATGAGCGAGGTAAAGTGATTTTAACCGAATCCAAGGCGAAGAAATATTTTGGATTAACCTCCAGCACACTATCCGAGGCTATTGGCAAGTCAGTAATTCTTGAAAATGAACAAACATCCTACGTTTCAGCGGTCATCGAAGACATGCCTAAAACATCCGACTTCCCCTTTGAAGTAATCTTTCATTATAAGGATCAAGGAGCCGCAAATCCGTGGTTTTATGATGGTGAAGACTGGGGAGAATACAATAGCGCCACAAACTGCTTTATCCTGCTAAATGATGCAACAAGTCCACAAAAGTTTGAAATGCAATTGGAATCTATTGTTACAAAATACTTGCCTCCTCAAATGGCTGAAAGCAGAACCTATCGCCTTCAGGCACTCTCCGATCTACACTATAGCGATCAAATTAGAAAAACATATGCGGGCATTACTGCTACCAAAGAAGAGCTCATTGTTCTGGGATTAGTAGGTTTATTTCTCATTATCACAGCATGTATCAACTTTGTCAATTTATCTACCGCGCAAGCAGTAAAGCGATCGAAAGAAGTGGGAGTACGAAAAACTATGGGAAGCAGCAAAAGCCAACTTGTGGTTCAATTCCTTTGTGAGACGCTAGTCATCACCTTTTTGGCAACCGTAGCTGGATTTTTTATGGCTACTTTTATTGGCAATCAGGTTGAAGTCATTTTCAATGATCAAATGACCATTGACCTGCTTTCTGATTATAGCATAATTTACTTTCTGATCTCCATGGTCGTTGGAGTGACTTTGATTGCTGGCCTTTATCCTTCATTCATTCTAGCAAGAATGAATCCTGTAATGGCCATAAAAAATAATCTCAACATTAAGCAAACGTCAGGATTTCTTTCCTTGCGACGGGCGCTAGTTATTTTTCAGTTTGCCATTTCTCAGGTTCTAATCATTGGTATACTGATACTCAATGCGCAGATGAGTTACTTTCAAAATAAAGACCTGGGATTCAATGATGACTCGATTGTGGTTGTAAAACTTCCTGAAAATGACTCTACCAATCTTAGCATACTCAAAAATGAACTTCTGGCCCACTCATCAATTGAGCAAGTGAGTTTTAGCAGCTCAGGACCAATGGCCTCCTGGAGATCTACCAATCCAATTTTTCACCCAAATATCGAAGGGCAAGACCTGATGGGGAACTTAAAGACTGTGGACGAAAATTACTTCGACTTGTACGAAATGGAAATTATTGCCGGAGAATCCTTCAAGTCAAATGATCCGCGAAATCACGCGGTTGTAAACCGAAGGGTTACAGAAATTCTAGGTTTCAAAGAACCGGAAAATGCACTTGGTGAACGGATCAAATACGGACGAGGATCACTCGAATTTATCGTTGTAGGAGTGGTCGAGGACTTCCATGCCGCTTCGCTTCATCAAGATCTTGATAATGTCTTTATGGCTAACGTGTCCTGGAACATTTTTCAGGCAGGGATAAAATTAAAGTCGAATGGGTCGTCCTTTTCTGAAATGAAAGAAACCCTAATCCACATTGAAGAATCATGGGAAAATCGATTCCCCGAACATGTTTTCGATTTACAATTTTATGACGAGACTGTCGCAAGCATGTACAGTCTGGAAGAAAGTGTATCTCAGATTTTCCGCATATTCGTCATCATTGCAATCATAATAGGTGCGTTGGGGCTTTATGGCTTGGTTTCTTTTATGGCAAATCAAAAGACCAAGGAGATTGGCATCAGAAAAGTAATGGGAGCTTCAGAATTGGCTATTTGGAACATCTTCTCCAAAGAGCTTATATCACTAATGATGATGGCTTTTCTTATATCAGGCCCCGTTGCTTACTTTGTGATGCGGGCGTTTCTGGACACCTATGCATATAGAATCACCCTTGGCCCTGGCTTTTTTGTTATAGCAATTGTTGCCAGCTTGATAATCGCGGGGCTTACCGTAGGGTATAAGTCTTTGAAAGTGGCAAAAGCCAATCCTATATTGTCTTTGAGGGATGAGTAGTCCTTGGCTATAGATCTAAAAAATAGTATCCTTAATTTTGATCAGAGGCCAATGAACATCGCATGCAACTTAGAGAAGGCGCCATTAAAAGAGTTTTTCAGCCAATAATATTAGGGAGCCTGTCCAACATCATTGTTAATTATGTTTTTGATCCGGAGAACCCTGATTTTTTGGTTAGTGAATTCATTGTGGCCATCCTACTCGCATTGCCTGTCACTGAGCTGAATCATTACATTGATAGAAGATTAGAAGCTCACTTTAGCTGGACCAAATCATTCAAAAAAAGGTTCATCATGCATCTTGGACTGCTGTCCATTAGTGTATTGCTTGTATTCAATATTTCGGGCAGCTTGTATGTCATGGTTACCAGTGACGAATTCCTTTCACTGAAAGAAATTATAATTATCAATCTGGTACTCTTTGGCGTACTTTTCCTCATCTCTTTCTTCAACTGGGCCTATTTCTTCTATCAGGGCTGGAAAAAAACAGAAAGCAAACTTGAGTTGTCCAGAGAAAAGATTAAAACACTCCACACAAACTACCATCAATCCACCAAGGACATTTCACTCATCAAAGGAAAAAGTCAATTGATCATTCCAGCAAATGAGCTCCGTTTTGCCAAAAGCGAAGCTGGAATAGTTTGGGTAAAATCGAGTGACACAACAGCCATTTATTCCGGCACTTTGCAAAGTTTAATGGATGAACTCCCGGATCATCTGTTTTTTTTGGCAACAAGAGGTATTATTCTTCATCGAGAGGTGATTAAATCCATATCTCCATCTTCGTATGGTAAGATTGATCTGACTGTTGATGGTCTTAATAATGAAGTGACTGTGAGTATACAAAAAGCCGCAGCATTCAGAAAGTGGTATCATAGCACTTCATCCTAAAATCAATAGCACTTCGCCAGAATTTTAACTTTCACTGCAGGATTTACTTTCATCCAGGTCCTCTTTTGCTTTCAAAAACAAGGACAATGAAAATATCTCTCCAACTAGGACTTCTACTATTACTCTCATCTTCGGCATTCGCTCAAGAAGGAAAGCTCAAAAAAATTCAGAAATACATAGACAAAGCTACTGACGACAACCTCACAGGTGTAATGGTTTATATCAAAAGCCCAAAGTTGGGCGAATGGGTTGGGACGTCCGGGTTTTCGAATAGTGAACAGAGTATATTGATGAAGCCGGACGATGTAATCGGGCTGGCAAGTATTGGTAAAATGTACAACGCAACTGCAGCTGTGAAACTGGCGCAGGAAGGCAAATTTGGCCTGGACGACAAAATAAGCCAATACCTTCCATCAGAGATCATTGATCACCTGCCAAATGCAGATAAAGTAACTATCCGTCATCTGCTCATGCACACTTCTGGTTTTACCAATTACAACACGGACACACTGCTCAATCGATTGTACTTGACAGGTAAATTGAGACTTGATACGCTAAGTCACCTTGAAGCTCTTCAAAGATACCTTTATGGAAAACCATCATTAGGAAATCCGGGAGAGTCATTTAATTACAGCAGCACAAACTACCTGCTGCTCACCATGATTATGGATCAGGTGACTGAGAAAGGGCATGAAGAATATTTAAGGTCGATGCTTTCAGCACTCAATCTGAACAATACTTGGTATAAAGAGACTCCTCTAAATCTTATTGATCACTACGGAGATCTAAACAAGGACGGTATTTCTGAGAACTTGACAGCCCAAACCATTGAAACTACCAATTGGTACAGTGGTGATGATGGGATTTATGCATCACCTAAAGACGCAGGGATCTTTCTGGAAAAATTAGTGAAGGGAGAAATACTAAACCAAGAATTTCTAAACGAAATGAGATCATGGGACAAAGAAAAGAATCCTGACTATGGACTTGGCTTAATGGTAGATACCGGCTTTCCATACCGAATTACCTATGGTCATTCCGGAAGTGGCATAGGCATGCGAACAGATCTTTACTATTTTCCGAAGAAAGATTTAATTCTCGGCATTTTTTCTAACTCTGGCCTGAGATCTGCCTCTCGAGAATACGCCAAAACCTATTACAGAATGCGAAATAAAATAGCACTTAAACTATTCGTGTTCTAATGCCGCCAAACTATAGCCGCATTAGCTCGGTCTGATAATCAGCCTGTAAATCTTCATGCAGGCCTGACAAGGCCTTGTTTACCCGCTTAATTTCCCGATGATAGAGATTATTGATAGTCGTATGGCGTTCGATAGCAATGCCAGCGCCCTTTATGCACTTACAAAAATACATGCGCACTTCTACCTCTGTTTGTTTTTGACCGGAATACCTCAAAGATTTGTTTAAAGTTCGGACGATTTTCTGCAGCCCTTTCTTCACATAATAAAGGTGGTCCATATTGATTTCATCCATCATGTCGTCAATATCCTCTTTCAAAAGCTGAATGTAGGATGTCTCGTCTCCAGCTTCGAAAAGTAAATAAGTCAAGAGCTCTTTGTTATCCTTTTTAAACCGTCCGAGTCGGAGGCAGATTGCCAACAGCTCCTCAGGCGTTCGCTCTTTCAACTCGTGTTTTATATCTGCAAGGGAAGCTGCATTCATTTTCTACTATTAAATGCCTCAAATATAAAGCATGGTCATGCTGAACTTGATTCAGCATCTTATGAAGACCCTGAATCAAGTTCAGGGTGACTTGCAGCTTAAATTAATTTTACTACAAATAGGAATTTATAACCAAATTTATTTTTCTTCGTAAATACTGCAAATAGGAATTAATTATAAGCGTGCCGCTTAACCCAATCCTTGAGAATAGTAACTTTAAGAAAATCAAATGGGTAGCAAAGCGCTCATTTTGAAACTTTTAAAAAAATGAAAAAATTTCAATTAGGTGAATTCGAAGAGATCGTGATGCTCACGGTGGCCATTCTATATGACGATGCCTATGGTGTTTCCATCAAAAAGGAAATAGAAAACCGGCTAGGCAGAAATGTGAGCGTGGGAGCATTGCAATCGGCTTTACGTCGACTTGAGGACAAAGATTACCTGGCTTCACATGATAAAGACGCCACTCAGGAAAGAGCAGGTCGCCCTAAACGCTATTACAAAATTACCTCTCTGGGAAAGCAAGCCATGCAATACACCAAAGAGACCAGAAACTCTTTGTGGGACGCTATTCCTTCAGTTTCTCTTGATGTAAAGTTTGCCAAGTTATTCAATGCATAATCCTCCCAAACTTTTTCTCAAATTTTTCCGGTGGTATTGCCACCCACGGTTGGTCAAACCAATTGAAGGTGACCTCATGGAATTATACGAAGAAAGAGTGCAAGAGCTGGGAAAGAAAAAAGCTGATTTACAATTTATAAAGGACACGCTCCTGCTGTTTAGAAAGGACATAATTAAACCGGCAGAGGGAACACGAAAACTCAATCATTACGGCATGTTTAAAAACTATTTTAAAGTAGGGATTAGAAATATCCTGAAGTACAAAACCTTCTCATTTATCAATGTATTCGGGCTCGCTGTTGCCATGTCGGTCTGCATGTTGATCATCCTTATGCTCGCTGATCAAAAAAGTTATGATCAGTTCCACTCAAAGAAAGACACGATCTATCGTGTTTTGGGTACACCCGAAATTGGCAGTTGGCCTTTTGCCACAGTGCCAATGCCTGTAGCTGAAACGCTCGAAGAAGAATACCCATTTATTGAAGAGGCCATCTATTTGCGAAGAGGAGTTGGCGGAGATGCGTCTATCAATCAGAAAACGGTCGAATTGAAAGGGTACTTTACCAACAGCTCTTTCTTCAGCGTATTCTCATTTCCACTCGTCGAGGGAGATAAATCGACAGCTCTTACAGCTCCTAACTCAATAGTTATCACTAAAGAAAAGGCCTACCAGCTGTTCAACGATAAAAGTCCGTTGGGTCAGCAAGTCAAATTCGAAGATCGCGGACTACATATTTTAGACATTGAGTCAGGTAACCCTCCAGTAGATTGGGGTACATATACAGTCACGGGTGTGATTGATTTAAGTGCATACAAAACACACATAAAATTTGATGCGCTGGTTTCCTCCTCTACTTTACCAAGACTTTACCAGGATAGCCTCATTGCCGATGTTTCAGAAAACTGGGAATATTATTGGGGAGTCTATTCCTATTTTAAAGTTGCCGAGGGCACTTCTCATGATCAAGTGCAAAAAGCCTTATCCGATCTCTCGCTTAGGAAATATGCCGAATCAGAGGAGCTTTCTGAGTTTCAGCTTTCCGGTCAGCGACTGACCGAAATTACTCCCGGAATTCCAGTAAACAACGAAGCAACTTTCAGACTTCCTGAAATCGCCTATTATATCTTGTCAATTCTCGCGCTTGTCATCATGGTGATGGCATGCCTCAACTATACCAACCTGTCAATCGCTCGAGCCATCACTCGAATGAAAGAAATCGGGGTGAGGAAAGTAAACGGCGCAACTAGAAAAAATCTGATTTTCCAGTTTTTGACAGAATCCGTCATCACCGTTATCATAGCACTGCTACTGGCTGCAGTTATTCTCTACTTCACCAAGGAGGCATTCATGAACCTGTGGTTTAATAAGTACCTGAACTTTGAGCTAACCACCTCATTGCCTGTAATCGCTCAGTTTCTAGTTTTTGCAGTCATCGTAGGCTTAATCGCCGGAACTTATCCCGCATTATTCCTTTCGAAAAGGAATCCGATCAATGCACTGAAAAGTAAAGACCTATCCAAAGGAAAGTGGGGCCTTCAAAAAGTACTTAACGTTTCTCAGTTTGTTGTATCGCTGATTTTCATCGTCACCTCAATGGTGATTTACAATCAGTTCAAACATTACACTGAGTTTGAATATGGATTTAATTCCGAAAATATAATAAACATGCCTCTCCAGGGTAATGATTACGATCTGGTCGTAAATGAACTTAGTCAGATCTCCGGTATAACTAACATTTCCGCTGTGGATTACATCCCTGCCACAGGTATCACCAATGTCATTGAGCTTCAAAACCAAAAAGAAGATGAAGAGCCACTGGTCTTGCTGAATTATTATGTGGATGAAAATTTCATTGAAAACCTTGATCTAAAATTACTCCATGGCGAATCAATAACATCTTCCAGAGAAGATGGAAGATACATTCTCATAAATGAGTCTGCGGTTGAAAAACTGGGATATGACAGTCCACAAGAAGCACTTGGACAAATATGGAAATTAGACAATGATGAATCTTCAGTTCAGATCATTGGCATAGTTGAAAACTTCAGAGCCTCCCTGCTGATAAATGGTCATGAAATCAGACCAATGTCTTTAAGCACAGGAAAGGACAAATTAAACTATCTCAACGTCAGAATTTCTGAAGGAAACCCACTGAAGACTATTGCAGACATCCAAGATCGGTGGAAGGAAATAGATCCCATTCATGAGTTCAAATATGACTTTTATGACAATGAGCTGTCGAATACCAACCTGGCCATATTTGATGTAGTCACGATAATCGGCTATATCTCCTTTCTGGCAATTTTGATTGCGTGCCTAGGGCTACTCGGGATGGCTACCTATGCGACCGAGCGAAAGACCAAAGAGGTCGGAATCCGTAAGGTGCTGGGAGCAGCTGAACTCAAGCTGGTTCTAATCCTTTCAAAATCATTCCTGACGTTGCTGGGTATGTCCATTTTGATTGCGGCACCATTGAGTTACTTCATCAATAAGCTCTGGTTGGACAATCTACCAAACAGAGTAGACTTTGGCTTTGAAACAGTCATTATTGGATCGCTATTGATGCTCGGTCTGGGACTGTTAACGATAGGATCACAAACATTGAGAGCAGCCAGACAAAACCCGGTTGAATCACTAAAAGATGAATAGTCAGCCACCAAAGTTTTTCCTTCGATTCTTCCGATGGTTTTGCCATCCACGTTTGGTAAAGCCCATTGAAGGAGACCTCTTGGAGCTCTATGACGAACGCGTATTAGAGCTTGGAAAGAGAAAAGCAGATTTAAAATTTATAAAGGATGTTCTCCTCCTGTTTAGGAAAGACATCATTAAGCCATCAGACGGCACTCACAGAATTAACACTTACGGTATGTTCAAAAATCATCTTAAAATCTCCTTTAGAAACCTGATTAAACAAAAAGGATTCACAGCAATAAACGTTTTTGGCCTTACAATGAGTATGGCTATTACAATGCTGATTATCCTCTTCATTTTTGATCAGGATCGGCAAGACGAGCACAACCCAAATGCAGCCAAAATCTATCGCGTACTCACCGTAATCAATGATGTTGATGAAGATAAGATTCGCTCATATGGCACCTCTCCTTTTGAAATCAACCAATTGGTCCCATTCAATGTGGAGTCAGTATCTGCATCGGCACAACTAGTCAAAACTTCCGGGCTATTGACAATAGATGAGAATGAATTTCAATTCAGCGGATTGTTTGCCTCTCCAAATTTCCTGAACTTCTTCCATTTCGATCTGGAGCAAGGAAACAAGATGAGTGCCCTGGATGGAGAGAATAGTCTGATTATTTCCAAAGAAATGTCAATCAAAATGTTTGGAGAAAATGATCCGCTTGGAGAAATAATTACGATTGAACGTTTGGGAGACTTTATTGTATCAGGAGTCATCGACAAGCGTAAATACAAAACGCACCTGACGTATGATTTGGTGATCCCTATCAGTGCATTCTCAAACAATGCAGAAAATGAATATTTGGTGTCCGACTGGGAAGAAGGAGCCAAAGTATTCTACAATTATTTCCACTTAAAGGGTGAATCAGACCAAATGCTTAAAAGCTACCTTTCCAGCCTAGACATCAAAATACCCGACGCGAAAAAGGGCCTTTATCGCTTTGAAACGCAGAGACTAGACCAAATAAACCTTGGGTCGCTGATCCGTAATGAAATAGGCACCACAACCCCTAATTTTGTAGCCTACTTCTTTGGCGTTCTTGGTCTGGTACTCATTCTTTCTGCCAGCTTTAACTATATGAATATGGCCATCGCGCGAGGATTAAAGCGCGCCAGAGAGGTCGGAGTTAGAAAAGTGTTAGGTGCTAATAGAAAACAGGTAATCGCCCAGTTTTTAGTAGAAGCACAACTTGTAATATTTATTTCTCTTTTATGTGCTTTTTTCCTCCTTCAGGTTTTGGTTCCGATCTTCAATGGTCTTAAGATTCTACGTGATATTGACGGTGCTATTACGATGAATTTCAATAGCGATTTTTATGTCTATATCTCATTTATCGCCTTTGCAATAATCATTGGAATTGTTTCCGGTGTTTATCCTGCATTGTACCTTTCTTCATTTAGATCACTTTCGGTTTTAAAAGGATCGAACGGTTCCGGCAGGTCACCTTCCTTTCTGCTTAGAAAAGTGCTTGTGTTCTTTCAATATGCTTTCTCGGTGATATTCATCATCACTACAATCATCCTATACCAGCAGGCAAAGGTTTTTGATACTACTGACTATGGATTTGAACATTCCAACATCATCAATGTACCCAAGAAGAAAAGTATTCCGTATGAGACGTTTCGAAATGAGTTGTTGAAGAAACCTCAGGTTGCAGGAGTTTCTGCCGTGTCGAACCTCCCGGTTCTATCATTTTTTGAAGATGTAGAAATAACCAACCGTTCTTCTGAGCGAGAAAATATCAAGGCTTCCATATTTTCCATAGACGCATATGTCATTGAAAACTTAGGAATTGAAATGATCGCTGGAAAGAATTTTTCATCTCGCCCACAATATGAAGTAGACCATATTATAATTAACGAAAAAGCAATGGATGCCATGGGATATCAAAATCCAATGGATGTTTTAAATAAAACAGTAGAAATACAATCAATTGATAAGAACACACGAGAAGCAAACACTGAAAAGAAGAAGGTAATTGGTGTGGTACGGGACTTTAACTACCAATTCGTATTCATTGAAAGTGGCGCCCTAATTATGCAATATGATCCAGAATCTCTTACCACAATCAACATAAAAATCGCTGGAATTTCACCAAAGCAAGGTGCAGAAATTGTGGAATCTGTATGGAATGAATTCGACAATAATCATACAATGGATTATGAAACATATCAGTATGGAATGGAGGATATCAATGCTGAATTTTCAGAGTTGGTAAATATTGTTGGCATTGTGGGATTCATAGCAATTTTGATTGCGTGCCTTGGCCAGTTTAGCATGGTCGTGCATCATGTGGAGCTCAAGACAAAAGAAATAGGTATCCGAAAAGTCTTGGGTTCAGGCCTAAGCAGCCTGATGGTTGGTTTATCCAAGGGCTTCATTTGGGTCATTTTAGTTGCAATTATTCTGGCTACACCATTAGCCGTTCTGATCAATATTGCCTGGACCAGCAGGGTTTATAATGCACCGGAAATTTCCGTTTATAATATCTCCTTGGGAATTGGGATTATTCTGATACTTGCTGTGGGAACGATTTACATCTTTGTATCTAAAGCAGTTCGTGCAAACCCTGTGGATTCCCTGAAGTATGAATAACTGCATATTCAGGCAACTCGACATACCCTATTTTGGGTATTTTTTGATCTGGCAGGAAAATTGTAACAGTCTACCTGAAACATTTTGAGTGTTTCGACATTATATTTATAACATAAACCGCCAATCAATGACTAACGCATTACTTATCAAAGATGAAGGGTACATGTTATCCATCTCTTTCCCGTCACGTACTACACTTCTCGATTTTCTTGATTCAGATTTGAAGTACAGTAAATCTCACGTTGACCATAAAGTCAACATCTATCCAGATCAGTTAGATTCTTTCAGATCATGGGCCAATCAAAAAGGACTTGAGATGTTGGAATATCAATCGCAAGTAGCTTAAGAAAGAACCTTAAGCATCACTTATTCGACGGAATAACGCCTCCCAAAGCGGCCACATCTTTTCATTTCAATTGAAAGGATGAGTGATTTTATGAAAATGCTTCATTGGCTATAATCTAGTTGAGCAATTTTTGCATAATTGCAGACACATAACTTAAAACACAACAAGCATGAAGAAAATTACCATATCAAGCTTGGCTATAATTATTGCCATTACATCATTTTCACAAGAAGCTACTAAACAAGGAAACATCTTATTTGAGGTAGGGACTACGGCTTTTGGAGAAAATCTGATAAAGCACGGTGCCTCAACAGGATTTAATATTTTATCAACCGATGGATCTACATTATTCTCAATAGGTGCAGAAGGCGGCTACTTCATCCAGGACAATACTGCGCTCAAGTTTGGTCTTGGTTATACGGATCTGGATTTCACAAAATTCCTGACCTACAAATTCGGATTCAAGCATTATGCTGGAGGAAATGTTCCGGTTCAGCTAGATGTAACTGGAGCTACCAACGAAGATCAGAATTCAGGCTTTGGATCGGTGGATGTTCCCGACCCACTCTGGCTAGGCTTGCAAGTCGGCTATGCAGCTTTTTTAGCTGATAACATCTCATTTGAGCCAACCTTTAGGTACAATGCCAGCCTTAATAAAGATTACACAGACGAAAATATTATTGAAGTCAGATTCAACTTCGTCATATTTTTCTAGTAGTTTTTCTCAAAGTACTTACAGAAATGTGTGATCTCACATTTGTCGCATTTAGGGGTTCGCGCAAGGCATACATAGCGTCCATGCAAGATCAACCAATGATGCGCTCGTGAGATATATTCTTCTGGAATATGTCTCACCAGTTGTTTTTCCACTTCCAATGGAGTCTTAGCCGTTTGTGTCACCAGACCCAATCGCTTGGATACGCGAAACACATGTGTATCTACGGCCATCGCTGGTTGATTATAAAGTACCGAGACAATGACATTGGCCGTCTTGCGACCTACACCTTGAAGAGAGGTAAGTTCTTTTATAGTGGTTGGAATCTCAGAATTAAATTCCTCCACCAAACGCTTACTTAGCGAAAGCAGGTGCTTAGTTTTATTGTTGGGATATGAGACGCTCCGGATATACGGAAACAACTCGTCAAAGTGACTGGCCGCCATATGTTCAGGAGTAGGAAAATCCCTAAATAGCGCAGGCGTAACCTTGTTGATCCTCGCATCTGTACATTGTGCACTTAGCACTACAGCAACAAGTAGCTCAAACGGATTCGAATATTGTAATTCTGTTTCCGGTTGTGGATAAGATTCTGAAAAGTATCCGACGAACGCTTCAAACCGCTCTTTTTTAGTCATTGCCTAAAATTAGAGGATAGATTCTGAAACAAGTTCAGAATGACATTAGAAAAAAGAATCGTCACCCTGAACCTGTCTGCCGAAAGGCAAGTTTAATTCAGGGTCTTTTTCTGATTTCCAACTCCTACTTTAAGCAGACTCTAGGTTTTTCGAAGCATAAAGAATTCTCGAAACAACATCTGCAGGTGCTTTCATTGTAAAAACATCCAAAGCAGATTTTGCTTCCTCCAATTCATCCAGTTTTGTTCGGAGTTCCATGTCAGCACTTAGCGATTCTTTCATCTCTAATCGCTCGTCCTCATTTAGCTCGTCGTATAGAAATCTCAATAGGTCATTTTCTGTAAAGGTTTTTGTCATACGCGTTTTGGGTTTGCTCAAATTTCTTTTTCAAGTTTATCAAAGCATACCTCATTCTCCCAAGTGCCGTATTGATGCTTACATCGGTAGCATCGGCAATTTCCTGAAAGCTCATCTTCATGTAGTGCCGCATTACCAGCACTTCTCGCTGAGATTCGGGTAGGTCTTTAATAAAAGCCTTCAAAAGATTGTAGGTATCCTGTTTTATGTGTTCTTCTTCAATAGACGATTCGGAGAAATCAAGTGTGTTAAAAACGCTGCTCCCATCCTCCATCACGATCATCGGATAGCGTTTTGCTTTTCTGAAGTGGTCTATGGACAGGTTATGTGCGATCCTGAGAATCCACGGAAGGAACTTTCCCTCCTCGTTATACCTGCCGGATTTGATGGTACGAATTGCTTTTATGAAAACCTCTTGCATGAGATCTTCTGCAGTGTACCTGTCTTTTACGATTAAATAGATGGTTGTAAAAACCCTGTCCTTATGACGATTGAGGAGTTCCTCAAATGCCTCTTCGTTTCCTCCGATATAGAGGGATAGCAATTCGCTATCATTCAAACTTGTCTTATTCATGTACTTCACCTGTTTGTTAACGTAGAGGTCTATATCATATTGTATTGTTTAGGGTTTATAAAATTTTAGCGGACAAGAATATAAAAATTCAACAACTTGGAAAAGTAAGCACCTTATTTTTGCGGCACTCGAACCGAATTCCCTTGTTAGTGTTTCATAGACATACAAACCCCTAAAATGGTTGGATTTTTTCGCAAAACTCTCTCTGTAGTCTCCGCTCTTTTGCTCCTTTTTTCATGCGGAAAAAGAAGTGAATCCCTGCTATTTGATAGCCCCAATTTAAAAATTCAACAGCTCACGGATAATGTTTTTCTACATGTCTCATACATTGAAACCAATGATTTTGGAAGAGTTAAATGCAATGGCGCAATCTTTAGAAATAGTAACGAGGTAGTAATCTTAGATACCCCAACCAACGATATCGCCTCAATGGAATTAATCCAGTGGATTAAGCAAGAAATGAAGTCTGAAATCGTCAGCGTTGTCCCTACCCATCACCACGATGACTGTTTAGGTGGTATTGCTGCATTTGACCGGAATGGCATAAAATCTTATGCGCACAAAAAGACAATTCAACTAGCACAAGAGGATAGCATTTTACTTACAAGCGTGGCATTTGATGATCAAATCACATTCAAAATTGGCCAAGAGGAAATATTGGTTTCATTTTTTGGACAAGGTCACACCTATGACAATGTTGTTGCTTACTATCCATCAGAAAAAACACTTTTTGGTGGATGTCTGGTAAAATCAGTCGGCGCAGGAAAGGGCTTCCTTGGAGACGCAGATACCTTGTCATGGTCCACAACCGTACAATCAATTCAATCTGCATATAAAGACATTAGTTTGGTGATCCCCGGTCATGGAAAACCAGGCAATAAGGAACTATTGGATTATACTTCCACTATGTTTGAAACAGGGAGCGAATGATGGGAAAAAATATTGACAAACTAGATCCTAAAGAATACATCATCATTAAAGGTGCTCGGGTGAATAACCTAAAGAACCTCGATGTAGCAATACCACGTGATCAGCTCGTGGTAATCACCGGGCTGTCCGGATCCGGCAAATCTTCACTGGCCTTTGACACTCTCTTTGCAGAGGGCCAACGGAAGTATGTAGAAAGCCTGAGCTCCTATGCCCGTCAGTTTCTGGGACGGATGGAAAAGCCGGAAGTTGACTACATCAAAGGTGTGGCACCTGCAATTGCCATTGAACAAAAGGTTTCTTCCAGAAATCCACGCTCTACAGTAGGAACAACTACTGAGATTTATGATTACCTCAAGCTTCTATTTGCTAGAATAGGAAAAACCATTTCACCTGTTTCTGGCAAAGAAGTAAAAAAAGATACCGTCACCGACGTAGTTGACTACATCCTATCGCATGAGGAAGGCGCTAAGCTGATGATTACTACACCACTTAAGCAAAAGGAAAAGCGCTCGCTCGCAAAAGAGCTGGAAATTCTGATGAGCAAGGGTTATACACGTATCCTCATTGGTGAGGAGGTAGCGTTCATTGAAGACATACTTAAATCGAAAGAGAAGCCCAAGCAAGAAATCGAAATCCTAATTGATCGAGCAGTAGTACAAAACGACGAAGCAACTCAATTCAGACTCGCAGACTCGGTACAGACCGCCTTTTTTGAAGGTGAAGGCGATTGCTTTGTGACAATAGTAGGTAAGGGTAAGAAGAATTTTTCTGACCGATTTGAGCTAGATGATATCCTATTCGAAGAGCCCTCTGTCAATTTCTTTAGCTTCAACAATCCATATGGTGCTTGTCGGAAGTGTGAGGGCTTTGGAAGGGTTTTGGGGATTGACCCGGACCTTGTAATTCCTGATCGAAACCTATCGGTATACGAAGGGGCTATCGCCCCATGGAAAGGCGAAACCATGAAAAAATGGGCTGAGCCTTTATTGCGTGATGGCATCCGGTTTGACTTTCCAATCCACCGTCCTATTGCTGAGCTGACGCAGAAAGAATACGCTCTCCTCTGGACAGGAAATGAATATTTTGAGGGACTAAATGCCTTCTTCTCGCATTTGGAATCCAAACTTCACAAGATTCAATACCGCGTGATGCTATCGCGATACCGTGGGAAAACAACCTGTCCTGATTGTCGTGGTACAAAGCTGAGGAAAGATGCCAGTTATGTAAAAGTGGCTAATCACTCCATTACTGATTTGGTGCTGATGCCGGTAAAAAAATTAAGACCTTTTTTTGAAAAGGTTAAGCTCAATAAGCATGATGAAAAAGTTGCTAAACGGATTCTTGAGGAGATAAAAAACCGCCTTTCTTACCTGGATCAGGTGGGACTTGGATATTTAACGCTCAATCGACTAACCAGCACACTTTCGGGCGGGGAATTTCAACGAATCAAATTGGCTACTTCACTGGGAAGTGCACTGGTTGGGTCAATGTACATTCTGGATGAGCCCAGTATAGGTCTTCACCCAAGAGATACGGATCGATTAATTGACGTTTTGAAAACACTACGCGATGTAGGAAATACCGTGATCGTAGTAGAGCATGAGGAGAAAGTAATGGAAGCGGCGGACCAGATTATCGATATTGGGCCTGACGCGGGAGTATTTGGAGGTGAGCTGGTTTTTCAGGGAAAAACTTCTGATATGAATGGGGAAACCAATTCGTATACATCCAAATACCTTCAAGGTAAGGAAACGATACCTGTGCCAGAAAGAAGAAGGCCATGGAGGTCTTCTGTGCTAATAGAAGGTGCACGCGAAAACAACCTGAAGGATTTAAATGTAGAAGTACCTCTTGGAGTGCTTACTGTTGTTACGGGAGTCAGCGGCTCTGGCAAGTCCACTCTTGTCCGTAAAATCATCCACCCGGCCATTGGTAAGCAGCTAGGATTGATTGGTGAGGCTTCCGGAAAATTCACCAACCTTACCGGAAATTATAAGAAAATCACCCAGGTTGAGTTCGTGGATCAAAACCCAATTGGTAAAAGTTCTCGATCCAATCCCGTGACCTATGTAAAAGCCTACGATGCTATTCGTCAGCTCTTTTCAGAACAGCCACTTTCTAAAACCAACGGCTTTAAACCAGCACATTTCTCATTCAATGTGGACGGTGGACGATGCGAGGTTTGCGAAGGTGAAGGAACAGTGAAAATCGAAATGCAGTTTATGGCAGACCTCCACCTGACGTGTGAAAACTGTGGAGGCCAGCGCTTTAAAAAAGAAATTCTGGAAGTCAAATACAATGAGAAAAATATTGCTAATGTATTAGACCTTTCTGTTGAACAGGCAATCGAGTTTTTTGAAGGAAACAACGCCATCACAAATAAGCTTCAACCACTTTTCGACGTTGGCCTGGGATATGTAAAGCTTGGTCAAGGGTCTAACTCGTTGAGTGGAGGCGAAGCGCAGCGTGTCAAACTTGCCAGCTTTCTTTCTAAAGGCAGCAAAGCCAGTAACACCGATCATATACTCTTCATATTTGACGAGCCAACTACCGGGCTTCACTTCCATGACATCAAGAAACTGCTTGATGCCATCAATGCACTTGTAGATGCAGGAAATTCGGTTGTAATCATCGAGCACAACACTGAAGTGATTAAAAACGCCGACTGGATAATCGATCTGGGTCCAGAAGGAGGAGAAGAAGGAGGCACAGTATGTTTCGCTGGATTGCCTGAGGATATGATCAAACTGAAAGACAACTATACGGCTCAGTACCTCAAGGAGAAGCTCTAGTAGTCGTCATCAGCCCCAACCAGATACTTTCTCATGCGGTGATTGATGCTTCCTAAATTTGGTGTGTCATTGGGATTGCCTTCGATAATCCCGGATAAAAACCCAATCGCTTTTTCTTCGAAACCAAGTGCCTTAGCCACCTTTTCACTAAACTTGATTTCGCTGAGCAATACTTTGCCATCAATCTTCATCAGCTTTACCATGTAAATAAGAATATCAACTTTGTCATCAAAAGTTAATTCCTTCACTAAGCTTCCGGTTTTCTCAGCACTTTTAAGAAGCTCTTTTAGCTCTTTCATTGACAATCCTTCGAGTTCAGCCAAGTGACGGATAAACTCTTTTTCAGAACTATCAAAATCTCCATCAGCTTGCGCAATACCTACCAGCGCTCTGAATTTTACAACATCTTTCATGGTTTACAAAGTGTTTGATTCAACAAGATGTTGAGAATCCATTTATTATCATCAATATCTGATTCATAAATGGATGAGTTGTAGCCTTGCTTCGATTAATGGCACTGACTTGCTTTACTAGTTATCAAAGTATTCCCCAAGCTTCCTCATGCTTTCTTCATTAACTTCCACATCATACTTCACAATACCTGCTTCAATTAGGATTACTCTATCGCAAGACTCTGCAATATTTTGCAGGTTGTGACTAGAAACAATCACACACCTTCCTTCTTCTTTTTGCGCACGAATAAGTTTTCGAAGTTTCGCCTGTGAAGTTGGATCTAAATGAGCAAATGGCTCATCCATGATCATATATTTCGGATCTCCAGCCAAGAGTGAGAGGACACCTATCCTTACCTTCGTTCCGGTAGATAAGTCACGGATGTACTTCTTGTTTTCATCAATGTCTTTGTTTGAAAAATCAGCATAGCTGCTGAGAAGCTCCTCCACATCGAACTGTGAATTTTTCATCTTTAGGATGAAGGTCAAATACTCTTTTGGCTTTAAAAACTCAATAAGGAAAGACTCATCAATAAATGCATTCAGGTGATTCTGCCAATCGGCTGAAATATTTACATGGACATTTTCAACTGAAACAAATCCAGTATCCGGCTTGATGAGATCAAGCACAGATTTAAAAAAGGTAGTTTTCCCGGCTCCATTGTTACCCACAATGCCTATGCACTCACCAGGATTGATTTCCAAATCTTCAATATTAAGCGCAGGCACTCCATTAAACGATTTTCTAAGGTTCTGAATCTTAATCATGCTTTAAAGCTTTGAGATAAATGATATTTTCTTGAATGATATTTTTTAGCAATCAGATTAGTTAATGGTTTAAATGCCAATAAGCCCAAAACTCCCATCAACCCGAGCAGATACACTGCATTTTGCCCAATTACCGACTGTCCCAATCCATAAATGAAGAGTGGTAATAATGTTACCAGGAAACTACTCACGAAGATGGGCCCGGTCATCATGCCATTGTAATTCATAAATGAGTTTTCAGTCAAAATGATTTTAGTGCTATTCAAAGTGGAGCGATAGAGTACCAGCGGTATGGTCACTCCAACGTTATATAGAAAAAGCATGAACAAGCTAGCCCAACTCAGCCCATTGATCATGGTAGGAATAGACGCCAGTATTAACCCAATTGTACAAGTCCCTGCATAAAACAAATACCTCGTTTTAATGAATACTTGTGGAGATATATTAGTAATCAAAAAATCAAAGTAGCTGCCTTCCCAGCCTAGCGAATACACGCCATGTTGTATGATGAAGAAGCCTGTAGTTATAAAAAAGATCAGCGTGCCTATCATCCACTCTGTTTCACCGTCTACGAGAAAAGGTAGTATCAGCACACTTACCAAACCCAACAATAGATTGCTTCTGGTACGTTTATTTCTAACCAAAAGCGCCCATTCCAATTGGAAGACAGGATTCTTAAAGCTCAATACAGGAAGCGCCTCTAAAAACCCTGACTTACCTCCTTCTTCGTAAACCTCTCTTTCATCGATGGACTTACGTACCATTCGATACGCTGCAACTACACTTATTATTAGTAAACCCCCACTCAGTAAAGGATTCATCAATTGTGATCCAATATTCAGTGATGGAATAAGCCATTGAATAAAAAGCGTCAAGACCAATAGCAGTGCGATGAACCTCTTGATGTTTTTATGAGCAAATTGAGCAACAAGTCCAAAGAAGTGATTGGCAAACCACCAGAGAACCACAGCTAGCATGGGCCACAGCCCCAACCATTCATTTGCCTTAAAGGCTATCGTCAGCATTGAAATCAAAAGAATAAATGGCATTATGCCAAATAGAGAAGTAAACAAATACTGAGTAGCAATCCCTTTGGAAGCATTGCTCCATAAAACGTAGTATTTAAGCTTTGGTAGCGGTCTTCGAAATACCAGCCGAACAGTTAAATCCGTAAAAACATAGAGCATCAAAAAGAGCATGTAGTTTGTTTCACCCTGATGAAAGAAATTACTTGTTGCTTGAGCAAATGATTCCAGTTGATCGTAGGTCAAAGAAATTGAGCTACCGAATAAAATCGCCAAAACAAAAAAAGCAAACACCTCACCATCAAAAGAGGTACTTCTTACGATTGACTGGTAATGATGTCTTAAGTAGAAAAAATTCATTCAGAATAGGTTTTGAAGCGATAATGCTTCACCGTTAGTATCATTGCACTCTTAAAACTTACAAAGTAGATGAGAAAAAATATTGTAGCTGGAAATTGGAAAATGAATTGCACTATTCCCGAAGGCAAAAAACTGGCTTCAGAAGTAATTCACATGGTAGAAGATGAGGTAAATAATGACGCTGAAGTGATCCTGATTCCTCCTTTTGTACACTTAACCAGTATTCACAGCCTCATAGGTTCTTCAAAAGTATTGCTTGGAGCTCAAAACTGTCATCAAAATCAAAGTGGAGCTTTCACTGGTGAAGTATCTGCTGCTATGCTGGTTTCATCTGGTGCTACACATGTAATCTTAGGTCATAGTGAAAGACGGGAATATTTTGGGGAAACAGAGGAGCTACTTGAAGAAAAAGTGAAGTTTGCCCTAGAAAATAACCTGACTCCAATATTCTGCTGTGGCGAAAAGCTAGACGTACGTGAATCAAATGGGCATGAAAAACTTGTAGGAGAACAAATAGAAAAAGCCTTATTCCGCCTTTCTGCCGATCAAATCAAAAAAGTTGTGATTGCATATGAGCCGGTATGGGCCATAGGTACAGGAGTTACGGCCTCAGCTGAACAAGCTCAGGAAATGCATGCCTTTATCAGAAAAAGAATTGCAGACAAATACAATGAAGCAGTAGCAAATGAAATATCCATTCTTTACGGCGGAAGTGTAAAGCCTGATAATGCCAAAGAGATTTTCTCGCAGCCTGACGTGGACGGAGGCCTGATTGGAGGTGCCAGTCTAAAGTCTCGCGACTTCACAAATATTGTAAAAGCATTCGAATGATGGAATTCATAACCATCAAAGTCAGCTGTCCATCTGAGCTTACAGATATATTGATTGCAGAACTTTTCGAGCTCGGCTTTGACTCTTTTCAGGAGTTTGATGAAGGATTTGAGGGGAGCTGTGATCAATCACAGTTTGATGAAAAAAAGGTTGCCTCAATTTTCAAAACCCATCCAGCTGCTTCGTTCTCTATCAAGGAGCAGGAGAAAGTAAACTGGAATGAAGAGTGGGAGAAAAACTACGATCCAATTATCGTCGGAGATAAGTGCATTGTCAGAGCGTCTTTCCATGACCCACAACCACAATTTCCGTATGAAATAATTGTCACCCCAAAAATGTCCTTTGGGACTGGTCATCATGCCACTACCTATCAAATAATTGATTACCAAATGACGCTAGATCACGATGGAAAAAAAGTGATGGACGTTGGTACAGGAACGGGCATTTTGGCAATCATGGCACATAAGAGAGGAGCAGATTCATTGGTTGCCACAGATATAGATGAGTGGTGTATAGAAAATAGTGAAGAGAATTTCGCGTTAAATGCAGTAAGAGATGTGAGATTAATCAAAGGGCAGATTACCGAAGTGGACGCATCAGATTTTGATATCATTATCGCCAACATCAATAAAAATGTGCTATTGGATCAAATTGGTGAATATGCTTCCCGTCTGGTTACGGGTGGACAGCTTATTTTGAGTGGATTTTATGAAGATGACATCAATGATCTAGAAGTGGTGGCTGAGAAAAATGGACTGAAAAAATTGAAAACAACCACCCGAGATAAGTGGGCAATGCTCGTATTGAATAAACTCTCCGTCTAAAACAAACGTCTTATTGACGGTACAGTGAGTACTTATAAATATCTTTAACGCTCTATGCGCTCGCTTTTAATTTCAGTTTTAGCAATTGTGGCTGCCATATCATCGGCACAAGCACAACGATTTTCTGAAGACAAAACAGAATTTCGACAAGAGGCTATTGCTAAGCTTAAATCAATAGGCACCGAGTCTGCAAACAAAATAGCGTTCGATTTTCAGAACGCCTGGGACGGGAAGTTCACTGCCGGTCAGCAGGATAAAGCTCATCAGATAGCCCTCACCATGCAGAAGAAGGGATATAAGTTCTATCCTTATTTCTATCATTTTTTCACATATCTCGCCTATTCGGTGACCCAGGAAAATCTCCAAAGAGATCAGTTAGACAAAGTACTTGAGATCAATGAACAGGTAGTACAAACCTTGAGCAAGTCAGAGTATCGAGAATTTTTGTTTGGCTTAAATATCTACTTCGCCAGACGTTACCTTAGCTTAGACAAAAACCTCGCTGTACAAGCCGCAGAAGGATCATATGAGTTCAAACTTTTGGATGATTACATAGATCTGGAGCCTGAAGAAGCTCTTAAAGAGGAAGAAGCAATAAATGAAGACTCGATCGTCTTGATCGCAGAAGATGAGATGCCGGAAATCATTGATGAACCATCAGACGACTCCTGGGGGAATGACTCTTGGGGAGATAGCAATGATAGTTGGGGTGATACAAATGACCCATGGGATACCAGCGACGATCCATGGGCCAATAATTCCTCAGATGATTCATGGGGGGACTCAAATGATTCTTGGGGAAACAACGACTCCTGGGGAGATAGTAACGATAGCTGGGGCAGCGAATCTCAAGCTGCTGTAGAAAAACCAAAGGCAGTCAGACCAAGTTATACGCCGACGGTTGCAGATTATCTTACATTAAAGAAATATCAGTACGTTCATCCAGAGCTTGAAGGCCCAGTTATTGAGATCATAGATGCCAGAACAATTTTAGCAACCCCTTATGATTCACTACGAATCAAAAGTGTAAAAGGCAGCTTCCTTTTGAAGAACCGTACACTAGTAGCTTCCCAAGGCTCACTTGATTGGCCGGGGCGAAATGAGAAGTTCAGGGGGGCCGTTGTACAGTTAAAAGAATTTCACCTGAAGAAAGACAGGTCTGATTTCTGGACACCAAATGCTTCTTTACAATTTGATCAGTTGACCGGAGCAGGAAATATAGAAGGTGTGTTTGAGTTTAAGAGCACGCCTAGACGTCCTAGAACACGAAACAACTATCCAATTTTCACCTCCAACAATGCGGATGTATCTGTAAAGCTCAATGATGACAAGCTAAGCTACACTGGTGGCGTCCAACTTCGGGGAAACAGGCTGTTTGGAAAATCTGTTTCAAGAGAGCCGGGAATTCTGAAAATTCTGGATGGTAGAGGAAATACAGTTGTGTTGAAGTCTCGTGAATTTGATCTTGGAGATTCCCTTGTATCAATGAATTCAGGTACTATTTCAATACAGCATGGAAGCGATTCAATCGTCCATAAATCTGTTAGAGCCAAATTTGACATCACCACAAGGGAACTAAAAGTGCTCCGAAACAACGCGCTTACACCTTACAAATCTTCCTACTTTGATGTGAGTATGAATGTAGATCTTGTCACCTGGAACATGGAAATAGACTCCATTTCCATGGAGATTATGAATGGAAAAGATCTGCTACCGGCAACATTTGAATCTGCAGATTTTTTCGACCTCATTCGCTACAAAAAGATGGGCAGGTTTCTGGATTTTCACCCGATCAATGCTGCCGTTTATTACGCAAGAAAATATGATCTAACAGAATTCTACATTGGTGAGCTGGCCGTGGAGTATGAAATAAATGAAAAGTTTGCAAAAGGTGCAGCTAAACTTCTCTCACAGTATGGGTTTGCCGACTATAATTCTTCGACAGGCCTTTTGAAATTACACCCAAAGGCATTTCTCTACTACGATGCCTCCGCTGAAGCTGTAGACTTTGACAATCTAATGGTTCCATCCAAAATACAAGATGGAGCCAATGCTTATATTCAACTCGATAGTGGAAAGCTAAATGTTAGGGGGGTTTCGAGATTTTATCTTACTACAGACTTTAAAATTTACGGCGAACCTCAAGATAGCACTTTAACACTCCTAAAAGGTAGAAATCTGGAGTTCGACGGTATGATTCACGCAGGTGATTTTCAATACAAAGGAATTGGTCACCAATTTGATTACGAAGAATTCATCGTAAACATGCCTCAAATAGATTCCATGCGGCTGACAGTACCATTGAGAGATTCAACAAATGCTGATGCCGGACTTCAAACTACAACGCTCCAAAACGAACTAACCGAAACTTCGGGAACACTCCACATCAATAGTAGTGACAATAAATCTGGCATAATCGAAAACAGGCGATATCCATACTTCAATTCCGACAGTGAGGCCATTGTATATTTCGATGGTAAAGAAGTATTAAATGGAGCGTACGATAAATCAGTAAGGTTTATTATCCCGCCTTTCGAAGTTGATAGCCTCGAACGAAAAGACGGGGAAAGCATAAGCTTTGAAGGAACATTTAATTCTGGCGGCATTTTCCCAACCTTTCCAGAAACATTACACATCCAAGAGGATCGATCTCTGGGTTTTAAACATCAAATACCCGCTGAGGGCTACAATCTGTATGGTACCGAAGCAAAAACCTATGAAGAAATAAGACTGAGTAATAAGGGAATGCGAGGCTACGGACAAATAGACTTCCTTACCACAACAATCTACTCCGACGACTTTATCTACTATCCCGATTCAGTAACTACTGATGGCACTGGTGGAGTTATTTCCCCAGGAACCTACAAGGGTGCAAGCTATCCGGAAGCAGTACTAGGAACTTATGATATGTATTGGCTGCCTAGAAAAGACAGCATGTATCTAAGAACAGTAGGTGAGCCTTTCAAATTTTATAATGCAACCGCCGAACTGACAGGAGAGGCTAATATTACCACTAAAGGCGTATACGGAGGAGGTACTATGCTCACTAGAGGATCAAGGTCGGTTTCATCCGAACTCACCTTTAAAGAACTTGAATATGGAGCTCGACATGCTCAGTTTGAAGTTTTAACAGATGATCCGGAAAAACCAGCAATGGCAGGTGATGATATACGACTCGACTTTGATCTGACCAATAATACAGCTACAATCCGACCTGAGCGAATAGGCGTTGCTGCCATTTCCTTCCCATATGCCCAAATGAAAACCTCAATTACCGAGGCTGTCTGGGATTTGGAAGATTCGGTCGTGACAATGACCAAACCCGATAATGTTCCTATTGAAGACTCTTATTTCTTTACCACCCGTGAAGATCTGGACTCGCTCGCATTCAATGCAGAAAAAGCGATATATGATATCAACACGCAAAGATTAAATGTTCAGGGCATCCCTTTTATTACAGTTGCAGACTCCAAAATCATACCAGAAGGAAACGAGACTACCATACTTGCCAACTCAGTGCTTCAAGAATTCAAAAATGCTGAGATCATTATTGATACTCTTAATGGATACCATTACCTGGATCGAGCCAACATTCGTGTGATTTCAAGGCTAAAATTTGAAGGCAATGCATTCTACCAGCAAATTGTAGGCGTTGACACATTTGACATTCGTTTCGATAGTTTCGAACTGCAGGACGTTCCCGTAGGAGAACCAGACAGAAGAGGAAACTATGAAACTCGCCTAATGACAGTATCGGGAGGCGAAGTAATGGAAAGCCAAAATGTAGTTATTTCTCCTGGTTTTTTCTACAAAGGCTCTGTCACAATGTATGCATCAAAACCAGCGCTCGAGCTGGATGGATATGTCAAGTTAGATCTTGCTGATCCTGCATATAATTATTGGGTGCAATTCAATAGAAAAGAAGGAGAAAGAGATGTCGCATTGCCATTTGATGGGGCGGTATTGGAAAGTGGAGAGGTAGTTAAAGCAGGCATTCATTTGGATGTACGAGATGAGCTTTATACCACCTTCGTAGAGTCAAAGGCCAGTGGTTCGGATCTGGACTTCTTCAATGCGAGTGGCATACTTACCTATACAGACTCCATTAAAACCTACAGAATTGAGAATCCAGCCAAAACAGATGGTAGCTCTTATCAGGGTCACACCATGATGTACATGGATAGTACAAAATCAATTGTTTTTGAGGGCAAAGCTCAATTTTTGAGTCCGCTTAATACACAGATAAAATTGGATGCATCCATTTTAGGTGTTGGTAACAAAGAGACAAATGAGTACGAGGCAGATGCAATGATTGCGCTTGATTTCCCTGACGCGCCTGCTGGGTCGTTCGAAATAATGGCTGAAGATCTTATCGGAATAATTGAGCGAATAGGGCCTCCTCCTGCCAATGACATTTCTTTGGAAATGCTTTATAAACTAGCCAATCTTACCAATGATGGAGTAACCAAGCAATATGAGCAATCAAGTTTAAAAGACTACACTTCACTCGTCTCTGTAGCACGAGAACTAGAAAGACAACTTCTTATTACCAAGGTAAAAATGAAGTGGAATAAAGATCAGAAAGCTTGGCACAACACTACCAAGCTAGGCATCTCCAATATTTATCAAAATGACTTAAATGCTAAACTGGATGGCTTCCTGGAAGTCAAAAAGGATGATTCGGGCACAGAAGTAGTAAACTTGTTTATTCAGGCAGCTCCAGGCATATGGTATTATATAGGATATACATTCAATCAATTGGTGATGTATTCTTCCAATTCAGAATTCAATGAGCTTATCCAGTCAAAATCCAATGTAGAAAGCTCAAAACCAGGGGAAATGATAATTGCCGTTGGAACGGAGACTGAGACGCTAACTTTCATCAACGATTTTAGACTCAATTATTTCGGCATAAAAGAACCTTACAACCTCATTTCTCCGGATGACGTGAACGTGGAAGATGAAGACTTTGATACCGTCGAAGATGACGATGATGATGGCTTTGGATTCGAATAGTCTCCAATGATTTAGCAGAGCAACCGATCCTGAGTTAAGTTTGCCAAAAAATTATTCACATGAGTGCTATTTCCTACATTGAAGAACACAAGGAACAATTCCTTTCCGAATTATTAGATCTACTACGCATCCCATCAGTAAGTGCAGATTCAAAATTTGCAGGAGATGTTAGGCATGCCGCAGAGTTTTTAAAAGATCGGTTTTCCGAACTCGGCACACATGTAGAAATTTGTGAGACGGCAGGCTACCCAATCGTCTATGCGGAGCATATAAAAGACCCAAGTCTTCCTACTGTACTCGTATATGGCCATTACGATGTGCAGCCGGCTGATCCATACGAACTATGGGATTCCCCTCCTTTTGAGCCTGTTGTTAAAAATGAAAAGATTTATGCACGTGGTTCAGCCGATGACAAAGGCCAGGTCTATATGCATGTTAAAGCATATGAAGCGCTCCTAAAAACAGATAGTCTCCCTTGCAACGTCAAATTCATGATAGAAGGCGAGGAAGAAGTTGGTTCAGAAAACCTGGAAATTTTCGTTCGAGGGAATAAAGAAAAACTTGCAGCTGACGTAATCCTAATTTCCGATACAGCTATCCTAAGCAATGACACCCCTTCAATTACCGTTGGTCTCAGAGGTCTCAGTTACCTCGAAGTTGAGGTCACAGGGCCAAATCGAGATCTTCACTCCGGAACCTATGGTGGAGCTGTAGGAAACCCGATCAATACATTGTGCCAGATGATTGGATCCCTTCAAAATGAAAAAGGTGAGATCACTATTCCGGGCTTTTATGATAAAGTAGAAGTGCTTTCTGAAGAGTATAGAAAGAAGATGAATCAGGCACCTTTCGATTTAGATGAATACAAGAAGCACCTTGATATTGACTCTGTAAAAGGAGAAGAAGGCTACACAACCATTGAACGCACAGGCATCCGTCCAACGCTTGACGTAAATGGCATCTGGGGAGGATACATTGGTGAAGGAGCAAAGACTGTGTTACCATCAAAAGCCTATGCTAAAATCTCCATGAGATTAGTGCCTAATCAAGTAAGTCAGGAAATCACAGACCTCTTTATAAAACACTTTGAGAGCATTGCTCCAGATCATGTAAAAATAAAAGTAACACCGCACCACGGAGGTGAACCATCAGTGATACCGACAGATTCGATTGGCTATAAAGCAGCTTCAAAGGCAATGGAAAAAACCTGGGGCAAAGAACCCATTCCGACGCGCGAAGGTGGTAGTATTCCAATAGTAGCATTGTTTCAGGATGTGCTAGGGCTAGACTCTATCTTGATGGGGTTTGGTCTAAATGAAGACGCAATACACTCACCAAACGAAAGTTACGGGCTCTTCAACTATTACCGCGGCATTGAAACGATTTCTCATTTCTATCAGTTCTTCACAGATATGTCAAAGTCATAATCGATGAAGAAGTCCCTTTTTATAGCATTTCTCATGCTGACAAGTGTTGGCTCATTTGCTCAGATTCTTAAACCTATCAGCTGGGAAGTGAATCTTTCAAATTCTTCTCCAAAAGTTGGCGAAGAAATCGAGATTCGATTCAATGCCAAAATCGACAAGGACTGGTACCTCTACTCGTCAGACTTTGATCCGGAACTGGGTCCAATGGTTACCGAATTTGAGTTCGAAAAAAATGATACGTATGAGCTCATTGGTGAAATACAACCAGTAAATGCAAAGAAAAAATATGATTCACTCTGGGAAGGTGAATACACCTACTTCAAAGAAAAAGGGCTCTTCATTCAGAAGATCAAAATCCTGAAAGAAGAATTTACAATAACAGGCACATATCTTTATCAGGTCTGCTCCGACGTAGACGGAAAATGCATTCCTTTTGATGATGAGTTTTCCTTAGGTAACAAGCAATCAGGAGCCGATTTAAAAAAAAAGACTGAATTAGATCAGGAAAGTGGTGGCAGTCTGTGGTCAATATTGATCACTGCCTTTCTTGCAGGATTAGTTGCGCTGCTCACCCCGTGTGTTTACCCGATGATCCCTATCACGGTATCGATATTCTTGAAGCAAAGTAAAAGCAAAGGAGAAGGGATATCAAAAGCGCTCATTTATGGCCTGTCCATAATTGTCTTCTTTAGTTTACTGGGCTTTCTTATATCGTTCATTTGGGGTTTCACCGCTTTAAATGAGCTGAGTACACACTGGCTGTTCAACCTAATCATCTTCTCCGTTTTCATTTTGTTTGCTCTTTCGTTTTTTGGGCTTTTTGAGATCACACTTCCATCCGGTTTCATAAACAAGATTGACAGACAGGCGGACAAAGGTGGACTTATTGGAATCTTTTTTATGGCAATCACGCTAGTCTTGGTGAGTTTTTCCTGTACGTTTCCGATCGTTGGCACCGCACTTATCAACACACTAAGTGGAGGCAGCATATTAGAGGGAACAATGGCCATGTTCGGATTTTCCCTCGCATTCGCCATCCCCTTTACAGGATTTGCGATTTTCCCTTCATGGCTTAAAACTATTCCCGAATCAGGTGGGTGGCTAAACTCTGTTAAAGTAGTGCTAGGGTTTTTAGAACTTGCATTAGCTCTCAAGTTTCTGAGCGTTGCAGACCTTGCCTACCACTGGGGAATTTTGGATAGAGAAGTATTCATCTCCCTCTGGATTGCGATTTTTGGTCTTCTCGGACTGTATCTAATTGGCAAACTCAAGTTAAACACTGATTCAGACTCAACTAAAATTTCGGTTGCGAGGTTAATTCTCGGAATAGCAACATTTTCATTTGTTGTAGCGCTTATTCCAGGATTGTGGGGAGCTCCACTTAAGTCACTCTCCGGTTTCCTTCCTCCTATGGCCACCCACAACTTCAACCTCCTACAAAAAGAGGCAGGAGGAAATACCTGCGAGGAGCCACTATACACGGATATTCTTCATTGGCCGCATGGCTTGGAAGGATATTTTGATTACGATCAGGCACTCGCGTGCGCAAAAGAGCAAAACAAGCCTATTTTTATTGACTTCACCGGACATGGATGTGTAAACTGCAGAGAGATGGAGCAGCGTGTGTGGTCAGATCCGGAGGTTTTAAAAAGGCTGAGCAGGGATTTTGTACTCGTAGCATTATACGTAGACGACAGAACCAAACTTCCGAAAGGCCAATGGTATCAGTCATCATATGATGGTAAAACCAAAAAGACCATAGGACAGCAAAATGCCGATTTCCAGATTACCCAATTCAACAATAACGCGCAGCCTTTCTACGTAATTTTAAATGAAAACGAAGAGATGCTTATTGCCCCAAAAGCTTACGACCTCAAGGTTTCCTCATTTGTTGATTTTCTGGATAAAGCCTTGGAAAACCATCGAAATAACGCAGTTTTGTAGCGTCATCAAGCTAACTACATGAGAAAAACGAGACTTTGGCTGGTAATAACAGGCCTGGCAATCGCACTCATTTCTGTACTTTATATTCAAGCTCCTTTCTACGGAAAACAGGAGCCTGTTGCCGAGATAGAAATAGATTCGAGTTTCTTTCAACTCCCAACCCTTTATTACGGGTACCCAATAGACTCATTCGATGTTTCTGAAGGAAAAGTAAAATGGAATCAAAATCTTTCGGAAATTCTATCCAAGTACAATATTTCATTTCAAGATATTCATACCCTGGCACAAAACGCCAAAGGGGTATATGATGTAAGAAAACTTAAAGCAGGCTCGAAATATTACGTTATACACGATAGGGATTCCATGCAGACTGCTCGCCAATTCATTTTTGAGCCTTCGCCAACAGAATATGTTGTGTACAACCTTGTAGACTCGATTTACGCTGAGTTGGAGCATAAAGAAATAACAGTTACAGAAAGAAGATTGGCCGCTGAGATTAATACTTCATTATATAATTCCATCCTCGATCAGGATGCATCACCCATGCTGGTACAACAACTGGTAGATGTATTTGCATGGCAGGTGGACTTTTTCAGAATTGCAAAAGGAGATAAGTTTAAACTTATCTATGAAGAAGAAACGGTGGACGGGGAGATCGTCGGTATAAAAAGTATCAAGGGCGCCTACTTCGAACACTGGGGGAAACCTTACTATGCGATAGCATATCCCACCGAAGAGAAGGTGGACTACTTTGATGAAGAAGGTAATAGCCTTAGAAAAACACTACTTCGAGCGCCATTGAATTATTCGAGGATAAGCTCCAGGTTCTCACTTAAAAGATTTCATCCGGTACAAAAAAGATATAAAGCACATTTAGGAACAGATTATGCCGCACCAAGAGGAACGCCTATCCGAACTGTTGGTGATGGGGTCGTACTTGAAGCTCGTTATCACGGGGGCAACGGGAATTATGTGAAGATTAAACATAACAGCAATTACACGACGCAATATCTTCATATGTCAAAAATTGGTAGAGGTATTAAACCCGGCACCACGGTCAAACAAGGACAAACCATTGGATATGTAGGAAGTACCGGACTCGCCAATGGTCCTCATTTATGTTTTAGGTTTTGGAAAAACGGCAGGCAAGTAGATGCCTTAAAAGTTGACTTACCATCATCAAGTGGCATAGACTCTTCTCAAATCGCACAATACCGAGTATTTAGTGATTCAGTAACACATCTATTAGATGCAATAGAAGTAGTTGAAAAAGAGCAATTGTTAGCAAAAATTCCTACCGAAACTGATGACACACCCAATCCATAATTGATTGCATTACCGTCTACAATTACCGAAACGATAAAGTATTCTTTAGTTTTTGCATTTAATTGAGTTATTTTGGACTAAATCATCCAAAACTCAAATGCGAAAAACTTATTTAGTTGTCATTTTTTCGCTCGCCTTTGTTACTACCATCTACTCACAAGTCTCAAATGACGAACTTGTGCTTGTAACTGGTAAAATGTTCAAAGCTCAGGATTCTACGCCAGTTGTAGCAAATATCCTGTACGAAAAATTGCCATATTATGACGATATGGGCATGACCTCTACCAAATCCGATGGAACTTTTGAAATCCAACTAATCAAGGGTCAGAAATATAACTTTTCTGTTACTAAAGAAGGTTTCAACAAGTTCACTCAGGAATTAGAAGTGAAGGGACCTCAAGAATTCAATATCTACATTGAGGAAGATATCCTTGAATTGAGGAAACTCGAAAATCTAATATTTGCTCGAAGTAGCGACAAAATCTCACCAAGCTCATATTCAGAGCTTAACGAACTAGCTATTTGGTTAAATGAAAACCCTTCAATCATTATTCAACTGGAGGGTCATACAGACTTTGCTGGAAATCCTGATGCGAACATGAGGCTTTCCGAAGCAAGGGTACTTGCTGTACAAGAATACCTCATTGATCAAAAAGTAAAAAAGAGTAGGATTTTCACCAAAGCATTTGGTGGTACTCAACCAATTACTCGAGAAACCACTGAGGAGGCTAAGGCACTCAACAGAAGAGTAGAAGTAAGAGTTATCCGACGTTAAAAAAACACCCATGAAAAATATTTATCTGATCGTAATTGGCTTGCTGGTAGCATTTTGCGCCACAGGACAAGAAACAGTAGCCTGGGGAACTCAGGTAATAGATGTTTCTTCGGAATTTTCTCCTTACGAATATTCCGCCATTCAAACCCTACACAGGCCCAACGTTTTGCCTAATGGTGGCGAAAACCCAAACGCATGGAGACCAAAAAGCACCAATAAGGAAGAATTCATTATGGTTTCCTTCAATACGCCAATCAAGGCCAAGCAGGTTGCCATTGCAGAATCAGAAAATCCGGGTGCTGTAAAAGCTGTCTATGGTTATGATGCAGATTATAATGAATACTTACTCTTTGAGCTCACTCCACGTGATTTACCCATTGAGTCAAGATTGCTCAATCTCTTTTTTGAGACCACTCCTTATGCAGTTCAGGCTATCAGGGTGGTTTTGGATGGTAGCGTCTCGGATGGATATAATGCCATAGACGCAATCGGCGTTTCAGCATCCAATATTCCTATCAATGTATTGCTCAATCTTGCGGCAGGAGTGAACAGTTCTGTTGATGCACAAAAGCTTAGTACAAACGTAAACAGTGACTATGTAGAGCACAGTCCAATCATTTCCCCAGATGGGAAAAAGCTTTACTTCTCGCGTCAGTTTCATCCGGATAACGTAGGTGGCGTGAATGATGCAGAAGACATCTGGGTGTCTGAAATGGATGAGGAAACAGGAGAATGGCTGCCAGCGAAAAATGTAGGGCCACCTCTAAACACAAAAGGGCCAAACTTTATTAGCTCTATGAGCATGGTTGGTGATAAAGAGGTGTTAATTCTAGGAAACAGATATGGTAAAAAAGGTCGTATGTATACGGGAGTATCTATGTCTACCCGAGAAGGAGACACGTTTTCCGATCCTACATCTATTGAAATTGAAAATGAATACAACTATTCTCCAAATGCTGATTTCTTTCTAGCTCCAGGTGGTAAAGCGATGATAATGTCAGCAGAAAGAGATGACACTTATGGTTCTCGCGACCTTTACGTTTCCTTCAAGAAAAACGACGGAACCTGGTCCGAACCAATGAATCTTGGAGATGATATAAATACGCTCGGTGAAGATGAATCTCCTTTCATGGCAGAAGATGGTCGAACGCTGTACTTCTCATCAGATGGCTATACAGGATACGGAGGTTCTGATATCTACGTCTCCTTTAAGCTCGATGATACTTGGAAACGTTGGTCAGAGCCTGAGAATTTAGGCCCTGGTATCAATAAAGAAGGGAACGATGAATATTTCAGCATCCCATCTACCGGACAAAACTTATATTTCACACGAGGAGAAAAAGGAGAAGACACTGATATCTTCACTTTCAAAGTAGAGGATTTGTTTTCTGATAAAGTCGCATCTCCGCTTGTATCATCAGTAGAACACTTAGTTCCCGAAGACATCATTGCTACAGTTTCGGGAACCGTCCTGGATGCCAAAACGGAGAAGCCTGTGAATGTAGCTACTGTCCTAATCGAAAGGCTACCCGATGGGTTAGATATTGGTCATGCGGCCACAAATGAGACCGGAACATTCAACTTCACGGTGCAAGGAGGTTGGCAATACGGACTGGTTGGTGAAGCAGAAGGTTATATTTCTGAAACAGAGCGTTTGGACTTTATTGATCTGAAAAAGTCTGACACAGTTGAGAAATTCATTCGAATATTCCCCATACAAAAAGGAGAGACGATCGAGTTGAAAAATATCTTTTTTGATTTCAACAAATCCAACATCAAAACCGCATCCTATCCTGAACTGAACAGGGTATTAGACTATTTAAAAGATGGCACTATCGAAAAAATCTCCATTGCAGGACATACAGATAGTGTAGGTGACCCTAACTACAACATGGCTCTCTCAGGCAGACGTGCAAAAGCAGTGATGGATTACTTTATCAAAAATGGCATTAGCAGAGATCGACTTTCATATAAAGCATATGGTGAAAGTCAGCCAAAGGTTGCTAATGATACACCTGAGAATAGACAGAAAAATAGAAGAGTTGAATTTGTAATTGAGTAATCAATTATGAACCAAACGAAAAAAGAGTCAGCTTTCGAGCTGACTTTTTTAATTTTATAGAATGGATACAGTTACTCAAGCGAATATCAGAGATCTTTTCGAGCAGGTAAAAGCTCACGCATTTACGTTGCGATCTTCAACCATAAAAGAACGAAAGCTTAAACTCAAAAAGCTTGAAGAATGGATTTTGAGTCATAGATCAGAAATCCATCAGGCTGTTTACAAGGACCTGCAAAAACCAAATCAAGAAACTGACTTAACAGAAGTCTTTGTTGTACTTTCAGAAATTCGTAAGGCACGCAAAAACCTTAGGAGCTGGATGATGCCTAAACCAGCAGCAGCCAGTATCACTTACCTTGGCACAAGGTCCTCAACTGTTTTTGAGCCTAAAGGCGCATGTCTGATAATCGCTCCGTGGAATTATCCTTTTCAATTAGCGATCGGGCCGTTAGTATCAGCAATAGCTGCGGGCAACTCTGTCATCATAAAACCTTCGGAGTTCTCAGAAAACACTTCCGAGTTAATTCAGAAAATGTGTTCAGAGCTCTTCCAACCAAAAGAAGTATCCGTGGTTCTTGGAGCCATTAAAGAATCTCAAGAGCTATTAGCTCTCCCTTTCGATCATATATTTTTCACGGGTAGTCCCGGTGTAGGAAAGATTGTAATGGAAGCAGCTTCAAAGCATTTAACTTCAATCACTCTTGAGCTAGGTGGCAAGTCACCAACCATTGTAGACAAGAGTGCGAGTATAAAAGATGCAGCTGAAAAAATTGCCTGGGGCAAATGGTTGAATGCAGGCCAAGTGTGCATAGCACCTGACTACCTCTTCGTACATGAAAATGTGAAAGATAAGCTCATTGACGAACTGGTAGTGCAATCAGAAAAAATTTACGGCACCAAAGAAACCTACGGAGGTATTATCAGCAGACATCATCACAATAGAATAAATGACCTGATGGCAGATGCGATTGACAAAGGAGCCAACATAGAATTCGGTGGAAAATCAGATCGTGACAACCTTCGATTCACTCCCACTCTTCTTTCAAATGTGTCTAAAAGTAGTCGTGTCATGGAAGAAGAAATCTTCGGCCCCATTCTACCACTAATTACCTATCATGACCTTGATGAAGTTATTCGCTTCATCAATCAAAAGCCTAAGCCATTGGCATTATATGTTTTTTCAAAAAAGAACTCTGTCATTGATCGGATTAATAAAGAAACCAGTGCAGGAATGATGACTATTAATGATGTTGTCTTACAATTTGCCCATCCAAATCTTCCGATTGGTGGAGTGAACAACAGCGGTATTGGCAAAGCACATGGTCATGCAGGATTTATAGCTTTCTCCAACGAAAAAGCAGTAGTAAGACAAAGGCGAGGACTGACCATGGCAAAAACAGTATATCCACCATATTCAGGCTTTAAAAAATTTATGATTGATTTCATGGTTAAGTACTTTTGAAACGTGAAAAAACTATTCTTAATCCCCTTAGTAGCATTTATTGCTTGTAACACAACTGCAGACGAGAAAACCAGCAACCGACCATCAGAATGGCATGGTAGCTGGCAGGCCGAATGGGAGACACCCCCAGAGTCATATCCGGAGGTCCAGGACATGGAATTTTATATGACAGGTGTTTTTGAATTTACTGAAGATAGTTTGACCAAAACAGTCAATGGATATCCGGGTTGCATTTTCGCAATTGACACATTATCGCATACACAGTCATGGTATGTTTCAGGAGATACCCTGTATTTGATGAATGCCTCTGAATCAGCAGGAATGACTTATCGCATTGCCTCCAAAGACAATGAGCGAATACGACTTCAATTAATGGAGGATATATTCGTTACCCTGAGTAAGTAATTCTTCTGTTGAAAATGTGTCTCACATTATTAGATGCATTTCTTTCTCTGTAATTTGGTAAGTAAATAATAGCGGTATGAAAAAGTTTCTGATCATTCTTGGAGTTGTTTTCGTGATTCTAATCGGCGCAATCGTTGTATTACCAATCATTTTCAAAGATGATATTCGCGCAGCTCTCGACGATACAATGTCTGAAAGTCTGAATGCTAAGATTTATTATGATATAGATGCGTTCAGTTTATCTCTGATCAAAAACTTTCCGGATATCACTGTGAGCATGAGTGATTTCGGAATAGTAGGTGTGGAAGAATTTGAGAATGATACCCTTGCATCAATCGGCACTTTTTTGGTAACGGTAGATCTGATGTCCGCCATTAGCGGTGACCAAATAATTGTTGAAGAAATACTACTCGACAGGCCTGAAATAAAGGTGCTGGTAATGGCAAATGGTAAGGCCAACTACGACATAGCAAAAGAAAGCGAGGAACAGGCACCACCACCAGTTCAAGGGACAACTCAGGCAGAAGATTCAGGAGGCTCAGAAGGTGACGCTGTAAATGTAGGAATTGAAAAGTGGAGTATCAGAAATGGTAAGGTTGCCTACTTCGATCAATCAATGAATTTCTTCACCACCATTGAAGGGTTCAACCATGAAGGTTCTGGTGATTTTAGTCTCGACATATTCGACTTGCAAACAAAAACCACAGTTGATGCCATTTCATTAGGATTCGAAGGAACTGAATATATCTCCAATAAAAGTTTAGTGATTGACATCATTCTTAACATGAATCTTTCCGAAATGAAATTCACATTTAAGGACAACCGATTTGCTATCAACAATTTTGCCATTGAAGCAGATGGATTTGTAAGTATGCCGGGGGATGACATTGAGATGGATATTACTTTTGGAGGAAAAGACATAAGCCTTACAAGCATACTCTCACTTATTCCGGGTGTATATCAGGAGTACCTTGATGGTGTTACAGCTGGTGGTAAAATAGGATTTGATGGATACGTAAAAGGGACATTTAATGAAACATCCATGCCTAAGGTTGCCGCTAACCTATCAGTAGAAAATGGTAGCATTTCGTACGCCGATTTCAATATCCCAATGGAGCAAATTAATATCCAGACCAGCTTCAACTATCCTTCAGCGGACTTGCGCGAAACCAGTTTCAACATAGACAAATTCTCAATGTTGGTGGATGGCGAATCTGTGGAAGCTTACCTCAAGTTTAAAGACTTGGAAGACTATAAATGGGATCTTGGTTTTGAAGGAAATGCTGACCTTGAAAAAATTACTAAGATTGTGCCTTTGGAAGATATAACACTCCAGGGTAAAATCAACGCCAAGCTTAAAACAGCTGGCAATATGTCCGATTTAGAAGCCGAGAGATATGACCAGCTTCCAACCAACGGAAGCCTTAATATCACCGATTTCTTATTTCAAAGTTCCGATCTTCCTCAAGGTTTTGGGATCAGTAAGGCGAGTATATCATTCAATCCTTCCGAGATTGCTCTAGCTGAATTTCAAGCCCGGTCTGGCAACTCAGACTTTGCCATGAATGGAAGAGTTACAAACTACCTGGCATTTGCATTGTCAGAAAATGAAATGCTTGTTGGAAACCTCAATTTCAATTCCACTCTCATAGATATCAATGAATTGATGCCGGAGGAAAGCATGGAAGAAGAAGCTGCAGAATCCAGCGAGAATGAAGCTGATGCACCAGAACAAACCACAGAAGGGGATTCGCTCGAAGTAGTGAAGATTCCTGAAAATATTGACTTCACTCTAACATCCTCAATCAATAAAATCGCCTATTCTAATCTCACCATTAATGACTTTAATGGTAAAATTCTCATCCGGGATGGAGCAATTATTCTTGATAAGAATAGCTTTAAAATGCTGGATGGAACTTTTGAGATGACAGGATCATATGTAACAAAAGATCTTGAAAAGCCAAAATACGATCTTGGATTCAAAATCAAAGATTTGTCCATTGGAAGCGCATTTGAGGCATTTGAGACGGTTCAGAGTTACGCACCTATAGCAAAACAAGTAACAGGCAAATTCTCGAGTGATTTTAAGGTAAATGGTCTTCTTGGCGAAGATATGATGCCAATTATGGATGCAATAGATCTGACAGGTCTTGTGAATATTGCTCAAGCATCTTTGGAAAAGGGTGATTTTATTCAAAAGCTCTCTTCAGTTGCTTCACTTAAAACAGGTGCTAATTCAGAAACAACTAAGAAGATTAATATAAAAGATGTTCTAATAAGCACTTCAATCAAAGATGGAAGACTATATGTAGAACCATTTGACCTGGACGTTGGTGGACAAAAAGCTGTAGTCGGAGGAAATAATGGACTGAATGGAGAGCTAGACTATTCCATGCTTCTAAAGGATGTTCCAACTGGCCAGATTGGGAATATGCTGAATAACGCACTAAGCTCACTAACGGGCGGAAAAAAATTAGTGGCGGATAAGATCAACTTGAACTTTGGCATTGGAGGCACGTATGATGACCCTTCAGTCAAACTCTTAGGCACAAGTAGTTCCGGAGAAAATTCCGGTGGCACTACAGAGCAGTTTAAGCAACAACTGACGGACAAAGTAGATGAGCAAAAAGAAAAAGCGGAAGCGGAGATAGCAAGGCAAAAAGCAGAGGCGGAGGCAAAGGCCAAGGCTGAATTAGAAAAGCAGAAAGAAGCTCAACGCCAAAAAATCATTTCTGATGCACAAACGCAAGCAGAAAAAATAAGAGCCCAAGGCAAAGCAAGTGCCGAAAAAGTCAAAAAAGAAGGGTATGCTGCAGCTGACAAACTTGTGGCTGATGCAGGATCAAACCCTATTAAAAAGAGAGTTGCTCAGGAAGCCGCAAAGAAATTGAAAGCTGAGGCAGACCAAAAAGCAGCAGGGATAGAGGCAGAAGCCAACAAAAAAGCAGATCAACTTGTGAAGGAAGCCAGGGATAGAGCAGCTAAAATATGAGACACAAAAACAGAAGCAGCAGCTACCACCGCTGAAGTACTTGCATTCTGTGAGCGTCTAATTTCAAGAAACTAAATAGTAAAATGGTAAATGCCCACAATGAAGAACCTCCATAGCTAAAGAATGGCAATGGAATTCCAATCACAGGAAATAGGCCGATCGTCATTGCAATATTCACAGTAAAGTGAAAGAATATTATACCAACCACGCTGTATCCAAAAATTCTTGAAAATGTAGATTTTTGACGTTCTGCTAAATAAACCAGCCTAAGCAACAATGTGGTAAAAAGTCCCAACATCAATAGACTGCCAATCCAACCATGTTCCTCGCCAATGGTACAAAATATAAAATCGGTTGTTTGCTCAGGAACAAAATCAAATTTAGTCTGTGTGCCTTCCAAAAAGCCCTTGCCTGCAAACCCGCCAGAACCTATCGCAATTTTGGATTGCGTGACATTCCATCCAACGCCTAAAGGGTCTATGTTGGGATTTACTAAAGACAGCACGCGTTTTTGCTGATGAGGCTTCAATACATCCGTAAGAATAAAGTCCACACTACGAACGACTGACGTAACCACAATTGCTCCGGCAATTATATAAACCAATCGCCGGGGAGTTCGTGCATTTAATCCCAAAGCCAAAAGAGTTACAATAGCAATTCCGGCCAGCAATACAGTCTGACTTACGAGAAGCGTAAGAATGAAAACCGCAAAAAACGACAATGCAACGATGAGCAATAATGGCGGCATCCCTTCTCTAAAAAGCGGTACCACCAATGCCGCAAAAACCAAGGCTGTTCCGGTATCACCTTGCAATACTGTTAGAGCCATTGGAAGAAGGATAATGGCAAACGAAACACCTAAAGTGTTTAGGTCGGTCAATTTTCTCGTTGCATGATCTAAATACTTTGCGAGAGCAAAAGCAGTTGCAAACTTGGCAAATTCGGAAGGCTGTAATCCAAACCCACCTAAGCCTATCCAAGACTTTGAACCCGCCACCTCCTTTCCACCAATAAGAATGAAAAGTAGCATTGACATTACCACTCCATATATAATATATGCCGACAGATCAAAAAATTTGTAGTCAAAAAAGAAGATGCCAAAAGCAATCAGGACCGAAGTGCCAATCCAGATCAGTTGTCGGCCTGCACTCGTGTCAAAATCAAAAATGCTTTGATTGATATCAGGGTCGTACTCAGCCGCATAGATATTCAACCAGCCTGCTAGCACAAGCGCCCCATAGACTGACACTGTGAGCCAATCAATTTTCTGCGATAGTTGGTCTTGGCGCATTCTGTGGTAAATATCTTTCTTCTAAAACATAGTCCTCCAACCATGGTCTGGAGATTTTCCCGAGTACATATTTTTCTGCCAGCAAACTTGCCACTGATACCGCAGCCCTTCCTCCCTGTCCTGCGTTCTCCACATACGCGGCAATAGAAATCTGTGGATTATCCAATGGTGCAAAACCCATAAAGCCTGAGTGGTCCTCACCATGTGGGTTCTGTACCGTACTAGTCTTACCGGCAAGTTTCAAGGAATCCAGGTAGCCACGAATTCCGGAACCAGCCTTCACCACCTGCTCCATTCCCTGTATAATTGGTTCAAACAGCACTGGATCAAATGGTAGTTTTTCTTTCTTGATATTAGGATTGGGCCACCCCTCGATTTTGTCTACAACATGAGGCGTGATGAAGTATCCACGATTTGCAAGGATTGCACCCAAATTCGCCATTTGCAATGGCGTTACTAAAAGCTCTCCTTGTCCTATACTAAGGGATGCAATGTTTGAATATTTCCATCTCTTGGCTCCATAAACTCTATCGTACCATTCAAGACTTGGTACATTTCCGGCAATTTCGTTTGGCAAATCCACACCCAGCTTTCTGCCTAGACCAAAATTCATCACATACTCTCTCCATTTTTCAAGACCAATCCGTGAATCAATATATGGACTTTCATCAACTCCTTGCTGCACCATACGCCGCATAATTAGGTAAAAGTAATTGTTAGAAGATTTGGTGATCGCCTTGATCATATTGTAAGGTCCCGGGGGAGCCAGGTCACCTATATTACTGCCATCAGTCTTGATAATCTCATCAACTGTAACTACGCCTTCATGCATAGCGATAATGCCCTGTATGGTTTTAAACATGGACCCTGGAGGATATCGAGCCTGGATTGGTCGATTTAAAAATGGCTTATTTTCATCCTTATTTAATTCCGGAAAATTCTTGCTTAGGCTTTTCCCACTTAGTAGCTGCGGATCATAAGATGGTGCAGATACAAATGCAAGTATTTGGCCCGTGCTTGGTTCAATAGCAACAACACTTCCTACTTTTCCTTCCATCAATTTCTCAGCATACTGCTGCAACTCCAGATCTATGGTAAGATGAATGTTTTCTCCGGATTGAGGTAGCGTATCGTACTCCCCATCACGATAGTCATCCTTTATAATTCCCTGCACATTTACAACTTTAAAAGTAGACCCACGCTTTCCACGCAGATGCTCTTCGTAAGACTTTTCAATTCCTCCTATTCCTATATAATCACCGGATTTATAGTAGTTTGTTGTATCACGATTGAGAAAGTTACTGCTAACTTCACCAACATATCCGACTACATTGGCCAATGATTGTGTATTATACGAACGAATGGTTCTGGGCAGCACATAAAATCCCGGGTAATTGATGAGCTGATCCTGAAGTTTGGCGAAAAGATCATCTGATATTTGTTCTATGAATTTGGAAGCCAGAATAGATGAAAAGCCCTTTGCTTTGCGCAAGTTTTCCTCCAGCATTTCTCTATCTATACCTAACAAATCACAAAACGCAGTGGTATCTGCTATTTCTGCTTCCTTAGGCACAATCATCAAGTCGTAGACAGGAGAGTTGTAAATAACCAGGCTATCGTTCCGATCATACACTAGCCCTCTAAATGGATACTGGACTATCTTCTGAACAACATTATTTTCAGCTGCAACCTTATAGTCTTCATCGATAATCTGAATATAGAATAACCGAACAGCGAAGATGATCACTGTAAATAGAATGAGCCCTCGAATCAGCAAACTCCGCTCCCTCATGATCGCTTTCTATTTGGAGTAATAATGAAGTTAATGATAAATATCCATGCTGTGCTTAACAGACTACTAAAGAAAACCTTGCTCAGCACAGTTCCAAATAAATGAAATCCACCATTTTCTATTACAAAAATTAAAAAATGATGGACAAAAACTAAAGGATAAATGAAATATAGAAAGCCCATTTTCTTCAGACTGGCTACGTTGAGGTTGGTTATTTCCTGCGAATCGTCATTGGACGCCCTCAACCAAAAATTCCTGATGAATAGAATAAAAACTGACGCTGAAGCATGAATACCGGGTGTGTTAGTGAAAACGTCAACGAGTAACCCTGAAAAAAAACCAATTAACATCAGGTAAGATCGGCTAAATGTTCGTGGGAGTAGTATCAAAAACCCAACGTAGAAAAAACCAAAAGCCTTATCAAAAAGTGAAATCCGATGCACAAGAGGAAGTTGCACCAACAAAAGCAGGATAAAATTCAAGACTTGTTCTTTTATGCTAACTCTTGTCATTGTATCGCTAGAGAATCCTTTTCTTGTTTCAACAAATCCTTTATCACAAACACTTGATACAGACTGGTAAAATCCGTTGCGAGCTTCACTTTGGCCTCATAAAAGGTCATGTGCTCTTCCAGATTCAATTCGTCTACAACTCCTATGGTAATATTCTCAGGAAAAACAGAGTTGAACCCTGATGTAACTATAGTGTCGCCCACCTTGAGCTTTATGTGACGTGGTATATACTTTAAACTAGCTCTCGAATACTCCTCCTGCTCCCATTGCACCGTTCCTTTTGTTTCTGTTCTTTTAACCTTGGATGAAACCAGAAGCTTGGGGTGAAGAATAGAATAAATGGTAGCGAAATTGTTGGTGACAGACTTCACTTGACCAACTACTCCAAAGGATGAAATGACTCCCATTCCAACATCAATACTGTCATTCCTACCTGCGGATATTGTAATAAAATTGGCGCTTCTCTCAAAGGTATTGTTGATCACCCTGGCTCCCACCACCTGATACTGATCTACCGTATCCAGATAAGAACTCGGCTCAGTCCGTAACATTCGTAACTCTTGCTGCAATCGTTCATTTTCCAGCATCAACTGCTGATTGACTTCAGACAGCTGAAAATAATTACTAATGCTATTTGAAGTTTGAGTAATGGATGCGGCTGCCTCGTTGCTTGAATTAAGAAACGAAGCATTGTATCGGTTATTGAAATTGATGAGAAGCCACGCACTCAGGATTTCCAAGCCAATAAAAACGGCTATCTCTCGCTGCTGATAAAGGAAATCTAAAAGCCTTTGCATTCAGTTCTTAGGTCATCAATACCGCTTTATATTGATTCAAGCTTTTCAATGCCGCACCTGTACCTCTTACCACAGCTCTTAGTGGGTCCTCGGCAATGTGAATAGGAAGCTTGGTCTTCATGGCTAAACGCTTATCCAAGCCTCGCAGCATCGCTCCACCACCAGTTAAGTAAATACCATTATCATAGATATCCGCTGAAAGTTCAGGTGGTGATATTTCCAAAGCTTTCAATACTGCCTCCTCGATTTTTGAAACGGACTTGTCAATCGCAAATGCGATTTCGGAATATGAAATCTTAATCACTTTTGGTATTCCAGTCATTAAGTCTCTTCCACGAATTTCAAAATCCTCCGGTGCATCCTCATCCAGTTCTGTTAAGGCTGAGCCCACCTCGATCTTCACTTTTTCTGCAGTTCTTTCTCCTATGAGTAGGTTATGCTGTCTTCGCATGTAATCAAGGATATCTTTATTGAAAGAATCTCCCGCTACCCGAATTGACTGATCACAAACAATTCCACTTAAAGCGATCACTGCAATTTCCGTCGTACCTCCTCCAATATCTACTACCATACTACCTACTGGCTGATCGATATCAATTCCAATTCCGATCGCGGCAGCAATAGGCTCGTGAATCATGTAAACCTCTTTCGCTCCAGCATGCTCCGCTGAGTCACGTACAGCTCTTTTTTCTACCTCAGTTATACCTGAAGGAATGCAAATGATCATGCGGTGTGAAGCTGGCAAGAAACTCTTTTTGCCTTTATCCATCATCTTGATCATGCCACGTATCATGTGCTCAGCAGCATGGAAATCAGCTATTACTCCATCCTTTAGTGGACGAATAGTTTTAATGTTTTCGTGTGTTTTCTCGTGCATTTGCATGGCTTCTCTGCCAATTGCTAGCACTTTATTGGTGTTCTTGTCAATTGCAATAATTGACGGCTCATCCACCACGACCTTATCTTTACTTATAATCAGTGTATTGGCGGTACCTAAATCGATAGCTATGTCGCTCTGGAAAAAATCAAAAAGACCCATGAATGCTCACTCAGAATTTGAGCACGAATTTAGGCTCGTTTTTGCATAAAAACTAAAGCATCAACAATTACTGATAAAACTTTCATTTTTAAGAAGTTGCACGCTGTTGTTTTGCCTTTAAAATTCGCATTTTTCCACGCAGCTCATTGATCGTTTCTTTCGATAATTCCATATAGATTCGAAAGCTGTCATTGGCCACAAGTTTTTCTGCAATAAGCATCTCGAATGCTTTATTCTGAGCGGATTGGACACGCTTCACCCGCTTCATCCCGTCGGCAACAGTATCCAATCTTGAAATGCCGTTTTTTATATTCATAAGATCTTCGTAAAACTCATCGATCTTATCTTTCTTTTTCTGAGCTTGCCATTTAGTCAACGATACGATACCACTCCAGAGCGCAATAATTATAGAGAGAATAACTCCACCAAGTTCAGCATATCTCTCAATGAAACTGGGCTCCTCCCGCTCAAGGAAGATACGGGCACCTTCATGCAGTGGGATATTTAGTTTCGCCTGGTCAAAATCTTCCTTCATACCGTCAAATAGCAATGGATCAATAGAAGTGAAAATCTGACGATTTCTAAGCATCGTTTTAGTAAAGTCATTTACCGCAACTTCTCCCATCCCGGACCTCACCATCATTACCAGATCAACAGAAAGTGTGACAATTGGCTTATCAGTAAATGTCCAGTACGAATTATCTGGAATGATGAAAGGGGAAAGCCGAGGGTATTTCAGGGTTATCCCCTGAACAACTGAAGCATCACTCAAATTTCTTGCATCATCAAACGAGAAGAGTTTGAAGCCAGCATAATCTTGAAGGTGTTGCTTGCTGAAGAGGTTGGTAAGCTCAACTACAACGTTGGCTTCAGGCATGTTGAAAGTAACATTTATCGAGGAACCATCAAGTCCGTAATACTCCCACAGGTCCATCATCAAGTTGTAGGTTGGAGAATTTTCACGTCCTATATATACCGGTCCTGCATACATAAGAGAAGCAAATGAACTTGCATCCATTCCCTCCTTGTAAAGAATGTGAAGCACTTCGGAGTACACAGAAAATGCTGAGTTTAATCCCTCCTGATAGTTTACGTAATTTTCTACCAGAGCAATATCAACTTTATCAAGAATCAGGCTGTCAAGGTTTGCATTTGTGTTTTCTCCCTCTATTAGCATGATTTCGACATTGAACTCACTTTCAAGAAGGGCCTTCATTTCAGTTGCTATTTCTTTATTAGGGCCTTCATCATTATAAATAAATGAAAATGTAAGTGTCGTTGGATTGCAAGAAGCGAGCATTATTATCGCCAATGCAACAGTGATTATTTTCTTCATAATAGCATATTACGCGTACATTAAAAATACTGCTAATTTTTTTGTGTCATATTATTGACACTTTGCATTTTACACCTAAATCACAATCAGTCATTATTTTGCATTATTTTAGGAGTAGTTTTGCTGCCTGTAGCTGAGGGTCATTTTTTTTGAATGAAAATAAGTATCCCATGGCGACTATATATTTGATTTTGATTACCGTGATTTTTGATACCAAAAAGGCCGCTTAAAACAGACTAGACAAATGAGAAATATTTCCCTATCAGATAGGATTAAATACCGCTTTGACAGTTTTGTTTCCCAAGGAACCATCTCTATGATCAAGGGACTTGGAGTAATTACTGTTGTAGTTATAATTTTATTTGGTGCCTCGCTTCTTCTATTGGGCCTTCATCCTGATCACGAATCCAATTTCAACATTTTTGAATCTTTTTGGGTGAACCTAACTCACGCACTCGATCCGGGCGTATTAGGTAATCACGATGAGAATTGGCCTTTCAGGCTTTTTATGTTGCTTACCACCGTAATTGGTCTGGTAATTATTTCCACACTGATTGGTCTTGTTTCTAACGGTATCCTTACCAAGCTAGAAATCCTTAGAAAGGGACGATCTTTTGTGATTGAAGAAGATCACGTACTCATCTTAGGCTGGTCTTCAAAAATATTTACCATCATCCCAGAGATTGTAGAGGCCAACGAAAACCAGAAAAGAGGTGTAATTGTGATCCTTGCCGACATGGATAAAGTGCTGATGGAGGATGAGATCAAAGACAAGGTAGGAAATACTGCTAATACTCAAGTGATTTGTCGAACTGGGAATCCGATTGACATTCACGATTTAAAAATTGCCAATCCTTTTGAGGCCAAGTCCATCATTATTCTTGATAAGGAAAATGAAAATTCGGATAGCCAAATAATCAAAACCATCGTGGCAATTGTTACCGATCCTAAGCGAGAGAAGCTAAGAGGCCCGTCAGAAAAACGACCATATCATATCACAGCTGAGATGGAAGATAAGAAAAACTTTGATGTGGCCAAGATGGTAGGTAAAGACGAAGTGGAGCTTATTCTATCTGATGAAATTATTTCTAAAATCATGGTACAAACCAGCAGGCAGTCAGGCTTGAGTGTGGTGTATCAAGATTTGATGGATTTTGACGGAGACGAAATCTACTTTGAAGATGCACCTTCGCTGTACGGTAAATCATTCCGAGAAGTGCTTTTTGCATATGAAGACTCGGCCATAATGGGAATTCAGTTTGCTGATGGACATGTAGCCATTAATCCTGCGATGGATACTGTTTTTAGTAAGGGTGATAAGGTAATTGGTATCACTGAAGATGATGATACACTAATTCCAAATTCTACTCCGGTAGATCCACATGAAAGTAAAATAGTCTACACTGAGCCAGAACCACAGGCGAGTGAAAAACTTCTAATTGTGGGTTGGAATAACCGAGCCAGATATATTATCAGAGAACTTGATAATTATGTTCCTCCTGGATCTGAGGTTCGAATAGTTTCAAAATTTGAGGATGCTGCTAAAACAGTAGAGCAACTGAAAAACAGTGTGAACAATATCAGTATTGATTTTCAAGTACGAGATACAACTGGTCGCGAGACGTTGGAATCGATGGGGCTCGAACAGTACGATTATATTATTCTTTTGTGCTATCAGAATTACTTTCCTATACAAGAAGCTGATGCGCAAACGCTAATTACACTACTTCACTTAAGAAACTTTACCGAGATAAAAGGAAGTAAATACAAGATTGTAAGTGAAATGCTTGATATCAGAAACAGGCAGCTCGCTGATATTACAAGCGCAGACGACTTCATAGTAAGCGACAAACTAATCAGCTTACTGATGAGTCAGGTTTCGGAAAATAAAGATTTGATGCGTGTGTTTGAAGATTTGTTCGACGCAGACGGTTCTGAAATTTATATCAAACCTGCGAGGGAGTATGTTCAAACAGGAATGTCTATGAATTTCTATACCATTCTGGAATCAGCGGCACGTAAAAATGAAGTAGCGATAGGGTATCGCGTAATCAGTAAAGCAAGGGATGCTGATGATCAATACGGAGTAGTATTGAATCCGAAGAAATCTGATGAGTTTACGCTGGAAGAAAACGATATGGTTATCGTTCTTTCCGAGGATTAAGCATTAGCCAGGGCTTCTCTTATTTCTTTCATGGCTCTTCTTCTATAAAGCCTTGTATTATGACTAGTAGGCCTGATGTTTTTGATATAATCAAGAACCTCGTTTTTTTGATGACCATTCAAGTTTTGAACAGAAGAAATAATCTCAGTTTCTAATCTTAAATAATTCATAACATGTGTGGTTTATATCTTAACTAAATTACGATCCAACTGTTAGAGAGGTTTTAGTCTAATATTGTATTTCGATGAACACATTATACCTAAATATTAAACTTTAGTAATATTCCATCATTTCCCGCGAGATGAATAGATAAAAAACACCTAAATTCAATTCGTTAAAACAACTATAACCCATGTCTAGTCACTCCAATGAAATCGCGCAGTTCTTAGAGAAGATTGCGCAGAAAAACCCACACGAGTCAGAATTTTTACAAGCAGTAGAGGAAGTAGCAGAAACGATTATCCCATTTATAGCTGACAAGCCCAAGTATAGAGAGTCAAATATTTTAGAAACTATGTGCGAACCTGAACGAGTGTTCATGTTTCGTGTACCATGGCTAAATGACAAAGGAGAGGTTCAGGTAAATAGGGGCTACAGAATTCAAATGAATTCAGCTATTGGTCCTTATAAAGGTGGTTTGCGTTTTCACCCTTCTGTAAACTTGAGTATTCTTAAGTTTTTGGCATTTGAGCAAGTATTTAAGAATAGTCTGACGACTCTGCCAATGGGTGGTGGTAAAGGAGGGTCAGATTTTAACCCAAAAGGAAAGAGCGACAATGAAGTAATGAAATTTTGTCAAAGCTTCATGACAGAGCTGAGCAAATACATTGGCCAGTTTACAGATGTGCCGGCAGGAGATATCGGTGTAGGTGGTCGTGAAATAGGCTACTTGTTTGGTCAATATAAACGTGTGCAAGGTGAGTTTACTGGCGTTTTGACTGGTAAGGGAAGAGAATATGGTGGATCGCTTATTCGGCCCGAAGCTACAGGATATGGATGTGTATATTTTTCCCAGGAAATGCTCAACTTCAAAGGAGACGATCTCGATGGAAAGGTTTGTGTCGTTTCGGGATCAGGAAATGTAGCGCAATTTGCCATTGAGAAGTTAATCCAAAGTGGTGCTAAAGTGGTGAGTGCTTCAGATTCCGGAGGCTCTATCTACGATAAGGACGGCATTGATGAAGAAAAACTAGCATTCATCAAAGAGTTGAAGAATGTAAAAAGAGGTAGAATTAGCGAATACGCTGATAAATATAAAAGTGCAGAATTCAGGGAAGGAAAAACCCCATGGGATATTAAATGTGATCTTGCTTATCCATGCGCGACACAAAATGAACTCCCATTAGAATCTGCAAAATCGCTTGTATCTAACGGATGTATAGGTGTGTTTGAAGGTGCTAATATGCCTACCACCGCAGATGCCGTAGAGCACATTAAGTCCAATAAGCTAATGTTTAGTCCCGGTAAAGCTTCGAATGCAGGAGGTGTTGCTACCTCCGGATTAGAGATGTCTCAAAACTCACTTAGATTATCCTGGACAAGAGATGAAGTAGATGAAAAGCTTCGCGGTATAATGAAGGACATTCATGAAAATTGCGTGACTCATGGTCAGGAAAGCAAAGACTATGTAGATTATGTGAAAGGTGCCAATATTGCTGGATTTGTTAAAGTGGCAAATGCTATGCTTGCGCAAGGAGTGGTTTAAAGCTTCTTGAGACAAATAAAACTCTGTGCTCGCTTTTGGTGATGCACTAACGTTCTCAAGGGTTCGATTTCTTCGAACCCTTTTTTTATTTCTTTGTATATGACGTTGGTTAACACAAATCGGACATTGCTGTCAGGAAATTCTACTTGTCCATTTTCTACAACCTGTCCAATGTCTGTATCAATTGCAGAGTCCATACTTAAGTACAAAACACCACCTACCTTCAGCGATTCTGACAACTTGCTCCACATCAAATCAAAATCTTCCTTCGAATTGGCAAAATGCAGTACCCGGCTGCATATAATCAGATCAAATTTCTCTTCACCGGTAGCATCACGGAGGTCAAGTTTCACAAAGTTGACATTTGCATTCTCGATGGAATTAGAAAGGTATTCCAGTAATCTAAGCTTCGATTCATCAGTATCCCAACCATGATATTCAAAGCCTTGCTGAATAAAATAAACTCCATTCCTACCTTCACCGCACCCGATATCCAGCACCTTAAATCCTGCTTTGATATGACCTTTTAGGATCAAATCCATAAGGAAAAGATCCATATCACCAAAGAAATTATTTATGGCTTGAATATTCATATCATGTATTCAAATCCGACAAAATCGAAACAAATGTTTAATAAAGTGAAACTACTTTCCTAAATTTTCGTTTTCGACAAAATCGAAACAAATAAATTTCATTTCTAAATTAACATAAACTGACACGGTTGTGAAAGGAACAAACCTTGGAGAATTAGAAGAGTTGGTCATGCTTTCTGTAGGGATCCTATATGATGATGCTTACGGCCTGGCCATTCAGAAAGAGATTAAAGAGCGCTGTAAACGATCAATCACTATAAGCACAGTCCATTCTGTGACAAGTAGGCTGGAAGAAAAAGGGTATCTAAACGCACGCTACGATGGTGCCACACCAGAAAGAGGCGGCAGAAGGAAGCGACTTTTTAGGCTGACTACAGCGGGTCAGGCTACGATTGTGAAAATGAGAGAAATGCGTCAAAGTATGTGGGAAGCAATTCCTGACATTGCTCTAGCCAATGGATAAGAAACCGAAACTGCTATCCAGAACAAGCGACTTGCTTGAACGCTTTTGCAAGCCTTCTATTGTAGAGGGAATCATTGGCGATCTGGAAGAAGCATTTTTCGAAAATAAAGAAAGAAAAGGAGCCTTTAGAGCCAAATCCATTCACATTCTACAAGTGATAGGATTCTTAAGGCCCAGGTTTAGAAAAAGGTCAAAACACTCAAATATAGAAGCTATGCTACGTAATTATTTAATGGCTACCATTCGGAACTTAAGCAAGAATAAGTTTTACGCAACCATCAATATTTTCGGCCTAGCCATTGGTATGGCTGCCGGTTTTATGATACTTCAGTACGTGTATCACGAGTTCACCTATGATTCATTTATTGAAAATAAGGAGAATATCTACCGGGTGCAGACGAACAGATACAATCAAGGGGAACTCTCCACACAATGGGCTGCAGGCAGCAGGAGCCGGAAACCTTATGAATAGGGATTTTCCCGAAATCGTTGATTTTGTCAACTTAACTTCCAGTAGGGCACAAATATCTTACGATCAAAAATATTTTGAGCTTACACATCCATATTACGCCGGGGCAAATTTCTTTGAGTTTTTTTCAATTCCTCTAATAAGAGGTGAGGATAGTACGGCACTCAAAGATCCTATGACGGTTGCTCTCAGTGAGACATTAGCATCTAAAATCTTCGGTGAGGAAGATCCAATGGGTAAGATCATCAAAATGAATGATGCCACAGATTTTAAGGTAACAGGTGTGTTCCCAGATTTTCCAGAGAGGTCACATATGAAATTTGATCTTCTCTACTCTTTTGAATCATATGTCTCATTCACTAGTGAGGATGCTCGCACGGAATGGAATTGGGATGGGTTCCTCAATTATATAAAGCTTCATCCGGACGCTGATCCGGTGCAGCTTACTGAAAAATTCGATCCTTGGATGACCGAGTTGAGAGGCGAGGAGGATCAAAGCAATTTTAGAATGGAATTTGTCCTTCAGCCACTTCCAAAAATCCATCTTACCTCAAATTATAGGATGGAAATTAAACCTACGGGTGATGAGAAAACAACTTATTTCTTGTTGATTATAGGCCTTTTTGTATTGTTTATTGCATGGATCAATTATGTGAATTTGACCACTGCCAGAGCACTTAGCAGAGCAAAAGAAGTGGGGATCAGGAAGGTAATGGGAAGTTATCGAGCTCAGCTCATCGGACAGTTTCTATTTGAATCTTTCTTCCTAAACATCATCTCATTCGCCATTGCAGCTTTGATGATTTTTCTCGTTTTCCCTTCATTCAACTCGTTTGTGGGCAAAAGTGTAGCCTATACATGGCCAGATGCTCCTGAATTCTGGCTTGGGCTGGGTGGCGTATTTGTGATAGGGCTGATTTTATCCGGATTTTATCCTGCCTTCGTCTTATCCAATTTCAAACCTATTGCAGTGCTGAAAGGTAAATTTGCTGCAAGCTCCAGTGGCAACAATCTAAGAAAAGGGTTGGTGACTTTTCAATTCCTGGCATCTGTAGTCTTAATCACAGGAACCTTTGTGGTTTACAAGCAGATGAGTTTTCTACAATCTCAAGATCTTGGAGTAGACATTGAGCAAACCATGGTTATCAAAACGCCTTCCTTTCGAAGTGATTCGGTCAGGATAATCAAAGATGCCGTGTTCAAAAATCGTATGGAATCCGATCCTTCGGTTGTCAACTTTACCTCTTCATCTGCTGTTCCAGGCAGAACACCCGATTGGAATGCCGGAGGAATTAGGCTGCTTAGCCAGAATGAATCTATGGCTAATCAGTATCGAATAATTGGAGCAAGAGCCGACTTTCTTGACTTCTACGGACTTGAAATTATTGAAGGTCGAGGTTTTGACGAATCATTTGGTACTGAACGCGGCAATGTCTTGTTTAATGAAGTAGCACTTCACCAAATTGGGTTTAAGGATGCCAAAGAAGCCCTCAATCAAAAAATCAATTTCTGGGGTGATACATTCAATATTGTGGGTGTTGTCAAAAACTATCGTCAAGAATCACCAAAGCAAGCGTACGATGCATTGATTTTCCGCTATTTCCCCAATGCTACCGGGTTTTACTCTGTCAAAATAAACACAGCAAACATGCGAGATGCCGTAGACAATTTACAATCGCACTGGGAGGCTGCATTTGGAAACAAAGTTTTCGACTTTTTCTTCCTGGATGATTTCTATAATGAGCAGTATCAGGCAGAGGTAAAATTTGGTTCGATATTCGGGTTATTTGCTATTCTGGCGATTCTTGTAGCATGCCTTGGGCTTTTTGGTTTAGCATCTTATATAACAAGTCTCCGCTCCAAGGAAGTTGGAGTTCGAAAGGTATTGGGAGCGTCGCTCCAGCAATTGTTAAGATTATTGACTTGGGATTTTATAAAACTGGTGGCGATCTCAATCATTATAGCCGCACCATTAAGTTGGTGGCTAATGAAAACATGGTTGGCTGGTTTTGAAAATAGAATTCAGCTTGGCGTTGGCATATTTTTAATACCGGCACTGGCAATCGTAATAATTGCCATTTCAACTGTCGCTTTTCACACATACAAAACCGCAATCTTGAACCCTGCGGAAACATTGCATGACGAATAACTAGTGCTTATAAATATCTATTTCCTTTTGGAAGCCTCCGGATAGCTCACTAAAAGGCATGATAACGATGAGGAGCTCTTCCTCAAACTCTGCAGATATGTTTTCTAACTCCACATCTGCAGAGATTTTTATCATTCCTAACATATTAGGTAGTGTGTATGAATCTACATGCACGTTTTGGTAGACCATAAGGTCACTTCCGTTTACTTCCACTTTTATATCGTCAGGCGCAACCGAAGGCACGCTCACCTCAAGTCTATAATGATCTTTTTCGGTTGTAGTCTTAAAAGTGGGGAAAATTGAACCTCCGTTTATACTACTTATAACGTTGGCCGTTTCAGCCAATCTCTTACTCAATTCTTTTTCTGCTCTCATATTCTCTCTGCTGATTCCGCTTTGGCTCTCAAAACATATTCCAAAGTAATATTTGACCTATAAACGTGCCAGTATGGCTGATTCTTTTATCTAAGTAGCCATTTTGACTGGTTTTATTCATCAACCAATGGAAACATTTCAAATTTCTTTCTGTCATTGAGGTAATTGGACTCAACAATTTCAATAAAATCAACACTTAAACTCATGAAAAGGACTTTACTAATACTCACAATGTTTTTTTCGATTGGTGCACTGGCTCAAAATGAAAGACCAAAAACCCTTATCGGAAATGATCCTGAAGACATCTCTGGATTTGGAGGTGTTCTATTTTCATTTACGCCAATTGATGGCAATCTATCTACGCTCACCGGTGGTGGAGGAGCAGTGCTCTTCGACAATACCTTCTTCATTGGAGGCTATGGACTTGGCCTTACTGGAAATCATGAATTCAGTGCTGGCGGAGTAGATCTTACGTCCAGCTTTGGTCATGGTGGCTTTTGGTTAGGTTATGTAATCAAGCCGGACGACCTTCTCCATATGGGAGTAGATACCAAGCTTGGCTGGGGAAGCGTTACCACAAAATCAAGAACCACAAATGAGTCGGTTGGCGAGGATGATGTTTTTGTTTTTAATCCGCAATTTTTCGGTGAGGCCAATATTGCCTATTGGTTCAAAATCAATGCGTCTATTGGATATCAAAAAACAATAGGTGTAGATAACATCTACTTTGATGCTGGTGATTTTGACGGTCCCACTTTTGGTATAACCCTGCTCTTCGGATGGTTTAATTAGCCCGAAATGCGTTAAATTTCAAGGGTGCTTCATAGTTGGTATGAAGTACCTTTGAAAATAAAATTTAACTCATGGCTTCTCCTAATCACAAACGCGCAATCCTTGGTTTTCTCCTCGTTTTGATTGGCGGCATCTTTTTACTTGACAACCTTGGGTTCGATATTGACATTCCGTACTACCTTTTTTCATGGCCTGCAATCTTCGTTGTTTTTGCCGTAATAAACCTGCTATCGGGTAATGGCAGAGCAGCACTAATTTTTTTAGGACTTGCTGCGGCATTTTATCTCCACCACTACAAGGTATTGCACATCCGAGAGATCTGGCCGGTGATACTAATTTTCATTGGTCTATCCTTTATTTTAAGAAGAAAATCAAAGCCTCGTAAAGTCTCTGAGAGTAGTGACAATTTTTTTGACGAGGTTGCAATTTTTGGGGGAACTGAACGAAAGTATGTTTCCGAAAACCTACAGGGAGGAAAAATTACCTGTGTCTTTGGAGGGTCAGAAATAGACCTGAGAGGATCAAAAGCACAAGATGGTGCTGTCATCGAGATCTTTTGCATGTTTGGTGGGGTAGAGCTTATGGTGCCGGAAGACTGGAAGCTGAACATGGATGCCACTGCTATTTTTGGCGGCTTCAGCGATTCGAGAAAAAACGTGACTAATATCGCTAAACCAACCGTGCATATTAAAGGCTTCACCATGTTTGGAGGCGGCGAGATTAAGAATTAATCATGGAGCTGAGTTCTGGCGAGGTTACCCTGCGGATGCTGAGAAAAACTGACGCAGATCAGCTTGCTCAACTCATCACACCTAGCATCTGGGATAACTTACGAGATCACATCCCCTTTCCTTACCATACCAGCGATGCGTTGAACTTTATTTCTACATGTGAAAAACAATCACCGCCATGTACGTTTGCAATCACGATCAAAAAAGAGCTCTGTGGTGTGATAGGTATCATTCTGCAAAAAGATATCTATCGACTATCCGGAGAGGTGGGCTATTGGATTGGAGAATCATTTTGGGGAAAAGGAATAGCAACTACTGCACTTCAGCTTATCTCTAATTATGGTTTCAATGAGCTTAAATTGAATCGGTTATTTGCCGGCACTTTTGGGCACAATGAAGCCTCCAAACGAGTGCTGGAAAAGTGTGGCTACCTGCTAGAAGGAATTAGCAAAGCCGCTATCATAAAAAACAATCAGATACTGGATGAGCACAGATATGCTTTACTAGCTTCTGGATATTCTCTATAGTTATTCATCAGTCAATTCATAGCCCTGATTTATCCCCAGCTCAGTAGCGGGCACACCATCTCTCATCCATTTTGGCATTGAGGCTCCTTTCAGGTAGTAGTCAAAAAACTGTGCTAACCTAATATTGAAATCTATTCTATTTTGAACCTTGACCGGCCAGTGAGGCTCACCACGATAATTGAGGAGCCAGGCGGGTCTACCAAGTCTTCTCAATGCTCCGAAATACTCAATCCCCTGGTACCACGGTACAGCACCATCTTCATCGTTGTGCATAATCAAAACTGGCGTTTGCACTTTGTCTACAAAGAAAATGGGTGAGTTTTCTATATAACGCAGCGGATATTCCCAGAGTGAACCACCAATTCGACTTTGCGTTCTTTCGTATTGAAACATTCGGCTAAGGCCTGAACCCCATCGAATTCCACCATAGGCACTGATCATATTCACAACTGGTGCTCCAGATTCTGCACATTTGAATATGTTGGTTTCATTAATCAAATGTGCAATCTGATATCCTCCCCAGCTATGTCCCTGCACACCAATATTCTTTTCATCCACAAATCCTTTTTCAATCAACGACGTGACTCCGGGAATAACACAATTATATGCGTCCTCCCCCGGATAGCCTGTTTTATAATTCACATTTGGATTAAAGATCAAATAGCCTCTTGAAGCATAAAAGCTATACGTGATGGTCGATCTTCCTGGGAATGGCTCACGATGACGATTCAAAGCATCTGAGCTTTTTTCATAAAAATTCACGATCATCGGATACTTCTTCTTTGGATCAAATCCCTCGGGCTTCACCAGCATTCCTTCCATCTTCTGACCGTCAAGTGAGGTCCAGTAAACCAGCTCTATGGTTCCCCATTTGTAGTCTTTTTGCTGAGGATTTATGTCGCTGATTTTTTTGACTGATTTAAATGAAATATCACTAGCCAATACGTCCGGAAAGGTTTGGAAATTTTCTTGCGTGAAAATCAGATTCTTACCGTCTCTGGCTTTTTCAAATGAACTGTATTGGTAATTGCCTGATATAAGTTCCGAAGGGGTGTTTTTTCCGTAAGTAAAACTAAAGAGGGCTTCTCGTTTGGTGTCTTTATAAAAACCAGATAGCAAGAGTTTCTGTCCTTTTTTTATGAAGCGTTCTTCTTCATCCAGTTTTATATAGCGATAGGTAAGTCCTTTCTCTCTTCCATTTGGTGTTATCATTTTAGCCCTTGTTTCCATTCGAGGGTCAATTTCCCAGATATCATAGCGGTCATATATCAGAACTCTTTCATCGTTCTCTGTCCAACTCATAATACCATAGGGCCATGGGTCTGATGGTGTATCATGAATCTCATTGTAGAATGGGACTACTAGATTATTTGTAATCTGAACGGTGACTTCCTCAGCAAACGAATACGCAAACCATGCTGAATCACTGTTATTATACCAATATGCATATTTCCCATTCGGAGATAATGAGACAAATCCTCGTACGGCCTCCAGAATTTTCGTTTTTTCTCCGGTATTGATATTGATATTGTACAAGTCATTTAAAGTGTAGCCTTCCCATGTAATCAGTTTTCGGTAATTATAGTCGCTCATGGCCAGGGCCGTATTTCCATCTCCCTCATCACTGACAGTGACTCTTGAAAAATCAGCACCACCAAGCTGTACAAATCTGTCCTTTACAGGATCATAATAGGATCTGAAACCAAATTTCTGGTCGTCTTTCAACTCGTTTTCCTGATGGGTAAATAGTCTCTGATCACTGGAATTCCACACCTCCACATTCACAATTTCATCATCCAGTAGTGTGGTATCTTGCAGCACTGGAAACTCTTTTACCTCGAAAAACAAGCGCTTTCCTGATTCTGAGAAGAAGGACTTGAAATCATTATTGACCATTAGTTGATCCAACATACTGTTGTTGGCTATTGTCTTGCTGCTATCCCATTCTGTTTTATAATAATTTAGGTGATAATCTCTTTGAAGTGCCTTGGTAGTATCGATATCAGCAATGAATGCGAGTTGTGTTCCTTTATTATCCCAGGCCAATTGTGAATACTCACCTTTGGATCGATATACCGGTTGGAAGGATTTAGATTCAAAATCAAATGTGTAGACACCTTCTTTGGTAGTGCTGTCGTTTCCGGTTGTGATCAATGCAAGGCCCGGACCTTCTTCCGCAATCGCATAATCAAGCACATAGGGAAATGAGTATTCTGACTGATCTTTTAGATTCTTAAGCACCAGGTCAAAACCATTTTTCTTGCTTCTTTTCTTCTCCTTCTTTTTGGTGGTATCAGGTTCTGGATCGAATAAATACACCAAGTAATCATCCCATTCTTTTGGCACCTTGAATGACTTTAATCCGGGAAGCTTGGACATTTGTCGATTGTTTAAGGAGTAGATGGCCAAGGTGTCTCCAGGCATGTCTTTTTCCTTGGTTTTCTTTCTTTTAAGATCTCTGATTTCATCAAAATCAGGGGATACTTTGAATATCAGGTATTCGGAATTGTTGGAGAAATAGGGATTGTAGGAACGATCGTGATTTAAAATTTCCTTGCCATCAAACTGGTGCAATAGCAAGGTTTCATTCCCATAACCATTGCGCTTCAAAGTATATGAAATGTATTTGCCATCATTGCTAATCAGCCCATCTTCCACACTCCGCCAAATATTGTATGCATTGTGGTCAAGTTCTTTTTTTGTTTGACTAACACCTACTACTGGCATTAGAGCCAAAATTAGAATAAGCTTCTTCATATTGATTTTTAGTTTTTCTGCGGCATGGAGATACCGGCAGCCTCCTCATAGAAGTCTAATACTAGCTAAAAAACCACAAGGCATCAACCGAAAATATATGGACGGTTGATAGGTGATATTGAGCTAAACATTAATTATCTACTAAATTATTAGTAGTTTTACTAAACATTTAGTAGAATTGCTTCGTAGACGAAACCTAAATATGGAAACACTTACCAAGGCAGAAGAAAAAGCAATGAAAATTCTCTGGTCAATAGACGGAGGTTTAATCAGAGACGTGGTAAATAACTATGATGAGCCAAAGCCAGCCTACACTACGGTTGCTACTATCATGAAAATCCTGGAGAAAAAAGGATTTGTGGGTAGAAGGGCCATTGCCAATACACACGAATACTATCCACTTATTAGGGAAGAAGACTATACGAAAAAGTACATGAAGTCATTTGTGAAACGTTATTTCTCAGACTCTTTCAAAAGCATGGTTTCGGCCTTCGGTACCAACGAGGAGCTCAGTACTCAGGATATGGAAGACTTAATTGAGCACTTCCGGAAACAAATCGACAAGAAAAATACAGAATAATGGAAAGCTACCTACTACAATCAAGCATTGCATTAACCGGATTTTATTTGCTCTACCGGTTGATGATTATTAAGGAGACAAACCAGCAGATGAAAAGATTTATGGGTCTTTTCATAGGTGTCTTTTGCTCAAGTTTCCTACTTATGCCCTCGTTTCAATCGACACTTGAGGAAGATTTTCCGGTTGCTATGCAAGAGGCTTTGAAAAGTGTTGACTCTATTCAATCGACATTGACATTTTCACCTCAGGAGGAAACCAGCATCTGGCTGATTATCTACTTTATAGGTGTTGGCGCTTTTACTTTAAGGTTTTTGGTTGGACTTGGTGGAATTATTCGTCTGATACTTGCATCTGATATTAGTAGAAAATGGAGTTTCTATGTCGCAGAGACCGATGCGATTATTTCACCTTTTTCGTTCTTTAATATTCTTTTTGTTCAGAAGGGTGCACTGGAAAAACCTGACCTGGAGCCAATTATCCTTCACGAACAGTATCACAAAGATCAAATGCATTCTGTAGACGCCATTCTCTTTGAGATTCTTACGATCCTTTTTTGGTTTAACCCATTTATCTGGCTCCTACAACGGGATGTAAAAGCAAGTCATGAGTATTTAGCTGATGATTATGTGATCTCCGGAAAAGGATTTGACAAACAGGCCTATCAGGATTTGCTCTTCCAAGCACGAACTGGTATTTCCTTCAAGTCTGTCAATTATTTAAGCAATCAAACAAGTTTAAAACAACGATTTAATATGATGGAAAAAAGAAAAACTCACTCAAAAACAAGTTTCCTTAGGGCCGGAATAGTTCTGGTTGCTATGGCACTGACTGTATTAATAACTTCATTCTCCATTCCTGACCCTTTCGACAACCAAATACCGGATATCAAACTGTTCACTTCTTTAGGAGAAGTGGATGTGGACAAGGGGATTTCTAAAAATACCGATAAGGTTTATCTAAGAATGATGCCAAAAGCCGGAAGCGAATTAGCCTATCGTTTATCGAAAGTAGAAGTAACTCTTGTTTCCGATGGATTTGGGCAATGGACTATGCAAGGAGAAGAAATGTTTGACTTTGGTACCAAGCTTTCTGAAGTCGAAGGCAAGAGTGCATTGGTATTTAAAATTCAAGAATACATGATCAAGAATGAAAGTGATCAGGTAGAAAGAGTTAAAATGGAAAAACCATTCTATATCAACACTTCCGTCAACTAGGCTTAGTACGTCTAATCAGAATAACCAGTCGCATGACTGGTTTTTTTGTGTCAAATCACCAGCTTGAGCAGGAAGTAAATGCCTAATATTAAAAGTAAAAAGCCCGGTACCTTGTGCACTAGAAAATGATTATCGGCAATCGCCGTAAATCGTTTGCCCAAGGCAATAACGGTTAGAAGCAAGCAGAAGGTGCCTGTAGAAAGCCCAATCAGGTAAATCCAGAAACCATACCCATTTACATTAATCCATTGGTCATTTTCAAGATAGGTGGTAATTGCTAGCCAAAACGGAATTGTCATTGGATTTAAAAACCCCAGAAGCAAGCCCCTGGCAAATCCATGTCTTCCTGTCTGCTTGGTATCTACCTTCACGGAAGAAGAGGTGGACTTGGAAAAGATGTTGGAAAGACCGAGACCAATCAAGGCAATCGAAGTAATGATTCGAAAATAATCAGCTATTACTTCGTTGTTGTTTAGAAAAATGTGAAACTGAACCGTGATGCCTGCATAGATAAACTCCACTGCCGATGCTGCAAAAGCCATGAAAATAGCTGCTCTTCTTTTATGCAAAACAGCCAGTTGCATGGCAGAAACGTTGATGGTTCCCGGAGGTATAGAGCCTACGTAGCTCACAATGAAGGCAACAATAAGAGTCTGCATAATTATGAATTGGCCAGCAGGCGATTGTATCGTTGATGGGCTTTCCACTTTCTGTACCCTTGGCTAAAGCTCCAATAGGAATGCCCTTTTTTACGATTGAGACGACTAATATCAGACAAAACAGATAAATGCCAAAAGATATCCTTGTATGCTTTCCAGAGCGGATACCCTGGTTGATAAATATGTGCTGGTTCTGCGCCCGCACCATTGAGCTCCAATATTTTAAAATTTTTCAATTGTTTTAGATCCTCATACGATTGACACTTAATGTCAAACCTACCAAAATAGAACTCAGGAATCTGGTCTGCAAGTGTATTGAATGCCTGATCTAATTCATCATCAATCTCATGGTTGTCATTTAAAAATTTGGTGCCACGACAATGATTACCAATCGGTTCGATCAGTACTTGCTCTCCTTTCTCAGGGATTTCCGAACCAATTTGCTTTAAGTAATCACTTTCTAAATCTGCCGTCATCAGAGCCCTGGTATTTTTTTCCAAGAGCTGGTTCACAGTAGTTTTTCCATCTCCAGTGACGGACAGAAAGTCCTTTCGAACAATTGATGTCACCTTCCCATCTCGGTCTGGATATTTCGCATAAAAAACACCTAGTTCGATGGGGAGGTCCACCATTTCTTGAATTAAGAAATCAACCGGACAAGCCTCAACATATTTCTTAAGCGCTTGCTGGGAATGGATTTTGCTCACCCAATTGCCTCGCTCCCCAACATCGGGTTTTGCTATTACTGGAAAACCCATCTTCTCTGCTTCTAAGGCAGCTCTTTCCAAATCTCCTTTTCTAATAAGCAAGGTCTTTGGCATGTATTCGTCCGGGATGAGATCAAAAATATCAGATTTCTTCTCACCAACCATTCCTCCAAATTCAATACTGGGATTAGAGGCTGTAAAAAAGAAAAATGAGCGATGCTTGATAATAAGCCATGCGTAATAAAAAAATACTGGGAAATATAGTACAGAGAATGGCCAGTATTCCCAATTGCTAATTCGGACAAATAGCTTTTTCAACTTTAATTATTGATTGGCATTTGTGCTGGCCCGATACCGAATGGTAGAGCTCGCAACTCCAAAGTATTCCGGCAGAGCTATATAGGTGAGCGATTGCTTTACAGCCACCTTCAGCAATGCCATGTGGTGAATCGCGTGCTCTATGTTGTAGGAAAGTTCCCGATAAAAACTACTTTTCATCCTGTCATTTTCAGTGCCGGTAGTTGCGTAGTTTGCCTCAAAGGTCAACTCAAAATCTTCCTGATTTTTGTTCAGAAAATCTTCAATACTGGCAATAACACTTTGGGCCAATTTCTTGTCCGTTTCTATTAGTGTATCATGCTTTCGCTGATCATAGTTGACCACTCCGTCATTTTTAGCATCAAAAAGACAAATGAAAAACTCTAACGTATGTCGGATGTGCTGTCCAAATGTGGCATTGCTTAGCTCTGGTAGTGGTTTAGAAAAATCTTCCTCACGGCAAGATTCGATAACCTGATTGAGTTGAGAAAGAAGTTCCTTAGCTGATATATGAAGCATATGATTCAATTAATGCAAAAATAAACATACGGAATTTCTTCCTGACGGATTTCAAAATCTTCTTAAAAGTATTGTTACGGACTTTCCCTGGAAATAGTATTTATTGCGCTCCAGATCAAGTCTTGTTCAAATCCCTTGCTGAGCAGATAAGCCAGGGTTTTTTGTTTTCGTTTAAAATCCTCTTCTTTCTCCAATTTCGTCCACTTGGCTTGTGCCAGTTCCATTAGCCGATTAAAGTATTTATCAGGATCTATGCGATCGAGGGCTTTTTGCACTGCTTCTCCTGAGAGCTTGTGTGCATAGATGCTTGCCTTGATCTTTTGTTTACCCCAGGCATTAAATTCAAACTTGTCATTGCAATAAGCATTTGCGAAACGCTGCTCATCAACAAATCCCTCTTTTGATAGTTCTGCTACGAGCCTGGCGGCATCTTCCTCCGCTACGCCCCAGCTTTGAATTTTTTCGAAGAGTTCATTGGGTGAGCGTTCTCTAAATGCACAGAACCTGCCTGCCTTTTGCTTTGCTTCCTTGATGCCTACTTTTTGGGCCATCAAAGTTATTTTTCTGCTATGTAGCCTTTCCGCTTAAGTACTGTTTCCAGAAATCGGATTTCGTTTTCATTGTTGAATATCCTAAATGGAAGATGAACAAGTTGTGCCTTGCTTGCAAATAGGATAAACGCATCCTTTCCTTTTTTGGCTCGCTTGATTTGGTCCCACTTCATCGGCATCCCCTGCTTCGCATTCATCTTGATAAGTATCTGCTGAGAAGAAATCTCATATGATAATTTCTCAAACATAAATTTACCCTGTTCGAGCTGAGTAATTCCCGCAAATTGAATTAGCCAAAACAACAAGTAAAGTGATAAGGCAATTGTTGCGCCTGTGATCCACCAGTGACTTGGTGCAAGAAAATATCCGCAACAAATCGCTGCATAGATTAAGAATACCCACCATTGTTGTTTAACAGCAGCTTTAAACGCTATTCCTATATATTTTTTGGTAGGTAGTTGGTATTTTTTTGTACGTACTATCATGACTCAATCGCTCTTTTCTACTTCTTACAATGATTACACCGCGAATATAGAATTTAAATAGCTTTGAGACTCATATCCAGGCTTCTGTATGAGTGGGTAAGTGCCCCCACAGAGATATAATCAACCCCTGTTTCAGCTATCTCCGCGATGGTCTTTTCAGTAATACCTCCAGATGCCTCGGTTTCAAAGCGCCCTCCAATCATCTTTATGGCCTGCCTAATGTCGGAAGGAAGCATGTTGTCCAACATCACCCGGTGCACCTGTCCAACTGCAAGCACTTCATCAAGTTCTTTCAAACTTCTTACCTCAACTTCGATATTTAGTTTAAGGTTATTCTTCTCCAGATAATCAACCGTTTGGTTGATCGCATTTTTAACTCCTCCCGCAAAATCAATGTGATTGTCTTTCAACATCACCATATCGTATAGTCCAAATCGGTGATTTACACCTCCACCTATCACAACAGCCCATTTTTCTGCCAACCTGAACAACGGTGTAGTCTTCCTGGTATCTAGCAGCTTCGCTTTAGACCCTTTTATCAGCTGATTCATGTGATGAGTATAGGTAGCGATTGCGCTCATACGCTGGAGGCAATTCAATACAAGTCTTTCTGCTGATAGAATTGATCTTGAGCTTCCTTTTACAGAAAACCCAATCTCTCCATGTTCTATCAAATCACCATCCTTTTTGTTAAAATCGATGACAAGCTCCGAGTCTACATAATTAAAGATCTTTTCTGCCAGCTCAAGACCGGCAATCATGCCATCATCTTTTATAATCAGATGTGCTTCGCTTGTAGCATTCTCAGGGATTGATCCCATAGATGAATGATCACCATCACCGATATCTTCCGCAAATGCGGCCTTGATAAAGGCATTAATGTTTTTCGGTGTTAAATAAGGTAAGTTCATTGAGGCGGAAATTAGTACTCAGGCGGATTAATAGCGAAATAAGCTAGTCTTGGCTGAAATTCAAAGTATCAATCAGGTATTTGTCGCCTATTTTCTTAATAAACATAACCACACGATAGGTTCCATTTTCATGCGTGTATCTCCCAATCGTATACTTTAGGCCTTGGGAAGCTCCTTGGTGGATATATGTAAAGTTCTTAGGAGCATTTTTTGAGAAAAAATCCCTTAAAATCACCTCAGCTTGTGCCTTACTGTAGTTTGAGCTTTCTCCATTGATTTTTATCTCCACTGTTTGATTGCAAAACTTGATCAACTCTTTAGAGCTCCCTGCTTTCAGCGCAGTTCCAATGTCCTTTACAGTTTCCTCCTGTCCAGGAGAAAATAAAAGGGTCACAATTAGAATTAGCATTTTCATCACTCTTCAAAAATGTTTGTATACAATGTATTAAAAACCATGCCCAATTTATTCAATCAATGAACGACATTCAAAAATAGACCCTTCTATATTTGCTAGATGAATAAGAAAGTCGTTCTCCTGATACTAGATGGTTGGGGCATTGCGAAGGATAAGAATGTATCAGCTATTGATAAAGCACATACTCCTTTCATGGATCATGCATTCGAAAAGTACCCGCACAGTACCCTCGAGGCATCTGGACTTGCAGTGGGTTTACCCGACGGTCAAATGGGCAATTCAGAGGTTGGGCATATGAATATTGGTGCAGGGCGGGTGGTCTATCAAGATTTGGTAAAAATCAGCAATGCGGTCAGTGATGGCTCAATTGCCAAAAATTCTGAATTAGAGGCTGCTATTCAATACGCTCAAGACAATGAAAAACCAATCCATTTAATTGGCCTCTTGTCGGATGGCGGTGTTCATTCGCATATAGATCACCTGAAAGGATTATTGACAACTTTTGCTAATGGAGGCTTTGAGGATGTATTCGTACATGCATTTACAGATGGGCGAGATACCGATCCCAAAGGAGGTGTTGATTATCTGCGAGACCTTCAACATCACATGGCCGAAACGACCGGAACCCTCGCTACTATCACGGGGAGATATTATGCCATGGATCGCGACAATAGATGGGAACGCGTAAAGCTTGCCTATGATGCAATGGTAAATGGGGAAGGTAAAAGGGTACAGGACCCGCTCAGAGCCATGGAAGAATCGTACATGGAAGAAGTTACAGATGAGTTTATTAAACCTATCATCTGTTCGGAAGCAAAGATGCAAAGTGGAGATGTCGTCTTGTGTTTCAATTTTAGAACTGACAGAGGTCGGCAAATAACACAGGCATTGACTCAGCAGGATTTTCCTGAGCAAGGCATGAAAAAACTTAGTCTTCATTATGTCACTATGACCAACTATGACGACTCCTTCAAAGGAGTGCATGTCATGTATGACAAAGACAACCTGGAAATGACTCTTGGCGAGGTGCTTGAAAAGAACAAAAAGAATCAGATACGAATAGCAGAGACGGAGAAGTACCCACACGTTACTTTCTTTTTTTCCGGAGGCAGGGAAACACCATTTGAAGGTGAAAAACGAATACTTTGCCCCTCTCCTAAAGTAGCCACATACGACCTCCAGCCTGAAATGAGCGCACAGGATATTCGAGATAAAATTATACCTGAGCTCAAGGAAAAAACAGCTGATTTTGTATGCCTGAACTTTGCCAATCCGGACATGGTGGGTCACACCGGGGTTTTTGAAGCCGCTGTGAAAGCTTGTGAAACCGTAGATCAATGCGCTGAATCTGTGGTGAAAACAGCTCTTGAAAATGACTACCTATCTATCATTATCGCAGATCATGGCAATTCTGACATAATGATCAACCCGGATGGCACACCTAATACTGCACACACAACGAACCTTGTCCCTTTCATTGTGGTTGATAATGATTTTAATGATGAACTTAAAAGTGGGAAACTTGGGGACCTTGCTCCTACTATTTTAAAGATAATGGGTCTTGACATTCCTGCTGAGATGACCGGGGAAGTTTTGGTTAAAAGTTAATTCGTGAGAAAATTATATGTAATCCTGATAGTGGCATGTGGCTGCCAGCAATTGAAGCCTGAATCGGTGAGTATTCCGCAATACCCTGATTACTTAGCACTTATGACAGGTCAGGTTGAGTTGCTTCGAAACAGCGGTGTTGAGAAACATGTATGGCTGGAAGGAAAAAGTGAAACGAAAATCCTCAAGATGGATTCTGCAAGTTGGGCCAAAGAGCTTTCCTTTCTCAAAGAAATCAATCCTAATCAACCGGAATATGTTGGTGCTTTTGAAATAAGTGGAGATGGCTCAAATAAAACGCTAACGCTAGCTGATGGAGAGAATGGTGCGTTGAAGAGTACTTCTTTTATACGACATGGCGCCGAGTTTAAAAGAATCTCTGCCACATTTCATGAAGACAAGGACGTTTACGTTCACCACCGGGAAATTGAGCTGAACTTCATTGAGGGAGTTCTCAATTCACTAAGTATTGATGGTTATCAGAAAATGATGTTCAAGGATACTGTGAGGTTTAGAATAAAAGTAGAAGTCAATTAAAACCTCACCTCTAGCATTTTTATTGCCGTAGCTGCTGCTTCATCTCCTTTGTTTCCATGCTTTCCCCCTGCTCGATCTAGTGCCTGCTTCATATTATCAGTAGTGAGCACACCAAAGATTACAGGTTTGCTGTATTTCAGGTTGACATTTGTGATGCCATTGGCCACCGCGTCGCATATAAAATCAAAATGCCTGGTCTCTCCTTGAATTACACATCCAAGACAGATTACCGCATCAATATCTTTGCGCTCAGCCATCCATTGACCACCAAGGCTTAATTCGAAAGTCCCCGGCACATTCATTCGTTCGATGTTGTCACGGGAGGCACCAGCATTTATCAGGGTCTGATAGGCCCCCGAGTATAGTGATTCTGTTACCTGCTCGTTCCACTCAGCCACTACTATTCCAAACTTATTTTTACTGATGTCTAGCGACTGATTGATTTTCACATCGCTGAGGTTCTTTTCTGATGATGCCATAAAACAAAGAGAATGAAGTTTCTACAAATAAAAAATGTCATCCCATTTAAGAGATGACATTTCAATGCAATTAAATTTTTTTATAAAGCTTCCAGCCTTGCTTTCTGCTTCTTCGCATCATTTACCTCAGCTGCATTTGGATAATCTTTAATAATTGTTCCGTATGTGGCTGCTGCCGCTGCGAGATTTCCATTTTGCTCCTGAGCAATTGCTAGCTTCTTCAGATAGATTGGAGTAAAAGATTCGTTTTTCTTATAATTAACAGCCTTTTTGTAGCTATCAATTGCATTGGCGAAATCGTCCTGTTCCATGTATGCATCCCCTATCAATGAATAAGCTCTACCCTGAAGCAGATAGTCGTCGCTGCTAAATTTTTTCAGGTTTCTTATCGCTCCATCAAAATCTCCCAATTTCAGGTAAGAAGCTCCTGCATAGAAACTAGCTAGGTTGGCTGCCTTCGTGCCTGGAAATTCATCCATGATCTCAAGGAAACCATAACTATTTCCGTCTCCATTTAAGGCAAGACCCAAACTATCAGCATCAAAATAGTATTGTGCCTGAAACAGCTCTTCCTGGGCTGTTTGGTTTTGATTCGTGATATAATAGTTATAAGCAGCGAATCCAACGATCGCCAATGCAAGGATTCCTCCTATGCCGAAGACCATTGCTTTGTTTCTCTTACTACTGAAAAACTCATTGGCTTTATCAACGATTGCATTCGGATCTTCAAGGATCTCAATGCCTTCATCTTTCTTTTTTCCTTTTGCCATTTCTTCGAATGTTGGGCATTCAATTTTCTCTTAGAATACCGGATTTCTCTATTATTTCTACGCCATTTGGCGTTTGCGGACGCAAAGATATATTTTTTGTTCAGATGTATAAGGTTATCAGTCAATTATGTGTTGACAAACGGATAATCACTTTCAACATAGTTGTCTGTGTAAGCTTCAGAGGCATCCGGCCATGGTGAATCCTCAGCAAACTGAACAGCGTCTGCTACTCTCGCTTTGATTTCATTGTCAATCTCTTTGAGCTCCTCTTCTGTGGCCCATTTGTTTTTCAAAATGGTCTGCTTTACCTGCTCAATTGGATCTTGTTTTTTGTACTCTTCGAGTTCTTCTTTGGTTCTATATTTAGCTGGATCGGACATGGAGTGTCCTTTGTATCTATAGGTCCTAAACTCCAGGAATGTTGGGCCATCTCCTTTTCGCGCCCTCTTCGCTGCTTCAGCAACTGCATTGTGCACATCCTCCACTTTCATGGCATCTACCGGAGCAGAAGGCATGTCATAAGCTTCTGCCAGTGTGTGAAGTTCGGTCACGTTAGACGTACGCTGTACGGAAGTACCCATCGCGTACCCATTATTCTCTACCACAAAAATGACAGGCATTTTCATCGTCATAGCCATATTGAAAGCTTCGTGCAAAGCACCTTGCCTTACCGCCCCATCGCCCATGTAGCATATGCAAAGGTTTTTGGTGCCTTTATATTGCTCAGCAAATCCGATACCTGCTCCCAACGGAATCTGCGCGCCAACTATTCCATGACCACCCATGAAGTTTACCTCTTTATCAAACATGTGCATTGATCCTCCTTTCCCTTTAGAAACACCTGTGGACTTTCCATAAAGTTCGGCCATTACCTTGCCTGGATCCGTGCCCAAGGCCAGTGGGTGTCCATGGTCCCTATAGGCAGTTATCCATTTGTCATCTTTCTCCAAAGCTGAAACAGCGCCTGAAGCACAAGCCTCCTGACCAATGTAAAGGTGACAAAAACCACGAATTTTCTGCTGCCCGTAAAGCTGACCAGCTTTCTCTTCAAACCTTCGCATCAGCTGCATGGAGCGAAACCATTCCATGTATTGGTCTTTTGAAAACTCTCCTGATTTTTTTGTTGTCTTTTTCGCCGCCATAGGACTCAATTGTTTGATTTACTTTGTAAAACGGATAGCGAAATTACAGCAAAAAACCATGATCCTAAAAAGCCTGCGGCTTACACACTTTAAGAATCATCCCGAATCTCAGTTTGAATTCGAGGATCGAATAAATTGTGTGCTTGGAAAAAATGGAGTTGGTAAGACAAATCTGCTTGATGCTATTTATTATTTGTCTTTTACAAAGAGTGCAGTGGGGTCCCAAGATCGACTTACAATTACTCACGATCAACAAGCATTTACAATACACGGCACATATAGTGAATCCACCATTGCCCTTCAATTTGAAAAGGGGAAAGTAAAAACCCTAAAAATAGATGGGCAAGAACCCGATCGCCTGAGTGATGTTATTGGTAAAGTTCCACTGGTCATCGTTTTGCCAGACGATACCTCCATGATCAAAGAAGGAAGCGAGGAGCGCAGAAAGTTTTTTGATGGAGCGCTTTCCCAGTTTGATGGAGAGTATCTTCAATCCTTGCTACAATACAATAAACTGCTCAAGCAACGCAATAGTCTACTGAAACAAGAAGGCGGAGGAAAAGTCAATGCTCAATTGCTAGAAACATATGATGACCAGTTGATCCCACTTGCCATAATGATCTCAAAGAAGAGGGGCGAAATGAAGGAAAAGTTTCTTCCCTTTCTGGAGAAAAATTATGCTGATCTACATGATGGAGGCGAGGATCCTTCGCTAAACTTCAAGTCGCATGTAGACGACTCCTTTGAAGAAAGGTTTAAAGCGAACCAACAAAAGGATCAAATCATGCAGCGGACCTTGTTAGGTTGTCATAGGGATGACTTTGAGTTTATGCTAGATGGTGAGTTGATTAAGAAGTTTGGATCACAAGGACAGCAAAAGACCTTTATCATAGCGTTGAAATTGGCTTTATATGATTTCCTGAAAGAAAAAACGGGTACGAAACCACTTCTCCTCCTGGACGACATTTTCGATAAGCTCGACGATTCCAGAATTCAGTTACTTGTATCCCTCCTCTTAGATAGTGATCGTTTTGAACAAATTTTCATATCAGACGCAAGGAAAGATCGCAGCAAAGTATTGTTCGAGAGGGAAAAAGCCGTAAAGTTTATAGACCTTTGAAGCGTTGATGAAAGAAGATCCAATTAAAAGTTTTAGTAATGCATTCAAAGGATTCCTGAAAGAGGAAAACCTGGAGCATACCTTCAAGCAAAAGCAGGTAATTACAGATTGGGAGCAAATCATGGGCAAGACAATTGCTTCTCGGACAACCAAAATCTTTTTCAATAAAAAAATCCTTTTTGTAAAACTCTCATCGGCACCATTGAAGAATGAGATGCAGAACTCAAAAGCTCAAATCATCGATCTTATAGAGAAGGAAATTGGTAAAGGCGAAGTAGACGATGTGCGGTTTTTGTGATTACTCCCTAAACGGTATCCTCCACATCAAATAATAATCAAAAGCGGTAGAGTTCTGCCGCTTTGTTTTTCCAAACCCCGGAATGTCAAAAGCTTTCAATTCTCCCTCACCATTGATCTGACGAAGAAACTGCCATCGCATAGTAAAGCCCATATATAGATTCGAAACGATTCTCCCACGCAGAGCAAAAGCAACTTCTAGCCATCTTGCAGTCAGTGAATTGTTTTGCAGCAAATAATCCTGTAATCCAAATCCCTTGTCTGTTGTGAATAGTAACTGATCTTCAAAATTGGCTCGTGCATATCTCAGTCCCAGTGAAAGCACGTTGCCACTTGCTTTATCTTTTGTAAAGTTCCGATCAAACCCTATTCTGTAATAGCTCCCTTTATTGTCATACGCAAATGACTCCCCGCGTTTGTGGTCTTCTACTCCAAAATCAAATACTAAATTGTATTTGTGAACCGCAAAGGCAGTCTGAAATTCGTAAGTCGTCAAATCATCTGAACCGGAAAGTGTGCGGATTCCGCGAATAGCATTAACCCCAATTTTTACTTCATACGGTCGAAAGTCTACCGGTTCTTTTTCCTTCTTTGGCTTGGCCGGCTGAGCTAAAACAACCAACCCAATAGTCAATGCCAGTATGCTAAAAATAGATCTCAACATTGGTGCTAATTTGTCTGTTTGTTACCGTTCCAACAACCACTGTTGAATCAAAAGTTTGTCTTACTGTATCAAGGCCTATAAATGTGTAAAACGGATCGCATTTGGGATCAAAAATGGTAACCTGAAGTTCGTCATAGCTAATTTCCAATTCAAAATGTGAGGTATCAGAATCAAAGAAATAAGTGGTCGTGGTATCTTCTGGGTTCAATGGAAGGCCCACCCCGGTTGAATCGGTAAAAGGTGTAAATGTATACGGCGAATTTTCGGCAGTAATAGTAAAACCAATCTTTTTAGACGATTCACTTTCCAGGTCGTAAAATCTTACTACCATAAAATCCAAATTGTCATTGGTTTCGCAGTTCTCAATATCCTGGCAGGATATGATCATAAGTCCGGATAGTATGATAGCGAGTTTTTTCACCGGCGGCAAAATTAAACCTTAAAGGTTTGTAATTAATGCAACGCTCAGATTTCCATTAGCTTTGCGACACCCAGCGAGAATTGAACTTAAAATAAGACTTGTTGGGTTAAAGAAAATCATGAAAACGAAGGGTTTAAAGAAAACAAAAGTCAACATCGTCACGCTCGGATGCTCCAAAAACCTGGTGGATTCTGAAGTGATGCTGACACAACTGAGGGGAAACAATATTGATGCCACGCATGAATCTACCAAGGATGATGCAAATGTGGTAGTGGTGAATACCTGCGGGTTCATTGACAATGCGAAGCAAGAATCCATTGATACGATATTAAGATATGTAGATGCCAAGCAAGAAGGATTGGTGGAAAAAGTCTATGTCTCGGGCTGTCTTTCACAACGATACAAGGATGAGTTGAAAAACGAAATTCCGGATGTAGATGCCTGGTTTGGTACCGGTGATTTGCCCGCGCTACTAAAGAAATTCAAAGCTGACTACAAGAAAGAATTGCTTGGTGAACGCATCCTAACCACAAGCAATCACTACGCATATTTAAAGATTGCGGAAGGATGCGACCGCCCGTGCAGCTTTTGCGCAATCCCGCTGATGAGAGGTAAGCATGTTTCGAAACCGATGGAGCAAGTAGTGGCGGAAGCAGAGTCTCTCGTTCGTCAGGGAACCAAAGAAATTTTGCTCATTGCTCAAGACTCTACTTATTATGGCTTGGACCTATATAAAAAAAGAAACCTGGCAGAGCTCATGGACCGGTTATCAGATGTTGAAGGCCTTGATTGGATTCGCTTGCACTATGCATTCCCAACGGGTTTTCCTGAAGATGTGCTCGACGTGATGGCTAAGCGATCTAATATCTGCAACTATCTTGACATTCCTCTTCAGCATGCCTCCACAAACATGCTCAAAATGATGCGTAGAGGAACCACTCGAGAGAAGACGGAAGCATTGCTGGACAAAATGCGCTCGAAGGTTCCGGATATAGCCATCCGTACAACTCTAATCGCGGGTCATCCAGGTGAAACTCAGCAGGATTTTGAGGAGATGCTCGACTTCGTTGAGAAAAATCGATTTGAGCGTCTGGGCATATTCACCTACTCACATGAAGAAAATACCCACTCATACAATTTTGAGGATGATGTGCCAGACGAAACCAAACAAGAACGCGCAAATGCCGTAATGGATTTGCAGGAAGAAATTTCCATGAGCATCAATGAAGAAAAGATTGGTAAAGAATATAAAGTGCTGATCGACCGGATGGAGAGTGGTACATTCATTGGAAGAACTGAATATGACTCCCCTGAGGTTGACAATGAAGTGATTATTCCGGCTGATCATTCATACCTGCGAATTGGAGATTTTGCCCAGGTAAAAATTACCGACGCAACAGCATTTGACCTGTACGGCGAACCAATTAAGCCACAATCCATTTAACTAAAGCGTGCGCACCGAAACCATCCCATTAGACGAGACTCACTGTTTTTCACAGTTTTTTATAGACTACATTAATAAAAAAGAGGAGCTCGTTCCTTTTTACAATTCTTTTCCAACCGTTCCGAATTTCAGGGAAACAATAGAGAAAAGGAACTTCAAGAATTCGAACCGCGATGTTCTGGTAAAGGTTTTGAAAGAGCAATACCAAGGATTAGATATCTCAGAAGCTGTCTCTTCAAACATTGATCGACTAAGCAACTCTAAAACATTTACCATCACTACGGGCCACCAACTGAATATCTTCACCGGGCCGCTCTATTTCATTTACAAAATTGTTACTGCTATCAATGCTTGTAAAACCCTAAAGCAAGCTTACCCGGACTACAACTTTGTCCCAGTCTATTGGATGGCAAGTGAAGATCATGATTACGATGAAATCAATCACTTTCATTTTGATGGAAAAAAATACACCTGGGAAACAGATCAAAAAGGTGCAGTAGGACATTTTGATCCGGTGGGTTGCAAAGAGTTGGCAGCTATGCTTCCCAAAGGGACAGAGTTTTTTCAAGAAGCCTACTCACAAGAAACCTTAGCAAAAGCTGGTCGTGCTTATGTAAACCACCTTTTTGGTAGTGAAGGGCTAGTGGTGGTAGATGCTGACCATTCAGCGCTCAAATCACTTTTTTCAGAAGTAATTGAGGATGATCTATTTGTACATAGTTCAGAGGATCTGGTTTCCAAAACCTCTTCTTCCCTGGAATCATTAGGGTACAAAACACAGGTTCATGCCAGACAGATAAATTTCTTTTATTTAAAAAACGGCATTCGGGAGCGCATTGAGAAAACTGACAGTGGCTTCTCCGTTGTGGATAGTGATATTCACTTCAACGATGAAGAAATGCGACAGCTCATTAGCGGTCAACCTGAATTATTCAGTCCAAATGTTATTTTACGCCCACTATATCAGGAAACAATTTTACCAAATTTGGCCTACGTTGGTGGCCCTTCAGAGGCTGTTTACTGGCTTCAATTGAAGTCGGTCTTTGATCATTTTAAGACCGCCTTTCCATTATTAATGCCGAGGAACTTTGCACTGATTGTACCAACTGCAGCCTCCTCTAAGTGGGAAAAAACGGGGCTGTCAAAAACAGACATTTTTTTAGATGCAGAAGAAGCTTACACCAAATGGGTCACCAAGAATTCAAATCACGATCTTTCCTTTTCAGATGAGCTCAAAAAACTGAAGGAGTTAGAAAATGTCCAAAAGGAACAAGCTAAGCTTATTGATCCTACCTTGACTCAACACATCGAAGCGCTTTATACTACGTTCAAAAAGCGAATTGAGAAAGCCGAAAAAAAACTCGTGCGAGCTGAGAAAAGACAGCATGAAGACCGAAAACATCAAATTGAGGCCGTAAAAGAAATCCTTTTTCCGGGAGGAAGTCTTCAAGAGCGAAGGGATAACTTTCTCAATTTCTACCTAAAGAATCCGCAGTTTCTGCAGGTATTGCTAAAAACCTTCGATGCGTTTGATTATCGCATGTATATGCTTTACGAGTAATTCGCATACTATCGCTCCTTTTTCATAATTGGTAGTTATTTTACAATAGTCAAGATTAAACGAGGATGGATATACGAACCCCAACGCTTTTAATAGACAAAGACAAGTGCCTAAAAAACATTAAAAAAATGTTAAAGAAGGCAGAGAAGTCTAATGCAGAACTACGTCCGCACTTTAAGACACACTTTTCTTATGAAGTTGGCAGTTGGTTTCGATCGCAGGGCGTCTCGAAATGCACCGTAAGCTCTGTTGGAATGGCGAAGTATTTTGCAGCAAATGGGTGGGATGATATTACCATAGCGTTTCCTTATAATCCATTGGAAGCAGAAGAAATATCCAAGCTTGCCTCCAAAATCAAACTAAACATCCTGATAGTTTCACTCGATAGTCTTGAGCATGCTTTAAAGCATGTTAATGAAAAGGTAGGGTTCTTTATCAAAATTGATGTTGGCACCGGAAGAACCGGGCTGGACCCTCGCAATGAGGAATTGATCGGACAAATGATTGCAGAATCTTCCGATAAAATAATGTTCAAAGGTTTTTTGGCCCATGCCGGCCACACGTACGGATGCAAAGACCTTGAAAGCATACAGTGGATTTTTGATGGTGCAGCGAAAGCCCTTTCACATCTCAAACAAAAGTTTGGTGGGGTTATTTCTTATGGAGACACCCCTTCCTGTAGCATGATGGAAGATATTTCATTCTGCGACGAAATGCGTCCCGGGAATTTTGTGTTTTATGATTGGATGCAGCACAATATTGGGTCATGCGCTATAGAGGAAATTTCCGTTTGCCTTGCTTGTCCGGTGGTAGCAGTACATGCAGAGCGAAACGAAATTGTAATTTACGGCGGAGGTGTTCACCTTTCAAAAGACCGTATTATCGAAAAGGACATTATGGGCAAGGACCAAACCTGTTTTGGCAAAATGGTGATTTTAAACAAAAGTGGTTGGAATACTGAGATAAAAGGAAATGTTGCAAGGCTCTCTCAAGAGCACGGGGTGGTTAAGTTATCACCAGAAGAAATCGCTCATGTAAAAGTTGGTGACTTGATTGGTGTGATTCCAGTACATTCGTGTCTTACTGCTGATTTACAAGGATATTACCTCTCCACGACAGGAGAGCGAATAGAAAAGATGACGAAACATTGACGATGCAAAAAACCCTTTCGCTGCTTTTTATTGTACTCGCGCTGGCCGGAAATGCCAAAACTGATCCTCCTAAAGACACCATAGATCTCATGATCGGACAGATGATCATGATTGGTATCGGAGACTTCAACCTTGTTGATTCCTCCGAGCCAATTTTCAAAGAAATAAAGGAGGGTAAAGTAGGTGGGGTGGTCCTGTATGAAAAAAACATCCTGTTCGAGAGTCCCAAGCCTGAGTTAGCGATGCTGGTGGAAATGCTCCAAAAAAATTCGCCGGTTCCACTTTTTGTGAGTATTGATGAAGAAGGTGGTCGGGTGACCAGAATGAAGACTCGATACGGTTTTCCTAAGAACGTTTCTGCTCAATATCTTGGAGATATGAATAATATGGACTCCACGAGATATTATTCAAATCAGACAGCAACAATCCTCAGCAGTTTTGGAATTAACATGAATTATGCCCCGGTGGTTGATGTAAATATCAACACCAGAAATCCAGTGATCGGCAAGCTAGAAAGGAGTTACTCAGAAGATTATACAGAGGTTATCCAGCAAGCTTATGAAGTCATAAGACAACACGACAGAAAAGGTGTGGTGCCGGTGCTGAAGCATTTTCCCGGACATGGTAGTAGCCGAAACGACACCCATTTAGGTCTAACCGACGTGACAGAAACCTGGCAGCTGGAAGAGATGTACCCGTACTCTGCACTGATAGACAGTGGTGTTGTAAAAGCAGTCATGACGGCTCATATAGTCAACAGTACATTGGATAGAAGTAAAAATCCAGCAACCTTATCCAAACGAATAGTAACCGGAATGCTTCGGGACTTTTTAGGATTTGAAGGCGTGATCATCTCAGATGACATGCAAATGGGAGCAATAAACAATGAATATGGATTGCGTGAAGCAATAAAGCTTTCCATTGAGGCAGGAGTAGATATGTTGATGTTCGCCAATAATGTTCACGACTATGAAATGGTCTCAGCTTCCACCGTTCATGCAATTATTAAAGATTTACTTTTCGAGGGTATTGTGAGCAGGGAGCGCATCTATGCTTCATACAAACGCATCATGAAGTTGAAAGCAGAAAGCGGCCTTTGCGATGAAGACTACTATCGCTCACTAAAAAATAAACTTCGAGCCTATAACTAAGTGTTGAATAAAAGCTGATTTTACTATCTTCACCTGTTCATGATCCAATACAACCCAAAATCCTGGTTTTCTCTCATATTTGACGTTTACAGTAGGTATGTAATTAGAGCGCTCTTTCCGCTCATTCTATTTGCGGGGGTTCTTACGTCGGTTTTATGCTTTCTATTCATAGACATCCTCCAGGTTGTAATTATTGATACAAAAGCCTTCCACTCGATTCTGGGTGTTATTCTTGGTTTATTTCTTGTGTTAAGAACAAACACTGCTTACGACAGGTGGTGGGAAGGAAGAAAGCTATGGGGTCAATTGGTAAATGATTGTCGTCAGATGGCAATTAAGATATGCGCCTTTTTACCTGAAGATGCAAAGGAGGATAGACTATTCTTCAAGAAGATGATACCTAATGTCACTTTTGCAATGAAGCACCATTTGAGAAGCAGTATTCTTGTAGGTGAAATGGACTTCTTTGATGAAGCCAGTAAAAAAAGAATTATCAACAGCAACCATCGTCCCAATATCATCAATAAAATAATAATGGAGCGTGTAATGGACCTTCACAAAAGAGGGATCATCACTTCAGACAAATTATTTATTATAGATAAAGAGATCAAAGGATTTACAGATATAATTGGAGCTTGTGAGCGAATCAAGTCAACTCCAATACCATACTCTTACAGTATGTTTATTAAGAAGTTTCTCTTCATCTATTGTATTACATTGCCAATGACTTTTATCGGTGAATTCGGATATTGGTCAATCATTCTGGTGGTGGTTGCATTCTACTTTTTGATGAGTGTGGAGCTTATCTCTGAAGAAATTGAAGATCCTTTTGGACGGGATATTAATGACCTCCCTTTGGATGAACTTTGTGTGAAAATCAAAAAGAACATCATAGAAATTTTCAACAATAACTAACTTGACAGTCCAAAATTGCTATTAACATATTCTAATTATGAAATTCAATCAACTTAAACTAGTCTCTCTGGCACTTTCAGCAGCTGTGCTTGTATCTTCTTGCGGTGGCGGAAGTCAGGAGAAATCTTCAGATGCTTCCTCAGAGTTTGACGCAGCAAAAGAGCAGGTAGCAGCAGACGTTTCCAAAGTCCTGAAAGACTTACCTCCTCCATCAGAGGTTCCATACTTGCTGATGAGTGCTGGTGCAGAATTTGACCCGACAATTATCAATTCGCTTGATAATATGGAATCATATCAGACAAGTGAATCTAAAGCCGCCCTAAACCTCGGTGTATACGCTACAGACATTGGATATCTTACCTCCTACGAAAAGTCTGAGTTAGCACTTGATTACATGGGAGAGTGTCAAAAGCTTGCAGCTCCAGTTGGTGTTTCCGGTGCTATCGACTATGGAATGATTGCACGTTTTGAGGCAAATATGGAAAACCGAGATTCATTATCAAGTATTATCAACGAAGTAATGCAAAAATCCGGTGAGCGATTAAGTGAACTTGATGAGCTAAACAGCGCAGCTTTGCTATTAGCCGGAAGCTGGATTGAAGGTGTATACATATCTTCAACCATCGTAAATACTTATCCTGATGATCTTCCGGAAGAATCCAGAACTTTGATTCTTGAGCCTTTGGTGAAAATCGTAATTGATCAGAAAGTATCATTGAATGATCTGCTGCAGGTGATGAATGATGTGCCTGAGTCTGCTGAAGTCAATAGCATGATCGAGGAATTACAAAAAGTAAAGGCTATCTACGACGGTGAACTTGCTGAAGTAGAACAGCAAATTGCAGAAAATACCGGAGACTTTGTTTTAACACCAAGCACACTGAATAACCTGTCTGCTGAAGTGTCCAGGATCAGAGCCTCCATCATTGAGTAATTTAAAAATCTCAAACCTAACCTAGCCGTCATTGCCTCGCTCTGACGGCTTTTTTATTTGTAGGTCAGGCGAATAAACTAACTTTAGCCACCAAACTAACCTAACCAAAAACTCCACATGAGTGAAGAATTGCTGAAAGCTATCATACGCTTGCTTGTCATAGTGGCAAAAGAAGAAGGCGAAGTAGATGAAAGCGAAAAGGAGAGTGTTCGAGAATTCCTCTATGAGAACGTAAGTCGCGACGACACCAAGCATTACCTTAAGATTCTTGACGAATACCTAAAAGAGATTGATGCCAAGGATGACTATGGTCAGATTGACAACATCACTACTAATATCAACAATGAGCTAACTCAACCTCAAAAGCTGGTAGTAATGGTACGGCTCATGGAGCTGATCATTGCAGATGAAAAAATCACTGAGAGAGAATCAGACCTGCTATATCGAATCGGCAAAAACTTCAAGTTCGAAGATGAGATCGTAGATGCCATTAAGCATTTTGTGGTCAACAAAGATCCAAACGACTATTCAGAAATATACTCCGTTGTTGTATCGGGCGCAGATGAACCCGATCGTCCCCGACAGATTTTTCATGATCAATTGAAAGGTCATCTGGCATTTTTCAAGCTACCTAAGATTGACACATGCTTCTTTAAGTACTATGGAGGTGATATTGTGAGCTTGAATGGGCTGATGATCTCTCCAAACAAGATCAAGGTTTTTTCCACCGGAAGCTCGATTAAAGGAAAAAGAACTGAGCGACTCTACTACAGCGACGTAGTAGGTATTTTGAGAGATGATGTCACAGAGAGCAATGTTTCATTTGTAGCTGAAAATATTTCTTACAAATTTGATAATGGAAATATCGGCCTTGTTGATGTAAACATTGCCGAATCTACCGGAAGGCTGGTGGCAATAATGGGAGGTAGCGGAGCTGGCAAGTCCACACTTTTCAATGTACTTAATGGTACCTCTAAGCCTTTTCAGGGATCTGTAAGAATTAACGGGATTGACATTTACCAAAACCCGAAAGAAGTCGAAGGCATCATTGGTAATGTTCCCCAGGATGATTTGCTCATAGAAGACCTCACTGTATACCAAAACCTCTACTATGCTGCCAAGCTTTGCTTTGACAATACTGAGAAATCGGTACTCAATGACCTGGTAAATCGCACGTTGGAATCTCTTGGCTTAACTGAAGCAAAAGACTTAAAAGTTGGTAATCCACTTCAAAAAACAATAAGTGGTGGTCAAAGAAAACGATTGAATATCGGGTTAGAGTTGTTACGGGAGCCGTCTGTCCTTTTCGTAGACGAGCCAACAAGCGGGCTCTCTTCCAGAGATTCTGAAAACATCATGGATCTGCTCAAAGAACTTTCTTTGAGGGGTAAGATGGTCTTTGTGGTAATTCATCAGCCCTCCTCCGAAATTTTCAAGATGTTTGATAAGCTACTGATATTGGATACCGGTGGACATCAGATATACTATGGCAATCCGGTGAAGGCAGTAACCTATTTTAAAAACATGGTGGAGATGATCGATAAAGATCAGAGCGCCTGTATAGAGTGTGGTAATGTGAATCCTGAACAGATTTTCAATATCATAGAGATGAAAGTGGTGGATGAATATGGCAGGTTTACAAACAAAAGAAAGTACTCCCCTGAACAATGGCATGAGCAATTCGCCAATAATATTGAAATTGAGGAAGTAGAGGAGGACACCACTAAACCTGAAAAGTCACTAGATCTACCAAATAAGCTTAAGCAGGCAAAAATTTTTCTGCAAAGGGATGTGCTTGCTAAGATCAGTAATCGACAGTATGTGCTTATCAACCTGCTTGAAGCTCCTGCACTGGCTTTGCTACTGGCTCTTATCACCAAATATTCTCCAGACGGAGCCTCATACACATTCTACAAGAATGAAAATATTCCCGTATTCTTTTTCATGAGTATTATAGTAGCCCTTTTTATGGGACTTACTGTAAGCGCAGAGGAGATTATAAAGGACCGGAAAATTCTCAAGAGAGAAGCTTTCTTACATCTTAGCAAATTGAGTTATCTCTCTTCCAAGACGCTTATCCTGTTTTGCCTTTCTGCTGTTCAAACACTGCTTTTTGTTATCGTTGGGTCATTGATTTTAGATATCCAGGGCATGACCATATGGTATTGGATCATCCTATTCTCGGTCTCCTGTTTTGCAAATATTTTAGGTTTGAACATTTCTGCCGGATTCAACTCCGTAATTACTGTTTACATCCTCATCCCATTACTGATAATTCCGCAACTTATTTTAAGTGGTGTAGTTGTTGATTTTGACAAGCTGAATTCCTCTTTCGCAAATCAGGAAAAAGTGCCATTCATCGGAGAGATGATGGCGTCCCGCTGGGCCTATGAAGCACTTGCTGTGACCCAGTTTAGAGACAACCCGTCCAATAAAGATCTTTTTCCATTAGATCGTGAAGTAGGTATTAATACATATAAGTCGGTCTATTATACGAAGTACCTTCAGGAGCACCTCGATTATTGCTATGAAAATAAAGATTTCAAAGGGCGAGCTGCTCATTTGGACCTCATTAGAACTGAAGTCAAAAAGCAATTGAGCATTTTCGGTGAAGACAAGTTGCCTGTAGTAGATCAAATTACAAACGAAGGGTTATCAAAACAGGTATATAATGAAACCGCCGATTTTCTTGCAGCAATTAGGTCCGTTTATAATTCCAGGAGGAAAAAAGCAAAGGATGAGCTGGATGCTAAAATTGCAGAAAGAACGAAAACACCTGAACTAGAAGCAGAATACTTAAAGTCACGAAATCGCTACGAAAATGAGCGTATCAGCATAATGTTGAAAAATATCTCAACTAAAAGGCGAATCGTTACATCAGGTGATGAGCTTGTGCAAAAGATATATCCTATTTACGCAAAGAATGAGTTCCCTGATAGCCCACTGGATTTCAGAACTAATTTTTACTATCCTGAAAAGCATTTTGCAGGCATGTATGTCGACACCAAGCTTTTCAATCTAATCATCATTTGGCTGATGACTTTTATGTTGTTTATCGCCGTGTACTATGATTGGTTGAGGAAAATAATTAGAAGCGGTCGCTTCTAAATCGGCACATTCACATGCCTTTCCGCATGATAGGATGAACGTACCAAGGGTCCTGACTCGACATATTTAAGTCCACGTTTCAAACCTTCTTCCCGAAAGTGATCAAACTTGTCTGGATGAACGAATTCGGCAACTTCAATATGTCTTTTGGTGGGCTGCAAGTATTGTCCTAAAGTAAGGATATGTAACCCATGTTCAACAAGGTCATCCATGGCTTTATATACTTCTTCATCTGTCTCGCCCAATCCAAGCATGATTCCCGATTTAGTTCGTTTGCCAGCTTCATTGGTGAGCTTTATCTGCTCAAGACTTCTGTTGTACTTTGCCTGTGGACGAACTCTCCGATATAGTCCCTCTACAGTCTCCATGTTGTGAGATACAACCTCTTGACCACCTTCTATCATTCGATAAAGCGCTTCCCAATTCCCTTTTACATCGGGAATCAAGGTCTCAATGGTTGTCTCAGGGGAGAGTTTCTTGGTTTCCACTACAGTCTGATACCAAATCTCGGCGCCTCTGTCTTTCAACTCGTCTCGGTTTACAGAAGTAAGCACTGCATGCTTTACTCCCATAAGCTTGATTGCTTCAGCTACTCGCTTTGGCTCTTCAGTATCGTATTCGGGTGGTCTTCCTGTTGCCACTGCACAAAACGTACAACTTCGCGTACAAACATTGCCCAAGATCATAAATGTTGCGGTACCCTCACCCCAGCACTCACCCATATTAGGGCAATTGCCACTTTCACAGATAGTATGCAGTTTGTGCTGGTCTACCAGCTTCCTTACTTTGGCATAGTTCTCACCAACAGGGAGTTTCACTCTAAGCCAATTAGGTTTCTTTTTTCGCTCCGGCTTATCAACAACTGGTAAATCAATCATACGCTTTGATAGAGATATATGTGCAAATCTAATTCAGGAAAGATAGATTCCCGCTTATTTTCGGGATCCCCAGAATAGTGTGAAGAAAACAGAAGAATATACAGATTTGTTCGGCTGAGTAGGAACAAGCACAATTTCTTCACTAAATGCTTCTGCCATAACACCTACTTCTACTCCAGCAACGTTTCTACGATACGTTCCGAATTCAAATAGCAAAGACCCTTTAACGTGTAGCCCGGGCACAAAATCAGCATCACCTAAACCTTGGAATAGCTTGCCTGGTCCGGCAATATTTTGCGGAGAGGGAAAATTGACAACAGTAAATGGTTCGTATTGCTGGTCTGCACCAAGAACATAGTATGGCGTAACTAAACCAAAAGTAGGACCTCCGGCTGCTGCAAGGCTAATTTGGACGCCTTGCTGATTGGCTTTTTTATACATCAGCTTCTCCAATCCATAGTTGGTTCGAATAGCATATAGGTAGTTAGATTTACCGTAAATAAAGCCGGCGCCACTTAATCCAATATATCTGGCTTCACTCGGATGTTTAACGTTGGATAATTCCAATCCAAACGTCTGGTAAATGTCATCTCCTTTTTTTCTACTGTGTCTCAGCACGAGCCCCCCAATTAAGCCCCCATTGGTATTCTTGTTTATTCCCCAAATCCACTCAGAAGTATATTCAAATTCATCGCCTTCAAACAGCTGCGCAGAAGCCAAGGCGGGTAGAATAAATAATATAAGTAATTGGAGCTTTTTCATGTCTGCTAATCCATAACAAAAATAATGCGCTATTCCCTATAGTTTTTTGGACTCAGTGTTCAATTCATCATAGCATATACCCATGTGTGAGGTATCAAATACTGCTTTCCCATTTCTTATGAGTATGGCTTGGGGCGATTCATGCCTTACACCATACCGTGAAGCCACTTCATTAGAAATGTCTCGATGGGAGATTAAATCTAAGTAATAAGGCTCGAACGATGCATTTTCATCGTATGACCTTTCAAAACGACCTAGAGCCATGGCACTGATTGAACACCTGGTGCTATGCTTAAATAATAATACTGGTCGTTCCTTTGAGCTGTTGTCAACTTCTTCCAGCTGAGATAAATCCTCAAGATTTTTCCATGGAAGAGATACTTTGTCTTTTGATGAAAATAGTTTGCCAAGCATAGTGGGTTAATCAATTATTCCAAATTACACGTTCCTTCTTATCGAACTTCGGTTCTTTCACTCGTTCATTAACACCATTTGAGTTTTGCTTGTTCCCGTTTATTCTTGTCCAAAAGACATTCCATTTTCTTAGCATTTTTCGGACTTTCGGACTGCTAAATTTCATGGCCATGTGATAGTTACTGCTAGGATGCTGATCACCAATACGTCTATATCTTACTTTCATGTCACCTTCCCATAAAGAAGATTCCTGAAAATATTTTGACTCACCCCATTCTTTGGAATTTCCAAAAAACCGGATTTTGGTACCGGTATATCTCGGCCTTACTTTAAAATCAACGCCTCTAAAGGGTGATCCCGCAGAATATCGAGGTTTTACATTATAGTCTTTTCCTCTAAACGGCATGCCTTGCGAATATCTTGGATTGATTTTGTAATCCTTGCCACGGAAAGGCATTCCTTGAGAGTAACGTGGGGTAACCTTATAGTCTTTTCCTCTAAATGGCATTCCCTGTGAATAACGAGGAGTTATTCTATAATCTTTAGTTCTGAATGGCATTCCTTGAGAGTAGCGGGGAGTTATGCGATAATCTTTCCCTTTGAATGGCGACCCCTGTGAGTAACGGATGTTTACTTTATAGTCTCTCCCTCTGAAAGGATTGGAGGGGGAATAGCGAGGTGTCACCTTATAATCTCTTCCTTTGAATGGGCTTCCTTGTGAGTAACGGATGTTCACCTTGTAGTCACTCCCTCTAAACGGATTTGAAGGTGAGTATCGTGGCCTCACCTTATAGTCACTTCCTCTAAATGGGTTGCCTCCGGAATATCGAGGTGACGCTTTATACTTGCTTCCTCTGAAAGGATTACCATATGAGTAACGTGGCGTTACCTTGTAATCGCTTCCTCTAAATGGATTGCCTCCGGAATATCGTGGAGAATATTTTCTGGTTTTGAAACTGGCAACTCCGCCTGAGGACCTTGGCCTTAAAGAATAGCGTTTTTGTCTTTCTCGTACCGGAGAATAGCGTGGCGAGGTTGATCCTGACAATCTAAAAGGTGAAGAGGCACTCGAGTACCGTGGTGAGGTTCTTTTTCCCGAACCGGGAATCCCCGAGCTTTGGCCGGGCTTTTTTTTGCTTCGAAAAAAAAGAAATCCCTTGCGCTCAACTTTCTTGGTTTTTAGTCGGCTATCATTATCCTCGAGCAACTGCGCTTCTGAAGAATAGACCGCCGCTCCAAATAGAATTGATATGATAAGAATTCGTTTCATGCACTCAATGCATTTCAAAGGTTGGCAATTTAGGTGATAAACTCAATGTTTTGATGATTCCATTCCATTCCTAACCTCGATAAGCATAAAAAGGAAACGCCTAATGCACTTAAAGATTTTCCAAGCGATTAGGCGTTTCTATAATTCTTGAGAGTCTGAGTTATATCTGGATTGGTTCTCCTTGAGCATTAAGCACCTCAAATTCTGTTAGTGCTTTTGAACTATCCTCCACCATGTTGACCCAGCGGAAGTATTTGAAAAACCATTTTACTCTTCGTGAAAAAGTGCCCGCAGTAAAATAAGTATACAAGTATGGGTGCAATGCTACAGTAATCTTTTTCTCGTTTTGTGATTCAAAAAAGTACTTCACAGTATTCTCCACCTGATCTGCAACTTGAATGGATGCGGAAATCTTTCCTGTTCCACTGCAGGTGGGACAGACTTCTTTTGTCGTGATCGAGAGTTCCGGTCTTACTCGTTGTCGGGTGATTTCCATGAGACCAAATTTCGAAAGTGGCAGAATCGTATGCTTCGATCTATCATCTTTCATGGCCTCCTTCATCTTAGCGAAGAGCTTCTTCTTGTTCTCTATTTTTCGCATATCGATGAAATCGATCACTATGATTCCGCCCATATCTCTCAGCCTTAGCTGTCGGGCGATTTCCTCAGCGGCATCAAGGTTTACCTTAAGAGCAGTATCTTCCTGATTGTCTTCCTTATTGGATTTATTGCCACTATTTACGTCAATCACGTGCAGAGCTTCGGTATGCTCGATGATCAGGTAGCCTCCGTTGAGCATACTAACAGATTGACCAAATGAGGTCTTCATCTGCTTTTCTACTCCAGTTGCTTCAAAAATCTTTGCTTTACCACTGTATTGCTTCAGGATTTTTTCCTTGTCTGGAGCAATTCCTTTTACAAAAGTTTTGATCTCCTGATAGAGCTCTTTATCATCAACCATGATGCTATCGAAGCTTTCATTGAGGACATCTCTCAATATGGAGTTGGCGCGATTCATTTCGCCAATTACCTTGTCTCGCACTTTTGCTGTTTGAAGGGCTTTCATACCCTCATCCCATCTATCGACAAGGTTTCGAAGATCTGTATCGAGCTCTTTTACATCTTTGCCTGTGGCCACTGTGCGTATGATCACGCCAAAGCCTTCAGGCTTGATGGAGCTTATTAGTCTCTGAAGACGCTTACGTTCGTTTGCGTCAGTTATTTTTTTTGATACGTTTACCGTATTTGAAAACGGCACCATCACCAGGTATCTACCTGCCAATGACAACTCGCATGAAAGTCGCGGGCCTTTTGTAGAAATAGGCTCCTTTACTACCTGAACTAAAATCTTTTGTCCTTTAGTAAGGACCTGGCTCATTTTTCCAAGCTTGTTGATATCCGGCTCAGTCTTGAAGCCTGCCAGCCGTGTGCTGTTGAGCTTCTTTGCCAGTGTAAGCTTGGTGAACTTATTTAGCGACTGGACTTGTGGTCCAAGGTCGAGATAGTGTAAAAAGGCATCTTTTTCGTATCCAAGATCAATAAACGCAGCGTTCAAGCCCTGAACAACTTTTTTTACCGAGCCAAGATAGATATCACCGACATTGAAGGTTTGACCTCCCCCATCCTGGTGAAATTCTACAAGCCTTTTATCTTTAAGTAAAGCAATACGACATCCTTCGCGAGTTGAGTTAATGATTAGTTCATTACTCATAGCGATTGTTTAATGGGTGCCTGTTACTTCTTCTTATGTCTGTTTTTTCTAAGTCTCTTTTTTCTTTTGTGTGTAGAGATCTTATGTCTCTTTCTTTTTTTACCGCAAGGCATAGTTTTTAATTTTTAAAATTTCTAAAATGTTTTAAAGCCCTTTGAGATAATCATTTGCCATCATTTTAATAGCTGGAATTGAATCTCTCGAAGCTACGATTTCCTCCAAAAGCAGGCGTGCCCGCGATTGTTGATTTATTTCCATCATTGATACTGCCAGATAAAGCTTCGCTTCATGATCTGACTGCATTCAATGATATCAAATTTTCAAAACGTTCTCTGGCTCGCTCAAACTGTCCACTTTGGATAGCAAGCAGACCAAGATTTAAAATGGCTTGCCTGTTGGTTTCATCCTGATTCAGTATTTCCCTTAGCATGGATATACCTGCCATCGGGTTTTCAGAAACAACAAGTGTCATCGCCAGTCTGTTTTTCAAAAAAAGATTTGTCGGATCTTTATCCAACAACTGGTCTAAAACTGCTCTGGCTTTTTCAGCATATTTCTTTGCTCTTTCAGGATCCGGGGATCGTTCGTAAGCTGTAAAATATATATCAGCAGCTAGTTCGGAAGGGATAATTTTCCACTTCTCAATATCTTCTGCAATACTTGCCGCACTGTCCACCACCCCATAATCAAGGAAGCGTCTTGCTAAAGCGTGCGCAAAGTTAGCTTTTTTATCAATATTTTCTTTTTCCCCGATTAATCTTCTTAAGTCATTGATCTGACTTTCAACTTCTTGAGGCATTTCCATGGAGTGACTCTCGGTTTCTGTCACCTCTTGAAGTTGTTCGTTTTCAACTACGCTTCGAGGCAGCTGAAACAAAATCACTGCTAAAGCCACCGATCCAAGTATGAGGATTAGTTGAGATCTTGTCACTTGATCTTATTGGATTTTTTTATTTTCTCAACGAAAATTTTAGACGGCTTGAAAGATGGAATGAAGTGTTCGTCAATTACTATGGCGGTGTTCTTTGAAATGTTTCTTGCAATCTTCTTCGCTCGCTTCTTATTTACAAAACTTCCAAATCCTCGTACGTAAACATTTTCTCCGTTGGCCATGTTATTTTTTACAACAGTGAAGAAAGCCTCAACAGAAGCCTGCACATCTGCTTTATCTATTCCGGTCTTATCAGATATTTCGTTTATCACATCAGCTTTTGTCACAACTGTCTGGTTTTTAGGTGGGTATTAAAATTGGGAGGCCAAAATTAAATTTGCACATTGACATAAAAAAAGGATTTCTAAATTATTAAGCCATCGAAGAGAAAACATTTGCCAAAAGGCTAATTAATTGGTATACAGAGAGAAAGCGTGATCTTCCATGGCGTAAAACCAAAGATCCTTATCCGGTCTGGCTTTCAGAAATTATCCTTCAGCAAACCCGCGTCGATCAAGGACTGCCATATTGGGAAAGTTTTATGGAAACATTTCCAACAATTGATGCGCTGGCCAGTGCTCCTGAAGAGAAAGTACTGAGGTTATGGCAAGGGCTTGGTTATTATTCACGCGCTCGTAATCTTCACACTACTGCCAAATTTGTATCGAACGAGTTAAATGGAAAATTTCCCAATACCTATTCGGAGATATTAAAACTCAAAGGTGTGGGGCCCTACACCGCAGCTGCTATTGCTTCGATATGCTTTGATGAGCCAACGCCTGTCGTGGACGGAAATGTTTTTCGATTTGCCTCTCGATATTTTGGGGTAGATGCAGATATTTCAAAAAGCAGCTCTCGAAAGGTCTTTGAAGAAGTCCTCCAAAGTGAAATCCCAAATAAAAGTCCAGGCACTTTCAATCAAGCCATGATGGAACATGGCGCAACAACATGTGCGCCTAATCCAAAGTGTGATTTATGTGATTTTACAACCGGCTGCTATGCTTTTAACAAAGAAGTGCAAAAAAGCCTTCCAGTGAAAACAGGCAAAACCAAAGTGAGAGATAGACATTTCAATTACATCGTATTGAAATGTGATGAAAACTTTTTTCTAAACGAGCGAACCAGGAAGGATGTATGGAGTGGGTTGTACGACTTTTTGGTCATTGAAGGGGAGAGAGATGAGGAAGATGTGCTAAAGGTGTCAAGCGAAATGCTTCCTTTGCAAAAGCCCATTCTCGAAGAGGTCTCAGAGACTTTTGTACATATTTTGAGCCATCAGAAAATCAGTGCACGCTTTTACTCAATGAAGATTTCTGATAAAGATGCCAAGAAGGTGAGCCAAAAGACCAACTTAAAGTCATATTCCGTTGAGGAAATGCTAAATTTGCCTAAACCTAAATTGATTGTAAATTATCTTAATCAAATAGGTATCAAATAAATACACTATGTCTGGAGTAAACAAAGTAATCTTAGTAGGCCGTCTGGGTAAGGACCCTGAAGTTAGACACCTTGAAAATGGAGCGACGGTAGCCAATTTCTCATTAGCCACCTCTGAGACTTATAAGGATCGTCAAACCGGCGAAAGAAGAGAACAAACTGAATGGCACAACGTAGTGCTATGGAGAGGTTTGGCTGAAGTTGCTGAGAAGTACGTGAAAAAAGGTGATATGATCTATGTGGAGGGAAAGCTGCGTACGCGTTCTTGGGAAAAGGATGGCGTGACCCGATACACCACCGAAGTGGTTGGAGATAATATGACTATGCTCGGAGGAAGAAGCGACGGTTCTTCACAGGGGCAGCAAGAAGGAGACTACTCCAGCCAGTCCGCTCCGCAGCAATCTCAGGCATCTGCACCCGTGCAGGATGCTTCGAGTGATGCGTCGGACGACCTCCCATTTTAAACATAACTATTAGTACTTGGAAACATCTTTGGACGACCCATTCCCCACGGTATTATTAAGCATGATGGCAGACATGCCGTTTTCATTTTACCTGATCAATGGTTTGGTAGTTTTGATATTGCTATGTCTTTCCGGACTGGTTTCCGGCTCAGAGGTTGCTTTCTTTTCTTTTTCTCACAATCAAATTATGGATTTCAACAGATCCACTGACATAAAGGAGAAGAGAATAAGCCTTCTACTGCACAACCCGAAGAGGCTATTGGCTACCATTCTGATACTCAACAACCTTGTCAATATTTTCATCATTACAATATCAACATTTGCTACCTGGCAAATTGTAGGTGAACAAGGAAAGCAGGGAGTGACAATTGTGATACTCACCACAATAATTACTGTCTTAATAATCTTTTTTGGAGAGATCATTCCAAAGGTTTATGCCAATCACAATGGAACTGTATTTGCAAAACTCACCTCGGGACTGCTTCTTCTTTCATATCGATTCTTTAAACCCATTTCATGGTTTTTGATGAGCGTCACAGGGTTGATTGAGCGAAGGATGGAAAAGAAAGGCTACAATCTTTCGGTAGAAGAAATAAATCAAGCCTTAGAAATATCTGTTGAAAAAGAACATGTAACCGAGGAAGAAAAGGGCATACTAAAGGGTATTGTAAATTTTGGAACCCTCTCTGTCAAGCAAGTAATGAAATCGAGAATGGATATCACTGCCATCGATCGGGAGGCCGATTTTCATGAGTTGATGAACCAAATAAACAAGACCGGATATTCACGAATTCCAATTTTTACGGAAACGGTAGACAAGGTTGAAGGTATCTTATACATCAAAGACTTGCTCCCTCACATTGGGGAAGAAGAGGACTTCAAATGGCAAGAATTGCTTCGACCTGCCTTCTTTGTTCCGGAAAGTAAAAAGATCGATGATTTGTTTAAAGACTTTCAAGAGAAGCAGGTGCATATCGCTGTGGTCATTGATGAATATGGTGGCACTTCCGGCTTAATTACCATGGAAGATGTCATTGAAGAAATTGTTGGGGAGATTAATGATGAATTTGACGATGAGAGCGATGTAGCTTACAACAAGCTAGACAATCAGACATTCATTTTTGAAGGTAAAACTTCTCTTAATGACTTTTGTAAAATCACTAATTCAGACATTTCCATTTTTGATGGGTTAAAGGGAGAAAGCGAATCTCTTGGTGGGCTCTTGCTTGAAATCAATACCAAACTTCCCAGTGCCGGCGAAAAAATTAGAGTTTCAAACTTTGTGTTTACTGTAGTGGCAGTAGATCAAAGGCGAATCAAACGCATCAGAGCATTTATCAATAATGACAAGAGCAACGTTGCAGGCTTTGAAGATTAGTGACATGAAAATATTCGTATTCATCTTTCTGGCGTGTTTTTGTTTGTCATGCAGCAGCGACTACTTGCCAAAACCAAAAGGGTATAATAGAATCAATTTGCCACCAGCTGAATATCAGCAATTACCTGATTCACTTCCTTATGCTTTCGAATATTCAAAGCATGCGCAAGTGCTGCGAGACTCGAGTTGGATCTCAGAGCGCTATTGGATAAACCTATACTACCCTAAAATGGGTGCCGCCATACAGATTACTTATAAGCCTGTTACGGACTCAATTATTAGAGAATATTTAAGCGACTCCTATCGACTTACATCTCAACATAATGTGAAAGCATACGCCATAGAAGAAAGCATAATTGAATTGCCAAATGGTTTGTTTGCTTCCTTTACCGAGCTTGAAGGAGAGGTTCCGACGCAAGCACAATTTCACGTCTCAGACAGTGTCGATCATTTCCTAAGAGGCGCTCTGTATTTTCGTACGGCTACTAAAAATGACTCATTGGCGCCAGTCATTACATACCTCAAGAATGACATCCTTCATTTGCTGACCACTTTAGAGTGGCGAGAGTAATTTTAGAATTTTATTCGCTCTGATTTAATTTTCCTCAAGAGATATATTATTCTGTAAATAATCCATAAATGTTTATTTAATTTGGTTTTTATTGTCTTTAAGGGTTATGATATACATTTTTTATCGAATGTAAAAAAGGTTGTTTTATCAACTAAAAAAAATTTTATATTGCGAGTTGGCTAAACACCCAATAAATCAAAACCTAATAATTATGAGGAGAATTAATAACCTATTATCGCTGGCAGTGATTGCCGGCATCACGCTTGTATCTTGTTCAGACGGTGAGTCGCCAGTTGTGGATGATTTATCTGTACCCAATGAAGTTGTCGCAAAGATTGCCGCTCTTGGATTCAATGTTGAAATACAAACACCAACGATATTCGAAGATGGATACCTGGTGGAAGGTGACATCTATTTAACTGACGCATCTATTGCAGAAATGAGTCAGCCGAATAGACTAGCTAATGTTGAGCAGTACAGCACAAACAACTTGGTTTCTACTAATGGAAATAGAGTAATTACCATCTATGCGCCAACCGGAAGAAAAGGATACAGCGCAGGAATGCTTGCTGGTCTTGATCTTGCAATAGCTCGATACAATGCAGAAAACCTTGAGATTTCTTTCCAGAGAACTTCTGATTCCAGAAATGCTGATATTGTAATGAAACGATTAAGCAAAAGAGACGAAAGAAGAGGCGTACTCGGATCTGCTGGTTTCCCAACTTCCAATGGAGATCCTTATGGTCAAATCCTAATGAGTGGTATCCTTGAGTCTTCATATGGACTAAGCACTGCTGGAATCGCCACGATCATTGGTCATGAAATGGGTCACTGCATCGGATTCCGTCACACGGATTATTTTGACAGAAGCATTTCTTGCGGTGGCGGAACTGCAAATGAAGGCGACGGTGGTGTAGGTGCAAACCACATCCCAGGCACTCCAACTGGAGCAAGTGCCGCACAAAAATCATGGATGCTGGCTTGTACTGACGGAAGCGATCGTCCTTTCAACAATGATGATAAAACAGCACTAGATTACTTGTACTGATAACTTAAACAACTAACCAAAAGGGTGTTTACTAAGGGAGCCAATATGGCTCCCTTTTTTTGTGCTTCGGATTATCTTAGCCAGATGCATCAATTCTTTGATCGATCCATTGAGTATTTGAAAGGAGTCGGGCCTCAGCGGGGTGAGACACTCAACAAAGAATTGCAGATTTTCACCTTTGGCGACCTCCTCCAGCATTATCCTTTTCGTCACGAAGATCGAAGCAGGTTTTACAAAGTGAAAGAGCTAGAGCCAGACTTGCCCTATGTCCAACTTATCGGGGAGTTCAAATCCTTCAAGTCAATTGGGGTTGGAAGAAAATCCCGCTTAGTTGGGGTTTTTGCAGACGATACAGGGACAGTTGAAATGGTATGGTTCAAAGGAGTACAATGGATTCAAAAAAGCCTGACCATTGGGGTAAAGTATGTGGCATTCGGAAAGGCCACTCTTTTCAATGGCAAATTCAACATTGCACATCCTGAAATCGAAATTCAAACTGAGAAAAATACGAAAGGAGGATATCTTCAACCAGTCTACCATACTTCAGAGAAAATGAAAAAGAAAGGACTTGACAGCAAGTTCATTTCTAAAATCATGAAAGTACTACTTGTAGAAGCCGTCAATTACATACATGAAACATTGCCTGAAAAGCTGATTGGTCAATTCAAGCTAACTGACAAAAAAACGGCCGTTGTATCGATGCATTTTCCCCGCACAAGTCAGCATCTTTTTCAGGCTCAAAGCCGAATGAAGTTCGAGGAGCTTTTCTTTGTTCAGCTTCGATTGATCAAATTAAAAATCGCCAGAACGGAAAAATTTAGAGGTGCAATTATCAATAAAAGTGATTTGCTCAACACATTCTATGCGGACCACATGCCTTTTGAGCTCACGGGCGCTCAGAAAAAAGTAGTAAAGGAAATATATGCGGACTTTCGGTCCGGGCAGCAAATGAACAGGCTGGTACAGGGTGACGTTGGAAGCGGAAAAACAATGGTGGCATTTTTGTCGATGCTCATCGCAATAGGTTCCGGATTTCAATGCGCTTTTATGGCGCCTACAGAAATTCTGGCAGAGCAGCATTTTAAGGGACTTCAAGAGCAAGCCAAACCATTAGGTATTCATATTGCAAGACTTACAGGCTCAACACCAAAGTCTGAGCGAAAACTAATCCATGACGGACTTATGTCCGGAGTTATTTCAATACTGGTTGGTACGCATGCTCTATTAGAAGACAAAGTAAAGTTCAAGAACCTCGGATTAGCTGTTATCGATGAGCAACATCGGTTTGGTGTTGCACAGCGAGCCAAACTCTGGACAAAAACCAAAGAGGTCTATCCACATGTACTCGTAATGACAGCTACTCCTATTCCAAGAACCCTGGCAATGACGCTCTATGGAGATTTGGATATTTCTGTCATTGATGAGCTGCCTGCCGGTCGTAAACAAATTAAGACTAAACACTTCTTTGAGTCCAAGCGACTGGAAATGTTTGGTTTCGTTGAAAAAGAAATTGAAAAAGGCAGGCAGGCCTATATTGTCTATCCTTTGATTGAAGAATCGGCAACACTCGATTATAAAGATCTCATGGACGGCTATGAAGGCATCCAGCGACGATTTCCAAACTACCAGATTTCCATCGTACATGGACGAATGAAGGCCGGGGATAAAGAATGGGAGATGCAAAGGTTCGTCAAGGGTGAAACCAAAATCATGGTGGCCACCACAGTGATCGAAGTTGGTGTAAATGTCCCCAATGCCACCATCATGGTTATTGAAAATGCCGAGCGTTTTGGTCTCTCTCAATTGCATCAGCTGCGAGGAAGAGTGGGCAGAGGTGCTGACCAATCTTACTGTGTGTTGATGTCCGGAGTGAAGTTGAGCACTGAAGGAAGAAAACGATTGAAAACAATGGTGGATACAACCGACGGCTTCACAATTGCAGAAGTAGACCTTGAGCTGAGAGGTCCCGGAGATTTGATGGGGACAAGACAAAGTGGTGCACTCGACTTGCTAGTTTCGGATCTGGTAAAAGATGGCGAAATCTTAAAAGTTGCACGTATTGCAGCTCAAGAATTATTGAAGAGCGACCCTACATTAGATAAACCTGAACATCGCATGATCAAATCTCATATAGATTCATTTAGTAAGAATGCAGTGAATTGGGGAAGGATTAGTTGACCAATAGTGACCAGTAATTAGTAGATTAGTAATTGGTCAATAACTGATTAACACAAATTTGAAAACTCAATACATTAAACTTCTTAAGAAACAGATTACAAAACTAGAAGACAAGAGCTTTGATTTAGAAGCCTGGAAAACCAGTGCCATCTCAGTTTTACACAGAATCTTCGGCGAAGGTGACCTTAGGACTAAACAGATAGAAAACCTGAAGATAGACTACAGTAGCTGGGCTCTGCGAGATTCCAATTCCAACTACAAACCCATCGAAACTGCGAAACTAAAGGGCAAAGAAATTTTGAACACCGCAATTGATGAAATCGAAATCTTCGGTGGCCCGGAAAACCACCCCATGGATGTTCTTGGTCAAGATTTTGTAAAAAAATTACAAGAAATGGATGAGAAAGAACGGGAAAAATATTTCAACGAAATGAAGAAAGATAAACTCGTTGACTTACTTATGAAGTTGACTTCCTGATATGAGTCGGTTTGTAAAATTTTTACAAAAATTATCAGTGCTTGAAGTGTCTTGTTCCTGTCATTACCATTCCCAATCCATTTTCATCACAATAATCAATCGATAATTGATCTTTAATAGAGCCTCCCGGCTGAATGACCGCCGTAATACCAGCCTTGTGGGCAATCTCTACACAATCTGGAAATGGGAAGAAGGCATCTGAAGCCATTACCGCCCCATTAAGGTCAAAGCCAAACTTTCCAGCTTTTTCAATAGCTTGGTTCAATGCGTCCACACGGGAAGTCTGACCAACACCACTAGCCAATAACTGACCCTTTTTGGCGAGAACAATCGTATTTGATTTCGATTGCTTGCATACTTTAGAAGCAAAAAGTAAATCATCCACTTCTTCAGCTGTTGGCTGCTTCTTGGTCTTAACCTCCAAATCGTCTTTTGTCTCAGATTTAAGATCATAGTCCTGAACAATAGCGCCATTTAATAAACTCTTGTACTGTGTTTGTTGGTGCCAAGGCTTCTTCTGAACCAACAAGATTCTGTTTTTCTTTCCTTTCAAAACTTCCAATGCCGCTTTGCTAAATGATGGAGCAATCAAAATTTCAAAAAACAGGCTGTTCATTTCATCAGCAGTATCCTTATCAATCTCCTTGTTACAAACCAATACACCTCCAAATGCAGAAACTGTGTCAGCTTCAAATGCACGCTGATAGGCTTCTTTAGCAGTAGTTCCGGTAGCTAGGCCGCAAGCATTGTTATGTTTCAATATTCCAAAAGCTGTTTCGTCAAACTCAGCTATTAGCTGAACTGCAGCCTCTATGTCTACCAGATTGTTGTAGGAAATTTCCTTCCCATGAAGCTGATCAAAGTATTCCGATAAATCGCCATAGAAAGTGCCTTTTTGATGTGGGTTTTCTCCATATCTCAAGGTTTTGCCTGGTGATGCACTTAACCGGAATGCAGGAACCTGATCCTTTTCATTCATCCAATTAAAGATGGCAGAGTCATAGTGGCTCGAAGTTGCAAAAGCTTTTGCAGCAAATAACTTGCGCTCCTCTTCATTCGTCTCACCTCCTTGATTGTCAAGAATATCTTGCAGGTCTGAATAGTATTCCATTGAGCTCACCATCACAACGTCCTTATAGTTTTTAGCTCCTGCTCTAATTAGTGCAATCCCTCCAATGTCGATCTTCTCAATAATATCTTCTTCAGAAGCTCCGCTGGCGACCGTAGCTTCGAATGGGTATAGGTCCACAATCACAAGATCAATGGGAGGTATTTCGAATTTCTTTGCTTCTGCCAAATCCGATTCGTTTTCTCGTCGGTGCAAAATCCCACCAAATACTTTAGGGTGCAGTGTTTTCACTCGCCCACCAAATATGGAGGGATAGTCAGTCAGGTTTTCTACCGGAACCACATCGACACCTTCCTCTCGTATAAATTTTTCTGTCCCACCTGTTGAGTAAATAGTTACTCCAAGTTTATCAAGGCTATGAACGATTGGGCTGAGACCTTCTTTATGAAATACAGAGATCAGCGCAGATTGAATCTTTTTCGTGGACATTTAAAAGGATGGTTTATTTCGAGGATGGCAAAGGTACCATCGTCGGTGGTTTTATCAATGATGTGACTGGATATACTCTTCAATAACCCGTGGGAAGTGTCTGTGCTCCAGCTCATGTATTTTTTTTGCAAGATCTTCAGGTGTATCGCCGGATTCAACAGAACATTTGGATTGATGTAATACTTTTCCCTTATCATATTCTTCATTGACCAAATGAATAGTGATACCAGATTCTTTTTCCCCCGCTTCTATCACTGCTTTATGAACATTATCTCCATACATCCCCTTGCCTCCGTATTTAGGCAATAAGGCCGGATGAATGTTGATGATTCGGTTTGGAAAGGAATTTATTATGTGCTTTGGGATTAACCACAGAAACCCAGCTAAAATGATGTAGTCAATATTTTCAAGTTTTTTTATAAATGATGCCTCATTGAATTCGTCCTTGTTAAAGGTAGACGAGGGTATGTTTAGCTTTTTTGCTCGCTCAAGTACAAAGGCATTTTGCTTATTCGAAAGAATCGCATTTACCATAATGCGAGGGTCTCCTTCAAAATATCTGACAATGTTTTCTGCGTTGCTTCCGCTTCCTGATGCCAGTATAGCAAGGTTTACTGTTTTATTCACATTGCAAAACTAATTAGAACGCATCTTCAAAAAGCTCTACATTCCCGTTTCCATCTACACACACAATGTCGAAGCGAATATCTTTCTTCCAATTGATGGCATAGATATAATCCTCGGCTGCTTCTTTGATTCTTGTCTGCTGCTCTTCCGAAACAAATGTTTCAGGCTCACCGAAATTAGTACTACTTCTGTTTTTTACTTCAATAAAAACAAGCAATTGATTTTGATGCAATGCAATCAGATCAATTTCAGCTCTCCTGAAACGATAATTTGTCTCTAAAATCTCAAAACTTAAACTTTCATAGTAGCGTTTTGCTATTGCTTCACCTTCAATACCTTTAGTTTTGCGATCCATTGCTAGAATTAAACTTGCTATTACAAATTGATGTCAGAATTATACCCACTTAAGTTCAAAACTATCTTCAAAGAAAAACTTTGGGGAGGACAGAAAATTAAAACCATTCTTGGTAAAGATTTTGGAGATCTTGAGAATTGTGGAGAAACCTGGGAGCTTTCCGGGGTATCAGGCAATGTTTCCATTGTAGAAAATGGTGCCTTTGCCGGTAAGTCATTAACAGAACTGGTTAAAGAACAAAGGGGAAGTCTGGTTGGAGAAAAGATCTACGAGCAGTTTGGTTATGAGTTTCCTTTGTTGATCAAGTATATCGATGCGGCTGAAGACTTATCTGTTCAGGTCCATCCAAACGATGAATTGGCCAGAGCGCGACACAATTGTGCCGGCAAATCAGAAATGTGGTACATCATCCAGGCCGATGATGATGCATCGTTGATTAATGGGTTTGTAAAAGACACTGATAAGGTTGAATATCTTGATTATTTCCAGTCAGGTAAAATTATGGAGTTACTTCATTCAGAAAATGTAAAGGAGGGAGATGTTTATTACCTCCCTGCCGGGCGTGTGCATACCATAGGAAAAGGCCTTTTCATTGCAGAAATCCAGCAGACCTCCGATATTACTTATAGAATCTATGATTTTGATAGAATTGACAAAGAGGGAAATAAAAGAGAGCTACACACTGAACTAGCTCTCGACGCCCTGGACTATTCTCGTCCAGATCAATTGAGAAGTGAGTACTTGCAAATTCCAAATCAAATTAATGGAATAGTATCAACACCCTATTTTACTACCAACAAAATAATTTCAGACAAAAAAATTGAAATCAATAGATCAGACCTGGACTGCTTTAAAATCTACATTGGTGTAGGGGGATCGGGTTCAATTGCCGGCGAAACAATTCAGCTAGGTGAGGTTATTTTAATACCTGCGGCAATGAATTCTTACCAAATAGAACCAGATGGTAAACTTGAGTTGTTAGAGACTTATATTGAACTTTAACAAGTGAAGAAGACTCATTTTATCCATTTAGGACTTAAGGATTATCAAGAAGCATGGGACTACCAAGAAAAGCTCTTCAAGCAAACAGTTGATCTAAAAATCCGCAACAGAAAACAGCCGCAAGATCAGCAGACTGAAACCAAAAATTATCTGATTTTCTGCGAGCATCCACATGTTTACACACTTGGGAAAAGTGGTGACGAAAATCATTTGCTTGCCAACGAAGCTTTTTTGAAAGAAAAAGAAGCGACTTTTTACAAAATAAATCGAGGTGGAGATATTACCTATCATGGCCCTGGACAGATTGTAGGTTATCCAATCTTGGACCTTGATCACTTTTTTACTGACATTCACAAATACTTGCGATTCTTGGAAGAAGCTGTAATCCTTACGCTTAAGGATTACGGAATTGATTCCGGGAGAATCGAAGGCCTCACTGGTGTTTGGCTTGACTGGGAAGACGAGAAGAAGGCAAGAAAAATCTGTGCTCTCGGTGTAAAAAGCAGTCGATGGGTCACGATGCATGGTTTTGCTTTCAATGTAAATACCAACCTGGAATACTTCAACTACATTGTTCCCTGTGGCATTCAGGACAAAGCCGTCACATCACTTCAAAAAGAGCTAGGCTATGAACTTAGCATCTCAGAAGTAGAAGAAAGGCTTAAGGGCTATCTTTCTGAAGTGTTTGAGATGACGCTCATTTAGATCTGCTTTACAAATTTCTTTGAAATCGCATAACCCAGATAAGATGCCATCACATGCATCAGGGAAATGTGCAAGTCGATACCCAAAACAGTAAGATTGAATACTTCGAAAATAACCGGGCCTAAAAGCATTACCCACGGCTTACGACTTTTTGTTGCTAATGCACCATACACTTGAAACATCCCAATCGAGCCTCCAAGCCAGTTGCGCACGAACGCAAACTGTATAAATTCACTATCCGGAAACATCACAATACCAACATTGTAAAACACTCCAAAAAATGGAGCAACGGTAAAGTACGACGAGAAGAAAATAAGTGCGGTAGCCTTGGACCCAAAAGCAGCCTCGTGAGACTGAACGAAGATCAAATAACCCAACACAGAAACAAATAGAATATGATCCAATCCATTGTGAAGAAATGGTGTCGTGAATAGGTTTCGGAAAAAAACCAAAGGAGCTTCAGTCAAATTTCTAACCCAAAAAGCATATTCACATTGCAATGTAAGCTGCCAGCTGCCATCGCAATTTCTAGTAGACGCGTAACCGAGCACCCCAATAATCGACCAAATGGTAATCAAGTAAATGATTGTAAAGGGCTTCTTCTTGACAAATTCTTTGAATGAGAGCGTATTATTGTTGGCATCTTTCCATGGCCAAACAAATGGAAAAATCTTTCCGTTTTGAGGGTTGTTTTTATTCATTTGCCTTTGTAGTGATTGTGACTTTACAGTTCGTGTTCGCGCAAAAGTATACGACAAGTCCGTCACACGAATTTTTGTGCCAAAAATCAAACGAAGTTTGTGAAAAAAGACATTGATTTCTCACCGGTTAAAAACGTGCATGTTGTAATCGCACAGGAAACTGGTGCATGGAGGGTTTTTCTTATTAACAGAAATAAAGAGAAACTTGAAAATGTAATGGTAACCTCTCGAGGATATGGAGAAACTAAAACGGAATCACAAAAGACTTCAGTCTTACGCCACATGATCCCTTTCATAGATCCGGGTGAATATGCTTTGATTGAGCCAATTGACGAATCCGTGTTTCATTTGAACAACGAATATTGGGTCAGTTATTTTATTGATGGGCAGGTGTATGACAAAAAGTTTATCTTTGTGCCGGATTCCATAATTGAAGATAACCTCATCTTCATTGAAGAGTTGGAAATGAAAGGTATCTTGCATGACTAACTGCTCGATCAAAGTCTGAAACCAAAGATTTATCCTCCGCTATCAAACTGAAATGGTTCAGAGTTATTGAGTACAAAAACAAACAAAGTTTGCATAATCATTTTCAAGATTTTCTAATTATAGATATTGAAACCGTCTCAGGAAACGAGGACATAGAGCAACTATCGCCTGCTCTACGAAAGCACTGGGAAAGAAAAGCAGGCTTCATCCGAAACTCAGATGAAAAAACGCCGGAAGAACTATACAGTGACCGGGCAGCTATTTACGCGGAGTTTGGAAAAATTATCGTAATTGGAATGGCCTTTTACCATGAGTTAAAAGGAAAACCAGCTTTAAGAGTAAAGTCCATAGCATCCGATAACGAAAAAGAATTATTAACAGAATTTAAAAACTTTATAGAGTCAAAATTTGATCAGGATAACCTTAAACTTTGTGCACATAATGGAAAAGAGTTTGACTTTCCATATCTGTGCCGACGCATGCTGATCAACGATATTGAAATCCCCTGGTCATTAAACCTGACCGGGAAGAAACCATGGGAAGTCAATCACATCGATACGATGGAGCTATGGAAGTTCGGAGATTGGAAAAGTTTCACATCTCTTGATTTGCTTACCAACATCTTTGGGATTCCATCCAGTAAAACTGAACTTGATGGCTCAATGGTGACAAAAACATATTATGAAGAAAAAGACGGGTTAAAGAAAGTTGAGGAATATTGCCAAAAAGATGTAATCGCTACTGCACAACTCTACCTCCGACTCAACAACTTACCTCTGATCGATCCAGATCAGATAACCATCGTAAAATGACCGCACGGTCACAATTAAACAATGAGTAGAAAAAAAAGAAACAAGAAATTAGGATCAAGGTCCAAACAACAACCCAATCACGTAAAAGAAATTAAAAGCAAGCTGCATGAAATCTTTACCGTAAATGACGGTAGGTCATATGGTTATCGAGAATTAATAAGAAAGCTTCAACTCAAAGACAAAAAGTCTAAAGATTATTTAAAAAGCCAATTATTCAGCCTGGAAAGCAATGAGAAAATCAGACGCTTGAGTGATGGTCGATTTGTGACCAATGCAGAAAGTGAATACATCCAAGGCACCGTAGACCATGTGAATCCAAATTTTGCCTATGTTGTAACACCGGAACAAGACGAAGATATTTGGATCAAAACGACAGATCTCAAGTTTGCAATCCACGGCGATCTGGTCAATGTAATTATTACCAAGCCAGCCGGAAAAGGTTATCGTCCTGAAGGAAAAGTAATAAGTATCCTGAAACGTAACCGAGATGAATTTGTAGGGAAAATTGAAATCTCGCAAAAGTTTTCATTTGTGGTTCCGGATAGCCGCAATATCCATTTTGACATCATGGTCTATCCTGAGAAAATAGGGAAAGCAAAAGCCAATGATAAGGTAATGGTCAAGATAGACAAATGGCATGATGCGAAAAACAGAAGTCCGCTGGGAACCGTGACGGAAGTACTTGGACAAGCCGGGGAAAATGAAGCAGAGATTCATTCGATCATGGCTGAGTTCGGGTTGCCTTTCCGTTTTCCAAAGAAGATAGAAAAGGCAGCAGATCAGATTTCTGATTTGATCACAGAAGAAGAAATTAAAAAGCGTAGGGACTTCAGAGACATAACCACATTCACTGTAGATCCTCACGATGCTAAAGATTTTGATGATGCACTATCAATAAAGGAAATCGAGAAAGATAAATATGAAATAGGTATTCACATAGCCGATGTATCACATTACGTGGAGGAAGGCAGTGAGCTGGACAAAGAAGCTATAGATCGGGCTACTTCTGTTTATTTAGTGGACCGAACTATCCCGATGCTTCCGGAAAGACTCTCCAACGGATTATGTTCCTTGAGGCCAAAAGAGGAAAAACTCACTTTCTCTGCAGTTTTTGAAATAGACACAAAAGGCGTCGTTTCAAAAAAATGGTTTGGCCGAACAATTATTAATTCAGACAGAAGGTTCACTTATGAAGAGGCTCAAGAACGAATTGAAGGGCTAGATAGTGATTTCACAAAGAAGTAGTCACACTTAATAACATAGCGAAGCAACTTAGAAAAAAACGTTTCCAACAAGGAGCAGTAAACTTTGAAACCGTAGAGGTCAAGTTCAAGCTTGATGAAGATGGAAAGCCACTTGAGGTGATTCCAAAAGAGCGAAAAGATGCACACAAGATGATCGAAGAGTTCATGCTTCTTGCCAACAAAGAAGTTGCCACTCACATTTACAAGTGGAAAGAAAAAGGCAAAGAAGAGGGCAGTAAAACCTTTGTTTATCGGGTGCATGATGATCCTGACCCTGAAAAGCTCAGCACATTTGCATCATTTGCTGCACGCTTTGGACACAAGGTGGATACTGCTGGAAATGTCTCGCATGGCTTAAACAAGCTCATGGAAAACATCGAAGGCAAACCTGAACAAAACGTGCTAGAATCCTTAGCCATTCGATCAATGGCAAAAGCCAAATACACTACCGATCCCAGAGGACATTTTGGTCTGGCTTTCGATCATTACACGCATTTCACCTCACCTATTCGACGATATCCGGATGTCATGGTACATCGCCTCCTCGAGCACTATTTGCAAGGCGGTAAGAATGTAGGCAATGAAGAGCATGAGCCTCTATGTATGCATTCGTCCGAAAGAGAAAAAAGAGCAGCAGATGCAGAAAGAGCTTCTATCAAATACAAGCAGGTTGAGTTCATGGAAACAATGCTTGGCCAAGAGTTTGAAGGAATTGTTTCAGGAGTAACCGAATGGGGAATCTTTGTTGAGATCATCGAAACCAAATGTGAAGGCATGATCCGAATGGCCGATTTGGATGATGATTTTTATGAGTTTGATGAAAAACAGATGCGTGTTATCGGTAGAAGCAACAAGCGAATAATTACCTTAGGAGACCGGTTGAGCGTTTTGGTTGCCAAGACAGACATTGACCGCAGAACTATTGATTTGGAATTGGTGAATGACAACACTGAATAAAAAAGCACTGGACATGCTGGAGTACAACGGATACTCCTATAAAAACAAGGAGGGTATATTCATCTTCAAACATTCCGCTATTGACAGCATTGGGTTAACGATCCTTCTACTATTCTCAACTCTCCTGGTTATTGCGCTGCTGATTTATAATATCCTCTTCGGAGTTGGGGCAATGTTATTGTGTCTTTTCATATTTGTTCCAATCGTAAAAAGAAGCAAAGGCAAGTCGAGCCTGATTATTGACCCTGCTAATCAATTATTGCGGTTCAATGAAAGTGATAGAAAGATCACCAAAGGATTTAGTGACGTTGTTGGGGTCTACACGCACTCAAAATTTGTTGACGAATATTCAAGTGCTTTTAAAAGCACAAGCAAAGAATATCGGGTAACCATCGGTCTGGATATTGACGACCTAAAGATATCCCTATTCAAGCTAATCTCTGATCATCAAAAGCCTTCCAAAGAGATGAATGCTGTTCATAATTTTTTAGAGTCAGTGTTGAAAAATAAGTAATCACTGCATTCAAAAGACTATTTAATCCACCACACACAAGTCTCTATTAGTCGAAAAAGGGGTCTTTACATGCGCATTTAATTGAATATTAGATTAAGATTGAAAGACGCTTTCGTGTTTATTTAAATTCCTAATCATGAAATCACCTAATCTAAGTAAGGAAGCCATCCACTTCCTTGAAGAAAACGGCTATTCCTTTCGCTCAAGGAATAATAAAATTCAATTCAAACGAAGGGTCGCATATATGGGAGCAATTGTTCTTCTCTTTGTCACCCTGTTTCTTTCCATTCCAGTTTTTGCTGCGGGTACTATTTACGGAATCATATTAATCGTCGGTGTTGTTGGTTCTATAATGATCAGAAGGATTTATTTCACAAAAAAATCAAACCTCACCATCGATCTCGATCAAAAAACTTTTACCGCAATTATAGACACATACCATCAAGAGGATCAATCACTAAAGATGATCTCAACAATTACCATGGAATCAAAGTTTGTAGATGAGTACACCACCGCAGCAAGAAATTCTGTGGAGGAGCATCTCATTTCCATTAAAGTTCAATTGATCACTAAAGAGGAGGTAGTCCTGTTTCAATTAAAATCTGAACAGGCGGAACCTACTCCAGAAATAAACGAGATTTACAGCCTACTTGAAGAAACGGTTAAAAGTGCTAAAGCCGCATAAGTAATTTAATACACTAGAAAAACACCCCAATTGGTCGCCAATAAATATTTAAAGAAAGAGCAAGGATTCTATTTATTTCTGATGGTTTCCGCCTACGTCTCCACTCTGGTTTTCGGAACTTATTATTATCGAATAAACTTACCGGAATTGTACATTCCTACCTATGGGGCATTCATTCTATTTTCCATCTATGGCCTCCTTTCATTCTTTTCTGTTGTGGGTTTGGTAACCCTATTTCGGCTTTCCATATTTACGGCGCTTGGCGCGTTTTTCAATCAGGTATACTTTACCGGGGGCGTGCTCTCCTCTGGTTTGCTGGAATTTGTAATACCTCCGCTACTTGCATTCTTCTATAGACCCATCATGGACAGATACTTTTTTATGGCCCTCTCGGGTATTTCATTAATAATAATGTTTGTCCTCACATCAATGGGCTACACTAGCAATCTTCTTCCCGAAGAATTGGCAGTCCAACATGGTATTCTTTGTGCTGTTTTTGTGTTTTCCATCGTTTCTATCTACACCTTCTTGTTTAGAAATGCCCTTGTGATAAAAAACAAGAAAATAGGTGACTCCATGAAAGAGTTGCAGGAAACAACTCATATGCTAATTCAGTCTGAAAAAATGGCTTCTCTCGGAATGCTCTCTGCAGGTGTTGCGCATGAAATAAATAATCCATTGAATTTTATTAAGGGAGGTGTGGAAATTCTGGAAGATGGACTGAAAGAGGAAAAAGAATTGAAGTTTGAGGCGTCTCCAAGTCTTCACGTCATAAAAGAAGGCCTAAATCGTGCATCGGTCATTGTAAACAGCTTAAATCACTACAGCAGACGTACAGACTCCATGGATGAGAAGTGTGATCTCAATGAGATTTTAAAAAATACATTGGTGATGCTTCAGCCAAAACTTAAATACAAAGGCGAAGTTGTCAAGGAGCTATCTAAAGAACCTCTAATCCTGACCGGGAATGAGGGCAAATTACATCAGGCCTTTCTAAATATATTGTCGAATGCTGAGCAGGCAATAGCAAAAAATGGCACCGTAACTGTAAGGTCTAGAAAGGCCAATTCGAAAATGGCTGTAGAAATCACGGACGATGGCGAGGGAATTAGTAAGGAAAACCTGAATCGTATTAGCGATCCCTTTTTTACTACAAAACCTGTAGGAAAAGGCACTGGATTGGGACTTGCCATTACATACAAAATCATTGAAGAACACAACGGAAAAATTGATGTAACCTCCAAGCCCGGCAAGGGTGCTAAATTTACCATTTCATTTCCTTCAAAATGAAACACACAATTCTATTTGTAGACGATGAGTTGATCAACCTTTTTGTATTAGAAAAAAGGTTTGAATCTGAATACACAGTTCTTACCGCTGAGTCCGCTGAAGAAGCATTGAAAGTGGTGCAGGAAAAAGGGGATTCGATCAATGCAATTATTAGCGATCTCCGCATGCCCGGGATGGATGGCCTTGCACTCATCGATAGAGTAAAACCAAATATCCTTGACATCCCTTGTTTTCTTCTTACAGGATATGATTTCACAGAACAGATTAGTGATGCGATAAAGTCAAGCAAAATATACTATCTCTTTAAGAAGCCATTTGACTATAACGAGATTGACTCAAAGCTTAAGGAGGTGCTTTAGCGATGTGCCGTGGCTAACAAATCAGTAACGGTTTTAACCGGATTAAATGTAATCAGAGGTACCTCTACAAAGATCGTATTCCAATCAGCCATACCACCATTCCACAAACCGGGAAGCTCCATGGCCAGTAGTTTATTGCCATTGTATGATTTCTCAGAAATAAACCCAGCCTCCTCGTCTCTAAAATCCAGGAGGTTGAACTTCTCTCCTTTGTAATCTTTTACTCCGCAGACGATATCAACTGGATTGAAATGTGTTCCACTATTAAAAATTGACTGTTGAGTTTTGTCCTCCTTGTCAATCTGAGCAGACTCCACAATCTGCAATGACTGGCTATTTTTTCCTTTCACCCAAAACGGACCTCCTCCTGGTTCTCCCTCATTTTTAACCATTCCGCAAACTCGGATCGGACGATCCAATAATGAAACCACTTCGGCCTCAGAAAAGTCTCCAATCGTACCCATTTCCGAAAGTAGCTTGTTGCCTTCCTCAAGAATTGGGACTCCTGCCTCGGACTTTTTCAAAAGATCAAAGGTCTTTGCTTGCATATCAAGTAATATTCCTGCTAGAGTTTTTTTGTATTTAACTCCCTCACCTCTTAGCCTATCGGGAACTACATTATCAATATTCTTGATATAAATCAGGTCAGCTGAAAGATCATTCAAGTTTGCTAGCAACGCTCCATGACCCGCCGGGCGAAATAGGAGGTCGCCGTTTTCGTCCCTAATCGGATCAAACTCAAAAGTTGTTGCAATAGTGTCTGTATGTGGATACTGAACACTGAAGCTTGCGCATACATCGGGTTGGACAGCCAGTTTTGTGATACTGTCAGCTACATGTTTCTCAAAATCATCTTTGTAATCTTGAGAAACGGTAAAATGAATTTGAACTTTTCCTCTTTTATCAGCATAGTCAAGGCCCTCAGCTAAGTGCTCCTGAACTGCTGATCTAACGCCTTCATCATATTTATGAAATGAAATCAAACCCTTTGGAATGTTTCCGTAGTTCATTCCGGATTCAGAAAGAAGTGCCTCAACAATTACGTTGTGTTTATATTCTTTTTTGGCCTCTTTTATGGATATGCCATTTTTTTGAAAGACCATCTTATCGAGTTCGGCATAAAAGGAAAACGTTTCGAGTTCCGTAAAAAACTTACCAATACTTTTATATTCTCTAAGTAAGGCATTAATTGTCTCAGGCGTCCCATCATTTTTTTCATGAAATAAAAACAGCTTCTTAAACATCCTGGATGCTGCTCCTGAAGCGGGAACAAACTTCATTACATCAATATCAGCATTTTCATATACTGTGATATATGAGTCAAGCTCTTCTGTTGAAAGTTTTAGTATACCATTGCCATTTGTAGCTGGTGCTACAATTTCGACTGGTGAAAACCCCGTTTGAAATCGCCTTAACTGAGAAAATACATTTTCTTTTGTCAGTCCGCGTTCAGTCAGCTGATCATAATCTTTTTCCGAAAACACAAAGCTGGTATTCATTGGGCGCAAATGTAAAATCAGAGGAGCTAATTGTTCTTTTTAAGTTGAAAACAAATTAATTTGTAAAACGAATATCATACCACCTAATTATATGAGCTTAGATCTTTTCAAAATCGCACCTACTTTTTATGGCATTACCATGGTTCCCGAGTCATCTAGGAGAGAATACGGCTATGCACTCCTTACCATCGCAGGTTCTGATGGTGAAGTGTCTGAGCCAGAACTTGAGTGGTTGACCGTCGAATGTGCAAAAGCAGTAGGCGTAGAAGATGACATTATCGCCGATTGGGAGGAGTATGATTTTGAAGAAGGAGATTTGGAAGAAATTTTTCATGCTTTCAATATCAAATCGTTCGCCAACTTTAACAAACTACTTATTTACGATGCGATTAGGATGTCTAGCGCAGATGGTGAATATGCAAGTGATGAGCGAGATCAGGTAAACCACGCAGCTCAAATACTTAAAGTGCCTATGGAAACAGTAATGGCAATTGAAGCTTTAGTGGACCTAGAACTTGCTGCAAACAAACTCCGCCTTACGCTACTCTAGCCATATATCTTATTGAGAACGTTCGCGAGCCTTATCCCTGCCTGCAGCAGTCTTTGATTCAATAGCTCAATATTCTCGTAGTTATATCGATAACTAAGTTTTTTGTCTTCAGGCACGGTCTCATAGCATTGGTTTCTTGCTTCTTTCGATTCATTCGCCCAGTCCAAAACTTCCAAAGAGGACCAGGCAGCTAATTCACTTTCAGTCGGGTGGTTGATCCAGCTGGCATACTCTGTATAACTATATTTCTGTCCATCAATCATCTCGCTATCCCACACCCTGTGGAGATTTGAACTCTGCCAGAAATAATCAAGTTTTACGTCATTACCTCCTCGATCTTCACCATTGCCCACATGCAAGGGTTGATGTATATCTCCAATTAGGTGAACCAAACACTTGAGCGCAAATGCCTCATCCTGATCCGTGAATTTCTTTGTTTCCAACTCCGACACCAGCCTCTGTATGGTTACTATCACATCTCCTTCCTCCGGAGCTTCAGTATAAGACTCCCCGTCTGGAATAGTAGCATAATGCCACGGAGACATATGTCTGTAAGTAGCATCAGATTTTATAAAATCCATGTAGTTGGATACCTCGGCCAGGGTCTCATTTCCCAAAATCAACTCAATGTTTTTCTTAGCCTTCTTACTCAAATGATACTCCGCTATTAAGCCAACAATTCGATGACCTGTAGCTCCCCAGCCAAAAGAATTGAAAGTGACCACAAGTGCTAAAAGTGCTATTGATAATTTCTTCATCCGATAAAAATAGACTAATCGCAAAAAACCTTAATCGAATTTAAGTTTAAGAATATACTAAAAAAGAGAAGGCGTGCCCGGAATACGGTACACGCCTAATCACCAACCTAACCTAAAAGAAAGTCTTGAAATAAACGTATGAAGTTTATTTTATTATAATGTCGTTGATCTTAATACCCATTATTCACTCAAAATGTTGCAATAACATCTTGAAATAGTTCATTTTTTAGATGAAATGATTCATTCATTCTATAAACGAATGGTTGTAGCTGGTTTCCAATAGAAAAAATCATTTGAACTGACGCGTGGGTTTAAGAGTTTACTTTTGTCACTTCAAAAAAATAAGGGAGATTGAGTACGAAAGATTTATTAGAGAAGTATAAGGATAGCTCGAACGTAAAAGCAATAGCTGAGAGTATTCAAAAAAAGAATCAGCTCAGACTTAAAGGAATATCAGGGAGCTACGATGCGTTATTGCTTGCCTCTGTATCAAAATCAACAGGCGGAATTCATTTGGTGGTTTTGCATGATTTTGAGGAAGCTTCATATTTTCAGACTGACCTATCCAACTTTATTGAGCATGATTTTATTTTCTTCCCATCATCATACAAAAAGCCCTATCATTTTGAAGAAATAGAAAACGCCAATATTCTCCAAAGAGCCGAGGTACTCAACGAATTAAACGATAGGGATAATTTAGTGATCATTACTTATCCCGAGGCGCTATCAGAAAAGGTGATCAATAAGCGCTCACTTGTGTCAAACACCTTTACAGCCAAGCCTGGAGAGCAGCTGGATGTTGAGTTTTTAGCTGATTTACTGTTGACCTATGATTTTGAAAAAACAGATTTTGTCTACGAGCCGGGACAATTTTCTGTTCGAGGAGGTATCGTAGACATCTTTTCTTATGCTCATGAACTACCGTATCGCTTGGAGCTTTTTGGTGATGAAATAGAGTCCATTCGTGAGTTTGATCCTGAAAGCCAACTTTCAACTAAAGATCTTGATCACGTTTCTTTAATTCCTAATGTTCAGACAAAATTAGTAAGCGAGGAACGCCAGTCGTTCTTAGAATATATTCCAAAAGAAACTACCATTTGGCTAAAAGACTATCAGCAATCACTCGATATAATTGATAACTCTTTTCACAAGGTTGAAGAGCAATTTCAAGTCATTAAAGAAATGAGCGGCGATTCTAAGCTCATAACATCTCCAGATCAGCTCTTCGAAACACAGCAGACATATACGCAATCTCTTGAGGGCTTTACTAAAGTTGAGTTTGGTAAACGATATTATATACAACCTGATGAGGAGCTTACTCTTGCATCCCGACCTCAGCCGTCCTTTCATAAAAATTTCTCTCTCCTTGCCGATAACTTAAGAGAGCTTCAACAAAACAACTACCAGAAGTTAATTGCAGCTGAGTCTTTCAAGCAAATTGAACGGCTCGAAACAATCTTCGAAGAAATAGATCCGGAAATTACTTTTGAAGGAATTACTGCTTCACTACGTGAAGGCTTTATTGATGATCACGAAGAGCTCTGTGTTTATACAGATCATCAGATCTTCGATCGATTCCACAGATACAAGGGCAAAGAAAAATTTACCAAAAGCAAAGCTCTTACGCTTAAGGAGCTAAAGACACTACAGCCCGGAGATTTTGTCACACATATCGATTATGGTGTTGGGCGATTTGCCGGGTTGGATACCGTAGATGTAGGGTCTAATAAACAAGAGGCAATCAGGTTAGTCTATCGAGACGATGATTTGCTGTATGTAAGCCTGCACTCACTTCATAAAATATCTAAATACTCAGGAAAAGAAGGAGAACCACCATCAATCAATAAATTAGGTTCACCGGATTGGGAAAACAAGAAGAAAAAAATCAAGCGAAAGGTCAAAGACATAGCCAAAGACCTGATCGAACTATATGCAAAAAGAAAAGCAGCACGTGGTTTTGCTTTTCCACCCGATGATTATCTGCAGGCAGAGTTGGAATCATCTTTTATGTATCAGGATACACCTGATCAGTCCATGGCAACATCCGATGTGAAAGCCGACATGGAGCTAGAACACCCCATGGATAGACTGGTTTGTGGAGATGTAGGATTTGGGAAAACGGAGATCGCCATCCGTGCAGCATTCAAAGCTGTGAATAGTGGAAAGCAGGTGGCCGTATTGGTACCAACCACTATTCTTGCGATGCAACACCACCGAACATTTGAATCACGATTGGAAAATATGCCTGTAAGCATCGATTACATCAATAGGTTCAAAACATCAAAGCAGATAACAGACATTAAGAAAAGAGTAAAGGAAGGAAAGATAGATATCCTTATAGGTACACACAGAATTGTTAATAAAGACATTGAGTTCAAAGACCTCGGTTTGATGATCATTGACGAAGAACAAAAGTTTGGAGTAAAAGTAAAAGAGCGGCTGAAAGACATGCGAGTCAATGTAGATGCATTGACACTCACTGCTACTCCAATTCCAAGAACTCTTCATTTTTCTCTAATGGGGGCTCGTGATTTATCAATCATATCTACACCACCTCCAAACCGAAGGCCGGTTACAACTGAGCTTCATGAATTCAATGAAGAAGTTATTCGTGATGCTGTAAGTCATGAACTAAGAAGAGGTGGTCAGGTATTTATGGTTCACAACAGAGTTAGCGATATTGAGCAGGTTGGAAATATGATTTTCAAACTTGTTCCTGATTCAAGAATCGGGATAGCGCATGGTCAGATGGAAGGACCGCAACTTGAAAAGGTGATGCTAAAGTTTATTGAAGGTGATTACGATGTACTGGTTTCTACCAATATTATCGAGAGTGGACTTGACATTCCAAATGCCAATACCATCATTATCAACAATGCCCACATGTTTGGACTCTCAGACCTCCATCAAATGAGGGGAAGAGTGGGAAGATCAAATACAAAAGCATACTGCTTCATGCTTACTCCTCCAGCATCGGTTTTAACAAGCGATGCGCGAAAACGGCTTAATACGCTGGAAGAATTTTCTGATCTGGGTGATGGATTTAAGGTGGCCATGCGTGACCTTGATATTCGTGGAGCCGGTAATTTGTTGGGTGCAGAGCAAAGTGGGTTTATTAATGACATTGGATTTGACATGTATCATAAAATTCTCGATGAAGCTGTTCAGGAATTAAAAGAAGGAGAGTACAAACAGCTGTTCGAAAACGATTTATTGAAAAATAAGGAAGTAATGGACAGCATGATTGAAGACTGTAACATTGAAACAGACTTTGAAGCGCTAATCCCAGAAAGCTATGTTAGCAATATCTCAGAAAGATTAGGTTTATACACCAAGCTGGATGACCTTAAATCAGAGGATGAGCTTGCTGAGTTCATTAAAATGATGAAAGATCGTTTCGGTCCGTTGCCAAGCGGAGTAAGTAACCTGACTGAGACCGTTCGCTTAAGGTGGAAGGCCATGCAAATAGGTTTTGAAAAAGTCACAATCAAAGGCAATAAAATGAGGTGCTACATTTCAGACAAAAAAGCTCAGGAGTATTTTCAATCTGAACGTTTTGGTAATGTGCTGGGCTTCATCAAGTCAAATCCACATGATAGTAAGATGAAAGAGGTAAAATCCAAATTGCTTATTAGTGTGGAGAATGTTGGATCCATTGAAAACGCCGGAACTGTCATCAATCAAATGCACACTCCTTTGGTACCAACCTGAAATATTCATCAAATAATACAATAAAAAGGTACTAAATAGCATTAGATCAATAGGATTAATCTAAAATCCATTGACTTACGATGGCTTTTTTGAAATATTTGTGTTTATTAGTACGTTGAAACGTTTCAAGACAAATTCAAACGGTGTTATGAAAAATTATGTGAGAGCAGTTAGAATGTCTGGCTATGCCGGATTAGCTGCAATTTTTATGAGTGCATGTAACCTCATAGGAGGAAATAGTGGTGCACCTTCCGCAGAAAACCCAGGTTTTGCCAGTTCTGCTACAGGAATGGAATTTAACGAAGAAGGCGGATTTCAAGTAAACGATTTTAGAGGCCAACCAGACGGACCTAACCTTATATTTATTGAGGGAGGACGTACCGTGCTTGGTTCTTTCGAAGAAGATGTCGTTTATGCTCATGATAACTTAGAACGTGCAGTGACTGTCGCTTCATTCTACATGGATGAAACTGAGGTAGCAAACATTCACTGGTTAGAGTACGAATACTACATCAAGCAAGATTCAGACGAATATTACTGGAGAAACAACATGCCTGATACTACTGTATGGGCTAAAGATCTTGCTTTCAACGATCCTTACGTAAACAGTTATTACAGATATCCTGGATTCCGTTACTTCCCTGTAGTAGGAGTAAACTGGAGACAAGCTGTTAACTATTGTAAGTGGAGAACTACAGTTGTCAATCTTAAACTTGCTGAAGATGCTGGCTATCTAGATCCAGTTGCTTCCGGTGACGATGCGTTCGCCGGCGCAGAAGGAGGGGATCTTGCCGCGTCAGCGGGAACTGTCCCTGGTTTATCTTCAGGAGTTGTTCTTCCTGGTTACAGACTTCCAACAGAAGCAGAGTGGGAGTATGCTGCTCAAGCACTGATAGGAACACAATGGCTTGATGAAAATCAAACACACAGAAGACTTTATCCTTGGGATGGTCATGCATTAAGAAATCCATATGGCAAAAGCATGGGATACTTCCTTGCTAACTTTAAAAGAGGAAATGGTGACTATGCCGGTATTGCTGGTAAGTTGAATGATGGTGCCATGATCACAACTTACATTTATGATTATCCACCAAATGATTTTGGACTTTACAATATGGCTGGCAATGTTAACGAGTGGGTACAAGATGTGTATCGCCCGCTATCATTCCAGGATATGGACGACCTAAACCCTGCTCGTAGAGATGCTGTTCTTGATTCTGAGACTGGTTACGATGCAGACTACTCATTCATTGGCAAAGAAGCTGCATATTCAGAAGATGAGTGGGTTAAAACTTCAGGTCTTCAAAAATCTTACAATGCTGACAATCCTCCAATGAAGAGATTAAGAGTATATAAAGGTGGGTCATGGTCTGATGTAGCTTATTGGCTGTCGCCTGGTACAAGAAGGTTCTTATTTGAAGATTCTGCAACATCTACCATTGGATTTAGATGTGCGATGATTAGAGCAGGATCTAATTTCTAAGATATTTCTCACAAAATTTTTCAGAAGGCTACTCAGTTTGGGTGGCCTTTTTTATTTTCCTCTTGCCAAAGCTGCAACATGAATTTCACGTGCATTTGCTTCTACGAGACGCTCACATAGCATACCAACTGTAGCTCCGGTAGTCACCACGTCATCAACAACAAGGACTGATCGTCCGGATAAATCCACCCGACAGTTAGAATATATGTTTTCAATATTCATCCACCTTTGTGCTTTAGATTTTGAGGTCTGTGATTCTGTAGCAACTTCACGTCTCACCAGGTCTGTCCTTAACTCAAGTCCTAACACCTCCGCAATTCCTTTAGCAATCTGCTCGCTTTGATTATAGGTACGTCTACGAAATTTAGATCTATGCAAGGGTACCGGAACAACCACATCAATGTTATCACTATAAATAGATGATGCAAACCAATTGCCAAGCAAAATTCCGAGATCTTTCTTGCCCTTGTATTTCAGTTCATGCAACATTTTTTGCGCAATTCCCTTTCTTTGGAAATAGAGAAAAGCAGAAGCAGATTTAATAGTGGGTTGAAATGCAAATTTTTGAAACAGCACATTCGTAGGATTAGCATGATCATTCGTATATGGTAAATCAATTTTGCACTTTGTGCATAAGTACTTTTCCTCCGATATCAATGATTGACGACAGTAAAGACAATTTCTTGGAAATATTAATGAAATGAAATCTCTAACCAACTTATTAATAAAAATTACAAACCATGGTTTTTAAAAAAGACCTTGAACTACAAAAGCGTTGGGTGGATTTGCTTTATAAAATTAAAGAAATGACCGGTAAACGACCAGCTGACCTGAATGCCGTTCTTTTTTTGATTGGTGTACAGGAATTAGGGCAAGGTGCCAGAACATTTTCAAAGGAAGAAAAGCAAGATTTACTTCACATCGCTATATGCAAAGTACTGTCTATCGATGGCTACTATCAACTTGAAGGACATGACGAGCATGGCTGGCCTCATTGGATATTAGTAAAAAAACTTCCGCGATTCGACATTCTGGAACAGGAAAAGTTGTTAAAAATTCAGATTTTAGAGTATTTCAAAGAAGAAATTGGATGGTAACATGCACCTTTGACAGTTATTGTCCGTTAACAAACGAATAATGAGTGGGTTAGACGAAATAAAAAACAAACTAGAGTCATTTAAAAGGCGATACTACGTCAGGCAAATCACGCTTGGAATTATAGGCTTTTTAATAATTAACTCTGTTCTATTTTTAGCCATAAGCGGTCTTGAACATCAGTTTTGGTTAGGAACATCAGGTCGAACACTTCTGTTCTTCAGTTATTTGGTTCAATTACTCATTTCAGCTTATCTCTTATTTGCAAAACCTATTCTTAGGCTGGTGAATCTAAATAAAGGCCTTAGCGATGAGAAAGCAGCAATAGAAATCGCAAAGCATTTTCCTGAAATAGAGGATAAACTCTTAAATACCTTACAATTAGGGTTACAGACTCAAAATGACCTATTAATTGCTGCAATTGAAAAGAAATCGGCAGACTTCAAACGCCTATCATTTATTCAGGCAGTGGACTTCAAGCCAGTCAGAAAATATGGACTTATTCTATCAATTGTAATCGTTGCCTTCACACTGGTTTCATTTATTAATCCCTCACTTATAACAGAAAGCCCCAGACGTATCGCAAACTTTAAAAAAGAGTTCACTCCAGAGGCTCCATTTAAGTTTGTTGTCTTGAATAAAGAACTACAAGGTTTTAGAGGAGAGGATTTTACACTTCATGTACAAATAGCTGGTGAGCAGATTCCAGAGTCAGTAAAGATTTTAGTTGAAGGCGAGAACACACCCAGAATTTTACAGCCATCTCCCTCTGGCATCACCTATACATTCCCAAAACTGCAAACCAGCAAAGATTTTCGATTCGAAGCAGCAGGCTTCCGCTCCAAGATGTATAAGTTGAAGGTAAGCGACAGGCCGGACTTGGTATCAATGCTAATACGAGTGACAGAACCCGCTTACACAGGAGGAAAACGTCGTACAATCGAAAATACAGGAGATTTAACACTTCTAGAAGGTTCTTCCGTTTTATGGGAAATAAAAACATTGGCTACAGATAGTGCGCAGTTTACCCTAAATGGCAAAGAAGCTAATATTTCTCGTACTAACGAAGCAGCTTTTGCAATTGAAGAACGGGTGTTAAGGTCTGGAGGATATCAAATTGATTTGTTTAATCAATTCAGTAAAAACATTTCTGAGCTTGGCTACTCGATAAATGTAATTAAAGACGAATACCCAGAAATAGTTGCTCAGTATTTTCCTGATTCAATCACCTATCAGTCGATTACTCTGGCAGGTTCAATTTCTGATGATTACGGTTTTACACAGCTTTATATTAACTACAGAAAAAGCAAGCAAAACAAATACTCAAAAATTCCTCTTCAGATAAATAAAGAGGCCGGCAGCCAAAGTTACTTTGCGCATTGGACACTGGATACCCTCAATCTTAAATCGGGCGAGTCAATCGAGATCTATATGAGTGTTCTGGATAACGACGGTGTGCGCGGACCAAAAGAATCCAAGGCTCAATCATTCCTGCTAAAAGCTCCAAGCGAGGATGAAATAAACGCTATCATATCAGATAAACAGGATGGAGTTGAAGATCAGCTTGATAACTCCGCTCAAAAAGCAGAAGAAATCGCAGATAGGTTAGAAAAGCTTGAAGAAAAATTAAAGTCCGAGCAAAAGTTTGATTGGCAAGAGAAAAAACTTCTGAATGATGTGATTGAAGATCGAGAAAAATTGGCTGAAGACATTGAAAAACTCAGAAAACAACACGAAGAACTTCTGAAAGCAAATGATCAATTTCAGAAACAAAGTCCTCAAACACAGGAAAGGAATCAGAAAATGCAAGAATTGCTAGATCAGCTGATGGATGAAGAAACTCGTGAGCTGTATGAAAAGCTTAAAGAATTGATGAAGGAAAATGCATCTTCAGATCAGATAAGTGAACAACTCAATCAACTTAAAAAGAATGAACAAAACCTCGAGCGCGATCTGGAAAGGGCAATGGAACTTTTCAAAAGGCTAAAGATGGAAAGTGCACTTGAGCAAAACCTTCAAAAACTCGACACATTAAGTCAGCAGCAAGAATCTGCTTCTGAAAAGCCTGAAGATATCTCAACACAAAAGGAAATAAATGAGCAGTTTGATGAATTTCGAGAAAAAATGGATGAGATACAGAAGCTTAATCAAGAGCTTAATCGTCCTGAAGCCATGGAAGATTTTGAACTGGAAGAACGACAAATAGCAAAAGAGCTTCGTGAGATCATAGAAGAAATGGAGAAGGAGAGTCAGGAAAACGCCGGCAAAGAAGGTGAAGAGAATTCTGGAGATGATGCAGGAGAAGGAGAACAAGACCAAGAAGGTGAGCAAGGTCAGCAACAAGAGAATTCGGGCAATCAGAAACAACAAAAGGGCTCCAATAAGAAACAAAAAAGTGCTGCTCAGAAAATGAAGAACCTGAGCAAGAAACTATCCAACATGCAGGGAGGCATGCAAATGGAAATGATGCAAGCTAACCTGGACCAGTTAAGAGATATTCTGGACAATCTGGTAAAGCTTTCATTTAATCAGGAAGAGATTATGCTTGAAATGCGGGAAGTAAACCAATCTGACCCAAGGTTTCTTGAGTTGTCTCAAAACCAATTAAAATTGAAGGATGATGCCAAAGTCATTCAAGACAGCCTCCTTTCACTGGCATCCAAAGTGGTTCAGATTTCTTCATATGTCACTCGAGAAGTAGGTTCCATCAACGATAATATAGACGAGGCAATAGATTTTCTAAAAGACAGAAATAGAGGCAGAGCTCTTTCAAGCCAACAATTTGCAATGACTTCAATAAATAATCTTGCCTTGCTGCTCGACGATACCATGCAGCAAATGCAGATGTCAATGTCTGAGGCGATGGGCAATTCCAGCTCTGGAGATAAGAAGCAGCCACAAGGGATGCCAGACCTTCAAGAGTTACAAAATCAACTTGGCGAGCGAATTAATGATTTAAAAGGCTCCGGTAAATCAGGCCGTGAACTCTCAGAAGAATTAGCAAGGCTTGCCGCAGAACAGGAGATGATAAGAAGGCAAATGGAAATGCTGAAAGAAGCTCAGGATGGTAAACCAGGAGGTGGTCTAGGAGGAGATGACATGAAGCGTGCCATTGATATGATGGAGCAAAATGAAGTGGACTTAGTAAACAAAAGGCTGACTCGGCAGTTAATTAACCGCCAAAAGCAAATAATGACAAGAATGCTTGAAGCAGAGAAAGCCCAAAGAGATCAAGAAATGGACGAAGAGAGAGAAGCAAACAGGCCATCTGTGATATCAAGAGAAATACCTCCAGGTTTTGAATCCTACCTGGAACTTAAGAAAAAAGAGATCGAATTGTTAAAAACAATACCAATCGAATTAAATCCATTTTATAAAAAAGAAGTAAACGACTATTTTAGACGCTTAAGTTCAGACGAAGAGAATGATTGATAACATTCAAATACAAATTCCATCATTGCCTGAAAACATCAGGATTGTAGAAAGTTTCATTGATAACGCCAAAGATCAATACAAACTAAATGATGACATTTATGGCAACATCATGATTGCAGTAACAGAATCTGTAAACAATGCCATAATTCATGGCAACCAATCCAATAGTAAAAAGAATGTTCACCTCCAGCTCGCTTTGGAAGACTCACTTATCAAATTTACAATTGAAGATGAAGGAACAGGTTTTGATTATACAAATCTAGACGACCCCACCCTACCAGAAAACTTGAGCAAACCCGGTGGAAGAGGGATCTTTCTCATGAAAAACCTTTGTGATGAGGTTTCATTCAAAAAAGAAGGCAGGGTAGCAGAGCTCAGTTTCTACCTTTCATAAATGAATATCCATTTTTTCTACGAAGAAGTAGACTTCAAAATCTCACATGAAAAACAACTTACCGAGTGGATTGAGTCTGTAGTTCATTCACATAATTTCACAATTCTAGAAATCAATTATATTTTTTGCTCGGACAATTACCTGCTTGAAATCAACAAGCAGCACCTCAACCACGATTATTTCACGGATATAATCACCTTCGACAACTCTGAAGAATCCACACAAATTGAATCTGACGTCTTTATTAGTATTGATCGCATTAAGGAAAATGCTGCTAATCTTTCGATCAATATGGCGGCAGAATTGCACAGAGTGATGATCCATGGTGTTTTACATCTCCTCGGCTTTGGTGATAAATCCAAGGAGGAGAAAAGGTTGATGAGAGAAAAAGAAGATGCCTGTTTATCTTTGCTGAAATTTTAAAGTTCCACGTGGAACAAACTGGGAACATTCGTGTTTATGTTCCACGTGAAACATCTTTTATATGCTTCAAGAATACGACATTATAGTGGTTGGTGCAGGGCACGCGGGCTGTGAAGCAGCTGCTGCGGCGGCTAATATGGGCTCTAAGGTTCTATTGGTGACGATGAACATGAATACCATTGCTCACATGTCATGCAACCCAGCAATGGGCGGAATCGCCAAAGGACAAATTGTAAGAGAAATTGATGCACTCGGTGGCTATTCAGGAATTGTCACAGACAAATCCATGATTCAATTCAGAATGCTCAATAGATCTAAAGGTCCTGCGATGTGGAGCCCGAGAGCACAATCTGACAGAATGCGATTCGCAGAAGAATGGAGATTGTCATTGGAGGGAATAGAGAATCTTGATTTCTGGCAAGAAATGGTCAATGGGTTGCTCGTAAAAGATGGTCGAGTAATTGGAGTAAAAACAGGAATTGGTCTTGAAATAAAGGCAAAAGCAGTAGTTCTAACAAACGGTACCTTCCTCAACGGACTCATACACATAGGGGAAAAGCAGTTTGGTGGTGGCAGATCAGGAGAGCGAGCAGCGACTGGTATTACGGAACAGCTAGTGCAATTAGGTTTCGAATCAGGTAGAATGAAAACCGGAACACCTCCTCGCGTAGATGGGAGATCCCTTGACTACACTAAAATGGAAGAACAGGAGGGAGACGAAATACCAGGTAAATTCTCATACCTTGAATCATCCAGACCATTGACTCAACAAAGAAGTTGCCACATTACATATACAAATCCTGAAGTTCATGAAATACTTCAGACTGGGTTCGAACAATCTCCAATGTTCACAGGGCGCATACAAGGACTTGGTCCAAGGTATTGTCCATCAATCGAAGACAAAATCAATCGGTTTGCAGAAAGAGACAGGCACCAAATATTTGTTGAGCCTGAAGGGTGGAATACGGTAGAGATTTACGTCAATGGCTTTTCTACATCTTTACCGGAAAACGTACAGTATAAAGCACTCTCGAAAGTTCCTGGATTCGAGAAGGTAAAAATGTTCAGGCCAGGATATGCCATTGAATATGACTTTTTCCCACCAACGCAGCTTTCTAATACGCTCGAGACTAAACGGATAGAAAACCTATATTTCGCAGGACAAATTAATGGCACCACAGGTTACGAAGAAGCTGCCTGCCAGGGCATGATGGCCGGTATTAATGCACATCAGAAAATCAATGAAAATGAAGCATTCATACTCAAAAGGAACGAAGCATATATAGGAGTGCTTATAGACGACCTCATAAATAAAGGGACGGATGAACCCTATCGCATGTTTACCTCTAGAGCAGAATTCAGATTACTCTTGAGACAAGACAATGCAGACTTGAGACTTACAGAAAAAAGTCACAAACTTGGATTGGCAAACGATGATAGGCTACATCAGATGCAACAAAAAAAGGAGCACACAGAGGAATTATCTAAAATGCTCAATCAGATACAGTTCAAACCTAATGAAATTGAAAATGAGCTGGCATCACTATCATCAGCCCCAATAAAGGATAAATCCTCTCTAGCAACAATTTTGAAAAGACCAGAAATCTCAATCTACGATTTCAAAATCTTTTCGGGTGAAATAGAAAAGGCACTAGCCACCTATGCACCTGAAGTGATAGAACAAGCTGAAATTCAAATAAAATATCAGACGTATATTGAAAGAGAGCAGCAGAATTCTGAGAAGATGAACAACCTCGAAAATCTAAGAATTAAAAAGTCATTCGACTACAATCAGCTTACGTCACTTTCTGCTGAAGCTAGGGAGAAGCTACATAAAATTCAACCTGAAACACTTGGTCAAGCCTCACGAATAAGCGGTGTCTCCCCATCAGATGTATCAATTTTAATGGTTTACTTGGGTAGATAATGTACGAGAAGTTGGATCAATGTCCTGTTTGCAAAAACAAACAGTTTGACAATTACATGATTTGTGACGATCATTCCGTGTCAGGAGAAAGCTTTGCATTGGTTAAATGCAACAAATGTGAACTTGTATTCACTAACCCTCGCCCGGAAGTATCCAGCCTGCCGAAATATTACCAGAGCGATGAATACATCTCACATACTGATGACAGCAATTCATTCATAAATATCATATACAAAATAGTACGTCGATATACATTGAACTCCAAGACTAATCTTATCACAAGAATCAACGGAGCAAAAGGATCAGTCCTCGACTATGGATGCGGCACAGGGGATTTTGTAAAACAGGCTCGACTCAAAGGTTGGCAGGCTTTTGGCTATGAACCCGATCAAAACGCACGAAGTATTGCGGGTAAAAAAAATCCATCTTCTATAATAGACACCATAAACAAATGCCCAGAAGATATTGACATGATAACAGCTTGGCATGTAATTGAGCATGTCGCTGACCTGAGAAATACATTGAAAACACTATTCAAAAAATTAAAAGACGAAGGCTATTTAGTAGTTGCCGTACCGAATCATCTCTCATATGATGCATCTCATTACAAACAACATTGGGCTGCATACGATGTTCCACGTCATCTTTATCATTTCTCAAGACATTCAATGGATTATCTTGCCAAGCTTATGAAGTTTTCAATTGTAGAGACGATCCCGATGAAATTTGATTCTTACTATGTATCTATGCTCAGTGAAAAGTATCAAGCAAATGGCAGCATATGGAAGGCGATATCAACTGGATACAAATCAAATCTACGGGCTTCTAAAAATGGTGAATACTCAAGTTTGATCTATATCCTGAAAAAATGAAGCATGTACTCTACATCATTTCAATTTTATTAATTGGAGATTTATTCTTGACAAACTGTGCCAATCCAGGCAGACCAACCGGAGGTCCAAAGGATACCATTCCACCTACACTTATTTATTCATCACCAACCAACGGAACTACTAATTTTTCCAACTCTACCATTGAATTTGAATTTTCGGAATACATCAATGCTGATAAACTGAAACAACAACTCATCATCACACCTAATTCGGATATAAAATACAAGTCAATTATAAAGCGTAATAAACTCGTTCTAAAACTTGAAGGTGACTTACAAGATACAACTACCTATAACTTCAATTTTGCTAACGGCGTAACTGATATCACAGAAAAAAATCCTGTAATAAATCTGTCATTGGCATTTAGTACAGGTCCATACATAGACAGTATGTCTATATCGGGCTCAGTTGAAAATCTACTCACCAAAGAACCCGGCAAAGGATATGTTGTCGGCCTATATCCATTATCTGATTCACTTGACTTCTTTACCCAAAAACCGATGTATTTCACTTCGGCAAATGACTCAGGTAATTATAAAATTAAATACATTAAAACAGGTAAGTATAAAATTATTTCATTTGAGGATGATAATGGCAACTACTTGCTAGATCCGGATATTGAACCACATGGTTTTCTATCAGATACAATCGCTCTTGATTCCGCAACATCATTGCCACCAATAAGATGCCTCTTGCAAAATGTGAAACCACTGGTATTAATCAACGCAAGACCCACGGGAAGATATGTTGAAATCAAATTCAACAAACAAGTTGATTTCTATGATATAACTCCGCAGACCCCAAGTAATATTATTGGTGAGAATAAGGATATTATTAGACTATACAAACCCGAGGCGGTCAACTATGGTGATAGTATCACCTCATACATCACTTCCTCAGACAGTCTCAATAATACAATTCAAGATACGATCAAATACGTCTTCCTTGAATCAAATAGAAAACCGGCCGGCTTCTCGTATTCATTCTCAAAAAACACCATAGATATTAAGGATAATCCTGAGCTTAATCTATCCTTCAACAAACCCATTCAGACTTTTGATACAACTCTAATTCTCTTAAAGGTCGACTCAACATATAGTTCAATTCCAAGTTTCACTAAACAATGGAATCAGAACAGAACTGAATTGCAACTTGATCTTAAATTGAAAAGTGCATTTGTTGACTCCCTTCTAGAAGCAATAACCATTGCAGACACTTTGATCAAAGACTCAACCAGCTCATCCAAAAACAAGAAAAGAGTACTAACATTTAATGCTATTAAAGGAGCATTCATTTCAGTCGAAAACGATACAACCGAATTAAAAAATGCAAACTTTAAAAAACCACAAGAATCTCCAAAAGGAGTATTAAAGGTTACACTCAACACTACAGAAACTCACTTCTGGTTTCAACTGCTAGATAAAAATCAAAAAGTTCTGTATCAGAAAGCCAATGAAACATCCTTTTCTTTTAGCGCTATCAAGCCAGGTACATACAGTATTCGCATGCTTATAGATACCAATAAAGATGGAAAATGGTCATATGGAAATTTGCTAAATAATGAGGAACCAGAAGAGGTAGTTATATACGGAGAGCCAACATCCATTCGAGAAAACTGGGTAGTTGAATTAGATATTAATATTTAATTAATATTTAAGCGTGTGCATAACCTGCAAAGAGTACGTTGATAACTATTGATAGTATGCCTACAATGCTTCAAAGATTTTCTTCACCCTAAGTTTAAGTGACATTACTCACGTTTATCTACATCTTATAAGAGCCAAGATTCAAAAAAGATTATCACATAATACCAAATACTCGTTATCAACATAATAGCATAAAATGCTCTATTTCAAATATTTAATTGTTGATAGACTGTTGAATTAGATGAACTATATTGAAGGCTTATAAACAACCCGGATTTCCAAAAAATATCCTAAGATCTTTTCCACGTATCCACAGTCCTAATAATAAGAATAGAATTTATTTAAACTTTATATTATTTAATTAGGTATGTATATATGTGGATTACTTGAATCATGATCAAAAAACTATTTCTATACATTTTTCTACCGATTAATTTAATCTTTGGTCAAAGCCACGATCAAATTCAATTGGCTAATGAATATTTTCAACAAGGAGATCTTGAAAAGGCAAAGCTTTTATACAGTGAATTGGCTGAAAATCCCTACAACACCCAGCTGATCGCGGGTAATTATCTATCGCTCCTCAAATCCATTTCAGAATACCAGGAAGCAGAAATTTTTCTGGAAAAGGCAATAAAGACTTTCCCATCAAACATTCAGTTTCAATCAAGTCTCGCGGGAGTCTATAAAGATTCCGGCGATCTAGAAAAATTGGATGACTACATCAAACAATTACGGAAGAATGCTAAAACGAATCCATTTCAATTAAGCATACTTGCTCAATATTTGGCCAACGAACAACTTTACGAAGAATCTATATTATTCTTCAAAGACTCCAGAGAGGTTCGAAATAATTCAACCGTCCATGCATTAGAACTTGCATCCATTTATAGAATGGTTAATAACAAGTCTGCGATGATTGAGGAGTATCTCAATTATGCTTCCGACAGTCCAAACAGACTTAGCTACATTAAAAATTTGCTGCAGAGCTTCATCCAGGAAGAAGAAGAACTGGATGAACTTGAAAGTACGCTCATCCGCAAAATGCAAGAGAGTCCGGAAGACACAAAATTTGCTGAACTACTGCTTTGGGTAGAATTGCAGAGAAAAAATTTCTATGGGGCATTTATTCAATCTCGAGCCATTGATAAAAGGAACGATCGCCCAGGAGATCGATCCATGGATATAGGAAGAATCGCGCTGGAAAACGGAGCTTATGATGATGCGGTTGAAATTTTTCAGTACGTGGCAAAAGAATACGTAGATACAAGAAACTATCAATATGCACGAAGATTTTGGATGGAAGCGAAGGAGCGAAAAATCAAAAACACATTTCCAATTGATCCAGTCGAAATCCGTGATTTAGCCAATCAATATCAAGCACTATATGACGAGCTTCAGCCTGCACAAACTGCTTTTGAAGCGCTGCGAAGCAAAGCTCTTTTACATGCATTTTATCTCGATGAAATAAACTACGCAGCTCAGCTGCTCAATCAACTAGTTGCAAATCCAAGAGCAGGCATTCAGCTTATATCCCAAAGCAAACTAGATCTTGGTGACATTTACCTCTTGAAAGGCGAACCATGGGAAGCTACATTGCTATACTCACAAGTAGAGAAAGCATATAAAAGTCACGAACTGGGATACAATGCCAAATTACGAAATGCACGTTTGCATTATTTCACAGGAAACTTCGCGCTGGCAAAAGGTCATCTGGATATTTTGAAAAAAAATACCACGCGAGAAATTTCAAATGATGCCATTTCATTGGGCATGCTTATCACAGACAATACTGCCCTTGATACGACCGATGCAGTTATGCAGGAATTTGCCAACATTGAGCTTTTAATATTTCAAAACAAAAAAAATGAAGCCAGTGAACGACTCACTCAAATGTTGGACAAATACAACCATCATTCTATTACGGACGAGATATTTTGGTTGAAATCTAAGTTGGAGTTAGAAGCAGGAAAAACAGAGATAGCCATTAATTACCTGGATCAAATTTTAGCATCTTATTCCTATGACATTTTAGCCGATGATGCTGCTTTCAAAAAGGCCGAGATCTATGAAAGACAAGTAAAAGATGTAGAAGAGGCAAAAGCACTATATCAACAATTCCTAATTGATTATCCAGGAAGTATGTATGTAGCAGAAGCTCGCAAGCGATTCCGACAGCTAAGAGGAGACTTCATCAACTAGTGGCAGGGCAGTAGTTTGCTTGATTTTTTTCAACACCATCATACTTTGAACTAACCGAATATTATTGAGTTTAGCCAATTTTTGATTTACGAAGGTTGTATAACCATCCATGTCTTTGACCAATACCTTCAACAAAAAATCAAAAGAACCCGCCAGATGATAACATTCCAAAACCTCAGGAAACTTTGTTATCTCCACTTCAAATTCCCTGAGAAAATCTGCTTTGTGAGATTCGAGTGTTACGGACGAGAATACCTCAAAACCGAAACCTGCTTTCTTCGAATCAACTGCAGCGTGGTAGCCGGTTATTAAACCATTCCTTTCAAGTCTTCTCAATCGCTCATAGATTGGGGTAATACTCAATCCTAACTCAAAAGAAAGTTCCTTCATCGTAAGCTTCCCATTTGCTTGAAGTAGGGAGATTAATTTTCTATCAATGTCGTCCATCTGATTTTCTGTCGTATGATAATTTCTAATCGATTTTAAGAAAAATATACTAAAATACTAATAACTATTAGTCATTTTTTCTATTCATATTTTATATAGCAGATAAAAAGATCACTTTCGAATATAAATTGATCAATATGAAAAACCTGAGTCCGGAAAGTTTAATGATGTCATATGGTTTTAAACCTTCACTTTCAGAGGGAGCCATAAAACCACCAATTTTTCAAACATCAACATTCGTTTTTGAAAGCGCAGAAGAAGGAAAGGCATTTTTTGAAAACGCATATGGACTTAGGGAAAAAGAAGAAGATGAAGAGCTCGGACTTATATACAGCAGGCTCAATAATCCCGATCTTGAAATTCTTGAAAATCGATTAACACTATGGGATCAGGCAGAAGATGCAGCAGTTTTCGAAAGTGGCATGAGCGCGATTACCACAGTGCTTTTACAATTTTTAGCTCCCGGAGACTTGCTGCTACATAGCAATCCAATTTATGGAGGAACAGATCATTTCGTAAAACAAGTGTTACCAAAATTTGGGATCAAAGTGCTCGGATTTGATCCAAATCAAACACAAGAAGATATCGAAGAAATGATTATTGAAAGCGGTCATTCGGGTCGGTTAAAAATGGTTTACGTTGAAACGCCGGCCAACCCAACAAACCATTTGGTAGACCTGGAGATGTGCAGATCAATTGCTGATAAATTCCAAAAAGAAGAAAAGACTCTTGTGGCAGTAGACAACACATACATGGGACCTCTTTGGCAACATCCATTGAAATTTGGCGCTGACTTAGTTCTATATTCTGCAACAAAATACATTGGAGGTCACAGTGACGTAATAGCAGGGGCATGCCTGGGAAGTAAAGAGCTGATAGGCGAGGTTAAGGGCATGCGAACTTTTCTAGGCAACATGGCCGGACCCTGGACTGGCTGGTTGCTGCTAAGAAGTCTCGAGACGCTGAAAGTAAGAATGGAAAAACAAGCCGAGAATGCTGCATATGTTTACGAAGCAATAAAGGGTCATCCCAAAGTAAAGACAATTCACTACTTGGGTGCGTTAAAGCATGGAACACCTCAGCACAGAATATTTGAAAAACAATATTCCTCAGCTGGAGCCATGATCTCAATTATACTTGAAGGAGGGGAAAAAGAATCATTTCAATTTCTAAACAACCTCAAGCTAATCAAACTGGCGGTGAGTCTTGGCAGTACAGAATCTCTGGCTCAGCACCCGGCTTCAATGACCCATGCGGGAGTAGATTTAGAGGAGAAGAAAAAATACGGAATTACGGATAACCTGGTGAGGCTCTCAGTTGGTGTAGAAAATGCAAAAGACCTTGTTTGGGATATCGAACAAGCTTTGGATGCAATCACTGAAAATCGAAACGAACAGATGGTAGCAGATAGCATCTACTAGCTATCTATTTGAAGATGAATCTATTGATTAAAAAAATTTAGTAGATTTATATAATGAAGGTTCTGATTTTCGCAATTGTTTCTACATTCCTAATCTGCTCATGTTCAAGGTATGATTACGTTGTAGAGTCTGACTACAGCTATACAGGAAAATTCAATCGATATAGAAGCTTCGGCTTTGGAACCAACCAAACCTTTGCCGGAGATGATGAAGACAAAGCGGTACTGGAAAAGAGTCTGACCAAAGTACTTCAGGCATGGGGTTACAAATACAATGAGCAGAAGCCTGACCTTGTAGTCGTATATACGATCTTCTTTGATGATGTCAATTTGAAAGGATTTGTACAGCCTCAGTTTCAATCATGGCTCACTCAAAATTTCATTAGTGGCAAAGTTTTAATCAGAAAAGATTCGCTTGACAATGATTCAGACTATAGAAGCTCGGTTTCTTTAAGAGAAGAATACAATGAAGTAGAATATGACCTTAAACAAGGAACAATTCTGGTTTCATTTTACGACAGAAAAAGAAAAGGTACTGTTTGGCAGGGCTACGCATCCGGAGTTTTTAGCACCGATGACCAAGCCAACGAACGTATTATGAGATCAGCCGTGATTCAAATTCTGGACGAATACAAGCTGATAGCTTTCAAGTCGAATAGCTAGTCAAATCTATACCAATATTATTCTAGGGGGAACAGGCTCCATAATTGATGGATCTGGCGAAAAGTGTTTATGAATAAACCCATTCATTTCGTCAATTGTCTTATCAGAAAGCAACGGAAGTAATTCTTCCATTACTTCACCTGAAATCATGTAAGGAGGATTTTCCATATTGAGCTTCTCTCCTTTACAATGTGCATATATCTGGTATTCAGGACAATCCTCCACATTGGTCTTCTTGACCATACAAGAACGTATACTTTTATCCGGGGATTGATCCTGCATTTCTAGCCGGGTCATTACATCCATGTTTTCTTGAAAATATTTCATCATGCTTTCCCAGGACTCTTTTGAAATTCCCTTTCGCATCACTTCCGCACAATCCAAACAAATGGCATAATCAAAAACCGTATCCTTTGCTGAATAACCTTTATAGTTCTTCACCGCCTTTTCAATGATATATTCAGTCTCTTCATCCAATAGATACTTGTTGCATTCGATACATCGCTCAAAAGGAGTGTCGGTTTCGAAAGAATAAAACTCCTTAGGTATTTCGTAATCATTCATTGTTCAAAACTATGCTTAAAAGCACGCGGACAAAAAAATAGTATGCATGCATAACAAATTTTGCTATATTTGAAATATACAGCATTTAAGGCTTATGAAAAGAGAAGAAACGGTCGACTATAATATAAAGGGATTATGGCACAGCATTTCTCGGATGTACAATCAATATGGGGCAAACTACGACATAACTGCATCTACAGGTTTTGTCCTTCTAAATATAGATGTTGAAAAAGGAACTCCCGCAACGAAAATTGCACCTTTGTTAGGAATGGAGTCCAGAAGCTTGACACGGATGTTGAAAGCAATGGAAGAAAAAGGCTGGGTATACCGAAAGAAGGATCCAACAGATGGACGGTCGGTAAGAATATTTCTTTCAGAAATCGGCAAAGAAAAAAGGGAGCTGTCGCGTCGTGCAGTAAGGGAGTTTAATTCTAAAGTCCGAACACTTATCCCTGAGGAAAAGTTAAATGACTTCTTTGAGGTGGTTTCCCAAATAAACGAAATCATTGACGAGCCATCATTGTTTAATAAAATAGCCGAGCAAATCTCCGAAGAATTTGCCAGCAATGGTCTGGTACAAAATCAATAATTCAAAATAATCAACTAGATAATAAATGAAACGAACCATTAAGAAAGCAGCCGTTTTGGGATCCGGAATCATGGGATCAAGGATAGCTTGCCACTTTGCCAATATTGGGGTGGAAGTTCTATTGCTTGATATCGTGCCTCGAGATTTGGACGAAAAACAGAAAGACAATCCGGCAGCCCGAAACAAACTGGTGAATGACGCATTGCAGACAGCAATCAAATCTAACCCCTCGCCATTGTACGATAAGTCTGCTGCGAGTTTGATCAAAACAGGAAATTTTGACGATGACTTATCCAAGATCAAAGATGTTGACTGGATCATCGAAGTAGTGGTTGAAAACCTTGACATTAAAAAATCACTTTTCGAAAAAGTAGAAAAGGAACGGAAAGAAGGAACATTGATTACTTCCAATACATCAGGGATACCAATCCACTTGATGCTGGAAGGAAGAAGTGATGATTTCCAAAAACATTTTTGCGGGACTCACTTTTTTAACCCACCACGATATTTAAGATTGCTTGAAATCATTCCAACACCAAAGACAGATCCCGAAATTGTAGACTTCCTTATGAATTATGGGGATTTGTATCTTGGTAAGGAAACAGTGTTGTGTAAAGACACCCCTGCATTTATTGCCAATAGAATTGGTGTTTACTCCATGATGTCTGGAATGCACGCCATTTCAGAAACGAATTTTTCTGTTGGTGAAATAGACAAGCTTACAGGGCCCGTAATAGGCCGGGCAAAATCTGCGACTTTCAGAACTTCTGATTTAGTGGGATTAGATACTACGGTTAATGTGGCTAATAATCTCCACGCTGCATTAGAAAAAGACGAATCAAAAGATCGCTTCAAACTTCCGGCTATTGTAAAGGAATTGCATGAAAGAAAATGGCTAGGAGACAAGACCAAACAAGGTTTTTATAAAAAGGTAGTTGAGGGAGGTCAAAAGCAGATTCTTGAGCTCAACCTTAAAACATTCGAATACGAAGAGAAAAAGAAGTCAAAGCTGGATATTCTCGACAAAACTAAAACGGTAGAAGACCTGAAGAAGCGATTACAAATTGCTATCTCTCTGAAAGGAGAAGAGGGAGATTTTTACAGAAAGACATTCTTCGATCTTTTCAAATATTGCACCTATCGAATTCCAGAAATAGCAGATGAGCTTTTCCGAATTGATCAGGCCGTAGCTGCAGGTTTTGCGTGGGAGCTTGGTCCGTTCGAGACATGGGAAGCAATGGGATTGAAAGATGTGCTGGCACAAATGAAGGACGCCGGATTTGAGCCGGCACCTTGGGTTCAGGAAATGATTGATGGAGGATTCGAAAGCTTCTATTCCTATGAGAAAGGAAAGAAAATGTATTACGATATCCCATCGAAATCTTACAAAGTTATTCCCGGTACAGAAGGCCTTGTTTTCTTAGACGCGTTTAAGGAAAACAATGTCGTTTGGGAGAAACCAGGAGCTACGATCTATGACATTGGTGATGGTGTGCTGAATTTGGAATTTCATACCAAGATGAATTCGGTAGATGCAGATGTAATTGAGGGAATCAATACAGCAATAACCATGGCCGAAAAAGACTATCGAGGTGTAGTGATTGGAAATGAAGGGCAGAACTTCTCAGCTGGAGCTAATCTTGCGATGCTTTTTATGTACGCAGTGGATCAGGAGTTTGATGAAATCGATCTTATGGTGCGAACGTTCCAAAACACGATGACCAAAGCAAGGTTCTCAAGTGTGCCAGTTGTTGCCGCCACCTCAGGTCTTGTGTTAGGAGGAGGATGTGAGTTGTCTTTGCATTGCGATGCTATTCAGGCGCACGCTGAGTCTTATGTAGGGCTTGTCGAAGTGGGCGTAGGTCTGATTCCCGGAGGAGGAGGAACTAAAGAAATGACGCTAAGAGCCGCGGATGACTTCACTCCAGGAGACCCGGAATTAAACACGCTACAAGAGTATTTTATGAATATAGCTACGGCTAAAGTTGCTACCTCTGCTGCGGAGGCCAGAAACATGCATATCCTTAGAGGTAGCGATGAAATTACTCTAAACCGAAAAAGGCTGTTAGCCGATGCAAAAGATAAAGTGATTGCTCTTTCGGAGGCAGGATATACACAACCTGTGGAAAGAAAAAACATAAAGGTTCAAGGCAAATCAGCATTGGCAATGTTCCATGCTGGAATTAGCGGCATGCGATATGGAAGCTACATCTCTGAGCATGATCAAAAAATCGGTCAAAAATTGGCTTGGATTATGGCTGGTGGAGATCTCTCTGCTCCGGCAGAAGTTTCAGAGCAATACCTTTTGGATCTTGAAAGAGAAGCCTTTTTGAGCTTGTGTGGTGAGCCAAAAACTTTGGAGCGAATCCAAAGCATTTTATTTAAAGGTAAACCATTGAGGAACTAAGATTTGTTATAAATAAAACATTAAGAAAATGAATGCATATATAGTAGCAGGATACAGATCGGCGGTAGGAAGAGCCAAAAAAGGAGGCTTTCGATTTTACCGTCCGGATGATTTAGCCGCAGATGTGATTAAGCATTTGGTTGGTTCGATCAAAGATTTTGACGCCGCGCGCGTAGATGACTTAATTGTGGGAAATGCAATACCGGAAGCAGAACAAGGACTTCAAATGGGGAGATACATTTCATTACTATCTCTGCCTATTTCAGTTCCGGGGATGATCATTAATCGTTATTGTGGTTCTGGTTTGGAAGCAATCCACCTGGCTTGTGCTCGAGTACACTCGGGAACAGCAGATTGTATCATAGCAGGAGGAACAGAATCCATGTCATTGGTTCCAATGATGGGCTACAAAGCAGCGCTAAACTGGAAAATTGCAGAAGAGCACCCAGAGTATTATCTCAATATGGGACTTACGGCAGAAGAAGTGGCAAAAGATTTCAATATCTCTGCTGAAGATTCCAACAAATTTGCAATGGAGTCCCATCAAAAAGCAGCTAAAGCAATAAAAGATGGAAAATTCAAAGATGAGATTGTTCCAATAACGGTGGAAGAGACTTTCGTAGGTGAAGATGGAAAAAGACACAAAAAGGAATTTGTTGTAGATACCGATGAGTGTGTTAGGGAAGAGACAAACATGGATACCTTGGCAAAACTTAGACCGGCATTTAAGCAAGGAGGTCAGGTAACAGCAGGAAACTCCTCACCAACCTCTGATGGCGCAGCGTTTGTTATGGTGATGAGCGAAAAAATGGTGAAAGAGTATAATCTTGAGCCAATTGCCCAGATGATCAGCTATACTGCAGCAGGAGTTGATCCTCGAATCATGGGAATTGGACCGGTGGAGGCGGTGCCAAAGGCATTGAAGCAGGCGGGTCTAAAGCAAAATGACCTTGATTTAGTAGAATTGAATGAGGCGTTTGCAGCTCAATCTCTCGGTGTAATTAGAGGTTTGGATTTGGATACAAGCAAGCTCAATGTAAATGGTGGAGCAATCGCACTCGGCCATCCGCTAGGATGTACTGGAGCAAAACTTTCCATCTCATTATTTAATGAGATGAGGAGAAGAAAAAGTAAATATGGAATGGTAACAGCGTGTGTCGGTGGAGGTCAGGGAGTTGCTGGTATCTATGAGTTCCTAAACTAATATCATTGGTTAGTAAATGAATAGGTCATTGGCGGAAGCCAATGGCCTTTTTTTATTTCTCAAATAATTAAAAGGAATTGATAAACTATCTTGGCTCAAATTTTAGGAAATGAAAAAGACATTATTATTAACACTCCTGTCCGGATCACTATTCGCATTTGGACAAACAGACCAAGAGTTAGCTGATCGTTCGGTTAATCAAGGGATTATCAAAAGCCATATCGGATTTCTAGCATCAGATGAATTGAAAGGCCGAGATACCCCTTCTGAAGGATTGAAAATTGCTGCCAAGTATATTGAGAGTCGTTTTGTCGAATACGGAATAGAAATGGCACCAGGGATGGATAGCTACTTTCAACCCGTACCAATGAAAAAGGTAAGTCCGCCATCTACCGGAGCCATTAAGATTGGTAGCACCGAATTGTTGCTAAATACTGACTTTGTGCTAATAGATGGAAGCACTTCAGTTTTTGACCAGCCATTTTTTTATGCTGAATACGGATTGCCAGATGACCTGGATGAGAAAGATGTAAAAGGAAAAATTGTAATAGCAATATGTGGTGATGGTGAAAGTCAAAGCCCACAACAATGGTTTGCTTTGGCCGGAGAAAAGAGAAAGAAGGTTAAAGAACTTGGAGGCATCGGCCTGATTGAACTTTATAACTCGACATCACTTCCTTGGAATTTTCTTGTAAGATTCCTTAGCCAGGAACAAACGGTTTTGGATGAAGGAGATGATGACGGAAAGTCTATGGCGCATGCATGGCTAAATCGTTCTGCTGATGACCTTTCTTTTTTGGATACAAAAAAACCTGCGTCCATAGTTGTGGCCGAGCCTGTGGTTGAAAAGTTTACCTCTCAAAATATCGTAGGCTATTTAGAAGGATCAGACGATAAGCTCAAAAACGAATTCGTAGTTTATTCTGCACACTATGACCATGTAGGAATTGGTCAGGCGGATGCTGACGGTGACAGCATTTATAATGGTTCACGAGACAATGCAGTGGGGACCGTGACCGTACTTACAGCGGCTCAAAACCTTGCAAAAAATCCAACCAAAAGATCTGGGCTTTTTGTTCTTTTTACTGGAGAAGAGAAGGGCCTTTTAGGCAGCAAGTCATTTGTAGATAATTCACCTGTTGATTTAGATAAAATGGTTTATTGTTTCAATTCTGACAATGGTGGATACAACGATACTTCCAAAGCAACCATTATTGGATTAACAAGGACAACAGCGGAAGAAATGATTATTGAAGCATGTAAGGCATTTGGACTTGAGGCTATCGAAGACCCTGCTCCAGAGCAAGGATTGTTCGATAGATCAGACAATGTTCGATTCGCTGCAAAAGGAATCCCAGCTCCTACTTTCAGTATGGGCTTTACAGCATTTGACGACGAAATCACAAAATACTACCATCAAGCAGGCGACAATCCAAATACTCTGGATTATGTCTATCTGGAAAAATTCTTCAAGAGTTACGTTTATGCATGCCGTATGATCGGTAATGCTAAAAAAACACCATTCTGGAAAAAGGGAGATAAGTACTACGACTCGGGAGTGGAACTCTACAAAAACTAAGAACTAAAAAAGGCCCGATCAAAGGGCCTTTTTTTGGGATTAGTAGTGAGCATGATTAGGTGCAAAAATTTCTTAATTGAAAACACCAAGGGGTCCACTATGTGAGTGAGATAGTTGGCAAACCAAAGGATTAAGCGAAAACCTTGGACTCCCGGCGTTTTCTAGATTAACCATCAACCTAAGAGCTTATCATCTATTGTCTCCAATAAATGACAATATGAAATTAGGTAAAGGAGCTTTCAGATTTTTTGGGTAATGTGAGGCTTGTTAAGGAAAAAGTGCCCTAAGAATACGTATTGGAGTTTTTTGAGAAAATGGAAGCTAATTATTTACCCTAAATCAGGTATTACAATACCCTAAATAGGGTATGCTTTAAAAAGCAGCAATTCCATTTTGAAAAGCAAACTTTACTAGTCCGACGGCATTTTTAGCTTTCGTTTTTTTCATCAGGTTTTTTCTGTGTGTATGCACAGTCTGTTCGCTCACGAAAAGTTTTTCACCTATCTCTTTCATCGTGAGTTCCTGGCAGATCAGCTGAAGTATTTCTATTTCTCTCGGACTAATATCCGCTCGTCGCGCGACACCTTTATTTAGTCCATCTTTTTGTACTTTCTTATGAAGCGCTTTGGAGACAAGCTGATTGTAGTAGAAGTCATTATTGTTTACCGAAACAATTGCCTTGTGAACCTCATCCGGGTCAGCATTCTTTAGCAGATAGCTATGGACACCAATCTCAATTAGGTCTGAAATGATTTGGAGTGAATCATGCATTGAGATCATAATTATTTTGACTTCCGGAAACTTAGAAACTACTTTTTTTGCGGTTTCCCACCCATCGAGCACGGGCATTTCTAAATCCAAAAGAATAAGATCAAAACTTCCAGCTTCTAGTTTTTCAAGAGCCTCTCTCCCGTTTTCCGCATCATCAACTGTGGCAACCTCATCGAATGACTCGAGGAGCATCATTGTGCCGCGACGAAATAGGGTATGGTCATCGGTGACCAAGATATTTAACTTAGCTGGTGGATTCATTGTCACTCACTTCCAGATTCAAATTAATCAATCGGAGTGGCTATTACCAAATTTACTTTTGCACCGCCTTCTTCTTTGTTGGAAAAAGTAGAAACAGCATGGATGGCCTGAGATCGGTTCTTGATGTTCAAAAGGCCCATTCCATCGCTATTCTTTAAAATCTGCGGCGGATATCCGCTCCCATCATCTGAGTATTCAATAGAAACTTCAGTTTTCGTTTTTACAATGCTAAAAGCGATTGAAGATGCACCTGAATGTTTGATTGAGTTGTTGACTAGCTCCTGTACAATTCTATAAAGCATGAGTGAATCTGATTCGTTTAATTCAGGATCATCCCAATGTTCAATATTTGCTGTGAGTTCTTCAGAAGAAATTTTTTCGAACAGGTCTTTTACAGCGTGTTTAAGACCATATTTTTTTAGAATAATAGGCATCATTTGGTGCGAGATGCTTCTTACTTGTGTAATTGTCTCATCTAAATGGCCCAGCACCGAATCCAGTGATTCTACCTTGTCTTTTCGTTTTGCTATTTGCACATTGAGCTTGATAGACGATAGCATCGCGCCTACTCCATCGTGCAGCTCAGTACCAAGCCGGTTTCGTTCCTCTTCCTGAGATTTAAGCGTAGCATTCAGCATCTCTTGCTGATGTTTGTTTTCTACTTCTCGCATTTTTAGCTGGTTTTCCAACATTTTTCGCCGATAGAGAAGCACAAAAAAGACAACAGAGAAGGCCATAAGCATAACTCCAATGGTGCCTATGATGACGAGTAAGATTACTTTTCCTTCCACTTTTGAATCAATAAAGATAATGAGTTAATTATCCAGTGCTGGATTTAATATTGGATCATAGACTCTTCTTTGCAGAAGAACCAAAACGAAAAACAACACATAATTTTTGATGGTGTTTACCAGTACGTTGCCCAAACTAATAACGAAGAATTGCTCTGCGCTTACTTCCAACTCAAATACAAGATATTGTTGAAAAAGCCCTTTTAGAAAAGTAAGAGCATAGTAAAGTGTAAATGCAGATAACGCGTAAAAAACAGGCATTTTCAACAACTCACCAGAAGGATGCTTAGCCAGTTCTTTAAAACCCAACATTGCAAGACTCAGAAAAGACAAAGATGAAAAACTTCTTATAACAGAGTTGGATTCAAAGAAGGAATACCAAATTCCAAAGGAGAGAATGGTACTAATTGTGAACAATGTGCATAGAATGATTATGGCTTTTTTATAAGCTGGCAGGACTCTCAAGAAAAACCACGCCATCAAAAAGTAATTGATAATTATCCACCAATTGCTTCCAAAATAGCTGTTTGGATTGAAGTGTTTGATGTAGATATAGATTGTAAAATCAAAAACGAAACTAATAAGCAGGATATAGAAGATAATCGCAGCATTAGATTTCCACTCTTTAATGAAGAAAATGAAAAATAGAATACCAGGAACAGCTGAGTATCTGTTTACGTCACTAAAAATCCAATAAATATCTGAAGAGGTCAACTGGCTATGGTTGTTTTCTGGAGCTGTAAGCTTTTGAAAAAGAGTATAAAAACCAAATCACACCACCAAATATGATAGCCGTTCCATATACTACGATATTTACGATTACCTCTATCATGACGGTTGGGCATTCAGGATTTTATCTGGAAAACCTTTGCTTATCAAAACCAAAGCATAAAACAAGATGAAATTCTTGGTGATATTGGCTGACAAATTAATTATGTAAATAATTATGTATCCTTCTTGGGTTATATTCTGATCAAAGATCAAATAGTTGTCAAATACACTCTGTAATAAAATCAAACTGCTATGAACGAAGAATGAAGTGGCGATCCAAAATATGGGTTGGGTTACAAGCTTTTGAGAAGGGTTTTTAAGTAGTTGTAAATAGGTGAGCAAAGCCAGGAAAATGTACGACAGATCACAGAAAAGGCTAATGAAGGTATTAGCTTCATTTATTTTAAAATAGAAAAGGCTGATGATTGTCCCGACACTAAAGACAGTTAGGAGTATTTGAATTATTCTCTTAGCCGATGAGGAAAGGATTTGGCTAAACAACCATAGCATTAAAAAGAAATTCCCAATAATCCAGCAATTTCCAATGATGAAGCTGTTCGGATTAACAAACCTCATAAAGAAGTAATTAATGTTGTCTGCCGCAAAGGATAGTAGTAATATTAAAAACACAATCCCTGAGACTGATTTCAGGGATTGCTTTGTGTATAGGAAAAATAGACATCCTGCGAGGGCAGAAAATCCATTTAAGTTTAAAAACCAATTAGCTATTGCTTCCAATACAATTTTAATCTAAGCCACCGGGACAAAACGGCGGGCATTTAGCTCCATTATCTGCTGGATCGTCCATATCACCATCATCTTTTGCTGCGGCAGCTCCCAATGATTTTATTTTTTTCGATTCCAGAATATTTCCATCTGCATCAGCAGGAAAAAGGACAAAGCATTCTTCATTAGAATCATCAATACCCTTGAAAATCCAAAGCCCTTCCGAACCCGGATAATTGCATAGCTTCTCCAAAATATCCTTGCCATAAAGGCTTCCATTATGCTTGGACTTTGGATTGGCTTTCTGATACTTTTTTACCCATTGCTTGGCTTTAGATCTTCCCATCTTTTTGCCAATGTTTTTCACTTTCCCATCACGGGATTTTTTCACGTTATTCTCTGACATCTTCCTAAGGTTTAGTTGGTTTGAAGACAATGGTAGCGCTACCTAGCATTTTATCAAAGAAGAAGAGGTAAAATCACGCTTAAAATACCCAAAAAAGGGTAGTGATTCTGTTGAAAAATGAAAACGAATGGACGGAAATTAGATCAAACTTGAAGAAGCAATTATATTTGCCATCCACATTAAAAGTGATCTAAAAATGGCAATGTTAGGAATTATTATAGGACTGTTTGTTTTGGCAATTATATGCCCGTACATCCTACCCAATAAAAAGGTGAGCTCACATGAAAGAGATCACGAAGTAGATTAATTTTTCTTCTGCTTCTCTTTTCTGGCGTTTACAAATGCTAGCGCATGTACAAACGCAACAAGGAAGATCACGATATTAACAAAAATATTGACGCCTTCTGTTACTGCTGGGTTCGTTAAATTCATTGTTTTAATGTTTTGATGCGAAGATAGGTTCTTTCAACGCTTTCAGCAATTTTCTTACATCCATTTCATCGTTATATACATTCGGAGAGATTCGAACTGCATCACCTCTAAGACTTACGCTCACTCTATTGGTTTTGAAAGAGCGATTGATTTGCTCGATATCTATTTTTTTTGGCAGACGCACACCAAATAAGTGATTAGCACGGAATTTTTCACTTTCCAGCACATATCCCAATTCTTGTATCTCATTTATTGCATCAAGCATTAGTTCACGCGTATATTCTTGAATATTTGCTGGCTGCCAGGCATTCAATTGTTTGATGGCATTTAAAAGCATAGGTACAAGGATGAAATTGCTGTGCTCTCCAACTTCATATCTCAAAGACACCTCATGATAGCTTTCTTGATAGTTTATCAGCTCAGAAAAGTTTTCGCTATCAAGTCTATTTATCCAGTTTTCTTCCACGGGTTTTCCGTTATCAAAAGCAGAACCATAATAGGCTAGTCCAATAGAATATGGACCCATGAGCCATTTGTAGCCAGCACAAATCAAAGCATCCGGGCGAAATTTTTTAACGCTGAATGGCAGTGCACCAACGGATTGCGTTCCATCTATGATTAGCAGCCCGCCGACTTCATCTAATCGAGCTCGTATCTGTTCTAAATTGAAAAGCGTGCCATCAGACCAGTGTACATGCCCGATAGATACAACTCTGGTGTTTTCGTTTATAGATTGGATGATTTTATCATTCCAGCTTTCTCCTCTGTTTTCACTATCAGTTGGACTTATCGTTTTAATCTGAAACCCGCTCTCTTTGAGTCTCAGCCAGGGATATACATTGCTAGGAAATTGCTCATCACAAAGTAGAATTTCGCCATCAGTAAAGGGGATGTTATTCACAACATTCGCAAGTCCGTAGGATACAGAAGGTATAACAACTACCCTTTTTGGTTCGGGGCAATCAATAAGTTGAGAATATTTCTTACGAAGGTCTTCCGTATCTTCAAAAAAGTCACTGGCTGAAATGTGAAATGGCTTTCGTTTCCTCTTGATACCTTGAATGCCTGCTTTTTCAACCTTTTTCATCAAAGGTGACATATAAGCACAATTGAGGTAAGCATGTTTTCGCTGCAGATTAAATTTTTGACGTTGACATTTCATGATTATACTTACTGGTAATGAAGTTCAAGCTATTTGACTCGCAAGCTAAAGTAAAAGAAGCCTTATCGCATAATCAACCCAGGTTGATAAGGGCAGGAGAGAAAGAAATCTGCATTGTACGTATCGGGGATAACTTGCTGGCATTCCAAAATGAGTGCCCTCATATGGGTGAAATGCTGCACCGTGGTAAGATCAATTATTTAGGAGAGATCGTATGTCCACTCCACACATTTCGTTTTAATGTTTACACCGGAGAGGAAGTAAACCAAAGATGTAAGTCAATGAAAACTTATGCTATCCTCGAGAAACCGGACGGTATTTATATAGAGTGCTAGTTCGTTTAGCCTATTTTGAAAAACTTGACTACAGACACAAGCCAATCGGCAATGCTTTGTGCAAACTCATTTCCAGAACCACGGCCTACAATATAGAGTACGAAAAGTACATAGATGGTTAGAAGAAGATAAGATTTTCGTTTTCCAAAATAATTGCCACTGGTAAAAATGATTACAGCCAGTACAGTCAATAGCCATAGGAGAAAACGAAGCTCACTACTCAGATCCACTATTTCAGGCGGCATATGAATGGGCCCATTGATGATAGTAAAGATGAAAAGTGGGAAACCAAGAGCGAAGCAAATATCAAATATGTTGCTACCTAGTGCGTTGGAGATTGCGTCATCATACTGACCTCTCTTCGCATCTTTAATGGAAATAATAGTATCTGGGAAACTTGATGCCGCTGAAGCCAGAATGAGAGCGACAAACATTACTGGAATGTTTAAGCCATTGAATTCGCCAAGTCCGGCAACTGAATAAGTGTCAGCTCCGATCCACTCACAAGCAAGTACTAGAAAGTAGCATACTGCTGCAATGGATAAAGTAGAGAACAGAAGAAGTGACCAGGCTCTTCTTCCACTTATTTTATTGTTTCCAATAAAGACTCTCTCAAGATCGAAAGTCACCAGGCCCTTTAAGAATGGGCCTTGAGGCTCTATATCATGTTCAAAAACTGATTCATCAGCTCCGCCATCTTCTAAAAGCTCCTCTCGCTCGGACTTTTTCATCGTTCCAAACATGTAAATGATGTAAACGACGTACACGCCCATCAGCATCATGCCATGGTACCAATGCAGGGAAGATCCGCTGATTAGAATCAAAAAAATCAATTCCGCTATAATCAGGGCAATCCCATCTCTTAAAAGCACTTTTCTGGATACGTGAACTTTTTTGGTCATTTTCATGCCTATCACAGCTAAAACAGCAACTGCCGGAATCACCATACCATTAAAAATTGCACTGCCAGCGGTAGTGCCAATTCCTCCGGAAAAACCTTCAGCGTCAGTAAGGACAAAAAGAAAAAATAATGAGGTGAAAACTTCGGGCATTGAACTAGCTATTGCGTTGATGGTTGCACCTCTTACGCCTTCAGATAGATTTCTACCAATGTATTCCGATGCAGTCATAAAACCGTCTCCGGCTCTCCAGATTATTATGCAACAAAACGTGATTAGGAGTAGGGGTATTACAATGCCCATGAATATTTTATTACTTTCAAGTGTGTATTAAGCGGTGACCTCTTAGCTGGAATGGCCTAAATTAACAAAGTTTTTCGAGTGCAAAACATGTTGAGACATCTTTTATCAAAAGATAGTTCAACTTAATAGTGGATTTATCTAATTTTTCGAACAAAATTTGAATACATGTATATAAATCTTTCGGGATTAAACATCCTGGTAACCGGGGCAAGTAGAGGTATCGGAAAGGCGCTAGCGACAAAATTGGCAGAAGCAGGGGCTACGATTGCTGTGCATTACAATAAAAATGTAAGAGAAGCAGAAAACCTTGCTCATATACTTGGCAATGAGTCAAAAGCTTTTCAGGCGGACTTTTCAAAACCAGATGAAGCAGCTAAGCTTTTTGAAAGAGTAAGCCTTGAAATGGGAAGTATTGAAATAGTGATCAACAATGCTGGTCTGGCCAAAACTTCAAGTATTGATTCAAAAGACGATGAATGGCTAAAATCATGGAATGAAACGATGATGGTTAACCTAAATTCTGCCGCCATTATTTGCAAAAAAGCAGTTCAACATTTCATAAGCAGAAAAGCAGCCGGACGTATTATCAATATTGCCTCCAGAGCAGCTTTTCAAGGAGAAGAAGCTGAATATATTGCTTACGCTGCGTCTAAGGCAGGACTGGTCTCACTCACAAGATCAATTGCAAAATCATATGGTAAAGAGGGAGTTAAGGCTTTTGTAATTGCTCCTGGATTTGTGCGGACAGATATGTCGCAAGAGTTTATGCAACAATATGGTGAAGATCATGCAAAAGGCGACCTGGCACTAGAAAGACTGACCGAACCAAAAGATATTGCCCCCCTTGTTACATTTATCGCGAGTGGAATGGCCGATCATGCGACTGGAGCCACCTTCGATATCAACGCTGGGAGCTATTTACATTAACCCATTTCTTTTTAGGGATTAATTCCTAAATTAGAAGTTCGAAAAAACAACAGCCACAATGGAAAACAATATTAAAAACCACCTGAAAGCTTTAATCCAGCTTTCCATTATTGATAGGGATTTTGGTCATCCGGAAAAATCCTATGTTTATACCATTGGGAAGGCGAATAGAGTCCCTGAAAAAGAAATTGACGAACTGGTAGAGGAAGTGCTTAATTCAAAAGAAAATGCAGATGTTAATTTTCAGGGCCTGTTGTCTGAGGAAAGATTTGATTACCTATATGACGTGATTCAGCTCATGAAGATTGATGGAGAGGTTTTTCTAACTGAAATTAAGTATTGCGAGGAAGTAGCGGAGAAATTGGGTTATGACAAGAAAGTTGTAAAGAAAATGTCTTCTAGAATTTATGGAGATCCATCGATTACTGGAAACAGAGAGGCCATCATGAAGGAGGCCAATAAATATTTAAATAAGTAACCATACAGAAATATGAGTATCAAGGCTAAACTAAGCGTGCTGGTTCAGTTAGCGAATATCGATGGAGATTTTGCTGGTGAAGAAAAAGACCTGATATACATGATTGGCAAAGCCAATGGAATAGGCGCAGACGAAATTAACGACATGGTAGACAATCCTGAGCCATTACCTCCGCTCAGCACTATGTCAGAGGATGATAAATTTGAGTATTTATTTCATCTGGTACAGCTGATGAAAATAGACAGTCAGGTATATTTATCAGAAATCAAATTCTGCGAGGAACTTGCTGAAAAATTAGGCTTTAAAAGAAATGTAATCTCAGAGCTTTCAGCCAGGATCTATAGTGATCCGGCCATTGCCTCAGATGTGGCTTCTTTAAAGCGAGAGGTCAGAAAACACAGACATTAAACATTAAGCCGGTTTTTACCGGCTTTTTTATTGTCCTTGCGGTATCAATTGACGGTGTGTAATAGAAAAATGGTGCTCAAGCTTAGATAAGAACTCGTCTTCATGAAGAATGTCTTTCTCCATTACCTCACCTAGTTCCAATATTTTCAAATGTCTATCTGTTAATGTTACTCTTCCATTACTGGTAAGCTGGGTAATAAGTTTTTTTTGAGTAAAAGGAGAGTCTGGTGAGCTTTGGTGGTACTCGCACATTTCCAGAAACTGAATCAGCTGCTTCTCTTCCGTGGTAAAAAGATATTTGGTCTTGTAAAAACTGGTATCATTTGAAACTTTCAATATGAGGTTTTCATCCGGATCGGTGTCTATTCGCCAATATCTAGTGTAATCCATCTGCACTTCACCAACATTCAGCTTTAATGGCGAAATTGGACCGTCTCCAAATCCTACATCAACCAACCAGAGCTGTTCGTCAAGGTCAACTACAATTACCATATGATCAAATGGCTTACCAAATTGATCTGTCTTTTCATTTTTCACCTGAGCGGAGATCACGTGGCAATCAAAGCCAAGGTGATATAAAAGGTGGTAGAAAAGCCCGTTTAGTTCATAACAAAATCCACCTCGTCCTCCTTCAACAACCTTGTTGAAAATCTTTTTGTAATCAAGAATTATCTTAGAGCCATAGTGTATGTCAAGATTTTCGAACGGGATAGATTGGAGGTGTGCCTTTTGTAGTGCTTTTAAATACCCAATAGAAGGCGACTTTTGAGGCTGGCCTATTCTGGCAAGGTAAGAATCAACATCAATTCTAAGGGCTTTTGGTCTGTTCTGGAAAAAATTGAGCTTTTTCAATTCCTAATGTTCAACTCTTGGGTAAGATTACCAATCATGTTATTCAATGCTTGCTGCCAGGTAACATCTGCATCCCATTCACCTACGTGAACATTTTTCGAGATGTTTTGACGGATGTAGAATTTGTGCACGATTGCCTTTCGCGGTATGGTTTTCACCCGGGTTTGATCAGGCATCACAGGGATTACTGAGACAAAACCAGTTTCCGCCGGCGAAACGTCGTAATCAAGCATTTGCTTTACAATATCGGCAGAGGAACTAACTGACCTGAGCAGAAACTGATACCTTTTCCTTTTCATTTCATCGTCCGTCATTGGATCGATGAGTTCAAACTCATACGGATACTTTTCAAGGATTTTTTCAAGCTCCTTATTTTTTTGAGCAATCGAGCGATTGTATGTCTGAATGTTTTTCAAAACATCCTTATCTGAAATCCCGAGTGAATCTAGAGGTGTAAATCGCTCTACTGCAAGCTTGCTCCTTCGCAGTATTCCGGGATAATTCTTAAGCAAGGTATTTTCTACAATAGACAGCCCTTGCAGGTAATTGGGTTTTTCGGGTATTAAAAAGTTGTAAAGTTCCTGATCTGCCCTTCTGACCTCTTTGCCAACATTAAGTAGAAGCGAATAAAGCTCGCCATCTCTCAAATAAAAAACATCTGACCCATCCTTAATTAATGTACTTGTGCCATCGTATGGTGCCATTAAAAATTCAAAGCCGCTTTCATCTTGTGTAATGAATACAACATTTTTTATTCGCCTGGAATTGAAAAGCTCGGTGTATGAATTGCGTGCATTGTAACTGGCTGTGAAGTTGAGTTCATTCAGGTAAAATATTGCATCAATGCCCATGGTGACAAATGCCTTATGAACCTGGGAAAGTAACTTCTCATGTTCACCAACTTCAACAAAATCTCCTACTTTATTTGGAACAGAAAATATAACTGCCGTGCGCTGACTATTTATCTCAGAAGGAACAGCCAGCGTCTTATTAAAAGACACATAGTTATATATAGGCGTTTGGGCATATAGGTTTGCCACAAGGACAAGAAATAAGGTTGAAAACGGGATACGCATATTGATTGCTAAAATGCTAATTTTATAAAATCTCAACTCATTATTGACCCAATTTAGTATAAGTATGCAAACGCGATGTAGCTGGTGTGCCAACTCTTTTGAAGAATATGTCAGATATCATGATGAAGAATGGGGTGTTCCCGTTCATGATGATCAAAAACATTTTGAGTTTTTAGTCTTGGAAAGTGCTCAAGCAGGACTTAGCTGGGCCACTATATTGAAAAAGCGAGAAGGCTACAGAAAAGCATTTGCCAATTTCGATTATAAAGTTGTTGCAGAATATGGTCCTGGTATGGTAGAGGAGCTTTTACAAGACTCATCTATTATAAGAAATAGAATGAAGATTGAGGCAACTATTAATAATGCGAAACGATTCATGGAGGTTCAAAATGAATTTGGGTCATTTGACAAGTATTGCTGGCAATTTGTAGGAGGAAAACCCATTATGAATGAATGGAAGACAATGCAGGAGGTCCCCGTAACAACCAAAGAATCAGATGCATTTGCAAAAGATTTGAAAAAGAAAGGATTTAAGTTTCTTGGATCTACGACAGTTTATGCTCACATGCAAGCCATCGGGATGGTAAATGATCATACGACCGATTGCTTTAGGTATGAAGAGTTGAAAAACCAGTAACTTTAATCTAACTCTACCTGAATCACTATGAAAAAGCTATTCCTTTCAGCCATTGGCTTGGCCATTGTAGCTGGAGCCATTCTCACACGGCAAAATACTCAAAGTACAGAGAAGCTATACTTAAATAACATTTCAGAACTCAATGTCGATAAGCTTGATGGACCTGAAAAATCGGTTTTTAGAGATGTATTGATGACGATGGATCCGCAGACAGGTGAAATTCCTATCGAAAACCTTCGTGGTACAATCAGGAATCAGAAAGGCAGAGTATCAAACAATAGAGATTTTAATTGGAAGCAAATCAACACGGACATTGCAGGTCGGGCTCGCTCGATAATGATCGACCCAAATGATCCGGCAAAACTTTGGCTTGGAGCAGTAACAGGTGGACTCTGGTATAATCCTGATTTTAGAAATAACAATGCATGGGTTCCAGTATCCGACGACTGGGAGACACTTTCCATATCAAGTATCGCTTATGATCCGAACAACTCAAATATCTTTTATGTGGGTACCGGAGAGTCCTTCACTTCTGTAAATATCTATCGCGAGTCCTCCTCAAAAGGAGCGGGTATTTACAAATCAACTGACGGAGGCTCTACCTGGTCTTTGATGTCTTCGACCTCAGACTTTCAATATGTAAATGATATTGTGGTGAGAGATGAAGATGGAACAAGTGTAATTTATGCCGGAGTGGCATCTGGGCTATATCAGGGAAGTGTTTTTGGATCGTCCCCATCAGATGGACTATATCGATCTACTGATGGTGGATCTTCATGGACACAAGTGCTACCGAATATTGAAGGAGCCTCAGTTCCGTACACGGTTAGTGACATTGAATTGACTTCTTCCGGCGATCTCTATGTAGGTTCAATGAGAAACCTTGCGTCCGAGGGAGGAGGTGTAATATTGTCCTCTTCAGATGGAATAAATTGGGATGTAGATGACAGTTATGCTGTCGACATTGTGCAAGAATTTATTGACTTTTATGATGTTATACCAGGCCGTGTCAGGTTTGCTTCCGCAGGATCAATGGTCTATGCTATAGCCACGGGAGGGTTATTAAATGTATTTGATCAAATACGAGATTTCGGTTTTTTTACAAGGATGAAGTATAAAGATGGTGATGGCGATTGGCAAGATCTTGATGGGCCTTCTTCAAATTGGGCATCCATCCCGTGGCATGCACTGGCAATGGGTGTCGATCCAAATGACGATAACCATTTAGTTATTGGTGGACTAAATGTACATGCACTGTCAAATGCCCGAGAAGCTGGTTCACTTAGCTGGGTAGAATTGAGCGATTGGTCATCAATGTATCATTTTTCAGATTACCTCATTCCATACTACGGCTTAGTTAATAGTGATAGTATTCAAAATCACTTTGTGCATGCAGACGTACATTCCCTTGTTTTTGCTGGTAACTCCGATGAACTAATAGCATCCACAGACGGAGGTGTTCAATACACGAGTGATCTCACTAAGGGCTTTGCTTTGCTTGAGGGTGAGCGACTGGATTCGTATCCTACATTCAGTCACATAAACAATTCTTTGGCTACTACCCAGTATTACACCGTGGCGTTGAATCCTAATACAGGAAATAATGAAGTACTCGCGGGTTCTCAAGATAATAGCACGCATACCTCCGAGGCTGGAAGTATCAATTACGAAAGCATGATTGGAGGAGGTGATGGTGCTTATTGTTTTTTCGATTCAGACGACCCAGACTTACGCATCACGTCATCACAAGTAGGAAACTATAACTTCTTTATTGATGATGTTGGATATTTTTCCAGTGTAGGAGGAGGAACATTCATAAACCCGGCTGATTATGATGATCGTTCCAATTTGATCTATTCCAATCTTGCAGTAGATGGTGGGTTCGAGGCGTTATCCACTGGTTTAGCCGGAAGGTATTTGGATTCTCTCGCTATTCTCAATGTGAATCCATTCCTGGAAAAAGATGATTTGGATCTAGATACACTGACGTATGTCAAACTAGGCACTAACACAACTACCTCGTTTTCTTCGGTAAAAGTATCTCAGCATTCAGATGAACTAAATGCCACTGTTTTTCTGGGAAATCAACTTGGTGATGTCTTTAAAATCACCGGACTACCTTATGCACCTACCTCCACAAAGATTGATAATGATCAATTACCTGTTGGATACATTTCTTCGATTGATATAGGAAGTTCTGAGGATGAAATTTTGGTCACTTTTTCAAATTATGGAGTGGAGTCCGTATGGTATTCAAGCTCAGGTGGGATTGACTGGGAGAACATCGAGAGGAACCTACCAGATATACCTGTACGCCATGGATTATTTAACCCGCTTGATGAGCAGAAAATTTTGCTTGCAACAGAGCTGGGGATTTGGGGATTAGAAGATATCTCAGATGAAAACGAGGAGTGGCAATCTTATAATGAGGGTTTTCCAAATGTTAGGGTAGACATGATTGATGTTCGAGGTGCAGATAGCGTCATCGTTGCTGCCACGCATGGCCGAGGTTTGTTTTTAGGTAAGTTTAATCAAGGCGAAAAAGTTGATGAACCACTGGCTGCTGAAACGGCTACAAAGTCGAAACTTCTATATCCAAATCCAGCCTTTGACATAGTCAAATTCAACTTTGATGTTAAGAAGGTCACAATCTATTCACTTGGAGGAGTATTGTTACTTGATCAGGAGGTTTCAGGTGGAAAGGTTGATATTAGCTCATTGCCTCGAGGGATCTACTTTTTGAGAACACGATCCGAATCTGGTGAAAAAGAGTCTTTTAAAATAATAAAGCAGTAGCTAGTTAGAGTTGTTATATCGGGATAGGAAATCGAGCAGACTTTCATCGCCATCTATTCCAAGTTTAACCCTGAGCCGATATCGACTCGTTTTTACGCTACCAGGCGCAATACCTAAAACAGATGCAGTTTCTTTTATTGAGAGATTGAGTTTGATTAGTGCTGCTAGCCGCAAGTCTGTGATTGTCAAGCCATCAAAATCAGCTTGTAATCTTTGAAAAAACCCTGTGTGTACTTTTTCAAAGTAGATTCTAAAATTATCCCATTCTTTATCGTTACGTTGTTGTGCACTTATTATCCTTTCAAGCTCCCTGACCTTTGCCTTTACGATCTCAGATGTATCTTTCGATTTTAGCTCCCTTGTTATTGCCGTCAACTCCTCCATCATCTCCTGTTTCTGGATGAAATTTATGGTGAAGGTGCTTAATTCGTTGTTCTTGTGATTTAGTTCACTTTCTAATTTTGCCTGTCTGGCTTGTTGCAATTCCCGATTTTTTCTGGCCTTGGTTCGATACCAAAGGAATAGGACGATAAGGAATGCAGCAATAAATATTAGAGCCACCAATTGAATTAAAAGCAATTTTTGATCTTTTTCTAAGAGCGCGATCCTCTGCTCATTGATCATCAACTCTTGTTCTTTCTTGGCTAGCTGATAACTTGCCTCTAATTGCTCCAACTCAGATTTTTGACGCTCCTCAAGTACTTCAATATACAAGCGAGAGCTCAGCCGATCGTACTCGTTTGCCAACTCTATGTTTCCGGCTCTTCGTTCAGACCTGGCCCAGCGCACATAGGTGGACGCTTTCACACCTTTTGCTTCAGCAGAGTCAGCATATTGGATGGCTGTTTGGTAGTATTTTCTGGCTTCAATGTACTTTCCAATATTTCTATGAAGGTTGCCGAGGTTAATGTAGGTGTAGGCCATTTGAAAAAAATCACCATTTTTTCTTTTCATAGCCAATGATTTTTCATAATAGAACCTGGCGAGTTCCGGGTCGTTATCCTTCTGATATGCTATCACACCCAGGTTTCCATAGGTGATTCCAAGGCCATACAAATCCTTGATCTCTTCGCGGATATCAAGGGCTTTGTGATAGTACCATTCAGCACTATCATAAAGATCCATATACGCATAGGTAGCACCAATATTGTTGAAAGTATTGGCTTTGATTTTAGCATCAGCACGATTCAAAATAAGAGCTTTTCGAAGGTATACTAATGCACTGTCCATCAAATGGATATCCTGGAAATAGGTTCCGATGGAATTGTATGCGCTTGCCATTTGAGCAGAATCGCCAACCTGCTCAAAAAGCCTGTATGCGCGAAATCCATTTTCCAGGGCTTTGGTCAGGTCGCTTCTGGTGCGGAAGACAGCAGCAAAGTTTAGGTAGGCTGCAGCTTCGCCTTGGGCATAGTTGATTTTTTTACTACCATTTAATGCTTTACGTGCGAATAGTTCTGCAATAGAAGGGTAAGAAGCTGCATTTTTCTGAGTCAATTCGTTTAGTAAATCGATTTCAGAACGATTAGATCCTGAGATTTGGTCATACAGCAATACCAGACTATCAGTCTTACTTTGCCCATGCATAAATCCTGTTAGTATCAGTGTGGCGAAAAAAAGAACGATGATCCGCTTCATTGAACTTATCTAATACGAGAATAAAAGAAGGTAGATACTTTTTAAGTAAATCGCCAACAAAACTTAATTCTCTCCTGATAAAAATGAATTGAGTGAAAATGCTAAATCACAGTAACTTTACCTTCAATAATCGCTAAGCGGATGATTGATAAACTTGAGGAAATAAAACACAGATTTGAGGAGGTAGGCCAGCTCATTGTACAGCCGGACATTGTCACGGATATGGAGAAGTATGGCAAGCTGAACAAAGAGTACAAAGACCTGGAAAAAATCGTAGTCAAATACAAGGAGTATACAGAAGCCACCAGCAACCTGGCCAATGCAAAAGAAGTTCTGGGAAATGAAAAGGACCCGGAGTTTCGTGAAATGGCAAAAGCAGAAATCGATGAGCTAGAACCTCAAATCTCTTCATTGGAGGAGGAATTAAAAGTGATGCTAATTCCTAAAGATCCTAATGATAGCAAAAATGTGATTTTGGAAATACGCGCTGGGACCGGTGGAGACGAAGCATCAATTTTTGCGGGCGACCTGTTCCGCATGTACAAATCATATGCTGAGGATCAAAACTGGTCGTTTTCTGTCTTGAATTTTAATGAAGGCAGTGCCGGAGGGTATAAAGAAATAGTAGCATCGGTGGAAGGTGAAGATGTTTACGCGAAGTTAAAATTTGAATCTGGCGTACATAGAGTGCAAAGAGTACCAGCCACTGAATCTCAAGGAAGAGTGCATACTTCTGCGGCTACCGTGGCAGTCTTGCCAGAAGCTGAAGAGGTGGATGTAGAACTAAACATGGGAGATATCAGGAAAGATACATTTAGAGCATCCGGAGCTGGAGGTCAGCACATTAACAAAACAGAGTCAGCAGTAAGACTTACACATGCACCTTCCGGCCTTGTAGTGGAATGTCAGGATGGAAGATCGCAGCACGCCAATTATGATAAAGCATTGAAGGTACTCCGATCCCGACTATATGAGATGGAGTTACAAAAACACAATGCAGAGATTAGCAGTCAGCGAAAAAGTATGGTAGGCTCTGGTGATCGATCGGATAAAATCAGGACGTACAATTACCCACAAGGAAGAGTCACAGATCATCGGATTGGGGTATCCGTGTTTAACCTGCCCAATGTAATGAATGGAGAAATCGAAGAGTTTATAGAGCAGCTTCGAATTGCAGAAAATGCAGAGATCATGAAAGAAGCGGAGAATTAGTCCGTTAACATCACAATGCGAAATACCTTTTTTGTACTACTTCTTGTTTTGATTTGGGTTGGGTGTTCCACTAAAGACGAAACCATATCATTTAACCCAGGGTTGATGCTCGGGTTTAGTAATGACTCTGTTGCTTTTGACACCTTACTCTCCAATCGCAGAAGCAGCACGAAACGTCTTACAGTTTTCAACCCAAACGAAGAAGCGATTCAGTTTGATGAGATTGCTCTTGGCAGGGCAGGTAACTCAGACTACCAGATAATCATCAATGGCAAGCAGACAAATTCGCTTGTCAACGAGCGACTCCTGGGAGGAGACAGTATTTTGATCCTGATAGAAGTAAACATCACTCCTCAAAATGAAAATCTACCCTATTTGGTAAAAGACTCAATAGTCTTCAGATGGAATACCAATGAAGAACATGTGAAGTTGGTGAGCTATGGACAAGATGGCAATACCATAACCAGCTCTAGCGTATGCAATGAAATCTGGACAAATGCCAGGCCATATATTATTAGCGATACAGTACTTGTTTCTCCGGGATGTGAGTTGGTAATAGAAAGGGGGACCAATATTTATTTTGAGAATGATGCAGTAATGTTTGTTCAAGGAACACTGAAAGCCATTGGCGATTCGGCAAATCACATAGTCTTCCGAAATGCAAGATTCGACGGGGTATACGACAGGGTTCCAGGACAGTGGGACGGGATATATTTTTTGGAAGGGAGCTCAGATAATGAAATTGCTTTTGCAGAAATTTTTAACGGACAAATCGGATTAAGAGTGGGCACTCCCGATGACGATGATTTACCGGACGTGGTGATTTCAAATACTGAAATCTTCAATATGAGTTTGGCTGGGATACTGGCCTTCACCTCAGATATTGAAGCGACAAATTCGCTGATCTACAATTGTGGAAACTATTTGTTTGGTGGGTTTGCGGGAGGAAATTATAATCTTAGACATTGCACTTTTTCAAACGAACCAGCTTTGTTTATTCAGGATGAAGCAACTGTTCAATTTTCAGATAACCTCGTTATCGGTGAAAACGAGCTGCTGGTTGCAGATTTGAATCTGGAGATGACCAATTGCATAATTTGGGGTACTGCCGATGAGGAGCTTCTGATTAATAATGGAGGTAACGCAATGGTATCTGTAGGCTTGGTGGCCAATATCATCCGTTCCGGGGAAGAAATAGAGAATAATTTTACTTCAAGAGATTTCAATTTCCCAGGTTTTGTAGATGCATTTGATAATGATTATAGACTAGACACGCTCGCATTTGCAAAGGACAAAGGCGTTGATATCGGAATTCAAAGGGATTTGACAGGCAAAAACCGAGATGCCACTCCGGATATTGGTGCATTTGAACGTATCGAAAAACAGTGATACACTCGTCTAAATCATAGCTTCATTTTTCGTTTTTATTGTTATCTTATATTTCTTGATGAGATTTATAAGAACCACTATTTTATTGCTCACTCTCTCTACAGCTTTTGGTCAGGCAGACAGCTTGATTCAAATCATGGAAGAGAAAAATGGAATCGACCGAATAGAGTTGCTTCATGAGATCGTGATCGATTTGTGGTTGAACTATCCAGAGCGAGCTAGAACCTATGGTATGGAGGCCCTCAAAATTTCGAAAGAGTTGGGAGACTCGACAATGATATCAAAGTCCCTAAGACTTATCGCCGGCGTACATTATTATAAAGGGGACTATGACCAGTCACTGGAGTATAACCAAAGAGCGTTTGACATTGCGGTTGCGCTAAAAGACTCCACGCTCATCAACAATGGGTACAACAATATTGGCCTGCTTTACTACAACCTAGGGAGCTATCAAACAGCACTTGAGTATTTATTGAGATCAAAGACCATCAAAAATAAAATTGGAGAATCGTACGGACTATCTACTACGCTAAATAACATTGGTCTTGTCTTTGAAAGAATTCACGATTATGGGCAAGCAAGAGACTACTTTGAGCAAGCTTACGATCAGGCCATCAGTCTCAACGAACCGGACAACATACTCTACTCCATTAATAATATCGGGATCACCTATATGAAAGAAGGCAACCTTGAAGAAGCCTTGAAATATTTCAGGCGTGGCTATCGGATGGGTGCTGAAATAGAAAATATAAATTGGGGAGCTGTTTCAGCCAGAGGAATAGGAGAAGTATTTATGCTCAGTGGAGAAAAGGACTCAGTATTGTATTATCTCCAAAGTTCGCTGGATGCCAGCCAGTCCATTGATGATAAGAAAGGGATGGCAGAGGTGTACTATCTATTTGCCAAAAACTCGTTGGAAGATGGTGACGCCAGGCGAGCATTGGAATACTTAGACAAGTGTGATGATTGGGCCAAACAGATACAGATACGACAACAGCAACTTGACAACCTGAAACTATACTCTACCATCTACTCTAAGCTGCAAGACAGAGACAAGGAGAAAGAGTACCTAGGAAAATATATTGAACTGAGGGACTCCCTTTTTCAGGATGTGGTGACAAGAAACCTCAGTCTGATACCATTGAAAATAAAGGAAGAAGAAGATCGGTTTACGCTTACAAGTCAGCAGGCTAAAATTCAAAACCAACTCGTTACCAATCAGCTTTTCACATTCATCATCATCATAACGGTTCCTTTATTGATTGTGATGATTATTCTTCTTCGGAAAAATGATAAGAAAAATAAAGAGCTTCAACGGAACAATGAAGAACTTAAGCATACCCAGAAGCTACTGATAACATCAGAAAAAATGGCATCACTTGGTGTGCTTGCTGCAGGAGTTGGTCATGAAATAAACAACCCGCTCAACTTTATAAAGAATGGTATTGGAGCACTTTCGAAAAAGCTGGAAGGAAACGAAGATGAAGAACTCAAATCATACTTTAAGATTGTAAATGAGGGAGTAGATCGGGCTACCAACATAGTGAAAAGCCTTAGCCATTTCAGCAGAAAAGGACCAGGAGTAGATGAGAAATGCAACATTCATGAGATCATAGAAAACTGCTTGCTGATCCTTCACAATAAGATCAGAAATAAAGTAAGAGTAATAACAAATTTTACAAGCCAGAGCGCAATCCTAAAAGGAAATGAAGGACGATTGCATCAGGCAATGATGAATATTATAGCCAATGCTGAGCAAGCAATAGTAGATGAAGGCACCCTTACCATCACCACTCGACGAAAGTCAGATGTCATGGAAATTTGGATTGAAGATGATGGCGAGGGCATTCCTGAGGAGAACTTAATGAAGATTAGTGACCCTTTCTTTACAACCAAACCACCGGGTGAAGGAACAGGATTAGGTTTATTCATTACCTTTTCGATTATTGAAGAACACAGCGGGAGTATTGAAGTTGAATCAAACCCTAGCGAAGGAAGTAAGTTTATTATTAAGCTACCATTATAAAAGATGAGTGAGAAGCCAGCTATATTATATGTGGATGACGAAGAGGCAAATTTGCTTCTCTTTCGGATTTCTTTTGAAGGTGAACGAGATGTTTTGGTCGCCAATTCTCCGGAAGAAGGCCTCTTGAAACTAGAGGAAAATAGAAGCAGAATACGTGCCGTGATAAGCGATATGCACATGCCAAAGATGAACGGTGTCCAGTTTATTGAAAAAGCACAAGAAACAGTCAACGATATACCTTATTACATCCTCAGTGGCTATGCTTTCAATGATGAGATAGATCAGGCACTTCAACGAAACACCATTAAAAAGTTTTTTACAAAACCCTTTGATAGAGCAGAGATTGAGGGTTACTTGAGCAACTCAAGCAACGGCTAACCGCCACTGTCTCCCCCAGCTTTTACTTCTGTATCTTCTTCTTTTCCGAGGATTTTATCTCTCTTGTCTTTAATGCTCTCAGCAGCCTCTTCCAGGTTAAGTCTCGCTTTAAGTCGATTGATTATCCCCTTTCCAATAGATAAAGCCCGGTCACTAAATGTAAGCTCCTCCTTGGCAGCTGCTGTTTCTGATTTTACCTTCGGCTTGATTAGGTACTTATTTGTAGACACGCTATCAACCACAATCTTTTGTCCACTTGCTGAAATTGCAAGCCAACAGAATAAAAGACTAAGTGTGAATAGTTTATAACTCAATGCAACGAATTATTTTCGGGGTTCATCAATATTAGTGTAAACAAGGAATATTGGAAAGGATTTGCAAAAACTGTGAGAAAAAACTTGAAAAGGAGTTCCAATTCTGCCCCAGATGTGGTCAGGAACACAAAGAGAAAGTTGTCCATTTCAAACAATTTGTCCTTGACTTTCTAGGTGATTACTTCACCTTCGACTCATTGATAATAAGAAGCGTAAGACCGCTATTATTTAACCCTGGATTTTTGACAAATGAATTTATTGCAGGTCGCAGAGTTCGATACATTCCACCTTTGCGAATGTTTATCTTTATCAGCATCATATTCTTTTTGATACTAGGCCCGGTAGATAAAACTGTCGCACTTGAAAGAAATGAGGAAGCCGAGTTTTTGGATAATTTTTTCAGTGTCTGGTTTCCACGTCTTTTTTTTCTTTTACTTCCTTTGTTTGCCTTGTTTCTCTATGTCCTGTTTAGGAAGCCGGGCAGGTTTTACCTTACACACTTTATTTTTTCAGTGCATTTGCATGCCTTCATATTCGTTCTCCTGACCATCATGGTTGTCCTGATCGATTTCATTTTCCCATCGAGTGTTTTCCTTAGTCAATGGTCGTTGATCATTACCATTTTCGTGCTGCAGTTCTATTTGCTGGTAGCGCTGCGTCAGGTGTATAAACAACGATGGATCACCACATTTTTTAAGCTTGTTTTAGTCAACATCATGTACGTCACATCGGCCATGATCATTTTTAGTACAGTAGGAGCGCTTATCTACTATCTATGATTTTAACATTATCTTGAGAATAATGTCTGCTCAAGCCCAACATCATTATCCACTTGATTGCCCGACGGGTAGATGGACGATGTTCTCCACGATTTTGGCTACTAGCATGGCATTTATTGATGGATCCGCGCTAAACGTCATTCTTCCTTCTCTACAGCAGGACTTATCAGCAAATGGAGTAGATCTTTTTTGGGTGCTAAATAGCTATTTATTAATGCTGGCAGCGTTAATTATCGTAGGCGGCAGTCTGGGAGACAAGCTAGGCAGAGTGAAAGTATTCAAGTATGGGATCCTTGTCTTTACAATTGGCTCAGCATTGTGCGGACTATCACAGGATATCACACAACTAATCATATTTCGTACAATTCAGGGCATCGGAGGGGCGTTTATGATTCCAGGAAGTTTGTCAATTATTTCTGCCGTTTTCAGTAAGGAAGAAAAGGGGAAAGCGATTGGTACCTGGTCAGCAACTACAACTATTGTTACCATTTGTGGGCCCGTATTAGGAGGAGCACTAGCTGATGCAGGACTTTGGAGATTGATCTTCTTTATCAATTTGCCATTTGGGCTACTCTCTATCTTGGCTCTTCATTTCAAGGTACCGGAAAGCAAACAACCAGATGCTTCCAAAATCGATTGGTATGGGGCATCGGCGCTTGTCTTAAGCTTAGCAGCACTTACTTTCGGGTTTCTTGAAATGCCAGAGTTGGGATTTCAGCATCCACTGGTAATTACAAGCCTGGTTCTGGGTACAATATTCCTCATAGCCTTTCTTATCATTGAGAAAAAAGTAAACGACCCGATGGTACCGCTGGATATGTTTGCGAATAAAACATTTTCTGGAGTAAACCTTTTAAGTTTCTTTCTCTATGCTGGAATGGGCGCGACCATGCTTTTTCTTTCCTTAAACATTATTCAGGTTCAAGGCTATTCACAATTTCAGGCAGGTCTCACCTTTTTGCCATTTTCCTTTATTATGGTATTGGCGGCCAGGAAGATGGGAGAGCTTACCAGCACCTACGGAGCGAGGAGATTTTTAATCATTGGACCGACAATCACGGGGTTGGGAATGGTTTGGTTTTCCTTCATTGAAACCACCGGGGGACCTTCAACTTATTGGAGCACTTATTTTCCACCATTTTTAGTGTTTGCGATAGGTATTGCAATTACTGTTGTGCCACTTACTACTGCAGTAATGGCATGTGTGGACGACAGCAAAAGCGGGATTGCATCTGGTATTAACAATAGCGTAACCCGTATATCCGGAACATTCATGAATGCAGTCTTAGGTGCGATTGTAATTTTGGTATTTGGCAATTATGTATTGGAGGGGATGGAATCATTATCAGTTTCAGGTGCCATAAAAGACCAAGTGATGCAGGAGGCTTCCAAGCTGGGAGAAGCCGTGGCTTCCTCTGAATTCAGCGCACAAATGCAAGACTCAATTAACACCATTTATGACAATAGCTTTATTTCAGTTTATAAAATGGTATGCTGGATCAGCGCATTCCTTGCATTCTTATCTGCGGGTATTGCTTTTTTCATGGTAGAAAGCAAAAAGGTTTAAAATTTAATTTCCATCTGTAACCTTCCCTCTCTTTTCTTGTAACTTATCTGATTTAACAAAACACCACCCGATGATTCGGGGACTAACCTGGTTAGAATTTGGAAATGACAGACGAACAGTTGATGTCTCTGGTAAAAGCAGGGCAGCTGGATTATTTGAACGAAGTTTTTAATCGCTACAGTAAGCGGATCTACAACTACTTTCTCAAGTCTACGCTGGAACGTGCCGATAGCGACGACCTCACACAAGACCTTTTTATACGTGTGATGAAATATCGCAACTCCTACAAAGAGGGCCATTCTGTTCAATTCTGGATTTTTCAGATCGCCAGAAATATGGTGAAAGATCACTTTCGAAAGCTGAAGGTGCATCAGGATAAATTCAATCCTGTGGAAGTAATGCCGGAAGTACTTGAAGAGAATGGGGAGATGGAGTTTGAAAGAGAAAAGAAACTTCATCAGGCAATGAGGGCACTACCGGATGAAAAAAGAGAACTGTTGGTGCTCAGTAAATTTCAGGGAATGAAATATGAGCAAATAGCGACCATACGAGATACGTCTGTCAGCAATATAAAGGTGCAAGTGCACCGAACAATTAAGGAACTGAGAGACATTTATTTTGAATTAGCACAAGAATAAAAATACAAGTGATGAAAGAAGAAATCACAGATGAACAATTGATTGCACTTCTGGAAGGCGAGCCCAACAAAGAGTTGGAGGTTCGTATTCAGAAGGATACAGACTTGAAAAGACGATTTGAAGAATTGCAGGAATTGATGCATACAATCGATTCCTCCGCAGAAGTTGAGGTTCCGGCGCATGTTCGGGCAGGGTTTCAGCAAGCCTTGATCAATGAAAAAATTAGCGGAAGTAACAACAGCCAAAGACCCTGGATGCAAATTGCAGCAGCAGTCGCTCTAGTTATCATTGGCTTTGGAATGGGAAAATTTTCTACCAACGATTCATCCCAGGAATTGGCACTCCTCAAAGATGAAATTCAATCTCTACGTCAAGTGACTTTGACCAGCAGGCTTCAACGACACTCGGCAAGCGAGCGAATCATGGCTGTAAATCAGATTGAGGAGCGGTCTACAATCAACACGGAGCTCATTTCGACACTCATATCCACCTTGAATTCCGATGAAAGTCCAAACGTGAGGTATGCAGCACTTCAGGCTCTGGAAAAATTCATAGGAGATAAGGATGTAAGAGCCGAGCTAGTCAAATCACTCGACTCGCAAACAGATCAACTGATTCAAATCTCTTTGATTACCATTTTGGTGGATGCAGAGGAACGTAGCGCGATTGCACCGCTCAAAGACATTATTGAAAAAGAAGAAACATCTCCTGAAGTAAAACAGCAAGCACAGGTTGCCATTCAGGTTTTGACATAAAACATACCGGTACTTATAAATAACGACTAAAAATTCAAATAACAATAAAATGAAAACGATTATAGCAGGACTAATACTATTAACATGTGCCAGCACAGTGGCACAGGAAAGGAAGACGACGGCCAACTTTAGCTTCCCGATAAAAGGGAATGCTGCAGAGACTTGGCTTCTCATAGAAAACCTGAGTTCCGATCTAAAGATTGAGGGAACCTCGGGATCAGAGATCAAAATTGAAAGCAGAAACTACAAAGGGCTTCCGGAGAAAGCTAAAGGATTGAAACCACTATCGGCATCAGGACCAGAAAATACTGGCGTGGGCTTGAGTATGAAACAAGAAGGGAATATGATTTCCTTGTCCGGAGCTCATCGAGAGGCTGATAATGCAGACTATACGATCTATTTACCTAAGAGTTTGATGCTTAAAATAGATTATAATTCATGGCAAGCAGGAGATGTGGTGATTAAAGGAATGGAAGGTGAGATAGAAGCCAAAAGTCAGGTAGGAGATCTGGAGTTTATTGATGTGACAGGGCCAATTGTCGCTCATACGCTGAGTTCTGATCTTGAGGTCACCTTTACCTCTTTATCAAAAGCCTCACCTACATCTTTGAGTTCTACTAGTGGAGACATTGATGTGACCTTTCCCGGCACAACAAAAGCGACATTTAAGATGGCCACTATATCAGGAGGAGTCTACACAGGATTCGACTTTGATTTTGGGGAAGACGCTCAGATCAGGAGAGTAGGTGGTCAGAATGCGACTGGCAAGCTGAATGGAGGAGGCGTTGAGGTCTCGCTAAAGACTGTAAGTGGCGATATCTATGTTAGAAAAGCAGAATAAGATGAAAGCACTACTAATGATCATGTGTCTGGCAACTTTAGGGTTGTCAGCACAACCAAAAAAAGTAACAGAATCCGTGCAGGTTTCCGGGCAAACAATGCTCGATCTAGAGTTTGACTTTGCGGATGACATCATTTTCAAAACCTGGGATAAAAATGAAGTATATGTCGAAGTAATGGTTGAGATAAACGGTGGTGAGGACAATGAAATTTTCACATTGGAAACGGACAAGTCGAGTTCCACGATCTATATAGAAATGGATGAAGATATGTGGAAAAAGATCAGCAAAAAAGAAGATGGGAAGTGGAAAAATTGCAGTTACACTTCCACAATTAACTACACCGTATATCTACCGAAGAAGCTGAGCGTAAGGTCTAATACCATTTCCGGAGATTATGAATTTGAATACTACGGAACCGAAATGAACCTGAAAACTATATCCGGAGTAATAGATGTGACCATACCTCAAAAGCTGGGTATGGATTTCAAAGCGAAGACCATATCCGGAGAAGTTTACTCAGACATTGAAATATCCTATCCATATGGCAAAGAAGGGCTCCGCCAAATCGTTGGTCAGGACGTACGTGGTAGAGTAAGCAGTGGCGGTGAGCAGTCCAACTTTGAAACAATAAGTGGCAATATCTATTTAAGAAAGGGATAACTAAAAGGGACGAGTTACTCGTCCTTCTTCTTTAACACCACCAATTGATCATCCATCACAGTTCCTACGAAAAGGAGATTTTTATATGGAGCCGCTACACTACTTGCAGACATAACTGAACCATCATTTTCGTACAAGCTTTCCACTTGGTTACCATCAGTAACTTTAATTGTTTCGGAAGGTGCCATTTCTTTTTTTCCTGCAGCATAGGCAGCAAAAGCCAGTAAACTAGGATGAGACCCCATCCATAAATCTCCATTTTGATCCAGTTCAATGTTGTCAATTCCGGATCCAACATCAAGATCTCTGTCATGCATGAGAGTGCCATCTTTTAGAATGTTGTAATAGTGAAGCTGAAAGGCTCTTGGTGAAGCAACGAGGAGTTGGCTTTTGTCTTGTGATATATTGATGCCGTTCGCGTAATTGATATCGCTGGCTACTTCCAGGTATTTTCCGTTGTAATAAATCACATTTGAGACTCCAATACCGAGATAATCTTCAGCTAAGCGTCCCCATTTGCCCGTGTAGCCGTGATCATTGGTGAAGTAGAAGGATTCCTCATCCACAGCTACGACATCATTTGGGCTGATCATGGATTGATCACGGTAAGTAGCCTGATAAACAAGACTATCGCCAATCAGCTCAAACTTTACGATGGAATGGCTTTTGGCATGATTGACGACCAACAGTTGATAATGAGCAGAATCGAGCTTTAGCATGCTGATTCCATGGGGATAGAAGGGAAAGTTGTAATTGGCTGAAATCAACTTCGGTTGAAAATTACCAGAATCTAAATCGAGATAGTAAAGCCCGCCTTGTGAAGGAGATCCGTCTCTTCTCCCTGCCCTGTCATCTTGCGAAATAATCATAAACCGATCAGTATAGCTGATCGTCAAATCTTCGGCACCTTTGACAGGGATTTCCGCAATAACCTCATAGCTTTCCGTGTTATTAATTTCACGGAAGTAACCCGTTGAAACAAAGGTGTATAAAACAAAGGCCATAATAGATAGCAAAATGACCAGGAGGGTGAGCAGAAACTTTTTCATAACGGTTAAGCATGTACACTATAAAAGTAGAGAAACTTTTATTCTGCTGATGATTGGAATGACTTCATTCTTAGTTGCATGTGTGAATGACGATATCCAGTTACCTGAGCAAGAGTTGGTAGGCAAGATTGATGGCAAAGAGTGGACGTACCAATCAGCGAATGGTTACCTCATTTCTTCCGACTTTCAATATCGTGTTCGTTTTTTATCAGATGAAGAGTCAGTCAAAGATCCATGCACATTGCCGTCTCCCACACTCAAACACGTAAAGGCAATCTTCAGGCCAGCAGAAATGAGCTATTTCGTAGCTCCACAAGCAATCGATAACAACCAGGTTCAGGTATCATTCGAAATAAGTCCGTCCAGAAGTTTGATAGCCTCCAGTGGTTTTATGGAAATATATGCGATAGACAACCTCATAGCCTTTGGGTATTTACAAGCAGTGCTCGATGATGATCACACCGTCGAGGGATTGTTTGAAATAAGGCTATGTAATTAGAATACCAAGCCGTTTAAGCCTCAACCGCTTCTTCACTTTCCTCATACACATCCAGCGGAAGACAACTACAAACAAGGTTGCGATCGCCATATGCACTATCTACTCGGCTAACCGCAGGCCAGAATTTATTCTCTCTCACGTACTCAGCCGGGAAAGCAGCCTTTTCTCTTGAGTAAGAATATTTCCATTCATCAGCTACCAAGACTTTGTAGGAATGAGGAGCGTTTTTTAGTGGATTGTCCTTAGCATCAGATTTACCATCAATGACCTCCTGAACTTCGTTTCGAATTGCAATCATTGCGTCGCAGAACCGATCCAACTCAGCAGGCACTTCACTTTCTGTAGGTTCAATCATCATGGTGCCAGGTACCGGGAAAGAGACTGTAGGGGCATGGAAACCATAATCAATCAGACGCTTCGCAATATCTTCGACCTCTATGCCAGACTTCTTAAACTCACGACAATCGATTATTAATTCATGGGCGTTTCTTCCTTTATCATTCGCATAAAGCACCGGGTAGCTGTCCTTGAGTCTTGCTGCAATGTAGTTTGCGTTTAAAATTGCGGTTTTAGTGGCGTTGGTCAATCCATTTGCACCCATCATGGCGATATATGCATGAGATATAGGCAAAATGCTTGCGCTACCGTAGGCTGCAGCTGATATCGCCGGATTGCTACTATGCTCAGTAACGTGGCCAGGCAAGAACGGCGTCAGGTGTTCGGCAACACCAATTGGGCCCATACCCGGGCCTCCACCACCGTGAGGAATACAAAATGTCTTGTGAAGGTTAAGGTGACAAACATCCGCACCAATAATGCCCGGAGACGTAAGTCCAACCTGGGCATTCATATTCGCGCCATCCATATAAACCTGGCCTCCATTTTGGTGAATGATTTCGCAGATCTCAATGATCGCCTCTTCAAACACACCATGCGTAGAAGGATATGTAACCATAAGTGCTGCTAGCTCCTGGCTATGCGCCTCGGCTTTTTCTTTCAGATCCTCTACATCAATATTTCCATTTTCGTCACATTTCACAATTACAACTCGCATGCCGGCCATCACGGCACTTGCCGGATTAGTGCCATGAGCAGATGAGGGAATCAATGCTACGTTCCTGTTTGGCTGTCCAGTACCTTCTAGATAGGACTTGATTACCATCAAACCAGCATACTCTCCTTGCGCGCCCGAGTTTGGTTGAAATGAAATAGAGTGAAAACCTGTAATTTCTACCAACCAATCATGGAGTTCAGTGATAAGCTCACCATATCCCTCTGCCTGATCTTTAGGAGCAAATGGATGTATGTGAGCAAACTCAGGCCATGTTACCGGAATCATTTCTGTGGTCGCATTGAGCTTCATGGTACAGGATCCCAGGGAAATCATCGAATGAACCAATGAAAGGTCTTTGTTTTCAAGACGCTTCATGTATCTGAGCAGTTCGTGCTCAGAATGGTATAAGTTGAATACTGGATGCTCCAGAAATGAGCTGGTTCGTAGCAGTGAAGACGGGTATTCCACTTCAAAGTCTTCAACAATTGGAGACTCAAATGCATTGCCCAATCGCGCAAATAATTTTACTACCATGTTTGCATCCTCGACGGTATGGGATTCGTCAAACGAGACACCCACACCATCCTCAAAATATCTGAAGTTGATTTCACTTTCCTCACTCAATTGCTTGATCATGAGCAATTGTTCTGGGTTTAGTGGGACTCTGAGCGTATCAAAGAAATAGGTGTTTTGATTTTCGAAACCAAACTGAGCGATGGTATTTGCGGTTTCTTTGGCAAGGCCGTGCGTACGTGCTCCAATTTGTTTGAGCCCTTCAGCGCCGTGATATACAGCGTACATTCCTGCCATCACCGCCAATAGTACTTGCGCAGTACAAATATTCGAAGTAGCTCTTTCTCTTTTGATATGTTGTTCTCGTGTTTGGAGCGCCATGCGATAAGCGTCATTGCCATGCGCATCTTTAGAGGCTCCAATAATTCTCCCAGGTATCGATCTTTTGAAAGCTTCTTTTGTAGCAAAAAATGCGGCGTGAGGGCCACCATATCCCATAGGGACACCAAAGCGTTGGCTTGTTCCAACGACAACATCAGTACCCCACTCTCCTGGCGCAGTAAGTAATGTAAGCGCTAAAAGATCGGTAGAGCAGGCTGTAAATACATTATGTTCTTGAGCGGCAGCAACAATAGCTGACCAATCTCTAACCGAACCTGAGTTGTTTGGATATTGAAAGAATACACCAAATACTTCTGGAGCCGAAACGTCTGCATTTGCAAGGTCTACAACCTCTAATTCGATACCGAAAGGAAGCGCACGGGTTTTTAGTACATCCAAGGTCTGAGGGAATACTTCTGAATCAACCAAAAACTTGTTGGAAGATTTTTTGTCTCCTTTTCTCAATCCGTACAGCATACTCATAGCTTCAGCAGCAGCCGTACCTTCATCCAGCAAAGAAGCATTCGCTATTTCCATTCCCGTCAGGTCAATGACCATCGTCTGGAAGTTGATCAATGCCTCCAGTCTACCCTGAGCGATTTCAGCCTGATACGGAGTGTATGCAGTATACCACCCGGGATTTTCCATGATGTTTCGTTGGATCACCGTAGGCACCACACAATTATAATATCCCTGTCCAATGAAGGATTTAAAGACTTGATTCTTGTCAGCCATCCTTTGCATTCGGTTGAGGTATTCAAACTCATTAAGAGATGGAGGCAAGTTGAGGGGCTTTTTCTTAAGTATTGGAGCCGGGATGGCTTCTGCAATAAGTTCGTCAACTGACTTTAAGCCAATGGTTTCCAACATTGCTGAGATTTCACTGTCAGAAGGACCATTATGTCTTCTTTCAAACTCAATTCGATCGTTCAGGTTTATTTTCATCAAGAGGTACCGTTTAGAGGCCGCAAATTTACGTCACGGCGCTCACTACAAAAAGCTTTTAATGCCTAACCATTAGTGTAATTGTTTGGTTTAGCCGGATTAAAATTATTTAGCTTTACTTCTGACTTTTAACACGTTATATCACAATGAGAAAGATAACTTATGTAATAGGCCTTTTTGTGGCCTTCGGACTGCTGGCGCAGGATAAAACGGCCATGAAATATGCTAAGACGATCACTGCAGATGACTTGAAAGCTCACCTTTCAATTTTGGCATCTGATGAGTATGAGGGACGAGAAACAGGAAAAAAGGGTCAGAAGATGGCAGCTAAATACATTGCCAAGCATTTTGAATCTTTGGGATTTGAAGCCCCTGTAGATGGCTCTTACTTCCAAAAATTTGATTTGACAGAAGCACAAATCGGCTCAGTATATTTCCGCAAAGGCGATGATAAGAAAATAGGATTTGAAGATTTCGTTTACTATTCCAGCTCTGAGACCAGTGGGGAAGAGTATATCAAAGCTGTGATAGCTGATGAAGAGAAAAGTGAAGATTATACAGGTAAGTATGTTGTCTACACAGCAGAAAAACTTGGCGGCTTGCAAGCAAAAGCTGAGAAGGCCAAAGAGGCTGGAGCTGTTGGTGTTATAATAACGCTTGAAGATGATCAAGAATTTGAATCATTCATCACCCGCTATTCTCCATATCTAAAGCGACCATCCTTGAGAATGGAAGGAAGAGACAATGAATCAACGAAATTGATCATTGGAGATAAGGCGATGGCAGAGTGGATGTTTGACAAGACGTATGACGAAATCTCCGCCGGAGATGAGTCTCAAGTTATTTTCAATGCAGATTACCTGGACAGACCTGTGGGTACGGAAAACGTATTAGGATTTCTAAAAGGAACAGAAAAGCCAGATGAAGTTTTGGTAATAACATCTCACTACGATCATGTTGGGATCATCAATGGAGAAATCCATAATGGTGCTGATGATGACGGGTCAGGAACAGTGACAGTTTTAGAGATAGCAGAAGCTTTTTCTACCGCAGCAGCGAAAAATAAAGGCCCTAAAAGAAGTATTCTTTTCATGACCGTGACTGGTGAGGAAAAAGGATTGTTAGGCTCTAAATATTACACAGATACCGATCCAATTTTTCCGCTTGAAAATACCGTGGCAAACCTAAACATTGATATGGTGGGCAGAGTGGATGATGCACATGCTGAGAACTCTGATTATATCTATTTGATTGGATCTGATAAGCTCTCTCAGGAACTACACAACCTTTCTGAAGAAATGAACAAAACGTATACGAATCTGGAACTGGACTATACTTATAATGATGAGAATGATCCGAATCAATTCTATAAGCGGTCTGACCACTACAACTTCGCAAAGAACAATGTTCCTATTATTTTCTACTTCAATGGGACACATGAAGACTATCATAAACCAACAGACACAGTTGACAAGATAGATTTTGAAACCATGGAAAAAAGAGCACGACTGGTTTTTCACACAGGTTGGGAATTGGCCAACAGAGCCGAGCGAATCAAAGTGGATAAAATAAAGGAGGAGAAAGTTTCTGGAGACTAGTTGAAGAGAAATTGATCATTGTGGGGCATTCGCCCCACAAGATCTTTTCAACCAGCTATGGAAAGAAAGACTATTAATCCATCTTTCTATTACAAGTATAATTATTTAATGCGGTTTCCAAGAAAAATTAACTTAAAAAAAAATTAAAGACCCTTCTGGGGATCTGAACTTGATATTAAATCTGCGATTAAGAGCTTTTTAAAAGCTCTTTTTTGTTTTCATTTTAGTTTAACTTTTAATCTCAATTGCGGTGCAAATATCATTGTTCATAACTACTGGATGTATTGGGTTTCCAGAATAACAATATTTTAAATTGATATAATCATATGTATTTAATAAAAGAAGTAAGTGTTGTCAATGAGGGAAAAGTGTCAGTTTTGGATGTCCTAATCAAGAATGATTTGATTGAAAAGGTTGCTTCAAGTATTTCCGTTGAATCAAATCACACAGTAATTGACGGAAGTGGATTACACTTATTTCCCGGAGTGATTGACGATCAGGTACACTTTCGAGAACCAGGACTTACACACAAAGGGAACATTTTCACTGAATCCAGAGCGGCAGTAGCTGGAGGAGTCACCTCATTTATGGAAATGCCCAATGTGAACCCTCAAACCATCACACAAGAACTGCTGACGGCCAAGTATCAGATCGGTGCTGAAAACTCACTTGCCAATTATTCATTTTACATGGGCAGTACAAACAACAATCTGGACGAAGTGCTCAAAACTGATCCGGCTTCTGTTTGTGGAATAAAAATATTTATGGGCTCTTCCACAGGAAATATGCTGGTAGATGATCAGGAAACGCTCGAAAAGATCTTTTGTAATGCACCTATTCTCATCGCAACCCATTGTGAGGATGAAGCTACAGTTCGAGCAAATACAGAAAAGTATTTCGCTCAATATGGCGATGATATTCCCTTTAAGTATCACCCAATTATACGTAGTGAGGAGGCTTGCTACTTATCATCATCTAAGGCAATTGAACTGGCCAGGAAATGTGATGCGCGTTTGCACATCCTACATATCTCTACCGGAAAAGAGACTCATCTATTTTCCAATGATCAACCGCTCGGGAAAAAGAAAATCACTTCCGAAGCGTGCATTCACCATCTATGGTTTACCGACGCTGATTATGATGAAAAAGGGGCCTTTATTAAATGGAATCCTGCTGTGAAAACAGCGGCGGACAGAGATCAGATATGGAAAGCGCTGCTTGACGATCGCATTGATGTAATCGCAACAGACCATGCACCTCATACCTTGGAGGAGAAACAAAATCCGTATACCAAGGCTCCGTCAGGTGGGCCGCTTATTCAGCACACGCTTGTAGCTATGTTGGACTTCTATCATCAGGGAAAGATTTCGCTGGAGCGAATAGCGGAAAAAATGTGCCATGCTGTAGCGGAGTGTTTTGATGTGAAAGAGCGGGGATATATTCGGGAAGGATACAAGGCTGACCTGGTACTGGTGGACTTGAATAAACCCTGGACCGTAGATCGGGAAAGTATTCTTGCAAAGTGTGGATGGTCGCCATTTGAAGGACATCAATTTAAGTCTAGCATCGAGAAAACTTTTGTATCAGGGCATCTGGCATATTCGGATGGAAAGCTAAATGACAGTACACTAGGTCAGCGTCTTTATTTTGATCGAAAATAATCGTTTGCAGATTTGAAAAGGGGTATTACCTTTGCATTCCTTTTCAGGATTCCTGAAAGTATACGGTGGTTGTAGCTCAGTTGGTTAGAGCATCGGTTTGTGGTACCGAGGGTCGTGGGTTCGAGCCCCATCTTCCACCCTTAAATGTTAAAGCAGTCACAGAAATGTGACTGCTTTTTTAATTGTGACTCTTCCAGAACTCAATCCACCAAGGAGTCTTCTTGTTCTTTCAATACTTCCATTTCCATAAGTGCAATTTCTTTATCTACAAATTGAAGCTCTGCCATTACTTTGAACCCCTTAGTCAACACAGTACATTTTACGTAATATGTTTTATCCCTTTGTACATCAAGCTTATACATCTCGTTGTTAATTGAGAAGACTCCTGCTACAAAGAGACGCTCCCCCAGGTGCGCATAATCCATCTTAAACCACCTTCCATTCTTAAGTGCGACTACCACTTCATCCGGCTCGGCAGTTCCAACAATAATTTTTGTTTTGCTATTGGCAAACTTCTTTGGTCTGTAAAAATAGATTGTTGCTACGCCCTCGATTACATCACTACCTTGTGTGGTGAAGATGTCTTTAGATCCATTTTCATAGTTAATCATAAAAATCTCGCTTTTTTTAAGTGTATAGAGAGGCCCTTCCAGGTTGTCGTACTTCTTATACTTTACAATATTTGGTAAGACCTCTGTGACAACTGCCAGAATATCATCGCCACTCGTTGTAGTAATGATATCCTGACAATATGATGTGAATAGTGTCGTGCTCAATAGCACGATCAGGAATCTTCGCGTGCTCATTTGAAATCCCATCCAAATGAAAGCTCAATCATGGCGAAGATGGTAGTTTCTTTCTTCGATGAATGAAATGAACCGTCTATAACGTACCGTTCTTCGTCGCTCAATGTGAATGCAGCCCCGGCAAGTAGGCCAAGGTTTATATATGAACTGCCTTTGGATCTCCATCGATATCCAAAGTTGGAGATAATTGCGAGGCTAGTAGCATCGTTTTTTGTTTCACTGGTTTGTCCAATATCGAACCTTGCAGTCGTCCAGCTGTAGTCAAGAAGTCCTCCATAATACAACGAATTGCCACTTGATGTAAATCCTTTGAATCCCAATCCCACAGCCGCGGAACCTGGAGAAAGCTCATTATCCTCATCAAATTCGGTCCAAATGGCATGTGTGGCTACACCAGCATAGGCATAACGAAAATATGGAACTATATAGCTGGAAGAACCAATTTTGCCTTCATACTGAAGAATGGGTCCAAATTGCAACAGCCCGAGTGGGTTGAAATTGATTGAGCCTTTTGGAAAAGGTCGAGCATCTGGTTCATCTTTTTTAGGCTCTTCTTTTTGGGTGTTAAATACATCTTTACTTCCGTTCTCATATCGGATCATAAAGACGTCAGCCTTGTCTATACTGTAGGTTGGTCCCTGCTGGTTGTCGTATTTTTTATATTTGACTGATTCAGTGCCCACTTCCAGAACCACGGCATTTAGTTCATCCCCATTTTTCATAACTATGACATCCTGGGCAATGGAAAAATGCACCAATAAAGTAAAGGAAACGATTAGTAGTTTTTTCATGATAGATCTGATTTGATTTCAGATACCAAGCTAGGGATCACGCCCAGCATTGTTTGACACCAACGTTTCAAGGATTAATACACAGGTTACATTCCTTCAGAAAGAGACAAAATGTTAATTAAATAGGGCGAATATTAAATCTGAGAAGGGTTTTTACCATAGACTTCTTTGAACGCCTTGGTGAAATAGGAGAGGTTATTAAACCCTACTGAATAGGCAATCTGCGAGACCGAGTCTGCTTTGTTTTGCAGAAGTGTGAAAGCCTTCTTTAAACGGTATTGCCGTATAAATTCTGATGCGGAGCACCCAATGATGGCTTTCATTTTGCGATGAAGCTGCACACGACTCATGGCCATTTCTCTAGCGAATTGATCAACGGAAAACTCGTGATTACTAAGATGGCTTTTAAATACTTCTACCGCTTGCTCCAAAAACTGATCATCCATCGAAGTGATGTTTTCGACTTTTGGATTGATAAGGAACTCACTGTAATTGTGCTCTCTAATTCTCTTTCGCTGGTTGAGTAAGCTTTTCGATCTGACCATCAGTTCTTCAATGTCAAACGGCTTGCTTAAATAGTGATCTGCGCCCTTTTCCAATCCCTCGAGCCTGGACTCTTTTTCAGCCTTCGCGGTGAGCATTATAATTGGAATATGATTTGTTTTAGGATCAGATCTTACTTTCTGAAGTAATTCAATCCCATCGATTTCGGGCATCATAAGGTCGGTAATGATCAAATCTGGTATATGAGAATTTGCCATCTCCAACCCTTCATGCCCATTCGCAGCTTCGATAATTTCATAAGCCTGTGCCAACTCTAAGGCCATGTAGGATCTAAGATCTTGGTTATCTTCCACAATTAGCAGCGTAGGTAATTCTTCCTGGTTTTGTAAGTCTCTGGTCAAAGGTTCATTTTCCTCATCTTGCTGCTGAATCGCCTTAAATACTTCCGTGTCTTCCATTGACACACGATCATCATCTTCATAAGCAGAATCGGCAGTAGGTATAGAAAGGGTGAACACGGTAAAAGATTCCTTCCGGTCAACAGTGACTGAACCGTGATGCAGCTCTATGAACTCTTTAACTAAAGCCAAACCAATACCACTTCCTTCCACCACTTTTTTTGAATTTTCTACCTGGTAGAATCGATTGAATATTTTCTCTTGATGCTCATGTGGTATTTCAGCCCCTTCATTGGCGACTATTATGCTGAGAGTGTCATCACCTGAAAGGACATTTAGCTGGATTTTTCCGCCGGGGTTGGTGTATTTAAAAGCGTTGGAGAGAAGGTTAATTAGTATTTGCTCCACCTTGTTTTTATCATAGAACATGATCACAGGGTCAACCGGTATACTGACCTTAAAATCAATATCTGAATTGATAGCCATCGACTCAAATGAGGCAGCGGTTATTTTTACCCAACCTGCAATGTCGCTTTTGCTTACCTGGAGTCTTAGCTTACCGGCTTCAAGTTTCGAGAGATCCAAAAGTTGATTTATCTGTCTTAACAGTCGATCTGCATTTCGTTTTACTAACTCTAAAGACCACTTGACATCATCATTTTCGCTAAACCTCTTTATTAATTGTTCGACTGGGGAAGAAATGAGGGTAAGGGGCGTACGAAACTCATGAGAGATGCCAGCAAAAAATCTGGACTTTAAATGATCCAGTTCTTCAATTTTCTTGCGCTCTAGCTGCTCTATTCTTAAAGAAGACTTGAGTCGTTCTCTTATCTTGAATGTACGAACAATGACCAAAAAAACTGCGACAAAAGTTGCGAGATAAAGTGCATAGGCCCACCATGTTTTCCAAGGAGGAGGTAGAATCAGGATACTTATAGATCTGGTATTATCTCCCCAAACTCCATCACTATTTGATGACTTTACATTGAGCGTGTATTCTCCATGATCCAGGTTGGTAAAGGTTGCTTGCCTATTGGAAGCATCGGTATAGATCCAGTCTGAACTAAACCCTTCCAGTTGATAAGCATATTGGATTTTTTCGGGAGCAAAGTATTCTAAGGCAGCAAAGTTTAAAGTGAAGAAATTCTGTTTGTGGGTGAGCGAAACAGATTTTACCAGATTGATGTGCATATCTAAAATTCCGCTTGATATGTCAATAGACTGATTGAGGACTTTAAAATCACTAAAGAAAACAGGGGGAATATGGGTTGATGGCCGAATACTATCCGGATGAAAAAAGTTGAACCCATTACCGCTTCCGAAAAAGAAGCGCCCGGCAGAGTCTTCGAAGAAAGCATCAGCATTAAAACCTTTCGAGACCAGGCCATGTGACTGATCATAATTAGTAAATTTTTCACGTTGCTTATCGTATTTTGAAATGCCTGCATTCGTACTCATCCACAGGTTGTTATTGTCATCTTCCAGTATACCCAGGATGACATTGCTTGGTAGACCGTCAAGCGTTGTTTTCAGTGTAATTGCTCCCGATTTGGTATCAAGTCGATTTAGTCCACCCCCGTCGGTACCAATCCAAAGAATATTGTCACTGTCTAAGTATAAGCTAAGAATCGTGTTGTGGCTTATGGTATTAATTTTTTCTATGGATCCTTTTTCAATATCGAGCTTGATAAGGCCTTCTCCGTAAGTACCTACCCACAAGTCATTGCTTGCATCATCTATTACATTGAGTACAGGAGCTGAAGCCTGTCCACCTGAATCGATCAGCGGATAGAAAGAAAATTGATCTAAGTAAGGGTCATATGAAAACAGACCTTCTCCAAACGTTCCCATCCAAATGAGGCCATTTCTGTCCTCTAACAAATAGGTAGCATTTTCGAGATGTTCATTTAATGGATTTAAATATTGTTGAATCAACTCATATTCCATACTATATCGGAATACACCATATCCATAAGACGAAACCCAAAGTTCATCCTTGGATTTTAGCATTGACCAGATATCCGGTACTTCAAGCAGTTTTTTGACTCCGTCATCATTATAAATCCCCACTTCTTCTTCCGTTGAAAACAGAATGTCTGCACCACTTTCATTAAATCTAGTGATGACAGTATTGCCAAAAGCCGGACTAAGTGCAGATGTACCAACAGCTTGAATTGGTTTTGGATTAAGGTTTAAAGCTGAGATACCGCTTTCAGTACCGATCCATAGGTTACGCAGATCATCTTCATAAAGGATCCATACGTTATTGTTTACGATACTTGTTTCGTTGAGGGGATCATGGGCAATTGAATACAATTCACCGTTGGTGTCGAAGGTAACCAAACCACTACCAAGGAAGCCGGACCAGACTTTATTTTCAGAATCTACTGTGACATAAGCCACACGGTTACCACCTTCTTTATCTAGCATGTAATGTTTGATGGTTCCACTTTCCGGATCAAAGGAATTGAGACCTCCGCCCCATGTGCCCAACCAGAGCATTCCATCTTTATCTTGAGCGATAGACAGTACGTTATCATTGTTTAAACCGTAGTTGTCAGAATTTATTCGTTTGAAGCTGCGAGTTGCCGGATCAAACAAATTGAGACCACTCTTTGTACCTGCCCAAATCCGTCCTTCTCGATCTTCAAAAATCTGATGAACGTAATTACTGCTAAGGGACGATTTGTCTTCTGTGTCGTGAGCGAAGTTTTCAAAAACTCCCGCCTCTTTTTGCCTTGAGATTCCTCCACCAAAGGTTCCTATCCAAAGGGTACCATTTTGATCTTCAATGATTGTGTTTACAGAATTATGGATCAGGCTATTTGAGCGACTTGGGTCGTGTCGATAGGTAATAAAGGTCTCCTTTTCTCTATTAAAAAGTGATAGCCCACCGCCATCGGTACCTATCCAAATGTTACCCGATGAATCTTCCAGAAGACCCCAAACGCTGTTATCAGGAAGGCTGGTTGAATCTCCCGGGATGTTTTGATATATAGTGAAATTGTGGCCGTCATATTTATTGAGTCCATCAGTGGTTCCAAACCACATAAAGCCGAGCTCATCTTTAATAATTTCAAAAACAAGGCTATAAGATAGCCCCTCCTCAACAGTGATATTCTTGAAGGTTTTGTTAGTCTGGCTAGTGGCTAGCAAACAGTTGAACAGAACTAGAAAACAGATTCTGTATTTCATTTCCGTCTGATTGGTGAGTAAAGGCAACCACTCCTTCGCTAAGTAAAAGTCAACAATAACTGGAAAAAGTACAAATGTTACCTCATTGCCAAAGGATGAAACATGTGTGGCAAAGGCTCTAAAGCTTCGATTCTACCTTGCTTCCATCAAACTTAAATATCACAGTTATGAAAACGCTATCAAGTAAAAAAGGAAGAAAATCGATTGTTCTATTATCGTGCCTCTTTGCCTGTATTTTATTTCTTGTTTCATGTAGTAAGGACGATCCGGGCCCATCAAAGACCCAGCTTTTGACAGGAAAATGGAATCTTGAGGAAATAAACGGGGTGAACCTCATTTCTGGTGTTCAAGTTGAAATCACCTTTGATGCTGACGGGGACTATGAAGAAGAGATCAATGACAATGGCGATTTGGAACGGTATACCGGAGAGTGGGAGTGGAATTCAGATCAGGATGAAATCACTATTGATTATGATCAAAATTTTTCTGATTGGGAGTTGGACGTAGAAGAATTGACAGCCACTGAGCTTGAGCTAGACGATGGATCTGATACTTATTTGTTTAGTAAGGACTAATCACCACCTCTTCGCCCACAGGTTGTTATAGCTTGTGGGTTTTTAATAAAATTCTTTTTGGAGCAGCAGTGGATTTTGGTTACTCTCCATTAATCATCTCCAATATCAAAGCATACTTAAATGCAGTCTCCGCTAGCGATGCGTATCTGCCGGACGCTCCACCATGACCTGAAGAAAAATCTGTTCTAAGCAATATTTCATTGTCGTCGGTTTTCAATTCCCTGAGTTTGGCTACCATCTTAGCCGGCTCCCAATACCCAACTCTTGAATCGTTGACGGCAGTGAGGAAGAGCATATTAGGATACTCTTTTTCTTCTACATTTTCATAAGGAGAGTATGACTTGATGTATTTGAAATATTTCTTCTCATTTGGATTGCCCCACTCATCGTATTCCAGGCTGGTCAACGGTAACTTTTCATCCAGCATTGTATTAATCACATCTACGAATGGAACATCAAGTATCAGCAGTTTATAGAGGTCGGGGCGCATGTTAGCAATTGCTCCCATCAATAGACCTCCTGCGCTGCCTCCTTCTGCAATGACTCTGCCTTCTTCACCATATCCGAGAGAAATCAGATGTTCTGTGCAAGAAATAAAATCGGTAAAGGTATTTTTCTTTTTAAGCATTTTGCCTTCCAAATACCACTCCTCTCCAAGATCTCCTCCTCCTCTCACGTGGGCTATAGCATACACAAATCCTTTCTGAATTAGCGGTGCAATATTAGGGTTGTAACTAGCGGAGTAACTGGATCCGTAGGATCCGTAACCGGTAATATAAAGAGGTGGGGTTTTGCCGGCCTTGATCTTGTTTTTTACGTGACCCTTATTATAAATAAGGGTGATTGGTATTTGAGTCCCATCTTTTGCTTTCGCATACACTGTCTCCACTTTGGCGAAATATGCCGGAGAGAAGCCACCTACGGTTTTGAGATGTTTGATTTTTTTTTCGCTCATGTCATAGTCCTGAATTCGTAATGGCCGATGGTAGTTTGCCTTGCTTATTCGCAAGGTATCTGTATCAAAATCATTGTTTTCCCCAATGTAAATGGAGCGATTCCTTCCTTGCTTCACGTAGTGTTCCTTTCCATCAATTTTGCTCACCACCTTGATTTTATGTTCAAGTCCGTGTCTTTCCTGAAAAACCATCCAATTTTTGAATGGAACCACAGAGGAGATTTCTATTTCCGGATTTTCTGGGACTTCTTCAACCCAAAATTTTTCTTCAAACCTGGCAGTATCCGCAATCATTAATTTGTTGTTCAACGCTTTGTGATTGGTGAGGATGTAGAACTTGTCTTCGTAATGGGACAGGCTGTACTTATGGTTTGCTCTTCTTGGAGTGACCATTCTAAATTTGCCATTCGGATTGTCAAGGTTTAGCAGGCGAATCTCATTCTGATTGCTCCCATAACTACCGATAAATGCAAATTGCTTGCTGCGCGATTTGGAAACTGAAACGGAGAATTTTACATCAGACTCTTCATAGATCACCTTTCTTTCGCCCGTGGTAAGATCAAATTTTAAAACTTTAGATGCACGGAAAGTTTTCTCTTCCAGTTTTACATAAAGGATGGTAGAGTCTGTAAGCCAAACCATCCCGCCAACGTAATCAATGCTAAAAGGGAGCGGTTTGTCCTCATCAAAGTACTTAAACTTCAATACCCACTTATCATTGCCAGTGGTATTTTCTGAGTAGGCAATAACCTTGTTTTGTGGGCTTACAAGATAACCGCCGAAGGCATAGTATCGCTTATCTCCCGCCATTTTGTTGACGTCAAATAAGAGTTCTTCTTTAGCATCTTTTACCTTAGCTTTTCGATAGTGGTGGGCGTATTCTTCTTCAGGTGCGTACTTGTAATAGTATTTGTATCCACCTTCTTCTCTTGCGAGCGACTCATATGTATCTTGAATGTATGATCGTACTTCTTTGAACAGGTCGCGCTGAAGCGGTTTTAAGGGTTTGAAGTAATTATTTGTATAGCCGTTTTCCTGACTTAAATACTGCATGATTTCCTCGTTGCCCATGGGATTTTTAGTGTCCTTGAGCCAGGCATAGTCATCCCGAATTTTTTGTCCATGAATTTCTACAATGGTTGGTTCTTTCTTTGCAATCGGCGGGAGGAGTGTAGTATCGCGGGTAAGCTTATCAGCAAATTGCTTCTCCAGATTGATTTCCTGGCTCATAGCCACATGGACAGCCTCAGGAACTTTCGTTTCCGGATGATCCAGCATGTACTTAGCCCAAAATTCAGTGTTGTAACCTTCTGGTAAATCAAAGAGATAGTTATAGTCAGAGTTGCTAAAATTTTCCTGTTGGGAAACACTCACTTTGTCCTTGGTTTTAACCTCATGGCTGAAAAATTCTGAAATAGCTGCATAGGGTATTCTGCGGGCCGTAGCTGTATCTTCCACGATAAATTCGTCCGCATGCTTTAAGTATTTCAATACGTATTTGTCTCCTTCTTTCGCATACTTTGACTCGACAGAAAAGTCGAAGTGGCGCACGGACCAGCCTCGATATCCGCAGATATATTTTTTATATTCCGGAGGGACAGAGTAGTTTATTTCGGTGATGGCCAAATCATCCTTACGGATCAGAATGTTGCCACCAAGTTTAAATTCATAGTCGTTTGGCCGTTTTTTGTCGCCCATCTTTTCGGGCGACACGCCCGGTTTAAAATTGATAAGGTAATAGCCTTCGTTGTTCTTTTCTACCTCCAGAAGAGTGTAGTCGTACTTGCCAAACTTGCTCATGAAATTGGCCGGATATTTCAGTCTATCCTTTGTGAGCGCACTCAATGGCCCCCCCTGTATGTTGGAATAGAGCCGGGTGGTGTTGAGGTCGTCACTGGATTTAGCCTCTACTATTTTCGCCTTTTCGCCTTTTAAAACTCTCTGATGAAAGTGCCACCTGTGAAGTGAAGATGATCTGGAAACCCAGCTGCCAATGGTAGTGACACCAGAAAGATCAACCGGGTTTTCAAACTTCTTCCGCTTTTCGTCTTTGCCTGTATATGGCTGAAGGTCTAGCACAAACGCTGCATCCGCATATTTTACGGGATTATCATTCTCTTTTACATATTCCCTGTAGTAGCCTTCCAGGTTGAAAGGTTCATTCACATAGTTGTCGGGAATAGCTCTCAACGCCTTTTTGAGAATACTTTTTGGATTTAGATCACGCTTGGCACTCACCACCACTGTATATAGCTCGGTCACATCAGTTTTCATGTAAATCTTAACCGGCTGTTTGTAGTTGTGAAGTGGCAATTCGTAGGTCTTCAAGCCGACATAGGAAAACTCAAGGATGCTATCAAAATACTTAGAAGGAATTTTTAAAGAGAATGTGCCATCGTATTCTGTCACTGTTCCATAAGCCACACCTTTGAGCTTTACATAAGCAAAGGGCACGGGCTCTTTGGTTTCTTCATAATATACCGTGCCTTCGATAGTTTTTGTTTGGGAAAATGCAACAGCCCAAAAGAGGGTTGCTGCAATGACTAAGGTATGCTTCATGCTTGGTGGTGTTGTATAGGTTATCGAAAAAAACGATGCCTACATGCAATTATTTTCTTTTTATGCAAGTTTTAAAAACCACATAAATGATGAACAATTGGATCAAACGGTTGCACGATCAGAAGTAAGTTTTTTTCTCCAGCGCCTGGTTGCTAGGGATATGACGGGTGTGCCAATGATACCAGGAAGAATCCAAAGCAACCATTGGTTTGAGCTATTGGGCATAAAAATGTTTGGATTTTGAACAGCGAAGGCGGTCAATGCGGCGATGTAGGAGCCACCCATCGCGCCAATGTGTTGGTAGAGCCACCAGCTTTTTTCGGAAACATTAGGCTTGATGAAAAAGCGCAGGTCATCTGTTCCGTTCTTTAAAGTCAGTATCCCGAAGGCGGCACATAAGAATGCCAAGACCGGCTGGCTTACCACAAAGTAGGTGTAAAGGCCGTAACCAACCAATCCGATTCCAAACAGAGAAGTTGCTCCTGCTACCACCCAGTCGTACCATTTTTCTGAGCCGGGCCTTTTTCGATTTACCACTCGAATCCCGACGAATGAGGTATGAAAAGTAAGAACTGCGATTACCAGAAGAAATGCGCTGAATCTGTAGATTGTGATGATTGATAAGGCGCTCAGGCAAATCCACCACATGGAGCCTACATATATTTTTCCGAGTATGATGTGATTTTTACCTCCTTTACGATTAAACATTTGAATCAAGCCCAGGAGGAGTACTGTGCCACCGGAGATGATATGAGAAATGATCAGAAATTGTTCCATACGAATTACGATTTGAATGTAATTCAAGCAATATTCCTTTTCAATTCAATTAATGAATGCTGAATTGTCAAATTAAGTGGATGAACCGTCAGGTTAATAGCAGAGTTTATAATATTTGATCGCTAAGTTCGAGTTGATAAATAATCCCAGCATGTACCAGTTTCTTTCTCGCGTTTCCAACAAGTACTTTAAGAATCATGCGCATAGGCTTTTCAAGGTATTCTTCAATCTCTCGCCGATGTATCGAAGGTCGACAGGAAAGATTACCTCAGTGACACCTAATTTGGATAGAATAGAAATTAAGATTCCTATTTCTTACAAAAACAAGAATTACGTAGGGACCATATTTGGTGGGAGTCTCTTTTCAGCAACTGATCCCATTTATATGGTACAGTTAATACAGCTTTTGGGCCCTGCCTATGTTGTATGGGATAAATCATCGGTGGTAAGATTTAAAAGGCCAGCAAGTACTAATGCTTATTCTGTATTTGAGTTTACAGAGCAGGAGCTGGATGAACTTAAAAGCCAAATAGAGAAAAAGAAAGAAGTAGATCTTGTTAAGACAGTCCAGCTTACAAGCAAAGACGGCCAGCTTTTTTGCGAGATAGAAAAGACCATATACGTGGCAGATAAGGCTTATTACAAAGAGAAACGGAAGAAGAAGTCTGGAAGTCAGTGACTTAAGGATAGTCTTGGTCTTTACAATACGACTAGATAAATAGCAATCTCATCGATTAGATTGGGGATTCACATTATCAATTGATAATATTGAATTCCTAACCATCCGTAAAATATGACTTCAGAACAGGTTTTTGATTCCATCAAAATCGCTATTGTGGTGGGATCCATCCTCAGCATGATAAATCAATATGATGTATTGATTTCATGGGATTTGAGCAGCACAGATGTTCTGCGAATCTTCTTTAATTACCTGGTGCCATTCAGTGTGGCGAGCATTTCGCGAGCTATGCATATCAAAAAAGAAGGGAGGAAGTTATGAAGAAAGTAATCTTAGCACGGCCCAGTTCTCTGATAGTTTCAGATATGAAGAAGCTGGTTTCATCTACTGGCTTTGAAGCAATGCCTATTGCGGAAATTAATGAACTGACACACATTAGTCAGAGTGAAGCAGCAGGGATTGTGATATCTACGGCGCTATCTTCAACAGTAAAGGAGAAGTATTGGGAGGTGGTGCAGCGGTCGGCAGCCATTTTTCCGGGGAAACCAATTTTTCTGGCTTCTTATGCGACGATAAGGAGCACGAAAATTACAGCCGGAGCACACATTAAAAATGCCGGACTTGACTTTGAGCTCCTTTCTATTGAGGAGGCAAAATCGGGATCATTTGACTCAAACAAACAAATTTTGATTTTGACGCAAAAGGAAATTTCCGATCCCATTGCTTTTAGCTCAATTAGTGAGTTGATGAAGCGTCTACTTATGTCCTCAGTTCCTGTTTGAGGAATTAATTCTTAATGGGCATCCGCTTAAATTCTTTTGTCCGGTCAAAGAGGTATCGAAAGGTATGATGTGTCTTCACCACATCGCCGCCCACTTGTTCTACTACCTTGATCATTTTAGGATTAAAGTCTCCAATCCAGTTCATTTCCAATTGCTCATACCTGGTATAGGTTTCTTGAATCACATCTCTAATAGCCATGATTAGTGCACCGTCCACACCTTTTCCCTGATGTTCAGGAGAAATACCGAATACAAGCCCAATCATTTTTTTATTGGTCTTCATCAGTTTATGATAAAGAAATTTAAGTTTTCCTATCAAGTTAAGCTTTCCATTAACATGTTTGAACACCTGATTCAACTCTGGAATATTGATGTAAAATCCAACAGGCTTATCATTATGATAGCCAAACCACATAATTTTTTCATCCATTATGGGCTTCATCTTTTTGATGATAGCATTGGCTTGTAAAGAGGACATTTCAGCTACACCCGGATGCCTTGCCCAGGCGTCATTATACACAGTTCTGAAATCTTCCGCATATTTTTTTAAATACTTCTTTTCGATATGTCTGAAAGTATAGTCCGCATTTTGTCGTGCAATAGCTGCTTTTTCATACAGCCGATCACTGAGCGGGTCCATCACCAGTCGACCGAATGTAAACTGCTTGAAATAAACCTCAAACCCATAGTTTTGAAACAGCGCTTCATAATACGAAAAGTTGTAATTGCACTGATAGTTGGGCGGCCTGTCAAATCCGTCTACTAGCAATCCCCACCACGTGTCTCGGTCTCCGAAATTAATGGGTCCGTCCATTGCCTCCATTCCTTTGTCAGACAGCCATTTTTTTCCGGCATCAAACAAAAGATTGGCAGCTTCTTGATCATTTATACATTCGAAAAAGCCTACTCCACCAGTTGGTTGATCATTGTCTTTGTTTACTGTTTTCTGATTGATGAATGCGGCAATCCGGCCAATGGTTTTTCCTTGGTCATCTTTGAGGATCCACCGAATGCATTCACCATTTCTAAAAAACTTGTTGACTTTAGGATCAAAGACACCATTGATATCTTTGTCTAAAGGTCGAATCCAGTTGGGTTCATCTTTGTAGAGTTTTACTGGGAGGAGTAAAAACTCATCGGCAGTTTTTTTATCGTTGACTTCAATGATTTGCATGAGAGAATTTTGGCAAAGAAAACACCTTGTTTCTTAGAATAACAAGAATAGGCTAAGATAAGAGCCATCAATTTGAAGAGCTTTGGTGTATCACTGAAGGTATCCAGCCAGCCGGATTAGTCCTTGACGCACTTACAGCTTATGGCAAGAGTGTTCTCTCTTCCTTTGGCCAGCATATAGGTAGGCTCAATATGGAAAGAGTCACTTTCATCCTTTTGCCAAATGTGTATTCCAACAATGTGACGTTGATTACCTTCTTCCGGAGATCTAAAATAGGGTTTCAGTGTATCGGAGCTTGTCCAGTAGAAACCCACAGCGTTTGTCATGAATGCTGTGTCTTGCCTGCCAATACCACCGAGTAGCAAGCTGTTTTTTTCAAGTTCAACTCGAGGTACAACTTTACCTTCTCTGTCGTTTTGGATACCCATCATTTGATCGATCAGTTCGAGCCACTGCCCCTTTGAAGGAATATGGAATCCTTGTGGACAAACATTTGAGGAAGATGTGTGAGAGTAATAGGATCCGTAATTTGCAAAGCTCTTCGGTTGATATGCGACCCCTTCTACATCTTTGAACCTCATATTCTCTACCAGCCACGTTTGATCACCTCGCTCAATCAAATGGTATATCGATTCATCTCTTGGATCCTTGAATGATGAGAGTTGAAGAGTAACGAATAGAAGAAGAAGGTATTTCATGTTTTGAAATTTTGGATTTCAAAACAAGCCAACAATGTCACAAATAGGAAGCGCTTATAAAGTAAAGGAGGTAGTAATAATTATTCTTTACCTCTATTCTACTCTTACAAATTTATAGTCGCTCAGCTCCCAATCTATAACCAGACCTCTACCTACACCTTTTGCGACCTGATCACCATATAGGTGATGAACGAGGTATAATGAGACATCATAGGATTTGGCACCCCCCGCAGAGGTGAGCAGATTATCATGATGTACAAAAGAAACATTCTCGTGCACAGTCAAGTGAGGAAATGATTTGCGATATTTTTCAATATCTGTAGGAAACGTTGTGGACTCTTTTCCGTCTACTAGCCCTGCTTTGGCCAACACAAAGGCACCATCGCAGAGAGACATCACGTAATCAGCCTTTGCACCAATCTCAGATACCCAATTAATAAGGGTTTCATTTTCCAGGTCAGAGTCCATATTATGTTCTGCACTGGGAACGACCAGAATATCTATTTCTGGAAGATCGGGGCTATCAAATGAATAGTGTGGAATAAGTTTTAGTCCTTCGAATGTGGTAACTGTGTCCATTGTCTGGTTGACAGTAAACACGTTGATGCCACCTTCGGTATGAAAAATCGTGTGTTGAAAAATATCATATGGTGCCATCAGCTCAGAATTATAAACACCATCGATCATCAAAAAGGCGGCATTGAAGGATTGACCTTCTGCTACGGGATCGATCTGAATGCTTGCTTTCTCCGATTTGGGTTGACATGCCGAGATAAGAATGGCAAGAATAAAAAGTGTCTTGATGATCTTCATAGCTTCAATTTTAGTTTGTCCCACAGGCTCATGTTTTCGAGTTGTGCTTTCATTTTCTCCCCTACTTTTTCAATGGCTTGGAATGGACGCAACATCACTTTGAATTCAACTATTTTGCCGTCCTCATTCCAGGAGATTATATCCACACCGTCCACCTCAATCCCATCAATTTTAGCATTAAACTCCAGAATAGCATCACTAGCTGTAGCTAACTCTTTGACATAGTGAAAATCATTTCCCTCAAACATTTTTGCAGCTGAGAGGAGGTATGTCATGACTTTCTTTCTGCCTTTTTGCGGCTTGAAAAGAATTGGAGAATAAAAAATGGCTTCTTTATCCAAAATGGATTTAAGCAACTTGGCATCACTGGTTTTGACAACCTTGTGCCAGCTGCTTAATGGCTCATTCATAGGTTGAAGGCCTCTTTTACCTGATCTACGTAATCCAGCTTTTCCCAGGTAAAGGTTTCCACCACCTTCTTCACTTCTTCTCCACCATTTCCTATGAAGTTTACTTGCTTAACCTCCGGAGCTCTACCCATGTGACCATAAGCTGCAGATTCCGAATAAATCGGCTCTTTGAGTTTGAGCCGTTTGATGATGTAAGCCGGGCGCATATCGAATATTTTCTCAACGATTTTGGCAATTTCTCCATCGTTCATGTCAACATTGGCGGTTCCGTAGGTGTTTATGTAGATTCCCATGGGCTCGGCTACTCCGATGGCATATGAAACCTGAACCAGAATTTCGTCAGCCACACCAGCCGCAACCAGATTTTTAGCAATATGCCTTGTCGCATATGCAGCCGATCTGTCCACTTTAGAAGGATCTTTACCTGAAAACGCTCCACCTCCATGGGCTCCTTTACCTCCATATGTGTCCACGATGATTTTTCTTCCCGTGAGCCCAGCGTCACCATGAGGTCCACCGATCACAAATTTTCCTGTTGGGTTTATATGATACTTGATCTGATCATTGAATAATGCCTGATTCTCATCTTTAAGTTTTTCTTTCACTCGTGGAATAAGGATATTGATCACATCCTCCTTGATCTTCTTCAACATGTTATCCTCATTGTCAAAGTCGTCATGCTGTGTTGAAACTACTATAGCGTCAATACGAATTGGCTGATTATTGTCATCGTATTCAATGGTAACTTGCGATTTTGCATCAGGTCTTAGATACGTCATTTGCTTTCCTTCCTTTCTGATGTCTGCAAGTTCCATCAGTATCCTGTGGGAAAGGTTTAATGCCAAAGGCATGAAGTTTTCGGTCTCTTTTGTCGCATAGCCAAACATCATCCCCTGATCTCCAGCTCCTTGCTCATCCTCAGATGCGCGTTCTACACCCTGATTGATATCCGGAGATTGCTCATGAATAGCTGAAATAACGCCACATGAGTTTCCATCAAACATGTATTCCCCTTTTGTGTACCCGATCTTGTTAATTACTTCTCTAGCTATGTTTTGAACATCTATATATGCCTTAGTCTTTACCTCACCGGCAAGAGCAACCAACCCGGTAGTCACCATCGTTTCACAAGCCACCTTACTGTCAGGGTCAAAAGCCAGGAAATGATCTACAAGCGCATCAGAAATCTGATCGGCAATTTTATCTGGGTGTCCTTCGCTCACGGACTCTGAGGTAAATAAATAGGGCATCTAAATGTATTTTTTCTTTTAGGTCGGCAAATTTAGAAGATTCAGTCAACTCTCCTAAGGGAACTCACCAAAACTAAATATTGCTGGAATTTTATGTATTTGAATGTCAGTCTTTTGCCATTTTGAAATAGGCTGAGTCAGGATCTTTTCAGCTGACCCTGAGATATCAGCAGCGATGCTGAGTAAGGTGTCAGGCCGACAAGTTTTTAATATATCTTTTATTAATTGCTGATTTCGATACGGCGTTTCCATAAAGAGCTGTGTATAGCCAGACTGACTCAACTTTTCAAGTTCACGAATTTTTTGTTGTCGTGGGGCTTTATCAATGGGCAGGTAGCCATGAAATGTAAATCGTTGACCATTGAAGCCTGAAGCGATTAAGGCCATTTGGATAGAGGAGGTTCCCGGCATTGGAACTACCCGAATATGCGTTTGGTGTGCAAAACTGACCGCTAAATTTCCGGGGTCTGCCAGGCAAGGCACTCCTGCTTCAGAAATAACAGCCATATCCTTGCCATTTCTTATTGGGTCAAATAGCGGATACATCTGATCCCAGTTGGATTTTTTGTCTAAAACTTGAAATTCAAGATCTTCAATTGTGATGCCAGCTTTGAGGCTGCTAATAAACCTTCTTGCCGTACGTACATTTTCAACAAAATAGTGCTGCGTATTTTTCAGTACTTCAGTCACCATTGGTGACATAAATGAAGCATCATTGTCCGAGGATAAATAGGTAGGTATTAGAAATAGCTTGCCTTGACTCATGTAGCTAAAAATTCATTAATCATATCGCTAAGTTCTTGTGGTTTTTCAGCATGAACCCAATGGCCTGCACCATCCACAACTTTAATTTCGGCTTTTGGAAAAAATGATCGAATGAGTTCATGATCGTCACTTGTCACATAATCTGACTTACCTCCGGCTATAAACAATGTTGTTCCATTGAAACTCACCTTGCCTTCGATCCCTTCACCCACTTTTTCAATCGCACTTTCGATCACTGATAAGTTTAATTTCCAAGAAAAGCTTCCATCCTTGCTTCGATCCAGGTTTTTCAATATAAACTGTCGCACTCCAAAATTCGAAATCACCTTTGACATTTGGTTATCAGCATCTTTTCTGTTTTCAAGATTTGCTAAATCCACAGAATGAAATCCTGCAAAAATTTGCTGATGATGAGGTGCGTAATATTTGGGAGCAATATCAACAATAATCAATTTATCAACTTTATCCGGATGCTGAGTGGCCAAATGCATAGCAACTTTTCCTCCCATGGAATGACCTAGTATGTGTGCCTTATCAATACCTTCATCATTCATTAGCTCCACAATATCCTCGACCATAACATCATAGTCAAACTGATCACTATGGGGAGAATTTCCATGATTGCGAAGGTCAACAAGGTATACCTTGAACTTTTCAGAAAAAACCTTTCCTAACGTCTGCCAGTTGTCAGACGACCCGAATACTCCATGCATAATGATGAGGGGGTGGCCTGCTCCTAATGTTCTAAAGTTTAATTTCATGAATTTGAATTCCGATTTGCCATAAGAATGAACAAAACCTTCATTTTGTTCATTCACTAACGATAAAATTGATTTGAGTCAAAGATACATATTACCTTCACGGGCTTTATGAACTCAATAAGTAGCTTTTTAACCAATGCAGTAAACTTTATCTGGGGGCCACCACTATTGGTCTTGCTCCTTGGAGGAGGTTTGTTTCTACTGATATATTCACGCTTTTTACCTTTCCGCTATCTACGCCATGCGATTAATGTATTGCGAGGCAAGTATGATGATCCGGATGATCCGGGAGACATCAGTCACTTCCAGGCTTTGTCTGGAGCTTTGGCAGCAACCATTGGAATGGGGAATATTAGCGGAGTTGCTCTGGCAATAGCTGCCGGTGGACCTGGTGCCATGTTCTGGATGTGGGTGAGTGCATTCATAGGGATGGCCACAAAGTATTTCACTTGTACGCTTGCGGTTCAGTTTCGAGGCAAAGATTCACAAGGTGAGATTCAAGGTGGCCCGATGTATGTAATTCGCGAAGCGCTGGGAAAAAAATGGATGCCTTTGGCAGCTTTCTTCTGTGTGGCTGGTTTTTTTGGAGCAACACCTGTTTTTCAAACCAATCAGATGGTGGCAGTATTCAAGAATGTAATTTTAGCACCCGCTGGAGTGCAGGATTCATTTGGCATCAACTTGACTGTTGGGATTGTGATTGCTGCATTAGTGGCGATGGTAATCTTAGGGGGAATTAAGCGAATTGGGAATGTGGCATCCAAACTGGTGCCATTCATGGTAGTACTTTTTGTAATAAGTGTACTTTCTATCATGATTTTAAATCCTTCAGAGGTGATCCCATCCTTCCTTTTTATAATAGAAGACGCATTTACTGCCAAAGCAATGCTTGGCGGTTTTGTTGGCGGTGTGATTGTAGAGGGTGCAAAGCGAGCAGCGTTTTCAAATGAAGCGGGAATAGGCATGGCGCCTTTGATGCATGGAGCCGCCAAAACGAAGGAGCCTGTGAGAGAAGGTTTGGTCGCAATGTTAGGACCAGCTATCGATACGATCATTGTCTGCACAATGACCGGGCTTTGTATTCTGATTACCGGAGCTTGGCAAAGTGGAGAATCAGATGGAATAGTAATGACTGCTCAAGCCTTTGAAATAAGTTTACCCGGTTTTGGTCCTTACATTCTGATGCTGTGTGTGATGGTTTTTGCAATCACAACCATTTTTGGTTTGGCGTACTATGGCCAGAAATGTTTGTCATTTTTGATTGGTGCCAGGTATGGAAAATATTTTTACTATTGGTACATTGCTCTGGTTCTTGTTGGCTCTGTGGCATCATTGACAGACGTGGTTAACCTTGTTTTTGTCGCCTATGGTTTGATGGCAGTCCCAACAATGATATCAACAATAGTGTTAGCACCTAGAGTTATGGAGGCAACTAAGAAATACTTTAGTGAGGTATATAAATCGTAATCATTTGGAATGCTGGTACTTAGATGTGATATCTTTGCAGCCATTATCATTTAAGATAGGATGAGAATTGTAATAGCAGGAGCAGGAGAGATGGGCTTTCATCTTGCAAAGCTTTTAACCGCCGAAGAACAGGATATTGTAATCATAGATTCAAACCCTAATGTTCTAGAATATGTCTCTCAGCACCTGGATGTGAGCACGGTACGTGGGAGTTCTACTTCGCCACGTATCCTCAAAGAGGCAAACATTGGCAAAGCCGACTTACTAATAGCAGTGACTTCCATTCAGGAGACAAACATCACTACGTGTATTCTTGGCAAAAGCCTTGGAGCGAAAAAGACCATTGCCAGAATATCTAATGTGGAGCTACTGCACTCTCGCGATGAGCTCAATCTGAGTAATGTGGGCATAGATGAAATTATTTCTCCGGCATCTTTGGCGGCCCGAGAGATTAAAAGACTTTTGAAGCAATCTGCCCTTACGGATACTTTTGAATTTGAGAAGGGAATGCTTTCACTGGTTGGAATCACCGTGGATGAAGGATCTCAACTATATGGAAAAACGCTAACCGAAACAGCCTACCTCAACCCGGATCACAATTTTACTACCGTAGCAATACTTCGAGATCAGAAGACAATCATTCCTTATGGAGAGAACAAATTTCAAGCGGGTGATCATGCATACTTTATTGCCCAGCCCGATGGAATAGACCGTGTTACTTCTCTTGCTGGCAAGGAAAGTATCGAGATAAAAAATGTGATGATACTTGGTGCAAGCAAAGTTGGTATTAATACGGCTAAGCTCCTGAGTAAAAAATACCACATCAAGTTGATTGAAGCGGATAAAGAAAAGTGCCTCCATTTGGTAGACGAACTACCCGACACCATGATCATAAATGGTGATGGACGAGATATTAATTTAATGAAAGAGGAAAGCATCGACCGAATGGATGCTTTTGTGGCTCTTACAGAAAACTCCGAAACCAATATAATGGCCTCTCTCGTGGCTAAAAACCAGGGAGTGAAAAAGACCATTGCTTTGGTTGAAAATGTTGATTACATCCATCTTTCACAAAGTATAGGAATTGACACGCTAATTAATAAGAAACTTATTGCGGCAAGCTTTATTTTCAGATATATCAGGAAAGGAGAGGTGCTAAACATAGCAGGTATCCATGGAGTTGACGCAGAGATTTTGGAATTCGAACTCAGCGAGAATTCGAAGATCATGAAAGGACAATTGAAAGATCTTGACTTTCCTAGAACAGCCATTGTTGGAGGAGTAATTCGAGATGGAAAAGGGATTGCTGTAAGAGGCAACTTTGAGTTTCATCCGAAAGACCGTGTGGTCGTATTGTCTAAACCGGAATGTATCAAAAAGGTGGAGAGCTTCTTCAAGTAAACCATGCAGTTCAATTACAAGGTAATTTTTAAGGTCATCGGCTTTTTGCTCCTCATAAATGGAGCCTTTATGCTGACATGCCTGCCTTTTAGTTTCTACTATGGAGAAGGCGATCATATACCGCTGATATTTTCGGCACTCATTACCATCGGGTTTGGATCTGTTTTCGTGTTTCTCACTCGCAATTTGGAAAGCAATGATGTCCGGAAAAAAGATGGATATCTAATTGTTACCATGGGCTGGCTCTCCATGTCATTTTTCGGTTCGCTCCCATACCTATTGAGTGGAGCAATACCCGATATCACAAATGCATTCTTTGAGACATTATCGGGGTTTTCAACTACCGGAGCTACGGTGTTAACGGATATAGAGTCTGTGGAAAAAGGTATTCTTTTTTGGAGGAGCCTAACACAATGGATAGGAGGAATGGGAATTATTGTATTGACGGTGGCAATCCTCCCACTTTTGGGCATTGGTGGAATGCAGCTATTTGTAGCCGAAGCTCCCGGCATCTCTCCGGATAAACTGCAGCCTCGAATCAAAGAAACCGCTAAAAGACTCTGGATCATTTACTGTGGACTCACACTTACTGAGATGGTGCTTTTGTGGGTTGGCGGGATGACGTTTTACGATGCTATAAATCACAGTCTTACCACCATGGCAACCGGTGGATTTTCTACCAAAAATGCAAGCATTGCTTATTACAGCGATCCATTTATTCAATATGTAATTATTGCCTTCATGTTTATGGCAGGAACCAACTTCACCATGACCTATTTTGGCCTTCATGGAAAGTTTAAAAAGGTTTTGCACAATGAGGAATTTAGATTCTATCTCATTTTTTGTGTAGCTGTCTCTTTAGTGGTTGGCCTTATTATTTTTAACCTTGGACATGACACGTTTGAGAAGTCTATTCGAGATGCCTTGTTTCAGATCGTATCAATAGTCACGACAACAGGATATGTCACGCATGACTACACTGCCTGGACATCATTCCTGACAGTGATTTTTTTCTTATTGATGTTTGCGGGAGGATCGGCTGGTTCAACTGCTGGAGGAGTGAAATTAGTAAGGCATATTCTTTTGATTAAAAACAGTCTTCTGGAGCTGAAAAGAATTCTTCATCCATCAGCCATTATCCCTGTTCGCTTCAATGGGAAATCAGTAAGCAGAGATATCACATTCAATGTGCTGGCATTTATCATGATCTATATTCTGATTGTTTGTTTTGGTGCGATAGCTGTTTCTTCGTTCGGAATTGATTTTAATACCTCTTTAGGAGCAGTTGCTACTACCTTGGGGAATATTGGCCCGGGTATTGGAGACGTAGGTCCGGTTGATAATTTCGCACATTTACCTACTGGCGTGAAATGGATTTTGTCATTCATGATGTTGTTGGGAAGACTTGAGCTTTTCACAGTGCTGATACTATTCACACCATTTTTCTGGAGAAAAGTCTAACCCCTTTCATCAGATTGGCTCATCTTTGGGCGACTCATTTCAATACATGACTAAATGAATATGTTGAGCTTTATTATCTGGACAGTTGATCCTTCAATTTTTACTATTCCATTCATTGACATCACGCCTAGATGGTACGGAATATTGTTTGCTGTAGGATTTTTGCTGTCTCAACAGGTATTCTTCAAAATCTTTAAGACAGAGGGCCGTCCTGAAAAAGATGTGGAACGGATCACCGGATATATGGTAATTGCTACCATTGTAGGTGCTCGATTGGGCCATTGCCTATTTTATAACCCTAGCTATTACCTGTCAAATCCGATTAAGATTTTCATGATTTGGGAAGGTGGACTCGCCAGCCACGGTGGTGTTCTTGGCATCCTCATTGCCATCTACCTTTTCAGCAAAAAATATAAATATAGATACTTGTGGATATTGGATCGGATGGTCATAGTAGGGATGTTAACAGCCGCGCTGATCCGAACAGGAAATCTTTTCAATTCTGAAATGGAAGGAACCTTGACAAACTCCAACACAGGTATTGTCTATGCCAGAGCAACACTTGAAACGCTTAAATTTTCTCCCGACATTGAGGATGTAAACTTTCAAAAAGGAGGAGACATGGTAAGTGATCAGCCCGGCATTGTTCCGATTAAAGCAATTGTTGAATATCGCAGAGGTGTAAAATTCACTGTTAAGGACAAAGATTTTGTTGAGAACAGACTTAAAGGAGCTTTAAATAGGTATCGAGAGGTAACAGAACATGTAGATTTTGGAAATGGACCGCTGGTTTACAAAAACTATCAGCAGGACGGCAAAGAATTTTTGGAAATTTCGGCATTAGGCAAAGTCAGACATGCGGCGCAATTGTATGAGGCATTATATGCTGCGATTCTCATGGTATTGTTCTATTGGCTTTGGGCAAAAAGAAGAGAAGTACTTCCTCAAGGGTTCAATTTTGCCTTATTTATGATTGTATTCTGGGCGCTGCGATTTGCGGATGAATTTTTTAAGATGAACCAGGAGGCATTTGAAGACAATCTCGTTTTGAATATGGGACAAATCCTGAGCATTCCTATGATCCTCGGTGGATTTATTATTATGATATGGATCTATCGGAATGATCAGAAAATGTCTGATTTTTGATAGACACAAAAAAAGGGAGCACTTGCTCCCTTTTTTGATTTATGTAGATCAATATTATTGATCAGCTTCCTCAGCCATTTCGTCAGCAGCTTCCTCAGCTTCTGCAGCAAGAGAATCTACAGCTACTTCCAGTGAGTCCATAGCATCACCGGCAGCTTCTTCCATTTCACCCATTGCTTCTTCAGCAGCCTCTCCGGCTTCTTCTACAGCGTCCTCAGCTTCAGACTCAGATGAGGCAGATGATGAGCATGCACCTAGGAATGCTACCATCGCTAATAATAATAGTACTTTTTTCATTTTTGGTCAGGTTTAAAAATTGAACCATTAAAATTAGAAGGTTACGCATCATAAACAAATGATTGAACCCTTTTTGTCAAAAAACGCAAAATAAAAATTTACGTTTTATCAATTCATTTAAATATTTATTCCTGACGACTTGTCTTCTTTTTGTCTACTAAACCACCCCATTACTGCCATTTTGACTTGAAATAATGCAATTATTCCATTGGAATAGCTTTTGTTATCCTCCGGTCATATACGAAATAGAATCGAAAAATGAATTTCAATAATTATACAATAAAAGCACAAGAAGCCTTACAAAAGGCAACTGAGATTGCCTCAGGTGGTGGCCAGCAGGTAATTGAGACAGGGCATCTACTCAAAGCAATTTTAATGTCTGATGAAAACCTTGTTTCCTTCTTATTGAAGAAGCTTGGTACAAGTAAGCAAATGATTGAAACTCCGCTGGATGAGCTACTTCAAGGATATCCTCAAGTATCCGGTGGTCAGCCATACTTATCGAACGAAGCGGCAAAAGCATTGCAAAAGGCAGAGAAACACCTCAAAGATTTTGGAGATGAATACGTGGCTGTAGAGCACCTAATACTTGGAATATTGGCAGGCAATGACAAAGCAGGTCAGATTTTGAAGGATGCTGGATTTCAAGAGAAGCAGCTGATTGCTGCTATTAAAGAATTACGTGGAGGAGAGAAAGTGACTGATCAGAATGCTGAATCAAAATATCGTTCTTTGGAGCGGTACTCCAAAAACCTAAATGAACTTGCCAAAAAAGGTAAAATTGATCCTGTGATTGGACGGGATGAAGAAATTCGACGAGTCCTTCAAATACTGGCTAGAAGAACCAAGAACAACCCAATTCTTTTAGGTGAACCAGGCGTCGGTAAAACAGCTATCGTTGAAGGAATGGCCCAACGAATAGTAGATGGTGATGTTCCTGAGAATTTGAAATCGAAAACCATCATTTCACTGGACATGGGCCTGTTGGTAGCCGGAGCGAAATATAAAGGCGAGTTTGAGGAGCGATTGAAATCGGTGATCAAAGAAGTAACCGATAGTGATGGGGAGATCATTCTATTCATTGACGAGATCCATACACTGATTGGAGCAGGCGGGGGTGGTGAAGGCGCCATGGATGCCGCCAACCTATTGAAGCCGGCACTGGCACGTGGTGAACTCCATGCCATCGGAGCAACCACACTTCAGGAATATCAGAAGTACATTGAAAAAGATAAGGCGTTGGAGCGAAGGTTCCAGTCAATCGTAGTGGATGAACCTAGCGTTACGGATGCTATTTCCATTCTTCGAGGGATCAAGGATAAATATGAAGTGCACCATGGAGTGCGTGTAAAAGATGATGCTGTCATAGCAGCAGTTGAGCTGTCAAGCAGATATATTTCTGATCGTTTTTTGCCTGATAAGGCAATTGACCTAATGGATGAGGCTGCCTCAAAGCTGCGCATTGAAATTGATTCCTTACCGGAAGAACTTGACGAGCTTAACCGTAAGATCATGCAGCTTGAAATTGAGCGTGAAGCGATCCGAAGGGAAAAGAATAAAGACAAGGAAAAGCAACTCAATAAAGAGATTGCAGATTTGGAAGCTGATAGAAAGGAAATTAAAGCAAAATGGGACAACGAGAAATCAGTGATTCAAGGCCTGCGTGAAGAAAAGGAAAATATTGAGCGGTTTAAGACTGAAGCCGAGCAGGCTGAGCGCGCCGGAGAATATGAGAAGGTAGCCGAGATCAGGTATGGCAAGATTGTAGAGTCAGAGCAGAAGCTGGCAGACTACCAAAAGCAGCTGATAGAAATGCAGGGAGAAAAAAGCTTGCTCAAAGAAGAAGTTGATCCGGAAGACATTGCAGAAGTAGTTGCAAAGTGGACAGGAATCCCGGTATCTAAAATGCTGCAAAGCGACCGTGAGAAGCTGATTCATTTGGAAGAAGAGCTCGGTAGACGTGTAGCAGGACAGACGGAGGCAATTCAAGCGGTGTCTGATGCTGTCCGTAGGAGCCGTGCGGGATTGCATGATCCAAAACGTCCGATCGGTTCTTTCATATTTCTGGGTACTACCGGTGTAGGTAAAACAGAGCTTGCCAAAGCCTTGGCGGAATATCTTTTCAATGATGAGAATGCCATGGTGCGCATCGACATGTCCGAGTATCAAGAACGCCATGCGGTAAGCAGACTTATTGGAGCGCCTCCGGGATATGTTGGTTATGATGAAGGGGGACAGCTGACCGAATCAGTAAGAAGGAAACCTTATAGCGTCATCCTACTTGATGAAATTGAGAAAGCGCATCCGGATGTATTCAATATTTTGTTGCAAGTACTTGACGATGGCCGACTAACAGACAATAAAGGCAGAGTAGCTAATTTCAAGAATACCATTATCATCATGACCACAAACATTGGCTCGGGACTCATCCAGGAAAACTTTGAAAAGCTTGATGAAGCCAATCCGGAGCCAGTGATTGAAGAAACCAAGAATCAGGTGTTTGAACTACTGAAAAAATCGGTAAGACCGGAATTCTTAAATCGTGTGGATGAAACCATCATGTTCCGTCCACTGAGCAAAGAAGATCTTCAGAAAATAGTTGGTATTCAGTTCAGACTGATCCAGCAAAGATTGAAAGAAAACGGAATCAAAATCGAAGCGGATGACAAAGTATTAAAACACCTGGGTAAGATTGGATTTGATCCTCAGTTTGGAGCTCGTCCGCTTAAGCGGGTACTGCAGCGTGAGATTCTCAATGAATTGTCCAAAGAGATTCTTGCAGGTAACATCGCTAAAGATTCAGTTATTGGTGTGACTCTTTCAGAAAGTGGTCAAGTTGAATTCTTGAATCTTGACGCGGTAGAAATTGAGTAAAGCCTGGAAGGTTTTTAAAAGAATATGTTGGGTGGCGATCATTGGTACAATGATCGCTTTCCACAACATGTACAATCAGGAATTTAAATCTGTAGAAGAGGATAGAATAGAGATGATTGCTGAGAATGAAGAAGAATAATTAAACCGACTTCATTAAAAAATTCATCATCTGATGAACCAACTCTACAAGATTCTCCTTAAATTTATTCTACAATTACCCGTAACAAATACGTCATGACTGCAGAAGAAATCCAATCCCAAATCGAAGAATTAGAAGCTAAATTGACTGGAGACATGTTTAATGACATGGAGATCAAGGACAAAATTCATAACCTGAAAATGAAGCAAAACGGCACTCGGCCCATGAACTCAGAAATCGAGTGCGTAGGCTGTGGAAGTTAAGAATTATCAATTGATAACATTCTAATTTTCAGGAAACTGCGTATTTTTGGTGTTGCTGGAACCGTCAACACTACCACTGATGCGCAAACAAAACCTAATTGCATGGTGTATAACATTCGCCTTGTTAGTCACCACTTCTCTCCATTCTCAGACGTTTACCCTTCAAACCGGCACGGGTGCCGAAATTGGAGGAAATAAAGATGGAGGTGCCGTATGGGCAGACTTTGATAACGATGGAGACCTGGATCTTCTCGTCAACACAAATGTAAATACTGCTGCGGGCCGAACCCGACTCCTACAAAGTGATGGCGCTGCTGACCCATCTTTTACCGATGTAACTACAACGCTCGCCGGCGGACTTGATAATGTGCGCTGTGAACGTTCTATTATTTGGGGTGACTTGAATAATGACGGGAATATGGATTTCGTAAGAAATGCACACTCAAGAATTGAATTCTACATTAACCGAGGGACGGACAGTACACCGAATTATCAGTTTGGTGTAGGCACTGGTCAAACTCCGAACTTTATTTTCACAGATTTACAACAAGACGGTTGCTCTCAGGGTGACGGATTAAATTCCGAAGGTTTAGCACTTCTCGATTATAACAATGACGGCTGGTTGGATTTAGTTATTGAAAATGCAGAATGCGGCGTTGATATTTTAGAAAACCAGCAGCTAGACGGGGCAGCAACTAGAGGAGTTTTACTCGAAGATAATGGTGACAGTGATGGCAATTCAGAAAGTGCGGCAGAAGCTACAGGCAACGATTTTATGCAGCACGTATCAATAACCGGAAATACGCTCGGCCTGGAACTTACAGGTCAGAACGGAGATTACATGGCAAGCGGAGATTACGATGCTGATGGATACGTAGATTTTATAGTAAGAAAACCATCCAATGCCACAGGCTACAAATTGTACACAAACGATGGTGATGGAACCTTTACTCCAAACACTACTGTCCCGGAAAACAATGCTGCCACCGATGCTGACAACAGCAATAAAGGAGGGGTAATTTTTTGTGATTTCGATCTGGACGGAGATCTGGATATGTATTGGACGGATGCTGGCACAAACCAGGTTTGGCTTCAAACAACCGCCGGAACGTTTACAGCATCGGCGAAACCGACAATACCGGGCACACCGAATATAGATGGATGTGCTTGTGCGGATGTAGACGCAGATGGAGACATTGATTTGTTTTTAGGAAACAATACGGGCAACAGCTATCTATACATTAATACTACCTCGGGTACCAATAGTGTGGCCAATCTCAGCTTTACAAGGACGGATATTGCAGTCAATGCGAATGCAGAAGGTGTCAATCTTGTAGACTATGACGATGATGGAGACTATGATATTTACGTAAATGTCAATGGAGGGAACAACCAAATCTGGGAAAATGATCTCTGCGATGGCGGAGGATGCGACTACCTGAAAGTATTTACACAGGATTGTGTGGATGGCACTACAACTACACGTCCAATAGTAGGAGCAACAATGGTTATTAGTGACGATATGGGCAACATTGTTTCGGGAGCTCAAAGCGGAAGTACTTCAGCTGGTCACGGAGCTCAAAATCCTCCCGTTACCATCTTTAGCCTTCCGGATATGACATCCGACTATACCATAGATATTACATTTCCAGAGAAAAATGGAACGATCGAAACGTACTCTTATGATTTCAATGCCGCAGATATTGTGGACAATACACTGACGCTCACTTCAGTAAATGGAACTGATGGGTCATCATGCGACTCTTTTTCAGTATTGCCGGTTGAGTTGATTTCTTTCTACTCAATGGTGGAAGACCAGAACATTCGCCTCGAATGGTCGACAGCATCTGAATTAAACAATGACTACTTTGAAATAGAACGATCTTTGGATGGAACGTCATTCAAGCATATTGGAACAGTAAGAGGTCACGGTACGACCGCTGAGCAGCAGAAATATTCGTTTACAGACCAAAGTCCAGTTCAAGGCGCAAATTATTATCGATTGGTTCAATACGATTACGATGGAGTGAACGAACATATCGGCACCATTATAGCTTTCTTTGAAGCAAGCGATGAGATGATCGTTTATCCCAATCCAGTAATTGATAAGATCAAAGTATTTCTTGGGGCACAGTTTAGTCGAACAGAAATCAAAATATCATTAACTGATCTTTCCGGTAAAATGGTATGGGAGAAAGAATTAAATGCGCCAGAATCAAACGTAGAAATCAACCTAGAAAATCTCAGACAAGGTCAGTACTTTATTCAAGTAAGCAATGATTCATTCACCTCAAGACAAAGAATAAGCGTGAAGTAGAAACTTTTCAGAAGTAATTCTGTCTTTAGCCTGTAAGTTGAGATTATATGAGATCTATTCAGGCAGCACTCTTTTTATTTCTTGTTTCAGTAAGTTCTTCCCTTGCGCAGGAAGAATCCAAATATGATTACATCTCCAGCTACGGAGAACAAGGCCATAGCAGCTTTGCATTAGTAAGGAAGGAAAATCGTTACGGACTGATAGACCGGCAAGGCAAGGAAATTCTGTCACCGGAATATGACAAGATTTACCGCTTTGGAGAATCAGGAGGTAACTGGGCAAAACTTCAAAAAGAAGGCCTATATGGGTTTATCGATCGGTCGGGAAGTGTGGTAGTGAAGCCGATCTATGATCGCATATATTCATTTGGTGAGAAAAGCTCCAACTGGGCGATGATAGAACAAAACGGCCTCTATGGCTTTCTTGACAGAACCGGGGAGGAGGTGGTCTCACCAATCTATTCAAGCATTGGTTCGTTCACCTATAATGGAGCAGCATGGGCACGAGTTCAGCGGAGCGGGTTATATGGATTTATCGATCGGGCAGGGAAAGAAGTTGTTCCAACATCCTACCAGCGGATCGGGAGTTTTGGCTCTATTGGGACTGATTGGGCAAAGGTCGAGCAAAATGGGTTGAATGGATTTATTGATCGATCTGGCAAAGAAATAGTACCTCCAAGATACACCTCTGTATCTTCATTTGGAACAATTGCAAATCATTGGGCACGTGTTGAGCAAAACGGACTCTACGGGGTAATTGATCGAAAGGGGAAAGAGGTAATTACACCTAAGTATGAACGAATATATGATTTCGGTAACCGGGGAGCATCGAATCTAGCCATGGTAAGGAGGTCTGGCATGTTTGGCCTCATTGACAAAACAGGACGAGAGGTCGTGCCCGCCATTTATGATAAGATCGGGTATTTTGATCGTCAAAACTCCGATTGGGCGCTTATTGAGAAAGATGGCAAGTTTGGATTTATTGATAAAAGTGGAAAAGTAGTGGTGCCTGTAGCAATGACAGACTTAAGCAGTAGTTTTCACGAGCTAAGCGACCATTTCAGTTCCAGAGGCACACACATTGGAAATATAGGCCCGGTTAAGAAATATTGGGTTAGCGATTTCGTGGGAAAATATGCTTTGATCAAAAGCAAAAAAACCTGGCAGCTTGGCGTGATCAATAAAGATTTTGACGTGGTTGTGCCTGTAGAATACAAAAGGATACTTGTGGATCAGGCAGGCAGTATACATGTATGGAAGTGAGTTTGACAGGTTTGCTAAGTCATCCTGAACTTGTTTCAGGATCTAAATTGAACCATAAATAGATTCTGAAACAAGTTCAGAATGACATGGACATTACAAGCCTGTCAAACTCAATATTCTCACTTAAATACTTCGCTGAATAATACTTTCATCTCTTCCCAGCTTGCGCTATCTGCCTCCGCATTATATGCCAATGGCAAACCAAACTCTTCACCAAGTGCATCAGCACCTTTATTGGTAAATGCATGCTTAGCTCCTTCGTATGATACATACGTGTAATCTACTCCTGCACCGTCCATCACCGCTTTAAAGTCTGCAACTTGCTGTTCCGATACCCAAGGATCTTCAGCACCGTTGGCAACCAGTACTTTTGCCTTTACCGACCCTTCTCCTTCGGGCATAATTGGTAAGCCAAGTCCTGCATGAAATGCAGCTACACCATCCAGGTCATAACCAGCATTTGCCATGCTCAAAGCCATTGTGCCTCCAAAGCAATAGCCAACAACGCCAATTTTCTCCGAATCAACATTTGGGTGATTTTTAAGTTGTTCTAAGGCGCTCTCAAAGCGAGCCTTGGCCAAATCCATGTTGCTTACAACAGCCGTCATGAATTTTCCTGCATCATCCGGGTGATTGGTGTTTTTACCATCACCGTACATATCTAACGCAAATGCGACATACCCCAACTCTGCCAGCATATCAGCTCGTTCTCTAGAGTGCTCGTTATGGCCCCACCATTCATGGATCACCAGTACTCCAGGTTTTTTTCCATCACTTTCTGAAACTGCAAAGTATCCTTTCAAGGTGGTGGAATCAGCAGAATATGTGACCTCACCTGCTGGTGCAGCTACCTCCTCAGCGGTCTCCGCCTCTTCTGAAGTTTCTTCATTTTGGGTGGAGGTACATGCCACAGCAAACATTCCGAGTAGGAATGCATATAACAGTTTTATTTTCATCTTTTTAAGGTTTTAGTTTTCACTAAAGTTAACAATGAAACGAAAACTGAGCTATTTAAATAGATGGGAATATCTGCTATTGCAGGGTAAAGTTGATCGGAACCACCATCTGTACACGAACACGCACATCCCCCTGCTTACCAGGAAGAAATTTTGGAACGAGTTTCATTACACGAATGGCTTCCTCATCACAGCCGGCACCTATGCCCCTCATAATGTTGATGTCGGTGAGTGAGCCATCCCTTTCCACAACAAACTGTACAACTACCCTTCCTTCTACTCCCATTCGCTTGGCCTGCTTTGGATAGCGAATATTTTTTGAAATGAATTTATAGAAGTTTTGCATCCCTCCTTCAAAAGAAGGCATGACTTCAGCAAAGTTTACAGGAGCTGTTTCGGCTTTTTCTTCCGGAATTTCAGAGGGAATAAATTCCACGATTGGTTCTTCTTCTAAAACTTCAGAGTCAATAACTATCTCAGGTTCTTCTTCTGGTTCTTCTACTGTTGACTTGATAATTGGATGGCTTGGTGGCGGTGGTGGTGGCGGTTGATGGATAGTTATTGGAGTGAGTATTTCGTCAAACTTTTCATAATCTGTCTTCAATTCCATTACAGGGTCAACCGGCGATTTCCATTCAAAGGCGACCAGGGTCAAAGAGAGAGAAATAATCATCCCGATACCGAAGAACAAAGGTCTTTTTTGTTCCAGGTCATACTTTTTGTTTTTCTTAAGTTCCATAATTCAAACTTTTGTTAGGTTATCAATCATTTGATTGAAATAAAAGCATGAATCGTGCCTTAAATTCAGTTTAGAAAATCGTTGATGTGTTTTGAAAGGTCAGCATAGACTTCTTTTCGTGGTAAAAGATCAGCCGAGTCAATCTTTGTCAGCGGGCGATAGACCGTCTTTTGAGAGTCTTGAAGATATTTTTCACAATTTTTTAGGTCTTGCAAAATCGGGTTTGAGTAATCAAGAGAGCAAGTATGGCGAAATTCTTCGAGGTAGCTATTGTACCACAAGCTGACGCTACTCAATGCGACTAGTGAGGTGAAGAATATTTCAAGCCCACGCTCTCTTCCTTCCACAAAAGTGAGCAGTGTTTTATCTTCAATTGGCTTGGTATACAGCTCCCAAAGTTTGAGTACTTGCTCTGACTTGTCTATATCAGCTTTGTATATAATGTCCGTCCTGTAAAGTGAAGAAATGACCAGGGGAGATCCTTCAGCAAGCGATTGAATTACTGACTTGAAGCTTCTGGAAGTTTGATCTCTGAAGTGAAATCGAGGTGCTTCTCTTCCTTGAATATGGATATAGCGAAGCATTGTCATGCGTATTCTAACTACTTTTTACAGCTACTGTTTTGGTGCCCGCCAAAATAAGTAGCTGAGCTATTTGATCTTGACCATGTTTTTTTGCAAAATCCAAGGCCGTCAATCCTTCATGATTGGTTAAGTGAATATTTGCTCCTTTTTCAATGAGCATCTCCGCTAAGTCGTGCGAACCCTTGAAACAAACTCCCATTAAAGCAGTATTGCCCAAAGCATCCTGTGCATCGATATTTGCTCCATTCTCAATAAGCATTTCAGCCACTTCTTTCTGGCCAAGATACGTAGCTAATACGAGTGGAGTGAATCCCCTTTCATCTGGCGTATTGACTAGATCCGACTTTTCCTCAAGCAGTCGCTTTATCGATTCCAGTTGACCAAAGCGGATATAATTAACTAATTCCATAAGGTGGGTTTTTAAAGGGGTTCAACTTTATGAAGCTGAACCCCTGATTGATTTTAAGCTAGATCAAACCTATCCAGGTTCATCACTTTGTTCCATGCAGCTACAAAATCGTTGACGAATTTCTTCTCTGCATCGTCTGCTGCATACACTTCTGCAACTGCTCTGAGCTCGGTGTTTGAACCGAATATCAGATCAGCTCGGGTTCCCGTAAACTTCACTGCTCCGGTATTTCTGTCTTTACCCTCAAATACCTTGTTGCCATCATCCACAGCACTCCAGGTATAAGTCATGTCTACAAGGTTGGTGAAGAAATCATTCGTTAAATGCCCTACTTTATCGGTAAATACCCCGTGATTAGAACCATCGAAGTTTGCGCCGAGCACTCTCATTCCACCTACCAAAACCGTCATTTCCGGAATGGAAAGAGACAATAAATTGGCTTTGTCGATAAGCAGATCTTCTGCCGCAATGTCGAGGTTGGCATTTTGATAGTTTCTAAAGCCATCACCAATGGGCTTCAAGTAATTGAATTGTTCGATATCCGTTTGTTCTTGAGTAGCATCTCCTCTTCCCGAATGGAAAGGGACAGATATCTTATGTCCGGCATTGCTGGCAGCTTCTTCCACAGCAGCATTTCCTGCAAGAACAATAAGATCAGCCATGGAGATATCTCCGCTAAACTCTTTTTGGATTCCTTCCAGGACATTAAGGACTTTATCGAGTTCTTCCGGATTGTTCACTTTCCAACTTCTTTGAGGCTCCAGCCTGATTCGCGCACCATTTGCTCCTCCTCTTTTATCCGAATCTCTGTAGGTAGAAGCTGACGCCCAAGCTGTTCTCACCAACTCCGAAATAGTAAGTCCGGAAGCAAGAATCATTTTCTTCAAAGCATCAATGTCTCCATCGCTCAGCGTATAATTCACTTTAGGAATTGGGTCTTGCCAGATAAGCTCCTCACTTGGTACCTCCGGACCTAAATAACGATCTTTCGGACCCATGTCTCTGTGTGTCAATTTGTACCATGCTCTGGCAAACGCATCCTCAAAAGCTTTGTGATCTTGATGAAATTTTTTTGAAATTTCCAGATAAGCCGGATCAGTTTTTAAGGCGATATCAGCGGTTGTCATCATTAATGGTTGAGTACCATTTGGGTCGTTTGGCATTGGCGCCATCCTTGCTTTTGATTCTGCTGTAGGCGTCCATTGATGCGCCCCCGCAGGACTTTTGGTCAGTTCCCAATCATAATTGAGAAGTACATCGAAGTAATCGGCATCCCATTGGGTTGGATTAGGTGTCCATGCACCTTCAATACCGCTGGTAATCGTATTTTCTAACACACCGCTTTTAAAGGAGTTTTTCCATCCTGTGCTCATTTCTTCAATAGGGGCACCATGTGGTTCTGCACCTACGTATTGGCCCGGATCAGCAGCTCCGTGGGCTTTACCGAACGTATGTCCTCCTGCTACTAATGCTACAGTTTCCTCGTCGTTCATGGCCATTCGTCCAAAGGTTTCTCTCACATCTTTAGCAGAACCCATCGGATCTGGGTTGCCATTAGGACCTTCAGGATTGACGTAAATCCAACCCATCATAACGGCGGCTAATGGATCTTCTAAATCACCACTAGCGTATCGGTCTTCATTTGCTCCCCACTCTGTTTCACTGCCCCAGTACACATCTTGCTCAGGTTCCCAGATGTCCTCCCGGCCGCCGGCAAACCCAAATGTTTGAAACCCCATTGATTCCAGTGCGCAGTTTCCGGCCAGAATCATCAAATCCGCCCAGGAAATTTTATTGCCATATTTTTTCTTGATAGGCCAAAGTAGCAGCCTGGCTTTATCCAGGTTACCATTATCAGGCCAGCTATTGATCGGAGCAAATCGTTGATTTCCTGTTCCTGCTCCTCCTCGTCCATCGCCTACTCTGTAAGTGCCTGCACTGTGCCATGCCATCCTTATCATTAGACCACCGTAATGACCGTAATCAGCTGGCCACCAGTCTTGCGAGTTTGTCATCAAATCAGTAACCTCTTTTTTGAGTTCTGCGAAATTTAAGCTGTTAAATGCCTCAGCATAATTGAAATTTTGACCCATTGGGTCCGATTTTGTTGCATGTTGCCGAAGAATATTAAGTTTTAATTCATTTGGCCACCAATCCCGGTTTTTGACGCCCCCGCCGCCGGTAGCATTTTGTACACCACTTAGATATGGACACTGACTTGGGTCTCCATTATTATTGGAAGAATGATTCATAATTGGTAAGGGTTTAATACTTTAACTACAGTAAATCTAGTATTACTATAATTTATATATTTTATATGGCTATAAGCTCAACTTATGTAAAATGTTTTGCATACTTTCTACTTATTTCGCTTTTCTCCGGTGCTTTTTCTCAAACCACAAAAAAATTTAAGTCGAAATACGGGCGTGACGATCTCGATTTAACGCCAGCCCCTCCTGACTATTCTCAAATAAAATACTGGATAGCTCATCCGGATGTAGAAGACATGGCTGATCTCGTACCGGGAAAGGGTGAGTTGAAAGAATATCAGGAGACTGCAGAAGCAGATGTCTTTTTTATCTATCCTACCATTTATACCAAAAAGCAACATAAGGATCATCCCTGGTTTGCAGATGTCAATGATGAGAAATTGAATAAAGAGATTGCTACTTCCACCATCAAGTATCAGGCAACTGTTTTCAATGCTTCTGCTAAAGTCTATGCTCCACTTTATCGACAGGCTCATATTGGGGTCTACTATGCCGAAAATTTGCCGTTGAAGGTGGAAGCCCTGGACTTTGCTTATCAGGATGTAAAAAAAGCGTTTCAGTACTACCTGGATAATTGGAACAATGGACGTCCAATTATCATTGCTTCGCATAGCCAGGGCACCAATCATGCGGTAACGTTACTGCGTGATTTCTTTGAAAGTAAGGCCCTGATGAACCAGTTGGTGGCTGCTTATATCATTGGTATGCCTTTGGATAAAGGGACTTTTTCTTACATTCCTCCTTGCGAGGATCCCAAAGACACAAGTTGTTGGTTGACCTGGAATACGTATGCCAGAGATTACTATCCTCCCAACCATGATTTTTGGTATGGCGATGCACTTAATGTTAACCCACTCAGCTGGAAAACTGATACGACCTATGTCTCATGGGGCGAAAACAGAGGCGGGCTTTTGAAGAACTACAAAAAGATCAGACCCGGAATTGCTGATGGTCAGAATATCGACGGCATGTTGTGGATCAATAAACTCAGATTCTTTTGGAGTTTTCTAATCAACTGGGATCGGTACCATGTCGTGGATTACAACCTATTTTATATGAATATCAGGGATAATGTAGAGGAGCGAGTGACTAGATACCTGGAGGAAAATAAGGATTAACCCTCTTCGTATTCCTTAAGAAACTTTGGGAGTAAATCCATCATGAGTTCGTAAATAGCAAACTGTGAAGCGCTAGCCAGGTAATCTTCAGAAAAATTACAGTAGGCAATGAAACTGGTGAGTTTATCTCCTTCGAGTTTGGTATTTTCACTTACCCACTCTCGTGTAAATTTTAATCTCGCCTTTTCGGTAATGAATCTGGTTTTTCTGATTTGTTGCATTTTCCGTTTTTCTTTCTCCTTTTTACTTACAGAGTGATGGATTGCAGAAATTGGGTGAAAGAATACAAAAACCGGATTCAAATACTCACTTTTTTCCATTTGAGGGTAAGGATCCATTACGACCCGTGGCACCCCAAAGATTTCGAAGGTGGTATCTTTTGGTTGTTCTTTGATGATAAGATCTTTGAAACGCTCGTACTCGGGAAATTCTCCTACAACAACTTCATCAAGATAAATGGTATTGACGGCCAAAAGAAAATCAATCTCATTTTGCTTAAACCAGGATGAGTCTGCAACCCAGGCAAGTGTTTTATGACCTACGCTGGAGATCACAATTGTATCTCCGACCTGTGCCGGTATTTTAAATTTTCCCTCCGCGTTTGTTGACGTCAGACTACCTGCATCAACATTTTGAATGTGCGCCCCAATCATAGGTTCTTGAGAAAGGCTGTCTTTCACCACACCATATATATAGTTTCGTTGAGCTTTTGAAGAAAAGCACACAACGGTAAGCAACGCTATGAAAATGAATTTTTTCAAGGAGTCAAATATGAGAGTAAATGCCTTTTAAATTCAGTAATTAATGTTTTTTAACAACGGGCTACTAATGTTAAAATGCTATTACTGAACCAATGGTTGCCTACTGAGAAAGGAAATTTGCTTCTCGATTCAATTGAGACTCGCTATTTACTAATAGTATAAAGGTAATTGAGTCCGCCTAGGTGTTTTAGATCTACCCTGGCTTCCTGATCATCAAAGTGATCGATTAATCCTTTAATGATTCCCAGACCAAACCAAGGAATTCCTCTTGGTGAATCATAGAAAATTTCAATTCGAGTTTTGTCGAGGCGCTTTACAATTAGCTGGGCTGGGTCTGCGTACGGTGTGGTATGACGGACAGCCTTGTGGATCTCGGTCTCAACTACTTCTAGAAAGTCAAACAAACCCCAACTTGTGGGAGGTTCATAAAATTGAAGAAGGAATGGAGTAATTGATGTTCCGAACTTTTCCAGAGCGACTTCCTTCTCCAGACCTAATTTTTCGACGGTCTTGGAAAACAACCTAAAAAAATCTCCGTCCGGATAGGTCTGACCTATGCTGGAATGAAGATTATCAAAACCTGTTTCTTGCGAAATTTTAATCCATGGCCCGTGTCCAAACTCTTTAATAACAAATTTCTTGAATTGCATGAATACCATTGAGTGCATGTCGAATACTTGATTTAAAACTTGAGAGGTTTTGATTAATCAAGGTGGTATTCGATGCTAATATAGCATACGCCTTTTAAAACTTTTTTGATCGGTAAAACTTGTAAGGAATTTGGGCTAGCCAACAAATCAGAAATAATAGGGTTACTGACATATGGTTGAAATTAAAAAACATTCCGGGATCTATACATTAGAAGTTCTTCAGCAACTGCCCATTGGTTTGCACGAGGCATGGGAGTTTTTCTCGTCTCCAAAAAATCTGGCACTGATTACACCCAAACATATGGGATTTAAAATCACCTCAGGTGACCAGGAGAAAATGTTTGCTGGCCAAATTATCAGCTATAAACTCTCCCCATTACCGGGGATCAAAACCAACTGGGTTACTGAAATCACACACGTTGATGATAAAAAGTTCTTCGTGGATGAACAGCGATTTGGGCCATATAGTATGTGGCATCATGAGCATCATTTTGCAGAAAATGAAAAAGGTGTTTTAATGACAGATCGAGTTTCCTATAAGATTCCGTTTGGGTTTCTTGGAGGAATCGCACAATCCCTTTTTGTCAGGCGGCAGCTCAAAGGAATTTTCAATTACAGGGTGAAAGCATTAAAAGACATGTTTGGCGAGTAGCCTATCTTTATTGACGGTATTCATTTAAAACCTAAAAGTATGAACCGTCGAAAAGTACTTAAAGGAATCGGACTTGGAATAGCCGGCCTTCCACTCATTTCAGCAAAGGCAGCTAAACCCTCCCTCTCAGATTATCATTCCTCATTTGATCAGGATCAGACCACTGACGAGAAATTCTGGAAAAAATTTCGTAAAGACTTTTACGATGTACCCCAGGATTTTATTAACCTCGAAAATGGATATTTTGGTGTGCAGCCCCGACCAGTCTATGAAGCCTACATCAAGAATGTTGAGCGAGTAAACGTCAATTCTTCAAGGTATTTAAGGACGAAGTATAGTAGTGATTTTAAACAGATCATTAATAAGCTATCAACCTTTGCCGGTATAGCTTCGGAGGAAGCACTGATCACACGGAATGCAACAGAAGCACTAAACATTGCCATTCAGGGACTGGATTGGGAGGAGGGTGATGAGGTAATTCTTTCCGGTCAAGATTATTTCAGCATGATTGAAACATTCGAAATGCTGGAAAAACAAAAAGGGATTAGTATAAAGCGGATTAAAATTCCATTGCTGCCGGAAAGTGATGAAGAAATTCTGGCCTGCTATGAAGCGGCGGTGACGCCTAAAACAAAAGGTATTCTGGTCACACACATGATCCATCTGACCGGGCAAATCATGCCAGTCAAGAAAATAGCAGATCGATTCAAACCACAAGGCATAGAAATTATCGTGGACGCGGCACATAGCTTTGCCCAAGTAGATTTTAAGCTGAAAGACCTGGGAGCAGACTTTGTAGGGGTCAACCTTCACAAATGGTTTGGAAATCCGCTCGGTGCAGGCCTCCTTTATGTGAATAGCAATCGAGTGAAAGACCTGAAACCACTGTATGGCGATCGCATCGAAGATGTGGATGACATTACCAAGCTTGGTCATTTTGGAACGTTATCCGTTCCGACAGTCATAACCATTCCGGATGCATTGGCTTTCAATCAGACCGTTACCATTCCAAAGAAAGAGAAGCGCCTGAGACACCTGCAAAATTATTGGACTTCCAGAGCAAATGACATTCCCAAAGTGACTATAACAACACCGCTTGATCCCACAAGAAGCTGTGCCATTGCCAGCTTTAAGATAGAGGGTATGGAAACCAAAGAGGTGATTGCCAAGCTATATGAGAAAGCAAAAGTGTTTACAGTCATTCGTTACCTTGAAGATCAGCAGGTAGTTCGTGTGACTCCAAGTCTTTACAACCTTACCAGCGAGTTGGATACCTTATTAGACGGAATAAAATCAATCACTTAAACGACCAATCCATATGAAAAATCTACTCAAGCTTGAAGAATTGGCAATGTTCCTTTTTTCAATTTACCTATTCAGTTTTCTCGATTATGCGTGGTGGGTGTACTTACTGCTGATCCTGACACCAGACATAGGGATGCTTGGTTATCTGGTCAACCCGAATCTTGGAGCCATGATCTACAATTTGTTTCATCACAAAGGAATTGTCCTGATGGTTGGGTTTTTGGGCTTTTGGTGGGGAATCACGGAATTACAGCTTGCTGGAATTATCCTATTCGGGCATGCAAGCATGGATCGTGTGTTTGGGTATGGGTTGAAGTTTAATGATAACTTTAAGCATACACACCTCGGAAATTTATAAATATGGCAAAAGCACAATTCCCTACAGATGAAATGGCACTTACCACGATTTTAGTGGTTTCTGATATGGATAAGTCCAAGCATTTCTATCAGAATGTGTTAGGAGCAGAAATATATCGTGAGTACGGTGGTGATTCCTGTGTGATTCAATTTCTGGGCAACTGGATTTTACTTGTGACGGCCGGAGGACCAACTAAGGACAAACCAGATACTCAATTTGTTCCACCTGGCAATCCCAATGACGTCAGCCATTCATTTACCATTAGGGTGAAAGACTGTATGGGATGTTACGAAACCCTGAAAGAACGAGGTGCTGAATTTCTTACACCTCCGGTGGATTGGGGAGCAGAGATTCGTGGGTTCTTTAGAGACCCTGATGGCCATTTGTTTGAGATAAGCCAGGCTTAATTTTGATCTCTGTAGTTATCCCTACGCTAAATGAAGTTGATAATATCAGCTCCACCATATCCCACACCTTTCAGCAGTCATTCCAGCCAGATGCAATAGAGATTATTGTGGTAGATGCGGGAAGTTCCGATGGAACACTGGAGAGCATAAGCGATTCAAAAGTCTTTGCTTTTAGTAAACCCGAATTTGCACTTAAGAAGTATCAGAGTCTCAACTATGGCTGGAAGAAATCAAATGGTAATATTCTGCTTTTTCTAGATGCAGACACCTTGCTGCCAAAGCATTTTGATGCATCTGTTTCATTGGCGCTGAAAGATGAATTGGTTGTTGGCGGGGCTTTTGAATTTTCTTTTCGCAAACCGGACTGGAAGCTTTCTTTGTTGGCATTAGGCAATCGAATCCGATACCGATTTGGAAATATTTACTATGGCGATCAGGCCATCTTTGCGCGAAGATCAACTCTAGATGATATCGGGGGTGTTCCTGAAGAGGCGCTAATGGAGGCAGCCTTTCTGTGCAAGAAACTTAGAAAACGTGGAAAGCTCGCACTCATAAAGCCGGGAATTTCAACATCTCCACGTAGATTCAAAGAACATGGATTTCTTAAAGTCGTCTGGTTTGACCTTAATATGTTTATTCGTTTTAATTTAGGACTTCCTGTCTCCAGCTACGCAGAAAAATACTGGGGCAAAAACCTGAATAATTGATGAACCAGCCTCTCGTATCTATTATCATGGCAGCCAAGGATACTGCCCCATACTTACCCAAATGCATAGATTCCATTATCCGACAGACCTACAAAAACTGGGAACTGATTGCCATTAATGATCATTCATCTGACCGAACTCCGGATATTCTCAATTGGTATGCAGAGAAAGATGACCGCATCAAAGTAGTTCACAGCAGACGTCATAAGCTGATACCTGCTTTGAAGGAAGGATACGCACAAGCTAAAGGCGAATTGATTAATCGCATGGATTCGGATGACAAGATGCCTGATGATAAACTGGAGGTTTTAATGAATGAGTGGATGAAATATGGAAAGGGTCACATCATAGCCGGAGGTACCGAGCATTTTGTTGATAAAGGAGAGGTTGGAGATGGCTTTCGAAGATACGAAGAATGGTTAAATAAAGTAGCCCGGAATGAAACACATTATAAGGAGATTTATCAGGAATGTGTGATTCCATCTCATTGTTGGATCATTCACAAAGAAGATTTTGATGCCGTAGATGGGTTCAATCCGGAGATCTACCCGGAAGATTATGACCTATGCTTTCGTTTCTATAAACATGGCCTCAAAGTACATGGGATCGACAAGGTGCTACACTTTTGGAGAGATCGGTCTGACAGAATCTCCAGAACATGGGAAGAATACAAGGACAATCGATACTTTGGTATGAAGGTGAAATACTTTTACCAGATAGATCGAAGGCGGGAGCGACCACTTGTTTTGTGGGGAGCCGGAAGAAATGGAAAAGACCTGGCCAAGCTATTGCTTGAGGAGGAGGATACGCTCCATTGGGTATGCGACAATGAGCGCAAAATAGGCAAGGATGTATATGGCATCAAAATGCAACATTTCAATGATATCCCATCTTTGGAGAAACCGCAGATTCTCGTTGTAGTCACTTCCCCGGATGATAAAATTGTCATCAGAAATCAATTGGATCAGTGGGGGAAAAAGCCGGTTGAGGATTATTGGTTTTTTGCATGAGCCATACGCCAAAGCATATCCTCCCCATCATTGTACTAGCGCAATTTTTTTGTACCTCCCTGTGGTTTGCAGGCAATGCGGTAATGCCTGACCTGGCGATGAAGCTGGATTTGCTGAAGGCTGATATTGGATACATCACCTCTTCCGTTCAATTGGGTTTTATTATTGGGACGCTGATCTATGCTGTCTTCACCATCGCCGACCGATTCAACCCTTCCAATGTCTTCTTTATAAGTGCAATTCTCGGAGCGGCATTTAATACACTAATACTGTTAGAAGTCTCATTTGTTAATGTTCTCATCTACCGCTTTATGACTGGTTTCTTTCTCGCCGGAATCTATCCTGTGGGAATGAAGATCGCAGCAGACTATTACGAAAAAGGGTTAGGCAAGGCGCTCAGTTTTTTAGTTGGTGCATTGGTGCTGGGGACTGCGCTACCACACCTTATTGCCAGTTATGATACCTCATTTGATTGGAAGCTAGTAATCCTCATAACTTCAGGTTTGGCGATCACCGGCGGCTTACTCATTAAGCTTTTAGTAAGCGAAGGCCCTTATCGTAAAAAGGGACAGAAGCCAAGAATCAGAGAAATTGGAGAGGTTTTTAGAAACCAAGATTTTAAGGCGGCGGCCTTCGGTTACTTCGGACACATGTGGGAGTTGTATGCATTCTGGGCATTCATTCCATATATACTTGAGCTTAATAGCCTTGCTTTGTATAATCGTCAGACGATTTCGCTACTATCGTTTTTTATTATCGGAAGTGGAGCATTGGCATGCTTTATTGGAGGGTATATTGCTGAGAAATATGGTGTAAAAAACACCGCGAAAACATTCCTTTTTCTTTCCGGTCTCTGCTGCATTTTTTCTCCAATCATCTTCGACCTTGAAAGCATTTACTTCCTTATGTTCATGATCATCTGGGGGATGGCAGTCATCGCTGATTCACCGCTATTCAGCTCGTTAGTTGCGAATACTGCTACTCCAAACCTCAAGGGTACTGCATTAACACTGGTCAATAGCATTGGATTCACCATTACCGTTATCAGCATTCAATTGCTTAGTTATCTGCTGGTCAGCTTTGACCAGAAATCGGTACTACTTGTGCTTGCTTTGGGCCCGATTTTCGGACTATTGAATTTTACAAGAAAATAGCTGCCAACCCGTAACCTTTTCTCACGTTGGAGTATTCTTCGTAAATTCATTCAGTAACCAACCCCAAATCGTTATGAAAAAAAACCTAATTGCCATTATTCTCCTTTGCTTTTTTGGAAATGAATTAGTGGCTCAGATCAACGCACGGATGCTACGATATCCAGATGTTTCATCCGATAAGATCACATTTATCTATGCCGGAGACATTTGGATTGTATCCAAAGATGGAGGGGTCGCAAACAAACTCAGCTCACCAGCCGGAGAGGAAAGATTTCCTAAATTTTCTCCAGATGGAAGCAAAATTGCTTTCACAGCTAATTACGATGGTAATTGGGATGTTTATGTGATACCGTCGACCGGAGGAGTTCCTCAGCGCCTGACCACACATGGAGGCTTCGATCAAGTGCTTGACTGGCACCCAAATGGAGATAAGATTCTCTTTGCTTCATCCCGTGAAAGCGGAAGGCAGCGGTTTTCTCAATTTTATGAAGTGAGCATTGAGGGCGGACTACCAAATAAATTACCTATGCCATATGGTAGCCTGGGCTCATATTCACCTGATGGGACAAGCATTGCATTCAATTTTAAATCAAGAATAAATAGAACATGGAAACGCTATAAAGGAGGGTGGGCGCCGGATATTTGGACCTATGATCTTGCTACAAATACCTCAGTAAACATTACTAACAATGCATCTAGTGATGAATTTCCAATGTGGGGAGATGGTAAAATATTTTACTCATCCGATAACGGACCCAACAACAGGTACAACCTGTGGGCCTATGACATTACCTCCGGTACAAATAGTCAGGTAACCAATTATTCAGATTTTGACATTCATTTTCCATCGATGGGACCGGAGGAAATTGTATATGAAAACGCAGGAAGACTTTATCTCATGAATCTCGCTACACAGCAGAGCAGTGAGGTAAACGTAACTGTTATAGCTGATCAGCTATCTCTAAAAGAGAAAATGGTTGAGGTTGGAGATAACATGAACTGGTACGATGTGTCTCCTGATGGGAAAAGACTCATCATTTCAGCACGTGGAGATATATTTTCCGTCCCAGCAGAAAACGGTGTAACACGAAACCTAACAAGCAGTGATGGAGCTCATGATCGCACACCAAGTTGGTCGCCTGATGCCAAGAAGATTGCCTATTGGAGCGATAAAAACGGAGAGTATCAACTCATGATTTACAACACCGAATCCCAATCAACAGAAATGGTAACAAATTATACTTCCGGGTTTAGATATCAGCTGTACTGGTCACCGGATAGCAAGAAACTTGCATTTGTAAACCAGGCAATGGAGTTTAACTATTTCGATTTAGCCACGCGTCAGACGGTGAAAATGGACGAAGGTCTTTTTATGTTTCATGGCGCTTTAAGCAATTTTTCATTTTCATGGTCTTCAGATAGTAAATGGATTGCATATTCCAAAGACAATGCAAATTATAATCGATCGATTCATCTCTACGATACCGAAGCAAAGCGCGGACATAAGGTTACCGGAGAGTTTTACAACGATTATTCGCCAAGCTTCGATCCGGACAACAATTACCTGTTTTTCTTAACCAACAGAAATATCAGCCCGGTATATTCTGATCTGGACAACACTTTTATATATCCAAACAGCACCATGCTGGCTGCCGTACCATTGACTCAAAAATCTGAGCACTTATTGAAGCCAAAAAACGATGAGGTGGAAATAAAGAAAGAAGAGGAGAAGGAGGATGACGGTGATAAGAAGAAAAGTAAGAAAAAAGGTGACAATGAGAAACAGGATACTTCGGTTAAAATTGACATTGATGGATTTGAAAGCAGAATAATCTTGCTGCCGGTTGATGCTGGAAACTATGGAGGATTAGAGGTCGTATCCGGCAAAGTTGTGTTTATGCAATTTCCAAATTCAGGATCAGCAGACCGAAGTTCAAGTATCAAATACTATGACATTAAAGATCGTGAAGTGAAAACGCTAATGAGCAATGCAAATGGATTTGAGATTGCATCAAATGGAGAAAAAATAGCTGTTTCTAGCGGAGGTAAGGTCGGAATCGTGAGCATCAGTGAGAGCCAAAAGATCGATAAGGCGGTGGATATGTCTAATATGAGAATGACAATCAACCCGATGAATGAATGGAAGCAAATATTCAGAGAAGCCTGGAGGCTTGAACGTGATTATTTCTACGATAAAGACATGCATGGTCTGGATTGGAATGCAATCGGTGATCAGTACGAAAAACTAGTTGAACAGTCCGTTACGCGTTGGGATGTCAACTATGTCTTGGGTGAGCTTATCGGTGAGCTAAATGCCTCCCACACTTACCGTGGAGGCGGAGATCAGGAAAGGTCATCAAACATGAATGTAGGTTATCTGGGTATAGACTGGAAGAAAAGCAATGGCTATTACCAGGTCGGGAGAATCATACGAGGTGCGTCCTGGGATGCTGAGGTAAGATCTCCATTGGATGAGGTAGGCGTAGATGTAAATGTCGGAGATTACATATTGGCTGTGAATGGAACACCGGTGGATGGTTCTAAAGATCCATATGCCTCCTTTCAAGGATTAGCCAATGAGACTGTGGAGCTGACTGTAAACAGCACTACTTCAATGACTAATGCTAAAAAGGTATTGGTTAAAACGATGCAAAGTGAATCGCGCCTTAGACATCTCGAATGGATTGAGGCGAATCGAAAAAAGGTAGATGAAATGACCAATGGTCGCGCAGGGTATATCTATGTGAGAAGTACCGGAATCGATGGTCAAAACGAATTGATACGACAATTTACCGGACAGCTACACAAAGAAGCTTTGATCATAGATGAGCGATTCAACAGCGGTGGACAGATTCCGGATCGTTTCATTGAGATGCTAGATAGAAAACCACTTGCTTACTGGGCTGTTAGAGACGGTGAAACCTGGTCCTGGCCGCCTGCGGGGAATTTTGGGCCGAAGGCTATGCTTATAAACGGATGGAGTGGTTCAGGAGGTGATGCATTTCCAGATTACTTCAGAAAAGCTGGTTTGGGGCCACTTATAGGCTCTCGTACGTGGGGAGGACTCATAGGAATTTCCGGCGCTCCGTCGCTTATTGATGGTGGTGTTGTTACCGTGCCAACATTCAGAATGTATGATCCGGATGGTGAATGGTTTAAAGAAGGTTACGGAGTGGATCCTGACATTGAGGTCAAAGAGAACCCGGGAGAGCTAGCCAAAGGCAATGACGCACAATTGCTCCGTGCAATTGAATATATCAATGAGCAACTAAAAAATTATCAAGGGAAACCTGCACCTCCATCGAAAGAGGATCGATAATCTCAACAAGGGCTGTCTGAGAAGACAGCCTTTTTTATTTTCGAGTCATCTGAAACACCTCAGTCCACTTCTTGTCTCCATTTTTTAGGTCTAGCCTAATTTCCATTTCAGTATCTGATTTCTGTTCAAAAACCAAACCCTTCAGAATGATTTTGTTTTCGGTAAACTCAATCAATTTGAAATGAACAAAGTCTTCCTTGGTCTCCCAGGCCATCATATCCGGGTTGAAGTGCTTCAGCTTAAGACCTGTAGAATCCATGACCATAAACTCATAGAAATTGAGCGTTCCATCACCTTTGTGATGTCGATAGGTTCCCATCATAGTACCATCAGCAGAAGGTGCGGACCACATTTCTTCTGAGGTTCCACCAAATCCATCGCCTGTCCAGGTACCAGCCAGCCACGCATAGGGAACATTTTCTTGACTAAAAACAGCAGAATTTGAAAAAACGAATATCGTGAAGAGGAGAAGTAGCTTTTTCATTTTTTTCTATAAGGACGATTGATCAATGTTCAACTGGACAGTTCATCACGCATCTTTTTGAGTCGCTCAGGCTCATGAGCAATCCACGTTTTAAGTAAATCGTTCATCATAGTGATGAATTTTTTGGACTGAAGCTCGCTATTTATTGGGTCATCCAGAAAGTTCTTTAGGTCTGAAAGAGCTGGAAGGTTTTTAAGTTCCTCGTTTGTAAGCATCCATGAGCCCATTGACCAGTCTTTGAAGACTCGTTCGTTTGAAAATCCCTTGATCCATTGCGTCACGTTTTGGTGACGAGGATCTTTCCATATCTTATCAAAGAGTTCAGTTATATTTTCTTCAGGGCCTTCAAGGTACTGAAGGAACTTATTTTCTATACCCAGAAGAATACCTGTGATGTCCTTGGAAGGATTATTTTTTTGCGAAACCCTGGTTATATCCATTAGCATTTCCATTGTCACTTTTTCCCTTGGAGTGCTTGTGTAGATTGTGTAGTAGGTCATATTAGATTCGGTAGTAGATGGAATTTAATAAAATTGTGGCCTTAAATACGATTGTGTTTGTGGATATTTAGCCTTATGAAAGCGCTTCTGCAGTTTATATTTTATGTAATTCTTGTTTTCATTCTCATTTCATCGGTTATTGATCTATTGAATGAAGAGGGAGTTGAAGCGGCGGTATGTTCGGACAATTATGTGGTAATCAATACGAGCAATGATCGCTTACATCAGCGAGATTGGGACATGGTAGACTACTCTCATTCGTTTTGCGCAACCTACGAGTCAATAGAGCGGGTGAGTTTGTCTGCAGGAAAGAAAAGGAATGAAATAGTATTTGATCTAAACACTTACGAAAATCTGTGGGGAAGTATTTATGCTGAACTCGTAAGAGAAAGTCAATCTCACATCGATTTTTTGGTGGATTCATTGGCCGGCATTTCGCAACAAAAAGAACTATCCAGAAGTGAGTTTGCAGAAATGATCGTCTCATTTGTTCAGGACATTCCGTACAGCTATGTACGTGTACAAGATTGCTCAGAAGCCAACAATAAAGGCAAACCGTGTATTGGTAACATAGCTTTTGGCCTGTTGTCGCCCTATGAATTTTTGCATTCATTGTATGGAGACTGTGATACTCGATCGGTACTGATATATGCACTACTTGAAAAGCTGGGTTATGATCCCATGATAGTGGTGAGCAATGAATACGCACATGCCATGCTGGCCTTAAATATCCCAGCCAGTGGAGACCATTTAAAGCATCAGGGAAAGAAATACTACTTTTGGGAAACTACGGGAAAAGGATGGCCAATAGGTATGCTTCCACCCAATTCAAATAATGTTAAATACTGGAAAATAGCCTTAGTCAATGGACGCTAACATCGCACTTTTAGCCATTATTGAAATCATTTCTGCCATCACGATTGGTATTTTCATCCTCGCATTAACCTATAAGATTGTTCAATGGGTAGGAAGGAAATACTATAAGATTCAAGATTATAATCTCTCGTACAGCATTTTTGTTTCTGCTATTATTATCTCCGTAGGTATCATGATAAGTGGAATTGTTCAACCACTTATCTCTTCTTTTCGACTGTTAAATCAGCAGGCGGATAGCTTCAGTTTAGCATTTGAATACATTGCTACCGGTGCCATTTATATTGCTATCGCTTATACTTCTACAATATTGATTGGACTAATCAGCACTTTTCTTTACAGTAAGCTTACTCCCATTGACGAATTTGAGGAGATACGAAAGAATAATATTGGCGTCTCTCTCATCATCAGTAGCATTTTAATAACGCTCACGTTGCTGACCAAAGATGGAGTGATTCTTCTGATAGAAGCTATCATCCCTTATCCTGAGCTGCCGCCTATTTAGTATTCAGCTTGTTTGCCAGTATGGAAACTTGCAGCTCCACTCTTTTTAATTCGCGTATCACAGCATTTTTATTCATTTCCATGAAGTGGTACATTTTAAGAAATGAGACAGCCATCATTGCAAGAAAAGCACCAATTCCAAACTGTAGCATTTGTGTATTATCAACAGCGTAAAAAGCTCTATACCCACAGTATATTGCTATCCCGAATATGACAAATTGGAATACTACACTCATCACGTTGACCCATTTCATTTTGCCTTGAAATAGTCCACCAAATTTTTGAAGTACATTCTGTTCTTCATAGGTATTAAAGAGGTCTAGTTCGTCTGCTGATAGCGCTTCTTTAATCATTTGATCAATTTCATTATTCGTTTTCATTTTGATAAAGTTTATTTTCCAACATTTTTTTTAAATACTCTCGTCCACGAAATAATCGTGATTTTACTGTTCCAATAGGTAAGTCAAGTAAGCCACTGATAGTAGTTATTGATAGACTTTCTTGATAAAAGAGGTTGATAACTACTCGCTGCTCATCAGGGAGCAGATCGACTGCCTTTTTAAGTGAGCTTAGCGTTTCTTCGTTTGTGTGTTGATTCTTCTCCGTAAACTCCGTTTGAGCAGCCTGTCTTATTCCCTCACGCTTTCGATTCACCTGATTTGATCGAATCCAATCTATTGCCATATGAGTAGCAATCCGTAGAGACCAACCTTGAAATGCCCTGGGATCTTTTAGTGTTCTTATTTTTTTGATGATTGCTATCCATGCTTCCTGTACAATGTCCTGGGTAGCAGTTGCATCTTTTGTGGTGTGGTAGACCCGACCCATCATTTTAGGATTCCAGCGTTTGACCAGGAGCTCAAAGGCTTTGCGATCCCCTGACTGGCAATTGATCACCAGCCATTCCTCAATTATTTGATCCGTAGTTTTCATTAGCTAACCTTTAGTCGTGGAAAGCCGAAAAAGGTTCAATGAATTTTTATCAATCTACGGATTGATATCGAAAACATAGAAAAAAGTATCAATTATTCATCACGAAGTACGTTGGCAGGATTCGTTCGCGCAGCATTCCTCGTTTGAGTTATGATCGTTAAGAAGCAGAGTAACATCAGGAATATAATGCTACCGCCAACTTCTACTATCGTAATCTCGGTACGATAAACTTGCTCTTCCAGGATCAACTTGTCAAACAGGAAATAGCAGATCGGAGAGCCGATAAGCACAGCTAAGACCACCATCTTGAAGAATCCTTTTGAAAGTAAGAATATGAGCATGCGTTCGGAGGCTCCAAAGGTTTTCCGAATACCAATTTCTTTCATACGTGTTTGCGTAGAGTAAAGAGCCATACCAAACAAACCCAACGAACTTATAGAAATGGCAAGGAAACCCACAAACCCAAAAATCTTCATGAAGTCAACCAGAAACTTAAAATAGTCTTCGATTTGCTGTTCCATAAATTTGGCTTCTAGTCGATGTTTCTTATCCAATGAATCCCAAACACCTTCCACTTTGTCAAGTGTGCCAATCATATCCGTACTGGAAATTTTAAGATTGGCATATTGGTATCGCCTGTCATTCCTCAGGACAAAGCTGTTAATGTGCTCTTCCAGGTTGGCGTAAATGATGTCTCGAATCACACCCACAATTTCTACGGATTGACCTTCTACATGAAAAACCGTTCCTAATGCCTCGGCGGGAGAGCTAAGCCCGAAGTTTTTAACAAAAGTTTCATTGACCAGCATAGTGGACTCTCGAAGCTTGTTTTCACCTGCTTCGAAATTTCGTCCAGCCAATAATTCAATGCCCATGTTATCTAAATAATTGTGGTCCACAAACAGATCATGGACCCATACGGTATCTTGATTTCTGGCATCTACCAACTGGAGGTTGTTCCACGTACCTACTCCGGTAACGTATGAGGAGAACGATACTTCTGAGACTTCCGGAAGTTTTATAAATTCCGAACGAATAATCTCTGGGTCGTTTCCTTGTAGGCTCACATTCAGGATATTTGACTTGTCAAAGCCCATATCCTTATTTAGAGAATACGTGTACTGTTTGTTGGTAATGACAACTGCCATGACGAAGATGATGCTCAAAGTGAATTGAGCGACGATCAAACCCTTTCTGAAATTGATTCCTGAAAGTGTTTTCAACATTTTACCAGACCGTAAAGCATTGAGAGAACTAAGCCTGGAAAAGAAAAGTGAAGGACTCAGTCCGGCGATTAGTCCCGTGAGTATTGCGAAAACCAGAAACATGCCGATTAGTTGGGGTGACAACTCCAACCTGACCATTTCCTCTGCTCTTGGCAGCAATCCAATAAAGCCGACACGTAAAAAGCGAAAGAATACTATGCCCAGCCCAAGTGAAAAGAGCGAGAGGATGATAGCTTCTACTGTGAATTGACCAAAAATAGATGAACGACTGGCTCCATTCAATTTTCTTACACCCACTTCTCTTGCTCTACGAAGCGAACGAGCCATAGATAGGTTGGTGTAGTTAAAAATGGCAGAAAGCAAAATGGCGGATGCAATCACGGATAGAATGATGATGGGTAAATAGATCATTTTGGGACCAATAGAATCGCTGATATCCGGTCCGGGCACAATTTGGTTTATCGGCTGAAGTTCGAAAGAAGCAGTGAAGTTTTCCTGATCTTGAAAGAACGTAGGAGCTGTTGTTTTAAGCCAGGATTCCACGTTGGCCTTTTGGGCATTGTCAGTGATGTAGATGTAATTATAATAGCGATCGAGATTTTCCCATTGCTCGTGGCTTTTAGCTAATACGCCCTGATTTGCCAACAGAGGCGTGGTGCTAATTGATACAATCGCCTCAAACTGTAGGTGGGAAAATTGGGGTGGATCGGCAACAATCCCTGTCACCATAAAAGTACCCAACCCTTCAATTTCGATCGCCTCACCCACAGGGTCTTTTTCTTTGAATGTTTTTTCAACAAAGCTCTCAGAAAGCAGAACCGAAAAGGGCTCCTTAAGCGCAGTATTTTTATTGCCCTTAATCAGATCAAACGACAGGAAATCAAAGAAATGCTCGTCCGCATAGATGCCCTTCAGGAATATGTTTTTCTCATTGGCTGTGGCAGTTCCCTGCATTCTTCTTCCAAGGTTTGTTACTTGTATTCCGGAAATGTGTTGCATCATTTCCTGTCCTAAGTAGCGCGGAGACGAAGCTTGGACATCAAGAGGCCTTGATTGATAAACAGGAGAAGAGATTACTCGGTAGACTTCATGCTTGTGTTCATGAAATTCATCAAACTTGAGCAGATCGGTGATCATCCCGATGACTAACAACCCAGCAGACATGGCCACAGATAGGCTGAAAATATTGATGAAAGAAAACAGCTTTTGACGCTTCAAATTACGTAGAGAAATGGTCACGTAGCTTCCAAGCAAAGCTGCTTGATAGCCCGGTCCCGAGGTTGGTTTGCTTACCACAGAAGGACGAAGCATTTTTAGGACTTCCAGAGTGTAAATCCGACGAGCCTTATTTAGTCCATGTTTCTCTTTATTTCTGAGAAATGTTTCTTCCAGGTCTCCTTCCAGCTCTTCAAAAACGGGATCTTTGCAAAACCACTTAAATAGCCGATAGGCGAATGACGGTATCTCCGGATGTTTCATAGTATTTTGAGTTGTAGTCCATTTAATCTTTAAGTGAGTTTCGGGATTAGTCCCCACATACTTTCGCGCAGCTCTTTTGCTTCCTGTAAAGTTTCCAGTCCTTTATTGGTCACTTCATAAAAGCGTTTTCTCCTTCCTCCTCGTTCTGAAGTAGGCTCGCCATAACCGGAGGATATAAATCCCTTTTCCTCCAGTCGTGTTAATGCTGTGTGTAAGGCTCCCCGACTGATGGAGCGTTTCATGCGTCTGTCTATTTCATCCTGAATTGTCACGCCATAAGCGTTCTTTTCCAGTATGAGAATGCTTAGCATTACGATTTCCTGAAATTCTCCCAGATGTGTTCCTTTCATGAGGTTTGTATTAGATTCTTAAATGGAGACGTAATAATAAATGATATGTTTCACAAATGGAGAAAAAATAAATAAAGAACCTTAGCCCACTCGAAAGTGTTGGCTACTCAAAACAAGGAGAATATGAACCCTTATTGCGATCCGGAAACCGGCATATGTACACCCTCCAGCTTTGAAGATCTGCAGTCGATCGGGCAAAATAAGCTGACGCAGAAAACGGAGATTATCTATGTAGGAGATCCGATGTGTTCATGGTGCTGGGGAATTTCTCCTGATTTGATAAAACTCAGAGATTACTATCGGGATAAAGAAATTGGCTTCCGTGTGGTGGTAGGAGGATTGCGCCCTGGCGGAGGAGATGCCTGGGATGACCAAATGAAGGATTTTCTAAAAGAGCATTGGGGACATGTAAATGAGATGAGCGGACAGCCGTTTGGATACAAGCTAATGGAGCTTGAAGATTTCAATTACGATACAGAGCCAGCTTGTAGGGCAGTAGTAGCTGCTCGGCCATTAGTTGGAGATGGTGAAATGGAATTCTTCGAAGAGATTCAACGAAAATTCTACGTTGAATCCGAAGATCCGGGTATCATCCAATTCTATGAGAGTATTTGCAAAAAATTTGAAATTGATTTCTCGAAATTTAAAGCTCGATTTGAAGCCGAGGACGTTCGTTACGAAACACGAAATGAGTTTGCACTCAACCGGCAGTGGGGAGTTCAAGGTTATCCTACAATTGTATTGCTTCATCAGGATCAGCTTTTCATGATTGCTCATGGGTACGCCACATTCGATCAGATGAAAGCTCAAATCTCTAAAACTATGGAGCAAGTGGCGAAAGGTTAATTCAGAAAAAGTGCCTTAGGCAATTAAAAAAATGGGTTCCCCCAAGCACTTAGACTTTGTTTTCACTTTTTGTCAAAAGCCTTAGGGGAGCAAGTGGCAGGTCAGTACTTAGCATCAACCAAATTGATAACTGACCCAAAATGAAAACTAGAATTTCGATCATCACATTAATTGCATTCAATCTCTGTTTTGCCCAGAAGGTTGTTTACTTCCCAGGCTTTGAACTCATAAATATGGAACCCACCAATGGGCTACAGTATTCTACCTCAAAGCTGATTAAGTCTTACATCGAAGACAACCATGACTATACTATCATGCTGGACGAACGGATTGGTGCTGGAGGATACCTTGACCGAGAACCATTATCTACCTCTGTTTCCAAGGCGACAGAAATGAATGCCCGCTACTTTATGACAGGAGAGATCCATTATCTCCAAGGTGTCTATATCATTTCGCTTGGTGTCTACGAGAGCACTAGCCGACAGCAGGTCTGGCATGACATGGCCAAAGGTGCAGCTGAGCAAGACCTGGATCCATTGCTTTCAAGACTTGGTCGATCCTTCTTCACCAACCGCACAGCTAAGACTGATATTGAAATTGATGAAGTTACCGAATATGATCAGCAAGGTGTGGAACTTGCACAGATCAAAGTAAACCACTTCATGGGCGTGATGCTTGGTGGGAAAGCAATTCCCAACGAAAGTATCCTTTCTGGATTTGGACTTGCATATACCTACGATGCGTCTACCTTCCTTTTCAATTTGGATTTTGAGTTGTTTCCATCATCCAACCTTTCGGTCAATCATCGATCTCCTGATCGATTATTGCATAGTGGAAATGTTAGTTTGGGTGTGACCTATCCACTCTCTCGAAAGCGAACAACCTTCTACATCAATGGTGGGATGGAATATGGTTACACACAAATCAACGATTCCGAATATGACATTGAGTATCACACCACACAATCAGGTATTGGTGCTTACTTCGGAGGAGGATTGATGATCAATCGAAACTCTACTGTCAATCTTAGAATATTTACTGCTGTTTCGGTTCCATTTTATAGGGTAGATGATACCAACGTGACAGGAGTCAAATTCGGGATTGTGACTTCCTTTGCAAGAAAAAAGTAAGTGGCTATCTGAATATCATTTTTGAGCGCAGCGAAGAATTTTCAATATTTTATTGTTAATAAACAGTACGGGAGATGCTTCATTCCTCAGCATGACAGCCCAGAACAAAGTTTTTAAAACTCTAATTATTACACCTAGAACCTAATTAGGTAGTGTCATTCTGAGCGCAGCGAAGAATCTACAACCCTTATGGCTTCCTTCACTCTTAAATGAGATGCTTCATTCCTCAGCATGACAACCCAGAACAAAGCTTGAAAACCTCTCATAAATTACCGCATAGAACTTAACTAGGAGTGTCATTCTGAGCGCAGCGAAGAATCTATGCCCTTCGTTAGTTCCAATAAGTCTTCAGAGCTGTGCCTCAACCTAACGCAGGCAGGCATGACAACCCAGGATAAGTTCTGGACATCACATTTACATTTAGAATGATTGTTTTATAGAATGTCAATCATAACACAGCGAAGAATCTCATATTTTAGACATGTGAAAAATCACAATTACTTTACCTACATCACAACTAATAGATCAAAAAAGGTTCTTTACACTGGAATGACAAATGATCTATTGGCTCGCTTGAATCAGCATAAATCAGATGCATATAGCGATAAAAAGACCTTTGCTGGAAAATATAATTGCTTCTACCTTCTGTATTGGGAAAGGCATCAGTATGTTAATCATGCAATTGAGAGGGAAAAAGAAATCAAAGGCTGGAAACGATTCAAGAAGGAAAACCTAATCAATAAATTTAATCCGGAGTGGAGGTTTTTGAATGATGAAATTTAATAAACAATGCTATCCTGAGCACAGTTAAGATATTCTTCAATACAATGTAGAGATGCTTCGTTCCTCAGCATGACAACCCAGAACAAAGTTTTTAAAACTCTAATTATTACACCTAGAACCTAATTAGGTAGTGTCATTCTGGGCGTAGTGAAGAATCTATGCCCTTCGTTAGTTCCAATAAGTCTTCAGAGCTGTGCCTCAACCTAACGCAGGCAGGCATGACAACCCAGGATAAGTTCTGGACATCACATTTACATTTAGAATGATTGTTTTATAGAATGTCAATCATAACACAGCGAAGAATCTCATATTTTAGACATGTGAAAAATCACAATTACTTTACCTACATCACAACTAATAGATCAAAAAAGGTTCTTTACACTGGAATGACAAATGATCTATTGGCTCGCTTGAATCAGCATAAATCAGATGCATATAGCGATAAAAAGACCTTTGCTGGAAAATATAATTGCTTCTACCTTCTGTATTGGGAAAGGCATCAGTATGTTAATCATGCAATTGAGAGGGAAAAAGAAATCAAAGGCTGGAAACGATTCAAGAAGGAAAACCTAATCAATAAATTTAATCCGGAGTGGAGGTTTTTGAATGATGAAATTTAATAAACAATGCTATCCTGAGCACAGTTAAGATATTCTTCAATACAATGTAGAGATGCTTCGTTCCTCAGCATGACAACCCAGAACAAAGTTTTTAAAACTCTAATTATTACACCTAGAACCTAATTAGGTAGTGTCATTCTGGGCGTAGTGAAGAATCTACAACCCTTATGGCTTCCTTCACTCTTAAATGAGATGCTTCGTTCCTCAGCATGACAACCCAGAACAAGCTTGAAAACCTCTCATAAACTTCCGCATAGAACTTAACTAGGAGTGTCATTCTGAGCGCAGCGAAGAATCTACAACCCTTATGGCTTCCTTCACTCTTAAATGAGATGCTTCATTCCTCAGCATGACAACCCAGAACAAAGCTTGAAAACCTCTCATAAACTTCCGCATAGAACCTAATTAGGTAGTGTCATTCTGGGCGTAGTGAAGAATCTACAACCCTTATGGCTTCCTTCACTCTTAAATGAGATGCTTCGTTCCTCAGCATGACAACCCAGAACAAGCTTGAAAACTATCATAAATTACCGCATAGAACTTAACTAGGAGATGTCATTCTGAGCGCAGCGAAGAATCTATGCCCTTCGTTAGTTCCAATAAGTCTGCAGAGATGCATGACTATCAAAACAAAAGTGCTCAACTAGCATATGATTTGGTAGGCACGGAAGTCATTTGATCCTTTGAAACATAGTCCCTAGGTAACTGCTTCAGCAGCGCCTTTTTAAACAAGTGATAATCCACAGTAATGGTATGTCGAGGAGTCTTCAGCTGGTTGTAGTGAGGATGATTGACTTCTTTGCGAACAAGTGATTCAATGTTGGATGGACGCATCCATTTACCAGCCAGCTGTCTGGCAATGATCTTGGCTTGAAGCTCAGCTCCCGGCCAAATACATCCAAGCGGTTGGAAAAGGCCAACAAAGAACATGTTGGGGTGCGTTGGATGCATCATTTTAAGGTAAAGAGGAACCGGACCTTCAGAATAGTTGATAAAGGAAGAATCCAGGAACGGGTGAGAAATAATGAAACCAGTGCAGGCGATGATGACATCAAAATCCTCTGAGCTGCCGTCTTTAAAGTGAACCTTCTTACCCTCAAAACGATCGACATCCACCTTTGGATGAACCTTGCCGTGTCGAATCCGATAGAGTAATTCATCATTAATCGTTGGATGTGTTTGTCCAAAGTTGTGGTCCGGTTCCTGAAGGTTGTAGCTTTTGTTTGGACCGATGAATACGCGAATAAGAAACTGAGAAAGCATGCTTCTCAGCTTTACCGGCAGCCACGTCATACCTAAACCAACAATATCCGACGGCTTACCAAAAAAGAACTTCGGGATAATGCGATACCCGCGTCTCCAGCTGATGCACGTTTTGGTACTTACCCTGCTAGTTTCTACAGCCACATCACACGCTGAATTTCCCCCACCGATGACCAGTACACGCTTGTCTTTAAACGGTTCGGCCTTTTTAAAGTCATGAGAATGAATAAAGTCTCCTTCAAACGTTCCGGGATATTCCGGCATACGTGGGTTCCAATGATGTCCGTTGCACACGATCAGATCAGTGAATGTCTCAGTTCGCTGGCCGTTTTTGTTTTCAATGGTCACTTTCCATTCTGATTCCGAAACATGCTCGGCATTGATAACGGTTGTTTCAAACTCAATGTGATCATTTAAGCCAAAGTGCTTCGCATAGCCTTGAAAATAGCTGGCCAACTGTTGATGGGAAGGGTAGTCTGAGACCTCTTCTCCATGGTCATCCCATGTGTAGTCTTCGTATTGCGAAAGCGTTTTTGAGCTGATGATGTGCGTGGTTTCGAAGACACTGGAGTGGCTAGGCTCCTCCGAATAGATCCAGTTGCCTCCTGCACGATCGTTTCGATCGTAGCAAACAGCTTCGATACCTTCATCCAATACATTTTTAAGTGCGGTTATTCCCGACGGACCCGCTCCAATTACACAAACTCTCTTCATGAGCAATTCTTTACCATGAAGATACGGAGAAGCGAGGAAATACTATTCGATCACCTTGGGCCAGTTGGCTTCACCCTGTTTGATGAAGTTGGCCTGATTGGCCTCCCACTTTTTTTGGATGCCGATGCTGTAGTTGAGGTACAGCTTATTATCCACAATCTTCCAGGCTTTGGGATCTGAGCGATACGTATATCCGTTGCCCACTGCGTATGCGCAATAGCCACCAAACTGTGGTGCATATTTTTCAGGATCAGCTTTGAAAGTATCCAGGTTTTCTTGAGAGCTAAAGTACCATTGTGCATCTTTCCAATTAAGGGAATAGGTTTCCTGTCCTTTGATCGGCTCACCACTTGTGAAGTAGGCCACCGGATCGTACCCTTTAATTGCACCGTCTTTGGTGGCATAGATCGGGCTTTTCTGTGCAAATGCTGTGAGACAAAAAAGAAGTAAGAATGTGGTTGTAAGTGTTTTCATATAAGTTCATACGATCAAGTCGGGAAAACGGTGGTGAAGGAATTAATGTTTGTCGCAATGGCGTCATACATGGTGAGATGCTTCGTTCCTCGGCATGGCACAAGAAATAATGCGAAGCGCTAAATAATCAAAATATCGTTCCTGTTGCTCGAAGTGTCATCCTGAGCGCAGCGAAGGATCTATGACAAAAAACGGGAATTGGTTATATTTAACTATGAAAATACCCACCGATTTGCAGATCCTTTCTGAGATATATGAAAGGTACTATGATGAATTTCGGAGTTTTGAAAAAGGGGCTCGGCGAAGCAAGGTCCACGTTTCTATTAACGTAAAAGAAATAGCGGATAAGCTGGGCGTGGATGAAGATATAGTCTTCGGAAGACTTTACTACCATCTTAATCAGAAGTATGGATACAAACAAGATGATGGTGTCCGAGTGGATTTTTTTCTATTGGGAATGGGAAACGAACGGCATTGTGTTCAGTTTCCGTTGATGGCCTCCGTATTGGCCGACTTGAAAAAGGAGAATAGAAAATACAAGATCGCCACTACTATGGCAGTCGTTTCATTGATGATCTCACTGATCTCTCTCACCATTTCAATATTAAGGGGTTGATTTAACCCAAAAATCTTTAACATTTTTTATTTCTGAATACAGTTTAAGGTGCTTCGTTCCTCAGCATGACACGTGATTAGATGCGAAGCACTGTATGATCAAAATATCGTTCCTGTTGCTCGAAGTGTCATCCTGAGCGCAGCGAAGGATCTATGACAAAAAACGGGAATATTCAGGGGCTAATCAGCTCAAAACCCTCGCCGGCAGTAAAAACAACGCTCGGATAAAGGCAAACACACCTTCTACAGCAAAGCCCAACAATCGAAACGGGAGTAGCAGCAACCAAATCACAGGATAAAAGATCAACACTGCCAATGCCAACGGCCAGCAGATCACCAAAAGGATAAACCAGAGGAGTAGTTTCATACTAGCATATACGCATGCGAAATTGGCCAGGTTATCTGGTCGGAGATGTACAGTTTATTGTCCAAAATCGATCGATAAATTCTTGTTTCTCATTAAGAGTTGTAACACATTTTTCAACCCACAATCCAACAGGTAGCAATTAAAATAATAAGCAATGAAAAAGAGAATTGAAACAACCCACACCCTTGATGCCAGTGTAGATCAGGTGTGGAATTATGTGCGCACAGGCGCAGAATGGGAGCGTTGGCTGCCGATCCTATCCGGAAGTACAATAGATGGTGAAGGGAAAGGTGCCAAGCGAGTATGCAAAATGCATGATGGCAATGAGCTGTTCGAAACGATCCTTGAATCGGATGATGAGCAGAAGATTTTTCAGTACCAGATTGATCAGCAATCATTCATGCCGATTTCGGATGTAATTGGCACCATGAAATTTTCGGGGAGCAATGGGGAAACCAGGTTGGAATGGAACGTGGAATTTGAAGTGGAAAACGAGGAGATCTTTGCGCAAGTAAAGCCAGGTATCGAAGAGATATACACTACTTCATCGCAGAAGCTGGCTGAATTGTCCAGGTAACATTTTTAGAGTTTGTTCAATGTTCATTAGAAATATTGGACAAACTCTTGTAACACATCCAACTTTTTAAAGTCAAAGCGTATAAAGGAATACCATGAATCCATTTCAGCAAGAGTACCAGACAGACGAAGATGACAAAAGCCTCATCGAAAGAGCAGTGAAAGGCAGTAAATCTGCACTCGAATCCCTGCTGAAGAAGCATCAGCCGTTCATTTTCAATATCGCCTGGAAAATGGTACAAAACCCCAATGATGCCCAGGATATTACTCAGGAAGTACTGATAAAAGTGACGACCAAGCTTTCACAATTCAGAGGTGAGTCTCAATTTAGAACCTGGCTGTACCGGATTGTTGCAAATCATTTTTTGAAGATGCGAAAAATTGGGCGTGAGGAGGTGGTCACCGATTTTCAATCATTTGGCGGGATTCTGGACTCTTTTGAAAATGTAGAGTTAACTGAACTCGAGCAAGAAGAGAAAGAAAATGAAATCCGTGAGATGAACCTGGCATGTATGTCTGGAATGTTGCTATGCCTCACAAGAGATCAGCGCATGGTTTATATACTGGGTGAGCTATTCAATGCAGATCATACCGTGGGCTCGGAGATCCTGGGTATCAGCAAGCAAAACTTCCGGGTGCGCTTGTCAAGAGCTCGGAAAGACCTGTTCCAATTTATGAATCATAAGTGCGGGTTGGTCAACAAAGCAAACCCCTGCCGCTGTTACAAAAAGGTCACTGTAATGATTGAAAGCAAACGAATTGACAGCAAAAACCTTCTGTTTAACAGGGAAGAATATTCCAACTTTCAAGAGTACATATCGAAAGATGCCGACGAGGCACTGTCCATTGTGGAAGATCAGTATCGTCAGTTGCATGATAGGCTACCTTTTAGGAAAGACTTTGATCGCAAGACCTTTTTAGATGAGGTGATAAGTGATGAAAAGGTGGTCCGATTGTTTAATCTGAATTGACCAGGCGATGCACATTCAAATTCAAAGACAAATCCGTTCGTACCCGGATGTACTCTGGAAATACCTTGCTGATTTTTCTAACATCTATCGGTTTCACCCGCTGCTTAAGAATTCCCAATTTATCGAAGGATCTTGTCTAGAAGGAAAAGGCGCCGAACGTCAATGCTTCATGCTGGATGGGTCTTATATCAAAGAACGGATTGTGGCCTGGGAGGAAGGAAAATACTACACAGTGGAGGTTTTTGAAACCTCCATGCCCATTAAAACCTCAAGAGCGACCCTAGGTGTTGAGGCTATTGACAAATGCTTGAGCAATGCCTATCTACACATAGATATAATCCCGAAATATAAAATCTTACAGCCGTTGTTTTACTTGATGTTTAAGTACATGGCAGGCCCTGCGATCCTTAGGGGACTGGATAAAATTTCTTTGCGAGAGCGAAGAGCCATAGCTGCATTTTCAGGATTTACACTGTAAAACCTGTAACACATATCAATGTGTGCGATCTAAACTGCAGAATCAAAAATTTAAGTTCAAATGAAACAAACAATGCGAATGGCATTGCTGGTAGTGCTGGTGATGCTGGGAGGAAATGCGGAAGCACAGAAGCAGAAAAAAGTACAGACATTCAAAGTAAGCAAAGTCATTGACTTACCGGCGGATGATTTGTGGGCAGTCGTCGGTGACGATTATGGTAGAATTGCATATTCGCACCCGAAGATCATTGCTTCGGATTACATCAATGGTACATTAAAAGCCGGTGAAGGAGCTGAGCGTGTATGCTATTTCAATGAAAAACAAACCCAATTTTTAAAGGAGAAAATGGTTAACTACTCTCCTGAGACCATGTCATTTACCAACACGGTATTTCAGGCAGGGAAGTTCCCCGTGGATCCTCAGTATACACGAGCAAACTATCAGGTGAAAGATTTGGGCAATGGGACCAGTGAGTTTTCATTCGATATGAAGTATCGCACCAAGCCGGCGTTTATGGGAGCCATGGCGAAAGGAAAATTTAAAAAGCTTATTCAGGATTACTTCATTGCTGTGGAACACCATGTGAAAACGGGCGAGGAAGTGACAAAAGAGAACTTCAAGAAAATCAAAAAGCAGTACGCAAAGGAAAGAAGGGAAAAAGAGCTGACTTCAATAGCTGCAGCTTTTAATTAATCTTTTGGTTGGTAGGAAGTGAAATTGGGGCGAAAGCCCCTTTTTTGTTTTGAAAGTCAAACACTTTATCATTTGATAAGTTAATGATCACTGTAACCTAATCTAAGTGCAACAATGAATACGCTTTATAGGCTGGTATATACCAGCAAAAGAAAATCCTCTTGTGGTGATAAAGAGATAAGTAATATTTTGAAGGCGTGTCAAAAGAATACCGAAAGAAAAATCACTGGAATTCTACTTCATTCTAAAAATAGATTCATTCAATACCTCGAAGGTCACAGAGTAGAACTTGATGCATTATTCAATTTGATTAAGGAAGATTCTCGTCATACTGATGTTGTCTTAAGAAATTTTGAACCAGTGCCAGAGCGTGTTTTTCCGAGCTGGGAGATGGGCTACAGAGATATTGATCAGCTTAGTTTTAATACGAACGCTTCAAAAGAAGATAAAGAGATCTTTGACAGATTGGTACAGAACAAACTTGGAATTGAAGACAATGCGATAGAGGTCTTAAAGATGTTTTTCGAATTGTCTTAGTGACATTCAAAGAAATCAGTGCCAAATTATTTCAAATCTCCCCGAACAATTTATCATTTGATAAGTTTTCTTTTCAATAACCAACAACTGAAACCGAATGAGTTCACTGCACCGACTGGTATACACCAGCTTTAGAAAATCAAATTGCGACGAAAAAGAAATCGAAAAAATCCTCGAATCGTGCAAGAAGAATAATCCTCAAAGAGATATCACGGGTATCTTGCTCCATTCAGACAAGCGATTCATCCAGTACATTGAAGGCCAAAAAGATGAGGTTCTTGAATTATATAACCTCATCAAGGATGATGATCGCCATACCAGCGTGAATCAGCGAAATTTCGAACCTATTGATAAACGCATATTTCCAAGCTGGGAAATGGGCTACAAGGACGTTGACAAGATTGAATTTGACACAGAAGCTTCTAATGAGGATCAAAATACATTCAATGGTCTCATTAAAGATGAGCTTGATTTTGATGACAATGCCTTGAGAATTTTACAGCTTTTCTTCAAAATGGCCTAGCTCATTTTGTATCTTTAGATACATGAAGCTACCATTTTACCAAGTCGATGCCTTTACAGATCATTTATTTGCAGGAAATCCGGCAGCAGTTGTGCCTATCGGGGACGAATGGCCCATGGATGATGTACTGCAAAAAATAGCTATCGAAAACAACCTCTCAGAGACTGCTTTCTTTCAAGATCAAGGCGATTTTTTTGAATTGCGATGGTTCACGCCGGAGTTTGAAATTGATCTATGTGGCCATGCTACACTTGCCTCAGCTCATGTGATTTACAACCATCTGGGGTACGACAAAGACCAGATTGATTTCGAAACGATGAGCGGTCCATTGATTGTAAAGCGAAAAGATCATCTGCTACAGCTCGATTTTCCATCTAGAAAGCCGGAGCCTGCAGACATGAAAGAAGGCTTGCTAAAAGCGTTTTCAATTGCACCAACTGAGGTGCTTAAATCGCGCGACTGGGTGCTGGTTTACCCAAGTGAAGCAGACGTACGGGCGCTGAAGGTAAATGAGAGCCTGCTCAGCCCGGCACAGTTTGACAAAGGGGGGATCATCTGCACAGCAAAAGGGGATGGAGTCGATTTTGTATCTCGATTCTTCTTTCCGGGAGGTGCCTTGTTTGAAGATCCGGTGACTGGCTCTTCTCACTGCTCGCTTATTCCCTATTGGTCTGAAAAACTGGGCAAAAAAGAAATGATTGCCTACCAGTTGTCTGAAAGAAAAGGATATCTCAATTGCTCAGATCTTGGTGATCGTGTGTTGATTGCGGGCAATGCGGTCACATACATGACGGGTGAGATTGAGGTTTAGAAAAAAGGCCACTTGAATCAAAAAAATAACTCAAGCAGCCTGCTCTACTATAATACAAACTCAAATAGGGAAATCCGGATTGGCTAAAACTTCATCCAGCTGCTGGATGTGTCGTTGCGTGTGTGCGCTTATAAACACAAGCCAGTGATAGCCACTGATCTCACCAAGCGGACCAAAATCTTTATAATATCCTTTCAGTGGTTTTTCCACAGAATTAACATAATCCATCGTTTCACTACGCCTCTTTTTAAACGACGAGATGAATTCCTTTGAATTAGCAAACTGACCTTCCGGTTGAATGTGTTCCGGTGCTTTAAATTTCCGTTCACGATTTTGTAGAAAGTCGATGATGAAGGTCACCTTTTCCTTTACATAAGCCTCTGATTGCGGCTTAAAGGTGGTTGTGTCCATGGCATCAGCACGGCTCACCAAGTTTTCTTCTGTTTTAAAAATATGTTCACAGATTTCAGCGGGTGACCAGGCAGTTTCATTCGCTTTAAATGTCCATTGATCTTCATTCAAATTTTTGATTCTACTGAAAAGCTCTTTTTGCGATTGCTTCAGATAATCGTTGATGTACTTACGGTCTTCTTTTGTCAGGTCCCCTTCTTTCAATGTAGAAAAGGATGAGCCGATGATCCATACAATCATCAACATCATAGTGCTTAAATACTTTTTCATGATTTTTTTTAGCCAATCCTACGACGGCAATGGGCCGGCGATCATGAAAATGAAAAGCGAAAAGCTGAATGGTAGCTATTTTCTGGCTGAATGGTCAGATGAAAGCCAGGTTTTTAGCTCGGGACTTTTGTAGCGACTTACAGAAATAAAGCCTGCAAGGTTATCCAGTTGAAGTTTGAGTTTATTGTTTACGTCCTTTTGGACAGACCTTATCGCAGTTTTTGAAACGATTGTTTGCCGGTTCGCACGGAAGAAATATTCTGATAATTTTTCTTCAACCTCACTGAGCGATTCATACTGTGTCACAATTTTGTTTCCTGTATGATCAATCAGAAAAACACACCCATTCTGATGCAGAAAATAAGCAATTTCATTTTCGTCAATGGTTCGCATTTCGCCATTTCTCACAATAGAAAACTTATCGCTGGTGGCAGCTACCTGATTGAGAGTTCGACCCTGCTTTTTTGTGTAACTGCGAAGGATGAAAACGCCTGTCTCAATAAGAGAGATCATCAGACATACACCCAACAATCCGACGAATCGAAAGGGATCCATTACGTATTGAAAGACGATCATTTGAATGATGCTCAGCAGGGAGAAAATGAGTGTGCAGTAAAGGAGGTTGGATCGAACAATTAGCCAAACTGAGTCGATGCTGAAGTGCAACTTTGATTTACGGGAAAGTCTGCGATAATTCCATGTGTTAGTCTCACATATGCAAAGCCCATAGATGAGAAAAATGGTAAATGGAATTAAGGGAAATTGGTACTCCGAAGAGAAAGGCAGACGCTGATAAGTGATCAGATGTGTCATAAAAAAGGCAAGCAAAACCATCAAGCTGCGTCTGACGGTGTTGTCACTAACCTTGATTTTTTGGTGTGGAAGGGCAATTGTCATGATATCAATTTAACCAGATTTGGCCCATCATGTCCACAAAAATTACACGAAAGGCATCACCTGGAAGCTTTCACCAGTCTGAAAACCTGACCACTTTCTTTGAGTTGTAAATAGTAGACACCAGACGGCAATTGTTCCATTGAAATGATGTGCGTTCCCTTTTCCAATCCATTCGAGTAAACGACTTTACCGGAAGCATCCATTAGTTCAACGGTATTTCGGATCCTGTCACCTAGCTCAAGTGTTAGCTGATCCGAGACAGGGTTTGGATAGATCTTGAAGTTGCTTTGATCTCCAATGCTTAGCACATCAACGACCGTTAGCGATTGCTCTACGTCAGATGCGGCCAGGTAATTTGCATTTCCCGACTGTGAAGCTGTTATTGTTGTTGTGCCTGTGCCAATGATGGTCACCTCGTTGCTTGCATTCACAGTGGCAACAGAAGTGTTTGAAGAAGTATAGCTGACATCCAGACCTGAGGAGGCTGTTGCAGAAAGTGAAAAAGGGTTACTACCTACTTCTTTGATAGGTAATGAACCAAATGTAATGGTTTGAGCCGCTTTGTTTACCACTAATTCTCTTACTACATCAGTAGCAGCATTGTAATCGTCATCTCCAGCCTGAGAGGCAGTGATATTGCAAGTGCCGGCACCAATGATAGTTACGGTGGTTCCGTTAATTTCTGCCACGTTTTCATCGGAGCTTTCAAAGCTCACATCCAGACCGGACGAGCTGGTAGCGGTCAAGTTGAAGTCGCTATCGCCAAAGGTCACACTAGAGAGTTGATCGAAGGTGATTGTTTGATCTTCCTTAGGCGAAAGATTGTATTTCCATAAATCAAACTCGTCCTCTATATCATCACTTCCTATGAAGTAAAGCTCATCTTTGAAAATGGTCTTGAGGTCATGAACATAAAAATCAGGAGCAGTTTCGATTACAGAAGCACCATCGGTAGGATTGTAGATGCCAAGATTATTATCAATGCGATAATAGAGGTTCTCTCCATCAGAAAGGATCTCAGTTCTGCTATTGACATCTGGCACCACAATGGTTGTTCCTTCTTCCGTTCCGTCTGATTTCCAAAGATCTGATTTAGCCACAAAATAGATTTCGCCCATGAATTCAATAAAATTTTCAGGGAAACCATCTCCGGCGCTTTCATCAAGATCTTTTACCAAGCCTGTCCCTCCAGCTGTTCCGTCCGTTTTGTATAGCTCTATTCCAGCGGCATCATCAGCGGCACGAAAATAAAGATTGGTGCCAGCCGCTACCATAGGGTCGTTTATTGGTCCGCTGGTGCCCATGTCTGTCAGCTTTTCAGTTCCCTCCACGGTCCCATCTGATATCCATACTTCATCCATCGTAGGATCACTGCTGGTGAAATTGTAGAACAATATGTTCCCCTGATGAAATGTGACATGTTCGGGGTTGGCATCAGTGCCTAAGTCAGAAAGTTTAGTGGTTCCGGCGTCTGTCCCATCCGATTTCCACAGGCCAAATTCTGACGCATCAGCTGCAATGAAATAGAGGGTGCCGTTGGCATTGGCAATGTATCTAACAAGTGATCCTGTAGAACCGGTTTTGATGTCTTTTACCTGCACTGTACCGCTTTCTGTCCCATCAGATATCCATAATTCCTCACCGTCTTCGTCTTGGCCGGTAAATGCCACACCGCCATTAAATTCTACAATGTATTCTGAGTCAAATCCGAAATTGTTTCCGGAGTAGATGTCTTTAACCAATACGGTTCCTGCCTCGGTTCCGTCAGACTTCCATAGCTCTTGTCCTGTCGATGTACCTTCATTTGCAGCAAAGTATAAAATGTCATTTACCACAATGCCAGGCGGTTGATTGGGCAGCCCGCTTCCAGAGGAGTGAATATCTTTTAGAATTCCGGTTCCGGTCGCTGTCCCGTCAGATATCCACAGTTCCCTTCCGTTTGCTGAAGATGTTGTTGCAAAAAAGATGAATTCACTGTTTTGGTCTATATAGTTCCAGCTAGACCCCAGAGAGGCATTTCCATCAAAAACTAAATCGTATTCTTCTTGAGCGTTTGAATAGAAAAACAGGCATAATGCAATGCTAAAGCAGATAATTTTGTGGTGTAACATGGTGAGGGTGAGTTGATTACCCTCAATTTAGATAAAAATTGGAATATCGAGAGTTATTTTTTGAAAACCATCCTGCCGGAATAGTAGAGAGCAAAAAAAGTTGGCCCGGTAAAAAGCATGAATATGATGAATGCAACAACGTAACCCGATAGAGTCAAAAATTCACCTAATTGAATGGAGTTTCCACCAGGATCACTTAAGATGGTAAATAACAAAGGCGCTGCTACCAAACCGACCAGCATTAAATCAAGTCCAAACGCCAGCTTCCACCAGTTTTCCATTTGGTTTGTGAATGCTTTTGACACAATAAGTAAGCATAACACAACGATGCTGCCCACTACTAATGGGACCAGTATCCCAGCTGGAAGTTCAATCAGTCCGAAGGAATATCCAGCATAATTCGGATCCAGAAATCCTCTAAATGGCGCAACAAGATTAACAAGGAGGTAAGGAAGGTGCGCTATTCCAAACCAAAGCAATGGTCTTGTAAACCTCTTTTTCTTTAATAAGTAGGCAAACCATATAGCATATGCACCAAAAAGTATAAATCCGAAGTGAAGCCAAGTCATAATTTTGTTTTTTTCAAATAGATCGAATTAGCCCACAGAATGTTTTCAGAACCGATGTAGATGTGGCGAGTGGAAACTTATTTGTGGTGGATGAATAGCTTGTCAACGTTTGTTTGAAAGCTGCGAGAAACCGGAACCTCGATCTTACGATCCTTATACACCAAAATCAAACTTCCTTTCTTCTCTGGTTTCAAAACAAAGATGGTATTTATGATAACTGATCGATGAATTCTAATAAATTGAGGAAAGGGCTTAAGTTGATTTTCAATATCGGAAAGTGTTACTCGCAAGACATCTTTTTTAAGTTGAGGTGCATCACTTATTTGATAAACATCTACATAATTATCATCCGATTGGAAGTACAACGTTCCGCTTAATTCGATAGAAAGCTGCTCTTTAATACTTCCCTTTAACACCAAGATGTCAGGCGTTGATTTTAGATCTCCTACCATAGAATGATAATATCGGTATCTGGCGTAGAGTAAGAATGGAATATAAGTGAAAGTATAAATCAGCAGACTCGCCATCCAGATTTCACCATACTCTTTAAGATCAATGCAGGTACCGGGGCAGAAATATTCTCTAACCCAGTAGATCGCATGAGCCATCAACGCAATCTTTAAAAACCAGAGAAAAAGATTAGAACCGATATCTACTCTTGCTCTTTTCCAGAATGTTGAAACGGCATCTACCAGCATACTTATTAGAGGCCATATTATAGCAAAGAGTAGTACAAACAATATAAGCCCAACGATGCTCAGGTTGTTGTTGTAGATGCCAAAAGGTTGAGTGATTGTTAGAAACACCCAAATAAACATCCCGGATCCGAAGTGATAAATCCACCAATATCGCGGACTGTTATACAGCCAAAGGAAATAGGTGTGATTTTTAATAATCATTTTTCACCACTATAATATCTCTACAATATGGCGGGCAACCTTCTTCGTACCATCCCAGATTTGATGACGGCAGGAAGTACCGGATGCAAGAATTATCGTGTCTTCTTCAGCCTCTCTCACTTTCGGAAATAAGACCAGTTCACCTATCTTCATCGACACATCAAAATGCTCCTTTTCATAGCCAAATGAACCTGCCATCCCACAGCATCCACTAGGAATCATTTCTACTTTGAAGTTTTCAGCGGCTTTAAGCACTTCCATGGTGGGCACCATTGATGAAATGGCTTTTTGATGGCAATGTCCATGCACCATTATCTTGAGAGTTTTACGCGGTAGGTCTTCGGATTTTAATCTTCCCTCCTTTAATTCTTGTGCCAAAAACTCTTCTATTGTGAATGTTTGCTCAGCCACCTTCAAAGCTTTCTTCTTCTCTTCTCCTCTCAACAGGTCCGGATACTCATCTCTGAAAGTTAGAATTGCTGAAGGTTCGATACCAATCAGGCATGCATCCTTTTTAAGTAAAGAGTGGAATAAATCCACATTCATTTTAGCCAATTCCCTTGCTTCTTCAAGCATCCCTTTTGAGAGGTAAGCTCTGCCACTTATTTCATGGTTTGCCGCTCGAACCTCATATCCCATGCGATCCAGAAGCATGATGGCCTTTTTGCCAATTTCCACATCCAGATAATTGGTAAACTCATCAAAGAAGAAATAGACCGTCTTTTTTGATTCTCGCTGTAACGAATGAAATTTCTTGTCAAACCATGATCGAAGCGTTTGGTTGGCCATTTTCGGAATAGACCTTCCTCCTGCAAATCCGAGCAACGGTTTAGACAAGTTTCTAGTCAGGTTGAATGCCCATGGTACTTTCTCGAATCGTTCCATGCTTTTCGCATAGTTGGCAATCATTTTGGTGCGAAAAGGGATGCCAGTATCTTTCATGGACTGATATTGCCACTCCGCTTTCAGCTTCCCCATGTCTACGTTAGACGGACACTCACTTTTGCAACCTTTACACGAAAGACAAAGGTCCATTACCTCTTTGATCTCCGGCTGAGTAAATGGATTAGCTTCCGTCGAGCGAGTGAGCATTTCACGCAAGATGTTTGCTCGGGCTCGAGTGGTATCCTTCTCATCTCGCGTAGCTTGATAGCTTGGACACATTGTGCCTCCTGTAAGTTCAGATTTACGACAATCGCCAGATCCATTGCATAGTTCAGCGGATCGAACGATGCCTTGATCGTCTGAAAAATCTAAAATGGTTTCAAACTCCGGTGTCTCTTGATTTTTTTCATAGCGAAGAGAGGTGTCCATCGGAGCAGTATCAACAATTTTACCTGGGTTAAAAAGGTTATTTGGATCCCAGGCTTGCTTCACATTTTTGAGTAGCTGATAGTTTTCCTCTCCAATCATTCTGGATATGAATTCGCCGCGCAAGCGTCCATCTCCGTGTTCTCCTGAAAGCGAACCATTGTATTTTTTAACCAGATCTGCGATCTCCTCGGCTATCGTTCGAAAGAGCTTTACTCCTTCTTCGGTTTTTAGATTCAGGTAAGGCCTTAGGTGCAATTCGCCTGAGCCTGCGTGTGCATAATGCACACTATATAGGTCGTGCTTCTGCAAGATTTTATTGAAGTCACCGATGTAATTTGGCAGATCTTGAACGTCGACAGCTGTGTCCTCAATGACAGGAGCTGGCTTGGTATCTCCCGGAATATTGGAAAGTAATCCGAGTCCGGCTTTACGTAAGTCCCACACCTTTTTCATGTCGTCGCCACGAATAATGGGGAAAGCATATCCCAGCCGCTGTTTCCCCAACTCGGTCAGGAAATTGAGAATGCGGATGTCTACTTCCTTCTCTGTTTCTCCGATCAATTCTACGACCAAAATAGCCTTTGGATCGCCCTCCACAAAAAAGCGATTGGCTGCTTGTTCCTTGTTTCTTGCTGTCGCTTCCAGGATGTAATGATCCATCAGCTCACATGCGTAGGGATTATAGTTGAGCGCAATGAGGTTTGATTTAAGGGCATCGTCAATTGTTTTGCAATGGATACAAACGAGTCGCTTATAACCCTCAGGAATTTTGGTGATTTTGAGTTTTGCTGCGGTGACAAAAGCCAAGGTTCCTTCAGAACCTGCAAGCAAAGAACAAAAATTGAATGGTTTCCCCTCCGGATTAAAAGGCTGCATTCGTGCCAATAAATCCAGCGCATAACCGGTGTTTCTCCTGGGAATATTTGGTTTTGGAAATTCTTTGTTGATGCGTTCAACATTTTTTTCATCCAAAAGAATCTCTGAGATATTTTCATACACTCGTGTTTCGAGCTCAGTCGATCCGCGGAGGTCTTCTGTCTCTTTGAAATGAGCTTTCGAACCGTCGGAAAGAAAGGCCTTGACTTCCAATAGGTGCTCACGAGTGCTACCATAGACAACCGAATTTGAACCGCAGCTATTATTACCAATCATCCCACCTATCATGGCGCGATTGGCAGTGGAGGTTTCCGGGGCAAAAAAGTAGCCATGTTTGGAAAGCTCCCGATTCAGTTCATCACGGACGATTCCCGGTTGTACCCATATATATTCCTCATCGGTATTGATCTCAAGGATCTCGGTAAAGTGTTTGGAAACATCTACAACAATCCCTCCACCCACCACCTGTCCAGCTAGAGAGGTGCCTGCAGTTCTTGGGATAAGTGAAGTTTTGTTTGACTGAGCAAACAAGATCAGTTTCTTTAGATCCTCGTCATTCTTTGGGATGGCAACTGCCTGCGGAACTTCGCGATAAGCAGAAGCATCTGTTGCATAGATGCGTTTGATTGCCTCTTCTGTGTATAGTTGGCCTTTAAGGTTCTTTTTAAGGTCGGCAAAGTTCATAGTTCAAACCTAGTAGAGAAATTTATCATTCGCACATCACCTCAAATGAATGTGAGAGTTCGGCTACAAGTTCATAGAATAAATAAAGAAGCTGAGCCGAATTGTAGAGAATGACGGATTGAAAATAATTTCCAATCCAGATGTAACCTTCCGAACTTACTCAAGTTTCCCCGATAGAATGCACCGAATGAACCTACTGGAAGACCACAATTTGATGTTGAAAGTGAAAGAAGGAGAAGTGGAAAAGCTCAACCTTCTTTACAAGCGCTACAGTCGCCGATTTTTTGGATTCTTTTATGGAATGACCAATGATGGTGCGACAAGTGAAGATCTGGTACAAAACGTGTTCATGCGGATTTTGAAGTATAAACATACTTATAAGGAGAATGGTGATTTTGAAGTATGGGCTTTTCAGATGGCGAGAAATGTACATCACGATCATTATCGAAAGAATAAGCGATATGCTTTTCAGGAGGATATGAATCCTTATGAGGAGCGTTTGAGTGAGGCCAAAAATCAGGAAGTTGAAATGGAAAAATCAGATGAATTGAATTACCTGAAAAAAGCATTGGCAAGCCTTTCGGATGAAAAAAGGGAGCTGATCGAACTGGTGCGTTTTCAAAAGGTCAAATACGCAAAAGTGGCAGAGATGCTTGGCGTAACAGAGAGTGCTATTAAGGTGCGTGTGCACCGAATATTGAAAGAATTAAGAGAATCCTACATTAAACTGGACGCATAAATATGAAATTAACGAAGAAAAAGGCAGAAGAACTGTGGCAGGATAAGCTAGCCGGAGATATCAGTGAGAATGATGAAAAGGCCCTTGCCCAGTTTCTGGATGCAAATCCTGAGGTAGCTACAGAATTGAAAGACCTGGAACAAACCTGGGATCTTTTTGAAGAGATCGAACGCCCGGAACCTTCCGAGAAGATGGATGCCCGATTTGAAGGGATGATGGAAGCCTACAAGGAAAAACAAAAAGCGGTTCGTCCCAATGTTCTTGACTGGATCGTAGAGCGGATGACCAGAAGCTGGCAGGTAGGATTAGCGTCACTTGTAATGGGCTTGTTTATTGGCTGGTGGATGCTTCCATCGCAAAATCAAAAGGAGGACATTCAGCAACTGAGCAGCGAGATCCAAAGCATGAAAGAAATGATGATGCTAACGCTCATCGAACAGCCGAAAGCACATGAGCGAATCCGTGCGGTAAACCTGGCAGCGGAGCTACCAAAAGCAGATGAGAAAGTAATCAATGCATTAATAGCTACGCTTAACAACGACGAGAATGTAAATGTGAGACTGGCGAGTCTCGAATCACTGGTTCGGTATGTAGACCAGTCCAATGTACGACAGGCGCTTGTAGATGCACTTACAACACAAGACTCACCATTGGTATTAGTGGCCATCGCAGATGTACTGGTTGCCATTCAGGAGAAATCTTCAGTGGAAACACTGGAGAAATTGGAAGAAACCACTGAAGAGGGATTTGTAAAAGAGAAACTCAACGAAAGTATCAAAACGCTGAAAAGCACATAACTCAAAAAGGACTATGAACTATTTAATCATATTAATGGCACTGATATTCCCCGACCTCAAGGAGGACAAAGTGGAAATCAATAAAACATATACGATTACAAACCCAAACCAAATGGCCATAGTAATCAATAATATCAACGGCGATGTAGTGGTAGAAACTTCTAGTGACAACAAGGTGTACCTCTCCCTCACCATTGAGATGTCGGCAAAGACCGATGACCTTCTTGCACAGGCCAAGCGTGAGCTTCAATTGGGAGAGCGCCAAGCCGACGACTCACTGATCTTCTTCACAAAAGCACCCTTCATCAAGAAATGCAGGTGGGGAAATTATACCGGATACGACATGAGGGATTACCCTAAGTACAGCTTCAAATATCAGTACAAACTAAAGGTGCCTAAAAACGTGAAGCTAGAAGCCAAGACCATAAACAATGGCGATGTGTTAGTCCAAAATGTGGAAGGCGCAGTAAAAGCATGCAATGTCAATGGAGCAGTGGAAATTAGAAATGCCCGTAAGGTGCTTCAAGCTTCTACGGTCAATGGTGATGTAACCATCAATTTTCTGGAAAGCCCTAAGGAATCCATTGATTTCAATACAGTAAACGGGGATTTCAACTTCGAGCTACCCAATGACTTCAGCGCCAAGGTATATTTCGACACAATGAACGGAGATATGTTCACCGCCTTCGACTATCAGACCATGAGCCCGAAAGTCGAGAAAAGTAATGAGCATGGAAAATTTAAAATAGGAACAAAATCAGGAGTAGAGATCGGGTCCGGTGGGCCGGAGCTGTCTTTCCGGAGTATTAATGGAAACGTTTATTTAAAAAAGAGTGAATAACCGCACGCAAGTGCATAAAATATAGCAAATGAAAAAGTTAATTATTATAATATTTCTTGTCGCCTCTGGAAGTATCTGGGCGCAGGAATTCAACGAACAAATAGCCGTGCCACTAAGCTCGCCAGACAAGAGAGGAAAGCTGGAAGTAGGCCAGGTGCGAGGCGACATCATCATTGAAGCCTATAACGGAAAGGAAGTCATAATCCAGGCCACCGCAGGCAAAGACGATTGCAAAAACTGCGACCATGATCATGGAGACAAGAAAAGCAGTGCTCCGAGTGGAATGAAACGAATTGCCAGCAGCCCGCTGGAGCTGGAGGCTTCCGAAAACAACAATAGAGTTGAAATAGAAACCAATTCATGGAAAAAAGCAATCAATTTGAACATCAAAGTTCCAGCCAATTTTGATCTTGAGATCTCCACAGTTCACGGCAAAATTGAAGTAACCGGATTGGACGGAACCCATGAAATCTCTTCGGTAAATGGAACACTTACCTTAAAAGACATGAGTGGTTCTATTGTTTCCAATACGGTTAACGGAACCATACTTGTGAACTTTAAATCGGTGAAGCCAAATGAGCCTATGTCTTTCGTGACACTCAATGGCAATGTGGATGTGACTTTCCCTGCCAATATAAAAGCTCGAGCAAAAATGAAATCAGATCGAGGGGAGATATTTACTGATTTCGACATGACTGTTGATCGATCCAAACCTCAGGTCAAATCAGATGATGGAGAATATAAGGTCTCAATAAATTCATGGGTATTTGGAGATATCAATGGTGGAGGGCCGGAGTACACATTCAAGAATATGAATGGAGATATCATCATCAGAAAACAGTAAACAAAATAGGTACTAATTATGACTTACAAACCCGCCGGACGAGCGGGTTTTTTTATTCCTTCCTATCTTTCCTTCCATGGAAACCATTGACCAGGTCACGCTTAACTTCAGCCAAGCAAACCTCTTTTATCTGAATTTAAGCCTTGGATTCATCATGTTTGGTGTAGCCATCAACCTACGGCTTGAGGATTTTCTCCGCGTGCTTAAAAACCCAAAATCTGCCATAACAGGAATGGTATCTCAGTTTTTTGTCCTTCCGGCTTTGACCTTCCTTCTGATCATGATTGTTCAACCCAGACCAAGTTTTGCTTTGGGAATGATGCTTGTAGCCGCATGCCCGGGAGGAAATATTTCCAATTTCATGGTGGCTATGGCCCGTGGCAACACAGCCCTGTCCATCAGTCTAACAGCCGTATCGAGTACACTTGCGATTTTCATGACGCCCATAAACTTAACATTTTGGGCAAGTCTCTATCCGCCAACATCAACGATACTCACAGAAGTAAGCCTGGATTTTTGGCAGCTCTTGAAAACCATTACGATGCTATTATTAGTGCCTATCGTGCTGGGGATGATGCTTAGAAAGTGGAAACCAAAGCTGGCAGATAAGCTTCATCCAGTTATGCACTACAGCTCCATATTTATTTTCGTTGCAATTGTTTGCATGGCGTTTAGCGCCAACTTCAACCTGTTTTTAGAGTACATCCATTTGGTTTTGCTCCTGGTTTTATCTCACAATGCAGTGGCATTGGTTGCGGGCTACCAGATGGGCAAATTATTTGGCTTACCTCAGGCAGATCGAAGATCCATCGCAATAGAGACCGGCATCCAAAACTCTGGCTTGGGCCTTATCCTCATATTTAGTTTTTTTGATGGACTCGGGGGATGGCAATTGTAGCAGCCTGGTGGGGAATATGGCATATTATATCTGGCCTAAGTATCTCATATTTTTGGAGCAAAAAGCGAGATTTGGCACCCGCGAATTAGTTGTACTGATTATCAATACATTAGGTGATTTAATTCAATTGTCTACCTAATAGCCAATAGCAAATTATTTCCTTATTTTTGCCGACCTTATTTAAAGAGCATTTAGAATAACATGGCACTAATAGGCACACTGAGAAACAAGATGGGTAAGATCGTGGTGGGAGCAATCATGGTCACCATGGTAGCTTTCATAGGAACTGACCTTATTGGAAACTCGACACTGCTGGGAGGCGGAGACAATCCTGACATTGGCGAAATCGCCGGGCAGGGGATTAGCAATGCGGAGTTTCAAAACAAAGTGGATGAGCTTTCATACAACTTCGCTATCAACACTGGCAGAAACCCACTACAGCAGGAAACTGATCAAATCAGAAATCAGGCATGGAATGCGCTGATCCTTGAAAAAGCTTACGGAGAACAATTTGATGAGCTGGGAATCGTAGTAACCAATGACGAATTGGTAGACATGGTTCAGGGGAGCAACATCAGCCCTCAGATTCAACAATTCTTTGCTGACCCTCAAACCGGTCAGTTCAGCAAGGAAAATGTGACAGCCTTTCTGGGAAGCCTTCAGCAGGCACCTCCTCAGCAGAGAAATTCATGGATTTCATTCGAACAATCACTGATTCCCGGAAGAAGAATTGAAAAATATGCAAACCTTTTCACGAAGACCAACTACGTGACTAAGTATGAAGCAAAAGACGAATACATTAACCAAAATGCATCCGCTACAATCGATTACATGTATGTGCCATTCTTGAGTGTTTCGGATTCATCCATAAGTATTTCGGATAGCGAACTACAGGCATACCTTGATGCACATGAATCGGAATTCCAAAGAGAAGAAACCAGAAGCCTTTCATATGTGGTTTTTGATATCAAGCCATCAAGTGCAGATTCTGCAATAGTGATGGATGAGGTGACAGACTTGAAAATGTCGCTTGCAAACTCAACCAATGATTCAAGTTTTGTGGTAATCAATTCGGATGATCCATATCCTTATATCACTTACACAGCTGACAACCTTCCCGATTCACTTCTAGGAAAAGAAGTAGGATACGTTTCAACTCCGACGATCGTAAATGGATCGTATGAATTTTACAAGCTATCGAGGAGAGATCAGATCGCGGCAGATAGCGTTCTCTTCAGAGTTGCTAAAATGAAAAAAGAGTTCTTTGTTTCCGATGAAACAATAAATGAGTCATATAGAAAGGCAGACTTATTTGCAGCATCTGCAGGAAACGCCGAAGAATTTAAGAGATTGGCTGAAGAGCAAGGTCTGGCTGTAAGAGAAGCCAACAGAATTGGAAAAAATGCGCAACGCGTTGGTCCTCTAGTAGAGGCCAGAGGATTAGTTCTGTGGTTATACAATGAGGCAACAACTGGAGCAGTTTCTGATGTAAAAGAAATTGGAGATAAATATGTGGTAGCCGCCATGACTTCAGCTCAGGACAAAGGAGTAGCCAATCTTGATGAAGTTAGAAATCAGGTTGAGCGGAAAGTAAGGAATGAGAAAAAAGCTCAAAGCATCATCAGCAAGCTTAGCGGCTTGGATGCATCAGATGTAGAATCGATAGCCGTGGCTTATGGAGATGGTGCCAAGACTGGGACAGCTGACTTTCAGATGTTCTCTAGTAGCATCAATGGTGTAGGATATGCACCTGAGGCAATCGGGCTGTCATTTGCACTGGATGAAGAAGAAATGACTCAGGCTTTTGCTATCCAGGATGGTGTGATACTGATCAAACTAAATGCGAAGGATATTCCAGCAGACCTGGATGAATATTCTCAGTTTGCTCTTCAGGTTTCTCGTCAGCGATTGGGACAAAATGCCATGGTTGCAGATTTCCCGCTCTCATACTTTAGATTGTTCGTACCTAGAAAGATCGATCAGGCAGTGAAAGAATTTGCTGAGATTGAAGACATGAGATATAAGTTTTTCTGATAGAAAAAACCAAGATGTTTAAAAATAGCCACTTTGTACGAGTGGCTATTTTTTTTGTTAGTACTGTTCGAACCCGAAGACTCTACTTAAATACCCGCTTGAAAAACTTCACAACTACATTATCATCTTTGGGAGGGGCAGCAATCATATGCCTGGATACGAACACAAGTATTTTTCGCCAGGATTCTCCAATTTCATCAGTGTAGTCATTTCCCATAGCCTTCCTAATTGTAAATACCAACGCCTTTACTACAAATGGATAATGGGATGATTCCACTCCTACTTTGTTTTTGTGATATCTTCCCAGTTTATGAAGCTCAGGAATTAATGCATCAACATCGTGTATATTGTCAATGACAACATCGAGTGTCATCTGAAGTTTTTTAGAAAGTGTCCCCATGTCATCGGGAAAATAGAACCGGACTTCTGGAGCCATTTTAAAAAGGGCATTATAAAAAGAAGTCATTGTTTCTAGTTCTTTTCCTGCAAGACTTTGCCAGGAGGAGACAATATTATTAGCGTCTTCTTTAGTAAGCATATTATCTTATGTTTAATGATTGCCAAATAGTTTATTTAGAATCTTTTGAAAACCATTTGATTCTTTAATAAGAGCAGCCTGCATTTGATTTGTGATGTAGCTCAAGGCTTTTGTCCAGGCGATTCTGAGATCTTCAGAAGACCTTGATCCCAACAGCTCATCAAGCAGCTCAATCAGTGCCTGGTTGAACAATGGGTAAAATTTTGGATCAATTTTAAGCTTGTTATGAAGGCTGCCTAAATCCATAATTTCTTTTTGCGCATGTTCTATTTCATCAATCTTGTCAACAATGAAATCCATGGTATAGGTGAATTTTCGTGTGAGCTTCTTGAAATCTACTTCTTGACCATTTTTCTTTTTGAAATATTTATAGGCATCAGGTGCCTTCTTAAAAAACGCTTCATAGAATATCAGCTGATTCGATATCCCTGCCTCTGACTTAAGAAGTTTCCAGGAGCTTTTGATTAAGTTTCTTTCTCGGGTTGATAGATTCATCGTTTGGAATGGTTTAAAGAATAATACAAGACCTTAAAGCTAGGAGCTGCTTTATCACAAAACGGTATGGTGAGTGTATACAAAGAGTGCACAATCACAACATAATGAGACTTTGTAAATGACCAGAGGATGAAAGGATAGATATACCTTTGCTCCAATAATTTGATTTAATGCTATGAGTTGGGATGAAAAATCTTTTTTGGAGAAGTTGGAAGGAACCCACCAATTTCCTGATAGTTACACGTTCAAGTTCATTGTGAAACCAGAGTATAAGGCACAAGTAGAATCATTGCTTCCGGGAGCAGAAGTAAAGCTCAAAGCAAGCTCTGGAAACAAGTATGTGAGTGTAACGCTGAGCCGGATGATGCAATCAAGCCGGGATGTAATACAGGTGTATAAAGAAGCCAATAAGATCGAAGGAATCATTGCACTTTAAAATGATATAGTTATGAGTTGGAAAGAAGAAGACAATAAGCTGAAAAAAACATTTGAGTTCAAGGACTTTGTGGAAGCATTTGGCTTTATGAGTCAGGTGGCAATCATTGCCGAGAAGATGAACCATCACCCAAACTGGAGCAATGTGTACAACACAGTAAGCTTTGAATTAAACACGCATGATGCTGGCGATGTGGTGACAGAGAAAGATCATAAGTTGGCCAACGAGATTGACAAGCTTACCGATTAATTAGGCGTCATTTCGAGGAGGTGCCACGAAGCAATCTAAAAAAATGGCAAAAGAAAGTGTCTTGTATTTCACGGTGAAAGCAAGTTCATGATGACCTCATTCATAAGCAGTATCGTTTTTAGAGTCACCCTGAACTTGTTTCAGGGTCTTATTAATTTGTAACTTCAAATTATCATGACCATCGAACCCGGAAAACTATACCTTGTACCCACACCCATCGGCAATTTGGCTGACATGACTTACCGGGCAGTAGAAGTGCTAAAAAATGTCGATCTAATTCTGGCGGAAGACACCCGCACATCAGGCTATCTGTTAAAACACTATGAAATTGGTACTCCCGCCCAAAGTTTTCATGCACACAATGAACACAAGAAGGTAGAGGAAGCAATCGAAAAGCTAAAAACAGGTATTTCAATTGCACAAATATCAGATGCAGGTACACCAGGCATTTCAGACCCAGGTTTCTTGTTGGTTCGGGCTGCATTGGCCAATGACATTCCTGTTGATTCACTCCCCGGAGCCACAGCCTTCGTTCCCGCTCTGATAAAGTCGGGTTTTCCATGTGAGCGTTTTGTATTCGAAGGTTTTCTTCCTCACAAAAAAGGAAGACAAACTCGAATCGAAGCGATGAAAGAAGAAGGCCGCACAGTGATATACTATGAATCACCTCATCGACTGCTAAAAACATTACAACAATTCAAGGAAATTTTAGGGGATCGCAACGTTTCAGTTTCCAGAGAGTTAACAAAGAAGTTTGAAGAGACCATCACGGGAAATATTGATGATGTACTTGCCTATTTCGGATCAAAAAGTATCAAAGGAGAGTTTGTAATCGTTTTGGAGGGAGCCAAATGAACTTAGAAGACATCACGCGAAAAGTATCTGCCATTGCCATAGAAACGGGAGCTTTCATACGAGCGGAGCGTAAAAAATTCACCTATGATGCTGTGGAATTCAAAGGGGATAGCGATCTGGTTTCTTATGTAGACAAAGAATCAGAAAAGCGAATCATCGATGGCCTGGAGAAGATTTTGCCCGGTGCCGGATTTATTACAGAAGAAGAAACAACAGAGCAGGGGCAAAAAGAATTTACATGGATCATCGATCCGCTGGATGGTACAACGAACTTCGTGCATGGTATTCCTAATTATTGTGTAAGCATCGGATTGATGCATGAGGGAAATATTGTGGCAGGTGTAGTATATGAGGTGGCCAATGATGAATGCTTTTATGCATGGAAAGAGGGTGGTGCCTATCTCAATAATGAACGAATACACATTTCTCAAGCCAAAAAATTCTCTGATACGGTAATGGCAACCGGCTTTCCGTACTACGAGTTTGAGCGACTGGATGAATATTTGAAAATTCTTCACCAGCTCATGGAGTCTACACAGGGTCTGAGACGGATGGGAAGTGCTGCTGCAGACATGGCCTACGTCGCATGTGGTAGATACGGAGGATATTTTGAATACAATCTAAACTCATATGATATAGCCGGAGGCGTTATTCTGGTGCAAGAAGCCGGCGGCACAGTCACCGATTTCCGTGGTGGAAACGATTTCATTTTTGGAAGGGAAATAGTAGCTGGCGGAGGCGTTCATGCCCCACTTTTGGATGTGATCAGGAAGTACTGGTAAGATTCTTGCAGAACATACCTTAAATTTAATTGCTATGAAATCACTTACTATTCTTATCATATTCCTGATGGCTGCTTGTGGAGGAGGTAATTCTGACTCTGGCTCGGTAGAAGCCGATTATGAAGCAGCGCCAATGCTGGATGAAACGGAGGTTTCTGAAAGTCCGATGCGTAAAATTTCTAATATTTCGCAGCAGCCAAACGCCGAATATCAAAAGAAAGTGATAAAAACCGGAGGTTTGTCTTACAGCGTGGAGAGCACAAAAGAAGAATATACCCGCATCAGTACCCTGCTCGAAAAGTATGATGCATACATAAGCTCAGAAAACGAGAACAAGGGGTATGATCGAATCAACTATAACATTAGCATCAAAGTCCCTCCACATAACTTCGATCCGTTGATAGGAGATCTTACCAGAAATAAGAAAGTGGATAACCGCTGGGTCAATACGGACGATGTGACAGAAAGATATTACGATTTACAATCTCGCATTGCCAACAAAAAGAAATTAGAAGAGCGATATCAGGAGATATTAAAGAAAGCCGATAACGTAAGAGATATTCTTGAGGTAGAAAGAAACCTTAATCAGGTTCGTACAGAAATTGAATCATTGCAAGGTCAGTTTAAGTTGCTCAGTCACCGAATCAATTTCAGCACAGTTGATGTATCCTTCTACGAGCTTATTCCTTATGAGCTTAATGAAGAACCGCGTCCCGGTTTTGGCACTCGCTTGCTCAACTCCATTTCAGCTGGTTGGCAAGGCTTTCTCACATTTATGGTTTATCTGCTTGCTCTCTGGCCATTTGGTCTGCTGGCGATTGGTGTTGTTTGGACTGTACGAAAAATCAGAAAGCGTAAAAAATCAGAATAACGATATTCCCCTTTGATGAGGCGACATGATTTGTGTGCTGGGAGGGGGATGTTTCTTACTTTTACTCCATGACTAAGCCAAACATAAGAGTAGGATACGGATACGACGTGCATGCACTTGCAGAGGGTGTAGATTTCTGGATCGGAGGAATCAAAGTACCACATACCCATGGTGCTTTCGGACATTCAGACGCCGATGTGCTCATCCATGTAATATGTGACGCGCTGCTCGGGGCGGCTAATTTGCGTGACATTGGATTTCATTTCTCCGATAAAGACCCAAAATTTAAAGGCATCGACAGTAAAATCCTCCTGAAAGAAGTCATTAGAATCATTGGAGAGAAAGGCTATAAAGTAGTTAATGTCGATTCAACAGTATGTCTTGAAATGCCGAAGCTAAATCCTCACATTCCTGAGATGAAAAAATGTTTAGCAGGCGTAATGAATATCGAGGAAGAAGATATTTCCATCAAAGCCACTACTACTGAAAAGCTTGGCTTTGTAGGAAAAGAGGAGGGAGTTGCCGCACATGCTACTGTACTTATTTATCGAGAATAAGCTTGATCGTCATTGAACTTGTTTCAACATCTGTTTGCGATTGGAATTCAAATGAAAATAATTAAGGCTTTTACATTAATAGCTCTCGCTTTAATCGGGCAAGTGTATCAATTGAAAGCTCAGGAAACCCCTGTTCTTGGAAACAGAAAAACGTACAATTATGTCATCCCTAGTCAGAGTTCCCAAACTTCTGTTGTACAAGGTCAAGTTGTGGATAGTGAAGGTCGAGGAATTCCATTTGCCAATATTGGCATTCGGAGGACATTTTATGGCGCTGCGGCTGACCTGGATGGGTACTTCACGCTTAGAATTCCGGAAGAAATTAAGCATGACTCGATTACTATTTCATGTGTCGGATTTCAGTCATTGATCTTATCGCTTGACGAGATGAAAAACAACAAGTATTTTGTTCTGGATGATGACATTTCAGACCTTGGCCAGATCGAGGTTCAGTCTGAGCGCATAAGCCCTTTAGACGTCATAAAAGAGGTCATAGATCGAATTCCTACAAATTACTGCCAAGACGCCTACACCCAGATAAAGCTGTACCGTAAGAAAAGCTCATATAAAGGTGAATATTACATACAGGAAAAAATTGAAGAAGAATACGATGAAGATGGATATCAGCCCTCATCTATGCATGGATTAGGAAAAAGGGAAAGTTATCGTATTGTCCTTATGGGAAGAATTGCTAAACTAGATTCTACGACTAATGAAGCAATTAAATTTGTAAACGATGGAAGTACCTTTCCTACAGCTACAGCCTGGTCAGATGCTGTCAATTCGAGAAAGAACAATTTCCTGTCCATGTCAAAACACAAAAAATACAACTTTCAGTTTAATAAAGAGTCATTGAAAAGCGCTGACACAATATATATTGACTTCAGCATTGATAAGCCTTCTCATAGAAGTACAACAGCCATTGGTCCGGTTAAATTTTTTGGAACAATTGTTATTAATACCGATGATTATTCAGTCTTGGAAGTTCATTCAACTGCGGTTTTGGACAAAGACAAACACTGGAAGGCAAAGACGTTTCCAGCATATAAAACCGAAGCTGTATGGTGGGAAAAAGAGATAGTAAAGTATCAAAAAATTGATAATCAATACTTTTTCGAATCTCTACAGCGCGTATCTAATTATGACATAGACAAATCAGGATTTATTGAGATTCTAGGTTCAGAAATCAGTAGGGGAACAAAGGAACCACGGGAGTCATCACATCGTCCCACCGAAGAGTATACCATCAAAAAATGGAACTCACTTCTTAATGTTCCTGAATAATCTGTGGGATTTAAACAGACCGTTCGATCACCTCTTCTGAAGTCAAACCATATAGCGGTGGAGTTTTAATACCCAAAATGGCGAGATAGATGTAGAGTTGGCCTCTGTGATGCACCTCATGCTCCACTAGCGCCCTCAACCATTTCCATACTGTAATATCCACGCCTCCCGGAGTTTGACATTTCCGGTTCATGTCTTCATTTGTCAGTTGCTCAAATACCTCTCTGGATTCCTTTTGCATCTGCAAATAAAATTGAACCGTCTCCTCTTTACCTGCTGCTAACTCCGTTCCACATCCTTGATATTTTGAAGGTCGAAGTTGGACGTTTTCTACGTACATAAATCGCTCAATAGCTGCAAGGTGCCTTATCTGATCGCCAATAGTAAATTTTCCTTCCTGATAAGTCCATTCAATTTTTTCTTCAGGAATAAAATCAAATAATCTTTGTGTTCTTGCTTTTACTTTGTCAAGATATTGAACAAAGGACTGGCCATCGAGTATTTCCATTGTTGCAGTTTTTAATCAATTAAGTTAACCATGATAAAGATCATAACGACCGAAGATGGTTCCCACAGCCTTTATGATGAAGAGCTGAATGAAACATATCACTCCACACGAGGGGCAAGAGGTGAATCCATGCATGTCTTTATACGTGAGGGGCTTGAATATTGGTTATCCAAAAACCAAAGAGAAGAAGTCTGTATACTCGAGATTGGACTTGGGACCGGATTAAACGCGTTTTTAACAGCCCAATTCGCAGAAAGCCGGAAGATGAAGGTTCATTTTACTTCACTGGAACCATTTCCCATTGAAAGTCAGGTTTATGAAAATCTCAACTTTCACACTTCTACTTATGAAAAAGAGCTTTTACAGGAGATTCATAAAAGTGAGTGGGAAATGGAGCAGGTAGTAACACCATTTTTCAAATTGAAAAAAACAAAAACCAAACTGGAAGACTTCAGCTCAGACGCACGTTTCAACATAATCTATTTCGATGCTTTTGCCCCGAGCAAACAACCAGAAGTATGGTCGTTGGAAAACCTCGAAAAGTGTTTTTCATTATTGGAATCAGGTGGCGCTTTAACGACCTATTGTGCACAAGGTCAATTCAAGCGAAACCTGGCAGAAGCTGGTTTTGAAGTGGAGACCTTGCAAGGAGCAATGGGGAAGAAAGAGATGGTGAGAGGTGTGATAAAATAGAGTCTTTGAATTAGATCATGGAAAAACTGTAACTTTAATAAGTCACCTTTAACCCTATTTTCATGAGCAATTTCCAAACACCTCTAGACGCTTTTCAACACTGGTTACATAAAGACCCTAACTTCATTTTTCTTCGACAACCGATCAATCGGCAGTTCATTGAATACTCTCGTCAGGATGCCTATGATCAGGCGATAGCTATAGCCGCATCTCTCCACAACATGGGATTGAAGCCGGGGGATCACGTGGCGCTGCTGTCTAAAAACTGCGCACATTGGTTTATGGCAGATCTTGCCATTATGCTGGGTGGGTTTGTATCTGTACCACTATACCCTACGCTTGACAAGGATTCTATCAATGAAATCTTAGTTCATAGTGAGTCAAAGGCAGTTATAATTGGCAAGCTGGACGACTATTCAAAACAAAAAGCAGGCGTTCCGGAAGATACCCAGCGCATTGGGGTAGAGCTGTACGGTGTGGAAGAGCAACATTCATGGGAAACCCTGATCAAAGAAGATCATGGTAGTTTCGATCCGCCGGGACTGAATCCGGATGACTTAATCACAATTATGTACACCTCCGGAACGACTGGCAATCCAAAAGGTGTGATGCATAAGGTGAGCTCATTTAATCAAATGGGCAGCACAACTGTTCCTACTTTGCACGTTCCTGAAAATTGCACCTATTTCTCTTACCTTCCTTTGTCACATATGGCAGAGCGTATAGGCATAGAAATAGTTTCTTTCTATTGTGGTGGCCAGGTAAGTTTTCCAGAGTCTTTAGAGACTTTTGCAGAGGATTTAGCTAGAGTAAGCCCAATTTTCTTCATAGCTGTTCCTAGAATCTGGCAAAAGTTTCAGGAAAAGATTTTGGAGAAATTCACACAAAAGAAGCTTGATACACTGATATCACTACCTATCATAGGTGGTATCGTAAAAAAGAAAATCCGACAAAAATTGGGATTGAAAAATGCAAAACTGTGCTATACAGGAGCTGCCCCAATCGCAGTTAGTTTGCTGGAATGGTACGATAGACTTGACATCAATATTCTTCAGGGATACGGAATGACAGAGGATTGTATTCTCTCCCATTTCAACATCATTGGTTCGAATAGATTTGGCACAGTTGGTAAATCAATGCCGGGAGCTACCGGCCGTCTTTCCCCTGAAGGAGAAATTCAGGTAAAAAGTGATGCGCTGATGGTGGGGTATTATAAGGAGCAAGCCAAAACTGACGAAATGTTTACTGAAGACGGGTTTATAAAAACCGGTGATATTGGTGAGTATGATCACGACGGCTATCTATCGATTACCGGAAGGATCAAAGATCAATTCAAAACGGACAAAGGCAAATACGTCACTCCATCTCAAATAGAGCTCAAGCTTTCGAAAAATACAGATATCGAGCAAATATGTGTGGTAGGCATGGGCATTGCTCAGCCGATCGCGCTGATCGTTCCTTCAGATACAGGAAAGGCAAAGGAAAAGCAAGCTTTCCAGGATTCTATCCTTCAAACAATAGAGGATGTTAATCCAACCTTGGCGGGTCACGAGAAACTGGCTAAGGCGGTTATCATGAAGGAGCAGTGGACGGTGGACAATGGGCTTATGACACCATCCCTCAAAGTAAGAAGACCTAGGGTAGAGGCCATTCATCAAGACATGTATAAGTCATGGTTTGACCGTGAAGAGAAGCTGATATATGAGTAAAACAATGTGTTAGGTACTGTGTTTCATTCTTTAAGTATCGTCTAAATTTTGATCAATGAAACAGATCCAATTTTCAATCCTTGTTGTGTTCTCTACGCTACTTATGGCACAAGAAATGAACCAGAGGGACCTCAAAGCTATTGAAGGTAAATGGACAGGCAATTTGGTTTATCTCGATTACTCTTCTAATAAAGAAGTGATGATACCTGTGGAATTGACCATCACAAGGCAAAAGGAATTTAAATATCAGTTTATTTATGTCTATCCAAAAGAGCCGAAGGCAAACTCTAAAGAGAAGATCAATATCAATTTAGAAGAGAGAAAACTTGAAGGCAATAGCATCGAAAGCATTGAGAGAGGAAGTGATGGATGGGTGATTAAATTTGTTTCTAACGGAAAGGACAACGGAAAGCCGGCACAATTCATCAATACCTATACAATAGGTAATTCTAGTCTCTCAATAAAAAAGGAAGTTCAATATGAGTCTGGAGGGGAAATTTTTATGCGTAATGAATACCGCCTGGAAAAGTGATTAATTAGGAACCAAGACTTTCCAGCAATTCTTCTGCTTCTCCTTTCAAAAAACCCATTGTGCCTTTATGCGAGCTATAAATATTTCTCGTAGCTAGAATTAGCGCCTGGATGTCTCGAATCATATCCGAATTTTTATCCTTCAGCCAGGGATATTTATCAACAGAAATTGAGCGATCTCCACGTAGCGAATTAGAAATTACCCAATAATCATTGTACACAGGATTAATCATCATGGCCCGGAGCTGCTGATTGTCCCTTTCAATGTAGGTACTCCACTTTCTAACATCTCTGTAATAATTGATTATTTGTGCTCTCTGCTCCTTATTATTCATTGAATACAACCGCCCGGTATTGAGCATTTCCTCGTAAGTTGTAAGGTTGGCTTCAACAAGAAAAAAGTTGATCAAATGGACAGAAATCATAGACAATCGATCTTCTTCACTATCCAAACTTTCAAAAAGGCCCAACACTGAATCGCATTTAACCACCCGATCCTCCAGGCGATAATCCAGATATTCAAACCTTCTGATGTCACTCCTTACATCGTCAACCAAACGCTCAATCGTCAGCTTTTGAACATTATTTGCAATCCTGTTTTCATTCCAGTTATTCAATAAGAAGGCACCAAGTATACCTATGGTGATTACCAGAATTTCAAGAAAATACTCAGCCCATTTTTGTTTAAAAGTTGATAGCAGCTTCTTCATACTGTCCAATAGAAGTTATCCTAAAATAGTCAAAATTGGTGAATGAACTTAGCGTATTCTAGTGACTAGATTTCACAAACGCATCTTACCAAAAATCGTCTCATGGTAGTAGAGTCATCCATATCCAGGTGATGTTTATGCGAATGAAAATTAGTCCGGTCGGGATAGAGATGGACATGTGATCTATTTGGATACGTCTTTTTCACAGCTCTTAACCCGCTATTCTTTCCAACTTCCGAAATTTCTGGAATGTCTTGAATCCAATAATCGGCACTTCCTGAGTGCTGGAAGAATTGGTCACCTTCGAAGATACCCATTACCTGGAGACTTAATGGGTTTCCTGATTCATATAGATCCAGATCATCTTTGATATTCCAAATGGCATAATCGGATTTGTATGTGCCTTCAGAGTACTTTGCTTGCTCATCCAGTTGCATTTTGATGTAAGCCAGCCATTCATCTCCTGTGGGCAATCTCCACCCATCCGGGCAAACAGAATCAATCTCAGTTAGGTGATACCATCTTGCAGGCGGGACGTTATATTTTCCCCGATCTTCCTTGGATAAATCAAATGACCATTCAGTAAAATAATTGAGATCATCCAGCATCCATTTTAGCCCACTGATTTCTGTAATCCTGTATTTCTGGCCATCGCGTTTATCTACTAAAATATCATTTTGGCCAAATGCTGATAACGAGCAAAATATAGATATATAAATAAAGGTCTTCACGGTTCTGCAAAAACGCATAAAAATTTAAGATAGTACAAATCGCAACTTTTATTTACAAACATGAGTATTATCATTTATAATATTTACATTTATGAGGAATAATCGTCTTTCACTCATTCCAAACACCAAATACTATGAAGGGAAACAACCTAGGGGAATTTGAAGAACTTATTTTGCTAGCAGTAGCCTCACTGGAAAAGGAGGCATATGCCGTTTCAGTGAAAGAAGAACTGGAAAAGAGAGCCAATCGCGTCACCAATATCAGTGCAATTCATTCGTCGCTTTACAGGTTAGAAGACAAAGGCTTTCTCATATCGGAATTTGGTGGCGCCACTCAGAAGCGTGGAGGTAAAAAGAAACGTTACTTCCAGGTTACGAACACAGGCTTTGCTGTTTTGAAAGAGGCAAAAGAACTGAAGGAGAATTTCTACAAAGCCATTCCTCAGTTGGCAATCATCAGAATTTAGCCTTGAAAGCTGAGCAATACCATATCAGGCCGCCCAAGGTCGCAGAGAAGTTACTTCGACTCATTTACGATGATGAACTGCTAGATGATATTCTCGGCGACCTTCAAGAGATGTTTCAGGATCGAGTGGAAAGCAAAGGACTATTTAGGGCTCGCTTTCATTATTTCAAGGATGCATTTCTTTCGATCCGCAATTATGATTTAAGAAGAAAACGAAAGGTCTTTCAAAATAACTCAATACCAATGCTTAAAAACTACATCAAAACCACGTTCCGTACACTGGCCAAAAACCAGGTGTATTCCGCACTAAATATCTTAGGACTGGCGCTAGGTATAGCCGCGTGTTTATTCATTTCACAATACGTCGCTTACGAATACAGCTACGATAAATTCCACTCCAATCACGAAAATTTGTACCGAGTCAAGTATATGGTATATCGTGGTGGGGACTTACAAATAGACTGTGCGGCGGCAGTTCCTCGAGTAGGACCTTTTATGAAAGAAAATATGCCCGAAGTTGTGGATTATGCAAGAGCATTTCCAATGTCCGGGGTATTTGAGAAAGACAACATTCAATTCAGGGAAAAAAGAGTTCAAGTTGCAGATCCGGCATTTTTGAAAATTTTTGATTACCCCTTGATACATGGAGACGCAGAAACAGCACTTGCCGAGCCCAATACCGTCGTGATTACCGAGTCGATTGCCAACAAGTATTTTGGCAGAACCGATGTGGTTGGCGAGAGCCTGAACCTATATACATGGATAGAAAAAACGCTTGAAATAACAGGTGTGACCAAAGATGTTCCGGACAATTCCCATTTGAAATACAATTTCCTGATTTCCTATGAGACGCTAAACAATGAAACCAGAAACGACGATGGAACCGCCTCTTCCGAGACAGCCTGGGGATGGTATGATTTTAATACCTATGTCTTGCTAAAAGACGGTACCGACCCAAAGGCATTTGATGAGAAATTTGAAGATGTACTATATGCGGAGCGTGGAGAGGACTTTGAGAAGTTTAATTTTAAAGCCGAATTTCCTTTACAGCCAATTACGGACATTCATCTGTATTCCAACTTACTTCAAGAGTCTGAACCTACCGAACAAGGAGACGGTGACACGGTATTTTTCTTAAGCATAATTGCGGCATTTATCCTTGTTATTGCCTGGATCAACTATATTAATCTGTCCACTGCAAAATCACTAGAGCGAGCGAAAGAAGTGGGTGTGCGAAAATCGATGGGAGCCTATCGAAAGCAGCTGGTCAATCAGTTTTTGACGGAATCATTCGTTTTGAATTTTATTGCACTGGCCTTGGCCGTTATAGTTGTTATTATTACCACCCCATTTTTTAATCAGCTAATCGATTCGCAACTGAGCCGAGCATTTTTCCTCCAGCCACAATTTTGGCTGGCGGTGATTGGAATTTATATTATTGGCTCATTCCTCTCAGGGTTGTATCCGGCATTTATCTTATCATCATTCCGTCCTATACAGGTGCTTAAAGGAAAGATGACAACAAATAAATCAGGCATCCTCCTGCGGCGTGCGTTGGTGGTATTTCAATTCACCGCATCAGTGACTCTTATTGCAGGGACAATTATCGTGTATCAACAGCTAAGTCACATGAAAAAACTGGATGTTGGATTTGATATGACAGATACCATGGTAATGAGAGGACCACAAGTCTTTGCAGTAGACTCATTGTTTGGTACTGCACTTAATTCGTTCGAAAACGAGCTCAGAAGTAATCCGAACATAGCAGATGTTACGAACAGTTCGAACGTACCGGGAGATGAGATTTTCTGGACCAGAGGAATGAGAAAACAAGAAGATACACGAGACAAAAACTTTACGGTGTATCTGGTTGGCGTTGATCAGGAATATTTTCCAACATACGACATTGAGTTTCTTGCAGGCAGAAACTATGACAAAACATTCACTACAGACACAGGCAATGTGATCATCAATAAAGCAACAATGGAGTATTTGGATATTCAGACACCAGAAGAAGCGATTGGTCAAAAAGTGGTGTATGGTGGGAATAAACGGACCATTATTGGGGTGGTAGATAATTATCGTCAGCAATCGGTCAAGAATAATATCAATCCTTTGGTCTTTCCTCTTACGGAAACTAATGCCTCGTTCATTACAGTAAAATTGAAAAGCAATGACTATCAGCAGGCATATGATGAAACCAAAGCAGTTTATGACAATTTTTTTCCGGGAAATCCATTTGACACCTTCTTCTTAGACGAATTCTACAACAAGCAATACGCCAACGAACAAAATTTCAGCCGAGCATTTACACTCTTTGCTGTATTCGCAATCATCGTCGCATGCCTTGGTCTTTTCGGACTCACCTCCTTTACCGCACTTCAGCGAACCAAAGAAATTGGCATCAGGAAAGTTTTAGGTGCAGATGTAACTCAGTTGGTAATGATCTTGTCAAAAGAATTCCTGATCCTGATAGCTATCGCCAATGTCATCTCCTGGCCGATCGTTTATTTGATAATGGACGGATGGCTAGACAATTTCACCAGCCGCATCAGTATTGGACTTTCGGTTTTCCTTATTTCAGCGATACTCGTGGTTCTCATTGCACTAATAGCTGTTGGGAACAAAACCCTCTCTATCGCCAAAACTAATCCGGTTAAAGCATTGAGATATGAATAAAAAAAGAGGTTGGCAGATCATAAGTCTGGCCAACCTCTACCTAAAATAAATAAGACTACTTGATTTTTAATCCAGTGTCGTCTTTAAACCTGCCGGTGATTAGCCAACCTCCAAAATCTTCAGAGACGGCCATTAGCAGTTCATTTTTTCCCTTTTTAAGATTTAGGAAAATCCCATCAAACAAGCCGATCGTCCCTAGGTATCGATAGTCTCGAGACCGCCATTTATTGGTGCCCCAGTAGATAGGTTCTCCATTGAGAATGGCAACCACTCGATCGCTATATCCGAACTCGAATAGCTTGATTTGATCAGTATCAGAATTGATAATGACTTTGGCCATGACAGTATTGCCGGGCGTACCATCCCGCAGGTTTTGGATGCGGGAAATATTGGCAGCAGTCCCCTCTTCAACTTGAACTTTGCCTTGCCATTTTCGAGATTCAATAACAGAATTGAGCTTGGATGGGTCCGCGACCAGCTTTTCTTCAAACATATCAGAAATCTCCCATGAGGTAATTAATCCATCGATAGCGTCCCGTTCAATCGGCTTAAAGCCAATAAGCTCTGGTGCTTCAGTAGAGATTTTAATATTGGCAATGTGAAAGCCAGAAGTATTTCCGCCTCTCAAAATGACCTTACCGGATACAGGTTTATGGAATAGCTTCCAGGATAGATTTGGCGTTTCGCTGTGATCCAGGAAAACCTGTGCATTATCCTCATTTATCAGAATTTTTATATGCGTCCAGGTATCGTAATTGTATTCATACGGGAATGAATACTTTGGCCCGAAATACAACTGCCAGGGAGAGATGTTTTTAGTAGTTGGTGCAGCTTGGTTAGCATCTGGATTTCCTGACTGATGCGGTCGCACATAAAATTGTTCAGAATCACCTGTCTCAGTATTGGCACGGAAATATACACCTGGAAATGCTTGCTCTTTTTTCAGATGGATGTCAAACTCAATGGTACCATTTTTAAAAACCTTGTCCTTAAGTGTCATTGAACCTGCCTGTAGATAAATCGCATCTTCACCCAGATGTTTCTCTAAGACATATGCTCTTGCTCGAATATCCCAATGATTGGTGTCGATAGGAATTATATCTTGAGCTAAAACAGCCAGAGTTAGTAAAAGCAAAGTTGCCGTGAGATTTATTCGTGTTTTCATAACACAACCTTACGTGAGACAGTAGCCATAATACCATCTTAATTACATCAACTTCGTTCAATTCCATTCAGAGTTGTTCAGGCAGCATATCTTTTAGACATTTGATTATGGCTGAGAAATTTTCAGAGCAGGATTTGAAGCACCTGCAATGTGAAATAGAAAATAAGTTGGGTTGGGATAAAGCAACCTCATGGCATAGCTCCATGTTTGATGAGCTATCTGAAAAGGTATTCGAGTCTACCAACGTCATGTTAAGTGCTCCCACGCTCAAGCGATTTTTTGGTGTTGTAAGACATAGTGGAGCACCAAGTATCACCACCCTGGATGCTTTGGCAAGATTTGCTGGAAAAGAAAACTGGCGGGCATTTAAGCTTGCAGGCAAAAATCATATTTCCAGCGGCCAGTCAAGAAAACCGCGAAAATCCGTTTATGTCACAATCGGATTTGTTCTTGCAGTGGTGACTATCAGCCTGATTGGAAACAAGAGGCCGGAGGTTGTCATCAACTCATCTGAGTTTAAGTTCGAAAGCAAAGTACTGAGCAAAGAATATCCAAACTCTGTTGTCTTCGATTTTTCGATACCGCAAACATTGAGAGTAGATAGTCTCAAAATTCAGCAATACTGGGATCCAACAAAGACCATAGACATTGGCAAAGAGCAAACACAAGCCACTGGTATCTATTATTTTCCGGGGTACTTTGAAGCCAAGCTTCTTGCTGATGGTCAGGTAGCTAAAGCGCATGATCTTTTCTTGAAAAGTGAAGGCTGGCTGGGACTGATTGAATATGATCCAGTGCCTAAATATTTCCAGCCACAATTAGGTTTAGAATCAGGAATCAGCTTTACAAATGAGATTATGAGGGAGGTTCAAAAATTAGATGAGCCGGTAGAATCATCCTTTCACTTTATAGATGATCTAGGAGATGTTTCAGGTGATAACTTTAATTTTTCGACGATCATCCAGTCAACATTCGATGATCGTTGGGCCGTGTGCCAATCTTTCAAGATATATTTCATTGGCACGGATGGAGCGATGATCATTCCCTTTTCTAAAATTGGCTGTAGCTCTGACAATAACCTAATGCTGAACGATGTATACCTACGAGGAAAAGAAAAGGATCTCTCTGCACTCAGCGCCGACTTTTCCACCCCTGTTCGACTATCTATCAGCATCGAAAACAAACAACTTAAAGTTTCAATGAATGGTGAAGAAACTTTTGCCCAAGCATACAACGATACCATGGGTAAGCTGGTGGGTATAAGGTATAAATTCCTGGGATTGGGAGAAGTACTCGATTATTCGCTAACTGATCAAAACAAAAATACAGTAGAGCTCATAGCTCCTTAAAGCCCCTGAATATGAAACAACTAGTCATTATTATTTTTTTATCATCCGCCGTTTCCTCTTTTTCTCAGAATTACGATGCGGATGTGGTTTCTGTTGAAAGCATAGGTAGAGCTTATTATGAAATAGTCTCAGGGCCAATTGGCCAGAAAAGAGATTTTGACAGACTTAGGAATCTCTTTCACCCGGAAGCCAGGCTTGTTTTTAGTTACTGGTCGGAGGAAGAGCAAAAAAACAAACTCATGCCAATGGATATAGAAGGCTATATTGAAAAGCTGGATTATCTGGACAAAAAAGGGTTCTATGAGGAAGAGCTATATGTATCAAGTGAATCATATGGTTCAATCACTCAATCCATCAGCACCTACAAATTCTGGATGGAAGACAAGACAGCAGAAGGTCGAGGCTTCACCAGTTACCAATATTTCTACGACGGCAAGCGCTATTGGATACTATCAATGCTTTGGATGATGGAAAGTGAAAAGTATCCTATTCCAAAGGCCTACTTAGGCAAATGAATGACTTTGAATGAGCTTGATATGACAATGTCTATGTCATAATATAAGTCAGCGATACATTGAGCCAAACTCAACACTATTATTATGAAAAGCTCAATCTTCGCACTACTGTTATTCCTTTCCCAGGTAGCATTTTCCCAGGATGTTGGTGGGAAAACATTAGTTAGTCAATCTCGGAAAACTACCGCTAACATTGGCAAGTGCGACATTACAATCAAATATCACAGTCCTTCGGTAAACGGCAGAAAAATATTTGGAGGCATAGTTCCTTTTGATTTCGTGGTGGATGGAGTGGAGTATCCCTGGAGAGCAGGATCTAATCAAAGAACTACCATCGACTTCAGCCATCCTGTAGAGATTGAAGGACAGAAATTGGATTCAGGTTCTTACGGGTTTTTAGTATTGGTAAGTGAGAAAGAGTGGACACTGATCTTTTCTTCTGGCAAAAGCTGGGGAGCATTCAACTACGACAAAGCCAACGATGTATTGAGAATTCCTGTGAAGACAAAGCAAACCTCATATCAAGAATGGTTGAGCTATGATTTCATCAACCCGAAAGCAGAATCTGTAGATGTGCAGCTACGGTGGGAAAACACAGCGGTTTCGTTCAATGTAAAAACCAATGCACTCGATAATCTGATAAGCGATCTGGAGGCAAAAGAAGATAAGTCTGCATTTGATTTACAAGACCTGTTCTTGCGAACATTAGAGAAAGACCCGGGCCTGCACGAAAAAGCCATGGCATACCTTGAAGAGTCATATAAGAAGATTGATGACTTTGAGCAGGAGGCATATCAAAAAGCAGCCCTCTACAATTACAAAGTCTTGAAAGGTGAGATTTTACTGTCAATGGGAAAGAAGAAGGAGGCGAACAAGCTAATTGATGAAGCCTTTGAATCTGCATCCGGCTTTAATGTCTACTACTATGCTTTAAATAAACTCACAGTAAAAGGTGAGAAAGAAGTCGCTTTCGATGTGTTGAATGCAGCCATAAAGCGCGATCCTCATAATTTTCAAAATCACTTTGCCTTCGGAGAGTATTACTTAAAAGAAGGGAATCAGAAAAAAGCCACTGAGCATTTCAAGAAAGCCTATGATATGACCGTTGAGCAAAAAAGTGGATGGAAGAATTACGCAAGGTATCTGTACCTCCAAAACAAGCTTGTATTAGAAAATCAGTAGATTGGTACCAATCAACTCATCTTCATTCGCAACACAATCTGATCAGCTCCTTCCATAAAATATTCTTTTATGACCGTGAAACCTATTTTCTCATAAAAGGGCTTCCCTATTTTATTGTCTCGAAAAACCTCCACCTCAAGATTATCATGAAACTGACCAACATAATTGACCAATGCTGTACCAATACCTTTCGAATGTGATTTAGGATCAACAAATAAACCACCAATTTCATCATCACTCATAGAGATGAACCCAAGGATTCTATCGGACTCCACATACACCCAGGTTTCCGAATTGGGCAGGTACTTTTCCGCCATCATTTGCTTGACCATCGCCTGGAAGTCATCGCTTAAAAATGGGTGTGCAAGAAGAGATGCATTTTCCCAAATGGCCAGCAAAGTGGGAATCTCACTTTCCCTGTATTTTCTAATCATGATTATAAATTTTGATATTTTAATAAAAGCTGTTCCCTGATGGCGTGAAGTGGATAATCATCAAAAACAGACAGATAGTGTAGTGCTATTCCATCTAACTCCGCGATAAACATGAAACTTAGCGTGCTACTTCTTTGCTCGTCAATTTGGTCAAATATCCCTTTGACAGAACCAAGGAGAATTGATGATCGCTCTTTAATATGATCATGAAGAAATTCTCGTGTAGAAGGCTGAAACATCACATTCAAATTAAGTCTCAAAGTCTTTGCGTCATTTTCCAGCTGAGAGAAAAAGCCCTCAATGATTGACAGCAGTTGATTCACGGGTTGTTCTTTGCTTGCTGACGAGCTAATGCTTTTCATTTGCTCAGTTGTGTCACTGAATATTTTCTCTAAAATTTCATTTTTCGATTGAAAATGATGGTAGACCAATCCTTTGGAGACATTTGCGGTATTGCATATGTCAGTCATGGAAGTTTTTTCAAACCCTTTCTCACTGAAGAGCCTGGTAGCTGCTTGAATTACTTGTTGTTTTTTATCCAAAAACCGACCGTTCGGTTTGTAATATAATCAATTTAATTTAACTACCATGTTTTTATATTCAACATTAGCCAATCAACTAATCCACCAATCACTAAATTTACCTCATGTCCGAAAAGAAACTCTTCCTGCTCGATGCATTTGCCCTGATCTACCGTGCACACTTTGCCATGAGCCAAAACCCCAGACTCACCACCAATGGCATCAATACCGGCGCAATCCTTGGCTTTACCAACTCGCTGTTGGAGATTATTACCAAAGAAAGACCTTCCCATATAGGAGTGGCTTTTGATACGCATGCACCGACCTTTAGACATGAATCTTTCAAAGAATATAAGGCCACTCGTCAGGAACAGCCCGAAGAAATCAAAGTAGCCATTCCATATTGCCTCAAAATTGTCGAAGGGTTCAACATTCCGATTCTGATGAAAGATGGTTATGAAGCAGATGACCTCATCGGGACAATAGCGAAGAAAGCAGGAAATCAGGGTTTCAAAGTCTATATGATGACGCCAGACAAAGACTTTGCACAACTGGTAGATGAAAATATTTCCCTTTTCAAACCTCGGAGAATGGGAAGTGGAGTGGACATCATGGGCATTCCGGAAGTCCTGGCCAAGTTCGATATAGACAAGGTAGATCAAGTACGCGACGTGCTTGGTTTGAAAGGAGATTCGGTTGATAACATCCCCGGAATTCCCGGCATTGGTGACAAGACCGCCTCCAAACTCTTAAAGGAGTATGGTTCAGTAGAAGGAATTATTGAACATGTAGATGAATTGAAAGGAGCGCTGCAAAAACGTGTTCAGGAGCACGGCCAGCAAGGAATCATGTCAAAGGAATTGGCGACCATTAAAATAGATTCTCCTATAGACTTCAATGAAGAAGATCTAAAATATGGCGATCCCAATCCTGATATTCTAAAACCCATCTTTGACGAGCTCGAATTTAAGACCATAGCACGACGTGTTTTCCAGGAAGAAAATGACATAAAAAAAGGAGCAGATACCCAGCAACTTGGATTGTTTGACGGTGGCAGTGAGTCAACTCAGGAACCCGTAGACGATAAAGAATCGATTGCGACAGCAAAACACACCTACCATCTTGTCCAGGGTGCTGATGCTATCAATGCTCTTTCAGAAAAGCTTAAAGCACAAAAGTCTTTCTGTTTTGATACGGAGACTACCAGTCTCGAAACAAGAGATGCCAGGTTGGTAGGGATAGCTTTTGCAATCGAAAAAGGAGAGGCTTGGTATGTGCCATGTTTCGAAAATGCCGCTGAGGTAGCAGAAGCATTCAAAGAAGTATTGGAAGATCCTGAAATTCGCAAAATTGGTCAGAACCTGAAATACGATATTCAGATCATGCGAAACTACAATGTGCATGTAAAAGGCCAAATCTTCGATACCATGCTCGCCCATTTCCTGCTGGATCCGGAATCCAACAATAGCATGGATTGGCTGGCAGATAAATTTTTAAACTACAAGACCATTTCCTATGAGAGCATAGTAGGGCCCAAGGGGAAGAACCAGAAAACTATTGACCAGGTAGAAGTAGAAAAGGTGAAAGATTACGCTTGTGAGGACGCCGACATTACCCTACAACTAAAAGAACTACTTGAAAAGGATATTGCTGAGCGCAAACTTGAAAAGCTACTACATGAAGTAGAAGAACCGCTTTCTTTTGTATTGGCAGATATGGAATATCAGGGAGTAAAAGTAGACACTGCCACATTGGAAAAGATGTCCAAAGAGTTGGATGAAGAAACACGTAGAGTCCAAAAAGAGATATTCGATACAGCCGGAGTGGAGTTTAATATAGGCTCACCAAAGCAGCTGGGCGAAATTTTGTTCGAAAAGCTCAAACTGGTAGAAAAGCCCAAGAAGACCAAGACAGGCCAATATGCCACAGGAGAAGACATCCTATCCAAACTTGCAGATGAGCATAAGATCGCAGCCCAGATCCTGGAATTCAGGGAGTATCAAAAACTCAAGTCCACCTATGTGGACGCTCTTCCAAAGTTGATTAGCCAAACAGATAATCGCATCCATACAGATTACAGACAGACGGTTGCAGCTACAGGGCGGTTGAGTTCTAATAACCCGAACCTCCAAAACATTCCCATCCGAACCGAAAAAGGAAGAGAGATAAGAAAAGCGTTCGTTGCAAAAGATGATCAGCACCTGATCATGGCAGCTGATTATTCCCAAATCGAGCTTCGAATCATGGCAGCCTTCTCGCAAGATGAGAGTATGGTGCAGGCATTCAAAGATGGTAGAGATATTCATGCGACCACCGCAGCGAAAGTATTTGGCGTGGATGTGGACAATGTAGAACCAAACATGCGTCGAAAAGCCAAAGAGGTAAACTTTGGAATCATATACGGCATCTCTGCATATGGGCTTTCTCAAAACCTGAACATTTCACGAGGCGAAGCACAGGAAATCATCGATTCATATTTCAAAGAGTTCCCGAATGTGAAGAAATACATGGATCAAACCATTGAAAAAGCTAAAAAGGATGAGTATGTAGAAACAATCCTCGGGCGCAGACGCTACCTAAGAAATATCAACTCCAGAAACTTCACTATGCGTGGGTTCGATGAGAGAAACGCAATCAACGCTCCCATTCAGGGCAGCGCAGCAGATATCATCAAGATAGCCATGATTGATATCCATAAATGGATGCAAGAGGAAGATTTACAGTCAAAGATGATCATGCAGGTACATGATGAACTGGTTTTCGATATGCACAAGGATGAGCAAGAACTACTTATCTCAAAAGTAGAATCATTCATGAAAGAAGCACATCCACTGGAAGTTCCTATGGAGATCGGCATTGGTGTAGGAGACAACTGGCTGGAAGCGCACTAGCAGCAACCTGGAAAAATGTCCCATCTGTTATTTATTGACTGAATTGATCAGAAAACTCACTTTGTATACCGTTAGTACACATACTTTTTTATGATTTGGACATAACCTAAAACGTCCTTTGGTGACAATTTTTTTTGAAAAAACAAAATCGTCACTATCATGAAGGCACATCGTATTATCCTGACCATGCTATTTGTGGGCATATGCTCTTTTGGTATTTATGCACAAAGCATCAATGAGATCGCTAAGATCCTACCAACACCCAATCAAAAATATTCCCGCGCAGGTGAAGCCATAGCCATTGACGGTAATATTGCCGTGGTAGGTGATCCTGGCTACGAAGAGATATATGAAAATGGAGGTGCCGCATATGTTTTGGAATACAACGGCACGAATTGGAACAAAATTGCTACACTAACCGCATCTGATCCGTCCATAGGAGGAGGAGACGAATTTGGATCGTCAGTCGCAATCTCTGGCAATACCATAGTGGTAGGAGCACCATCGAGTGGCGATGGTGGCGTTGCAAGCGGCGCAGTTTACGTATATGAGATGCCTGCTGGTGGTTGGACGGATATGACCGAGACACAAAAACTAGTTCCATCTGACTTAGCGACTATAGACAGATTCGGCATTGGAGTAGCAATCTCCGGAACAACAATAGTAGCTACCAAGCGAGGTGATGGCTCTGGTAATATAGGCGCTGCCTATGTCTATGAAAATAGTGGTACCTGGACACAAGTAGATAAACTTATGCCGGCAACTATCTTATCTACAGATTTTTTTGGCTCGAGTGTAGCATTGGAGGGAACAACATTAGTTGTAGGGGCCAGTCAGCGAACCGGGGGCGGTTCTACATTTATTTTTGAAAATACCACAGGATGGAACGAAGTAGCAGAGCTAACTGCCTCAGATAGAGTTTCAAGTGATCTATTTGGTATCTCAGTCGCCATATCTGGATCTACCGTGGTGGCCGGTGCCTCAAGAGATCACATTTCAGGCACAGACGAGGGATCTGCCTATGTTTTTGAAAAACCAGTCGGAGGTTGGATTGATATGACAGAAACACAAAAACTTGTCGCTTCTGATGTAGCAAGCTTTGACTATTTTGGAGAGTCAGTTTCTATTTCTGGAAGTTCAATTTTAATAGGCTCTCGCTTAAGTGATCCGAATGGTTTAATAAATAGTGGAGCAGCGTACGTTTATGAGTATAACGATGGATCATCTTCATGGATAGAAGGAGCCATTCTGACTGCAACGGGTGGTGTGGCCCATGATAACATGGGAATAGGAACAGCTATTTCGGGGGATCAAATATTGATCGGCGGTGGAAGTAAACTCTACGCGCATACACGTCCGGTAGGAGGGTGGAATACAGCCTCACTTAGCTCAATTCAGGTAACTCCACTTTCGAATGCTCACGATTCATTCGGAGGAATAATATCGATAGATGGAAACACTGCGGTAGTGTCTGCAATTCGATCAGATAATCTACTTGCAGGAGATGTGGGAGGGGTTTATGTGTTGGAATACGATGGTGCATCCTGGAGCATTGTTGCTAAGCTAGCCCCTTCAGATGGTGCAGAAGATGATTCATTCGGTTATGATATAGCTATAGATGGGACTACAATTGTTGTAGGGGCTCCATTTTCAGACCCATCGAGCCGGCAAAACGCAGGTGCTGTTTATGTTTTTGAACAACCAATGGGAGGTTGGGTAGATATGATTGAAACCCAAAAATTGACACACTCTGTTATAGATAATAATGATCAATTTGGAACTTCTGTGAGTGTTTCGGGTGATCGTGTCGTGGTTGGTGCCCCAAAAGACGATGGCAGTAAAGGATCGGTGGTTGTATTCCAAAAATCTGGAACCTGGATAGAAGAGATTACCCTTGAAGCGTCCGATCGTATTTCAGGTGATCGGTTAGGCCAATCCGTGAATATTAGTGGTACAACTGTAGTATCAGGAGCATCAGGAGATGATACATCCCAGGGGTCGGTATATGTTTTTGAATTTGATGGAAGCTGGTCAGAGATTGCTAAACTAACGGCATCTGATGGAGCAGACTATGACAGCTTTGGGCAGTCTCTGGATATGGTCGACAATACCATAGCTGTAGGCGCTTATGCAGCCGATGGGGTTACCACGCAAACAGGTGTTGTCTACATTTTTGAAAAACCAGGGGCTGTATGGACTAGTGTGACCGAAACCCAAAAACTAATGCCAAGTGATGGAGCTCTTGATGATAGGTTTGGAATTCACCTTTCATTATCCGAAAATTTGTTGATAGCAGGATCCATTTTTCACAACACCAAGCAGGGTGCCGCCTATGTGTTTGCAAATAATGGTGCATGGTCATTTATTGAAAAGCTAACCGCTAGTGATGGTTTGAACTTTGATCTATTTGGCGGAGGTGTTGCTAATGCCGGGAATCAGATTTTAATAGGCTCTAGTCTTCATACGGGAACCGACTTAGAATCGGGAGCAGTCTACCACTTCGAGATTGACCTGCCTCCATCGGTCACCGTAACCGGTCCGGCCAGCCCAACAAACAGCAATCCCATTCCGGTTACTATCACTTTCAGTGAAGCTGTTACAGGGTTCGATCCGGTAAACACCCCCACTGATATAACGCTAACAAATGCAACCCTGTCAGAGGCATCAACCACTGATAATATCACATTTACATTGCAAATAATCCCAACAGCCGAAGGTTTGGTGGAGGTAACCGTACCTGCAGCCGTGGCAATAGATTCAGGATCTAGCGACAATGAAGAATCAAATACTTATAGTGTAACATATGATATTCCACCTTCAGTTGCTATAACCACGACCTCCTCCGATCCAACGAATACCACAATCCCGGTAACGATCACTTTCAATGAAACTGTGACAGGCTTTGAATTATCAGACGTTGCAATTACCAATGGGAATGGATCTGGCTTCACAGACAATGGCGATGGCAGCTATGACCTGACAGTGACAGCCACTGCAGATGGAGTGGTAGAAGTGAATGTAGCAGCAGGAGTAGCCACCGATGCAGCCGGAAGCGGTAACCTGGTTTCGAATACACTAGCAGTTACCTTTGATGGGACATCTCCAACAGTGGTTGTAGCAGAAAATGCCCCTAACCCAACCAAGGGAACAATACCGGTAACCATCACATTTGATGAGTTGGTTACCGGCTTTGATCTGTCGGATGTTACGATCACGAATGGCAATGGCTCGGATTTTACAGACAATGGCGATGGCAGCTATGACCTGACAGTCACTGCCATTGCGGATGGCCTGGTAGAAGTATCCGTTGCTGCCGCAGTAGCCACTGATGCAGCCGGCAATATCAATACCGTTTCAAATGTGGTGGGATTGACCTATGATGGCACTAAACCTACAGTTACAGTCTCCACCACTGAAAGTGACCCAACAAATAATGCCTTTATTCCAATAACTGTTACGTTTAGTGAAATAGTTACCGGGTTTGACGAATCCGATATAGGTCTCGCAGGAATATCGGATTTCACAGATAATGGAGACGGAACCTACGATTTTATTCTGGAAGCTGCAGGTGACCTTACCTTCAACATTACAATTCCGGTTGGGGCCGCCTTTGATGTAGCAGGTAATAACAGTCTGGTTTCAAATACATTGGTAATAACCTATGATGGTACAGCACCTTCTATAGCCGTCACCAGCACCTCAACCGACCCGACCAATGTCGCGGCAATTCCTGTGACAATTACATTTGATGAGCCTGTGACCGGCTTTATTGAATCGGATATTACAATCACAAATGGTACAAGCTCGGATTTTACAGACAATGGAGACGGAAGCTATGACCTGATTGTGACAGCATCGGCCGATGGACTAGTAGAAGTGGATGTGTTAGGAGGCGTCGCTACAGATGCAGCCGAGAATGAGAATATAGCATCAAACACGCTACAAGTGACATACGATGGCACGGCACCTACTGTAGCCATCACGAGCACCTCGGACGACCCAGCCAATGAAGCAATACCGATTACGGTTGCGTTTGATGAATTAGTAACGGGCTTTGATTTGTCAGACGTTACAATTACCAACGGGAATGGTTCGGATTTTACAGACAATGGCGATGGTAGCTATGACCTGGTCGTTTCCGCTACAGCAAACGGATTAGTAGAGGTAAATGTGGCAGCAGGAGTAGCTACCGATGCAGCCGGTAATAGTAATACAGTTTCCAATACTTTAGGAGTGATGTACGATGCAACAGCCCCAACAGTGACGCTAACAACTGCCTCAGGCGACCCAACCAATGGAGCTATACCGATTACGGTTACGTTTGATGAATTGGTAACGGGCTTTGATTTGTCAGACGTTACAATTACCAACGGGAATGGGTCGGGCTTTACAGACAATGGCGATGGCAGCTATGACCTGACAGTGACAGCCACAGCAGATGGATTAGTAGAAGTAGAAGTATCTGCAGGAGTAGCCACTGATGCAGCAGACAATGGGAATACAGCCTCCAATACCCTGGAAGTGACATACGATGCGACGGCTCCAACAATAGAAATTGAGGCTGCAGTTGGAAGTGTTACCAACATGTCTACGATCCCTGTTACGATAACATTCTCTGAAATCGTCACTGGATTTGATGAGGTAGATTTAACACTCACAAATGGAACAAGTTCAGATTTCATAGATAATGGTGATGGGACTTATGAATTCAACGTAAATGCACTCTCAGCTGGTGCCGTAAGTGTGGAAGTGGCAGCTGGTGTCAGTATTGACTTGGCAGGCAACACAAATCAAGCCTCCAATGTTTTGGAAATAACCTATGATCCAACAGCTGTGGCAGCGCTTGTTACAACTACATCCAGCGATCCAACGAACATTGCCTCAATACCTGTTACGATTGATTTTGGAGAAGCAGTAACCGGATTTGAAGAGGCAGATTTAACACTCACAAATGGAACAAGTTCAGATTTCACAGACAATGGAGATGGCACCTATGATTTAACAGTCACAGCATCCGCAGATGGTAATGTTGTCGTTTTTGTAGATGAAGGAGTTGCAAGTGATTTAGCCGGCAATCCGAATCAAGCGTCGAACACACTTACTGTTCTATATGATGGTACCTCACCGGACGTAGCTATTACAACATCCGCCGCAAACCCTACCAATGTCATGGCAATTCCGGTTACCATTGAGTTTAGTGAGTTGATGTCAGGTTTTGATGAAACTGACATTACCATCACAAATGGATTAAGCTCAGACTTTATGGACAATGGAGATGGAAGTTACGACTTAATAGTAACCGCTTCGGGAGATGGTGATGTAGTCATTTTAGTAGCAGATGGAGTGGCAGGTGATTTAGCTGGTAACCCGAATAATCAAGCTATAAACACACTCACTGTTACCTACGATGGTACCGCACCATCAGTTGCCATTACTACATCAGCCTCAGATCCAACAAATATTATTGCAATACCTGTTACTGTTGATTTTGGAGAATCCGTTACTGGATTTGAAGAAGCTGATATTACGCTTACGAATGGTGTAAGTTCAGATTTTACAGATAATGGCGATGGCAGTTATGATTTATTAGTAACCGCCTCAGGAGATGGTGACGTGTGGGTAACAATCGCAGCGGCTATTGCAAATGATTTGGCAGGCAATGCGAATCAGATTTCAAATACCCTGATAGTAACCTACGACGGGACAGCGCCTTCACCAGCTATTACCACAACAGCCACCAATCCGACCAACAATGCGGTCGTTCCGGTTGTCATTGATTTTGGAGAATCAGTAATAGGCTTTGACGAATCAGACATAACCATTACAAACGGCTCTGGATCAGAATTCACAAATAATGGAGATGGTAGTTATGACTTGAATGTGACCGCTTCAGGCGATGGCGAGGTGAACATTTTTATAGCTGATGGAGTTGCGAGTGATTTGGCAAGCAATCCGAATCAAGCATCAAACTCATTGTCAATTTCTTATGACGGCACAGCACCAACAGTTACTATTTTAAACAATGGAGGAAGTGTGGTCAACACTGCTGCGATCCCAATATCCATAACATTTTCTGAAAATGTAATTGGTTTTGGAGAAGGAGATATTTTACTCACGAATGGTACCAGTTCAGATTTTACTGATAATAGAGATGGGAGCTATAGTGTTAAGGTGACAGCACTTTCAGTTGGAATGGTGAGCATCAGTATACCTGCGGCCATTAGTTCAGATGCAGCAGGAAATAGTAACCTCGCTTCCAATACCTTAGAAATAGATTATGATCCAGGTGCGGTTTCGGTGACTATATCAACAGACTCTTCAGACCCAACGAATAGCGCAGACATTCCTGTTACAGTATATTTTGGTGAGGTAATGACCGGTTTTGATGCATCTGATTTAATGATTACAAATGGATCAGCATCTAACTTATCAGATGATGGAGGTGGTTCTTTCACTTTAACTGTGACAGCTACCGCCGATGGTTTGGTAACTATACAGGTTCCGGCAGATGTGGCATCAAATAGTTCAGGTAGCAGCAACCTGAGTTCAAACACAATTCAACTGACTTATGATGGTACAGCCCCAACGGCGGCTGTCACCACAACATCAAGTGATCCGACCAGTATTGCAGCAATTCCTGTTACGGTTACCTTTTCAGAAGGCGTATCAGGATTCACCATAGATGATGTGACCGTTAGAAATGGTGCAGCTTCAGACTTTACTGATAATGGAGATAATAGCTATGACCTTCTGGTAACTGCAGCTGCAAATGGATTGGTTGAAGTAGACATAGCAGCCGGAGCAGTTACAGACGCTGCAGGTAATGAAAACACAATGTCCAACACCCTTCAGGTGACATATAATGCGCCGAATAATTCACCTGCACTTGTAGGTACCATTGAGAATCAGTCGTTGACCATCAGTGGGACAACAGGAGAGCGTGTAACATTAACGCTTAGTGATTACTTCACCGACCCGGATGGAGATGCATTGACTTATACTGCACAAAGTGATAATGTTGCGATTGCAACAGCTAGTGTAAGTTCAGGATCGCTGACCGTAGAGGCGGTTGCAGATGGAACCACAAAAATCACTGTGACAGCAGATGATCAACGAGGCGGGCAAGTTGCTACAGATTTCAATGTGACTGCAATTACAGTTTTATCCATAGCTGATAAACCCGTTGAGATTCTATACTATCCTAATCCGGCAACAACTGACCTTACTATAAAAAGTGATCATTTCGACATTTCGGAATGGAAACTCTACGGTCTACGAGGTGACCTGAGAGCGTATGGAAAAGGAAATGGTGAAAGCGAAATGATAATTGATGTAGAAGGCTTTGCTGGTGGAACCTATATACTAAAGCTGATTTCAACGAAAGAAGAGGTCGTTGACATTAGAGTCAGAATAAATAAGTAATTCGTAATCTAACCGCGATAGAGGCAGAGGGGATATAGTTTAAGGACTGTATTCTTTCTGCTTTTTTTAGTTTCCTAAACCTTTTTAGAAGTGGCTTATTTTTTAAACTAATTTAGTCTGGCAATATTGAAACGGAAACAGACCTCATGCCAACTTCAATTCCTTCTTTTTCAGATATAAAACGTGCACATCAGCGCATATCCAAATACATTATTCAAACACCGGTTATGACATCCAAAAATATAGATGAGATTGCAGGCTGTACTATATTTTTCAAATGTGAAAACTTTCAAAAGGTTGGAGCATTTAAAATGCGTGGGGCTGCTAACGCTATCTTCAGCTACCGACCGGAGGATCGTGTCAATGGGTTTGCATGTCATTCTTCAGGAAACCACGGTCAAGCAGTGGCTCTTGCGGCGAAGTTGGCAGAAGCAAGGGCTTATGTGGTAATGCCGAAAAATTCGTCTCAGGTAAAGATAGATGCAGTTAAAGGATACAATGCAGAAGTGATTTTTTGTGAGCCCAATGATGCATCAAGAACTCAAGCCTGCGAGGATGTAGTCAATAGAACGGGGGCTATTCTTATTCATCCATTCAACGACTACAACATCATTGCGGGACAAGCAACAGCTGCTAAGGAGTTGATAGAGGAAGTGGACGATCTGGACGCTATCATCACACCAGTGGGTGGAGGAGGGTTAGCTTCAGGCACATCACTCATCGCACATCACCTCGATCCTAATATGGAGGTGTTTTTAGGTGAACCCGAAGCTGTAGATGATGCTTACCAATCTCTAAAAGCAGGAAAAATAATTCCAAATACATCTTCAGAGACAATTGCTGATGGGCTAAAAACGACCATTGGGGAAAAGAACTTTGCCATTTTAAAGGATCATGTAAAGGAAGTGTTCACTGTATCAGAAAATGAAATCGTAGCTGCAATGAAGCTAATTTGGGAACGCATGAAAATAGTAATAGAACCCTCATGCGCGGTACCTTTTGCAGCCATCTTGAAAAATAAGAAAACCTTCAATGGGAAAAGGGTTGGCGTGATCCTTACCGGAGGAAACGTTGACTTGACGAAATTACCTTTTTAGTAAATGGACCAACGTAAAATTTTTATTATTTGGAACCCATTCTCGGGAGGTGATTCCAGCCCGCTTACGCAAAAACTTGCATGCGAACTGCTGCAGCTTAAAATAGCTCACGAGGTATTCGACACTCATGAGAGTATGAGTGCGAGTAAAACACTGTCAGATCACCTCGATTCCTCTTTCACAGATTTAATAATTGTAGGTGGAGATGGCACTATTAATGAGTCAATAAATGGGCTCAAGTATGACATACCCGTTGGGATTGTGCCTGCCGGAACAGGCGATGATTTCATTAAAAATGTGAAGATCGGAAAGTCAACAAAAGAAAAAATACAAACAGCAGTGAATGGCCAGATCATCCGGATTGATCTTGGCTTGTGTAATGACAGAAAATTTGTCAATGGTGTTGGTATTGGCTTTGATGGACAAATAGTAGAAGATATGACGTCCAAACGGGTTGGCTTTTTGAAAGGGCATGCCGCTTACTATTATCATGTGTTAAGAATTTTAGGAGGTTATGAAGAACGCACATTTAATTTTTCGCTAGATAAAGAGCCACATGAAAAAGAATTGATCTTATTGGCAATAGGGAATGGAACCACATTTGGCGGAGGATTCAAGTTGATGCCAAGAGCCAAAATAAATGATGGTTTCCTGGACGTATGTGAGATTGGTAAACTTTCACCCTTAAAAAGATTTCTCAATATTGGCAGACTTTCCAATGGGACGCATGGGACATTAAAAATGGTGAAAATGCACCAGGTAAGGGAGATATCTGTCGAAGCTAATGACAAATTATTTGCTCACATAGATGGGGAGCAAATCGGCAAACCACCTTTTAATATCAAGGTTTTACCAAATGCATTGCAGCTAAGAGTTATTTCTTAAACTTAGCTTTCTTCTTAAATCGCAGGTAAGCCCAAACAGCCACGGCTATCACACCTACGCTAATAAACTGTGAATGAGACAGTACGCCATCAATGATATATCCACGTTCTTCGTCTCCTCGGAAGATCTCAATGATACCTCGCCCGAATGCATATAAAATGATGTAGATAAAAAAGAGCTGGCCTTCAAATCGATTGTGACGCTTGAGCATCAATAGAAGTGTCATGATACCGAAGATCAATGCAGCAGAGTATAATTGTGTTGGATGAAGCGACGTGTGTAAGGGCTCGGCCTGAGAAATCGGATCGGTAAATGTAACTGCCCAGGGCACATCACTAGGCGTTCCATGGCAACAACCTGCAAAGAAGCAACCAAGTCTACCTAGCCCGTGAATTATACAAGCCGTGATGGCAAGTCTGTCCATCAATGGCCAAAGAGGCCACTTCTCTTTTTTAAAGAACCACACGATCAAAGGAACCGCAAACAATAATGAGCCATAGAAAACAAACCCGGTTCGAAAGTTTTTGCTCATGTTTTCCCATGAACTAAAGTAATAACCTGGATTTTCGAGATAGAAAAAAAGCTTACCTCCAACAAAAGCAGAAATGATAACCAAGATCGCCAGATTTTGAATTTGGTCGCGTTCAATGCCCAAATCCCGCTTGGCTACATGAGTCATGTAGAAAAAGCCAATTGTAGCTCCAATCATAATCATGAAGCCGTATGTATGAATGGCAAAGTCACCAATGGTAAATAGTACGGGGTGCATAAGCTAGCTAGTATGTTCACAGAAAATTAGGTGAAAATACTTACACTATTAAACCTCCGGGTGTGACAATTTTGCTGGCTTCAACCAGAATTCTATATGCGACTTTTCGATCTTCTTTACCAGCAGCAGGAAGAAAACCCGTTGGTAGATGCTTTCTCACACAAAATATTAGGTAACTGGAAACAGTATAGCACCAGCGATTCCATTAAAATCATTAACCAACTGAGCCAGGGACTCATTGAATTTGGTGTAAAAGCCGGTGATAAAATATCAATCGTTTCCGAAGGAAGACCGGAATGGTGTTTTGTAGATTTAGCCTGTCAGCAAGTAGGTGCTATTTTGGTGCCCTTATATCCAACGCTAAGTAGCCTGGAATACAAAACTATTCTTGAAGAAGCCGAGGTGAAGCTAATTTTTGTATCAAACGGAGCAACGCTAAAGTCTGTAGATACGGCAGCTAGAGAACTTGATATTGATTCAATCTACACATTCAACAAAATCGCTGGGGCAAAAAGCTGGATAGACGTACTCAGAGCCGGAAAGGGGAAAAATAAAGAGGCTGTAGAAAGGCATAAGCAATCTGTTAAAGCTGATGACGTTTGCACAATTATCTACACTTCAGGAACCTCCGGTCAGCCCAAGGGCGTAATGCTCACCCATTTAAATATTTATTCCAATGTGGTAGAATCATCTAAAGTCAGCACATTGGATAAGGGAAAAGACAAGGCCTTAAGCTTTCTGCCACTCAATCATATCTACGAGAAGACAGGTATTTACATCTACATATATAATGGAATCGGGATTTATTTTGCTGAGAGTCTGGAGACCATCGCTGAGAATCTAAAGGAGGTAAAACCGCATACGTTCAACACAGTACCTCGATTGCTGGAGAAGGTATATGACAAGATTTTGAAAAAGGGAAGTGAACTTTCGACCATCAAGAAAGGAATATTTAATCGAGCGATTACACTTGCTTTAAATTTCAATCCACACAAAAAACAAGGTGCACTTTACGACAGGCAACTTTCCGTAGCAAATAAGCTGGTATTCAGCAAGTGGCGTGAAGCATTGGGAGGAAACATCAAGCAAATTCAATGTGGAGCATCAGCTCTTCAACCTAGACTAGCCAGGGTATTTTGGGCTGCCGGGATACATGTACTGGAAGGTTATGGACTCACGGAAACATCTCCTGTGATTGCTGCCAATCGGATGAATGACTTCAGCTTTGGATCCGTGGGAAAGGTATATGATAACCTGGAAGTGAAACTGGGAGAAGAAGATGAAATTATGGTAAAAGGCCCAAGTGTAATGAAGGGCTACTATAAAAATGAGAAGCTAACTCGCGAAGTGCTTTCAGAGGATGGTTGGTTCAAAACCGGAGACGTTGGCAAGATTCAAAAAGGATTTTTGTATATCACTGATCGTAAAAAGGAACTATTCAAAACCTCCGGAGGACTTTATATCGCTCCTCAGCAAGTGGAAAACAAATTGAAAGAAGCTGTGATTATTGAACAGGCGATGGTAGTGGGAGAGGGACAGAAATTCCCGGCAGTATTGATTATTCCAAACATGGACGAAGTACTCACACAATTAAGCGGTACCTATTCACTGATGGATTTTGAAGACATGCGCAAAGACCCCAAAGTGCGCGCCCTTTTCCAGAAAGAGTTAGATCGGGCAAATATTGAACTTGGCAATTGGGCAAAAATCAAAGAATTTCGACTCATCAATAAACCATGGTCTCCCGAAACAGGAGAGCTTACACCTACAATGAAGTTGAAAAGACGAGTAATACTTGACAAGTATAAGCCGGTGTTAGATACAATCTACACCTCTCAGTCAGAATTCGATCTATCAAAATTTGAAAACTTGAAAATCGAAGATATGACCCTGGAAGAACTCGAGCAATTTGAAGCCATGGAGTCTTTGTAAAAAAGCATAAACCTTTACGACATACTTGGCATAGGATTTGGACCATTCTTTGAAAGTATCAAAAATGAAAATTTTCAATTTAATTCTGGTCACTGCGCTGATTTTCGGATGTAAAGAAGATGTTGATACTAACACATTGATCGTACAGAATGGATCGACAGTTTCAGCCACTATTCATGGAAAAAACTGGGTGGTCACTTTTCAAAATATTGAAGAAAATTCACTTTGTCCCGAAGATGCAAATTGTATATGGCTGGGACGTGTGGTCGTGACACTTAAAATCAATGATCAAATCAGCGTTTTAGGCATCGGTGATTTACAGACCAACACCGAAGTGGAGATCGACAATTCAATCACCATGGATGGAACTGTCATTACCTTGCTTGAGGCATTTGACCTTGAGCAAGAAAGTACTGCGAGGATCAAACTGCAGTTCGACTAGCTTTTAAAGACTGTCTCCTTATTCTCGCTGCTATCAAAGACCCGAATAGCTACTACGTCAGCTTCTGCTGTTTTAGTGCCATCTTCAGCCAGAAGCTCACATGTCATAACAGTTTTTCTGCCCTTCACTTCGATTACGCGTGCTCGAAGCTCCACAGTAGTATTTGGAGTTGGGTTTAGGTATTTGACGGTTAGAGTCCCGGTTGCATAGCGGTATTCCGGTTCGGTATTCAGTGATCTACCCTCCTTTCGGTAAGCGTCTGCCATGGCAGTTCCCATGCAATGGCAATCAATAAGTGTGGCCATAATACCACCATTCATCAGCTGACTCCAGCCGTGATACTTTTCTTCTGATGTCCACTTGCACACAGACACTTCACCTTCCCAGTAGCTTTTGATTTGAAGGCCTTCGTGGTTGTGGCCGCATCCGAAGCAGACATTTTCCGGCATATTGTCCTGAAAATATTTTGACTCACTCATTTTACTAACTTTACAATAGAGACTTTACACCAAATATTGAGATTTTTTTTCAGTTCGTTTCGAATGCTTGCAATAGAGACATAATAGACAGTAGCCTCGTACCAGAAAACTAACCGCGTATGTACCACACCTTAGACCTGCATTTTCAAAATTATGAACATGCCATTGCCGCCTTTGTTATAGAAACCGATGATGGTCCGGTTTTAATCGAATCAGGACCATACAGTACATTTTTAAGCTTGGAGAATGGCCTCAATGGCCTTGGGTATAAAGTAGGAGATGTCAAACATGTGCTGCTTTCACACATTCATTTCGACCATGCCGGGGCAGCCTGGGCTTTTGCTGAAAAAGGTGCCAAGGTTTATTTACATCCGTTTGGACATGATCACATGCACGACCCGACTAAACTAGTAGCTTCAGCCACTATGATCTATGGAGATCAAATGGATACACTTTGGGGAAAGATGGAAGGCATCTCAAAGAAAAACTTAAGAGTGGTAGATCATGAAGAGGTGGTTGAGATTGGAGGACATAGTTTTCGTGCTTTGCACACGCCCGGACATGCCAAGCATCACATCGCGTGGCAATGGAAGGATACCATTTTTACCGGAGATGTTGCGGGTGTCAAGATAGAAGGAGGCCCAGTGGTTCCGCCATGCCCACCACCTGACATCAATATCGAGGATTGGATGCACTCCATCGATCTGGTGCTCTCAAAAAATCCCAACCGATTGGTACTCACCCACTACGGGGAGGAAATCAACCCAAACATTCACATGACAGAGTTGAAGGAAATCCTGAATGACTGGGGACAATGGATTCGGGTCAAATGGCAAGAGGGATTAAGTAACGATGAGATCACACCACTTTTTATGAAGTATACGGAGAAACAACTTCGAGACAGAGGTGTATCCGACCATGGCATTAAGCAGTATGAGGCTGCAAACCCTTCATGGATGAGTGTAGCCGGTTTGGTACGATACTGGAAGAAAAAGCAAGGGTAGATGCTAATTGCAAATGAATCTTTTGAAAAGCTGACGGACCTGAGCAACCAGTCTGAGTATGAATTTTGTACGTTCAAAAATTGTGACTTTGCAAATGCAAACCTATCAGCGACCAAATTCATTGAATCAGAATTTATTGATTGCAACCTCAGCAACGTCAAGTTTGACGAAACCTCCATTTTAGATGTCAAATTCAAAAACTGTAAAATGTTGGGCATACAGTTTGATCGCAGCAATCAACTACTATTCTCCGCCTCCTTTGAAAACTGTCAATTGAATGACTGTACTTTTTTTGAAATGAAATTACGTCAGGCCGAATTTATCAATTCAAGCCTTGAGGGCGCAGACTTTACAGCCGCGGATATGAAGGATGTGAAAATTACCGGATGTGATTTGTTCAATACAAGCTTTGATCGAGCCAATCTGGAAGGTGTAGATTTTAGCATGTCCGTACGACTTCAGATTGATCCGGAAATCACGAAACTGACCAAAGCGAAGCTATCACTGGCTCAGCTTCCTGGTTTACTTTCCAAATACGACCTGAAGATTAATGGATAAAAAAAGGCCTCCAAAGGAGACCTTAAAATTTTGTTAGTTGCACAGTCCCGGGCTCGCATCACATTCTGATTGAGGTATCGGTAATATCAAAGCATCATCCAGTGGGTTGAACAACGAAATATTGAACACCCTTCTTCCGGAAGCGGCCCATCGCTTAAGGTCGTGAAAGAACACGCCTTCGTAAATTAATTCTCGATTTCTTTCGATCAACAAGCTATCGTAAAACTCATCAGCAGTTAATGTATCCGTAAGAGCAGTAAGACCCGACCTGGTTCTCACTGCATTAAGGTCATTTAAAGCACTGCCAGTGACCGGAGAAACGAATCCCCCGTCTTCAAGTGTTGCCTCTGCTCTCGAGAGAAGTAATTCCGCCAAACGAATAACTGGGATGTTAGCATCTGTTCTATAAAATTTGGCGGTACTCACCGCAGTAGTATTGATTACATCATTATAGTAAGCTGCATTGCTATTGATGTCTTGGATAGAAGAGTTGATATTAAGGTCATCTTGAAGCCTGTATCGGTCATCAGCAGCATAGAATCCGGGTCCAGTTCCAAAGTCACTTGCAAGTATATCATGATTAACATTTAATGCAGCAAATCCAACTCCGGTCAGAGATGCAAGATGTGCCACCAAGCCAGACCTTGTTGCAATACTACCTGTTGAAGACACTGAGTTTTGCTGTATTAAAAAAACGTCCTCGCTAGAAACAGCTGTATTATTGAAAGCATCCATAACATTAGCATTCAGTGAGTAATTAGGAATCAATTGATTCAGGTATCCTAGTGCTGTACTGAAATCATTTTGCTGCATCGTTATTCTAGCGAGCATTGCTCTGCAAACGTTAATGTCAATTCTGCCTTCAAAAACACCTAGCAATTGCTCAGCTGATTCTAAATCATTAATAGCTCTTGCATATACTTCCCCAACAGATGAGCGATCCAAATCCGGAATATCATTCGCGTCTACAATTTGATCAAGTAAAATTGGGACAGCAGGCTGATTGGTGTTACCAGCTTGATATTGAGGACCCCAAAACCGTGCTAATTCAAAATATAAAATTCCTCTAATGGCAAGAGCTTCTCCCTGAATACGATCCTTAAGTGAGTTATTATCTACCCGATCAATATTGGCTAAAATTCCATTGACAATGTTGATTGTTTCGTACGCCCTTCGCCAGTTTGCTTCTACTCTCGCATTTATAGAAAGTATATCCTTATCCATAAAGTCTTGATAATTAGGAGCCTCACTTGCTCTCCAGAAAAAGATGCTATTCTTATTTCTTGCGAGCAGAGTCCCCATGATTTGAAAATCACCGCCATATAGTTCACCTCCATCTCCACCATCATAAATGCCTCCAAGGTTCACGTATGCACCATTCAAAGCATCTTCGAAGTTTTGATCTGAAATGTAGATATCCCCACTTAGTGAATTTTCTGCATCTATATCTAAAATATCATCGCACCCTATCAAAAGAACTGAAATGAAGAGAACGAAAAATTTATTGTTAGCTATTGTTTTCATAGTATTCATTTTACAGTCCAATTTTGATTCCTGACATAATAATTCGTGGTTGCGGAGTATTGAAGTTGTCAATGCCTCTGCTTATGTTTTGCCCGATGATTCCATCTAGTGGGTCAAAATAACTGACATCAGGATCATATCCGATGTAGTCCGTAAAAGTCAAAAGGTTGGATGCTGAGATGTAGACACTCATGTTTCTAAGTCCGCCTAAGCTATTCAACATCGATTCCGGGAAGTTGTACGTTAGTGTAATATTTTTTAATCTGATGTAATCTCCACTGGACAACCATCGGCTACTCTGTAGAGGGAAGTTATTTGTGGGATCCAAACGTGGGATGTTTGTTACATCACCTGGTGCATACCAGCGACCCATTTGATCTTGCGTTTGACCTAGATTAAGAATTCCACTATTGGATAAAAATTCACCGGTTTGAAAATAGAGATCAACACCTGATACAAACTGAAACATGAATGAAAATTCAAAATTCTTGTAAGCAACAGAATTTGTAATCCCTCCAAAAAGTTTTGGATTAGGATCCCCAACAATCATCCGTGGTGCCTCATTCCAATCATCTGTAGTGCCTCCTTCTCCATCATCATAGAGAGAATTTCCAGTGTCAGGATCTACACCTACAAATTTTTTCATGTAGAAAACGCCAGCAGATTCACCTTCTCGAAACGCATTTACACCTACAGTTAGTGGAGGCAGACTACCCAAATCCTCAATGGTATTCTTATTGGAAGAGATGTTGAAGTCTGTGGTCCAAGAAAAATCTGCTTTCTGAATGTTTACCGTATTCAAGTTGATTTCAAACCCCTGGTTTTTCATCTCAGCTACGTTAGCGAGATATTCTGAAAAGCCTGTGTAAAGTGGTGGAGGAACCGGAAACAACAAATCGCTGGTTGTTTTTATGTAATAATCAAATGAGCCACTCACCCGATCATTGAGAATGCCAAAATCCAACCCAAAATTAAGTTGTGAGGTTGTTTCCCATTTCAAATCTGCGTTGGCAAGATTTGCTGGTTCCAAAGTTGCGTTCAGGCCATATCTAGAAGATCTGAAATAATTTTGGCGATAAGCAAAATCATCTAAAGGGGTGTTTCCGACAAGCCCAAAACTTGCCCTTAGCTTCAAAGAGCTAACAGGCTCTACGTCAAAAAAAGAAGCGTTATGGATCTTCCAACCAGCAGAAACTGCCGGGAAAAAACCAAACCTGTTACTGCTACCAAACTTTGAGCTTCCATCCATCCGTCCGCTTAGTTGAAAATCAAACTGATCTCCAAGTCCATAGGTTATTCGCGTATAGGCAGATAGAAATACAAATGCGCTTCCTGGAATACCTGCGTCAGTAGGGAAGAAGGTATCGTTGAATGTAAATGATGCTTCAGATTTCTGATACGAACCACCCAGAATAATAGAAAGATTATCGCTATCTCTTACTTGATCATTGTACGTAAGCCAGCCATTAAATATTGTGTTAGTCACTTCTTCTGTACTAGTCCTTGTTCTGCCTCCACCAGAGCCTGCACCATCTTGCGTTTGTGATCCCTGAAAACGATCAGATTCAATATTGCTTATATCTACACCACCGTTGATATCGGCTGATAGTTTTTCATTAATTTGATATTTAAGCCCAAGGCTACCTATTATACTGTTGTTAGTTACGATGTAAGAGGAGTAGTTGACCTCAGTTAAAGGATTGTACTCTAAACTACGAACGTCCAATTGAAAATTATTTGAGGGACTATATGTGTCCGAAGCAGGAAGTACTATGGCTTGCAATGGGAAAGCCAAATCCTGATTTTCCGGAAGTCGATTATCCTTAGTATGGATGTAGTTAAAATTTAGATTAGCAGAGAGTCGGTCAGTAATTTTACTGTCTAATGAAAGTGATCCGTTAAACCGGTCAAACTTATTGCCTATCAAAATACCTTCTTGCGTGGTGTAGCCCACAGAAGCAAAATATCCCAGCTCCTCCGATCCTCCTTGGAAATCTACATTGGCTCGTTGAGAAGTCCCACGGCGAAATACTTCATTTTGCCAGTCAGTACTACCGCTTGTCCTCAATTCATCATAAAATCCCGGAATATTAAGGTTAATCGTTTGACCTACACCACCACTAGGTACAAATTTTACAGAATCAATGCCTGAATTATAAAATGTTTCCAAAAACTGCCGGTCAATTTGATTGTATGTAACTCCGTCAATTTCGATCACAGGATTGAATACTAAATCATTGGCTAAGTCTTCAAATCCTCTCAGAATAAACTCAAAAGTTTGAAGGAGATTCTCATCGCCACTTTGTATATCTAATTTCTTAGGTGTTTCACTAACACCAAATTGATAATCTACATTCACCTGTAGTCCACCAGTGTTGCCACCTTTTGTGTTAATGATGATAACACCGTTTGCGGCTCTGGAGCCGTAAATTGCTGTGGCTGATGCATCTTTAAGTATTTCAATAGACTCAATATTGCTTGGGTTAATATTGGATTGATTTTGTGACGCAAGAGGAACACCGTCTACAACATATAATGGTTGATTGGATGCAGTCAGCGAGGAACCACCTCTGATTCTAACTTGAGTTGGTTGCCCAAGCGTACCACTGGAGTTTTGTACAAACAAGCCGGCGGTTACACCCTGGTTGGCTTGCTCCAAGTTGATTAGTGGTGCAGGACTTACGTCTTCGGCGGCTACACTCGATACACTACTTGTCAATTCGTCTTTGCTTTGTGAACCAATGCCCATGTTTACCACATTATCAGAGCTGCTGCTCGATCGCATGTTTATAGACATTGAGTTTTGTCCTGTCAAATAGATTTTTTGAGTTTGAAATCCGTCTGCAGTTATTACCAAAGTTTCATAACCATCCGTCAACTGAATTGTAAAGTTTCCATTTTGATCTGTGGTTGTTGAATTGGCAGTGCCTTCGACTTTTACGGTTGCTCCGGGAAGGCCTTCACCGTTCGCATCAGTGATTGTACCTCGGAGAGTTACCTGAGCAGAAATGGAAAACACCATTAACAGCAACATCAGGCAGGTTAGTATTGGTTTCATAAGGTGGTAGTTGAGTTACGATCTTAAAAATAGCCAGTTTACTTCTTTGAGGACATAAAAAAGGGCAGGAATCGATGATTCTGCCCTTAGATTCGATTGTATGACTTTATTTACTCATCTCGGAGAGACTCTACGGGATTTTTCATGGCCGAATTCGTGATGCGAATGGATGCAATCGCAACTGCCAACATGAGTAACCCAAGAAAAGGTACAACTACAGTGAAAACACTGGCAGCCTGGTACACGGAGAAGATGGAAGCCATTAACGCATCTATTGCAAAATAGCTAAGCGCAGCTCCTATTGCAGATGCAACAAGCAGTAACCAGAAAAATTGATGATTTAAAAGCACCACTATTTGTGCAACGGTAGCTCCCAGGACCTTTCTGACTCCTATTTCTTTAATTCGTTTAATTACGTTGAGAGAAACCAGTGTGTACAAGCCAATTGAAGAAAGGACCAATGCAAGTATGCCCAGAAACCTAAACATGGTCTCAATATTTTTATTGACATAGTCTGTTCCTGCTAAAGCCTCATCTTGAAACTGAGAGTTAAAAGGAGTATTTGGTGCTACTTCGTACCATTTTTCTTCCATCAGATCTCTCAGTTGCGTAGATCCCATGCTGCTTTTGATTACAACAAAGTTCATTTCATCTTTATTCGCCAGACGAAATGCTGCGGGTTCAACCGGATCGAAAAAACCATACATGTAGAAATCCATTACTACACCCACCACAGACAAACGTGTACTATCATCAATTTGAACAACCTGACCTACAGGCTCATTCCAACCCATTTCTTTGACCAGCGACTCGTTGACCAAAATGGAGTTTTCACGATCAAAATCTGCCAACTGCGAATCAAAGTATCTTCCCTCCAGGACGTTTAAATCCATAATTTCTTTGTAGCCAAGTGAGAAATTCATCATGTTGGCTTCTGCTTCCTTTTCTCCCGCTCTCAACGTTCTACTATATGTCCACCAACCGATGTGATGTGTGGTGCCATCAACCATTTCTAGTTCCGGTATTTGACTCACCAGGTTGAAATATCGCTCATACTCTGATTGACTTTCAACTCTGACGGCTAGAATATTATCTTTTCTAAAACCTACATCCATTTCAGATTGATACTCAGCATTACTGCCAAATGCCAGTGAGGATATCAGAGCGATAATGGTGAAAAGGTATTGGAAGCCCAGTAGTGACTTTGAAAACCAGTTTGTTCCACCAAGAGATAAATTGCCTCTCAAAATTTTTACAGGCTGATAGCTACTAATGTATATGGAAGGATAGGCTCCGGCTACTATAGACGTAAAAACCAGCAGGCCAATCAGGAAATAAAAAATCTCCGGGTTGGCCATGAAGTCAAGCTCGAGATTAATAAAATCCCACATGGCACTATATGCAGGCACCAAAAAAGATGCGATACCTAGTGCAACCAGCAAGCCACCAAATGAAAGAATGAGATTTTCTCCCATAAACTGGAAAATCAGTTGCTTACGATCGCTGCCCATTACTTTCCGTATTCCGATTTCTTTAAGTCGCTTGCTCGAAATGGCAATGCTTGTGTTTGTGAAATTGAAGCAGGCTATGAGCAACATCAATCCGGCCATTATTAAAGGAGTAATTACAGCTGGTGTTGGTGGGGGTTCGCTTAGCCAGTTGGATCTGATCTCCATCGAATTTTGCCCTAAATTCGTAAGCTGCTCCAGGTAATAACTGCTGATTTGAAAATCGTCTCTAGCCTCATTTTGAATTTCGATATAATTCTCATTGATATTATCCAATAGATTCTTGGGGTAGTTAGTCCCTTCGGTCATTACGAACGTGCCTGACACAAAACGTGTCCAGTCGTTTTGCTCAAGTTCTCTGATCTTTATGTAATTGTCCCAGTGGGTAATAGCGCTAAAATGAATGGAAGAATTCATTGGAATTTCCTCTATGACACCTCCAACCGTCATTGAAAGTGGAGTTCCATCTTCTTTTATGATGGTGATAAGTTCTCCGGTTGGATCCATATCTCCGAAGTAAACATTGGCGGTATTCTCGCTCAAAATGATTTTACTTTGATCAAATAGTGCTTCCTTGTTCCCATATTTAAATGGAAAGGTGAACATGTCGAAGAAATCATTTTCGGCAAACCCGATTCGCTGATTGAAGACTTTGAGATCTCTTTTAAGAACCAAACCATTGTCCACATATCTGGAGTAATGGCTAACTCCCGCAATCTCACCCTTTAGTTGCTCGCCTAGCGGAAGGGGCGTAATACCATAAGGTACATTTCGATCTTGAACCGATTTGTTGATGTGGACTTTATAGATCCGCTCATGATTTACATGATTCTTATCATAGTCTGCAGCAAATTTCCAGTTGAGATAACCGACTATGCAGCATGCCAGTGATAATCCTAAACCAATCAGATTGATAAAGACGTAGGACTTGTTTCTAAGAAAATTACGGATTGTGATCTTGAAGAAATTCTTGAACATAGTATTATGGTTAGTGATTCAAAAGCAGAACTAAGAACATGCCAATTGATGTAAATAATTAACTATCAATTACTTATACATCAAAGTAATCGATATAACGTTCGATTATGTACACCTATATGATCACTTTAGTAAATGATCTTCTACATAATAGATTGTAAAAATGCCGATAGGTTGCTTTTAGGTGAAAGTATAAGCCCACCAGATAAGCAAAAACTGCATGGGCAGGCGAAGCGCGAGTACCAAAACCATCTTCTTTCTTTTCACGCCTTTCATAAAGTGGTAAATGTTGGCAGGGAAAACTGCAATTAGCAGTAAAATTACTCCCCACGCTGCAAGAGAGGTATATGCCGGTATTAATAGTAGGATGCCCAGGATGATCTCCGCAATTCCACTTAGCCAATTGATTAGTTTACGATTTGAAAAGAACGGAGGAATAATTTTCTCGTAGAAACGCGGCATGATGAAGTGATTGATCCCGGCGATTATATAAAGAATAGCCATGATCCAAAGGCTGATTTTTTCCATGTTGATGCATATTACAGATAATTGACGGAATCGTCTTCATTCTCTGTGTCTGTAGTTGTAATTAGTCTTTGATATTTTTGCGAAAAAAAATTAATGAAAAAGTTAATATTCTCACTTTTTATTCTTGGATTCATAGTCGCGTGTGGAGATAAGAACAAAGACTACCTGGTCAAGATCAAAACAGAATATGGTGATATGACCGTAGTTCTTTATGATGAAACGCCTCTTCATAAAAAGAATTTTCTTGAATTGGCAAAGTCAGGAGCTTACGATAGTACTAATTTCCATAGGATAATGGAGGACTTCATGATTCAGGGAGGGAATGTTGCCCAAAGTGGAGATTCAGAAGGTGCACAAGAGCGTATTCCAGCTGAGTTTGTAGAGGGATACTATCATACGAAAGGTGCGTTGGCAGCAGCACGACAACCGGACAATGTAAATCCTGAAAAAGGATCATCATCATCTCAATTTTATATCGTTGATGGGATGTCGTGGGAAATGATGTCAACAGATGTAAGGCTGCTAAACCAAAAACTAAGTGAAATACTTCAAGATACTGCATACAGTGACCTTTTAAAGCAATTTCAGGATTTGGCAAGAAAAAGAGACAACAAAGGCATGACAGAATTAGCACTTGCCAACAAAGATCTTGTCGAAGAAAAATACGGCATTGATTTGACTGTTGATACCTCTACATATCCTGAGGCCTACCAAGGTGTGGGGGGCTCTTCATTTTTGGATGGGGAGTATACCGTTTTCGGAAAAGTAATCGATGGCATAGAGGTCATTGATAAAATTGCTGCAGTTGATGTCACACGAAATCCTGTCACAGGAGAAAATTCTACTCCAGTGGAGCCCGTGTACGTGACCATGGAGGTGATCGAAATGAGTAAAAAGAAAATCACTGAGACCTACGGATACGACTATCCTGAATCTGAATAATGAGAAGTATTCTCATAACCGGCGCAAATGGACTTTTGGGACAAAAACTAGTCAGTTTGTACAATGATCGTGATGATATTGAGGTCATTGCTACTGGCAAGGGGGAGAATCGAAATGCACCAGGAAAGTATGCTTACCAAGAACTGAATATTACTTCTCCCGATGATGTAAATAAGATTGTTCAAGAATATCGTCCGGATGTTATTATAAACACTGCGGCGATGACACATGTAGATCAGTGTGAACTTGATCCTGAGAATTGTCAGAAGCTGAATGTAGATGCCGTCTCCAACTTGATTGATGCTTGCAAAGAATCCGGTTCTTTCCTTTTACAATTATCTACTGATTTTATTTTTGATGGGAAGGCCGGACCATATAGAGAGGATGATGTACCCAATCCGCTTAGCAAGTACGCTGAGAGCAAACTTGAATCAGAGCAGCTTGTAGCTAAAAGTGGCATCAAGCATGCGATAGTACGAACAATGCTTGTCTATGGTATAGTACACGATATGAGTCGGTCAAATATTATACTCTGGGTCAAAAAGAGCCTTGAGGAAAAGAAGCATATAAAAGTTGTAAATGATCAATGGCGTACTCCTACTTTGGCGGAAGACCTTGCAAAAGGTTGTGCATTAATTGCTGACAAGCAAATAGAAGGAGTATTTAATATCTCAGGAAAGGATTTACTAACGCCCTATGACATGGCTCTTGCAACAGCAGATTTTTTTGAGCTTGATAAGTCTTTAATTGAAGAAGTAGACGGCTCCATTTTCACCCAACCTGCCAGGCGTCCTGCAAAAACGGGATTTATTTTAGATAAAGCAAGGAGGGAATTGGGTTATGAACCTGTTAGCTTTGTGGAAGGATTAGCCATTTTAAAAGGACAATTAGCCAATGTTTGATGTTGTCATCCTAACAGACGAGCGGTTTATTAACCCAAAGAAGCGAACAGATTACGTAGATAATGTGATCATAGAAGATGGCTTGGTAATGGAGGCATTGAACGCGCTGGGACTTCAAACTAAAAAAGTGGCTTGGTCTGACCCTTCTTTCAACTGGTCTCAAACCAGGGTTGCACTATTTAGAACTACCTGGGATTATGCAGAAAAATTCACTGAATTCAGTGATTGGCTAATGCAGGTATCCATGAAAACCAAATTGGTAAATGATTACGAAACAGTCATATGGAATCTCGATAAACATTACATGGAAGATCTGCAAAATGCAGGCGTAAATATTGTAGAGACTTATTTTATTGAACCCGGAGACGAGCGATCCCTTCAAGACATTCATGCTGAACTAGGGTGGGAAAATACGGTATTAAAACCCTCAATATCAGCCGCGGCAAAAGACACCTTCAAAATAACCATGGAGAACAGGCCTGGCTTGGAGAAACTATACAAAGAACTCATCAAAGATGAATCCATGATGCTCCAACCTTTCCAAAATAGTGTGATTGAAAGGGGGGAAATTTCCCTTATGCTCATCGGGGGCACCTATACACATGCTGTTTTAAAAGTTGCAAAACCAGGAGATTTCAGAGTTCAAGATGACTTTGGTGGTACAGTTGAAGATTACAAACCTAATCAAGCAGAGATTGATCTGGCGGTAGCTGCTGTAGCTGCATGCGAAATCAAACCGCTGTATGCACGGGTTGATATCGTAAACGACAACAATGGGAATCCTGCTGTATCAGAATTGGAGCTTGTGGAACCTGAAATGTGGTTTCGGCTCAATGAAAAAGCGGCAGGTATGCTGGCCGGTGAGATCAAAAAATTGTTTTAAAAAGCACCTGATTATTTTGGCGGACTTGAGCCAATTTCCCCAAATCCTCATCCAATACTTTTCCGATTCTTGGATAGCCGCCAGTAGTTTGACAGTCATTCATTAGGACAATTGGTTGCCCGTTGGCAGGTAATTGAACAGTGCCAGGAATCACTGCGGAAGAAGCTATTTCCCTGTAGTCACAATCGAGCGTTCCATTGAGGCGAATTCCCATTCTATTGCTGGAAGAGTCTATAGAAAAGCTCTTGTCTGGCGATTCTTTCAGCAAGTCCCATTCAGGTCCTTTCATCATTCGGATAGTGGTGCTGCTTTCGATACGACTTGGCACACCTATATAGCTTCCCTTACCATTTGATCTATCGGATTCAATGACATCTCCAGTCTGAAGGTTTTTACCGGCTATTCCACCAAATCCCGCAAGCGAATGGGTAGATACGCTACCAAAATCTTCCCTGGCTTTTATTTTACCACTGATAGCCACATAGGCATATACGCGATCAGGAGGATCTATTTGTAGTATATCCCCAACCTCTAAATGATTGTTTTCTAACGAATTTTTCTCCCCATTGATGCTAACACCGGCGCCAACAACAACAATGTCGGACGACTCCAACGCTTCAAGCTTCATTCCCATCATGGCGATTTCAACAACTGGAGAGTCATCCGCATTTCCGACCATTCGATTAGCGGAGATCATCGATTCCTTATCCATAGCTCCAGATTGAGGAATACCAAACTTTCGATACCCGAATCTCCCAAAATCCTGGATGCTCGACATTGGGCCTGTATGTACCACTCTCAGTTTTCCCATGATACAAACTCTTCTTTAGTGATTCGATAAAAACAGTATTTCGTTCCAACATCGATCAGCATAGGTTTTGGCCTGCCTGCATCAAAAATTTTGGAAGGTGTTCGTCCGATAATGTTCCAACCGCCGGGACTAGCTAATGAATATATACCTGTCTGATTTCCAGCTATCCCGACTGATCCGGCAGGGATGTTGGTACGAGGATTTTCAAGGCGAGGGCATGCGAGCTTTTCATCCAATCCATCCGCATAAATGAATCCAGGTGTAAACCCAATGAAAAGCGAGCGGTAGACACCGGCTAAGTGTAATTCAATTAGCTTTTCATTAGAAATTTTGGCTTTGAAGCCAATGCGATCAATATCCAAACCTAACTCATAACATATTGGGAGTTTGAGTATTTCATTCGAGAATTTGGGTTCAAATCCTTTAGTCTTCGACTTTGCTAGAACTGCGGAAAGTTCATCAATCGATAGGTGGGTAAATACGGCGATTGAGTTATATGCTGGAACGATATCGTCAAGTTTGTCTCCAAGTATTTCAACTATTGCATGACTGCTTTGATGTATTACTTCAATATCTTCTGAGCGATCGCACTTCAAGAGGATGACCTTTTCACCCAATAGCGAAATGGTCCATGGGATATTATTAAACTGCAGTGATTTGAATACTTTTTCGGACAAGGTGTTCGTAAATTTCTTTGGCTAAAGTTACGGCACCTGCAGTATCTCCGTGCAGGCAAATCGATTGAACCTGAAGATTCAGCCAATCATTTGCAAGGACGCGATTGTTAATCACTAATTCCTCTACCTGGTCAATTACTTGTTGAGGCTTAAGTACTGAGCCGTCCTTTGTTCGAGATCTCAATGATCCATCATCTTCGTATTTCCTGTCGGCAAATCCTTCTGAAATGAAAGGATGCATGTGCTTTTGGGCCACAAACTCTGCTTTTGAATTGGCGAGACCCATCCAATAGACATTTGGTGCCACCTCCTTTATTACACTCAGGATGAGTTCAGCTATAAATGAATCAGCTGCTGCATGATTGTAAAGTGCCCCATGAGGTTTGATATGGTGTAGATCTACATTTTCTTCATGGCAAATTCGCTGTACTAACTCAATTTGCTCAGAAATGCTGTCTGCCAGCTGCTGGGGTTGTATTTGAATAATTTTTCTTCCAAAATTTTCTCGATCAGGATATGAAGGATGGGCACCGACCGCCACCTGATATTTCTTAGCAAGTAAGACGGTGTTTCTTACCGATGCGGCATCACCAATATGCCCTCCGCAAGCAATGTTGCATGAAGAGATATAAGGCATGATTTTCTCATCCAAGTCACTATTTGGATGTTCTCCGAGATCCGCATTTAGATCGATTGCTGTTGGCATCAAATAAAGTTAAACACACTATTCAAACTCCTTAAGCTCAATATAAGGCTAATCACAACAACTAATGCGGCCAGAGCATTTTGCCAGTTCCGATTCACATAAGTATCTAACAACGACTTCTTATTGCAGAGATATATGAGGAAGAATACAATCACCGGCAGCAGCACACCATTGGCAATTTGAGCAATTTGGATAACTGTAATTGGTTTGTATCCGGCCATCGAAAAGGATGTTCCAATAAGTAGTATGAATATCCATATTGCTCTAAATCGGATGTCATTTACTTCCACCTTCCAGCCAAAAATTCCTTGAGCTGTATAGGCTGCTGCCAGCGGGGCTGTGATTGAGGAAGAAATACCTGCGGCGAAAAGACCTATTGCCAAAAAATACTTTGCCCAGCTGCCGAGTAAGGGTTCTAATTGTGCTGCCATTTCGCTCATACCGGAAACTCCGGTTCCAAAAATGCTAGCAGCACTGGTGATTACAATAGCCATTGAAATCAATCCACCCAACCCGATCGCTACAGCATTCTCTTTCTGTAAATCTTTTAAATCTTCCTTCTTTTTCCACTTTTGACTGACTGAAGATGCGTGCAAAAAGAGGTTGTAGGGGACAATGGTGGTTCCAATCAAACCTAGGACTGCTAGTTGGTTTTTGTCTGTAAGTGATGGTACAAATAAACCTGAAAAAATTTCTGTTAGGTTTGGCTTTACAATTATTGCTGTGAGTATAAAAACTATGCTCATCAGAATTACAAGCACAATTAATATTCGTTCGATGTGTCTGAATTTTCCTGCAAAAAGTATGGCGAATGAAATTACTCCTATGATCAGTGGCCATGGAAGTGAATCCCCTAACACTCCTTCAATTCCAAGAGTTGCACCTGAGATATTGCCTGCCTCGTAGGCCGCATTTCCTATGATAATTGCTGTAAAAACTAAGATGATTGCGAAGCTTTTTGCAACAGGGTTTTCTATCTGAGAGCGAAGTGCTTCACCTAATCCTTGTTGTGTGATCAGGCCTAACCGAGCTGTCATCTCTTGCAATATAATGGTAGCAATAGTGGCGAAAAGTAAAACCCATAAGAGGGTGTATCCAAAGTTTGCTCCGCTCAGGGTGCATACGGTTAATGTTCCCGGCCCGATGAAGGCAGCAGTGACCAGCGTGCTGGGCCCAAAATATTTCTTTGCCCATCTCATTGGTATCCGATTTCAGGTGTCAGTTTTACCTTACTTTTTACAAACTCGCCAGAACCATGTGCTACAACCTTACCTTCCTCGTTAAGCAATTCGGACTTGCCGATAAAAGAATAATCTGATGAAGAGGTAACGGTGCCAACCGCCTTCAACTTTCCACCAGAGACAGGCCGTTTGAAATGAATGTCAAATGATTTTGTCAAAATGAATACATCACTGACTACAGAGTTCACCGCGAAAAATGCTGCGTCATCCAAAAGCTTGAAATAGACTGATCCGTGAATTGCGCCGAGTGCATGGAAGTATTTTTTATCAACTGTCAGCCCTATTTCTGCAGTGCCCTTCTCAATCTTTGCAGTAGTTGTGTCAAATATCGTGTTGTTGATATTTGCTGATAAATACATGCGCTCCAGCTTGTCAAAATGATTTTGATTCATGTCCTCTCATTTATTTTAAAACTGAAGGAAACCGTCTTCTCCGTTCTGTCCCCCACCGGGTAGCTTTTTTCCATGAAGTCCACTTGCCCATTGTGATCAATTGTAATAGCAGTGGAGCAACAGGTGCCATAGTCAGGGGTACGAATGCACATCGCTGATACTGCCTTTTCCCTTTCATAATCCAACCCTGTTTCTGGTAACTGTTCGTCCGGCGCTGTGGAGTCATCCTGCATCATCTCAATAAGATTTTCCAAGGAGAAATCTGTTTGAATGATCTCACTAAATGCTCGTTTGGCCTTAATTACTTTAGGCCATGGAGTATCTAGAAGTGCATTGCTAACACCAAATATTCCCGGTTCCAGGTTATTGATGCTTTTTTCATAATTGCTTACATGAACGAGGGCATCATCCATAGCAAGTAAATTGAATCCATTGTAATTCTTACCTGCTCTTTGAACGTCAGCAGAATATGCCTCAGGAGACATATCGCTTAGTAGAAAATTCACGGGCAGATCACCTCGGGACTGCGCCTCCGGGTTGATGTTTTTGATGTCACGATAGTTGGTAACTGCAGCAAAACGACCGTTTTTATTCATCGCCATCCATGTACCGAGCGCCTGCAGATCTCTTCCTCCGATAATATCCGAATGATCTTCCCACCAGTCAACAGACGAAGTAGGGCGAGCATAGAATTCGTCGCGATTAGCCGCTAGGATAAACTTGTATTTTGGATGGGCATTGTATGCGAGTGTAATCAGGCACATGAATGGATGCTTTGAGATGAATGGTCTAATTTAGGATTTTCATACCCATTAACCTGACCGATGAAGAAAGTTCTTCAGTACCTCAAAGATTATCAGCGTGAACACTTTGATTGGAGGCTCTATGTTGCAATAGCAATTTTTGCGGCTGTTTGCATCGCTCTCAACTACCGTTTCGATTTTGAGGACAGTGTGATTGATTCATATAATGGAAGGCCTATTAAATGGCTGTGGATGTTTCTATTTCATGCCATGCCATTCTTTATTGTGTGTCTTATCCTTTTCGCTTTTGGTAAGAAAAAAGAATGGCTGACCAGTACCAACTATTGGATCAAATTTGCGGTAGGTTTTGGACTATTATCATTGGACCGTTCCTTCTATGGATTCTCTGAATGGCTGCAACATCTGCCACGAGCGGAGTATCATTTTGTCATTCGATGTGTTAATTGGTCTTCAAGCCTAATTTTGGTCGTGATACCGATGATGGTTTTATATCCATTTCTGGAGAGGGATGAAGCCAAGAATTTTTACGGCCTAAGTTGGAAAAAATTTGATGCCAAACCCTATCTGATTATGCTTGGTATTGCAAGTGTATTCATCGGGATAGGATCATTTTTGGGAGATATTCAAGATTTCTATCCAAGGTATCTCGGGTCTGGAGCAAATCTTTATTTAAGGACCAATCCGGAAGTATCCGAGGGGTGGTTGGTCATTATTTATGAGCTGTGTTACGGGAGTAGCTTTATCTCCGTGGAGCTTATTTTCAGAGGATTTTTGATTTTTGCGTTTACAAGAACACTGGGAGGTTATGCAGTACTCCCAATGGTGGTTACCTATGCTTTTCTTCACTTTGGCAAGCCACTGGGAGAGACTGTAAGCTCAATTTTCGGAGGTTACATTCTTGGTATCATTTCCTTTTACAGTCGCAATATTTGGGGAGGGATTTTTATTCATCTGGGAGTAGCCTGGCTGATGGAATTGTTTGGGTGGATGCAACGGTAGAATTAAATTTGAAGTCGTTCGGGATGTGGCTCAGTCCGGTTAGAGTACCCGCTTAGGGTGCGGGAGGTCGCTGGTTCGAATCCAGTCATCCCGACAATCAAAACCACCATTTGGTGGTTTTTTTATGTTCTAATGTTGAAGAGAACCAGCGGGCCACAGCGTTGACGGTTCGAAATCGAGGAGGCACGACGAAGATTGACGAGGGGATGTGCGGCATGGAAGCGGGTATGAGTAATCCAGTCATCCCGACAATCAAAACCACCATTTGGTGGTTTTTTTATGTTCTAATGTTGATGAGAACCAGCGGGCCACAGCGTTGACGGTTCGAAATCGAGGAGGTACGACGAAGATTGACGAGGGGATGTGCGGCATGGAAGCGGGTATGAGTAATCCAGTCATCCCGACAATCAAAACCACCATTTGGTGGTTTTTTTATGTTCTAATGTTGAAGAGAACCAGCGGGCCACAGCGTTGACGGTTCGAAATCGAGGAGGCACGACGAAGATTGACGAGGGGATGTGCGGCATGGAAGCGGGTATGAGTAATCCAGTCATCCCGACAATCAAAACCACCATTTGGTGGTTTTTTTATGTTCTAATGTTGAAGAGAACCAGCGGGTCTGGCTATTTCTTCTTGCCGTCTCTTTTAAAGGCCAGCTTATTTTCTTCGGTGGCTGACTCATCAAAATAGTATCCTTCATAGTCGAATGCTCGGAGGTCGCCAGGATCGGTGATCTGATTTTCGATCATAAACCGTGACATCAAGCCTCTGGCTTTCTTGGCATAAAAAGAGATAATCTTATACTTGCCATTTTTCAGATCTTTGAATTCTACTTCAAGAATCCTGGCCGGCACATTCTTTTTATCCACAGATTTGAAGTATTCATTAGATGCCAGGTTTAAGATGATGTCATCACCTTGCGCTTTTAAATCATCGAGCAGCAGGTTAAGAATTTTCTCATCCCAGTAATCATAAAGTGTCTTGTAGTCATCAAAAGCGAGCTTGGTTCCCATTTCCAATCGATAAGGTTGGATCAAGTCGAGCGGACGGAGCAGGCCATATAAACCAGATAGAATTCGAAAATGCTTTTGAGCAAAGTCCATCTTTTTCTCATCAAAAGTCTCTGCTTTTAGTCCCTGATATACATCCCCATTGAATGCAAGGGCGGCTGGTTTGGAGTTGTCTTTATTGTGGTCAATATCAAACTCCTTATAGCGATGTACATTCAATCCAGCAAGTTGTTTGCTTAGGCTCATGAGTTCCTTCACTTCATCTACAGACTTCTTTCGCAAGACATCAATTAATTCCTGGGTACATTCCATCAAACGAGGTTGGGTTGGAGTTGCATTATAAGGAGTCTTAAAATCCAGGTTTTTTGCGGGAGATACTACTGCTATCATAGAAATATTTTAATTAAAATTAAGAAAACCGAAAGCTATCGTTCTCTTTTCATCAATTTCTCGAAGAAATCAGTGAGTGCTTTCTTTCCTTCTGCCCTCGCATCCATCGCATCCAACAAAGCAAAAGCCTCATCGTAGTAGCCATTCATTTTTTGCTGTGTCAACTCAAAGATGCCGAGCTCACCATAAATATTTTTTATGGCACCCACTTTTTCAGTTATATCAAAGTCCGATGCGGATAGCCATTTGTCTATTTCTTTTTGTTGGTTATCACTTGCAAGCTCAAGTGCTTTGATAAGTAAATAAGTTTTCTTGTTGGAAACAATATCGCCTCCAACCTGCTTACCAAACTTAGCTTGGTCACCGTACACATCCAGCAAATCATCCATCAATTGGAAACCAATTCCTGCTTTCTCTCCAATCGAGTTTAGAAGCAACAATTGGGAGCTGTCCATACCAGCCAGCAGCCCACCGTATTCCAGGCTAAAGCCTAAAAGGACAGCTGTTTTCAGGCGGATCATTTCGATGTATTGTGCTTCGGTCACAGTATCGAACGATTCATAGTTCATATCTAACTGCTGACCTTCGCATACTTCAATCGCGCATTTGTTGAACTTCTTCAGCGCCTCCGGCAATGACTCTTTCGCGCCTTCCAATAGCTGATCATAGGCCTTCACCATCATGGTGTCGCCACTTAGAATTGCTACGGTTTGGTTCCACTTTTTATGTACAGTGGGCTTTCCTCTTCGGATTGGAGCTTCATCCATGATGTCATCGTGCATCAAAGTGAAATTGTGAAATACTTCTACTGCCAGGGCTGGTGAAATGATAGAGGTATAATCTTCTTTTTTTAGACCATATCCGAGCAAGACGAGCATGGGTCTCAGTCGCTTACCACCTAGAGAAAGCAGGTATCGGATAGGATCATAAAGGTTTTCCGGCTGATCTCCGAGCGATAAGTTGGACAGGCCTTCCTCGATTTTTTGAAGTTGTTCTTTCATGCGGTTGCAAGATAAAACCCCTGAGGCTTTCCGTTGTTTTATTCTTCCTCTAACTCGGAAGTATTCATGACATCATTTTGATGTTCGATGGATTCCTGATGTATTGCGTTGAGGTATCTCTCGAGAAAATCCAGCGAAAGGTCATGCATAGACCCTTGTGCAGTCACTCGTTTGATAATTTCCTCCCAACGTTCTGCCTGCAGGATGGTGATTCCTTTTTCTTTTTTTACCAGCCCAATTGCCTCGGCAACCTGCATACGCTCGCCTAAAAGTTTCACCAGATCATCATCTATTAAATCGATTTGATTTCTCAAAAGTTGGAGTTTCTCTGTAAGCTCTACATCCGTAATGTTGGACCTGCGGATAATCAGACTGTCTAGTATAATTTGTAAATCTTCTGGAGATACTTGCTGCTCTTTATCACTCAAAGCAGCATCTGGATTGATGTGTGACTCGATCATCAATCCATCAAAATCCATGTCCAATGCCTGTTGCGCCACACCTTGAATCAAATCTCTCTTACCGCAAATGTGGCTTGGGTCACAAATTAATGGGATATCAGAAAAGCGCCGTTTCATTTCTATCGCCAGTTGCCATTTGGGTTCATTTCTATAGACGCTATTGCCATGCTGTGCAAAACCTCGATGTATCATGGCCAGTTTTTCTATCCCAGCCTGATTGAGTCGCTCCAGAGCGCCAGTCCAAAGTTCAACATCTTCATGAATGGGGTTTTTAACCAGCACTGTCGAATTTGTACCCTTTAGCGCATTCGCTATTTCTTGTACAGAAAACGGATTCGCGGTGGTTCGGGCTCCCACCCAAAGAATATCTACATTATGAGAAAGCGCCTCTTCCACATGGGTAGTATTTGCCACTTCCACAGCTATGGGCAGACCGGTGCTTTCCCTGGCCTTAGCAAGCCACCCAATGCCGATGGCTCCAACTCCTTCAAAGCTGTTTGGACGTGTTCTGGGTTTCCAAATTCCTGCTCTCAGTATATCTACCTTGCCTGATTTAGCGATTGCCTCACAGGTTTGTAAGACTTGCTCTTCGCTCTCAGCACTACAAGGACCCGAAATGATTACCGGTCGCTTCTCTCTAAACAGGGAAATGGATTGAGTCTTCATTATATCGTTTGAAACTAAACACGGTTCAAAGGAAATAGATTTTCCATTTTCCTAAAAATCACAGCTTCCAATTGGAGATCCATCCGGGGCTTTTATTGGATTCGGTATTTCAAATTCATTCGGCTCTTCCATGAAACGATCGATCTGTGAAATGACATATCGGTAGTACGTTCCGTCATCATTACTTCTGCGATCTTTTCGCCCGTTGGCATATGCTCTCACCTCCTTGATCTTCGCCATTGCTTTTGCTCTTACTTCGTCATATGCACGGTCGTTGATTGATAGATTCATTAGGTGATTCAGCATTTCCATCTCTACCACTCTTTGAATGGTGCGATCTGTACCATTTGTCGATGGATTCATCCACACTGCTTTTATCATTCGATCCAAAACGGCATCTACTCCCGGCTGTTTGCTGTTTCTTGCTTTGAATGTCAGCAATCGATTGAAGCGATCTGGATTGAAGATGAAGCTAAATGGAACACTTGCAGCAGTTTCTATGGCAGCCAAATAATCGAATGCAGGTCCTGTCTTTGATTGGAAAGTTTCTCTTGAGCGTGGATAGCCGAATGCTCGTGGCGGGATTTGACCAAGCAAGCTTTCCGGCAATCTTAGGTTTTCGACTTTCACCGTATTTATAAGAGCCTCAAGAGCACCCATTTGTTCGTCTGCTGACAGCATTTTGGTTACCACTTGATCTCCTCCTCTAAGTGCATAGCTATAATTTAAGCCACCTATGAGCTTGGAGGTACCATCCACCTGATAGCGGTGGAATAAGTACATAGGAACCAAGACTTCTTCGATGGAGCTCATGGGCATATTCGTTTGAATGGCCTTTTCAGAGAATTTGCCTAAGATGGCTCTTCTTATTTTCATCATTCGGTTTAATTCCACCGCAGCGTTTGTTCCATTGTCCCACAGGTGTGCTTCCGGGTGCAGGCCGCTCATGGGACGTGCATCCTGATCTGTGATGTATCTAAGGTCTTGGCTAAATGCATTTTCTAGAATTTGATTCAGTTTTTCACCATTCTCTCCGTCTGCAAAGTCGCTGTAACCGTAAGTGATGGTGACCTTGTCCCAATCACCAATTTTATCATCATATGCTTCACTTAGGTCGATATTTCCCTGGTCATCCATCTTCACATATGGATGCGGATAGTCCATTACGGAAGCACGATTATTGACGCTTGCTGCAAAGTTGTGCGCTAGCCCCAGCGTATGGCCTACTTCATGAGCAGAAAGCTGCCTCAATCGTGCCAATGCCATTTCTGTCATGGCGTTGGGTCGCTCATCGCCATTTTCATACGGCTGTAAAAGCCCGGTCGCAATCAGAAAATCCTGGCGAACGCGAAGTGACCCAAGGCTTACATGCCCTTTGATCATTTCTCCGGTACGTGGGTCTGTAATTCCACCACCGTAGCTCCAGCCACGCGTAGACCGATGTACCCATTGGATGACATTGTACCTCACATCCAATGGATGGGCACCTTCCGGCATTACTTTCACTTGGAAAGCATCTTTATATCCTGCAGCTTCAAAAGCTTGATTCCACCAGCTAGCACCCTCGATTAACGCGGAGCGTACAGGCTCAGGAGCACCTCTGTCTACGTAATAGATGATTGGTTCTACTGCCTCACTTACTTCTGCATTTGGATTTTTCTTTTCAAGTCTATGACGAACGATGTATCGCTTTACCAGAGGATCTTCGATAGGTGTGGCATAATCCTGATAGGAGATGTTGAAAAACCCTGAGCGTGGATCAAAGACCCGTGGCGTATAGTTGTTATCAGGTAATTCAATGAAGCTATGATGTGTGCGCACAGTTACCGCATCGGGTGTTGGAGTTACGGATCTGAGCCACCAGCCTCGCGCATCACCACTGAAAGTGAGAATGGATTCAAACTCCGTGTTTTTAGGGAAGTTGAAAGTAGCGTCCATATAAATGGCGGACCGTGATTTGTCAATTGAAAAGCTTCCCTGATTGGAACCTCTTAGCCTGCCGCCTACGTCGTGTGAATCCCTCAGCAAGAAGTCAGTAATATCGATCAGGTACGAAGTGCTATTTTTTGATTTTATTTCAAAACCACCAATGACGGAGGTGGCGAAAGCCTCAGCAACTGACTTCACCTCATCTTGATTATCGCTGATGGCTCTGTAATCGTAGTTTGGCTGAATAAGCAATAGCTTGTTTCCATGCTTCTCAAACTTCACCACTCTTTCATTTCCAAGCTGACCTCTGTCCAGTCCAATGTCGTTAGAGCCAATTCCGGCAGCAAGAGAATTTACATATAAGAACTCTTGGCTCAATTTATCGACCTCAAGAAACATTCGGCCTGCTTCGTCATCATAGTAGAAATCGAAGTAGCCTTCTTGCTTCTGCATCTCAGTGGTAAATGATGCCAATGCATCTTCAGATGTTGAGGACGATGTGCTCGTAGATGGAGTCGTTGACTGGCAGCTAACCAGAATGAATAATAGTAAGGCTATTTTGCAGTATTGCATTTCATTATATTTAATGGCTAAACTTCTAAAAAGGAGCATAATATAAGACATTGGTTTGGACAATCATCATAGTGATTCTATCAATCTACATTATCACCAATGTGGCGGCATATTTCTTACAAGAAAGGTTTTTGTTCAAACCAGAGAAGCTACCTGCCGATTTTGAGTTTAAATATCCAAATCAGAAAAGCGTAGAACACAATTTGTATGTGGGTGATGATGTGCGAATCAATGGGGTGCATTTCAGTATTCCAGAACCAAAAGGGGTTGTCCTTTATCTCAAAGGGAATTCACGCTCAATCAAAGGCTGGGGGAAATTTGCTGTTGATTTCACGCGGTTGGGGTTTGACGTGGTGATGGTTGATTATCGAGGCTTTGGTAAGAGCATTGGACTGAGACGATCCGAGAAAGACATTAAGCATGATATGCAGCGAGTTTACGAAATTCTTAAAAGTCGAGTAGATGAAAAGTACATCACGATCTATGGTCGATCCATGGGTTCGGGCTTTGCTACAAAACTGGCAAGTAATAACAATCCGCGCATGCTCATTCTGGAATCACCTTACTACAGTATGACGAAGATGGCCAAACGCTACATTCCATTTATGCCTGCATCACTTATTTTGAAATACCCGCTGAGAACATACAAATGGATCAAATATGTGGATTGTCCCATTAAGATTATTCACGGTACCAAAGACAAGTTGATTCCATACAAATCCAGTCTTGCCTTATCAAACATCAACCCGAAAGTTACTCGGCTATACTCCGTAATTGGTGGAGGTCACAATGACTTGTATACCCACGAGGAATATCACCGAATGTTGGAAGAGATTGTAAAATCCGAGGAGTTAACGCCAATAAATCCGGATGAAACAAGTCTCTCATTTAAAAAGAAAGCCATAAAAGATTGAGTTCGGCAAATGCTAAATACGATTAAAATTCTGTTCTTGACATTGCTAGGTCTATACCTGGCACTCGGACTACTCATCTATTTGCTTCAGGAGCGCCTGATATTTCTCCCCGAAGATTTGCCAAACGACTACAATTATTCATTTGACGCTAATTTTGATGAGCACTTTGTGACAATGGAGGATGGCGCCATCATTAATGCCCTGCATTTTACGCAGGAAAGTTCAAGAGGATTGATCGTCTACTTTCACGGAAATGCCGGTAACCTGGCACGCTGGGGTGAAATCGTTTATCCTTTTGTGGAATTGGGATATGAAGTGTTTATCATGGACTACCGAGGATACGGAAAAAGCAGCGGAGAAAGAAATCAGAAGCGACTACTTTCTGATGCAGATGCGGTTTACAAATATGCATTACAGCTAGAATCAGAAGAGAATATTGTGCTATTCGGTAGGTCGATTGGCTCTGCGTTTGCCAGCTATCTGGCGGGAAAAAACCAGCCGAAAATGGTTATTCTTGAAACACCTTTCTTTAGTTTGAAAGATGTTGCCCGGGATGTCATTCCTATTTATCCGACAAAATTTCTATTGAGGTATAATTTCAAAAACCACAAATCTTTAGAGGGTTGCAAATCACCTGTCTACATTTTTCATGGTACAGACGATGAGGTGGTTGATTACACCTCAGGGAAAAAGCTCTACGAAAGTCTGGACACCAAGCGTGCAGAGATGCACACGATAGATGGAGGTCATCACAATGACTTGTCCTCCTTTCCGTCCTACTGGGAAGCGATGAAAAAGGTGCTCAAAAATGAGTGAGTCGCTTTACTTCATTGCAGTACTTCCCCCTGCTATAATTCAGGACGAAATAACACAGCTCAAGTTAGAGATTGCTGAAAAGTATGGAAGCAAGCATGCTTTGAAATCACCTCCGCACATTACACTTCATATGCCATTCAAATGGAAGGATAAACGGATTGAAGAGTTGATGCAGGTCATGAAAATGCTTAACGGCCAACAAAAGTCATTCATGGTGGAGCTCAAAGATTTTGACTTCTTCGAACCTCGGGTAGTATTTGTGGATGTTGTGGAAAATGAACAATTAAGAGCACTCCAAAAAGAGGTAGTTGATGTTTGTAGAAAAAGCCTGAAGCTCGATAATGCCAATCACAAGGATCGTTCGTTTCATCCACATGTGACTATAGGGTTTCGTGACCTGAAAAAACCAATGTTTTATGAAGCAAGAAAAGCGTTTGAAAATCGTGAGGTTCGTTTTGAGTTTGAAGTTGACGAAATCACATTATTGAAACATGATGGAGCTATGTGGAATGTGGTCTTTTTTTGATAGATTGTGCATATGAAAACACTTATTTCCATCTGTTTCTTTCTGGCATTTACCTATTCTTCTGCACAAAAAATTGACTCCATGAGCAGCAAGCATCCAGGTGCTTACACTTTGGTAGATGAGCCTGCATCTTATCCCGGAGGAATCGAAAAGCTATATAAATATCTACGTTCAGAGTTGAATTATCCTAAAGATGCCCTGGCAGAAGGTGTGGAAGGCAGAGTCTTTGTCCAATTGATTGTGGAAAAAGATGGAGAACTAACCAACCTACAGGTGGTAAAAGGTATTGGTGCCGGCTGTGACGAAGAGGCCATGAGAGTAATTGCTAAATCCTCTCCATGGAATCCGGGTCAAATTGATGGTAAACCTGTACGTCAAATTCTCATTCAGAACATTCTTTTCGGGCTGGATAATGGCCAATAAGGCAACTAATCCCACTCAAACACTTGCGTATCTTCGCCTTTATATAGTCGGGCGCTTTTTACATCATCAAAAGCTCTGAAATGGACCAGGTTTTCCTGATCTCCCCACACCTCATGTAGCACGCTGTTCCAAACCTTTACATGCTCCAGCTTCTTTACTTTTTCTATCTCAATGTAGCACCACATCACATCTTCTTCCTTTTCAGCTCCTATCCAGTTGAGTTCATACTCCCGATCCTTTGCATCCCATAGTTTCAACCTCCCGAGTATATAAGGTTCAAGGTTTTTAATCACGAAATCCCAATTTTCCTCTTTCGTAATATCCAGCTTTTCGTTGCCACTGTAGGCCTGCAACGCCATCTCTAAATCATCAAGAAAAATGCGCATGCTGATCTGGATGGCTTTCTTGTCTTCCTTGTATTTGATGTCAGATACACTGACGTGAAATGGATGGACCAATGACTGGAAAATGATAAGGGCTGTTGTAATCATGATTCAAATCTAGGCAAAAGGCGTGCCTCACGTCAATACCGTTCATCAAATCGTAGGTGTTCGTAAATCTGCGGATCAATTCCTTGTTTTATATTCGCTACCCCATGAGTGAGTTTAGATTGTATTACGGGCTGGGATTTGATCATATTTTAGACGTCAATGGCTATGATCATATCCTTTTTGTCATTGTACTTTGTGCGCTTTACCAGTCTACTGACTGGAAAAAAGTATTAATCCTGATTACGGCCTTTACCATCGGTCATTCCATCACGCTGGCCATGGCTACTATGCGCATCATCAAGATAAACGCAGACCTGATCGAGTTTTTGATCCCAGTCACTATTCTCATCACGGCTATTTCAAATCTATTTACCAAAGAAGATCGCATCGCAGAAGGGAAAATCTGGAGAAATTATGGCTATGCGGGCTTTTTCGGATTGATCCATGGCCTGGGCTTTTCAAACTACCTCAGAGCATTACTTGGAAACGATGAGACAATCATCTTACAGCTTTTTGCCTTTAATGTAGGATTAGAGGTAGGTCAAATAATAATCGTTGGAATATTTATGGCAGTTAGTTTCATTTTCGTCGGATTAGGCGGTATCAGCAGAAAGGATTGGAAGATGATCGTTTCTTCGGCAGTAGGCGGAATCGCACTCATGCTAATGCTGGATACAAATTACTTAAACTAGAATATCATTAATTAAACATAACTATGAAGAATAGCTTTCTATTAATCGTGGCGTTTTTGGTCGGATCAGTGACCTTGGCTCAGGATCAAAAACAAAAAGACACAGAATGGGAACAGAAGTTTGAGCAGCTGGGAACCATGCTGCCAACCCCAAATGTGTATCGGACAGCTTCCGGAGCTCCGGGGCATCAGTATTGGCAGCAAAAGGCCGATTACAAAATGAAAATTGTGTTGGACGACAACAACCAGACCATTACTGGTAGTGAGAGCATCACCTATTATAACAACTCTCCTGATGACCTGGAGTACCTATGGGTACAGTTGGATCAAAACATGCGAGCGAGGGATTCTGATTCTCCGCTCATTGGAAGAAATAGCATGAGAGATACTTTGAGTGCTTTTGCAGTTTTCAGATTGACTGGAGATAATGACTATGACGGTGGCTTCAAAATCAAATCCGTTAAGAGTGGAGGGAAGGACATGACCTACATCATTAACAAAACCATGATGAGGATTGATCTTGCCAAACCATTAAAGTCCGGTGAGAATATGTCATTCAGTATCGACTGGATGTACAACATCAACAATCGAATGACAGATGGTGGCCGATCAGGACTTGAATATTTCGAGGAAGAAGATAACTACTTGTATACTATCGCACAGTTCTTCCCAAGAATGGCAGTATACATAGACAATGAAGGGTGGCAAAATAAGCAGTTCCTTGGAAGAGGAGAGTTTGCACTTACATTCGGTGATTACGAAGTAGACTTAACTGTTCCTTCTGATTTCATAGTAGGTGCAACAGGAATGCTACAAAACCCGGGGGAGGTTCTTTCTGCTGAGCAGATGGAGCGCTTTGAGCAAGCCAAAAAGAGCTACGAAAAGCCTGTCATAATAGTGACCGAAAAAGAAGCCAAGAAAAACGAAAAAACAAAAGCAAAAGGTACTAAAACCTGGAAGTTTAAGGCTGAAAACGTAAGAGACTATGCTTTCTGTGCTTCAAGGAAATTCATCTGGGATGCTATGGCAGTAAAACTCAGTGAAGGAAATGAGCCAATGGCCATGTCTTACTATCCAAAAGAAGGCAATCCTTTGTGGGAAGAATTCTCCACTTTGGCAGTAAAGCAAACACTTGAGACATATTCAAAATTCACTATTGAATACACTTATCCGGTAGCTATTTCAGTTCATACCGCTTCGATAGGAATGGAGTATCCGATGATTTGCTTCAACTACGGAAGACCTGATCCTGATGGAACATATTCTGATGGCAAAAAGCATGGTATGATCTCTGTAATCATTCACGAAGTTGGTCACAACTTCTTCCCGATGATCATCAACTCTGATGAGCGCCAGTGGACATGGATGGATGAAGGTTTAAACACGTTCGTTCAGTACCTGACGGAACAAGAATTTGATGATAATTACCTCGATTATGAATATCCTTCGAGAAGAGGTCCTGCTGCAAACATTGTTCCTTACATGAGTGGTGAAAGAGGTTTAGTAAGACCTATTATGACAAACTCAGAGCAAATCAGACAGTTTGGAAATAATGCTTACGCAAAGCCGGCCACTGCCTTAAATGTCCTTAGAACAACAGTAATGGGTCCTGAGCTGTTTGACAAAGCATTCAAAACCTATGCAGAGAGGTGGGCATTCAAGCACCCGACACCAGCTGACCTGTTTCGTACAATGGAAGATGCTTCTGCGGTAGATTTGGATTGGTTCTGGAGGGGCTGGTTCTACGGCACAGACTATGTAGACGTAGATCTTTCCAATGTGAGATGGTTCCAGATGCAAACGGAGGAAAATGGCCTTGAAACCCGAAATATTAAAGGGGCAGGTCAGGGAATAGATGGAAACAACGATGGTAAAAAAGACTTTGGAAGTGACCCACAACCATTCGTATTTCAGGAATGGACCGGAGGCTTAGGCGAATACCGTCAATCACTGGATCAGGACAAAATCAAGCAGTCTGCAAACGGCAAAAATTTCTATGAGCTTACTTTTAAAAACAAGGGAGGTCTGGTAACGCCAATTTTGATTCAGTGGACATATGTCGATGGCTCAGTAGAATTGCAAAAAATACCTGCTGAAATCTGGAAGATTAATGAAAAAGAAGTGACAAAAGTTTTCATGAAAGACAAAGAAGTTGCTAAAATTGTGATCGATCCGGATCAGATGACTGCAGATGCCTATACGGATAACAATGTGTTCCCAAGGGCAGACGAAGGTGACCGTTTTGAGCAGTTTAAAGAAGGAAAAGACTGACACGTCTAAAAAGAAACACAACCAACCTAAACTAAAGGGAGACCGCATATGGTCTCCTTTTTTTATTCCTATATTTATTGATATGAAAACGACCACTATGAAAAACCTAATTAGCATATTCCTGGTAATGGTACTTCTGGCCTCATGCAAAACGGGATCATCTGGCTCCGAAAGCACAGACACAGCAGAAGATGGAGGAGAATATGTAGAGTACAATAACCCTCCTGCAGAAGGATTTAATCAAGAAGGATCTGATCTGCTGGCGACACTATTGGCAGATAAGGCCATGCTTGCAATGGGAGGCCGAAAGGCATGGGACAATACAAGATATATCAGTTGGAATTTCTTTGGGCGAAGAAAGCATATTTGGGATAAGACAACCGGAGATGTAAGGATAGAAGTGCCGGAAAACAAGCTTACGATTCTCATGAACATCAACACAAGAGAAGGAAAAGTGATGAAGGAAGGTGAGTTGATGACTGATTCGCTTGATTATTATTTGGACAGAGGATATGGCATGTGGGTAAACGATTCTTATTGGCTGGTAATGCCATTTAAATTGAAAGACTCTGGCGTAACGCTAAAATATTTACGAGAGGATACAACCATGACTGGTGAAAGTGCAGATGTGGTAAGTCTCTCTTTTGAGAACGTCGGAGTCACACCGCAAAACATATACGAAGTATGGGTAGATACAGACTCAAAACTCATTACACAATGGGCATACTATCCGGATTCTTCTGCATTAGAACCCCAGTTTATTACTCCATGGGCCGATTACAATAAGTACGGGGAAATTTGGCTGGCCGGAAACAGAGGCAAATATGAGTTGTCAGAAATACAAGTAATGGAAACAGTTCCTGAGGGTACATTTTCAGAGTTTGAACTGACTCAATAGAGATGCTGCCGGAGCCTGTAAAAGTCGTATTTGTACAGTACGCCATTCAAGGATTGCTTGCTCTGGTGATTATGTTGATACTGCGAAAATTTTTCCGGCAGTATCGCAACGATTTTTTTGATTATTGGTCATGGAGTTGGTTAGCATTATTTGTAAACATGATTGGTTCATGTGTTGCGCTTGCCAATGCGTTCTTGCTGCCATTGGATCATCCGATCAGACTAGTTGTTTCTTCTATCACTGTGATTGCAAGCTTCCTTCAGATCTTATGGCTATACGCCGGCACACGTGAAATCTCCAAGACTAAAAAAATCAACAGGAATTACTTAAGAATAATCACAATTTTGATTGTTCCAATCTCAATTCTGTTGGTAATGATCAACTTTGACAATCCAGATGCCGGAGCATACCGGATTTTCTACCGAATTGGTGTTCGCTCAATGTTAGCCGGTGTACTTTTTGTTGTTTGCTCCCGGATGCTTTGGAACATTGCCAAGACGGGAATAGGCATTCGATTTATCTTATTCTCTTTTATTGCTTATGGCCTTCTTCAGCTAAACTATTTTGTTGTTGTCCTTGCAAACATATCTTCTATCTCATACAGCGGAGAAGTTCCCTATTATATGGGAGCGATTGATATATTCCTACAGGCTTTGATGGGTCTTGGAATGATCATCAGCGTATTGGAAATTGAGCAACATAATCTCAAGAAGGCCAACACAGAATTGGATACATTTCTCTATCGATCTTCACATGATTTGCGCTCTCCTCTAACTACTATTTCCGGGATCGTTTCAGCCATTCGGATGTCCGATGATGATAAAAAAATAGCTGATTATCTGGCTGCTATAGATGAGCGTGTGCTGCAGGCAGATAATGTAATTCGTGATATCATTACCCTACGCAAGGGCCAAAAATCAGACCTTGCTATTTCAGAAATTGATTTAGAAAAAGAAATAAAAGCAGAATTTAGTACACTCATAGACCCCAATATTGTTCAACCCAAACTTACGGTTAAGGTTGCTGAAAAATCCATCCTGAATACGGATCAGGCAAGATTACACACTGTATTGACCAACATCCTTGGAAATGCCATTCGGTATCACGATGGTAAGTCTAGTGCCGAAATTAAAGTAGAAATTAAATGTGCTGAAAATGGCTTAAACCTCAACATCTCTGATAATGGCCCAGGTATAGAAGCAAAGCATTTGCCCAGGATATTCGATATGTTTTACCGAGCCAATAAATCTTCAAACGGGACCGGCCTTGGACTTTATTTGGTGAAAGATGCAATTGGTCACATGGAGGGTTCAATTGAAGTTTTTTCCCAAAAAGGTAAAGGGACGACATTCGCCATTTATTTACCTGATCTAAAGCGAAACCATTGAGGGGTTTTTTACTTTAGTAAGTATTAAAATATAACTATGAAAGCAATTTGGAATGGTGAAGTAATCGCTGAGAGCGACGAAACAGTTGTGGTAGAGGGAAATCATTATTTTCCACCCTCATCTATAAAGAAAGAATATTTCAAAGAGACAAATACGCATACCGTATGTCCATGGAAAGGGACTGCTAGCTACTTTTCCGTTGAAGTAAATGGTGAAGAAAATAAAGATGCAGCATGGTACTATCCAGAGACGAGTGAGTTGGCTAAAAACATCAAAGGCTATGTCGCATTTTGGAATGGCGTAAAAGTGGAGAATTAAGCTTTTCCATTATCGGATACTTTTATGTTTTTCTTTCGCAGATCATAGCTGATATAAAAGCTGCGAAGAACCATAGTCAATACAAACGGAACCAGCGCTTCATGAATTGGCTGTAGCAAAAAGCCCCATACCAATAGCAAACCACAATACCAATAAGCGGTCACTTTAAAATAGATTTTAAAGAAATTTCGATAGTTCATCTTCCCTGAAAAAAAGATCAGTGGAAAATGAAACGGTATGGCCCACAAGATGTCAAGGTTATTGGTGGACATATGTTCAGTACCAAACCAAAGATAGACGACCCACCAACCTACAAAGCCTGCAAACCCAAACAAAAGGGAATCAATCCATTTGGTGCGTTTTCCATATTTGAGATTTCTGTGAGTAATCAATCCCACAATAAAAAATAATATAACAAATAGGTTGAATGGACCGATCCATACAGAAAGCGTGCTTTCTTCCTCAGGTATGAATGCATCCACCGCCTCCTTTACAAGTGGCACTGTTTCGCCATCTCTTTCGATGGTCGCCCCCGCAAAAGCTTTATGGATATAAGGAGGCAAAAACATGTATTCCTCGGCGGTTGCCTCCTGGTCAACGGGCATGCCAAGACCAATGTCAATTCCAAAATCTCCCCATTCCTGCTGTCCAAGGTAATCATCCATAAGCTGCCTAAATGTTTTACCTTCTTCCTTGTAGCTTAAATCAAAGGTGATTCTGCCCGGAAAGTTGTCATCTACAACATCACGAATCTTGGTTGCACAATTGTCATACACATAGTGGTATAAATATTCGGCATTCTCGGGCTTTACATTCTCTTGAAGAAAGTTGAAAAGTTCTTGTTTCTCTTGAAGATTCAAGTTCAAGTACTGAAGCTTGATGTAGCGCTTATAATATCGCTGAATATTATACACCCGCTTCCATTCCCTTACACCCACCTTGTATTTGAGCAGTCCTTTGGCAAAATTCAAAAAGAAGTTTTCCTGATTGAAATCGTATAAACCGTAATCATAAAACCAGTCAATTTGATTTGCAGGATCGATTACCCTAAATCCATTGTGACCAAATGCCGACCAGGGTTCACCTTGATATGGACCTATTGTGACTACTACTATTTCAGCATCTTCGGAGAGTTTTATCTGAGCTTGAGAAAAAGAAGAAAGAAAAATTAGAAGGCCTAAGAATACGAATCTCATGATTCTAGTGTTTACTTTGTTTTAATAATGTTGATCAACATTCACGATAGCATCTCGCTCGCTTCAAAACTAACGCCAAAAAGGATATCGAATGCGTGGAAAGTTTGGAGAAGCTATCAACGCTCTGTCAAATTAGGTGAATCCTTAATTTCAGGGCTGCCAATAAGCATGGCGATTGAACCCACAACAGCATGTAACCTGAGATGCCCGGAATGTCCGAGCGGTCTCAGGTCATTTACCCGACCAACAGGAAAACTAGACGTATCACTTTTTGAAAAAATAATGAACGATGTGAGCGATCATCTACTTTATCTCACATTCTACTTTCAGGGTGAACCTTACCTGAATCCACAATTTTTGGACATGGTGCAGATCGCATCAAAGCATAAAATCTATACAACGACCTCAACCAACACGCACTTCCTGGATGACGCCAATGCCAGAAAAACAGTAGAATCAGGGCTGGATCGATTGATCATTTCCATTGATGGAGCATCGCAAGAAACTTATGAGTCTTATCGTAAAGAGGGAGACCTCACCAAGGTTTTAGAAGGAACTAAAAACATCCTTAAATGGCGTAAAGCATTGAGGTCAAAAGGGCCAAAAGTGGTGTGGCAATTTTTGGTAGTGCGACCCAATGAGCACGAGATCCCAAAAATCAAAAGGCTCGCTAAAGAATACGGGGTGGACAAGGTTGCCTTTAAAACAGCCCAGATTTATGATTATGAAAACGGGAACGACTTGATTCCAACTATTGAGAAATACTCTCGATATAAACAGACCAGTGACGGCAATTATCAGATTAAAAATAAATGGGAGAATAAGTGCTGGAAAATGTGGCAATCATGTGTCATCACATGGGATGGACAAGTAATTCCTTGCTGCTTTGATAAAGACGCTAGCCACAGCATGGGCAATGTGTCAGAGAAAAAATTTCAAGAAATCTGGCATTCTCAAAGTTATGATCAGTTCCGTAGATCCCTCCTCAAATCGCGATCCGAAATAGAAATTTGTAAAAACTGCACAGAAGGGCTTACCGTTTGGGCTTGATACACTTATTTCGCACTTCATATCACACTACTTATGAAATTTGATCGAAAAGACCGGACCGACGAAGAGCTTTTAGCCATTCACGAAGCTTTAGTTACACCTAGATTGATAGAAGATAAAATGCTGATTCTATTACGCCAGGGGAAAATCAGCAAGTGGTTTTCCGGCATCGGGCAAGAAGCGATTTCGGTGGGTGCCGCCTTGGCTCTGGAAAAAGAGGAGTACATCCTACCGATGCACAGAAATCTGGGTGTTTTTACCACAAGAGGAGTACCTTTTCAAAACCTCTTTTCTCAATTTCAAGGTAAAATAAACGGATTCACAAAAGGCCGGGATAGGAGTTTTCATTTTGGTACGCAAGACTACAATATCGTTGGCATGATTTCACATCTCGGCCCCCAACTTGGGATTGCCGACGGGATTGCGCTTTCTCATTTATTAAAAAAAGAGGAAAAAGTAAGCTTGGTTTTTACCGGTGATGGTGGCACAAGCGAGGGGGATTTTCATGAAGCGGTAAATGTCGCGTCAGTTTGGAAGCTACCTGTTGTTTTCGTTATCGAGAATAATGGATACGGTTTATCTACACCTAGTCGCGAGCAATTCAATTTTGACTCCTTTGTCGTGAAAGGGCCAGCTTATGGTATGGAAGCTTATAGTGTCGAGGGAAATTCAATTCTGGAAGTGCTGAATGAGCTTGAGCCCTTGGTTGAAGACATTCGAAAAAATCCGAGACCAGTCATTTTCGAAGCTAAGACGTTCCGTATGAGAGGACATGAAGAGGCGTCCGGCACCAAATATGTGCCAAAAGAGCTAATGGAAAAATGGGCCAAAAAAGACCCTGTAAAAGCTTTTGAGAGCTACCTGATCAAAGAAAAGGTGTGCACTGGTGACGAGATCACTTCTATCAGGAAGTCAATACAAAAAGAAATTGGTGATGCGGTAAAAGAAGCTTTCGCCGAGGAGCCGATCAAGGCAAATACAGAAACGGAAATTGCTGATTTGTTTTTTCCTTACGAGCAAAATATAGTAGACCCCAAGGGCAAGGAATCGGAGAAGCGATTAGTAGATGCCATATCAGATGGATTGAGGCAATCGCTGGAAAAACACGATGAGTTGGTGGTGATGGGTCAGGATATTGCTGATTATGGAGGAGTCTTTAAGATCACCGAAGGTTTCATGGACCAGTTTGGGAAAGAAAGAATAAGAAATACTCCGCTCTGCGAGGCTGCCATTGTAGGCACAGCGCTGGGGTTGAGTATCGCTGATATGAAGGCTGTTGTAGAAATGCAGTTTGCCGATTTTGTAACAGAGGGATTTAACCAGATTGTGAATAATCTGGCCAAGATTCACTATCGATGGGGTCAAAAGGCAGATGTGGTGGTAAGGATGCCTACAGGTGCCGGAGTAGGTGCCGGACCATTCCACTCACAATCCAATGAAGCTTGGTTTTTCCATACACCAGGCCTCAAGATTGTCTATCCTTCCAACCCGCACGATGCAAAAGGATTGTTGGCAGCAGCTATTGAAGATCCAAACCCATATTTATATTTCGAACACAAAGCACTCTATCGTTCGCTAAGTGGAAATGTGCCGGACGCATATTACACTACAGAAGTAGGAAAAGCAGTTGTAAATCGCGAAGGTTCGGAAATATCAATCATAACTTACGGAATGGGTGTTCACTGGGCAAATCAAGTCGCTGATGAGCTAGGAAATTCCATTGAAATCATTGACTTGAGGACCTTGCTTCCATGGGACAAACAAGCAGTAAGGGCCACAGCAGAAAAAACAGGACGTATCATAGTACTCCATGAAGACTGCATGACCGGCGGTATTGGAGGAGAGATCGCCGCATGGATATCTGAAAATTGCTTCGAGTATTTGGATGCCCCGGTAATGAGAGAAGCAAGTCTTGACACGCCAGTTCCATTTGCAGCAGACCTGGAACGTAATTTCCTTCCAAATTCAAGACTTAAGGATACAGTTCAAAGACTATTGGACTATTAACCACGAAACTGCTTTAAAATTTCACTCCAAAATCTATAGAGAAAATGGTACTACGCAGCTGCAAATCTTCAAATGCTGCTGATGCTTCATTCACCGCATTTATCAAACCACGCTGATACGAAAAGCCACCAAATAAGGTAGTGTTTATCCCGGCTCGGTATTCTATGCCTGCGCCCAGGATCACCGGAATATCTATTGGAGTAAATTTTTCTACGTTGACAAATGAAGGATCTTCTGCTTCGTCAAAGACCTTGATTTCAAGTGCGCTACCAACTTGTAGATAAGCTTTCAAGTCTGGTGCCAGCTCATTGGTAAATAATTTCAAAGTGGCAGGAATCTGTAAATACTGAAGTTTGTATTCCTCTTCAACAGTACCGTCAGCATTTCGAAATGCAATTCGTTTCGGCAAATAGATAAGACCCGAGCTTAGAAAATATGTGTCGGAAAGCGTTTTATCTGCAACCAGCCCTATGGAAAATTTCATTTTGGAGCCATCATTTTCGACTGTCTGCAAGTCGTTTTTTGCTCTATTTGAAGAGATTACAGGAGCCAATTTTAGTCCGAGTTTTACCTGGGCCATTGATCCTACAGACAAAAGGATCAGGAGTGAGAAAAGAAACTTCTTCATAAGTCGTTGTTACTTCTAAATTTGCCCTCAAAAATAGATAGTATGCGAGCAGTCCACCTAATGATTTGTATTGTTTTCTTATCAGCATGTGTCAATGAACCTTGTCGAGATTCTGTAGCTCCCGAATCAGTGGTACTGGAGGTCCAGAGGCTGGAGCAAGAATTGTTTGATAGCAAATCTTCAAAAGAGGTTGAGGCCTTTCTTGATAGCCATCCTGATTTCGCCAAGTTTTTTCTTCATGCAGATCAATATCCTACAAACTCCATTTTAGCAGATAGAATGTTTGGCTTAATTCAGAACCCATCAATCGACACGCTGTACCAAGAGTCTGTGCAGGCTTTTGAAAATTTTGATGAAGTTGTTGGTACACTGGAAGAAGGTTTAGGAAGGCTTAAAGTCTATTATCCACAAACACCAACACCTCGCATTCAGACAGCAGTGACAGGACTTTACAATGACCTGTTCATTTCAAATGAGCATATTATGATCGGCATGGATTTCTTTATAGGTGAGAATGCAAGCTATAAGCCTCAGCAAATCCCAAACTATATTCTCACGAGATACACTACTGAACATTTGGCTGCAAGTATTTTACAATTTGTGTCTAGTCAGTATATAACCACAAGCAATGGAGATGAGATGATGGCAGAAATGATCAACTACGGTAAATCTTATTATCTGCTGAGTAAAATATTGCCATGCACTCCGGAAAGAATTTTGATTGGATATACTGAAGAAGAGTGGGAGGATGTATTCGAAAATGATAAAATCATTTGGGCTAATTTCGTCCAAAACGAGTGGCTTTATGAGACCAACCATACCATAAAGCAGAAATTTTTAGGAGAGCGACCAAACGTATACGAGATTGGGGATAAGTGCCCCGGACGAATCGGGAGATGGCTAGGTTGGCAAATAGTAAATGCCTATGCAGAAAAGACCGGCGCTTCGGTCACTGAAATAATGTCTGAAACTGACATGAACAAATTGTTTACACAATCCGGGTACAAACCATCAGGCAGTTAGAATATAAACCTCAGAATCATTCACTTCAAATTTGTATTCATTATTCAAAATTTTGAGAAGCTTAGTTATCTGAATATCCTTGTCGTAATAAAGCTCTGCGAGCTTACGGCCGTTGCGCTGATATTTTGTCAACAATTCCTGTGAATCGAGGAAGACCTTGAGCTTGCGGGTAAAGTCACTCGCAGAATATGGATTGTGGTGAAACCCACATTTGTTTTTAGTAATCAGGTTTTTGATCCAGCCATCAAAATTGACAATCGTAAGTTTGCCTGCAGCTAATGAGTCAAACAGTTTGTTTGGACTCCCAGTGCCAAGGACCTTCACGTCTTTGAAGGAAACGTAAACTGCATCACTCTTATTCAAGAGGTTTTTTACGCATTGTTTGCTCGAATGCGGATAGAATGAAACATTTTTCATTCGCCTGGCTGAGGACCTCAGGCGCTTCAGCTCAGATCCGTAACCAATGATATTGAACTGAACTGGAAGTTGAGCTTCTTTTGATTGCCTTGCCGCCTCAAGAAAATATTCCAGGTGATTTGCTTTGCCTATGGCACCACAGTAGGTAATCTGAAATTGATTTGTTTCACTAAAATCACCGACTGAATAGGTAGCTTCGAAGAAATCGCAATCTGCCATATTGGGGATTACATATACACGCGTATTTGGACTAACCTTCTCTATGTAATTGCGAATCGCGGGGGAAAGGGCAATAACTTTCTCGGCTTCAAAGTAGAATCTCTTTTCAAGCGAGAACAGCCATTTTTTCAGCCATTTATTTTTGATGACGCCCATTTGCACAGGTGCCTCTGGCCACAAATCTCCAACTTCAAAATAGTAAGGTAGATCAAGCTCATTTTTGAGGTAGGTTGCGATGAACCCGGTAGTGAGCGGAGTGGTCATTACATATGCAAGGTCGTGCCTTGATAATGTTTTAGCTTCCTTTTTGGCAAGCTTAACGAATTGCCAAAACGCCCAAAGCCTTTGGATGAAACCAAAGCTATTGTCATAAGCGACAGGAAGGTAGCGCACCTCAATCCCGTCAATTTTTTTGACTTCATAAGGTGCATTGTGCGTAGTGATCATTGTCACCTCATGTCCAGCATCCACCAGTCCTTTTGCCAGGTAGTAGGATCTAATTGAACCTCCTTCCTCTGGTGTTTTAAAGTATTGGTGGATGTATAGAATTTTCACAAGCTTAAAGATGTATCGTTCTTCGAAAAAATCAAGTGAGTTTTCGAAGAAAACAACTTCAACGTCGGTAACAAGTATTTTTATATCTACTTAGTTCTCAGACAGCATGTGATCAAATGAATCTTCGAGCTTAAATTTTAATTTGAACGCGTTATTATCTCGCGTTGAATCTCTTGGGCCTCCAATTGTTTTTGCTGGCTCATTTCAGGGTTTGATTTTGAAAAGTCGTAAGCTTCTTTCATCAGCTTATCGTACTTTTTCTGTAGTGAAGAGATTTTGCTTTGTTTGAAAAGTTTAATCATGACAGTCGTAGCTAGTGTGGTTAAATTATTGATGAGGCGAAGATTGCCCAAGAATTAAATGGGTGCAATAGCTACTCTTTGAACACGACAATTTCTTCGATGAAAATGACCCGTAACAACCGATGTATACTTTTTGTTTACCTACCTGTCAAGTCCACCATCCATTTTATAGATGGTTTTATCTCAAAAGAGCTTGACTAATTGGTTATCGAATTGAAAATTCGCTTGTAAATAGGCTTCCTATAGAGGAACTGTATTAAAAGCAACGGATACATGAGCAAATCGGTAAGTATCGTTCCCGAAGTATATGTAATGTCATCAATAATCACTGAATTTGACTCAATGGCTTTTACCTCGTGCACATGTTTCCACGATTTTAGAAAAAAGGGGAGCTTCTGCCCTACATCAATAAAATACCACTGAATGTCCGACTCATAGTCTTCGATGATATTGCTCACCCATTGTTGTTTGAAAAGAAGAAAATTCAATTTAAGCGCCACCTTATCGCCTGCTTTGCATCCGTCAAACTGGACAAGCTTTACCGGAGGAAACGGTGGATTTAGCTTTAAGAAAAGATCTTCAGTAAATCCATCCTTCACTACTTGAAGTGACGCTTGCACTTTGGTTTTAATTGTGATTCTCACACCGTATGAACATTCCTGATTACATAAAGTTTAACTTTCCTTTGATTATATCTGACCTGAGCGTGAAAGCTGATCTGCTTTAGAAAGCAGTACAATTTCAACAACAAGTACAGCGGGTAAAAGTACAAGTCCGATGAATGAGAAGATTAGGGTCATATAGGCAATCCCAAATGCAACCTCAAGTCTACCAGCGACCTTTGCAATTCTTCCCATACCATCCTGAAGCCTCATAATACCTAATCCAAAGATGATGGAGATCGCTCCAAAAGGGACAACAGCAAATGCATTCAGCGTGTCGATGATTTCCAAATGGTCTTGTGATAATGCCACTATTATAATTTCTGCTAAATAGATAGATGTAATGGAGGCGATAGAAATATAAGAACCTATCCTCAAAAGTTGATTTTCGAATAAAATACTCAGCGAAAGAAAGCCTCTGGTAAAAAGGAAAAAGGCTACGATTGTGATGACCTTGATCAAAATTGAAATAGTAAGTAAAGAAACCGACATCCCATGGTCACTAATGTGAACATTCAGGCCTATTTCAATTATTCCTATCAAGAGATAAATAATCCCGGAAATCCAGGCAGGGGTAAGTGCATTTTTTTGTTCAATTTCAGAAGAGTCGATCAGTAGCATGTCTTTGATTGTTTTGATTGATAAATGATTCTTAACAATCACATGGGTTGGTCCAAACCAATCATTGGTATCCTCCCCCAAAGCTTCCAATAAGATTTTAATAGTAGAGGCTCGCGGGGTTACAGCACCGGATTCAATACGCTGAATGGTACGCACGCTTACATGGCTAATTTCTCGAAGCTCATGTTGTGTCATTCCTTTCTCAGTTCGTAGTGCTAGTAGTTTACCACCTAGCATTGGTTGTTCCATCATATTTTGTAATTGTTTGGATGCAATGCTACCAGAGCTGCAAATGTGGTTCAAATTATTGAGGTGACGTTAATGCGTCATTTAACAAAAAGTTGATTACCGCGTCGGGTTTAAGGTATAAATTAGAATGGTAAACTTGTTAGAAATATGATCCGCACAGCCACATTCCAGGACGCTCCTTCAATAGTAGAAATCTACAATCACTACGTTTTAAATTCTCATGCTACGTTTGAATTGGAGCCAATTTCAAAAGAGGAAATGAAGGGTAGAATAGCAAAAGTGCAAGACGAATTTGAATTGCCTTGGATTGTGCTCGAAGTAGACAACCATATTTTAGGCTATGCATATGCGACCCAATGGAAAGCAAGGAAGGCTTATTCGAAAACTGTTGAAACCTCTATCTATCTACATGAAAATCAAGGAGGCAAAGGATATGGAAAAATGCTCTATTCTAATCTGATTGATCGTTTAAAAGCACAAGGACATCATGCAGTTATAGGAGGCATGGCTTTACCAAACGAGCCCAGTCAGCGACTTCATAAAATATTAGGTTTCAATAAAATTGGTTCGTTTAAGGAGGTGGGGTACAAATTTGATCGTTGGATAGACGTTGAGTATTGGGAGCTGATTCTTTAATCTGCCAATGACTTCACAAACTCGGGAGTGACAGCCTCTCCTTTGAAGAAGTCACCTTTGAGCCCTTTACTCAATCCCCAACGATGAATCCAGGAGATGCCCCAGTCGTCAAACCGTGTGACTTCCAGCTGATAAGCAGGATCTTTCAGGGCTTCCTCCTGGGTGATAAACTCATATCCTTGTTTTTCATAGATGTCCAGTAATTCATCCAAATAGTGTGCATTCAGCAGATTGGCATGAATCAGCAAGATATGATCCATGTTTCTACCGATCAGATCGTTGGACGCCTTTTCATAGTATTCCTGCTGAGTTGTCATGTACTTCAAATAGGCTTCCGCAACTTTCAATGCCAACGCTTTATTCCCTTTTCTGAGAGCAACCGCATATGCTTTGGCAAATAAGTATTCTTCATTGTCAACAGTCACCGGTGCCTCGATATAGCCATTGGATTCAAGAAATACTTTTAGCGCGTCACTCGTTTCTTTGGTCTTTCCGCTTCTTAAATACGGATGCCGAAAGTATTTTATTTCTTTGCCATACTTCTTTGCAAGTGGCTTTATTAGTTGCTCACCTTTCAAAATATCATTACCGAAATCCTCAAGGCTGTTTCTATGATAATTCATGTGGGAAAAAGAATGATTACCAAGTTCGAGTCCTGATTCAAGCCATTGCTCAAGGAACGCTACCCTATCCTGATCCAACACTCCGTTTTGATATAGTTTACCTTCATTGACATAGCCAATGGCTGGAACGTCATATGTTTCAAAGGTTTCGAGCAATCCATCTGTGATTTCTGCACTATTATTTAGACCATAATGCACGGCCGGAAGATCATCTACAGTGATGCACATGCGTCTGTTTTGTGCTTCACAATAGCCTATGATAGAAACTAAAATGGTGAACAATACTGCCTTCATGCTACAAGTATAACTATATCGATAGTTTTATTACTATAAAAATAGTTATTATTCAGAACGAAGCGCATCCACCGGATTTCCCAATGATGCCCGAAGTGCATGATAACTTACAGTCATCAAGGCAATGATCAGCCCTGTAACAGCCGCCGTCCCATACATCCACCAGGTAATCTCTATGCGGTACTCGTAGTTTTCGAGCCAGCCATTTAAAAAGTAGGAAGCTGTTGGAATTGCCAAGATGCACGATATAATCACAAGTAGGGAGAAATCGCGAGAAAGCAGTTTCCAGAGAGTGGTTATTGAAGCACCCAACACTTTTCTAATGCCAATTTCTTTGGTTCGCTGCTCTACTACGAAAGCCGATAAACCAAAAAGACCTAAACAGCTTATTAGTATTGCAAGTACACTAAAAAATGTGGCGAGACTTCCAATTTTTTCTTCCGACCTGAATTTAACTGCGTATTCATCATCTACGAATTCATAATTGAACGGATGGCCTGGGAGAGTGGCCTCAAATACTTCCTGGATTTTTGGTAATGCCTCCACGTATCTCACTTTAGGATTTAGTCGAATGAATAGAAATGAATTTGCACGTGTGGTTGGGAAAAGCATAAGTGGATAAGGTTCTTCGTAAGGGGAGCCTTTGATCATGTCTTTCACCACCCCGACGATCGTAAAATTTTTACGTCCTTTGAATTCCCATCTTGATTGTAATTCAACACCTATTGGATCTTCAAGTCCCATCCGTTTTACTGCCAGTTCACTTACTATGATGTTGCCAGTTTCATGCGAAAATTCTCTTGAGAAGTCCCGACCGGCAATGAGCTCCCATTGGGTTGTTTTGCCATATTCCGGATTGACGAAGATGGTGTTGAAAGAAAATCCGATGCGCTCTCCTGTTTCTTTCAGGGTGAAGCCTCCATTGTTGCCCAGTGTGTTCATCAATGGATAATTTGCAGTAGCCATTTCTTCAACAAGTCCGGTTCTTTTCAATTCTGCCCTGAGTACATCATACTTTTGGTAAAATTCTGACGAGCGTCCACGCACAGTGATGAGATCTTCTTGATTGTAGCCGGCAGGTCGTGATTTAGCATGCTGTATCTGGTTATATACTGTGACCGTTCCAATCATCAAAAGAATGGAAATAGTAAACTGGAAAACAACCAAAACCTGGCGCAATCGAATACTTGCTTTCCCTTGCTTTAGTGTACCATTCAGTGCCTTGAGTGGTTTGAATGATGATAGGAAAAGTGCTGGGTAGCTTCCGGCTACTAGTGCAGAAAATAGTGTAAACAGCACGCCTGACAACCAAAACCATGCATTATTGAGCGGCATCATCAATGATTTATCCGAGATACTGTTAAACCAGGGAAGAATCAACCATACGACCACTATTGAGATGATAAATGCAGCTGTAGCATACAAGATAGACTCGGCCAAAAACTGCGTTATGAGTTGAGATCGGAATGAACCAACAGTTTTTCTGATACCAACTTCTTTTCCTCGATTTTGAAAGCGAGCAGTATTGAGGTTCATGAAATTGATGAAGGCTAAGAGGAGCACAAATATTCCGATGATTCCATAGAGTCTTACAAACTGCATTCGCTTGCTTGTGACTTGTACACCATCCTCGAATTCAGCATTTAAATGCCAGTCTTTCATAGGCAATAAGAAAAGTTCCATAAAGCCATCTTCAGCATCCCTGTGTGGTGTCATGATGTCTTTAATGAGCTCTGAGGCCTCATTTACTTTCACACCTTCTTTGAGCTGTGCAAAAACCCGAATATTATAGTTGTCCCAACTGTAGGGATTTTGTTCATTGTAGATGAGCTCCATTGATGCCATGAACGAAGCATTTGCAAATGACGAATTACTCGGTACATCTTCATAAACTCCAGCGACTTTTAGGTCCGCACTTAGGTTCAAAGTTACGATTTCGCCTATTGGGTTTTTATCTCTAAAAAAGGTTTTGGCGAGGGATTGAGACAAAAGAATACTGCCGCGATCTTCAAGACCATGGATGTCTCCGGATATCATTCGCAGCGACAACATTTCCGGGCCATCCGACTGAATAAAATATCCTATTTGATCAAAGGATTGCTTCCCCACCGAAAGTAGCTGTGCTCGTGAGCGGAAGAAGGTCATTGCAACTTTGTCGAATACCGTCGGATAGTTTTCTGCCATAAATACTCCGATTTGGCCTACCATCGAACTGTTTACATATGTGCTGCCATCTGTTTCTTTATTCTTTCTCAACACCTGAACGATCCGGTCCGAATTTTCATGGTATTCATTGAAAGTGAGCTCATCGTGAATCCAGAGCGCGATCAGAATTGTCACGATCATTCCCATAGCCAGACCTCCGATATTGATTGCAGAGAAGGCTTTGTTCTTAATGAGAATGCGGTAGCTTATTCTAAAATTATGTTTGATCATAGTCGTAATTATTGAGTTTGACGTAAAGAATTTGAAGGCAAACGGGCGGAGATAATTAAAGACCTGGTACCAATAGTTGAGTTTGGCTCTTCTCAATGATTTCTTTTCTATAGTCCGGTAGAATTTTTCATCAAGATCACCCAATACTTCTTCACCCAAATCTTCCTTCAGAAATAGCAGCAAAAATTTTTCTGCTAGTTTCGGTGGCTCGTAAATGCTCACCCAAGTACAAAATTGAGTTTGCCATCCGCGAATGCAGGAAATTGATTCCAAAGGCTGAGCTTCAGTTCGCGCGAAATTTCAAGTGCACGCTGACCTTCAGCTGTGATCTTATAAATTCGCTTTCGTCTTCCGCCCCGCTCTGCCGATCCGGCAGCCATTTCCGAGGTTAGAAATCCTTTGTCTTCAATTCTGCTGAGTGTTGAGTGTACTGCCCCAATGGAAACAGGTCTTTTTGTTTGGGTCTCGAATTCCTCCGCGATTTTGAATGCATAAGCTTCCTTTTCAAGAATGCCTACAAGCAGTAGAATCGTTTCTTCAAAGTCCCCTAGTTTGCTCTCTTTCATTTTTAATTATTACTAAATTGTAGAACAAATATACGCAACTGAATTTTATTTGTTCTACATTTTAGTAGTAAGAGATTTGTTCGATATATTACTGACAATTGTGAAACTTTATTATCTTCACCTCAGTATAATACTGACAATTGTGTAAAATATGCGAGACATTAAGCTAGGCAACTTCGAAGAATTGGTTCTTTTACTGGTAGGCGTGCTCTACGATCAAGCCTATTCTGTCAACATCGTTTTGGAATACGAAAAACAGACAGGCAAAAAAATCAATGTGAGTGCCATCCATACAGTCCTTTACCGGCTGGAAGAAAAAGGATTTCTGGAATCCAAACTGAGTGAGGCTACCTCTGAACGGGGAGGAAAGCGTAAACGGCTTTTCTACCTGACACCTTATGCGCAGACGGCTCTGGATGAGCTCTCCTCATTGAGGGAAAGGCTACGCTATCAGATACCTGATCAGGCACTAAACTGGAGCAAGGGCTAATGGCACAGAAAGGACTAAATCGGCCACCTGAACTTGCGTTGAAGTTCTTCCGCTGGTATTGCACATCAGAGCGACAGGAAGAGCTGGAAGGAGACCTTGAGGAGTTTTATTCTCTTAGAATTCATAGAGGATCACCCGTATGGAAAGCCCGCTTATTCTTCTGGTGGAATGTTCTGAGGTGTTATCGCAGCTACGCAAAAACTAAAACTCAAAAGACTAACACTATGTATCCACTGTTTAAATCGTATTTCAAACTAGCCCTTCGTCATTCATGGAAAAACAAATGGGCGGTGATGATCAATATACTCGGACTCGGAGTAGCTCTCAGCATGTGCATTTTTGTTTACTCCATCTATGCTTACAATTTTGAATTTGACTCTTTCTTTGATGATTCTGAGAATATTTATCGTGTCCATTCGATGACTTTCGAAAACGGTCAAGAGCGAAGAAATGAAATCACCCCTATGGCCATGGATCATGTGCTGAGAAATGAATTAAGTCAAGTGCAGACAGTTAGCTACATGTTTAATGAATATTTCACAGTTAAGAATGGTACCGATTATTTCAGGCATGAGGTTGGGGTAGTTTCTTCCGACTTTTTCGAAATGTTTAAACTCCCGCTATGGTATGGATCTTACACCGATTTTGGAGATAGACCACTTGTCTATCTGACTAAACCAACTGCTAAAAAATTCTTCGGTGATGAAGTAGCGCTCGGTGAAAAACTCACGATTTATATTTCATCAAGCAAGAAAATCGAAGTAACTGTTGGCGGTGTGTTTGAACGTATCCCTTTAAATACCAGCTTCACCATGAGCATGGTGATCAGCATGGATGATTACGTGAGAGAGGTTGATAAAAATCTCAATGATTGGTCAAACAGGTTCTACGTAACACATTTTATAAAAACATCATCAAAAGCTATTCCAAGCATTGTCGAAGCAATGTCTGCATACATTCCACAGCAAAATGAAGGTCATAAGGAGCTTAAAATGAATGATTTTGAGTTGGTACCTTTTAGAAGCCCAATCCACAATGACAATGATATGTATCGTACGAATACCAATGCAAGATTGGGTTATGCAGTTCACATCATATTTACCTCACTTGCGTCAATGGTATTTCTGATTGCATGTTTCAATCTGGCTAATTCTTCCATTGCAATGATCTCCAGGCGATTAAAAGAGATTGGAATCAGAAAAACACTAGGCTCCGAAAATCGTCAAATTATGATTCAGTTTCTAATGGAAATGGGAATAGTATGTGCAATTGCATTTATAGTGGGCTTGTCGATGGTCAACTTCACATCGAGTTCAATCATGGGCTTATTTGGAGAAACCTTCCTGGTTAAAGACATTAATTTGACCGGTGTCATCCTTTTCGTTTTTATATTCCTCTTGCTCACAACGCTGGTAGCTGGAATCATGCCGGCTTTGTACGCCTGGAAATTTCAGCCTGTCGCAATCATGCGAAAGTCAGTTAAGCTGAGGGGAGTAGGTTGGATTAACAAAACGCTTACAGTAGCACAATACAGCTTCTCAATTGCTGTACTATCCGCTGCAATTACTTTTTCAAATAATTCCAAGTTTCTAGATAACCTTGACTTGGGCTATGCGAATGAAAGCATATACACTTTAGATTTTGAAGATCAGACAAAGTATCCGGTAGTTAAGCAAAAAATCGATCAGATGCCGGACATTCAAACGGTAGGGACATTTAGCCATATACAAAGGTTTGGAAGTTCCAGCCGTCGAAAATTGCTACAGAGAGATACATCTGTACATGAACTTCAAACCTATACGGTGGGGCCTGGATATCTTGAATTGATGGAAGTTCCTATTACACTTGGTCGGTCATTCATTTCCGGTAGTGAGGCAGATGAGCAAAGTGCTCTTATCGTAAATCAGGAGTTCGTGAGACAGTATTTCAAAAACGAGAATCCGCTAAACAAAGTGGTGAAGGTAGGTGATGAACGTAAAACCATTATTGGGGTAAGCGCTAATCTCATACAGGATGTTTATCTCGATTCTGAAGACAAACCTTGCGCATATCTGTATTCTGAAGAATCTCAATATCGCTTTCTAATTGTAAAAGTTGGAAGCGGTGATCCTATTGAGATTGAAAATAAATTTAAATCCATTTGGAGTGAGGAGGTAGACGGCCCTTATGAAGGCAGTTGGCAAAAAGATTTGGCTTATGGATCCGCAACAAGGGATACAGAAAACCTGCGTATCATCTTTATGGCCATGGCTATGCTAGGAGGTTTTCTTAGTGTCGCGGGAATATTCTCACTGTCCAAACTCAACGTGACCAAAAGGATCAAAGAGATTAGTATTAGAAAAGTGCTTGGTTCATCGCTAAATGAACTCCTGCTTAAAATCAACAAACCCTTCCTTTACGTCTTATCGATCGCTATAATCGTTGGTAGCGCCCTCGGATACCTAATTTCAGACATGGTTTTAGGGATGATCTATCGGTATTATGTTTCTATATCTCCGCTCACAAGTCTGATCTGCGGTTTGTTTATTTCTATTATGGCAGTAATAATTATTACACTATCTGTAATGGCTCCAGCCAGAGCCAACCCTGTAGTTGGGTTGAGAGACGATTAAAGTTTAAGCTGAGAGAGGCTTATTGAATGCCTCCCTTTGCCACAATTTTGCGTTGAATCTCTAACGCTTGTTTTTGTCTTTCCATACTTTCAGCAGGGTTAGCCTTCGAAAGTATATAAGCTTCGTGCATCAGTCTGTCATATTGTTTTTGGAGAGATGATACATTGGACTTTTTGAAGAATCGTAACATAAAGGTTCGTTTAAAATAGTTGGTGATAAAAAGATCTACTTGCACTTAGATGGCATCCATTTAGAGAAACTTGTGTCGCTCATTCAAATGAATCTATGATATCGATGAAACATAGATTTTAACTGATCATTGCCCTACTTTTGCACACTAATTACAAACTATGGACGAGGCTAAAAAATCTTTGAATTTCATTGAACAAATGATCGAGAAGGATCTAAAGGAGGGCAAGCATGATTCGATCGTCACTCGATTTCCTCCCGAACCCAACGGGTACCTTCACATAGGTCATGCTAAGTCCATCTGTTTAAACTTCGGTCTGGCAGAGAAGTACAAAGGCAAGTGTAATCTACGTTTCGACGACACCAATCCTGAAAAAGAGGAGACGGAATATGTAGAATCAATTAAGGCTAACATAAAGTGGCTTGGATTCGATTGGGAAGACCGAGAGTATTATGCTTCAGACTATTTCGAGCAGTTATATGAAATGGCAGTGAAGCTCATCAAAAAGGGATCAGCCTATGTAGATGACCTTTCGCAAGAAGAGTTCAACAAGCTGAAAGGAACGCCAACACAACCAGGCAAGCCAAGTCCATTCAGGGACAGATCGGTAGAAGAAAACCTCGATTTATTTGCCCGTATGAGGTCAGGGGAGTTTGGTAATGGTGAAAAAGTATTGCGAGCTAAGATTGATCTCAGCTCTCCAAACATGCACATGAGAGATCCAATTTTGTATCGAATCAAACAATTACCTCATCATCGGACGGGCTATCAATGGTGCATCTATCCCACATATGATTTTGCACATGGTCAGTCAGACTCTATTGAGAATGTCACACATTCACTATGCACATTGGAATTTGAGGTGCATCGACCATTATACGAATGGCTAATCGAGGAATTAGAAATTTATCCATCCAAGCAGACAGAGTTTGCACGGCTAAATCTAGGCTACACAATAGTGAGCAAACGAAGCTTGCGAGAGTTGGTAGAGCTTGGTCATGTCAATGGTTGGGATGATCCGAGAATGCCCACGATCTCAGGGATCAAAAGAAGGGGATTTACACCTGCTTCCATTCGCAAATTTGCAGACACCATAGGTGTTGCGAGAAGAAATGGGATCACCGACATTGCACTGCTGGAGCATGCAGTAAGAGAGGACCTGAATGCAACCACTAATCGTGTGTTTGGAATCATGAATCCGCTGAAAGTAATCATAACTAACTGGCCGGAAGACAAGACCGAGATGATGACTGCCGTGAATAATCCTGGTGATGAGTCGGCGGGTACGCGTGAGATGCCTTTCACAAGAGAAGTCTATGTGGATCAAGCCGACTTCATGGAAGATCCACCAAGTCCAAAAAAATGGTATCGACTTGGACCTGACCGTGAAGTAAGGTTGAAATTTGGCTACATCATCAAATGCACAGGCTACAAGAAAGCAGACGATGGAACCATTGAGGAACTCTATGCAGAGTACGATCCGGAAACCAGAAGTGGTCAAGACACAAGTGGTAAGAAGGTGAAAGGAACACTTGGATGGGTTTCCGTACCACATGCAGTAAATGCTGAAATAAGAGAATATGATCGATTGTTTAAGACTGAAAACCTGAACGCAATTGAAGATGATTTTAAGAATCACCTAAACCCGGATTCTCTAACCATAAATACGAAGGCCGTGCTTGAGCCATCTCTGAAGGATGCTAAAGTAGGAGACCAAATGCAGTTTGAGCGTATAGGCTACTTCAGAGTGGATGAAGATTCTACCTCCGAGAACCTGGTTTTCAACAGAACAATAACATTGAGAGATAATTGGACGAAATAAAATTGAAAAATCACTTATTTATCATTCTAATGGTTGTCTCCATTTCCTCTCACGCTCAGGATACCTTTGAGACGCTGGAAAATGCTACGTATGCTATTAGTTATCCAGGCACCTGGGAATTGAACCAATCGGGTCAAATGGGAATGTCATTTGCACTTTTTTCACCAGTGAAGTTCGAAGGAGATCAATTTCGAGAAAATGTGAACCTTGTAATTCAAGATGTTTCCAGTCACAATCTTGATCTCACCGGTTTTGTTAATCTTTCTGAAAATCAGATTAAAACCATGATCCAGGATGGTGAAATTCTTGAAAGCGAAAAGGGAGATGATTCTCATAAGCTGGTCTATTCTGGCACCATGGGTCAGTTCAAACTAAAGTTTAAACAATACTATTGGGTTAAGGACGGCAGTGCATACATTCTGACTTTCACAGCCGAGCAATCAGAATTTGACAATTACAACGAAATAGCTAGACAGATAATGGATAGCTTCCAAATCAAATGAAAGTAACTGGCCTTTATATCTATCCTATAAAGTCATTGCAGGGAATCTCGATGCAAGAGGCGGAAGTTTTAGAAAGAGGATTTAAGCATGACAGACGCTGGATGCTCGTGAATGAAGCAAATCTGCTTATCACTCAGCGTACACATCCACACCTCTCTCAGATTAGTATTGCTTTGACCGACAATAATATCGTTGCCTCCCATAAGAATTTGCCGGACCTGGAGATTCCATTGAAATTGGAAGGTGAAGATCACATTCGAGTCACAGTTTGGGATGATCAGGTGAATGCACTTGAAGCTTCGACAGCTATCAACGAATGGTTTTCAAAAATAGCTGGTGAGTCGTGCAAACTTGCTTTTATGCCAGAGGATGCCTCGCGACCAGTGAATCCCAAGCGCGCAATCAATGGCGAAAATGTGAGCTTCGCGGATGGATATCCCTACTTGATTATTGGTCAAGATTCCCTTGATGATCTCAATTCCAGAATGGATGTAGATATACCTATGCATCGATTTCGGCCAAACATCGTGGTGGAAGGCAGCAAAGCATACGAGGAAGATGAGTGGAACGATATTCAAATTGGGGAGGTAAAGTTTCATGTGACACACCCATGTAAGAGATGTGTGTTTACTACCATCGATCAGGAAACAGGCAAAAAAGGACTAGAGCCAATGAAGACACTTGCAACCTACCGTAGGGAAGGTAAAGAGGTGATCTTTGGTGTTAATTCACTGGCGCTTTATGAAGGTAGAATTAAGGTTGGGGATGAGATCGATTTGATCAATGAATAAAACTTATTTGATTTGGAAATGAATATGATCATCATGTCTAACAGCCTGACATCCATGAAATCTAATTTTATTCTCCCTATCAAATCCCCACCTTTGTTTTAGGTGAGGTTCTATGAAAATTTTAGAAATGTCAGATTTAGCCAGGAGCTCATTTATAATAAAACTAGTACGTTCTTGATCAACTACATATTGCTCCGAGTCCCATTTAGGGATAAGATTACCAATAAAACCGTATTGCCAATAACCTTGCTTTTGGCATATATCTGGATAATTAATTTCTGTCTCCATGGGTGATTCATAAACACCATAGCCTATAATTGATGGGGCCGAATTTGATCTTTCGCCTCTTTTAAAATAACTAAAAGCCAAGTCAAGTTTTTTCCCATCATCATGACTAAGATGTGGGGGTAATGGGAATCCTCTAAAGAATGGAAAATTGGCATCCAAATAGTTGATTTTTGAGCCAGGGTATTCCTCTGAAAACTGATTTGCTATCTCAATAGATATGTCCTTCAGTTCAGTATTAACATAGTGTCGATTCAGAGCAATTGTCCAAAATGTCAGAGGTCTAAGTTTTCCAAAAATTGGCAATGGGCGCCTATCTCCCAATTGCGAAAGCAAAGGGATTAATAAAAACGTTGACACTAAATAGATGACGAAGAAAGTAGCAAGTGATTTAGCAACACTTAATTGCAACTTCCTTTTAGATATTAAGCATATCAAATAGACAATTCCACCTACTTGAGTAAGAGTTGTCAGAATGACAACAACCAGGAAATGAATAAAAACCCTTATAACCAATTTGGTTCAGTTTCTTAAACTCCAGACTTCAAATAGCGGCTCACCACGGCTGTTCTTACCGGAATGCTGCCAATCACCATCCTTCAGCTCATAATTAAACTCCAGGCTCGCACCTACTCGGCTATTGTCTCTGGAAAAGAACTCAATATTTTCTGTGTACTTACCATCGACTGTTGTGTAAGTACCGCCACCAGTACCCATAAACTGTCGGGTCTCCACATTATAGGCAATCCATTGAAAACGAGTGCCAGAAAGAATCTTCATGGTCTTTCTGGGACGGAAAATATCGATCATCTGAAGGTCACCATTTCTCCTCCGTCCTGAAATCAACCAAGCTCCAGCCAATTCGCCGGGATCTCCATTATCCACACGAGTTGCCCAATTATCCATCCCCACTATTCGCATTTTATTGGTACCATCCCATTCAATATCGAATGAAACTTGTGTGCCAACTTTCTCAGGATTTTCAGAATTGAATTCTGCCACTTCCGTCATAGTATTTCCGTTGAGTTTCCAGGTCCCTCCATTCGTTTTTACAAAATCCCCACTTTCCGCATCAAACCATGCAGCAGCCTGATATCCTTCAGTAAATGTGACCACACCTTTTAATTCTTGCCCTTCTTCACCTACTTCTGTCCATTCCCATGCTCCAATTAGGTTTTGGGCATCCGTTGTTTGCACAAGCAAAGCACAAATTGAAATAAGAAAAACTCTAAACATAGCTTCAGTTTGGTTTATTACAACTACAAGATAAATAATTGACCGAATTCATTGATTTCTTTGGTTAATAAGGGTTCAAAAACCACTGAGGTGTTTTAACAGTGAAACCAACCGAATGACTCAATGAGCAGGCTTCTATTATCCTTAAGGCAATTAGTATTATCTGCATTTATTTTATTGACCATTGCTTGTGGTTCTGACGATTCTGCAGAAGTGCCGGTTCTGACAACTCTTAACATTGTATCTTCAAATGGGAGTTGGTTAGATGTCGTAATTCCGGAGACCACCAAGTTGGCGGTTGAGGGAGTCAATCAATTTGGCAATAGCATCCGAATAGATTCAGAAGTAACATGGAGTGCCAACAATAATAATGTGAGCATTGATTCAGAAGGCAATGTTACGGCGTTGATAATAGGCACTTCAGTGATTACCGCGCGTGTGGAAGATGTTGAAGGTTCATTCGAAATTGAGGTTTGGGATAGTTCGGCTCCACGCACTGATATTTATGTAAGTGATGCAGGCAACTTTGATAGTCCACCGTGGCAAATCCTCATTTTTGATTCAAATGGGGAGAATCCTCGAGTCTTCACGGATGATCGTGTCTCATGGCCTCAAGACATTGTGATTCTTGAAGATCAGGAGGTGGTATTGGTTTCCAATTTAAATACAGGAAACATCACTAAATACGACATCAACTCCGGTGAGTTTGTTTCAAATTTTGCATCAGGCATAAGTGGACCTACTCGCATGAAAATAGGGCCGGATGGATTGCTTTATGTATTGCAATGGAGTGGAAACGGCCTGGTAAAGAGGTATGAGCTGGATGGCACTTTTGTTGATGATTTTACAAGTATTGGAGTGAACCAAAGCATAGGAATGGATTGGGATGGTAGCGGTAACTTGTATGTTTCATCATTTAATGGTGCTAATATTCGAAAATTTGATACAAGTGGTAATGATCAAGGACTATTTGTAAGCAGCAATCTCACTGGGCCGACCGACATCTGGTTTGATGGTGATGATCTTATAGTGAACGATTGGTCAGGAGGAGTCATTAGAAAGTTTGATAATAATGGATCCTTCGTTGAAGATATAGCAACAGGACTCGGTCAGGTTGAAGGTGTTGCTATTTTTGATAATGGAAATTTCATTGTAGGAAATGGAGCTGATGCCACAGTAAAAATGTACAGTGCATCAGGAAACTTCATTAAAGACCTTGTTCTGGCTGGTGCCGGTGGACTAATAAAGCCAAATGCACTTACGATCAGAAAAGTAAATCAATAGGGTTATTGTTCGCGTTTACCGGGCACGTATGTTTCCTCAGCTCTGGCTTCCACATCTTCTCGATAGTACGCCACCTCTTTAAATTGCTGATTTGCATACATTTCAGCCTGATCGTAAAAGTGAGGAGAGTTTGGGTCGCTGCTCTGACCACCTGCCAAAATGGTTTTTGCTTTCACCTGGTCACCAAATTCAACAACCGCAACAAAACTATTGCCTCGAGTACCGTAGATTTTGTCGGTATCCTGTGAAGATCTCATGCCGTACGCGGCAAGTGCACCCCATCTTCCGGTTGTCAACCCTACAGGAATACTTGGAGCCTCATCATCAAATTGCAAATCGATAGCACCGTCCACGCGCTGGAAGCGATTGACTTCTCCCCATGGTGTATTCCAGCTCCCCATGCGGTCTTCAATTTCTGTAATGGCTTTTATAAAAATATCCAGACGTTCTGCCACGGGCAGCTCTATTCCAAAATAGTGGAATCTATCCATGCCTGTTAGGTTATCCGGGATTTCAGCATGCAGATACAAATTCATTCCGTAGAAATGAGCGAGTGTCATCCCAACAGACTCCGAGCCAGTGCGCATATCCCAGTTTCGTAGTACCTCGATTGGTCCGGCAATACTCACATCAGGTGATTGATCGTATGCAGCTATCAGCCCGGGGATCACTTTCTCAAAAGCTGGTAAATATGGATCATAGGCCAAATCAATCATCTTGTCGATCGTCATATCATTTGCATCCGCGAGTAAACCAATTGCATGCACTCCTCTGAAGTTTTCAGGAATGCGTGACATATAGCTTGGATAATCTTCCTTTTTCGGACTGTATTGAGCAGCTGAAGTAAAAGGTGTGGAGTTACAGTTTTGAATCCATCCATTTGGTGGATTCTTTACAGTGATTGCTTCATCCACCGGGTGAAGTCCTTGCCAATCAGTGGCCGGATTGCTACCATCTACAGGCCTGATGTAGTCAAATTGATCATCACGGATTGGGATAAAATTGCCGTGATAGTAGGCGATGTTTCCTTCAGAGTCTGCAAATACGGTATTGTTGGAGGAGTTGGTGCGGATATCCATCATTTCATTAAACTCCGCTAGGTTTTTCTTTTTTGAGCGAACAAAAGATTGTTCCAGGGCTTTCACAGGTTCCCACATCATAGCTGTAGCTGTCCACTTTCCATCGACTTCATGCGTTATCGGGCCGTGATGTGTCCGATAGATTGGGAAGGTTTTTTCTCGCATAGCTCCATCCTCGAGATATTTGAGTGTCACCTCCTTCACTTCTACGTTTCTCTCTTCATCTCCGTATTGGTAATACAACCCGTCCTCTTTCTCAATAATGGTTTCCACAAATTCATCTATTACATCGGTATAGGTGGAGGTGTGCATCCATCCTGTATTTTCGTTGAAGCCTTGATAGACAAAAAACTGGCCCCAGGTGACGGCCCCATAGGCATTCAGACCTTCCTCACTCACCGCATGAACCTCGCCTCTGAAATAAAATGAGGTGTGTGGATTAATAAGTAGCATAGCATTTCCTGAGGCAGTTAGATCACCAGAGATTGCAAATCCATTGGAACCTTTGGGTTCAAGAAGAAAGTCCTCTTCACCGATTTCTTCCGCTACAGTTTTGCCTTCATAAAAAGCCTTGATTCTTCTGGTAGATACACGTTCAATGTCTCCTCCAATAGAGCCTTCTGTGAAATACATGGTCATCCATGGCTCATACTTTTTGATCACTTTGGGTTCAACTTCCGGGTGTGTGTGCAAGTAATAGTTGATACCGTCCGCCCAGGCAGCGCACAATTTCTTTAACCAATCAGGAGCCGATTGATAATATTCCTTCGCTTCATCCTCCGTCATAAAGAGTTTAGCGCGCAGATCGCTGTAAATTGCCTCTTCACCTTCTGTCTCAGCCAGCCTTCCGATGGCCCATGTGAAGTTTCGCTCTACTCGACGGAAGTCATCTTCGCATTGTGCATAAAGTAGCCCGAAGACCGCATCTGCATCTGTTTGACCATAGATATGGGGGACTCCATAGTCATCACGTATGATGGTGACATTGTCAGCTTGAGCTGCCCACTTTGCTACTTCAGGGTATGAAGTTTCAGGTGAACATGCAATGAAGGTAAGGAGCAAAAGCGTGAGATATCGATACATAGGTTTGGGTTGAATTAGATTCTTATCAAATATATCTAATAATTGCACCTTTATAGACCGTGTCCGGGACGTGAAATTTTAAAGCGAGGAGCTTATCTTAACCTGAGTTCGACGTGAGAAGTCTGAAAATTCCACTTTATAAACGTTGATGGAAGAATTTCGGAATAATTCCTCCCTTGAGGGAGGTTAGGTGGGTGTTTTGTCAAGGTTTTTGTTGGAACTCAAAAAACAACACATAACCCAAACATGGGAATAATTTCCACTTAGCTTATATCGAACTCATCTTACCTCAAAGTTGATTTAATCTCATCCAACACTTTCTTACCGCCACTCTGTAAGATTTCATCTGCCAGACTTGTTCCCAGTTCTTCCGGGTTGGCGCCATACATGGTTCGTTGGATAAGCTCCCTGCCATCAAGACTTGCGATACCTCCCTTCAATATGATCTGTCCATCCATTTCCATTTGGGCATAGCCAAAAACAGGAATACTACATCCTCCATCCATTCTCCTCAGAAAAGCTCGTTCGGTCAAAAGCATCTTTTCAGTAAGCGCATGATTAGTCGCCTTCTTGATTTTTTCTGCTACATCCTTGTCTAGGTTATCGTGTACCTCAATTGCGACCGCACCTTGCCCAACAGGAGGAACGAACCTTTCAGTATCGAACCAATATCGAACCATCTGATCGTAATCCATCCGTCGAACGCCTGCATAGGCCAGCACCAATCCATCCATTATGCCTGACTTCATTTTTTCTATGCGTGTTTGAAGATTGCCTCTTACATCTACCGTAGTGATGTGCGGGTAAAAGTGCTTTAGCATGGCAATCCTTCGTGTACTAGAGGTGCCTAAAATAAGCTTAGGATTGTTGAGATCTATTTCTTTGTCAGACACAATGACGTCATCGGGCGACTCCCTTTCGCAAAAGGAAAGTACATGAAAACCTTCCGGAAGCCTGGACTGCAAATCTTTTGCGCTATGTACGGCTATGTCTATTTGCTTTCTGCGAAGCATAAGCTCCAATTCTTCAGTAAATACCCCTTTGCTACCAATCTTTGAGAGAGCAACATTCTGTATTTTGTCTCCTTTAGTTTCGATTGGAACTAACTGCGGTTGAAACCCTCCAGCGTCGAGCATATCTGCAACGTAATTGGCCTGCCACATGGCCAGCTTGCTCTTTCTTGTACCAATTTTGATAATCCTTCGCTCCATTTAGCTTGCTTTCTTATTAGAATATGAGAGGTTCTTTTCTGAAACGTCCACAATAAATTTTCCTGATAAAATCTTTCGCCCAATTAACAGGGGATTTTTCATTTCGCTGCGATCAGTAAGTGAGATTGAAGCCATGTAGTTCTTCTTGAATATTCGCATCCGGGTTTTGATAACATACCTCTTCTGTGCCTTCCCATTAGAGCTTTTGACTATTTTCTGAGTCCAGTCTTTGGTAGCGTATTCCTGATATCCCGTATCCGTATGAAGAGTGAAATACAAAACACCTTCTTCTTCGTGCACCTTTTTACAATGAAGTGATGATCGATAGGCTCCGGTGTCAATTTTGGCATGAATATCTTCTACCCCCAGGTCTGGTAGGTCTATAATGTCCAAGCGGCCGATGATCTGTTTTACTCTCTTAGCCATTTAATACCCGAGTGATGTCAAGGGACAAATTTAGGTGAGTTATCCGAGGGTTGGAGTTTCGCTCAAGATGAATGAGCGCCTCGTTGTTCAGTGCATATACTTTTTCAAGTTTAGGCAAGCCTAGCTTATCTGCAAACTTTCCAATAAACGCAGCCTCTGTTTCGCTTTGAGCAGCGGGCTGTTGTCCCGATGCATGAACTACGGCATTTCTTATGAGCGATATGGCAAAATTCAATGTTGTCTTTTGTGATGCTTTTCCTGATTTAGAGAAGTCTTCGCTCCTGCGTACAAGTCCCGTCAGATTTCTGTTCCAGCATTCCAGCATCCAGGTTTGGAAATCTTCATATTCATGTGAGTCGCCTGCCTCGGCCAAATGAAAGGCCAACCCCAGCTTCCCTTCAGAAAGCTTTGCAGCTTGAATAGCCCTAGAGCCTTCGATGCCTTTAGCTGCTAGATAGTTTTGAACCTCATCGGTGGTATTGGGAGGGACGTTTACCAGTTGAGTCCTGGAAGTGATGGTAGCCAGAAGACTATCATAATTATAAGATACAAGCAGGTACAAAGTCTTTTCAGGTGGTTCTTCGAGAATCTTTAAGATCGCGTTTGCCGAGCTTGAATTCATTAATTCGGGAACCCAAATTAATAGGATCTTATAGCCACCCTCGACCGATCGCATGCTTACATTTTTTAGCATCTGACGGCTGTCTTGCCTACTGATAAGCAGGTTTTTATTTTCCTGTCCGTACTTGCGTGTCCACGATTCTAAATCACCAAATGGAGATTCTGCAACGAACTCCCTAAACCTTGGAAGAGCCTCTGCAAGCACTTTTTCATATTTATTTTCTACGGCAGATACCTTTGGAAAGTGGAGGTGGATATCAGGATGTACCAACTTTTTTATGCGCACACAATTGGCGCATGTCCCACAGCTATCTACTTCGGTCTTATTCTCACACATCAAATAGCTGGCGTAGGCGAGAGCCATTGGCAATACGGCCGTTCCAGGTCTGCCGGCAAACAGCTGAGCATGCGCAATTTTTCCTCGTGTATGCGCTGAAACAAGCTGCTTTTTGAGTTCCTCAAGTCCTGGTATTTCTGAAAACTGCATTGACTATGTCTTATCCCAAACCCGATTTTCGGCTGTTATTTCAAAGATATGCGAAAGCATTGCTTTGTCAGCTTCTGTGAGTTGTTTGTTTCTTCGTTTCATGACCAGTTCTGCAGTTTCAAAAGCTTTTCTGGTTTGATAGGTGGTAAAGCCGGAAGAACCTCCCCATGCATAAGAAGGAATAATGGTTCGCGGGAATCCATCACCAAAGATGTTTGCTGAAACGCCAACTGTTGTGCCGGTATTAAACATGGTGTTGATTCCGCATTTAGAATGATCACCCATGATTAAGCCGCAAAATTGGAGACCAGTGTCTTTGAAGCGACCGGTAGCGAAATCCCACATCTTCACATTGGCGTAGTTGTTTTTCAAATTAGAATTGTTGGTATCTGCCCCAAGATTGCACCATTCACCGATCACCGAGTTGCCAAGAAAACCTTCGTGACCTTTGTTGGAATATCCAAAAATAACCGAGTTTGAAACTTCTCCTCCCACTTTGGAATGTGGTCCGACGGTGCTATCACCTTTAATCTTCGCTCCCATATTCACCACCGAATGGTCGCATAAGGCAAATGGACCTCTTATCAACGCACCCTCTTGTACCTCAGCATCTTTACCAATATAAATCGGTCCGTTTTCAGCATTTAGAATAGCAGCTTTGACTTTTGCCCCTTCTTCCAAAAAGATTCCTTCACCATATGTTTTGGTATGCTTGTCATTGATTGGCTTGGACTTTCTTCCGTCTGTTAATAGTTTGAAGTCACGTTCTATTTCTGCTCCATTAAGTTTAAAAATGTCCCAGGGATGAGATACTTGATTAATCTCTGATACGGAAACTTCTACACGATCGCCAACTTCAAAAGATTCTGTGCTAGAGAAATAGCCGGCAATCAATTTTCCGTCACAAATAAGCGCTTCACTTTCTCTGAGGCTCGAAACGGAGCTAACTAAACTTTCAGTGGGTAATACATTCCCAAGGATAGTCAGTGATTTCTCTTTGGGTTTTTGAAAAAGAGTATTTAAATAATCTTGTGATCTGAAATGGATATCTGTGCTAGCCAGATGTTTGCTCCATTTTTCATGCACTTTTAGAATTCCAACACGAACATCAGCTACCGGACGGGTATAACTCATTGGCAGCATTTGCTTCCAGCTTTCTTCGGTATCTATGAAGGTGATTTGCATGAATCAAACTTAGTTTCTTTTAGCAAAAGGGCACAAAAAAAGTCTTCAGGATAACCCGAAGACTTTGAATTTCTTTTTCGAACAGAATTACTTTTTCTTGTACTTTCTGTTGAATTTTTCCACTCGACCAGCAGTATCCAGGAAGATTTTCTTTCCTGTGTAGAATGGGTGAGATGCAGAGCTTACCTCGACTTTGATCACAGGGTACTCATTCCCATCTTCCCATTTGATGGTCTCCTTAGAAGTCATTGTTGATTTTGTAAGGAATTTGAATTCGCTAGTCGTATCAAGAAAAACAACTTCTTTGTATTCAGGATGTATGTCTTTTTTCATGTCTCTCGTCTCTTTTTCAAAAAGGATGGCAAAGATAGACATTATTTTATCTTCTTCAAACCCTATCATTCAACTAAAATCGAATATGTTTGATTCATGAGAAAAACAATTTGGATACTTAGTATTCTCACGACCAGTACGTTAGCAGCGCAATCTACAGATTTTATGTTGGGGCATCCTGCATACCAGGTGATTGAACTGGAAGAAATTCGGTCTTCAAACGGGTTTAACTCTACGTTTAGGCCTTTCTCACGAAGTGCCAGCTACAGCCTTCTCGGCGAGAATGTGACCCCTTATATGAGAAAGGAGCTTAGAACTTATACCGGAGATTCTACTCTATCTGATAAGGCTTTTATGAAAAAACTATTTAAGTATCCTGCAGATCTTTTTTATTATAAAGATGAAAATCTGGAATTGCATGTGAATCCGGTCATTCACTTTTCCTATGGCAAAACCAACGACGCAATAGGGTCAACATTCGTTAATAGTCGCGGTGCGGAGATTAGAGGAAGAGTTGACAATAAAGTTGCTTTCTACACCATGATTACTGAGAATCAGGCACGGTATCCGGAGTATGTCAATGATGTTAGAGACAGTACGCTGGTAGTTCCTTATGAGGGATTTTGGAAGCAATTTGCAACTACAGGAGTCGATTTTTTGCGAGCACAGGGCTATATCGATTTCGGGTTTAGCAAAAGCATATCTGCCCAGCTGGGTTTCGGAAAGCATTTTGTGGGCAATGGAGTGCGGTCGCTTATTCTTTCAGACTACTCCAATAATTATCCATATCTCCGGATCAATACAGAAACTAAAATATTTGATTACACAAATGTGTTTGCTGAGCTAATTGCAGAGGCAAGAGGAGGGACTTTTGGCCTTTTAGGCACAGGAGGATTTGGAAAGAAATACATGGCTTTCCATCATTTGAATATAAAACTGAAACCTAACCTTCACATCGGACTGTTTGAATCTGTGATGTATGGAGATTCTACCGGAGGACTGAAAGTTGAGTATTTGAATCCAATCATTTTTTATCGTGCGGTAGAGCAGCAAAACGGTAGCGAGGATAATGCCATACTAGGTATGGACTTCAAATGGAATATAAAAAATCGAGTTTCATTATATGGCCAGCTGGTGATTGATGAGATGATCATTGGTGAGGTGCTAGCTGGTGATGGATGGTGGGGAAACAAACAAGGATTTCAGCTTGGGGCAAAGTACGTAGATCCTTTCGGTGTTGAAGATTTGATATTGCAAGCAGAAGTAAATCGTGTACGTCCTTACATGTATGCTCATGAAGATGGATTTACGAGCTATAGCCATTACAATCTTTCGCTGGCACATCCCTTGGGAGCCAATTTTACAGAATATCTAGGGCGAGCAAGTTATCGATTGAGCGATCAATGGAGTTTTGAAGGCATGGTCATGCTTGCCAGCTATGGCAATGACATTGGAGACGTAAATTATGGTAGAGACATTCTGAAGAATTATACACTAAGAAGACCGGATGGCAATGGAGGTAGCCTTGAGTTTGGCAATACACATCTCCAGGGTAATAAGACAGATCTAACCATGCTCTTTTTCAGGGCCAGCTACATGCCTCGTCACAACCTGTTTTTGGATTTGGATGCAACTTTAAGGAAGGAGTCTGATGCTAATGGCTTTATCGACACATCAACATCTGTGATAGGATTCTCATTGCGATGGAATGTACCTTCCAGGAGATACCTCTTTTAAGTTGATAAGGTGATTATGCGTGCGAGTAGTTATATAAACTCCAATCTTTAAAAATTATCTATTTCAAAACTTCAAAAGTTTCATAACTTTCAGCCTTCACTACAACGCTAATGCAAAGGTTCAAACTCATTTTCCATATCATTTATGTGGTCATCGCTCTGGTGATTATGTATTTCTCGGTGGATATACTACTCAATACGGAGCAATATTTATCTAAGATTAAGCTGTCGTCCTACATCAAGTTTCCACGCTATGTAATGGCACTATTTCTATTTATTTCTATTCTGATGATGATAGAGTTCGTATTGCAGCAATTAAAAATCCGTAGTATCAAAAGCGGTAAAGAGGACCTAGAAGGTGAGATTGTAGAATTGAAAGCTAAACTTTACGATAAATCTCAAGAAGAGGCCGAATCGACACCAGAGATTGAAGTTGAGGGTGAAGACGAAGATGAAGATGAGGACGAAGATTAAATAGACCTTCGAACAAGCCACCATTTTTTTAGAATAATCAGATTACAAAGGGTAGTTATGCTAGCTAAAACTTATGGTAGCGCCGTTTATGGTGTAGATGCTTATAAAATCACTGTAGAAGTAAACGTTGGTCAGGGCACCAAATTTTTCATGGTTGGGTTACCCGATTCTGCTGTGAAAGAAAGCGAGCAACGTGTGGAATCTGCAATTAAAAATTTTGGCTATCGAATGCCGCGACAAAAAGTGGTGGTTAATCTGGCTCCTGCAGATATTCGTAAGGAAGGTTCCGCTTACGATCTCCCTATTGCGCTTTGCATATTGAAGGCCTCCGAACAAATAGAAGCGGAGCACTTGGAAGACTATGTAATCATGGGAGAACTGGCGCTTGACGGAGAACTTCGACCGATCAAAGGAGCTTTACCCATAGCGATTGAAGCACGAAAAAATGGATTTAAAGGATTCATTTTACCAAAGGAAAATGCAACCGAAGCAGCTATCGTAGATGGTTTGGATATCATTGGGGTGGAAAACATCAAAGATGCCATTAGACATGTAACGGGTGAGGAGGTCATTGAACCGATAGTTTACGATACCCGCGATGTGTTTTTTGCAAACCTGGATAATTACGCTTCCGATTTCTCAGATGTGCAAGGACAGGAGAATATCAAAAGAGCAATGGAGATTGCCGCAGCAGGTGGACACAATGTGATTATGATCGGTCCGCCGGGTGCAGGGAAGACGATGCTGGCCAAGCGATTGCCTTCGATCCTGCCTCCATTGACTTTACATGAAGCATTAGAAACAACCAAGATTCATTCTGTAGCCGGCAAACTAGGCACCGAAGGAAGGCTAATTTCTCAACGACCTTTCAGGCAACCTCACCATACAATATCAGATGCAGCTTTGGTGGGAGGAGGTGGCATTCCACAGCCAGGAGAGATTTCATTGGCCAATAATGGTGTTTTGTTTTTGGATGAGCTTCCAGAATTCCAACGTTCGGTTTTGGAGGTCATGCGCCAGCCATTAGAAGAAAGAAAAGTCACGATTTCACGAGCCAAAGTTTCACTCGACTATCCATCTAATTTCATGCTGATTGCAAGCATGAACCCGTGCCCATGCGGATACTACAATCATCCGGAAAAAGAATGTGTCTGTGCTCCGGGAGTAGTACAGCGCTACCTCAATCGTATAAGCGGACCATTATTGGATCGAATTGACTTACATGTAGAAGTCACCCCTGTTTCCTTTGATCAGATGACGGAAAACAGAAAGACCGAATCCAGTGCTGAGATCAGGGAACGAGTGATAAAGGCACGAGAAATTCAGGAGAAAAGATTTAAAGAACAAACCGGGGTTTTCAATAACGCCATGATGAGCTCCAATATGGTAAAAGAAGTCTGTGAGATAAATTCAGCTGGAAAAGTGCTTTTGAAAACGGCAATGGAAAGGCTTGGTTTGTCGGCACGAGCCTATGATCGAATATTGAGGGTTTCACGAACCATAGCGGATTTAGCAGATACTGAATCCATCGCCATAGAGCACCTCGCAGAGGCTATTCAATATCGAAGTTTGGATAGAGAAGGCTGGGCTGGGTAATTTTAATAAGCTGAATTAAGGAACAAAATATGACGGAAAGGTCATGGGAGTAGTTCTAGAAAGATGACAGGACTATTGTGGTGACAATTAATAAGGTCTTGTGAATACTTAATCGAAGTATTTTTCTACTAATTCAATATCCGTGCCCCACTTTGATTCAGGATTCTCTCGGTTTTGCGCCATATTAAGCATTGCTTCTTTAATTTTTTCACTGAGTTCCTTGTTTACAGACGTAACATTTATTAGCCTTTTCGATATAGTGTAGCTAATTAAATCACAACTGTGAATAGCTACTAGAAATCCATAAAAATATTCTGTCTGGGTAAAGTCGAATTTGCTGCCGAAATCATCAATGTTAAATGCTTTCTTGCTCAAATACGCAAGAACACAAGCGTATGAAATAACTAAGCCATTCCATGATGAAATTCGAAGGAATAAATCTATATCAATTTGGGGATTATTTTTCTTCTCTTCTTTGACCTCTTTTTTCTCTTTGGAGCCTTTGTGAGTATCCTGTGCAGCCAAATTTGATATTTCTGAGATCTTTTGAGGGAGGTCAAATAGTTTTTTGTCCATCCCCTGAAGAGTCGATATAAAATCTTCCTCTATGCTCTCAGAGATACGTGTCAAGCTATCAGAATTTCTTTTTAGATCAGTTGAAACCTCATTAATGAGAGTGATATTTTTGGTAAAGGAAAAGTTGGATAAATAAGCATATACAATTGCTAAAAGGGCAAGAAGCAACGAGGCAATTGTTGAGGCAAATGATATATACTTAACAAGCTCTTCTTTTTCAGTCCATTCAATAACTACTAGGAAAATAATGATTGAAACAAGACCTAGAATAATATAGAAGAAATGAATTTTGTATTTAGTATTCATTATGATTCAAATTTGTTTTGAATCATAATTTAGCAATAAATGGTTTTATATTCATTTGAAATTCTATTCAACCGTCAAGCAAATAAGTTAGAATAAAATTGATGATAAATAGCCTATTCCTAGGAGCGTAGGTTCGAATTTCCATTCTATCTCAAATAAAGATTCCATTGCCATTGAGCACCTGGCAGAAGCTATCCAATATCGAAGTTTGGATCGGGAGGGCTGGGCAGGGTAATATTACGGCATGTTTGATGCAGTCATTCAGTCGATTAAATCCTACGCAGACCTTTCTGAAAAAGACATAAAGTCCTTTACCGGAAGGTTGAAAACGGTTCACCTGAATAAAGGAGAATTACTATTAAATGTTAATGCCGTTTGCCAACAGTGGGCGTTTTGTGTGCAAGGAAGTTTCAGGGAATATTATCTGAACGATAACCTTGATGAGATAACAACCAACCTATTCACCGAAAATAGTTGGGTCATAAATCACAGCAGCTTTACCGGACAGCTTCCTTCAAAATGTAAGATTGAGGCCTTCGAAGATAGTGAGGTTGTGAGCATAAGTATCCATGACCTGCACCATCTAATCGGTGAATCACCTGCATTTTTTGCTTTAGGTAAAATTTTAGAGGTGGATTCTACCAGGCCATCAGCTACAGCTACCCCTGAAGAGAAATACCTTCAATTGCTAGATCAAAATCCGGCAATTATTCAGAGGTTCCCGCTGAAGCATATTGCCTCCTACCTGGGCATGACTCCCGAAACGCTGAGTAGAGTGCGAGGCAAAATCCGATAGTTATTTCTTGATTTCGATCAAGTGACTTTGCGCAATGGTGCGACTATGTTTGTTCAAAAAAAGATATGGGCACGCACGAACAAAAAGGAGCAGGTTTGGCATTAATTATCGGATCATTTTTGATGATAGCCACGATGGTTTTACACCCGGTTGGTGGGGACTTCAATCAGCTGCTAAAAATAGCTACCATCGGGATAATTTCTCACTCACTGGCAATCCTCTCAGTTCCGTTTGTGGCGTATGGATTTTTTGGATTAACCATTAGACTTAAGTCTTCTTCATTTTTAAGCTACACAGGCTTCTCCATTATGCTCTTTGGCTTAGTCGCTGTGATGATTGCTGCGGCGATCAATGGTCTTATTCTCACCGATTTTGTGAAATCCTACGAGGGCGCATCAGAAGAGACGATAGCTTCAATCAAGCCCATCTTTGTATTTATGCGAAGTTTCAACCATGCATTTGATTACATATTTATGGGAGGTATTTGTTTGGCAATGCTTTTCTGGTCAGCTGCTATTATTAAAACCAAAGCAGTAGAAGCATGGGTGGGGTACTTTGGAATTGCGGTTTCCGCTGCAGGTGTTGTATTGTTTGTTTCAGGGTTTGAATTACTACATCTAGCAGGTTTTAGAGTATTTGTATTTACCAATGTAGCATGGATCTTGGCCATTGGTTTTCTTTTGATCAAGAAGGTTGCCTCATCGAATTAACTTTATTTCGCCTTTGGCTCCATCTCGTCAAATCGTTCTTTCAAGTACTGACGATCGCTAGAATGAAGTGCGCCACTTTCACCTGCATCCAGCACCATCATTGCGTGCTTTATAAGGGCTTTTTTCTGAAGGTCAGTTTGGACAAACTTGTTCATTTTAATAAATGAATCCATCAGGTGAATAAGTATGGTGGGTGTACTTTGGCCGTACTGCCTTATTTGGTTAAAAGAAACATCCATCATTCCCTCAAAATTCAGTGATCGGGTGACCACACGAATAGAGCCATCTGATCCGTATCGATAGTTGGACGGGAAACCGATTCGTGTAAGAAAGCACATGTTTTCAGTCAGTTTATCAATACAGGTAATGGCAGTGTATGGATCATTGACTCCTGGAGAAAGAGCCCTGGAAGCAATTTCCACAACCTGATGAACCGCAAATTCTGCGTCCTGAATAGGAGTTCTTTCTCTGCCAAGCAGAAACGAACTTCGAAGTTTTTTTAAAATCTCAAAAGAGACCTCTTTTCCCGAATAGACAGTTGCAATGGCCTCTTTTTCAACGATAAAATTACCGGGTCGATGATTTAATATTAGAAGCAAATCATATTTCTGAACAGTCTGCATGAGACTGTCATTGTCAATACCCTGGAGATAGCCACTTTTATCACTCAAAAGTGAGCAAACAACATTTCTTTGTTCTTTTGCTTCATTCAACTTTTTTTCATGTTCAGCTCCATTTTCATCACCAAGTTCCTCTGGAAAAAGCTGATTAATTGTATCCGTTAGTTTACTGCTAATATCAGAAATTACATTATCAGCTTGGATACTGACTGATATATGGTGAATGAAAATGATAAGTAAAAGAATATTGCCAACAGCCACTACGATAGCGGCAAGCACAGAAAAATTGGGAACGAAGGAAAAGCCATCGCCTGATCGCAAGGTCTGGAGTACGAGGAGGCAATAAATGAATGTAGCAACGTAGGTTCCTAAAACAACTTGATTCAACCTGTCATGCATAAAATTTCGTAACAGCCGAGACCCAAATTGAGAAGAAGCCAATGTTAATGCCACAAGTGTGATTGAGAATACAGTGCTGGCAACACCTAGCATAGCTCCCGCAATGATCGACAGTACGTTTCTTGCTGAATCTACACTTCCTGAAAAAAAGTAGTTGAGAATACCTGATGGTTGGTAGCCAATTTGGCTATCTAGATAAACGAGACCAAAAGCTGCTCCTATTGCCAGAAGTATCAGGCACAGTGGAAGAAACCAAAAACTGGTACGCAACAACTCCCATATATAAAGTGCTTTGGTTCGCATATAGCCGATCACAATTTAATCATTCATTATTAAGAATGACATGACGCCAACTTGAATCAAAGTAGGAGTTTACTTTTAACGTTAGTACAGCCTCAGACCTCAGGTGATCCTAATTCAGGAATATTGATATTTCTATATTCTCTCTACTACAGTTGATTTCTGCGATCTTCACATCCAGTGAAAACTGAGCCTTCAATGAAAGTAATATTAGGGATAACACAAATGTGAATAATATCTTCATTTTACTCCGATCTTAACTGCTGCGCAGGGTTGATTTTACTTGTCTGATAAACTTTGTATCCAATAGCCAACACAACGATAGCTATCACGACCAGCAGTGCCTTGACAAAATGGTCGATTGAAGAACTAACGTGGTAGGCATAAATGATATCAAAAACGGTAGTAAGGATGTAATGGCTACCAGATAATCCAATCACTGCTGCTATACCCAAGATCCAATACAAGTCTTTACCAAGTAGGTGAATGATGGTTTTGCGAGATGCACCTAAGACCTTTCTCACGCCAAATTCCTTACTTCTTTTCTGAACCTTCAGTGATACAAGGGTATATAATCCAAGAATTGAGATAAGGATTGAGATAACGGCCATGAACAGATTTATCTTAACAAAAATACCGTTGGTGCCTCTGGAACTTTGCATGACATCTTCCTGAAGAAATCCACTGTAGAGCTCCTGAGGAAAGGTGCTATACCATACCTGTTCCATTTTGCTGTTGATAAAGTCTTGACTTCCGGAAACTCTCACCACAGCATAATTGTAGTTTGCTTCAGGAGAATATCGAATCATTGTGGGTGTGATCTTATTGTCCATCATGATGTTTCGAACATTGAAATCGTCCACAACACCGATGATTGAGTATTTGTGATCACCAACTTTGATGGTCTGATTGAGCATGTCTGTACCATACTGACTTTCAAGCATACGGTTGATCACCACCTTATCTGAATTATCACTAAGCTCACTATGAAATGATCCTTTGATCAATCGTAATCCCATCGTTTCTGCATAATCGACACCCACTCTAAGTGCAGTGGTTGAGATCTCCAGACCATCCTGATCTACGTAATTAGTTTCTGCTGAAAACCCGATCAAGTGAAAAGATCCGGCCACAGAATTTACCTCAGGTTCTTGATTTAGGCGATCTGCTAAGAGTTGATATTGTTCTGGTCGATCCAATGGAATATTCACCACTTGCTCTATGTCATAACCACGGTCAAGATTGTTTTGAAAATAGGAGTTATCCACATTGAGAAACAATCCGAAAATATTGTAAAAGCATAACGCAAACTGGAAGGTAAGCAACACCATCATCAACCTATTCTTACCGGAAAGGGTCACTTTGTCACGGAATATTTTCAAGGAGGAAAATTTAGATACGTATATTGATGGATAGGCAGCTGAAAGCACCGTAACAAGGATAATCAGAACCACTGCAAATTGTAGAAGGGTAGCCAATGGCACACGATCCAATTGGATCAGCTCCCGCTCAAACATGGCATTATAGGTCGGGATAAGAAGAGAGGATATCCCGATGGATAAAATGACCGCAAGTGATATCATAAAAGTATTTTCAATCATGAACTGAGTAATGGTACTTTTTCTGTTGCCACCCATTACTTTTCTCACGGCGATTTCTTTCAACCTTTTTCCGGATAGTGCGATGCTCGTGTTGATGAAATTGAAGCATGCGAGTAAGAGGATGGAAAGAGCAGTTCCGGCAATTCCATAGACGGAAGATATATGCAAGTGTTGGCGAAACCGGCCATGCATTAGGCTACCTTCAATTGCGGGCCACTCGATCAGGTTATCGAGTCGATAACCGTCTATTTGATTCTGGTTGGTCACGTCATTCCGCGTATTTTTCAGTAAATCAAGTTCAGCGTTTACCAAGGCTATTTGATCCTCGGCAGCATATACAAATGTGCCATCAATGGTGTTTTGCCAGTTGCTTGGATCTACCTTATAGTTAGAAAGGTAATTCTCAAAGGAAGTGATCATTGCTTGTGAGAAACTCACATTATTCGGAGGTGCCTCAAATACATCTTGGATTAAAAATGATTCTTCTCGTTGATCCGGGAATACGAGCTTCACCAACTTTCCAACCGGGTAGGGCTCATTGAAAAGTTTCATAGCCAATTTTTGCGAGACAGCTACCTCATTAACTCCGGGAGGTTTTATGTTAGACCCATTCAGGCTTTTCAAAGGTAGTCGACTGAAAAATTCATCATCGGCAAATGCGATCCGAGAGGAGAATAAGTGATTTTGCTCTCTGACCGGGATGCTTCTGGCTGTATATCTGAAAGCTTCCAACGAAGCACTTTTAAGGCCGGGGGCCAGCGCTATTGAACTAGTTCCTAATGTAGATTCACCTGTTCTAAGACCGCTAATTTTATAGATGTTCGTGGCCTCATCAAACGACCCATTGAAAGTAGCATTGAATTGATAATTCAAATAGCCAATGGTGCAAATGGATATGGCGAGTGCTAAACCAAAGATGTTTGCGAAGACATAGAATGGATTTAGCTTGATAGCACGAATCGAAGTTTTAAGATAGTTTTTTGGTAGCCGCATAACATTAGAAGGTATGACGTTGAGTGATCGGATCACGGAAGGACGAATCATTTTCAGAACTTCTTTGGTATAGATCTGTCTGGCTTTTTTGGTGCCATGGAGTTCCACATTCTCAAAGAATGCCTCCTCCAGATCACCTTGCAGTTCTTCGAAAAGATCTTGGCTGCAAAACCACTGAAACAAACGGTATGAAAATTTGGGCACTGAAGGATCCATTAGATGCTGAATTTTGGTGCCAGACTCCACATTTCTTCTCGCAATTCTTTGGCCTGCTTAAGGGCAACTTTACCCGAATGAGTAAGTGAATAATATCGCTTTCTTCGACCACCTCTTTCGGCTGTCGCACCACCAACACGAGATTCTAAATATCCCTTTTCCTCAAGCCGACTCAAGGCAGCATGTAGCGCACCTCTACTCAGGCTCCGCTTTAGCCGATGACTGATCTCTTTTTGAATTTTCAAACCGTATGCCTGCTCATCGAGGATGAGGACGGAAAGCAAAACGATCTCTTGGAATTCACCCAGGTTAGTGCCTTTCATTTTTCTTTTGGTTTTTTAGTTGTTGCCATTCGCTTTTTCACCTCAATAAGACATTTTTTTAAGTATGCCATTTTACAATTTGGCTTCTTGCGAATTAAAAAGATATGCCTATTGCTCTTAAATGACACTGGCCTCTTGCCAGTTTGTTTCAGTTTTGAAGACCAAACGTAAGTAATTATTATTTGTTTCACAAATGAAGACATAATGAATCGGTCAGATCTATCTCACTTTATCGTAACCCTTTACTTATGTATGCGTTATACTTTGGAATTCTATGTATATAGAATTATTAGTATACTTGCATTTATAATGTATAAACTCTGGTCATGATTTCTAAAAATTTAACTGCTGCATCCACCAAACCAATAATTCTTGGCATCCTTAAGCAAGGAAATAGCTACGGGTATCTGATCATTAAAAAGATTAAAGAGCTGTCTGGAGGAAAAATGGAATATTCAGATGGGATGCTCTATCCGGTGCTTCATCGATTGGAAAAAGACGGACTTATCAAATCCAATTGGACTATGGATGGAGGCACCAGGCCAAGAAAGTACTATGAAATTACAGCACTTGGAAAAGAAGAATTGGTAACTGAACAAGCGCAATGGCAGCAAGTCAATGCAGTGCTAAATACATTATGGGATGTCAAACCTTCAACAACATAATGGCATGTTTGATCTGGAAAAAGAGATAAGCCAATGGCTGAAATCCTTTCGAAAGCAGAGGGCTTTTGATGAAGGAAGTATTCAGGAAATGGAGATGCACCTTCGGGATCATACTGAGGACCTTATCGGACAAGGACTATCCGAAAAAGAGGCATTTCAAAAAGCGACACAAGAATTTGGAGAGATCAACCAAGTAGCCAAAGACGAATACTCAAACATAAAAAGGAAGACCACTATCCGGTCGATATTATTTAGGACTATGCTCAACAATTATTTTAAAACCACGCTGAGAAGCATGATGAAGAATCCACTCAGTTCTTTCATCAATGTCTTCGGATTGGCAGTTGCCATCGGGGCCTGTATGGTCACCTATGCATTCATTGACTTTGATTTAGGAATAGATCGCTTTCATGAAAATAAGGATGAAATTTTTCTTTCAACCTACAATGTAAACAGGGAAGGAAAGGAAGAACGTTATGGGAATGCGCCGGCGCCTCTTGCGGCCATGCTTAAGAACGACTTATCCAACATTGAAAATGTGACCCGAGTCCACGATGGAAATGCGGTGGTGAAATTTGGTGATAACGTCTTCCACGAAAGTGTGAGATATGTAGATCCAGCCTTTCTTGAGATGTTCAGCTTTCCACTAAAGTGGGGTGTTGCCAGCTCCCTCCATGATATCAATAGCATAATCCTGAGTGAGGAAATGTCCATGAAATATTTTGGAGAAGAAAATCCGGTTGGTAAGGAAATCAAGGTTATCATTGGAAAAGATATTTCCAAAGTTTTTAAAATCTCAGGGGTAGCTCGAAAATTTCCGAAGGCTCGAATCATCGATTTTACATTCCTTGCCAACATTGAAAACATGAAGGTTTTCTACCCATCGTTTGATTTTCATGATTGGAAAAAGCAAATCAATGCCACATTTATTCAGGTTAAAAATCCTTCGGACCTGGCTTCTATCAAGGATCAAATGAGAAAGTATAAGGACTTTCAAAATGAGGTAGAATCGGACTGGCCGATCAGCTCATTTGGGTTTGTTTCGTTGCATGATTTGCACTTGGCTTCAGACGAGATAAAAAATGACATCTCATATGATGCATCTGACGAGGGCCGGGTAGGTCTGCCGGTAATTACGGGCTTTATATTGGCGCTTGCTTGCTTTAATTACCTCAATATTGCCATTGTCTCTGCCGCAAAAAGATTGAAAGAGATAGGGATGCGCAAAGTGATTGGTGCCAGCAAGAGGCTAATCGTTATTCAATTTCTCGCCGAGAATTTATTGTTAACATTCATTGCCGGTATCATCGGGTTCATTTTAGCAGCTACAGTTTTTCTACCATGGTTTTCTGGCTTCTCAGACATTAGTAGTGAATTTGATCTTCTGGATCCCAATTTGTGGCTTGCATTATTCGTTATTTTACTCTTCACAGGAATTGCTTCAGGTATCTATCCGGCTTTCTACATTTCGAAGTTTCAGGCAGTCAATATTTTCAAAGGTTCAGTCAAGTTTGGAAAGAAAAATCTCGCAACAAAAATCTTCCTCACAGCACAGCTAATCCTCACGTGCGTGGGGATTGGGTTTGCAGTCATTTTTGCTCAAAACAGCTGGTATCAAGGGAACCGAGAATGGGGCTATAATCAAAGAGAAGTCTTGTATGCTGAATTACAAACCGCTTCTGACCTGGAGAAACTTAAAGCTGAAATGGTAAAAGAAGCCGGTGTGATAGCTGTAGCAGGATCAAGGCATCACTTATCCAAAAGATTTGCTACTACCATCATTCATTTGCCGGATCACCAATATGAGGTGCAGGAACTTGCAGTCGGCGCTGATTATTTCGAGACAATAGATTTAGAGCTAAAAGAAGGAAGGTTTTTCAATCCAAATCAGGAGAGTGATAAAAAGTCATTGGTTGTCAATCAGACATTTGTCAATAGCCTGTCGCTTGATCAGCCACTAGGCACGCAAGTAAAGATAGATTCAACGCAGTATCAAATTGTTGGTGTGGTAAAGGACTTTCATTTCAACAATTTCTACTATGAGTTAAGACCCATGATATTTACTCTCGCAGACGAGAATGCTCAGCTTTTTCTCACTTTAAAAGTTGATGAAAAATCGAAGGTAGCAAGCTACAAGGCACTGCAAGCAGCGTGGATAGAGTTATTTCCTGAGACACCTTTCAACGGCGGTTTTCAAGAAGATACCTGGGTTGGCTTTTATGAAGACCTTAACACAATGCAGCGATTTACCCGGGCGACCGCTGTGGTTTTTGTTTTGCTGGCCAGCTTAGGTTTATACGGATTGATACAACTCAACATAAAGGGAAGAATCAGGGAATTCAGCATACGCAAAACCCTAGGTGCTAGGTCGAGAAACCTTGCCAATAACATTGTAAAACAATACCTTGTCATTTTTGGAATTGCGATTGTTTTAGGTATTCCTGCTGCGCATATCTTGAATAGCGCAATGCTCGGGATGATGTTTGCAGACCCGCTTCCATATGGTTATTTAGGCGCAGTGCTTTCATCTATATTATTAATTGTTGTTCTAGCCGCGGTAATAGCAACTCAAGTCAGAAAAGTTACCAGGTCAAATCCTGTGGAAGGCCTAAAGGTGGAATAATCAATATTATAGCAATGTTTAAACTGGAAAAATCAATAGCAAATTGGCTTAAATCTTTCAGGAAGCATCCAGCTTATGATGAGGCTTCTTATTTAGAGATGGAATTGCATCTTCGGGATCATATTGAAGACCTGATACACAAAGGTTATACCGAACAAGAGGCATTTGAAAAGGCAGTAGCTGAGTTTGGAGACGTGCCAGCTGTGGCGAAGGAAGAATACTCAACTCAAACTAGAAACAGGACCATGGGTAGGATCTTATATTCTACCCTTTTCAAAAATTACTACAAAACTTCCTTGAGAAGTATGATGCGAAATCCGCTGAGCTCATTCATTAATGTAGTTGGATTAGCAGCAGCCATAGGGATTTGCATTTTCACTTACTCTTTTGCTCAGTGGACATACCGGACGGACCAGTTTCATGAGCATAAGAACGAGGTTTTTCTGACAACTTTCTTTGCCAATAGGGAAGGAAAGATTCAACAGAATGGGAGGTCTCCTGTTCCGCTAGCGAAAAGGCTTCAGGAAGATTTCCCTCAGATCGATGATGTGTGCAGAGTGCAAAACACGCATGCAGTTGTTAAGTACAATGATCATATTTTTCATGAGCGAATAACTTTTGCAGACCCCTCATACTTGTCGTTATTTACCTTTCCTCTAAGGTCAGGAGCCAAGGCCTCTCTCGAAGATAAGAACAGTGTTATTCTAAGTGATCGTCTCGCAAAAAAGTATTTTGGCGAAAAAGACCCGATAGGACAAAATATACTAATCAAGTTTAGTGATGCGTCCAGCAAAACCTTCAAAGTGACTGGTGTAGCGGAAGATTTTCCACCTTCCATTTCTTTCAATTTTAATTTTCTTATTCATTTCGAAAACATCGAATTTGGAGATGCAGCCTATGACAAAAATGACTGGAGTGCATTTGTAGATGCCACATTCATTCATATGTCAGATACAACTGGCCTAAATCAGATTGCCAAACAAATGGATGAGTATCGCATACTCCAAAATGAGTCCAAAAAAGATTGGCAAGTGGAATCTTTTGCATTTGAACCATTGGCAACTTTGCATAAGCGATCTGCTGATATTAGAAATGCGATAAACATAAGTTTGGAAGATGGATACGCATCAATTATTTACTTGACATTCGTTGGAATTTTCATGTTGGTATTAGCGTGTTTTAACTACATCAACATCTCTATCGTTTCAGCAGCCAAACGTTTGAAAGAAATTGGTATTCGCAAGACGATTGGGGCGAATAGAAAGATTATAATAATTCAGTTTCTTTCCGAAAACCTGGTAGCGACTTCATTGGCCTTGGGCTTAGGAGTAATTCTTGGTGTATACGTATTTATTCCCTGGTTTGAGTCACTATTTTACTTTGATATGGGGTTCAAATGGATGGATCTTACCCTTTGGATTTATCTTCCATTAGTTCTTCTATTTACCGCACTCGCTTCGGGTTTGTATCCCGCTTTTTATATATCCAAATTCCCGGTCACAGGCATACTCAAGGGATCAGTCAAATTTGGGAAAAAGAATCCGCTTACTCGTTTTATTCTGGGTTTTCAACTAATACTTTCCTGCATGTTTGTGACATGTGCGATCATGTTCACTCAAAATGCTCAATACCTGGCTAATCGAAGCTGGGGCTATAATGAAGATCAAGCATTGTATGTCGAAGTTCCCGATGCATCCGGATTCAGGCAACTGAGCGCATCCCTTGAGCAAGAGACAGACGTGATTACAATCGCAGGGTCCTCTCATCATTTAGGTAAATCAAGCTTATCTACGATAGTGAAACTTCCGACCCAGGACCATGAAGTTGAGCAGATCGCTGTTGATGCAAATTACTTTGCAGCTCTAGGGATTGATATAGTTCAAGGCCGGGGCTTTCAAGATCACTCAGAAGCAGATAGAAACGTGATCGTGGTGAACGAACAATTTGTGAAGAAAATTCTTGGAGGTAAACCTATTGACGCCCTTGTAAAAATTGACAGTGCCCGTTTCACAGTGGCAGGAGTGGTGAAGGACTTTCATAATCACAGTTTTGAAACAGAAGTAGCACCTACTTTTTTTCGGTTAGCCGACCCATCAGAATACAGATACCTTTCCATCAAGGTGAAAGACGGAACGCAAAATAGCATGTACCAATCACTCCAAAAACACTGGATTACGCATTTCCCGGAGACCCCATTTCAAGGTGGCTATCAGGAAGATGTCTGGGGAATGTATTTTGTAGAGATTGGTATTCACGGAAAGGTTTGGAGAGGCATTGCTATGATTGCTATCCTGCTTGCAGGTCTTGGGCTATATGGGCTTGTTACACTGAATGTGACAGGCAGAATCAGAGAATTCAGCATCCGAAAGGTATTAGGCGCGAATATCAGAAGCCTGGCAAGAAATATTACCAAACAGTATATAATGCTCTTTGTGATTTCGCTAGGCATCGGTTCCGTCCTAAGCTATTACCTCATTTCTTTCATTTTCGATTCGGCCTATACGTATCACATGCCAGTTGGGATAGGCGGTGTTTCGCTCGCTGTAGTAACCTTAGTGTCTGTCTTGCTGCTGGTTGTTTCTGTTCAACTCTCTCGGGTTTCAAAGGCGAATCCCGTCGAAGGATTGCAAATGGAATAATGCTTACTACTACCAATCCTCATCGATCACTGGCTGGGCATCAAATTGGATCACCTTGTCTCCATAGATAGGATCATAATAGTGGCCGCCTTCTTTGTAATCCGGATTCCAAACTTTAGCTCCTGTATTGTCGACACGATACAAAAATGGTGAGATTAAAAGGCGCTCCAGATGCCAGCGTCCCCCTTCACCGGAAGGAATATCTTTACCCTCTCCGTATAGCATAAGGCCACCATCGTCGTATACTTCATGTCCCGGGTTGGTGCTCTTGTATTCATGGCTTACGTTCATCACTTTGTGGCCGAGCTCATGAGCTATGGTTTTTCTATAGCGATCTTCACGTTTCAAATTAGTGAGCGTGATCACACCTCTATAAGTTGAATCGATCGTACCAACATAGGAATAAGTAGGAAAAGAAAGTCCTCCGGTTCTCACCGACTTCATCGTCCAGTTTCTTCCTTCAGATACTTCCAGGAAAGGATAAAAAACATCTTGAAGGACCACCAAATAAATTGTGCGAGAGCTGTTGGCTCCAGGTTCTATGATTGTCTGAAAGGCTTCTGTCGCAAGTACTGTAAGTTCAGCCGGATGTCTTTTCGCATGTTCATACATATTCACATATTCAGTCTGTGGTACTCCGGGTACCTTATTCGCTTGAATGGAAAAATAGCGTGGATCTACTTTGCCGGACTTAACCCATAATAGCTGAAGCTGAACACCCGTCGGTCTGAATATTTCTTTTGCAAAAGCGAAGCTTTGCATCACCCGATCGAGCGTCACCTTATCAAACTTGGGATCCAGATTAGACGGAAAATAAATGCCGATATCCATTGTTAAACGTCCTGCAATGATATCCGCATTGTAAGCGTCAACATCAATGGAGTCCACTTTGCTCCACTCGACCATACTAGGAGGTGCCACAGATGCTTCTGGTTGCTTTTCCACACCGCATGAGAGCAGTATCGGGATGAATAGAAAAACGAGCTTATTCATATCACTGTGCAATTGAAAGATTAAGATACGCACAATTTCATACCGTTCGGAAGGTTTTTTAATTATATATGTAAAAAATATTTTACTTTTAGTAAAACATATTTAACTTAATGTTCGTAATACTTTACACAAAGTAAAAAAACACTTACATTCATTACAACTACAATGGACTATCACGAAAGAAAAAGTATTGTTAACATGCTCAGCATGATCGTTGTGTTGGGCATTTATTATTGGTCGGTATTTGAGCGATTCAATAGTCAGGTGATGACTACCGACGAGCAGCTACAGTTTTGGTCAAAGGCAATCCTGATTGCTATCCCCGTTTCTATCATTACCAAGATCGTAGTGATGATCATTTTTGTGATCATCAATTACATCATTACACGAGAAAAAATGGCCGGTTTTGAAGATGAACGAGACAAACTGATTGAGTTGAAAGCTACCAGAAATTCATACATCATATTTGGTATCGGATTTTTTGTTTCGCTTGCAGTGCTTGCATTTGGATACCCTCCCAAGTATATGTTTATTTCCATCATACTTGGAGGAATTGCTTCTGAAATCTTCGACAACCTTTCCAAGTTTTATTACCACAGAAAGGGCGTATAATGAGTAAACACGGAATACATAATCACATAAGAAAACTCAGGTTTGAGCATGATGAGATGACTCAGCAGCAGCTCGCAGATCAGGTGAAAGTCACCCGTCAAACCATAGTAGCGATCGAAAAAGGTAAATATTCACCCTCGCTTGAGTTGGCGTTCAAAATCGCGAAAGTATTCAATACTCCCCTGGAACAGGTCTTTTCTTACGAACCGGAACTATGATCGACGCTATGAAATTATTTATCCTAAAAACGAATATAAAGTCTCAATTGCAAGTCAATAAGTTGAGGCCGGTATTTCAGAGATACAATCATATCGCCAGATGGACGGTAGACCTGGATGATGTGGATCGTGTATTAAAAGTGGAAACCAAAGTTGATGCAGAGCAAGCTGAGCTTATCAATTTGGTACGCAAGCAGGGAATTTATTGTGAAGAGTTGCCGGACTAGCTATGGTTACTAAATCCTACCTCCGTAAAGTCATCCTTCAATATCGCATGCTAGCTGATAACCTTATGTATACGCAGCGCAATGAGCAGCTGTGCCAGGCTACTATGAATTTTATTGAACAAAAAAAGGCTAATAAAATCCACACTTTTCTAGCCATCCGAAAAAATAATGAACCTGACATCTCACCATTATTTGAGGAGTTATGGAAAAATGGGAAAAAGGTTATGGTATCTAAGACTGACTTCATGTTCAAGCAAATGCGACACTATTTGCTAGATGTGAAAACGAAACTTGAGTTAAATAAAAAAGGGATACCCGAACCAGTTAACGCTTTAGAAGAAACACTCGATGACCTGGACATCATTTTTGTACCGCTTCTGCTTTCAGATAAGCACGGATATCGAATCGGCTATGGAGGTGGATATTATGATCGGCTGCTGGCTGAAACAAATTCACTAAAAGTAGGGTTATCTTTATCTCCTCCGGTGGACGAAATCCTCCAAAAGGAGGATTGGGACATACCATTGGATTATTTAATAACACCCTTTAAAACCTACCATTATGGCTAAAATCACACTCGGCGGCACGGAAACAAATACAATAGGAAATTTACCTGAAGTTGGCAGTCAGGCACCTGATTTCCACCTGGTCAGAAAGGACATGAAAGATGTAACGCTGGCCAATTATCACGGGCAGAAAGTAATCATGAACATTTACCCAAGCATAGATACGGGTATATGCGCCATGTCTACCACAAAGTTTAATCAGGAAGCCTCCAAGCTGAATAATACACGAATCATCTGCGTATCTAAAGATCTTCCATTTGCGCTCAATAGGTATTGCGAAGCTGAAGGTATCGACAACCTGGATAGCCTTACCAATTTTCGTGATGGAGGTGACTTTGGAAAAAACTATGGGGTAGAAATCGTAGACGGAGCATTCAAAGGGCTCAATGCACGCGCTATTGTCGTGGTGGATGAAGAAGGAAAAGTAACTTATACTGAGTTGGTACCTGAAGTGGGTCAAGAGCCCAACTATGAGAATGCATTGGCTGCCATTCAGTAGGGAAAAGCAACCATTTACCATCATTCTTCATTATGTGATTGTTAAGACGAAACTATTTGGACAGTTGTGCGTCTTTCGTAAGGTCTATCACTAAAAAAAATCGTTTTGAAGAAATTACTACTGCTCTTTGCAGTCTTCCCCTTACTTCTTTTTGCACAAGAAAAGTACACAATCAATGGCTATGTAAAAGATGCTTCCAATGGAGAGGCACTTATCGGTGCCACGGTATTGATCACCGAACTCAATACCGGGAACATTACTAACGTATATGGGTTTTACTCCATCACCATCCCACGCGGCGACTATAACGTAGAATTCCGCTACCTCGGTTTCGTTACCGAAAAACGGAGCATTTCGCTTACTGAAAATATGCGAATCGATGTGGAGCTTCCTGAAGAAGAAACCCGACTTCAAGAGGTGGTGGTGACAGCCAAGCCCGAAGATGAGAATGTGACATCCACAGAAATGAGTGTTGCAGAGATTGACATTCAGACCATCCGTAAGATGCCAGCAATACTTGGTGAGGTGGATATTATCAAAAGTCTTCAGCTACTTCCGGGCGTATCTACGGTTGGCGAAGGAGCTTCTGGCTTCAACGTGCGTGGAGGTAATGTCGGACAAAACCTTATTCTTCTTGATGAAGCACCGGTTTATAACTCTTCACACTTGCTGGGTTTCTTCTCTGTCTTCAACCCGGATGCTGTAAAAGATATGAAACTGTATAAAGGTGCGATACCTGCTCAGTTTGGCGGCCGCCTGGCTTCCATTTTAGATATCCGTATGAAAGAAGGAAACAGCAAAGAACTTGAAGTAAACGGAGGAATAGGCACCATCTTCAGTAGGGTTGCTATTGAAGCTCCGATAAAGAAAGAAAAGTCTTCATTCATCATTGCAGGACGAAGATCATATGCCGACATTCTTGCACGACCATTTGTGGAAGAACTTCGAAACGGCGCTGCGCTTAATTTCTATGACCTTACACTGAAAACTAATTATCAGTTTTCAGACAAAGATCAAATATTCCTTTCTGGCTATTTTGGTAAAGACAACTTCAAATTCGATGCGAATCAAGGCTTTAGCTGGGGAAACAGGACTACCACATTCCGATGGAATCACCTGTTCAATGACCGGCTCTTCGCCAATTTCACCACCTTCTTCAGTGATTATGAGTACGAATTGGCATTTGGAGATAATCCGCGTGATCGGTTCGAGTGGAACTCTGATATCAATACGCTAGCGCTGAAGCCTTCATTTACCTACTTCATAGATCAAAGAAATGAGCTGACTTTCGGAGGGGAAATATTTCGATACACATTTGAGCCGGCTCGGGCTATCGGAGTAAGTGATGGTGACGTCATTGATATCAGCGTACCGGACAAACGTGCAATTGAGACAGCCGTCTATATTAATAATGAGCAAAAACTCAACGATAAACTTTCAGTACAATACGGACTTAGATTTTCCTATTTCGATCTCATCGGAACAGGAAACAAGTTCATCCTCGGAGATACCATTCCGGGCAGAAGAAGACCTATAGAATCAATAGAGGAGGTGGGCAGTGGTGAGTCTATCGCCAAACATCATGGCTGGGAGCCAAGGCTTTCATTCAGATATCAGCTAAATACAACAACATCAGTAAAGGCCAGCTACAACCGCATGCTGCAGTACATTCACCTGATTTCAAATACGACTGCATCAAATCCGCTGGACGTATGGACACCAAGCTCCAACAACCTGAAACCACAGATCGGGCAGCAATGGGCAGTTGGCCTGTTTAAGAACCTAAAAAACAATGCTTATGAAACATCTGTGGAGTTCTACTATCGCAAAACAGAACGACAATTGGAGTACATCAATGGTGCCGATTTGCTAATCAACGAAGCATTGGAAGCAGACCTACTTTCTGGTGACGGTAGAGCCTATGGAATGGAAGTCTATGTAAAGAAAAACTCCGGGAGACTCAACGGCTGGGTGAGCTACACCTTAGGTAGGACAGAACTCCAGACCGAAGGAATAAACAACGGTGAGTGGTACCCCACTCGGTTTGACCAAACGCATAACCTGAAGCTTACTGCCTTCTATGAGCTCAACGATCGCTGGTCGCTCTCATCTACATTTTCATATTTGAGTGGCACTCCGACTACATTCCCAACGAACCGATACGAGGTACAAGGAATCACGATTCCGCATAATGCAAATGACTCCCGAAACAACGTACGTTTGCCAAACTATCACCGACTTGATTTTTCGGCCACTCGAAAAGGGCGTGCAGTCAAAAGGGACGGTACTCCCAGAAAAAACAGGGACGAATTGGTATTTACAGTATACAACGTATACAACCGAGCCAATCCATTTTCTATTTATTTCTGGCAGGGTGGAGACCGGGTCGACGCAGGTTCGCTCGCTGACACAAGAGCCACTCAGGTTTCAATTTTTGCATCATTTATCCCATCCATCACTTACAATTTCAAGTTCTAATGAAAAAGCTATTTATACTTCTTTTTGCGGTGGCTATCCTTGCGTGCGAGGACGATATATTGGTTGAGCTACCAGAAGCAGAACCCGTACTAGCATTTGATGCGTGGATTTACAGGAAAGCTGAAAAGCAAACCATTCGCATTACACGAACCAACTCCTATTTTGACAGTTCAGAACCGGAAGGAATTTCCGGAGCTTCTGTTTTGGTGGTCGATGGGTCAGGCACCATCTATCCATTTAATGAAGAGAGCCCGGGTACATATAGCTGGATTCCAGCCAATGCAGCAGATTCTTTTGGTACGGTAGGTGAAACCTATTTTCTGGACGTTCAGATCAACGGAAAACAGTATGGATCAATAAGTAAAATGGGCCGGGTACCTAAGATAGATAGTATTACCTGGAGGTTTGAAGAAGGTATTTTTGGCTCTGATGACTCATATTTTGCTGAATTCTGGTCACGCGATTTTGAAGGGGAAGGTGATGCGTATTGGATAAAAAGCTGGAAAAATGGTGTTCGACTAAACAAACCGCAGGAGATCAACCTTTCGTTTGACGGGGCATTTTCTCCTGGCGGAAATGCCGATGGACTCACATTCATACAGCCAATCAGAGACGGTATAAATCCTTTTGAACTTGACGATGATGACACCTTCGTACCTCCGTTCACAGGACCAGGCGAAGACAGTATTTATGTAGAGATCAATTCGATTACCCCTGAAGCGTGGTTCTTTTGGAATCAAGTGGTTATTCAAACGGACAGACCCGGAGGATTTGGTGAACTTTTCGCATCAACTCTGGCCAATGTAGAGTCGAACATTGAAGCAGAAGATGATGAACAGGTGGTCGGATTCTTTTGTGTATCTGCTGTATCTTCTCTTGGAAGGCGCTTTACGGAAGACGCGATTAGAGAAGAACAAGAGTGATCATTCCAATACAGAGCACATTTTCTACATTATAAAATCCAGTTGATAAGATAGCCTCGTAGGTAGCTTAGATTTTAAAATTTAAAAGTTTAAGCACTATGAGAAAATTAGTATTATCACTGGGCCTTGTTGTTACAGCTGCCCTCGTGATTGTTTTGGTGGCAGCTGACCACATCGATGCGCCGGCCGTAGGCACGCTTGCAAGCGGAAGTACGGTCGAAGATATCACCGATTATTACGCATTCGAAAGTCCGTCCAACTCAGACAACTATGTATTTGTCTGCAACGTGGCAGGTCTCAGCTCGGCTACATCTTTCAGTGAAGATGTAATGTATGAGTTCAACATTGATGGAAACGGAGACAATGTTGAAGACCAATTGATTCAGGTATATTTTGAGAATGGCCAGGCAGTGACAAATGGTGTAGTCTCGGCAGATGGACAAACCGGCCTAAACAGTCAGATTGTAACGGGTACAACCAAACTAGCGACTGATATTTCTACGTCAGCATCGTCTGGTGGTATACAGCTATTTGCTGGCCTTCGTGATGATCCGTTCTTTATGGACTTCTTCCAGTTTGTGGATATTGTGAATGGAGTTGGAGCTTCATTGAGCGACGATACCAATACCGGAGTATACGACCCAGAGCGTGATTCAGACCCGGATACAGAAGGCGTACAGCCATATCCTGCAGCTTTCAAAGCAGATGGTGAGGCTACTGACACCTTTGCAGGCGCCAATGTGCTTTCTGTTGTAGTAGAAGTGCCAAAAAGCAGCATCATTGATACGGACGGAAAATTCACTTCATGGGTAGAGTCCAAAGTGAAGCAATAATTCAAACCATTTTTTAAAGACTAAAATCATGAAAAATAGAAATAATATTTATGCAATGTTGTCCATCATGGCGCTGCTTGTTTTTTCAAGCTGTGGAAATGATGATGGAGACATTCAGGTAGAAGCAGCTACATATGCTACTGTGGATCAAATGGGCAGACCGGCTATTAACACCGTATTCAATTTTTTTGGAACGGCTGATGTAAAGAACGGTTATAACTCAACGCTACCGTCAAACGGATCTGCTAACGCTGCGGCTTTTGCGGGAATCCTTGATGCGCTGCAAACGTACATTTTCCTTGATCCCGAGCAATTTGAAAACATTCTAGGTGTGGACAATGATGCTTTGGCAGGAGTACTGGCTGTTGATGTACTTCAATCAGACAAAAATGCCGCGACAGCCTATGGCACGCTAAATGGGCGGGCACTTAGTGATGATGTAATCGATGTGACTTTATTGTTGGCCTTCGCAGATCAGTCTGACGCAGGTGCTGATAATCCTGTAAAAGATGGAGTATCATCAGACAATGTGGACGCCAACGATAAGGCGTTTAGTTCAAGCTTCCCATACCTGGCAAGCCCTCATTAATAAAATTGAAAAAGGCAACTGAGAAATTCTCAAGTCATTCTGAATTCGTTTCAGAATCTAGCGCGAAACGATTTCAGGATGATGTTGCTCTTTTTTCTAAAACCCTATAGCCATGAAAAACATTTTAAAAGCCATATCCTTACTAGTGATTATTGCGGGGTGTTCCGAGGCAACCAAAACAGAGGCGATTAGCCACCGCTCAGATTATGTCAAATTTCTAAACACGACACACAGAGATCTGGCGTCACTTAAAAAAGATGAAGTCTTCTGGAAAAAGAAGATCGAAATTGAACCACGAGGTTTCATTTTCTATGAAAAACTCGGATCCACATACAACCAGTTATTCGAAAAAACCAGGGAAATTGAATATCTCCATAAGGCAGATAGTGTATTTGCTATCGGCGAAAAAACAAGTGTGGGCAAATGGAAGGTGCCCAGTCTGCTTAGTTTGAGCGGACTAGCCATCAAAAGGCATGATTTTAAAAGCTCAGCTACATATGCTGCAATGGCTCGTGAGCTCACGGATGAAAAATTTGGACCTTTGCTTATGCAATTTGATGCCGAAATGGAACTCGGCAATTACAAAATGGCAGGAGCCATTCTCAAAAAAAACAAACGAATGGATTCATTTGACTACCTCGTTCGATTATCGAAATACAAAGATTACGAAGGAGACCTGGACTCTGCGATCTTCTACATGGAAAAAGCCAGCAGAATGATTAGGCAGCATCAGCAAGAACGAAAACTGTGGGCCAATGCCAATTTGGGAGATATGTATGGTCATGCAGGACGTATCGAAGATTCATACAACAAATACCTGGAGGTACTCTCAATAGATTCTACCTATGACTATGCGCTGAAAGGAATTGCATGGGTGGCATACTCCAATGATGGCAACACAGCTGATGCAAAAGAGATTCTATCTAAGCTGCAGCAAAAAACGGCAATGCCTGATTACTACATGACTTTAGCAGAAATAAGTGAATATGAAGGCAATGAGCAGGAAGCAGAAATGTACATAAACCAATTTTTGAGAGAAGCGAGTAAGGGTGAGTATCGAGGAATGTATAATAAATACCTGATAGATGTTTTGCTTGAAAGAGGTGAATTTGCTACTGCCGAGAAGTTGGCACGAGAAGAAGTAGAAAGGCGGCCTACTCCGGCAACTTATGATTGGCTCGCATGGACACTTTTCAAGCAAGGCAAACCAGCTGAAGCCATAAAAGTTTACATGGAGTTTGTGGAAGGCAAAACCTACGAACCTGAAGTACTTTTTCACATGGGTTTGGCTTATCATGCTGCTGGAATCAGCGTAGGCCAGGACTATTTGCGCGAAGTGTTGGATGCAAAATATGAGCTAGGCCCACTGGCTTTGCGAAAGATAAAATCTGCATTGAACGGATAATTTGAATTTTGATAAATCCAAAGTTTAAACAGGTTCCGTAAGTGAAAGATCAACTGTAGGTCGCAGCAATGTGATTTATGTCTGGTTGGTGATAGATGCCCTGATCACATTGTGGTCAGGGTTTTTTATTTAATGAAATGTTAACGGGTGTAAAAATGACGTGGAAGATAGATGGGGCTATTATTTTAGTCTAAAAATCACTTAACGTGCCAAGATTAATTTTTGTATTGCTTGTTGTGCTTATCGGATGTAGCCAGCAATCAAACGACCACCCAATATTTAAATATTATCCCCCATCGGATGTGTTTGAAGCCGGATATGTCAATAAATATTATCGTCATTATTATCCGAAAAATAAAGACGCCAGGTCTGCGTCAGAAATCACGTATTCCAAATTCAGAAAAGTGGGAGATCAAATGCTCATCGAAAGATACAATGCTGGATTTGATCTGGTTGGATTTAGTCAATCCAGGGTGTCTGATACAGAGATCAGTTTTGAAAAGCTTGTCGATATTCGCAGGCTCGACACCATTAATATTGAAATATTAAAGCCGGTAAGAACACGATGGGATAATGGCGAAGGTGAACCGTATACCGTGAGGTATTTATTCAATGATACCCATTATCGCTATACTGAAACACAAGAAAACGTCTACGATACTTTAATCGATGATAAGGAAGCTAAAGTATTTACCACAACTTCAGTCTACACAAATGAGGAAAGTGGAGAAGAAGTAAACAGCTACTCAGATCAACCCATTTATTTGTCAGGCTTAGGTTTCTATTCTTCACTAAGTGAAAATGAAAATTATGTACTCGAGGTGGAGCTAATTGAGCAAATGTCATCGGATGAATTTGCAAGAAGAGCGAACCACAACAAAAAGCGTATTGCATACATCGATCCTGAAAACACGCTGGATGCTGATGAAGGATTTGAAATTTGTGGCCATGAACGATTCATTGCCGATTACTATAATTCGACACCGGACGGCAGGTATCTCCATGGCAAAAGAGCACTACTCGACACTATATCCAACAACCTGGATGAAGCCAAAATGATGGAGCAAAATGGCATGCTCATCTTCCGGTTTGTAGTAAACTGCGAAGGGAAAGCAGGCAGGTTTACTGTGGACGGATACGATTTTATGTACCAGCCAATCAAATTTGAAGAGGAAACCATCAGCCATCTGTATGGCATAATCAGAAAGCTGGAAGAATGGCGGCCGGTAGTTATTAATGAAGAAGCCAGAGACGCATATTTCTACATCACATTTAAAATAGAAAATGGAAAAATCACGGATATACTTCCTTAGTACATGCCTCGTATTGACTGTATTTTCTTCCTGCTCGGAGAGACAGTGGTATAAGAAGGAGCTTTCGGATGAAGTGAAAAAACAATACGCGCCTCAACTTCGATTGGGAGGTGGTTATTACTATCAAGGTTCTGTACCGGAGCAGTTTCAACTAGAGGAATCCATGCAAATGGACACGACCGACGGAGACCTTTGGCGTGAGATAGCAACTGCACCGCTTAAGCGTGGCATTGCGGATGTGATGTATTACAATTATGACGAGGCTGTAAAGCGAAAGCCCGAAAAATGGGCGGGTTTTCGCGGCTATTGCTACCTCTACTTTTATCGCGATTACTACCGGGCCATTCAGGACTTTAACTATGCCGATGAGATACATGGTGAGGTGGATTTTTCACAAGGTCAGAGCCATGATTATATGCGCGGCTTGTGTTATTATGGGATGGAAGATTATCCGGCGGCCTACGAGTCTCTAAACAAATACATCAGCAAAGTAGTGACCGAAGAAGGAGAATCATGGGTGGATGTTTACGCCTTTTTATACAAGGGTCTCACATTAATTAAGCTGGAAAGATTGGACGAAGCAATGGTGGAGTTCGATCGGGTGCTTAAGTATTACAAAAATCTGTCAGACTGTTTTTATCACAAGGCAAGAATATATGTAGCCAGAGGCCAATATGATCTGGCGATGCAACAACTGAGATTGGCTGAAAAGTATCATCAGGAAGGTTATTTCCACCAGCGTCCATATGTAGAAGTATTAGAGCAAGTTTACATTCAGGATATACAGAAACTAATGAGAGAGATTAGTACAACATGAAATTTGTTGAAGATGGTCATTCCGGTTTGCTGAGGTTCAAGCAATATAGGTATTCAATTAAACCTAAAAGCATGGTGTAGTGGTTAGGTTACTCTCAGTTTCTATTATCCTCACGCCGCTATCCTGCTCTTCCTGCTCAACCCAAACAGCAGCTTTCGGTGCTCCATCACTCCATCATCTATCGACTTGGAATCGATTGTAGCTGATTCAGTGATAATCTTGAAGTCAAAATCACACATCATACTCAGGTCAAGAGCAGCTTCTGTCATTTCATCCAACCGATCAGCATCCACCTTCCAGTAAATTTTCACTGACTTCCCCTCTTTATGTGCACGATTCATAAACTTGATAATGGAAAGCAAGTATTTTATAGTGGTGGTATTAAACATCTCATAGTTAAAGCTGATGATAAGCCCGTCTCGTTTATCAAGAAATAGCTGGACTTTTCTAATCAGCTGCTCATATCGACCGCCTAAAAATTCGCCGACAGACCATCCCTTTACTTCAATGAAATTCAGGTTTGGGTGGATTCCCATGTACAATCTTTTAGCTGTTTGATTTTGAGATCCCAAAGGTGGGCGGGTATCTCTGTTTGTTAATTGAACTTTCATGATAGTGAGTTTTTGTTTCTTATAATTCTTATTCAAATTTTTAGAAATAAAAACGACTATGCGAGCGTATTTTTCTGATTTTCAGGATTTACGTGGATTACGTAAAAGTCTACGTAGCCTCTAGGCAACACACCGTCCGGCGAGCATGAAGAGAGAATACCTCGCCGGATCGATGGTTGATATTACAAGTCGTACATGATTGTGAACAGGCCGTAGCGCTGCTGAATGTCGTAAGAGTATGTGCTTATAAGGTTATCACTAAAACTATCTCTTCGGACAGACCGTGTATCAAGCAAGTTCAAGCCTTGAACCTTAAACTCCCATGGACTTTTCTTTTTGCGATAGCTCAAAGATGCATCCATTACATCGAACGATGTTTCTTGATTTTGACTCTGATTTACGTACTTGTTATACGCGTATTCTGTGTCAAATCGAAACCCTCTGTAAGTCAATGTAGCACCAACATTGGGTCTGTGATTCACAAACTGGTTGCTAAATGACCCGGAAGAATAGCGATTTATTGAAGCGGTATATCCTGTTCGCACCGATAGCTTTTTGAACAAACGCGCCGACATATTTATTCTATACTGATGAGTGAAATTATCATTTTGTATCAGCTGACTTTCAATTTGATTGTTGAGTACCGATTTTGAAACAGTCACATTCCCACTCACTCTGAAATGATCAAAACGCTTCTCAAGGTTGAGAAATCCGCTCGTAATATAATTGGCCTTCGAGGCGTTGACCGAGGTGAGCACATTTTCTACACCGCTCAGCTCCTGGTTGTTTATGAAACCATCTTTGATATACTGATGGTTTATACCTCCGCTGATATTGAAGAAGTTGTACATATTGAAGTTTCGGTAGTTAACGCTCAGATTATGTGAGAAAGCCGGATCCAATTGCCCATTCCCAAAAAGTAGCGTGTTGTATCTGCTGAGCCGATACCCTTCGGCATAAGAGCTCACCTCATTGTATTCGAGCGACTGACTGTAATTGAAATCTAACTCGTGGGAGGTGCCAAACTCATAGCGGGCATTTAGCTGTGGAAAAATGTATTGTGCCTGATTTGGAGATTCAGCAATGCCTTTTATCGTATAGCTGTTCAGGCTGACACCAGGACTTATGGTCAGTTTCTCCCACTTTTTCCGATACCTGATCCTCAAATACCTGTTGGTAATGTTTAACTCCTGATCCAAATTCACGAGCGCATCCTGATCGTCGCTGAGATTGGAACCAAGTGACTGTCTTGAGAGATTGATTCCAACCGCTGCGTTGATATGTGTGGTTTTGTTTAGGATATAATAATAGTTGAAGGCCCCATCTATACGCTTGGACAGGATGTCTTGATTTTGCGATAGCTGAAGAGAGTTATTAGGCAGAAAATCACTGAATAAAGGAAGTTGACTTGCAAGAAGCTGATTGGAAGTTGTCTGTTCTTCATTGTAATTGACCTCAGCAGAAATGATGTTTCGCTCGTTTAGTGCGTTGAACATGCGCAGTTGGTGACTTTGACTCGTCGGCTCACGATCGTTACCTTCTTGCAATAAGTTGTCGCCTGACATCAGCTGAGAGTTTCTCAGCATGGCCTGATCGATGTTGCTACGTTTTCCAAAAAAAGTATAATCCAGCTGCAAGTTGTAGTTGGGTGTATACTTGGCAGAAAACCGTCCAAGACCTGAGCGGTTGCCTACGGTGGTGGCAGTAGTCAGCTCTTCTTGCGTTTGATCATCTAGCTGAGGGTAGGTTCGCAGCGAGTTAGATCCCATGGTCACATTATTGTCAAAGCCAATCAAAAATCCGGTTAGCTGAACTTTGTCAGAAGGCCTGGTCGTAAAGTTCAAGGCGCCGAGTTTGTTGGTCAGGTCGCTTGCCGAGTTGCGATCCGTGATGGGTATGCCAGCATCTCCTGCATCCATTCGGAAGGAGGTGCCATTTCTGGCTGCCATGGAGGCAAGCCCACCTGTCATACGGAAGTAGTCGTTGAGCGTGAGCGCAAGTTCACCCACATTGTTGCCATCACCGATGAAATTGACGCTCGTCTTTGGCGCATAGTAAAAGGTGTTAGCATGGCCAAAATACCGTTTTTCAGGGCCGCCTCCGGCTTCAACGTCACCAAAGACTATTCGTTTTTTATCCGATTTTAGCTCAATGTTTAGTGCCAGTTGCTCATCATTGTTGAGCCCTTGCATTGGCTGTATGTCATTAAAATTTTGAAGCACCTGCACACGATCCACCACATCAGCAGGGATGTTTTTTGTTGCCAGCTTGGTATCTCCTTCAAAAAACTCCTTGCCATCTACAAGCACTTTGTCCACGCGCTTACCTTGCACTTCTATATCGCCATTGTCGCGAATAGCAAAACCGGGCAACTCCTCAAGCACATCTTCCAGTTTGCGTTCATCGCCTTTTGTAAAGGCCTCAGCTTTATAAGATATCGTGTCGCCTCTGACCAGCACGGGCATTTCAGCAACCACCGTCACCTCATCCAGCGCATTCACAGCTTCCTTCAGAACGATGATAAATGGATCATCTGCCGACCTTTCTAATTGCAGGTGTTGACTGAACGGTACAAAGCCTACAAACGTCACTTTTATTTCATAGACCGTATTGGCCTGCAGCCGGAGCTGAAAGCCTCCCTTGACATCAGTCACGGCAAAGGCTTTCATTTCCTGCGTTGCGGTATCTATAGCCATTACATTAGCAAAAGCAATAGGTGCAAATGTGGAGTCACGGGTTTGTCCCTTGAGCAAAACATGGTTTTGAGCACTTGCACCTAAGTAGCCCATGAGGCACAATAAGCATGTTATGATTAGTCCTTTCATTTTGATGCTTATCCTCCGATTCTGATTACTCGCGTTTCTCCGCCTTCACCAGTATCATACTTCTTCATCATTTCCTGTAGCTTCTCATCCCTGATTTGGTCCGCTTCATCGCGCGATACTCGCTTTCCTTTGTTGGGCACCTCTATCTCCACAGGGGTGGCAGGATTCAACTCCACCTTGGTACATAGAAAAGTGAAATTGCCATTTTTAAGCTCCAGAATTAGCCCCGGAAGTCCCCAGGTGTTGGAAGGTCCCTGAGATACGGGGATATCAGGTGTATACCATGCCGTGATCATCGTGGTGTCCATCACGGTTTCCGTTTTAGACTCAGAGTCGCTTAGAGACATGGTCATCTGCTCAGTAATGTTTTGGTACTCAGCTTTGATTACATTGTAGTCACCGATCTTCTTGGTTTCCCCTGTGATCTTCCAGTTGAAAGTAGGTAGCTCATCTTCAATGAGAAATTTCTTACCGAAGATTTCGGTTTCTTCCAAAAACTGATTTTTACTTGGATTGAGGTAGCTCACAGAGTTGCCGGTCGACATTCTGATTTGCATGCCACCACCACTTGGCGCTGCGGCCTCCGATTCGAGCGCTACATCTTCTTTCCATAGTGATTCTTGCAGGTTAAACTTCAGGGTGTAGTCACGCTGAGACTGCTGCATTAGCTGCTTACGAATAGATTCCTGCATGTCAGGGCTCATATTTCTACCTGCCACATTTAGCGACTCGATACTCATTGAGGATTTGTAGGTCGCAATACCTTCAAATTTTTGTTGGCTGACAGCCTTGAAATGGACTCCCACCAGCAAGCCTGGTACCAGTGAAAGGATAAGCATCATTTTTCTCATTGTTGTATTTGTTTCCAGCAAACCAATGAGAATGAGTGCTAACAGACGGTTAAGCAGTGTTAACGTGTGTTAACGCATGGAAAGTAGCCCATTTTCGACACGTATATTTGTTGTGTGAAAAAGCAATCTTATCGTAAAAGCTTGATTTTGATTGTGCTGACGGCCTTGGCACTCACTGTAGCACAAGTATACTTTACGGTCCAAAACTATGAGGTAAACAAGCAGCGGTTCATCCTGGATATGCAGCAAGCACTTGATGCCAGCATAGAAAACTATTTTGCCGGCAAAGCAAGGAGCAACATCATCGTGATGAGTGAAGGCTCGCTCGATACCCTCATCGATGGTAGGAAATCTTTTGCGTTTGCCTCATCGGTCACCAACATTGACAGCCTGATACAAGTGGTTGGCGACAGCCAATCCAGAGCTGGTTCATCATTTACTCATGTATGGTCAGGTTCATCAAATCCAGACTCTGTGTACATCGATTCAGTTTTTCGCCTGAGTAATGAAAATTCAGTGAAGAAGTTGAGGATCAAAGGTGCGGATTCTACCCGGGCCAGGCAGCTGCAATTTTTGACTCAAAAAGTAATGGTGTCCATCTCTGAGGATCTGGTAGACCTTGGGGCTCTTTATACGGAGCTGCAAAAACAACTGCAGGAGAAAAACCTTGATGTAAGTTTTGCCCTGCGGCAGGAAAGCACGGCGGGTAAAACAAAGATTGGCACGTTAGATGATGCAAATTTTCTCACGGCTTCTTCCACATCGGCCTTTCTTGATAGCTTCAATTCCATCACCATAGACTTTGAGAATGCGACATTGATCATCCTAAAAAATGGGATAGGCGAGCTCATACTTTCTGTCTTACTCATTGGTCTTGTGATCGGCACGCTGATTCACTTGTATCAAACCATAAATGCTCAGAAGCAACTGGCAGCTATCAAAGACGATCTCATCAGCAACATTACGCATGAGTTTAAAACACCCATCGCGACCATTTTTTCTGCCCTCGAGGGCGTCACCAGCTTCAATGAAACCAACGATCAGGAAAAGACTCGTCGGTATTTGACTCTTTCCAACGATCAGTTACACAAGCTCAATGACATGGTGGAAAAAATGCTGGAAACGGCCACCATAGATCAGGGACAGCTTACACTAAATAGAGAAGAAGTGGAGGTGGCAGACTGGACAGAGGCCATTGTGAAGCGCTTTCAACTTGTGGCGAGGGACAAGCAAATTGCATTTGAAAGTAATGTAGCGTCTGTAGTGTGTTCACTGGATCGGTTTCACATTGAAAACACACTATCTAACCTGATTGACAATGCCATTAAATACGGTGGTGATCAAATCACCGTTCGCCTTTCTCAAAGTGATGGATCAGTGGTGTGGGAGGTGATAGATAATGGTGGAAATATTCCTGCGGCTCAACGTCACAAGATATTTGACAAGCTCTACCGTATCCCTACCGGGAATCAGCACGATGTAAAAGGATTTGGTATCGGGCTTTACTACGCTCGTACCATCGCCGAGCTGCACGGCGGGCAGCTGACGCTCGAGGTTTCTAAAGGACAGACGCAATTTAGATTGACCATATGAGTACTGATGCTGCTAAAATATTGCTTGCGGAGGATGAGGCTGCCCTGGGGATGATCATCCGCGAAAGCCTGGAGTCACGAGGGTTTCAGGTGGTATTCTGCAAAGATGGAGAGGAGGCAAAAAAAGCGTATGAGGCGGACCAGCCGGACATTATGGTGCTGGACGTGATGATGCCGAAAATGGATGGTTTTTCGCTGGTGAAGGAGGTACGAAAGAAAGATCAGTTTGTACCGATCATTTTCCTCACGGCCAAGTCACGCACCGAAGACGTGGTTGAGGGCTTTGGCTATGGCGCCAATGATTACCTGAAGAAGCCCTTCAGCATGGAAGAATTGATCGTTCGTATTCGCGCTTTACTCAATCGAAAAGCACCGAGAAATTCAGAGGAGGTACAAGAGATCGGCGACTATACGTTTGACTGTCAGAAGCAGCTGCTTATCCATGGGCCTACCGAAACAGAAGAACGTTTAACTCACAGGGAAGCGCACCTGCTGGATGCTTTGATCAAAAATGTAAATGAGCTCACCGACCGGCAGCAGATCCTGAAATCACTGTGGGGCAACGATGACTTTTTCAATGCCCGCAGCATGGATGTCTTCATCAGCAAGCTTCGTAAAAAACTCGCCAAGGATGACTCCATCCAAATCATTAATGTAAGAGGGTATGGGTATAAGTTGGTGGTGTGAACACCTCTTGTCTTTATTCCGTCATCGCGACGTGATGAAGCGATCTTATTATTGAGATTGCCACGGTCGTATCTCCCTCGCAATGACGGTTCTAAAATTTATTCCGTCATCGCGACGTGATGAAGCGATCTTATTATTGAGATTGCCACGGTCGTATCTCCCTCGCAATGACGGTTCTAAAATTTATTCCGTCATCGCGACGTGATGAAGCGATCTTATTATTGGAGATTGCCACGGTCGTACCTTCCTCGCAATGACGGTTCTAAAATTTATTCCGTCATCGCGACGTGATGAAGCGATCTTATTATTGGAGATTGCCACGGTCGTACCTTCCTCGCAATGACGTTTCTGAAATTTACCGTCATCGCGAACGCAGTGAAGCGATCTCATCACCAATTACTAACCTCATCAAATAAATCCTCCCATTCAGGATTTATTCCATTTATTAGTTGTTCCTTTTTCTTCCGAGAACCAGCCTTTATTTGCTTCTCTCTTAAAATAGCTTCCTCTATAGAATGGAAACTTTCAAAATATACAAGTTTAAAAATGTTGTACCGAGCTGTAAAACTCTTTGGATTACACTTCGATCGATGTTCCAGAATCCTGGAGTATAGATCGGAAGTAACTCCGACGTATAGGGTTGTGTTGTATTTATTGGTAAGGATATAGACAGCTCCACCTTTTCCCATTGATTTTATGTTTTGATTCTACTACTACAGTTTTGAGATTGCCACGGTCGTACCTTCCTCGCAATGACGGTTCTAAAATTTATTCCGTCATCACGACGTGTTGAAGCGATCTTATTATTGAGATTGCCACGGTCGTACCTTCCTCGCAATGACGGTTCTAAAATTTATTCCGTCATCACGAACGCAGTGAAGCGATCTCATCATTGGGATTGCTTCGGTCGTATCTCCCTCGCAATGACGGTTCTAAAACTTATTCGTCATCGCGACGTGTTGAAGCGATCTTATTATTGAGATTGCCACGGTCGTACCTTCCTCGCAATGACGGTTCTAAAATTTATTCCGTCATCACGAACGCAGTGAAGCGATCTCATCATTGGGATTGCTTCGGTCGTATCTCCCTCGCAATGGCGGTTCTAAAATTTATTCGTCATCGCGAACGTATTGAAGCGATCTTATTATTGAGATTGCCACGGTCGTATCTCCCTCGCAATGGCGGTTCTAAAATTTATTCGTCATCGCGAACGCAGTGAAGCGATCTCATCATTGGGATTGCTTCGGTCGTATCTCCCTCGCAATGACGGTTCTAAAACTTATTCGTCATCGCGACGTGTTGAAGCGATCTTATTATTGAGATTGCCACGGTCGTACCTTCCTCGCAATGGCGGTTCTAAAATTTATTCGTCATCGCGAACGCAGTGAAGAGATCTCCTAAGCAAAAAAAGCCACCGTACGGCAGCTCCTTCTTTCTTAATCTTTTGGTTTGCGAGGGAGACATTATCCGATAATCGTACGAGCGGATAGATATCCGGTGTAAAATGACTGATTCGATCGCTTGAAGCGCTTCATCACACGATCCAGTTTTTCCAGATACAGGCTGCCCTCATCCATTAGCGTCTCGATGGACTGGGTGGCAGATATTGAAGCGATCTTATACGAGCGCGGCATCCCTCGCTGATCCTGATACGATCCAAAGTCTAGCTTGGCATCATCGATCTGATCTTGAGTAAGACCATAGTCTGCCATGTTTGCCACGTGGCTTTCCAACAGGTCAATCACGTTGCTGGCTTTGGTCTCAAACTCCTCGTTGGTCAGCCGCAGGTAATCGGACTTAGAGTTGCTGGCCTGAGCGAGCAGCTCGGCGTTCTCGGTATCCTCGGCGTAGGCTTCCAGCACATCATCCAGGATGTCCAGCTTTTCAGCTATGCGTTGCTTGATGTCCAGTAGGGTACCTCCGATAAATACTTGTGCAGCCTCCTGATCTTCTGCGGAGGAGCGTATTTGATCGATGATGTTCGCCAGTCCGGTCTTGTAACTGCTCGCAATGGGGATGGCACTCCACGTTGCAGTGGTACTATCCAAGTAGGTGTTGGTAGAGCGCATCATTTCTAGTTTTTTGATTTGTCTTTTGTTCATAACTAAGTATTAAAAAAGTTAAAAAATTATTGTAGCGGCAATGCTATAAGTTGGCAGACGCAATGCGTAATGATGCATGTATACCACACGTGTACATGTGTAGATTCCTGTTGATCATGCACCGATGTAACTAGTCTATGCATGGTTGTCAATGCGCCATGCACGCATGTAAGTCCCTTATGCAGCGATGCGTGTCCTCCATGCGGTGATGTAAATGCTTCATGCATGGATGTAAGGGGTTTATGCAGTGATGTAAGGGGTTTATGCAGTCATGTCACATGCTTATGCAGCAGTTACAAGGGTTTATGTAGCGATGTAAGGGTTTGATGTAGGGTAAAGTGGGGTTGGTGCGGAGCGGTAAACCTATTTCACTTTTTCTGCTTCATTGAGAAAGTTGATGATTAAATAGATGTGCTGAGATAGATCTTTACTTATTACAGTTTCTTCTTTGGTCATGAGCAGGTTGAAATAAACATCTTCGATGGCGCGCCGAAGTTCAGCAGGCGAAGCGAACTCAAACAGCTCTTGCAGCTCATGGAGCAGCCGTCGTTCATATACAAATTGGTCGATGGGGTTCATTGAGAATGCAATCTAACTAAATAGAGCCAATTGGCTCTAATATTCGTTCGTGTTTTTACTCAGTTTACCACCATGAAAAACCAGTCTTTCATAGATGCATTTGGCAAGCACTTGAAAAAGCTTCGTGAAGAACGTGGACTTAGTCAGGAAGAGCTGGCAAATAAATCAAATATGGCGTTCAGCCAGATTGGTCGATTTGAGCGTGGAGTGAGGAGTCCAACACTCAGTACAATTGCAGCCCTTGCAACCGGACTAGGAGTCGAGCCAAAGGAATTGTTGGATTTTTAAACACCCTAACCTTACTATTCCATAGCTGGTAAGTGGTAGTTGATGGTTTTGGTTAGTTTTATTACATGAAATGGCTGGTTGAATATATCAATAATCTTTTTGGCCTTGAGGATGGTAATACTACCGCAACAACTCTAATTATTACATTGTTTGTTTTTCTAGCAGGTTACCTGCTTCAATGGCTATCCAGGTTTGTTACTGATGAATCAAAGAAGCGAGCTCTACGTGAAGATATCAGAATCATACTAAACAAATCTTTAGAAGATGTTAGTTCTCAGAGCGAAAATTTCAAGAACTTCTATGAGTCACTGAATATGAAGACTATTATCCATAGGCTAAAGCAAGAACCGATCAGTCATTTAAATACATTTAATGAATACTCTTATGCTGATTTAAGATCTGCTTTCTTGGATGTTTTTTATCGCTGGGGGTTTTGGGAATTAATATTTAATCGTAGAAAATATAGATCCAGAAGGGGAGATTTGAATGAACTCTACAAGTTGATCGGACGACTTGAGCAATTAGAGGAAAAATACCCTAATGATATGATTCAATTATTTGAAAGAATGAATAAATATGAAGAGAAATGGGGTGAGAATATGGAAGAAATTCAAAACTTATATGATGAGGGTAGAATCAAAGCATACAGAATGGAAAAGGGAGCACTTGAGAAAGAAGATGAATTTTATTCATTTATGATTGAAGCAAATAAAATCTGGATCAAGTGGGCAGAAACGGAAGATCAACTCCAGTTTAAAATAGCGAAAGAAAAATTTATTGATCCCTTGTTGGAATTAAATAGAAAACACCCCCTTAAAGGGGATATTACGTTAAAAAGTTATAAATATTTGCTTGGTGCTACATATGCATACTCAAATCTTGAAATAGTCTTCTCGGAGCTAAAAGAAACTTTTGAAGGATATCACAAGAGTTATAATTCGATTTACAGAAAAATTACTAGGATAGAAACCATCAATTAATGTTCGGACAAACCTTTAAAAACATAGATGATGTACTCTGGAAAGATGCCGGGGCGGATAGTGAACTGGATTACATTGGACAGACTTCATGGGTGATGTTCCTGCGGTATCTGGATGAGCTGGAGAAGGACAAAGCCGATCATGCTGCACTGGAAGGAAAGACCTATGACTTTATCTTAGATGAGGCATATCGCTGGTCTACCTGGGCCATGCCGAAAGATGAGAATGGTGAGTTTGATCGCAACAAAGCACTGACAGGGCCGGACCTGGTTGAGTTTGTGGATACAAAGCTCTTCCCACACCTCTCAAAATTCAAAGAATCTGCGGAGAGTCCTGCGACCATTGAGTATAAGATAGGAGAGATTTTCTCTGAGTTGAAGAATAAGATACAGTCCGGTTACAACCTGCGGGAGATACTGGAGTATGCAGATGAACTTCCGTTCCGATCCTCGAAAGACAAGCACGAGCTCAGCCACCTCTACGAGACGAAGATTAAGAACATGGGCAATGCCGGTCGGAATGGCGGGCAGTACTATACCCCTAGGCCGTTGATCCGGGCGATGATTCAAGTAATTGACCCGCAGATAGGAGAAAAAATCTATGACGGGGCCTGTGGTAGTGGGGGCTTCCTGTGCGAGGCGTATGAGTACCTCTATGAACGCATGGAGAAGAGTACGGACAACCTAAAGACTTTACAGGAAGAAACCTTCTATGGCAAGGAAAAGAAAAACCTTGCGTACGTGATCGGGATTATGAACATGATCCTTCATGGCATAGAGGCACCCAACATTGTACATACGAATACACTGGCTGAAAGCATCTCTGATATTCAGGAAAAGGATCGTTTTCATGTAATCCTGGCAAATCCACCCTTTGGAGGGAAGGAGCGACCGGAGGTGCAGCAAAATTTTGACATCAAGACCAGTGAGACTGCTTTTCTTTTCATGCAGCACTTCATCAAGTCACTGAAGACAGGAGGACGAGCGGCCATTGTGATCAAGAATACCTTTCTGAGCAATACTGACAATGCCTCCGTTGCCTTGCGCAAGTACCTAATGGATTTTTGCAATCTGCATACCGTGCTTGAAATGCCGGGTGGCACGTTTCAGGGGGCAGGTGTGAAAACGGTGGTGCTCTTCTTTGAGAAAGGCGAGCCCACCAAAAAGATTTGGTACTACCAGCTTGATCCGGGCAGAAACATGGGTAAAACCAATCCACTCAATGACAAAGACATGGAAGAGTTTGTATCCCTGTCCAAAGCCCTTCGTCATCCTGAGCCTGTCGAAGGACAGAAGGGCGGTAACGGCGAATCCGAACGCAGCTGGACCCTCCGAGTCTCCGACGTAGACCCTGACACTATGGACCTGAGCGTAAAGAACCCGAATACACCAGAAGAAGCCCCATTGAGAAGCCCGCAGGAAATCCTGAACGAGATGGAGCGACTGGATAAGGAAACCAACACCATTCTTCAATCAATCAGGGAGATGATATGAGTTACCCATGGCCAACAAAATCGTTTGACGAGATTGTGAGTTTTACTCAAATTGGTATTGTCCGTAATGGTAAACAACAGTCAGGAGAAAATCCTTTCCGTTACTTTAAAATGAACAATATCAAAAATGAGAATGGTCTTCTTGATGGGCAGTATACTCGTGTAGATGCTACACCTGAAGAGGTAGCAAACTATTCACTTAAGAATGGTGATTTTCTATTCAATACTCGAAATAGCTTTGAGCTGGTAGGTAAAACATGTTTGTATAAGTCGGAATCAAAGGAAGTTACTCTTTTTAACAATAATATTTTAAGAGCACGATTTAAGAATTTTGTCACTCCAGAGTACATAGCTTATGCATTCTCAAGTGAAGAGATCCTTGATGCTCTGGAAAGGATGAAGAGTGGAACAACCAGTGTTGTTGGGATTTATTATAAGTCCCTTAAAAATTTACAAATCCCCATCCCATCACTCCCCGAACAGCAACAGATCGTTTCTATCCTGGATCGGGCGTTTGCCGCCATCTATCAGGCCAAAGCCAACCTGGAGCGTAACATCGAAAATGCAAGGGAACTGTTTCAGAGTAAGCTGGATATCACATTTGATAATTTTAGCAAAAAGTTCGAATCCAAGAAGCTGGGTACAATATTGAATACATTGACAGACTACCATGCAAACGGCAGTTATAAAGTATTAAAACAAAATGTAGAGTTGAAGGATCAGGAAGATTATGCATGGATGGTAAGAAGTACTGACTTTGAAAACAACTTTAATAATGCTTTCAAATACATCGATGAAAATGCTTACAACTATTTGAAGAAAAGCAAGATTTTTGGGGGCGAGGTTATCATAAGCAAAATAGGAAATGCAGGTAAGGTCTATTTAATGCCACCTGTTAAAAGACCCTGTTCTTTAGCAATGAACCTATTTCTCCTACGATTGAATAATGAAGAAATGAGTAGTCGGTTCTTATACTATTACTTAAAATCAACTAAAGGAGAAAAACAGGTACTGTCTAAGCTTAATGGTACAACGACTAAGACAATCACAAAAGACAGTGTTCGAGATTTAAACATTCCTTACGTAGACGTTAACATCCAAGATAAAACTGTAAATGAATTTGAAAAGCTAAATGAAAAGAGTATTCATTTGGAGAGTTCCTATAAACAAAAATTAAATGAACTCGAAGAACTCAAAAAGTCCATTTTAAAGAGCGCGTTTTCGGGGAAGCTCACAAAGGATTTTCAGGTAGAAAAGGAGGTTACATTATGAAAGTATATGTCATGCAATCCTTGCGTAAAAAGGATATGAAAACTGGGGAAATGATGGATGCCTTTTTAGATAAGGAAGGAATAGATCATGTTTTTTATAACATTTCCTCTGAAGATGATTTAGAAAGTGCATTTGAAGAGATTTCAAAAGACATCAAACAATTAAATACCTCGCCATATATCCATTTTGATTGTCATGCAAATGATGATGGAATAGGAATAATTGGATCAGATGGTAGTGAAGAGCTTTTTAAATGGGGTAGATTAAGAAATGACCTTCGAGGCTTGTATTTAGAATCACGTAGAAAGTCTGTTATTGCAATGTCATGTTGTGAGGGATTTAATGCTAGCAAACTAGTTGGCTCCTATAATAAGCCCTGTCCATACGATTTCATATGTGGTACTTTTGAGAAAATAGGATTTCAAGAAAGTTTCGATGTGTTCTCTGAATTTTATAAGCAAATTAAAGATGGTCAAGAGCCATATGCAGCTTCGGTTGAAATTAGCAACCGTAAAGTATTTTCTAATGTGAAATTTATAGGTCTTAATTCTTACACCCTTTTCAATCTTTCAATAGATGGATATATCAAGAAAGAGTTAACCGATGAGAAAATCAAAAAAAGAAAAGAGTATTTACTGGGTGAGATAAAGAAGAGTTCTGGATTCGTTAATGAGGATCAAGTAAAATTTATTAATGAAATTCTTTCAGAAGAAGGTCAAAGAAAAATGCTTCAGAAACACGTAAATACCTTTTTTTCATAAATGGACGAATCCCAAACACAGCGCGAACCCATTACTCCTGCCATCCAAGCATCAGGATGGAGTCTCTGCAAGAGATTCTTAAGTGGAATTTAAAAAATGAAAGTCCGTCACCACGATATCGAAATTCCAAAAGACAACCCTTTTGAGCACTGCAAGCTCAATCGAAGACCTTATGCAGAGGTTTTAGCAGATATCGTATCAACCTATGCAGAGGGGTTTGTTTTGGCTGTGAATAATCCATGGGGAACTGGCAAGACCACATTCATGAAGATGTGGGAGCAGCACTTAAAAAATCAGGATTTCAAGACACTTTATTTCAATGCCTGGGAAAATGATTTTGAGCCTGATGTACTGGTGGCTCTTATCTCTGAGTTGGAAGAGTTGAGTTCAGAGAAAACCAAAGAATCATTTGGTGAAATAGTAAAAAAGGCTGGAGGATTAGCTACTCAAGTTGGGCAAGCTTTTTTAAAGAAATTTGTTGAGAGACAAATTGGGGATGAGGCTCTGGAAGACATTGCAAATGGAATGATCGATGAGGGCGCTAAAGGACTAAGGGCTCATATAGACTCGTATAAGAAGCGAAAAGAAGGACTAGAAGGTTTTAGGGAAAAGCTTTATGAGTTCGTTGAGAAGGCATCACCAGATAAACCAGTAGTTTTTATTATTGACGAGTTGGATCGATGCAGACCTAGTTACGCAGTTGAAGTATTGGAGGAGATTAAACACGTTTTTTCGGTAAGAGGAATTGTTTTTGTCCTTTCGATCGATAAAGAGCAATTAGGACATGCAGTTCGTGGAGCTTATGGAAGTGATCAAATTGACGCAGATGAGTACCTGAAACGGTTTATTGATTTAGAGTATCAGATGCCTAAACCCTCAATACCTCAGTTTGTCAAATATTTATTCGCATACTACGGATATAGTGACTTTTTAGGATCACAAATGCGTCAATCAAACCAAGCTCTCTATCATGAGGGACAGACATTGTTGCAGTTAGCATCGGACTTGTTTGAAATTAATGAGTTGACACTGAGGCAAATCGAAAAAATAATGTGCCATTTGAGATTAGTCCTTGAGTCTCACGGTGAGTATGACAATCTGTATCCTGGACCCATTCTTTTTCTAATTTTCTGGAAACATTTAGACGAGGAAAACTATAAATTAATATCTACATCCTCCATTTCGTTAAAGGACTTAAACAGCAAAATTGAGCAACTTATTTTTAAAAGGAGGGAAGTTCCTCGGAGGGACTATTATTTGCAAGCTCAGTCACAGATACTTGCTTTCTACAGCCACTTTAGAAAAACAAAGTTTTCTGACTCTGAGCTATTTGAAGATGACAATGATGGGAATAAAACTCTTAGTATATCTACTAAGTTCGATTATTTGTTGCTTCAAGAGAGTGTCATCAATACTTTGAATTTTCATTATAGTATTAGTCTAGGTCAAATAATTGACAAGATTGATATGCTTGAACCGATTGATTAAAAAATGAACGAATCTCAAACACAGCTCGAACTCATTACTCCTGCCATCCAGGCAGCAGGGTGGGGGTCTGTGGAAGGGAGTCGGATCATGGTTGAGTATAACATCAATCAAGGCCGTCTTATTGGGCATGGTAAGCGAGAAAAGCCACTCAAGGCTGATTACATCCTAGTCTACCGCAATCGAAGGCTAGCGGTGATAGAAGCTAAGAAGAGAGACCTGCACTATACGGAGGGATTAGCTCAGGCTAAGGACTATGCGGAGCGCTTAGACATCCGCTACACATATGCCACCAACGGTCAGAAAATCTACCAGGTGGATATGGAGGAAGGGAAAGAAGGCGATGTGGATCGCTATCCTTCTCCTGAAGAACTCTGGGAGATGACCTATCCTTCGCCTGTCACGGTCGAAGCAAAAGATGAAAGAAGTTGGAAGGATCGTTTTGATGAGGTACCATTTGCCTTGTTTCAGGGTAAGTATGAGCCTCGTTACTTTCAGCGCAATGCCATTATGCGTGTGCTGGATCAGATGGCGAATAAAGCACCACGATTGCTACTGACCATGGCTACCGGAACAGGAAAGACTGCCACTGCTTTCCATATCTGTTGGAAGCTCTTTCATGCCAAGTGGAACCTCCAGAGAGATGCCAATCGGAGGCCTAGAATTCTGTTTTTGGCTGACAGGAACATCTTAGCAAATCAGGCTTTCAATGCCTTTAATGCCTTTGATGAAGATGCACTAGTGCGAATTAGTCCGAAAGACATTAAGAAGAAAGGACGTGTGCCTAAGAACGGAAGCATCTTCTTTACCATTTTTCAAACCTTCATGTCCGGTCCAGATGATTCGCCTTACTTCGGAGAATACTCAAGAGACTTCTTTGATTTCATCATCATCGATGAGTGTCACCGTGGAGGGGCTAATGATGAAAGTAGCTGGAGGGCTATTATGGAGTATTTCAGTCCAGCAGTCCAACTAGGGCTAACAGCAACTCCTAAGCGAGATGTAAACAAGGATACGTACAAATACTTTGGAAAGCCGATCTATACCTATTCTCTAAAAGATGGTATTAATGATGGATTCCTGACCCCATTCAAGATGGTGGAAGTGAAGACCACCATTGATGAATACCAATACACCGATGATGATGAGGTCATCTCAGGAGAAATCGAGGAGGGAAGAACTTATAAGGAAGAAGATTTCAATCGGATCATTGAAATCAAAGAGCGGGAAGCTTACCGGGTGAAACTCTTCATGGATAAGATCAATCAGCAGCAAAAGACGCTGGTATTCTGTGCAACGCAAGATCATGCAGCTGCTGTGAGGGATTTGATTAATCAATATTCGAAGAGTAAGAATCCATTGTATAGCGTTCGGGTCACAGCTAATGACGGAGCGAAGGGGGAGGAATACCTGAAGTATTTCCAGGATAATGAACGTAATATTCCTACGATCCTGACCACTTCACAAAAATTAAGTACAGGAGTAGATGCACCTGAAGTGAGAAACATTGTGCTCTTGCGTAAGGTCAACAGCATGGTGGAGTTTAAGCAGATTGTTGGAAGGGGAACCCGTCTGTTTGATGGGAAAGACTACTTCACCATCTATGATTTTGTAAATGCTCATGAGCACTTCAACGATCCCGAGTGGGACGGTGAGCCTATTGATCCGGGTGATCCGAGAGTACCAAGGCCTACTTATCCGTGTGATGTATGTGGGAATGATCCGTGTACTTGTCTAAAAGAACCTGAACCTCCATGTGATGTATGTGGTTGTGATCCATGTATATGTGAAAACCCGCCCACACCAAAAAGGACAGTTGTTAAGCTTGGGGCTGGTAAAGTGAGAGAGATAGACAGCATGGTGAAAACTACCTTCTGGAGTCCTGAAGGCAAACCCATCTCATCTACTCAATTCATTCAGAATCTATTTGGGGATATTCCAAGCTTCTTCAAGAATGAAGAGGAGCTTAGGAAGATTTGGAGCGTACCTGACACACGTAAGAAATTATTGGATGAGCTAAGCGAGAAAGGATATTCCATGGCTCAACTTGAGGAATTGAGCAAGATCATTCACGGTGAAGATTCTGACCTGTATGATGTTTTGAGCTTCATTGCCTACCATAAAGAATTGGTCCCTCGTCTTGAGCGTGCTGAAAAAGCGCGCATTCGTTTTGATAGCTATAATCCATCTCAGCAAGAGTTCCTAAACTTCGTTTTGGATCAATATGTCAAGGAGGGTGTCGAAGAGCTCTCAGAGGAAAAGCTAGGTCCATTATTGACTTTGAAGTACAATGCTCTAGCAGATGCCCAGGAGAAGCTAGGAGACATCCCATCCATTCGTGAGACATTCATCGGATTTCAGGAGTATCTATACAATGAAGGGGCCTGAAACAAACAATTTTTTGTCTACACCTTCTTCACCTTCTGCTGCCCGGTAATCGCGTCGATCATCTTTACGTAGCTAACCTTTTTTCCGGAATGTTGGGAGACGTAGAAATACTGTAGGCCTTCCAGCTCCACGGTGCATTGGCCCAGCTCATAGCGGTGAGCGATCACCTCGTCGCCTTCCAGGATCTGAACACCTTCTTCGTCAAGAATTTCAGGCGGAAGTTTTTCTTTGGGTTTCTTTTTGAATAATCCGAACATCTTCTATGCGGTTGAAGCGTGCAATACTATAGAGGAATAGTTAATTAGTGAATAGTTGATTAGGGAAATAGTAATTAGTGAATCAGTTAATTAGTGGTTCGGTAACAAGTGACTATTTAACTAGTCTACCATTTACTAATAACTACTATACATTTCCAACCACTTGCATGGTCTCGAGCGAAGGGTTTTCGCTGCCACCGCGAGGTTCGATAGTCACGGCGAAGGCTGCCGCATTCGGGCCTATGTTTTTCATTTGCACCAGGAAGTTGGAGCCGTTCGGGTCGAAGACGCCCGCATCTACAGGCTTGCCATCAATAATTGCCCAAAGCTGGTACTGCTGGTCTTGAGAAAGTGCTTTAAGATTCTGGATGCTGAGATATACATCCGCTGTAGCCTCATTCCAGTACACCGTGGCTTGAGATTCCGGCGAATTGTCCGTGCCGTTCATAACCACACGCTTATAAGCGGTATTGTTCATGATGGCCACCGCATTTTGGATGTCATCCAACTGCTGATTCACCTGATTGTAGTTGTCCGCAAATTGCTCATTCTGTGCTATGAGTGATGCCAATCTGTCTTCTGCCGATTGCCACTTGTACCAGTAATTGAACGCCATAATGGCCGATCCGAGTGCAACGATGAGTGAAGCAGCTGCTGCAAATCTGAGCATACCAAACGAACCTTCAGGCTTCATCTCTACCACGGGGGTTGCCTTCTCAGCTGCCGGGGCTGAGGCTACTTGTGCCATCAGTTTGTCTTTGATATCTGCAGGAGGTGTCACGGCTGTGGCAAAGGCGAGGGATTCCATAGATAGCTCAATCTTTTCCAGCTCCTTGCGGATTTCCGGATGAGCTGTAGCCATCGTCTCTACCTCTGTGCGCTCAGCTGGAGACAGCTGATCCATCACATAGGCTTCTAAGATGCCGGACGATATGTATTCTTCTATGTTCACTCTACTTGCAATACGTTTCTCATGTTCTTCAATCCCATTCTTAGGCGCGTTTTTACCGTGCCAAGCGGAATGTCAAATTCCTCTGAAATCTCTGATTGGGTATAGCCTTTAAAGTACACCATCTCCAGGATGAATCTTTCTTCATCGCGAAGAGAGCTCAGCGTTTCTTTCAAACCAATCCCATCTATGCTGAGATGGTTTAAATGGTCACGCTCTATTCCAGATACGTAAGTTTCTAAGGTATCGGTTTTCCCCACCTTCTTCATCTCTTTCGAGCGGAGCTTATCGATCGCTAAATTACGGCTGATATTTACCATCCAGGTAAAGAACCGTCCTTTTGATGAGTCGTATTGATCAATTTTATCCCAAAACTTCATGAAAGCGTCTTGTAGCACCTCTTGTGCCACATCCACATCATTGACTATCCGTGAGATTGATCCATAAATCGCTGCAGAATAATTGTCGTACAGATAGCTAAATGCGTCCGCCTCTCTCGCTTTCATTTGAGCGACAAGTTGATCCTGGTCGATTTGGTAATTAGGCAGGCCCACAGTTTTTAACTATTACTAAAGCAAAATTATCAATTATTGACGTTCTCTTGCTTTACCCACATCTAAATTTCAATGGACATGCATCATTTGTCAGCTGGCAAGCAATAGAGTTAGAATAGACCATATCTATGGTCTATTCGGACTTACGTAGCGTGGGTTGGTTTTGGATTTCATGGGATCATATTTTTTTATCGTCGTTCCGGAAATGATGAATGGAAGCAGCAGACTTAAAAATCCAGTCGAGCATTTTCACCCGTATGTTAGAGCAATTATTGATTTAGAATCAGCATCTAATAGCTTATGAATTTTCAAAGAATCGCTCACCATGTATTCTTATTGCTTGCCGGCCTGTCGGCCTGGGGCCAGACAATCGAAGGAACGATCAAAGACTCCGATACCGGTGAGCCCGTGGAGTTTGTCACCATCTACAACCTGACAAAGGACGTCCATTCGCATAGCAACTTGACCGGAAGCTTTTCGCTAAAGAATACACTTCCGGGCGATTCCATTTTCATCTCCATGGTCGGGTATGATCGCATGCAATTTGTGGTAGCCGAAAGTACGGATTGGAACCTAAGGATTCAGCCCGCTCCAGTGGAGCTTTCGCAGGTAACAATCACTCCCGAAATCAATACCCTCAACAAAATCAAACAAATAGACCTGAAGCTGAATCCGGTGAATTCGTCTCAGGAGATATTGCGGAAAGTTCCAGGGCTGTTTATTGCGCAGCATGCGGGAGGAGGCAAGGCGGAGCAGATCTTTTTAAGAGGCTTTGATATTGATCACGGCACTGACATTCAAATTACAGCAGATGGTATTCCCGTCAATATGGTATCTCACGCGCATGGACAAGGTTATGCGGATCTTCATTTTCTTATTCCGGAGACCGTACAAGGAGTTGATTTTGGTAAAGGGCCATATTATGCTGAGAAAGGAAACTTCACTACGGCAGGTTATGTAGATTTCAACACGCACGATCGCATAGATCAGAGCAGCGTGAAGGTGGAAGCCGGAAGATTCAACACCTTGCGAAACGTAAGCTTAATTGACCTGGTCAGTGGCAATGGCGCACAAGATGCCTATATAGCGACAGAATATATGATCTCAGATGGGCCGTTTGAATCTCCTCAAAATTTCAACCGTCTAAACCTTTTTGGAAAGTACAATGCTCAGATTGGAAATGATTTCCTAACTGTCCAGGCGTCTACTTTTCAAAGTAAGTGGGATGCCTCAGGGCAAATTCCGGTGCGCGCGGTAGCTTCGGGACAGATCGGAAGATTCGGTGCGATTGATGACACCGAGGGAGGAGAGACCTCCAGGCAAAACTTCCTTATTGATTATACCTCGTCGTTTGCTAATGGTGATTTTATGCAGACCAAAGCTTATGTTTCTAAGTACGACTTTGAACTGTATAGCAACTTCACCTTTTTCCTCGATGATCCTGTCAATGGAGATCAGATCAGGCAGAAAGAATCACGGACGATATATGGTGTACAAACGACATATAACAACGGCACCCGATTGTTTTCCGGTGATCTTACACTGGAAAGTGGAGTTGGATTTCGGTACGATAACGTCGACGGTGTTGAGCTTTCACACACAAGAAACAGAACTGAAACACTTGAGCCAATCGCACTTGCTGATGTAGATGAATTCAATGGTTTTGTGTTTTCCGGTGCTACCTGGGAGTCTGGCAAGTGGATGCTTAATGCCGGCCTTAGAATGGATCAATTTAGGTTTGAAGAGGTTGACTTTCTTTCTGCCAGCTATGATCGAAAATCGAGTACTCAGGGCATAATATCGCCCAAGCTAAACGTGATCTACAGCCCCTCACGAAAATGGCAGCTATATGCAAAATCAGGGAAAGGGTTCCACAGCAATGATACGCGAGTGGTTCTGAGAGAGCGTACTCAAAATACGCTTCCAGCAGCATGGGGATATGATCTAGGTACTGTCTATCAACCGATAGACAGACTCTTCATTGATGTGGCATATTGGCAGTTGCACTTGGATCAGGAGTTTGTCTATGTTGGAGATGTGGGCATTGTGGAGCCAAGTGGTCAAACGAAGAGAACAGGTGTGGATCTAGGTCTCAACTATCAGCTAACGGATGAGATTTTTGTTTATTCCAATATTAATTATGCTAATCCGCGGGCAATCGATGAACCTGAAGGAGCTGATTATATACCCCTGGCACCGACCTTTACGAGCATTGGAGGACTTACCTATAAAGGCAAAAGGCTGAATGGCTCCCTTCGATATCGGTACATAAAAGATCGTGCTGCCAATGAGGATAATACAGTGACCGCCGAAGGCTACTTCCTTACTGATGTAAATCTGGCTTATGATCACTCGAAATGGACTGTTTCTTTAGCGATAGAAAACTTATTCAACGTTGAATGGAGAGAAGCACAATTTGATACGGAATCCAGATTGGCCGGTGAAGCTGAATCGATTTCAGAAATCCATTTTACTCCGGGAGTTCCGTTCTTTTTTAAAGCGGGATTGACGTTTAAGTTTTAGGTCACCATCATTACGAGTGAAGAATGAATGAAGTAATCTCATGTTTTATGGATCTACAACCCGAGATTGTTTCGCTGTGCTCACGATGACGTTTAAGAGGTAATTTGTTATCTAAACCTTCTAAACAACACCTTCAAGAACTCCTTCACTTCGTCAGACTGCATGTCCCACTCGTTGTGTTTCGCATATCCTTGCACCAGAAACTCAACGGACTCATCAAAGGAGTTGTAATCTTCAAGTTCAACAAGGGCATTTTCAAACTCATGCTTATCGTTTCGGAAAAGCTCTTTAATGAACATGTATCGATGGTTGAGGGAGATTAGCTCCAGAATAGCACCTTCTTTTTTGCTGCTATCGAGGTGATCAGCTACAGTCTCTTCCTGACTTTCAAACTGCTTATTGATAGTTTCTTCAGGAAAATCATCTTCCTTATCTTCATCCTCCAACATTACAGGAGTACGCACCTCTTTCTTTGGTTCCTCTTCTTCTTCATGCTCTTCTTCCTCCCCCGCTTTCGACTCTTCTTCTTTTACTTCGGGTTTTGATTCTTCTTTTTCCTCTGCTACAGTTTCAGACTCGCTCATGTCCTCAATGTCTTCTTCGATCATGGCATCATCCTCGGCACTCATTTTGATATTGGCCGTTTCTTCGTTGGCATCTGGAGCCGTCTTTTTTGGTTTCGGCCGTTCTTCAACCAAATCTTCTTCACCGGGTTCGAAAAGATCATCCTCATCAAACTCGTCCATTTCTGGATCATCTGAGAATATTTTCTCTACAGAAATGGGGAGAATATCATTTAACAGCTCGCATTCTGCTTTTACAGCTTCGGTGGTGTCAAAGTCATCAAACTCTTCAGGCAGCTCATCCACTACATCGTCAATGGTCAGACCCTTCATGTCAGAAAGGAAGTTCTGAATTTCTTTTTTGTGGATTTTCAGGTATTTCACTGTCCCTTCCACCGATTTTTCTTTAATAGTCTCAACACCACGGCTGTCCAAATCTATCTGCACATATGCTTGTGGCATTGCGGCTAAATAAAGGGTGTCTTTTATGGCGTGATTGAGTAGGGTTTCAAACTTTTCTTTATTGATTTCAATGTGCTGTGAGAGCACATTCATAAACTGGATCATGGCCTGACGTACTTCTTCATGCTTGTAATTGAAAAAGGGGCTCTCCAGTTTTTTGGTTTCTTCTTGCCAGTATCTGAATAGTAGTTTGATTACAAAGAAATTGACCTGCTTGGAAGGGGTCACCTTCAAAATTTCCTTACCCGTAATGACGTCCTTTCCATCTTTGAAAAAATCAGCTGTCACTTTTGATGCAAATTTCTCACAATATCCGTCTATAAAGTCTTCGTTTAGTTTCTTTTGCATTCTTGAAAATTGATGCTATGCCTACAGTTGTAATTGCTAACCTAAAGAGTAAATCTATTCATTGTGAGGATAAAAGGGAAAGTTTGCTGGATATTTTGCTAACAGCAACGGACTGGATGCATGCCTGTGGTGGAAAGGGGAGATGCACTACATGTAAGGCACGAATCATCGCTGGAATGGAAGAGCTGACGCCCAGAACAAAGCCAGAAGAGCAATATTCTAAATTGAATAAATTGCGAGATAATGAGCGCCTGACGTGTCAGACATTTCTGAATGGAGATGTGACTTTGGAGGTGCCAAAAGAAACTCAATTACCTCATTTGACTTACTTGAAGTAAATGTTTGTAGAACCACATATTGGAAAAGGGACACTTAGGCGTGGAGGCTGGATTGAAGTGGTGTGTGGCTCCATGTTTTCTGGTAAGACAGAGGAATTGATCAGACGATTGAATCGGGCAATGCTGGCCAATCAGCATGTGGAGATTTTCAAGCCGGAAGTAGACAAGCGATATGATAAAGTAAAAATCGTGTCTCATAAAGACTCATCCATTCCATCTACTCCCGTGCATTTTGCCAACGATATTTTGCTGCGAGCCGGGAATTGTGAGGTTGTCGGTATTGATGAGGCACAGTTTTTTGATGAAGAAATTGTGAATGTCGCTAATGAGTTGGCTAATCAAGGGAAGCGGGTGATTGTAGCTGGCTTGGATATGGATTTCAAGGGCATACCATTCAAACCTATGGATGCGTTAATGGCTATAGCAGAATACATTACTAAGGTGCATGCCGTATGTATGAAATGCGGAAATGTAGCATCTTATTCACATCGACGTACTAAATCGAAGCAAACCATAGTTTTAGGTGAAAAAGATATTTATGAAGCACTCTGTAGATCTTGCTTCTTTGAGGCGGTTGATGCTAAGTAACCTGATTCTCATTGCAGGATGGTGCGCTTATGCTCAAAACATCCCTGTGGGAACCTGGCGCACGCATTTCAGCTATTATGATGCAAGGCACCTTGCTGATACTCCTGATAAAATATTTTGTGCTTCAGCGATAGGTTTATTTTCAATAGAAAAATCGGATGGATCGATACGGAAGCTTTCAAAGATTGATGGGCTATCTGATGTCGGGGTTTCGGCACTTAAGTACAGTGAGCTTTTGAATATTTTAGTCATTGGCTATGAATCCGGATTTGTCGATTTTGTATTTGAAAACGACTTGTTGAGCATATCAGATATTGCTAAAAGTACTTTAGAAGGTGATAAAACCATCAATGATATTGTGTTTGGGACATCTCAGATATTTCTCGCTACTGACTTAGGTGTCATTGTTGTTGATGATGAGAATGCTTCAATTGTGGAGAATTACGTTCAGATTGGCACAGGAGGCATGGCAGTCGATGTTTTAGAAGTACAGTTGAGAAATGACTCGCTGTTTGTGAGAACATCCGAAGGAATCCAGTCGGGCAGGATTGATGCTAACTTACTGGACTTTAGCAACTGGACTAGATATCCATCAACTTCATCATTCACCGAACTGACTCATGCAGGGAATGAAATTTATGCAATTTCAGGGGCAGATTTATATAGATTTTCCTCTGGTGCTTGGGTTGATACCGGATTTGACTTACCTGCTTCTGCCAATGGTTTGTATGAAGTGGACAGTCAACTTTTAACCGCAAATGGCGGCACTATTTATCAGCTGGAGGCTACAGGATTTGAAGTTTTTTCAATCACGTCCGCTTCAGCAATAAATGATATCGTAGCAGTGGGCAGCGAATTGTACCTGGCTGATAGTAATCTTGGATTGATAGATGAATCGGGAAATCAGCGCTCACCTGACGGGCCCGTATCCGATTCATTTTCTAATTTCAGGGTTATAGCAAATGAACTTTACGGCTTTCATGCACCTTCTCCATTTTTCTACAATGGTTCAGAGCAGGTTGATCAGTTCTCCAAATTTTCAGAAGGCGTGTGGCAACCAACATCAATAGCTAATTTCACCAACGTCTCAGACGTGGTACGATACAACGGAAATTTCTATTATTCCTCGATTGGAGACGGGCTTTATGATGATATGAACGCTTTAATAATAAATGACATTCCCGGCAGTTCTGCTGAGCTAGATACGGTCATCACAGCACTTGGAGCCGGATCAAATCTGTGGGTTTCTTCGTTTCAAAATCAGAGCCCAATCCACTTCATGGATGAAAACTTAGAGTGGAACTCATTTTCAAGCATAGTTCTAGGAAGTGATGAATTTTTGACCATTGACCTTTCCGAAACAGGTATTGGGTGGTTGGGAGCATCATCGGGGATAATCACAGTGCTGGATCCGGATGAAGTACGTGTGGATCAAATCAGCACCTCAGATGGTCTTCCATCTTCTTTTATTGATATAGACATTAGTATCGAAGACAATGCGTGGGTAGGCACAAGTAGAGGGCCTGCACTTTTTCCAGATGCATCCTTTATTTTCTCCGACCCGCAGGGCATTCAACCAACTTTCGAAAACAGAACACTTTTTGAAGATGAACAAATCAATGCAGTATTGACTGATGGTGGAAATCGCATTTGGTTTGGCACCAATCAAGGGGTATGGGTATATGATGAGAATACCTCTGAGCAGGTAGCTGTGTTTAATGTTTCCAATAGCCCGCTTCCATCCAATCAAATAATTCAGATGGACTATAATGGGAGCAATGGTGAGGTCTTTATTTCAACGGCTAGAGGCATGGTTTCTTACCGAAGCGCATCTTCTATCGGAAACCGTGATCACAGAAATGTAACTATTTTCCCAAACCCAGTTCGACCCGAATATCAAGGTCTGGTAGGCCTTTCGGGCCTGGCCAGAAATGCAAATGTGAAGATCACGGATATCAATGGCAACCTTGTCAAAGAGATTGATGCCAATGGAGGTTCAGCTTCATGGGATTTAACGGACGTGAAAGGAGGCAAAATAAACACGGGTATCTATTTATTTTTTAGCTCGGACGCTGATGGAGAGGAAACCTTCGTAGGGAAAATTGCTGTAGTACGATGATCGTCAAATCAAAAGGGATCGTGCTGAGCTATATGAAGTATGGTGACACGTCAATTATTGCTCGCATCTTTACCGAAGAGGGTGGATACGGCGCATACATAGTCAACTCCATCAGAAGCCAAAAATCCAAGAAAAGCATTGGACACTTTCAGCCATTTTCAATCTTGGACATGGTTCTTTACGTGAAGGAAACTCGCGATTTGCAGCGAATATCAGAGTTTAAGAGTCATTATCCACTTCATCATATTCATCATGATTTAGTGAAGAGTTCAATCACTCTTTTTCTGACCGAAGTGTTTTCAAAATTGCTACAGTCTGAGCAAGCACCCAACCCGGAATTATATGTTTTCACGGAAGAATCAATCAAGTCATTTGACCTGCTGGATTCTGGAGTAGGCAACTTTCACTTGCAATTTTTATTAAAGGCGGGCCCATTTCTGGGCTATGCAATTGATGATATTGACAATCTCTTTAGCTCAACAGATCGATTAACGCCAACGAATGAGAATCATGAAATGCTTGACGCGCTCATGAAGGAGCCGTATGGATCTGAGATAAAAATGACACGAGAATCACGAAATTTAATGCTGGATAGTATTTTGGAATATTACCAGCATCACGCACATATAGCTAAACCAAAATCACTTGAAGTGCTTCGCAGTATTTTGAATTGATTTCCACTTTATTCTGGATTAAATTGTAGGCCTAATTACCTGGATATGGCTGATATACTTTACGACGAGGTGCCGTCACTAGATCTTGCGGACTTTACCAGCGGGACTGAAGATCAAAAAATGGATTTTGTTAAGTCGCTTGGAAAAGCCTATACCAATATTGGGTTCGTTTCCATAAAAAATCACGGTCTTTCTGATGATCTCACATCCAATTTGTATGAGGCAGTTGAAAAATTTTTCCGACTACCAGATGAGGTAAAGGAGCGCTATGAGAAGAAAGAATTGGCTGGCCAGCGAGGATACATAAGCAAGGGTCGGGAAAAGGCAAAAGGTAGGAATACAGGTGACCTGAAGGAGTTTTTTCATGTAGGACAACCTAAGAAAAATCAACGGGAAGACTACCCGGATAACATATGGCCAAGTGAAGTGCCTGAGCTTGAAAAATACACGACAGAAGCTTATATGACATTGCTTCAGGCCGGGATGAGCATGTTACGTGCAATCGCATTGTACCTGGAACTACCTGAAAATTATTTTGATGATAAGGTAAAAGATGGAAATAGCATTTTACGACCCATTCACTATTTCCCAATTGAAGATCCCGATGCCCTACCTCCAGATGCAGTACGAGCGGCTGAACACGGAGATATCAATTTGATTACGCTGCTGATGGGAGCTAGCGCGGATGGTTTGCAGGTGCTTAGAAGAGATGGTAAATGGATTCCAATTACTGCTCTGCCTGATCAAATTGTGGTAAATGTTGGCGATATGCTTGAGCGACATACCAATGGAAAGCTTAAGTCTACAATACACCGTGTGGTAAACCCGCCACGTGAGCTAATGCATACTTCCAGATTTTCGATTCCGTTTTTCATGCATCCTGTTTCAGAAATGGATTTATCTTGTTTGGAGGGATGTGTTGACGAGGAGCATCCAAAAGCTTTTGAAGATATTACAGCTGGTGAATTTCTTGATGAGCGTTTAAAAGAAATTGGATTGAAATCATAGTTCATGTCATTCAGAAGAGTACGAAACATAATTTTTCTTAAAGATGTGTGGGTGCTGTCTTTGACAGCTTTTGGTGGTCCACAAGGTCATTTTGGAATGTTCCTGGATTTGTTTGTTTCCAAAAGAGCATATTTAACTGAAGAAGACTTGATTGAGCTATATGCTCTATGTCAAATACTTCCGGGCCCTACCTCAACTCAAACAATCACTGCCCTGGGGTATAAGATTGGAGGTGCCAACCTGGCATATTTAACATTGTTTGTTTGGGCGCTACCAGCGATCTCTATAATGACAGCTTTCGCCATTTTCGTCACATCTGCTGAGTCTATGGAGATATCGCTTGACTTTTTGCGATTCATAGAGCCTATAGCAGTGGGAATAGTTGCATACTCATCGTACAAGATTGCCGTGAAGGTTGTCAATACTAAAGTTGGTTTTGGCCTTATGATCTTTTCAGCGATAGCTTCTTATGTGTTGAAGTCGCCATATGCATTTCCTGCTTTGATCATATTGGGTGGATTAGCCACTACCTGGAAGTACAAAAGGCAACCAATCGAAGAAAAGGAAAAGATTAATATAAACTGGTCCAATCTCATTCTGTGGATTTCTGTGTTAGTGGCAGCTGCAGTTTTGGGAGGAGTTACTCAGTTTCAACCGATCAAGACTTTTGAGAATTTTTATAGGAATGGAAGCTTGATCTTTGGAGGTGGTCAGGTGCTTGTACCATTGCTATATACAGAGTTTGTTGAGTTTAAGGAATACCTAACCTCTCAGGAGTTTATATCCGGTTATGGATTTGTTCAGGCCATTCCCGGACCTGTGTTTTCATTTAGTGGTTATGTAGGTGCCATCACTGCGAAAGAGTCTGGTATTGGTGCACAGCTCCTTGGATCGAGTATGGCTGTAGCCGGAATTTTCCTCCCTGGTACATTTTTGATCTTCTTTATTATTCGTTTTTGGGAGCAGCTCAAGAAATACCGAATTGTTAAAGCATCATTAGAGGGAATTACGGCTGTGAGTGCAGGTATGGTGATAGCGGCAGCTTTCCTCTTGTTTATGCCAATGGATCAGAAAATTATTAATTATGTCTTGCTGATTAGCACGGTAGGCATGATGCATTTTACTAAGATCCCTACACCACTTATCGTCCTTGCCGGGCTTGTGTTTGGAATAGTCATCGCATAAAAAAAGCCCTGTCGAAAAACCAACAGGGCTATTGAATCAATCCTCAAAATATTTTTACTTGTTAGCTGGAGGGTTTATTCCCAACTTCTTCAAAACAAGGTTTGTTACATTGTCTTCTTCACGAGCGTAAAGAAGAATGCTTTGTCCACCTGCAGTCATGTTCAGAACATGTGTATAGCCGTTTTCTTTAGAAATTTGCTCAATAGCTGTTCCGATTTTTTCGAAAGCTGGCTGCAACAACTGATTTCTTTTTTGAAGCATCGAGTTTTGTGCATTTTGCTCAAACTGCTGAATTGACGTTTGAAGGTTAACAATCTCATTTTCTTTGTCAGCTCTTACCACATCTGTGTAAGTTTCAGCATTTTGCTGATACTCGGCAACTTTGGCCTGGTAATCTGCATATTTAGCTTCTAGCTGAGAAGACAATTGCTTATCATATCCAGCAAGTTCACTTTCAATTTGCTTTGCTTCAGGCATTAGGCTCAAAACGTACTCTACATTTGTATAGCCTATTTTTAACTGCGCCATCACTCCGAAACCGATCACAGCAAGGGCAGTACTTAGTAAAATTCTAACTTTCATATCAATTAACTTTATTCGTTTTTAAGGTTGGGTGTTCACCCGTTGGTTTATAAGATTCAATTTTTGTGCTTAATTGTTATTTACGCTTTGATTTTCTACCAATCCAAGATCTTCAAGCACGAAATCGGTGTAATCATGGATAGGATCGGTATAGATCATTACCAAATCACCAGATTTATCAAAGACAATTTGCAGTCTGCTGTTCTTAGCTACACGCTCTACTGCTTCAAATACCTGATCCTGGACCGGCTTTACCAGTTCTTTTTTCTTCAAAAAGTAAAGGCCATCAAAGCCAAAAATGGATTGTTGATATTCTTTTACTTCTTTCCACTTTCTCTCAATCTCTACATTTCTTTCTTCCCACATTTCTTTGGTGAGAAGCACTTCTTCAGCTTTTAGCTCTACTTCCATTGCTTCTACTTGCTGATATAAATCCTGGATTTCAGTTTCCCACCCTTTAGCTAATTTCTCAATCTCCGCTTGCGCTTCCTTATACTCTGGCATCTTTTCCAGAATATATTGAGTATCTACATACCCAAATTTTTGCGCAAATGTAATGGAGCAAAAAAACAGTCCAAACAGCAGTAGAAATAACTTTTTCATAGCGATTTTATTTATGACACATCCATTAGCGTATTTGTTGTCCAATGGAGAAGTGGAACTGTGGACCAGCATTGTCAAATGTGCCCGGAACTCTGTCAAAACCATAAGCCCAGTCAATTCCCATTAGACCAAACGCCGGCATAAAGATTCTAAGGCCCACACCTGCAGCTTTTTTTATGTTGTATGGATTGAATTCGGAAAATCTATCCCAGTTGTTTCCTCCTTCTACGAATGTGAGGGCATAGATAGTGGCTGATTGTGCCAGTGAAATAGGGTATCTCAGCTCCATAACATACTTGTTGAATAAAGTACCCCCTTCGATATTGGTATCTGTGTCAAAAGGAGTAATTGAGTTATCAGGATACCCTCGTAATCCAACCACATCGGTACCAAGTAAGAAATTTTGACCAGTCAAGCCTGATCCTCCAAGCTGGAATCGTTCGAATGGCCCAACGTCAGTTTTGCTGGTATAGGTTCCCAAATATCCAAAGTGTGCTCTTGCAGACAACACGAGCTTGCCAGTAAGTGTCAAGAAGTATTTACTATCAAAGTTCCATTTGTGATATTCCAGCCACTTATATCTTTCGCCGGCACTCGCATTTTCATAGTCAAGATCTCTCCAGAGTGAATATGGAGGTGTGAATGAGGCACTTAGCGAGATACTTGATCCATTCTGTGGATACATTGGCTGATTAATGGAGTTTCTGGCAAACGTTGTATTGAAAGTAATACTATTGGCATCTCCTGTGCTGAACCCAAGGGATCTACTATTGAACTGGAACAGATCATATCGCTGGTATGAGATACCAGTACTTACGGTAAAGAAATCGTCTGGCCAGCGTACTCTTCTACCTAATGAAGCAGAAATACCGGTCACTTTGAGCCATCCAAGTGTTTCGTTTGTAACCCTGTTAATTGATCTTTGAATCGATTTGCTAAAGCTTAAGCCGAATGAATTTGGTTTTCTTCCACCTAGCCAAGGCTCTACAAAGCTGAAAGAATAGCTTTGGAAATTTCTTCCGTTTGCCTGGAATCTAAGTGATAGACTTTGGCCATCACCTACAGGCAAGCCTCTCCAGTGTTCCGGTTTTGTGATGTTTCTTACAGAGAAATTGTTGAATGTCACACCAAAGGTACCTACAAACCCAAAGGCTCCTCCCCAACCACCTGACAACTCAATTTGGTCATTTGATCGCTCTACTAGCTGCCATTCGATATCTACAGTCTCATTCACTGGATCTGGTACAGGGACCGGATTCACTTGCTCCGGATCAAAGTATCCAAGTTGAGATAATTCTCTCTGTGTTCTTATGAGCTCAGCCCTACTGAATTTATCTCCCGGCCTGGTTCTTAGTTCTCTTAAGATTACATGATCATTGGTCTTGTCATTGCCACTGATCACCACCTTATCAATGGTTGCTTGTGCTCCTTCATATATCCTAAGCTCTAAGTCGATGGAATCTTGACTAACACCAACCTCTACCGGATTAATATTGAAAAATAGATATCCATCATCCATATATAGTGAGCTAATGTCTGCACCATTAGGATTGAAATTAAGCTTTTTGTTTACCAAATCAAGGTCATAAACATCACCTTTTTCAATACCCAGAATACGTTGAAGCTGCTCATCAGTATAAATATAGTTACCACTCCAGGCGATATTTCGGAAGTAATACTTATTTCCTTCATCTACCTTTATATTGATGTTCATGTACTTATTAGATATATCGTATATCGAATCGTAGACGATTTCTGCATCCCTGAATCCTTTAGAGTTATAGAAACCGATAAGTGCATCCTTGTCAGTTTCATAGTCTTCTTTTACGAACTTGGCTGACTTAAAGAAATTTAAGTTTACATGTGTTGCCAGATATTCTCTAAACTCTTCTTTGGAAACTTTTTTGGAGCCTTTTATGAACTTGACCATGTTTGGTGGCCATGCAAGTTTGGCTGTTGTCTCAATGATCTCTGTTGGAAGCGAGAACTTCGGTACCATTCCTGTTCCCTTAAGTTTAGATCGAAGTTTTGCTGAGGTGAACTCATCATTTCCTTCAAATCTGATGTTTCTGATTTTCACTTTTTGACCCTTGTCAATAGTGATTTTTAAGTAAGCACTGTTTCTGAGGATTGTATCGTTTTGCTGAACCACTCTCACTTTGGCGTTCAAATAGCCTTTGCTCTCCATGTATTTTGTAACGGCAAGTTCTGTATTCTTAATTACTACGTCAGTAAGAACTTTACCTCTAATCAACCCGACCTTGTCCTCTATTTCGCCTTTTTTAGTCTTGTTTACACCTTCTATGGTATACTTTGTCAATCTGGGCCTCTCCGTTAGCTCAATAACAAGCCAGATTTTATCACCTTCTACTTTTGATGCGAAAATTGTAACATTTCCAATAATACCTTGATTCCATAGTTTCTTTATCGCAGTTGTGATTTCGTCACCAGGCACCTTTATTTTATCTCCTACACGAAGGCCAGAAAGAGAGATCAATGCATTATTGTCGAGAAACTGAACTCCTCTTACCTCAATATCTGCTATTTCATATTCTTTGGGGCTAGAGTAGTTTATTGATACCCCACCGCTAGGATTTGCTTGGTCTCGTCCAAAAACAACCTGGGCGTCAACCTCATTTATTGCCATAACGGCTAGTAAAAGGAGCAGTATTTTTTTCATTTGTTTTTCAATCTTTCCAATTCGGGCTGTTTATACCCTCACTTGTTCACTCGTTTTTCCAAACCTTCTTTCTCTCTGCTGATAGGAAATAATAGCTTCGAATAAATCTTTTTTTCTAAAATCGGGCCAAAGTACATCAGTAAAATGTAATTCGGTATACGCCATCTGCCAAAGCAGAAAATTACTTATCCGCATCTCTCCACTTGTCCTAATCAACAAGTCAGGATCTGGAATACCTACTGTAGATAGATGATTATCTATGTCAGAAAGTTCGATGTGGGATTTGTTTTTTTCTATTAGCTTATTTACTGCATTCACCAAATCCCATTTACCACTATAGTTAAGTGCCAGCACAAGCACCATGCCTTTGTTGGAATTTGTCAACTCAATGGCTTCTAATAACTTTTTTTGTGCTCCGTTGGGTAATCCTTCAGTATCACCAATGGTAGCAAGCTTAATATCATTTTTTTGTAGCGTCGGAAGTTCATCTTTGATCGTATTAACCAAAAGTGTCATCAGTCCATCAACCTCATACTTGGGGCGATCCCAGTTTTCGGTAGAAAAAGCATAAAGAGTCAAGTATTTTACACCTAATTCTGCTGAGCCTTCAGTAACATTCCGTACAGCCTCAATAGCATTTTGATGACCGAAAATTCGCTTCACTCCTTGCTTCTGTGCCCATCTTCCATTACCATCCATAATCACAGCGATGTGATTAGGAATGTTGGTTTCTACTATCTGTTTTTTTAGATCCTCCAATTCTACTTTGAAAAAGGCTACAAAAATGGGCTTTTTTTTACTTAAAGGGAATGTAAACCAATGATTTAACTTCTATTAACGAGAAAGAATTGATTGGTTAGGTCTGTAGGGAAAAGGGCATGGCACATTGAAGAGCGTAATGCTAAAAGAAAGCCCGGTAAAAAAGTACCAATCGTTGTCTTTTGGATTGCCATATTGATAGTCTTTGATGGTTTGGTCTCCATCTGCGATCCCATCAAGATAGTCGAAGAAAGTCTTGCGAGCACCTATTTCAAATCCAAGGGTATATTTTTTTTGAATGAGGTATTTGAATCCGGCACCTAAAGGGATTACCGGTTGAATTTTACCAACATCCTCATTGTCCGGTACATCATTGAAATTGATAAAGCCGATTCCTCCGAATATGTACGGAGAGTAATTAACCTCTGCTCCTTCTGTTTTGAAGTTTAGGAAATGATATTCGAAAACGGATGAGACTTCTAAAATCGTAGAGTTGAACGAATGATTTCTTTGGACAGCGAATGCATCTATTGGTGTTTCTGACCCTTTTACCTTTCCGATTGTTAGTGCCAGTTTGACTGTGAGAATTTCAGAAAAATTCATTCGATAAAACCCGGTGCCAGCTAATGAGGTTGTACTAAAGCTGTAACCTCTCACAAGGTCTCCAGAATAATTCATTGTACCTAAACCTCCACCAAATTCAATAAATTGAGCATTTGTTGAAAGAGCGGAAATCGCAAATAAAATAATAAGGTACTTTCGCAAAATCTTAACGGTATTTTGCTCGTTTTCTAGTCGTTCCACCCAATACGTATGATACTTTTATCTGGGTGACGAAAATCATATCATTATTATCAGGGTTTCCTCGTTTTGCACCATCATATCCACCTCCTATAAAAGATGAAGAATATAACCCATGAGAAGACAAATTATGTAATCCAACCCCAGTCAAATCTCTTGCTTTTCCTTGTGAGGAGGTTGGTTCTGCGGATCTATCAGACATTATTCTTGCCAATGGATCGGTATATTGATCTAAGCCAACATAGTTGGTACTCACGTCATCTATATAATCGGTGAATAGATACCTAAAGCCAAATTCTAGTCCTGCAGTAAGCTGGGTATTTGGTATTCTTATTTGGGCTCCAACAGCCACAGGAATTGCAAATTCTATCGTTTTGTATGGTTCAACTATTCCTAAATTCTGACCTTCTGTTCCAAGTGGCCTTAGTTTTACCCATTCCCCTGCTTGAGGTGCAGCCACCGACCCATCTTGAGCGGTTTGATAATCTGCATCAGGAACTTTTCCCTGGGGGTTGTGATGAAAGACTGCCGCACCAAATGAAAGGTATGCATTGAAAGGAAGTCTTTGACCAGGACCCCCATAGTTTGGAAGTAAAAATACCTGAACGGCTACTCTAAATTCTTTAATGTCATTCCTAAAACTAAGGTTTCGAGCATATCGAGGGAAGCTATCTTCTCCAGTTGGGTCTGATGTAAAATCATCTCCAAATACTCTCACCCAGTTGAGTCCGGCAGTAACAGCAATTGAATGATGAAACTTGTATCCTCCATAAAGTCCAAAACCCGGACGTGTAAATGACACATCGGTACTGGCTGCTTTATTAACAGGAGCTAAATCACCGAAATAATTTCCGGCATTTATATTGGCACCTACAAAGTAATAAGGTTCAAACCTTCCATATCCTCTGAGTCCACCTTTATAGTGCGAGACCTTTTTATTGGTTTGTCTTCTCGCTTTATACTTATTTTTTCGTTGCGCTTCGGCATTATCCGCCAGACCCAGCAAAGTCACGGAGAGGATAATTACTAAAAGACGTTTGAGTTTCATAGTTCACTCTTTAAAAAAACACAAAAATACCGTTTTGATTTTTCCTAGCAGGCGAATTCTAGATAAATAGCTTATTATCAACGTTTAAAACTACTGAAAGAATACACTTTTTCATCCGAATAATTCAACTATTCACCAAAAAAGTCCCAAAAAGAGGGTTCAATTACGCTTATCAAACCCCCAGCCAAGCTTATTTCTAATAGTATCCGGAAAATTGATCCCTTCGATACGGATGAGTTTGGCATAAAAAGGCGCTTTTTTCACAGTTATATTCACGTCATTTTCGATGGTCTCTGATCTGGAATCGAGCGAAATGAGAAAGCTTCTATTTCTAGTTTCTATTTCAAACTTTAATTCAGATTCATCAGAAACTATGAGCGGACGCACATTCAAATTGTGAGGACTTACCGGAGTAATTACAAAATCCTTTGAGTCTGGCATCATCAGCGGGCCTCCGCAGCTAAGTGAATATCCGGTAGAACCAGTAGGGGAAGCTACCATTAAGCCGTCGGCCCAATAGGTGTTTAAATATTGATCATTGATATAACATTTCACCATAATCATGGCAGAGGTGTCCTTTCTTAGGATGGCACATTCATTTAGTGCATATGTTTTGCCATTGAAAAGCTCCAGGTTGGTTTCCAGGGAAATGAGAGACCTGCTTTCTATCTCATATTCCCCTTTAAAAAGAAGGTAGAGGGACTCTTTAATGTACTCTTTAGCGATGGATGCTAAAAAACCCAACCTTCCCATATTGATTCCAAGTATTGGCACTTCAGATTCACCTACCCAAAGAAGCGATTCCAGGAATGTGCCATCTCCACCAAGACTAAAAACGCAATCAATATCTGCATTTATAGTCTCGGCAACATTCTTATGCCTTCCTACGAGAGCTGTGTTTCTAGAATGAAATAAGGATGTTAACCAAATTTCAACACCTTCTTTATTGAGTCGATCAATGATTTGGGTGAGGTATTTTTCTGAGTCCTTCTCTAGTGCCAAGCCATGCAAAGCAATTTTTTTTATTGGACTCATGGATCTAAAAATTTCATAAGCAATCCATATCTGTCTTTTTCATCGAATGAATTGTCTTCAGTATTGAATGATGAAGTGACCTTATATCCACTCTTAGATAAGCCAGTGGCAATTTGATTTACATCCTGATGATTAATTCTCAGCACAATTTCTATCAGCGAAGCATCATCTGTATGTGGTCTTACGTTGGCACCCAAGACTGTTGAACCATTCATTTCCACTACCCTGGATATTTCTGAAAGTGAATAATCATTTAGACTCGTCTGTAAGGTTACTATTGCTCCTTGAGAATTAACAATTGCAGTACCTGCAAACTCTTTTAGGATATCCGAAATAAGAACCACACCTTTGAACTGGCCATCGGAAAGAACCGCAACCATTTCCTGTTGATGTTCATTTTGTACTTTGAGGATATCGTAATAATGACTCGTTGCTGAAATGATGCAGGATTGACCGATTAGTGGATAGGCACCGACTTCTGGACGCATGATTTCAGAATCATATAGGAGATCTTCTGAGATAAATCCGAGAAGCTTATTATCCTTAACGACGGGCAGCTCTTTTACTCTAAACTCATCCATCCATTGCTTTGCCCGGGCAATGTCGTCGCCTGGCTTCAATGGCGGAACCATATAGTTTATGAGTTGTTCTGCTATCATATTTTTAGTTTAATCTAATTACAAAGACACAAATGTTCCTTTATTGTCAGACATCTTTTCCATTGAATCTATGAGGTCTTGAATGACTGGAATTATATAACCAAGCCATTCAAATACAGTTGGTCCTATACCTACAATATACGGAAAAAGCACGGTCTTGTCTGCATACCTTTCTGCCAAATCAAACCCGACCGATTCAAAAACCCAGAAAATAATACTCAAGATAAAGGCCCACTTTAGAATTCCGGCGATGGCGCCAGCGGCATTATCTAATGTGCCAAATACTGTCATATCAATGGCTTTTTTTAATGCTTTGGCGCCCATTTTAATGGCTAAGCTTAGGAGAATAAAGAGCAAAATGAACGTAATCACAGCGATTACTTCAAAATAGTTACTTCCTCCAAATAAGCTTTTAGAAACAGGTACAGTCAATTCCAGAGCCAGTAAGAGGCCTACAATAAATGCAATCAGAGAAAATAGCTCCACAATGAATCCATGAAGGTATCCTTTGACTGCACCAAAGCCTAAGGCGACGAGTATGACAATATCGAATGTTCCCAAATTTAACTGAGTAGTTTCTTAGCTAACGAAGAAATCATTTTTCCGTCTGCTTTGCCTGCAAGCTTTTTAGTCGCGGCTCCCATTACTTTACCCATATCCTGAGGGCCGGATGCGCCAACCTCTTCGATCACTTTTTTCACTTCAGCTTCTACTTCTTCTTCTGTTAACTGTTTCGGAAGGAAACTCTCGATTACCGCTAGTTCAGACTTTTCTGTGGCAGCTAGATCATCGCGTCCTTGTTGCTCAAAAACTTCAATGGAATCTTTTCTTTGCTTGGCGGCTTTGGTCAGGAGCTTCATTTCCACATCTTCTGAAAGTTCCCCGCCACCGCCTTTCTCTGTTTCTGCCAACAAAATTTGCGATTTGATTGCTCGAAGTGCTCTCAGGCGATCTTTGTCCTTATTGAGCATTGCTTGTTTTATTTCCGATTCTATCGTTGATTTTAAACTCATATGTATTGTTTTTTATTGAACAACTTTGCGAAGAAAAACATTCTTGTGTTATGACCCAACTAAGTGTAAATATCAACAAGATTGCGACCCTTCGAAATGCGAGAGGCGGGAGCAATCCAAATGTAGTTAAGGTGGCGAAAGATTGTGAGCGATTTGGAGCACAGGGAATCACCGTGCATCCCCGACAAGATGAAAGGCATATAAGACGGCAAGATGTATATGACTTGAAAGATGTAGTATCTACAGAATTTAATATAGAAGGCTATCCAGATGATCGATTTATGAAAATAATTGAGGATGTAAGGCCAACTCAGGCTACTCTGGTACCGGACCCACCAGATGTTCTTACTTCCAATGCAGGATGGGATACAGTTAAAAATGAAAAATTACTCTCGGATATAATTCGCCAATTGAAGACTTGGGGGGTTCGCACTTCCATTTTTATTGAACCGGAGAATCATTTAATGGATGGTGCCAAAAAATGCGGCACTGACCGGGTAGAACTATATACGGAAATGTATGCATCGTCTTATGCTAAAGATCCAAGTCAAGCTATAAAAGATTATGCAAGCTCGGCCAGGCATGCACATGAAATTGGGTTGGGAATAAACGCCGGGCATGATTTAGACCTGAAAAATTTAAAATACTTCAAAGAGCAAATTCCTTTTGTAGAGGAGGTCTCTATAGGACATGCATTGATTTGTGACGCACTATATTTTGGTCTTGAAAATACTATTCAGATGTATTTAAGGCAGCTGGATGTTTAGAAAGTTTTTTGCTAAACATTTTAGCAAAATGATTATTTTTGATTTATGGAATTGTCTAGCTTGATTTTCTTGGTTGTGGGTTTGTTGATTGGTCTTCCGATGGGCTGGATGATTTTCAGAGTCAAAAGCTCGAGTAATGTGCCTGAGAATGAAGAGACTAAGATTCAACTGAAGCTCGAACTCGAAAGATCTAAGAAGCTAGGAGAAGAGATTCAGCAAATAAATGAGGAACTAAGAACGGAAAGGGAGGAAGTTCTTCACTTAAACAATCAGAATTCTACACTAAAGGCTAACTATCAAAATCTTCAGAATAGACTTGAAGAACAAAAAGGAGAATTAAGTCAACTTCAAGAAAAATTCACAACTGAGTTTAAAAATCTTGCAAATGAAATTTTTGAAGAAAAAAGTAAGAAGTTCACCGATCAGAACAAAACGAACCTCAATGAACTATTGAACCCATTAGGGCAGAAGCTTTCGGAATTTGAAAAGAAAGTGGAGCAAACAAACAAGGAAAGTCTCGAAAGAAGCACTGCTTTGCGGGAGCAGATTATTGGTTTACGAGAGCTGAATGATCGGATGACTAAAGAGGCGGAAAACCTTACCAAAGCCCTGAAAGGTGATGTGAAAATGCAGGGAAACTGGGGAGAGGTAATTCTAGAACGTATTCTTGAAAAGTCCGGACTTGAGAAGGATCGGGAATACTTTATCCAAGAGACTTTGCATTCGGAAGAAGGGAGAAGGCTGCGTCCGGATGTGATCATAAAGCTTCCTGATAATAAAAATCTGGTTATAGATGCCAAGATGTCCCTTATTGCTTACGAAAAATACATGAATGCGGAGGACGAGAATGAAAAAGAACAGCATTTAAAAGATCACATATTGTCGGTAAAAGCCCACGTGAAAGGACTTTCAGAAAAGAATTATCATCAGCTGTTTGATGGCGGCTCATTGGATTATGTGTTGATGTTTGTTCCCATTGAATCTGCATTTGCGCTTGTAGTACAGCACGGAGGAGAGCTTTACAATGAAGCCCATGAAAAGAGTATCATTATTGTGAGCCCTTCTACATTAGTAGCAACACTCAGAACAGTTTCAAGTATATGGAAACACGAATATCAAAATCGGAATGCACTTGAAATAGCTAGACAAGGAGGTGCATTGTATGATAAGTTCAAAGCTTTTGTAGACGACCTAATTGAAGTAGGAAAGTCTCTTGATAAGTCAAAGCAACAGTATGGCCAAGCTATGAATAAGCTGGTAGATGGAAAAGACAACTTGATCCGCAAGACTGAGCGGCTAAAAGAGCTGGGATCTAAAACCACCAAATCAATGGATGATAAGCTTCTGCATCGTGCTGGAGCAAAAGATGAGGATGATTCTCCACAGCTTTTTTAATTCATAAATAACTTTGTGTACAAAACTTCTAGCATGGAATTGACATCAGACAACAAGCTGAAAAACATCATCATTGTTGGTGATAGAGTACTGATAAAACCGATTAAAGAATCTGAGAAGACATCAACAGGAATCTACCTTCCACCAGGTGTGCAGGAAAAGGAGAAAGTACAGAGTGGCTACATTGTGAAGGCCGGGCCTGGATATCCGATCCCACATTCGGTAGAGGAGGAGGAGTGGAAACCAGATGACGATAAAGTCAAATACATTCCCTTGCAGGCTAAAGAAGGAGATCGGGCGATTTTTCTTCAAAAAGGAGCTTTTGAAGTGCAGTACAACAATGAAAAGTATTTCATTGTACCGCAATCTTCCATATTAATGTTGGAAAGAGAAGAGGATTTATTTGGTTAGAATATCATTTTTTCAATATTCACTACCATAATATTCTGGTAATCTTTACATTTAAAGAAGATTAACCGAATAAGAAGATGCGTTATTTATTAAGCCTTCTAATTCTTTCGATATCACTTCACTTATCAGCTCAGGAAACCAGCGAACTTCCTTTCCAGGTGTTAGTAGCGAAAGATGCCAGCGTTTATGGCACTCCAGTCAAGCCACTTCAAATGATTGATGATGTCACGTCAATTGAAGTAAGTGATGGCGGATTTTTAAGTTTGATTCATAAAGGCGGGACCACTTATGAGCACACCGAAAAGATTTTCACATTCTATCTTAAACCAGAGGAACTTAAAAATAGGCAAGAAAGGGCCCCACTGGAGATGTTGTATGCCGATTCTACTGTATTTGATCCTACCAAATTAATAACGGTTTTGTCTCCCTCTTTTGACAGGTCGGGGTATACAGAGTGGAATGAATCTGAACCATTTGAACTGTACTGGCACCTGCACGATGAACCTGTGCTTAACTACGTATTAAAAGTGACGGATAGTAATGGTAATAAGATTCAAGACTTCAGAACCAGTAAGCATAAATATGTGCTGAAACCTAATACATATGGGCTTTCCAATGGAGCATTTAACATTCAAATAGAAAGCACATTTGCTGGAGAGACGATTTCGTCAAAGACATATAGTGTGCAATTGAAACCTGCCCCTGTATATGAAAAGAAAGCTACTGATCTCATTTTAAAAGCCCTCGATCTTGAACTAAGTCCAGAGCTAGCCTTGCCTGTTTGGCAAGAAGCGCTGGCCATGCCAAATGGTGGTTTTTATAAAGAGCTTTTTGGAAAATTCTTGGTAAGAAATAAGACTATCCTATCTGCTGCCGGCCAAGATGTGCAGCAGCTTCTTTCGCAAAATAGGTAAGGATTATATCTGCTCCGGCCCGTTTGATTGAAAGTAAAGATTCCATCATAGCACGATCAGTATCGAGCCATCCTTTTTCACCAGCAGCCTTGATCATGGCATATTCTCCGGACACATTATAGGCCGCTATTGGGATGTTGAAATTTGCTTTGAGCTTTTGAATTATATCCAGATAGGCCAAGGCAGGTTTTACCATCATTACATCCGCTCCTTCGTTGAAATCAAGCTCTGCTTCCAGAAGTGCTTCAGCACTATTGGCGGGATTCATCTGATATGTTTTTTTATCGCCAAACTTTGGGGCAGAGTCGAGCGCATCTCGAAATGGTCCGTAAAAGGCGCTGGCATACTTTGCAGTGTAGCTCATTATTCCGGTATTGGTAAATCCTTGTTCATCCAATACATTTCTGAGGTATCCTACTCGAAAATCCATCATGTCTGAAGGACCTATCATGTCAATACCAGTTTCAGCCTGAGCTAGCGCCATCTGACCAAGAATGTCGAGCGTTTCATCATTCAGAATTTTTCCATCTTCGACGATCCCGTCATGACCGTCGCTGCTGTAAGGGTCCATGGCAACATCTGTGATGATGAGCGCCTCCGGAAATTCTTTTTTGATTTTGGTTAATGTCTTTAGGTAGAAAAAGTTTGGGTCATAGCTCCTGGTAGCTGTCTTATCTTTATACGATTCTTCAACCACGGGAAATACATCAAAGGCCTTGATACCAAGCTTGAGACATCCTTCGATTTCCTTGAGCAACAGATCCTCACTAAGCCGAAAGATGCCGGGCATGCTTTCAACTTCAGATTTCTTTTTTGAACCTTCCAGCAGGAATAGTGGCAATACAAAGTCATCGGTGGTCAACGTAGTTTCCTGAGCCAGATCTCGGATGGCCGCAGAAATTCTATTTCTTCTTGGTCGCCTCATGGTTGCAAAGATATTCGCAATATTTTCCCGTTGGTACCAGAGGCATACCCAATATTGCCCTCCATACTAAGAGCCCAGTAGTTTAGAGTGTCTAGATTGGTCCAGGTTTGCCCCAAATCGCTTGTATAATCCAGCCCTTTCGGACCACAAGCAAAAGCAAAAATATGATCCCCAACTTTTGTGATAGCACTTCCATAAAAGGCACCAACTGTTTGAGGTTGTCGCCCCAACTTCCAAGTGATGCCTCCATCTCTAGAGAAAGCCGTATTATCAGTGTATTCAGAGGGCTTCAATAGGTCACCACCCGTAACAACTCCAACTTCCCCCGCGAATGAAACTGAGGTATTGCCTGCGGCTTCACCTGTTATCAAAGGGGAGTTTGTTTCACTCCATGACCGACCATAGTTTTCAGTGACCAGAAACCTACAATTTCCTCCGGCACCAGTTGCTATCCATGCTTTTCCATTCTCAGCAGTGGTGACGCATGTTCCACTTGCAGCAAAACCACCTTCGCCTTTTCCTGCTTGAGGCATATTAGCGGAATCAGCACGCATCCATGTTTGGCCTCCGTCAGAAGTTAAAAGGATGTAAGGGTATTTGTCAATTGCATCGCCATAAGCAATCCCTCTTTGGTCATCCCAAAAATCAATACAATCCAGAAACCCAAGTGAATCTTCCATCACAAAATTTTCAGTCCATTGATCAGGAGCTGTGAAAGTAAAAATTCTGGAAAGCGATCCAGGTCCGGCACTCATCAGTATTGCTTTTCCACTATCGAATCCATACACATCTCTAAACTGTAGCGTGTCTCCAGTGGGGTGCGTAAAGAGCTCCCAACTTTCACCACCGCTCAGACTTCTCATAAATGAGCCGCTGTGACCACTGATCCATATCGTCTGATCATCAACGATGCTAATGGCTTGCATCAGGGAATTGGTAGGACTATCCAATGGTTCCACTTTGGGAACCGGTGGCGGAGTAACACAGGCAGCTAAAATGATAGCCAATAGGTGAACGACTATTTTTTTCATACGACCAGGCTTTGATTTTGAATGGATGTAGCTACGGCCGTCATCCATTTCTCAAACAATTTTTTTTCGATGGACAATGCGAAATCCCCATGAGCTTCCCAGTTTCCAAAAAAATCATCCATTTGCTGAATCATTTCTTCTAAATGACCTTGCTCTTCCACCACAATCATGCGCACGCTGATTTTACTCTCTATCGATCTCAGGACTTCTTCATACACAGGATAAAGTTCATCCGCTCTGACCTCTATTGCATATGTTACTAACAGGTAAGCTGCATACCTTAGATCATTACCTGAGAAATTGAGATTTTTCTTTAGGTATCGACTGATGGAAGTGTCCAAAGCATGTAGATATTGTTGGCTTTGTACCGGAGCCAGAAGTTCGTCCATCAAATACGTTTTGCATCCTTCGAATCCTGTTTTTTTAATTTGACTTTTGAGATAATAGGCATGTCGTGCTTCCTCAGCGGCATGTTTCAGAACAATCTCATCAACCAGGTGGTCATGTTCTGATGCAGAAATTTTACGTGCTCCTACATTCTCCATCATGGAGAGAGAGTTGAGCCACTTCGCATGAAGTTCAGGTGAAGCAACGATCTTTAGTATAACTTCTTTGAGTTCCATGATGCGAAGCTAATACGTGATTAATTCTAAGCCTTTAGCAAGGCAATGAAATTTACACCGGTAGAATGATTGGTCAAATACGGAATGTTCAATTGAGTTGTGGTGAGTTCTTTGTACTCCATTTGCAGAGTAAAGAGGGGTAGGAGATTAGAGTAATAAAAAAGGCCGGAAAACTCCGGCCCCTCATTTATTTTCCGTCAGGCTGAATCAAAAATGGAGCTTTTCCATCAGTAATGATTATTCTGGTGCCAGGAGAATTGGACAACTCTTTGAAGGCTTCTATGCTTTGCCATTGTATTATTTGAGGACTTATTCCTTCCTGCAAAATTACCTGAGCGTCCCTGATTCCTTCAGCTTCAACCTTTCTACGTTGGGCCTCCATCCGCTCTCGCTGTAAGACAAACTCCATTCTTTGTGCTTCCTGTTCGGCTTCCAGCTTATTTTCCACAGCCATATATAGCCCTGGAGGTAGCTGAATTGTTTTAAGCAATACCGCCTCGATTTCGAAGCCTCGATCAGATAACAATTCGCTCATCTTATTTCGAATTTCCATCTCAATTTCTGATCGCTTCGAGGTATGCATGTCCTTTGCGAAAAAGCGAGAACAAACATCAGCAGAAGCAGATCTAAAGACGCTTTTAATGACTACTTCCTCATAGTCTTTGCCAATGTTTTCAATAATTGAAGATGCATCCTCTTTTTTGATATGATACAAAATGGAAATGACTGATTGAACATTTAAGCCTTCTTTTGATGGAAGGTTACTTTGGATTTCAACATTCACCGTCCTTATTGGAAGTTTAATTATTGTGGTTGTCAAAGGATTAAATACGCTCGCTCCTGCTTCTACGGTCTTAGGACTTAGTTTGCCCATCTTCCTTTTTACGCCTACTTCTCCTTGCCTTACTACCGCGCACGAAGTGAATAATATCGCAAAAACAATTGTGTATAAACTGAATTTATAAAATTTCATGATTGTAAATATTTAGTTAGAAATAATTTCGGATGATTACTATTCGGACTAAATATTTAGATGCTTAGATAGCTTGAGAAATAGATGTGAGTGAGATTAAAGTCTTCTTGTTTCTTTGAACCCTTTTTCAAAGGTACTCTTACCCTCAATGTCGAAGAAGAGAAAACTGCAGCTAGGGACCTTACTCTGGAGTTGCTGCGATGAAACCTTTTGGAATGAAAACTCCTGTGGAGTGCTTCTTCTGACTTTTCAATCTTCTCGCTATTCTCAGTATTTTCTTCTTGTAATACGAAGTTTCCGGAGCAAATAATTGCCAGGATGAGAATAAGTCGAAAACACTTTAAGCCAAAGGAATAAATCAATATTTATTGAGATTGGTGATCTATGAACAGGCAATTATCAAGCCAAAAGTGAATGTTAACGGCATTGAGAAAATAATATTAGGAAAGGAACTATTGATTTTAGATCACTTCAGCCAACAACATAGTCGCTTATGGCACTGGTTAGATAATGCAGATCTTCCTCATCTATCACATATGGAGGCATAATGTATATCAGGTTTCGAATTGGTCTAATCCACACACCATGCTCAACAAAGAATTTTTGAGCTTTGGGGACATCAACTGGATCTTTCATTTCAAACTGCAAGGGATGAATCAAAAGAAACGTCAAAGGTAAATGTTGAAGAAGCGGGTTGACATGCGCAGAGAGGCAAATCGCTAATGCAAAAGGTATTAGGTATTTCACATTGAAGATGGTAAAAACACCACTATTGCTTAGGTGGAGAAAGATTTAAATACATGGATACCGATAATTCTATTTGCTATTAGTCAATTCACAATTTCAAAAAACTCAATTTGTTCAAGAAAATCGCTTCAGTGGTAGATTGCAGTGATGGAAAACATCAATGTTATGCTTTTGTTACTTATCGAAACAATTGCCTGGTTATTCGCTTTCACTAGCAATTAAATAAAAGAATTATGAAAAATATCAAATCATTTATTGCAAGTGTTGCTATGATAACCTTGCTTTCATTCAATAGTCAAGCTCAGGATAAAAACATTGTTGAGCTAGCTGTCGGAACTGAGTCTCTATCAACGTTGGTAACTGCAGTAAAAGCTGCGGGCTTAGTGGAAACATTAAGTGGTGACGGACCATTTACAGTATTTGCTCCAACAAACGATGCATTTAATAATCTTCCTGATGGAGTTTTGGAAAAGCTGTTGAAGCCAGAAAATAAGGACATTCTTGTTGCTGTTTTAACTTATCATGTAGTAGGGTCAAAAGTTATGTCTACTGATTTGAAGGATGGTATGAAAGCAGGAACAGTTCAAGGTGACAAAATCACAGTAGATCTTAAGAATGGTGTGAAAATCAATGACGCAAATGTTGCCAAGGCCAATATCGAGGCATCAAATGGTGTAGTACACGTCATTGACAAAGTGATTCTACCTCCATCAATCAAGCTATAATCGTACATGTAGTTATAAATAAGGCCCTCAAATTGAAGGGCTTTTTTTATGGATTTATAAATTCAACCATGGCTGTTGTCAAAATTCTGAGGTCATCTTCAGAAATAACATATGGTGGCATCACATAAATCAAATTCCTAAATGGCCGGATCCACACACCATGCTCAACAAAGAATTTTTGAGCCTTGGAAACATCCACTGGGTCTTTCATTTCAATCACTCCAATAGCGCCCAATACTCGGACATCTTTAACTGAAAGTGCTACAGCCATGGGTACCAATTCATTTTTTAACTGCCTTTCAATTTTTGCGACTCTATTTTGCCAATTTGAGTGAAGAAGGAGCTCTAGGCTCTTATTTGCGATAGCACATGCCAATGGGTTACCCATGAAAGTGGGACCATGCATAAACACTCCTGCTTCACCATCGGATACTACGTCAGCTACCTCTTTTGTACAAAGTGTAGCTGCAAGAGTCATATATCCACCGGTCAGGGCTTTTCCAAGGCACATGATATCAGGACTAATCTCAGCGTGTTCGCAAGCAAATAGTTTCCCCGTTCTGCCAAAGCCTGTTGCAATTTCATCCGCAATCAAAAGCATGTCATTCTCATTGCATAGCTGTCGTATCTTCTTCAAGAAATCAGGCGAGTAAAACCACATTCCCCCCGCACCTTGAACGATCGGCTCTAAAATAAATGCGGCGCATTTATCAGAATTCAATCTGAAAAACTGCTCAAGCCTTGAGAGTTCTTCTGATTCGTATTGCTCGTGAAATTGTTTGATTGGCCTATCTATAAAAAGATGCTCAGGCAGAAACTTAGAGAACAAATGGTGCATCCCGCCTTCAGGATCACACACCGACATTGCCCCGGTTGTATCCCCATGATAGCCACCCTTTATAGTCATAAATTTATGCCTCTGTGACTTGCCTTTTGAGTGTTGATATTGGATGGCCATTTTCATGGCGACTTCAACTGAAACCGAACCACTGTCGGCTAGGAATACCTTATCCAAACCAGCAGGTGTTATCTCAACAAGTTTCTGGCACAGCTTGATAGCAGGCTCATGAGTGATGCCTCCAAACATGACGTGAGCCATCTTTTTCATTTGTACCTCAGCAGCCGTATTTAATTCAGGAACGTTGTAGCCATGAATTGCTGTCCACCAGCTTGACATTCCATCGATTAATTTTTTCCCATCCGCAAGTTTGAGTCTTACACCTTTTGCCGAAGCAACAGGATATGTTGGCAATGGATTGGTTAGCGAAGTATATGGATGCCAAATGTGATTTTTATCAAAATCTAGAAGTGCTTGATTAAAGTCTGAGTTTTGAGGCATAATGCGCTATGATTTCTGGTGTAATAGATTCTTCCTGATCTACTTCTAGCAAGCACTGAAGTCCTGATCGCTTCTGAATAACTTCAAAACTAGAAAGATTCTTTTCTCCATTGAAAATGATACCTGCAACCGGAATGCTTCTATTCTTGAGGAGACTTATGGTGAGCAACGTGTGATTGATACTACCCAAATAGTAGTTGGCCACCAGGATGACCGGAAGGTTTGTTTTTTGTACCCAATCAATATTGACAAAGTCTTCTCTTAACGGAACCATTAAGCCTCCTGCCAGCTCAATGATCAAAGTATTGTCAGTAGATGGCAATTGGAGGTTCGATTCATCAATTACAATCCTATCAATTTCTGCTGCGGCATGAGGAGACATGGGTTGCGTCAGTCTGTATGCCTCCGGATGGATGATGCTCTCTGGTGCCCATTTGGTGATTTTATGTGAGTCCGTATTTTCTAAATCACCGGCTTGTACAGGCTTCCAGTAATCTGCACCAAGTGCTTTGCAAAGAATTGCTGAGACCACTGTCTTGCCAGTATCTGTTCCTATGCCGGCGACAATGTATTTATCCTTCATCGCTTAAAATCTTAAATAATTGATCAATTTCTTCATTGGTATTGTAAGCATGAAGGCAAAATCTGATTCGTTCAGTTCCTTCTGCCACACTTGGCTTTCGAATTGGAAGTGCATTGATGCCGTTTTCTATCAGTTTGCTTCCGAGTTCAACGACAGCTTGATTACCAGGCACAATCAAGGATTGTATTTGTGAATTGGAATCAAGCCAATTGAGTGAAGTTTCCTTTCTCTTTTTAACGAAATAGTCGATAGTGGCTTGAAGCTTTTCTCTTTCTTGCTGAATTTCAGGTAGCAACTTATACATCGCTTCGATTGCACAAAAATGGTGAGGACCAGGTGCGGTTGAAAAAATCATGGACCGAGAGAAGTTGATCTGGTAATCCTTCAACCATTGCGGCCCAACCACAGCTGCGCCATGGATGCCCGGACCCTTGCCGTAAGTCACGATCCGTGCGAGTACCTTATCTACAAGTCCCAGCGCCTGGACCATACCTTCACCTATTTTGCCACGAAGGGCAATGGAATGAGCTTCGTCAACTATCAGCAAGGCATTATTTTGGGCACAAACACTGGCCATTTCCTCTAATGGGCAGCTGTCACCATCCATTGAGTAAATAGACTCCACTATGACAAGTTTATCTCCTGATTGATTTTTAAGTTTCTTCTTCAAGTCAATGATGCTATTGTGTTTGAACCGGACACGCTTGGATTGTCCTAGTCGAACGCCATCAATGAGGCTGGCATGGAGTAGTTCATCACAGAAAAGAGTAACATCACGGGTAGCCAGACAAGATATAAGTCCTAAGTTGGCTGTATAGCCAGATGAGTAGATAAGGGCACTTTCAGTGTGATGGAAATCTGCAACCAGCTTTTCAACCTTTTCTGAATACTCAGAGTTTCCACTCAGTAATCTTGAACCGGTGGCTCCATTATTCATAACCTGACTCTTTTGGATTGATTCTATCGCGAGTCGTAGCTCTTGAGATTTAGCTAAACCTAAATAATCATTGGAATAAAAATCAATCCCCTCTGGAGGGAGGGGAAGGGTTCTCAGCAGTTGCTGTTTTTTTCGTTCTTCAAGTGCACTTAGATAGCTATTCAAAACCAATGGATTTATGCTTCCACTTCAGACGCTTTTTTATCGTACTTAAAAGCTTCCCTTGACTTCAAACCAAGTAAGTCGAACATCTCTTTGTCATCGTTGAAGTCGGGATTTGGAGTTGTAAGGAGCTTATCACCAGCGAAAATAGAGTTGGCTCCCGCCATGAAGCACAATGCTTGCTCAGTCAGACTCATTCCTTCCCTTCCTGCCGATAGTCTCACAACTGATGCTGGCATTACTAATCTCGCGGTTGCAATCATACGGATCAGCTCGTGCGCCGCTACCCTTGGTTGTTCTGCAAGTGGAGTTCCTTCTACCGGTACCAGCGCATTTACCGGAACGGATTCTGGATGTACCTCCATATTCGCGAGAGTAAGCAGCATCCCCATTCGGTCTGCTGCAGATTCTCCCATTCCGATTATTCCGCCCGAACATACCGTAATTTTAGCCTTACGGACATTTTCAATGGTCTTCAATCGATCGTCGTATTCCCGAGTGCTTATAATGTCATCATAGTATGCCTCCGAAGTGTCAATATTGTGATTGTATGCATATAGGCCTGCATCAGCTAGTTTTTTTGCCTGACCTTCAGTCACCATACCTAGTGTGCAGCAAACCTCCATGTCCATGCTATTCACAGTTTTCACCATATCCAGCACCTTGTCAAAGTCTCGGTTGTCTCGTACTTCTCTCCATGCGGCACCCAGACACATTCGTGATGCGCCATTCGCCTTTGCAGACTCAGCTTGAGCACGCACCTCGTCTACTTCCATTAGTTTGTGTACTTTAATGTCTGTGTGATATCTGGCTGCTTGTGGACAGTACGCACAGTCTTCAGGGCACCCTCCGGTTTTGATTGAAATCAAACTACTTACCTGAACCTCCTCAGGGTCATGATATTCACGGTGAGTAGTTGCTGCTTTAAACACCAGCTCCATCAGTGGTGTGTTGTATATCTCAGCAATTTCTTCTAGCGTCCAGTTGTGTCTTACTTCAGTCATAATGCTCATTCAAATTCTATTGCAAGTATAGTTGATTCATGGACAGTCAGGAAGTATTGATGATCTAGAATGCATCTTAATCTTCCAATTTCAACTACCAGTTTGGCTAAAAGGTCAACATTAGGTGAACAAAGGGTAAGAAAGCTATATGAATACACTATCCGGTGAGTTTTCCTTCCGTTCATTTGAGCCTCACGGTTATCGTCGTGGGAGTTTAAGAGGAATAAAAGGGAATTAAATAATGTTAGCAAAAGTCAGGTATTTGGGATGCCTTTTCTTTGTAATGGTTGCGTTGTCCAGCTTTGGACAAACAGTAGAGATTAAAAACATTGCACTTGATCAAGGTGATGTTTTCATACGATATGATCTGTTGGACTCCATCCACGGAAGGTATTACACGGTAAGGATTTATTCATCTCGTGATGATTTTCTTAATCCGCTCATTGAGCTTTCAGGAGATCATGGAATGGAGATTTCCCCAGGGTCAGATAAGACTTTGGTGTGGCATGCCAAAAATGAATTTGGAAGTGGGTTTAAGGAGGACGTAGGTCTTGAGCTAAGAGCACGAGTATACATCCCGTTCATTAACGTAGATGATTTTAATGATATTAAGACACTCACGCGTCATCGAAAGCATAGTCTGACCTGGTCGGGAGGAAGGCCCAGCAACATTTTAAACTTTAACCTCTATCGAGGAGAAGAGAAAGTCACTACCTTTTCGAATATTGCCAATGTCGGTCATACAGACCTTGAATTACCTGCTCACGTAAAGCCTGGAAAGGGATATTACTTTCTGATCTCAGACATCAAGAATAAGGATGAGGTGGTAAAGACCAGTCCATTTAAGATACGGAGAAAGGTACCTCTTGCAGCAAAGATTTTTCCGGCATTTCTATTGGGAGGAGCTGCAACAATGCTTGATTCCGGCGGAGGTATTTCCACTGATCCGTCACTTCCCGACCCAGTATTACCATCAGAAAATTGAAATTGAAAATGAAAAAGCTAATTACTCTTCTAGTCTTGCTAGCAGCATTTCATAGTTATGCATTGGATGCTAAGGTTGGAGAAATGGCCTGTCCATCACCAGGTTCTTTTACATTAAATAACCCATCGGCATCTAATGTAGGATCAACTTCGATTACACTTTCATGGTCCTCTTCAAGTGATGCGATAAATTATACGGTGTATTATAAACTAAGCTCATCAAGTTCATGGACTCCTGATGGAACTACCGGAAGTTTAACCAAGACAATTAATGGATTAACCGCAGGTTCTACATATGATTTCAAAGTGACGGCTAATCGGATTTGCTTTACGTGTTCGCCTTCTCCGGTTGTTTGTGATGAGTTAATCGAGGAGGAAAGTCACACAGATTCCAATACGAGAACAGAGACTATGGAGCCCCCGACTCCTACGATTCAGACACCAATAAGTGAAACGGCAAGTAGCTTCACAGCTCGATGGAATAGTGCATCAGGAGCTTCTTCTTATAAGCTGGACGTTTCCACCAGTGCATCATTTAGTTCGGGTAATATTCATACAGACTTAGTAGTCACCGGAACATCAAGATCCGTGACCGGATTGGATGCAGGAGTCAGGCACTATTATCGTGTGCGAGCGGTAAATGGAAATGGAGAAAGTAATGAGTCTTCATCTACGAGTGCATATACCATCCCCGACGCACCAACTTTGAATGAGGCAGGATCCATTTCATCCACATCATTTACAGCCACGTGGAATTCTGTGACAGGTGCGGAAAGCTATCGAATGGATGTGTCCACCAATTCAGACTTTTCCAGTTTTATTTCAGGGTACAATAACAAAGTAGTTTCGGTAAACTCTGAGACCGTTGCAGGGCTTAGTGGAGGCACAACTTATTTTTTTAGGGTGCGAGCCTACGATAACGGAGGTAATCATACCTCGGCTGATTCTGAAACAAAATCGGTTCTAACTCTTCCAGCCGCTCCATCAGCAGGCTTAGCCACTGAAATTACTCAAACATGTTTTACTGCAAACTGGAGTACGGTATCTGGTGCAGATGATTATTTGTTGGATGTATCAACAGACGACTTTACAACCTACTTAGCGGGCTATGAAGCAAAGGTCTTGACAAGCACTTCTGAAGTGTTGACAGGACTTAATACCGCTACTGAATATCAATACCGGGTTCGGTCTCGAAATGCAACTGGCGAATCACCTTATTCTTCAACCGAAATAGGTCTGACCATTCCAGCGACACCTGCTTCAGCTGATGCTTCCGGTGTGAATCAAACAAGCTTCATCGCCAACTGGGATGCTGTAGATGGTGGTGAAAATTATTTGCTTGATGTCTCTGAAGACAATTTTTCAACATTTCTGACAGGTTATGAATCAAGAATGGTAACTGGAAATTCTGAGGCTTTGAGCGGATTAAGCGCAGGGGTTGAGTATCAATATCGTGTCCGATCGGAAAATTCATCAGGTTCATCTCCGCACTCTACTATCCAGGAGGTATTGACGATTTCAGGTGAGCCTCTGCCTACAGAAGAAACAGGAGTCAGTCAGACAAGTTTTACAATCAACTGGTCCTGGGTGACCGGAGCAGATCACTATTTACTAGACGTATCTATTGATGATTTCTCAACTTTTCTTTCAGGATACGAAGCAAAGATCATAACCAACACTTCTGAAGTGATCACTGCATTGGATCCGGGGACCAGGTATTATTATCGATTGAGATCAGAGAATGCAAGCGGATTTTCTGATTACTCTGCGACGAAGGAATTAATCACTGTTCCCGCAGATCCATCTTTCTTGTCGGCTGAAAGCATTACTCAAAACTCATTTACTGCTCGATGGAATCCAGTATCGGGCATTGTAGATAATTATCTTTTTGATCTTTCAACCTCGCCAACCTTCTCCTCATTTGTTGAGGGATTTAATGGAAAGGTAATTAATGGTACTTCTGATGCATTATTGGGATTAGACCCTGGAGTAGCGTATTTCTATCGTGTCCGATCCGAAAATAGCAGCGGAGTATCAGGGTATTCAGACTCTCAAAGTGTACTTACCATTCCTGCAACTCCATTAATAATGGGCTTTTCAGACCGATCTGCGACAAGAGTCAAGGTGAGTTGGGAACATGTGCAGGGAGCTGATACCTATGAAATAATGGTCTCTGAAAACAGTGATTTCACTACTCTTGTTGCAGGAAACGATCCGTTGGTTGTTTCTGCTTCATTAAGTGAGGATTTTATTCAAGGACTCACACCAGCCACAGTCTACTATGTAAAGATTCGAAGTAGAAACAGTACAGATGCTTCTGGATTTTCGGCGATAGGCACGACTGCTACGACTGATAGCCAAGGAAATTCACTCGATCCTAAAATCGAAATTGCTAATGCAGATGTAGCTTCAATCAACTTTAATGTGTCTGGAGGTTTGCAGGGAATTTCCAGCGTTAAGCTCTTCCATAAAAGGCGTGTGGATACTGATTTCATAGAAAAAGACCTTGACGTGGCTGAGGATGGCGTGTATTTCCTCAACGTTCAGCCTGAGTGGTTGGATGATTTTGGAATGGATTACAGAATTGAAGTTGAGGATGGAGTGGGCGCCAAAGCAGAGCTTTCCAATAAAGTGCTTAGACAAGTAGATAGAGTAGAGGTTACTTCGGTGCTTTCTTTTGGGTCTGAGATAGAAAATTATTCGATCATCTCCGTACCCTATGATTTGAACAGCACGATTGAAGATATTTTCGAACGAATACTTGGTGCATATGATCATACCAAGTGGAGGATCGTGCAGTATAGAAATGGAGACAACTTCGACTTTTCTCAAGGACTTTCCAAAGAGCCACTTGCAAGGGGGAATGGCTATTGGTTTATCTCGACTCAAGAAGTGGAATTAAATCTGGGGAGTGCAATTGCCCCGGAAAATACGAGGGACGACTTGTTTGAAATGAACCTTGCAGAAGGCTGGAATCAAATTGGCAATCCTTATCCATTTAATATTAATTGGAGCGAGGTGCTTTCCCACAACGCAGACGTCCTTGGTATAAGCCCACTATTTGTTTTTGATCCCGAGGCGAAATCCTTTGTGGAATCTGACGAGTTGCAAGTTTTTGGAGGAGGGTTTGTTTTCGCTGAGGCGGCGGTCACCCTGGAAATTCCGATTGCTCCATTAGACGATTCGGGCAGCGGCAGGGTCTCTGGTCTTCCAACTTTTGACGGTTGGGAGCTTAGGTTCAATGTCAGCAGCGGTGAGGTGAAAAACAGCCTATCATCAATTGGAATGCGTGCTGACGCATCCCATACTTTTGACAAATACGATCGAGTGACACTTCCCCGTTTTGTTCAATTTGCAGAGTTTAAATCGAAAGAAACCAATGATCTGGGTTATCACCTAAGTCGTGATTTCGTGGATCAGCGACCCGAGTATAAATGGGATTTCCTAGTTTCAACAAATGCGTCTGACTATGTCAGCATTGGTTGGGACATTTCGCAAATTCCACATCATCTGGGCCTTTTCATGTATGATAAGACTGACAATATAGTCATCAACATGAAGGACATAGAAGCGTACGAGTTTACTGCTAATAAGGAAGTATCCATTTATGCACTGGAGGGATATGATCAAGTTAGAGGCATTCAGTCGCTCGGTAATCCTTATCCAAATCCTATTATTGATGAGCTGACCATTCCGTTTGATTTTGGTCTGAGTAACGCGTCTTCCTCACGACTGATCATATTCCACATGGATGGAAGTATTGCCTATGAAGGTGATTTCAATGATAAAGGCATGGGGTTAAAAGAATTGGAGTGGAATCTACAATTACAGGACGGGCAAACCTTAACAGAAGGGATGTATCTGTATTCAATTTATAGAGATGACAATAAAATCAGTTCGGGAAGACTAATTAAGAAATAACATGAAATATTTTCTACTGATGGTGCTGGGAACCCTTGCATTGGTTTCTTCAGCTCAAAATTTAACAGACAAAACCAATAGCATACGACTTGACCTATCTTCTGATAGAGGTTCGGAAAGCTTGCCCATGATTGCCTGGCGTTATCCGAAATTGGATTATACGAATAGCAAGGGAAATAAAATTCAGATCAGTGCCGAGATAAATTCGGAGAAGGTAGTACGCAGGGTCACATTGACGATAGGAAATGAGAATACAGGGAAAGAGCTCTCATCTAAGGAAATAAAGATTGATTCGGGGGCCTATTATGTCAATATTGATCAATCGATGTGGCTGCCAAAGGGAACTTCTTTTATCCGGATAGCTGCTACTAACCAAGATGGAATAACTGTTTCTTCATCAAGGAAAATATCGGTAGGTAAAGATGTGATGAATGACCTGCTGGCGATTGATCGTAAGGATTACGCACTACTTTTTGCAACTGACAGATACGATTTTTGGGATGACCTGGTCAACCCGATTGATGATGCACACACCCTGGGAAAATCACTGGAAGAACTTTACGGCTTTGAAGTTGAGATTGTAGAAAACGCATCACTGGAAGAAGTATGGGAGAAACTGAGGGAATACAGTGAGCGAAGGTTTGGTCCTCAAGACCAGTTGATGATCTTCTTTGCTGGTCACGGCCACTATGATGAATCGTTTGGTGAAGGCTATGTGGTGGCATCTAATTCCCTGAACAATGACAAAGCCCGAACCTCATACATTTCACATAATCGGCTGAGAGGTGTGGTTGACAATATTTCTTGTGAGCACATTTTACTGACTATGGATGTTTGCTTCGGAGGTACGCTGGACCCACGCATTGCACGCAATCGTGGACCTAAATCTTATGAGGTGACAGTCTCAGATATGTTGGTTAGAAAATTTCAAAAGAAAACCAGAAAATACTTGACATCAGGTGGAAAGGAATATGTTTCAGACGGGATTCCCGGAAAGCATTCGCCGTTTGCGAGCAAGCTCTTAGAGGCGCTAAAATCAAATGGTGGTGATGATAGAGTGTTGACTATGTCGGAGATTCAGGTAAGAATGGAAAACCTTGCTCAAGTACCACGTTTTGGGTCATTTGGTGCGGATGAAGCGCTAAGCGATTTTGTTTTTATAGCCAAATGAGGCATTTCATCACGCCCTTTAGGTCAAGTCTATTTTAATTAATCCTGTTAGAACGTCGATAGTATAAAAGGCAATAGCAAGAAAAAATACATTGAGATGAATGTTGAAAAATAAATAAGTGCACAGTGAGGTAAAGGTCAGCAGCAGAAAGTAGCTGGCAAACCCTGCCAGATACCTGGAAAATCTTTTCCCGACCAGTTTATTGATTCTTCTTTCGATGATGTCGTCTTTGGCGAAAGCCATATAGCTCATGTAAGCATATGCAGCTGCAAGTAGAAGGAAAAACCAAAAGTTGACGACCGTATCACAATGTTTGATGGTAAGGAAAGCATTCAGGAGAATCAAAGGCCCAGCGGTTATTTCCAGTACGGTCTCATGCATATCATTTTCAAAAAAATCGCCGATCACAATGATTTTGCCGGCTACAAATTCATGAATGTCTTCATCGGATAGATACAAGAGTTCTCCGAGATTTACAGGGTTGAAACCAGCTTCCTGATCGTAGATATCCTTTTGAAGAATCCGATAATTCATGATGAAATTGTTCATTGTCCAGCTTGTGCCGATTTTTACAAATGGACCCCATTTTCTGCTGGTGGTGCTTGTTAGATGCTCATGAACTTTGAGTGGGAGTAGTTTAGCTGTATCCCTGAAGATTAGTTGATACTTATAAATACCATCGAAAGCGGTCCCGATCAGATAGTCTGAAATGCCAAAATCGGCCTGATCGAAAATTGGAGGTTCTAAATCACCATGTTCATTAATATGCGCAGACAATATCACTTTTTCCATTTGGTACAGCTCCAAAGACAGTTGGGTATCATTGGCGGAAGAATCCACGAAATGAATATCAATGATGGTATACGCTGGAGGTTCAGGGCATTCATTAATAACCTTTAGAAGCTGAGCAAGTTTTTGCCGATCGGTTATCGCCTGATTCCCAACAGGGAAGCCAAATTCATCAACTTTATCTATCAGTTCGAGATCGCTCGAGGTGTTGATGAAAACAAATTCTTCTGACTCAGGTCGCTCCCTGTTAGAAAAATCTAAAAATGTGGTGCTCCAAATGAGAAATTTTTCATCACTAGCTAGCCATGGAAGCTTCATTAAATAGAATGTCAATACCATCATGACAATGGTATTGGCAGTAATGAGTGATATCGATAAGATTCTTTTCAACTCGTTTAAAGCTCAGTCATGGCTTGGTTCAATTGTTCTTCAGTGCATTTTCCGTACATTGAGTTTATCAATTCAAGCACCGCGCCTATCTTGTTATCTGAGATTAGCTCCAGCATTGATTTCAAATCTTGCTTTGGCACAACAACCAGGTCCATGTTTGAAATTAAACTAGAAGTCTGATCTTCTACCGAATAAAAGAAAAGCTTAATGTCTTTAACCAATGAAGGATCAATTCTTTTCCCATCGATAGAATAAAAACCATCGATATCAATGATAAGGTCCTGATCATCATTACTGAGTTTTTTGTTTATAGTCTCGCCCTGGAATTGGTACTGAGCATAAAAAAATTTGCTCTCTGACATTGGATAGCTCGCTGGTGATACCTCAACAGAATAGGTAGATCCTACCAGCGCTACTGGGCCTTCATCAAAATGCTTGTTGAAATCAATGGCATTGTTGATAGCTCCTGATCGAGTGCTTAGTCGTCCACGGACAGGCGAAATCACTGAGCTCAGCGCATAGAGTGCGTCACTTTGAGTAGTTGATTGATTGTTTTGCTGGATCACAAATCGCCCTCTCGATGAACTCAAAACAGCAGCTCTGGCGCCGGAAGTTTCGAATTTAAGGTTCGCATTCTCGGCAACTTTAGTCCCCTTGCTTAGGTATTGCCCTGAATTGGAATCGTAGATTTTTCCAATCACATGAATGACTGTATATGATTGGCTAGGCGCCTGAAGACCAGCGAGCATAAATAAGATGAATAGAGCTCTCATGTTAGTAAATTTTGAAGTCGTTTTTAATGTTTTCCTCACGCGAGGTAGGTACTTGCTTACCATTGCTCAGCAGGATCACTTGCTCACCTACGTACTGCATGATTTCTGATACGCGGTAGTCTCTATCCCGATTGAGGTCAGATCTGCGTGTTTTGAACCCCTGGATGAAACAGCTGGTAAAAAGTCCGTTCTGAGAGTTTACTCCTTCGGCGGCAAATTCGGTACCTCCAGCCGCTGAGATGACAGTTGCTCCGGTGCCTTTTTTCATGTCGCTAAAAAGGGCTTTAGAAAGCTCAAGGGTATTTCCAAGTCCGAAACTGTTCTCCTTGAGCTTAACAAGTGAACCAGTGGAACGGAATGATACTGAACCAACAGCACTGACGGATTTTTCAGCTTCCTCTACGTCATCCTGATCCAGCTCGCCAGCATGACAGGTATCCATCATCACCAGTTTGTTGCGACAGGGTATGCCATCGATTAATGATTCCAATTGTTCGTAAGAAAGGCCACCGTCTTTAGGATCATTAAAATCCATGTTGTGAGTCGCGAAATAATAGGTGTAGTCTTTGTCCAACACACCATGACCTGCTATGAAAATCATCACAACATCATCGACCCCAGCTTGTTCAACAAATGACCTTATCGTTTGAATATTGGCATCTGTAGCTTCCTGATTTACGATGAGTTTTTCATGCACCTGCTCGTACTCGGAAGAGCCTTTCATGGTAGTTACAATATCTGAAGCGTCCTTGGCTGCAAAGGCAAGGTTATACTGCGCTTGTTGGTATGCTGAAACTCCAATGGACACAAGAAACAAGTCAGGCTTATCAAAATCTGTTGTCAGCTGAACTTCGAAGGATTCAGGAAGCGACTCAAGGCCTTTGCTATTTATAGCGGTAACTTTTACTTCGTTGAGGCCCTTACTAAGCTGTAGACTTATTTCTTTTTCCAGGGCGGTAGCAGGCGACACAGCTAGCCCTTTTGAGCCAAAAGCAGGCACATCATTAACATATACCTGCAGACGGTTTATTGGTTGATATTGATCACTTGCAGCGACAGAAAATGTAAGTGTGCGTTGATCGGTTTCGAGCGGAATGGAGAGCACATCTACTTTCACTTCTGGCAAATTATTAGCGCTTTCCAGATCATCTGCGCTAAACCCCAGCCTTTTCAATCGCTTATTATAGGCCGCTTCATAGGAAGCTATAAGTTTTTCGGAAGCGTAGCCTAGGCGTTTTGCGATAACATCCGGTCGGTTGAACTTCAGTTCAAGCTGTTCAAATGGAAGGACATTGTTGCCTTCCTTGAAAGCGATGGCTTTTGCAGCTGTTTTCGAAGAAGTATAGTAAAAGTCCGGGGTGTAAGTGATAAAACCACTCTCACCAATTAGAGCCATGCTCACTTTTTTTGTTCCTGCGTTTAAATCATACAAAGTAATCTCACCGGATTCGTTGGTGGTGATTGCCATTTTTGAGTCGATACTAAACACGGCATCAGTAACTACGCCCTGCTGTGCATCTGCGATGATGACCTGATTTCCTTTTTTAATGGATACTTCATACCCGTCGAATGAAATGGAATATTCTCCTCGAGTAAATTTATCTTCCAGGCTGCGGTGATCTCCTTTGTATTTTTTGCTTTTGAAGTCACTAATGGACCACTCGTTGAGCACTCCTGTATTGGTCAAAGCCCAAATTTTATCTGAATCGTCTGGGTTGAATTTTACCCATACGATATTGTCTTTCTTTTCTTTGATTGTCTTGAAAAGTCTGCCTGTTTTAAAGTTCCAAATTTTTAGAAAGGAAGTATTCACCGCGGATGTTGCCATATATCTCCCATCTTTAGAAACATCAATGTGATTGATGTCGGATGATCGATCGAATATGCGGACTAGTGAGCCGGTGGTGATGTCCCACATGGTCATTTCCTGATCCAAAGACCCAACGAGAACGTGCTTGCCATCAGGCATGACATCTACAGCCAAGGCAGGTTGTACGTAGCCTTCCATATCCCTGATTTTGCGGCCTGTATTATAATCCCACAGCTTAAGTTGGCGTTTTTGGTCAGATGTCACGATGGTGCGGTAGTCGGGTGAAAGAGCGAGCCAATTGGTGTTTTTAGTGATGTTTTTAATTTCCTTAACTACAGGCGGTACATAGTTGATGGCTTCTTTGTTTCCAGGCTCAGGAAAGTCTGCGTTGGCAATGTCATAGACCTTGATCGATCGCTCTTCATTAACAATGACTTTCGTTTCATCCTGACTGAGGACAGCAACTCCTCTTGGGTTGTTGAGTTGCCATCTAATGGGTTTTGACACTTCGCCAAACGATTGACGATCATCACTCAGCTCGACGATGGAGACGCTGGCATTGCCGGTATTTTCTTCCTCACCTTTTTCTGCCATGAATGGTGTGAAAATGTTCTGAGAGAAGAGGATTTTCTTTCCGTCTTTGGTGAATTGGATATTGGAATACGTCATCACAAAGATGGTAGTCATTCCTTTTCCTACTCGTCCGTTTGCTACGTTTCCGATCACAGCGAACCCAGTCATGATTGCTTTAGTATAAGCTATCGCAGCTCCGGAACCTTTCACATTATCCAGGGCATCGGCTAGAATTTTTCCTTTCTCAGGATCGACCAGCTTAACTTCTACACCATTGTTTTTTCCACCACCTGTAACAATACGGTCTCCGCTCGGCGAGATGGCCAAGTTCATAATGGGAGCGGTGAACCCTGTTATGGCGCTAATGGAATCGCCTGCTACACTCCAGATTTTTAATACTTCATCATTTCCTCCTGTAATGATTTTGGTGACATCCTGAGAAAGCTTTGCAGTATTAGCTGATCCTGTGTGAGCGTTAATTTTTGTTTTTACATCCCCGGTTATAGCATCCCAAAGGATTACGGTTCCTGCTCTGTCAGCACTTACAAGTAAAGTACCGTCATCGGATAGGTGAATGGAATTGACAGGCGCTTCATGCCCGTTGAAGGTATTTACATCAATGCCGGTCTGGACATCCCACATTTTTATGGACTTGTCATCACTGGCGGAATAAACATATTTGCCTGTGGGAGAATACTGCACCATATTGATGCCTGCCGTGTGGCCTTGCCTAATGATCAATTCTTTCTTCTGTGCCGAAGAGAGGTGACTTACGAGCAGGAATATTAAAATGAATGCCTTGGTCATGATAGTAGAAGTTTGAGATAAAAAAAGCGATCAACCGCGCACGGTTGATCGCCAGACATGATCGCTTAATTAAAAGCTGTAACTAATGATTTGCTTTTTGTCTGCCTTAAAGAATACCTGACCTGAAACTTGATCATAGTCATAAATCGGCTCTTTGTCACTCAGTAATAGCGTACCCAGTTCTTCTCCTGTTTTTCTATCCACTTTTACCAGTCCAGAGCTTTTGCCCTGGCCACCTTCGCCCACTCTAGTCAGGATCATTCGAATGTCTCCTTTGCTCACCGTAGCACTAAATGTTTTCTTTGCTTCGGCTCCAACCATACCGGCTGCATTGTACAGGTCTTGAGCTTGTTGTGCATACATTTTGCTGTAGTAATCATTGGTTCCATACCGAGAATATGCGGCAGTGTGAGCAGATTTCATCTGTGCGGCGGCTCCCATGGCCATCACCGAAGCTTGTGCAGCGCGCAAAGCAATTTTTGCTGCAAGACTTAATCCCGGTGCTTCCCAATATTTGTCGAACCTCAATGAGCCGTCAGGCTCTAGCATCACCATGTTATTGTCGTCCATGAAGAGGTATCCGCCTGCTACTAATTCTACACTTGAGGGAGAAGCATCCTCACCTTCAAACTTGCCAGCGAGTCCTTTGTGCAATACTTTGTAATCTCCATTCAAAAGGTTGACTTCATAAAGGTCACCATCGATCACCATGATTTCTTTGGTTAGCTCCGGCTTGTATCTGAGGGAAGGCACTTCCAGCATCCCTTTCTTGTCCCAGATAAGCTCTCCATCGTATTGGATGTATCCAAGTCTTCCTTTCAAATCTGTATACATAACTCCAGTCGCGGCTATTTGATCGATGTTGATGCCTTTAATCTTCTGATCCCATATAACAGAACCGTCTTTTTTGTTTAACAACATCAATTGCTTGCCTTTCGAAGTAGCTAGAATTCCTTTCTCGCCAAGGTCTACTATGTAGCCGTCGATCTTCTTCACTTCCCATTTCACAGTACCACTTTTGAGGTCGTACAGCGTAAACCACTTATCATCAATAACTACCACACCTTCGCCGATTGCTGACATATTTGGTACAACTTTTAGCTTAAGTTCTTGCTCCCAAAGTTTCTTTCCAGTCTTCATCTCTAATGCTGAAAGGGAGCCACTGTTTTTCTTTTTCTCGAAGAAATAGCCGTAAGCCAGGTCGAGGCTAAGGTCGAAGCTTTCGAACGTTTGGTTTTTTACACTGGTGTTATATTTCCACTTTACCTCACCCGTCTTTGGGTTCATTTTGGCAATTTGAGTGGTTCCGGGGAGAACAATATCACCATCGTCCAGAAGTGCCGGAAATCCATTCACAGCAATTTCTTCATTGGTCCAGATGATTTTCTGAGAAAGCAGGTCCACCATCTTAGTTATGGTGATAGTAGGCTTCCCTTTTTGCATATAATCTACATATGCAGTTGAGATGATAACCATTCGAAGATTGGGCAAATAGCCTGTACCATCATAATTGAAGGTAGCCATCTCACCGAAGAGTGGAACTTTCGTGATTGGCATTTCAGCAATCTTTGGACTGATTACTTCTTCACCAGTTTGGATATTGATGATTGCATATTGTTTAAACTGGTATCCATCAGAAAATTTCAGTTCGATGTAGTCAGATACTTCCGGATATTCTTCATCAGAAAGCACACGGATGAAGTTTTCGAAGGCATATTTAGCAGCCACCTTTTTGCCATCAGCGCCTTTCATCTTTTTCGCTTGCTTAAAAGCATCGCTAGTCCAAAGAATGTTGCCATCTCGGCTGTCAATACCATGAAGTTTGAAATCACCAGTGCCAACCAAAAGAATTCCACTTTCAGTGATACTGTTCCATTCCACTTCACTTTCAAAATCAAGTTGCCAAAGGGCATCCTGAGCGTTCGTGTGGCTAAATACTACCAATAGCAGTAAGCCAAAGATTGTTTTTAGTTTGTTTTTCATGTCGGATCGAAATTATTCGCGGTTTGATTTATAGATCAAAGTTTGGCGAATATGCGATCTGATAGAATCCTCTAAAGATGGGATATTTATATACCGTGAAACCCGTACACGCGGCCTAGATAAGGTTGTTGGCGTAAGCGAATTTGATGAGTCCTACCAGGTTGTTGGTGCCAGTCTTACGGAAGATGTTTTTTCGATGTGTTTCGACTGTTCGTTCGCTTATGAATAGCTCCTCAGCCATTTGGCGATTTGTAAATTCTTTGGCTATCAGTTTCAAAATCTCCCGCTCCCGATCTGTAAGTAGCTTTTGTTCGTCAGTGCCATTTAGTCCTTTCATTAACATGGCATTGACATCAGAGCTTAGGTATACTTTGTTGTTTTTCACCGCTCTGACGGCACTAACCAATTCCTCGTGGGAATCTTTTTTTAGAATATATCCATTAATGCCTTCCTTTAGGATCTCTTTGATCAAATGCGCTTCATCGTGCATGCTCAATACGATTATTTTAATTTCAGGATACTTCCGCTTTACTTTTCTAACAAGGGCTAAACCATCGTCATCGGGGAGGTTGTAATCGGTGATCAGGAGATCTACATTTTTCTGAGTGAGCAGGTCAAGAGTTTCTTTTACCGTGCCGGCGGAACCGACTACTTCCAAGTCGTCTTCCACAGAAAGAATTTTGATTAAGCCACCCAATAAAATGGCGTGATCATCAGTAAGAAATATTTTCATTTTGGTGGGTTTCTCTCTCCCTATGAAAGATAGCAAATTCATTGATCTTCTTGTCGCTCTTGTCAATTAAACTCCAAAATACGATTAGAAGCGTGGGGTTTGCTATACCGTTTTCACGGTATTTTGAGCTACTTCGTAGGTCGAAATTTCTGATGGGGCATTCACAATTAAGGTATTGCCTCTTCTTTCTGGAGTCGTTTCCAATTCGAGTTGGCCTTGAATTAAATTGGTGCGCGTGTTCAGGTTTTTCCAGCCATTCCCTTTTCCGGTAGTGAGCAGGGACTTTTCAAAACCACTCCCATCATCTTCTATCAGTAAGGTGATTTCGCCTTCGTCTTTGGTGATTTGAAGTGTGATTTTAGATGCATCTGAATATTTTAAAATGTTGTTTATCCACTCTTGTGAAATGCGATAAAGCGATATCTCCTGAATTTCAGTAAGGCGCCCATCCAATCCAAATGTATTAAGCTCGATATGAATTTTTCCTGCTTGATTGATTCGTTCGGTGAATTCCTTCAATGCACTTTCCAGCCCATGCTTTATGAGCGTTTGCGGCATCAGGTCGAAGCAAATGTTTTTTAATTCATCGTACATATCATCTATAACTTTGGCAGATGCCTCAAACACTTCTTGACGCTCATTTGGTTTTGCTCCATCTTTCAAATTTTTGAGGTTCATATTTAAGATGGAGATCATTTGACCAAACCCGTCGTGAAGATCTCGTGCGTATCGTGCTCGTTCTTTTTCCTGCGAAGAAATGGTAGCATTGATCTCTGCCTCTCGTGCTTGTAGCTTGGCTTCCTGCAACCTTAATTGCTGTTTTTTTCTAAGCCTGCTTCTCTGAAGCATAGCAAGTGCGACAATAAAAATTATTGCAAGTATTGATGCGATCAGTAGAATTCTGTTTCGTTGCAAGGCAGCATTTTGCTCGGCCAGCTGAGATTCCTGAAGCATGATTTGTTGCTCCTTTTTCTCAGTCTCATATTCAGTTTGTAATTCAAAAATCTGCTTAGTCTTGTTCTCCTCAAAAAGGGAATCTTTTAATGAGTTCTGGAGGCTTATTTTATGGTAGGCTGCTGTATAGTTGCCAGTCCCTGCCAAGGCATTGGACCATTCATAAAGCGCCCGGGTCTTAAATTCTAATGCATTGATTTTATTCGCGATTTCGTAAGCACGCTCTGCAGCATTAACGCTTTTAGAAAAATCTTTTGAGGCATTGTAGTTGGCGGAGAGTAAGATCAATGTATTGGAAAGTTCATAATCGTTATCATGGGCCTCATGTTCCTTTATAGCTTCCTCATAAAGCTGGCGGGCTTCATCAATCTGACCGAGGCTGTCATAGGCAATGCCCATGTTACTTTTCATGTAGGGCACGTATCTTAAATAACCTACAGATTTAAACCCTTCCAGAGCTTCTTCGGAGTAGGTGATGGCCTCTTCGAATTTCTTCAGGTGAAGAAAGACACTGCCAATGTTGCCTTTGGTTACGGTTATTCCAAAATCGGATTTTTGTTCCTCATATATGGTAAGTGCGCGTTGATAATATTCCAATACCTGGGCATACTCCTTCTGTTTCTTATAGACAATTCCAATGTTACCGAGAACCATTGCCACACTGAACTGTTGGTCTGGGAAAGACTCATATAATCGAAGTGCTTTAAAATATTGTGTGAGTGATAAGTTGTATTTGCCTAACTCATCATAAGCAATCCCCATGTTGTTAAATGAGTCGGCCATACCAAGTGAATCTTCCAATTCAATCTTTATTTCCAGCGATTTTTTATGCAGACTCAGCGCACTATCCAATTGACCTTTTGCTTGCAGGGCACTAGCCAGGCTATTGTATGATGCTGCAATTCCTTTTTTTGAATTTATGGTGAAACCTACTTGAAGTGCTTTCTCGCCAAAATAAATGGCACTGTCAATGTTGAAATTTTTATACTGCCAGGATAATTCATTGAGCGATTGAATCTTGTCCAAATCTTCCTGAGTTTCAACCACTTTCTTTAGGCTATCAATCTCCGGGTTTTGCGAGAAAGTAGTGGTGGTAGTTAATAGTAGTATAAGACCTAAGGCGTAGAATCTCATTGCTCTAAAATAAAAAAAGCGGATGACTTATGATCATCCGCTTTCGTATCCTTCGATTTGTAGAATTAATTCATCTACCTATGATGAATAATTACCTATAAACTATTTTTCAAATTCAGCGATCGTTCTTTCTATGATGTCACAGCAATCGTGAAGTTGCTCCTCGGTCATTACCAAAGGAGGCGCAAATCGGATGATGTTGCCGTGGGTTGGCTTAGCAAGCAATCCATTGTCTTTTAGGCTGACACAGATGTCCCATGCTGTTGAGCTATCCTCGGAATCATTAATAACAATCGCATTGAGGAGACCTCTGCCTCTAACTAGATTTACAAGATTTGATTTCTCAATCATCTGATTCATTCTATCCCTGAAAATTTCACCTAGCTTTCTGGCATTTTGCGTAAGCTTTTCATCACGGATTACATTCAAAGCTGCAACACCAACAGCACCAGCTACAGGGTTGCCACCAAAAGTAGATCCATGCTGTCCCGGTTGTATTACCTCCATTACAGAGTCATTGGCAAGAACTGCAGAAACCGGGTACGCACCACCAGAAAGCGCTTTACCGAGTATCAATATATCAGGCTCCGTATATGTTTCTTGTTTTTCACAGTGTCCTCCACAACTGCAATCTCCACATACTCTTAGCAGAGCACCCGTTCGCCCAATTCCGGTTTGTACTTCATCGGCAATGAAAAGAACCCCATTTTTCTGGCACAGCTCTTTGGCTCCTTTAATGTATCCCTCATCTGGTACCATAACTCCAGCCTCGCCCTGAATTGGCTCCACCAAAAATCCTGCAATGTTTTCTCCCTGCAATGCTCTTTCAAGCTCTCCCAGATCATTGTATGGGATTCGAATAAAGCCAGGTGTATAAGGTCCAAAGTTTTTATTGGCTACCGGATCATTTGAGAATGAGACGATTGTGGTAGTCCTTCCATGGAAGTTGTTATCACACACAATAATCTGTGCTTTATTCTCATCTATCCCCTTTTTCTCATAAGCCCATTTTCTACAAAGCTTGATCGCAGTTTCTACTGCTTCCGCTCCGGTGTTCATCGGAAGTACTTTGTCAAAACCGAAATATTCAGTGATAAACTTCTCATATGGGCCAAGCACATCGTTGTAGAATGCACGAGATGTTAATGTGAGCGTCTCTGCTTGCTTTGTCATTGCACCCACAATTGCGGGATGGCAGTGACCCTGGTTTACGGCAGAATATGCAGATAGAAAATCATAATATTTCCTTCCTTCAGCATCCCAAACATGTACACCATCACCTTTTGCCAACACTACAGGAAGTGGATGGTAATTGTGGGCACCATGCTTATCTTCCAGTTTTATTAAATCTTCGCTCGTCATTGTCTTATTTTCTAACATAGTTTTGCCGTTTAAATCTATTTGCAAGATTAACAATTTAACTGCGGAGGCGCAATTGAAACAAGACACTGAATCGGAAGATTATTACATAAATGAGCAAGGACTTATGGTGTTTACAGAGAAGTATCACCTAAAAAGAGGCTACTGTTGTGGGAATGGCTGTTTACATTGTCCATACAATCATGAAAATGTCAAACAATAGTTTGCATATTGAATTGAAATCCCGATATTTGCACTCCATTTTTGAAAACGGGATAGAAAGATGTCAAAAGTTTGCGATATAACCGGTAAAAAGCCACAAGTAGGAAACAACGTTTCTCACGCCAACAATAAAACAAAGCGAAGATTCAACCCGAATCTTCAGAAGAAGCGATTCTACATTCCAGAAGAGGATAAGTGGATTACGTTGAAAGTGTCTACTTCGGCGCTGAGAACAATCAATAAAAACGGTATCACATCTGTGCTTAAAAAAGCAAGAGCAAACGGAATGGTGATCAAGTAATTGATTCATTGAAAAGAAATTGAAACCCTGACACAATTGTCAGGGTTTTTTTATGCCTTTTATCCAGTATTTCTGCCAGTGTTGGATAGGAATAGAAAGTGTACTATTCCTCCGTATTATATTTAGCGTTCCAAAAAATTTAATGAAGATGAAAAAATTCCTCACCCTAGTTATAATCACAATATCAACTGGTGCCTTTGCTCAAAATGAGCCGGATGATTTTTTAAAAACAGAATTTCACATTGAGCGACGAGCACTTGTTCGTGAAAAGATGCCTGATAATTCGGTAGCTGTGTTTTTTGCAAACCCGGTAAGAAACAGAGCCAACGATGTGGATTACATCTATCATCAAGATCCCAATTTCTATTACCTAACCGGCTATAAGGAGCCACACGCTGTTTTGTTGATCTTCAAAGATGAGCAAGACGGACCAGAAGGCAATTACAATGAGATTATTTTCATTCAACCTCGTAATGCAATGGCTGAAATGTGGACTGGCAGAAGGTTGGGAATCACTGGAGTAAAAGAAAAGCTTGCCTTCAATCAGGTATTTAATAACACAGATTTCGAAGCTTACAATATTGATTTTTCAAAGTTTGACAAGGTGCTGTTTTATGACTTTTTCAACGATGTAAGAGACACCAGAGCTGAAGGTGATCTTTATGATTTGATCGCATCATTCAAGAGCAAATCTGGATATCCTACAGAAGGTGACTTAACAATAGAGTCTGCAGCTAATAACCTGGATATGGAAACGCTGGATCAGATCATGAAGGATTTGAGAGGGATAAAAACGGAAGACGAGATTGAACTATTAAGAAAAGCGGTAGACATCTCGTGTATTGCCCAGGCTGAGGTAATGAAAGCATTGAAACCCGGAATGAGCGAACGTGAAGTACAAGGGATTCATGAGTTTATATTCAAAAAGTATCAGGCCGAATATGAAGGCTATCCGTCAATAGTTGGTGAAGGCAACAATGGATGTATTCTACATTACATTGAAAATTATAAGCCTGAGATCAGCAGTGACAAAATGATCCTCATGGATTTAGGAGCTGAGTATCATGGCTACACAGCGGATGTGACCAGAACTATCCCGGTGGATGGAACCTTTTCCGAAGAAGAAAAGGCCATCTACGATTTGGTATATAAGGCCCAGAATGAAGCAATCAAAGCGGCAAAGCCGGGTGTAAACATCGGAAGGGACTTAGACGCTGGAATCGCGAGAAAAATAATCAACGAAGGTTTAGCTGAGCTGGGTATTATTGAGAGTGCCGATGAGCGTCATTTGTATTATCCACATGGTCTGGGTCATCACATAGGATTAGACGTTCATGATAAAGGAAATTATGAATTCCTAGAAGCTGGTATGGCGATCACGATTGAACCGGGTATCTATATTCCGGAAGGAGCCAAATGCGATGAGAAGTGGTGGGGGATTGCAGTTCGAATCGAAGATTGCATTCTAATTACAGAAGATGGAAACGAGCTTTTATCAGATTTAGCACCACGAAAAAGTGAAGAAATCGAGCAACTTATGAAAGAGCCAAGTCCGCTTGACGCTTTTGTATTGCCGGAGCTCGGGGAAGACAAATAAAGGATCCAGTAGAATTAGTTAAAAATAGCTTAGTTAACGTTTTTAAAATCAACTAATTCTACTACATTTGCACTCCTTTTTAAAAGCCGAAGCATTTGCGAAGGCATTTTTTGGAAAAGACAAAATAAAATGGCGAAGAAAGGAAATAGAGTCCAGGTAATTCTTGAGTGCACAGAGCACAAAACCAGTGGTCTTGCTGGCACAAGCCGGTACATCACTACCAAGAACAGAAAAAACACTCCTGATCGAATTGAGTTGAAGAAATACAACCCGATCATGAGGAAGTATACAGTACACAAAGAAATTAAGTAACCATGGCAAAGAAAGTAGTAGCAACTCTTAAGCAACCAGGTGGAGCGAAATATGCCAAAGTGATCAAAGCGATCAAAGGCGATAACGGATCTTATACGTACAGAGAAGAGATGGTTCTCGAAGGTGACGTAAAAGATACGCTAGCGAAGTAAGAAATTAAATCCTAAAAGAAGGAAGCCGCTCCGACGTACAAGTCAGAGTGGCTTTTTTTATATTCACCAATATCACCTAATCCTATATAACCAATGGGTCTGAAAAGCTTTTTTTCCAAAGACAAAAAAGAGTCTCTTGACAAAGGACTCGAAAAGTCAAAACAGAATTTTTTCACTAAGCTGAACAAAGCAGTAGTCGGGAAATCGACTGTAGATGCGGATGTATTAGATGAATTGGAGGAGGTACTAATCACCTCAGATGTGGGTGTGGAAACCACCGTTAAGATAATTGACAGAATAGAGGAAAGAGTTGCGAAAGATAAGTATCTAAATACTTCTGAACTCAATCAAATTTTACGAGAAGAGATTGCGGGTCTACTTTCTGAAAACAACACAAAAGACCTTGTTGATTTTGATATTCCTCAAACGGATGGTCCGTATGTTATACTAGTAGTAGGAGTAAACGGGGTTGGAAAAACGACAACCATAGGAAAGCTGGCCGCACAATTTAAGGCGCTTGGAAAAAATGTAATTCTAGGAGCAGCTGATACTTTTAGAGCTGCGGCCGTTGACCAATTGATCATGTGGGGAGAACGAGTAGGCGTGCCTGTGGTTTCTAAAGGAATGAATACTGATCCTGCCGCAGTAGCTTTTGAGGCAGCCAAACGAGGGAAAGAAGAGAACGCTGATGTTGTAATTATTGACACAGCCGGCAGGCTCCATACAAAGGTCAATTTGATGAATGAGCTTTCCAAGATTAAAAATGTTGTTCAAAAATTCATTCCTGAAGCACCACATGATGTAATGTTGGTGCTCGACGGCAGTACCGGACAAAACGCGTTTATTCAGGCTCAGGAGTTTACCAAGGCAACAGATGTAACCTCACTGGCAATTACTAAGCTTGACGGTACAGCAAAAGGCGGAGTAGTGATTGGTATTTCAGATCAATTTAAAATTCCCGTTAAGTACATTGGTGTTGGCGAAAAAGTACAAGATTTGCAGGTCTTCAATAAGACTGAATTTGTTGATTCATTTTTCAAAAATTAAGAGCTACCTTGTAGCTAATGAAAAAGCCCACCTCCTTTTTCAACAGTATTTTAAGTCTTCTGATAGTCTTAGCTCCTCTTTTGAGTGCAGGCCAGACGTCCCAGTTGGATAGCTTGCTTAGTCAATACAAGTCTAGTACTGATATTCAAGAGCGCCTGACTTTACTCCGATCCATTGCTTCTGAGGAACCCGAAACCAATCAACGTATTGCATATGCAAATGAGCTATTAGAATTGGCAAGAAAAAATGACTCATACTTTTTTGAGCATGCCGCCGAACTTCAATTGGGTGTGGGCTATCGATTTATGGGTGATCTTGCTAAAAGCTTAGAACACCTACTTTCATCATTGGAAATTGCCGAGGAAAATAACGATGAAAAACTCATAGGTTCTTCATTAGGGGAGATTGCTGCGACCTATGCCAGCCAAGGTGACATTAAAACGTCTGTCCAATACTCTAACAGAACCATCGATATATTTAGAAAAGGGAAGGATACTTTAAACCTTTCCATTGCACTACTCAACACTGCATACGACTATTATACTTTAGGCGATTTTGACACGTCTATCATGTACGGAAGAGAGGCCGAAAATTTAGTATCAGACTTTTCTGATTTGAAACCCATACGACGAGAATCCCTACTTGCATATATCAGGGGAAATATGGCAATTACTCAGGCGGCTTTGGGGATGAAATCTCAGGCTGTCGATGCACTGAAGCAAAGCATTGAAAGTTTAAGATCGATAGAAGATTACTATGCCGTGGCTGACTTTTTAAAGTTTTTGGGTGAAATACAATTTGAGCTTGGCGAGGTGAATGAAGCACAGAAAAATGGCTCTGAAGCACTAGAAATGGCAGAAACATATGGCCTGACCGAGCTAAACAGAGATTTGAATTTACTGCTCTATCGAATTCATGAATCAAGAGGTAAGTATAAAGAAGCACTTAGTTTTCATCTGACATATACAGCACTTGCAGATTCCATTGAGAATAAAAATGTGATTCGTCAAATGGCAAAACAAAAGTCAGCTTTCGAGCTTGCTCAAAAGGAATCTGAGGTGGAATTGCTGAGAGCTCAAAAAAGAAATCAGCAAGCAGTAATAGTAACTGCAACCGTGGTTGTGTTCGCATTTGCCATTTTGGTGATCGTAATTTTCGTATACTATCGATCAAAGATTCGCGTAAATCGGGTACTTAAACGGCAAAAGGTAGCGCTGGAACGACTGAATGAGACCAAGGATAAATTTTTCTCAATCATCTCTCATGACTTAAGAGGACCGGTTAGCTCACTTTTCGGTGTAAGCGGACTTATCAGGCATTTCGTAAAAGAAAAAAATAATCAACAGCTACTTGAAATGGCCGATCACATGGAAACATCCGTAGAACGGCTTTCGAACTTGCTGGATAACCTACTGAACTGGGCAATGCAGCAGCAAGGACATTTTCCAAATGTACCTGAGAAAGTAAATATTACTGAGATGATCGCTGAAATCAATGAAATGTTTTCCAACATGGCCAACGGCAAGCAAGTCACACTCACTTCAAATATCTCAGAACCCATCTTTCTTTGGGTTGACCGCAATAGTGTGCACACCATTTTTAGAAACTTGATCAACAACGCTATAAAATTCACACCAGAAGGCGGAAGCATTTTTATAGAAGCCACCAAAGATGAAGAAATGGTGGAAATAACGGTGGTAGATTCAGGAATAGGGATACCTCAATCAAAACTTGACAAACTGTTTAGTTTGGATGGGGAAGGATCGACCTATGGAACAGCAGGCGAGAAAGGTCTTGGACTTGGCTTACAATTGGTGAAAGAGTTCATGGATATGAATAATGGATCAATAGGTGCTCAAAGCAAGGAGGAAGAGGGGACCACTTTTATTGTTAAACTTCCTTTATTTGATAGGAGTGAAGTTGTAGATCAGACTTTGGCCAATCCTATTCATTAGTAACATCTAAAATTGTTTTTCGAAGGAGCTCTTTATTAAGGCTTACTTTTCTGATGTACTTATCGATTTTGAGTTTTTTCTCCCGGGTTGGTTGGTTAACGTGCGCAGAAATCATGACAATTTTTGGTTTTTTGTCAAGTGTATCCAGCGTTTCAAACCCATCCAGGTATGGCATTTCCAGATCAATTAATAAAACGTCAGGCTTTTTTTTCACCACTTGCATTATTCCATTGACAGGATTGGGATGAGTACTGATCAATTCCATATCATCGTACTCTTTGAAATAGGCACTTATTAATTGAAGGAATAAGGGATCATCATCTATGGCAATACAAGTGATCATGACGAGGAAATTTTAGGGAAAAATAGCAATTTTTAATCCACTACAGGAGTTCCACCAACAATCTTCTTAGATTGAACTTCACGTAATGATTCCTCCGTCATCCGAAAATAGAACTTGGCAAAATCTCTGTTGACCTTCACTTCTGAGCAAATGCCATGCGTATAAGTATATTGGTTGATGCCATCCGGTGATTCCATTTCATATTCATGCTCCCCAACTTTATTGAATACCAAATATTCACCAAACTGTGGTGAGAAGACCTTCTGGCCATCATGAGGCTCTTCAAAATAGATTGCAGCTACAGAATATTCAATATTGTCATTTAGATTGGTCCTGGAGCCATTCAGGTCTAATGTGTACTTTTCACCATCGTACCATATGGTCGACTTCTTTTGCGTAGATCCATTGAGTTGATTATGCGTGTATTCCTTTATTAGCTGACCGTATTTGTACTCGCTTGTCGATTCATAATTAACTGTGAATGAGAATAGAATGCGGAAAGTAACTTTACTTTCAATTTCATAATTGACCTGATTGTCAGAAAGCACCCGCTTTACAGTCATATCTCCAAGCTTCTTGCTTCCTTTGACTACATCATAGTGAACCATCTGGCCCAGGGAAACCTGGCAGACAATTAATGATATTAGTATGGTTAGGATTTTCATCACTTGGTGGAATCAACTAGCTTAAGGACAGGAATTATTTCAGAACGTTTCCGCGTTGAAGATAGACCAAAAAGATATGAACCCATGAGATTTAAAAAAGTTAGTTTTAAAAATGCAGAAGGGCAGGAACTTTCCGGACGCTTAGACTTTCCATTAATCGGAAAACCAAAGGCTTTTGTTCTGTTTGCTCATTGTTTTACCTGCTCAAAAAATCTCAAATCTGTCGAACACATCAGTCAGGCATTCACACAACAAGGAATGGCGATACTTCGATTTGATTTTACTGGATTGGGTCAAAGCAAGGGAGATTTTGCCGATACGAACTTCTCATCCAATCTCTCTGACTTAAAGGATGCTTATCAGTTTCTTGATGAGAATTTTGAAGCTCCTCAAATTATGGTGGGGCATTCACTAGGAGGAGCAGCTGTTCTTCATGTTTCGGGTGAATTAGAAAAAGTAAGAGCAGTTGCTACTATCGGGGCGCCGTCTACCCCGGATCATGTCAGTCACTTACTGGAGAGTGGAAGAGAGGAGTTGGAAGAAAAAGGAGAGGCTGAGGTCAACATCGGTGGTAGGACGTTTAAGATGAAGAAGCAGTTTTTAGATGATTTAGAAGCCAAGAAAGGGAAGAGTGTAATCAAGAACTTGAATAAATCTTTGCTGGTTATTCACTCACCACAAGACACAATAGTAGGAATAAACAATGCTCAGGAAATTTATTTAGAAGCCATGCATCCTAAGAGTTTTGTTTCATTGGATGGTGCAGATCACCTAATGACGACCGAGGGTGATGCCAAATATGCGGGGTCCATCATTGCAAATTGGGCGAGCAGATATATTGAATTAAAAAAGCAGGAAGAGGCACCAGAAGGCGAAGTTTGGACACGGATTGGAGATAAGGGATATACAACAGAACTAATCGCTGGCAGCCATTTGATGATAGCGGACGAACCACCAAGTGTAGGTGGAGATGATATGGGACCTACACCGTATGGGTATTTGCTTTCAGGTTTAGGTGCTTGCACAGCTATGACCCTGCGCATGTATGCAGATTATAAAAAAATTCCGTTGGAAGAAGTGGAAGTAAAACTCACGCATGATAAAGTACACAAGATGGATGGTGAGAATAGTGAAAGCGCTAAAGGGAAGATTGATCAGATCAAAAGGAAAATTAAGCTGACAGGTGATTTGAGCGACGAGCAAAGAAAACGACTTATTGAGATTGCTGATCGTTGTCCTGTGCATAAGACATTGGAAGGGAAACCTGAAATTCTAACAGAAGAAGTATGAAGTTGTCTGTAATAATAGTGCGGGATTTGTTTCATGACTTTATTCCAGATGACATGGTGAGCGCTATTGTCAATCAATCGCTTGCTGTGGAAAACTATGAAGTGATCATACCACTTAGGAGAAATTCGGATATTTATGAAAGGATAGCCAGAAATCTGAAGATTGAGAAAATTAACACCAAATCCATTTATACTGATTTTACCAGCCGATCTAAGATGGTGAATTTGGCGATTAAGGAAGCTGAGGGAAACGTAATTTTGTTTCTTGGAGAAGATTTTGTGCCAAGTGAAAATTTATTTCTCCATCACTCTGAAGCTCATTCTGACAAAGAATCTGGAGATATTGTTGTGTATGGTCCAGCCATCTTTCCTAAAAGAATAACTGAAAATTCAGAATTCACAAAGTGGTTGGATGATAGTGGCCAGCTTTTGGGTGTGAATTTTACAAAGGAGGTTCCTACAAATTCATTTTTTTTCTACTTTGGAAATTCTAGTATAAAAAAAAGCCTGGTAGATGAATTGGGGCCAGTGAATGAGGAACTACCATATCCATGTTGTGATGATTACGAATATGGAGTTCGAATGAAAAAATATGGAGTGAAAAGCAGGTATGAGCCTTTGGCAAGTGCTGTGCATGATCATGAGTTAGATGAAGAAGAAAGGACGAAGGCTATGTATCAAGCTGGATATTCGTCGGGCATTTTAAATAAAAGGTTTACGAATGGCGCAATTCTCCTAGTCAAGCAACTAGTCAAATTTGTTCTATTCTTTTTAAAGCGGTTGACGGGTAGAAGAGAATATCTATGGAGGTATAAACTCCATGTCAGCTACATGAAGGGAATCATCAATTTCTATTTTAGGAAGTACTTCAAAAATGTTGATTTAAGTTGAACTTCTTTTTTAAGTTCTAGATTAGCCATTGAGGCCATTTTATACTGCTGAATCTTGTTTATGACCTTATCCAAAACAGAGCTTGTATTTCTGGCTTTGAAGTTCCTTTTGCTTTGGTGTTTTTCTATTAGGAGTTGAAATTTTTCAGCCACTTGCTCGTATAAAAAAATATCGAGACCGTTTCGTTGGGTAATTTCAACTTTTAGTTTTTCTGGGACTGTAGATTTAGTACCTGGTTTTTGGTTTTTTATCTGGTATGAAAACCGTCCCCAATTCAATTCATAGCTAACTATCGCAAGAAAATCTTCAAATTGCTCTGTTGTCCCGCATATATCTATCTTGTCAGCTACGAGTGTTGCGATTTTCTCCTTCATCAAATCTTGATTCTTCAAGATTTCAAGATCATCAAAGAACAAGCTCTTTACCTGAGGATTTGGATAGTATTTAGATTCACTTTTAACAAAATCATCCAATGTAGCATAGGAACTAACCTCTTTGTAGGCAGGTGAATCAGACTTGTTTCTTTGATGATGAAAATATAGAGAAGGAATTTGCTCATAAGGGTTTCTTACTAGCATCAACTTTTTAAAATGTGATGGCAGTTGATCTATTAATGGACTGATTTTGTGACCTGCAAAGGCTTTGAATTTTATTCTTTTTTCCGGAGGAATCCGATGAAAAATGTCTATCTCATTTATGGTAGAATTTGATTGTTTAAGGATAATATCATTCCTTAGCCATAAGAATTTCATTTTATAGATATGATTTAGAATGAAATTCATAGTTGTTCCTCCAGTTTTTGGAACATGCAAAAAAACTACCGGATTGCTATCCATTAAGGAATTGTTTTATGCTTCAAGGTAAAGATAAAATAACAGTTGTGATCTTAACCTATGGAGGTCGATCGTTCGTATTTACGGTTTTAGACTATTTGAACTGTCTCAGTCAGATTAAGGATATTGTTATTGTTTCTAATGGATATGCTTTTAAAGCACCAAAGAATATTAAAGCGCATGTCCATGTAGTAAATAACAAAAAAAACACAGGGTCAGCAGCAGGATATTCCATGGGATTAGACAAAGCCAAAGAACTTAAAAACGAGTTTACATGGCTTCTGGATGATGACAATTTACCTGAAGAGGATGCATTAAATCAGCTTTTGGAGGTATGGAATAAAAACGAATTTTCTTTGAAATCGCATTCGGTTGCCTTGCAATGTTTTAGGACTTCCCAGTTTGCGTATAAAAACCTCTTCGGAAGCCAAGAGTTGAACTTGCTTCCAAGCGAAAATGCTTTTATGTGCTTCCACTTTAAAAGACTTTTGAGGATATTTTTAAATAGAGTTAATCCACCATTGTATTCGAAGCAATTCAAAAAAAAGAGCTTTATCCTAGCAATGCCGCTTTTTATGGAGGGCTATTTATTGAAACTAAAACACTATGTTCAATACCACCTCCCAATACAAAATATTTTATGTACGTTGATGACATTGAATTCACCAATAATATTAAAAGAATGGGAGGTGAAATTTTTGTTGTTACTAATAGTGTGATAAACGACCTTGATTTTTCGTTGAATTTGGATGCTAAAAAAAAGTTTTTTTATCATCCGATATTAGATTTTTCAACCAACTCAAAAGCCTTTCATTATGCTCGAAATATCTATTATTTCACAATGATACGTTTGGTGTCCAATCGATTTATATATCGAATAAACAAAATCATTTTTATGGGAATAATTAGAATCTTTTCAATGATCAGAAGAAAGAGATATAGATTTCGAGTATTCTTGGCGGGATTGAGATCAGGCGCTGAGTTGTATGAAAGTGTAAAATCAAATTAGTTTTGACGAGTCCAACTAATAAATGAAATTGACTTACTTTACCCACCCGAGCTTCTCGATAAGCTTGTCTTTATAGGCCCTCCCAATTGGGATTTCATGTTCATCGATTGAGATTGTAAAATCCAGCAAATCAATTGATGAAATCTTGGAAAAATTCACACTATTAAACATTCGCTGAAGCTGCTATCTTATGCTAAAGGTCATCTTCACTATCGTCATGACGATCCTCATATTCTTCTTTTACATCATCTCTTAGATTTCCATCATCGTCATAATCATCATCTTCAGCGATGAGTTCTGCTGCTTCAGCCCTCGTCATTTTTACCAGATAGTATTTCTCTTCTGTTTCAAAAGGAAGCCCGCTCTGGTACATACCATCCTTATTTACAAATTTGATGAGATGATCTTCGAATCCTTCTGGATATGCTAGTTTGATCTGCTCTTGAATTTCCTGATCCAGCGCTTCGAATGCTTTTAATACTCGTGGCTTAGTGTTCATTGGACTAATGTAAATTAGGATTTTGAAAAATCACATATTATGAGTTGACTTAATTCTACTCTTCATTCAATTTTAGAATTACACTTTCATATTTTTCAAGTAATTCTTTTTCTATCGATAGCATATCTTCCATGGCCGATTGAATCTGACCGGCATTACCATATAGAATATTTATCGCCATTTCGGTAGTGCTTTCAAAGTCTTCAAATTTTGTGGTAATGCTACCCAAGACACTGATTAGATCATAGTCAAGCTCAATCAACACATTAGTGGCCTGGGCTATTTGCCATGAATTGTTACTGATCTGAGCCGATCGTAAGATTATGTTGCCAGTGCCAAAAACGAATAAGCTATCATTTTTAATTACTATCGTACTCAGCCTATCATCGGTACGCAAATACTTTGTTTCCCCATCTTTAATTATTTCTACTGGATCTGCGTAAGTAGATGAATTCGCATATATCTGACTCTTGACAAAAGACACGAGCTCATTGTCATTGAGTGGATCAAAAGGTAATTCATCAATTGAGGCGCTAATCATTACATGAGTGCCACTTCTTAGATTAGCAATAAGTTCTTGGTGATAGCTAATTGCCTTCTTTAAGTTCTCAATGTTTTTTTCAGTCTCGCTTTTAAGAGAGGTTATTACTCGCTCCACCAGTTGATCCTTTTTTACCTGCTGGCGCCACTCCGAAAGGGCCAGGGCAAGGGAAACAGTGAAGACAATTAAGATGGCCTCTATCGCAAGGTGTTTGAAATTGAGTTTAGTGTTATCCATATATTAGATTTCAATCGACATAAATGTAAGACATACTCGATCATATGGACAAATCAGAATGTAGATAGCCTTATTGGTTGATTACCTTATCAAAAATTCTTTTGACTTGTAAGTCTCCAAATCCAAAGATTGGCGCTCTTTCGCAAAATTCTCGAAATACGATTCCAAAATCTTTAGTAGACATTTCATTCATAATATCCAGTATGATTTGTTCAGGAAGTCCGAGATAGCCATCTCTGGGCTGCAGATCAAAATGAGCTTCAATCGCTTTCATTACAAATGGGAAATCTGTGTGCATCTGCACACCAAGTTTCAGCAATCTTTCGATGTGATTGCTACGATAGGCAAACCACAGCAACGCAAACTGATTGACATTTACCTGTGTCAATTCTTTTCTCTCACGGTATGCTGAAACTAGCTGATCTTGTGACAATCCACCAAATCCATATCTAAGGGAATCTTTGGGCATCACTAGAAACACCTTAACATTTTTGGGGTAAAGCAGGCTGCAGATAAACCATAGATTTACTTGGCAAAAGAGATCTTCTTCAAACCATAGGCTTACTTCCGAGTTATTAACTGCTGCAATTTTTTTAATTTCCCCCGATGAAGTATCGTAATTACTGTCGCCATAGGCCTGTTCAATGAAAGCCGCACGAATCTTTAAAAGGTCGTCTAAATCTTTGGCTTCAACAGGACCATCAACCAAGCATTCTCTGGCAACTCTTATTTCTCCTGTTATAAAATTTTCAGGAAATTGTTCTTTTAGCGCGTCACCGTTGAGAATGTGGATTTGTCTCAAAGTCTATTCATTTAAGGTTTGTTCTACTTCTGTGTTCACGACCGTTTCGGCTTCTTCTTTTTTGAAGTATCGCTTTTGAAATACGATAATGAAACAGATGGCAGTAAAAATAGCCGCATCGGCAATGTTAAATACAGGCCAAAGCGCCATGTAGTCTCCACCAAGGAACGGTATCCACTTAGGCAAATAACCTTCCCAAATATCTATGTAAAACATGTCTATCACTTGACCGTGAAACCACCGACTTGGTGCATCAAATGGTGCATTATCAAACCATACACCATAAAAAATAGAGTCTACTAAGTTTCCTATAGCACCTCCTAAAATTAAAGCAATGCAAATGATAAGGCCTTTATTGGCTTCTTTGAGAATCAGTGAATAAAGATAATACCCGATGGCTATCATGGCACCAATCCTAAATACTGTCAGAATGAGTTTACCGTACTCAAAATCCAACTTCATCCCAAATGCCATTCCCGGATTGGTTAAGTAGTGAAGTTTGAACCATGAGCCAAAAATCATGATCTGACCCTTGGTGCCCATATCCATGTTATAATACACAACCATCTTTACTACTTGATCCAGAATGATCACCAGCAGGCTAATAAGAAAATATTTGAGTACTTGATTCTTCATCAATTTGCTACTTCTATTTGTACTTTAATTTCGATTCCGTCAATGTCAAATTGCTCACCGGCATTTGAGTCTTGTGCTTCCAACGAAACAGCCTGAGTTTCAGTTTTGATATACTCGGCAAAATCGGCGAGTGCGTTACTCATCATGTCATCAGATGTGGCATACTTCACCGCGATTTTATCTTGTACTTCCAGGCCTTTATCCTTTCTCAAGTTTTGAATACGATTCACAACATCCCTGCTCAATCCTTCTTTCTTTAGCTCTTCAGTGATCGTGATATCAAGTGCTACTGTCAGGCCACCTTCAGATGCCACCAGCCATCCCGGGATATCCTGAGAGGTTATTTCTACATCTTCCAATGTCAACTCAATGGATTCTCCGTCTACATCAATGATAAATGAATTGTCTCGTTCTATTGCGGAAATGTCGTCTTTAGAAAAGCCATTAATGATGGCTGAAATGGCTTTCATTTTTGGGCCATAAGCTTGACCTAATTTTCTGAAATTAGGCTTTATGGTTTTCACCAAAATGCCTGACGCATCATCCACGTACTCAACCTCTTTTACATTGATCTCTGTTTTTATCAATTCTTCGACAGCTTCAATTCGTTCCCTTACCTCAGGTTTGAGAACCGGAATCAAGACCTTATGAAGTGGTTGTCTCACTTTTATCTTTTCTTTCTTTCTAAGTGAGTGCACCAGAGAAGAAACATTTTGAGCAAAATGCATGCTTTCGGTCAGCTCCTGATCCACTTTGGTTTCGTCTGATTTTGTGAGATGACTCAAATGCACTGACTCATATTTCAGAGGAGTATCATTCTTTAATGCAGCTTCGCGAATTCCATCAGTCAGGTTTTTGTATAGCCATTCTGAGTAAAATGGAGCGATTGGACTCATAAGTTGAGCTGAAACCATTAGACACTCATGAAGCGTTTCGTATGCTGCTTTCTTGTCGTCATTTAGCTCACTTCTCCAAAACCGCTTACGTGATAATCTTACGTACCAGTTAGATAATTGATCATTGACAAAGTCTTGTATCGCCCGTGCCGCTTTGGTTGGCTCATAGTCTTCATAGAATGAAGTAACCTCTTTTATGAGAATCTGTAGCTCAGACAGAATCCACCGATCAAATCTTGGACGATCTGCGACAGGAGTCACATTCGTTTCATCCATCTGGAAGCCATCCAAATTTGCATACAGCGAGAAGAAGGAATAAGTGTTAGTGAGTGTTCCAAAAAACTTACGCTGAACTTCAGCTACGCCTTCCAGGTCAAACTTTAGGTTATCCCATGGGTTGGCATTGGCTATCATGTACCAGCGAGTAGGATCCGCCCCGTACTGATCCAATGTTTCAAACGGATTGATAGCATTGCCCAGTCGCTTGGACATTTTGTTGCCATTCTTATCCAGCACGAGACCATTGGCAATTACGTTTTTGTAAGCCACACTATCATTGAGCAGCACAGCGATCGCATGCAGTGTAAAGAACCAACCACGAGTTTGATCCACACCTTCGGCGATAAAGTCTGCGGGATAATTAGACTTATATGTTTCTTCGTTTTCGAATGGATAGTGCCATTGCGCGTATGGCATTGCTCCTGAGTCAAACCAAACATCGATCAGGTCTGGCTCTCTCATCATCTTTTGTCCGGTATCGCTTACCAGAACAACATCATCTACATACGGTCTGTGAAGGTCAAAATCTTCCGGAAGATCTGCACTCATGAATCCGGCCTCTGCAGCTTTGTGAACTTCATTCTGTAGTTCTTCGATACTGCCGATGCACTTCATTTCAGTGCGATCTTCGGTTACCCAAATCGGAAGAGGTGTTCCCCAGAAACGTGATCGACTCAGGTTCCAATCCACCAGGTTTTCCAGCCAGTTTCCAAACCGTCCTGTTCCTGTAGATTCAGGCTTCCAATTGATGGTTTTGTTTAGATCTACCAAGCGATCCTTGAGGGCTGTTGTTTTGATAAACCATGAATCAAGTGGGTAATAAAGCACAGGCTTGTCCGTCCTCCAACAGTGTGGATAAGAATGGACATATTTTTCAACTTTAAAAGCTTTGTTGTCCTCCTTTAGTTTTATCGCTATTAGAACATCGGTTGGTTTGAAGTCCGGATTGTTCCTTTCTTCATCGCTGTAGTATTCTTCCTTGACAAATTTTCCTGCAAAGTCCGTTACCTCTTCAACAAAACGACCCTGCTTATCTACCAAGGGAACATCCTGTCCCTTTTCATCTTTTATCATCACAGAAGGGACCCCGGCTTGTTGAGTCACGCGAAAGTCATCTGCACCAAAAACAGAGGCTGTATGTACCACTCCGGTACCATCTTCCGTAGATACAAAATCACCCGGAATTACTCTAAAGGCGTTTTTCTCTAACTCATCGTTGGTTACGTATGGCATCAGTTGCTCATACTTTATTTCAAGAATATCTGTGCCCTTAAATTCTTGAGCAATCTCAAATGGGATTAATTTGTCGCCTTCTTTATAATCAGTAAGTGAAATATCCTTGGCTTTATGTGAAAAATACCTGCCTACTAAATCTTTAGCCAGAATTACAGAAATGGGTTCAAATGAGTATTGATTATAAGTTTTAACCTTAACGTAGGTTATTTTCTCACCTATAGCCAAAGCACAGTTGGAAGGAAGAGTCCACGGCGTGGTTGTCCATGCGATGATCCTAACGTCTTCAGCATCGTTTTCAAATAGAAAGGAAGAACGATCATTCTTCTTTACTTTGAATTGTGCAATGACGGAGGTGTCTTTTACGTCTCTATATGTTCCGGGCTGGTTTAGTTCGTGTGAACTTAACCCCGTACCTGCCGCAGGCGAGTACGGCTGAACTGTGTATCCCTTATATAGAAGGTCTTTTTCGTATAGTCTCTTCAGAAGGTTCCACACAGACTCAATGTACTCCTTCTCAAAAGTGACATATGGATTATCAAGATCTACCCAGTATCCCATCTGTCGGGTAAGGTCGTCCCACTGGCTCTTGAATTTCATTACAGCTGCACGGCATTTGGCATTATAATCTTCTACCGAGATTTTTTTACCTATATCATCTTTGGTGATTCCAAGCTCTTTTTCAACCTGCAACTCTACTGGCAACCCATGCGTGTCCCATCCACCTTTTCGCTTTACCTGAAATCCCTGAAGGGTTTTGTAACGGCAGAATATGTCTTTTACTGTTCTGGCCATCACGTGGTGAATGCCAGGGGTTCCATTTGCAGATGGTGGCCCTTCATAAAAGGTGAAGGTATCCTTGCCTTCTCTTGTGCTTACCGATTGATCGAAAATGTTTTTGTCTTCCCAAAATTTCAGGATGTCTTTTGCAATTTCCGAATAGCTTACTTTTTTATATTCAGGATATTTCACTGTCCGTAAAATCTTATTAATTATTTCTTATTCTTTTCTGGTTCGTCATCATCGTCGATTCCTTCTGCCAATTCTGGAATATCCTCAATGAGTGGGTGCTTGGATTTATCGCGCTTCCCGCTATCAAATTGCAAGATCAGTGCTGGGAGTACCACTACGTTTGTAATCATTGCAAAAAACAATGTAATGGAGGTCAGTTTTCCAAGAGCGATGGTTCCCCCAAACTCTGAAAGAACAAAAATGATGAACCCAAAAAACAGGATGATAGAGGTATAAATCATGCTTGATCCAGTTTCCCTGATACTTTTACTAATCGCTTTTGATACATCAAATTTCATTGCAAAAAGCTCCTGGCGATACTTCGCAAGGAAATGAATTGAGTCATCCACAGATATTCCGAAGACAATACTAAATATCAGCGCAGTGCTTGGTTTAAGTGGAATACCAAAGAATCCCATAATTCCGGCTGTGATCAAAAGTGGAATGATATTGGGAATGATGGAGATGATGATCATTTTCAAATTCCTAAACAACAGTGCCATGATGAAAGCGATAATCACGAATGCGATCAGCATGGAGGTGAGTAGATTCTCAATAAGGAATTTGTTTCCTTTGATAAACATTAAGGTGGTACCTGTCACGTTGACGTCCATCTTGGAGTCCATAAATATGGAATCTATCTGCGGGGCAATCACTCCATTGACTAGCGAGTCTAGCTTGTTTGATCCAATGTCAGCAATTTTTAATGATACCCTCACATACTGACCAGTAGAATCAATGAATGATTGAGACAAATCTTCTGTTTCTCCTTCACTCAAGAATCGCATAATGAACGGCATTTCCCGATTACTCGGGAGCGAGTAAAACTCTTCGTTCTGGTTATAAAAGGCTTGCCGTGCAGCTTTTGCAAAGCTCACCACTGAGATGGGTTGAGATATACCATCAATAGATGAGATGAAGCTCTCAAATTCATTGATCTTTCTCAGTTTGCGAAGATTCTGAACTCCTTTTTTAGCGCCGGTATCTATGATTACCTCGAGCGGCATGATTCCACTGAAGTTGCTTTCAAAAAACCTAAGATCTTTCTTTAACGGACTTTTTTCAGGGATATCATCTACCATATAAGATACAGCCTTGATCTTCGATAGTCCGACAGCTGAAACAGCAACCACGGCTATCGTCAGCATAAATATTGCCGGCTTCATTTTATGAACAGCTATATCTATTTTCTTGATTACCCAATCGAGCATCTTAAACTTTAGATGCCTCAGGTGCTTTTGAGAGGGCGGCTTATAAAGTGAGAACACCCCAGGAATCAGAATGATGCTCACAATAAAAGTGGCCATGATGTTGATTCCCGCAACAATTCCGAATTCTACCAGTACATTGATTTGAGTGGTCGCAAGCACAAAAAATCCAACAGCAGTGGTCAGGTTAGTAATGAACGTAACAACACCAATTTTTCGGATGATTCGGCTTAAAGCCTTCATCTGATCACCATGTTCGTTGAATTCATGATGATATCTATTCAGCATATACACGCTGTTTGGTATCCCAATTACCACGATGATTGGAGGAATAAGACCTGTAAGCAATGTTATTTTATATCCAAGTATGGCCAATGTCCCCATTACCCAGATTACCACCACTCCGATGATTATAAGTGGGAAAAATACTGCTTTGAAAGATCTGAAAAATAGAAATAAAATGATTCCGGTGACGATCAGAGAAAGCACCAAAAACATATTTAACTCAGCCTTTACCTTGCTAGTTGTAATAGATCTTGAGTAAGGTAGGCCTGCAAAGTGTACATCGATCCCCGAGTCTTCCTCAAACCGTTGTCCTTGATAAATAATGAAGTTGACTAGCTGATCTCGATTTTTCGAATTGAGAATATCTTTTTGGATGGTGATAAGCAAAAGTGTAGCTCCGTTGGAGTCATTAATAAGCTGGCCACTATAAAACTTTAAGCTTTTAGCTCCTGCCAGAAGGCTGTCCAGAGTTTTTTGATCTTCCGGAATCTCCTCGAAGACAGGCTTAAGTTCAAATGCTCTTTTTTGATTATTTCTCTCTAGTTTTTGAAGATTGGGTAAGCCCAACACATTCCGAATGCCTTCTTTGTCTTCAAGGGCGAATGTGAGTTCACTGAATTTTTTGAAATTTTCAAGCTCATATACACTGCTATCCTGGATGCCCAGCGCCATGATATTTCCATCTTCACCAAAGGTTTTTCTAAACTGGCGGAAGTAAACCATATCGGGGTCACTTTCCGGGACAATATTTGCAAGGTCATAGGACCATTTGATGTTCTGAGACTGGTATCCCATAAACACTGTTACCAAGGCCAGGATGACCATAAGTGTAACGCGAAAACGGAGGATTGTATGAGCGAGTTTTGACCACATAATTAAATAGTGCGCAAAGGTAATGAGATCAGGCTTAGAGGCAAGATTTTCAGGGGTTTATGAAGCATGATTGATCTATAGAACACGAAATGTCTGCATTATTGAGAGTGCCGGGGATTCAAATAGCTTTTTTTTAGAATATGTGAGTACATTTATTCTGGAAATAATTGTTCAGCTATGGCTAAAATCAGAATCAAATCAGTTCAATGCACCACTCCGGATGAGATTGATAAGGATGAAATGTACCTAAAAAAAGACGGCCATAAAATATGGCCGGAAGGCGAACTTTATCATAGAGTTGATACCGGTGATGTGGAGCATGTAAATCTAGACCTTGAGGTAGAGGAAGGGTGGAACGAGATTGAAGTTTGGGACTATGATTTTGTAACCTTAAATGATAAACTAGGTGTTTTCAAATTCAAAGTAGATGATAACCCCGGAAAGTATTCAACTACCATGACAGTGCTGGAACGAGACAGTACGGCTAGTTACATGCTTTTTTGGGAAATACTTTATCCCGATGGTAAGTCGGTGGATGACTAAACAGGGAGCCGATATCCTTTGATGGTTTTGTACAGCCTAACTGCGTGTGAGTCTGTCAGGCCACTGATAAAGTCTATTACGATTTGCAAAGCTTCATAAACTGATTCAACACCTTTAAGCCCAACTTCATATTCTTCAGGGATCAAACGTAAGATTGACTTATGTTTTGGGAGCGGATTGCCAAACTGGTTGGCATAGACGGAGGTTGCAAATGCCTCAATCAAATTGTCAATAACTTCATAACCACCGGCCTCTTTCTCTAATACCAGCTTTGATCGATAGATCTTTTCAATTGACAATTCGATTATTTTTTTCATAGCTGGAGCAGAAGGTATCAAACTGGTCAAATCTTTATCAAAACTACCATCCAACATGGCGGGCTCATTTGCTATGAATTCATCTGAACATTCCTGGATCAATTGACCGATTGCCATCGCTCTTAATGTGCCTAATCGTTCGTTTTGAGATTCGATCTTTTGCACCTTTTCCTCAGAATAAGAATCACCTATTATCTCTGCAAGCAAGCCCTTTACCTGCTCAAATGGCACCAATCCTAACCTGCAGCCATCCTCTAGGTCTATTATATGGTAGCAGATATCATCGGCAGCTTCTACTAGAAATGCCAATGGATGCCTGGACCACTTGGAGGTACCTAGTGACACCAGTCCCATCTCCTTGGCCATTTCAGCAAATAGATTAGCATTGCATTGATAGTAGCCAAATTTCTTTTGACTCTTTCTTCCTTTTTCTTTTTCAGTGGAAGATGAGAGAGGATACTTGGTGAAAGCCCCAAGTGTGGCATAAGTCAACTTTAAACCTCCATTTCCCTTACTGTTTAGAATTCGAAGACCTTGGGAGTTACCTTCAAAAGTAGTCAGGTCTTTCCATTCTTTTTCAGAGACTTTTTCTTGGAATAATTGCCCTTTCGGATTGGTCAAAAAAAACGACGAGATGCTGTCTTCACCAGAATGGCCAAATGGAGGATTACCTAAATCATGGGCAAGACATGCTGCTCCTACTATGCCGCCAAAATCGTGGATCGTGTAACCAGCCTTTGCTAGTTCAGGATACTTTTCCAATAAAAATGTACCCACATTTTTTGCGAGAGATCGGCCAACCACTGAGACCTCCAAGCTGTGCGTCAGCCGAGTGTGTACAAAGTCATCTTCTGGCAGGGGAAATACTTGGGTTTTGTCTTGCAGTTTCCTAAATGGATGTGAAAATATGATTCGATCAAAGTCTTGCTCAAACCGACTTCTTGTTTGATCGTGAGCAACACTGTTAGTTTCTCCCGGTCGCTTATGCGAAAGTAATTGAAGCCAGTTCATAGCGAAAAATTAGTTTTTTTCCAGCAATACTGGATCTTGTTTGAGTAGCTGACTAAGCGTGAGGTACGTTTTAGGATGTCTTTCTTTAAACTCAAGCGGTCGTTCAAAAAAGTTTTCCACTGCTACTGCAAAGAACTCCTCATTGTTTACCGAGCCATATTTTCGAAAAAAAGACTCCGTTCCATTGATGATTTCGCTCATTGTGCGTTTAGCTCTTGCCTCCCATTGTTCCAATATTTCATGGTCGAGAAAATTGTATTCCTCATTCATAATTCTGTTTTCCAAACGCAACGCGTGCGCCATTTCATGCAGTCCAAGATTTCTTCCGTCTGGCTTTAAATAGCCTTCCACAAAGTGCTTCCATGAAAGAACTATGGTTTTGGCTCGGGGATTTACTTCTCCTTTGTGATGCTGTTGGTTAGCCTGGCTAAAAAAAGTTTCCGGATAAACCAATATGTACCTGAACCAACTTAAATGAACTTTCGGGAACCCAAATGTGAGCTGTATTGCTGCAGCAGAAATCAGCACCTTCATCTCCCATGTGACCTGATCCATCTCTCTTGGGATGAATTTTTTTGAGCTTATAAAAAATGCCACTCTACGCTCAAATGTTTGCTTGGATTTTAATGGAAGCTTTTGATAAAACTCAAAGTTTTTTTCTAAGAAATCTTTGTGCTTGGCACTTAAGTAGAATGCAGGAAATATACTTCCAGTCTGGTGATAGCGCACCACCCATCTGGCGATAAAAGGGATTAAAAATAAGAGTAGATATTTCAAATCACATATTTTTCAATAGATGCTTCATATCCACCTTATCGTGTAATTTCTGAATCAACTCTGATACGGAAACCCGCTCTTGGCTCATGCTGTCACGCTCTCTAATGGTAACGGTGTTGTCTTTCAATGTTTGATGATCAATGGTCACACAATAAGGAGTTCCAATGGCATCTTGTCTTCTATACCTTCTTCCAATGGCATCTTTTACATCGTATTGGAAAGAAAAATCGTATCGGATTTCGTTTAGAATTTCTTCTGCTTTTTCCGGAAGACCATCTTTGTTGACAAGCGGAAGTATGGCCACTTTATTTGGAGTCAGTGCCGGAGGTATTCGAAGCACTGTTCGTTCGCTTCCGTCTTCTAGTTTTTCTTCGGTATAAGCAGCAGACATAATTGCAAGAAACATTCTATCAAGCCCAATGGAGGTTTCCACCACATAAGGCACATAGCTTTCGTTGGTGTTTTGATCAAAGAATTGAAGTTTTTTGCCAGAATGTTCTTCATGAGCTTTAAGATCAAAGTCCGTTCTTGAGTGAATCCCTTCAAGCTCTTTAAATCCCATTGGAAAGTTGAATTCAATATCTGCGGCTGCATTTGCATAGTGAGCCAAGTTGATGTGATCATGGAATCGATAGTTTTCTTCTCCTAAGCCAAGAGCTTTATGCCAGTTTATCCTTTTTTGTTTCCAGTGCTCATACCACTCCATTTCTGATCCTGGCTTAACAAAATATTGCATTTCCATTTGCTCAAATTCGCGCATACGGAAAATGAATTGGCGCGCAATTATTTCGTTTCGGAAAGCTTTGCCAATTTGAGCGATCCCGAAAGGAGGTTTCATTCGGGCAGTTTTTTGTACATTCAAATAGTTGACGAAAATACCCTGTGCAGTTTCCGGGCGTAGATAAATTTTATCCGCACCATCAGCGAGTGAGCCCATCTCAGTAGAAAACATCAAATTAAACTGACGAACATCCGTCCAGTTTTTTGAGCCGGAAACAGGATCAGCAATTTCCAGCTCCTCAATCAATGCCTTCACATCCACCAGATCTCCTGCGCTTAGCGCATTTCCTAAACGATCTTCAATGGATTTTATCTTCTCCTTATAACCAACAACTCTGGGATTGGTAGAAACAAATTGTTCTTCATCAAATGAATCGCCGAAACGTTTAGCAGCTTTAGTAACTTCTTTGTTGATCTTTCCTTCAATTTTGGCAATGTATTCCTCTACCAATACATCTGCTCGATATCTTTTCTTAGAGTCTTTATTGTCAATCAATGGATCATTAAAGGCGTCTACATGTCCGGATGCTTTCCATGTAGTTGGATGCATGAAAATTGCAGCATCTATACCAACAATATTTTCATGCATGCGCACCATGGCTTGCCACCAATACTCTTTGATGTTGTTTTTTAGTTCTGATCCGTTAGGACCATAATCATATGTGGCTCCAAGACCGTCATAAATGTCACTGGATGGATATATAAATCCGTATTCCTTGCAATGTGAAACAATGTTTTTAAGTGATCCTCCGTCAGGTGTATTGCTCATAGCCCGCAAAGATATGTTTAGCTGTTTTCTTTTGCCTTTGCAGACTCAAGTTTTTGTTATTATCAAAATGAATTGAAGTTTACTTAAGCCTTTTGCGAGAACCTATAAAGGGTAATGGCATCAAGGATTCTCAGGTGTTTCATTCTTCTGATTGCTTCACAGTTCTTCCTGCTCTTTCTTAATAGTTTCGAATATTCTCTGCTTTATGTAAATCGGTTATTATTTTACGAACCATCGGATAACAGAGTAAATGGAAACTGTACCTAAAAAAGGATTTCAGGGGTTAATTGAAAATTGGCAAAATGATTTAATTGCCGCAGTGAGTGTCGCGCTCATTGCCTTACCTCTTTCATTGGGTATTGCTTTGGCAGCAGGAGCGCCCGCCATGGCAGGTATCATTTCAGCAATTGTTGGCGGGGTGGTTACAACCTTTTATCGAGGTGGTCACGTATCCGTCAATGGGCCCGCAAAAGGAGTGATTGGGGTAATTCTCCTGGGGATTGTATTAATGGACGATGGTTCAGGCCAGGCCTTCAATTATATATTGGCAGCAGTGGTTGTTTCTGGGGCAATTCAAGCCGTATTGGGATTATTGAAATTGGGCCGGTTGGCAGAAATCTTCCATACCTCTGTCATTCACGGCATTTTAGCGGCCATCGGGATAATCATATTCGCCAAGCAGATCCATGTTGCAATGGGCACACAATCTGATAGCCCTAGCATTGTTCAAAACCTCATAGATGCGGTTTTGTTCCTACCTCAAGTCAATCCTTTTGTGTTGATTATTTCTTTGGCAGGCTTGCTTCTATTATTGTTCCATTCCAAAATCAGTAATCGGTTTTTCCATTTTTTACCTGCCCCTATGTGGGTCATAGTTCTTTCTATTCCTTTTGTCTATATCTTCAATTTTTTTGAGCAACACACGCTTTCATTCTTTGGAAAAGCCTATGTGGTAGGTCCTCATTTGTTGTTAGACATTCCAGACTCTATTACTGATTCAATCATGCACCCCAATTTTGGCAAAATTGATACGATTGAATTCTGGACAACGGTCTTTTCCATTTTGATTATTACCAGTATTGAATCCTTGGCTATTGCGAAAGCAGTTGACAAAATTGATCCATATAAGCGGAAGACGAATTTGAATAAGGATTTAACCGGAATCGGATTGAGTACTATGGCAGCTGGTTCTATTGGAGGTTTGCCAATCATTGCGGTGATTATTCGAAGCACGGTCAATATTCATAATGGTGCGAAGACCAAATGGTCCAATTTATATCAAGGATTATTGTTGCTGCTTTTTATTGTGGTATTGAGTCCAATCATGACTCAGGTACCGTTATGTGCTTTTGCTATTCTTCTTGTTTACACTGGATTTAAACTCGCATCTCCTGCTGTATTCAAACAAGCATATGATCAGGGAGCTGAGCAGCTATTGTTCTTTATGGGAACGATGATTTTGACACTTTATACAAATCTGTTGATTGGATTGCTGGGTGGATTATTATTGGCATTGACGACCCATATGTTATTGGCGAGGATGACTATCCCTCAATTTTTTAGAATGGTTTATAATTCTCGAACAAAATTGATTAATCGGCCAGATGGTGGTTACGACCTAAAAATCAGAGGAATTGCGAATTTCTTAGGCATCTTAAAGATCGACAAGTTAGTGTCTCAGATTCCATCTGGGGCAGACGTAAATATTGATTTATCAGAGACAAGATTAGTAGGCATGACCTATATGGACTACCTCGTGGAATTCCTAAAGATGCAAAGGGATACAGGTGGTAACGTTTTTATTACTGGATTGGACTCGCATGTTTCATCATCAGGGTATAACCGAGCATTAAAAATCAGTTTGACCAGCTCAGCCAAATTATCTCAAAGGCAAAAACGATTACGAAATTTAGCAACGGAGAAGGATTACCAATACTCAAGTCAGATGGATTGGAATACAGTATACCTGAAGAAATTTCACTTTTTCGAAATAAGGCCGATTGAGGGGAAAACCAATTCACTAAAAGGAACATATGAAGACTTGAATGTGTCCTGGGAAATTTCCGATGTAACCTTCAATGAGGGCCAGGCATTTACAGCAGAGACGTTGAATGCAACGCTTATGGTTATAAAATTGAATAAAAAAATACCCGTTTTCACATTAGAAAAAGAAGGGGTATTTGAAAGAATATTTGACCGTGTGATAGCTTTTACAGGCTATAAAGACATTGATTTTGAGATATATCCGGATTTTTCAAGGAAATTCCTTCTTATGGGAAACAACGAATCTGAGATTCGGTCATTTTTCACAAATGAAATCATTCGCTTTTTCGAAAATCATCATATTTATCATTTAGAAAGCAATGGTGAGGCACTACTCATTTTTAACAAAATTAAACTGGCACGGACGGATGAAACACTTGCCTTCATTGAGTATGGCAAAGAATTGGCAACTCTCTTAGATGCTCAAACATCCTAAACAATTCTGTTCTTGCAGGCATTTGACATTTTAATTCTTCAGTTTTCGGTCATAAATAAACCGACAATGAGAATTTGTTAGGGTACCGAATCCAAATGTTTGTCTTTTGGCGTACATCTTGTACTGGTTGTTGAGCTATATTTAGCACAGCTCGAATCAAACATACGAGATCAACGTACGGTTAGTGTTAACAAGACAATATTAATGACATGAATAAGTTCACAGTTTTTTTTTCATCAGTTCTCATCTCAATCTCACTTTATAGTCAGTCAGGTGTTTCTCACACCGGATTTGATGAGTTGCTTCAGCAATATGTCGACGATAAGGGTTTGGTAAACTATAAGGGACTCAAATCTGATAGACCCAAGCTAAAATCATACTTATCCATCCTTGAGAGCAATGCTCCTCAAAAATCCTGGACAAGAGATCAAAAACTAGCCTATTGGATTAATGCATACAATGCTTATACGCTAGATCTTATTTTGGAGCATTATCCGGTAGAGAGCATAAAGGATATCGGGTCGACCATTAAAATCCCGTTCGTAAGTACAGCGTGGGACATCAAATTTATCAATATTGGAGGCAAAGAATATGACCTCAACAATATAGAGCATGGTATCATTAGAAAAGATTTTGATGAGCCGAGAATACACTTTGCTTTAGTGTGTGCAGCGGTCTCGTGTCCTAAACTTCAAAATCGTGCCTATGTTCCGGAGAGATTAGATGATCAGCTTACCAAAGCAGCGAAGGATTTTTTAGGCAACCCAGCCAAGAATAATTTTGAAAGCGCAAATAAAGCCACTCTTTCAAAGCTATTCAATTGGTATGGCGGTGATTTCAAAAAGAATGGAACGCTTGTCGAATACATTAATAAGTACTCTGAAACTAAGCTTTCCAAGAATGCAGATATTGATTGGATGGACTACAATTGGCAGCTAAACGAACAGAAGTAAAAAAGGCCGGGAATTTCCCGGCCTTTTTTGTTGAAGTCATTTTCTAATCTACTTCACAATTCTTCTTCCCACACTGTAATATTCAAAACCCAGCTCTTCCATTTGGTCCAGGTCGTACAGATTTCTACCATCGAAGATCACCTTATTTTTCAACGTCCCTACAATTTTTTCAAATTCAGGAGTTCTGAAAATTGGCCATTCCGTCATAATCATGAGTGCATCAGTGCCTTGAAGGGCATCATATTGATCGCTCGCGAAGTAAATGGAGTCCCCAAACACCTCCTTTACGTTATCCATGGCTTCTGGATCGTACGCTTTTACTTTGGCGCCACTATCTAGTAAAATACGAATATTTTCTAATGCAGGTGCTTCCCTGATGTCGTCTGTGTAGGGTTTAAATGCAAGTCCCCAAACCGCAATTGTTTTTCCTGAAAGATCTCCATCAAAGTACTTTTTAAGCGGAGCAATCATCTTTTGTTTTTGATGTTGATTCACATCCATTACCGAATTCAAAATCCTAAAATCGTAATTAACCTCGGACGATGATTTGGCTAGTGCCTGGACATCTTTTGGGAAGCAACTACCACCATATCCGATCCCGGCAAATAAAAAGCGATTCCCTATTCGTGAATCTGTTCCTATACCTTTTCTTACTTTGTCAACATCAGCTCCCATCAGTTCGCAGAGGTTGGCTATTTCGTTCATGAAAGTGATTTTGGTGGCAAGAAAAGAGTTAGCAGCATATTTAGTGAGTTCTGCAGAACGCACATCCATGAAGATGATTGGGTTTCCCTGACGCACAAATGGTGCATAAAGTTTCTCCATAAGTTTGATCGAACGTGGTTCCTCAGCTCCAATAACTACACGGTCAGGCTTCATGAAGTCATCAACAGCAACTCCTTCTCTTAAAAATTCTGGGTTCGATACGACCTCAAAATCGACATTAGCACCTTCAGACACTTTTGCGGTAACCTTTTCCGCAGTGCCTACAGGCACAGTGCTCTTATCCACAATTACTGTAAATTCTTCCAACATTGGACCCAGATCTTCCGCAACCCTTAAAACATACTGTAAGTCTGCTGAGCCATCCTCGCCGGGAGGTGTCGGGAGTGCTAGAAAAATAATTTGAGCACCTTTAATTCCTTCTTTCAGGCTCGTGGTGAATTCAAGCCTTCCTTGTCTAATATTTCTTTCGAACAGAGCCTCAAGGCCTGGTTCATAGATGGTAATTTGCTTATTGTTAAGTTTTTCAACCTTCTTTTCATCTATATCAATGCATGTAACATGATTACCTGTTTCTGCAAAACAAGTCCCGGTTACTAGTCCGACATAACCTGTCCCAACAACTGCTATTTTCATTATCTATTATCTTTTATTCTCAACGCGGCGCAAAGCTAAGACTTGTTTCTTAATTCAATTCTTACCTATTCTATTTTTTCGTGAACAAGATTAGTAATTTTGCGTTCCCAAATAAAGCAAACGTTTTAAGTATGTCAACAACAGCATTAGCCTCACCTCAAGAAGTGTCTGAAAATAAAGAAATGATCGCGCAAATGGTGCGTGATTTTTGTGCCAAAGAAATTGAACCTCATAAAATGAAATGGGACGAGTCCCAGGAATTCCCCAAAGAGGTCTTCCACAAAATGGGAGAGCTTGGACTAATGGGCGTTTTAGTTCCTCAAGAATACGGTGGAGCTGGATTTGGCTACCACGAATACGCTACAGCCATTATTGAGCTTTCTAAGGTGGACGGATCGATTGGACTGTCTATGGCAGCTCACAATTCTTTATGCACAGGACACATTTTGCAACATGGAAGTGAAGAGCAAAAACAAAAATATCTACCCAAGTTGGCATCTGGCGAATGGATTGGGGCGTGGGGTCTTACAGAACCAAACACTGGTTCTGATGCTGGCAATATGAAGACAGTAGCGGAGAAGGAAGGTGATGAGTGGGTGCTTAATGGAGCTAAAAACTTCATAACTCACGGGAACTCAGGAAATGTTGCAGTTGTGATTGCGCGAACCGGTGAAGCCGGAAAGTCTCGTAACGGAAGTGCTTTTATTGTTGAAAGAACCAATCCCGGTTTCAAACAAGGAAGAAAAGAAGACAAACTGGGCATGCGATGCTCTGAAACTTCAGAAATGATCTTTGAAGATTGTAGGATACCAGCGGGAAATTTGATTGGTGAAGTAGGGGATGGATTTGTGCAGGCATTGAAAGTTTTGGATGGAGGTAGAATTTCTATTGCTGCGCTTGGATGCGGTATTGCCGAAGGAGCATTAGAGGCAGCACTGGCGTATTCGCAAGAGCGCGAACAATTCGGTAAATCAATAGCTAGTTTCCAGGGTATATCCTTCAAACTAGCCGATATGGCAGTAAAGGTTGAAGCAGCAAAATTGTTGACCTATCAAGCAGCAGAATTAAAGAATCAGGGGAAAAGTGTAAACAGGGAGTCTGCCATGGCCAAGCTGTATTCCTCAGAAATAGCGGTTGAAGTAGCAAATGATGGGGTTCAAATTTTTGGAGGCTATGGCTATACGAAAGATTACCCTGCTGAAAAATATTACAGAGACGCCAAGCTTTGTACGATAGGAGAAGGAACTTCTGAAATTCAGAAAGTTGTAATTTCTCGCACCTTATTGAATCAATAATTGTAATGCAATAAAATAGCTGCTATATTTGCGGCCCATAAAAAATTCTGAAATGTTAATAATAAACGTTAAAGAGAACGAATCAATTGATCGAGCTCTTAAGAGATTTAAGAAGAAGTTTGAGAAAACGGGTGTACTTCGAGAGCTAAGATCCAGAACTCACTTCAAAAAGCCATCAGTGGCTAGAAGAGAAGAGATCATCAAAGCAAGGTATATCCAACAGTTAAGAGACGAAGAAAATAAATAGTCTCTTCCCCTTCTTCTTCACCTAAGATTTTAATAAGTTAGTATTCACCTCATATCCAGAGGTGAAGCTGCTTATGGTGGAGACCTTCCTTAAATATCTTTCCTTTGAAAAACGTTACAGCCATCATACTGTAGAAGCATATGGGAAAGATCTCCAACAGTTTTCAGACTTTCTAGCAACCGAATTCGAAATTACTGACCTGGAAGAAGTGCGTCACACGCATATAAGAGGTTTTGTAGTTTCTATGATGGATGCGGGGCTTTCGCCAAAATCTGTAAATCGAAAGATTGCAACGCTTAAGTCATTTTACAAATTCTTGCTTGCCAGAGAATACGTAGACTTAAATCCTACAAATCAGATCAAACCTCTTAAAACAGAAAAAGATTTGCCTTCTTTTGTTAAGGAGGAAGAGATAACCAATCTCCTAGATCAGGTTGAATTCCCATCTGATTTTCCAGGCCAAAGGGACAGGCTTTTACTCGAATTGCTCTATTCCACAGGTATTCGACTTGCGGAACTCCAGGGGCTGAAAGAAACAGATGTTAATTTTTATGAAAAGACAATACTTGTATTAGGAAAAAGGAATAAAGAACGAATCATACCTATCGGAAATTCGTTAGTTAAGTTGATAGATGACTATCAAAACCTAAAGAAAGAAATGGGGATGACGGGAACGAGATTATTACTAACCGATAGCGGAGACACACTATATCCGATGTTTATTTATCGCAAGGTTAAAAAGTATTTAACCGCGGTAACCACACTAAGCAAAAAGAGTCCACATGTAATGCGACACACCTTTGCGACACACTTGTTAAATAAAGGGGCAGACTTAAATGCGGTAAAAGACCTACTGGGACATACCAGCCTGGCTGCTACTCAAGTCTATACCCATAACTCGATAGAAAAGCTAAAGGCTGCCTTTGATCAGGCTCACCCGAAAGCTTAATGTATAACCTTTAAACGTGACAAACATGAAGTTACAGATGCATTCCATTCACTTCGACGCAGACGGCAAGCTGCTAGATTTTATTCAAAAGAAAGTTGACAAATTGGAGACTTTTTACGACAGAATCATTGACGGAGAGGTATTCCTCCGTGTTGAGAACGACGAGAGTAAGGAAAATAAGATAGTAGAGATTAAGCTGAATGGACCTAAAAATCAGTTCTTTTCAAAAGAGAAGTCACGATCCTTCGAGGCAGGAGCAGACGCAGCGGTGGAAGCTTTACGAAGGCAATTGAAGAAACACAAAGAAAAAGCAATGGCTCATTAATCAATGGATAGTGATGCAGAAAAAAGCCCGATGATCATTCGCTCATCGGGTTTTTTTTATGGAAATTCTTTAAATTATCTACTAAAACATTATATGCTATGAAAAAAATATTCTCATTTCTATCTATCCTGATATTTATTATTGCTTGTCAAGAGCAGCAAGAAGAACTCAATATTCAATTCGAATTAGAGTCTGTTATACTCGAACTCGAACTTTTCTATAGTTCTGATTTAATTAGTGATATGAGTACCGCTGAAATCTATGATGAGGTCAATCTTATATTCAACAAGTATGGTGCAGAACTTAGAAATCCAACTGAATTAGAAATAAAGGCAATTAATGCAATTCCTAAAACAGAAACTGCTTGCGCTTCGGCAGGGTCAACTATCAATAGTCTTGAAATAGTTGATCATGGAAACGGAACACATGGTCATGTCTATCGATGGAGCGATGGATCAATTACTTTATCGGTACATCATGCAGATGGAACTTGGTCAGACTACTGCTTCAATGATTAACTCTTCCATTTGATCGTACACCCAATTGCTCTCTTTTCAGTAACTTTTGGCTTGTTTCCTGAAAGGAGGGCTTTTATAGCATCTTCAACATAGGCTTCTGATACATCTGAAGGGTCGTTTGGACTATCGTCAATGCCTCCAATGAATTCAACTTTATATTTCCCGTTTTCCTCTTTATTGAGGACATAAGTGTGAGGTGTTTTTGTTGCGCCAAAAGCTTTAGCAACTTCCTGACTGTCATCCCTTACATATGGAAAAGAATAGCCTTTCTCTTTAGCTCTTTCTTTCATCTTCTCCATTGAATCATCTGGCTGTTGACTCAGATCATTGGGGTTGATTGCAATGACAGGGAAACCTTTACTTGCATATTTTTTATCTAGCTCTATAATTCTTGACTCGTAAGCATTGGCAAATGGGCATGTATTGCAAGTAAAAATTATTACAAATCCTTTGGCGTCTTTGTAGTTTGCCATTGATACCATTTTTCCATCTACGTTAGGCAGATTAAAATCCTTAGCATATTCACCAACTTGATATCCCTTAATAGGAGCGTTTGCATTCATAAAAAGTGATGCGGCTACAACCGCAAAGCCTGTTACAAGAATAATAGTTCGTTTCATGGTTTTGGACATTTGTTAATTCAAATATTTTTTGATGGTTTTCTCTAATTCTTCCTTAGTAAACGCTTTTTCATGGAAATACGTTTTACCTAAGTCAGTGACAAATAACGTGGCGGGTATCGCACCCGACCAGTCATTGCTTACTTTGCCCATATAATCGTCCGGATCTTTTTCGTCAAGAAAGAGTACATCTGATTGTAAAGACTTCTTCTCAACAAATTTTTTCACTCGCTCGAGTTCGCTCTGAAAATCGATGCTAACCAAGTATACTTTGATATTATTATTTTCTGATTCGAGCGCATCAAAGTGGGGCAATTCTTTGATACATGGGCCACACCAGGTAGCCCAAAAATTGAAAACGGTGAGCGGGGCATCCGTATATAGAATCTTCTTCTGTAAATCTGAAAACTTCACTACCTCTACTTCCTGAGCTGAAAGTTGTATAGAGATGATGATGCTTAAAGTAAAGACAATTTTTTTCATCATAGGAAATACGAAATTACATCAAACATGGTTCATATAACATATTTTTTGATGTAGTCATTTTGCACAATTCTAAGATTATTTTCCGTTTTAGTTTCTGCGAGTAGAAGATACTGTCAATATTCAAATAATCTTTATTCTGTAGAAATTTGAATCTCACTTTGCTCAGCAACCTTATCTAAGATTTAGATAACATTATTATCACTTTGATTCCAAATGATCTGAATAATTTTTATCCACAAAACAGGATACTTATCCACATTTAAAACGAAAATTGGTCTAACAATCTGATATTCAATTAGATATATATCTAATTGAAGAATTTTGTTTTGTTGATAACTCTAAAGAGGTGGATTTAAAACCCTGTAAATCAGCGGTTTATCAATTGATAATCATTCAGCGGTTTGACGAATGAGTTTTTTGCGATAGGCATTAAAAATCCTCGATTTCGATATGAAACCTACATATTCTCCATTGTCTATTACGGGCAAATTCCATGCTTGAGTGACTTCAAATTTATTCATCACAGATTGCATTTTTTCCTGAGGTGAGACACTTGCTGGCGGTTTCTGCATAATAGTCTTGATTATCACATTTGATCTTGATTCTTCATCAAACATCCTTTCTCGAATATCATCCAGGGTTACAATTCCCTGCAACTCTTTTGATTCATTTACAACAGGAAAAATATTCCGATTACTCTTCATTACAAGTTTGACTAGATCATTCAAGGTGGCTTCAGGGTGAATGGTGAGTAAGTCTTTCTCTACAATTTTCTTAAGGTCAATAAGACTCAATACAATTTGATCTTTATCGTATTGAATAAGGTCACCAGTTTCAATCAATCTTTTAGTGTAAATACTATGTTTTTCAAAATATGAAATGGTGCTGAATGAGATTGCTGAAACAAGCATCAACGGAACAAATAATTCATAACCACTTGTGATTTCTGCTATTAGGAATATTGCGGTAAGAGGAGCATGTAAAACTCCGCTCATTACCCCACACATACCCACCAAGGTGAAATTACTCGTGCTTAAAGAAGTGCTGAGCAGGGAATTGGACGTAGCACTAAAAACATAGCCTGACAATCCCCCCATAAATAGTGATGGTGCAAAGATTCCACCGCTACCGCCGGCTCCAATGGTCAGGGCAGTTGCCATAGGTTTTACAAGTAAAATCAGGAATAGGAATATAATTAATGAAGCTTGATTTTCTGATAAACCATTGAACAGTGAATGCTGAAATATTTCTACTGATCCTCCTTGCAGCAAATTCTTGATGGTTTCGTAACCTTCTCCGTAAATAGGCGGAAAGGTGAGAATTATCAATGCTAGTGAGAGGCCTCCTACAGCTGCTCTGCCAAAATCATTTTTTATCTTCTTGATTCCACCTTCAAATACATACATGATACGAGTGAAATACAGCGAAATAAGACCGCAGGCTGCACCAAACAATAAATAATATCCGGTTTCGCTTGCTATGAAATTTTCGGTGAGCCGAAATGAAAAAAGGATATCTTCACCTAGTAAAACCAACGCAACAAGCTGACCACATACAGATGCGATGAGTAGTGGAATGAATCTGCTGATTTTAACCTCCGTTAGAATCACTTCCATAGCGAAGATTACTCCTGTCACTGGTGAATTAAAGATTGCAGAAATAGCTCCCGCTGCTCCACATCCTAAAAGCACAGTTCTTTTTTTGTATCCAAGGTGGAAAAGGCGTCCTAAATTTGATCCTATCGCTGAGCCAGTAACTACAATGGGTGCCTCAAGACCAACGGATCCTCCAAAACCTACCGTAATTGCACTCGTCACCATACGAGAATACATTCGTGTCTTTCGTATGACACTGGAATTCTTAGAAATGGAATACAAGATCTGCGTAATTCCATGTCCTAGATTTTCCTTGAATAGGTATCTGGATACAAAAACTGTCAGCAAAATTCCTGCTAATGGATAAATCAGAAAGAAATAATCAAAGCTAAAAAGTGCATGATTAAGTTCTAAGTACTGAATGATCACATGTACAGTACTTTTTAGGATGACGGCAGCAAGGCCTGAGAGGAGACCAATTAGTCCGGCAGTAATTAGTAAGAAGTTATTATCACTAATGTGCCTGATACGCCACACCAGAAACTTCATCATTACTGTTCCAAACTTGCTTTTATCTTGGTTTGCCATCTTAGTCGCGGCAAAGGTAGGTCTTTGTTTGAGCTCCCGAAAGAACTATACAATTACTGCATTTTTCTTTTCCAAAGCCTCTTCTACATATTTGAAAGTAGACAACACTTCAGGCTTACCATTTACAACAGCCACATCGTGTTCGAAATGCGCTGATGGTTTTTTATCTGCCGTTACTATCGTCCAGCCATCGTTGAGTTGAATCACTCGGCGGGTTCCCATATTGATCATAGGTTCTATCGCCACGACGAGTCCCTCTTGAATTTTGCTGCCTCTTCCTCGCTTACCAAAATTGGGTACCTCAGGAGATTCGTGCATCTTTCTTCCAAGTCCATGACCTACAAGTTCTCGCACCACTCCATAACCATGACTTTCTGCATGCTGCTGAATGGCAAAACTTACATCTCCAATCCGATTGCCGGCCACAAGTTGTTCTATTCCTTTGTCAAGACACTCTTTGGTCACTCGAAGGAGCTGCCTGACGTCTTCGTCAATTTCTCCTACAGGAAAAGTATACGCATGATCTCCGTAATAATCATTTTTCAAAACGCCAATGTCTACACCTACAACATCACCTTCTTGTAACGGCCTATCGGTAGGGATGCCATGAACAACCTGCTCATTGACAGATGTGATGATTGATTTAGGATAATCATACAGACCTAAAAATGCCGGCACACCACCATTGTCTCTGATAAATTCATCGGCAATTTTATCCAACTCTAGAGGAGTCACCCCAGGTTCAATCTTTTCACCCATGAGGCCCAAAGTTTTGGAAACGATAAGGGCACTTTCCCTCATGATTTCAATTTCTTCCGGTGTTTTATACTTTATCATGCGATTGCAAAAATACAAACAAAAAAACCCTGATTCCTCATTACAAGAAACCAGGGTTTTTAAAGAATGTTTTTATTATTAGGACTTCTTAGTCACGCCTTCAAGTACATCTTTGATAGGAACACGAACACCATCTTTGTAAGATACTACCCATGCATCTTTCACGCCCATCTCTCTTAGATACTTTTTGAAAGTGTCAGCTTCCCAATAATCTCTGAATACTCCGATGGTATACTTCTGTAATCCATCTGCGTCTTCAGCACTGAAGTTTGGTGAATTGTCGTACTTTTTGAGGTCTTTCTTACCGAAAGCTCCAAGTTGTACTTTGAAAACTACTCCTTTGCTTTCATCGATTCCACTTCCAGAATTGTTAGTGGCAACGTTATCAGCTGGTTTAGCATTCTGAAGTCTAGAAAGTTCTTCCCTTAGATCACCAACCTGAGATTGATAAGTAAGGATTTGTTGATCTTTCTCGGCAATTCTATCGTCGATATTGCCAAGTTCCGTTTTAAGGCTGCTTACTTGTCCCTTTAGGGATTTGTTCTCATCCAATAGCTGTTTGTATTGCTCTGGCTCAAGTTTCTTTATCCTTTTTTTCCACTCTTTTGCTTCTTTTTTGTCCATTTGGGCATTTGCCTCAAATGCAAAAACACAGCAGAGTGCCAGCGCGATAAGTGATATAGTTTTTTTCATCTTCCTGTGAAATTGGTTTTTTACGCAATCTTTAATGTTACTAAAGTACAAAAATCTCTTGATAATGGATAATGGATCAACTTTTTAGCGATCCTATCATATCTTCGGGTTTAACCCATTCCGTGAACTGTTCATCCGTAACAAGTCCTAGTTCTATTGCAGCTTTTCTGAGCGTTGTACCTTCCTTATGCGCCTTTTTAGCGATTTTGGCAGCATTTTCATAGCCAATATGTGTATTTAAAGCGGTCACAAGCATCAATGAATTCTCTAATTTTTCCTTGATAACTGCGTCATTTGGCTCAATTCCAACAGCACAATTATCATTGAAAGATTCGCATGCATCTCCAATTAATCGTGCAGAATTGAGCAAATTGAAGACCATCATAGGTTTAAATACGTTCAGTTCGAAATGACCTGTCATACCACCGGCGGCAATGGCAACATCATTTCCAAGCACCTGTGCACACACCATAGTAAGTGCTTCGCACTGGGTTGGATTTACTTTACCGGGCATGATTGAAGAACCTGGTTCGTTCTCAGGGATGATGATTTCTCCAATACCGCTTCTTGGACCTGAGCAAAGCATTCTTATGTCATTGGCAATTTTCATCAGGCTTACAGCCAATTGCTTCAATGCGCCGTGAGTTTCTACGATCGCATCATGAGCGGCGAGTGCTTCAAACTTGTTTTCTGCAGTTCGCATCGGCATACCAGAATATTTCGCAATTTTCTCGGCGACCAGTTCGGCATAACCTTCAGGTGTATTGAGGCCGGTACCCACAGCGGTACCACCCAGTGCAAGTTCAGACAGGTGATCGAGTGTATTGTTTAAGGCTTTTAAACCATGATCTAGCTGTGAAACATATCCGGAAAACTCCTGACCCAAGCTCAGTGGTGTAGCGTCCATAAAATGAGTACGACCAATCTTCACCACATCCACGAAAGACTCTGCTTTTTTGTGAAGTGTATCTCTGAGCTTATTTACCTTGGGAATGGTATTTTCTACAACCATTTTATAGCTCGCAATATGCATGGCTGTGGGGAAGGTGTCGTTTGAGCTTTGACTCTTGTTTACATCATCATTTGGATGAATGATTTTTTGATCATCAGAAAGTGAACCCCCATTTAATACATGCGCACGATTAGCAATAACTTCATTGGAGTTCATGTTTGATTGGGTGCCTGATCCAGTCTGCCACACTACCAGCGGGAACTGATCGTCTAGTTTTCCGTCAAGAATTTCATCACAAACTTTTCCAATCAAGTCAGATTTTTCTTTAGAAAGAACTCCAAGATCCATATTGGTTTCGGCCGCCGATTTTTTAAGGATAGCGAATGCTCGAATAATTTCTATCGGCATTTGATTCTTTTCCCCTCCAATTTTGAAGTTGTCTCTGGATCTTTGGGTTTGAGCTCCCCAGTATTTTTCAGCGGGCACTTTCACCTCGCCCATGGTATCGTGTTCTATTCGGTATTCCATTTGGATCAATTTTTTCTTGCTACAAATCTAACAACCTATAGGCCTTTTGGATTTCAATTATTGTGTGTTTTTTGTGTAATCAAATTATGCAGCATACATTTGTTTAGAATCATTCTAAATAGTAAACTCATTGGCTACATCAGTTCTTCTTGCTGATTTTCAGTATTTGACACGACAAGGTATCGCAGCCTTACTTAAGGCGATGCCTGGATTTGATCTTGCTAAGATGATCGATTCTCCAGAAAAATTTGTGGAGGCGGCGATAGCTATTGAGCCTGACTTAATCGTAGTTGATATTTCAGACAAAGATCGCGAGTTGATTCCTAAACTAAAGCTTCTGAAGGAGACATTAAAATCAAGCTTTCTTGTAATTTCAAATAGCCAGACTAAAGAATCAATTCAACAGATGCTGACCATGGGCATAAAAGGAATCTTGACAAAAAATTGCAGCGAGGAAGAAATAATCAATGGTCTGAGGGCTGTAGCACAAGGCAATCGGTTTTTTTGTAATAATATCTTGGATATGGTAGTGGAAAATCCCGAGGAGAATGATGATTGCGAACCGACCAATTTGTCACCTAGAGAATTTGAAGTTTTGGAATTAATAACAAAGAGTAAAACAACTGCTCAAATCGCAGAAGAACTGCATTTAAGTGTTCACACAATTAATTCGCATAGAAAAAATATTCTCAAGAAGTTAAATCTTGGTTCGCCTGCAGAACTAATTGTTTATGCGCTGGAAACCGGTCTGGTGAAAAACTAAGTTTATTTTGGAATCGATGTGGGCTTCCGATTCTCATCAATAGCCACAAAGGAGAACTCTCCCTCAATCGCCTGCTCCCTTTTTTCCGAGTACATTTCCTCAATATAGATTTGTACCGAAACCTTAAGACTTGTATTTCCTACATGAATTACTCTTCCGATTAACTCAACGATCGTTCCGGCAGGTATTGGTTTCTTGAAATCTATTTTACTGCTACTTACCGTAACCATACGCTGGCGACTAAAACGAGTAGCGGTAATGAATGCTACTTCATCCATCGCATGCATGGCGGTTCCTCCAAAGAGGGTGTCATAGTGATTAGTGGTATTGGGAAAAACAGCTTTGAATATGCGCGTTTCTGATTTTTCGATTCGTTGCTCAAGTGTCATAATTAAGTGATTTCAATGATTAACTATCCGGCCTTTGATTAGGTTCTATAATATTTTTTATCCCCATTTATAGCTAGTGTATCACTACTTCTAGTGATGATAGTAGCCACTACTAGTGATAGTAAAATTCCCCACGCATAGCGATTGTGAGATATCGATGACAAATTCAATTTTGCATTGTTTAGAATCATTCTAAACAGTAAATCAAGTCATACTTTTGCAAACTCAAATAACAATGAATAAGAACAAAATAATACTTGCCCTTTTTATAGGGTTTTCGATATCTCTTGTCAGCTGTGGAGATGATGACGGTGGAACCATTTCAATCGCAGAACCGGAAACTTATGTTTTTGAGCGCGATGGTGAGTCCACCGTTTCTTTCAGCGGACAAACCACCAGGATTTTGATGGCAGAAGAAATAGCAGAAGCGTTGATGGACAACTCACTCGATGAGGCTACCATAGATGCAATGTTTGCACATGAAGAAGGTAATGCTGACTTTGAAGATCCGACAAGTTTTGGATTAAATGCATCGGGCAAGAATGTCAGAAGTAAGACTGCCGCATCGTCAGACTTCTTTTCGGCAAATACTACAGATGCTTCAGCAATCAAGGAAGATTTCGATAGCTGGATTGCAGCTCAAGTGTCGGAAGTTTTTCCTGAATGGGAAACAGAAGCATCTGCTGGTCAGGCGGGCTTTATCCAGGAAGCTGGAGGCGGGCCCACCAGATACGTAAATGCCAAAGGATTGGAATACAATCAGGCTTTTAGCAAATCACTGATCAGTGCGCTAATGGTCGATCAAATTTTGAATAATTACCTAAGTGTTTCTGTGCTTGATGCAGGAACAAATCGCGAAGACAATGATGCAGGCACTTTGGCAGTGGACAAGAACTATACTAACATGGAGCATAAGTGGGATGAGGCTTATGGTTATGCTTATGGAACTGCGGAAAATCTTGCGGATCCTAACCCAACCATTGGAGAAGATGATGGTTTTCTGAACAAATACATTGGAAGGGTAGAAGGTGATGAAGATTTCACCGGAATTGCCGATGATATATTCAATGCATTTAAGTTGGGTCGTTCAGCGATTGTTGCCGGAGAATATAGCACCCGTGACGCTCAAGCCGAAATTATAAGAGAAAAAATCTCATCAATTATTGCCATTCGTGCGATTTATTATTTGCAGCAAGGCAAGGCAGGACTCAAGGCAAGCACTGTAGACTATGCTTCTGTTTTCCATGATCTGTCCGAAGGATATGGATTTATTTACGGCCTGCAGTTTACACGAATGCCGAGTAGTGATCTTCCATATTTTTCAAGAGCAGAGGTAAATGAGATGCTGGATGACTTGATGAGCGGAACCAATGGATTTTGGGATGTAACTCCGGAGATTTTGGATGATATATCAAATAAGATTACTGCCAAGTTCTCATTTACGATAGAACAAGCAGGCAATTGATTAATGAATAACAAAGGAGCAGAAATGCTCCTTTTAATGATTTTAAGAGACTAAATAGATGAGAAGACAACAATTACTATCGTCGCTAAGTGCACTTATTTTATTTATTGCCGGTGTTGGGTGTTCAGAAGACACGCCGAACAATTCCGACGATAGTTTCGACAGAGAGGCAATGCTTCAAAACTGGGCAGATAATATCATTGTGCCGGGATACACATCTTACGTCTCTGAGTTGGTAAGTTTGGAAGCTGCTGTTCAGAGCTTTGCTGATTCTCCATCCATCGTGACACTAGAAGACGCCAGAACTGCATGGCTTTCTGCAAATATTGCCTGGCAAAAAGTGGCGATGTTTGAAATAGGGAAGGCAGAGGAACTTAGCCTGATCAACTACACCAATATTTACCCAACAAATACCGAAGATTTAATTCAAACCATCCAGTCTGGATCGTATGACCTGACCTCAGTAAATAAGCAAGATGAGCAAGGCTTTCCGGCCATTGAGTTTCTTCTTTATGGGGTAAAAGAGACTGATCAGGCAATTGTTGATTTGTATTCCCAGGAGATGGCCAACCACCCATACAAGATTTACATAAATGATCTTGCTGAACGCCTTCGCTTTTTGGCAGAATCAGTACTGACTGACTGGGAAGGGGGCTATCGCGATACATTTGTTTCCAATGATGGTTCAGCTTCCACGTCTTCAGTTAACAAACTGGTAAATGATTATCTGTTCTATTACGAGAAACATTTTCGAGCGGGTAAAATTGGTATTCCGGCAGGCATATTTTCAGCGAATACGCAACCGGAAAAAGTTGAAGGCCTTTATAGCGGAAAATCGAAAGAACTTTTCCTGACTGGACTGAAGGCATTGCAAGATTTCTTCAATGGCAAGTCACCTGATTCTAACCTTGCAGTGGAAGGAGAAGGACTAAAATCGTACCTTGACTTTGTTCAAACAGTGAGCGGAGGAGAAAATCTTGGTGAACTTATCAATTTACAATTTGAGGCTGCAAGAGCTAAGGCTCAATTGCTAGAGGATGATTTTAGCACTCAGGTAGAATCTGATAATAAGCTGATGCTGGAGACATATGATGAACTTCAAAAGAATGTAGTGAACCTGAAAGTAGACATGCTTCAGGCATTAAACATTCGGGTAGACTTTGTAGATGCCGATGGTGATTAGGTTGAGCATAATTATGAGTCACCCTGAGTTTATTTCAGGGTCTATATCTATGGCCATTAAAGATTCTGAAACAAGTTCAGAATGACCATAATAGACAGATATATATCTAAACAAACTAAGGCTGCCCCACTGGCAGTCTTTCGCATTTTCTTTGGTTTGATGATGCTATTGAGCATTGTTCGATTTTGGTCGTATGATTGGATAGACAAGCTTTACATCAAGCCAAACTTCTATTTTCCCTATTACGGATTTGAATGGGTTCAGCCGCTTGGCAATTATACGTATCTCCTTTTCATCATCTGTGGCATATCTGCATTGGGAGTGGCAATTGGCTTCCGCTATCGTCTTTCCATAATCCTTTTTTTCTTCAGTTTCACTTACATAGAGTTGATGGATAAAACCACTTATCTCAATCATTATTACTTCATTTGTCTTCTCAGTTTTTTGATGATTTTTTTACCTGCTGGCCAGTATTTTTCGTGGGATGCCCGAAAGACCTCCAATGATTATGTGCCGCAGTGGAGTATTGATAGCGTGAAATTATTGTTAGGTATTGTCTACTTCTATGCTGGCCTGGCCAAGATAAACTCGGACTGGTTGGTGAAAGCAATGCCACTAAAAATTTGGCTTCCTGGTAGGTATGATATTCCATTCTTAGGAGATTTTCTTCATCAGGAATGGGTCATTTATGCATTTAGCTGGGGTGGTGCAATTTACGATCTGTGCATTCCTTTTTTACTTCTATGGAAGCGTACGAGAACACTTGCATTTGTACTCGTGGTGATCTTTCACGTGCTAACACGCATCCTTTTTCCGATAGGAATGTTCCCCTACATTATGATTGTAAGCGCGCTGATCTTTTTCGATGCCAGAGTGCATGAACGAATTTTAGGAGCTGTAAACAAAATAGTTTGTGTCATTTCGAGTGCAACGAGAAATCTTCGCTCAAACAAAGAGAACACTTATAAGGAGAATGGATCTCGTACTGGGTTCGATATGACAGTAGATGAAGCAAGAAAAACCCCAGCTTGGAAGCTCACTCTACTCGCTATTTTTTTCACGATTCAAATTCTTTTGCCTTGGCGCTATCTCTTATATCCGGATGAATTATTCTGGACCGAAGAAGGTTTCCGATTTTCATGGCGAGTGATGCTTATGGAAAAAGCCGGCTATGCCAATTTCAAAATTGTAGACAAAACCAACGATGAATTTTTTTTCATAAATAACTCGGATTTTCTTTCGTCTTTTCAGGAAAAACAGATGGCAACTCAGCCTGACTTTATATTACAGTATGCACATTACCTTCGCGATCATTTTGCAAGCCAGGGTAAAGAGGTGGAAGTATATGTAGAGAGCTATGTGGCCCTAAATGGTAGAAAAAGCCAACCTTTTATTGACCCTACGGTTGATCTGACCAAACTTCAAGAATCATTCAAACATAAGACATGGATACTTCCATTCGGAGATGAGATTAAAGGGATATAGCATATCGATACTATTGATTCTTGTGACTTTCACATCGATGGCACAGTATACTTTGTCAGGAAATATCATTGATGCTCACAGTAAGCAACCAATTGCCAATGCAGAGATCTATGATCGAAACAGCAGCCAGCTGGCTTCAACTGATCAGACAGGTTACTTTGAGCTGAATAACCTGAAAGAAGGGAAGCACCAGGTCGTGATTATGTCTTTGGAATATCAGACATTAGAGCAGGAGGTCGAAATCACGAGCAATCAAAACATTACGATTCCGATGGAGGAATTTCAGCAAGAACTTTCTGAGGTGGTCATCAGCCAGCGACGAGAAGAGATTTTTGCACTCACACGCTTGCAACCTGTGGAGGGCACTGCTATTTATGCAGGAAAGAAAACTGAAGTAATCCTGCTGGATCAGCTGGTAGCCAATGCAGCTACCAATAACCCAAGACAGATATATTCGCAAGTTGTTGGGTTGAATATTTATGAAAGTAATGATGCCGGCTTGCAACTCAATGTTGGCGGACGCGGGCTTGATCCTAACAGAACATCAAATTTCAACACCAGACAAAATGGGTATGACATTAGTGCTGATGTGCTGGGATACCCGGAAAGCTACTATACACCGCCTTCAGAAGCGTTAAGTCAAATTCAGGTAGTACGAGGGGCAGCCTCTCTTCAGTATGGAACCCAATTCGGTGGGCTGATCAATTTCAAAATGAAGCCGCCATCCAATAAGCCTATTGAGTTCGTATCACGGCAATCGATTGGGTCATTTGGCCTCTACAATACTTATAATTCACTAAGCGGAACAGTTGGTAAGTTTTCATACTTCACCTATCTAAATTATAAATCAGGTGATGGATTCAGGCCGAATTCTGAATTCGAATCAACCAATTACTTCGGAAGCATTGGTTATGAATTTACAGAACGAACCTCTGCCACTTTTGAGTTTACTTCACTGAATTACCTTGCTCAGCAGCCCGGCGGCCTGACTGACGCTCAATTCAAATCCAATCCAAATTTTAGTAACCGATCACGAAATTGGTTTGAAGTGAATTGGAAGCTATACGCGCTAAAATTCAAGCATAAACTGACAACTCGTAGCGATTTTAGTGTTTCCCTATTTGCACTTGATGCTGGTCGAAATGCACTTGGATTTAGAGGCGATCCGCGTGAGTTAAATCAAAACCCTATTTTGCAGGAGGATGAACAGGACGCCGACGGAAGCTATTTTTTTTCCAGAGATCTGATAAAAGGGACATTTAAAAATTGGGGCGTGGAGACACGATACCTTACGCGCTATTCTTTCGGTGGAAAGGACGCGGTGTTCCTTGTTGGCTCCAAATATTATCGGGCAAATAACACAAGCATACAAGGACCGGGAAGCAGAGAAACAGATGCAGATTTTAACCCGGCAATAGACGAAAATCCGGACTACATCAACCAGTCGAATTTTCAGTTCCCCAACAGGAATCTGGCTGTGTTTGGTGAAAATATCATTTTTTTAAATGACAGACTTTCTATCACTCCCGGATTCAGATATGAGTACATCAAAACGGAGAGCCGCGGCACATACAATAGAGAGGGAATCGACCTAGCAGGCAATGTGCAACCACTTGGAGATACTACAGATAATCGAATTTTTGACCGATCATTTTTACTCTTTGGAATTGGAGCTAGCTATGAGCCTAACGAGCAGTTGGAAATTTATAGCAACATCTCCCAAAATTATCGCTCGGTAACGTTCAGTGACATTAGAGTGACCAACCCCACGTTTATCATAGATCCTGAAATATCAGATGAAAAAGGCTTCACTTTTGATGTAGGAGCAAGGGGTAGGTGGCGTGAGCTTATTTCGTTTGATATCGGCGCATATGGAATTTTGTATGACGATCGTATCGGTATTATTCTTGACGATCGAGCAAACCGGGTAAGGGGAAATATCGGGACTGCTTTGATTGTTGGTTTTGAGGCCTTCACCGACTGGAATTTGGCTAAAAGCCTGAAATTACGATCCACCAGCTATAAGCTCAACTGGTTTGTAAATGCTGCAATCACAGATTCAAAATATTTGACCTCCGACGAAAACAATGTAGAAGGGAAAAAGGTAGAGTTTATTCCTCTGATTAATCTTAAAACAGGCCTTCGTTTCGGGTACAAAAACCTGTTGGGGAGTTTACAATTCACGCATTTATCGGAGCAATACACAGATGTTGAGAACTCTTCGATTCCTCATGATGGTGACAGTAGAAATGGACTCATTGGAGAGATCCCTTCCTATTCAATTATGGATCTTTCATTTTCCTATAGCTACAAAAAATTCAAAGTAGAATCCGGGGTAAACAATCTCCTAAATGAAAAGTATTTTACAAGGAGAGCTACCGGATATCCTGGTCCGGGAATCATCCCTTCAGAGCCTAGAAATTATTACCTAACTGTTCAATTTAAGATTTAATGAGATATCTGTTTCTATTGCTAATACTATGTATCGCCTGCTCAACTAAACCTGAAAAGAAAGAAGTGGAAGAGTACCCGGTACTGGAAACGATGGGTTATTATCAACGATTTTCACATAAGCTTTGGTTGGCAGGGAAAAATGAAAACTGGGAGCTTGCGGACTTCTACACCCATGAACTGGAAGAAGTAACCGAGAATCTGATTGGAGGAGATGTAATCCACGACGACTACAATTTGAGCAACCTTTCAGAGGCCATGCTCATGCCTAAAATTGAAAAGGTGGAAGAAGCCATTCGACAGAAAAATGAAGTGCTTTTTCTTGAGAACTATGAGCTAATGATCAGTTCGTGCAATCTGTGTCACAACGCAACCAAGCACAACTTCATCAAGATCACCATACCCAATGACTCTACCATTTGGAATCAGGATTTCTCAACAACTGATTGAGTAAGTCACCCTGAACATGTTTCAGGGTCTAGATGCTGAAACAAGTTCAGCATGACTTAAAAGCTGTTATTTTTTGCCCATTCCGACAAAATGCCTGGCGCCGCTGGCGACCATTTAGAATTAGTCTAAATAAGCTTGCGCAAATGAACTTTCAACAGTACGTTTGCATTCTATTTAGAATGTATCTAAATAAGAAGAATTGATGAGTAGAATCCCTGTTGAATTACCTGTTTCTAAGCTTTATGAAGAGCACCTTCTAAAGAAAAAGAAGAAGGGTAAGAAACTGAAAGATGAGTGCTGTTTCAAGTACATGAAAAAGAAGGGAAAATACTGCAAATCATGTCCCACATTATACGCAATGTGCCAAAATGCAGGAAGAGATTTATAGAACAAAAAGTGCGTCAATCGCCCAATGTGAGCTAACAGATAGCTTTCTTTTGACATTTGATCAGGAGGAAATTCAGTTTAAGCTGTGTGATCTGTTTGCTTTCCGAAAGCGAATTATGGCTTTTGACATTATGGAATTGCTTGAAAGTTCTGCTCCTGATGTTGAAGTTGTTCATTTACCTCATTGCGATCGATTCTTGCTTTTGAGTCTGCGGGAGATACTGCAATTTAGAGAGCTTCTAAACGGAACGTTCGATACCTTAGCACTGAACAGTGCAATTCAGAAGATTCTACGCAAGAACGTATTCAACTTTTGATTGGTTGAATTTAATAAGCTAGAAGAACAGAACTTGATATGAAAGATATTTTAAGAAGACATCACGTACTCAAAGATGAGATTGTTGATATCATCAATCGACAAATAAAAATGGAAGCACATTCCTCAGCTGCATACCTTGCGCTGGCTGCATGGTGTGATGTAAGAGGATATGATAATAGTGCTGAATTCTTCTTTAAGCAGTCTGAAGAAGAGCGCAAGCATCAACTGAAACTTTTCCATTACCTGTGCGATATGGAATGTGATGCAGTTTCGCCAACGGTGGGAGAAAGCCAGCATGACTTTGGCTCTTTAAGAGAAGTATTCGAAAAAGCACTGGAGCATGAAATTGCAGTTTCGGACTCGATTCATGAAATCGTAGGTGAGTGTAGGAAATACAACGACATAGCTACGGAGGAATTCATGAGATGGTTTGTTCAGGAGCAAATCGAAGAAGAATACATTGCTAGAAGAGCACTCGAGCTATTTGATGTACTTGGAGAAGACAAGATCGCACTTGGAATGTTCGAGGAGCGAATTCTTGGAATAGAGTACGAACCAGGGTGATTTAAGCCACACAAAAAGATATAAAGGCTTCCTAATTAGGAAGCCTTTTTTGGTTTTACCACCTTGCCCTGGATCCACGAACATCTACATGAATGAAACCATTATGTCTGCTGTTCTTGCGATAGAAGCCTAATCCGCCTACGAACTTCGAATACCTATCCTTTGAGTATTCACTCTCTACGATGTTGAAAAAAATTCGAACATCCTGTTCATCAATTCGACCATCTTTGTTGAGGTCGTCCATGCTTCCGTCTTTGTTTTGATCAATGAAAATATCAGCAGCTCCTCCGTAAACATGACGACTGTATTGCACATTTTTAATTGATTTATTGTAGAAGGGTGTTCGGTAGCCACTAATAAATCCGAATGTTTCGATGGCATAGCCCTTTTCATTCACGCGCTCCAGAATGAATTCCAGTTTAAGTAATAAGCGCTCCCTCACGATCAAGTACTTTGGCGGACCGCCAGCTTGTTTGCAAATGAACTGCTTCAGTGTAAAGTGAGGTGACAACTTCAGGTCTTGATTTGATGTGGTTACTTCAAACAAACCTTTTGGGGCATTATAAATTGGATTTCCTCTTAATGGTTGAGCCGGATAATTACCAATCCGATATCCGTTCAAGTATTCACCTTTCATTTGACTTAAAGGTGTAAGCACAAGAATGTTGACCGTTATTGCCTTACCGTCTTTGTTAGACACGCTAGCTATGTAAGCTCCTGGCGAATTCGGAGCCTTGAGCTTCCATCTGGTATTAAAAGAAGTAGCGTTAACAGCTACTTCCGAGCTACTTACAGTGATAGCCTCAGTACTGCTGATCACAATTTCAGCGCCGGGCATCACGAAGGTAGAAAATATGCGATATGGATTCAGCTCTCCATTGATTGTAACAGTAAATCCTGCCCGCTGACTATCATAAGCGAAGGAATGTGACGAAAGAATGAAGACAATAAAAAACGTAAGTATTCTCATGATATCAGAGTGCTGGAGGTGCAGTGTTTAAAGAGTTGACAACAGCATTATCGCGATCGTAAAGATCACTTCTAAAATGAACCAGACCATCGCTTACCCATGCGGTGAGATACAAAATATGAACAGGGAAAGGCTCCTTCAAAAGGATTGATTGTTCTTTGCCTTCCTTGATCGTTTGATCAATTCTGTTCTGATCCCACCCCTGCTTTTTTAAGATATACTCAGCCAGCATGGTTGGATTTTTTACACGGATACACCCGGAACTAAATGCGCGCTCGGTTTTATTAAATAACTCTTTGCTGGGCGTATCATGAATGTACACATTGTATTGATTGGGAAACATAAACTTTACAACGCCCAAAGCATTTGTTGGGCCGGGATCCTGGCGTAGCGTATAAGGAAAATTGCTTTTGGATAGTGAAGTCCAGTTTACCGTGTAGGGATCTACTTCTACTGCATTGCTTCCTTGGCCCTGAAGAATCCGAATATTTTTAGTCTTAGCATAGCCAGCATCTTTTCTCAACTCGGGGAGCATGTCATTAAAAAGTATGGTAGGAGGGACTGTCCATGTTGGATTGAAAACAAGGTATGTCATCTTACTACTAAATACAGGTGTTTTCCTGAATGGTTTCCCTACGATCACCTTTTCCTCAAAGGTCTTTTTTCGATTGTTATAAATCTGTAATTGATAATCTGCGATGTTCACTATCACATAGTGATCTCCCATCTCTTCTGCCGCCCAGCGGTAGCGTTCCATGTTTGTAATGATTTGTTCTACTCGTTTTTCGGCTGATATATTGAGCGATGAAGTAGTTAATTTTCCTAGATTTCCATCAACCTCCAGGCCATTTCTGGCTTGGTATTTTTTTACAGCTTCTGCGAGCTGATCCGAATACGAGAAGCTTTCTGAAAAGTTTTCTTTCAAGTCAAAAGTTTTTTTCAGCCGATCAATCAACAACGGCACCCGGACACTATCGATCATTCCTGGCTTTAATGTCTCACCAATCGGAATGTCTCCCCATCCGCCTTTGGTTGCAATAGATCGATATTCCTTTAATGCATTTTTTAAACCTTTATACCCGGTATGATTTGGGGCAAGATCCTTCAGCGTTTCTTTAATAGTGTTTTCTTTCAAGGCTAATGACAATACTGATTTTACATCTCCTTCTCTACGAATGGCCTGCCATTCACTATCCACTGTTTCAGGATTTACCTTACCATTTAGAAAATGACTGCCATAAAGCAGAAAAGCATCTGTCAGCAAGAGGTCGAATTCGGCCCGCTGAACTTCGTTCTTCTCTTTCCGGTGAAAATGCAGAATTGCCTCGTAATGATAGTCTCGTGGATTGAGCCCGTCTTCGTTTGCTTTTTCAATTACCGAAATGAGTTCTTGCGCACTTTGTGTATTCCAAACCTTTGTAAACTGGTTTTCCTGATAAAACAGAGGTAATGTTGTCTTACAGTAGATAGGTTCTCCCTGAACAGTAACGGGAATCCCTGCTGATATCATTTCGACTTTATGTCTTAAAAATTCATCCTGAAAGGGAGATGCTAATGTCGCAAACAATAGTAAATGCAAGAATAGATTCATGCCTCTAAAGGTAGAAGCATTTTTCTTTTAAGAAGATGACATTGCGTTCATTTTACTCACGAAATCCCAAAACACCACACCGATACTTACCGATATATTTAGTGAATGTTTGGTGCCATACTGCGGAATCTCTAATACCGTATCTGCTGTTTCTACAACCTTATCACTCACACCATACACTTCATTTCCAAAAATAAAAGCATATTTTGCGTCGCTTTCTACTTGAAAATCTAATAGCGAGGTACTTTCATCTGCTTGTTCAACAGCTATGATTTTGTAGCCATCTTCCTTAAGATTGTCGATACATTGTGCAATGAATTCATTATGCTCCCAAATAACCGTATCCTGTGCGCCAAGCGCAGTTTTGTTTATTTCCCGATGTGGCGGCTGAGCGGTGATGCCACACAGATAAATCTTTTCGATACAGAATGCATCAGAAGTTCGAAATGCTGAACCTACATTCATCGCACTGCGCACATCATCAAGCACCAAAACAGCAGGGGTTTTTTTGGCAATTTTAAATTCCTCAGCTGTCAGTCGGTCGAGCTCTTCGTTCTTAATTTTTCTCATGCTAATTCATAAACCATGTCATTCTGAACGCAGGGAAGAATCTTTTTAAATGGTAAGTGAGATCCTTAGTGCCTCAGTAAGACCAATTGATAAAACGGACTTCATTTCAAAGTCAACATTAATCACTCTTAACCATTAATATTGCTTTTTGAAACCAAAAAATTAAACTGAACCAACTGCATGGCAGGCACAAAGACCAAAGCAAAAGAGACACCACTCATGAAGCAGTACAATGCGATCAAAAGCAGGTACCCAGGCGCTTTGCTTTTGTTCAGGGTTGGGGACTTTTACGAGACTTTTGGGGAAGATGCAGTTAAGGCCAGTAAGACACTAGACATTGTACTGACCAAAAGAGCCAATGGATCACAGAAAGAAATGGAGCTGGCAGGATTTCCACATCATGCGATGGACACCTATCTACCAAAGCTTGTTCGTGCTGGCTATCGGGTGGCGATTTGTGATCAACTGGAAGATCCTAAATCAGTGAAGGGAATTGTGAAGCGTGGAGTGACCGAGTTGGTTACGCCCGGGCTTTCACTTAACGACAATGTACTTGATCAGCGCAAAAACAACTTTCTTGCTTCGATCTATTTTGACAAGGACAAATGTGGTGTAGCTTTTCTTGATCTATCTACAGGTGAGTTTATGGTTTCATCGGGGACGGAAGATTACATAGATAAGCTTATCCGCGGGTTTCAGCCATCAGAAATCATCTATCCCAAACCGAGCCGTGACATCTACGGGAGCAAGTATGGTGAGCACTTTTCATCCTATCCATTAGAAGACTGGATTTTTAGTAAAGACTATGGTTATGAAAAACTGACCACTCATTTCAATGTTCCAAACCTAAAGGGCTATGGAATTGAGGAGCTTTCAGAAGGCATACTGGCAGCCGGAGCGATACTTTATTATCTCGATGAAACTGAGCATAAAGAGACCAATCATATAAAGTCAATTTCAAGGATTGATGAAAACAAGTACGTCTGGCTCGACAGATTCACCATCCGTAATCTCGAGCTCATTCAATCTGCACAGCCCGATGGTATTTCATTGATCGATACGATCAATCAGACGCTCACTCCAATGGGTGGCAGACTGTTGCGTAAGTGGATGGTATTGCCATTGAAAAGCAAACCTGAAATCGATCAGCGCCTTGATATTGTAGAAGCACTTACAGAAGCAGATGAGTTACAATCTTCGTTTAGAGAGCATCTCGAACGAATTGGTGACCTGGAACGATTGGTTGGAAAAGTCGCAACAAGCAGAGTGAATCCGCGAGAGCTACTCCAACTAAAAAAGAGCTTGACCCAAATTCAACCTATCCGAGACCTCATCAAGGGTGAAAAGGCGTTCGATGCTTTTCATGATCTGCTCAACTCGTGCGAAAAGCTCATAGAAAAATTAAACACCGAGCTGAAAGAAGATGCCCCATTGCAACTTCATCAAGGAGGAGTTATCGAGACAGGCGTAAATGCTGAGCTTGATGAGCTTCGTGCCATTTCTACCTCGGGGAAAGATTTTCTGTCAGGAATCAGAGATCGTGAAATCGAGCGTACGGGAATAATTTCATTGAAAATAGCTTACAACAAAGTATTTGGTTACTACCTCGAAGTATCGAATGCACATAAGGATAAAGTTCCTGAAGAGTGGATTAGAAAGCAGACGTTAGTTAATGCCGAGCGATACATTACAGAGGAACTAAAACAGTACGAGGAAAAGATTCTCAATGCCGAATCACAAATTGCAGTACTTGAGCAACAACTGTATGGAGAATTGGTAGCCTTTGCACATACTTATATTGATGCCATCCAGCAAAATGCCAAAGTAATTGCGCAACTCGATTGCCTCTCTTGTTTTGCTGATCAAGCAAAATCCTATGACTATTGCAGGCCGGGTATTTCAGAGGAAAAAGTTCTGGATATTAAAGCAGGTCGTCATCCGGTGATCGAGCGAAACCTGGCTACAGGAGAGGACTTTATTGCAAATGATGTCTACCTCGACAATGAATCCCAACAAGTAATGATCATTACAGGTCCGAATATGGCAGGTAAGTCTGCATTGCTTCGTCAGACGGCTCTAATTACCCTGATGGCTCAAATGGGATCTTTCGTTCCGGCAGGTTATGCGAAAATTGGATTGGTAGATAAGGTCTTTACCCGTGTAGGTGCTTCGGATAACCTTTCCAGAGGCGAGTCTACATTTATGGTAGAGATGACCGAGACGGCTAGCATCCTGAATAACCTAAGCGATCGTTCGTTGGTGCTTATGGATGAAATCGGGCGAGGTACGAGCACCTATGATGGAATCTCCATTGCATGGTCTATTGTGGAACATCTACACAATCATCCTAATGCCAAAGCCAAGACGCTTTTTGCGACTCATTATCATGAGCTCAACGAATTGGCAAAGGATTTACCGCGTGTAAAGAACTTCAACGTATCCGTTAAAGAACTCGACAATAAGGTAATCTTTATGCGAAAGCTGGTAGAAGGAGGGACTGAACACAGCTTTGGTATTCATGTGGCCCAGATGGCTGGCATGCCCAATGCAATTGTAATTCGAGCGAATGAGATTTTAAAACATCTGGAGAAAGAAAAACTAACGGATAGTGACCGTCAGAAACTAGAAGAACTGCCTACTCAGCAGTTCCAGATGAATTTATTTGAAGCCGATCCACGAATGGACCGGATGTTGGATATCCTTCGCAATATTGATGTGAATACAACTTCGCCCGTGGAGGCACTATTGAAACTCAATGAATTGAAGGATGTGCTTAAAGGATCTTAAGCTACGAGTGCTTTACTCTGCATGGAATCAGCTTCTATGATCAAACTGTTTACATACTGAAGTTGAGCTTCAAGTTCAGGGTTTTGGTTTCCTTCAAGAATTCTTACTAAATGTTTTCTTACTTTCACTGCACATTCTAGTGTCATTTCAATTTCTTCTCTGAACATTTTCTTTCTCGTTTATGTGGTTTGTATTTTCTAGTTCTATTGAACAATACAAATGTGAGAAAAAACGTAGGGCTCAATTCCTCGGTAAATCACGGATTTAAACTAGGTCAAATTACTAGTCATTTTTTGTTCAAAAAATGATTTCGATCAAAAGCCACAGTTGATCTAATTAATCGACACAATTAGTCGAATTCTTCACCATTTTCTAGGATTCTAATTTTAGAATCAATGTATTCTATGAGGGCTGGATTTTTGCCTGGAACATTCTTCTTTGATCTTTCCAGGAATTTAATGGCTTTCGCAAAATCCCCCTGAATGGCGTACACTCTACCCATTCCGAAATTAGTGGGCCATGCACCTTTAAATCGCTTGTAATTCTTCTTGAAAATCTCAGAAGCACTAATCTTTTCACCTCTATTGAAAAAAACACCACCCACATTATGAGCTTCAACTGCATTTACGAATGGCTCATTGATCAATTCAAGTGCTAACTCAATCGCTTTTTCTCGCTCTTTCATATTAAGCAGCACCAGGATTTTAGTATTGATATTCTTGAGATTTCGTTCTCCCACTGAAGGGTCATTTATTGATGTATTAACCCATTTCAGTGCTTTCTCATGATAATCATTGTTAGACGCCCATGTAGCTGCTAGTGACCAATTTCTAGACTGAAAGGTCTGAAAGCTTTTAAGCTCGCTTTCAAGTGTACTTAGAATGATCTCATTATTATCTGGTACCTCTATTGTAAAAGGTAGCATCAGCTCATCCCAACGCATTGCTATCGTTAGTTCATTCGGTCGGCGCGTGATGAAATCGTATGTCAGGTATTCTGTAAATGGAGATTCGCCAGGAGAAGATTCAACTCTCAATACGTCTTCCTCAGGTCGATAGAAGTAGCTACCCCATGCACGGGTTTCTGTGTTGAGAATAATTGTCCATGGATCTTTTTCTTTTACGATCATGTGAAGGCTGTACTTCCCGGCTAGAACTTTTTTCCCTTGAAATAATACATCATGAGAGAATTCGATTGTGGTATTTTCATTGGCTCCTGCCCTCCATGGAGAAGGGTTTTCAGGTGAACTAGTCCCAAAGTTTTGATTAAACATGCCGTACTTAACGACATTCCCCCAAATATTGCCATCTCTCCCAGACACATCCGGGCTGTTGTAAACGATTTCTACATAGGCAACAGGCCCGATGTATTGTCGTGTGATGGTTTTTTGATTGTCACCATTTGGCGGTAAGCTTAGCTGCGCTTTTGCAACCATTCCTGAAAGAATTAAGGTAAGAGATATGATATTTTTCATTTGTATTTTTTTGGACTTAAACACCAAAGTGGGTCCTTACCATAAAGTGATGAAGGTTACAAAAGGTCTACCGATAAGACATAATCATTTTTGTTCCTTGAATAGTTGTAATTATTCGAGCTTCGTATAAATTTGCAGTCCTTTTCAAAGGAAAAGCAAGCGCAGCTTGATTTTATATAAGCGAGAGTAGCTCAGCTGGTAGAGCACAACCTTGCCAAGGTTGGGGTCGCGGGTTCGAATCCCGTCTCCCGCTCAAACACAAAAGTGCCGCACTAGATGCGGCATCTTTGTTTTGAAGAACTACTTGCCTCGGTGGTGGAACCTGCCTGCCGCAGGCAGGTTGGTAGACACGCAGGACTTAAACAAAAAGTATGTTTTTTGTTTACGCGATAAAAAGCACAAGTAGGAATTACATTTATGTAGGTCTTACAAATAATCTCGAAAGGAGGTTATCGGAACATAATGAAGGTAAAAACAAGACTACCAAGCCGTATAGGCCATTTGTTTTAATTCATTCAGAAATGTTCGAAACAAGATTGGAAGCCAGGAATCGAGAAAAGTATCTGAAGTCTGGCATCGGAAAAGATTTCTTAAGAAGTCTATAAAATGCCTCGGTGGTGGAATTGGTAGACACGCAGGACTTAAAATCCTGTGACCATTGCGGTCGTATGGGTTCAAGTCCCATCCGAGGTACTAAAGCCTTGATAGCGAAAGTTGTCAGGGCTTTTTTTATTATCCGAGTACCGACAGATTTTTTGAAGATCGATAGTTTCTAAAGTCGAATTGTGGAAATTTGGGGAAATGAAGGAATTGTTTGATAGCTATCGAATTGAGAATGCAATTTTGGACCCAAATCTGCCAATTGATAATGAAAACTGCGGTTATTTGGTGAGTTCAGATGGGACTTCCTTCCCTTTTATTGGAAACTTGTTCTTCCCTCATTTATCCAACGATTCTGATTCTCATTTTTTTGCCAACTTTTTTGAAAGAGCAAAAAAATACCCAAGCTTCTTGCAGAGGAAGAGCCAAAGACCATATTTAGACATTTATGCGGCCTTTCAGCCATTCAATGAGGCATTCAAAGCATTATACCCATTTCTCGATTTGGCAAAAAAGGAGCTAGAGCCGGAGGCTACTATTCTAAATCTATGGGACAGAAACGGCTGGACTACTGCCTTGCTTCGATCTGTATTTCCTACCAATCGAATTGTCACCATCTGGGAAGGAAATAAAGATGTGCTTGGATATCAGGGTTATTACCATTGGTTTTCTAACGAGCCTGAAATATGTATTTTGTTTTGCGAGGTTGATCAAAGTATTCCTTTGAAAGATCGTTCGGTCGACTTGGTGGTTGGAATGGATGCATTTCATAGGTATGATCAAGTAAAGCTGATGAATGAAATGGACAGGTTGTGCAAGGCAGATGCGAGCTTTGTTTTTCCACATGTCCATCTGAGCAATTCAGAGCCAGTACCTTATTTTGATAGAGGTTGTATTCAAAAGCATGGCCTGGAATATCAATCTGAGTTTGAGCAACTTTCAAAACGCAAAGGCTATGTTTTTTCAGAGCCAAAACTCTTTATTTTTCAGCAAGATGATAACGAGTCAATTCCAATCAAATCTAATCCGCAAACTTCAGATTATAATGCCCTGATCGCCATACTTTCTGATAAATGGAATTGCAATTCACTGTCAAAACTATCCTTCTATTCACGCGATAAAGCATGCGCTCTTAGAGTACTACAAAATCCACTCTACAAAATTGACTTAGGAAGGCGAATAGCAAAAATTGATTATCACAATACAGAGGTAAAAAAACTCATTGAACGTCATCCGATTTTCCTGGATCAAGTCGAGGAGAATATTGTACTTAGTGAAGTACAGTCAATGATCTTGTTACTCGCTATTGAAGGAAATACCATTTCCGTGATAGCTGAAAAAATCGGATTAAGTATTACCGAGATATTTTCACTGTGTCAGGTGCTAGAAAAGCAAGGGCTGATTCATGTATTGCCATTGAGCTTTAAGTTCTTTGCCCTTCAAACTTTTATTGGGAGTCAAAGGTTGGTTGAAAACCAAAACGATTTAGGTGAGGTGTGGTCTCACTACAGCCGCATTTTCAGCAACGAAAAATACCTGATTGACAGTGAGGGGAATGAGCTGACATATGGAGAAACGGATGAAGTCATTGCGCAGGTAAAGAAGAAAATTCAATCCATTGATGGGCTTACGATAGGTGATAAAGTAGCGGTTCTTTCAAGTCTCAATATTGAAAATATCATATTATTCTGGGCAGCCACATCATGTGGTTTAACTGTAATTCCGCTCAGTTCTTCGATGGCGGATTCCAGTCTAGAAAAAATTCTAAGTACAGGGGTAAAGCTACTTTTTGTAGATCAAGAGGAGTATAGCCACATTTCGAATTTTTATAACGGTCAGATTGTTTTGTTTGATTCTGAAATTTCAAGCGTTAACGATGTTTCGTATTTTTCAGAATGGATATATGAAAATGCCAATTTTGATACCAATGAAGTTGAGCTTGGCGAGTCGGATACAGCTGTAATACTTTACACCTCTGGTTCCACAGGTCATCCCAAAGGAATCGGTTTATCACATTCAAATTTGATTTCTAGCGGACGCTCAATGAATAATCATTTCAAGTGGAAATCAAGAGATATTTTCATGGCCATGGGTGGCCTAGAGTATATGAGTGGATTAAGAAATGCAACCGTTTGCCCTTTGTTTAGTGGGACTTCAATATTGATACCGAGCAAATCTCAATTAACGAATGTGTTTGCCCTATTGGACTTAGTCAAAACCTCCAAACCTACAATTATTGCAAGTAATCCGGCATTCTATCACCTCATTTCAAAGGTGGATCATAGTTTAGATCTGACTTCTTTGAGATTAGTGTTGTGCACAGGTAATTATTTGGCCCAAGGTATACGAGACCTGCTTTATGATAAGCATGGAATTGTAATTCATAATTACTACGGGCTGACAGAAACGTGTGGGATTTGTATTGCGCAAGATCCCGAGAGGTCAGACATTCGCGAAAACGATATAGGAATTCCGGTTGGAAGCCTCGTGCGAGTAGTAGATAGCTCCTCGGATGGAGTCGGACTGCTTCAAATATGGTCTGATAATTTGGCTAAAGGAATCAGGTCTGATAAAAATAAGGTTGTAATAGACTGGTTTGAGACGGGTGATCTTGCGTTTGTAGATAACGAAGGAAGAGTACATCTTGCTGGACGTGCTAAAGAAGTACTAAAAACAAAAAAGGAACAACTAATTCCATTATCCACCATCGAGGAATTAATTCATTCAATTCCAGAAATAGATGAGGTAGTCGCACACACTTCGAAGCGAAACGAGACCGAAGAATTGATACTCTTTATCAAGGGTTCGACCTCCGACTTAATGGCTACCAGAACAAAAATTACAAATGCGATAAACGCATCCATAACTACAGAAAAAATCCCATTAATTTTATATTCCGTAGATCACATACCTTATGTAAACGGGAAAATAAATAAGGATAAATTATTAGATGAAGCAGTCCAGAGTAGCAAAACTCTTTAAACTAGAAGGAAAGCAATTACAAGAAACCTTTGCCATCTTTCAGAAGTCGAAGTGGACTTATGGTTCTCTTTTTGAGCAAATAGACAAAATCAATGGATATGCCGATTCAAAAGATTTGAAGGTGGGCGATCGTCTGATTGTATCAACAGAAAATGATGAAGCTAAAATTCTACTTTTTCTTTTCGCTTTAAGAAAAGGAATTGTTCCTGTTTTACTACACCCGGAAGTAAATGTAAAAAGAGCAAAAAAAATTCTAGAAGAAACTTCGCCCAGCATTATAGCCTTGGATGAAGGTTTATTTGAGAAATGGGGAATAGACTCAAAATCTATTGATTTATCGATTTTCCTGTACAAAGATTCAGACAAGTCAAAAGGGCAGCTATTGAAGAAGCTGCTTAAGAAGGATACCAATAAAGAAGATCAGTATTCAGACAAGATAAATTTTGATGAAGTAGTCAAAGGGACCAACCAATCTTCTAGTTATCCAGATGAAATTAATGGTGATGACATAGCTTATATTCTTTACACCTCCGGGACTACCGCAAATCCAAAAGGAGTAGTAATCACATACCAAAATTTGTTTACTCATTTGGAAACGATGAGACGTGTTTATAAACTTCATACGGGCAGTCGATTAATGAATGTATTGTCATTAGAGCATGCCGATGGAATGATAATGGGACCATTGCTTACACTTTATTCTTTATCGACGTTAGTTAGGCCTTTTCAGTTTGAGATAAGTAGAATATCCCTCTTGCTAAGTGCGATGTATAAATACCGCGTGTCGCACTTTATTGTTGTTCCTACCATGCTCTCTTTAATTGAAAGATTTTCTGACGAGACATACGATGATTCTTTTGAAAATGAAGAATTTCAAATGGTCATTTCTGTGTCCAGTCATATTGAAGAAAAATTATGGAAAGATTTCAGCTCCAGATTTGGAGTGAGAATAGTCAATGTCTACGGACTTACAGAGACCGTTGGAGGTTCATTTTTTTGTGGACCCGATGATGATACTTACAAGCTTGGGTCCATTGGCAAGCCAGTTGATACAATTGCCAAAATTGTTGATGAAAACTTTTGTGAATTGGGCACCGGTCAAGAAGGTGAGTTGGTGATGAAAGGCGAGCACATTTCTCCAGGTTATTTCAAAAATATGGCTGCTACTAAAGAAGCTTTCAACAAAGGATGGTTAATGACCGGAGATCTTGCCATACAAGATGAAGGTGGATTCTACCATATTACAGGCCGAAAGAAAAATCTTGTAATCGCAGGAGGATTTAATGTGCATCCGGAAGAAGTGGGTGAAGTCCTCATGACACACGAAGGTATTGTTGATTGCTGTTGTCTCGGGTTACCGGATCCAGTTTTTGGAGATCGACTTGTTGCTGCAATTGTCTGTGTAGATCCCACTATAGATAAATTCGTTTTAAGCGAATTTTGCAAGAGACAATTGGAGCCCTATAAGGTGCCAGTTGCATTTTACTTTTTAAGTGAACTGCCAAAAGGAATCTCTGGGAAACACAATTTGCCAAAGCTTCGGGAAATCATTGCTCAAAGTACTTCCTCCAATAAAAATGAAAGCGATCTGGAAAATCGCATTATCAAAATTGCCTCTGAAACCTTTAATATTTCGCTTGACAAAATTACTTTGAACAGCAACTCTCAAAACCTGGAAGGGTGGGATTCTTTAGCACATCTGGACTTTATCACACGACTAGAAGAGGATTTTAACAGATCATTCAATACCGCCGAGATTATCACAATGAATTCGATAAGGAGAGTTGTTTCTATCCTGGAAGATGATGGAGAAAGATTTTAAAAAAGGATCGAAATATGCTCGCCCAAGAGTGTGGATTATTGCTGTATTGCTATGCATTGTCCTTAACATTTTCATTTATACTTTATTTGTCATAGTCTTAGATGTAAGAGTAAAACCATATGAAAAGCGTAACCTAGATACAATAAGGGATTTAAAAGAACATATTAAATCCAACCCTAATGAAAAACATGTTGTTTTGATTGGGAGCTCGGTGATCCAACATGGACTTTGGTGTTCTGCTAAATTTGATGAGATACAATCAAATACCGATGCTAAGATTAACATTTACAAAATATTTGAAGCAGGAATTCAGCTTGAGTATTTTGTTAAAGAGCTACATCTATTTGATTCAATCGGCAAATTTCATCCAGATTTAGTTTTAATAGAAGACCATCTTCTGTTAACAAAAAATACACACCGTTTTGAAGAAAATTTTGTCACTGGATTGTATTTTAATTATGCTCATACATTGAGGAACGGGAAAAGGTTGTTGTTCAATTCGGATTTAAACATGTGCATCAGCCCTAATTACTTTAACAAAATGGACTCATTAAAAATTGCCTTTAGCTTCCAAGAACTTAGTAGAAAAGAAGATAACCTATACTTTGAATACTATCTAAAGCATAACTCGAATGAAAGCATTGCCCTAGGATTAATAGAGTCTCCTCGCCCAAGAATTTATAAAGAGGGGTTTGAACGTACAAAAGGATTTTTAGAAGCAGAAAAGCTTAGAAAATATTATTTAGATAAAAATAACTTATTCTATTTACCGTTCGATCAAGAGTTCCATTGGTCAGACTTTTTAGATGAAGGCCATATGAATAAAAAAGGTCAGAAAAAATACAGTATTTGGCTTCTGAATACTCTTGAAAAACATTTTTCAGACTGATGGATTTTATCTTATTGATCTTATCCGCAAGTCTTCCAGCCCTTATATTATATTGGTTAATTCCAAGATTCAAGTCAGCAATAATAAGCCTCAGTGGAATAGTATTATTGGCTGTATATTCTCCCATTTCGCTAGTTCCACTTATAATAACCACATGTATTCAATTCTTTTTGCTCACCAGATTCCCGAATAAAAGAAACGCCACTATATTGTCAATAACGATAACAGGTGGGACATTGATCAGCTATAAACTGGTAGGGATGATGAGTGTGTGGAGCTTAACATTTTTAGGTTTGTCCTACTATTCATTCAAACAAATACACGTTGCTATTGAAAATTACAAAGGGACATTACCCGCATTTGGAATTTCAGATTATGTGGGCTTTCTCTTCTTTAGCCCCACATTTGTTGTTGGACCAATCAATAGATTCAATGAGTTCATTAGAGATTTCAATCGTGTAAGGTGGAATCCGGATCTGTTTTCGTTTGGTTTAGAGAGGATCGTTTATGGTTTGGTTAAAGTTAGTTTCCTAGCCAATTATTTAACAAATACAAAACTGACGGAGCTTGCTCAATATTTGAATAATATTGGATTTGCCAAGGCAGCGCTCTATACCGATATTTTGGCTTTTACGGCAAATTCATACTTCCAGTTTAGTGGATTTTCAGATGTAGCAATTGGGCTTTCTGCCTTATTTGGTTTTAGAATAATTGAAAACTTCAACTACCCATTTCTTGCAAGAAATATCTCTGACTTCTGGAATAGATGGCATATCTCTCTATCCAATTGGTGTATGAATTATGTCTTTTATCCTTTGCTGGCCAAATCAAGAAGTGCATTTGTTTCTATTCTTATAACTATGATTGTATTAGGCTTATGGCATGAGATCAGCATGAAATACATCATTTGGGCTTCTTTTCAAGCCTTGGCTATATTTATTTGGAATAAGTATAACAAAACCTCTATTCATACCTTCCTTAACAAATACCAGTTCAATAGAATACTAGGACCTATAATTACGATTCATTTTGTTTTGATAAGCTTCTACGTACTCAAGGAAGATAGCTTGCAAGACTATTGGATTACGGTAACTAAACTATTCTCTTTATGATGTATGATTGGCTTAGGAGTAGGTTCAGTAAGAAAGCGTCAGAAATACTTTTCGCAATTTGGATCGCAATACTCCTTACATTGGCATTGTACTTTGCTTCTCACGAAGATGGTAGATTTAATTACATCTATTATTAAAATCACAGGCTAACTGTAGTTAATAATTCACATGCCGATCAATCACCTCCTGGTGAATATCCTCTATCGTTACTAGTATAGCAGTTTCTTCCACATCACCAAAATCCGGATTTTGCGCCGTACCAAAAGTCATCATCGTGGAGGATAAACTCATGTAGATATTAATCAATGGTGGCACAAATTCGCCACGTTCCTTTAAGAGCTTATTCAATAGCTTGAAACCCTCCTGATAGTCCATTCCTTCAGCGAAGTGTCTATTGAAAAGTGTGTTGTCAAAATCGGCATGCAGCTCTTGCTTAGGCTTACACAAATTGAGTTTGTTTGGAAAGTAGTGCTCCATGAAGGAAAGTAGAATGTCTCTGGCCTCTTTATTGTAGCTGGTGTACATAGTCACCTTGCCAAAGAAGTACCTGATCTCGGGGTATTTGATAGTCAAGCAACCAAGCCCATCCCAGATATTCATCAATGCAAAGAGGCCTTTTCGAGGATTTATTGATGGTTGATAATTCGGTTGCACCCACGACCTTCCTAGCTCAATAGAATGAGGAAGGTACTCCGTTTTCATTTGCTCCGAAAAGTTAAAGTAGTGAGCAGTTGATAATTCAAACTCACCAGTTTCCTCGTTTAATGCTCGTTCACCAGTAATGAAACGATAGCCACCAATGATCTCCCGATCTTCCGGACTATAGACTACCAGCTGTTCGTAACACCGTTCGCTTGTATCTGCCTCATCAATGTCTACCTCTTCGCCAGTACCACCACCGGCATACCTGAAAGAAACCTCGCGTAATCGTCCAATTTCCCGCATCGTATTTGGCGAGTTGTGGTGATTAATGATGTAAATTTTATTCTCTCCCTTGTTAGTATTTCGGACAAACCGATCTTCATTTAGCTCTTGTTCAATCAACTCGCGTTCTACAGGCGGTATAATATCTGTTTGATCGTGCATCTAGCTTTTAGCTTCTTTTAATTTATATACTTCCTGCTTCATCCACTGTGCCCATTCAAAATCTGTCTTTTCACTGGTAAAGGCCTCAGGTGAAACCGGCTTTCCAATCACAATGTTCACTTCTTTGTTTTCCTGTTTGAACAGTTCGTCCACAAGAAAGAACATTTCTATATTCAATTTAATACCTAAAAATTTCCGAATCCTGGCAAGTCGATAGAACCGCTTCGTAAGCCGTCCATCGATATGTACCGGGATTACCGGTTTCTTATATTTTTTAGCTTTGGTCACGAATGTCTTCTTCCATTCCAAGTCCATAATCTCACCATCAATTTTCCGACTAACCAATCCTGCCGGAAAGAGGAAGGTAGCTGTACCTGTAGCAAATTGATCTTCGACCTTTTGCAACGACTGTGCAGCACTACGTCCCACCTTGTTTACTCCTACAAATTTTTCCTTCAGGTTAGTGACAGCCATAAGGAGATCATTGACAATGAAAGTGATGTCAGGCCTGGCATCCTTTAGTAAATGAATTATTGTAATAGCGTCCATGCCACCAAATGGATGATTAGCAACGAATATACAAGGCTCAGGGTAAGTAGGAATGTTTTCTATCCCGGAGATACTCAACTTCTGATTAAGCTCTTCTACAGCAGCCTTGCAAAACTCATAGGCATCAGCATCTCTGTTTTTCCACATAAATGCATTCACTCTTTTTTGGTGAATGATTCGCTCAACCCAATTGATGATGAATCCGGGCAGCCACTTTAAAAGCGTGGGATTTTTATCAGCAATTAACTTTCTAACTTCAACAAACTTCTTCATGGCCAAAAGCAATGATAATTTGGTTTGGCGGTTTGGACAAAAGGAATATTAATCTGATATGAATACAGGGGCATCCAGGTCGAAAATTAAAAGCACTACCTTCCCGGTCATAGTCTCAAGCACTGGACGCAGTACCAGATGCGCATTTTCTCTGGCTTGCTCCAAAATACCCGATTGAAGGGCTGAACCTTTAATTTCCTGCTCAGCAACCTTGTACAATTCCTGCACAAATTGCTTTCTGTCTTCGGTCCGCATGTAATCGATCTGTAAATCGTAAAGTCGTGATTTTTCCAAATCAATTTTGAAGTAGCAGATCTCAGGAGCAGGTAGCTTGATGATAATCGTATCTGCCACAGTGGATATGTCTGAGACGCTCAGCTGTTTCAAATCTATGCAACCCACAGCACTTCCCTGGCTTATCAAGACAGCTTTAGAATCAGGTACAGGTTTATACTTGAAAAATTTCAAATCAATCTCTCCAGCAATTTTCTTTACTTCCGTTACTTGCTGAAAGTTGTATTTCACGAGCTCAATTTTACCCATTTGTTCTACTTTATACAGTAGGGTATTAGTTTCAATCTCGGTAATACGTTCGCGTGAAAAATTCATTTTCTCCTGTATCAGCATCCAGGAAAGCAATCCTACAGTCAGAACCCAGGGTAGAATTTTTAAAATCAGTTTAGCGAGATTAATCATTGGTTTAAGATAAGAAATTTTCACACTCCAGTCTATTATCGTAATATTGCGATAGTGAAAAAATATCTAGCTGAATTAGTGGGAACATTTTGTTTGGTCCTGGTTGGAGCAGGATCAATTGCCATTGCATTACCACATTTTTGGATATCGGTTGCTTTCGGCACAGTCGTTACCTTGATGATCCTGTGTTTTGGCAGTATTTCTGGTGCACACATTAATCCTGCCGTTAGTGTGGGATTTTATCTCTTTAATAAGGAAAAGCAGGCATTGGCTTATATTCCTTTTCAACTAGTCGGTGGGTTATTGGCCAGTTGGTTACTTTTTTTCGTTTTACCGGAAAATCCTACCTACGGTGAAACTTTGCCTACATCGGGAATATGGCCTACTGTATTTATAGAAGTTTTTATTACGTTTATTCTGATGCTTTCCATCTTATTTATTGTTGAAAGCCGTAATCTCATCATCATTGCCATTGTGGTTGGATTTGTGGTGTTTTTAGCCGCTTATTTTGCCGGACCATTTACGGGAGCTTCAATGAATCCCGCCAGATCGCTTGGTCCTGCGGCAGTGTCTGGTACGTTGAATTTGATGTGGATTTATTTCATTGCACCGATCACCGGAGCGGTATTATCAGTTCCTTTTTATCAATTTTTAAAGAAAATTAGAACCAAATAAATTATTCATCGTAATATTACGATATGGGAGTCAGTAAAACAGATTTATTCACAGAACAGCAAAATGAATTGGCACTGGTCGCCAAAGCATTTGCTCACCCGGCTCGGGTGGCGATTTTGGAGCATCTGATTAAAGCGAACCAATGCATTAATAGCGATTTAGTTGAAGAATTAGGATTAGCCCAGGCAACGATTTCTCAGCATTTGAAAGAATTGAAAAGTGTTGGTCTAATTAAAGGGACTGTGGAAGGCACTTCGATGTGCTACTGCATCAATTCTGATGCTTGGAATGGAGTGAAGAAAAGGCTGCATGGATTGCTTGATAGTTATAACCCTGCAGATTGCTGTTAAAAAATTTATTCAAATCAATCGTAATAATACGATATAACGATGATTAAATATTCAATAAAAAGTCAAAACCTCAATAATAGCCTGGTATTCTACCGGGCGCTGTTTGATAAGATGCCGGATCATCTTGGTATAGACTTTATGCATTTTGATACGACCAATTTCCGATTGGTAATTGAAGAAGGCATAAGTCAATCTCAAACCCTCACACTGGAAGTAGAGAATAGTGAACTGCCGAATATTTATCAACGGATGAATCGCTTTTTATCAAAAGTTCGCTTGAAGGAAAACTGTGAGATCATCCGTGAGGCGATCGGTTTGATTGATCCGGATGGAAACCATTGGCATATTGGAAATCCCACAGTAGAAATTCAGTTCGAAAAATGCTACGTAACAAACTAAATACTATAAATATGGAACAATTTAAATTTCACGTTGGACTCAACGTCACCGATGTTGAGCAAACCACAAATTTTTATCAACGATTATTTGGGCAGGAGCCTGTAAAAGTTGAGAAAGGATATAGCAAGTTTGAGCTTGACAATCCAGGGTTGGTGATCTCATTTATTCAGTCACATTCACCAAGTCCGCAATTTGGACATATGGGCATACGAGTCAATTCGAAAGAAGAGCTAGCGGAGAAGAAGGAGGAACTTGAGGCTCTCATGAAAATTGAACTTGAGGAGACAAATACATCCTGCTGCTTTTCTGTTCAGGATAAGTTTTGGGTCAAAGATCCGGACGGTTATGAGTGGGAAGTCTATCATTTCTTAAAGGATGATGATAAGATGGGTGGTCGTCAGGAAATCTCTGACGAGAAAAAGGATCTTGTAGGATGTTGTTAATTTCGAGGGCCTTAGGGCCCTTTTTACATTTATGAATCAGAAAATCAAAGAATACATTTCGTTGTTGGATCAGCCAATAGACGAGCCGCGCAAACAGGTATTGGAGCAATTGGTTACTTATATCCGGGAGAGCAAAAACCCTCAGTTGAACTTCATCTGTACCCACAACTCAAGGAGAAGCCATTTGAGCCAGATTTGGGCACAAGTCTTGGCCCATCATTACGGTATTGAAGTCTCTACATTTTCAGGTGGAACCGAAGCAACGGCTTTTCATCCCAATGCGGTAGCTGCCTTGAGGCGAGCGGGACTCAACATTCCCGAGGAAACAGAAGAAAACCCTAGGTATAAGGTGTCCTTTTCAGAGGAAAAGGAACCAATGATCTGTTTTTCCAAAACATTTGATGATTCCGTAAATCCGAGCACCAATTTTGCCGCAGTGATGACATGTTCGGAAGCAGATGCAGGCTGTCCATTTGTGCCGGGTGCGAGTCTTCGAATCAAGCTTTTCTATCAGGACCCTAAAGTGGCCGATAAGACTCCAAAGGAAGCTGAAACATATGATGCCAGATGTGCTCAAATCGCCAATGAAATGAAGTACATATTTTCTTCAATTAAATAATAAAAAAAGAATCCTTTTTGCGTGCAAGGTGTTTAATATCAAAACGACACAATCATGCCAATACCATCTCACCTTTCTCTTGCTGTTCCTGATGTTGATTTACCTCGAATTGTTATTGTTGGTGGAGGTTTTGGAGGCCTTAATTTGGCCAAATCCCTGAGAAAAGTTAAAGCGCAAATCGTACTCCTTGATAAAAACAATTTTCATACATTTCAGCCACTTTTGTATCAGGTAGCGACAGCCGGTCTTGAGCCGGATTCAATTGCAGGGCCACTTAGAAAATCCTTTGAAGGAAACCCAAATTATTACTTCAGGATGGTCAAGGTGACAGGAATAGACTCCAGCAAAAATGAAGTTGTCACGACGATCGGAAACTTGTCTTATGATTACCTGGTGCTGGCAAATGGCTCGGTGACCAATTATTTCAACAAAAAGGATTTCAGACCTAAAGTATTACCTCTCAAGCGAATTGTTCACGCGTTGGATGTTAGAAGTCATATCCTTCAGAATTTTGAACAAGCGGTGATGACTCAAGATGAGAACGAATTCGAGAAAATGATGAATATCGTTGTGGTTGGAGGTGGGCCTACAGGAGTAGAGGTCAGTGGTGCCTTGGCCGAACTACGAAGGCACATACTACCAAAAGACTACCCTGATCTTGACTTCACCAAAATGAAAATTCACTTGGTAGAGGGATCTGATCGACTACTTAATGGGATGAGTGATTTCGCCGGGAGAGAAGCACTTAACTACATCAAGAAGATGGGAGTAGAAGTTCAGCTCAACACATTTGTGGAAGATTATGATGGAGATACGGTAACCTTAAACAACGGTACCATAGAAACAGCTACAGTAGTTTGGTCAGCGGGTGTTCGCGGAAATGTAGTTGATGGATTGGATGCAACTTCAGTTGAAAGGAGTAGAATATTGGTGGATGAATTCAACAAAGTAAAAGGTTCCCAAAATGTATTTGCAATTGGAGATGTTGCAATGATGCAATCAGAAAAATTTCCGCAGGGGCATCCAATGGTTGCTGCAGTGGCGATGCAGCAAGGGTGGCATCTAGCCAAAAACTTTAAAAACATGTTCGCCGGGAGGGATATGGTAGGCTTTACATATTTTGACAAAGGGTCGATGGCTACTATTGGGAAAAACAAGGCTGTAGTAGACATGCCCAACGGCATGCATTTTAAAGGGTTTTTTGCGTGGTTAATCTGGATGTTTGTGCACATCATGTACCTCATCGGTTTTAGAAATAAGCTGATCACTATTAACAACTGGATTTGGAGTTATTTCACCTACGATAAAGGAACTCGGCTGATTATTCGAACATTCAACAGGAAGTTTTTAAGAAGGCCTGCTGCTATTAACAAGATTTAACACCGAAAATCCTTCGTTTTTTCCTTACTTCAAATCGTTCTTTAATATTTGAATTCAAATCATATTTTTGCAAGCCAAATTCAAAATGAATAAGATGGAAGAGCAAGTACTAGATAAGGACCTTCAAAAAGAGCACCAGGCGAAAATCCATAAGGTGATTTCTGAAGTAGGTAAAGTGGTGATTGGTCAAGAGTACATGGTCAATCGATTGCTGGTAGGATTGTTTACACAAGGTCATATACTCCTGGAAGGTGTACCGGGCCTGGCAAAGACTCTGACTGTCAATGCACTTGCAGATGTTTTAAAGTTAGATTTTCAACGGATTCAGTTTACACCCGACTTACTTCCGGCAGATTTAGTTGGAACTATGATTTACAATCAGCAGAAGGCCGAGTTTGAAGTAAAAAAGGGCCCAATCTTCGCCAATCTGATATTAGCGGATGAAGTCAATAGATCTCCTGCCAAGGTGCAATCTGCCCTACTGGAAGCGATGCAGGAAAAGACAGTCTCCATTGGAGAAACCACCTATAAATTGGATAGGCCGTTTCTTGTTATGGCCACACAAAACCCAATTGACCAGGAAGGAACGTATCCATTGCCTGAAGCTCAAGTAGACCGATTCATGCTTAAAGTCCATGTAGATTATTTAAGCAAGGAAGATGAGATGGAAGTGATGAGAAGAATTTCCAATATGAGTTTCAATCCTCAATTAGAAACAGTTCTTACTAAAGATGATATCTTCTCCATTCGTAATGAAATTAATCAAGTCACAATTTCTGAGTCAATTGAGAAGTACATTATTGAATTGGTTTTTGCTACGAGAAACCCGCTTGACTACAAGCTCAACGAAGAAGCACAGTATATCCAGTTTGGAGCCTCACCACGAGCATCAATCAATCTAAATCTTGCAGCCAAAGCAATGGCGTTCTTTAATCAACGAGATTACGTTTTGCCTGAAGATGTAAAGGAGATTGCAGATGATGTGCTTAATCACAGAATTTTGCTTAACTACGAAGCTGAAGCTGATGAAGTAACTACCCATCATATCATCCGATCAATTCTATCGAAGGTGAACATCAGTAAATGATCAAACATATTATCTATTAAAGCCCTTCAGATTGATTCTGATGGGCTTTTTTATTTTTCACACATCAAGTGTTAACACATACTTAATATTCCTAATATCATTTTAACAGAATAGCTGATTCTTTAACTCTTTCATAACAGCCAAACCGACCTCAGGTAACATGTGAATTTCAAATTTGCGATACAAATTGATCTAACTAGAATTTTAAATCGCAAAAAATGAAAAAATTATTAACCATAGGAATCCTTGCAACAGCAATGTTTGCAATGACTTCTTGCTCCGACAAGGGTGGTGACGAAATTGTTCCGGATGGAGATGGAAACACAACCGCTGTTGTAAACGTGTTTTCATCCGCTGATGGCATAGGGCAGTCCGAGGTAACATGGAGCGCTGATTCAACTTACGTATTGAATGGATTTGTTTTTGTCAACGATGGACAAACGCTGAACATCGAACCGGGAACAGTCATTAAAGGCCAAACTGGTTCACAAGCTTCAGCATCTGCACTAATTGTGGCAAGAGGAGGAACCATTAATGCAGTAGGCACAGCCTCTCTTCCAATTGTGTTCACGAGCGTTTCTGATGACATCACAAATGCTGATATTTCTGCGGGCATCTACTCTAGCCCAAATCTTACGCCTGACATTCAAGGCCTCTGGGGAGGGTTAATTATTCTAGGAGATGCTCCTATTTCAGCGTCTGATTCAGAGATTCAAATCGAAGGAATCCCAACATCTGAAACTCGCGGTTTATATGGTGGTACTAATGCAGCTGATAATTCAGGACAGATAGCCTACGTATCTGTTCGTCATGCAGGAACCAACATTGGTGCAGGAAACGAAATCAATGGTATCACCTTCGGTGGTGTAGGATCGGGTACTACCGTTTCAAACATAGAAGTCGTAGCAAACGCTGATGATGGAATCGAATGGTTTGGTGGAACCGTAGATGTTTCAAATGTAGTGATTTGGAACGTAGGTGATGACGGGCTTGATACTGATCAGGATTGGTTAGGCACATGCTCCAACTTCCTAATTATTTCTCCAAACGGTAGTGCTTTTGAACTAGATGGCCCTGAAGGAGAAACCTCCAATGGTGGCGTACATACGTTTATCAACGGAACAGTCTATGCAGGTTCTAACATTGACCACCTGGTCGATTTGGATGGTTCGACTAACGCCGAACTTCAAAACATTTACTTCTTCGGATGGGATGCTGATTATGGATTTATTCAGGATGAAGATCCGGGAGAAGAAGGAGATCAAAACTTTAACCCTATTGAATCATTTGGTGGAAATGGTATCGGGACATTTAGCGGTTGGGAATATACCCTGGCTACCGGAGCTAATGCAGCAGATGCAGATGAAATTTTTGCAGGTGTTGATACTGGAATATTATCCGCTGTAAATGCAAATGAAAACACTGTAGGAGGCCCTTCATCCACCATGTTTGAGTGGACTTGGGCAGGATATTCAAATGCTTTAAGTGACATTGGATTGTAACAATTTATTAAATAGAAAATAACCTGCCCGTTGGCTTTTTAGTCAACGGGCTTTGCTCTTTTGAATTTTAGATAGATGAACAATATTTTTAGACAATTTGCGGCCTTGTTCACATTTCTGGTAAGCACTGTTTTGCTAGCCCAACAAGGCATAATTAGAGGTACTGTAATTGAAGATACCTCAGGTGAACCACTTTACGGGGTAACGGTGGTAATCAAAGGCACTACCAACGGAGCCATAACGGATTTTGACGGGAAGTTTCAAATTAATGCAGCGCCAGGAACATATGATGTTCAGGCTTCATTTGTTTCCTTTCAAACTGTATCGATTACTGATGTTTCTGTAGATACAGATGCTCCGACTGTGCTAAGTCAAATAAGACTGAAAGAGGATGTAGCCATGCTTGAAGAAGTGGTGGTCACAGCTGAAGTAATCAAAACAACGGAAGCCGCCTTAATGACTGTGAAAAGAAAGTCAGCGAGCTTAGTAGACGGTATTTCTTCCGCCAATTTTAAAAAGATCGGAGACTCGGATGCAGCTTCGGCTGTAAAACGAGTAACAGGTGTTTCTGTAGAAGGAGGAAAATATGTGTACATCCGCGGAATAGGGGATAGATACACCAAAACTATGCTCAACACGATGGATATTCCTGGTCTCGACCCGGATAGAAACAGTTTACAGATTGACATCTTCCCTACCAATTTGATAGACAATATGATCGTCTACAAAACAGCAACTGCAGACCTTCCTGCAGATTTCACTGGTGGTGCAGTTAATATTGAAACCAAAGATTTTCCTGATGAGCGAATCATGGACGTTTCATTTGGGATTAGTGTTAATCCAAGCATGCACTTCAACAACGATTTCCTTACGCAAAATGCGAGCAGCACAGATTGGTTAGGATTTGACAATGGTCTACGCACACTTCCAGCGGGAGGTAGAAATCAAAACATTCCTTCACCTCTAAATTCTGAATACTCAAGAGCCCAAGTTGCTACTTTCAACGACTCTTTTAATAAACAAATGGGTGCTGAAGAAGCCACTAGTTTCATGGACTATAACTTAGGATTTACCTATGGAAATCAGAAAGAGCTTAAAAATGGAAATAAGTTAGGCTACATATTCTCCTCAACTTATAAGAGCACGACCACTCACTTTGATAATGTGGTTTATGGAGAGTATCAGATTCTTGAAGGATTGGAAACAAACAATGAATTAATTCCTGCCACTATCCAATCGGGTACCGAGTCACAAAAGAGTGTGTTGCTAGGTGGTCTGGCAGGTGTAGCCTACAAAACCAATAACTCAAAATACAAGCTTAACTTCATGCGCTTGCAGAATAGCGACCGGCTTTCGGCACAGTTTACCATTTTGGACGACCCTCAGGATCAGGCAATCGGAAAATCAGGTTTTTCAGGGAGCTCTGACAACCTTGAGTTTGCGCAAAGAGGCATTACCAATGTGTTAATGGCTGGGGAGCATCATTTTGGCGATAATACCTGGACATTAGATTGGAAGTTTTCTCCGACCTTCTCAAGTATTACTGAACCGGATGTAAGAAAGGCTGCATTCACAAATGAAGGATCAGCAATGACCATAAACGGTGGAGCTGCAGGATTTCCAACGCGAATCTGGAGATTTCTGGATGAAGTAAATTATAGTAGCAGAGTTGATGTTGCGAAGGATTCAAGAGTATTGGGAAGCGAAGCGACATTTAAAGCTGGCTTGAGCCATACCTTCAAGGAGCGAGATTACGAGATTTTGCAGTATCAACTTCAGTTTTTTGGTTCTCAGCCAACTTGGTCTGGTAATCCGGATGAGATTTTCCAGGAAGACAACCTATATCCGGCGCCTGGTGCAGGATACTTGCAGTCTGGGAATTCCACACCTAATTCCAACGCATACAATTCCAATGTGAATTACATGGCAGGATACATTTCAGCTGAAGTTTCACCATTCCCAAAATTCAAATCCATCTTAGGCTTGAGATTGGAAAACTATCAGCAGAGACACACAGGACGTGATATTAGTTATGCACAATCCAATGGAAATGCTGGCAATAACCTGAATAATGATGTAGTGCTAGATGCAATTGATTTATTCCCGTCAGCTAACCTTATCTATAACTTGACCGATAAGCAAAATTTGAGGTTTTCTGTATCGAGAACCATTGCTAGGCCTTCGTTCAAAGAATTATCCTTTGCACAGATTTTAGATCCGCTGAGTAACAGGACATTCAACGGTGGACTTTTCGCTTATCAAGGTGAATGGGATGGAAACCTAAGAGCTACTTACATAAACAACTTTGATCTAAGATGGGAGCTGTTCATGCCAAATGGCCAGCTGTTCTCGGTAAGTGCGTTCTATAAGACATTTAGCGATCCAATAGAGCTCGTTAGAATTCGACAAGCACAAACTACAAACGAATTTCAACCTAGAAATGTAGGTGATGGAACTTTGATGGGAATTGAAGTAGAAGTAAGAAAGTCACTTGAAATTTTATCTCAGAGTCTCAGCAACTTCACATGGATAACCAACATAACATTGGCCAAAACGCAGTTGGAAATGTCAGAAATTGAGTTTGATGCCAGGAATGACTTCAGGAAATCAGGGCAAGAAATCACAAACGATAGAGAGATGGCAGGCCAGGCTCCATATGTAATAAATGCAGGTGTTGCTTATGAGAATTATGAGACAGGAATTGATGCTGGTTTATATTACAATGTTCAAGGTAAAACACTCACCGTAGTTGGTGGTGGACTATTCCCGGATGTTTACTCTGAGCCATTCCATAGCTTGAATTTTAATGTCAATAAAAGCTTCGGCAGCAAGGATAATATCGGGGTGAACTTTAGCGTAAATAACATCTTGAATGATGACAGAGAAGAATTCTACAATGGCTTCAATGCTACACCTCAATTCTTCTCAAGAAGATCTCCAGGTAGATCCTTCAGTGTTGGAGTGAGCTATGCATTCTAAAAATAAGGTTCGATAAAATAAAAGAGCCCTCTTTGCGGAGGGCTTTTTTATTGCTTTCACTTAAGTAAATCGAGGCTCAGCTTTTCTCTATTTTCTTGATTCGTTCCTTTAATTTCTGATTCTCATCTTCCAGGTCAGTAATTTGTTTGAGCAAATCCTGTTGTTTACTTTCCAATATCGCTTCCCGATACTCATTGCTCAATTTTTCAGATTTTGTCTGATTTTCTTCAATTTGTGCAAGAAGATCATTTATATAAAATTTCTTTTTGAAATCGAGGATCATGGTAAGTGCTTGGTCCTTGTAAGTACCGCTTTCCAAGCCGAGAAAAAACTGAGTGCCACCCTTGCCATCAGTAGTTTGTGTATAAATCTCTAAATCAACATTTCCATCTGTTCCTTCAGATGGTACGGTCACCTTGTAGTAAGTCTTCATATTGAGCGGACTGCCAAATTCCCTGGCAAACTTCCACCACCCTTTTCTTACCTCCTCACGAGCAAAATCAAAACTTGTCGTATAACCAGTTAATGACTTACCTTCCAGTGTCAACTGCGACGGAGCAGCCTTTGGAGAATACTTTTTTTGTGCGAAAGTCAACGATAATACGAACAAAAGAACGTATCCAAGAGTATGTTTATAAACGAAATTTCTCATGTCTTCAACAAATCTAAACGACCCAATCAAAACGGTACTTATCACAGGAGGAACCGGTCTAGTAGGAGGAGAGCTAAGCAAGCTGCTCACTTCCAAAGGATATAAAGTAACACACCTGTCAAGGAACCCAACGCAAAAACACTACCAGACATTCTATTGGGATATCAAAAAAGATGAAATTGACGATGAAGCTATCACATCTGCCGATGCAATTATCCACCTGGCCGGAGCAGGCGTATCAGATAAGAGATGGAGCGAAGACTGGAAAAAAGAGATCTACAACAGCCGAATTGACTCTACACGCTTATTAAAAAACAAAGTAGCTGAGCTTAATCCCAAACTAGAGCATTTTGTATCCGCATCAGCCATTGGTTACTATGGATGGGACACCGGGCATAAACTGGTAGATGAAAGCTCTTCGAAAGGAACAGGATTCTTGGCAGATGTTGTAGAAGACTGGGAAAAGGAGGTGGACACCATTGAGCAACTAAATATCAAAGTATCAAAAGTGAGGATAGGAATTGTATTGAGCGGAAAGGGTGGAGCGCTGGTGGAATTAATGAAACCAATCAAATATTGGGTGGGTGCGCCATTGGCACCTGGCAATCAATACATGAGCTGGATTCATATTCAGGATTTATGCGGGATTTTTGTACATGCACTCCAAAATTCAAAAGGTGATGTTTACAATGGGGTGGCTCCAAATCCTCGTACCAACAAAGAATTTACGAAGGAAGTAGCATCTGTACTGAAAAAACCCCTTTGGCTGCCGAATGTTCCTAAATTTGCGCTCCGGTTGATAGTAGGGGAAATGGCAGATATATTAGTAGGTGGCAATAAAGTTTCCAGCAAAAAAGTAGAAGACGCTGGATTTAATTTTCAGTTTGCAACGTTAGATCATGCGCTGCAAGATTTACTACACTAGACAATGGAAGAAAAGAAAAATATTAGCAAGGAGGAGGAAGCACGTATACTCGATGCCTTCAAAGAGAGAAATTGGAATGAGATCAAGAGCGCTGACTCGTGGGTGATTTTCAAAGTGATGGGAGAGTTTGTTCAGGGATTTGAGAAAATGGCCAAAATCGGCCCATGTGTTTCAATATTTGGATCGGCCCGTACTCAGCCAGACAATAAATACTACAAGATGGCAGAAGAGATTGCTGCTAAAGTGGTTCGTCATGGCTATGGAGTCATCACCGGAGGAGGCCCCGGTATTATGGAAGCGGGGAACAAAGGAGCCAATGCACAAGGTGGAAAGTCAGTAGGGCTCAACATCGATCTTCCATTTGAGCAAAGCAACAACATCTATATAGACATTGACAAAAGCATCGATTTTGATTACTTCTTTGTGCGCAAAGTGATGTTTGTGAAATACGCACAAGGCTTCATAGTTCTACCCGGAGGGTTCGGAACAATGGATGAACTTTTCGAAGCATTGACGCTTATTCAAACAAAGAAAATCGGCCAATTTCCAATAGTTTTAGTAGGACGAGAATATTGGTCTGGACTCGTAGACTGGTTGAAAAAAACAATGTTGGAAATGGAAGGAAACATCAGTCCAGCAGATCTTGATCTATTCAATGTAGTAGATACAGCAACAGAAGCGGTGGAAGTCATTGACGAATTCTATAGCAAATACAACCTAAGTCCAAACTTCTAACTACCAAAAAAAGCATTGAAGAAGCGAGAGGAAGTCATAGAGATCATAGGTGCGCGAGAGCACAACCTTAAGAATATCGACGTGACCTTGCCACGCAATAAACTGATTGTAATTACAGGAATCAGTGGTAGTGGTAAGTCATCGCTTGCATTCGATACCATCTATGCTGAAGGCCAGCGGAGATATATGGAAAGCTTCAGTGCCTACGCCAGAGCGTTCATCGGAGATATGGAACGCCCAGATGTAGACAAGATCGATGGTTTGAGCCCCGTTATTTCAATAGAGCAAAAGACGACCTCCAGAAATCCAAGATCCACAGTGGGGACAGTCACTGAGATATATGATTTCTTTAGATTGCTCTACGCAAGAGCCGGCGAAGCTTATTCCTACCTATCGGGAAAGAAAATGACACGACAGTCTGAAGATCAAATCATTGATATGATCCTCAAAAATTATGAAGGACAAAAACTCATATTGTTAGCTCCTGTCGTAAAAGGAAGGAAGGGCCACTATCGCGAGCTTTTTGTTCAAATACGCAAACTAGGGTTCACAAAAGTAAGAGTGGACGGTGAAGTGCAAGACCTGGCTCCAAAAATGCAGGTAGACAGGTATAAGACACATGACATAGAGATAGTCACAGATCGTATCAAAGTTTCAGATAAAGATAGAAAACGCGTCAGGGAATCAGTAAATACTTCACTCAGACATGGAGATGGGGTGATGATGATTCAGAAAGAGGACGGAGCAACTGCACACTTCTCCAAAAACCTCATGGATCCGGAAACGGGACTCGCATACGATGATCCCGCACCAAACACCTTCTCTTTTAACTCACCATACGGTGCCTGCCAAGAATGTAACGGACTGGGGATTATTGAAGAAATTTCTAGAGAATCAGTAATCCCGGATGAATCGCTCAGCATCAGTAGAGGTGGTATCGCGCCACTCGGCGAATACCGGGACATTTGGATATTCAAGAAAATTGAAGCCATCCTAAAGAGAAATAAAGTCAATCTTTCTACACCGATAAGTAAAATTCCCAAAGAAATTATTGACGTATTGTTATACGGAGATAGTGTCCCTGTAGCTGTTAGCTCGGTGAAGTACCCCGGAACAGATTGGCACACCAAATTTGAAGGGATCATTAATTTCCTGGAAAAGCAAAAAGATGGTGGATCTGAGAAAATCCAATCTTGGGTTAAAGAATTCACAGACACCAGGACCTGCCCTACCTGCGATGGCTACCGTTTAAAGAGAGAAGCTCTCCATTATAAAATCGCTGATAGACACATAGGTGAACTTGCAGAAATGGATATCAATTCGCTCAATGAATGGATTGAAGACATTGAAGAAAAATTGAACGAGCGACAGCTTCTTATTGCTACAGAAGTATTAAAAGAACTAAGAAAACGTATTGGATTCCTATTAGATGTAGGATTGGATTATCTAAATCTAAATCGTCCGCTTAAGACACTTTCGGGAGGGGAAGCTCAGAGGATAAGGCTGGCAACTCAAATTGGAACTCAGCTGGTGAATGTGCTTTATATACTGGACGAGCCGAGCATCGGATTGCATCAAAGGGATAATGTTAAGTTAATTCAAGCCCTCAAAGATTTAAGAGATCTTGGCAATACTGTCATTGTGGTTGAGCATGACAAAGACATGATGCTTGAATCGGATGAGGTGGTGGATATTGGGCCGGGCGCAGGTAGGCATGGTGGTCAGATTGTAGCGAAGGGAACACCACAAGAGTTTTTAAAGCTGGGTAGCTCTACAGCAGACTATCTCAATGGCAAAAGGAAAATTGAGATCCCCGCCAAGCGAAGAGCAACCAATGGGAAATGGCTTGAGCTATATGGCGCTACAGGGCATAATCTTAAAAATGTAGACCTGAAGTTACCACTGGGCAATTTGATTCTGGTTACCGGTGTTTCCGGAAGTGGCAAATCAACACTCATTCACGAGACATTGTATCCACTTATAAGAAAGCACTTATACAAAAGCCGACAGGAGCCGCTGCCTTTTAAGAAGGTGAAAGGGGTTGATCTTTTTGATAAAGTAATCGAGGTAGATCAGTCGCCAATAGGACGAACTCCAAGATCAAACCCTGCTACATATACGGGGGTATTTTCTGAAATAAGAAGCCTTTTTGCCCAGCTTCCAGAAGCCAAAATAAGAGGATATAAACCTGGTCGTTTTTCTTTCAACGTAAAAGGCGGAAGATGCGAAACATGTGGAGGAGGAGGCATGCGTCTGATTGAAATGGATTTCCTGCCAGACGTGCATGTTCCTTGCGAGACCTGTAAAGGGAAGAGATACAATAGAGAGACTTTGGAAGTTCGATTTAAAGGAAAGTCAATATCAGATGTGTTAGATATGACAGTATCCCAGTCTGTAGATTTCTTTGAAAATCAGCCAAGAATAGTAAGGAAACTTAAGACCTTGGATGAAGTAGGTCTAGGCTACATTTCCTTGGGACAACACGCAACAACACTATCAGGAGGAGAAGCACAGCGCGTTAAATTAGCTACAGAGCTCTCTAAGAAAGACACAGGAAAAACGTTCTACATCCTCGATGAACCAACAACAGGCCTTCATTTTCAAGATATTGAACACCTGTTAGATGTGCTTCAAAAATTAGTAGACAAAGGCAATACCGTCTTAATTATTGAACACAATATGGATGTCATAAAAGTAGCTGACCACATCATCGACCTGGGTCCGGAGGGTGGTTATGCCGGAGGGCAAATCATTGCTCAGGGCACTCCGGAAGAGATCGTGAATGTGAAAGAAAGCTATACTGCCAAGTTTCTGAAAGCTGAGCTTAATTAACGAAAGCTTCGATGTACTCCGAATCTGCGAAGTAGTAATAGTCACCTTGAAAATCGAAAGCAAAGTCACTTTCTTCAAGGATCATGTTGTCTACCACCGAGATTTCATTGTTTGCCACCTTGGAAACAGGAAATTCCCGAACAAGAGCACCGTCATAATTGTATATCTTGACCATTTTTTCGAATACAAGATCTGTATCCAGCTGCATGCGCAATCCTAGATCAGCACGCTCTGATAGTTCAGCAGATCCAGCTATTGTGGACACTGCCAAAGCCATAAGCAAGAGTAGTGATTTCATTTGAGTCTTTTTTAAATTTTGAGTTTAGTCCTGTTTTAGCATACGACGAATAACTGTGTGGGTTTGTTAATTATCATTAATTGTGATAAAAGGAATAGTTAAAGTTTTGTTAAAACCATTCATCCATTATAGCTCTCTTCCGTGAAAATATCTCATCAATTTCCACATGGCTTGTGTAGTTTTAGCTGCATATGACCAAGACTCGAATTTATTGGCTATGTCAAATATTGGGTTGGGGCTTCTATGGCTTCATCCAAATATTCTTTTATACAATAGCTGAAAGATTCGACTTTATCCAAGCCATTGGCATACTCTATCAAGTGATTTATTTCATCGCTACCACACATTTCTTGCGGGAGGTAATCATTAAATTGGAATGGCTCAACCTACGCTTGCCACACCTAATCCCACGATTGGTACTGGTGACCCTCGCCCTGAGCGGCTTGAATTATGTTTATTTACTGATATTAGATTTTTTTACTGAAACGGTTTCAAGCAGTGATCTTATGCTTGTAACAGCGTTGATCAATACTGTAATCTATTGGGTCATTTACTTCATATGGTGTTTGTTTTACTTTGCTTTTCACTATGTTCAGCGGTACAACAAATCTTTGAAAGCAGAGACTGCAGCCAGAGAAGTCGAGCTCAAAAATTTGAAAGCTCAGCTAAATCCACACTTTATTTTTAATGCGCTTAATAGCATTCGCGCATTAGTAGATGAGAATCCCAGGAAGTCCAAAGAATCAATAACACAGCTATCCCACATCCTAAGAAATTCACTCATTAGCGACCGAAAGAAGCTGATTCCATTCATGGAAGAACTAAAAACTGTGATGGATTATTTGGCACTAGAATCCATCCGATACGAAGAACGACTAACAACAAGCTTTGACATTGACCGAAACTCGGGCAAATTCAGCATTCCACCATTGATGTTGCAAACATTGGTTGAAAATGGAATTAAACACGGAATATCTAACTTGAAGCATGGGGGAGAAATAAGTATTACCACTACCGTTCGAAGAAAACAACTTCATCTTGAAATCCGTAATACCGGACAGCTGCTGAAAGAGATCGACGTGACAGAAGGGTTTGGCCTGGCAAATACCCGGAAACGCTTAGAGTTAATCTTCGGAGAATTGGCCAAATTTGAAATAAAGAATGAAAATAAAACCACAGTTCTGACCACCATAGTTCTGCCTCTTAGAGATGGATCCACAATTGAACTGGACGAATAAACCTATAATTGATGAAAGCGATAATAGTAGATGATGAACGACTAGCAAGGAAAGAACTTACTTCACTTCTAGCAAGCCACCCCGAAATAGAGATAGTAGACGAGGCGGCCAACCCTGATGAGGCCATGGAGAAAATAGAAAAGCATGATCCGGATGTCGTCTTTTTGGACATTCAGATGCCAGGAAAGACAGGCTTTGAGATGCTGGAAGAAATGGAACGAGTACCGCAGGTCATTTTTACTACTGCGTATGATGAATTTGCACTGAAAGCTTTCGAATACAATGCACTTGACTATTTATTGAAGCCAATACAGCCGGAACGACTTACAGAAAGCCTAAATAAAGTTTCAATCAAGGCGACCAAAAAGCAAGCAAAAGATCAAAAGTTAAGCAGTAAAGATCAGGTTTTTGTGAAGGATGGAGACAAATGTTGGTTTGTAAAACTTGAGGACGTTCGTTTGTTCGAATCAGACGGAAATTACATCAAAGTCTACTTTGATAAATTCAAACCAATGATTCATAAGTCACTGAATGCACTAGATGAAAGGCTAGATGATCGTCACTTCTTTCGTGCTAGTAGGAAGCATATTATCAATTTAGGATGGGTAGAATCTATTGATACCTGGTTTAATGGCGGACTCCTGGTCCAACTAAAAGGAGGAGAAAAGATTGAAGTAAGCAGAAGGCAATCTGCAAGATTTCGAGAAATGATGAGTCTTTAATCCTTAACCACTTCCAGAAATTCCTTCTCTACATGCCAATCTTTTGATAGCGTAAGAATTGCGGTGGTCTCCATCTCTGTCACATAGCCTTTTTTGTGAGTTTCTTCCCATACTTCAGTGAGGTGCTTGATGCGATCTGATGGATTCATCTTCGTAAATATCTTTGACAAAAATTCCCTGGATCGCTCAAAAGCAGAGAGGTAATCCTCAGAGATAAACTTATTTGCCCAATCCATTTCTTCCTTAGCTTCCATTTTAGACGCAGTGTGCTCAAGCATAGCTCGTTCATCATCATCCAAACCATGATAATGAAAAATCAAAGACTTAAGTAAAAGAAGGGCTTTTTTTGTTGTGGCGTCCATAGCGTCTGCAAAAGTAGGGCTTAACCCGCACTATCCCTAGAGAGAAATAGGTCTTGAGTTTAATTTTTCTTTTATGATTTCTGGAATGATAACTTATTATCTATTCGGCGAAAAATAGCCTTAAAGCAATTTCATCCGCAACCAGGAATCCTTTTGAAGTTAAACTCAAAAATTCACCATTTATTTCAACCATCTTCTTTCTCAATAAATCATCGATAAAGGCTGAATGCATCTCTTCCAAGCGGGTGTTTAGTGTCCTGTTTATGTTTTTCAAATTCAGGCCTTGAACAGTACGAAGCTGCGTTAAAATTTGTTCATTTATAAGCTGAGTTTGTGTAAGTATTTCCTCCTCATGATAAGGTTGTCCGCTTGCTATGGCTTTCAGGTATTTCTGATTATTCCTGATATTAAACTTTCTTGACAGCCCATCAAACGAATGAGCACCCGGGCCAGCTCCAAGATATGGTATTCCGGACCAGTAGGCATTGTTATGTTTAGAACGAAATCCCTTCTTTCCGAAGTTTGAAACTTCGTACTGATGGAAGCCATGATGTTTTAGATATTCTATAGCAAACAAGTACTGGCTGGCGGCTTCATCTTCAGGCACCTGTATTAGTTTGTTTTCAAGTTCCCACTTCCCAAAAACCGTCCTATCTTCAATAGTCAGTCCGTACAAAGAAATGTGTTCAGGTTGCAAATCTGTGATAGCTCTTAGATCAGCTTCCCATCTTGCTTTGCTATGATCTGGGATGGCATAGATAAGGTCTAGTGAAATGTTTTTAAAACCTGCAGTTCGTGCATTTTCATAGGCTTCAATTGCCTCCTTCGAATTATGCACCCGATTCATCCATTCAAGTTTTTTTTCATCAAAAGTTTGAATTCCGATGCTCAAACGATTAACCCCTAAATCAAAAATACCTTTCGATTGATCAATGGTCAGATCCTCAGGATTGGCCTCAAGTGTGATTTCGGCATCACTGTTTACCACGAAGTTGGATTGAATAGCATCTAATATTTTTTTCAAATGATCCGATGATAGCAACGATGGTGTCCCACCTCCAAAATAGATCGTACTGATGTTATCGGTTAAATATTCTTTGTGCACTGCAATTTCGTGAGTAATTGCATTTACCATTTCGTCTATAGTTTTCAAATTAGTGCTAAAGTGAAAGTCACAATAGTGACATGCTTGACGACAAAAAGGGATATGGATATAAATACCTGCCATTATTTGAAGCTAAATTGCAAAGACCGATGCAAAGAATCCTGATTCCATTGTTTTTTGTGCTAGCCCTTCAAGTCAAAGCACAGATTCAATCTAAATTATATGTGGATGGTGAGGTATCTGGCGAGCTTACATCCGAAGATACTGTGAGACTGACGAATCAGGTAAATAAGCTACTCATAGATTGGATTGATAAGGGATATTATTTTTCAGGGATAGATTCTATCATCAGTAGAGATTCCTTCGTCCTAATTTTTATGCACAAAGGGGAAAAGTTGAAAGCCAAAACACCATCTTTCAAAGGATCGAGACTGCATTCAAATCTCAGTCGGGAATTAAAATCGTATACAAATCGTGGCTTTCCGTTTGCCTCTATTCAGTTTGATTCAACCACATTGTCAGATGGAATCATACAAGGAAAGTTGTCTGTAAAGTCTGGCCCTGAAATAGTCTACGACTCTGCATATTTTTTCTCTGAGCTAAAAACAAATAATTCATACATCTATCAATTATTAGATATAATTCCAGGAGAACCGTTTAGTGAGCGTGGTTATCGTCTCATTTCCAAAAAAATTGAAAGATCACCGTTTCTCAATCTTCAGCGACCGACCGACATTTCATTCAAAAACAGGAAAGCAAGAGTATTTCTAGACATCAAGGAAGACGCATCAAGTTCTTTTCAGGGAGTGGTAGGTCTACAGCAGGTTCAAAACGGGAAGACCACTGCAGTGGGTGCATTGGAATTGGATATTCAAAATCTATTTAGAACTGGGAAGCAACTAAAATTTGCCTGGGAAAAATTTGCTCAGGAATCTCAAAATTTAAGCGTCTTCTACAAACACCCATTTGTCCTAGATTCAAAAATTTCACCATCATTCAATTTTGAATTATTGAAACAAGACACCATCTTTTTGAGTCAAAAAACTTCCATTGGAATTCATTCATACATAGCTCCAAGAATAGAAATATTCCTTGACTATGAATCCACAAATGGCACATTACTGTCAACTAGTTTAGCAACACTGAGAAACTCTGGCCTGGCAGATTTCAATCGCCGAATATATGGATTACAATTGTCCTCAGGATATCTTTCGTCATTGAGTAAAAGAGCGGAGGCAGCGATTTGGAGTTTGAGTGTCTCAGCAGGGAGAAAAAATGTTCAACGAAACCTCAGCCTACCGGATACATATTATGATTCCATTCAAGTAGCATCAAACTTTTATCGCATCCAGGCCTCAGTGGCGTATCAATTGAGAGTAGCAAGAAGACAAGCATTTTTTCAGCATATCCAAGGCGGAACATTACAGAACGATGAGTTACTTCAGAATGAACTGTATAGACTGGGTGGGTTGAATTCATTGAGAGGATTTAATGAGAAGGATTTTTTTGTTAAAAGCTATTTGCTAAGCAGAACTGAATTCAGGTCGTTTTTTGAAGAGCGGAGCTATGCCTACATATTTTACGATCATCTTTTTTTTAGTAGAAGCGCCAAAACAGATCAGCCTTTTGGGCTAGGTTTGGGATTTGCACTTGCAACGTCAGCTGGGCAATTTAGCTTTGCACTAGCAGCAGGCCGATCTGATGATCAGCAAATATCTTTTTCAAATATGAAAGCGCATTTCGGATATATTTCCAGATTTTAATGAAGCATTTAATATTCATAATAAGCTTGTTTTTTTTCCTACCAACTGAAGGGCAGCAGGATACCATAGTGGTGACTGACTACACCAAACTCATGGTCGGAACCAACCAAGGCGGAGAAGTATTTCCGGTGACTTCCCTGGAAGAAGTAAAGCATGCAGGTTTTTTTATAAATGGAATACCAGAAGGAATATTGAGGATATGCTCTTCCGAAGATTTATTCATTTGGGCCAATGGAAAACTGATTGATGTAATAGATGAATGTCATTATTACAAACCTCAGGAATTTTTCCATGAAGTTGATACAGATACAATATATATTTCATTCAGTACTGAAAGTTCGCTCGCAGAATTAAAATGTGAGCTAGTGATATTTGAAGATCTCTTAGTTATTAGAGATCAAGTATTCCAGCATAGAGAGATCAGAAATGAGTTTAAAGAGTTTATAATTATCGCTTTATTGATACTCCTGGTATTCATTGGAATTATCATATCTTCCTTCCCATCTCGGGTGTCATATTTATTGGAAAAATCTTTCACCTTAAAGGCAAGCGCCTACGAGTTTGTAAATACTGGATTCTTTACAGGAGCGAGCATGTACCTTCTCAGTTTCTATTCCCTGGCACTGGCCTTTACAGGTATTTATTTGGACTCGCTACTATCCTATGGACTGTTTGGTGTTCACGATTCATTAAGCGAATTCATTCTTAGTTGGCTTCAAGTTGCCTTTGGAATATTCATTTTATTTATCCTGAAATGGCTTGTCATTTCTGTAGTAGCAGGCCTATTTAAATTCCGTGGCCTTAAGAACTATCAGCTTTTCGATTTCCTGAATTTTAATTTGGTCCTTTTGATGCCAATATTAATTTTATTGATTCTGGATTTTGTATTAAATCACTCCTCACAATCTTTAGTCGCTTCTGGGCATATGATTGTTTTCCCGCTGATGCTGATTCTATTCGTGATCTGGTTCACTTTAAAATTTGTTAATAATTCACCACGTAAAAAACTTAGTATAATTTCCTACCTTTGTGCCACGGAAATCATACCTGTCATAATTTTGTTAGGTTGGTTCTTTAAATAATCACAAAAAGCAGAAACTTACATGAGTGCGACTGATGATCTTTTAGTAACGGATAAAGAGCGTTTGAAAAGTGTAAAGAGTGTTTTAGTATCCCAGCCTGAACCTTCTGATCCCAATTCACCTTATCACAAATTAGCGGAAAAGTACAATTTAAAAATTGACTTTCGTAAGTTTATTGAAATTGACCCAGTAGACATTAAGGAGTTTCGAAAGCAAAAAGTGAATATCCTTGACCATACTGCGGTTATTTTCACAAGTAGAAATGCAGTTGATCATTTCTTCAGACTTGCTACAGAAAGCAAGATTGAGATACCGACAGATATGAAATATTTCTGTATATCAGAGACGACAGCAAATTACTTGCAGAAATACATCGTAATTAGAAAGCGAAAGATTTTTACAGGAGAGCGTACCGCACAAGATTTACTGAATGTCATAAAGAAACATAAAAGTGAAAAATTTATTTTTCCATGTTCAGATATTCGAACCGATCACATTCCTGATTTTCTTAATGAAAATGGATACGAGTGGTCAGAAGCCACTATTTATAGAACAGTAGCATCTGATCTTTCTGATCTGGATAATGTTACCTATGATATTATCGCCTTTTTCAGTCCTTCAGGTATTGAATCATTGTTTCAGAATTTCCCTGACTTCAAACAGAACGATACTAGAATCGCAGCCTTTGGACCAACAACCTCAAAGGCAGTAAAAGATGCTAATCTGATTTTAGATATTCAAGCGCCATTGCCAAACGCACCATCTATGACTGGTGCCATCGAAGTTTACGTGAAAGAAGCGAATAACATTTCTTAGAAATAAGGGTATATAGATTGTAAGAGTTATACTTACAGTTAGTTTAGATGAGTGTGCTTAATTCTGCAAAATGAATTTGTAATCTCATTTGGGTCCTTAATTAAGAATTATTACGAATGAAATGTAGCGTCAAGATTATACTCTCTGCGCTGATGATTTTCATTTCCTACATTGGACATGGACAAAATGATTTCTTTTTTAATCATTACATGTTCAATCCGTCATATTATAATCCAGCGTGGGTAGGAACAGAAGATCAGGCTTTTGCAGCAGCACATCACAGGAGTCAATGGGCCGGATACAATGCAACGCTTGATCCGGGAGGCGCTCCAACCACACAGTTAATTTCATTAGTTGTTCCCGTCAAAACTACGTTTTCCGGATTTGGGATGTCAGTTTCCAATGACAAAACTGGTCCCTTAAGTGTGATTCAAGCGAGAATTTCTATTTCCGCGAAAAAAGAATTTGGATTCGGTGACATTTCGTTTGGGCTTATGCCTTCTTTAAATGCAAATTCCATCAATACAAATTATTTAAGATTTGTTGATCAGGACGATATAGTTATCCGGACATTAATTGAACAAGGTGGAGGAGCCCAAATCAAACCTAATCTTCACGCTGGACTATACTTTCAATCCAAGAAAGACTATTTCATCGGCGTCTCTGTTGAAAACATTCTACAACCGACTTTCGATTTCAGCAGTCTAGCAAGAAATCAAACACCACTTAACTACCTCTTAATGGGAGGCACATCCTTTGGTCTAATGAGAGACTTGGTGTTAAATCCAACAATAATGGTAAGGTCGGATTTAAACACCTATACTTATGATATAAGCACAGTAGCTGTCTATCAGGAGCGGATGTGGGCTGGTCTGGCTTTTCGTCGCGCCGAGTCATTAAGCGTGCTTTTAGGATATTCTTTTTTAGAAGACAACAAGTTAAAGGCAGGTTATTCGTTTGACTATGTGATAAAGGATAAAGACGCTAAACAACCAACCTCACATGAGGTGTTCATTCGTTACGATTTGCCTGATTTAGTCTTCGGCGGACGTAAAGCTGTGAAAACCCCGAGGTTCACTTTTTAGTCAAATATGTTTACGGCTTCATCCAAATTTGAAAGCAAAACTTGCCCCGAAAAGATTTATGATTATATATTTAGACAGAATATCGTGCAATAATTCTTGCTAAAGTTTGTTTATTTTACATACTTGCATGTTCAATAAAGGTGTTATGAATAAAATGCGTGTTTTTACAATCTCAAATTGTATTGTCCTTTGCTGTGCCATAATTCTATCAGGTTGTGGACTTTTTGGCGGAAATCAAGGGGACAAAGGTGAGCTTATAGGAGCTCCAGATAGATTAGGATGGGAAATGACCAGGCCATATGGAATGGTTTCAGTGCCATCTGGTACTTTTCACATGGGGCAGGCTGACGAAGATGTTGCCGCCACCCAAATAAATTTCAATAAACAAGTGACCATCGGGGCATTCTTTATGGATGATACAGAAATCACCAATAACGAATACCGACAGTTTACTCAAAATCTGCAGGAAAGTTCAGAAATTGACTTGCCAACAGGCTATTCAATTGCTGATTTAATGCCGGACACCACAGTGTGGACTAGAGATTATACTCATCACATGGGTGATCCATTAGTAGTTTACTACTGGTCGCATCCAGCATTCGATGACTATCCGGTCGTTGGCGTAGATTGGAAATCAGCAAAGTATTTCTCTGAATGGAGAACACAATACTTAAATGATTATCGATCCAGCGTTGGTCTTCCGGTAATGCCAAACTTCAGACTTCCATCTGAGGCAGAATGGGAGTATGCTTCCCGAGGAGGAAGAGATATGGCTAAGTACCCTTGGGGAAATCCATACATAAGAAATGCTAAAGGTTGTCTATTGGCAAACTTTAAACCAGGAAGAGGAAACTATTTTGATGATGGGTATGCATACACTTCCCCAATAGGAACCTATTTTGCCAATGAGTATGGGCTATATGATATGGCAGGTAATGTAGCTGAATGGTGTGAAGATGCTTACAACCCATCAGCAATGCCACTAACCTGGGATTTGAATCCAACTTATTTTGATGACAATATTCCACACAAAGTGATCAGAGGTGGTTCTTGGAAAGACATAGCCTATTATCTCGAAACTGGTACACGCTCATTTGAGCATCAGGATACCACAAGAGCATCGATAGGATTTAGATGTGCTATGACTTATCTTGGCAGATCGTCAGGATATGAATTTTAATAAAACAATAACGAATAAATTACTAACCTAAATATTATTACAATGAGCAAAAAAGGCGGATTTCAGGAGCTTCTCTATTCCACTATAATGCCGAAAATTTATGGAATAGGAGCTGCAGTTGTAATCGTGGGAGCGATGTTTAAAATTCTTCACATGCCTGGTGCGGCCCTCATGCTTGGGGTAGGACTCACCACAGAGGCTGTTATTTTCTTTTTAAGTGCATTCGAGCCGAAGCACGCTGAGCCAGATTGGGCTAAAGTATATCCAGAACTAGCTGATGACTATGATGGTCCTTCGTCTGCTCCTAGAAAAGCAGTTCCACAGGCTACAGGGGCATCTGCTCAAATGGATAAAATGTTGGCTGATGCTAAAGTTGGACCTGAGCTAATTAAAAGTTTAGGAGATGGCATGCGAAACATGGCCGAATCTGCAAAGAAAATGTCTAACCTAAGCGACGCAGCAGTTGCTACCAATGAATATGCTGGGAACGTTAAGTCTGCTTCAAGATCTCTTGCTGAGATGAACAAGTCTTACGCTTCAGCAATGGAAGCCATGTCAGGAATGGCTGATGCTACGAAAGATACAAAAGAGTACCATAGCCAAGTTCAGAACGTAACGAAAAGCTTAGGTGCTTTGAACGCTGTTTATGAAATGGAATTGAAAGATGCTCAAAGTCATACCAAAGCGTTGAACAAATTCTATTCTAACATTAGTGGTGCGCTTGAAAGCATGGCTGAAGCCGGTAAGGAAACTTCTGCGTTTCAGTCTGAGCTAAACAAGCTGACATCGAACATTTCTGCCCTTAACAAGGTATACGGTAATATGCTTACCGCAATGAGAGGTAGTCAACAATAAACCCTTTAAAACAAATCAATTATGGCAGGAGGAAAAGAAACACCACGGCAGAAAATGATCGGCATGATGTATTTGGTGCTTACTGCATTGTTAGCATTAAATGTTAGTTCCACAGTTCTCGACAAATTCGCCTTTATCAATGAAAGTTTGGAACGAGCAAATGCTGAAACATCTGAAAGAAATGTCAGAACCATTCAGGGAATGGAACAAGCTGTCGAGGACAAGGGTAATCGACCGGATGACAAAAAGGTAGTGGCTGACGCAGAGGCTTTAAGAGCTGAAACTGAGCGAGTTCTTGCCGAAATGAAAAACTACAAGGAAAAGTTTATTGAGATTACCGGAGGATACGAAAATCCTGAAAAGAAAGACGCCAGATTTATTATTGGTAAAACTGATTACGATAAGGTTGGACACTACATGATGCCTGTGCCGGAAGGTGGCGAAGGTCATGGTGCCGCCATGAAGGAATTACTGAATGGATATGCTGATTACGTAAAAGAAGTCTTGAAAAAGAATGGAGCAGATGAAAAAGCTTTAAGACCGTTCCATAAATTGGCCAAAGATGCTGATGAGGATGAGTACTATAGCAAGGATGAAAATCAGAAAGGTAAAAAATGGTCTCAATTAGCATTCGAAGGTTCTCCAACACATGCTGCTTTAGCTACGGTTAGTGAATTTCAAGCCAACATTCTTGGTTTCGAAACCGCAGCATTAGATTTCCTTGTGGATCGAGTAGGTCTAAAGGATATCACTTTTGATCAAATCAAGCCTGTAATTATGCCTGAGTCTCAATATGTAGCAGCCGGTACAAAATATAAGGCCGATATGTTTATTGCAGCTTCTGCGTCTGGTCTGAATGACAAGATGGTGATGAAGTACAATGGAGAAGAGGCTCCTGTTGTAGGTGGTGTAGGTAAAGTAGAATTTACTGCAACTCCAGGAAACTACGACAAGAATGGAAATGCCAAGAAGCAAATTGTTGCAGAGATTACTGTACCTCAAGGAGGAGGCACAGATACTACATTTACTGATACGATTGACTACTATGTAGTGAGACCTGTTATTCAAATTCAGTCTCAATCTGTAAACGCTCTTTACTACAATTGTGGTAACAAGCTAGATGTACAGGTTCCTGCTTTAGGAACATCTTATAATCCATCTTTCTCGGCTAAAGGAGGAGATGCAATCAAAGGATCACAAACGGGTCAGGTTACAGTTGTTCCAAGACAACAGAAAGTAACCCTTACAGTTTCTTCTAATGGAAATGTTATTGGTTCCAGAGAGTTTGGTGTAAGAGGTATTCCGGCACCGGATATAAAAGTTTTTACAAGTGCTGGTGAAGTGAATTTAAAAGAAGGTATTCCAGCTCAAACGCCTGAGTTGTTTTTGCGAGCAATCCCAGATGAAAGTTTTGCTTCTTTCTTACCAGATGATGCCAAGTTCAGAATTGCTGAAGCAGAAATCACCCTGGTTAGTGGTGGTCTAGGACGAGGTACTGTAAGGGCTGGTGAAAAAGTAAACTTACGGGGGATGAGAGGCAGAAAAGGTGATCAAATTGTAATAGAGATTAAGAAAGTTCAAAGACAAAACTTCAGAAAGCAAGTTGAGGACTTCAAGAAGTTCCAGCGCTTTGTCAACATTTCGTTGAAATAAACTTGTCAGATAAAAGAGTGTTATGAAAAAATTAGGTTATGTAATTGTATTTGCTCTAGCTGTTTCCTTTGGACATGCTCAAGAAGAGCTTGCGCCTTTGGTAAAGCCAGAGGTTGAAGAAGCTCAAGTGATGTTCAAAAAGACTGTCTGGAGACGTATGGACATGGAAGAGAAGCAAAATAAGCCTTTCTTTTCACTGAACGGTGAGGTTTCAAGATTGCTCATTGAGGCAGTCGATGAAGGTTTACTGACTCCATACAGATCTGATTCTTGTATTAACTTCATGCCAGATATTATTTTTGTATCCAATGTTTCAGTGGAAAGAGAGCAAAATCCATTTGTAGGAGGAGGGTTTAACTCTGGTGGTTTCGATTCGTTTGGTGATGATTCCAGTGCAGATGCTGCGACTCAAGAACCGACAGATGAGACAAGACAAGAGGCCATTCCGGAAAATTTATTCTCTGTATTATACATAAAAGAGGATGTTATTTTTGATAGAAACAGATCAAGAATGTATAACTACATTCGATCACTGAGTATTGCTTTGCCAAGGGACGCTGGTTCATTGTATAATCCTGCAGGCTTTGAGAGAAAAGTAGCGCATTTCAGATATGATGATGTAGTTGCACTTTTTAGAGGTCCTTATGCTGATAGAGCTAAATATTACAATAGACAGAACTCTGGTAAGCACATGAATATGAGCGATGCATTTGAATTGAGACTATTCAATGCTCCAATAGTTAAAATATCAAATCCACAGGATTTAGATATACGTCAAATATATTCTGATCAGATGGCTGAAGATCCAATGAGCGTAATTGTGATTCAGCAGAAATATGAATATGATTTAATGGAGTATGAATCAGAACTTTGGGAATATTAATATTATATGATTTGAAACCTTACCTAATCCACCGTAAGATGAACATTAAAAATTTTCTCTCCTCGCTTTTACTTATGATTTGTATTGTTGCCTCTGCGCAAGAATATGGAGAGTTAACTGATCCTCGAGATGGTAAAACTTATAAAATAGTAACTGTAGACATTGAGCTTGAAGGAGGTGTGACTGTTAAGCGGACCTGGATGGCTCAGAATTTAGCGTATGAAGTACCGGATTCGTTTTGCTACAAAAATGAAGAAGCTTATTGCGAGGCATTTGGTAGACTTTACACCTTTCAGGCTGCAAAGGCTGCTTGCCCCGATGGTTGGCATGTACCTACTATAGCTGAATGGAGATTACTATTCCAAACCTTTGGAGGTATTCATAACGCTGGCATTGCTTTACAAAAAGGAGGAGAAAGTGGAATAGATCTAGCCCTAGGAGGATTCGGTGATCCAGGACGTGTGTTCAAGAATATAGGGATCAGCGGAAATTATTGGGATGCTGAAAAGAAATCCGATAACACTTCTGGCTTAATTTCTGTTCAGAAAGGATCGAAAGAAATATTTCATAGTGTCATCGGTGATTGGCATAGAAACAGTTGCAGATGTGTAAAAGACTAATTTGCTAATAGCATAAAAAAAAGGAGACTTAAAGGTCTCCTTTTTTTATTGCCTGAAAAATGAGCTCAGCTTTAGATTTTCCAATTAATTGGATTAAATCTTTTTCTGAACTTTCCTTTAACCTTTTCACGCTACCAAACTCGCGAATTAACTTGTTGCGCGTGTTGGATCCAATTCCTTTGATATTATCAAGACCAGACTGAACGGATTCCTTGCTTCTCTTTTGTCTGTGAAATGTAATTGCGAATCTATGAGCTTCGTCCCTCAACTGCTGTAGCAGCTTAAGAGAGGTTGACTTTTTGCTTATATATATTGGGATGTTATCTTCAGGAAAGTAGATTTCTTCAAGTCGCTTGGCAATCCCTATGATGGGAATTTTACCATATATACCCAAATCTTTTAATGCCTCACATGCAGAACTTAATTGACCCTTACCACCGTCAATAACAACTAGGTTTGGATAGGGGATGTTCTCTTTTTTTAAATGAGCATATCTTCTTCCTACTACCTCTTTCATGGACGCAAAATCGTCTGGACCTACTACAGTTTTGATGTTGAATTTACGATAGTTTGACTTGGATGGCTTCCCATTTTTAAAACATACCATGGAAGCCACAGGATTAGTGCCTTGAATGTTTGAGTTATCGAAACATTCTATATGTATAGGGAGCTCTCTGAGTTTTAAATCTTTTTGCAAATTTTTAAGTATCGCTTCATTTGGTTGTACAGTTTTTTGCGAAAATCTTTCTTTTTTGAAATAGAGCGCATTTTTAAAAGACAGATCAACCAACTTTTTTTTATCGCCTATTTTAGGAATGGTTACCTCAACTCCTTCCCATGGCTCGATCTCAGTATTGGTCAATATAAATGGGTTATTGCTCCCATATTTTTTTCGAAGATCGAATACGGTAAACTGAAAAACTTCTTCGTTATCTTCTTCAATTTTCTTCTTTACTTCTAATGTTTCTGAATTAACAATTGCTCCATTTTCAATATGCATGTAGTTGATATACATGGATTTTTCCTTTTCGGAAAGAGTCATTGTAAAAACGTCTGTATTGGTAATTTTTTGATTTACTATGAGCGATTTCGATTGAAACTTATCAAGAAGATCTAGTTTTTCTTTGTATGATTGTGCCAATTCAAATTTTAAAGAAGAAGCTGCATTCTGCATTTTGTCTTTGTAAGATTTACTTACAATCCCGACCTTACCTTTCAGTATTCTTTTTGCTTCCTCGATATCTTCAAGGTAGTTTTCTTCGGATTGTAGACCTTCACATGGGCCCAGACAATTACCGATATGGTATTCAAGACATACTTTGAATTTTTTCTTAGCAATGTTTTCTTCTGAAAGATTGTATTTGCATGTTCTTATTCTGTGAAGTTTCCTGATTAAGTCGAGAACTCCATTCATAGCTTTTACACTCGTATATGGGCCAAAATATTCGCCTTTTGAATGATCAATTCGTCGAGTGGAGTAAATACGGGGGAACCGCTCATTGGTAATACAAATGCTTGGAAAGCTTTTGTCATCTTTGAGTAGAATATTGTATCGAGGCTGATTTTCTTTAATCAGATTGTTTTCAAGTAATAAGGCATCAAATTCCGATGATACAATTACGAACTCAATCTGTACTATTTCAGAAACTAGTTTATAGGTTTTTCGATTGTCTAAGTTGGCTTTTGTGAAATAGCTGCTGACCCTTTTTTTTAAATTCTTAGCCTTGCCAACGTAAATTATTATTCCCTCAAGGTCTAAAAACTTGTATACTCCAGGCTTATCAGGAAGTTTGAGGTATTCATCTCTGGAAAATCTCTGAAATTGCATTACATAAAGTCATCCTCATCAACAACATCATAATCAACAGTATCTGATGGATTGGAGTTCTCCTCATAAAGTTCACAGTCAATAACAGTTCTCAATGGTTTGGTGGGTTTTTCAAAGTATCCTTTATCATACCCAAGTGTTTCGTCAGCGTAGACTTTTGTCATGTATTTTTCCCATATTGGCATTGCAGTACGGCCCCCTTGGCCCATTGCCCAATATCTAAACCGAATGCTTCTGTCATCTCCACCAACCCAAGCTCCGGACACCAAATCCTTTGTTACTCCTATAAACCATCCATCGGATGCATTCTGAGTTGTACCTGTTTTGGCTCCTAATTCATTATCCAGTTTCAATGAATAATCTAATGCTCTACCGGTACCAAGTTCCACTGTGCCTTTAAGCATGTGTAACATTAAGTATGCTGTTTCTTCATTAATTGCTTCTTGTTCATCCGGTACAAATTGCTGAATTACATTTCCGTTTTTATCTTCTATCCTTGAGATGAAGAACGGTTTGATGAACGTTCCTTTGTTGACAAATGTGGAATAGGCTCCAATCATTTCATAAATAGAAACATCACCACCAGCGCCCAGACAAAGGGATGGGACTGCTTCTAACCTACTTTCTATTCCAAGTCGTTTAGCGTAATCTACCACAGTAGATGGGCCAATGCGATTCATCATGAATGCTGTTATGCTATTGACTGAGCGCGACATTGCTTCCCGAATGGTCATAACCTCTCCTGTAAATTTTCCATTGGAATTTTGAGGAACCCACGTGGGTGGGTCTTGACCGGGCAGGCTGAATGAAACCGGCGCATCTACTACTGGAAAACACGGGGAGTAACCATTATCTATTGCGGCGGTATAAACGATAGGCTTGAATGTAGATCCTGGTTGCCGCTTACTCATCTTCACATGATCGAATTTGAAATATTTGTGATTGATTCCTCCTACCCAGGCTTTGATGTAACCTGTGCGAGGATCCATAGACATGAATCCTGCTTGCAAGAATCGCTTGTAGTAGTTGAGAGAGTCATAAGAGCTAAATGTTGTGTCTATTTCTCCTTCCCAAGAAAAAACAGTCATTTTTTTCTTTTTATTCAGGTAGTATTCAATAGAATCAGATTCTTCCCCAAACTGTGATCTCAGGCTTTTGTATGCCTGCGTTCTTTTCATCGCATCGTCCAAAAACTCCGGAATTTCATTGTTTTCATCATCAATCCATGGATTTTCACCAATCCAATGCTCGTTAAAGATTTGTTGAAGTGTGTCCATGCTTTCTGCAACAGCCTCTTCAGCATATTGCTGCATTCTGCTATCTATGGTTGTGTAGATTTTTAATCCATCGTCAAATAAGTCATATCCATTATCTCTTGCCCATCGCATAAGATAATTTTTTGCAACTGTTCTAAAGTATGTAGCCAAACCCTCATTCTGGTTTTCAACGCGATAATTAAGTTGAATAGAATCCCTGTTCAAGGTGTCATATTGGGTTCGATCTATCAGGCTGTATTTGTGAAGGTTCCACAGAACTTCGGTCCTTTTTCTATGCGCATTCTCCGGATTGAGTACAGGGCTCCATCGTGTAGGAGCGTTGATTGCACCAACCAATACTGCTGATTCTGAATAATTGAGCTGAGAAGGTAGCTTGTTATAGAATGTTTTTGCAGCAACTTTTATTCCGTATGAATTGCTTCCAAATTCTACGGTATTCAGATACATCGCAAGTATCTCTTCTTTAGTGTATGATTTCTCTAACTGAACTGCAATTATCCATTCTTTTAGCTTGGTAATAATTTGTCCGACAGTTTTAAACTGATACAGTGATCCCTGCTCAGCACTATTTGTTTTAAATAGATTCTCTGCTAATTGCATTGTCAGTGTACTACCTCCTCCTTGGAATGAAAAAGTAAGTTTGCCAACGACCGCCCTTACGAGTCCTTTCAAATCAATACCTGAGTGATCTTTGAATCTTACATCTTCTGTAACCAGTAGTGTGTTGACTAATTCCGGAGACAATTCTTCGTAAGTGACCGGGGTTCGATTTTTTCTAAAGTATTTGCCAAGTGAGACACCATCTGCACTTATCAACTCTGAAGACAAGTCAGGGTCGGGTCTTTCTAATGCTTGCAAACTTGGCAGCCCACCAAACCATCCAAAAGCATCATTCTTGACCATTAAAAAGATGGTGGGAATACCAATTACTCCGAGAATGAATAGAATCCAGATTATTCTCAGTGTGTATTTAATTATTTTTTTCATTGATAATGCTTTGCGAAAAATGTCAGATATGCAGAGACATCTTTTGTTCGATATAGTATATCAAAGTTATCTTCTGTGATGACAAAAACATCGAATTTCATTCCTTTAAATGTACTTTTTAAGTCTAACTCTTCTTCAAGAGAATTCTGGAAATTGGTTGCGGTCCCTTTACCTGGGAATACATTCACCAAAAGCATAGATTTATCATCACTTAGAATGAGATTTCCGGTTTTAAGATTATTTAGATTTTTGCTTTTCAAGTAATCGTCAACCAGAGGGGCAAGTTGGGATGGCATCTCAGAATTAATGTCATAAACAATAATGAAGAGATGTTTTTGAGTGAAATCTTCAATGAACCTGGCTTTAGCGCTGTTGTATCTTTTCTGCTGAAAATCTTCTGAAGCTTTTAAAAGTGATTGTGCATAACTGACTAATTCGCTCTCCGGATAATTTTTAATAAACTCACCGAGTACAAATTGATACTTGTGGTCTTCTTCTGTTTGACCAACACAGAGTGCACTCAACAATGCAATATTGTCACTGAATTCATTTTCCGGATGTTGAATCAATGCACTATCTGCAGAGTGGAGAACTTCTTGGTATGATCCTGATTTATATCTCCCGTAAAGTTTTTTGTATAGCTTTTTTAGCTGTTCGCTTATAGCAAAACTCTCTTCTCTATAGTTTGGATTGTCCACCAGCTTCGCATAAATGGTTTCAGGGTATTTGTCCTTAAGTAATTGACCTTTTGATACCGATTTTTGGGGATTAAGTACTTTGTACAAAAGAAAAAGTTGATAAAGCACTTCTGCTTCGTATTCGGTCTCAGGAAATCTGGTGAGTAATGTTTCAAAGGATTCAGCAGCGTTGGCATCTTCTTGTAATCGTAAACTGTAGATGTTGCCAAGGTTGTACAACGCGACTTCTATTTCGTCAAGTAGAAATTTCTGTTGATCGGCAGTACGGGGTATTTCTGCCATCATCTTTCTGGCTTCTTCACTGGCTGGTTCCTCTACTTTTTCCTCCCCACTTGATTCTGAAATTTCAGAGGCGATATTTATTTCTTCCTCCTGTTGATTAACAGCAGCTTTGTTTTTGCGTCTCCAGTTGTCTTCAAGTGCACGATCCCCCCATTTTTTCAAGAAGTCATTTCTTCCTCTACTTAAGGCATTCGAGTTGTCAAAATACCAGACTGAGCCGACGGAAGCTGTTGTGATTAGGTTGTCACCGGAACTTTGAGTGATACTTCTGGCTCGATTGATTGCCGCCTGTTTTTCTTTTTTCTTGCGCTCTTTTTCAATTTTGCGCTCTTTTTCGATTTTGGCTGTAAACATTGCAAGCACTGAATCTTCAGGCAATGAGGCGAGATGTAATAGACTATCATTTTTTTGAATCACCACAACGTTCTTAACAAAATCAACTAAAATCTCTTGCCTCTCTTTAATGACCTCAAAGTTCTCCTCATCTTGAGGCATAGTATTTACCGTGCTATCATAATAGCTCTTTGCCAATACGTAGTTCCGTAAAGTATCGTAATAGATCTCTCCAAGACTTAAGTATGAATATGCTTTTTGTCTATTGTTATTTTGGCTGGCGCGAATTGAGAGTTTATAGTTTTGTATTGCATCCTCTACGTTACCATTTTTCAGCTCAAATCCTGCAAGCTCATAATAGATCTTATCTTGATATTCTTTGTTTTTAGGATCTCGTAAAAGGTTTTTGAAATACTTCTGAATTTTCTTCAAGTCACTGTCATCGGCTAACTCTGTGACCCTTGCCATGTATAGCTTTGAATAAAACTCTAACTCGTAATTCGGATGATTTTTGAGTACGTTTTTGTAATACCTGAATGCTTCACTTTCAAATCCTAATTCTTGGTAAATCTGACCAATTATGAAATTAATACGCGCCTTGTCCCCAGTATTCAAAAGCTCCTCTGCTTTAACCAAATTTCCAACCATCTTACTTTGGTCGCCTTTTCTTTGATACAGGTAAGCGGCGTTTAGATGTAAACGTCGCTGATTTTCCTTGCTCAGTTCTTCTTTAGCTAAATAATCTGTTACTGCAACAGCATTTTTATATTCGTCAAATTCTGTGAAACTTCTAATGAGCTCTGTTAGTGCATAATGTCTTGCATTATCGTCCTCACTGTGTGTATTCACATATTTGAATGTTTCGATAGCATCCGGAAATTCGGATGCGTAATGTCTGGCTTTGCCAACCAATATGTAGCTATCATCCTCCCATTTGCTATTTGGATGTCTTTGAATTGCAATTGAGGCTTTTTGAATACAGTCCTCTATTTGCGTTTTGAGAGAGGCCGAAGTGGTCGTATCGAATTGGGCATAAATCGGTAGTACTTTATTGTAGTTCCATTGTTGACCTTCAAAAACTATTTTCTCAATCTCATTCATCCGCTCATTTGCTATGAAATATGCATTATAATGAGCAGTTAAATCATGAAATGAATTACTAAGGGGATTGTTCTTGTAAGGCGAACAGCCCGCTAAAATCATAATTACGATTATGGAAAAATATTTCTTCAAAATTGGTTTAGCCTGATTCAATTAATAACGTGCTTAATTTGAATTTGGTGTAAAGATAAACAAGGGTTGATTGCATACCTTTGTGCGCTTAATTTGCAAGTTATGGCTGCAAGAAAAACATTTAGCAACTGGCTAACTAATAAATATTTACTCATTATCCGTAATGAGGAAAATTTTGCTGAGAAGACGACCTTTAGCTTCAATTATGCAAGACTTTTTCTTATTCTGGCGGCTATTGGATTACTGCTTCTTTCATTGGCCGTATACCTGGTGACTGTTGCTTTAGAGCAGTGGCTTGACCCACGACACGCCCAGATGGAGGCCAATCGTCAGGTTTTAGAGCTATCGATGACTATTGACTCACTTGAGCATGAAGTCAGTAATAAGAATATTTATATTGAAAATGTTAGGAGAATTATTGCTGGGGAAGAAATCGATCAGAGTGTGGAGATTAGTTTGGAGTCCAACCTTCAGCCCGCCGAACTAAGCGAATCAATACAGCCATTAGATTCACAATTCAGAGCAGAGTTTGAAGATTCGGAGTTTGGAGATATTACAGCACTTCCTATCGCAGTTTCATCCAATATTTATGAATTAAGAGATATTTACCTAATAAGCCCACTTGATGGAATCATCACCGATGGATTCAATCCGAAAAGCGATCATTATGGTGTAGACATGGTCGCTCAGGAAAACGAACCGGTTAGATCCGTGGCTGATGGAGTGGTGATTATGTCCTCTTGGACGCTCGATGGAGGCTATATATTAGCTATTCAACATCCGGGCAATTTAATTTCTGTATACAAACACAATTCGGAATTATTTAAAAACGTTGGTAATTTTGTGGCTGCTGGGGAAGTAGTAGCTACTATCGGGAATACAGGCGAACTCACTTCAGGGCCGCATTTGCACTTAGAATTATGGCATAATGGTAACCCTGTAAACCCACAAGAGTATATTGCACTATAAAATCACGCTATGTTGAATAAGAATCAAAAAGAAGTAGAAGAGTTAAGTAACTCGAGTAACATCATTGGGAAAGGCACGATTGTAAATGGAAGTATTGAAACTTTTGGCAACATCCGTGTAGAAGGAAAAGTAGTAGGAGATATCAAAACAAAGTCTAAAGCAGCCTTTGGTCATTCATCTCAGGTGGATGGAAGTGTATTGGCTCAAAATGCTGAAGTAGCTGGTCATATCACGGGTACAATTGAGGTTACAGAGCAATTGGTATTGAAAGCAACCGCCACAATAGATGGCGATATCATTACTAATAAATTGTTAGTTGAATCTGGTGCTACTTTCAACGGAAAATGTAAAATGGGCGTAAAAAGCAAGGAGATTAAAATTGGAAAGCCCGAAGAAGCAGAACAGCCTCAAGCCCTCAAAGCCTGAAAAAGTAAATAAAGGCGATAAGTCTTTTATGCGGTACTATGCCTTGGTTTTAGAACTTATTGGCTTAAACCTCGCATTAATTTTAGGTGGTTATTATTTAGATGACTATCTATCCTCTAGCCCAATTATTATCCTAATTGGCACATTCCTGGCAATGGCAGGCACCATCTGGCTGCTGTTAAAATCTTTAAAATGAGAAAAAGGTGGCTTACGCTTTTTGCTATTACTGGCATCTTATTATTTGCCGAATACATATTGGCTAATAATATCCAGTTTCATCCATCATATCGTACGATGGTTATCTTTTTTGCAATACAAGCCTTTGTACTCTTCAGAATAGATCGTTTGGTACCAGAGCAGTGGAAAGTTCAGGCATCCTTAGTTAAAATCGTTATTCGCCTGCTATCATCAATGATCTTCATTCTTGTGCTAATTTATTCACAGCCGGATAAGTTCAATTTGGTGGTTCAATTTATTATCCTCTATTTGATATACATGATCTTTGAAATAGTTGAGGCATTGACTAACTTGCGCCGAAATTGAGGAACGAACGAATATCCGATGAAAAAAGGCTCTATTTTGAACCAATCTAACTTTCTGATAATCAACAGGTTTTTAGCATTATTGCTACTTATTATGCCAAGCCTGGTTTGGGCAGATGGTGGGTCTAAAAAAGATGGTGAAGATGAGAAATTCAATCCAAGTGAGTTGATCAATCACCACATCGCAGATTCTCATGTTTGGGAAATATATCACGGGTTGACTGTTCACCTTCCTGTTATCGTTTATTCAGAAGAAAAAGGATTTGATGTTTTCTCATCAGCCAATTTTTATGATCATGAAGAAGTAGTGCCCTACAATGGCTACATCATGGATCATGATCACATTTCTTTAGAAAGTGGCGGTCACGTTTTTGATATTTCAATTACTAAAAATGTTCTGTTTCTCTTTATTGATGCAGCACTTCTAATCTTGGTATTTACTGCTGTTGCTAGAGGTTATAAGAAAAATGCAGGACGTGCACCGCGAGGCATTCAGTCATTTTTCGAACCTATCATCATGTTTATAAGAGATGACATAGCCAAAGAAAATATTGGACCGAAGTATGGTAAGTTCATGCCATTCTTACTTACAGTATTCTTCTTTATCTGGTTTGGAAACTTATTAGGCCTTTTGCCAGGCGCAGCAAACCTTACAGGAAATATATCAGTGACGCTTACGCTCGCTGTAATCACTCTTCTAATAACGACATTTTCAGGAAGAAAAACTTACTGGCTACATATTGTAGATCCGCTAGGCAAATCCATGCCTTGGCTTGGTAAGATTTTCATGTATTTGATTTTGTGGCCAGTTGAGATCATCGGAATTTTCACTAAACCATTTTCATTGATGATTCGACTTTTTGCGAACATCACAGCAGGTCACATTTTGATTTTAAGTATTATAAGTCTTGCATTTGTGTTTCAGAGCTTAGCAGTAGGTGTTGTAGGTGCGATTTTCGCAACAGTGATGAATATGCTGGAGCTTTTTGTGGCAGTATTGCAAGCATATGTGTTTACGCTTCTTTCGGCATTGTACTTCGGACAGGCAGTTGAAGAGCATCATTAATTAAACCAATTTTTAAACTATAAATAATAAATCATGGGAGCAATTGGAGCAGGTTTAGCAGTATTAGGAGCAGGTCTTGGTATCGGTTTAATCGGTAAAGGAGCTACTGAAAGTATTGCAAGACAACCAGAAGCAGCTGGTAAAATCCAGACAGCAATGATTATTGCAGCAGCCCTTATTGAGGGTGCAGCTCTTTTCGGCGTTGTAGTTGGACTATTGGCTGTAAACCAGGGAGGATAAAAATTCCCAAACGACTTGGCTATGATCCACATTAGGTGGCATGGCCAAGTCATTTAAAAAAGACATTTACATTTAAAAATTATATAACGTGGCACTAGTTACCCCGGACATTGGATTGATCATATGGCAGTTGATCGTATTCCTAATAGTACTATTCATCCTGCGAGCATTCGTATGGAGGCCAATTTTAAGTGCACTTAAAGCACGAGAACATCAGATCGAGGATTCTCTTAGAGCGGCAGATAATGCAAAAGAAGAGATGGAGCAAATCAAAGCTGACAATGAATACCTTCTTCAGGAGGCACGCATTGAGCGAGATGCTATACTAAAGGAGGCCAAGGAAGAATCGGTACATATTATTGAACATGCCAAAGCTGAGACATCCGATATCACCTCGAAGATGATTCAAGATGCTAGAGACGCTATAGAAGTAGAGAAAAAGGCTGCTTTGACTGAAGTTAAAGATTTAGTAGCTGCTTTATCGCTTGAAATAGCAGAAAAAGTGCTTCGTGAGAATCTATCAGATGACAAGTCTCAAAAAGCATTGGTAAGCAAGTTTATCAAAGACGTAAAGGTTAATTAAGAATGTCTGTAGGCAGAATAGCAGTTCGATATGCAACACCAATCATAGAATTGGCAGAAGAAAAGAAAATTCTTGACGCTGTAAAAGCTGATATGGAATCTTTTAAAGCTGTATGCGAAGAGAACAGAGATTTTTCGCTTATGCTAAAAAGCCCGATTATCTCACACTTGAAAAAAGCAGATATACTTAGAAAGGTTTTTTCTGGGAAGGTGAATGAGTTAACACTTCAGGCATTTGAAATTATCGCAAAGAAAAGCCGCGAGAGTATGCTCGAGGATATTGCTGCAGAATTTTTGCATCTGTACAATATCAAAAAAGGTTTAGCTGAGGTTTCTGTAACCACAAGTATTGAACTGGATGCTGATATGAAAAAAGCATTCGAAAAGTTAGCTAAAGAAATTACAGGAAAAGATCCGGTTCTTACGGGCAAAGTGGATCCGGATATTGTAGGAGGATACATACTAAAAGTTGGCGATCGTCAGATTGATGATAGCGTTAGCGGACAGCTAAAAGAACTTAAACTGAAGTTTTCGAAAAATAAATAACACTAAGCCGACAGGCTAAACAAATAAAATTATGGCACAAGTAAGACCTGATGAGGTTTCAGCAATTTTAAGAGAGCAGCTTTCTGGTCACAAGACCGAGGCTGAACTCGAAGAAGTAGGTACCGTACTCCAGGTAGGTGATGGTGTAGCCAGGATTTATGGATTATCAAACGCACAGGCCGGAGAGCTTTTGGAGTTTGAAAACGGATTAAATGCACTGGTACTAAACCTTGAGGAAGACAATGTTGGAGCAGTACTTCTTGGCGACTCAAGTAACGTAAATGAAGGAGACACTGTAAAAAGAACTGGAAGAATTGCTTCGATTCAAGTTGGTGATGGCATGTGCGGTCGTGTGGTGGATACCTTGGGTATGCCTATCGATGGGAAAGGTGAAATTACCGGTGAAACTTTCGAAATGCCACTGGAAAGAAAAGCTCCGGGTGTAATCTACAGAGAGCCTGTAAGTGAGCCACTTCAAACAGGTATTACTGCAATCGACTCAATGATTCCGGTAGGAAGAGGTCAAAGGGAATTGGTGATTGGTGATCGTCAGACAGGTAAAACTGCTGTGGTAATTGATACCATCATCAACCAAAAAGAATTTTACGATAAAGGTGAGCCTGTATTCTGTATTTACGTTGCGATCGGTCAAAAAGCGTCTACAGTGGCAGGTATCGTAGCTCAGCTTGAGAAAGCGGGCGCCATGGATTATACAGTAGTAGTAAGTGCCTCTGCTTCTGATCCGGCTCCAATGCAATTCTACGCTCCAATGACCGGTGCAGCAATTGGTGAATACTTCAGAGATACTGGAAGACCTGCATTGGTGGTTTATGATGACCTTTCGAAGCAGGCAGTTTCATACCGTGAGGTATCACTTCTATTAAGAAGACCTCCGGGACGTGAAGCTTACCCTGGAGATGTATTTTATCTTCACTCAAGACTTCTTGAAAGAGCTGCTAAAGTTATCAACGATGATTCTATTGCAAGCCAAATGAATGACCTTCCTCCTTCATTAAAAGGAAAAGTAAAAGGTGGTGGATCTTTAACAGCACTTCCAATCATTGAAACTCAGGCAGGTGACGTATCTGCTTATATTCCTACCAACGTAATTTCAATTACAGATGGTCAGATTTTCCTTGAAACAAACCTGTTCAACTCCGGGATCAGACCTGCGATTAACGTAGGTATCTCTGTATCTCGGGTAGGAGGTAACGCTCAGATCAAATCAATGAAGAAAGTGTCAGGAACATTGAAACTTGACCAGGCACAGTTCCGTGAGCTTGAGGCATTCGCCAAGTTTGGTTCTGACCTAGATGCTGCAACTCAGCGTACAATTGACAGAGGTAGAAAAAATCAGGAGATCTTGAAGCAACCTCAGTTCTCTCCAATTCCGGTAGATGAACAAGTAGCAATAATTTACGCTTCTACTAAAGGATTCTTGGATCCGGTTCCAGTAGAAAAAGCAAAAGAATTCCAGACTGAATTTATTGCAGCAATGCGTACTACAGGTAAGGCTGCTTTGGTAGATTTCAAAGCTGGAAAATTGAGCGATGATGCGGTTGCCAAAACAGAGGAAATCGCAAAAGATATTGCATCTAGATATAAAAAATAAAAATTAAAGATGGCCAATCTTAAAGAAGTAAAAGGTAGGATTCAGTCGGTTGTTTCAACACAGCAGATCACCAAAGCTATGAAGATGGTTGCGGCTGCAAAGTTGAGAAGAGCGCAGGATCGTATCATTCAAATGAGGCCATATTCTCAGAAGCTTTCTGAAATTATTCAGAACGTTTCAGCTGGTGAGGTAGATTCTGGAAACAATCCTTATTCACAAGAGCGCCACATAGACAAAGTGCTGATTGTGGTTGTTTCTTCTGATAGAGGATTATGTGGAGCTTTTAACAGTAGCATTTTTAAAGCAACAAAAGCTTTGATTGCTGAAAAGTATAGCGAGTCTGAAGCAACTGGGAATTTGGAAATCTTACCAATCGGAAAAAAGGCATTTGAGCATTTCTCAAAGAGAAAGTACAACGTTGTGGGTGAATACTCACACCTGATGGAAAAGCTAAACTTTGCTGATGCCAAAGAAGCAGCTGAAATGGTCATGGCAGATTTTCTGGCTGGTAATTATGATCGAGTGGATATCGTTTATAACGAGTTTAAAAACGTAGCTACTCAGGTTGTGAATAGGGAGCAATTTTTGCCAATTCAAGATGTAGAAGTAGAAGAAAGTGAGGAAAGCTTTGGAGGTGTTGATTATATCTATGAGCCTTCCAAGGAATTCATTTTTGATGAGCTTGTGCCTAAATCTCTGAAAATTCAGTTTTACAAAACACTGCTGGAATCAAATGCATCTGAGCATGGTGCAAGAATGACTGCAATGGACAAAGCAACTGAAAATGCAGATGATCTTTTGAAGGAACTAAGATTAACATACAATAGAACACGTCAGGCGGCCATTACCAAGGAAATTCTTGAGATCGTGGGTGGAGCTGAGGCATTGGCCCAATCCTAATGATTGGCCGAGCATATCGGTTTGCTCAAATCTTTTCAATAGATATTGTAATCGGAGTAGTAGTACTGCTCCGATTTTTTTGTGTCCAATTTCAAGTAAATCCAGGTTGGGCAGTCTATGTCTTGCTTGGAGTAGCTGTTTGGTTGATATATACAGCTGACCACATTCGTGATGCAGAGAAGTCAGGCCAATCAACACGTGAACGCTATATCTTTCATGGAAAATATAGGAAGGTGCTAGTTGGGATTGCTATTGCATTGCTAACAGTAATTGTCCCACTTATTTTCTTCATTCCAGTAATCATTTTTATTGGTGGTTTAGCCTTGGCCGTTTTCTCATTTATTTATTTATTGGTCCAGCATCGATTGTCTAAGGTGCTGTTCAAAGAACTGTATGTGGCTTTAGTATACTCTATGGGAGTGTTGATGGTACCTATGTTTTTGAGTTGGACTTTTGATGTAATAGTTTTTGTACTTCTATTTCTATTGACATTCGTCAACTTACTGATATTCAGCTGGTTTGAAAGAAAAGAAGATGAGGCTGATGGGTTTCAATCAATAGCCACCCAAATAGCTAGTATTAATTTGGAAAAAATGATCCTGCTTTTAATCGCATTGGGTCTCTCTATTTCATTCCTTTCCTTCAACATATTTCACATCTATTTTCTGGCCGGTTTTATAGTTTATGCACTCATGTTCCTTTATTCAAATCATTTCAGAAAAAATCATTTGTACCGAGCCGTAGGTGATGGTGTATTTTTATTGCCAATTCTGTTTGAATGGTTGTAAATGATTTTAATAGGATAGCTCCTTTTTACGATAGGATTGCCAAACTGATTTTTGGAAATCAATTGATAAGAGCTCAAATCCATTTTTTGAGTGAGATCAAACCAAACGATGATGTGTTGATATTGGGAGGCGGAACAGGTCAGTTATTGGAATACTTCCCAAGCTGCAACAAAGTTCTATTCGTTGAAAAGTCTGAGCAAATGATTCTATACGCATCACGAAGAAAGATTGAGGCTGATGTGGATTATATAAACGAAGATTTCCTCAACTATGACCATAATAGAAAGTTTGATATCATCATCTGCCCGTTTTTTCTGGACTGCTTTGATGAAATCAATCTCCATCAGGTTCTTAGAAAGATCAAATCATCATTAAAATCCGAGGGCAACCTTTTGGTCATTGATTTTAAAAAGAATGGCTTCAATGGGCTAATGTTAAAATCGATGCACGTTTTTTTTCGAATTTTTTCCAAATTGGAGTCAAAATCTTTACTGGATATTCACCAAAAAGTACTGGATGTAGGTTTCAGAGAGGCGAAAGTGAAATTTTCACATCGAAATCAACTTTTTTCACGTCTTTATAGAAACCTTTGATGTAAGGTTCTGTCATTACTATTAACGTGAGCACCACACACACCATTCACAAGCATCTGATTATACAGAGTCAGAAAGGAGATCAGTCGGCAATGTCGTCACTATACGGTCTCTATTCAAAGGCCATGTATAACATTTGCAGACGGATGATGGGTGATGAGGAAGAGGCGAAAGATTTACTTCAGGAATCGTTTATTGATGCATTTCAGAAGCTACCGACCTTACGTGAGGTCAATACGTTTAGTTCTTGGATAAAACGGATTGTAGTAAATAATTGCATCAACGCTATTCGAAAAAAGAAACTGGATACATCGCAATTAGAAGAAGGCGATGATTTTATTGAAGAAGAGGGTGATGATTTTGAGTACGCGCAATTTCAAGCCTCTCAAATAATGCAGACAATTGATTTGTTACCAGAAGGATGCAAGGCGGTTTTAAATCTGTATTTATTTGAAGGCTATGACCACAAGGAGATTGGAGAAATACTTGGTGTCACAGAGTCTGCTTCAAAAGCACAATATTGCAAGGCTAAGGCACGAATTAGAAAGATATTAGAAGAAGAAAGGAGTCAGAATGTTGGATAATCTAAAGGACCATATTAACGAACAGCGCGATGAATTTGAGATTTATCCATTCGATGCTGATTTAGGTTGGGAAGAAATTAAGAAGAATGTGACAAAGGATCATGGTAAGCAAGATCCTTGGAAAATAGCTGGTATGGCAGCTTGTTTCGCATTTATTATCACAGGAGCCATTTTTTTTATGAATCCTGCTGCTTCCAAGAATAATGAAATTGCAGAGTTGGAGAGGTATTATAACGGAGAGATTAATCAGAAGATCAGCCTTGTGAAGAATCAACTAAAAGATGACCGAATTCTGGAGGACTTAAACACCATGGATCAGGCTTTCGCAGAATTGAAAGCAGATTTAAAAGACAATGTCGATAATCAGGAGGTTATTTCTGCAATGATGGAGAACTACCAATTGAAGCTCCAGATTTTGGAGGAGATCATTAAAGAGTTAGAAAAAGAGAAGAGTGAAGAAGTGCTTTAACATATTATTGGCATGGTTAATTGCAAGTCCTATGCTGGCGCAGGTGCGTCAGGAGCAGGACTTTAAGCGTTCATTCGCTGTTACGGAAAATGCCAAGGTTGAGGTTGTCAGCAAATATGGAGAGGTGATCGTACGTACATGGGAATTCGATTCAGTACGTTTTGAAGTTATTGTTCGGGCTGAGGGAAAAAATTCATCGGCTGTTTCAAAATCGATGGCCAGAGTAGACGTAAAATTCCGTAAAGTTGGAAGCGTGATCTCAGCGATCACTGAAATTGGAAGTGGAGGAGGAATTTTTGGAAATGTTTTGAATCAGGTTGAAGGTGCTTTAGGCAGCAACAAACTCAAAGTCGACTATCAGGTATGGATGCCAAAGGGTGTGATGCTAAGTGTCGAAAATAAATATGGAGATTTGTATATGGCCAACCTGGACGGCAGAGTAGATATCGATATTTCTCATGGCGATATAAAGGCAAACAACCTCTCTTCAACGCTGAACCTTAAGCACAGCTTTGGCAAAGCATCGTTTGGCAAATTGAATGAAGGCATATTCACCTTAAGAGGATCTGATATTACAATCGATGAAGCACATGACTTAAATATTGAAAGCGGCAGTTCAGAGATTCGAGTAGACAGAATTGCACGTATTCAATTGAATTCGCGTAATGATAAAATACACCTGCTGGATGCTGAGGAAATAATGTGTGAGGGGTCATTTACCAATCTTACATCCGATCTCTTACGCGGATCAGCTCGTCTTGATTTTAGCTATGGAGATATTTATTTAAGTCGAATAGTCAAAGATTTTAACAGCATTGATATCATCGGGAAATCGACAGATATTAACCTGATCCTAAATCAGGCATCATACATTAAAACTTACATCAAAGGACCAGAAGATCAGATGATTCTGCCGAACAGCATGCTCACAATGCAAAAGGAGACTTTTTCTGATGAAGGAAAAATTTCCCTTTCTGGTTTTGTTGGAAACACCAACACTCGTCACAGTCAGCTACTTGTAGAGGCCGATGGTGGGGAGCTAATTGTCGCAATAAAAGATACTCCGATTTTCGTAGACAAAGACTAATGCACCGTCACCACCGGAAGCCCATGAAATTATTAATTCCTTTTTTCTTTGTGCTGATTTCCTTTACATCAGCAGGTCAGCAACTGTATGAAAAATCCGGGGGCATACGCCTAGGACACACATCCGGATTAACTTTCAAAAAGTTTGTAACTGAAGATGAGGCTGTCGAAATGATCCTGAGTGGAAGAAATGAAGGTATGCAATTCACAGCGCAGTACCTGTTTCATCAGCCGATGGAATTTTCTTTCAATGATCGATTTTACCTCCATTACGGTATTGGTGGACATATAGGATATGAAAAGTTCGATGATATCGCAAAAACACTTTCTAACGCAGCTGGAGATGCTTTTATCTACGAAGAAAAGAGTTTCTTTTCGATGGGTGTTGATGCCAGTCTCGGAATAGAATATCGGTGGCTTGAAGTTCCCGCCACGTTTGGTTTCGACATTAAACCTTACTTCAACTTTATTGGTATGAGACACACCAAAGCAAGATTTTGGGATGCTGCCATTTCATTTAAATATGTCTTTTAAGCAATGAAGCAGCTACTCTACATAGCACTCATACTTTTGTCGATTACTTCCCTTGGTCAGAAATACATGGATACAAACGACCCTAAAGATCAGGAAGTAAAGTCTTTGTTGAGCAAAAACAACGATCTTAATGCATTTGGTGCTTTGGATATAAAAGTTGGTGACCTCATGTCAGAGCGAGGCTTACTAGTAGGAGCGTATGGTGGCTTTATAATTAATAGAAGGTATCTATTTGGGGTGGCTGGGTATGGACTGGTAACTAACGTAGAGTTTGAAGGTCTGGTGCCGGGCCAAAGTACCCCGAAACAGCTAAATCTGCATGGTGGATATGGAGGAATTATGATCGGAGGGACTATTGCCCCAAGGGAGTTAATCCATATAAGTATCCCGATTGTCCTGGGAGCAGGCTCACTTGAGGTGGTCGATAAAGATTTTTTTACAAGCAACCCTGCAGACTCGGAATTCACGGTCGAAAATTCAGTATTTTTTGTTGCAGAGCCAGGTATTGAAGTGGAGTTTAATATTACCAAATACTTCAGGCTTGGTGCAGGTATGACCTACAGATACATTTCAGGTACAGAACTTGAAAATGTAAAGGATGAAGACATTTCCGGCACTACTGCTATGATAAGTTTCCGGTTCGGAAGATTCTGATTTATGATATCTTTGGTGTCTAAGCTATCTTCACCCAGTGAAACTCACCAGACTCACTTTTCTAATTGCCCTTATGGGACTAACGCACGGAATTTGTGCGCAGACGAATAATAGTCTACAACGTGTTTCTTCACTAATCAGAGAATGCGATTCACTTCTATACGACCAGCCACAATCAAGCCTCAATCTTGCTATCGAAGCAAACGAGCTTGCTAACACGCTCAAAAATGATTCATTAATAGCACTTACCTTAAACAGGATAGGCTCTGCACATTGGTCATTAGGCAACCAGATGCAAGCGCTTGAAAAAATTCAGGAGTCGCTGCAAATATCAGAGCTGAATGACTATGAAGAGATTATGGCTAAAAATCTGGGTAACATCGGTAATGTCTATGGAGCTTCTGGTCTGGATTTGGATGCGATAGGATACTACAGGTCTGAGCTGGCTATACAAAAAAGTAAGCGTGATACCTTCCGCCTTTTTGCAATTAACAACAATATTGGTAAAGCATTTTTAGATTTAAATAATTTCGATTCTGCGCACCATTATTTAACCTCAGCATCACTTTTTCTGAACCAGAGATTCGAACATCTACATTCCATCTATTATTTCAATCAAGCAGAACTCTACTTCAAACAAGGCGAAAATCAAATGGCCGATTCGCTTATCGCTCTTACGATGTACAATGCGCAGCAGTTCAATAGTACACGCGGAATTATTCGAGCTAACCAACTAAGAGCGGAATGGGATCTGTCAATGGGAAATAATGAAAAAGCTCTGGGTCATGCTGAACTTGCATTTGAACTTGCCATGCAAAGCGGTGTAAAGGAGCTGATTTATATCACTGCCAAAACATTGTCTAAAAGCTATGGTAAAGTCAATAGATATAAAGATGCCTTTGAGATGCAGCTTTTGCATGAAAAATACCTCGATAGTGTACAAAGTATTACCACGGTAAACGAGCTCGAATTACTATCCTACTACCAGCGATTATTCCAGATGCGGGTGCTGGAATCAAAAAATACGATAAATAAAGAACTTGCCGAGCAGCAAAAGTTGATTATCCAGGGCTTGGTAGTTGCACTATTGATAGCCGGAATATTGATAGCCATCATTGTATTGGTGGTAAGGGAACTTGGCATGCGAAAAAGACAATTAGAAAAGCTGAACACTTTTCGTTCTAAGATTTTCGCAATTGTCTCACACGATCTTAAATCACCCATTCAATCTGTATCATCTGTCATTGAATTATTCAATCAGAAACTAATCAGCAAGGAAGAAATAGAACCTGTGCTGCCGGAGGTCAGAGAGAAAACCTCCAATCTTATGAATTTGCTAAACAATATTTTTTTATGGGCAGAAGGTCAAATGCAAGGAGAGAATTTGCAGAAGGAAACTTTTGACCTTTCCGCTATTGTGGAAGATCTGAAAAATGAACTTGAAGAGCGCCTGGATCATAAAAAAATCACATTTGATTATTCTTCAACTAAAAATTTTGAGGTTCATTCCGATCCTGGAATCTTACGAATTCTCCTTCGCAATCTGGTCGTTAATGCCATCAAATTTTCGAATGAAAACTCAACAATTGAGGTGAATGCAGTGGAAGGTGAAAGAGTAAAGATCATTGAAGTAATTGATCATGGGATCGGCATGACCCAACAGATAAAAGACAATATCTTGAAAGGAGGATTGGTAAGCACTGATGGCACAGCAGGCGAAAAAGGAAATGGATTAGGACTTGCGTTATGTTTTGACTTTGTGAAAAGTCTTGGCGGTGAAATGGAAGTTGAAAGCGTATTAGGCAAAGGTTCGGTGTTCAGAATTATCCTCAAGAATCAACAAGCGCAGCAATAATCAAACGCGCCTTATTGATTTGGTCTCTAAAACCTATCAAGAAGTAATCACCTCCATCTTTTAATTTCCACTTCTTTTTTAGCTCATTGGCAGACAATGGATAGTTTCTGGTAATTACATTGATCTTACCATTAGCCGCGTGTTTCTTGATACTACCCTTATCGGCTGGGCCGATCACCTTAAACATCCGTCCAGGGAAACCATCAATTGGCGTGTTTTTGGTGTATAGGTGAGTGTTTTCGGCAATCTTCCCCAGATTGAAGTCCACTGCAATTTTGTTGAAAGCACCAGCTTTCATGATCGAGCTGTTTGATCCAAACAAATATTGATCAAGGGGGCGGAATTCTACAGCAGACAATCGCTCCTCTTCCATTCTGAAAGAGTACTTCGGATGATTGCTTTCCAGATTCACACAGTGAATAGTAGGTAATTCATTGAAATTAAAATCCACTAAGAGTAATAACTCTTTACATTCGTTTTTAACCGATACAATATGAATTTCCTTGATATTCGGAATTTTATTAACAATTGAATGGAGGTCGAGTAATGGAGAATATTTGATCAATACCACTCCAGCTTTCTCTCTTAGCAGCGGAAGTAATTCTAATATGTTGGGAGAACAATCTTCTATTAGAAATACTTTGCTCTTGAGTGTATCTCTGCGTGCAGGATCCAAAAAGATCACGTTCTGTCTATCTGGAGCAAGTTTTGAGAGAAAGACAGTAGCTTCTTCATTAATTACGTCTGATTTATTTCCTAATACTTTCGAGTTGTGCTGAAATACTTCACATAGTATCTGTTCTCGTTCTACGTAGGTTGAATCAGCGAAAGACTCACTCATTGATAGAAAATCAATCCCCATTCCACCGGTAAGGTCGATTAGGTGATCACCTGAAATAAGCTGCCTTTTGTAGTCGCAAGTAGTCTCTGATGAAGCTTGCTCGATTGAAATTGCAGGGGGCATCACCAGGTCAAAGTTGCTCGCCCAATGATCCAATTTGCGCTTAGCTTTCTGACGTGCTAAAATCTGAGATGCAATATCCTTAATTCGCTCCTTAAATTCGGGTGGAGGATTTAATATTAGCTGATTCACATCAGCACTGACATGCTTTTTGATGAAATGCTTAACGTCTTCTTTTTGAAGAAAATCTATAAGCTCTGACATAACAATCAGTAAACGAGGCTATGCTCTAGCATATACTCTGCAATCTGAATTGTATTTGTCGCCGCTCCCTTTCTCAAGTTATCTGAAACTACCCACATGTTGAGGGTTTTAGGTTGAGTTTCATCTCTTCTGATTCTTCCTACAAATACATCATCCTTATCGTGAGCGTTCAGAGGCATTGGATATTCATTTTTTGCTGGTTCGTCCACCACCGTAACACCAGGTGCTTTTTCGAGAATCGAATAAACCTGCTCCAATGTATACTCGTTTTCAAACTCCACATTGATTGCTTCAGAGTGACCGCCAACCGTTGGGATTCTGACGCATGTTGAGGTCACTTTTATAGATTCGTCACCCATTATCTTCATGGTCTCATTCACCATTTTCATTTCCTCTTTCGTATATCCATTTTCTTGGAACACATCGATATGAGGTAAGGCGTTCATGTCAATTTTGTGTGGATAGACTTTTTTGATGTCCTTCCCATTGCGTTCTCCTTCCAACTGGTCAACTGCACCTTTGCCCGAGCCTGTAACTGACTGATAGGTAGAAACAACAATCCGCTTGATCTTAAAAACATCGTGCAATGGTTTCAGCGCCACAACCATTTGAATGGTGGAACAATTAGGATTGGCAATAATGCGATCATCAATGCGAAGGATATTACCATTTACTTCCGGTACTATCAATTTCTTGCTTGCATCCATTCGCCATGCAGATGAATTGTCAATAACTACTGTGCCCGCTTCAGCAAATTTTGGAGCAAATTCCAATGAAACAGATCCGCCTGCGGAGAATAAGGCAATGTCAGGTTTGGCAGCTATTGCTGCTTCCATAGAAATGATGGTATAATCTTTCCCATTGTAAGAAATAGATTTTCCAACTGATCGCTCGGACGCCACCGGCAAAAGCTCATCAACAGGAAATTTTCTCTCAGACATGATTTGGAGCATCTTTTGACCTACAAGCCCGCTGGCTCCCACTACCGCTATCTTCATATTGTACTTAAGTAAGATTCTAATTTATCTACCGCAAAACTACTAATTTTATATAGCGCCAAAGATAATTTTAGAGCCCATCTAAAGGCTTTCTTATTCATCAGGCAGCAGTTATCACCATTAAAAACAGACTTGCTGAAATCGAAACAAACTTGCGAAATAGGCGATTATTTGTTGAGAACTTAACCAAATCAGTATGGGTAGAAGAATCACTCAGATATTAAAGACTACAATTATTTGCATATGCCTAATGGCATTTATGAGGTCTTTTGCGCAGACAGGGGACTTTATTCTGACCCACCACTCTCCAAAGCATTCAGAAATAGATAATATCAACTTCGAGATAAAGGCCGATAAGAATGGACTCATTTGCATTGCAAATAGATTCGGTGTCTTGAAGTATGATGGGATTGAATGGGATTTTTACCGAACGAACTCTTCCGCGCTCTCACTAGCCATCTCCGATGACAATATTGTTTATGTCGGATGTTTGGGTGGTTTTGGCAAATTGGATTATTCCAATAATTCTTATGAGTATATCCCTATTTTATCAGGAGATACACTCTCAGAGCATTTTCTTCAAACATTTGCGACGAAAGACTACATCTATTTTTTGAGTGACAATAGCCTTTATCAGTACTCACCTGGCACCAACGAGGCGAGAAGGCTTACCGAAGGAGACTTTCTAAACGGATACCTATACTCAGATACACTCTATATCAATACATATGATGAAAAGGTTCTTACAGCCATCGATGGACAAATAGATACGCTATCATCAGATTCCGAACAATGGGGTTTGATTAGTGCGTCTCCAAATGGTGCTCATGAATTTGCTGTAGATATGGAAGGTGGCCTATTTCAAAGAAAGCAGAATGAAATGAAGCCTCATCATCACTACGACCGGTTACAGGAAGCGGATGTAGTAATAACTGATTTAGAGTGGGTCAATGATTCGCTTGTGGCATGCTCTACCATTGAGTCTGGTGTCTTCTTTTTGCATGTAAATGACTCGTCCTATTTTGAGGTCACAGACTATCATTCCGGATTGCCTGACAATGAGATCCATGACGTGTATGCAGATAATAATCAAGGCGTTTGGGTGGCTCACGAGTTTGGCTTGACACGAATTGCCCCGCTTTTCCCTGCCTACAGCTACACAAATTTTCCGGGCTTAGAAGGGAATTTGATAGAGGTGCAGCGAATCCACAATGATTTGTGGATCAATACAAGCTTGGGCGTCTATTACTTTTCTCAAGACACCTCATATAGAAGCAGAGTATATATCGAAAAGGTTCAACGAAAACAGCCCCGAAGAGCAACCCAGAAAAAAACGACAGTGCAACCAAAGACTCCCGAGCCTGAAGAGAAAGAGTCCGAAGAGCCTACGGAAGAAGAGGAGGAAGATGATAAAAAGGGAAAGAAAAGAAAAAAGAAAAAAGGGTTTTTGAATGGACTGTTTAAGAAGAAAGACCGAGCGGTTGATTCAAAAAAGTCCGATGACACGGAAGGGTCATTCAAGAAAAAATTTGATTCTAATGAAACGCAAACTGTCACCAGATCGAAAAGTTCGGTTGATAGATCTCAATATATCCGTAGAGTAGAAAAGGTAGTCACGGGAGTGAGCTATCAGTTTCATCATGTGCCCGGGACAGATGGAAAGTTCAGACAATTGCTAGAAACCAAGGATAGAATTTTAGCGACCAGTCATACAGGCATTTATGAGATTACAAGGAATTCTGCTGAACTCGTGATAAATGAGGCGATTAGATATGCATACCTGGTTCCTGAGAGCAACCAACTTATTATAAGTACAGAACGAGGAATTCTCAAATACTATGAGCTCCTCAATGATATCTGGACAGAAATATCCAGACAGGCTTTCGAGGACATTATTCTCAATGTATACATGGATCACAAAGGAGATATCTGGCTTGCCGGTACTTCGCATATTTATCAGGGAGCAATCACTGAAGAAGGTTTTGAAATCGCTCACAGCTATGAAATCAACAACAAATTTTACGACGAGCTGAGCATCTGGGAACATTCCAATGTATTGTACTTCATCAATTCACAGGGATATTTCAAGCTTGATCGAGAGAAAGATCGGATTGTAAAAGATCGTGAGCTTGAAAAAGAACTAGGTAGTCCGCATCATCATCTGCACAATGAAAAAAGTAGAGTCTGGCTTTATAATGGAAAGATTTGGCATTTGCTATTACCGGATGGCAGCATCAATGAATTTCAATACCTGGGAGTATTTCCCAATTTGAAATATATCAACTATGATGAAAAGCTCGATAGATATTGGCTGATTACAGATGACAACCAACTTTTAGCCTACTCAGCAGGTCAAATTCCGGAGCTGCATAAATCCTATTCGATTTTTGTGAAAAGACTTGTAAGCGTCAATGGAGAAATGCGCGTAAGTGATAAAATTCAGCTTTCTCATGATCAAAACACACTTAGCGTTGAATTATTGAAGCCGGACTATGTCGGGCTTTTAAATCCTGAATATCAATACAAGCTTGAAGGTTTAAATCCTGAATGGTCCAAATGGACACATGCTAACTTAATTGACTATAGCTACTTACCTCCTGGAGACTACAGGCTTAAAGTTCGCGTGCGTGATGCTTTAGATCAAATTGATGAAGCCACGTTACTTGAGTTCACAGTAGAAACACCATACTGGGAGAAGCCATGGTTTTATGCCGCACAAGCTTTGATTTTGGCAATGATGATTGCCATTTCTTCCAGGTTGAGTGAATCAAAACCTATCAATCGCATTGTTAAGCATGGACTAAGTATTTTGACTTTGGTCACCATTATTCAGTTGATGCAATCAGTAATTAGCACCTTTCTTACGTTTGAAAGTACCCCTGTTATGGAGTTCTTGTTTGATGTTGGGATCGCGGTAATGGTTTTCCCAATGGAGTGGGTGCTTAGAAAGTTGATACTAGATGGAGGACTGAAAGTGTCGGGAACTACGGCAAGCACTAAGCTATAGGAAGTCTTCAAAATACTACCTTTACCTCTAGACTATAAAGTTGAATTATGAGAGGTCTTTTCATTCTGATCTGTCTTGCTGCATTGATTTCGTCCTATGGGCAATATCAAGATGATTTCGAAGACGAAACATTGGGCGATACTCCTGATTTGTTCACTCCTTCATTAGGAGGGGATACAGGAAATTTTATATTGGTGGATGAAGGAGGAGATAAGCAGCTTAGAACAAATACTGGGCAGTTAGGATCTCCGCAAGGCTATTATTTATCGATACCTTCTACCCAAATAGCCAATTCTACTTGGGAATTTTATATAAATCTAAAATTCAACCCGTCAGGATCTAATTATGTAGATGTTTTTTTAGTAAGTGATGTGAGTGACCTAACTGCCGCTCAAAACGGGTATTTCGTTCGTATTGGAGATACAGAAGATTGGATCGCCTTTCATAAGGTGGTAACTGGAAGCACATCCGCTGCTTTAATCAATACGGCAGAAGATATTCTAGACAACTCCTCGAGTAAGCCTTACAAGATTCAGGTGACACGTGACAATTCAGGAAACTGGGAGCTGTTCATTGATGAGGATGTTACAGGCACATATACTTCTGTTGGAACCGTTAATGACACGGACGTTACAACCAGCGCGAATTTTGGATTTTTGGTTCAGCAGTCCGCAGCAGCAAGTCCGGTAGATGGCCACTTCTTTGATGACTTCTTTGTAGGCAACACACCTACCGATACCGATCCTCCAACCCTCCAATCAATTACCGCCATTTCAGCCACAGAAGTAGATGTTCAATTCAATGAAGATGTAGATCCAACAACTTCTCAGAATATTTCCAACTACGCCATTGATGGAGGGATTTCAGTGACCAATGCTGTGATTGATGCAGACAACTCACTGATACATTTGACTACCGATGCACTTTCAAATGGAACCACATACACAATTACAATAAACAATGTTGAAGATGTAAACGGAAATGTAATAGCTACCGACAGCCAAGATACCTTTGAGTACCTTGTGTTTGAAGAGGCTGTAGAATTTGACGTTGTAATAAATGAATTTTTGGCCAGAAAAGGTGGATCAACTGCTATTCCAGATGAAGAGTTTTTTGAGCTTTACAATAGATCTTCAAAATTCATAAATCTAGAGAATTGGACTTTCAGTGATGATACAAGCCCTTCGGGCTCATTTCCATATTTTGCATTAAGGCCCGGAGAATACGTCATTGTAACTGGTACGGGTAATGGAACTTTGTTCAATTCCTACGGAGACGTTATCGAAGTTCCAAGCTTTAGGGGATTGAATGATGGTGGAGACGAAATAATCATCACAAACGCTCTTGCTACAGATATCCATCAGATAGCTTATACCAGTGCCACCGCAAGTGTTACAACCGAACTTATCAATCCAAACGGCCCCGACTATTCTGAGAATAACTATGGCTTGAGTATTGACCCGGATGGCGGAACGCCAGGAGAGCAAAACTCCATTTTTGATGATACCCCGGATACCACTTCTCCTTCAATAGCCTCAGTGACAGTAATTTCAAATATTGCGCTTGATATCTTGTTTGATGAGGTGCTGGAAGAAGCCTCAGCAGAAAATATTGCCAACTATTCCATCGATGGAAGTATCACTGTTACATCAGCTACTTTAGATGTGGCAAACAATCTGCTTGTACATTTGGTGGTAGATCCGCTGACTTCAGGTGAGGTTCGTACACTTTCCGTTAATGGTGTTGAAGACCTTTCAGGAAACGTCGCTGTTGATTCCGAACAGTTTGAATACCTGGAAACACAAGAAGCTGAAGTCGGTGACGTAATCATAAACGAATTCTTATCTAATCCGGTAAATGATAGCGATGACTTCATCGAGCTGCTAAACATATCAGATAAGTTCATAGACATGGCAGGGTGGAATGTAAGTGATGAATCCTCAACATCAGAAGATCTATCCTCATTCGTTCTAAGACCCGGAGAATACCTGATCATTTATGACGAAGATGCATCAATCGACTACTCATCGTTTGGAAATGCGCTAACAATTGCTAGCCTGACACTCAACAATGCTGATGACCAAATTGAAATAACAAGCGGGACTGATGTTCAAATCGCTTTTCTAGCTTACGAAGAACAACAAGATGATGGAATTTCATTGGAACTGGTGAATCCCAATGACCCATGTTTATCGCTCAATAGTTACCTGCCGTCAGTAAATGTCTCAGGAAGCACTCCCGGAGGTCAAAATTCAGTATTTGACGACACACCTGATACCGAAGCGCCAACCATTCAATCGTATAATTTTGATACAAGTCTCACCCTCAACTTTTCTGAGGTGATGGATGCAGCAAGCCTTACATCAGGCACTTACTCCTTTTCAAATGGTCTTACAGTCGATCAGGTCAATGTTTTAGGAAACTTTCCAACCTCTGTTACAATTACGCTCAATGAAACCATTCAAGCTGGTGTATCATACAGCGTAACCATTTCCGATGTGACAGACTGTGCAGGAAATAGCTTGACCGAAACCACAATCAACTTTGGAATAGGCAGATCCCCATCCTTTAATGAATTGATCATAACAGAGATTATGTTCGATCCGGATCCACAGGTAGAATTACCAAATCAGGAATTTATAGAAGTGTACAATGCTACTTCGGACATCCTTTCTACTGAGGGAATCCTTCTTACTGATGCCAGTGCTACCGTGAGTCTCCCTTCATTGATGTTAAATCCAGGTGAATATTACATCCTGACATCAACAACTGCTGCAGTAGAATTCCAAACCAATGCAATCGGCGTTTCAAGTTTTCCTTCATTGAATAATGGAGGGGAGCAGCTACTATTTTCTTTGGATGATAATTTGATCTTTTCGCTGAAATATGATCCGGATTGGCATGATGAGGATAAGGCAAGTGGAGGATACAGTCTGGAAATGGTAGATATTACCAACCCATGTTTAGAAAACAATCTTAACTGGGTAAGCTCTCAGGATAGCAAAGGGGGAACGCCTGGAAATGTAAATTCTGTGTCGGAAATCATTCCGGACAATTTTGGGCCTGAGATCGTATCTGCCATTGCAATATCAGCAAATATGGTTCAGGTAAATTTTAACGAGAAAGTAGATCCCACAAGCACGGAAATGGCTTTTGCCACACTTGTTCCTGCTATTGCGATTGATCAAATTGATTTTGAAATTAATGAACCGTCAGCCACCTTTCTAACGCTTGCATCTCCACTTGAAGAAAGTATCCTTTATACATTAACCATTGATAATTTAAGAGATTGCTCAGGTAATGAAATTGAACAAGGAGAAGTAGAATTTGCGCTCCCGGTACAAGCAGAAACTGAAGATATTAAGCTGAGCGAAGTGCTATTTAACCCACGCTCTGGTGGTGTTGATTTTGTTGAAGTGTATAATAATTCTGAGAAATACATCAGTTTAAAAAACTGGAAGCTTGGAAACTTGAATGAGGAAGGTGATATCAATGATATTGATGTCATTACTACAAATGAGTTAGTTATCAATCCATCTGACTACTTGGTTTTTACAACGGACGCTAATATTCTTCTCACAAACTATCCAAAAGGTCAATCCGCAAAATTTTTCGAGGTTGTTGCTATGCCAACGTATGCAAATGATGAAGGTAATGTTCTGCTGATCGATCAAACTGAGACTGTCGTAGAGTCATTCTCATACAACGAAGATTTCCACTACAATCTACTAGAAAGTGTAGATGGCGTATCGCTTGAGCGAGTTTCTTTTGAGGAATCCACAAATAATTCCAATAACTGGCGATCAGCAAGCAGTACGGAGGGTTTTGCAACACCAGGCTATTTAAACTCCCAATCATTTACCAATACAGCTTCCATAGGAAAAGTAACTGCAAGCCCGGAGGTATTTATCCCGGGAAATTCGGGTTCAGGGCGAGATTTTACCACCATCAATTATCAATTTGATCAACCCGGACAATTTGCCAACGTTAACATTTATGATCAGACAGGAAGGTTAGTAAAGAACCTTGCTCAAGGTGTATTACTATCTACAAGTGGCTTTTTAAGATGGGATGGAGATACCAATGATGGAAAAGTGGCACGTATGGGTTACCATCTGATCATATTTGAAATATATGATAGTAGCGGAAATTCTGAAATTATTAAAGAAACAGTTGTTGTTGGAAGAGATTTCTAGTTAAAGAGATAAATTTGGATTTATCCAATTATTTTTTGTGCATCTTCCTGAGTATTTTCGCTTGATTTTTACGTTGTTAGAACTATAAACTCACCTACTATGAGCGAAAAGACAAGATATTCTGACGAAGAACTTAAAGAGTTTGAAGAATTAATTCTTGAGAAACTTGAGAAGGCCAAAGAAGAGCTAAACACTCTCAAAAGCTCACTCACACGAGAATCAGATGATAGCGGAGATAGCTTTTCATCAGTAAAAACACTAGAAGATGGTGCGGATACTGCCGAAAAAGAACACTTAAGTCAGCTTGCAGGACGTCAACAAAAGTTTATCAACAACCTTGAAAACGCGCTGATAAGAATCAAAAACGGTACCTATGGAATTTGTGTAGATACCGGAAAATTGATTTCTAAGGAAAGGCTAAAAGCCGTACCTCACACAACACAAAGTATAGACGCAAAGCTGAATAGGCAGTCATAATGGATTATTTGGCTAATCATATCCAAGCCTTAGTTTTTTGCTCTCCCAAGCCAATCACTGAAGAAGAAATACAGGATTGTCTGAAGGAGATGTTTGATGCGGATGTTCCCGGGGATGATATAATTGCAGGATTGAATACCATTGAAGAAGAATTCAAGAGTGATGATTTTGCGATGGAATTGGTTAAGTCAGGAGGAGGATATCAATTTCTTACAAAACCAGCCTATCAAGCCAGCATCGGTATTTTACTAAAACAGCAATCCAAGAAAAGACTGTCCAACTCGGCCTTAGAAACATTATCAATAATTGCATACAAGCAGCCAATAACGAAGAGTGAAGCCGAGCAAATAAGAGGAGTGAGTTGTGACTATTCAATACAAAAACTTCTGGAAAAAGAATTGGTAGAGATCAAAGGCAAATCAGAAGGAGTAGGCCGACCAATTTTATACGGTACCAGCCAAAAATTCATGGATTATTTTGGAATCAATGACTTAAAAGAACTACCTACTCCCAAAGACTTCACTACAGAAGAAAACACCATCGGTGAAGAAAAAGAATAACATCGGGTAACCGAACTTCATGAAACGACCCAATAAAAAGGAAACCAAAAAGCCATCAGAGATTCGGCTAAACAGGTTCATAGCCAATGCAGGGATTTGTTCGCGTCGCGAAGCTGATAATCTGATTTCTGCAGGTCAGGTCAAGGTCAATGGGAAGGTCATTGCAGAGATGGGATATAAGGTGAAGAAGACCGATATCGTGGAGTATAAAGGTAAAAAGCTGAAATCCGAAACTCATCAATATGTTCTTTTAAATAAGCCGCGAGGCTTTGTAACCACTACAAAAGATCCGCACGCAAAACGCACAGTAATGGAACTCGTTTCTAAAGCATGCAATGAGCGGATATATCCGGTAGGGAGATTGGATAAAGAGACAACTGGTCTTTTACTTTTCACCAACGATGGAGAAACAGCAAAAAAGCTAACGCACCCATCACATAAGGTAAAGAAGATTTATCAGGTAGAATTGGATAAACCAATAACTAAAGATGACTTTGAAACCATTCTTAACGGAGTTACGCTAGAGGATGGACCTGCATCAGTCAATGAACTTGCCATCCTGGGAGACGACAATAAAACATTAGGAGTCGAAATCCATATTGGAAGAAACAGAATTGTTCGCAGAATTTTCGAAAGCATTGGATATACGGTGAAAAAGCTCGATCGTGTCATGTTTGCTTCACTGACCAAAAAGAACCTCCCAAGAGGTAAGTACCGTCACTTAAGTCCAAAAGAGGTCATGGGAATTAAAGGAGTTAAATAACTACTTTTCCATCGTGCTCAGCATATAGCTGATAATCGAATCATTGGCAATTATCTTGTAATGTCCCAAGCCTTTCACATGCACAAACGAAGCGTGTGTCCAGGCCTTTTCCAGTTCTTCTCCTTTTGAGAACGGTACTATTTGATCATCTTCACAGTAGAACAAATGAGTGTTTATATGCTTTAAATCATTAGTTTTTATCCTCAAATCGAAGTAGTCAATGGATTGATGATACTTTTCTTTTACGAGGCTACACATTGAATTATATACAGCTTCATTACATCCAACTTCACTTACTATATCAGCAAAAAAGTATCTGACATAAGGAGGAGCTGAAATGGCAAAATAGTTTTTGGGATGAAGCGCAGTACCCAACTCGCTTAAAACTATACCCGATGCAAGTGCACCGATTGAATGACCTACAATTGTTTCATATGGTCCATTTTTAGCAATGTGTTGCTTAATGATATCTCTAAACTCAGGTAAGGCGGTATGCTTCCCCTGAGAGTTTCCATGAGCACGCATGTCAATTGATTCGACTTGATATCCTTTTTCCACAAACGCATTTATCATCCTTCTGAAATCTGCAGCTTTAGATCTCCAGCCATGACATAAAAGGATTTTGGGCCCGTCTGTACCCCATCGATAAGACTTGATGATATCCCCCCTGTAATTGTATTGGGTCGTTTCAGCTGTTTTAATGATTTTCTTTTGTGGTTCAGAAAAACCTACACGGCCCGGAAGGGTAAAATAGTGCCAAATGATTTCCGCAGATTTTCGGGAAGAGGCATGTTGCAGTACGCCGAGTCCTTTTTTTATCAATTCTACTTTCCAATTTGTCTTGGGAGGACGTTCAGCTGGCCTGCTAATATCCTCTCCCTTTACTTCTATGTGAGTTACCATATTAATATACCGATTGGTATTTTAGTGGATAAAATTTTTTATATACTTATTTCGTCTATTTGTCTATTTACAAACTTTTTTACGAATTCAAATGATCTTCCATCCCCTTCAATTCTAGAAAGTGATGTAACTCCTTCTATAATTGAATAGAAGAAATTGGCGAACTCTTCTACATCTACCTCTCTTTTTATTTGTCCCTCAAGAATTCCTCTGTTAACGATTTTCATAAGTGAACCTTTTAATAAGTCTATAGATCTGATAACCTTAGATCTTAAAAAAGGTAAACTATCATCCGCCTCAATGGAAGAGTTTAATACAGGACAACCTCCCGGAATTGGTGGTTCTATTATATATTCTTCATAAAAACCGACTATCGCTTTAAGCTTATCAGGAGCAGTTTTGGCAATTCGAACTCTTTTGCCAATTTCGGTAGCAACAATTTCAACTCCTTTCTCAAAAGCAGCAGTAGCCACCTCATCCTTATTTTTAAAATTTCCGTATATGGCTCCTTTAGTAATTCCAGTGGCAGAAGTAATATCCGAAATAGACGCAGCAGCGTATCCTTTTGTGTTAAAAATTGGAAGCGCCTTGTCTATAATGAGCTGCCTGGTAAGTTCTGGGTTTCTAGCCATAAGTGCAAATATACCGATCGGTATTTAAATACGAAAGCTAATTTAAAAAGTTTCTAAAATAGTATGCATGCATACTAAATTGATGTTTTAATTTATCTTCGAGAGACGAAGGAATAGTTAAAAGTGAATTTGACCATACCACATTACAATATTTCAGAAATGCGATACGACAGTGGCAGTATCGACTTATCTTTATTAATTGATGCTGTATGTATTGGAGGGCACAAAAAAAGCCACCCTGAAAAGAGTGGCTTGGTCAAAAGTGGTGCTGAGTGGATTGGACCGGGCTGGCGTTCCAGACACCGACTCATGGAGTTGGAATATGGAGGGCACAAAAAAAGCCACCCTGAAAAGAGTGGCTTGGTCAAAAGTGGTGCTGAGTGGATTGGACCGGGCTGGCGTTCCAGACACCGACTCATGGAGTTGGAATATGGAGGACACAAAAAAAGCCACCCTGAAAAGAGTGGCTTGGTCAAAAGTGGTGCTGAGTGGATTGGACCGGGCTGGCGTTCCAGACACCGACTCATGGAGTTGGAATATGGAGGGCACAAAAAAAGCCACCCTGAAAAGAGTGGCTTGGTCAAAAGTGGTGCTGAGTGGATTGGACCGGGCTGGCGTTCCAGACACCGACTCACAGAGTTGGAATATGGAGGGCACAAAAAAAGCCACCCTGAAAAGAGTGGCTTGGTCAAAAGTGGTGCTGAGTGGATTGGACCGGGCTGGCGTTCCAGACACCGACTCATGGAGTTGGAATATGGAGGGCACAAAAAAAGCCACCCTGAAAAGAGTGGCTTGGTCAAAAGTGGTGCTGAGTGGATTGGACCGGGCTGGCGTTCCAGACACCGACTCACAGAGTTGGAATATGGAGGGCACAAAAAAAGCCACCCTGAAAAGAGTGGCTTGGTCAAAAGTGGTGCTGAGTGGATTCGAACCACCGACTCACGGATTTTCAGTCCGATGCTCTACCAACTGAGCTACAGCACCAAATTTTGGGTTGGCAAAAGTAGGAATTTCTTTGAAAAGGCAAAATTTAAATTGAAGTTCGTGACAAGATTTTTTTAAAGCATTATGGAATATATCTCTCAAATCGTTTTTATACTCATCGCCGGATTCTTCGGATTCCTCATTTACCGCAGAATTTCGCAGATTTCTAAGAATATTAAGCTTGGAAAAGACATAGATCTATCTAACAACAAAAGTGAGCGGTTAAAGAATATGATTTTGGTCGCATTTGGTCAAAAGAAGATGTTTAAGCGTCCAATTCCCGCCTTACTTCATTTATTGATTTATATAGGCTTTGTGCTAATCAATATTGAAGTTCTGGAAATAGTAATTGACGGAATTTTTGGTACTCATAGAGTAGCTGCTCCTATTTTGGGTAGCGTTTACACAGGAATGATCAATTTTTTCGAATTCCTTGCTGTTGGAGTCATTTTTTCATGCGTAGTATTCCTAATCAGAAGAAACATCCTGCGCATTAATAGATTTAAAAAGATTGAAATGGTAGGTTGGCCTTCTTTAGATGCGAACCTTATCCTGATAATAGAAACTGTGCTTATGATTGCCATCTTGGCAATGAATGGAGCCGATCAAATCTTACAACAACGCGGGGTAGACCATTATGCTTTCACAGGATCAGTCTTCTTTAGTTCTTCAATGTTTGGGTGGCTGGACCAATTCAGTGATGGATCACTAGTGCTGATTGAACGAGTAGCTTGGTGGTTTCACATTGTTGGAATCTTTGCTTTTGCACTATATGTGACTTACTCAAAACACCTCCATATTTTCCTGGCATTTCCAAATACATACTATGGAAGATTAGACGCAAAAGGGAAAATGAACAATATGGAAGAAATTACCAATGAGGTGAAAATTATGCTGGGAATGCCGGTTGAAGGTGATTCCACCCCACCACCTGAAGGTATGCGTTTCGGGGCAAAAGATGTCAATGACCTTACATGGAAAAACCTAATGGATGCATATTCATGCACGGAGTGCGGACGATGTACGTCCGAATGTCCTGCAAATCTTACTGGTAAGAAATTATCGCCTCGTAAGATTATGATGGATACAAGAGACAGATTGGAAGATGTTGGAAAAAATGGGCTGGATGATGGCAAGTCCTTGTTAGGCGATTACATCACTAAAGAAGAAATCAACGCCTGTACAAATTGCAATGCCTGTGTGGAGGCATGTCCGGTTAATATCAACCCACTGGATATCATTTTACAGACACGAAGATATGTGGCGATGGAAGAGTCAGCTGCGCCGGATTCCTGGAATGCAATGTTTCAGAATGTCGAGACAAATTTTGCTCCTTGGAAATTTGGAGTACAGGACAGATTTAATTGGTCAAATGAATTAAAAGAAGGAAAATGAGTGAAATACAAATACCAACCGTAGCAGATTTAGTGGCTAAGGGAGAAAAACCAGATGTACTTTTTTGGGTAGGATGTGCAGGATCTTATGACGATAGATATAAAAATGTCACTAAAGCTTTCGTAAAGATTCTAAATAAAGTAGGAGTGAAGTTCGCCGTACTTGGGCCTGAAGAAACTTGTACAGGAGATCCCGCGAGAAGGGCTGGAAATGAGTTTCTGTTTCAAATGCAGGCGATGGCTAATATTCAAGTCCTCAATGGATATGAGATTCAAAAAATTGTAACCGCCTGTCCGCACTGTTTTAATACATTGAAAAATGAATATCCTGATCTCGGAGGCAACTATGATGTGATCCATCATTCCCAGTTTTTACAGGAACTGATAAATGAAGGAAAAGTTGAGTTAAAGGGGGGTGGAGAATTCAAAGGTCGTAAAATCACCTATCATGACTCTTGCTTTTTAGGACGGGCTAACAATGTGTACTCAGCACCAAGAGCTGTTCTGGAGGCCTTAGATGCCGAGTTAGTGGAAATGAAGCGTTGCAAGACAAAAGGACTTTGCTGTGGTGCTGGCGGTGCTCAGATGTTTAAAGACGCAGAGCCGGGTAGCAAAGAGATTAATATAGAACGAACAGAGGAGGCACTTGAAACCAAAGCAGATACCATAGCAGTGGCGTGTCCTTTCTGTATGACGATGATGGCAGACGGAGTGAAAAATAAGGAAAAAGAAGATTCAGTAAAAGTCAAAGATTTAGCGGAACTCATTGCTGAATCTGAAGGTTTGGATTGATATGTTAATTCCATTCGAAGAAATGCCAGACAATGCACGCTTGTGGATTTATCAAGCTGAAAGAAATTTATCTCAGGAAGAAGTTGAATTAGTAGAATCCAATACCCAGACATTCCTGTCTCAGTGGAGAGCACATGGGCAAGATTTGAAATCTTCCTTTTCGGTAGAATACAATCAGTTTTTGATCATATCCGTGGATGAATCGTTTAGTCAAGCGAGTGGTTGCAGTATAGACGCATCTGTGCATCTCATAAAAGGATTAGAGTCAGCTTTGGGGATTTCGTTTATGACAACCAGCCAGGTTGCCTTCCTTCAAAATGATGAAATAAATCTCTACCCATTCAATCAGCTAAAGGCACAGGCGAAAGAACAAATTATTACTCCTGATACCTTGGTGTTTGATAATACCGTTCAAAATGTAGCTGAATTTAAATCTCGTTGGCTTAGAGAAAGTAGTGAAACCTGGGTCAATCGATATTTTCAATAGGGCTTTTGGTTCGTTTCTTGTTTCAGGTTTAACTAATTTCGGATAATCATCTAGTTAAGAATTTCGTTATTTCTGTATGCGAGTTATTCAATATCTTTTTTTGACCTTGTTTATTTTCAGCTGCTCACTCGAAAAGAGCATGAATAATGCTGAGTTCGACGCTGTAATTTCTAAGCTCGGGGATACACCGGAGAAAAATTCACCAGAAGAAAATATCATGGTTGGAGATGCTTACCGCAAGTCAAACCGACTGATAGAATCCATTCCATTTTACGAAGCTGCTATTAAAGAAGGAACTCCCGATGAAGCAGCCAATTTGTACTTGGCACAAGGATTAAAAGTCGAACAGAAATATGATGAAGCACAGAAAGTTCTAGATAATTATGTTCCCAGAGCAAGAGATCCAAAAATTAAGGCCCTTGCTGAGAAAGAGATTCAAAATCTGAGAAAGATCGATGATCTCCACCAAGATCAAAGCTATTATCGAGTAAAAAACCTTCAGGAGATAAATACAGAGCGAGCTGAGTACTCCCCTGTATTTAGTCGCAACTTTTTATACTTTACTTCCAATCGAGACGTAGCAAAGATTTACCGAACCACAGGGACGCCATTTACGGATATTTATAGAGTTGCCTCAAAAGGAGCAAATGTTAATCTGAGCACTCTCAAACCACTTGATGGAATTATCAATCATGTTGATACCAATGAAGGCTCAGTCGCTATTTCGCCCGACGGCACATCTATGATTTTCGCCAAGGGGAACAACGGAAAAGCGAAAGGCTATAGCGAAGTGAATCTTTTTTTCACCAGATACAGAAACGGGAAATGGTCTGAACCGATACCACTCTCAATAAATGTAGCAGATGCCTGGGACTCAACCCCGGCGTTTTCTCCTGATGGCACCACGCTTTATTTTTCATCTACCAGACCCGGAGGATACGGCGGAGCAGATTTGTATCGGGCGAAAGTGAATCGCAGAGGAAGATGGGTAGATGTAAGAAACCTTGGACCTGAAATAAACAGTGCAGGAGATGATGTATTTCCATATGTCAGCGAAGATGGCAGTTTATATTTTTCCTCTGATGGACATGCAGGCTTTGGTAAGCTTGATATGTTCAGGGCAGTAAGAGAAGGTGGACACGTGACAATTGAAAACCTTGGCAAGCCAATGAACTCTTCCGCCGACGATTTTGGACTCTATCAATTCAATCTTCAAAAAGGATTTTTTACTTCCAACAGAAGAGGAGGAAAAGGGGACGATGATATTTACACTTTCATTAATGATGATCCGGATCTAAAAATAGTTAACTACTTCCTGTCAGGTACCACTGTCACAACTGATGACGCAGGTAAGGAAATCATCCTTCCAAATACTAAAGTGTCTCTCACTACCGATAATGGAGAAGTCTTGGATGAAGCATTTACGAGCGCAGATGGAAAATTCAATTTTAGAGTATATCCGGAAGAGCACTATGATTTAATTGGAGAAAAAACAGATTATTTCACCGTTCGAAAGGACTTCACAACTATCGGGAAAACTGTAGATAAGACCACATTAACAGAGTTTATAACCAATGTAAACTTTGAAACAAAGATCAAGATGGACCCAATTGTGTTGGAGAAAGCAATTGTGCTCGAGAACATCTATTACGACTTAGACAAATACGACATTCGTCCCGATGCAGCGTTGGTTCTGGACAGCCTGGTGCAAATAATGAATGATAACCCGGAGATTTACATCGAACTGGGCTCACATACAGATGATAGAGCACCAGATGATTATAACCTTCGGCTTTCATTACAAAGAGCCCAGTCAGCTGTTAGCTACATCATTAACAAGGGGGTAGAAGCTAAGCGAATTACAGCGAAGGGCTATGGTGAGACACAGTTAATCATCAAAAATGCCCAAACCGAGGAAGCCCATCAGAGAAACAGGCGAACAGAGTTTAAAGTATTACGATATAATCCACGAGATCGGAATGATGATCTGCCACCGGACGAACCTGTTGACGAATACGATCGATTCTTTAAGGATTCTGGCAATGGAAACTGATAAAGCCTTTTCTTTGCAAACAAAAAAAGCATGACTAACAGGTACGCTCAGCGAGGAGTCTCAGCTGACAAAGAGGATGTACATTCAGCAATTAAGAATATTGACAAAGGCCTATATCCGAAGGCTTTTTGCAAGATAGTAGAAGATATTTCCGGGGATCCAGAATATTGCACCATTATGCACGCTGATGGTGCAGGCACCAAGTCTTCGTTGGCATATCTCTACTGGAAGGAAACCGGTGATATAAGCGTCTGGAAAGGCATAGCCCAGGATGCCATTATAATGAACGTAGATGATCTACTTTGTGTAGGATCTACAGACAACATTCTACTCTCATCCACTATAGGAAGAAACAAAAACCTGATTCCTGGTGAAGTAATTTCTGAAATAATTAATGGTACCGAGGAGGTATTGCAAATGCTACGCGATAGTGGCATTAATATTAAATCGACTGGTGGTGAGACAGCTGATGTTGGCGACTTGGTCAAAACCATAATCGTTGATAGTACTGTAACGGCACGCATGAAGCGAGCGGATGTGATTAATAATGAAAACATTCGGTCTGGAGACCTAATTGTTGGAATTGCTTCATATGGCCAAGCTACCTATGAAAAGCAATACAATGGTGGGATGGGGAGCAATGGGCTCACTTCTGCACGACATGACGTATTTCATAAGATTTATGCTGAAAAATATCCTGAGTCATTCGATCAGGGCGTTCCGCAAGACCTGGTTTACAGTGGGTCCAAAAAAATAACTGACACTGTGCAAGGTGCGCCACTGGATGCAGGTAAACTAGTACTGTCACCTACCAGAACTTATGGTCCTATCATTAAGTCTATACTTAGGGAGCTAAGATCTGAAATTCATGGGATGATTCATTGCAGTGGTGGAGCTCAAACAAAGATTTTACATTTTGTAGACAATTTGCGTGTTATAAAGGATAACATGCTTCCTATACCACCACTATTTGAAATGATCCACGAGGAGAGCGGAACGGACTGGAAAGAAATGTACAAAGTGTTCAACATGGGCCACCGAATGGAAATCTATGCAGATGAAGAATCTGCCGATGAGATAGTGGAGATCGCTAGATCATTCAATGTTGACGCGCAGGTCATTGGCAGAGTCGAAGCATCAGAGAAGAAGGAGCTCATAATTCAATCTGAAAAAGGTGTTTTCAATTATTGATGAATTTATTTCATCCAATTGATTATTTCTTGTAGCATTCATGCATTCACTAATTTCTTCGATTGTATTTTCTTTAACTAAAAAATGAAATGAAGGAATGGTACGTCACATTGGAAGATCAGAAGATTGAACTGGTTCCAATCACTCCAGCACATATCACCCAAATGAGAAGCCTGAGCTCAGATTCTGATATCTGGACATGGTACACAGAGGACTTGACGGAACCAAATGATTTAGAAAGGTGGATGACGCAGCGATTGGAGGAGACTCAAAGAGGCTCAAAAATGACTTATTCAGTTTTTCTTAAAGAAACGAACGAAATTGTTGGAGCCACTAGCTATGGTAATATCGACTGGGAAGAGCATGGAATTGAGATTGGCTGGACTTGGTTAGGTAAAAAATATATTGGTTCGGGTATCAATAAGCATATGAAATTTTTGATGCTGAAGCATGCATTTGAGACAATGGAGATAGAGCGATTAGAGCTAAGGACAGATGAAGAAAACATCCGCTCGCGAAAGGCGATGGAAAAAATAGGAGCAAAGCACGATGGAACACTAAGAAGTCATCGTTCCACGCAAGGAGGGCGGAGGAGGAACACCGTAGTTTATAGCATTATTAAGTCTGAGTGGGACCAATTAAAGGGCTCAATTTTTAAAGAATTCTAATGGAAATAATCCTGATCATACTCTGTTTGCTGCTCATTGCCGGAGGTATTATTTTTTCAATTCTTCCACCATTGCCTGGGCCAGTTTTGACATATGGGGCATTGATATGTGCTCACACTGTTTCTGATGATACGCAATTCAGTACCACTTCCTTTATTGTTTGGGGCATAGTCGGTATCATTATAACTGTTGCAGATTACTTTCTTCCGGTTGCCGCTACCAAGAAATTTGGAGGAACCAAAGCTGGAGTGATTGGAGGAATGATTGGAATGGTTGCAGGGGTTTTATTACCAATTCCATTTGGGGTCATACTTGGACCATTGTTAGGAGCTATTATAGGAGATCTTTATGGTGGAAATCGGATTCGATGTGCTTTTAAATCAGGTTTTGGCTCATTTTTGGGTTTTCTCTTAGCCACATCGTTAAAGTTGCTTTACTCCATCATCCTGGGTGGAGTGATTGCCTGGAAGGTTGGAGGCTTTACAGTAAAGTCGATTATGGAGATGTTTTAAATAAGGACCATGCTGATTAGTCCGGCAAGGATCAACACATCTATATAAACTTTTATTGTTTTGAAGTCGCTCATTTTGTCAGCACGAGCCAATCTAAATGCCATCCAGAAAACAAAAATCAGCACTGCAAAAAAGAAATACCTGACGTGCCAGTTGGGGATTGATAACAAGTAAAAAGTGAGCATCCCAACTCCGGCAATTCCAGCCAGATAAATAGCCAGCTTTGCACCTCTGATTCCCCAAACGATCGGAATACTTTGAATGCCAAATTGCACCTCGCCTTTTGCGCTTATGATGTCTTTTATACTCTCTCGGATGAACAGGGTCACGCATCCAAACAAAGCATAGGCAATTACCAAAAGACTAAATTCTTTGAAGTAAACCATTACCAACAGCAGTGTAAGACTTGCAAGAAATGCAATTGTAAGTGTCCCAAGCAGCAACCACCTCCTAATTATCACACTATATGTCCATAGTGCTCCAGAAGAAAAGATATGAATGGCGCCTATTGCAGGATCAATAAAGAAACCAATTCCAATGCCTGAAAAAGTAAGAACAAGATGAGCGAATAAAGCTAACCTTCTTCTAAACGAAGTTCCCACGATCACTTTGGCAGGACGGTTGATCATATCAATTTTTTGATCAAAGTAATCGTTGATGATATACCCAGCCGCGCCAATCATACCGGTGCTGAATATAAATAGCAGAAAACTCGGATTGATTAATATATCAATCGGTTTATTTAATAAATAGTATGCAGTAATGAATTGAGTTAATCCAATAATGAATAAGTTGGGGATTCTACTGGCACTTAAAAATCCGGCGGTATTCCTGGTAATGAAGTTCACTTGCTTTCACGAATACTATCAGAAATGATCTGATACATACTTCTTAGTTTCTCATCTTTGAGCATTTCCAAGTGTGTATTTATTGTTTCGTCATCATCCCTCATTGCAGGTCCCGTTTGCGATTGCGAAGGGTTTAAATCAATTGCTTTTTTCAGGGTTTCTTCTACCAGCGGCTGGATGTCCTGAAAAGTCATATCCAACTCAGAAAGCAGTTTCTCTGATAGATGAAACATGTGATTACTGAAATTACAAGCAAAAACAGCGGCAAGATGCAATTTTGATCGATTGGTTGAAGTCAACAATCTGACATCATTGCTAAAACTCCGAACGAATGTAAATATTTCTCTTTCTCCATCATCTGAACCTTCTACAAAAACAGGAAAGGATGTAAAATCAATTTCTTTCGTTTTACTGAACGTTTGTAGCGGATACATTACTCCATGTTTCGGATGCTTATCCAGATCTGCAATTGGATTTGAACCAGAGGTGTGAAGTACAATAGCTTCAGAAACAGCAATTTCATCAGAGACTGCTTTTATTCGATCATCCGGAACACTAAGAATGATTATTTCAAATGAATCAGGATCAAGTTGATCCAATGGAAGGACAAATTCTTCCGAAGGATTGCGCGAAAATATTGTTACCTCATGGCGTTTGGAGGAAATACGATTGGCTAAATGATAGCCTACATTTCCATACCCAATGATTGCTACCTTGCTCATCTAGTAAAAATAGAAGATAAAAGCTCAAAATGGCAATTTATGCCTCTACTCCTTTATTTCTCATTTTTACAAATTCAAGATATCGCCTGCGTATTGCCACAATAAACCCAATTACGAGAAGGAATGTACCAAGCCACAACAGATTGATCCATGGCTTTTTCACAGCCTCCATAATAATCCAATCTTTCTGCGTAGTTTGATATGCAAGGATCACTGCGTTTTCTTGTGGAATAATATTTTGAATGGAGATTCTAAATGCCAGATCATTCACCTGATCATCAATTCTGCCTACGTATTCCTGATCACGAATTACAAAAATTGGCTCTGCACTGTAATTGGAGAACTCGCCTTGCACATTGATTAATGCTTTCACTGCTACATCACCAGACGATAATGGTGTGCCATCAATTTCGGAAATAGGCTGCATTCCCTCCAGGGTGGCTACATAATCATTCACGAAAAACTGCTCACCCATTTTTACTTTAATTTCTTTTGGCTCGCTCCATTCTGGCTCCTGATCTGGGTCAGGAAAAGTCCGAACATGTGTATACATATCTGCACCAAGCTTGCGCTTAATATCTGGAGAATAGACAATCATGTCCATGGACTTATTTATTTGTACTCTTGGAAAGAGTGTGAACTGCTTACCTGCTTCGGTATGGTACTCCACTTCGAAGTAGCTGTTTTCGGGGCTGATCAGCGTCAATGTATCCGAAGATGCAATTTTTATGACTTTTAATGGATCATTAGTTGGAGCTAGTTCATTCTGATCAACATATCCTTCTTCCCGAGTCTCTTTTCTTACCCCTCGATATATCATCGAGTATTCCTTCATTTGTCGTGGCTCATTGATGAAAAGAAGGAGATTGTCTCTGTTTACTTCCTCTGGAAATTCACTGCTCCATACCATCGATGTATAATTGGTTGAAAGTATAGATGAGTACCCACTGGAAAATAATATACCAACAAGCATTAAAGCGATTCCAATATGTGTGATTGACCCACCGGAAAGCTTGATATTGGATTTGGCCACACCAATAAAAATCTTAACATTGGCACTAATCGAGTAGACACAGGATACCAGCAGGATTACATAATATGGCTCGGTTATTTTACCAATTACGATGATCAATCCAGACACGATCAATGAGATAATGAATGGGGTTCTCAGCTCTTCCATGAGCTTTTTGCCATCCATTTTTTTCCACCAAAAAAACTGCCCGGTTCCCGAAAGTATGGCGAGAAAAACAGAAAGAATTAGTTGAGGGAGGGAGTAAGCATCATAAATGTCAGTTGGGGGAGCAAGACTTAAATCAAGCCCAAACAAACCGGCTACCTGATTATAAACTGGCATTGAGGTGTAAAGCAGAACCTGAAAGGCCATTAAGCATAAAATTGCCGCCCCCATGAAAATCCAGAATTCACGAGAATATGTAGAAGTTTCTTCTTTTGTCGCGGGTATATCTTTCCAGCGTTTTGCAATAAAAAATACTGAAAGGATAATGAAAGCGATTAAGTAGATGAGTAGCTGGCCTGAGAGCCCAAGATCTGTAAATGAGTGGACAGATGAATTGCCCAAGATGCCACTTCGTGTTAGGAAAGTAGCATAGAGTATCAATAGGAAAGAAGCAACCACCAGAATCATCGAAAGCTTTAAGGCAGAACCGCTTTTCTTATAGGCAATCATCACATGAATTGCGGCAACCAGCACAAGCCATGGAACATAAATCGCATTCTCCACGGGATCCCAGTTCCAATATCCTCCAAAGTTCAGGGTTTCGTAGGCCCAGTAGGCTCCCATCAATATACCTACACCTAGAATCATCGCTGAAAACTGAGCCCAAGGAAGTGCAGGCCTGATCCATTCTTTGCTTTTCCCTATAATAAGTCCACCGATACAGTAAGCAAATGGTATAACGGTGGTTGCAAAACCCAAGAATAAAGTGGGAGGATGTATCACCATCCAGTAATTCTGAAGCAGTGGATTTAATCCATTTCCATCTTCAGGGATAAAATTCGGATTGGTTTTGAAGATCGGTGCATCAATTACTTCTCTAAGAAGCATGAAAGGAGAGCTGCCCAATTTCACATCGAAAACAACAACACCCAGAATCATTGAGGCGAGAAAAACCTGAGTTAATGCCACAACAAACATGACTGGAGATTTCCAGAACTTATTGGTATTTATCAGGATGATTCCAAGCACTGCATTCCAGAAAATCCAAAGCAGGAAGGAGCCTTCCTGTCCCTCCCAGAAGCAGGATATCTGGTAATAAACAGGCAGAATTTTTGAGCTGTGGCTAAAGACATAATGATACTCGAAGTAGTGATTGGTAATCAAGTAAAACAGCGTTCCTATAATTCCTAAAACCGTAAGGGCATGGACGTAGAATATTTTTGTACCAAAATCTGTCCACGCCTCGTCTTGATTTCTCCCTCTGAAATAAGCATAGGCAGAAAGTAAGCTTGTAACGAATGCAATTATGACTAACGCATGACCTAGCTGTCCTTCAAAATAATGTATCATATGCTGGCTGATTTAGCCGTGGGTTTTAACTGGTGAATTCTGGGTCCTCCTGATATTTGGAAGGACACTTAAGCAATATTTTTTCGGCAACAAATTTATCACCTTGATAAGCACCAACGATTACAACTTGTTCCGATCGAGTAAAGTCAGTAGGTATTGGCTGAGCAAAAAGAACCTGCTGCTTCAATCCATTTTCATCTATCATCTCAAACTTGAATGATAGCTTGTCCGGACTTTCTACAATTCCAACTACTTCTCCTGAAGCTGTTTTAGGCAATTCACCCACCACATGGATACTTTTCTTAAAGCCTTTTTCTGAAAGCACTTTCGCTTCATCAAAAGATACGTAACTGCTCGCATCTCCGGTCATCGAAATAATCATTGTAATTGCAATTGCTATGATTACAATGGCGCCTATGTATTGCTTCTTCATTTCTCTTCAATTTCTTTTTCTAAACGCTTTGCCCGCTTATCCAGTTTGAACATTAAGAAGAAAAATCCAGCAAGGATCACAAGTATGATCGCTATAACGACATAGATTTTTCCTTCTCCTCGAAAATCATCTGCCATTTCAACCTGTGCAGGGGCAAGTTGAGTTCCTATCAACATTATGATTCCTAAAATATATTTAAGCATCTTCTAATTTTTGTTTTGATAATGAAAGCCTGGTCGCGATGGTAGCCATCCAAAATCCCAGCAGAGTCCAGCCTATTACAGCAAAGTAAAACACCTTGCGAAGATTGCTGTCCAGATCATATGCATTGAATCCCGGATTACCTCCATTTCCCGGATGAAGACTGTCTGACATCCGCGGCAAAATGAATAAAAGAGGGATCATGAGAAAGAATGCGAATATGTTGAACACCGCTGAAATGCGATTTCTTTGTTGCTCGTCTTGTATAGAACTTCGGAGTACGAAATAGGCAAGATAAATTAGCAATGAGATTGCGGAGGCATTTTGCTTAGGATCATTACTCCAGGGTTCTCCCCATGTGTAATTAGCCCAAATCATTCCGGTCACAATGCCTAGGACACCAAATGCGATGCCCATATTGGCAAGTTGAACACTATAAGTGTCGTATTTGATATTTCCACCGCTCAAATGCTTAACGGCGTAAATAACCGAACCGAGAAAGAGTAATATCATTCCAAACCACATTGGTACATGGAAATGAAGTGTCCTGATGGTCTCATTGAGTATAGGTAGTTTAGGGACAGGGAGAAGCAAGCCCCCGATCACAGTATAGGTCAAGAGCACTACGCACAACCATTTCCACCAGTCAGTTTTCAGTAAATAGCCCATCACGATTTCCAGGTAAAAGGGAACAAAACGAATGTGAGCGCAATGATAATCACATCAACTGAGAAGAGCGCTGTTAGATTGCCCTGAATCTGTATAAATACATAGCTATCAAGGATTTTATAACTATTACTGATTGAGAGAATCAAGACAGGGATTATCACAGGAAAGCCTAAAACAGCCATCATAATTGAGCGATTACTTGACCGGAAAGCAATTGAAGACACCATGGTAAAAGCACCACTCAAGCCAACACATCCCAATGTCAAGTTTAGGATAAAAAGTGAATAATTTATAATAGGATTGCCCAGAAGGATCGAATAAATTATTAATGAAACAATGGCAATGCAAAACAGGTAAACGAAGGAATAAATGAGCTTTGCAAGAATTATTTCATTCGGCTTACACAGAAAAAAGTAATAATGAGACCTTCTTTCTTCCTGAATAAAACTTTTTGATATGGCATTGATGGATGTGAATAGCAGAATAATCCAAAATAGCGCATTCCATACTTCTGTTGAGACAAAACCTTCAAATGCCATGTAGGTAGCAAAAATGGTTGATGACAGATATAGCAATATTCCAGTGATTGGATTTTGCTGTCTCCAGTCGACGATCAAGTCTTTCTTAATGAGGTGAAGTACTTTGCTCACGTCATGCAAATGTAAATTCAAACAGGCTTATACCTTGCATATACTTCACATTCCCTTTAGCATTGCATAAAAATTTTAGGTTTGAATAAATTATCTTCAATATTAGTTACAGGTTCTGCTGGATTTATTGGTTTCCATTTAGCCAAGAGACTTCTTCAGGAAGGGATTAGAGTTGTCGGGATAGATTCACTAAATGATTATTATGATGTCTCCATTAAAAATGATCGAACGAAACTCTTAATTGAGAATCAGAATTATACTTTTTATCATATTGATTTGAATCAAAAAGATGAATTGAGCAAAATTTTTAAGAAACACAAATTTGACGGGGTTATAAATTTGGCGGCTCAAGCTGGTGTTAGGTATTCCTTAACAAATCCTGATGCTTACCTTGCTTCCAATTTATCAGCTTTTTTGAATGTATTAGAAGAGTGTAGACATAATCAAATTGGACATTTGATATATGCCTCCTCCAGCTCAGTATATGGGGCTAATACAAAAATGCCATTTTCAGTTGATCAAACTGTCGATCATCCTATATCACTTTATGCTGCTACCAAGAAAGCAAATGAACTCATGGCTCACACGTATGCTTCGTGTTATTGGTTGCCTGTTACAGGATTAAGGTTCTTTACTGTTTATGGTCCTTGGGGTCGTCCTGATATGGCTCTTTTTCTTTTCACCAAAGCAATTTTAGAAAACCGTTCAATTGATGTTTATAATAATGGTAAAATGAGGCGTGATTTTACCTACATTGACGATATAGTTGAGGGTGTTTATAGGTTATTGGACCATATTCCAACTGGAAATAGTAATTGGGATTCATTAAACCCAGACCCTGCAACAAGTTTTGCTCCATATAACTTATTTAATATTGGAAATAATAACCCAATAGAATTGATGTCCTTTATTAAAGCGATTGAGAAAAAATTGAACAAGAAAGCCATTAAAAATTTCTTACCAATTCAGATAGGTGATGTTCCAGAGACTTACGCCGATGTTAGCAACTTGGAAAAGGCAATCGGATATAAACCGAAAACAACAGTAGATTTTGGAGTTGATAAGTTCATCAATTGGTATAGGGATTACTACAATGTATAGTCATGGATGATTTATTAATAACAGGTGGAGCCGGGTTCATCGGTTCGCATGTTGTAAGAAAATTTATTAAAAGTGGTAAGTACAACATTATAAACCTCGACAAATTGACCTATGCAGGTAATTTGGAAAATTTGCGAGATGTTGAAAACGAGTCCTATTACACCTTCGTGAAAGGAGATATTTGTGACATTGATTTTTTACAAAATCTATTTTCAGCTCATGATTTCAAAGGAGTGATACATCTGGCAGCAGAATCTCATGTCGACCGGTCAATCACTAACCCAATGGAATTCATCCAAACCAACGTTGTAGGTACCGTAAATCTTTTAAATGCAGCTAAAAAATCCTGGGAAGGAAAAAGTGATAGAAGATTTTATCACGTTTCAACTGATGAAGTTTATGGATCGCTTGGTGAGAAAGGTTTCTTTTTAGAGACCACACCCTATGATCCAAAGTCACCATATTCTGCTTCAAAAGCCTCTTCGGATCATTTTGTGAGAGCATATGGAAATACGTATGGATTACCTTATGTAATTTCCAATTGTTCAAACAACTATGGTCCAAATCATTTTCCGGAAAAACTTATTCCTTTAATGATTCATAACATAAGAAATAAGAAACCGCTGCCTGTATATGGCAAAGGTGAAAATATAAGAGATTGGCTTTATGTAGAAGATCACGCAAGAGCAATTGAGTTAATCTTTGAGAAAGGGAAAAACAAAGAAACGTATAACATTGGCGGATTCAATGAGTGGAAGAATATTGATTTAGTAGAGCTTTTATGTGACATAATGGATGAGAAGCTGGGGAACAATCAAGGGACTTCCCGGGAGCTTATAACTTTTGTGAAGGATCGAGCTGGTCACGACATGAGATATGCCATAGATGCTACCAAAATAAAAAAAGAGCTTGGCTGGGAACCATCCTTGCAATTCAAAGAGGGACTCCAAAAAACGGTAGACTGGTATTTTGATAACGAGGAATGGCTAAATGATGTCACATCTGGTGACTATTTGAAATACTACGATGAGAATTACAAAAACAGACAGTAGATGAAAGGAATTATTTTAGCAGGAGGCTCTGGAACGAGACTCCATCCATTAACATATGCAGTCAGCAAGCAAATTCTTCCTGTTTATGATAAGCCGATGATCTACTACCCCTTGTCGACCTTAATGCTGTCAGGAATTAATGAAATCTTAATAATAAGTACTCCCAGAGACTTACCTGTTTTTAAGGACCTTCTTGGAGATGGTTCACATTTAGGCTGTTCTTTTTCATACGCTGTACAAGAAGAGCCAAGAGGCTTAGCAGAAGCCTTTATCATAGGTAAGGATTTCATAGGGAAGGATAGTGTCGCATTAATTTTAGGGGATAACATATTTTATGCTTCCGGGTTGCCAAAGAAGCTTCAAGCATGTGTTGATCCTGATGGGGGTGTTGTGTTTGCATATCACGTAAATGACCCAGAGCGCTATGGAGTAGTTGAGTTTGATAATAATCAGAAAGCAATTTCAATAGAGGAGAAACCAAAGAATCCTAAGTCTAACTACGCGGTTCCTGGACTTTATTATTATGACAACGAAGTAGTAAATATTGCAAGTAAGATAAAACCAAGTGAAAGAGGTGAGCTTGAGATAACCGACATCAACAATCATTATTTAGCGAAAGGAAAGCTTAATGTTCAAGTATTCAATAGAGGTACTGCATGGCTTGATACCGGGACATTCGCTTCATTGATGCAAGCAGGTAATTTTGTTCAGGTTATTGAAGAGAGACAAGGACTTAAAGTTGGTTGTATTGAAGAGGTTGCCTATTATATGAATTTCATTTCAGCAGCGGGATTAGAGGAACTTGCCAAACCACTCGAGAAAAGTGGATATGGAACCTATCTTTTAAACGTCCTTAAAAAATGAAAGCTGAGAAAACTAATTTAAAAGATTGCTGGGTACTCGAACCAGATGTTTACGAAGACGAGCGTGGTTATTTTTATGAAGGTTTTAACATTGAAAAATTTCAAAAGGCCACTGGTTTTGACTTTGAGGTAAAACAACTTAATCAATCCAGATCTGCAAAAGGAGTACTTAGAGGGTTACATTTTCAAAGAGGTAATAAATCTCAAGCAAAGCTTGTTTCATGTATAGAGGGCGAAGTTCTTGATGTTGCTGTCGATCTAAGGATGGACTCACCTACTTTTCGTCAATATTCATTAATTAGATTATCTGCTCATAACAAAAAGCATTTTTTTATTCCGAAAGGAATGGCGCATGGATTCTTGGTGTTAACAGAACAAGCAAAACTCATGTATCAGGTAGATGAGCTTTATTCTAAAGAACATGACACTGGAATTATTTACAATGATCCAGAAATAAACATTAGCTGGGGTATTCCGGAAGATGAGATAATCTTATCTGAAAAGGATCAGAATTTACCTTTTCTACAACAAATAAAACTTGATTTCTAAATGTCAAAAGAAAAAGTACTTATAACCGGCGGGGCTGGATTTTTAGGATCACATCTCTGTGATAGATTTATTAAAGAAGGCTATTATGTAATCGCGATGGACAACCTTCTCACAGGCGATATTGCAAATATTGAACACCTGATGGGGAATAAAGATTTTGAATTTCAGCACCATGACGTATCTAAGTATGTTCACGTTTCTGGGGATCTTAAGTACATACTTCACTTTGCCTCACCTGCAAGCCCAATTGACTATTTAAAAATGCCTATACAAACCATGAAAGTGGGCTCATTAGGAACGCTCAACTGTCTTGGTTTGGCTAAAGATAAAGGTGCTAGAATGCTTATTGCATCTACATCTGAAGTATATGGTGACCCTTTGGTTCATCCACAAAATGAAGAGTATTGGGGCAATGTAAATCCGGTTGGACCTAGAGGTGTATATGATGAGGCTAAAAGATTTCAAGAAGCCTTAACAATGGCATACCATACTTTTCATGGCTTAGAAACCAGAATTGTCAGAATATTTAACACGTTCGGACCCAGGATGCGACTTGATGATGGGCGAGTTTTACCAGCTTTCATTTCTCAGGCCCTTAGAGGAGAGAATTTGACTGCCTTTGGAGACGGATCTCAAACTCGCTCATTTACTTATGTAGATGATTTGGTTGAAGGAATTTATAGGCTACTTAAAAGCGATTATGCTCAACCGGTTAACATCGGAAATCCTGAAGAAATCACTATTAATGAGTTTGGTGAAGAAATCATTCGACTCACAGGCTCTAAGTCAAAAATAATTTATCAAGACCTTCCCAAGGATGACCCCAAACAACGGAAGCCAGATATTTCGTTAGCTTCAAAAGTGCTGGATTGGCGGCCAAAGTTCACCCGATCAGAAGGGCTGAAGCCTACCCTCGAATATTTTCAGAAAAAGGTATTAGGATAAGTTTTATCCTATTTTTGCCCACTGATTTTAATTTCAATGAATTATAGAGTAGGAATAATTGGTTTGGGCTATGTAGGATTGCCGCTGGCGGTAGAGAGTGGAAAGCATTATTCTACGATTGGTTTCGATATCAATGTCGAACGTATCAGGGAGTTGCAAGCCGGAATAGATAGAACACTTGAAGTAGCAGGTGAAGATTTCAAGCTATCAAAGCTATTGGAATATACAAGCAACCCAAGTGACCTTGCTGAGTGTAATTTCTTCATTGTCACTGTCCCTACCCCGATTGATAAGAACAAAAATCCAGATCTTAGCCCTATTATATCCGCTACTAAGCTGGTTGCTTCCCTGTTAAAGAAAGATGACATTGTGGTGTACGAGTCTACAGTTTTTCCTGGATGTACAGAAGAAGTTTGTGTCCCAATATTGGAGGAGGAGAGTGGACTAAAATTCAATAAGGAATTCTTCTGTGGCTATTCACCTGAAAGAATCAATCCAGGAGATAAGAAACATCGGATCACGACAATCTTGAAAGTGACTAGCGGGAGTAATCATGAGACACTTAAAAAAGTTGATGCATATTATAAATCATTTGTCACTGCTGGGACTCACACTGCTTCATCAATTAAAGTTGCAGAGGCGGCTAAGGTTATAGAAAATTCACAAAGGGATATCAATATAGCTTTTGTAAATGAGCTCGCACTCATATTCGATAAACTCAAAATTGACACATCCGAAGTTCTGGAAGCTGCAGGCACTAAATGGAATTTTTTACCATTTAAACCAGGACTGGTAGGAGGTCACTGTATCGGAGTTGACCCTTTCTATCTCACTCAAAAAGCCGAATCTGTTGGTCATCACCCACAGGTGATTTTATCCGGAAGAAAGATCAATGACCAGATGGGGCAATATGTAGCCCAAAAAGTCATAAAACTCTTGGGTTCGAAAAAGAAACTTAGCAACTCATCTAGCGTATTGATCCTCGGATTTACTTTTAAAGAAAACTGTCCCGACACTCGTAACACACGTGTCATTGATATCTTCAATGAATTATTGAATTATGGAGTTAATGTCTCGGTTTTCGATCCTCAAGCGGATAAGAAACAGGTGAGCGAAGAGTATAATATTGAGCTGGAGGACACGATGACTGGTTTATACGATGCTATAATTTTAGCAGTTTCACATACGGAGTTTCTTGAGTTGAATTGGAAGGATTTGAGAAAATCAACCGCGGTGATATATGACGTTAAAAGTATCCTTCCAAAGGAATTAGTTGATGGGAGACTATAAAGAAAATATTATTCCACATACACATTCGATCCAACTTGTAGATCGAATTAGAAAAAACGGGTTTCAACCAAAGTTGCTTTGGTTTACTGGGCTTTCTGGTTCTGGCAAATCCACGCTAGCAAGCGCACTAGAAACTCACTTTCACAATCAGGGATATAATACTTATATACTAGATGGAGATAATATACGTAGCGGATTGAACAACGATCTAGACTTCTCAGAAGAAAGTAGAAAAGAAAATATTCGAAGGATAGCCGAAGTTTCTAGACTGTTTGTAGACGCTGGCGTAATTGTATTGACTGCCTTTATTTCACCTTTCATGGAAGATCGAGAGGCAGCAAAAAAATTAGTAGGCGAAGAATACTTCTTAGAAATTCACGTTGATTGTCCGCTAGAAGTATGTGAGCAACGCGATGTAAAAGGACTATATAAAAAAGCAAGAGCTGGAGAAATCAAGTATTTTACTGGAATCACTTCTCCATTTGAAGCTCCTGAAAATCCAGACATAAGAGTAAATACTGCAGAAAACTCTCTTGAAGATTGTCTCAAATTATTAATTGAAGAAATACAACCGAAAATAAGATTATGAAGAATTATAATCTGACTCATTTAAAAGAGTTGGAAGCTGAATCCATCTACATTCTGAGGGAAGTGGCTGCTCAGTTTCAAAAACCAGCTATCCTTTTTTCTGGAGGAAAAGATTCAATTTGTGTCACTCATTTGGCACGCAAAGCTTTCCATCCTGCGAAAATCCCATTTCCGTTGGTACATATTGATACGGGACACAATTTCCCGGAGACAATGGAATTCAGAGATAATCTGGTGTCAGAATTGGGAGCCAAATTAATCGTAGGATCCGTTCAAAAGTCCATTGATGATGGAAGGGCTGCAGAGGAGAAAGGAAAGAATGCCAGTAGAAATGCGATCCAAACTGTCACTCTACTCGATACCATTGAAGAACATGGCTTTGATGCTTGCATAGGTGGTGCCAGAAGAGATGAAGAAAAAGCAAGAGCAAAAGAGCGATTTTTCTCCCATAGAGACGAATTTGGGCAGTGGGATCCTAAAAACCAGCGCCCTGAATTGTGGAACATTTTCAATGGGAAACAAAACTTTGGTGAGCATTTCAGGGTATTCCCATTAAGCAATTGGACAGAGATGGATGTATGGCAGTACATCATGGCAGAGAATATTGAGATACCATCATTATACTTTGCACATCAGCGAGATGTCATTTGGAGAAACAATACTTGGCTGCCGGTTTCAGATTTCATTCAGATTGAAGAGACTGAAGAGATAATAAATAAGAAATTAAGATTCAGAACGCTTGGGGATATTACCATTACTGGCGGTGATGAATCAGATGCGGATACGCTAGCAAAAATTGTAGAAGAAGTAGCTGCTGCCAGAAATACCGAACGTGGAAACAGAGCGGATGATAAACGATCTGAAACGGCAATGGAGGACAGAAAGAAAGAAGGATATTTTTAATCACTATCAAAAAGAAGAAATGGAAGGATATTTAGACATGGAATTGTTACGCTTTACAACAGCAGGAAGTGTTGACGATGGAAAAAGTACCTTAATTGGTCGGTTACTGTATGATTCAAAGTCCATTTTTGAGGATCAACTTGATCAAGTTCGTCAAACAAGTGAACGACGAGGAGCTACGGAGGTAGATCTTGCCCTTTTAACAGATGGACTTAAAGATGAAAGAGAACAAGGAATTACGATAGATGTAGCCTATAGATACTTTGCTACTCCAAAGCGAAAATTCATTATTGCGGATACGCCGGGGCATATCCAATATACCCGGAATATGGTTACAGGTGCGTCTACTGCGAATGTTGCCTTAATCTTGATTGATGCTAGAAAAGGTGTAATTGAGCAAACGTGTAGACATTCTATCATTGCTTCTCTTCTTCAAATACCGCATATAATTGTTTGTATCAATAAGATGGATTTGGTTGATTATCAGCAGGAGAAATTTGATCAAATAAAGAATGATTTCGAAAATTTTGCATCTAAGCTCGATGTAAAAGATGTACAATTCATCCCTATTAGTGCGTTGAAAGGCGATAATGTCGTAAACAGAAGTGACAATATGAATTGGTATGAGGGATCTACACTTCTGTACACACTTGAAAATATCCACATTGGAAGTGATCATAACCACATTGATTGTCGCTTTCCGGTTCAAACTGTGATCAGACCTCAAACTGATGAACATCATGATTATAGGGGGTATGCTGGTAGGATTGCTGGAGGTGTATTCAAGTCAGGAGACGAAATCACAGTGTTGCCATCCGGTTTTACTTCCAAGATAAAGTCTATAGATATTTTTGAAGGTTCGGTTATTGAAGCATTTGCCCCAATGTCAGTAACAATTACCTTAGAAGACGATATAGATATTAGTCGTGGTGATATGATTGTGAGAACGAATAATCAACCAGAATCGAAGCAAGATATTGAAGTAATGTTGTGCTGGCTCAACAACAAAGGGCCACAACCTCGGTCTAAGTATACTATTCGTCATACTACTGCAGACGCCAAGGCAATGATCAAAGAGATAAGATATAAGCTTGATATAAACTCACTTCATAGAAACGAAATTGATAAGAACATTTCAGCAAATGATATATGTAGAGCTCAAATAAGAACTACTCGGCCTTTGTTTGTAGACTCATATAGAAAAAACAGAAATACAGGCAGTATTATCTTGGTAGATGAGGGAACAAATGAAACGGTTGCAGCTGGAATGATCATTTAATGATGGAATTAGAAAAACTACTTGAAATCGCGAAAAAAGCAGCCTCCGTTGCTGGCACTGAAATTATGAAAATATATCAGTCAGGTAACTTTTCCATTGAGGCAAAATCGGATGATTCTCCGTTAACAATGGCTGACAAAGCAGCTCACATTAAAATTGTCAATTTACTCAAAGAAACAGAGATTCCCATCTTAAGCGAAGAAGGAAGAGATATCACTTACGAAGAGCGTTCAAAATGGGAATATTTTTGGATGGTAGATCCACTAGATGGAACCAAGGAGTTCATTAAAAAAAATGGAGAATTTACTGTAAATATTGCACTTATCCACAAAGGTAAATCAATCTTAGGAGTTGTCTATCCGCCAGTGATTGGTGAAATGTATTGGGGTAGCGAAGGTCAGGGAGCTTTCAAGGAGACGAATGGAGAAATGCAAAAGCTAAATACAACAAAAAAATCTTTAAAGGCGACAGTAGTAAACGTGGTGGCATCCCGATCACATATGAGTCCAGAAACAGAAGAGTATTTATCAAAGTTTGACCAACCAAATATCGTTTCAAAAGGAAGCTCTCTAAAGTTCTTGCTAGTAGCATCTGGAGAAGCTGATGTCTACCCACGATTTGCGCCTACTATGGAATGGGATACTGCTGCAGCTCATGCAATAGTTTCAGAGGCAGGTGGGCGCATAGTGCTTGAAGATGAAATTACCCCATTAACTTACAATAAACAGAGCTTAATTAATCCATCCTTTATAGCTTTGCCCTCTTAATTTGGAATCTACCAATTACATGAAATTTATAAAGTATTGCATGATCTTGACTATGCTCGTATTAGGAATGCAAGCAGTAGCTCAAGATTTAAATAATTTGTCTACTAGCGACTTAAATTCAATAAACATTGACGAGTTGTCAGATGAGCAAGTTCAAAGATTTCTTGATAGAGCAAAGGAAAGTGGTCTTACGCTTGAGCAACTCGAGTTAGTTGCTAAGCAAAGGGGGATGTCTAGTTCTCAAATATCGAAATTGAGAAATAGAATTCGACAACTCCAGCTTCAGGGGAGTCAAGAATCCAGTGAGCTAACCTCACCGTCTAACCGACTGAGAGAACAGAATGATGAAGAAGTCGATGAATATTCGTTCTTTAGTTTCCTGAATTCTTCAGACTCGATAAAGTCGAATAAGTTGGAGATTTTCGGAATGGACGTCTTCAAAAATGCAGAAATGTCATTCGAACCATCCTTAAATATTGCGACACCTGATAACTACATACTGGGAGCTGGCGATGAAATCATTATAGATGTTTATGGAGCTTCAGAGATCACCTATCAAGAGTTAATTAGTCCTGACGGAACCATTTTGATCAGCGGAGTAGGACCAATAGGGCTGGCTGGCATAAGCATCAAAGAAGCAAAAATCCGAATTTTCAATAAGCTATCTATTATATATTCGGGCCTAAAAGGTAGTAGACCCAATACCTTTATACAGGTTTCTCTAGGACAAGTACGATCAATCAAGATAAATGTAGTTGGGAATGTAGTTCAACCAGGCACTTACGAACTTTCAGCTTTCTCAACAGCCTTCAACGCTCTTTATTATGCTGGCGGGCCAACGGAAAATGGTTCATTACGTTATGTTGAAATAATTAGAAAAGGAAAAACAATAGCTACTTTGGATGTGTACAAATATCTATTTGAAGGAGTTGATGATCAAAATCCACAGCTCCTCGAAGAAGATGTTGTGATTGTCAAGCCTTATTTAAATAGAGTTAAGTTAGCAGGTAACGTAAAGCAGCCCGCAATCTACGAACTTAAAAAAGATGAGACTGTTGAATACCTATTGAATTTTTCGGGGGGATTCGCTAGTACAGCCTTCAAAGATTTTATAACTATTGATAGAGTCGGAAAACAAGAGAGGGAGGTTGCCACTGTAGAAAGAGAAAACTTTGCAGAAGCAAAAGTCATGGATGGTGATTCAATTTATGTGACTAAAGTATTAAATACTTATTCCAATAGGGTAAAAATAAACGGTGCGGTAAATCGACCCGGTTTTTATGAATTGATTGAAGGTCTAACTTTATCAGCTTTGATTGCTCAAGCAAACGGCTTGAGAGAAGATGCCTACCTAGAACGAGGTAATGTAATTCGCCTATCGCAGACACTCTCACTCAAAAACTTATCATTTGATGTTGAAGAGGTTGTTGCGGGCAATCAAGATCTACTACTAAGTCCAGATGACATTGTTCAGATATCTTCAATTTTTGATCTGACTGAGGAAAAAGTTATTTCCATTGATGGACAAGTGAGAAATCCAGGAGTATTTCCCTTCATAGATTCCATGACAGTTGAGGATTTGATTAGTATATCCGGAGGATTGAAAGAAGACGCTAGCACTAAGACCATAGAAGTAGCAAGAAGGTTATCTACAGACGAAGATCTATCCAAATCATCAGAGATCTTCACATTTGAAATTAATGATGACTTAGCAATCAACCATGAAACATCCAAATTTTTACTTCAACCGTTCGATCTTGTATTGATCAAATCTACTCCCTTTGTAAGACAGCATAAGGTTGTAAGAATAGAAGGAGAAGTCAATTTTCCAGGATATTATGCTCTTGAAACAAATGAGGATAAGATTTCTGACCTGATCAAAAGAGCTGGTGGGCTTACAAGATATGGGTATCCAGAAGGAGCCTCCTTGATTCGAAGAACTGAATATTACCGAACCGAATATGAAAAAGAAGAATTAAAGGCGTTAATTGATGCAAAAAGAAAAGAATTAGAGGAAAAATTTATCAACAATAATCCTAATGGGCTGGAAAATTATAGCCTCATCGAGGATCAACTTGTTGAATATGAAAAAGAATTGACAGAAGCTTTTAAGATTGAAGAATCTTCAGATGAACTAGAAGCACGAATTTTCAGAGCTCAGGAACTTAGAAAGTTACTTGTTAGAGATTCGGTATCCGGATCTGAGGAATTAATTGAGCGTCAGGCGATAGGAATTGAATTACATAAAATCCTGAAACAACCTGAATCAAGGCTTGATTTGATATTAAAAGATGGTGACCTAATCAGTGTTCCAAAGAAACTTGAGACAGTTAGAGTTCAAGGTGAGGTACTTTACCCTAACACAGTCAGATATGAGGATGGAATCACTTTTAAGAAATATGTGTCAGCTGCAGGGGGGTTTTCAGCGAAAGCTAAAATGGGAAAATCTTATATTGTTTACGCAAATGGATCAGCAAAAAGGACGAAGAGTTTTTTGTTTTTTAGAAAATTCCCTAATGTAAAGCCAGGGGCAGACATTATAATTCCTCAACGAGAAGAGAAGAGAAAACTTTCTGCACAAGAAGTGCTAGGGATTACATCTTCACTCGCTACATTAGCATTGATAATAGATAGACTGAGTCAGTGATGGGTAAAAACAGTGAAGTTGTCAAAGGAGGAGAGATAGATTTAGTAGCACTATCAAAAGCTATTTGGAAGAATAGGTTCCTGGTTCTAAAGATTAATGGTATATTTCTTATACTAGGTCTATTCATTGCCTTTACCTCAAAAGTGGAGTATGAAGCTTCATGCAAAATTCTCCCTGAAAATAATAATAGTGAATTGCCAAATCTAGGTGGATTAGGTGGATTAGCTGGGTTGGCAGGAATTAGCTTAGATTTAGGTTCTTCTGATGGAGTCAGTGTCCAGTTGTATCCTTCTTTTATTAAAAGCACCCCTTCAGTCGTCTCACTAATTAATCACCCACTGTTCTTTGAGAAGTATGACACAACAATCTCAAGCTTTGAATACTTCCAAAATATTGACAATCCATCCTTTTTTGGCTTGATTGGTAAATATACCATAGGACTTCCTGGTCAAATCAAGAAATTGATTGTTAGCGATTCAACATCTTCATATAAATACGATTTTCCTCGTTTTTCTAAAGATGATTGGGAAATAATTGAAGATTTTTCAAATAGGATTTCAATTTCACACAATGAAGAAAACGGAACAGTCAAAATTACTGTAGAAATGCCAGATCCGGTTGCTGCTGCCGAACTTACTCAGTTAGTGTATAATCAATTGACAGAAAGACTAATATCTTACAGAACTGAAAAATCAAGACAAAACCTTCAATTCATCACTAGTCGTTTCGAGGAAACGAAATTAGAATATGAACAAAATCAAACAAAATTGGCAGAATTTTCTGAAAGGAATAAGAATGTAACCAATTCCCTTATCTTGAATGAGTATGAAAGACTTAAAAACGAAATGGATATATCTTTTGAGGTTTATAAAGGCTTAGCGGCTCAACTAGAACAGGCCAAAATAAAGCTAAAAGAAGATACGCCTATTTTTACCATTCTCGAGCCAGTCAAAATTCCAGAAGATAAATTAAAACCTCGACGACTTCTTATTCTTATAGCATTTTTGATGGTAGGCATTACTTGGTCCACCATTAAGGTAATATTTCTTAAGTCTTAGATAAATGAGTAAGTACGGTATTCTTTCTTACTTAAGTAGATCAGGATCAACGTACTTAAGTAATAAGCTTAATAAGTACAGCGATATCTGTGTTACCTTAGAAGCCTCATTTCCACCCGAACTTTTAGGAATCCAAGGATACACACTGGTTAAAGTTCACAATGACCAAGAACTTAACCTGTTAATAAGTGATATCAATTCGCTGAGTAAGATCCGAAATTGGGATTTATCTAGAGATATCATTTTAGAAAAGATACGTCAGTACCGATATCCGGTTTCTGGGATTCAAATTTTTAAGTCCTATCTAGATTGCTTTAGAGAGAAGTACAAACCTCAAGCAAAATTGACTATTTATAAAGGAAGTCCAGTTATGCCCTGGACGCTACCACACATTGGCGAAAACTGGGATGATGCGATCCTAATCTATCTCCAAAGGGACCCAAGGGCCATCTATTCATCACAGCGTACTAATCGACTTCCTTACAGTAATGAGAATTTTACAGATTCCCCTTTTCAAGTAGCTTCAGATTGGAAAAAGAGTCAAGAGGCTGTAAATAGTTTTGACTCAAAAAAGCTATTAAAGGTGAAATATGAGAATATAATGACCGCCCCTGAAACTATAGGAGATATTATTTCTTTCCTCAAGGTTAGCCCCAAATACAATGAGGATTCGTTTGATTACAGCCAAATTATTCCTAAAGAGGAGAAATCAATTCACCTAGACACCGGCAAGTCTGGAAAAATAGACTACATAGACAAATGGAAAAATCAACTGTCAGATTCTGAAATTGACCATATTGAGTGGCTTTGCCGTGATAGCATGTTACAAGACGGCTATGCGACTATTGGTAAATCGGAATCTAAAAAGATATCCAAGAAGTATAATTTTTACCTTAAAATGAGTAAGATAAAAAGTTACTTAGGTACCTTCAAAAAAATTTTAGGAAACCCATCACTGTACTATAGAAGATTAAAGCTAAGGAAATGATATCAGTAATTATCCCGTGTTACAATGGGGAAGATGTTATTAATGAGGCAGTACAAAGTTGTTTTAATCAGGGGATAGATAAGCAAGACCTTGAAATAATAGTTGTTGATGATAATTCAGAGGTAAATATTAGCGACATAATACCAGATCATCCGAGCATTAGATGCATCAGAAATAGTTCAAATCTCGGGCCATCCGGTTCTCGTAATATTGGTATTCAGCTGGCAAAGGGGGAATTTGTTGCGTTTTTAGATGCAGATGATTTAATGATCAATAACCGACTAATAACACAACTCCATTACTTACACGAACACAAATCAGATTTTGTCATCAGTGCCATGGAGGAACTAAGTGTAAGTGGTACAAGAAAGGAAATTATATTTGATTTAAGCTTGCAAAAAAAGAAATTGGTGAAAGATATTTTTCTTGACAAAATATATTCAATTACGCCTACCATTTTTTTCAGGAAGTCAATATTGAAAGAAACAGGCTTAATGGACGAGAGCTTGAGGCATTTTGAAGACAAAGACTTTCTTTTGAAAGTAGTTAAGAAATATCAGATTGGATATATTAAAAAGCCACTTCTACTTCGTCGGGTTTTTGAAAGCGGGACATCAAGGTCCGTGGATGAAGAAACATTCTTAAAATCAAGAAAACTTTTTATAGAAAAGGCTATACTGCGGTTTCAATTTTTAAAAAAGTATCGAAGTAGATTTTGGGCAAAGCAATATAGAGGACTAGGTAGATTGTTTCTTGAAAAGCAAGAAAAGTCTAAAGCCCTTCAGTATTCTATCAAAAGTTTATCATGTTATCCAACATTAAAAGCAATGGCCCTATTGCTGGGAGTCCTTATTCCGGCTAGAATAATTGTTAGCTTAAAAAAATAGTAAGTGTCCGATTATCGCAAAGAACTTTTTAAAGGAGGTCTCTCAGGGGCAGGAATTTCATCCCTAAGTCAGCTTAGTACAATCTTTCTAAAGTTGTTTGTTAGTAGAGTGTTTGGGCCTGCTGGCATTGGTCTTTATGAGATTGTTCTGTCTTTAATAAGAATATCTTCTGATTTAATTCAAGGTGGATTAAGTCAGATGATGGTAAAGTATCTATCTCAACTAGAAAAGCGAATCAAAGAAAGACAATTAGTATTTGATGGCTTTATTGCTTTGTGCGGAGTTTCGATCATTGCAATGATACTTTTGATTTTAGGAAAAGAGCTGATATCAAGCAAAATTTTGAATTCCCATTCTGCTCGATTATATGAGGTAATAGTTGTAAGCATCCCATTGTGGGCGCTTTCACAATACATAGCATATTGTTTGAGGGGTATAAAAAGAACAGGATTAAGTGTTGCTATGCAGTCGGGTTTTTTCCCATTAGCAATGTTGTTACTTGTGCTAACTTTTTTGGGAGAAAATTTAAATACGCTGTTTTTTACTATTCCAGTAGTATTACTGGGGATTAACGCGTTAGGATTGTATTATTTGGTTAAGAATTTAATCAAAGGAAGCCTTACACTAAGGAGAGATATCAAAGTTTACACTAATCTTATATTTGATTCAACGCCGATGTGGCTTATTTCGGTTGCTCGGATATTCTCATTGAGAATTGATAAAATTATTCTTGCAATATATATGGATGCTGTATTGGTAGGGATTTATTCAGTGGGGTTTCTAGTAAGTTCCTTAATTCAAATAATCCCAAGCTTCATTACACCTATTTCTCAACCACTGCTGGCAAACAAAATTAAGAATAGAGACAGCTCAATAGGCGATCTATACCAAGATTTGGTTATGTTTTCTGTGATTTTAATGACGCCAGTATATTTCATGATGGCGATTAATGGTGACTTGATAATCAGTTTTTTTGGAGAAGAATTTACAGAGGCATATGCAGTGATGATTGTATTAGGGGCAGGTAATTTTATTAATGGTTTGGTGGGACCGACAGGAGACATAATGATCATGGGAGGAAAAGAAAAGATACTTGCCATTTTACAATATATATCGGTTTTATTAACGGTAATCTTCTTTATAATTTTGATACCAAGATTTGGAATTTTAGGAGCAGCTGTGGCAAGATCTGCTTCCTGGGCGATTATAGAAATAATAAAGTTGTATTTCGTGGCAAAATATTTCAAAATTAAATCCTTTAAAAAATATCAGCTACAAAAGTCACTACTGGTAGGTGTGTGTTTTTTCATTGCAGGGTTTTTCCTCATGAAATTGAAAGGGGAATGGATTAGGGCTGTTGCTTCCTTTTTCACATTTCTATTTATCTATTTGAGTTTATATCGTTCAGAAATAAATCATCTTTTTCAAATGATACGCAAACGTTTAAGATGAGTATTTTTGACAATAATTTTAGAAAATTGTAATGGAAGAAATTAAAAGTTACTTACGAACGATTATCAGATTTTTCAAATTCAGAAAAATTGATCGCCAGCTAAAAGAAAAATATTGGATGGAGATCAAAAGAGAGTTGATTGCAAATTTAAAGGTGATAGGCAATCGATCTGAACTGATTGATAAGTTCCCAAAGGATGCTACTGTTGCTGAGGTAGGGGTGGCAGAAGGTGATTTTTCTGATGAAATCCTACAGATATCTAAACCACAAAAATTTATCTTGATAGATCCATGGGATAGTAGACGCTATGGAGAGAAACTCCTGACAAATATTAAATCCAAGTTTTCAAAGGAAATTAACGAGAAGACAATTGAAATAAAAAGGGGCTACTCCACAGTAGAACTTGCAAAGTTTCCGGATGGTTACTTTGATTGGATATATATTGATGCTAATCATAGTTTTGAAAATGTGATGGATGATTTAGAAATAGCATCTCAGAAGGTGAAAAAAAATGGAATAATTTCTGGTCATGATTATACGAGATGGTCAGGAGTACAGCGATTTGGTGTCGTGGAGGCGGTCAATACATTTTGCAATGAAGAAAAATGGAACTTTATCTACCTAACCAATGAACCGCACAGACATTTATCTTTCGCCATTCAAAGGAGTTAAACGTTGCAAATTGAGATTCAAAAATCCTCTAGCACCGCAAGAATAAAACTTCCATTGAAGTTTATTGAAAAATTATTGCTTATTGGAATAGTCTCTGGTATTGTTCTTCCACTTTCAATTAATCTCACAGTAATTCAACTTTTTTCCTGGATGATTCCAGGGCTTTTTTTAATCATCTTTTTAATATTTAACTCAGCCTCAACCGGAAATTGGAAACTAGCCATTGCCGAGTTATGGTCTTTTTCAATTGTTATCCTTATTGTTCTAATTGTTATTAATACACTTCTGGCAGACAATTTCCCAGAGTCGCTTCCTGAAGCTATTGGCTATTGTTTTGCTCTTTTGGTAGGCATATATAGTAAAAACTACTATCATAATAACACAAACAAGCGTCAGATAGTAAATGGAATCATTGTTTTTGCGCTTATACAAGCTTTCTTTTCAATACTTCAACAACTAACTGGAACTCAAATAGGGAATATTCAAGATTATTTTGGCGAGAAAAAAAGTGAAGAATTCTTTTCTTTCGAAAATTTGAGTCGTATCCGTGGAACCCTCGGTCATCCAAACTTGGTAGCTAACAGTCTGGTTTTCGCACTACCTTTTTTATTTATTTTTCAGACAAAAAATAAATGGATGTGGTTGGTTAAAAGATTGTCAATACTACTTGTATTCCTATCCGTAATTTTTACTTTTTCAAGAGCGAGCATTACGGTAATGTTACTAATATCAGCTATTAGTTTTGGGAGATATTATTTGAGAAATATCACTTTTAGGCTTAAAACCAGTGTGAATATTTTTAAAGTAACGATATTAATTTTGTTCATAACTACCTTAAGCTGGTTCACAGTTAAATACCTTGACTTAATTCTAATCGTATTGGAATTTGGTATGAATCGAATTGCAGAAGTTTTTGATGGAAATCAATCCAGCAGTACATCAGGAAGTTTTAGAATGACTATGAATCTGGAAGCTATTGGCTACATGAATCAAACTTTGATTAAAGGAATGGGTTTTACCAATAGTAGATATGTATGGGACTTTATTGAGACAGCAATACCTTCTTGGTGGAGGCATCAGCCGCATAATATTTTTATAGTGTTTGGTTTGGAAACTGGAATACCAGGTTTGCTATGTGGTTTGATTATCAATTTCTATCCAATTATACTGCTGATAAGGTATCGCCAACATTGGGATTTTTTTGGGTTCGGGTTATTTCTTACGAATACTTCAATTATACTCTTTAGCCAGATATATCTTACCCCTTTATCAGGAGAATTGGCTCCAATCGTCTTATTTTTTCAAGGCATTTCTATTGCCTATTGTTATCGATTAAAGAGTATCTGATGAAAATACTGACTTTAACCACAGAACAGCGATTTTATAAAAATGGAAATAAGGTCTATGTTATTGGTGACGAAGACTATTCCTTTTGGAAAAGGTATTTAAATGTATTTGACACAGTTTTTGTTATTGGTCGTCTGGTCGAAGTAGCAAATGTTCCACCTAAGTCCAAGGTGTCTTCGGGAGACAGAGTCAACTTCATAGGATTACAAGACTACCAAGGATTGGGTGGCATAATAAGGGATTTGACAAAAGTTTTTTTTAAAATAAAATCCACAATTAATGCATCAAATCATTCAACTTATCTACTAAGAATACCTGGTTTAATTGGTTATTTAACGTGGCTAATTCTGTTCTCTAAGAGAAAAAATTATGCAATAGAGCTTGTTGCAGATCCTTATGAGGAGTCAAGTAGTGCTGGAAACATAGTAAGTAAAGTCTTGGCACCGTTAATAGTATTGATAACAAAGTTTATATGCAAGAATGCTTCAGAAGTATCCTATGTCACACAGGAAGTCTTACAAAAAAAATATCCATCACGATCAAAAGTCAACTACTCGTATTCAAGCTTAGATCTTAAAATAGATCATAAAAGATTTAATGCCTATAGCGAAACTCTGAATGAGAAACCAAATTATCTTAATAGACCAAAACTCATCTTAATAGGAAGAATGAATAAGCCCTTCAAAGGGGTTGATACAGCACTTCAGATGATGAACCATTCAAAAAAATCTTCTGTGAGTCCGGAACTACACTTAATAGGTGGCGGAGCATTACTTGAGCACTATAAAAAATATGCTCATAAATTAGATATTATTAAGGATTGTGTTTTTCATGGTGAAGTAACAACTAAAAAAGATGTCATTGACCTAATTTTCCAATCTGATATCATGATTCTGCCGTCTAGACGTGAAGGATTACCAAGAGCGCTAATTGAAGGGATGTCGGTTGGAGTACCCATAATAGCATCAAATGTTGCAGGTATTCCGGAACTGCTTCCGGAAGAGCTGCTGATCAAACCCAATGATTCCAAAAAGTTGTTTGACCTTGTTATAAAGCTATCGATAGATAAAGATCTTAGAAAGAAACATTCCAAGATAAATTTCAAAAAATCACTTTTCTATGATGTGACAAACCTAACCAAAATCCGAACTTCTTTTTATCAGGCTATAAGTTCTATCTAATCTAGTTCTATTTCTGAAAGAAGTACCACACCTTTAGGAGCTATTCTCACGTTTCCAGTTTCATGAATCTTAGAAATTCCTGAATCAAGAATTTCATAGACAAAATAATCTTGTAATCCAGCTATGCGTAAATCAAGAATTGATGGGGAATCAAGAAAACTAGAGATAATTCCTAATTTGTGATCCCTCGTTCCTCCGGCGATCACACTTATTCCCTCAGGAGCTACTGATTCAAATCGTTTCCCAATCAACATGGAGTAATATTTATATCCATACCAGTTCTGGTTTGGCTTAATATTTCCATCATCATAAATCAACAGATTATCAAGTGAACCATTTGTACAAGTTCCCCAACATGCTCTCGATGCATACCTAATTCCATTTTTTTCAAAAGATTCCAGCATTCTAACTGCATCAGCAAAATTGTCCGTTTGATTTCTATTGCAATATTCGTTGTACACTAAATCTTTAATTCCTAAAGACTCCTTGTAGCCGGCGCTATCAATTAGATGTAAGTACTTTGGAATGTCTTGAATACATTTTCTTGGTGATTGTCCCAAGGCATGAATTGTTAATTGATCCAATCGAAGAGGGATGTCATCGTTTAAGGCTTTCCATTTCATCATATAACCCAGAATTTCCTCAATAAAATGATAGCTTTCTTCTCCCTCAATACTTGGGCCAGCAATTTTTAAATCGGGATAGGTGGAATTGATATAAGAAACCGTTTCGCAAAAGAATCTATAGAAGTTTTGATACGAATTTGGCCACTTCCGAGAGGCGTTTGGTTCATTATAAATGTCAATACTAATACGAGAATAGTACTCAACTGGAATAGTACTTAACAATTTATTTACCTCCTGCAACCATTGAGAATATCCACTAAAAGGGATTTCGTCACTTTTCGCATAACTCCCTCGTGGAAATTTATCCCCTAAAACCAGTTGAATGTGAATGTTGGGATATTTTTTTAAGAGAGGGGTTAAAATGTTGAAATCCCATACATTGGTCCTCCAAAAGTTAATTTTTAACGGACTTACATACCGATCCCATTCAGTAGAATCTGGCATACTGATTAGGAATCCGACCAAAGGATCCAGATTCATCAATGAATCCATCTGAGGTAATGCTAGATTTTTGTCAAAATCAATTTCAATTTTATTGATTTTTTGGCTGCAACCAATTGTTGGCAATAGTATCAGTCCAAGTATAGCTGTTAGTATTTTTCTCATTTAGATTTTGTTACTTAAAAGGCAAAAAGAATGACCATTATTTAAATCCATCAAATTAAATATAAAAAGAATATCCAATGAAGATATAGCTTTGCAGCTTCCAAAAAACATAAAGATTTTGAAAATTGCATATGTTCATGATGATTTGATGAGGAGAGGGGGTGCTGAAAGAGTACTTCTCTCACTTCATAAAATATATCCGGAAGCCCCAATTTATACTCTGGCTTATAAAAAGGATAAAACTTACCCAGAATTCAGGAAAAAAATAATCAAGAAATCGTGGTTTCAAACATTGGCCTTAAATGAAACCATAATGAAGTGGCTTTTTTATCCTTTTGGTGTTTGGGCAATGAAAAGCCTAGATCTAACCGAATATGATATTGTAATTATCTCTACCACTTTTGGTGGTAAATATGTCAAAGTCTCCTCTCATGCCAAGGTTTACACCTATTGTTACACACCATTTCGCTTAGTCTGGCGTCCAGACTCATATACAATATACGAGAATAGCAGAGGATTAAGTAGAACATTCCTTAATTGGATAATTGGCAGATTAAAAAAGATCGATATGAAAGCAGCCAATCGTACTGATTACTTTTTGGCAATGACTGAACCTATGCGGAAGAGAATTGTAGAAGCCTATAACCCAGAAAGAGATGTGCAAATTTTTAATCCGCCAGTTGATTTTTCAAGATTTCATGTTTCAGACAAAATTGAAGAGTATTACTTAGTTGTATCCAGATTTGAGCCTTATAAAAAAGTAGATTTAGTAATTGAAACGTTTAACAAGAATGGAAAACAATTGGTCGTGGTTGGTGGTGGATCCCAAGAAAAATATTTGAAACAAATCGCTAAATCTAACATTACTTTTAAGCATGGATTATCACAATCTCAACTTGCAGAGGTATATGCAAAATGCAAAGCTTTGATTTTTCCTCAGTACGAAGATTATGGTCTGACTCCATTGGAGGCTAATGCATCTGGTCGACCAGTAATTGCTTTTCGAGGAGGAGGAATCTTAGATACAATGATTGAATATACTGGAGATGTTAAGTCCTCAACAGCCATATTGTTCGATGACCAGTCCACAAAGAGCATTAACGAAGCTTTAGATATTTTTGAAAACCTTAATTTTGACCCCATATTTTTAAGAAAGCATGCGGAGAGCTTTTCGGAATCTCGGTTTACATCATCAATTGCAAATTTTATCAACAACACAAAAGATTTAAAATGAAATCAGCACTAATTACGGGTATAACCGGTCAAGATGGAGCCTATTTGGCTGAATTACTTTTAAATAAGGGGTACAAAGTGTATGGTGCTTTTAGACGGACTAGTAGTGAAAACTTTTGGAGAATTGAATACTTAAGTATAAGAAGCAACCCAAACTTAGAACTTGTCGAACTTGATCTTACTGATCAAGCTAATATCATTAGAATCATTTCTAAGCATAGAATTGAAGAGATTTACAATCTTGCAGCTCAAAGTTTTGTAGGAGTTTCATTTGAAAAACCTATTATGACAGGCCTGATCACAGGACTTGGCGTTACGCATTTGCTTGAGGCTATTCGAATTGTAAATCCAAATATCAGATTTTATCAGGCATCTACCTCTGAAATGTTTGGTAAAGTACAGGAAATTCCTCAAAAAGAGTCAACGCCATTTTACCCAAGGAGCCCATATGGTGTAGCTAAACTTTACGCGCATTGGATCACAGTTAACTACCGTGAGTCGTACGACATATTTGGTTGTAGTGGTATCCTTTTCAATCATGAATCTCCTCTCAGAGGCAAAGAGTTTGTAACCAGAAAAATCACAGACACGGTAGCAAAAATTAAATTGGGTCTCCAATCGAACCTTGAACTGGGTAATTTAGATGCAAAGAGAGACTGGGGTTTTGCGAAGGAATATGTCCAAGGTATGTATTTGATGTTGCAGCAAGATCAGCCGGATGATTTTGTTTTGGCAACTGGAGTAACAAGTACTGTCAGGGATTTTGTTTCTCTTGCTTTTAATGAAATTGGAATAAAAATTGAATGGTCTGGAAAAGGAGAAAAAGAAGTTGGAATCGACGGTTCTTCTGGCAAGCAATTGGTTGTAATTAATCCAAAGTTTTATAGACCTGCAGAAGTTGAACTATTAATTGGAGATTCGACAAAGGCTAGACAAAAATTAGGTTGGAATTCACCCACAAATCTTAAGGAATTAACAAAAATAATGGTGCAATCAGACCTTCAAAGAAATCAAGATGGCGCATCTTTTTAATGAAACGGTTTTAATAACCGGTGCAGAAGGATTTACAGGAAAGTATATGACTTCTTTTTTTAAAAAAGAAGGGCTAAATGTAGTTAGTACCGCATTAAATCCAGCAAATGATGATATAATAAAACTGGATATTAACGACACACAAGAAGTAAGGTCTTTGCTTAAGAAGATAAGACCTCATTATATAATTCATCTTGCTGCTATCTCATTCGTTGGACATCCAAATGACCTGGATTTTTATAAGGTTAATACAATAGGTACTGAGAGTATATTAAAGTCTCTTGTTGCAATTGAACATATTCCCCAAAAAATAATAATCCCAAGTAGTGCAACTGTTTATGGAAATCAAGGTGAAAAAATCTTATATGAAGAAATGACCCCTAAGCCTGTAAATCATTATGGATGCTCGAAGTTATCAATGGAAAAAATTGCATCATGCTTTTTTTCCAGTTTACCAATATTAATTACTCGACCATTCAACTATACTGGTTCAGGTCAAGATAATAGTTTCATAATTCCCAAACTAGTTAATCACTTTAAGCATAAAAAAGCAGTCTTGGAAATTGGAAATACTGAGGTAAAACGTGAATTCAATAGTGTAGATTTTGTGTGTAATGTTTACTTACGCTTACTGAAAAGCATGGCACATTCGAAAATAGTAAATGTTTGCTCCTCTCGTACTTACTCAATTAAAGAAATAATCCAAAAGCTACAAGAATTAACAGGACATGAAATTGAAATACAAGTAAACCCATCATTTGTAAGAGAAAATGAAATTGATGAGCTAAAAGGATCAATTAAAAACCTATCATCTATTATAGATATTCCTCGAAACTATTCTATAGAACAACTTTTGAAAGATATGCTAGCATAATTGCTAAAGTCTTGGTATTATATTTGTTATATTCCATAATTCAATGCCCTCTCAACAAAGATATTCCCAATATTTCCCAATACTATTTCTTTTAATAGATTTAGTCTGCCTGAATATTGGAATATTTATTGCAAATGATTTTCGATTTGGTAAGTTAATTCCCAATTATGACTATCAAATCCTCCAACTGCTTCTCAATGTAATTTGGATTGGTGTTTTCTTCAGTTCCAACCTGCAAAGAATTAATCGGAATTCACGTCTCCTTGATCATTTAAATAAGGTACTCACAGGATTAGTAATAAACCTTTCAATAGTTTTCGCATTGTGGTTTGCCCTTGAGCCAGTTGACTATTCTAGAAAGCATCTCTTTATTACATATTTAATTTTTACAATTACCATTCTTTGCTGGAGAAGTGTATGGCACTATGCTATCAGATATTATCGAATAAAAGGCTACAACATAAGAAGAGTTGTAATAATTGGTAAAGGCGATTTGTCTGATTCACTTACAGAATATTTTAAAGAAACCCCTGAACTTGGATACCAACTGGTGGGGGTTGTAGATGATAGCAAGGATGCTGATGAAAGATTAGAAAATTTCGAAACCTTTTCAAAATCGCACAATGCAGACATTGTTTTTTGCTGTCTCCCACATCTGACTGATGATCAGGTGAAGGACGTTATCGACTTTGCAGAAAATAATCTGATCAAAGTCAACTTAATATCCCAATTCAGCAGACTAGCAAACTACAATCTCTCAATAGAACAGTTTGGGAGCATTCCTATTATCAATGTAAATTCAATACCACTTGATAGCATTATAAACCGTTTTATTAAGCGGTCATTCGATCTAGTATTTTCTGGTATTTTCATTATTCTTATCCTTTCTTGGTTGGTCCCAATTATTGGTCTACTTATTAAAATGGAGTCGAAAGGACCAATCTTCTTCAAGCAAAAGAGACATGGGAAGGACAATAACTTTTTTCTATGCTGGAAGTTCAGAACCATGACATATGAAAAAAATGCCGAATTTAAACAGGCAACTAAGAATGATAATCGAATTACAAAAATTGGAGCAATCCTAAGAAAGACTTCAATAGACGAATTGCCTCAATTCATCAATGTGTTTCTGGGAGATATGTCTGTAGTAGGTCCTAGACCTCATCCTATTAAACTAAATGAGGAATTTCAACCAAAAATTGATCGCTTCTGGCAGAGGCATGCTGTAAAGCCCGGGATAACAGGATTGGCTCAAGCTAAAGGGTTTAGAGGCGAGACAGCCGATTTGAGTGATATGAGTGGGCGTGTTAAACTAGATCGGTTTTATGTAAAAAATTGGTCTCTTATTCTTGATTTTAAGATCATTCTATTGACAGCTCTGTCCATTATGAAGGGAGATCAAAACGCATATTAATCTCATGAAAAATGTTTTGGTGACAGGAGGGCTTGGATTTATAGGCTCGCATACTTGTGTTGAGTTATTGGAATTGGGATTTGAATTGACAGTTATAGATAACTTGTCTAATACCAGAGAGGAGGTAAAAAATCAGATCGAAGAAATTTCTGGTAAGTCAGTGAATTTTATCAATCTCGACCTAACAGACTACAAAAGATTAGAATCATTTTTCTCGACTAATAAGATTGACGCAATTGTTCATTTTGCAGCCTCAAAGGCAGTAGGAGAGTCAGTAGAAAAACCACTTCTCTACTATGAGAACAACCTTGTATCCTTATTGAATTTGCTGAAAATGTGTAAGGAGTATGATGTGAATCGATTCGTATTCTCCTCTTCATGCACGGTTTACGGTCAGCCGGATACGCTTCCGGTCACAGAAGCTTTCCCGAAGCAAGAAGCTGAATCTCCATACGGAAATACAAAACAAATCGGTGAGGAGATAATCGAGGACTTTTGCAAGTCAAACCTATCTTTTAAAGCAATTTCCCTTCGATACTTCAACCCAACAGGAGCTCATGAAAGTGCATTAATTGGAGAGCTGCCTCTTGGCATTCCAAGCAACTTAGTGCCATTTATTACACAAACAGCAGCGGGTATTAGAGAGCAACTTAGCGTCTTTGGAGGAGATTACAATACGGCTGATGGTACATGCATACGCGACTATATCCATGTGGTTGATCTTGCCAAAGCTCATATAGCAGCGTTGGAGTATTCTCATAAAATGGAAGAGAGTTACGATTTTTTCAACATAGGTACAGGGAAAGGCCACTCCGTTTTAGATGTTATAAAATCATTTGAAAAAGTCTCAGGATTGAGTCTGAACTATCAAATAGTAGACCGACGACCAGGTGATATTGAAAAGATTTATGCAGATACAACCAAGGTAAGCAAGGTTTTGGATTGGAAAGCTCAATATGACTTAGATGATATGATGCGAACAGCTTGGGAGTGGCAAAAGAAACTAATGCAGAGATAAAACCGCAGTTCACCTATGAAATCCATCTATTTGCCGAAATAGTTATAAAATCCCTACAAAAATTTACATTTTTGAGTCTGAATTAATCGCCTAATTCAAAATAATGATATTATCGCTTGCCATAGCTACTGCGTTCCTTGTAACGCTCACATTAATGCCTGCAATTATTCGGGTCTTCAGATCTATCGATCTGTTGGATAGACCAGATAAAAGAAAAATTCATAGCATTAGCACACCCAGTTTAGGTGGCATTGGGATATTTGCTGGTATATTATTTGGCTTATTAATCTCAATGACTTTTGCTGATCTCGCAACTCAAAAATATTTTCTTGGTGGAACAATTCTTATTTTTCTGCTAGGAGTTAGAGATGATTTGTCAAGCTTATTGGCACGACACAAATTGGTGGTTCAGATATTCGCTGCTTTTCTTGTTGTATTTTTCGGAGGAGTAAAAATTGAAGGATTCAATGGTCTTTTTGGAGTTCAGAGCTTTCCTTGGCTATGGAATGAAATATTTTCGGTATTCATCATTGTTGTAATGACGAATGCTTTCAATTTGATTGACGGCATAGATGGTCTTGCCGGGTGTATCGCCTTGATAATTTCTTCATTCTTAGGTTGGGCTTCATATCAAAGCGGACACATTGTAGATTCTGCCATTGCTTTTAGTGTTGCCGGAGCCTCTATTGGATTTCTGTTGTACAATTGGTATCCATCAAAAATCTTTATGGGAGATACAGGCTCAATGGTTTTTGGCTTTATGCTGACTGCATTAATGATCAAGTTTTTAACTACTCCTTCACCACCGTCGGTGATTTTATCTCCAGTAGCTACAAGTCTTGCACTTTTTGTGCTCCCGGTTTATGATACGCTTCGTGTCTTTCTTATTAGATTTTTTACTGGAAAGTCGCCTCTAGCACCTGATCGTAACCACATTCATCACGTACTTCTAAAGCTTGGATTAAATCACGCACAGTCGACTTTGTGCCTGGCAAGCTTTAACATACTTATCATCACCTTTGCAGTTTTTTTCCAGGAGATTGGGGAGCTTTGGATTATGCTGATTATGTCGATTGTGACAGTTGGAATTGGCCTCCTACTGGATCGCAAAGTGATGCGAAGAGAAGCTAAGCGACTTGCTAAAATTATCCCTCCTGAAATTGAATTAAGCAAATCACATACCTCAGTTTAATTAGTATTTTTGCAATTCATTTTTAGAATTGCAATAGTAAGATGCTGGACAAGGTAAAATCATTTATTTCAGAAGTAGAGAATGCGACTGCCAAGTCGGAAGAAGAGGTAGAAAACTTCAGACTAAGATTCGTTGGCAGAAATAACGTAATCAATGATCTCTTTGAAGATTTTAAGAAGGTACCAGGTGATCAGAAGCGTGAGCTTGGACCAGCATTGAACAACCTTAAAAATCTGGCGCAATCAAAACTCAAAGAGTTATCCAATACCCTTAGTTCTTCATCTTCATCAAGTTCAGATGTGGATGTTACTTTACCGGATACTTATGGGTCTGAGGGTTCAATACATCCTATTTCTCAGACTAGGAGCAGGATAATAGAAATTTTTGAAAGGCAAGGATTCAATGTGGAAGACGGACCAGAGATAGATGACGATTGGAATAATTTCACAGCGCTTAACTTTCCGGAGAATCACCCTGCTCGCGAAATGCAGGATACTTATTTTATTGAAAAAAATCCTGATATGCTTCTCCGAACACATACTTCGAACGTGCAAATCAGACTGATGAAAAAGAAGAAGCCACCTATTCGCTCGATCATGCCAGGAAGAGTGTATAGGAATGAGGCCATTTCAGCTCGTGCACATTGTTTCTTTCACCAAGTTGAAGGGCTTGTGGTAGGAGAGAATATTAGTTTCAAAGATCTGAAAAACACTCTTTATCATTTTTCGAAAGAGATGTTTGGCAAGAATACCAAAATACGTTTGAGACCTTCTTATTTTCCTTTTACCGAACCAAGTGCGGAAATAGATATCAGCTGTTTCATATGTGGAGGCAGTGGATGTAAAATTTGTAAGCAAACCGGATGGGTTGAAATTGCTGGCTCCGGTATGGTCGATCCGAATGTCCTGGAGAACTGCGGGATAGATTCTACTAAGTATAGTGGATTTGCGTTCGGAATGGGAATTGAACGGGTAACAATGCTCAAATATCAATTAGATGATTTGAGACTTTTCTCTGAAAATGATGTCAGGTTTCTAAAACAGTTTTAAAGAAGATCAGCAATGATCTTTTCTTCTGTGATGCCCTCTGCTTCGGCCTTAAAGTTTCGAACAATACGATGACGCAGAACCGGAGCTGCAACGGATTTTACATCTTCAATGTCCGGGGAATACTTCCCATTTATAAGCGCGTTGCACTTTGCTGCCAAAATCAAGAACTGACCAGCTCTCGGACCAGCTCCCCACTCAAGATAGTCTTTTGCTATTGCATCTGATTTTTCACCATCGGGACGAGTCTTGGAAACCAGGTTGACTGCATATTCAAATACATTGTCTGCTACAGGCACCTTTCTAATCAATCTCTGGTAATTGATGATATTCTCCTTACTCACGATTTCACTTACTTCGTTTGACTCATCTGAAGTTGTGCTTTTTATTACTTCAATTTCATCTTCATATTTAGGGTAGTCCAATTTAATCATGAACATGAACCGGTCTAGCTGTGCTTCTGGAAGTGGGTATGTTCCTTCTTGCTCAATTGGATTCTGTGTAGCAAGTACGAAGAATGGTTTATCCAAATCGTAGTTTGTACCGGCAATGGTAACTGCACCCTCTTGCATTGCCTCTAACAGTGCTGATTGAGTTTTAGGTGGAGTTCGGTTTATCTCATCCGCAAGAATAACATTGGAAAAGATTGGACCCTTAATGAATCGAAGGTTTCTTTCTTTATCTAGAGTTTCGGCTCCAAGAATATCAGAGGGCATCAAGTCTGGTGTAAACTGGATGCGATTGAAATCGAGCCCCAGGCATTTGGACACAGTCTGAACCAGGAGTGTTTTAGCAAGACCAGGAACTCCCACAAGAAGCGAGTGACCATTGCAAAAAAGAGAGGTGATAAGCAACCTGACGACATCTGATTGACCGATGATTTTTTTTGATATTTCCGTTTCCAGATTTAGAAAATCTTGAGCCAGTTCGTCCGCTAGTTTAACATCCTTCGTTTCTGCCATTTATTAGATTTTTTTTGCTTTTAGATTCTACTCTTTATCGAAATCTAGTTCGCTAGGTTACAATAATCGTACTCCGGATCAATTTCGATGAATACATTGCCTCTGGCTTTTTCAAACCAAAGAGAGATTTTATTATTCTTTTTCTGAGCTAGAGTGGCTGCGGCTATCTTTTGATAGTCATCATCCAAATTTGCCTGATGTGGTGCAATTTTATTTTTGTAATAGATGATCCGGTATGCATATGTTCCGTCTTCTTTTTGAAATCGAATGGGTTTGGTGATGTTACCAATTTTCATTGTATCGATTGTGAAAAAGATGTTTGGGTCCAGTGTTTCAGCAGCTACACGCAATGCTCCACTTTCGTCTTGAAAAAAACCTCCTGCTGATGATGTTAGTTGATCATCTGAATATTCCTTTGCAGCTGATTGAAAGGTGATGCTATCCAAAACTATTCTGTTTCGAAGGCTATCAAGGTAATTTTCCGTTCTTGTGTAATCGTCCTGGTTTGGTTGTGGAGTGATTAGAATATGACGGGATCTATAGGTATTACCTCTCTTTTCCTGAAGCTGTATTAAATGAATTCCAAATTGTGTTTCTACCGGCATTGAGATACCTCCGGGTTGCATTGATAGTGCTGCGGCTTCATACTCCGGGGCTAACTCTCCTCGTCCGTAAAATCCAAGCTGACCGCCATTTGCTGCGGAGCCAGGATCCTGTGAATATTGCTTCGCTAAATCAGCGAAGGATTCTCCACTTTCAATTCTGGATCGGATGTTTAGTAATAGGTTCTTTACCTTGTCTTTTTGAATTTTTCCGGGCTCTGCCTCTTTCACTATCTGAGCAATTGAAACTTCTGTTGAAAAATATGGAAGTGAATCTTGTGGAATGTCTCGAAAGAATTTTTTCACCTCCGAGGGAGTCACTTTTAAAGAGGAAGTAAGCTCAGATTGCATGCGCTGAATAGTCAGCTGCTCTTTTATGTTGTCGAAAATTTCGGAACGAATTTGATCAATAGTTTTACCATAAGCCCTTTCAATTTCAGCCTCTCCACCAAACTGCTGCGCCATCACTGCCATCCTTCTATCTAAGTTAGAATTCACCTCAGAGTCATCTACAAAGATGGAATCAATCTCAGATTGAGCCATTAGCATCTTATTGACCACAAGTTGTTGAAGGATTTGACATTTTGCATTGCTACCCCTCATTTGACCTCTAGACAGAAAGTCTAGGTATGAGCGCTCCAGCTCTGATTTTAAAATGATATAGTTATCTACTTTGGCAATGATTTTATCAATTGCCACCTCATTGGTTTGTGCCATTGAGGATATTGAAAATAGAATAATGGCACTAATTGCGATAAATCTCAAACGCATTTGTCTGTTCTGCTTCTTCATAAATTTTCTTTTCCAGCTCCTTCTTCAGTGTGATTTTTCGTTTGTTGATGATAATATCAGCAACATTGTCTTTTATAAACTCCAGAGGTGCAATTTCCCCAACAAGTTTGTATTCAAATATTTTAAGAAAGTAGATATAATCCTCATCGGATGCTTCTATCGAGCTATTTGCCTTTAAAAAGGCTACTTTGTCATTCACATCTTTCAAAGGTGTTTCTAGTAGCACCTCATCAAATTTTACCCATACGGAATCTTCCACAAAGGCTTTTACAGCATGTTCGTTGGCATACTCCCAAATCTGAGTTGTGTCTTTTGGATAGTCTCTTAGTTGCCTTCTGAATCTCCAGATATTAGGAGCTTTGGCTGGGATTTTAAAGTAGATACATTTTGCCAAGTTTTGCCTTAGGACAAAATTTTCTGCCTTTTGTTCATAATACTCGCTTATTTCTTGTTCGCTTACATCTTCATCCAGGTTAGCGTCAATATGCTTTTTTTCCAGCTCATGCACCATTAGTGCATACTGATAGTCCAATACTCTTTGCTGGATTCTGGCTTCATTGAAATCTATCGCTTCTTCGGCTTTGGCAATCATCAGCTGTTTTTTAACCCAATCCAAAACGAATTTTTCAACAAAAATGGAACTATCAGAGGATGTAAGGTTGGCGGGGATCAATCCGAAAAGATCAGATGCCATCAACGTCTTGTCACCCACACGAGCGATTACTGGCTCTGAAGTTTCTTCTTTGGGTTGAAAATATTGACAACTGCTAAGTAGTAATATGTTGAAAATGAGGATGTGTCTCACCTACGGATACATTTTAATGAGCCTGCAAATATTGTGATTCTTTTCAGTAGAGAACTCAATTTTATCCATTATTCTTTTTACAAGCATAAGCCCAAGTCCGCCTTGTCTTCGGGTAGAAATTAATTCTTCCATTGAGGGAGATTCATACTCATTGATATCAAAGCCGGTACCTCTATCCTTAAATGTGAATACAATTTGTTTAGGCTTAAAATCTATGTTGAATTCGATTCTACTCTTAGGATTACAGTCGTTGGCATGTATGATAAGGTTGGCACACACTTCGTCTACCGCCAGCACGAGTTTATGCGCCTGGAGATCCGGGACTTTGTGTTCGTCCAGCATATCTGAAGTAAACTGGCGTATTTTCACCAGTTCCTCTTTGTTGCACCCTATGGTCAGTTTGTTACTCATCCAACGATTTAATCGCTTCTTCTTTTGTGTTTTCTATGGTTAATAATTTCTCCAAACCGAGAATGTCGAATACTTGTTTCACCGTATCATTTATCCCGAAGAGAGCGAGTTCAATATTTTGAAGTTTAAACTCATCTAAATGGGAAATAAATACGCCTAAACCTGCGGAAGAGATATAGTCCAGTCCCGACAAATCAGCGACTATTTTTTTCTCCCCATTGTCCATCGCTTCTTTTAGTGCATTATCCAGGTAAATGCTTGAACCAGCGTCTATTTCTCCATTCACAGTGATGAAGTGAATACCGTTATTATTTTCAGTGCTTATTTCAGCCATTTTTCTTGTCTTTAAATTGGACTACTACCAATGTATAATCATCATCTATCATCATCCCTCCTATAAATTGAGAGAGATCATTTTTAATTCCTTCCTTTACTTGGTCGGGTGCTTTTGAGGCATGGGCGGTAAATGATTCTTTTAGCCGATTGTCGCCAAACTGTTCTCCGTCTGAGTTTTTTGCCTCTGTGATTCCATCTGTATATAATAGCAGCGTATCACCAGCATGATAGCTCACCGTATTGCTATGAACGTAATCATCGTAGCTTGAGTTTCTTACCATACCTAATCCCATGCCGTCACACTTGAGATAATTTACCTCATCTTTATTCTTACAATAGAAAAGACTTGGGCAATGTCCTGCTCTTGAAAAAGTCAGAATGTTCTCTTCGGTATTTATATCGAAATATGTAGAGGTGATAAATGACGATCGCTCAAGACAGTGACTAAGTGCTATGTTAGCTTTCTTATTGAAATCTGATGGCGAAATGCCCTGATTGGCCAGGCTGTGAAAAATTCCTTTCATCTGTGCCATTTGAAAAGCAGCGCTTGTACCTTTCCCGGATACGTCCCCGATTATCAAACCGAATCTATTTTCTCGGTATTCCAAAATGTCATAATAATCCCCACCGACTTCATCGGCTGCCATAGAAAATGCCGATACAGTGAGATGATCATTGTTGACCAGCTCTTTCGGTAAAAGGCTTTTTTGGACATTTTTGGCAATTTTCAACTGCTCTTTGTAGCGTTCGTTTTCAATCGATTCCTGAATCAGCGAAAGATTTTCGAGGGATACGCTTGCCTGGTTTACGAAGGTGGTTATGATATTAACCATCTCACGATTGAAAGCCTCTGACACTTCATTTAGTAGCACAATAAATCCAATCTGGTTGTTTTGAACCATTATGGGTAGAGCGATGATGGACTTAAACTTTGAATGCTTGATGTCATCTGTCAGTTTACCTGGATTCACTTCATTTTTGAGTGCTAGTCTCAGTATAGCTTTTATAGTCTCCCCTTTTATTGATGCTTTGATCTCATCTACATCTTCATCTTTCAGGTTTCTGATAATCTGCGTGATACCACCATCTTCTTGCACCTCAAGCCAGGCAGCATCTGCAAATACCGCACTCATCGAACTTTCAAGAAGGATCTCATAGGTTTGATCTTTTGTCTCCCCTCGGGGAATCGACTGACTCAATTTTTGAAAGTCTAATGCCTCTTTGAGTTTTTGCTCGAATACAGATGATGTAGGTAGGTTGAATAAGGTAACCAGAATGGAGATGACGGCATATAAAAACAGAAATGCGAAGAGACCTAAAATGAAAACCCTATCCAGCAGATTCATTATTACCATATCTGTGGCAACAAACCAACTCAGCTTTAAAAGGAAGTGATAGAGATAAATGCCCGAAAGAAGGATAAATAGTATTCCCTTCCACTTTTGCTTAAAATTTAGATAAGCAACCCATTTGAGATTGAAAACAAGGATAATGGAGAATAATCCCAAAACAACAAGCGCTAATTGAAAATAGGGTTCTCCAAATTGAATTCCCCAAAAATCAAATAGAAGCGATGCGACAAGAGCGATTTCAAAAAAGCTCCACAGTTTTAATAGGTTTTTAGATTTTTGGTAAAGTATAAGCCTTTTCCAAACCACCAGTGTAGACACCATAAAAATCACCACGAGCCCAACCAGAATATTGTAAAAGAAATTAATAGTCAGTGGACTTTCAACAAGTGTGGTCCTTGCGAAAATTGAGAAGAACAGTTGAATAGCTAACGAAATCAGGGTGGTAATCAGGCCGGTGATAAAAACCTTCCAAAGGAGATCCGTGAAATTGAGGCTATCGGCTTTTGTTATAATGTACCTGTAATATGCGAATGTGGATAGAACAAAGCCTGTAAAGCATAGCTGAGGGAAGAAGTTGGAAAAGTCCACCTTCATGTCATAGCTCTGCACCAGCAATAGATAAATGCTGGCTCCTGTAAATAGCAGCCAACAGATTATTGCTCCGAGAAAGCTCAGTCTTATTTTCACCTTGTCTGACACGCTGCAAAAATAGCCATCTAAACACTCATTCCATTAGGCTACAATAGGTTTACATCGGGATATTAACATATTTAAACATATGTCCATTGAAAGTTCAATCATATATATTCGCCTTGTGAGAGCTTTTTTACTATTTTTTCTCCTGGGAATTTCACATTCAATCGTTTCGCAACAGGTAAACGAAAACTCATTAATATCCCTTTTAGATTCCCTAAAAGAGCATTCTGATTATAAGATTTTTTATAAGGATGCTTGGGTAGAAAATGTAACCTATAGCTCAAATCAAAAAAATATTGAAGGACTATTGAATCAAATCGCCTCAGACAATGGCTTGTCAGTTGTATTTAGAGGCAGATACATAGTGCTCATACCAAAAAACCCGATGCTCTACATCGATGAAGAAAACCTTGTAGATCAATACGGAGATAACGTAGTGGTTATTAACTCGGGACCGACGGACAATACAATCTGTGAGGTCGTTTTTCAACCTGTGAATGGCACAGATCAGTCTGCCTTGATTGGTGTGCAGGTATATATCGCAGAGCTTGACGAAGGAAATATTTCAGATGCAAATGGACGTGTAGTCTTCAATGTGCCACCTGGTCTTTACACCGTAAAATCATCCTACTTAGGATTTACAGACTCGGAGATTAAGGTTCTGGTGAAATCTAATGGAATTGCGACGATTGACCTTTTCGAATCACTTACCCAACTAGAGGAAGTGACCGTCAGTGGTAGCCGAGTAGAAGAAAATGTAGAAGGGGCAAAAATGGGCACTAATACGATCTCGATGGAGATTGTGAAAAAGCTACCCTCTCTTTACGGCGAGGTAGATGTAATTAAGAGTGTTACTCTGCTTCCGGGGGTTTCCACTGGAGGAGAAGGCACACAGGGCTTTAATGTGCGCGGATCTGACAATGATCAAAATTTGTTATTACTCGATGGAACAACAATTTATAACTCCTCACATTTGTTTGGTTTCTTTTCCAATATTAACTCTGAAGTGATAGGAGCCGCAACCCTTTACAAAAGCGGGATACCTTCCTACTTTGGAGAGCGGGCATCATCTGTTTTTGATATTACTACCAAAGAACCATCATTTACCGAGCCATCGCTTGGACTTGGTGTTGGTCTGATTTCGAGCAAGCTGTCAGCAGAAATACCAGTTATAAAAAATAAAAGCAGTTTGCTAGTGGCCGGAAGGGTTTCCTATACCTCATGGATATTAAAGAAACAAAAGAATATTCAGGTAAGTAGGAGTGAAGGAAAATTCAATGACTTTAATGCGAAATGGTCAACTAGAATTGGCAATAATGATAAATTTTCTGTTTCAGGATATCGAAGTTTTGATGAGTTTAAATTTCAATCTGATACTTCGTACAGCTGGATTTCAACTTCATTTAATTTAAACTGGGATCACTTTTTTAATCAAAAGTTGTCTACTCGTTTAATTGCAGGGATTTCTGAGTATTCATTCTTTATAAATGGACGTGTGCCTGACATGAGTTATCGACTAAAGAATGGAATTGAAGACAGGTCCATCGAAGGGAAACTTTTTTGGGAGCCGAAATCTACAATTAAGCTGACCACAGGCTATAAGTTTACAAGGCAAACCATTGATCCGGGAACCTTTGAGTCAAGAGCAGATCCCCTAATGGAAATTGACACTCCACAACCGGAACAACTGCAAATTCATGCGGTGTATGGCCATAACCAGCACGAGTTGGCAAATAAGCGTATGTCATTAGAATATGGTCTTCGGCTAAATTTCTATCAATACCTGGGAGGACGTGAAGTAGGGATTTACTCCGACGGAACCGAGAGAAGTCCGGAATCATTGCAAAGCACTACAACCTATACGCCTGGAGAAGTGATAACCGAACAATTCAATCTGGAGCCAAGACTATCAGTTGGTTACACACTGAATACACACAACAGTGTCAAGCTTAGTTTCAATCGAATGCATCAATACATTCATTCGTTGTCCAATACCAGCTCGATTACACCCATTGAAGTTTGGAAGGCAAGTGATACGTTTTATGAGCCATTTAGAAATGATCAGGTCTCTGTTGGATTCTTTAGAAACAGTAAAAATGGGAACTATGAAACTTCGCTGGAACTGTATTATCGTAAGCTGCAGAACGTCATTGACTACAAGAATGCCTCGACAATCTTTCTCAACTCTTTCCCTGAACAAGCCATCCTAAGTGGAGAAGGACGGGCGCGTGGTGCAGAAATATTAGTGAAGAAAGTAAAGGGAAGGCTTGTTGGCTGGTTGAGCTATTCCTTGTCCAGAACAGAGAAGAGAGTGGAAGGCTTATATGAAAATGAAACAATCAATGGAGGGAAGTACTACCCATCGGAAAATGACCGGCCTCATAAATTCGTGCTAGCCACTAACTATCAGTTAGACAAGCGGCTACAACTAGGGATGAACTTCACTTATAATTCCGGTATCCCTTTTACCGGCCCGGATGTGAAATACATATCCAATGGTGTGTTAGTAACCCACTTTGCTGAGCGCAATCAGTACCGAATTCCGGATTATCACCGGCTTGATATCTCACTTACCTTGGAAGAGTCAAATAAGAAGGATAAAAAGCTGAAAGGTCGCTGGATATTATCTTTTTATAATGTTTATGGCCGTCGAAATGCTTATTCAGTTTTTATCGGTGAAAGAGCCACCAGCTCTCCGACAGCCTATAAATTGTCGGTGCTAGGCCGAATGTTTCCATCCATTTCATACAACTTAAGAATCAACTAGTGGGCAGGTATTTAAAATATACCTTTTTCTTCCTTCTTGGATGTTTACAACCTATAGAGTTGGATTTTCAGTCTGACGAAGAGTATCTGGTGATTGATGGATTCATTACGGATGATTTCGGGCCACATACGATCAAAATCTCTAAATCCCAGCCGTTCACCAATGACGAAGTGGTCATTTTCGAGAAGGTACAGAATGCAGTAGTTACCATTACCGATGATTTAGGAAACGTAACGAGCCTCACCATGTCAGGGCCTGGCAATTATCTGACTTCAAGTGTTTTTAGTGGACAGATTGGACGTTCATATACACTTAATGTGGAGGTGAATGGTGAAACTTATGAGTCAACTCAGCAACAGATCCCTGCAAAGTCGAGCTTTGATTCCGTTTACTTTGAGCAAGGCGAACGAGAGATTATTAATGATGATGGAGTGGTGTTTGATAGCCCGACGGTCAAATTCCATTGTGATATAGACTTTGCTTCTCAAAATAGCTATGCAGCAATAACCTGGGAAGGAACTTATAGATTCCTTACACCTAAAATGACAACATCATATGTTTGCTATGTCGATGAAGCCAATAGAGGATTTTCCTCAATCATTACCAACGAAGAAATAAATGTGGGTTCGGTTAGTGAGGTGAATGTTGTTGAATTACTGTCCAATCATCGCTTTAAAAGTGCCTACTCTTTAAACGCGATACTCTATAGTATGAACGAAGAGGCTTATAAGTTTCATTTTCAGATCAATCAACAACGAAATTCCACAGGTTCGGTATTTGATCCGCTGCCTTTTCAAATATTTGGAAATATTCGAAACATGAACGATGCGAATCAAACCGTACTCGGCTATTTTGGAGCCTACGGGAAAGAAGAAAGTAGAGTGTTTGTATATCCTTGGATTATTCCTGCTCCAGATACCTTTGATCTCTGTGTCAAAAGTTTTAATGGCGGTCTTATCTCACCAAAGTACTGTTTTGATTGTGCCGAATTTCCGGGAGCTTACATCGATCCACCTCCTTACTGGCAAAATTGATGAAAATCACAGATTATATGGAGGTATTTTAATGAGAGGGAAAAGTTCAATTAAGAAATTTCTTTGATGATCGATGCGACAATATTTTAAATATATTTCTTTAATCATTCTTGGATGTCAAGAACCCATAGAGTTGGGTTTTCAGTCTGACGAAGAGTACCTGGTGATAGATGGATTCATCACAGATGATTTCGGACCACATACAATCAAAATCTCTAAATCCGAGCCGTTCACCAATGACGAAGTAGTCATTTTCGAGAAGGTGCAGAATGCAGTAGTTACCATTACCGATGATTTAGGAAACGCCACGAGCCTCACCATGTCAGGGCCTGGCAATTATCTGACTCCAAGTGTTTTTAGTGGACAGATTGGACGTTCATATACACTTAATGTGGAGGTGAATGGTGAAACTTATGTGTCAACCCCGCAACAAATCCCTGCAAAGTCGAGCTTTGATTCCGTTTACTTTGAGCAAGGCGAACGAGAGACTTTCAATACTGACGGAGAATTGTTGGTAAGTCCAACAGTTAAATTCCTTTGTGATGTGGACTATGCTTCTCAAAATAGTTATATCGGTATAACCTGGGAAGGTACATACGAATACAAGACCGTTTTCAGACTAAGGCCATATAATTGTTACATCGATGAAGCGTACGAGGGGTTTTCATCCATCGTTACGAATGAAGACGTAAATGAAGGTTTGGCAAATGAACTAACTGTCGGTGAGCTTCTGTTTGATATACGTTTCAAAGTAGCTTACTCTTTAAATACGATCCTTTATAGCATGAATGAGGAGGCTCACAATTTTCACTTTCAGATCAATCAACAGCGTAGTTCCAGGGGGTCGGTGTTTGATCCGCAGCCCTTTCAAATTTCCGGTAACATTCGAAATGTTAATGATCCGGATCAAACCATACTTGGCTATTTTGGAGCTTACGGAAGGGAAGAGAGCAGAGTGTTTGTCTATCCTTCCAATATCAATGCGCCAGCTCCAATTGATTTTTGTACCTACCGAGATGATACTCCAGGTAATAAAGTGGTCAAACCACTCTACTGCTATGATTGCGCTGATTTTTTAGGAGCTTATACAGAACAACCACCTTATTGGATAAATTGATGATGAGAGAATTAGTTGAAATATTATTTGCCTTTATATTATCATTGAAAAGCGATTTCTGCAGAGGTTCTATTACAAGATTTAAATGGATCAATTGACAAAATTAATGCGACGCTATTTGCAATATATTTTTTTAATCATTCTTGGGTGTCAGGAACCTATAGAGTTGGATTTTCAGTCGGATGATGAGTACCTGGTGATTGATGGGTTCATTACGGATGATTTCGGGCCACATACGATCAAAATCTCAAAATCTCAGCCATTTACCAATGACGAAATTGTAATCTTCGAGAAAGTACAGAATGCAGCAGTCACTATAACTGATGATTTGGGAAATGTGACAAATTTGACCATGTCAGCGCCTGGCAGTTATTTGACTTCAGGGTTTTTCATTGGACAGATCGGACGTTCATATACACTCAGTGTGGATGTGAATGGCGAAACATATGAGTCAACCCCGCAATTGATCCCCGCAAAGTCGAGTTTTGGCTCTGTTTATTTTGAACAGGGTCAACGAGAGGTTATCAATGATGATGGTGAGTTATTGGTTAATCCCACGGTTAAATTCCTTTGTGATGTAGACTATGCATCTCAAAATAGTTATGCAGCGGTAACCTGGGAAGGCACGTATGAATACAAGACCGTCCTGACACAAACACCTTATGATTGCTATGTCGATGAAGCAAATAGGGGCTTTTCCTCCATCATTACTAACGAGGAAGTTAATGTAGATTCGGCTGATAAGGTTACTGTTGGTGAACTGCTGTTTGATGTACGGTTCAAATCAGCTTACTCTTTAAATGCGATCCTTTATAGCATGAACGAAGAGGCTCACAATTTTCACTTTCAGATCAATCAACAGCGTAGCTCCACAGGTTCGGTTTTTGATCCACAGCCCTTTCAAATTTTCGGGAACATTCGTAATGTGAACGATCCGGATCAAACTGTACTCGGTTATTTTGGAGCCTACGGAAAGGAAGAGAGCAGGGTGTTTGTTTATTCTTCTAATATTGATGCACCAGCACCATTTGACATTTGTAGTAGAGTCGGTGGTCCGGGTTTTCCGCCAAGCTACTGCTTTGATTGTGCAAATTTTCCAGGTGCATATATTATTCAACCTTCTTACTGGCAAGACCAATGAAATCATTTTTAGCGACCATATTATTTGTTTTTTCATTGTTGGCACAGAGCCAATACCATGTGGTGACAGACCAATCCTTTTATTTTTCTGGGGATGAGATGTACATCAATGTGTTGAAAGAGTCCAGTACCTCGGAAGTAGTCAGTATTTATTTGTGCAGCGGTGAATTTGAGTTGGTTGGGAAAAATATTCAGCTTAATAATGGAATTGGGGCTGTAAAGCTTCAGTTACCGAAGAAGATAAAGTCGGGAGTATATCAGGTGCAAATAGCCAACCAGCAAGGATATGTTGGCGCTATACCCGTCAGGATAAATGCACGGAGCGATGATTACCCTCTGAAGAATGCCAATGGGAGAGGTGAACTATTAGAGGGGTTGATTTCAGTTGATTTGGATGACACCCTATTTACCGCAAGTAAGGCGTCAGCCACCATCACTACCAATAATGACTCAGAGTTGAGCACAATGAATATTTCGATTACAAATAGAAATCCAAGACAGTATCAGCTATCATCAACCAATCAGGCTACAGGTGAAATGGATGGAATTGCAGTAAAAGGCTACATAAAAGACCTGGATGGAAATAAACTATCCAATCATTCTTTTATGATGGTAGTACCTATGGCGAATGACTTTTACACCGGACAGAGCAATGAGGATGGGTATTTTGAGTTGGACATAGATGTCTATCTTCCTGTTTTTGATGCCGTTTTTCTCTCACTTTCGCCGCAAATACATCACAAAATTCAAATTGAACTAATTACCTACAGCTGCCAAAAAAATGAAAATGATGTTAATGGAGAGGCTGTTTCTGCCAAGCGAGCTCTGGCCAATACAGTGATCAATGATGCATTTAAACCGCTTGAATTTTCAGATAGCTATGGCTATGAAACAAGTAATTACAGCCAATTCTATGATCGGCAGGTACGCCCAGCTGAGTACACCAGCTCAACGATGTTTCAAGTATTCAATGATATCGTTCCTAAGGTGCATGTGCGGAAAAATACATTCGGGATGTATGCCTTGGAAAGCACTACAAAGTTGAAGGTGCCGCCGTTGATCTTTATCAATGGCATCCCAACCTATGATTATGACTATGTCTTAAATATGGCGGTTGATCAGGTCGAATTGATTGGGGTCATTGCCTCATTCCGGACCTTACGGACCTATTTCCAGGCTGGCAATGGCGGGATCATTGAAATAAATACAGTGGATAAGAGCATTATACCTTCCAGATCAAAGAACATTGCCCGATTGAGAGGGATCGATGAACCAATAACAGAGGAAGCAAAAGTCAGTAGTGAAGACGTTTCGTTTAAATCGCTATTGCTGTTCAAGCCACAAGTTGAATTAAAAAATGGAGAGTCTAAGTCCATAGATTTCGAAACGTCGCTGGAATCCGGGAGGTACTATTTTAATGTATCAGGTGTAACATCAGATGGAGGAGTATTCCACCAATCAATTCCTTTCTTTATTGATCAAGAAGCCCAATAATTTTTTCCAGATAGATTTGATCAGTCTGATCAAAATCATTCAGTAAATCACTGTCAACATCCAGGACTCCGATTACTTTTCCATCTTTACGAATAGGTAAAACAATTTCTGATTTTGAAGCGGATGCACAAGCAATGTGTCCGGGAAACTCATCAACATTTGGGACGATCAAGACTTCATCTCTTTCCCAGCTCGAACCACATACACCTTTACCTTTTTTGATCCTGGTGCATGCCACCGGTCCCTGAAACGGTCCAAGCACCAACTCATCCGTAGAATCTACCAAATAGAAACCTACCCAGAAAAATCCCATACCTTCTTTTAGCGCAGCTGCTATGTTAGCAAGATTGGCTACCAGGTTTTTTTCTCCATACATCAATCCTTCTATTTGCGGAATAAGCGATTGATATTTCACCTCTTTATCTGCATCCATCAATATGGTTAAATCCTCAGCCATGATCGTTTAAGTAGATTATTAATTTATCATCAAAAATAGCTTCTTCGGTTGAAGCTGTACTGTCTATTATAGGGGCTGAAATGCCTTTCCTGAATTTCTTATCAGAGATAAACACCCGAGCTTCATCCCAACAATTTTCATTGATAAAAGAGTTCAAAACCTGGGTTCCGCCTTCAATAATTACAGATTGAATTTTTCGTTCATGAAGTTTTCGTAGGACACTCCATGGGTTGTTCATCTCTGTTTTTATCCATTCAATATTTTCACTTTTTTCCTCTTTCAGCGAGTTAAGCACCAGAGTATCGGCGTCCGAATTGAATATTTTTTGGGTGGTTTTCACCTCTAAGTTGCTATCCAGAAGTATTCGAATTGGGTTCTTGCCTTGCCAATCCCTCGATGTTAGAGACGGATCATCATGAATCGCTGTATTCTTACCTACCAATATGGCGTCTTCTTCTGTCCTCCATTTGTGAACTAATTGCCTGGAATAGTCATTACTAATCCATTTTGAATCATTGTTTTCCCTGGCCACAAAGCCATCTGCTGTTTGGGCCCACTTTAGAATGACGTATGGTCTTTGTTTTTTCACTGATGTGAAAAAACGTACGTTGAGTCGTTCTGCATCACCCTTTAATACATCAAATTTTACTTCGATTCCGGCCTTTTCCATTTTCTCAATGCCTTTACCGTCTACTTGATCGAATGGATCTCGGCAAGCAATGACAACTTTTTTTATTTTTTTCTGAATTAAAAGATCGGCACAAGGCGGTGTTTTCCCATGATGAGCACAAGGCTCAAGACTCACATAAGCAGTGCTTGAAGAAAGTATGGATTGGTCTTTTACAGATTTAATTGCGTTTACTTCAGCGTGAGCTTCTCCATATTTTTTATGATATCCTTCCCCCACAATTTTTCCTTCATGCACGATGACACATCCGACCATCGGGTTGGGTGAAACATGTCCTCTCCCGAGAGCAGCCAGCTCAAGGGCCCGTTTCATGTAGAGCTTATCATCCATTGAATGTGTAGTTTCGCTTTGAGATGCAAAATGTCAAACAAATCTGGCAAGAAACAGCGAAACAACTGGAAAAAGTTTATGATCGCCGTGAAGCAGAGAATATATCATTCTTGTTGCTGGAGGATGCGTTCGACATTAAACGCATGGATATACTTGCAGAAGAAAACAAAACAGTCTCTCTGGATAGGCTGGATATATTGCTAAAAAGATTGCTGAAGAATGAACCCATACAGTACGTGACAGGTGTTGCTGATTTCTATGGGAGGAAGTTTTCTTTGTCTCCAGGTGCTCTGATTCCCCGCCCTGAAACTGAAGAATTATGCGAGCTTATTCTTAAAGAAAATAAGATAGATAAGCCCAGAATCTTAGAGGTAGGTGTAGGCTCCGGCTGTATTGCTATTACCCTTTCTCTGGAGCTAGGAGTAGAAGTATTTGGCACGGATATTTCTGAGGAGGCCATTGGAGTTGCAAAGAGAAATTCAGCTGCGCTGGAATCAGCGGTTTTAATTTACGAAAGTGATGTTCTTGCAGAAAATCTACCTGAAGATGAGCTGGATATTTTGGTTAGTAATCCACCGTATATTCCGCAACAAGACCATCACGAAATAAGAGAAAATGTAACAAAGTATGAGCCTGATGTGGCACTCTTTGTTCCTAATGATGATCCTATTTTATTCTACAAGCGAATAGCCGATCTCGGACTCAAAAGCTTGAAAAAAGGAGGGAAGCTGTACTTTGAAATACACGAAAACTATGGTGGTGATGTAATATCTTACCTAGGAAAAAAAGGATACACAGCCATGCACGTCCATAAGGACATGCATGGAAAAGATAGAATGGTCTCTGCTACAAATTCAACCAATATGTAAGCTTAAATACTACCTGACGATTCTTGAGACCTAGATTGTCCATCTCATAATTGTCTGTGTAAACGATAAATAGATCGGACATTGGACGGTACCTCCATTGGAACCGTGTGAAGAAGTTGTAATTCTCACTTTGCGAATTGAATTGAATCGCTGAAGTCAGAAACATGGAATTTGAAAAGCTGATTTGAGCGTTGGTTCTAAAAAGATGCAAATTGGCCTGTCCAAATTCACCCGGGAGATTCACTTTATTGTAATTGTAGGTGATGCTGAAGTTGCCCCATGGCTGTGTTCGGAAATTTAGAGTAGTTGCGCTGTTCCATCGTTCACCATTGAAAAACTCCCCGTACTGAACCCTGAAATTTAATCCCAGTTTCTTTCTTCGATCGGTGTTGTAGTTTATCCAGTAAGTAGCAAAGTGATAGTTTCCCACCGGAAGTGGCGTAAAGTCATCGCCAAGTAGTGATGTAGGGACAGGGAGATTCACTTCTCGATCTTGCGCCTGGAAATTGATGGATGAAGTATTCTTGAAATCAAAATCATATGCATAGCCATGCGAGCGCTCATTTAACCCGCCTCCATCTGGATTTAGCCAAACCATGTGCCAGGTCCGTGGGCCATGTTGATTGATCACACCCGACTTGGGAAAAAAGCGATAGACAGTCCATGGATTGATACGTGTGTATCCTCTTCGTTCTGTTTCCTCAGTTACTGCATTGTAGTTTTCTATTCTTGGGTTGAAGCCCAGCTCCGTGATGTAGTTTTCTCCCACTACATCGAATGTCCACCCGGCCCGTAATTTTCTACCATTATAGTTTCCGCTGAATCCATAAAAATGGTTGTTGCCTAGATCTTCAGGTGTAAATGCTGTATGATATCTTACGGTATTGCCAAATTTTCCATTGTTGGATAAGTAGGCAAATTCCAATCCGCCATTTCTGGCAAACTGTCCCTCAGCTAAATTGCCACTTGCTTCTCTATTAATGAATATAGCCTTGATTACTGATCGATCAAGCACTTGCTGATGCACGGCAGCTACAGAATAGTTTTGAGTTGCAATGGAATCGAACTCATTGGTTTGAACATTCAATACGCCTATACGTGTCTTTTGGGATACATTTCCTGTGAGTCGAGCGCCATATAAAATCGGTACTTGTTCTCCATCAATAAGGCCGATCCGACGGCTGAAAAATGGGGAGATCTGCCAGCTGCCGAAGTTGGAAAAAATGTCTCCATTTTCCAGAAAGAAGTTTCTACGCTCAGGGAAGAATATGCTGAACCTGGAAAGATTAGTGACTTGCTGGTCTACGTCTACATTAGAAAAATCAGGATTAACAGTCAGATCCAAATTCAAGGAGCCAGTGATTGCGACTTTCGCATCCAGTCCTACGTCTGAGCTTTTGTCATAGCTTCTTTGCTCTTCTTCTTCAAAATCTCGTTGAGTACCTCCCGACAAATAGGGAATTAACACTACTTTTCCACTCGCTTTTTTTGGACTTTCATCCCAATCCAAAGTCCCCATAAAATTCAGATCAATACCGCCGTAATTGAGAGGAAACTGAGTCCATGTTGAATAAACATTTCGCTCCATATCTCCACGGATGAAATTGACTCCCCATTCGGATTGGTTGGGTGTATATCTTAAGGTTTTAAAGGGAATGGCCATTTCTACCGTCCAGTGATCAGCGTAACTTTTTACGGTTGAGTACCATTTATTATCCCAGTTTTGATCGTATCTGGTCCTGGGACCATTTACATTTAGTTGTGCCTCTATTTGCGAACCACCAGCATTTACCCCGAACATAAACCCGTTTTGTTTATTGTTCATTGGATCGATCACGAAAGTAAAGTTGTCGCTGTTCCAATGGCCATCGTCATCATCCCTACGCAACGATTGCACGACACGATTGCCATTATCATAGCATATCGCGAGAACATAAAGAAACTCATCGTCATAGGTCACTTTCACGTGGGTCAGGGCATCTGCTTGCCCGGAATCCACTGGCCAATGGTTAATGAAATTTGGTATGTGATTAATGTTTGTCCATGCTTCATCATTTTCATTGCCATCGATTTGTATAGGTGCTTCTACTTTGTTTATTGAATAACGAAAGCTTTGACGAGTCTCCTGAGCAGCTAGCAGAAACACCAAAAGGAATGAAAATACGAACGATAGTAGCTTTGACATGGATGTTGGTTTTGGGTTCGTATACCTTCACAACAGACCTGAGTTGTCCTTTTGAATGGTTTTTAGCTGTACGACCAATACTTGATCCTGAAATACAGGCATTAACATATTATTGCACCTTAGGAGCTATTTAGTGTCGTTTAGGAAGGTTGCTTGGTTGTTTGTCGATGTAGATTCAATTTTGAAACGGAATTGATAAGTTTGGGCGTTTAGGTATGAATTATGAGTAGGATAAAACTGGAAGATATTTTATTTAAGCCTCCCCGGATTGTGTGGCATCTGGTCTTCTGGATCATTTTCATCAGTTTTTTCGCTTTGGTGTATGGAAGCTTTGAAGAACAATACGGAAGACAGTACTTAATTCAACTTACTGACGCGGTTCTTCAAATACCAGCAGTGTATTTCACACTCTATTTTTTGATGCCGAGATTCCTATTCAAGGAAAAGTATATCGAGTTTATAATCTATTTGATTCTACTCATTCTTTCTTTCAGCGCTTTGCATTGGTTCAATTATGTTATCGTTCAAGAACCGATTTTTTGGCCCGATGATGACTATACTCCTGACTTGGTGAATTTCGGGAAGATGCTGAAAAACACGACCAAAGTCTATCCGGTTTTGGTCTTGGCGATTGTCATAAAATGGTTTAAATATTGGTATCGAGAGCAAAAGTCTAATCAGCAGCTAGTTGAAGAAAAACTGAAAGCGGAGCTAAACTTTCTCAAAGCACAAGTACATCCACACTTCCTTTTCAATACCCTAAACAACCTATACGCACTCACGCTAAAAAAATCCAAGGATGCACCGGAAGTAGTGCTGAAGCTTTCGGATCTGTTGAATTACATGCTTTATGAGTGCACAGCAGATCAGGTACTAATTGAAAAAGAAATAAAGCTGCTCAAGGATTACATATCACTTGAGCAAATACGATATGGAAATCGGCTGAATATTTCATTCAATATTTTGGGCAATGCGGGAGGTATGCGAGTTGCACCATTAATGTTACTTCCATTTGTAGAAAACAGCTTTAAGCATGGGGTAAGTGAAGAAATGAATGAGGCCTGGGTAAGTATAGACCTGGAGTTGAAAGAAGAAAAATTAACCTTAAAGGTTGAAAACAGTAAAAGTAAGCATGAGGAAAGGGATGACCAGTTTAACTATAAGGAGGGCATCGGTCTGAAGAATGTTCAGCGAAGACTTGAACTTCTGTACCCTGAAAAACATTCACTCGAAATGCATGATTCAGTTGATTCATTCTTGATCATACTTACATTAGAATTATAACTATGTCTCTTAAGTGCCTGATAGTAGATGACGAACCACTGGCCATTGAGATTATTCAATCGTATGTGGAGCGAGTAGATTCACTCGATTTGGTGGCCACTTGCAGCAATGCAGTTCAGGCATTTGATGTATTGAAAAAAGAAAAGGTGGATCTCCTTTTTTTGGATATTCAGATGCCGAAGCTGACAGGTATTGAATTTTTGAAGGCCTTGAATCCAACTCCCTCGGTCATCTTCACAACAGCATATCGAGAATATGCAGTAGAGAGCTACGAGCTCAATGTGGTGGATTATCTGCTCAAACCTATTGCCTTTGATCGGTTTTTGATGGCGATTAATAAAGTGCTTGAAAATGGAAACACTTTGGTTCCGGATGTTGTGAGCCAATCCGTAGAATCAAGCAATGAAAGTGATCCATTTCTCTTTCTAAAGGTGGATAGAAAGATGGTAAAAGTGTACTTGAAGGATATCACCTATATAGAAAGTTTGAAGGACTATGTAAGGGTAAAAACGGAAGATGGGAAGGAGATAGTGTCGCTGCAAAAAATCAGCTACCTGGAAAAAAAGTTGCCATCCGATTGCTTTGTGAGGACGCACAAATCTTACATTATTTCACTTAAAAAGATTTCAGCATACACAAACTCCACTATTGAGGTTGGTGGTATGGAAATACCGATAGGCAGAAGCTATAAGTCGGAGGTAATGAAAGCGCTCAACGGTCAAGTTTAAATTTCACCCGAATCTTCACTTTATCCTCAACCTTGTTTCCATCCTTTTTAGCAGCACTCCAATTTGGCCCCTCGTTCGCAAGTCGAATCGCCTCCTGATCACAACCATAGCCCAGACTTTTCTCAATTGAAATATCGGAAACCTCACCACTTGTATTAATGGTAAGTTCCAGGATTACCGTTCCCTCAATTTCATTGGTTTTTGCAGCCTCGGGATAGTTGAGGTTTTCATTCAGGTATTTTTTAAATGCCCGATTTCCTCCAATTGGTTTGGCTGGTGAATAGCTGGTTTCCTGATCCTTTTTTTCTGTACCATAACCCACCACAACTACTTCTTGAAGTTCTGTCGCTCCACCTAGTGTGACATCAATGTAAGACCTGCTTCCTACTTCTATTTCTTGCGATTCAAAACCAATAAATGAGACAAGCAATGTTTCTGCCTTGGGTAATTCAAAAGTCCCGTCCATACCTGTAGTTACACCGGTATTAGTTCCTTTAATTACTACATTGACGCCAGGAAGGGGCTCTCCTGTATCATCGATTACAACGCCAGAAATAGTTTCATATGAAGCGGTGCTTCTCAATGTTGCAGTGGATTCAGACTTAGATCGTTTGGCAATCTTTTCTGGTTTGGTGCTGATACTGCTAGCAACGTCATGTGTCTCCACAACCAAAGGTTGGGCAGTTATTACTACTTCATTCAAATCAGCGGAATCTGCGAAAAATTTAGCTCTGGATTCATTCACTTGAACACCTGCCACTTTGCCTTGGAGTGCACTGGCCAAGTCTGCATCATCACTCGCTATCAATTCATCTGTGACCTCAGCATCCTGAATTTCTGCTACGGTTTCAGCACTTATGCTCTCAACGATAAGCTCCTTCGTGTCTTCCTCTTCTATGGCTAGTTGGGCCACTTCCTCATCTTTGTCGACAACTTTCAGGCCGTCCTGGTTGAATGTCTTAGGTTGGGTATCTTCTTTCATCAATTCTTCAGCAACCATTTCTTTGCTTACCGGAAGCTTCACAGTATCTGGTTCTGGGCTACCTTGTAGCATTTTCTCCAATGGCTCTTCTTCCGCAGCTAGTTGCTCACCTTCAATAGTGTCTGTGAAAAAGTAGACAGTTAGAGAACCCAGGATCAACAAAGCGACAACTGCAGCTACCCTCATGAAAGGGAATTGAGTTTTTTGATTTGAAGAAATTTGATTTTTCAGTTTATCCAGATCGGCAAGTGCTTCGGTTCCATATGCTTCAAAACCTTCCAATGCTTCTTGTGCAAATGGATCATTCAGTACCTCACGCTCAAAAGTGTGCGCTTCCTCAGGACTCATTTGTCCCTTGAGGTACCTCTCAAATTGTTCGCTATGGTTTTTATCTCCTGACATTCTTGCTTTCGAGGCACATTTTTAAATTTCGTTTGCCATTCTGAATATGACTCTTCACTTTCTTTAGATCTATTCCTGTTTCTTCATTTACCTGATTATAGCTTTTCTTCTCCAGAAAGAAGAGCATCACACACTTCTTTTGTTCAGCTTTCAACTCTTCTATGCAAGCCTCTAATGCTTCAAAATCTTTTTCTAATTCTACTTTCTCATTATTGAGATGCACAGCTTCTGCAGATTCCATAAAAATATCTGCATGAATTTCAGGATTACTTTTACGCAATTCCATCAGGCAATGATTTTTTGTAACCATATAAAGCCAGCTTTTGAAATGCTGTACTTCTGTGCTTAGCAGTTTGGCACTTGTATGTTCATAGATGGCCATGGCAGCATCCTGGCTATCATCTCTGTTTTTCAAATACTTTAAGCACAAGCCATATACCAGGTGCATATAGGAATTAAATAGATTTCCATAGACTTCCTGATTGCCTGTTTCCCGATAACGGGAGAGGGTTTCTTCATCTGTAGGTGATATGGATTTCGACTTTGACAAAGAGGTAAATATCTCTCCTTTCAGTCGAGATGACAAGCAAATACTATCGGTCTTACTAACCCGGATAGAAATCTTTACCTTTAAATATTGAAGGCGAATATGTTACCTCAAGTATTCCCATGCACCAACCCGATCGTTTAAGAAATTCCAATTCGGATTAACAGATTCGATGAGCAAATTCTTCTTCTCTCTTCTCCATTTTTTTATCTCCTTTTCTCGATCTATTGCGTGACTTGCGAATTGGTGTCTCTCCCACCAAATTAGGTTGTAGCAATAGTACTTTCCAGCCCAAGTCTTAGAATTACCTCTATTTTCATAGTGCTGCCTCAATTTGATTGCCAAATCATTAGTTACACCTACATAAATGACAGATCGTCCGGGGTTTGTAGTGATGTATACAAAATAGTTGCTGTACATACCATTTAAATATCTCTCCTTTCGAGGGAGATTACAAACTGCTTTTTGGTCATTTCGAACGAAGTGAGAAATCTTTACCTAGCCTCTATAAAAAAAATATTGATTTTTTTATGGAATCTGATTCATGCCTGCATCTCAATGTCAAATCAAATGAAAAAAGAGATGAAACAGTTAATAATTTTGCTATCCCTTTCACTGACGCTCAATGTTAGTGCCAAGTATGTAAATGGAACCGTGTATGATGATGTGGGACAAGTATTACCAGGTGTAAATGTGGTGATAAAAGGAACTACATCGGGAGTAACCACCGATATCAATGGGTTTTACTCTGTCGAGGTGCCCAATGAAAAGGCTGTCCTGGTTTTTTCTTTTATAGGGTATCAAACCCAGGAAATAGAGGTTGGAAAAAGAAAAATCATTGATGTAACACTTTCAAGCGAAATGGACGAACTTCAAGAGATAGTGGTAGTAGGCTATCCAGCAAAAACAGAAAAACGCTCACTTAGTTATTCAGTGTCTGATCAACTTCGAGGACGAGCTGCTGGCGTAAGCATTATGCCATACGAGCAGGAGTATCACAATACGGAAGAATACGCTACCATACATGAAAATGGTTTTAGGAAAGTACTGGATCACGCACTATCGACCTTTTCCATAGATGTAGATGCAGCATCATACAGCAATGTGCGTAGGTTTATAAATAATGGCCAGTTGCCACAAAAAGACGCTGTGCGTATTGAAGAAATGATCAATTATTTCAACTACGAATATGCAAATCCAACCGGAAAAGATCCCTTTTCAATAAACACCGAGGTAGCCAAAGCCCCCTGGAACGACAAGCACTTGATAGCTCATATTGGGCTTCAGGGGAAAAAGATAGAATTGGAAAATCTTCCTGCCTCGAATATTGTCTTCCTGTTAGATGTGTCTGGTTCAATGAACGCACCTAATAAGCTGCCTTTGCTTAAGTCTGCATTCAAGCTACTGGTAAATGAGCTACGACCGCAAGACAAGGTATCGATTGTGGTGTATGCAGGAGCAGCAGGAGTAGTACTTGAGCCCACAGACGGCAATGACAAAAAGAAAATTATGGATGCGTTGGATCAGCTTCAGGCTGGTGGATCTACTGCGGGTGGTGCCGGAATCAATCTGGCATACAAAATTGCAAAAGAGCAATTCGTAAGAGGTGGGAATAATCGTGTGGTATTAGCGACCGATGGTGATTTCAACGTTGGGGCTTCTAGCAATGCTTCGATGGAAAGACTCATTGAAGAAAAACGAAAAGAAGGTGTGTTTTTAACTGTTCTCGGTTTTGGGATGGGCAACTATAAAGACTCCAAGATGGAAATCCTCGCTGACAAAGGAAATGGAAACTATGCTTACATAGACAACATGAAGGAAGCAAAAAAGGTGTTAGTGAATGAATTTGGAGGCACCATGTACACCATCGCCAAGGATGTGAAAATTCAGGTAGAATTTAATCCGGCTGTTGTTCAAGCCTATCGCTTGATTGGATATGAAAACAGAATGTTGAATGACGAAGATTTCAATGATGACAAAAAAGATGCAGGCGAGTTGGGAAGTGGACATACAGTAACTGCATTGTATGAGATCATTCCTGTAGGCGTGGAAAGCGAGTTTGTTAAGAACATTGATCCGCTTAAATATCAGTCCAATAATTCCCAGGTGACTTCCGAAACAGATGAATTATTAACAGTGAAGTTTCGGTACAAAGAGCCAGGTGGAAACAAGAGTAAGCTGATCACTCAAGTAGTAGAAAATGAGATCGTAGATTCCAGCAATAATCTTGGGTGGTCAATGGCAGTGGCAGGTTTCGGGATGCTCTTGCGTGATTCTGAATACAAGGGAGACTTGACATTTGCTGACGTATTAGAAATGTCAAGATCTTCGAAAGGAGCAGATGCCTTTGGTTACCGCAGTGAATTCATTGAGTTAGTGGATTTGGCACGCAGCATGAGTCCACAATAGTTGATTGATTGAGTTTAGTTCACGGCGATTCTATAGAGGATCGCCGTTTTTGTTATCCTTGCAAAAAAAAGTATGAAAAAAACATTACAAACACTAGTTCTAGTTGTGTTAGCTGTTTCAGCTAAGGCTCAAATTACAAACAAAGTCACATTTTTGGAAGGTAATATAAGCCACTCAGAGACTAAATTTAAGGCATTATCACCTTCGTTTCAATCATCATCATTTATCACAGTTGCGAAAGCTACCAGCCTTAACGCCGGAATGGGTTTCACAACTTCTGAAGAGTCAGCTTTCGGTTTTTCCCTAGGAAGAATTTCAAACTCTAGTCAAGAGATTAAATTCGGTTTAACTAGAATAGGGATGTTTTATCAGAAATTTTATGAGTTATCAGAAAAGTTCTACTTTACTCCTCGTCTTGAATTTAGTTTAGGTTTTGGAAAATCTACATTCTTCGATCCAATTGGCGGTTCAAATAACATCTCTGTTAACAATAGAGAAATGTTGATTGGTTTTATTCCAGCAATTCAATATTTCATTAATGAGAAGTGGGCAATAACTGCATTAATTGGATCTATTAGCTATGCAAGGCTCAAGGAATCTCAAAGTGATACAGATGTTGAGTTTATTACAAAGAATGTTGATGTAAACTTAAATATCAATTCATTCAGATTGGGATTTCAGTATTATCTAATGAAAAAAAATCAATAGTGCAAAAAGTACAACTTGGAAAGTCAGACCTAGAAATTTCACCTATCGTTTTTGGAGCGTGGGCTATTGGCGGATGGGCTTGGGGAGGCAATGACGACCAGCTAGCGTTGGCGGCGATTAAAAAAAGTTTTGACCTTGGTGTTACATCAATTGATACAGCTCCGATCTATGGATATGGCCATAGTGAGAATCTAGTCGGAAAAGCCATCAAAGAGCTAGGCAGAGAGAATGTTGAAATCCTGACCAAGTTTGGGATCAACTGGAAAACCAAAAAAGGAGAATTTTACTTCAATGCAGAAGGAAACGGGGAGTCGTACGAGGTTTACGCATATGCTGGAAGAGATGGTATCATTCAGGAGGTTGAAGACAGTTTGAAACGATTGGGTACCGACTATATTGATCTTTATCAGATTCATCGACCGGATGCCACTACGCGAATCGAAGAAACCATGGAAGTTCTGAAGGAGCTACAGCAGCAGGGAAAAATCAGAGCAATTGGTATGTCCAATCACACAGTCAAGATGATGAAGAAAGCTGAAAAGGTCATTGATTTGGCATCAACTCAGTCGCCTTACAGCATGGTTTATCGCAAAATTGAGAAAGATATTGTCCCCTTTTGCCAAGAGGATGGCGTTGGTATTCTGGCATACAGTCCCCTTCAAAGAGGATTGCTTACAGGTAAGATCACCTCGGATTATGAATTTAAGGGAGACGATCATCGGGCAGACAATAAGTTTTTCAAAGAACCTAATCGCTCCAGAACCAATGAGTTCCTGCAAAAAATCAAGCCAATCGCAGACGAACATGGTGTTACACTTGCTCAATTGGTAATCAACTGGACCGTCCAGCGACCGGGAATCACAGCTGCTTTAGTAGGCGCAAGAAACGCTGATCAGGCAAGTGAAAATGCAAAGAGCATGAGCTTCGAACTATCACAAGAAGAGATCGCAATTATCAATTCTGAGTTGGAAAAAGTGGTGATTGACCATAACGCATAAAAAAACCACCTCAAGTTTGAGGTGGTCTAATGATCAGACGAAATGAATTAAAACCTTAAGTTCAAAGCCATCAGGAAATTTCTTCCGGCTTGCGGATAGAAGTAATTTTCCCTAACCACAAAGTCTCCTCCGGCATAACCAAACGTATATCCATTGGAAGAGTACTCTTCGTTCAGGATGTTGTTGATAAGCAGACTCACGTTTACATTCTTCATCGAATTCAATTTGAAATCATAGCTCAGTCTAACGTCATTCACAAAGTATGCATCAATACTGCGGGCATCATTACTTGTATTGTCCAGGTACTGTTTTCCAACATACTTGCTTAAAAGTGCAGCTTCGAATCCTTCAAACGGAGAGTATGTCAGTCGACTGCCACTAATCACATTTGGAGAGAAAGAGATGTCAGTATCAGTATACTGAGTTTCTTCGATATTAAACTCGTCGAAGTTGGTCCCATAGTTATAGAGCACCTCGGTGAAATTCTTGATCTTGTTCCTGCTCAGAGTCACATTCGCTTCCCACTTAAGCTGATCTGTTAGCTGATAGGCACCAACCAATTCTACACCCATTCGGTAGCTGTCGGGAGCATTTTGCCTTACATTGGATCCCACATCATTGAGTTCACCGGTGAGCACAAGTTGGTTTTCATAGTCCATCAAATAATAATTGGCTTGAAAACTAAAAGCCTGACCGTATCTGCGATAGCCTACCTCAAGATTTCGCAAGGTTTCGTGTTTTGGTGTTACTCCATTAGGTGCGTCAACAAAATCATTTCGAACGGGCTCTCGATTACCAATCGCATAGGAGGCATACACATTCGATTGGTTGTTCAATGCATAGGTGGCACCGACCTTAGGGTTAAAGAAATTGAAATCATCGCCGATATTAATTGCTCGAAGATCATTGTCGATACCTACCGTTTGGTAATCAATGGTGCGCAATTGTAAGTCTGCAAAAAGATTGAATGCATCGTTGACCTGATAATTGGCTTTCAGGTAAACATTAAAATCTGTTTTCTCACCCACATTGTCATAATAGCGCTCTCGAATATTGCTATTACTTGCAATTTGCGCCCAGATAATCTCACCAAAGTGATCTCCATCGTACTTATTCCAAGCACCACCTAAAGTAAGTTCCAGATCATTTCTCATGTAATTCAACGAAAAAGTGGTGCCGTAGAAATGATTGTCCAGCCACCTTCTTCTTATGAGATCTGTGGAGGTAAGCGTACTGTCTCCGATAGTTACGTCATTGAGGCCGTATTCCGAAAAATCATCACCTTCTCTGAACTGTTCAAAATAGCCTCTACCATAAGTATAATGTCCGGCTAGATTGACTGTAATGGCTGGAGTTACAGTATGTGATAAATGAAGCTGATAGTGATCCTGCTGGTAATTATCTACTTCATTTTCATACAAATAGTAGTTGAATGTTCGTCCAGCAGTACGAATATTTTGTGCCTGCGCAGGTGAATAGCCATTATTGGCAATTACAGCTTCAATGCCGTCCGCATCATTTTCAAGTACAGCCTGTGGAGTTCCCCACCAACTCTGATAGGTTACTTCTTTGCCACCAAAAACCAGGGCTTTCAAGATCGTTTTCTTCCCATAATATCCTCCGGAAAGGAAGTAGGACTGAAGGTCTGATTCCGCTCGGTCAATGTATCCATCGGAGGTAATTTTGGAGAGCCGCGACTCAAAAGTCCACTTATCATTTAGCAGGCCGGTATTGTACATCAATGTATGCTTTCGAGTGTTAAAGGAACCAAAGCTGTTGTTTACTTCTGCGAACGCATCTTGAGAAGGCACATTCGTCTGAAGGTTTACCGAGGCACCAAATGCAGCGGCACCATTGGTCGACGTTCCTACACCACGTTGAATCTGAATATTGTCAACTGAAGAGGCAAGGTCCGGCATGTTTACCCAAAATACTCCATGTGATTCAGAATCATTCACTGGAATTCCATTGATGGTGACATTGATACGTGTAGCATCACTCCCGCGGATTCTCAACCCAGTGTAACCAACGCCGGCTCCAGCGTCCGAGGTTGTAACAAGCGAGGGAGATAAGTTTAATAAAATAGGAAGGTCTTGACCCAAATTCACTTCTTTGATTTGATCACGAGTGATTTCTGAATAGGTCGTTGGTGTGTTTTCGTTGGCACGCGTGGCGTACACAATCACATCATCCAGCTCTTTGGTTTTCAGACTGTCTTGTGCAAAAGCAAAGCCTGATATCAGCAAGCATGCTGATAGAAATAAAGTTTTCATTGTTTTTAACATTAACATTTAACCATCGAAGAGCGGGGACTCTTCATTATTGGTTATCATACTTGATCGTGACTTTCGTCGCAATCTGTCCCTACGCCGGCATTATCCGGATCAGGTTTATGGGTATGATCTCAGCCGTTTCTACTGCATCTGCAGCTCGGCACCCCTTATTGGGGGGCAAATGTAACAATGAGAATAACGTAATACCTAAAGTGTAATCAAAACTTATGCTTCACTCAACTCCAGCCAACGCATTTCTTTCTTTTCCAACTCTTCCTCCACATCCTTGATCTGTGTACTTATTTCTTGAAGCTTTTCGTACTCGGTTTCAGAATTTAGAGATTCTTGTAGCTCTGTTTTCTTCTCTTCCAGTTTTGGAATGTCCTTATCCAACTGATCTAATTCCCGCTGTTCATTGTAGCTCAGTTTGCGAGTCTTTGGCTTTTCTGATGGCTCAGGCTCTTTAGATTTTTCTTTTTCCTGAGGTGGAAGTTCGGCAACCGGGACACCTACTTTGTCTCTGTAGTCGGTATAATTTCCAGGGAAATCGCGGATCTTTCCATTGCCTTCAAATACAAATAAATGGTCAACCAGACGATCCATAAAGTATCGGTCGTGAGAAACAATCATCAAACAACCGGCAAAATTTTGCAGATAGTCTTCCAACACATTTAAAGTAGTAATGTCCAGATCATTGGTAGGTTCATCCAAAATGAGGAAGTTTGGATTGGCCATAAGCACTCTGAGAAGTTGTAATCTTCGTTTTTCCCCACCGCTCAATTTTCCAACGAAATTGTGTTGCATTTTAGGTGGAAACATGAATTGATTCAGTAGCCCTGAAGCAGACACCTGGCTGCCATCTTCCAACTGAATGTATTCGGCCACCTCCTTCACAATGTCAATTACTTTCTTGCTGGGATCAAAGATGGTTTCATCTTGAGTATAATAGCCAAATTTGGTAGTTTGACCGATCTCGATAGCGCCGGAATCCGGCTTTATTTTCTGCGAAAGAATATTTAGAAAGGTGGATTTTCCCACCCCATTTGGTCCGATGATTCCAATCTTTTCTCTCCGCTTGAATACATAACTGAAGTCATGAATCAGGTTCAGGTTTTCGTAGGATTTGTTTACATGATCCAACTCTAAGATCTTTTTACCCTGACGCTCGCCTTTAAGATTCACCTCCATTTTTTGGGTTTGCACGGCGCTATGAGCTTTGGCTTTTACGTCGTGAAATGCATCAACTCTGTATTTGGCTTTTGTGCCCCGGGCCTTGGGCTGTCTACGCATCCATTCCAACTCTGTTTTGAAAAGGTTTTTGGCTTTATCTATGGAGGAAGCTTCCATTTCCATTCGCTCAGCTTTTTTCTCTAAAAACTGACTGTAATTTCCCTTGTAGCGAAAGATATCTCCGTGTTCTATTTCGAGGATTTCATTAGTCACTCGATCTAAAAAGTAGCGATCATGTGTCACCATTAGTAAGGTGAGATTGGCAGTCGCCAGATAGTTTTCCAGCCATTCTATCAATGCTAAATCAAGATGGTTTGTTGGCTCATCCAGAATGAGAAAATCAGGATTCACTACGAGTGCTTGCGCAATAGCAACTCTTTTTTTCTGGCCTCCAGATAAGTCACCCATTTTCTTTTCCAGATCATGAATGCCCAGCTGGCCAAGAATTGCCTTGATCTGATGCTCGTATTCCCACGCATTCAATGAGTCCATTCGTTCCAGAATGGGAGTTAGATCGGGTGCATTCTCCGGATCATGCTCCGTTTTGAACATGGCACGTTCGTAATCCCTGATGACATTTAATTCTTCTTTGTCTTCTGCAAAGACAGCTTCAATGATTTTTTCCTCCGCGTTGAATTCCGGATGCTGCGGAAGCATCGATACGGTGAGGCCTTTCCGAAAAGAAACAATCCCTTTATCGGGTGCTTCGATTCCGGCAATTACTTTCATTAGAGTAGACTTCCCTGTCCCATTTACACCAACTAGCGCCGCTTTCTGTCCTTGATCCAGTCCAAAAGTAATATTCTCAAAAAGTTTCTTTTCATCATAGCTCTTGCTAAGACCCTCAACCGATAGATAATTCATGCCGCAAAAGTACGCGTTCAACAATTGGAACAAATCATATGGTTTTAGTTTTATATATGAATAAGATCATTGGTCATGAAGAATTTCATCTATCCTTTTCTGGTAATTTCCTTAATTGCCTGTGCACCTTCCAATTCTCAGGAGGTCTCCACCGAAAAACCCAAAGACTTTAATGGCTACTGGTATGGCGGTGAAGCAGAGATAACCAGTTATAAATTAGAGCAAGCACGATATGGAGAGATCCATGCAGGAGAGTCCGTTCTGGTATTTGTCACCGAGCCTTTTTCAAAAAGCAAGCAAGTGAAACTTGACAATTGGAGAGATGAAAGTGCAGATAACGTCAGTGTGATGAAACTGAATATGACAAAGAAATTTTTAACCGGGATCTATCCGTATTCCATGATGATGAGCACATTCACGCCGGTTTCAGCGGATCAGTATCCCGATCCATTTAAGGTGACTACTTCTTCTCAGGAATGGTGCGGACATACCTGGATGCAAATGAACTTAGATGAAGGTGGGTATCGTGTACGAGGATTTTCATATTTCGAATCGGAAGGGGATGTGGATCTTTCGATACCAAATGCGATTCTGGAAGACGAATTGTGGACGAGAATTCGCCTTAATCCTAGCGGACTACCCGTTGGAGAGGTAAATATTTTCCCATCCACTTTTTATTTGAGATTGCGTCACAGGGCGATGGAGGTAAAAAAGGCGAATACAAAATTGATGTCGGTTGAGTCTTCCGATTACTCAAAAGAGGCACATCAGATGTACGAGATCAAGTATGATGATCGAACACTTTCTATCTATTTTGAGTCTGATTTTCCCTATACAATTTTAGGGTGGGAAGAAACCTACATGAGCGGCTTTGGTAATCCGGAAGTGCTTACCACCAAGTCCAAACGTATCAATACGATAAAGTCGGCTTATTGGGGAAAGAATAAGAACAAGGACAGGGAGATACGGAAAGAACTTGGCCTGGGCGTTGATTAGTCTATCGCACAGCATTTTATCTTTGCTGAATGCAAGATGAAAATCCATGGATCACTCATAGTTCCAAAGAAATATACTCCAACCCCTGGATCGCGCTCACGGAGCATGATGTAACCAATCCGGGTGGAGGTAGAAGCATTTACGGGAAAGTGCATTATAAGAATTGGGCTATAGGTATTATCCCACTCGATGATGATTTGAATACCTGGCTTGTCGGACAATATCGCTATACACTGGACGAATATTCTTGGGAAATACCGATGGGTGGCGGGCAGTTGGATATCCCAAAGCTGGAATCAGCCAAACGTGAGTTACAAGAAGAGACAGGTCTTACGGCTAAGAAATGGACGAAGATTTGTAAGATTCATACCTCAAACTCCGTGACAGACGAAACGGGTATAGCCTACTTGGCAGAAGAGTTGACTGAAGGAGAGGCGTCTTTTGAAGAAACTGAAGATCTCCAAATTAGAAAGCTCCCATTTCGAAGTGCTTTAGAGATGTGTGATAATGGAGAGATTACTGACAGTCTGAGTGTTGCCGCTATATATAGCTTAGCCAGAAAGCTTAATCTAGCTGGGAGTTAAAGGAAGCATAATTGTGAAGGTGGTCCCTTTGCCTTCTTCACTCTCTGCATGAATCTTTCCTTTGTTCATTGAGACAAATTCACAGACTAGCTGTAATCCAAGCCCTAGTCCGGTCTCTCCAAGCGTTCCTTTGGTGGATATTGATTCATCAAGATTGAAAAGACCATCAAGTTTTTCTTTAGGTATACCTACACCATTATCAGATACGGTAATTATGCAAAATTTCTTATCCTCATCTGATTTAGCTGAGATTTTCACATTTCCTCCCGTATTGGTAAATTTTATCGCATTGTTAACCAGGTTTCTCAAGATTGTAGACGTAGTATTTTTATCCGCCTTCAGCGTATATGGCTCGTCAGTTTGAAACTCGAGCTCAATGTTTTTTGAAATGGCCGTATCACGAAACATTTCAATAACGTCTTTTACCAACTCACCAAGGTCCAGTTTTTCCGGCACATATGGAAAATGACCTCTTTGCTGAAGCGCCCAATTGAGGAGTGTGTCTAGTAGTTTGGTAAGACGATCAACGGATTCACTCATTTTGTCTACCATGCCTTTTACCTGATCACCTTTCCCCTCCGTTAGGTACAGTTGAGAAACTGTGACTAGTCCATTGAGCGTATTAACCGGTCCTCTCAAGTCATGAGAAATAATAGAGAAAAATTTGTCTTTTGTTTGATTCAGGTCTATCAAATCATCCTTCTGCCTTTCCAAAAGCTTGCTAAGACGATTTTTAGATTTGAAGTATGAATAAACAATAATAACAAGACAGATAAATGCGATAAGCAATACTCCACCTGTTATCATAATGATGCGATTGTTTCGCTTCTGCTGAAGCAATAGGTCTACCTCAGCTTGTTTTCTACCCACTTCATACTCTGTTCTCAGGTCGCCTAATCGCTGGGTCGTTTCCAGGTTCTGAATGCTATCCTTATATGCATAATACTGGGTTTGATATTTAATGGCCTCAGCTAGATTACCTCTCTTTAAGTGTAACTGGTAAAGTAGATAGGATGCATCTCTTACCTGCTCTTTCAGTCCGGCTTCCTTTGCTAAATCCAGCCCTGTCATGGTGTACTGAATCGCATCATCTTCAGCATTTTCCTCTAGATATATATTGCCGAGTTGGTTATAATAGTCGGCCATCCCAAATTGATCACCCATAGGTTCCAGCATTTCGATGGCTTTAAACAAATCTTCTTTTGCTTTGTCAAGATCACCTAGCTTCCAGTGCACCAATGCTCGATTACCAATGATATAGGCGATACCTATCTCCATGCCAATCGCTTCCAAAATAGGCTCCGACTCATTGTAATATGCCATGGCAGAGTCGTAGTTTTCTATCAAATAATAGTCGTAACCTGTATTTAATAAGCTTATGGCAAGTTGCTGGCGCTTATTGGTATTTCGCAGCATTTCTATTGTTTTGGAACCATAGTATAGTGCGTTTTCGGAGTCTCCATTTTGGGTATAGCATGTTGAAATTTCGTTGTAAACCTCAGCCAGAAAGGTCTTGAATTGCAACTTCCCATCTGCTTCATCTGCACTTTTAAACAGATATTCAAGTGCTCGGTCCAGGTTTCCCATGAATCTATGAGCAATCCCAATCTTACAATATGCTTTGATTCTGTATTCCAGGCTATTGGCTTCTTCAGCCAGCTCTAGTAATTGCTCCCCATATTGAAGCTTTTCATCAGGGGCGCTTGTGTATGTAGATAGCCAATAATATGCTTCAAGCTCCTGACTTGGAGATAAAATTCCTTTGTCTATATCGCTTTTAATGCTGTCTGCTTTTATTTGATTTTGAGAAAAGCAGGCATAACCAATCGTAAGGAAAAATACGATTGAGCAGATATTTCTGTAACTCAACATGTTTTTGAGTATTGTATCAGTTTTGTATTTGTAGCTTCGGATCAAGACGCACTACTACGCCTTTGTTGTCTTTGGATTCGTAGACAATATCATACTTCAATTCGTCGTGGGCCGGATCATAATCTTCAGGCACTTTCAAAACCCACATTTTATCATCCTTATATTCATCAGGCAATTCGTCTAAATATTCTTCGGCATCTTCGTCAAAGTCAACATCTTCTAAGTCATCCAATCCACCACCTCTATACCAAAATACATATTCGCCAGGCTCAACGTAAGCTGTGATTGTAGTCTCAGTCACTATTTGATATCCGTCTATGTCGTCGGTATTTGTATTATAATAGATGTTGCCGTCCTTGAATTTGAGAATTGTGATCGAGCGCTCGTCAGATCCCGTTCTACCTCCCTTCTCTACAAAATATTCGTCTGCAATGAGTGTTGCCTCTGCAAGATCTTCGTCAATTATTTCCGGCTGCTCAGTTAGTTTGTCTTCTTGACAAGAGATAAGGAATATCACACAAAGGAATACTAACTGCTTAATTTTTAAGGTTTTCATGAACGGTGGTTTATCTTAATAAAGCTACAAATTATTACATTCTTTATCAAATGATAATGAATTGGGAGATGCATTAGATGAAAGAAGAGAAATAAACGATAGAAAAGGTGAATCTGATCTTAAGTGCCTCATTTTCCTCTATTTAGCTTACAAAGCGGGTATGATCATAAAATTAAAACTGATCAGATCTGACCGGTTTGAAAAGCTAGACCATACTCTGCCTCGAAATTCCGATAGACATTTGGTCAACCACCAGTGAATATGTTACCACCTTCCCGCTCTTAGATACTACCTTGCGGCCTGATTTGTAATCATGACACTTAAGGAACATTTACGGAAAAATATAGTACTCTCATTACCGGTAATTATTGGTCAGCTGGGCCATATAATGGTAGGTGTGTCTGATAGTATAATGGTTGGTAGGCTAGGAGTAATACCGTTGGCAGCAGCGACTTTTGCCGGCACTATATACCATGTGCTCATGCTTTTCGGAATTGGTGTGAGCTATGCCATTACGCCCAAGGTGGCAGCCACTGACATAAATGATCGGGCAAAACTTTTGAAGTACCTGGAGAATGGTTTTTTTATGAACCTTGGCTTGGGTATGATCCTATTTCTGCTTGGCTACCTGGCTAGTCATATTTTACATCTATTTGGTCAGGAGGTATCGGTAGCAAAAGCTGCAGGTCCTTACTTGATTATTATGTGTGGTTCATTAATCCCATTAATGATTTTTCAAACATTCAGACAATATGCGGAAGGATTGTCCGATACATTTAGCCCGATGGTAGTCTCAGTATTTGCCAATCTTTTGAATGTTTTTTTTAATTACATGCTCATCTATGGCAAACTAGGAGCTCCTGCACTTGGATTGAATGGAGCCGGAATTGCGACACTATTAGCACGGATTATCATGTTCGCTCTAATGGTTTGGTGGATTAGAAAGAAATGTGTTGGTTTTGAGTGGAAATTTGAGTGGAATGGTATCAAAGACCTCTTAAGGATAGGTGTTCCATCAGGCATGCAGTATGTATTTGAAATTGGCGCTTTTGCCACGGCAGCCATTATGGTTGGCTGGATCAGTGCAGAAGCCTTGGCTGCTCATAACATTGCATTAAATCTCGCCGCAATAAGCTATATGGCAGCTACGGGATTAGCAGCTGCTTCTACGATTCGAATTGGAAATCAAATGAGATTCAAAGACAGGAGAAATCTCCGCATTGCAGGGTTTTCATCATTTGGGTTAGTAACTATCTTCATGGGTATTTGCGGCTTGGTTTTCATCCTCTTTAGAAACATACTTCCTGCGCTCTATATAGAAAATGAGACAGTACAACAAACAGCTGCTACACTTTTAGTAATTGCAGCTGCCTTCCAGATTTCGGATGGCGTTCAAGCGGTTGGTTTAGGTGTGCTCAGGGGTTTACAAGATGTTAAAATTCCGACAATAATCACTTTCGTGTCCTATTGGCTGATTGCCATTCCATGTGGGTATATTTTTGCTTTCATTGTTGGATGGGGAGTCAATGGTGTTTGGTATGCCCTTTCAATGGGTTTGACCATCGCCGGAATTTTCAACTTGTGGCGTTTCAATCGACTGTCAAAAAAGGTCGTTTTCTAGCATTATCATTTTTTGATTGGAATCAAGTAACTATGCCTCGAATTTTCAAATCATGAAAAGAAAACAAGCCGCTCTCATATTCATATTTATTACTGTCCTTATTGACATAATAGGCATTGGGTTGATTATACCGGTAGTGCCTGCTTTGATCAAAGAGATTACTGGGTTGAGCACAAGTGAGGCTTCTTTTTTTGGTGGAATGCTGGCTGCAACATATGCCATTGTTCAATTTTTTGCAGCACCTATTTTGGGTGGTATTAGTGACCAATACGGCAGAAGGCCATTGCTTTTAGCTTCACTCTTAGGCCTTGGGCTTGATTACCTCGTTATCGTATTTGCTCCGACCTTGATCTGGCTCTTTATCGCTCGCATGATTTCTGGCTTGTTCGGTGGTAGCATCACAGTAGCCAATGCTTACATCGCAGATATCAGTACACCTGAAAACAGAGCGAAAAACTTTGGAATGATTGGAGCCGCATTTGGTTTAGGCTTTGTGATTGGCCCATCTATTGGTGGAATTTTGGGCGAATTAGGCACGCGTGTGCCATTTATGGCTGCAGCCGGTCTATCGTTGCTCAATGCTACTTACGGATTTTTTGTTGTGCCGGAATCACTCTCACCGGAAAATAGGAGACCCTTCACATGGAAGCGTGCCAATCCATTTGGTACACTAAAGCGGATTTTGAGTCATAAAAAGATTGTGTGGTTGGTGGTTGCACTATTCGTTATTTATGTTGCAGCCAATGCCACTCATGCCAACTGGTCGTTTTTCACGATAGAAAAATTCGGATGGTCAGAGCTTGAAATTGGTTTATCTCTCAGTTTTGTAGGTGTTATGGTTGCTATCGTCCAGGGTGGTTTAGTAGGTCCGATTGTCAAAAAAATTGGCGAGACCAATGCCGTATATACAGGCTTCGCTTTTAACGCTTTTGGATTGTTGATGATGGGCATAGTTTCTCAATCATGGATGGTCTATGCTGTTATCGTTCCATATGCATTTGGTGGCCTGGCGGGACCTTCTCTTCAGTCTATTATGACCAGCCAGATACCAAAAAATGCACAAGGTGAATTGCAGGGTGGACTCACCAGCGTAATGACTTTGACGGCAATTGTAGGTCCTTTGCTCATGACTGGGATATTCAGATATTATACCAACCCTGACAATGATATTTACTTCCCAGGTGCGCCATTCGTTATGGGCACCATTCTGGCACTTTTTAGTATTGTGATTGTAAGCAGATCGTTACCTAAAAAGGGTTCCTGATAGGCATAAACTAATCAGAAGTGAATCGCTTGAGTGACCGCCATGTCCACATACCTGCGACAAATTCAACAAAAGAAAATGCGACGAGAGAAAGTGTCCCTCTTTCGAATATGTAAAGCCATACGAAAAACACAAACTGAATGATCCGGATTTGAACTGTAAAGCCAAAGAAGGGGATAAGATTTTCTTTGGCATTTCGAACATAGTAGTAACCGAGTATAGCAACCACAAAACCAAGAATCAGCCGCCAGACACTTTCAGGATCAGGTATTCCGATTTTATCGAGCACCCATGAAGGCGCCAGCATTAGAAATAGCCCTTCAATGATTAGGTAGATTCCAAAGAGCCAAACGGTTTTCGCAGGTTTATTCATTTTTAATAACTTCAGTTCATCAATTTCAATCTAACAAACAATGAGGAAATATTTCGCTTTGCTACTTTTTATCCCTTCGATCTCAATTGCTCAGATCACCGCTGATTTGGTGCTTGCGAAAGCTGTCAGTTACCATGACCCCAGGGATGCCTGGTCCACACTTTCCACTACATTCAATTTTACAGAGACCCGTCCCAATGGTCCCAATCGATCTACAACTGTCACACTAGATAATTCAAAAAGCTACATGAAGATCAATCGAAACGATGAGGAAATTTATGAAGTGATTCTTGACAATGCGAAGGTTTTAAAAGGAGATAGAGATCAGGAACGGGCACTGGTTCTGAGAAATTACTACCTCTATCTATGGGGCCTTCCAATGAAGCTGTATGATGAAAGCACACCTTCAATTACGCTTTCAGCCGATGAAAAAGTGGCTGACAGCCTGTGCAAAGTACTTCGTGTTGCTTACGAAAAAGATACCTGGTATTTCTACTTTGACGTCAACTCAGGACGGATGCTTCAATACAAGTTTTATAAGGATGCGGATGAAACGAAGGGAGAACTGATCACGCTTGAAGATGAGATTTCAGTGAATGGTATCAAAATTCCGCAGAAAAGAAGTTGGTACACGCTTCCCGAAATGAAACACCTTGGTACGGATATATTATCAAGTTTCGAATAATCCATTTATTGGTTCAACTTCATTTACTTAACAAATGTGAAACTTATATATTACATTCACGTTTGTTAAGTAAATAAATTTCAAAATTGTGAAGACATTGACTTGTGTAATGCTTCTTTTATCGATGGGTCATGTTTTGGCTCAGGAGTATACGGAAGAGCTTAAGGATTGTAATTATGAGAAGGACGAGGTTTTCATTGATTGGGAAGATGAAACCAACCGTGTTTATGCTGAAAAGGATCGAGTTAAAAAATTTAGTGAAAAAAAACTAAGATCTTTTTATTGTCAGAATTTGGTGGCAAAAGATAAGCTGGAAACAGAGGGAATTGTAGTAAGTAAAGGAGGATTTCGGCTTTCTGATGACTCCAAAAATTTCTTAATATTTAGCGTTAAGATGGGAAATACCGCATACCAGGATAAACTATACATATACATAGGGCCAAGACAAAAGTTGGCTTCTAGAAAAAACTGAATTACAAATGGAATATCAATTAGGTGAATTTGAAGAGCTGGTTTTATTGACTGTGGCAGCTCAGCACGATCAAGCGTACGGAGTTTCAATTCATGAATTTCTGACGGCCGAAACAAAGAAAAAAATCAATATCAGCGCCATACATGTGGCATTGAAGCGTCTGGAAAAAAAAGGTTTTGTAGACTCCCGCTTTGGAGGTATTACAGAAGAGCGTGGAGGTAGAAGAAAGAAGTTTTACATCGTTACAGCGCTTGGAAAAAAGGTGCTCGATGCTTCACATGATTTACGAACCAGCATCTATCAGAAGATTCCCCAGCTTCAATTTGCAAACATCTAAGCAATGGCGGAACTACAACCTCCAAAGTGGGCACTCAGATTTCTGAGGTGGTACTGTCGCGATGATTACCTGGATGAGATTGAAGGAGACATGGTCGAACTCTTTCACCTTCGGTCTGGGGATTCACTGCGATCTGCACGGTTGTTTTTTATCTGGAATGTGATCAGAACATTCCGATGGATTAACCTCAAAAAAACTCAAATAAATAATTGGACTATGAATTTATATCAAAACTACACCAAGATATATTTCCGAAGATTTCGGAAGGAAACATCGCATTACCTGGTAAATATCCTGGGATTATCTCTGGGTTTAGCTATACTATTTTTCATCCTGATGTTTGTTTACGACGAACAAAATATCGATCAATTTCACAGCAAGCGAGATAGAATCTACCGGGTGGTTCAGGAAATTACCGAAGAAGATGGCGTACATCATTACTTATCTACCGCCAACCCATTGGCAGATGCGATGAAGAGAGATTTTCCAGCAGTAGAAGAGGCTGGCTGGACTACCTATTTCGGATCACATGTACTTGCGAAAGGGGATAAGAGACTAGCAGATCGCAATTGGGTAATAGTCACCAAAGGGATGTTTGACATTCTTGACTTTCAAGTCGTAGACGGAAATCCTCAAAAAGAATTTGAAGGACCAACGGGAATTGTGATAACTGAAGAATTGGCCATGAGTCTGTTTGGCAGAACAGATGTAGTAGGTGAGGTAATTGATGAATCCAGGTTTGAGACCGTTGAAGTGCTGGCAATCATTAAAGATATGCCTCGCAATTCAAGCTATAGATTCACCTCTATGTATGTGATGGACCCAACTCAAATGCCGCAAGATTGGCAAGACTTTTTGACCGATTGGGACACACAATTCATGCAGACATGGGTCTTGCTAAAAGAAGGATCTACACCAGAAGATATTTATGCATCTAAGGACAATTTCATTGATAAATACCTGGAAGGAGAGGATCGCGAGAGATACGATTTTTACTTGCATCCGTTAAGTGAAGTCCATTTAGGATCCACACATATTGAGAATGGTGGACCCGGCCCCCTCATGGCTATTCCATACAGTGACAGTGAGTTTGTATCGATGATAATGATGATGGGCTTTTTGGTAATTTTCATAGCAGCCCTCAATTATGTAAATCTATCATCCGTTCAGGCGCTGAAGCGAACGCTTGAGGCAAGTATGCGAAAAATAAATGGCGCCAATAACAGACAGTTAATAGGCCAGCTGTTCTTCGAGACATTCATTACGATTGTGATCGCTTACGTAATTTCGATTTTACTTATTCTCGTTCTTTTTCCTTTTTTCCTGAATATTGCCAACAAAGATTTTGACATTTCTCTCTTGTTTTCGTCAGATTTTGTGGCCTATCAAGTTGTCGCAATTTTCTTGATATGGGTGATTTCAGCTCTGTTACCTGCACTCTATTATTCAAAGCTGAAGCGTTCCCTGCTGATCATGAAAAATGCTTTCTCCGGTAAAGGGGATTTGCTTAGAAAAGGACTGGTGGGTGTTCAGTATGCCCTCTCTATTTTTCTTATTATCGGATCAATTGTGATTTTCCGTCAGCTAAATTACGTGCAATCGAAAGACCTTGGATTTGAGAATCAGGATTTAATTGTATTGGACATAAACTCAGGTTCCGCCAGGAGAAATTTCAAGAACATCATTGATGGTATTAAGAAAAATCCGAATGTTGTCAATGCTTCAACATCCTCCAGAGTGCCCGGAGAGTGGAAGAATATTCCGGTTGCAAACATCAGCAAAAATCTGACCGATGAACCCATGGAATTCAGTCACTATGCAATTGATAAATATTGGCTGGACACTTATGACATTAACCTTATTGATGGAGAAAATTTTACAGGAGCTGATCAGTCTGATAGCTTATACGTTCTGATAAATGAAAAAGCAGCCTCAACATTGAATTTTGAGCAACCAATTGGTGAAAGCGTTTGGGTGATGGATGAAGGTGACTCTGTAAAAATGCGAATAAAGGGAATTGTTGAAGATTTTCATTTTGAATCCCTATATGAACCAATTGGCCCTGTGGTAATAACGCATTGGAACAATCACATCCGATCCATAGATTATTTCACCATAAGATATAGTCAAAATCCAAAGGAGACCATCGCGCATATCGAAGATGTGAATGCAACGTTTGATCCGGATACTCCTGCAGAAATACATTTTCTGGATAAGCAGTGGGAGAGATTTTATGAGGCAGAAGAAAGTAGAAGCACTATCATTTTAATAGCGTCAATTGTATCAATAATCATTTCTGCTTTTGGTCTTTTTGGTTTGATCAATTTCACAGTGGAACGTAAGACAAAAGAGATAGGCATTAGAAAGGTAATGGGAGCTGATGTAAAGAACATCACAACACTTATTTTGAAGGATTATCTGATTCTACTAATCATTGCTCTTTTGGTTGCCGCGCCTGTTTCCTGGTGGCTGTTTGGTGATTGGCTGGCTGACTTTGCCTATCGAATCGACTTGAGTGCTGATCTTTTCATCATCGCATTTGGAGTTGTGTTACTCATATCATTTACAACTGTCTTGGCACGAATTTTCAAAATTGCAAAGGCAAACCCTGTGCAATCAATTCGCTACGAATAATGAATCCTCGACCACCAAAGTGGCCAATAAAACTTTTGCGATGGTTTTGCAAGGAAGAATACCTGGATGAAATCGAAGGGGACATTCTTGAACTTTTCCACGTGAGAGCAAAACAGTCCAGTAAAACTGCAAATGCATTTCTTTTTTGGAATGTCATAAGGTCTCTGAGGTTGGTAAACCTAAAACATACACAAATGGTCAAATTCGGTTTATTAAGGAATTATCTTAAAGTTGGTTTCAGAGCCTTAATCAAGGATCGTCAGTTTACCGCAATTAACCTTTTCGGACTTTCTCTAGGTCTTTCTGTTTTCCTTACCATCATACTATTGGTCAGACACGAATATAGCTTTGACCAGTTTCATACCAAGGCAGATCGAATCTATCAGGTGATTCAGGAATTCCACAATGCTGATGGTGTAGATCCCGAAATCTGGACTTCCTGGCAGCTCGCTGATGCACTTCGCACTGATTTGGATATTGTTGAAAATGCGGTAACCATACATGCTGCTTCTTCCACCTGGGCTGAGGCTGGAGGTAAGCGATTCTTTGAGGAAGATGGCATAGTCGCAGGACCTCAGTTCTTCCAATTATTTGATTTCGAGCTTGTAGCCGGTAACGCTTCAGATGTATTAAAACAAAAGCGATCAATCATAATCACAGAGTCACTGGCTAAAAAGTACTTTGAATATGAAGATCCTGTAGGTAAGGAAGTTGATTTGGAATTTTATGGCAGGTTTACAATTACCGGGATATTAGAAGATGTCCCGGCGAATTCCTACATCCAATTCGATTTCATTATCTCTCAGGATTATGATGTGTTTTTGCAAACGGTGTCCGAAAATTTCCGAAACTATTTCTTTCATTGGACGGGTGATCCTGTGGCAACTTATGTGCTTCTGAAAAATGCCAAAAACAAAGATTTGTTTGAGGCAAAAGTGGCAACCGTACTCGAAAAGTACTTAGATAGGGAGGATATAAATAGATATTATTTGTTGGGGCTACCAGATTTGCATTTTAATTCACACGGCATTGATGGACGTATTAATGAGTATGTTAAAGGCGATGTGGCAAAAGTCAGGTTTCTGATCATAGTAGGATCTGTCATATTGCTGATGGCTTGCTTCAATTACATCAGCATATCTACAGCCAGGTATATTAAACGGACCAGGGAAGTAGGAGTGAGAAAAGCGATGGGCGCACATAGCAAACAGGTATCATTTCAGTTTCTGATTGAATCATTTCTAATGGTATTAGTTTCCTTCTTTTTGGGAATGAGCTTTACCAATTTCCTTTTACCGTATTTTAATGAGCTCACAGGGATAGAACTAAACCTGGATTCTATTTTCCTGCTTCAATCGCTTCCCTATTTCATTATTACGATTTTGGTAGTGACACTCCTGGCAGGCTTTTATCCAGCTTTTCATTTAAGCAGATACTCCGTGGTAAATGTGCTCAAGAACATGACAATATCCGCCACAGGTAATGACACACTCCGCAAGTATTTGGTTATTGTCCAATACTTGTTTGTAACGGCCATTTTAGCAGGATTGATAATTGTCAATCAGCAGTACAGCTTCATGAACAACAAGTCGTTGGGATTTAATACAGAACAATTAGTGGTTGTTGAAATCAATAGCGGAAATGTCAGAAGAAACTATCCAAAAATTAAAAATGAGCTGCTTAAAATCACCGATATCCAAAAAGTAACGGGACTTACCCGCATGATCAGTGGCTACCGATCTGGTACTGCAGTAGAAGTAAGTGCAATAGATCTACCTGACGAAAAAGTCCCGATGAGATATTATGGGATGGATCATGATGGCTTATCTACTTTGGAATTACCTTTAATAGCAGGCCAGAATTTTACTAGCATTGCCGGGCAGGATAGCACCTCAGTTATTATTAATGAGACCGCAGCTGAGAAATATGGTGGAATCAACGCAATAGGAAAATTCATCAAGATTCGTGAAATAGGAGATGATGATTTGGATGCAAGAATTATCGGAATTGTGAGTGATTTTCATTACCGATCTTTGAGAAAAGCCATTGGACCTGTGGTTATTGGATATTACAACAATCCATTTGTAAGCCTGGATGACATTGTGATTCAACTAAGCGGTTTCAATACAATCGCCACTCTTGAAAAAATTGAATCCATTCACAATCAATTTGACACAAACAAAGTAATGACATGGGAATTTATGGATGACATGGTACAGCGTGAATACGAAAAAGAGGCAATCTTCAGAAACGTATTTATAGGAGCATCCATGATTTCTTTTTTCATTGCCATTTTAGGTATGATCGGTCTTTCTTCTTACAACATAATTGCTCGAAAAAAAGAAATTGCAATCCGTAAAATACTAGGTGCAAGATTTATCAGTTTGATAAGTCAGCATACACGGGAGTTTGTGAGATTTTTAATAATTGCAGCGACCATCTCCATTCCGGTTTGTTGGTGGTTGGCCAATCAATGGCTTGTTAATTATGAATATCGAATAAGTATTTCTCCTTTGATCTTCTGCCTGGTGATTCTGTTCGTACTGATCATAACATGCATAGTTGTGTTGGTAGTCAGCAGTAAAACCATCAAATCAAATCCCGTCAATTCGATCAGGTATGAATAAATCAACAAGCCCCTGAATTATAGGGGCTTGAAAGTTTTTAGTTATTCTCCCATATTATAATAGAATCTTTCGTGCACGATCTGATCACCCTCCCACTTTTTCACGGACACTTCTTCCATTTTCGAACGATTGCCATCTTTGAAAGTGGCTTCCATCCAGGATTCAGTCATGGTGATACCTTCGGATTCATTGGAGGTGATTCCTGTCACGCCACCACCATGTACCTCAGCCACCATTTCCATCCACTGTTCCTCTCTTTTTCTGTTGGCATCTTTACCTTCAGTGGTTCCAGACATAGGTTCGACCATGACCACATTTTCAGCATAAAATTTCTCAAATGCTTCCATCATTTGACCACCACCGACCATTTGTTGTAGTTCTTGTTCTTTTTCCAGTAAGCTCATGTTTTTGTGAATTAAGGTTTAAATATTAGTTATACGAATTCCGGACTCTGAAAAGGACAACTTTGGTTTAAAAAATTAAAATTCGACGAATTTTTACCAGAATTAAAGAAATCTGAAACCAGAACGCACAATTTCTGGTTCTTTAGTCGTATATTATAAGGCAGTCTATTGCAAATACAATGGTCAAAAGCCTATCTTTGCAGATTGCTTTTTTATACCCATAACAAATTAGTTTTTAATACGATAATATGCGACAGTTAAAGATTACCCAGTCAATTACCAACAGGAGAGAAAGCCACACCCTGGAGAAATATTTTACTGAGGTAAGTAATGTTCCAATGATTACGCCGGATGAGGAGGTGACGCTTGCCAAGCGAATCAAAGAGGGCGATGATCTGGCATTGGAAAAACTTGTAAAAGCAAACTTGAGGTTCGTGGTATCTGTAGCCAAGCAATACCAGAACAGAAGTTTACCACTAAACGACCTGATCAATGAAGGAAACCTTGGATTGATCAAGGCAGCTAAGAAATTTGACGAAACGAAAGGATTTAAATTCATCTCTTATGCAGTATGGTGGATTCGTCAGTCCATTATGCAGGCTCTAGCAGAGCAGTCTCGTATCGTTCGTCTACCGATGAACAAGTCCGGTGCGATCAACCAGATCAGGAGAGCATATGCGGAGCTGGAACAGCAGTTTGAGCGTGAACCAACAGAAGAAGAGCTTGCTGATATCCTTGACATGAAACCAAGCGAAGTGAGAAATACGCTTGGTGCTGAAGTAAAGCAGATGTCAATGGACGCACCATTCGGTGAAGATGAAAGCGGATCATTGCTTGACGTGCTTGAGAATGTGACTACTGGTCCTACTGATGGCAACTTGGTTTTCAACGATTCATTGAAAGTTGAAACCATGAGAGCACTATCTACGCTTACGGCTCGAGAGAGAGAAGTAGTGATGATGAGCTTCGGTATTGGATGTGACAACCCATTTACTCTGGAAGAAATCGGAGACGCAATGGGACTTACACGAGAGCGTGTGAGACAAATCCGAGAAAAAGCACTTCAGAAACTTAGAGAGCCTGGCAAAAACAGAAGATTGAAAGAATTCTGCGCAAGCTAATAATTCGGGAAAAGCATAAATTTAAATCCTGACCTAAGCGTCAGGATTTTTTTTGCTCAAATTTTAACCAATGTCGATTCAGGATCAACTTGCATATGCACAAGAGCGAAATGACCAGGAACCAAACAAGTTGCTGGCTAATAAGATTGCAATTTCCGGAGGAAAGAATCAAGTCAAAGAGCTGATCGATTTCATAGAATCCCGACCTAAACAACGTGCTCAATCAGATGCCATTTTGGCACTGGCATATGTGGGAGAACTCAATCCTGACTTGTTATCAGAACAAGTAGATTTTTTAATTAAAGAGCTGAAGAGCCCAATCAATCGCGTGATATTTGGTAGCATGATTGGCCTTGCACACATTGCCCATCTGCAAATAGAAAAGCTATTTGGTGCACTTCCGCAAATCATAGATGCAATGGATGCGGGCACGGTTGTGACCAGAGATCACGGATATCGGATCATGATTACCTTATATCAAGATCCACGAGTTCAAGCAGATGTATTTCAGCTGATTCAGGAGCAACTAATGAAAGCACCGTCCAATCAGTTGGGGCAATATGCCGAACGGTTGATTGAAGTGGTAAACAAATCACATATCAATTCGCTTATTGACATACTTGAAGAGCGAAGAAATGATGTTAGCAATGAACATCACGTAAAAAGACTAAACAAGAACCTTAAAAAACTGTACAAACAAATATGATTAGCTGGAGTGATTTTGAAAAAATAGATATGCGTGTGGGCACCATTGTTAAGGCCGAAGAATTTCCTGAAGCTCACAAACCCGCCTATATACTCACCATTGATTTCGGCCCGGAAATTGGCCTCAAAAAGAGCTCAGCACAGATAACCAATTTGTACAATAAAAAGCGACTGAAAGGAGAGCAGGTGATTGCAGTTGTGAACTTTCCACCGAAACAAATTGGACCATTCATGAGTGAATGTCTGGTAATGGGGATTTACAATGAACAGAATGATGTAGTGCTCTTAAGACCGCAACGTGAGGTGATGAATGGATGTAAGGTTGGATAAGATGATAGTGTTATTTACGCTTTTTCAATTTTGATTTCAATTTTTCTAAAAAACTTAAATCATCTGAGTCTCTGGCTTGAGCACGACCATCTTTTGCCGCTTTTTTTAATAGAATTAGATCGTCTAAGCTCACTGTTTTGATACTTACACCATCAACTTTTGTTGATTGTGACCTTTGATAGGCATAAGTAAAATCAATAGTATCCAGTTTCTTTAAAATTTCAATTCTTAGAGGGGGATTACCTATTCCGATCATTTTCGGAACTAAAAACATTTCTTCTTTAAGGGATTCTGATGGAATTCCGTAATCGATACATGCTAGAACTAGCTTTTCAGCATTCTCATGCGTTGCGTTTATGAAAATATCCAAATCTCCTGTACCCCTGTAATGACCATAAACACCCATGGCATATCCGCCAATTAACAAGTATTCCACTTGATACTTATTGATCGCTTCTATGAATTCCTTAAAATGATTTGGGAAACGGTTATTGGGATTTTTCTTCATTTCTGTCGATGTAATAAATTACCCTATCCACTGGGTGATTCTTGAGGTCAATTCCTCTCATCGCAAGTTGAGCGGAAAGGACTTCACAGAAAAGTAAGAGATTTTCTTCAGGACTTGATTTTAATGCCAATTCAACTTCCCGATCTAATAGATCATCATCATTAATATATGAAATGGATCTAGTGGAATCTAAGATTCCTTTTTGCGAATGATCGTTAGTCAATTCTTTTGCTTTTTTTTGCGACTTGTTCTTCAATTGGAACATATTCAAAACTAAACATAAATTAAGCCAAAATAATGTCCCAAATTCATCTGGTTTCCTGGAATGTAAATGGCATACGAGCCATGATAAAGAAAGACTTTATCAAAGACGTGAAAGACATGAATCCGGATGTACTTTGCCTGCAAGAGACAAAAGGCCAGCCGGAAGACGTAAAAACTGCCTTGCAATTATTGCCTGAGTATGAAGTAGCGGTAAACTCTTCAAAAGCTCGAAAAGGCTATTCGGGAACAGCCATCCTTTCCAAGGAAAAGCCTTTAGAAGTCTTCTACGATATGGGAATAGAAGAGCATGATCAAGAAGGTAGGGTCATTGCCGCTGAGTTCGAAAATTTCTTCGTTGTTACGGTTTACACTCCGAATTCGGGAGAAGGAATGAAGCGACTGGACTACAGAGGTACCTGGGATGATGCATTCAGAGAATACATCATCAGCTTAGAAGAAAAAAAGCCGGTGATCATCTGTGGAGACCTTAACGTGGCACATACAGAAATTGATCTTGCGAGAGCCAAAGAAAATTTCAACAAACAATCAGGATATACACAAACTGAAATTGACGGGTTGGATGCGTTGCTAAGCGAAGGGTATATTGATACCTTTAGAATGAAATATCCTGAAGAGATAAAATATTCTTGGTGGAATTATAAGTATCGCGCACGTGAGCGAAACGTAGGGTGGAGAATCGATTATTTTCTGGTGAGTGAAAAGCTGAAAGATCAAGTGGCAGAGGCACACATTTACAATGAATACATGGGATCGGATCATTGTCCGGTTGGATTAAAACTTAATAGCTAATACGCATGGAAACGAAACAAATTCCCCTAAACGACCTGCATGAAAAACTAGATGGCAAAATGACGCCTTTTGCAGGATATAACATGCCCGTTCGGTACTCTTCAGATAAAGAAGAGCACTTGACCGTTAGAGAAGGCGTCGGTGTCTTTGATGTATCCCACATGGGAGAATTTATGCTACGAGGACCTCACGCGTTAGACTTAATCCAATGGGTAACCAGTAATGATGCTTCCAAAATCATCAACGGACAGGCGCAATATTCTTGTTTGCCAAATGACAAAGGAGGTATTGTGGACGATCTTCTTGTCTATCGATTCTCTGAAGAGAAATACATGCTCGTGGTGAATGCGTCAAACATTGAAAAAGATTGGAACTGGATCAAGAGCCATGACAAGTGGGGCGTGGATATGGAAGACGTTTCCGATGATTTGGTATTATTGGCGGTACAAGGCCCTAAGGCAGTGGATACATTGCAAAAGCTCACGGAAGTAAATCTATCAGAGGTTAAATACTATCACTTTAAAGCTGCATTTCTTGCCGGGTATGAGATGATTATTTCTGCCACCGGCTACACAGGATCAGGTGGGTTTGAATTGTACATTAATAAGGAGGATGCACTAGATGTTTGGAATAAAATTTTTGAAGCAGGGGAAGAATTCGGTATCAAACCAATTGGCTTGGGTGCTCGCGATACATTAAGATTGGAAAAAGGCTTTTGCCTGTATGGTAACGATATCACCGATGAAACTTCTCCATTAGAAGCCGGTCTCGGTTGGGTTACCAAGTTTACCAAAGACTTTGTGAATGCGGAAAACCTGAAAGCTCAGAAAGAAGCAGGAGTCCAACGAAAGTTGGTAGGTTTCGAGATGGTAGAGCGAGGCATCCCTCGTCACGATTATGAGCTAGCAGACCTTGATGGAAATATCATCGGGAAAGTGACTTCAGGCACAATGTCTCCATCGCTGAACAAGGGTATTGGCATGGGATATATAACCATTGAAAACAGCAAGCCGGATACGGAAATCAACGTGATTATTCGGGAAAAGCCGGTAAGGGCAAAAGTGGTAAGACCTCCATTTTTGAAGTAAGCTTTAAAAAGTCAGGTACGTTTAACACGTCACTCAAAACTTGAATCAGAGTCTATAGACGCTGAAATGAATTCAGCATGACACTGAGTTTTAAGTGTACGGTTATCCTGAACTTGTTTCAGGATCTAATTAATAATTATGAGAACAATAGAAGTTTGCTTAACACCCGATCTCATCCACCAGCATGAGCTGAAAGGGAAAATTGTAGTCGTCGTGGATATTTTCAGAGCCACTTCATGCATTGTAACCGGACTCGCTAATGGTGTAGAGGCCATAAAGCCTGTCGGTGAAGTAGAAGAAACTAAAGCATTAGGTAAGAAAGGCTATCTGATGGCTGGTGAACGAGGCGGAATCAAAGTACCTGAATTTGACATGGGAAATTCCCCTTTTGAGTACCAGAAAGACGAAGTGAAAGGAAAGAAAGTAGCCATTTCAACCACCAATGGATCGCAGGCCATTATCAAGTCTGAAAAAGCACAAGAAATTATTATCGGAGCTTTCCTCAACCTGGAGAGCATTGCCGAGTATATACTTCAGTCAAAGACCGATGTGGTCATTCACTGCGCAGGCTGGAAGGGCACACCTAACCTTGAGGATACGCTTTTTGCCGGAGCATTGATCGATGAATGCGCGGAGGAAATGAAAACTATTGGAGATTCCGCGTTGGTTGCGCATCAGGTATACATCGCAAATCATGAAAACCTGTTTGGCATTGCAAAGCAGTCTAGCCATGCAGTGCGACTCAGCGGATTTGGAATAGAAGAAGATCTGGAATTTTGCATGACTGAAAATGAATATCAGGTAGTGCCGAAACTGGTAGATGGTGAGATCGTAGTATAGACATGACCTCAATCTATATTCTCATAGCGGTCGTTATTCTCATTCAGTTTGGCATCTTCATTATGACCCGCCGAATACGCAAACGCGAAAAAGAAAACAATGTCTTATTGAAGTATAAGATCAACTCACGCCAAAGAGCCTGGCAGCTATTGGCCGATCCCAATATTCCTGAAGAAGACAAAAAGAAGATTCAGGAATATTATGATTCAGAATAATTTGTCAAATCAAAACGCAAGCAACAGGTTTAAAATCCATGGTCAGATATTATTTTTAATTTGACTCTCCAGTCTTTCAATATTCTTCCCAAAAAATAAATCTTTGACTTTTCCGTCCTTGCCAATAACAAAGTGTGCTGGATTGATAAAAGGAATCTTAAAAACTTCACCAATGCATTTGGTAATTGCCATGGTCTCATAATCAAATGAGAATTTTTTGATTTTATCTTGAAGACTTTCTTTTGTTATATCATATGTACCATTAGGCATTATTCCGATAAACACTGCTTCATCATTGTACTTCGCAACAAGCTTATTGAGCTCAGGCATTTCTTCAATGCACGGTTTGCAGGTAAAATTCCAAATGTTAATGACAACCACTTTTCCTTTTAATTGCTCAAGTGTCAGGTGGTCACCATTCATCTTGATAAAATCAAAGTCGGTAATTCCTTCATTATTCAATGTTTTGACATGTTGCTTTGCAAATTGATCGTCATCTTCGGGGAAGGGGATTTCGCATTGAGCGGAGACGCAAAAGGAAGTTAAAGTTATAAGTAGAACACTAGTCAGTTTTTTCATTTTGCCAAAATAATAACTAACTGTCTTATTTCAGCTTATCATTCTCTAAATGCCTTGTTGCATCCCGGCTGTTTTTCTTATCCAGATTTTTCTTTAATGCGTCTGTAAGATCTACACCTGTCTGATTTGCAAGGCAAATAAGCACCCAAAGTACATCGGCCATTTCATCACCTAAATCTCTGTTCTTATCAGATTCTTTGAAGGATTGTTCACCATATGTACGTGCGATGATTCGAGCTAGCTCACCCACCTCCTCTGTGAGCATAGCCATATTTGTTAGTTCATTGAAGTAGCGAACGCCTTTTGTCTTAATCCAATCGTCTACTACCTGCTGCGCTTCTTCTAGGGTCATCGGCCTGTATTTGCTTCCAGGTTTTCGTTGATGTGTTTGATTTCGAATCCTTCTTTCTCCAGTTTGGTCAGGTAAAAATTCATTCGATTATTTTCTTCATTCATCAAGCTATCAATGTTGGGATTAAACTCCTCAAATGTTTCGTGTGGGAAGCGTTTACCAGGTTCATAATAATCTTTCCAAAATAAACTTTCGACGACCTTTCCGTCCTGATAATAATATTTGAACTCTTCAGCGAGTCTGTCATCCATGAAATTCATCATGTGACCAGAGAATATGGGCGTGTTGTTTTCAAAGTAGAAATAGTCGTCTCGCTCATAATGAGGAGTTTTTATGATGCCCACAAGTTTTATCAATCGATTGCCGTTGAAGTAGCCACGAACTTTATATGAGGAGTCAGACTGAATAAAATCATCTTCTATAATGCTGATGCGATGGTTTTGGTCTATGTGCTTCACCTTATTGTCAATGATCTTAACTAAGGGTCGAAACTCTTTGCTTACTTCTGAATCTGACTGATAGTAGAATAGTAATCCGAGTAGCAAAACGATGGTAGCTCCAATAATATATTTCATGAGTAGGTTATTTTGGTGTTCAACAAGACCTTAAAGGCTAAACTTATTTCATGGCCTAATTCTTATAGAAAGTTAAGCAATTCTGTCATTCAACACATTCAACTTACTATTACCGGAAGTATTTATTCGATGTATCATGGGTGACAATCTGATAAGCTTCTGAAAATAAATGTGGTAGAACTACAAACAAAAACCCTCCATTTTCGTGCATATCAGAACATTTTAAAATTTGAGGATCACTCAATTCGAAAACATTAACCATAAAATAAGACACATTATGAAGTCATTAAAAGTTGTATCATTTCTTGCACTTAGCCTGTTATTTATATTTTCGGCCAGTGCCCAAAAGGATAAGAGCAAGAGGAAAAGCCCACCGGCTCAGGTCACTCAAAAAGTAGGTGATGCCACGGTCACCATTGATTACAGTCAACCATCGAAAAGAGGGAGAGATATTTTTGGAGGCCTGGAGGATTATGGGAAAGTTTGGAGAACCGGAGCAAATGAATCCACATGGATTGAGGTTTCCAAAGATGTAACCATTGAGGGAAAAAAACTGGCTGCCGGTAAGTATGGATTGTTTTCTATCCCCGGAAAAGACGAATGGACAATTATTTTTAATAAAAAGTGGGACGGATGGGGTGCTTATGAGTACAAAGAATCTGATGATGTACTGCGAGTAAAAGTAAAGCCATCTTCAACCGATGAAGTGGTAGAATTGCTTACGTTCAATATTGAAGATAATGGAAATGTTTCCTTTGCTTGGGACCAGACAAAGGTTAGCTTTTCTGTAAAATAAACTCAAGTAAAATTAAGAAAGGCCCGCACTGACGGGCCTTTTCTTTTTAGAGAATATTCAAATTTTGCTCCTTAATCTTCTCCAGCTCATCCTTCATCATCACCACTGTGCGCTGAATTTCCGCATGATTGGCCTTAGAGCCAATGGTATTTATTTCTCTGCCTATTTCCTGTGAAATAAAACCTAGCTTTTTACCTGCAAACTCTTCCTTAGCAATGACCTCATCGAAGTAATCCAGATGTTGTTTTAGTCGCACTTTTTCTTCTGAGATATCCAACCTTTCCATGTAAAAGATCAGCTCCTGCTCGAACCTGTTCTCATCTACTTGTACTTTGTCTCTGATCTCATCCAGGTTTTTTTGTATCCTGGTGCGTATGTTTTCAGATCTACTTTCATCATTTGCTTCTACACTCTTAAGACCTTCACGTATGTTTATAATATACTCTGAAAGCTTTTTTGTGAGTGCCTCGCCTTCATTTTTACGAAATTCAACGCATTGATCAATAGTGGCCTTAAGGCTTGCTTTGATATCTTTCCAAGGCAATGATTCAGGATCAAGTTCTTGTTGCTTGATCACATCAGGAGCTTGAAGTGCCAGTTTGATTAACTCTGAACTATTGGAGTTTACTTGCTCCGTGAGTTTGCTAAAAGTATCGTAAAAGGCTTTAAAGCGAATTTCATCTACTTGAACCGCTAAAGCTTTATCGTCAGCAAGTTCCAGTTCAATTGTGAGCATCACCTTACCTCGTTTCAAATGATCTGTGATCAAATTTCTAATTTCACCCTCCCGAGAGCTGAGCTCTTTTGGATATCTTGGAGAGAAATCTAGAAACTTACTGTTGAGTGCTTTGATCTCCGTCTTGATCAAAAGGTTTTGACTAGTACGCTCATCACGTCCATAGCCTGTCATGGATTGCTGCATAGAGCGCAAAGGTAATAGTTGGCTTAAAAGTCTAAGCCCAGAGTGAAATAAAACCTGTAATTTCCAACTTCACCGTCAAGATATGGTTTGGCTGCATCAAATTTGATATAATATCCGAGCAACACAGTTCTCAGCCCAAACCCAAAACCTCCCAACCACGGATTTTGAAATTTCACAATCTCAGCTGAGAAAGGATTGCCTTCAAATCTTCGGGTGATAGGGCGACCATCTTTGAATGGAGGAGACCCCGTCCAGACAGATCCAATATCGAAAAAGCTGGTGAGCTGAAAGTTTCTAAGAAAATTGGATTTGATGGGTCCGTTGCTGAGGTAAAGAAATAATGGAACACGCAATTCACTGTTAAAAACCAACACATCAGAACCGTAAGCTTCATTGTAGTCTAGGCCTCTTAGGTTAGTAACAAATTCATTGAAGAGTATGTCGCTGTTGTCTTTCTCGTTGGTAATTGCAAGTGGGTCTTGCTCACCCTGAATATCTGAAGAGGCAAATAGCCAGTTGTCCATACCGCCAAGCATATAGTCTTTTCGTGCCGGCCCCATTTGTTTTCCGTAGAGCAATCGGTTGGCCCACGTAATTTCTTTATGCACTTTTTGATAGTGTCGGATATCTATCCTCAGGTTGCTGAAATTCATATTCGAATTGGAAGTATGAAAATGCGAAGTGTATTCTATCAATGCTCGTGTACCTTGATAAAGATTAAAGGAGCGCTCTACAGTATTGTCAAAAATTGCAGATATGCTTCCGCCGGCATATTTCTCCCTACTATTTACCGCCTGATCTGTGGCTTGTCCTGTCACACTCAGGTAGTTGAGGTTAGTGAAGGATGTTTCGGTATAGAAAGGTGAAGCTTCTACACGGAATGTATGTGTGATTGGCAAGGCAGCCGTTACCTTAAACCTGTTTAGTTTGTATTTATGTCTGAAGAAATTATTCTGACCTTCAAGTAGATAAGTTTTCCGATCAATTCGTGCTTTAAAATCCATCCAATATTTCAGGTACTGAACTTCAGCAAATAAATCTCCTTGCTTAAAATCTGTTTTGATTAGAGCACCTCCTTTGATCTTATAGTTTTCCAGCACATCGTTGATTTCTGTTTCCATGAACATCATGAAATCTCGGTAAGGGTCCCAAAGGAACGAGGTGATTACATTATTGAACGTAAAGCGTGGATTATAAGGAATAGGCCCGATTCGTTCATTTTCTTGCTCAAAACTCTGGTACTTACTGAAGAATGACTCGGTCTCAAATGCTGTTTCTGAGTCGTCCTCAAATTCGTAATTGTCTGTGTCGATCCAGTTGGGATTATCTGGTTCTGTACTATCGGTATCTTCTACATCATCTTCAAACAAGAAATCGTCAGTGTCAATTTCATCTTTCTCCGGCTCTGGCTCTTTATTTTTTGTTGAGTTGTTCAACACACGAGAAACCACCATCATTGCATTTTCGCGTCTTTTTCTCGGGGTTTCTGTGGTGAATTTGCTGGTTGATAGATTGGTGATCGAATCCAGGTATACTCTTTCCTCACCCTCACCAAGCATTGAGTAGGTCATACGATCCGGGTCAAAATGAAGGTCATAGCTTAGAATACTCTTATCAAAATTGGTGATTTGAGTGGTCAAAGAATCAAACAGGTTGTACCGGTAGAGATTAGAGATACCTTGACGATCACTCAGGTAATAAATTTCATTGATGTTTTTTGCATAAGGTTTTCGATCTTCTCCATAAGTGTTGGTAAGCCTAAAGAAATTAGTTGTGGTGGTATCGAGATCGTAGACAAATAGATTAAAGTTTCTATCCAAGGTTTCTAATGGTACATCCTGAACGTTCACTGAATCGCTCACTCGATTTGAACTAAATACTATTGCTGCAGTTCCCGGAACAATAATCGGATCAAGGTCATCATAAACATCTCTTGTGATTCTTCTTAGCGCGTTTCTATTCATCGCTATGAGGAAGATATCATTTTGTCCGTCTATATCACCTGAAATCACCGCAAGTTGTCCATTGTCATTGAAAGAAAAACTTTCAATTTGCCTGAACCTATTCAACGGTTTTTGGCCTTTGGTTTTATCTTCCAGATTGTAGGTATTCAGGTAAAGAAACCCACGCTTGAAAAGCACAACTCCAAGCGTAAAATTGTCTTGCCAATTGAGCAATGGGAGGTGGTCGTCTATATCCTGACCACTTATACGGTATCCGCCGCTGGTTATTTTGCTTGTTTGTCCTGTCACAAGGTCTTTGACGTAAACCTGATATTTGCCATTCTTCAAAAGTGCATATGCAACCTTATCCGCATCATTATTAAAGCTTATAGAACTTGTGATCAATTCCTTTGAGTTTTTAATGTCCAGGAGCAATCGTTCATCTCCGGAGGAGGTATAGTTTTCCTCTACTTCAAGTCTTTGCAAAAGATAGTAGTTCTGCCAGTCGGCCATGAAAGTTTTGAATCCTACCCCCAGTGTGTTGGCTATACTATTTTCTTCTTTCCTGATGATTCGGGTCAGATTCAATATGTTGGCAATATTTCCTCTTCCATACCTCACTGCGATGTAATTCCAAATGCTTTGCCCTACAATTGAAGCGGATTCACCGTCTATTCGTTTGAGCTTTTTGATTTTCTTTCTGCTCATATAGTCTCGCAAATAATCATCCATCTCTCTGGACCAACCATACGCGATATAGCGTGCGGCACCATCAATAAACCAATCAGGCAAGCTTAGTAGGTAGCTATTTTGAAAAATCTCTGCGAGACTACCGCCATACATCATGTCATTAATAAGTGTGCTTGCCAGCTTGTAAATAAGATCTTCTTTGAATTTGTGCGCCTGGCCCGGATAGGCCACCTCTAGTTGAAGCTTTACAAATTCTGTTCTGCCTCCAATAGTGTACACAGCGCCATCAATACCAACATTGCTTTGTTGAAGGTCGTGTATTGAATTGTAAATAAATATTTTGGTTTTGCTATAAGGTGCATATCCGAGTCTGTCAGTTAACTCTACAAACTCATCTTCCAGGAAGTTGATTGCCTCCAATGCGTATTCTTGCCCTCCGGGATAATAGTAAATGTCAAAATTGTTTGTGCTGTAATAATACCAGTCGAAGTTTTTATACTGGATCCTATTTTGACCAAATGGCGTAGTATAGTGCTGGCTATACGCCATACTAATGCCTAGAACAAACGGAATAATGTATTTAAATAACCCTTTGAACATTTACTTCTTCGTCTATCTCACTTTTTCCTTGCAAAACATCTACGAAGTGTTTTGCGAAATGTGGTGTTAAAGAAACACCTTTCGTGCCAAAACCATTAAAAATACCTAATGTTTTGAACTTCTGATGAATTCCTATATACGGTTTTCTATCATGTGTGGCTGGCCTGACACCTGCTCTTTTATCAATAATTTCATATTTGCCGGAATACAATTTTCTCAACCTTTCTTCCAATGATTTAATTCCCACTTCCTGTGGTTCAAAAGTGAGATTTTGATGATCGTATGTAGAACCAACAGTAAATCGGTCACCTTTTGGTATCATAAATACGCCCTGATTGATAATGCAATCGGACTTTAGGTCGCAAACTATATCTATAATTTCTCCACGCACAGGTTTGAAAGGTAAATCCCAAAATGGATTGTCTGACAGTGACCCTTCGCAAAAAATTACACGTTTTGCACGGTAATTATTATAGGTGACAAAATCAGTGTCTATCTCCATCCTTTCATAATCAAACACTTCACTATTATAATGTCCCTTATTCACAAGATAATTCTGCACGGCCTCCAACATTACAGGGATATCAACATAGCCGGATTGATTGATCATAATTCCGCCTAAATCATCCCTGACGTTACTCAGCCCTTTAGGTTTTGTATAAATGCTATTCACAAATTTTTTGTGTGACTCGTCTGCTAGTTTTCCATCCCAGTCATTTTGGTCTTCTATCGTTCTAAAAGGCCGATAAATTGGAATGGGATGAAGAAAGTTACTTCCTGTTGTTTCTTCAAGTTCTCGGTATTGATGCTCCAATTTCGGAAAAAGCAAATCTGCACGCCAGGTTTTAACCATCTTTCTTCCCGTTATTGGATTATAAATTCCTGCTGCCTTTTTAGATGAGGTTGCAGCCTTGTCCTCGTTTATCACAACGTACGGTATTCCTCGTCTGGCCATTTCAATAGCCAGCCAGGACCCGGCCAGGCCTTGTCCTACGATGATATAATCTACCTTTGTGATCCTCACTTTAATTTTACAATCTCAAAGGCTTAAATCTAAACAGATGAAGATAAAATCTTTCGTATTCAATCCGTTCTATGAGAATACCTATCTGATCTCCTCAGAAAAAGGCAACTGTCTGATATTTGATCCCGGATGTTATGAAGATTATGAAGTGGCGGAATTGAAAGAGTATATCCATATGAATGACCTGAAGGTGGTCGGAATTATCAATACTCACTGTCACATCGATCATGTCCTGGGAAATGATGTCCTTAAGGCGGCGTATAAGGTGCCTCTGAAAATTCCAACGAACGAGAAGGAAGTATTTGATTCTGTTCCGGCATATGCGCCACAATGGGGGATGGCAGGCTACAGACATGCTGAGGTTGACGAATGGTTAGGAGAAGGAACGCTGGATCTTGATGAGGTTTCAATGAAAATGATTGAAGTTCCGGGCCATTCACCGGGCCATTTGATATTTTATATTGAGAATGAAAAAGTAGTTATAGGAGGAGATGTTTTGTTTCGTGAAAGCATAGGTAGAACAGATCTTCCAGGGGGAAATCATGAAGATCTTTTGAAAAACATTCAGGAAAAAGTTTATACGCTACCAGATGATGTGGAGGTTTTTCCTGGCCATGGACCATCTACTACGATAGGCCATGAAAAAGTTTATAACCCTTTTGTAAAAGCATGAAGCAACAAATCCCAAATGCATTAACCTGCATCAATCTGGCTATAGGTTGTGTTGGCATATACTATACGCTGACAGGACAGAACCCTGAGGCATTTTATTTTGTAATTGCAGCTGGACTTTTTGACTTTCTTGATGGATTTGCCGCAAGAATATTGAATGTACAATCCGAAATTGGAAAGCAACTGGATTCACTATCTGATCTAGTGTCGTTTGGTTTGTTGCCCACTTTCTTCATGCTGCAATGGCTGATTCAATCGGACTGTCAATATTTCTGGGTGGCGATTATCATAGCTGTTTTTTCAGCGATTAGGTTGGCTAAATTCAATGTGGATGATACCCAGTCTGATAGTTTTCAAGGACTTCCCACCCCGGCAAATGCGATTATGCTTACCTCACTAATATTTATTCCATTTGAATTGTATGAATACACTCTCATTAGCATTTGTATTTTTTCTGCGATTTTACTCGTTTCTCCGGTGCGGTTAATTGCGCTGAAATTCAAATCAGCAGGTTGGAAGGAAAATGAAGAAAGATGGATTCTAATTATGGGCGTAATAGCACTTTTGGCACTTTTTCAATTGTCATTTGTCCCGTTTGTTATTCCATTTTACATAGTCGTTTCTATAAGTTCTTTTTTGATCCGAAGAAAAGCATAGAATTTTTGAGGTACAAAATGCGTTTATCATATCAATGAGGAGAATTCTTCCATATTTAATGCTTGTTTGCGCCCATTTGGGGATGGCACAATCCTCTGTTTTATCAAGTGGAACTTGGTTCAAGGTTGGTATTACTGAATCGGGTATTTATAAAATTGACCTAAACACGCTTTCTGCACTGGGAGTTTCTGGCTCAGTTGATCCTGAAAAAATTAAGATTTATGGAAATGGATGGAAAGGTGTTTTACCTCAGCAAAATGATGCAGAAAGACCCGAAGATTTGATTGAAAATGCGATTTTCGTAGCAGGAGAATCAGATAATTCGTTTGATCAAGAGGATTATGTCTTATTCTATGGAATAGGTCCGGACAAGATCGAATGGAGTGAAGAAGGGTTTGAATATGAGAAAAACTTCTACTCTGACACCGCCTACTATTTCATAAATATCTCAGGTTCCAATGGAAAGCGAATAGAACTGCGACCAAGTCAGGGCGGAACAGCCTTAACGACCATTTCATCATTTAATGATCACCTGACTTTTGAAGAAGATTTGATCAACCTTATTTCCTCTGGAAGAGGATGGTATGGCGAATCTCTGACTACTGGGGAATTTCAAAGCTTTAACTATCAGATTGATGGACTGGTCTCTGAAGTTGACCTCACACTAAATGCTGTCAGTCAATCACCATCACTTGCCAACTTCAATGTATCTGTAGATGCAAACGCTATCGGTTCATTGAACATTGAAGCAGTTCCGGATGGACCGGGTACCACTTATTCAATAAAAGCCCGTCAGGATGAAAGTGTGTTCACTTTACCAAATTCATCAACTTTTAATCTGGAGATTGAATTTGATGGAAATGCATCTGGCGAGAGAGGCTTTATTGATTTCTATTACATGACCTTCCTTCGAAATCTGCGATTGTATAACAATGAAACTGATTTTCGCTCAATTTCGAATATTGGAAATCTCTCTAGGTATGAAATATCCAATGCTGCGAACAGTACCATATGGAATGTGACAGACCCGGTCAATATTGTTTCTCACGAGTACGCTACTGACGGGAATAAAGCCATCTTTCAAAGTCAGTCTCCTAACGTGGAGGAGTTTGTTGTTCATGCTGGCACAGATTTCCCGGCGCCATTTGTTTTTGGAAGTATACCGAATCAAAACATTAGAGGTGCAGTGAATTTCGATGGAATTATTGTTGCAAATCCTGCATTTAAGTCCGAAGCTATCGAACTGGCGCAATTTCATAGTAATCATGATGGCCTCAATGTTCAGGTAGTAACAACCACTCAGGTCTACAATGAATTCTCATCAGGAAGACAAGATGTTTCAGCCATCAGAGATTATGTAAAACATGTATACGATAATGGAGGCCTTTTGAAGTATCTCCTGCTCTTCGGTGATTGTTCATTCGATTACAAGGATCGTATTTTGAATAACACTAATTACGTGCCTACTTACGAATCCCGTCAGAGCTTTCATCCAATTTTTAGCCATTCATCTGATGACTACTTTGGCTTTATGGAGGACGAAGAAGGAGAGTGGATAGAATCCAGCTTTGGTGACCATACCTTAGAAATTGGGGTTGGCAGATTGCCCGCTAAGTCAAAAGATGAAGCGCAAGTGATGGTGGATAAAATTATCTATTACTCCACCAGCGCAAATACACTGGGAAAATGGAGAGGAGAGATGACTTACGTTGCGGATGATGGTGACGGCAATATTCACACAAGACATGTAGAAGACCTGTCTGAACTCATTGATACCACTTTTGCACTTTACAACATCAACAAGGTATTGTTGGATGCATTTGCCCAGGAAGCCTCTGGATCTTCTGAAAAGTCTCCGCAGGCAAACGCTGCCTTGAAAACCAGAATTAAGAATGGCACATTTCTGGTCAATTATATTGGACATGGAAATGAGCGACTTTGGATGGAAGAAGAAATTCTGAGCACATCTGATATTGAAAAAATGACAAACCGCAATAAGCTTCCTATTTTCGTTACTGCAACATGCGAGTTTGGCAGGTATGATGATCCCATTCGTGTATCGGGTGCCGAAGAGTTACTACTTTCAGAGCAAGGTGGAGGTATCGCTTTGCTCACAACGTCACGTCCTGTATTCGCAAGTACAAATTTCAGCCTTAATCAAGCATTTCATGAAAACATTTTTCGGAAAGAAAATAATAAAAACTTGAGGCTAGGTGATGTGATCAGGTTTACTAAAAATGAAGGGTTGGCAGGCCCTGTTAATCGTAATTTTACTCTTTTAGGCGATCCTATGATGATGCCCGCATTTCCAAAGCTTGACATTGTGCTTGATGTTGGAAACGAATTAGACACATTGAGTGCTTTGGAAGAAATCACCTTTACCGGTGAGATTCAGTCCAATGGAATACTTAATTCTGATTTCAATGGCGTGATCAATGTTGGTGTTTTTGATGTAAAACAAACCTTTAAAACCTTTGGTCAAGAAAGTACTCCATATAGTTATTCACTTAGAAGCAATGCTTTGTTTCGTGGAGAAGCCAATGTTGAGAATGGAAAGTTCTCATTCTCATTTGTGGTACCAAAGAATATATCCTATCAGTATAAAAGTGGAAAAATGAGCCTTTATGCCTGGGATGAAGAGAATAATATGGACGCAGGTGGATCGAACAGATCATTTGTGATAGGAGGCACCAGCGACAACCCTGCAGATGACACTATAGCACCATCAGTAAATGCATACCTGAATGACTCCTCTTTTGTCAATGGCGACCAGGTAGGGTCTTCACCATTGCTAATAGCAAATATTGAAGACAATAGTGGTATTACAACAACACGTTCAGGCGTTGTGCAGGGAATCACTCTGACAATTGATGATCAGGTGTTTAACCTCAATGATTTCTATACCGCTAATCGGAATACATTTCAGCAAGGCACTTTAGTTTATCCACTTCAAGATCTGGAGCCAGGAAGATATTCTGCCGTTTTGAAGGTGTGGGACACTCATAATAATTCATCGGAGGTGACATTAGATTTTGCAGTTTCTGACCAACCACTTCTTTTCGTTTATAACCCGATTGCGTACCCCAATCCGGTGATTGATTCAACCGTATTTTCATTTGAACATGATAGGGAAGACGAAGATCTATATGTTACACTTCTGGTATACAGCTCTCGAGGAGAGCTTGTGAGCAAGCGTCAAGTGTTATTTGAAAATAGTCAAAGAAACATCGTGATACCATGGGATGCTCAAACAAATTCTGGAGAAGCATTGAAGCTAGGGATTTACTATTCCAGAGTAATTATTCAGAGCAGATTAGATGGTGCAACAAAAGAAATTACTCAAAAGCTCGTTATTGTAAATTGATTAAGCCCTTAGTTATTTGAAAATCAGCACTTTTTATTAAAAATTTTAATCGGTATTCATCTGATAATGTTAAGTTTGGCATCCTTTTATAAAATCATTCGAATGAATCATCTTGAGAAGAAGATATTCACAATTCTTCTAGTTTTAGTGACATTTCACACTTTTGGGCAGTCTTCCTTTATTTCTGGTCAAGACAGTTTGAGAAATCCAATCACAGTAGCTGTTCCCTTTTTGAATTTTGCTCCTGATAGTAGAGCATCAGCTATGGGAGACGTTGGCGTGGCAACATCGCCGGACGTTAATAGCATCCATTGGAACAACGCAAAGCTGGCATTTATAGAAACAGACATGGGATTTTCCTTCTCATATTCTCCATGGTTGGGAAATATTGTGGACGATATGTCTCTTAATTATCTATCCTTTTACAAAAAAATTGATCAGAATCAAGCATTTGGAGCTAGTTTCAGGTACTTCGACTTAGGTGAGATTGCACTCTATGATGAGTTTGCCAATCCGAATGGAGTAGAAAATCCAAGTGAATTGGCTTTTGATGGAACCTATTCCAGAAAGTTGTCAGAAAGGTTGAGCCTGGGAGTTACCTTAAGATTTATCTGGTCTAACCTTGCAGGAAATATAACAGGAGCTCCGGATGCGAAAGCAGGGACCTCCGTAGCTGTTGATTTTGGTGTGTTCTACACCAAGCCTTTCATTCTCTCCGGTAAAAATTCCGAATTATCTCTAGGTGCTCACCTTTCCAATATTGGACAGAAAATAACTTACAGCGCAGAAAGCAATGAGAATTTCATACCTGCAAACTTTAGATTAGGTTCAGCCTTCAAGACAGATTTAGACCAATACAACACCATAACACTTGCCTTCGATATTAATAAGTTAATGGTACCTACACCACCTATCTATCAAACAGATGGAAGTGGCAACATTGAGACAGACGCGGATGGGAACAAGATTATAGCCAAAGGAAAGGACCCTGATAGGTCTTTGCTGTCAGGCACATTCGGCTCATTTGGGGACGCTCCTCGTGGGTTTAAAGAAGAGCTTCAGGAACTTACCTACTCAATAGGAGCAGAGTATTGGTATAGAGATCTATTTGCAGCCAGAGCTGGATATTTTTCAGAGCACAAAAATAAAGGTGATAGAAAATACTTTACCGTTGGAGCCGGATTTAGATATCAAATTTTCGGATTCGACTTTTCTTATTTGATTCCTAAAGGACAGAATCATCCATTAGCAGATACTCTAAGAATATCTCTGCTTTTCAACCTCAATCAGGGTGGAGAAGCAACAAGTGAATAAATAAGTTTTTAAAAATATATTTTGAAGAAGAGTTAACCAGATTATAGTTGACTCTTCTTTCTATTTTTGCCAAAAAATACCACATGAGCGCACTTTCCAATCGAATAAAAAGCATTCCAGAATCAGCAACTTTAGCCATGGCTGCAAAAGCCCGCGAAATGAAGGAGAAAGGGGTGGAAGTAATAAGTCTGAGCTTGGGAGAACCTGACTTTAAGACACCTAAGCATATTCAGGAAGGTGCTATGGAAGCAATCCAGTCTGAAAACTACTTTGCATACCCTCCGGTAAATGGATACCTGGATTTGAGAAAGGCTATTTCTGAAAAATTTCAGAAAGACAATGGTCTGGATTATGCTCCAGAACAGATTGTCGTATCAAACGGAGCGAAGCAATCCATAGCCAATGTTTTCATGGCGATACTTAATCCTGGCGACGAAGTAATTGTTCTTACACCATATTGGGTGAGCTATTCAGCCATGATTCTTCTGGCTGAAGGAAAGCCTGTTTTTGTGAGTGGTACAATAGAGAACGACTTTAAAGCCACAGCAGAACAAATTAGAGCTGCTATTACTGATAAGACAAAAGCATTGATTTTTTCATCTCCTTGTAACCCAACAGGGTCAGTATTTAACAGGGAAGAATTGGAAGCGATTGCTGATGTATTGAAGGACAGAAAAGATATCACCGTAATTTCTGATGAAATATATGAGTTGATCAATTTTGGGGCAAAGCATGAAAGCATAGGTACTATAGGCGATATGATCGATCGAACAGTTACCATTAATGGTTTTTCAAAAGGTTTTGCGATGACCGGATGGAGAGTGGGATACATAGGTGCCCCTGCCTGGATTGCCAAGGCAGCCAATAAGATGCAAGGTCAATATACCTCGGGAAATTGTTCAATCGCTCAAAGAGCTGCTCTGACAGCTTTAACAGGTCCAATGGAGCCAACTAAAAAAATGGCAAAAGCTTATATGGATAGACGAGCTTTAGTCTATGAATTGCTAAAAGAAATACCGGGGTTTGAGGTGAATATGCCACAAGGTGCATTCTATTTCTTTCCTAATGTGAAGCACTACATAGGAAAGGTTAACAAAGGCGTGAAGATCAAAACGGTAAATGACCTATGCATGTATCTGCTGGAAGACGCTCGGGTATCATTAGTTACAGGTGAAGCCTTTGGAGATGCAGAGTGCCTGAGGTTATCTTATGCTGCATCGGAAGATGACTTGAGAACCGCTATTTCCAGAATAAAACAATCGCTCGCCAAATTGACATAGACCAAACAAACCTAAACCATCATGAAATCAATTGAAGAAGTATTCGAATCATTTAAGGACAAAACAGTTCTTGTTGTAGGAGACGTTATGATTGATTATTACATGCATGGGCAGGTAAGTCGTATTTCACCTGAAGCACCGGTTCCGGTATTGAAGCTTGGAAAAGAGGAGAAAAGACTGGGAGGTGCTGCCAACGTGGCAATGAATATCAGAGCCCTTGGAGCTACACCTATCCTCTGCTCTGTAGTCGGAGACGATGCAGATGGAGCAGCTTTTGAGCAGCTTCTGGAGTATGAAAAAATGCCTAATAAAGGGATTATCAGAAGTCAAAACCGGGTTACTACCACCAAGCTTCGTGTCATGTCCGGCTTACAACATCTATTGCGGGTTGATAATGAAGATGTACATCCATTGGTCGATCTGGATCAGAAATCACTTCTTCATCACATCAAAAATCTATTAGAAGAATGTGATTTGGTCATTTTCGAAGACTATGACAAAGGAACAATCAATCCCGAAGTGATAGAAGAAACCATCAAGCTGGCCAGAGAAAAAAACATTCCCATTGCTGTCGATCCGAAACGGAAAAACTTCACCAAATATCAGGGAGTGTCTATTTTCAAAGTAAACATAGCAGACTTGAAAGATGGACTAGGGATAGAATTTGATGCCCTCGAGGAAAAGCAACTGGAAGAAGCCTCAAAAAACCTTCGATCAAACGTAGAGGCCAAAAATTACCTGATCACCTTATCCAACCGAGGCATTTTCTTCAATTCCGATGACAGTCATGGGAAATTAGCTTCTCACCCCAGACAAATAGTTGAGGTGCTGGGAGCAGGAGATACGGTTATTAGTATTGCCGGTCTTTGTTTGACACTAGGGATGCCTCTTGAGTTTATTGCCGAATTAGCCAATTTAGGTGGTGGCATTGTATGTGAGATGCCTGGAGCAGTACCTATTGACAAGGAAATATTACTTAAGGAGGCCAAGGAGAATTCTATACTCAAAAAATATCTTTAATTTGGCTGGTGTCAGCCATGAATAAAATCTATATCACGCTAATCATTCTGATGGCGCTACCATTTAATGGGAGGGCTCAGGAGGTTATTGATGGTGTCATCGATCTCTCTAAGGTTGACCTCAAGGACAATGCTGTTGCGCTCAATGGAGAATGGGAGTTTTATTGGGAGGAACTTATCGAGCCGGATTCAATACACTTCTATGAAGCAGACTACTATCAATTCCCTAAACTCTGGAATGGTGGCGTTACAAAGAATGGGAAAAAATTAACATCAAAAGGATATGCTACCTATAGAGTACGTGTACTCTTACCACCGAAAACTCCACAATTAGCGATTTCACTTGGAGAATCCTACAATGCCTATATGCTCTATTACGATGGATTCGAAATCGCGAAAAATGGTAAAGTTGGCAAGAACATGGAGAGCACTGTACCTGATTGGATGCCGCAAGTAGTTTCAATAGCCCGGTATCAAAATACACTCACATTTGTTCTTCAGGTTTCAAATTTTAGACACACAAAAGGTGGAGTTCGAGAACCAATATTATTAGGAGATAGAAAGGTTTTAAATGCCAAAAGGGATTTTGATTTTAGCTATGACTTTTTGCTTAGTGGTAGCCTCGTGATGGGAGGGCTCTTCTTTCTCGGTTTGTTCATGTTTGGGCAACACGAAAAGTCGGTATTATTCTTCGCCCTTTTCTGCCTGACATTTAGCTATCGAATGATAGGAAGTGGAGAGTATGCCATTCATGCATTATACCCCAACATGTCATGGGAATTGATCATTAGGGCTGAATACCTGGCACTATTTATTCCTTGTGGAATATTTACTATCTATAGCTATCTATTGTATCCGGAGGATAGCAAAAAATTCATTTTGCTAGGTTTTTCAGCCATATCTACAGTTTTTTCCCTGCTTTCCCTATTTGCACCTACAACCTTCTTCACCAAGCTTGTAGAGCCATTTTTTGTACTTGTTATTGTAGCTATTTTCTATCTCATATATGTCTACTGGATTGCTTACAAGAGAAATAGGACAGGGGCTCAGTACGCCTTTGCAAGTACGGGTATCGTATTTATGGTGGCCGTTTATCTCATATCAGTATATCTCACACCAGTCCAGGAAAATACTTTTCTAACCTTCATTGGATTTATACTATTCTTTTTCTTCCAATCACTGATTCTCTCCTATCGTTTTGCTCATTCCTTGCGAAAAGCAAAAGATGCAGCGGAGACCGCCTCCAAGGCTAAAACAGATTTCTTAAGTACAATTTCTCATGAAATTCGGACTCCATTGAATGCTGTAGTAGGAATCTCGCATTTTCTGATAAACGAAGAACCTCGCCCGGATCAAAAAGAGAGTTTAGAATCACTTCAATTTTCGGCAGAACATCTCACAGCTTTAATTAATGATATCCTTGATTATAATAAGCTTGAAGCCGGATCGATTGAATTTGAATTTACAGAGGTCAATCTAGAAACAATGTCGGCGAAAATCATCAAAGCACACAGTGCATTGGCCAAAGAAAAAGGTATCAGCTTGGTGTTGGAGCTGGATGATGACATGCATCCTTTAGTGATGGCGGATCAAACCCGGATTTATCAGGTGCTCAACAACCTAATAAACAATGCGCTGAAATTCACTTCGAAGGGGTATGTGAAATTAAAAACCACTGTCTTAGAACAGGATGAAAATATACAGAAAATCAGAACTGAGGTATTGGATTCGGGTATTGGCATACCATACAACAAGCAAAAGCTAATCTTTGAAAGGTTTACTCAGGCAGGATCATCAACAACTCGAGAATACGGAGGTACCGGCTTAGGTTTGGCGATTATTCGTAAGATCCTCAATATGGTTGGATCTGAGATTTACGTAAAAAGTGAACCGGGATCGGGCACCATTTTTTGGTTCGACCTGAGCTTCAAGAAGGTATTGCATGAAGAAGTAGATCAGGCCGTTCAGGAAGAGACAGATACAAATATCATCACTGGCAAAAAGATTCTCCTGGTAGAGGATAACCAGATGAATATTATGGTAGCAGAGAAATTCCTAAAGAAATGGGAACTTCATGTAGAGATAGCTTTCAATGGGCAAGAAGCAGTAGAAAAGATGCATGAAAAAAGCTACGACCTTGTGCTAATGGATCTTCAAATGCCAATCATGGATGGCTATAAAGCAACACGACAGATCAGGACGTTTGATCAGAAAACACCAATTATAGCACTTACAGCATCCGCCCTACTCAAAGTAAGACAAGACGTAATAGCTGCCGGTATGAATGACTACATTACAAAACCATTCGATCCAAACGAGTTGAGACGAAAAATAGCCTCATATATCAAATATCAGTGAGCCGATAGCTCCTTCACACACTCGATATAATACTTTACCTTTTTGGGATCCGTGTCAGGATAAACTCCATGCCCGAGGTTGGCTATATGTGGGTGATCACCAAATGCATTGAGCATTTTTTCGGTCTCCTTCCGAATTGATTTAGCAGAACCATAAAGTGCACATGGATCAAGATTCCCCTGAAGAGTTTTATCAGATAATAACTTCCTAGATTCCTGAGGATTCATGTTCCAATCCAAACCAATGGTTCTACACTTCAGATTTGCCATTTCAGGCAATGCCCACCAAGCTCCCTTAGCAAATACTGTAATAGGAACCTCATTAATCGCATCACATATTTTTGAGATGTATTTCAAAGAAAAATCAGAATAATGACCGGCCGGCAGCACACCAGCCCATGAATCGAATATCTGGAGCATATCTGCACCAGCAGCAATTTGTTGCTTTAAGTAGCCAATCGTTGATTGTGTGATCATTTCCAGCAATTGATCAGCCATCACCGGATCAGTATACAGGAGTTTACGTGCTTTTGAAAAAGTTTTACTTCCACCACCCTCAATCATGTATGAAAAAATGGTCCAGGGTGCTCCAGCAAATCCAATTAAAGGCACTCTTCCGTCCAGCTCCTTCTTAGTTATCTTAATTGCCTCATATACGTACCCTAAATCAGACGGATCAGCCACTTTCAATCGCTCAATATCTTTCTTACTTTCTACCGTTTTGGGAAAGTGAGGACCCTTCTTCTCCACCATTTCATAGGTCAATCCCATTGCTTCCGGGATCACCAAAATATCTGAAAAGATAATTGCAGCATCAACACCGAGAATATCCACTGGCTGAATGGTAACTTCAGCAGCCAACTCTGGTGTTTCCACCAGCTCCTTAAAGCCAGAAAGACTATTTCTAACAGCTCTATACTCGGGCAATATTCTGCCTGCCTGTCGCATGAGCCAAACAGGAGTACGCTCAGTTTTCTCACCTCTGGCTGCACGTAAAATAAGGTCGTTTTTAAGCATGGCCGCAAAAATAGCCACCTTAGTGAAACTCCCACGCAAAAGCTTCAGTTATTGGCTGAAACAAGTAGTATCTTTGAGTATGGGCGTGCTATTTAACAATTTCGAAGCTTGGAAAAAGGAATGTGAAGATAAAGATCTTCCGCTCTTCCAACCGGTGTTAGACTTTGAGATAAATCAGAAAGGGAAAGACGAAGACGATATCTGGAAAGGGATTGGTGAGGCTTACAAGGTGATGAAGGAGGCCGTCAAATCAGGACTTGAAGAAGATATGAGTTCTTATTCGGGCATGATTAATAATGGAGCCAAAAAAGTCATGAACTTTCCCAAAACAGTGCTTTCTCCTGAATTTCAAAAATTAGTAGCAAGAGCGCTGGCTGCCAAGGAGGTGAATTCATGTATGGGCAGAGTGGTCGCTGCACCAACGGCAGGTGCAAGTGGAATTCTACCAGGAACCTTATTTACTCTTCAGGAAATCCACAACATTCCGGACAAAAAAATCTACGAGGCACTTCTGATAGGAGCAGGTGTTGCATTGATTTTAGAAAAAAGAGCCTCTATTGCTGGGGCAGTCGGGGGATGTCAGGCAGAAACAGCTGCAGCTGCTGCAATGGCATCAGCTGGTATCGTTTACTGCCTGGGTGGAAACAACGACCAGATATTTAATGCAGTGGCAATTACCATTCAGTGCATGCTCGGACTTGTTTGTGATCCTGTTGCGGGGTTGGTAGAAATTCCATGCGTTGTAAGAAATGCAAGTGCAGCAGCGATTGCTAATTCTTCTGCACAAATAGCACTCGCTGATGTGAGTCCTGTGATTCCCGTGGATGAATGTGTGGATGCAATGGGCGAGGTAGGCCAAAGCATGGAGGCCAGATATAAAGAAACAGCGCAAGGTGGACTTGCTGCCACACCTACAGGCAGGGCCATTTCAAAAAGAGTACTGATACAAGATATTGAAGTACTTGACGATGAAAATGAAGAAGATTAAAGTGGAATAAAGTCTTCAATTAGCCAAAAAGCATACTTCACAATTAAAGTGATTACAGTACTCCATAAAAATGCACTGATCCACATCCATTTCAGAATCAATCTTTTTTTAGATCCTAAGAGATTTACTAATAGTCCGCCTCCTGGAGGCGTAAGAATAAGTGGGGTCAGTAAACACAACCCTTTCAATCCAAACCTTCTCCAGAGCCTTACAAACCTTCTACTCTTCTTTGAAAACACACGCTTGTTTTTTCTAAACTTTCCGAAGAACCGACGGATCTCATCACCAAAAAATGTGAAGAGATATATGGTGGTCATCATCCCCAATGCCGTAAGAATAATTATAGCTAAAACAGGCAAATCATTAGCCACCCCAAAGGTTGGACCGAAGATGAATTTAAGACCGCTCAGGAAGTATACAGTGAAGTATTTAAGTGCTGTAGCCATAATAGTTGGCTAACTTACTGATACTAGTTTAAAAACAGACTGCTAGATATATTTTTAGCGCTTATCTTTGTCGCTTTTTACAAATTGAAGCTATGCTGAATATTGTTTTATTTGGTCCTCCGGGAGCCGGGAAAGGAACGCAGAGTGCGAAAATTATTGAATCACACTCCCTCATTCATATCGCGACAGGAGACCTGTTTCGAAAGCACATAGGTGAGAACACAGAGCTCGGTAAGCTGGCCAAAAGCTTTATGGATGCCGGAAACCTCGTGCCTGACGAAGTTGTGATAGGCATGGTTGAAGATAAAATACAGGAGAACCTTGACGCAAACGGATTCATATTTGATGGATTTCCCAGGACTGTAAATCAAGCAGAAGCACTTGACAAGATGCTCGAGAGACATGGACTTGCTATTTCAGGTATGGTGGCATTGGAAGTTCCGGAAGACGAACTCAAAGTTAGAATCAAGGAACGAGCAAAAACGTCTGGTCGTATAGATGATCAGGACGATGAAAAAATCAATAATCGAATTCAGGTTTACAATCGGGAAACCTCACCTGTGGCAGATTATTATCGCAATCAAGGCAAATTCACCGCCATCAATGGCGTGGGCAGTATTGAAAGCATTTACGAAGAGATCAATTCGGCAATTACATCTCTTGAGGTCTAAAGACCTATGGAATCCAACTTTATAGATTACGTCAAATTCTACGCCCGATCGGGTGATGGAGGAGCAGGTTCTGTGCATTTCCGAAGAGAAAAGCATGTGCCCAAAGGAGGCCCCGATGGGGGTGATGGAGGCAAGGGCGGTAGCATTGTCCTTAGAGGCAACAGCCAACTGTGGACATTGCTGCACCTTAAATACAAGAAACATATCATGGCTGAGAATGGAGGTCATGGAGAGGGCAATAGAAGGTTTGGGAAAGATGGGGAAAATATTGTACTTGAAGTTCCAATAGGCACCATAGCACGTGATTCTGAAACCAATGAAAAGCTCTTGGAAATCCTTGAAGATGGTGAAGAAAAGGTTTTGCTTTCCGGAGGAATAGGCGGAAGAGGAAATGTTCATTACAAAACTTCCACAAACCAAACTCCGAGATATGCCCAGCCAGGCATTGAGGGGTTAGAAAAGTGGGTAATCCTTGAGCTCAAGATTTTAGCAGATGTAGGACTTGTTGGATTTCCAAATGCAGGAAAGTCAACATTACTTTCAGTTGTTTCAGAAGCTAAGCCTGAAATAGCAGATTATCCTTTTACAACACTAGTCCCTAATCTTGGAGTAGTCCCTTACCGAGACTATAAGTCATTTGTAATGGCAGATATTCCCGGGATTATCGAAGGAGCTGCTGAAGGAAAAGGATTAGGGAATCGCTTCCTTCGTCACATCGAGCGCAATTCTATCTTGTTGTTTATGATTCCGGCAGATGCCGATGACATTCGAAAAGAGTTTGACATTCTGATGGGGGAACTCCAAAAGCATAACCCTGAACTGATGGATAAAAACAGGCTCCTAGCCATCACCAAATCAGACCTTCTGGATGATGAATTAATGGCAGAGATGAAACAGGAATTGCCGGAATTAGAAACCCTGTTTATTTCAAGCGTAACAGGGTTTGGCATCCAGGAGTTGAAAGATAAAATCTGGCAGCAGTTAAACTGAACTGACATATTGGCACATCTGATTGCATTGGCAAAGAAATTGTCGACCACAAGTCGTCTTTAATCATAATTGAAGAATGAAGGAAACAAAAGAAAAAGTGAATAAAGAGCAGGAAATAACTGAAGAGCAGGATATAAATGTGGAAAACGAGCAAGTGAAGGAGGCTGAAGAAAACGAAGAGACAATTGAAGAGAGCTCAGAACCTACATTGGAAGAACAATTAGGAGAAGCCAAAGATAAATACCTGCGACTGTATTCAGAATTTGAAAACTTCAGGAGAAGGACTTCCAAGGAGAAGTTAGACTTGATTAGCACCGCCAATAAAGACTTGATGGCGGATTTGATTCCTGTTCTCGATGATTTTGAGCGAGCCATGGCCGCATCAGAATCGAGTGAAGATATCAAAGCATTAAGGGAAGGCATGGAGCTTATTCAAAACAAATTGAATAAGTCGCTTGACAATAGAGGTTTGAAGAAAATGGAAGTGAAGAAGGGCGATGCCTTTGATGATGAAAAACATGAAGCAATTACCCAGATCCCAGCAGAAAAAAAATTGGAAGGTAAGATTGTAGATGTTGTCGAGGCTGGCTATACACTCGGAGAGTCCGTGGTGAGATTTGCAAAAGTAGTTGTAGGAGCGAAGCAATAAAATGGCAAAGAGAGACTATTACGAAATATTAGGGGTTGACCGCTCGGCGAGCAAGGATGAAATGAAAAAGGCATATCGAAAGATTGCCATCAAATATCATCCGGATAAAAATCCAGACGACAAGGAAGCTGAGGAGAAATTCAAAGAGGCTGCCGAAGCATATGAGGTTTTGAGCAATGACGAAAAACGTCAACGCTACGATCGATTTGGTCATCAGGGTGTTGGTGGTGCCGGAGGTGGATTCGGTGGCGGCAACATGAATATGGAGGATATTTTCTCTCAGTTTGGTGATATATTCGGTGGCGGAGGCAGTCCTTTCGAAAGCTTCTTCGGAGGCGGAGGAGGCAGAGGCGGCCGCAGGACAAGAAAAGGTACCAACCTCCGCATTAAACTAAAATTGACACTGGAGGAAGTAGCCAATGGTGTTGAGAAAAAAATCAAGGTAAATCGACTCATTGTAGATCCTGACACCAAATTTCAAACATGTTCAAGCTGTAATGGCTCAGGGCAAGTCCGCAAAGTGATGAACACCATGCTTGGTCAGATGATGAGCACATCGACATGCCCTTCATGTGGCGGAAGTGGCCAGACAGTAGAAAGCCGAGCAGCTGGCGTTGATAGCTCCGGTCTGAAAAGGCAAGAAGAAATTATACCTATCAAAATTCCTGCAGGTGTTACCGATGGAATGCAACTTTCCATGTCCGGAAAAGGAAATGAAGTAGCAGGTGGTATCCCTGGTGATTTATTGATCCTTGTTGAAGAGGTGGAAGATGACACGCTTAAACGTGATGGAAACAATGTAATCTATGATCTCTACGTCAATTTTATCGATGCGGCTCTTGGTACTTCCATAGAGGTGCCTACTATTGGCGGAAAGGCTAAAATTAAAATCGACCCAGGCACTCAAAGCGGAAAAATTCTTCGATTAAGAGGTAAAGGAATAAAATCTATTGAAGGCTATGGTCAGGGAGACCAATTGGTACATGTGAATGTATGGACACCTAAAAAGTTGAGCTCCGAAGAAAAAGAAACGCTGGAAAGATTGAGGGATTCACCCAACTTCCAGCCAGATCCGGGAAAGGCTGATAAAAGCTTTTTCGAGCGAATGAAAGAGTATTTCTAGGCTTCACAGCATCCTTTGCTTGCTGCAGAGGAATAGCCTTGAAAATAAACATTAAAAAAAGCTCTAATTCGTCGTCTGAAATGTAACATCCCCAGTCCCAATTCGTAATACACTCCATGTTGCGGTTGGTAATAGCTTCAGGGATGTCCCTGATGATGAGTATAGGTGCGATTGCACAACTATCTAAATTTTATACAATAAAGAATTCTCCGGATTTTGATACCGTTGACTTCTATTTAAAAGCAACAGCGACAAATTGCTTATTAAAGCAATCTGATGTAGATAACAATCCATTGACTATTTACGGGAATCCTGATCTGGAAAAGATCAACCCTTCGTTTGCGAGCAAGGTGAAGAACAATACCTGCTACTCAAAGCTTGTATTGGATGAATATAACTCCTCTGGATTTGGAGATAGCTTCACTATGGCTGTATCCAGAAGTGATAAGGATAATGATTTTTGGAAAGTAAATCTCAATCGAGATAAGATATATAAACTAAATCTTATTTATGGTTTGGGTAATGCCGATGTAAACCTTACGGGTTCATCTGTTCAGCGTCTAAAAATCAAGTCTGGAAGTGCTGACATTGTTGTTGGATACGACGATGGCAATATGAATCCGATTAAGATGGATACCTTCTATGTGAAAGCTGATTTCGGATCAATTGTAGCTAAGCGAATGGAATTGGCACGAGCTGAAAATGTCATTACAAAAATTGGGTTCGGCAATGTGCTTCTTGATTTCGATAGAGAAATGTCCGAGAAATGCAATGTAAATGCTTCAGTAGGTGCAGGAAATCTTGAGATTTTACTTCCAAAAGAAGGAACTCCGGTGATGATCAAAATCAGAGATTCCCCGCTTTGCGCTATTAAGCTGGCCAAAGGATTCGAGGAGGTTGAGAAGAATGTTTTCGTAAATATGAGCTACACAGCAGATGCCGAAAACCTACTTACCTTCGATGTAGATGTTGCCCTTGGAATGGTTCGCTTCAAGTACACGGATTAACCATTCATAGTCATTCTGAACTTGTTTCAGAATCTATTTACTCCGCGTGCTTCAAAATACCCAAAACAAGCAAGAGCTGTGCACCACAATAAGTCGACATTATCAACACGCCTGCATATGGTATTGCCGTGTGAAAAGCATTGAATGCTAGAATTGAATCAGAAGCCAGGAATAAAAGACTTCCTAATAGCGCCAACTGATAACTATTTTGAGCCGTATTACCCTCTCTTGTCCTTGCCATTATAGCCATGATCATAATCACAAGTCCATAGATAATAATCGGTACAGTAAAGTCTCCTGCGGGTAGGAGAACATAAAACAGAATACCGGCATAAATCAGGAATGGTAAGACCTTCATAAGATCCAATGAAGGTTTTTGATACATTGATTTTTTCAAAACAAAAATGTAGGTGATCTGAGCAACCAGGAATAGACCAATGCCAGCCATAAAATAAGTCTCATTTTCCTGATACATGAGCACCACGTCTCCAAGCCATGAAAAAAGTAATGCAACAAAAAGTAACAGGATTCTGGCTGTCGTGTTACCTAAACTTGACTTATAAACATAAATCATGAGCAATGGCATGAGCAGAGGCTTAGTATACTGATCAAGCTCTTCAGATGGAATAACCTTAGCAACAAGGTTAGCGATGGATACAGCAATGTATATCCAGAGAAGATATCTGGTCATTTTATTTTCCTTTAAACAAGAGGTAAATAAAAGCTAAAAAAGCCAAGCTTCCACATCCCGAAAAGACAACAGGGAAATTATCAGGATTGCCATTATAGATTTGTCCTGCAAGCATCGCACCCATCCCAATACCAATTTCCAAGGCCATAAACAGGGTCGAAAATCCCCGACCTCTAAATTGATCCGGTGCGAGATCTGCTGCCCAGGCAAACAATGCAGGTGACGATAAGCCATAACCGGCCCCGAAAATTAGCGCTCCGGTAAATAAGTGAAAGGCAGACTGAGAAAAGCCAATATATACTGATCCGGTTCCTACAATGAGCATTGCTGCAATCAGCACTTTACGTCTTCCGAATTCATCTGACAGTCTTCCACCAAGGACTCTTGATATAAGTGAAGTGATCGTGAAATAAGAAAAGAATAATCCCTTATTAGCTATTCCAAGAGAAACACTAAGGTCAGGGGCCAGGGTAAGCGCAGCTCCGAAGGAAAAAGTCACCAGCATCATAACCACCGAAGGCACTAGCACAGTTGGCTCATAAATGTCCACAGCTTTTATTTTCAATAGGCTTCCGGAAAATTTTTGTTTGTTTTCCACAGTCTCCTTCATTCCGGCAATTACAATTACGGAAAGCAATGCTACTGCCGCACTGCTATAAAACAATACATTTATATCGTTGTTAATGGCGATTACACCACCTACATAATTCCCAATTCCCATTCCTGTCATCCCGAAGAAGCTGAGGATTCCCATACCTTCTCCACGCCGATTTACAGGAACAATATCTGCCACGTAAGCAGCAGTTCCTGTTGGCTTGAAACCGGTTGAAAAACCATGCAGAAATCGAATAAACAGAAACGCATAGATGTTAAGAAAGAATGGATAGAATAGCGAAACAACTGCAGTCACAGCGGCGCCAAACACCATGACTGGAATTCTTCCCCAGGTGTCAGTTAGTTTTCCGCTGAATGGCCTGGAAATAAGAGCTGTCAGTGTAAAAAAAGTAATATGAAGCCCAATATAATCTTCTCCACCAAACGTTCGCATAAAGTCCGGCAATTCTGGAAGAACCATATTGAAAGAACCAAAAAACAGAAAGGAACTAATGGAGAGTAACCAAAAGTTCAGTGAGTATTTCTTCATTTAATCAGGTTGTGCGTGTAGCTACTCCTCATGTAGGAGGTAGGCTTTGATATAATCATTCAAATCTCCATCAAGCACGTTCTGCACATCCGTTCGTTCAAAGCCGGTTCGAGCGTCTTTTATGAGTTTGTAGGGATGTAACACATAATTCCTTATTTGCGATCCAAAATCTATCGCTTTTTTTCCGGCTTCTATGCTTGCTCGCTCCTTGTTACGTTTCTCAATCTCCATTTGATAAAGTTGAGATTTCAGCATTTGCATAGCCCTTTCTCTATTAGCAAGCTGCGATCGCTCTACCTGGCAAACCACAACAATACCCGTCGGCTTATGGGTAAGCTGAACTTTGGTCTCTACTTTATTCACATTCTGACCACCAGCTCCTCCAGACCTTGAAGTATGAAGATCGATATCGCTTGGATTGATATCTATCTCTATAGAATCATCTGCAACCGGATAAACGTAAACGGAAGCAAAGGATGTATGTCTTCTTCCGCCACTATCAAATGGAGAAATTCGCACCAGACGGTGTACACCATTTTCGGATTTTAAGTATCCATAAGCGAGCGGGCCATCAAACTCTAAAGTCACCGATTTTACACCGGCGACATCTCCAGCCTGATAGTCAACTTCGCGCACCTTGTAGCCGTTGGCTTCTCCCCACATAATGTACATACGCATGAGGATCCCAGCCCAGTCGTTACTTTCTGTACCACCTGCGCCAGGTGTGATTTGTAGCATTGCAGACAGTTGATCTTCCTCCTCACCAAGCATTTTTTTGAGCTCAAGTTCTTCAAGGAGTTTCAGTGCATTGTTGTATGCTTCTTGCACCTCTTCATCGGATGCTTCTCCCTCTTGATTGAATTCGTAAAGGGTTTCTACGTCTCCTAATGAGGTTTCCACGGCCTCATAGCTATCCGTCCAGCCTTTCAGCCCTCGGATTTTTTTCATGGTTTTCTCAGCGTCCTCCGGGTTGTTCCAGAAGTCTGGCTGAGCGGTGACTAGTTCTAATTCTTCGAGGTTTTTCTTACGACCATCATAGTCAAAGATACCCCCTCAAGGCATTAACACGAGCCTTTAAATCTTTCAATTCTTCGTTTGTCATTGGAATATTAAAATTGAGGTGGCGAAGATAGTTGACACCTTTGACTATTCAAGCCCTGCCTGCTTTAAAATAGCATTGAATGTTCCTTTTGGAAGATCTTTTTTTGGGTGTGGGACAACCACTCTAAGACCATTCGAATGTTTAAAAATATGATGACTTCCTTTTATTCTATGAAGGACAAAACCAGCCTTTTCTAATCTTATGATCAGCTTTTTAGAGCTGTAGTCAGGCATAATTGATTTGAAGATTGTATTCTAACAAATTATCATCTGTTGGGATAGGCAGGTTGTCAGCCTTGAGGGATTCAATATATAGCTCAATCGCTTCTTTAGCATTGGATTTAGCTTCTCCTAACGTACTACCATAGGTTATACATCCCTCTAGACTCGGGACAGTAACTGTAAAGCCACCCTCAGGTTCTTCCTTCAATAGGATACGATAATTGAATACTTCCATCACCCTAAATTAACCAATTAACCAATCTTTCTAATCCACCCGAATCGGTCTTCTTCCTGACCAAGTTTGATTTTAGTCAAAGAATCTAATAGTCTGTTTGAGATAGTTCGAGTTTCGATAGCAGGTAATTCGTAATCTCTACCTTCATATCCGATCTCCGCAATATGAGAAACTGTAGCAGCAGTACCAATACCGAATGCTTCGGTCAATTTGCCATTTTCTATAGCCTCAATTACTTCGTCTACTTTGATCGGTCGCTCTTCTACGTTTAACCCCCAATCTTTGGCTAAAATCAAAGCACTTTCTCTGGTGATTCCGGGTAGGATGGAATCACTTGTAGGAGGAGTAATAAGTGTGTCATTGATTACGAACATTATGTTCATAGTGCCGGACTCTTCAATGAATTCGTGTGTTTGACCATCCGTCCACACGAGCTGATGATATCCTTGAGCTTGAGCTTGTTTGGCTGGATACAATGAAGCGGCATAGTTGCCTGCAGTCTTTGCTGCCCCAACACCGCCACGAACAGCTCTGGTGAAATGTTTTTCAATTTTTACACGCACAGGCTCAGAGTAGTAACCTCCTACAGGTCCGGTGATAACCATAAATTTGTATGTCTCAGACGGACGCACACCTATGAATGGATCATCAGCAAACTGAAATGGTCTGATATATAATGAGGTACCAGGTTTTCCCGGAACCCAATCTTTATCGATTGCAATAAGCGCTTCTATGGCTTCCATGAATAGTTCTTCAGGAACCGGAGGCATGCACATGCGCTCAGCACTTTTTATTAATCTCTTTGCATTGGCTTCTGGTCTGAAAATGAGAATATCGCCATTGTCAGCTTTGTGGGCCTTCAAGCCTTCAAAAATGCTTTGAGCGTAGTGAAGCGTTGCATTGGCTGGACTAACGGAAAGGTTTTGATAAGGAGTAATTCTTAAATCTGTCCATTCACCGTTTTTATAATCGGCAACAAACATGTGATCCGAGAAAGTTTTTCCGAAAGCAAGATTATCGAAATCGATTTCGGGTAATCTGGAATTTTGTGTTTCCGTTATTTGGATATCCAACGTCTCTGTCATTTTCTACAATCTTTGGGTTGAAATGGGGTTTTTTCAATCAGTCCCAGGTGACCAAGGAACCTCCTTAACACCTAATATGTGGCCGATTGCGCGCGCAAAGATGAACAAATAATCAGACAATCTGTTCATGAATTGCAATATTGAATCGTCAATTGGCTCCTGATCACTTAACGAAATGATACTTCTTTCGGTTCTGCGACAAACCGTTCGACAGACATGTGCCAACGAAACTGCGGGGTGTCCACCTGGTAAAATAAAATTTTTGAGTGGCGGCACTTCACCATCAAACTTATCAATCCATACTTCCAATTGCTGTACCTCTGTATTGGTAACTTTTGGCAGCTCAAATCCCTTAAAGTCCGCTTCAGTCGCCAAAATGCTTCCAATCGAAAATAAATGCTCCTGAATCCAGTAAAGTTGTTGCTTGAGCCGATTTTCTACTCCGTCATGATCCTTGAGGTGACCAATGAAGGCATTAAGTTCATCTACATTTCCATAAGCCTCAATACGTAAATCTGCCTTGGAAACTTTTTTTCCTCCTAATAGAGAAGTTTTTCCTTTATCTCCTGTTTTGGTGTAGAGTTTCGCACTCATGCTGGTGTTCTGGCAGATCTAATGTTTTTATTAAGTACATCGCTTTCAATAAGTCCATCCCTAAGACGAACAATACGATGAGAATATTCTGCTATATCTTCCTCGTGTGTCACCATAATGATGGTATTCCCCTTGTCATGCAGTTCCTGAAACAAATCCATTATGTCATAAGAAGTTTTGGAGTCAAGATTACCAGTTGGTTCATCGGCAAGAATAATACTAGGATCATTTACCAAAGCCCTTGCAATAGCAACCCGTTGGCGTTGACCACCAGAAAGTTCATTTGGCTTATGATAAGCTCGATCATCGAGTCCTACTCCTGCCAGCGCAGCTAGAGCCTTTTCTTCACGCTCCGAAGAATTATATCCGGCATAGACAAGTGGCAACGCTACATTTTCTAGTGCTGATGCTCTTGGCAGGAGGTTGAATGTTTGAAAGACGAATCCAATTTCTTTATTTCTGATTTCTGCCAATTCGTTTTCCGTAAGATCACTCACATCATGGTCATTTAGGACATATGTTCCATCGGTTGGTGTGTCAAGACATCCAATAATGTTCATCAGTGTAGACTTACCAGATCCTGAAGGACCCATGAATGAGACATACTCGCCCTTGTCAATGTTGATTGTAATTGATTTCAATGCCATGATGATTTCACTTCCCATGACGTATTTTCTGGAAATTTCGGAGGTCGAGATTATACTGCTCATTTGTTCTTTATGTTCGGCTAAAGTAAAAAATAATGGTCAGGCCTTTGCAAGACACTCACACGTTTTTTAGATAATTTTGGTTCTGATAATGTTACACACTATGATGACTATTTTGCTGGCCTTTTTGTTTCAACCTCAACTTTCCGGTTGGGAATTATTATCCTCAGTGGAAATAGTTATGGGTTATGATGACTTTATGGGAGCCGAAGTTGAAAAACCTAAGTTTTCTGAGCAACTAAAATTACGGGAAGGGAAAGAGGTGACCCTTGAAGGGTTTATAATCCCGCTTCAACAGGAGAGTGATCAGGACTATTTCGTGCTTTCACGCTTTCCATACCAGTCTTGTTTTTTCTGTGGGGCAGCAGGGCCGGAGACAGTTGTGGAAGTTTATTCGGATAGAGAATTCAGATACACGGATGAGCGTGTGAGAGTAAAAGGAACACTACGACTGAACGATGACAATCCATTGCATCTGTTCTTCATTTTAGAAGATTGTGAAGTTGAAAAACTTGACTAGATGGATAAGGAAAGCTTTTTCAACGATGTTTATGAGGTAGCAAAGCTCATACCCGAAGGCAGGGTAACCAGTTATGGAGCCATAGCAGCATATCTTGGCGTGAAGCGCTCAGCTCGAGTGGTTGGTTGGGCAATGAATGGAGCGGTATCTCAGCATGAAGTACCTGCACACAGAGTAGTTAACAGAGTTGGATTGTTAACTGGAAAAAATCATTTCCAATCACCAAATAGAATGAAAGAGCTACTTGAAGCCGAAGGAGTGAAGGTTGAAAAAGATCAAGTCGTCAACTTCAAGAAACATTTCTGGGATCCAATGGTGGAATTAGGACTATAAGTTTTTCGCTCTGGCTTGGTACAATTTGATAAACATAATATTGGCAATGTTGGTAGCTCGTTGCTTTGCCATTTCGGCCTTGGATCCAGCAAACAAGGAATCTACGATTTCATGCCATATTTCTACCCATTTATTAAAGTGAGATTGATCCAAAGAGTGGTTTAATTTTTCATCTACCTCCTGATGAAGAGCCATGGGGTTTCCTCTATACGTGCCACGCGTAAAAAGTGTGGATTCCCAAAAGCTGGCGACTTTTTTTATATGCGGCTCCCAATCATCAACAAATTGATTGAAAATTGGGCCAAGAGATGGATCTTCTTTGGCTTTGGAGTAAAATGCTCTCACAAGTAGCTGTAGATCTTCGGAGGTTTCAATATCAGACATAGGTTTGTTATTTGCGTCTGATTAAAAACAAACCGATCAGCATAATCAATCCATTTAGAATCAAAATTTCAAAGCCGAATTTGTACCCGTTTAATAATTGCTCCGAATTTATGTTGATGATATAGCTCAAAATAGGAGAGAGTATACAGATCAGCGGAACCAAATGATCCTTTACTTGATAATTAGTGAAAATTCCAAAGGTGAAAAGTCCAAGTAATGGCCCGTACGTGTATCCAGCTGCAATGAAGATTGAGTTGATAACGCTTTGATCATTGATGGCCTGAAAAATGAGAATGACGAAAAATAGTATGATTGAAAATCCGAAATGAACACCTATCCTGAGATTTTTTCTTTCCTCATAGTTCTCTTTTTTGAAGCCTAAAAAATCAACGCAAAAAGAGGTAGTTAGTGCAGTAAGCGCTGAATCTGCACTCGAATAGGCTGCTGCAGTAATTCCAAGAAGAAAGGTGACTGTCCCAATTGTCGAGAAGTTACCTACAGCCAGCATGGGAAATAAATTGTCAGACCTTTCGGGCAATGCTATACTGCCTATTTCAGCATATTGATAGAGTAAAACTCCGAGGCTGAGAAACAAAAAGTTGACGATAACCAAAATGACACAAAACCAGAAGACATTCTTTTGAGCTTCACCAATATTCTTACAGGTCAGATTTTTCTGCATCATGTCCTGGTCAAGACCGGTCATCACAATAGCGATGAATGCACCACTGAAAAATTGCTTGAAGAAATTTCTTCCACTTTTCCACTCCCAATTAAATATCGTAGATCGTTCATCTTGAAAGATGCTGGAAGTAAGCTCAGTCCATGTCCATGAAAGTTCATTTTTGATGAACAAAATGCTGACAACAACTGCAATAAGCATGAAGGTAGTTTGAAGCGTATCTGTCCATACAATGGTTTTTATACCACCTTTAAAGGTGTATAGCCAAATAAGAACGATAGTGGTAAGTACTGAAACCCAGAAAGGAAGATCATATGCATCGAAAAAGGCAATTTGAAGCACTCCGGCAACTAGAAATAGCCTGAAACTTGCTCCAATTATTCTGCTTATAAGGAAAAAGAAAGCACCCGATTTATAAGACCAAAATCCAAAACGTTGCTCCAGATACGTGTAGATGGAAACTAAATTCAGCTTATAGTAAAGTGGTAGTAGTACTCTAGCAATTACAAAGTAGCCCACTAAATACCCAAGCACCACTTGAAAGTAGTAGAAGTTAGAGTTAGCAACTTCGCCCGGTACGGAAATGAAGGTTACTCCGGATAGCGAAGCACCAATCATTCCAAATGCTACCAAATACCATTTCGACTCACGGCTTGCTGTATAGAAGTCGGTTGACTTGGCATTTTTAGATGTAAGCCAGGAGATGCCAATCAACAAAATGAAGTAACCTAAAACAATCGAGCCAACGAAAAGCGGATTCATAGTGTTTATAATGTTAGGCCTGCAAATTACAAATCATGTAGGTTCTGATGCAATTATTAATTTTGCAGTAAAGTATAGAGGGATGAGTACTGAATTCGACATAGAGGAAGAAATACAAACCAATGAGGATATTGGGAGTGAGAGTGTGCGTGACCTTATGGTCTACAATGACGACTTCAATACGTTCGATCATGTAATTGACACGCTGGTGAAGGTATGCAAACATGATATTCACCAGGCTGAACAATGCACATTTCTTATCCATTACAAAGGCAAATGTTCAGTGAAAAAGGGAGCCTATGAGGAACTCAAACCTATGCGGGAAGGCATCACTGAGGCGGGGATAAAAGCTTCAATTGTCTAATGGAATATCCATCGCAACTGGTAGAGCGTGCCGTAGAAGAAATCTCAAGACTACCAGGTATCGGGAAAAAGACTGCCTTAAGATTGGCTTTACATCTTTTGAAGCAACCAGAAAACTCTACCTTGGAGCTGTCCACCGCGCTAAAGGAGTTACGCGAAAACATCAAATATTGTAAAACGTGCCACATCATTGCCGATACCGAAGAATGCACCTGTCAAAATGCATATAGAGACACATCAGTAATATGCGTGGTTGAAGATACGCCTGATGTATTGGCGATAAGAAACACGGGTCAGTACAATGGCCTTTTTCATGTACTTGGAGGTCGTATATCACCGATGGACGGAATCGGCCCAGAGAATGTGAAAATAGATTCACTTATAAGCAGGATCAAATCCGACGATCAGGTAAAAGAAGTCATACTTGCATTGAGCGCTACCATGGAAGGCGATACCACATCATTTTATATCACCAAATTGCTAAAAGAATTTGGAATAAAGGTGACGACAATCGCCCGTGGAATTCCGGTTGGCAGTGAATTGGAATTTGCAGATGAAGTGACTTTAGGCAGAAGTATAGCTACTCGTACACTTTTTAATCAGGACTAGTCCTTTCTTCGACCACCGGGTCTCAAGTTTTGGGAAAGTAGCACCGCAATACCCAAGGCCATAATTAGAAAAATCCAACGGGGATTTCCTTCTTCATAAGTTTTGAGTAAATACCAAACACTGAGTACCATGGCGAGTACCACTCCGGCAAATGCAAGCGGTCGGATGAGTCTTGGATCCATGTTGTAAATATATGTGGTCAATATTGGCTGGTAAAAGATATTTTTGCTGCAATGGGCGATTTCATTGAATTTCTTTACTCAAGGTTTCTGCTGAGCGATGGTGTTTCTATTGATACACGAACCATCGAGCCGAACAACCTATTCTTCTCCATCAGCGGACCTAATTTCAATGCAAATGAGTTTGCAGAAGAAGCACTAAAAAAAGGCGCTGCATACGCTGTGGTGGATGACGAGCAATATGTGACCGATGATCGTATGATTTTGGCCGAGGATGCTCTGAAGGCATTACAAACCTTGGCAGCTTTTCATCACGAAAGATTCAAAAGGCCTGTCCTCGCGATTACAGGATCCAATGGAAAAACCACCACCAAAGAATTGATTAGCCGAGTCCTTTCGGAGAAGTACATTGTACATGCGACAAAAGGAAACTTCAATAATCACATTGGCGTGCCTCTCACGCTTCTTCATATTCATCCTCAGGTAGAAATTGCCATCATAGAAATGGGAGCCAATCACGTAGGTGAGATAGCTAGCTACTGTGATTTAGCAAAACCAACTCACGGTTTGATTACCAATATTGGGCGAGCGCACACTGAAACTTTCGGTGGTATTGAAGGTGTGATACGTGGTAAGAGTGAGTTATTTGATTTTATAAGAAAAACTAATGGGACAGCTTTTATCAATATGGAAGATTCAGTCCTCTCAAACATGGCAAAACGATTCGAATCGCCAGTTTTATTTCCACCCGAAGATTTGAGGCTCACCTCTTCACAGCCATACATAAATATTTCTTTAGCTGGTATTGATCAACAAACTCAAATTATTGGAAGATATAATTACAGCAATATAGCAGCAGCAGTCTCGATTGGAAGATATTTCGACGTGTCTGACGAAAACATTTTAAATGCGATTAGCACCTACGAATCAGATAATTCCAGATCACAGATAATAAAGAAAGGGTCAACCACAATTATTCTGGATGCGTACAATGCAAATCCAGATTCGATGAAGGTAGCAATTGAGAATCTATCCGAGCAAGAAGGGGATAAATTGGCCATACTTGGAGATATGAATGAAGTGGAAGATTCAGACAAGCAGCATGAGGAGGTGCTGGAATATGCGCGAAGGCTGGGGCTCACCAGAGTGCTAACAGTAGGTGAGAAGATAGGTAGAGTAGCTAACCCAAAACACCATTTTGATTCCAAAGCGGCTTTGGAAGAAGAGTTAAAAAAGATGGATCTCTCAAAATCAACTGTCCTTTTAAAAGCCTCTCGATCGATCAAATTAGAAAGTATATTAAAAAGTATAGCATAATGGATTTACAGTTTACACTTAACTTTCTTGCCGACCTGGCCAAGCACAACAAAAAAGAATGGATGGATGACAACAAGAAGCGATACAAAGAAGCTAAGGATCAAGTCATTGAACTTATCGCAGAAGTTATTCAAAAATCGTCCGCATTTGATTCCTCTCTTGCAGGTATTGACCCTCGAAAAACACTCTTCAGAATAAATCGAGATATTCGATTTAGTAAGAACAAAGACCCCTACAAAACGAATTTCGGTGCTGCCATTGTTGACGGGGGGAGGAAGTCCGGCAATCCCGGCTATTACCTTCATATAATGCCTGATAACAACTTTGCCGGAGGCGGGGTTTACCAGCCATCATCAGACATGCTGCAGAAAGTAAGGCAAGAGATCGACTACAATGGAAAAGAAGTTCGTTCCATCATAGATAACAAGAACTTTAAGAAGACTTTTGAAGAACCATACGGAGATGACAAGTTAAAGACAGCCCCAAAAGGTTATCCAAAAGATCATGTAAACATTGACCTATTGCAGCTCAAGCACTATGTTTTCATGAAGAAAATGACAGATAAGCAAGTCACCTCTAATGATTTTGCCTCGCAAGTATCAGATGTTTATAAGACACTTCATCCTTTCAACATATTTCTGGCAAAAGCATTGAGCTAAAAATTATTTTGTGAAGAGACTTGCATGGAAAGCAAAGCGTACTAAATTTGCACTCCTTTTAATCGCCAAAGCGTTTGCAGTGGTGATTTTTTATTGAAAGGGCGCTTAGCTCAGTTGGTTCAGAGCATCTGGTTTACACCCAGAGGGTCGGGGGTTCGAATCCCTCAGCGCCCACTCTTAGAAACCCTGATTCAGAAATGAGTCAGGGTTTTTTGTTTTTAGGATAATCAAAATATTTGAGGGATGAGAATCAGGGTTCGAAACCGTAGCAAAGCGAAGGTTCACGAGGGGTAGTGCGGCATGGATTGCGGGTATGAGATAAATCGAACGAATGTGAGATTGACGAGCGGTTAAGTGCATGGATTGCGGGTATGAGTAATCCCTCAGCGCCCACACTTAGAAACCCTGATTAAGAAATGAGTCAGGGTTTTTGCTTTTAGGACAATCAAAATGTTTGAGGGATGAGAACCAGGGTTCGAAACCATAGCAAAGCGAAGGTTGATGAGGGGTAGTGCGGCATGGATTGAGCGTATAAGATAAATCGAACGAATGTGAGATTGACGAGCGGCTAAGTGCATGGATTGCGGGTATGAGTAATCCCTCAGCGCCCACACTTAAAAACCCTGATTCATTTCTGAGTCAGGGTTTTTTGCTTTTAGGACAATCAAAATGTTTGAGGGATGAGAACCAGGGTTCGAAACCGTAGCAAAGCGAAGGTTCACGAGGGGTAGTGCGGCATGGATTGAGCGTATGAGATAAATCGAACGAATGTGAGATTGACGAGCGGTTAAGTGCATGGATTGCGGGTATGAGTAATCCCTCCTCGGCTAGAAACCGTAGCTTCATAAGTGGTAAAGCACATGAAGCGGAGTATAAGAAAATTAATAAACCAACCTATGATGAAAGTACAATGCTTCACCTAACTGTAAACTAATTAGTTATGACCATTCGCAATAAAAATCCACATAGTATCATCTAATTAAATCACCTAATTCAAAAGCCAATTTTATACGGATATGGGTGGCTTCCGCTATTGTTCATTTTTGCATCCTTACAATCAACACAGCGCAACATGGAAGTTTCTACACGTATTCTTGCTCTTTTATTTACAGCCATAAGTTTTGGATCTTTTGCTCAATTGGCACTAAGCGATAGCGAGGTAATGGTAAAAAGTGAATTATCTGGAAAAGATGTTACAGCCCCAAGAACGGATCTTCTCCGTACAGAGACAGGTGGATTCATTTTTGGACCAGCCACTAGAATCAAATTCAAAATCGTTGAAGAAGGATCTGGTATAGCAACGACCTATTTTAAGATTGCAGATTTAGCCTTCATGAAGTCAGATGGTCGACAGATGGTTCCTCACCAATTGAAAGATGGTGCATATCAAATTAAATATTACAGTGTTGATAACAGTGGGAATCAGGAACAAGTGAGAATGAATGAAATCTATGTCGATAAAACAGGCCCGAAAATAAGTGCAAACTTTAACTCAAAAGCAAGTTCCTTTGAGAACGGATTGCCAATATTCTCTGGTGACCTGCAATTACAAATTGAAGCGAAAGATCAACACACTAAGGCCCAAAAGCTAATGTATAGCATCAATGGGGGTGAGATGATAGTCAGTAAAGACGCGGAGTTTATTGACCTTTCCGATGTTGTTAAAACTTTGACTAATGGACTCGTAAAAATCGAGATTCGCTCCTATGACACTTTCTACAACTTTTCAAAAGAAGTAGTAGAGTTTACAATAAAAAAGTAGTTAGTGGATTCTGAGAAATTAGGCCTGATGTACAAGGATCAGGATTTTCTATTGACTCACTAAATAATCTTTAGCAGATTCTTCATCGTCAAAGGGACGCATTGCGCCACCCAACAATCTGTTGTATCCGGAAAGCAGTACTTTTTTCGCTCCGGTGATGCCTACAATCGCACCTCTTACAGGAATGTCTTTTGTTTCTTTTCCAAGTTCTCTGATATAGGCAGTAAATTTTCTGGTCGCGGGGGTGTCAGTTATATTCACCAATCTGAGGTGATGCCCCGGATCAGAAAGCAAAAAATCTCTCAATGAACTGGCAATCTCAAGCATCTCCTCTTCCGATTTATTCCGATAGTCTATGTAGATGATTTCTTTTCCTTTATGATTAATTTTTTGAATGCCTGGCATATTATTTGGTTGTGTGTGAATCACTAAAATAGTCAGTTTATAAAAATATTCTGAATGTCTGCATTAAGACTTGAGCCAGCCAAAACAAAGATTTTATCGATCATTCAAATTCCTACTTCGTAAACCCCGTCCGAAACTTAAAGATCAATGAAAAAAATAAATACATTTTTGGTGGTGGCAGCTATTCTAACAGCGTGCAGTTCAACCACTGAATTACCAAAAGACCAAGTTTATAATGTGGACGGTATTGCTATCGATGGTTATGATCCTGTTGCCTATTTTGAGCAGGGTGAGGCAAAAAAAGGAGTGGCAGCAGAGTCATTCAATTACAATGGACTAGTTTATCATTTTTCCAGTACCAAAAACAGGTTATTATTCATGGAGAATCCAGACAAATTCTTACCCAATTACGGTGGATGGTGTGCGTATGCTGTGGCAGAAACTTCTACAAAAATGCAGCCTGATCCAGCTCAGTGGCAGATAAATGATGGTGAACTAATACTATTCACTTCTAATTTTATGACTACCCTTACCGGAAGCTTAAAAGAGGAATGGAATGAAGACCCGGCGGGATTTGAGACCAGAGCTGATGACAATTGGAGCCAAATGAGCCATACAAGACCGTAATATTATTTTTTCTACCTATCAAAGATTTCCTGCTCGGAATTGATCGTATATTTTCTAATTTGGCGGCTCGACTTTGGTAGATGGCTAAGAAGAATCAGGTAAAAACAAAAGCACTCTATAAAAAGCTAAATAAGCTTTTGGATGCTAGTCCCACGATAGAACTTTCATCACGAAAGTGCTGGGTGATCTTCTCAGACCTTCACATGGGAGATGGTGGCGCAACGGATGACTTCAAACGAAACTCAAAGCTTTTTGAAAAAGTCCTAGGAGAGCATTATTTAAAAGAAAAATCTACCTTAATTCTAAATGGTGATATTGAGGAGCTACAACGATTCCCTATTAAGAAGATTGTGACTCAATGGAAGTCCATTTATGATCTATTTAATGCATTTAATGCAGAAGGAAATCTCTTCAAAACGATAGGCAATCATGACCTTGAATTGCAGCTGATGAAAGAGCTGCCTTTTGATTTCAAGCACTATGATTCTCTAAAATTGAACTTTCGTGATAACCATCTCTTCATATTTCATGGCCACCAAGCCAGTAAAAAATATCAGGAGCACAATGATCTTATTGGTTTCACACTTAAGTATTTCGCCAATCCACTTGGAATCAAAAGTTACTCAGTTTCTCATAGCAGTCGGAAGCAGTATAAGATTGAGAAAAGTGTTTATGGATTCTCAGCTTTCAATAAGATAGTATCCATCATAGGCCATACACACAGGCCCTTGTTTGAATCACTTCATAAAGTAGATCGATTGAAATATAAGATTGAGCAATTATGCAGAGATTTTATTGAAGCAAAAGAAGCTGAAAAAGACCTCATAAGAGCTGAAATCAAATCTCAAAAAAAAGAACTAAAAAAATATTATCGGCAAAACAAAGATCATAGCTTCCAGAGTTATGTATACAATACGCTTTTTCATATTCCATGCGTCTTTAATTCCGGATGTGTAGTTGGTAAAAGAGGAATGACATGCCTGGAAATTGAAGATGGAAAAATCAGATTGGTGCATTGGTTTGATAAAAAAACTAGTAAAAAGTATTTAAAGCAGGGAAGCTACCAGCCCGAACAACTTGGCGATTCAGATTGCTACCGGATGGTCATCAATGAAGAATCACTCGATTATGTTTTTACTCGGATTAAATTTCTGTCATGATGGCAAGGTGTGTATTCTTATGTCTGGTGATATTGGTCTCCTGCCAACCGAATAATAAGGATTGCGAAGTATTGGATATTCAAGGGCATAGAGGTGCAAGAGGATTAGCGCCGGAAAATAGCCTTCCGGCTTTCATCATGGCGTCTGAAATGGGGGTGAATACTTTGGAAATGGATGTAGTGGTCACCAAAGACCAAAAACTTGTCGTTAGTCACGAACCCTTCTTTTCTCCGGTTTTCTGCAAAGACAGTTTAGGGAATGAGATTCTTCAGGATTCAGTAATAAATATTTATCGGCTCAATTACGATCAAGTAAAAAAGTTTGACTGTGGTACACTAAGAAATCTCAATTTCCCCGGTCAAAAAAGAATAGCCGTTTACAAGCCACTTTTGGAGGAAGTAATTGACAGTGTGGAATCTTTCAATCGTAGTAATGGAATTAAAGCCATCAATTATAACATTGAGCTTAAAACCACAGCTCAAACTGATTCAATTTTTCACCCTTCACCAGAAATTTTTTCTGATCTGGTTTATAAACTTCTGAAGGAAAAAAAACTCTTGAATCGTGTAACGATTCAGTCATTTGACTTTAGAACATTAAAATATTTTCATGAAAAGTACTCAGAAGTTGAATTAGCGATTCTTATTGAGAACGATTTGAACTGGAAATTAAACATTGATTCCCTTAGGTTCACCCCCGAAATTTATTCCTGTCATTATCCATTACTTTCGCAAGAAAATATCTTGGATATGCAGTACGCGGGAATGAAAGTAATTCCATGGACTGTCAATGACTCCAATGAAATGAAAAAACTAATTTCTTGGGGAGTTGACGGACTTATAACTGATTATCCGGACAGAGCATTGAAATTAAAAAAACGGAGATGAAAAAATACGACGTATGTGCCATTGGCAATGCCTTGGTTGATTATGAAATAGAAGTAGAAGATCAATTTTTTAGCGAAAATGAGGTAGAAAAAGGCCTGATGACGCTTGTTGACGAGGAAAGACAAGGCACACTTTTGTCAAAAGTAGCAGGGAATATCAAAAAAAAGCAGGGCGGAGGATCAGCTGCAAATACAATTTTCGGTTTGGCAGAATTTGGAGGTAAGGGTTACTACACTTGCAAGGTAGCCAATGATGAAGATGGCAGATTATACACCAATGATCTTTCTGAAGCAGGCATAGATACGAACCTGGATGCTCAAAATTTATATCAAGGAACTACCGGAAAGTGCCTTGTAATGGTGACCCCGGACGCTGAGCGGACAATGAATACTTACCTGGGAATTACTACTGATTTTTCAGTAAATGAACTCAATGCAGAAGCAATCAAAAACTCGAACTATTTATTCATGGAAGGATTTTTGGTTTCTTCACCAACGGGTTTGGAAGCGATGAAAGAAGCAAAACGTATTGCGGCTGAAAATGGAGTAAAAGTTGCACTGACATTTTCAGATCCATCGATGGTAAAGTACTTCAATGATCAAATGAAAGAAATAGTTGGTGAGGGCGTTGATTTATTGTTTTGCAACATTGAAGAGGCAGAATTATTTGCAGGAGTAGAAGGCATGGAAGCGGCTAAAGATGCAATTGGTAAGGTTGCCAAAGAATTTGTTATTACAAAAGGAAAAGACGGGGCACTTGCCTTTGACGGAACAGCTTACCATGAAATTCAGCCGTTCCCTACAAAGGCGGTAGACGCAACAGGAGCAGGAGATATGTTTGCTGGTGCTTTTTTATATGGCATAAACCATGGGCAAAACCATGCACAGGCTGGTAAACTAGCAAGTGCGGCAAGTTCAGCTGTTGTGTCTAAATATGGTCCGAGACTAAATCAAAATCATGTGAAAGAGGTTTTGTCTTTACTGAATAAGTGAAGTTTATTTGAGCTAGAATTTTAATTGAATTGTTAAATACATAATAATATGCGAAACACCCTATCCTTAATCTGCATATTCGCTGTGCTTGGTGCATTTGCCCAGGATAAGCGAATTGATTTTGTGGAGTACGATTTGGACAATGGATTACACGTAATCCTTCACCAGGACAATTCCACACCAATTGTTAACGTATCCGTTCTATACCATGTAGGTTCTAAAAATGAGCCAGACGGCAGAACCGGATTTGCTCATTTTTTCGAGCATCTGATGTTTGAAGGTTCTCCTAACATTGAAAGAGGTTCATTCTTTAAAATCATTCAGAATGCCGGTGGGCAATTGAACGCTAACACCTCATTTGACAGAACCTTTTACTACGAGACTCTTCCTTCACATCAGCTGGAGCTAGGCCTATACATGGAATCAGAAAGAATGCTACATGCAAAAATTGATTCCATTGGTGTAGCCACTCAAAAAGAGGTTGTAAAAGAAGAAAAGAGAACAAGAATCGACAATCAGCCATACATGTCTTTTCAGGAAAAAATCTTTGGCAAAGCTTACGAAGGGACTCCGTATTCATGGACACCAATCGGATCTTTTGAAGACATCGATGCAGCAACAAATCAGGATTTTAAAGATTTCTTTCAAACATTCTATGTGCCGAACAATGCAACACTCTCAATTGCCGGCGATATTCAGATTGAAGAAACTAAAAAACTCATTGAGAAGTATTTTGCTGAAATCCCTAAAGGAACCAAGGAAATTCCAAGACCTGAAATAGAAGCACCGGATCTAGGTGGCGAGGTAAGAGAAGAAGTATTCGATAATGTACAGCTTCCGGGCGTATTCCAGGCTTACAGAATGGCTGAGCAAGGATCTGATGATTACTATGCCATGCAAATGCTAACAACCTTACTTTCAGGAGGTCAAAGTTCTCGATTTCAAAAAGAAATTGTAGATAATAAAGAGCTTGCAGCCTTCGTGGGATCGTTCCCATTCGCTCTCGAAGACGGAGGTCTGTTCATCTCACTCGGATTAGTAAACATGGGCAAAACACCTGAAGAACTTGAAGAGGCAATGATGGCGGAAATTGAGCGTGTGAAAACAGAAGATATCAGCGACAGAGAATTTCAAAAGCTTCAAAATCAAATCGAAAACAATTTTGTAAGCTCAAACAGTACAGTAAGAGGTATAGCCGAAAGTCTCGCAGACTACCATGTATATTATGGAGATGCCAACTTGATTAACAGCGAGATTGATCGTTACATGGCAGTAACTAAAGAAGATATTAAAAGAGTAGCAAAAAAATATCTTACACCGGACAACAGAGTGACTCTCTATTACCTGCCTAAATCAGCGCAGCAAAAGCCGGAAGATGAAAAATTAGACGATCAATAAACCTACTAAAGCAAGAAATTATGAAACTTAAGAATATATTAACCCTCGTTCTGACCCTCGGAATGTTAGGTGCTTTTGCACAGGTGGATCGGAGCAAGTTGCCAGAGCCGGCAACCCCACGACCAATTAACATTGGCGATTACGAATCATTTGAATTGAAAAATGGATTGAAGGTTTTCATTATCGAAAACCATAAACTTCCACGCGTAAGCTATAATCTGTTGGTCGATAGAGAAGCTATTTTGGAAGGTGATAAAGTTGGCTACCTAAGTATGGCTGGTCAGCTGATGCAAAGAGGCACTGAAACCAGAACAAAAGAGCAATTAGACGAAGAAGTTGATTTTATAGGCGCCTCGCTTTTTGCCGGATCTACCAATGTATTTGCATCAGGGCTTTCTAAGTACAGCGAAAAGATCATGGAATTAATGACGGATGTTGCTTTTAATCCTACTTTCCCTGAGGAAGAATTAGAGAAAATCAGAAAGCAGACACTTTCAGGATTGGCTCAATCCAAGGAAAATCCGGGAGCGATAGCTGGAAACTTGAATCAGGCATTAGTATATGGATCAGATCATCCTTATGGAGAGATTCAAACCGAGGAGACTACCAACAACATTACCGTTGAAGATCTGAAAAACTATCATGCCACCTATTTTAAGCCAAACATCTCCTACTTGGCTATTGTTGGCGATGTTGATGTAAAGCAGATGAAGAAGATGGTGAAGACGTACTTCGGGAGCTGGGAAGCCGGTGAAGTTCCTACACCAACCTTCAAAGACCCTCAAGCCCCTGAGAAAACCAAAGTCGGAATTGTAAACAGATCAAGCTCTGTGCAATCAGTTATCAATATCACTTACCCTGTCAAGCTTGCGGTGGGATCTGATGATGAAATCAAAGTTCGTGTGATGAACCAGATTTTAGGAGGCTCATTCTCAGGCAAATTGAACATGAACCTCAGAGAAGACAAGGGCTATACCTACGGTAGCAGATCTTCACTTTCATCCGATGAATTGATCTCCCGATTCAATGCAAATGCAGATGTAAGAAACGAAGTAACAGATAGTGCCATTGTTCAAATGATTTATGAAATGGATCAAATGAGAAATGGAGAAATCACAGAGGAAGAGCTGGAGCTTGCAAAAAATTCAATTGCAGGTAGCTTCTCTCAATCACTTGAGCGTCCTCAGACCGTGGCAAACTTCGCCTTGAATACTGCTATCTACAACTTGCCTGCAGATTACTACAATACCTACTTGCAGAAAGTACAGGCCGTTACCATTGATGATGTAAAAGCCATTGCTCAGAAATACTTAAAGCCTGAGAATGCCTACATAAATGTAGTGGGCAAAGCAGGTGAGATCGCTGAGAGCTTAAAGCAGTTTGGAGAGCTTACTTACTACGATACTTATGGAAACGAAGTAGATCCATCACTAGCAAAGCTTCCTGAAGGTCTGACGGCTGAAAAAGTGATCGAGAATTATAAAAAAGCAGTCGGTGGCGATGATGCTATTTCAACGTTTGAAAATGTGGTGATGGACATGGAAGCAGAGACTTTTGGTCAAAAACTTCCAATGAAAATCATCATGACAAATGGTCTCGAATCGAAGATTACCGTTTCATTCAATGGTCAAACAGCCATGGAAGCAATAGCCACTGCTGAAAATGCATCAACCAAGCAAATGGGGAATAGTATTCCAATGAAGGATGATCAAAAGGAAGAACTTGCGTTTGCAAATGGTCTTTTTGGTGAATTTATGTTTGCCGAGGCTGGTGCTGAAGTAAAACTTGTGGCTGTAGAGCAAGTAAATGGACGCGATGCATATGTAATGAGCGTGACGCTCCCTAAAGGTTCGTCTTATACCCTGTATTTTGATAAAGAATCAGGCCTGAAAGTACGCTATGCAAAAACCATTGAAACCCCAAATGGTTCTATTAATCAAACGATTGATTATGAAGATTACAAGGAAGTAAATGGGTTAATGATCTATCATACCTTAACACAGCAAGCTGGACCACAAAAAATGGTAGCAACTGCAAAAGAGGTGAAAGTAAATCAGGAAATTCCTGCTGATACATTCACAGTAAAGTAAAAAGAGAATTATTTCTTAAAATTTGCACAGAGGGCAAGGATTTATCTATCTTTGCCCTCCGTTTTTAAGAGCGAAAGAAGAATACTATGAAAAGGACATTTCAACCTTCAGTAAGAAAGAAGAAAAATAAGCACGGATTCAGAAAAAGAATGGAAAGTGTGAATGGCCAATCTGTGATTGCTAGAAGAAGAGCAAAAGGCCGTAAGAGACTTACTGTTTCTGACGATATCCACAAGAAGTAAAAATCCGGCCTATGGGCCTCTCTAAATACAGTTTTTCCAAATCGGAAAAATTTACAGGTAAGAAAAAAATTGAGGAACTCTTTAAAAGAGGTTCCTCTTTTTATTTGGATGATTTTCAGGTTAGGTACATCACTGGCGATTCAAAAAAGCCTAATCAAATTCTAATATCCGTTCCCAAGCGAAATTTCAAACGCGCAGTAGATAGAAATCTACTTAAACGTAGAATCCGAGAAGCCTATAGGCTAAACAAGCACCTTATTGACCATGCTGACTCTGATGCGAAAAGCATTTATGTCGGATTCGTTTATCTTTCTAAAGAGATTTTAACCTTTGATAACATTCAGAGTCAACTAATCAGGTGCCTTGAACGTTTGGGTAATATCAACAATGATGTAGGGTCAAATCCTAAATGATTATGAGTAGAAAAGCCAAAATTATCCTTCCTATACTAGCAGCAGTCATTGTATTTACAGCTGCCGTAAAACCTCCCACAGATAGATATTTCGAGATTCTGAAGAACCTGGACATATTCGCTACCCTCTTCAAAGAAGTAAATACACACTACGTAGATGAAGTCAACCCGACCACACTCATGAAATCGGGAATTGATGAAATGCTAGAGACGTTGGATCCATATACCAACTACATCGCTGCTGATGATATTGAGACTTATCGCATGATGACAACCGGAGAATATTCGGGTATTGGGGCCGTGGTAGAGCGAAAAAAGGGAATTAGTACCGTGGTTATGCCCTACGAAGGATTCGCAGCATACGAAGCGGGATTGAGGGCAGGCGATGAAATTCATGCAATAAATGGAATTTCCCTGGAAGGCAAGTCTCAAGAAGAAGTGCGTTACCTTATGAAAGGCCAGTCCAATTCTGAAATTACACTTACAGTGAAGCGCTTCGGCCAAAACGAAATGTTTGATGTAAATGTAAAACGTGAGAAAATCGCCGTGGATAGTGTGCCATATGCGGGAATGGTATCAGATGACATTGGATACGTAAGACTTACTAGTTTCACTCAAAATGTAGGTCGATCCATAGGTATCAAAGTGCTGGACCTAATGGAGCAAGGAGCAACCAAAATTATACTTGATCTAAGAGGTAATCCCGGTGGACTTCTGCATGAAGCTGTCAATGTATCAAATGTATTCATTGAAAAGGGACGGAAAATTGTTACTCAGAAAGGAAAAGTTAGAGCTAATGACTGGACCTATAATACATTAAATGATCCTGTGGATCCCAATGTCCCGGTGGTTGTGCTCACAGATAATGGCAGTGCCTCGGCTTCTGAAATAGTATCTGGTGTGATGCAAGATTATGATAGAGGTGTATTAATTGGTAGAAAGACATTTGGAAAGGGCCTAGTTCAAATAGAACGCCCACTTTCGTATGACGCGGTGGTTAAAATCACAACAGCAAAATATTATACTCCTACTGGCAGATGTATTCAGGCCATCGACTATAGCAATAGAAATGAAGACGGAAGTGTTGGAAAAATCCCTGACTCACTTAAAAATGAGTTTTATACATTAAGTGGCAGGAAAGTATTCGATGGCGGTGGGATTGATCCTGACGTGGAAGTAGAAAAATTAGAATTTGCACCTGTGACGAAAAGTCTACTAAGAAATGATCACATCTTTTACTACGCTACTGAGTATTTCTATAAAAATGAAAATTTGAAACCTGAATCCCCTGATGATTTAAGGCTTAGTGATTCAGAATACAATGAGTTTGTAAGATGGCTTTCAAATAGGGATTTTGAGTATGTAACCCGCGTAGAAAGGGAAACACAAGATTTGATCAAAATAGCAAAAGAGGAAAAGAAATACACGAAGCTAAAATCATATTTTGATAACCTTGAGAAAGCAACAAAACACAACAAGGAGGAAGATTTAATGACCTTTAAAGAGGAAATAAAAATGTTGCTGGAACAAGAAATTGCGGGCAGATATTTTTATGAAAAGGGAATAATTGAGTCTACTTTCGGCAAAGATCCGGATGTTCAGACGGCCATAGCTATTCTCAACGATTCCGAAAGATATCAGTCCCTCCTAAACCCCAACTAGTTGGCCTTAATTCTTAGCATAGAGACATCAACAATGGTGTGCTCGGTAGCTCTGCACCGTGATGGAGAATTAATCGCCAATCAGGTACATCAAGTTGAAAAATCGCATTCCTCGTTATTGCCCGGAATAGGTTTGGATATCTGCAAAGAAGTCGGCGTCACCTTCGATGATCTTGAGGCGGTAGCTGTTTCATCCGGGCCGGGATCTTACACAGGTCTCCGCATTGGTGTTACCACTGCAAAAGGAATTTGCTATACACTTGGTAAAAAATTGATTTCAATTCCTTCCCTCGACGTGATGGCAGAGGCTGTTCGAGGCAAGTTTCTCGGAGATCACCTCTTATGCCCTATGATGGACGCCAGAAGAATGGAGGTTTACACGCAAATTGAAAATCAAAAAGGAGAGGAAGTATGGGAGCTGGCACCTAAAATATTGGATGAAGATACATTTAAAGAACTCGACTTGCCTCTTTATCTCTTTGGTGATGGAATGCCCAAGTTTCGTCAAATCGCAAGTCAAGAAAACTTGATCTTTATCGATGATATTTTTCCCGATGCAATGAATATGGGAAGAATGGCGGAAGAGAAATTCCAGGAAGAACATTTTGAAGATGTAGCCTATTTTGAGCCAAATTATCTGAAAGAATGGCGAACCACAACACCCAAAAAGCAGTTGCTTTAGACAATGGAAGAGATAGTAAACAGAGTAGCTAAAAGTCCCTTGGTATCTATTGATTTAGAAGACTTCTTGCATGCTGGTGAGTATGTAATCTTCGATTTGAAAGATATTTTATATGAAGGATTGATTCTTAGGGAAAAGGAATTTCGCACTTTTCTCAAAGAGAATGACTGGGCAATTTATAAGGAGCAAAATGTAGGCTTAGTTTGCTCAGCTGATGCGATCGTTCCCACATGGGCTTACATGTTGCTCGTGACCAAGATCAAAGAATATGCGCACACAGTGACATTTGGTGATGAGGAAGCTATCGAAAAGACATTAATAGATGCAGCTATTGAAAAGTGCCTGTTGCAAAATGAACTAAAGGATAAGAAGGTTGTAATCAAAGGATGTGGTAAGGTTAAAAGCATTGAATATGCGTACACCGCCCTCACCGATAAATTAATTCCGATTGTAAGTAGCCTGATGTATGGTGAACCTTGCAGTACTGTGCCTATCTTTAAGCGAAGAAAATAAACCTAACCGTGGACATAGAAGCATTAAAATACCCTTTGGGTAAATATGAGATACCTGAAGAAATTACTGATGAGCTATTTGATCAGTGGATTGAGACATTGGCCTCATTACCTGAGAAACTGAAAAAATTGGTAGGAAATCTCTCATACGACGAGCTAGAACTTTCGTATCGACCGGGTAGCTGGAATATAAAGCAAGTAGTTCATCATTTGGCGGATAGTCACATGAATAGCTTCTTGAGGTTTAAGTGGATCCTCACTGAAGACAAACCTACAATTAAGACTTACAATGAGGGTGAATGGGCAAAAACAGCCGACGCAACCAATGAAGAAATCATGGAGTCAACGGATATTTTGGAAGGCTTGCACAATCGACTAATTATGTTGCTAAAGTCACTACGTCCGGATCAGAAGAAGCGTACGTTTATTCATCCGGAATATGGTAAAGAGCTAAGTCTTGAATGGATGGTTGGACTGTATGCATGGCACTCTCGCCATCACTTGGCACACATCAAGCAAGCCATCGAATATCAAGGGGAGTTCACTCCAGAAAAAGTAAACGAATAAAAAAAGGCCCGATCTCTCGGGCCTCTCTTTTCTAGGTTAGTTAAGTCCTAGCTTTTCTTTTTGCCTGATCTTTTACTTCCGGATCCTGCAATTGAGCTTCGCATATCAGTGTCAGCTTCGATGTTTTGGAATTTGTAGTAGTCCATCACACCAAGATTTCCGCTTCTGAATGCTTCTGCCAATGCTTTTGGTACTTCTGCCTCAGCTAAAATTACTTTAGCGCGTGCCTCTTGAGCTTTTGCTAGCATTTCTTGCTCCTCTGCAACAGCCATTGCGCGTCTCTCTTCAGCTTTTGCTTCTGCCACTTTTAAGTCAGCAGATGCTTGGTCTGTTTGAAGTTTCGCACCGATGTTGGCTCCAACATCTACATCCGCAATATCGATTGAAAGAATTTCAAAAGCAGTTCCTGCATCCAGGCCTCGTTGAAGCACAAGCTTTGAAATCTTATCAGGATTTTCAAGTACTTCTTTATGAGTAGATGCAGAACCTACAGAAGTTACAATTCCTTCACCTACTCTGGCAAGAATAGTTTCTTCACCGGCACCTCCAACTAGCTGTTTGATGTTAGCTCGAATAGTTACACGTGCTTTTGCAACCAATTGAATACCATCTGCTGCCACCGCAGCAACAGAAGGCGTATTAATAACTTTTGGATTTACTGAAACCTGAACAGCCTCAAATACATCTCTACCTGCAAGGTCAATTGCCGTGGCCTGCTTAAAAGTAAGATCAATATTTGCTTTATCCGCCGAAATTAGCGCTCGGATTACCTGAGGTACATTTCCGCCGGCCAGGTAGTGAGCTTCCAATTCTTGAGTTTTTAACTGTCTTTTCTCCCCACCTTCTTCATCTTGAGTCATAAGGCCTGCTTTTGTTGCCGTAATAAGTGAGTTTACAACAATAGATGGAGGCACCTTTCTAATTCGCATAAATACCAATTCCAAAAGACCAACCCGAACGCCAGAGAAAATAGCTGTAATCCAGAGGTTTACTGGAACGAAATAGAGAAAGATAAAAAAGAGGATAATTCCTCCTACAATAATTAAGACAAGCATTACACTGCCACCCATGATTCTAGTTTTTTATAGGTTGTACAAAAATTTTTGATGACTCTATTCTTATGACTTCAATTTCCACATTTTCATCGACAAAACCACCATTGGATCGCACTTCTATTTCATGGTCATCAAACATCGCTTTGCCTACTGGTTTGAGCGAAGAAATAGTCATGCCTTTATCTCCAATTTTAAGTTCAATTTTCAAATCCTCATTGAATTTGCCTTTTATAGAGCCTTTCAGCGAAAAACGCTCCCAGGATTTCCCTTTAAATGCAATAACAAGTGCAGCCACATTCACAACAGATGCTACAAGCAGGATGATTGTTCCTGTAGAGGCACCATAGTAATCATATCCAAGATAGACGCCATAGATTGAAAAAATCAGACCTAAAATCCCCACAATGGTAGTTCCCGGCACAAATATGATCTCTGCTATGATCAGAAAGGTGCCTAAGAAAATGAGTCCGATAATTGTGATCCAATCCATATAATTAATATGCTTTAGCGAAGAGCACACGCCCTTCTGAAGGCTTGCCTGTAAAGATACATTTTCCTTCTTCCTTTTGCTGATCTAAAGGAATGCATCTAATAGTGGCTTTGGTCTCTTCTTTGATTTTTTCTTCCGTTTCTGCCGTTCCGTCCCAATGAGCAAGCACAAAACCATGCTCCACCAATTCCTTAAATTCATCATAGGTGTCGGCAGACTTGGTGTTTTCTTCTCGGAAATTTTTTGCCTTATTATAGATGTTAGATTGAATCTCTTCAAGCAGACCTGATACATGATCTACAATTCCGTCAATTTTCTCGAATGACTTTTCCTTTGTGTCTCTTCTAGCCACTTCCACGGTTCCTTTCTCGAGATCCTTCGGCCCAATCGCTAACCTTACCGGAACACCTTTTAACTCATACTCAGCAAATTTCCAGCCTGGCTTGTGAGTATCTCTGGTGTCGAATTTGACAGAGATACCTTTGGCTTTAAGCTCTGAAACTAGAGGATTTACAACTTCTTCTATCTGCGCCAACTGCTCATCTTTAAAATAGATTGGAACGATAACTACCTGGATAGGTGCCAACTTAGGAGGAAGTACTAGGCCATCATCATCCGAATGCGCCATAATTAAAGCTCCCATGAGTCGGGTGCTCACACCCCAAGATGTTCCCCAGACCAATTCTTCTTTACCTTCTTTTGTTGCAAACTTTACATCAAAGGCTTTCGCAAAATTTTGACCTAAAAAGTGAGAAGTTCCAGCTTGTAATGCTTTGCCGTCCTGCATCATGGCTTCTATGCAATAGGTGTCCACAGCCCCGGCAAATCGCTCACTCTCCGTTTTCACACCCTTTATCACTGGCATTGCCATAAATTCCTCAGCAAACGTCGCGTATACATTTAGCATTTGATTTGTTTCATCAATAGCTTCTTGCTTTGTGGCATGAGCTGTATGACCTTCTTGCCACAAAAACTCAGCTGTACGTAAAAACAGTCGCGTGCGCATCTCCCATCGCATTACATTGGCCCACTGATTCACAAGAATCGGCAAATCACGATACGATTGAATCCAGTTTTTATAGGAATCCCATATCACTGTTTCAGAAGTTGGTCGTATGATAAGCTCCTCCTCCAGTCGAGCCTCAGGATCTACCACTACTCCTTTTCCTCCCTCATCATTCTTTAATCTATAGTGTGTAACTACCGCACATTCCTTCGCAAAACCTTCCACATGATCGGCTTCTTTGCTCAAAAAAGATTTAGGGATTAGCAGTGGGAAGTAAGCATTTTCATGCCCTGTATCTTTAAACATTTGATCCAACGTTTGTTGCATCTTTTCCCATATAGCAAATCCGTATGGTTTTATTACCATACAGCCTCTTACAGGTGAATTTTCCGCCAATCCAGCCTTTTTCACCAATTCATTATACCATAGTGAATAATCTTCTGAACGAGATGGAATAGCTTTAGCCATAGGTCTTTTCTTCTTTTGGTATGGAGTTTGCTTTTATTGCCATAGAATTTCTAAGGATCGCAAATATAGCGGAGGTACTGAACAGACTGACCTTAGAGATCGTTTAAATAAAAAAAGGAGGTTCGTTATGAAGCATTATTTGAAAATTTTTCTTGTCATGATCTTAGGAACTTCTGCGATAGTAGCTATCGGTCAGGAGAACGATGATCTGTATTTCACTAAAAAAGACCGAGTGAAACAAAAGAAGAAATTTGCTGAAGTAGCGAATCAGTACAATCAGCAACCTTCGCAAACTCAGGACGATGAAAATCTAAGTTTTCTTGGCAGGCAGTTTAAGGATAGCAATCCCGTTTCTGATGAGGGATATGTGAGTGAAGAATCCCTGGATTATTATCAGCCGGAAAAAACTCAGGAAGATTATCGAGCTTCCAATGATTACACCTCCGATAATCAATACCAAAATTCAAATTTTAGCAATCCACAAGAAACTTTTTACGACAACACCATTCCTCAACAGGTGGTGGTCAATAATTATTATAATGACGGTTGGAATAATAACTGGAACCAATGGAATCGCCCACGATTAAGACTGGGACTTGGTTTCAATAGCTGGGGAGGTAATTTTTGGTCTGTTTCATATGGCAATGCATGGGGAAACCCATGGTATGATCCTTTTTGGGATCCATGGGCATTCAATGGCCCTTATAGTCCATTTTGGGGTCCATCGTGGGGATGGAATGCTGGATGGGGATGGAATAGCTGGGCCTACAATCCTTGGGGTTGGGGATTTGGATTCAATTCATTTTGGTGTCCTCCGGTTTATGGAAATTTTTATGGAAGACCAGTGTATGTCGTAGATAACAATTCACGAAGAGGCAGAAGCGTAGTTCGTGGTTCGCGAAACTCACGTGGCACAGTTTCTTCACGAAGTAGTAGATCTTCTTCAGGTAGACGAGCCTCAGTTGCAAGTGAATCAAGAAGTGGTCGAGCTGATTATAGCAGGCAGCAAGCTGATTATTTAAATCAATCAAGAAGCAGTAGATATAATTCAGGAAACTCTCGAGGATCAAGTTCTGTAAATTCAAGATCCTCAAATATGAATAATGCTTCCAGGTATAGTTCTGGATCAAGATCCAATTCGAATACCAATTTTAACAGATCTAGTAATACTTCCAGGAGCAATAGAAGCTATTCGCCTCCTGCTCCACGCAGCAGTCGAAGTTCATCAGCAAGACCTTCAAGTCCATCGAGAAGCTCCGGGTCAGTTGGAAGATCGTCAAGGAGTTCTAGTCGCTCCTCTGGCTCAAGATCTTCATCGGGGAGATCAGGATCAAGCAGATCTAGCTCCAGTAAAAGAGGAAGAAACTAAAAATAAAAATGGAGATTGATGAGAAATAGGCTATTTGTACTTTCGCTTTCTTTATTTTGTTATTCAGTTGTATCCAATGCTCAATACTTTGAAGATGCTCTACGCTTCAGCCAAAGCAATTACGGACTTGGAAGCACAGCTAGAATGCAGTCTATTGGGGGAGCACAAATTGCATTGGGAGGAGATATCAGTTCAGCTATTTCCAATCCGGCAGGTTTAGGCTTTTTCAATAAAGGTGTTTTCGTTTTTACTCCTTCTATGGACTTCATCAATACGGATACTGAATATGGAATTTTTCGAAACGGTGGAGCAGAGTTTCAGGGTTCTGAAGAGACTTTTAGAAACAACTTCAATTTTGCCAACATTGGCACAGTTATAAATTTCACTAAAGGAAGATTTACAGATGATAAATTCAAAGGAGGTTCATTAGCAATTACCTTGAATCGGAGTAATACCTACCATCTAAGCAGAAAGTATGAAGGAGAAAATGGATTCAATTCCATAGTTGACAATATTTTGGCCGATGCAGGTTCGCTGGATTTAAATCAATTGAATGAACTTGGTTTTGCTGCATTTGATCAATTTTTGATTACACCTGTTTCTGGAGGTTATGATGCTTTTGTAGGTGGTTTTCCAATACAAAGGGAGTCAATAAAGGAGAGAGGCTCTCATTATCAAATGAACATTGCATGGGGAGGAAATTATGATGATAAGCTCTACTTTGGAGGTGGAATGGGTCTCCAATTTATTAATTACAAGCAGGAGCGATCATATGAAGAATTTGATTTTTTGCAAGGCAACAATGATCTGGATTCGCTCAATGCCATCTTTATTGATGACCAGATTGAGGTACGTGGTAGAGGCATCAATTTTAATTTTGGCACCATCTTCCGTCCGGTTAATTTTTTGACCATTGGTGCTAGCTATACTTCACCTTCATTCATGTCTTTGGATGAAGAAAGCTTTGTTGATCTGGAGGCAGATTGGGATGCAGGGACGACATATACTGAAACTGTGGATGGAGAAACTGTCACATACGACCTTACCAATATCGATCCTTACCAAAGCGACCTGTTTGTCAACAATTACAAATTAAGAACTCCATCCAAGGTAGGGGTTGGTGTTGCAGCTTTTATCGGCAAAAGTGGTTTCATCACCGGAGACCTGGAATATGTGGACTATAGCAGAGCAAACCTTAATTCTGATGATTTCTCGACTTCAATTGACAATGATATAATCGAAGATTTGTATGAATCTGTGGTCAATATTCGGGTGGGTGGTGAGTATAGATTTGACAACTTCCGACTGAGAGCCGGGTATGCATTTCTTCCTGATCCAATAAAAGATTACAACTTACAGGATCGCACAGATGTGACCTTCGGTTTTGGGTATCGAACATTTGACTATTTCCTTGATTTCGCAGTGGTCACAAGCAAAACTCAACGCGAGGTGACCCCATATTTTAGCGAGATAAATCAACCATTCGGTAGATCTGATATAAGAAGAACTACTGTTTCGGTGACATTCGGATTAAACTTTTAATCAGAAAAGTGTAAGAATTTCTTTGTATTCCCGGATGGTATGATCAGCCTGATTGTACCATCCTTTCCTTTTCTCCAAAAGCTCAGCGAGAGAATTTACTTTCATCAATGGTCGTGTGCTGTCGAGTTTTAACCGCTCTTCAATTTTTTCAATTGGGGTATCGAGATAAATGGTTAGACCTGTTTGTTGCATGGTCTCCAAATTGTTGAAAAAGCAAGGAGTACCACCGCCGGTAGCCATTACAAAGGAATCAAGCTCTTCTACTATTTTGTCTAAATGAAATTTTTCTAATTGGCGGAAGTAAGCTTCTCCTTTTTTATCAAAAATTTGTGCGATAGAAAGTCCTGTATCTCGCTCGATATCTTGATCAAGATCAATAAATTGAAGCCCTAAATGTACAGCCAGATCTAGTCCCATCGTGGTTTTCCCAGCACCTGGCAAGCCAATTAAAAAGATCTTCTGGCTCACTGACGATTTAGAATTTCGATAACACTATCTGTCAGTGGCGTATCGTTGTAGTGCCATTTGGCGATGACTATTCCGTCTTTCAAAAGCACAACACCTGGATTGGATCGGACCATTGTTTTTAAAACGGTGGCATCTGCAAAGTAATAAGGTGCACCAAGTTGATTGGCATGACGAAATGCCTCAAACTTCTCGTACCCTGAGGATGTCAATATCCAGGTGTCGAATCGTGGATTTTCAAACGTCAGGTTTCTAAGTCTGTCTATCTTTTTTAAAGAAGTTTTTTCCACCTGATGAATGATGATCACAAGTTTTGTTCCTGATAGTAATTCATCTGTATAATCGTTGTCTCCTTGCCATACATTCAAGTCAGTGATTTTGGCAGCAGCTTCAGGGTTGGTAAGCCGAGCCTCTACATATTCATATCCTCCTTCTGATGGATAGGTGTCAAACTCAAAGGTCTCACCGTTTTTCTCCATGACATATACATACTTTAGCGGGGCTGAATTTTGCATAAGCGTAGGTAAATGATTTCCTACTTTGTATGCTCTAAAGTCAATAAATGGAAGGTGCTGTATCGCATAAATGGCGATGAACACAAAAAAGAATGTGCTTCCTACAATTTTGATTTCACTCATCTTCATACTCAGCAATGGCTTATAGCTATCTCTTTTCCAAAAGATCACTCCGATGAGCACCAGGAGAATAATGTCTTTATAGAATGACTGCCATGGCGTGAGTTTGATGGCATCCCCAAAGCATCCACAGTCAGTTACTTTATTAAAATAAGCAGAGTAGAAGGTCAGGAAAGTGAAAAATACGATCATGGCAAGAAGAATCCATGACGTTAGTTTCATTCGATACCCGATTATCAATGCAATACCAAGCACAACTTCCAATACGCTTAATACAACGCTTAGAAAAAGTGCTGCGGGGACGAACCACTCAAAAAATGGAGCAATATCGGAAGCAAACACTTGAAAGTACTCTTCCAGTTTAATGGCTGTACCTACAGGATCATTTACCTTGATTATACCTGAGAAGATGAATAAAGCTCCGACTGCATATCGAGCAAATTCTTTCATGATTTTCATAATTCCTTCATTTTGATAAGACAGAACACCGAATAATTGATCATGTCCTGATAGTTAGCATCAATTCCCTCTGAGATTAGGGTCTTCCCTGCATTATCTTCAATTTGTTTAACACGCATGAGCTTCATGAGGATAATGTCGGTCATAGAGCTGACACGCATTTCTCTCCAAGCTTCTCCATAGTCATGATTCTTTGCGGAAAGCAGATTCATGGTATCCTTAGCAACCTGATCATATTTAGGTTCCAATTCATCAAATGGTATTTCCATCTCATCAGTTCCATTCAGCTGCATTTGGATGATAGCAATGATGCAGTAGTTGATGATTCCGATAAACTCGTTGCTGATGTCCTCGCCAACCTTGTTTTCTCCTTTTTCCTGGATAGATCGGATACGCTGTGCTTTGATAAATATTTGATCAGTGATTGAAGGCAGACGTAGAATTCTCCATGCGGTGCCATAATCTTTGGTCTTTTTTGCAAAAATCTCCTTGCACTCAGAAATGATCTCTTTGTATTGCTGCTCAGTTTCCTGTCTCATGTAATTTTACTTGCAAAGTGTAGATTAATATTCCAATGCTATCTGGCAATTTATAAACCAAGCAAAACTAATCCATTGAGTAGCAAACATACCATCAATATCAGAGGAGAAATTGTCGATTTATCATCACCTAAGGTGATGGGAATAATCAATGTTACCCCTGACTCTTTTTTTAGTGGAAGCAGAAAAGCAGGGACTGATGATATTCTCGAAACAGCCGAGATGATGCTTCGTGAGGGAGCCACTTTTTTAGACATTGGTGGATATTCCTCTAGACCTGGAGCTGAAAATATTTCTATAGAAGATGAAATCACAAGGGTTGTCCATCCGATTGAAGCGATTACAAAAAGATTTCCGGAGGCTATTATTTCCGTTGACACCTTTAGATCAGAAGTGGCGAAAAGAGCAGTGGATTCAGGAGCAGCGATTATCAATGATATTTCTGCCGGTCATTTGGACGAAAATATGTTGGAATCTGTTGCTGAAATGAATGTTCCCTACATTACCATGCATATGCGGGGAACGCCTCAAACCATGAAGTCTTTGACAGATTACCAAGACATTTTACTCGAAATGACGAATTATTTCTCTACTGTGCTTGATCGTTGCAACCAGTTGGGAATAAAGGACGTCATAATAGATCCGGGGTTTGGATTTGCAAAAACTGCTGAACAGAGTTTTGATCTGCTGAATAGGCTGGATCATTTTCACCATCTCAATCGGCCGCTGCTCGTAGGAGTCTCACGCAAGTCTATGATCTACCGAACACTTAATTTGACCGCTGAGGAAGCTTTGAATGGCACATCGGTATTAAATACCGTAGCTTTGTTAAAGGGTGCCACCATTCTTCGTGTACATGATGTAAAGGAGGCTGTCGAAGCTGTAAAACTTGTAAACCAACTGAATTGAAATTAGCATTTCAAATAGGGTTCTTAGACATCAACTGGAAAGATGCATTAGACATTCTTCTGGTAACAATACTATTGAGTCAGGTGTACAAGCTGATGAAGGGAAGTGTGGCCATCAAAGTCTTTGTTGGCTTCCTTGCTATCTATCTGATTTATCTGGTGGTAAGTGCACTTCAGATGGAACTCTTGAGTACCATCCTTGGGCAATTTATGGGTGTTGGAGTTTTAGCGGTTATTATCCTATTTCAGCAGGAAATTAGAAAGTTTCTCTTGCTGGTTGGCCGAACTAATATTTTTGAAGAAGGGAAGTTCTTTAAGAGTGTCAGGTTCTGGTCGCAAAACGGGAATGCAAAACGGGCTAATATCACCCCGATCGTAGAAGCTGTCAAATCTTTGGCAGGTTCCAATACCGGAGCGTTGATTGTCCTTTCCGAAGATTCACCGTTAAAATTTTATGCTGAGTCAGGAGATGCGATGGACTCATTGCTTTCAAAACGACTACTTCTAGCTATTTTCAATAAGTACAGCCCGCTTCATGATGGAGCAGTAATCGTTCATAAAGACCGCATTGTCGCTGCTCGTTGTATTCTTCCGGTTACAGAAAGAGACGTACCTGCACAATACGGTTTGAGGCACAGAGCTGGATTGGGAATGTCTGAAAATACCGAGACCTTTATAATCGTAGTGTCGGAAGAGACCGGACAAATTTCAGCCATGCAAGATGGGGTTACTATGCACAACATCTCAGCCCAGGAACTCAGACGTCAAATCAACAAATACTTCAACGAACCCAAAGAGCTGAAAAAAGAAAAAGAAAAGAAGGAAAGCGAGGTGCCAGTAGAAGTGAAAGGAGAAGTGGCATAAAAAATCCCCACCTTTCGGTGAGGATTTAATATTTTCTAATTCGGGATTTATTTCAAGACTCCCAATTCCTTACCAACCTCAGTAAATGCTTTGATCGCCATGTCGAGATGTTCTCGCTCATGAACTGCAGAAATCTGAACCCGAATTCTTGCTTCACCTTTAGGCACAACAGGAAAATAGAATCCGATCACATAAATACCTTTCTCCAGCAATTTGGCAGCCATTTCCTGTGAAAGTTTGGCATCATAAAGCATAATTGGAACAATTGGATGTTCGCCAGGCTTGATATCAAATCCGGCTGCAGTCATCTGCTCTCTGAAGTATTTTGTATTGCTTTCAAGCTTATCCCTAAGTTCGGTTGTCTCACTTAGCATATCTATTACCGCGATAGATGCTCCAGTGATTGAAGGCGCAAGCGTGTTAGAGAATAAATATGGTCTTGATCGTTGGCGAAGAATATCTACAATCTCTTTTTTAGCCGCCGTAAATCCTCCGGAAGCCCCACCAAGTGCCTTGCCCAAGGTTCCTGTAATAATATCCACCCGATCCATGCAGTTTCGATATTCGTGAACTCCTCGTCCGGTCTTACCGATGAAGCCGGTAGAATGACACTCATCGGTCATTACAAGTGCATCATACTTATCAGCCAGGTCACAAATTTTGTCAAGTTGTGCGATGGTACCATCCATTGAGAATACACCATCAGTTACAATGATCTTGACTTTTGCTTCGGAAGCAGCTTTTAGTTGCTCTTCCAAATCAGCCATGTCATTGTTTTTGTATCTATATCGCTGGGCTTTACAAAGTCTTACACCATCAATAATTGAAGCATGATTAAGTGAATCTGAAATAATTGCATCTTCAGGACCGAGCAACGGTTCGAAGACACCGCCATTGGCGTCAAAAGCAGCAGCGTATAGAATGGTATCTTCCATCCCAAGGAATTCTGAAATTTTTCGTTCAAGCTCCTTATGAATATCCTGAGTGCCACAGATGAAACGTACAGAAGACATCCCAAAGCCATGAGAATCAATTGAGTTTTTTGCTGCTTCTACAACTTTCGGATGTGATGAAAGTCCAAGGTAGTTGTTGGCGCAAAAATTTATCACCTCAGACCCATCTTTAAGCTTAATATCAGCGGATTGAGGAGAGGCTATGATACGCTCTTGCTTGTAAAGTCCAGCTTCCTTAATTTCAGCAATTTCTTTCTCTAGTCTTGGCTTTAGTGATTTGTACATATCAGCTTGTTTTCGGTTTTAATGGTTTTATTTTCGGTCGCATGGCTTTTGGCGCTACAGCTTTTTTCACTTGGGCTTGAGTATCCAGTCCATGGGTTCTGCGAATCTTATTAATCAAAAAAAGTTTTTGTTGTGTGAAGCTCTCCGGGTGCACTTGATTGAAGATTTTTTCAAATTCTGCATATTGACCAGGTTCCGCAGTTTTATATTTCTTCGAATCAATTTTCTTACTTTCCAGATATTCATCAAACTTCATCGCGGCAAATTTAATGGAAGCTAGTTTTCCAACGCGATGTAAATTTGCAATCCTTAAACCAGAAAGAATAACCACTACCCATGGATAAGATCCTGATAATAGGTGCTTGTGGCCAGCTTGGCACTGAGCTTACATTGAAACTGAGAGAATTAAAAGGAACAGAAAATGTAATTGCCTCTGACTTGCTAGACGAGCCGGTCGCTCTACTGAGCAACGGGCCCTATGAAAAGCTAAACATTCTAAACAAGGAGTCTTTTCAAATCATACTTGAAGAGCATGCCATTACTCAAGTGTATCATTTAGCAGCAGTTCTATCCGCAAAGGGCGAACAAAATCCTCATTTTGCCTGGCAGCTCAATATGGACAGCCTACTTACAGTGCTTGAAGCTGGAAAGGATAAATTGGAAAAAATCTATTGGCCAAGCTCAATCGCCGTATTCGGTCCGGATACACCTAAAGAAAATACGCCACAAAACACCATCATGAGTCCCAATACGGTTTATGGAATTTCAAAGCTGGCAGGGGAAAGATGGTGTGAATATTACCATGAAAAATATGGAGTGGATGTGAGAAGCCTCAGATACCCTGGGTTAATCGGATATAAGGCGTTGCCCGGAGGCGGCACAACAGATTATGCAGTCGATATTTTTCATAAAGCTATAGCTGGAGATAATTATGAATGCTTTTTATCTGAAAATAGCATGCTCCCAATGATGTACATGGATGATGCCGTGAAAGCAACCATCGACTTGATGGAAACAGCACAGGAAAACGTGAAAGTGAGAAGCTCATACAATTTGGCAGCCATGAGTTTTACACCAAAAGAAATTGCTGAAGAAATCAAAAATCACTATCCTGATTTTAAAATCAGCTACAACCCGGATTTCAGGCAAAAAATAGCTGATAGCTGGCCTGGAAGCATCGACGATAGTGCCGCTAGAAACAATTGGGGATGGCAACATTCTTACGGACTTAAAGAACTCGTGGAGGTAATGATTACCAATTTGAAAGAGACAATTGTTTTTGATTAAGACAAATTTCTACTTTCTTTCCACTCGAAAAACCAAGCAACCATGGAATCATATGAAAATCTGGCTCTCGACTTAGCTGATGGTATTCTCACAATAACCATCAATCGAGAGAGCAAAATGAATGCACTAAATCGAGCTACAATGCTCGAAATCAGAGATGCTTTTCAGTACGTGCAGGACAATCCAAAAGACATCAGAGGTGTGATTTTGACAGGTGCTGGTGAAAAAGCATTTGTTGCTGGGGCAGACATCAGCGAGTTTACAGGATTAAGTGAAATGCATGCCCGAAAATTTGCCGAAGAAGGACAAGAAATTTTTCAATCCATTGAGAATAGCCATACACCGGTAATAGCGGTTGTAAATGGATTTGCTTTGGGTGGAGGTTGTGAGTTGGCCATGGCCGCTCATATGCGTATAGCCGTAAGTACCGCAAAGTTTGGTCAGCCCGAGGTTAATTTAGGATTGATTCCAGGATATGGAGGAACTCAACGACTGACTCAGCTCATAGGTAAAGGACGAGCGTTTGAATTCCTTATGAGTGCCGATATGATTTCTGCAGATCGGGCGGAACGGCTTGGTTTAGCTAATTATGTAGAAGCAGATAAAGCCGCGGCACTGGCAAAAGCAGTAGAACTATTAAAGAAAATATCCTCGAAAGCACCTATAGCTATTGGTTTGGTGATCGATTCGGTCAATGCTTACTTTGAATCTGAATCAAACGGTTATCAAACGGAAGCAAATGCCTTTGCTGGCTGCTTTGGTACAGAAGACTTCAAGGAAGGTGTGGCAGCATTTATAGAAAAAAGAAAAGCTGATTTTAAAGGCGAATAATCCTTGTCAATTCTTAAAAAGCTAGCCAGTGAGACAGCAGTATATGGTTTGAGCAGTGTGCTTGGCCGAATGCTTAATTATCTGCTGGTACCCCTTTATACATCGGTATTTCTACCATCCGAATATGGCATTGTTACAGAGCTTTACGCCTATGTTGCTTTTCTGAACATACTATATATCTACGGACTGGAAACTGCATATTTCAGATTCTCCACCAAAGAGAAGGGTGATCAGTATTTCAATCTGGCTCTCACCAGCATCCTGTTTTCATCTCTATTCCTTTCAGGTCTAATTTGGATTTTCTCCGATCTGATAGCCAATCTATTGCAGTACCCTGAAAAATCCCATTATATAAAATGGCTGGCGGCTATTCTTGCTATTGATGCTATTGTTGCAATCCCATTTGCGAGATTACGGCAGATAGGGAAAGCAAAAAGTTTTGCCGTTTTCAAGCTGTCCAATATTGCTGTAAACATTCTTCTAAACCTGTTTTTTATCCTATGGTGTCCAATGCTATTGGAAGCAAATCCGAATGGATTCATTGCTAGTATATATGATCCGAAACTGGGAGTTGGGTATGTTTTTCTCTCCAATCTAATTGCCAATGGACTGTATTTGATATTCTTTATTCCAGACTGGATTAGGGTAAAACTCAGGTTCAACAAAGCGGAATGGACGCGCATGATGAAGTATGCATGGCCGGTTTTGATCATCGGTTTTGCCGGGGTGACAAATGAGATGTTGAGCAGGGCAATACTAAAGTATCGATTGCCGGAGGGGTTTTATGAAGGATATACGAATCTCGAAATTCTGGGAATTTTTGGCGCATGTTATAAACTCGCCGTTTTCATGACATTATCGGTTCAGGCGTTCAGGTATGCATTCGAGCCCTTCTTTTTTGCACAGGCCAAAGAAAAAAACTCGCCACAAGTATTCAGTAAAATAATGACCTGGTTCGTCTTGTTTACTGCCTTTAGCTGGCTTGCTCTCTGTGTTTTTATGCCATATTATGCACCTATTTTCTTAAGGCAGGACAGTTATCTTATGGCACTGGATGCTGTACCATGGTTGCTCGGAGGAGGGTTGTTTTTAGGCGTCTTTTACAATCTGTCCCTATGGTACAAATTGACAGACAAAACACTCTATGGAGCTTACATTAGTCTGATTGGGGCCTTAAGTACCTTTGTTCTCAATTGGCTGCTAATACCGATAATGGGTTATATGGGATCAGCCATCGCTACTTTTATCTCCTACTTAACGATGGTAGTGATTTCATATGTATGGGGAGCAAGACATTACCCAGTCCCCTATCAGGCACTAAAGGTTATTGGATACATAAGTTTTGCAGGTTTAGGGATATTTATCAATACACTCTTACAACAATCGTTGCTGAGGGCCGTTTTGATCGTCTTAATCTTTCTAACTTTGCCAATCATTTTAGAAAGAAGATCATTTCAAAAGCTCAAAGCTAAATAGCTATCACTCAATACTTTTTCTATGAATTTAATCATTCCGATGGCCGGAAAGGGAAAGCGACTTAGGCCACATACCTTAACCACTCCCAAACCTTTGATTCCAATTGCAGGTAAGCCGATCGTCCAACGGTTGGTGGAAGATATAGCAGAGGTAACTCCAGAAAAGATCCAAAAGATAGGATTTGTGATAGGCGATTTTGATGAAGACATAAAAGATAAGCTAAGAGAAATTGCCAACGAAGCAGGAGCTGAAGCTCATTTTTATGTCCAGGAAACGGCAGAGGGAACTGCACACGCCATTGCTTGTGCGAATGAAATTCTAGAAGGAAAAGTAACGGTAGCCTTTTCTGACACGTTGTTTCGCGCAGATTTCAAGCTTAACCCTGAAGATGACGGAATTATTTGGACCAAGCAAATAGAGGACCCGAGCGCATTTGGTGTTGTAAAGACAAATGAAGAAGGAATAATTACGGATTTTGTTGAAAAACCGACGGAATTTGTGTCTGATCAGGCCATTATTGGTATCTATTACTTCAAAAATGGAGAAGACCTGCGGTCAGAAATTGATTATTTGATTTCAAATAATATACGTGGAGGAGGGGAGTTTCAGTTGACAATGGCATTAGAAAACCTGAAAAATAAGGGGACCAATTTCACAATTGGCACAGTAAATGAATGGCTAGATTGTGGAAACAAAGCAATAACTGTAGAGTCAAATTCAAGATATCTTGGTTTTTTGGAGGGGAGGAATTTGAAATCTGCGTCAGCTAAAATTGAAAATTGTGAAATAATTGAGCCTGTTTTCATAGGGGAAGGAACAGAAATATCGAACTCCACTATAGGTCCCAATGTTTCAGTAGGAAAAAATTGTAAGATTAGTAACTCTAAACTCTCTGAATCACTCATTCAAAATAACACGTCTCTTGTAGGCGTTGAATTAACCAACTCAATGATTGGAAACTTCGTTAATTTGAAAGGTCAGCCGAAATCAGTGAGTATCGGCGATTACAGCGAATGGTAAGATTGATGCGAATAGTTTTATTTTCAGTAGTGCTTTTAACCTCTTTCCTTTCCTTTTCTCAAAAGAAAAAGAAAGATGTAGTTGTGCCTTTAACCCAGGAAGACTCACTCAAAGTTGAAGGAGTGTTGGTAGAAGCGGAAAAGCAACTGATACTTGAAAATCATGCTAAGGCACTTGAAAATTTCTATGTAGCACTGGAAATGAATACTGAAAGTGCTGCCATCAACTTTAAAATTGCTGAGGTCTTAGCCAAAAGCAATGAAGGCCAAAAGGCTCTGCCATACGGCCTTAGAGCTATAGAGCTAGATCCCAAGAATAAATATTACAGGTTAGGTTTAGCACGTATTTACCAATCCATTGGATTTTACATGGATGCTGCAAAAACCTATGAAGGTTTGCTTGAATACTTTCCCGCTGAAGAGAATGCATTATATGAGCTTGCTGAGCTATATCAACTTACTGGCAGAAGAGATGAAATGTTCAAAGTATTTGATCAGATCGAAGCTCAGCTGGGTGTAAAAGAAGAAATCACCCGAGAAAAGCAACGAATCTACATGAAGGAAGGAAAGCTGGATGAAGTGATCGCTGAGTATGATAAACTAATTGACGCATACCCGAATGAATCTTCGTATAAGTCAGAACTGATCAATTTTCTCATTCAAAATAAAAGACTAGATAGAGCTGAGGAAGCAATAGCAGATTATGAAGCATCTGAATCATCATCATCAAGAATTACAATGATGAAAAGTGAGCTGGCCTGGATGAAAGGCGAAAAAGAGAAATCAATTCAGCTGCTCAGCCAAGCCTTTGAAACAAACTCAATAGATTTCAATGCCAAGTTTCAAATCATCTCAAACTATTTGGTGATGAGTCCTGATGCGGAGACCAGGTCACAGCTCACCACAATAGCAATTCAATTGGCAGACCAATATCAGGATGAGTTTAAGGCTCAAGCCTTCGTTGGAGATATGCTATATCAGGATGGTAAAAGCCAGGAAGCTGTGAGATACTATTTAAAAGCAGTAAAACTGAACGCTTCAAATTATTCAGTATGGCAAAACATACTAAACGTCGAGGCAGATCTAAATCAATACGATAGTGTAGTTCTTCACGCAGAAAGAGCACTTGAGTATTTCCCCAACCAAGCCTTGCTTTACTATTTTGCAGGTACCGGACACCTCATCAATAATGACTACAGGAAAGCTGTAAGGATGCTAGATCAAGGCAAGAAGTACACAGTCGATCCAAACTTACTGACTGTCTTTTACGGACAGCTAGGAGATGCTTACAATGGACTTCAGGAAAATGAAAAATCATACAAGGCATATGATAAGGCCCTTGAAAATGGACCAAACAATGACCATGTATTAAATAACTACAGCTACTATTTATCCCTTGAGAATAGGGATTTGGAGAAAGCTTTAGAGATGTCGACACGATTGGTGGAGCAGCATCCAGACAACCCGACCTATCTGGATACACACGGCTGGGTGTTATACACAAGCGGAAAATTCAAGGAGTCAAGAAAATTTCTTGAAAAAGCAGCGTCGCTCGACGATGATGGCACAGTCATTGAACATTACGGAGATGTACTCTTCCAGTTGGGGGAAGTAGAAGAAGCCATCAAGCAGTGGGAAAGAGCCCGAGACCTGGGAAGTGCATCAGAATTGATTGGGAAGAAAATTTCAGATAGAAAGCTTTATGAATAAGCTCATAATATTTTGTCTCATCGGAGCAGTTGGACTTAGCTCTTGCAATAGAAAAGCTGGAGCCATCTTTGGAAAAAAGAAAGATAAGCTTGAAGTCGTTGATCCCGAATTTGACTACATGTCCGCTAAGGCTAAATTCAGCTTTGACGATGGCAAAAAAAGTGTGTCTGCAACAGCAAATTTCAGAATCAAGAAAGATAGTATCATTTGGATATCAGTATCGCCCGGGTTAGGTATTGAAGTTGCTCGAGTATTAATCGATAATGACAACATTTATGTGATTGATAAATTGAACAAGCACTATTACGAATATACCTTTCAGGAGCTATCCATAGAATATGATTTTGATTTCAATTTTCAGATGATCCAGTCTGTCATTCTTGGCAACCTTGTGGAGCCTTATCAAAAACAACGTGTAGAAAGGATGGACAACTATTTCACCTACACGGCATCTAAAGGAGTCTACCTCTATCAAAATTACATTGGAGCTTCAACCATGAAGCTTGAAAAAGTTCAGGTATTTGATGAAGATACAAGAAACACTATTTCAGTAAATTACAGTGATTTTATCCTAGTGAACAGCCAGATTTTTCCAAACGAGATTTCGGCAGTTATTGACTATGATGCGAACAACAAACCGAATACAGAGGTTGAAATTTCCTTCAGTAGAATGGCCATCGAAGACGGACCAATCGGCTTTCCTTTCTCCGTACCAAATAAGTATGAGAGGAAATAACCTTCACCTTACCATATTCTTTATCGTCCTCTGTTTTCTAAGCTTTGATTTGCAAGCACAGAAAACAAAAAATCAACTAGAGCAGGAAAAGAAAGAAAATCTCAGAAAGATAGCTGAGGCAGAGCGCATCCTTAATGAGACGGCAGATGAGAAAAAGGCGACGCTCGGACAACTTCAAGCACTAAATCAACAAATTAATGCTCGAGAATTGTTGATAAGATCCATAGGTTCGGAGATCAGGATTCTGGATAATGAAATTTCGGATTTACGTATTGTGGTATCCTCACTACAAAATGATTTAAAATTTCTAAAAGAAGAATACGCCGCACAGATCTATGCCTCATACAAGGCAAACAGAGGAAACAGTCGCCTGATGTTTTTGTTCTCAGCGAGAAATTTCAACCAACTGTTACAAAGGCTAAAGTATTTGGAGCAGTATGCAGAAGCCAGAAGATTGCAGGCAGAACAAATTGAGGTTGTGGCCAAAGAATTAAATGATCAGCGAAGCAAAGTGGAGGCAAAACGAGCCGAACAGCAGAGGTTGCTCAATCAGCAGGTAAGAGAAAGTAGAAAACTTGCTAATTCGAAAAAGAAGCAATCTGAACTGGTAGCACAGCTTACCAAAAAAGAGAGGCAGTTGCGCAGAGAAGTTGAAAATAGAAAAGCAGCAAATGCACGATTAAATACACTAATTGCTAAAATCATTGAAGACGAAGCGCGGAAAACCTCGACAGCTTCCACAGCAGAAGCAGCCAGTGCAGCGGAGCTCACACGAATGTTTGAATCAAAAAAGAATAATCTGACCTGGCCTGTAGGTACTGGATTTATCGCTTCTAAATTTGGTAAACAGCCACATCCAGTGTTAAAGAAAATTACGGTGGTTAACGACGGAGTAGGCATCCAAACCGAAAAAGACTCTGATGTCAAAGCGGTATTTGATGGGGAAGTAACACTGATAGGTACAATTCCAGGAAAAAATAACGTAGTAGTGATTCGTCATGGATCTTACCTTACGGTTTATGCTCAATTAAAGAATGTGAATGTGAAGAAAGGGCAGAGAGTAAAAGCAAACGATATTATTGGCGAAGTGTATACCGATCGCGACGGCATTTCTGAGCTGGAATTTCAGGTTTATAAAGGCACTACCAAACTCAATCCGGAAAATTGGCTTGCAATGAAGTGAAATAAAATGTCACCTTATTACTCCATGCTCCGTTTCTAAATACATATCTTTGTAATCTAAAAATTTAATAGCAATGCATACATCATTATTATTTGCAATGCCAGGGTGGACTGAGATGATTATTATCGCTCTATTCATTATCATTTTCTTCGGAGCGAAGAAAATACCTGAAATCGCGAGAGGCATGGGAAAAGGCATCAGGGAGTTTAAGGATGCAACCAAGGAAATCAAGAACGAAATAAACGAAGGTTCCAGCGAGGAAAAAAAGGCGTAAACCTTGAAGACTTTTCAATCACTCTCCGAAATAAAGTCGGAGATTCGTGCGGGTAAACTCACCGTTTTATCACTCACCCAGCACTATCTGAAAAATATCAATGACAAAAACGGAAGGCTAAATGCCTTCCTTTCTGTTTATGCTGATGAAGCTCTTGAGCATGCTAAAGTCGTCGATGAAAAGATTCAAAATGGATTGAGTGGAAAATTGGCCGGAATGATCGTCGGTATCAAAGATGTCTTTGCGTATGAAAATCATAGGTTACAATGTGCAAGCAAAATTCTCGAAGATTTCCAATCACAATTTACTGCAACATGCATCCAGCGTTTAATTGACGAAGACGCCATAATCATCGGTCATCAAAACTGTGATGAGTTTGCGATGGGTTCTTCCAATGAAAACTCTTCATTCGGGATTTGCCGGAATCCCGTGGACGAAACTCGTGTGCCTGGAGGGTCATCGGGCGGTTCAGCTGCAGCTGTAGCTGCTGATATGTGCCTTCTCTCTATAGGCTCTGATACAGGTGGCTCAGTACGTCAGCCGGCAGCATTCTGTGGAGTAATTGGCTTAAAACCAACCTATTCAAGAATATCCAGATTTGGTTTAGCTGCATATGCCAGCTCATTCGATACAGTAGGAATTCTTGCTAAAAGTATTGAAGATGCAGCATTGGTCATGGAGGTAATGTCAGGGCCTGATGAATTTGACAGCACCGTTTCTCAAAATTCAGTCCCCAAGTTTTCAAATTTCAAATCAGACAAAAAGTATAAGATCGCGTATCTCAAGGAGACATTGGAGCACGACGGCCTTGATAGTGCAATTAAGTCTCAGATTTGGCGTACCATCCATAATTTAAAGTCCATCGGTCACATCGTGGAAGAAGTTAGCATGTCACATTTAGAATATGTACTTCCTACCTATTATGTGCTCACAGCTGCCGAAGCTAGCTCTAACCTTTCACGCTATGACGGAGTGCGATATGGGCAAAGAGCTGAAGCAACCGAACTAGCCGAAATGTACATAAAAACAAGATCGGAAGGATTTGGAGACGAAGTAAAACGACGGATCATGACAGGTACGTTTGTATTAAGTGCGAGCTATTACGACGCATATTACACCAAGGCTCAAAAGGTTCGAAGAATCATTCGGGAAGAAACAGACAAGGTCCTCGAAGCTTATGACTTCATCATATCACCTACAACACCTACTACAGCATTCAAAATTGGAGAACTAAAAGACGATCCAATCCAAATGTATTTCGAAGATCTCTATACCGTGCAGGCTAATGTTGCCGGAATTCCAGCCATTTCGCTTCCTGTAGGAGTGGACAACACAGGCTTGCCCATCGGCGTTCAAGTAATGGCTAAAAGCTTTAATGAGGAGGAATTGCTTGATATTTCAAATCAAATCATTACTTTCAAAGATCAAAATAGATAGAATATGACACGAAAATGGTTCCTGATAGGGATTATGTTCATTTCATTTGTGGGGAAAGGACAGGAATTTACACTTTCAGAAGTGTTCCCTGACAACACGTATGATGAGATTGCAGACCGCATGAGCTGCATTGAGAAAGAAGTGCCTCTAGTCTTCAATGAACGTGTAAAAGCCTTTATTGACTACTTTGCAATCAAAGATCGCGAATACACGCGCGACATCATTCGAAAAAAGGAACTTTATTTCCCTTTATTTTCAGAGACCCTTGCTCGACACAACATGCCTGATGAGCTTAAATATTTGGCAATCGTAGAGTCAGGACTTAGGCCAAATGCTATTTCCAGAGCCAATGCGGTTGGTTTATGGCAGTTTATCTCTTCCACGGGTAAGATGTATGGCCTATATAGCAACTGGTATGTCGATGATCGAATGGATCCTGTGGAAGCTACAGATGCTGCAGCACGTCACTTAAAAGACCTGTACAGGATGTTTGATAGCTGGGAACTAGCGTTGGCTGCATACAATTGTGGTCCAGGAAATGTCAGAAAGGCGATTCGACGAAGCGGGTACAAACGAGAATTTTGGGATATTTATCGCTACTTACCGCGTGAAACCAGGTCATATGTTCCTCAATTTGTAGCAATCACCTACTTGTTTAATCACCTCCAGGAGCACGGATTTGAAGAGCAGCCTGAAGTGTTTTATCCGGAAATGGACACGATTATGATTTCTCAATATTTCCATGTGGAGACCTTTTGTAACCAACTGGGTATTTGTCTTGACGATATGCTTCAGTGGAATCCACAGATCAAGCGTGGGGCCTTACCAGAAGGGACTAAAAACTTTGCTTTAAAAGTCCCTGTAGATTGGAAAGAAGAAATAGTTGCCAATAGAAGCCATTTGTACGATACAGCTTCAAAAGTAGGAAAGGAGCAATTGGACTATCTGGCCAGAAATACACCAGGAAGTACTTATGGAAGAGAACGCCTGTATTACCGCGTAAGAAGTGGAGATGTGTTGGGAACGATAGCACGCCAATATGGAGTTAGAGTTTCAGACATCAGATCCTGGAATAGATTAAGAGGAAATCTCATCCGAGTTGGACAACGATTGAGTATTTGGGTGCTACCTACCTATAATTCAAATACGAAAAATTTGTATGCAAAATCTGAATCGAAACCTGCATCAAAGTCGCCTCAAAAGCCTGTGCCAAACCCACCATCGTCAATAACCGGTAGTAAGACCTACACAGTTAAATACGGTGATTCATTGTGGAGTATTAGCAAGAGCAATAACACAAGCATTGAAAAGTTAAAAAAGATAAATAGGCTTACATCAAATACCATTAAGCCGGGACAATCATTGGTAATCCCCAATTAATTAAACTTCTTATAGTTCAAAGCTCTAAGTTTGGGCGATAGGAATAGTTTTTGCATATCATTTTCAAATGAAATCAGATCGTATGTTCAGGATAATATTATTACTAATAGTCATTGCATTCGGGTGTAGCGAAGCATCAAAAGAAAGTAGACGAAAGGATATGCTGCCTACAGCAAGAGGTGAGGCCGACGAGATCATACTAGTGGTTGACTCCACGCAGTGGGCAGATTCATTAGGTGTTGGCTTAGAGCTTCGCAAGACATTTATGTCACCGATGCTTGGATTGCCACAAGATGAAGCATTATTCAACGTAAGTAAGGTGAATCCCAAAAGACTTAATTCGGTACTGAAGTCGGCCAAGAATATGGTTTTTGTGATGACGCTGGATAGTAAAACATCTGATAGTAAGGTGCTCCAGCAATTTTTCACAAATCAATCACTAAATCAAATCAAAAGGGATACTTCCATTTTTATGCGCGCTCAAAAAGACCTTTTTGCAAAAGGCCAAACCGTTTTATTCCTTTTCTCATCTTCTGAGGATCTATTAGCCCAGAAAATAAACTATAATAGATCAGCTATCCGAGAGTATTTTGAAACATCAGCTAGAGAAACGATCAAAAGTCAGCTTTTCGCAAGTAATCAAAAGCAATTAGAAGCAAGGATCAGAGAAAATCACAACGTTTCATTCACCATTCCATTCGGCTGGGAAAAGGCACGGGATTTAAAGAATTTCGTGTGGCTAAGAAAGATGGATGCACAAACAGAGCAAAGCATTTTTATATATTACGAACCTTACACCGATAGAGGAGTCTTTAACAAAATAGGAGAGTTTAGAGATAAAATAACTCAGCAGAACCTTTACGATGGTGAAAATCAGGATGTATACATCAAACGACAGGAAATCATTCCGGTATTCACTGAAAGAGTAAACTTCAACGGGCACTTTGCGGTGGAAGCGCGAGGACTTTGGAAAATAAGTGATAATTCACGAGGTGGTCCATTTCTCAGCTACACCATTGTAGATGAGGAATCTGGATTGATTTACTATGTAGAGGGATACGTGGATTCACCAGGGACCCGCAAGAAGAAGTTTGTTCGTGAGCTGGAGGCAATACTATCAACATTCAAAACTGCCGACGATCTAAAATCCTCAAAAGAGGCATCTTAATCCATTCGAATAATTGGTTATTCCTTTTTAGTTGGTCACCTTTGAAGATTGGATAATCTATCCACTACCAACAATAACCAATAGAGGATGAGTACAACGAAAGTAAGGCCTAAGGAGGCATTAGAATATCATTCAAATAAGCCAGCAGGTAAGATCGAGGTAAACTCTACTAAGTCGGTGAGTTCACAGCATGATCTTGCTTTAGCATACTCGCCAGGTGTAGCAGAGCCGTGCAAAGAGATAGCGAAGAATCCTGACGATGTGTACAAATACACAGCCAAGGGTAACCTTGTAGGAGTTATTTCGAATGGTACTGCAGTACTTGGTTTAGGAAATATTGGGCCCGAAGCGTCCAAGCCTGTGATGGAAGGAAAAGGGGTACTGTTCAAAAAATTCGCCGGAATAGATGTTTTTGATATAGAAATAAACGAGGAAGATCCGGATAAATTCATCGAAATAGTCAAGTCCTTGGAGCCGACATTTGGAGGGATCAACCTTGAAGATATCAAAGCACCCGAAAGCTTTAAGATAGAGCAGACGCTACGGGAGCAAATGAGTATCCCCATCATGCATGATGATCAGCATGGAACTGCCATCATTTCAAGTGCTGCATTGCTCAATGCACTTGAAGTAGTAAATAAAAAAATTCAGAACCTTAAAATAGTTGTAAGTGGTGCAGGTGCGGCGGCAATTGCCTGTACCGATTTGTATGTTTCTCTGGGAGCCAAAAAAGAGAATATCCTCATGGCAGATAGCAAAGGGATTCTCAATGAAAGCAGAAAGGGACTAGATGAAATCAAATCCAGGTATGCTACTAAAAAGAAAATAGACACCCTGGAGGAAGCAATGAAAGGAGCAGATATGTTTCTCGGACTTTCCATTGCTGACGTGGTTACACCGGCCATGTTGAAATCAATGGCAGACAATCCAATTGTATTTGCGCTTGCCAATCCAGATCCTGAGATTGCTTATGATTTGGCAATGAAAACCAGAAAGGACGTACTCATGGCAACTGGTCGCTCTGATCATCCCAATCAAGTGAACAATGTGTTGGGCTTCCCCTACATATTCAGAGGAGCACTCGATGTAAGGTCTACTGCAATTAATGAAGAAATGAAATTAGCTGCGGTAAAAGCAATCGCTGAATTGGCCAAAGAACAAGTGCCTGATATAGTGTTAAAAGCATATGGCAAGGCAAGCATCAAATTTGGTAGCGAATACCTCATTCCAAAGCCAATGGACCCCAGGTTGATAACAACAATTTCCCCAGCAGTTGCCAAAGCAGCAATGGATACTGGAGTTGCCAGGATTCAAATCAAGGATTGGAAAAAATATGAGGATGAATTGTTAGAGCGAGTGGGACTTGATCAGCGTTTGATTTCGCGATTTGTCTACAGGGCAAGACAGAATCCTAAAAAAATTGTCTTTGCCGAAGCAGATCATGTGAATATTCTTAAAGCTGCTCAAATGACACTAGACTCGGGTATTGGTACGCCAATACTCATGGGTAAGCAAAAAATCATAAAAGACCTCATAGAAGAGCATGAGCTTGAGGCAATCAAAGATTGTGACATCATCGATCCTTACGAACATTTGGATAAGGTAGAGGAGTTTGCCGCCGAATACACCAAAATGCGTAGAAGGAAAGGAATGACGATGCATCTCGCACGGAAAGCTATGACAAGTCGTACATATTTTGGAATGATGATGGTCGAGAAAGGTGAAGCGGATGTTCTTATTTCAGGACTTTCAAATGATTACCCTAAGACTGTGTTGCCGGCTCTTCAAATTGTAGGTATGGAAGAAGGAGTGAGCAAAGTAGCTGGTATGTACATTATGAACACGCCTCGCGGTAACTACTTCTTTGCTGATACTACCGTGAATATGAATCCGACAGCCGAAGAGCTCGTAGAAATTATTGGATTGACACATCGTGCGGTGAGGTTCTTCGATTACGAACCGAAAATTGCAGGGCTTTCTTTCTCGAATTTCGGATCTGCAAAAGGAGAAGTGCCCGAGAAAATGGCCAAGGCCGTTAAGCTGGCAAAAGAAAGGTGGCCGGATATGATCATTGATGGTGAAATCCAGGCCAATGTAGCTTTAAATAAAAATCTTTTAGAAGAATTATATCCATTCAGTGACTTAAAAGGGCACAATGTGAACACATTGGTTTTCCCAGACTTACAATCAGGCAATATTGCCTATAAGACATTAATGGAGATTGGAGGAGCTGAGGTCATTGGTCCCATTTTAATGGGCATGAAGAAGTCCGTTCAAGTGCTCCAGCTAGGAAGTTCAGTAAAGGAAATTTACAACATGGTGGCTATAGCTGTAGTGGATGCCGGTGTTGCTAAAAGAGAAGGATTATGATTACCTATTTAAAAGGGAAGCTCGCCTTCAAAGATCCAACACATCTAGTTATTGATGTAGGTGGTGTTGGATATGAGGTAAAAATAAGCCTCATCACTTACTCGCAAGTAAAGGACAAGGAGGACACACTTATTCAGACCTACCTTCATGTCAAAGAAGACTCCCATACGCTTTTTGGATTTTATGAGCAATCTGAGAAAAAGCGGTTTCTGGATTTACTTTCTATCAACGGAGTTGGACCCAGCACCGCCTTAATGATATTGTCATCATTAGATGCCAAAGAGTTGCAGGCTGCCATTATCCAGGAAGACGTGAAAACAATCCAGTCAGTAAAAGGAATTGGCGGCAAGACGGCACAAAGAATTATCCTCGAATTGAAGGATAAAATGAAAAAAGAAGGCTTACTGGATAAATCGATAGAAATTCAGCCCCGATTTGATAATACACTGCGTTCTGAGGCGTTATCTGCATTGACAACCTTAGGTATCAATAAATCCGGCGCAGAAAAAACTGTAGATAAGATTTTGAAAGAATACGGAGAGGAGATTAAACTTGAAGAACTGATCAAACAAGCCCTGAAGCGGTCATAAACCAAACCTACACTAACTACAACTAAGAGCCCCTTTCTTGAAAGTAAATTTTCATATACGATTCCTCTATGCGATTCTTATTTTGGGCTGTTGGTCTCAGGCAAATGCCGGGTTCTTTCAAGAACAAGACACAGTAAAAAATGATACTTTAGGGCCATATACTCCAAGTATAAAACCCACTTTTCAACCCAGCTACAGATTTGGTGATCCCTTTTCATTTAGAAGCTCCAGATCACCGCTCTTTTTAAGAGATCCATCACAACTAGACATGCAGGTGCAGTTCAATCCGGATACCACTGCTGAAGATGCCGGAGTTACTTACTCAGTATATGAAAATATAGGAGCGCTGGATTTTAGGCCTGCTTCATTCATGACCTTCAGCGAATTCAATCGATACAATAATTCGCAACTCAATAGAGAATATTTCAAGGAACGATCTGCAGGCCTGGATGGAGAGAGTGCCGTAAGTGGCCGTAGTTTGATACCCAGACTTTACATTAGTCCGGTTTTTGATAGAATCTTTGGTGGAAGCTATGTAGATATTCAGCCGAATGGGTTTGTCAACTTGGATTTCGGTGCTCGCTTTCAGCGAATCGATAACCCAGCCATTCCATTGCGTCAGCAAAAAAATGGTGCGTTCAACTTCAATCAGCAAATAAGTATGAACGTGGTAGGGAAAGTTGGAGAGAAGCTGGAGATCACAGCAAATTTTGATAACAACAATACCTTCGACTTTCAAAATAACCTCAAAGTAGTCTATACCGGATACGAAGAAGAGATCATCAAAAAGATTGAAATTGGTAATGTAAGCATGCCAGTGACCAACTCACTAATGAGCGGCGCACAATCACTATTTGGTATCAAAACAGAGCTCCAGTTTGGTAAACTGTATGTAACTACCGTACTCTCTCAGCAAAGAGGTAGAAACGAAACCTTGACAATAGAAAGTGGATTTCAGGGGAGGGAATTCGAAGTGTTAGCCTCTGATTATGAAGAAAACAGGCATTTCTTTCTCGGCCATTTTTTTAGAGACAACTATGAGCGATGGCTCTCGACACTACCTCAAATCACTTCCGGAGTAAACATCACACGTGCAGAAGTATATGTACTCAATAGAAACAACGACACACAAACCACCAGAAACATTGTAGGCTTTATGGACCTTGGTGAAGGTACTGTCGTTTATTCCGATGATGTTGGAAATAGAAATGCAGGTCCAACAAGAAACGGAGGTAATAATTTATTCTCAAGGCTTACCGTCCAATCTGCAGATGCAGTGGATGCTTTCATTCAATCCACTTTTCCATCATTCGAAAGCTCCACAGATTATGTCAAAGTCACAACTGCACGGAAACTGGATCAAGCCGAATACAAAATCAATCGCGAGTTAGGCTATATCACACTCACACGAAGCTTAGCCAGTGATGAAATCCTGGCAGTTGCCTATGAGTATACCTTTAATGGAACAGCCTATAAAGTGGGTGAGCTCACAGAAGACTATCAAAGTAGGTCCGATGATGAGGTCATATATCTCAAGATGTTGCGACCAAATAAAATTAACACATTGGTACCTTCATGGGATTTGATGATGAAGAACATTTACAACCTAAATGCTGCTCAAATCGGGCAGGAAGGATTTCAACTAAGAATTATTTATCGGGATGATAATACAGGACAGGATAATCCATCTTTGCATGAAGGCCGCCTGATCAAAGACAAACCTTTGATTCAGATATTCAGCCTTGATCGACTCAACCCAACCGGAGATCGCTCTCCGGACGGAAATTTTGATTTCATAGAAGGTGTGACAATCGACCCTCAGAACGGTAATATAATTTTCCCTGTTCTGGAGCCCTTCGGGCAGACCTTGGAAGATCAGTTTGCAGACGATGAGGATAGGCTTGTGGACAAATATGTTTACGATGCCCTTTATGACGAACCGAAAGCAACAGCCGAACTGAATGCTACCCAAAACAAATTTGTCATATCAGGTAGGCTCACTGCGGGCTCATCCAGTGAAATCACTCTTCCGGGAATCAATATTGCAGAAGGGTCAGTTCTTGTTACAGCTGGCAACACACCTTTGACCGAAGGTCTAGATTATACAGTCGATTATAACTTGGGTCGAGTAAGAATATTGAATGAAGGGATACTTAGTTCAGGTAAGACCATTCAGGTCTCATATGAAAAAGCCGACCTGTTCAATTTCCAAACCCGTACACTGACAGGAGCACGATTTGATTACCGATTCAATGACAATTTTAATATTGGAGCAACAGTACTTCATCTTAATGAAAGGCCGGGTGGAATATCCAGATATGCGGTAGGAAATGAACCGACCAGTAATACGAAGTACGGTTTTGATATCAACTATCAAAATGAATCTCGATTCCTTACCAAAATGGTTGACAAACTACCTTTGGTAAGTACAAAAGCCCCATCCACTGTCACCTTCAACGCTGAATTTGCTCAGCTTATTCCAGGCACCAGTAATATCGTAAATGGAGAAGGCACGTCCTATATCGATGATTTTGAAAATGCAATTACACCCATCAATATTATGGGATGGCAAGCCTGGAAATTGGCGGCAACACCCCGTGTATTTCCGGAGGCTCAGAGCGGAAATTCCGGATTGGATTACAATTATCGAAAAGCAAAAATTGCCTGGTACACGGTAGACAACAGCATTTTTTATCGAGCAGGAGGCAACAATCGACCATCCAATATCTCGGATAATGATCTGGCCAATCACTACGAGCGAGCAGTACTTCCTCAAGAAATTTTCAGGCAAAGAGATCAAACCCTTGTCAACTTCAATGAGCCAATCTTCGACGTGGCCTTTTTCCCGGAAGAGCGAGGGCAATACAACTATAACCCGGCGGCTTCAGCTGACAATTTATTGCCAAATCCGGAGCAAAATTGGGGTGGGGTTACACGAGCAATCACCAATGAAGTCAACTTCAATAAAACGAATATCGAATACCTTGAATTTTGGCTTATGGACCCATTCGTCAATGGCGAAAATGGTGTTGTAAAAGACGGAAGAGTAAATACCAACGCAAGCTTAGATCAAGATGGAGGTCAACTATATTTCAATCTGGGTAGTGTTTCCGAAGATATTGCACCGGATGATATGCATGCGTTTGAAAATGGATTGCCGGCCAATGGAGATATAGGTCCAATTACCACTTGGGGACAAATTACTCAGGACCAATACTTAACCAACTTTTTCGAAAATTCACCAGGAGCAAGAGACAATCAAGATGTAGGTATCGACGGGCTTAAAGACGATGATGAAGTACGCATACTTCAGGAAAATGGCATCACTCTTAACATTCAAGATGGCGACATCTCTGCTGATAATTTCAGATATATTCTGGATGGATTTTATGATCAACAAGATGCCAAAATTGTAGAGAGGTATAAAAATTGGAATGGCATGGAGAGTAATTCTCCCATTGCTTCCGGTGGCGGTAATTTCATTCCTGCTTCCACTACACTTCCCGATAATGAAGATGTCAATCAGGACAACACAATTTCTGATCTGGAAGAGTATTTTGAATATAGAATTGACCTAGTACCAAGAACCCAATCACCAAATGCTCAACCCGAAGGAAATTTAGACCTAAATGCAAGTTCCAACATCAGCGAGTATGTCGTTGATCAAATCTCCAGTGGTAATGGAGAATCTAACTGGTATTTGTTCAGAATTCCAATCAAAAACGTAGGTACACCAATCGGCAACCCAACTTTTGAAAACATTAAATACGTACGTATGTACTTGACCGGCTGGGATCGTCCGGTAGTCTTGAGATTCGCCCAAATGCGTTTAGTTGGGAGTCAATGGCGGAAGTTTGAACGTGCACTAAATGAACCAGGATTAGATGCCATTCCAAACATTGAAACTTCAGATTTTTCAGTTTCCGTTGTAAACATTGAAGAAAACAGTACAAGCACTACAGGAGGGGTGAGATATGTATTGCCTCCAGGACTGGATAGAGATATCGATAATACCACTACGCAAAATAGGCGAATAAACGAGCAATCTTTGCAAGTGTGCGTAGAAGATCTTGATGATAAGGATGCACGAGCAGTTTATAAAAATGTGTCCTATGACCTTATCAATTATGGACGGATGAAGATGTTCTTTCACGCAGAGGCCTTTGAAAATGATATGGTTCTCGACAATGAGGTAACTGCATTTATGCGGCTCGGAACAGATTTCGACGAGAACTATTATGAAGTTGAAGTCCCATTGATAATTACTCCTCCGGATGTAACAGGGAGCATAGAAGAGGTCAGGAGACAGGTCTGGCCATTGGAAAACGAAATTGATGTCTCCATTAAAGAGCTTCTGGGAATAAAATCTGAGCGCAACAGGGCCAGCTTAGATGAAAACATTCCATACTCTGTTCCATCCAATGACGGCAAATACACCTTTACAGTAAAAGGAAGACCTGACTTAAGTGCTGTAAAAGTGCTCATGATAGGAGTTAAAAATCCGGGAGACGAATCCAGTTCTGCTAAATCTGTCTGTATATGGGCTAATGAATTGCGAGTTACTGATTTCGACAGTAACGCAGGTTGGGCAGCAAACGCTCGATTAAGTACCCAACTCGCAGATCTCGGTACAGTCTCAGCTTCAACCCGATATACGTCAATAGGCTTTGGCAATATTCAGCAACGAATTTCAGAACGCTCAAGAGCTGAAACCACGCAATATGATATTTCCGCTAACCTTAACTTGGAAAAATTCATGCGCCCTGACAAAACTGGTTTAGTTGTGCCAATGTTTGTGAGCTATGAGAAAACAACCATCACGCCGCAGTTCGATCCACTTGACCCAGACGTACCATTGGACGCATCTCTTGAAGCTATTGATGATGCAAGTGAACGTGAGAGATACAAAAGAATCGTTCAGGATAGAACAACCAACCGAAGTATAAACTTCACCAATGTGCGAAAAGAAAAAGTAAATCCAGATGCAAGAAGCAGGATTTATGATATTGAAAATTTCTCATTTAGTTATGCCTATAGCGATCGTATTTCTAGCAACGTGAGCACACAAACATTACTAAACAAAACAGTTAGTGGAGGTGTGAACTATAATTTCACGCCTGCAGCCTGGAGTGTTACACCTTTTGGAGAATCCGAAAAACTTTCATCACCATATCTGGCATTAATCAAAGATTTCAATTTCTCTCCGGTACCCAGCAATTTCTCTTTCTCTACGAATCTCAGAAGAGATTTTAGGTTGACACAATATTATAATAATGAGCTTACTACTGAAGGAGTAGACCCACTTTACGAGAAGACATTCACTTTTGCACGGAATTATAGTTTAAGGTGGGACATCACCAAAAGCTTGGGCTTCAATTACAATGCTACCGCAAACGCTGTAATAGATGAGCCTGAAGGAATCATTGAGGGAGACATAGATACCAAATTTGAGCGCAGATACATCTGGGATCAGATTTTCACACTCGGTCGTATGAAAAATTTCAACCAGAACATGGGCTTGAATTATTCCCTTCCTCTCGATAAACTACCATTTACTGATTGGCTGTCAGCCGATGCAGGATATACTGTGGGGTATGGCTGGATTGCCGGTGCTATTAATCGTACCCAAAGTGATACAATTAGTCTATCGGACGACGAATTGTTCTTTGGTAACTTCATCAACAACCAACGTACCATTACTTTCAGGCCTAAGGTTGACATGAATAAGCTTTATGATAAGGTCACTTTTTTGAAGAATGCCAATACACCTCCAGAGCGCGGAGCATCAGTAAGTGCAGGCAATCAGGCGCTGCGATTTTTGATGATGCTTAAATCAGTAAACGGTACTTATACAATCAATGAGAGCACAGCACTTTCTGGCTTTAAACCAACAGCTTTCTTGTTTGGCTTAGATAGTGGATTTAATGCTCCGGGAATAGGGTTTATCCTGGGAAGTCAAGATCCAGGCATAAAGCAAAGAGCAGCAAACAATGGCTGGATTGTACAAAATCCAAACTTAAACTCTCCATTTCAGCAGACTTTTGGGACAGACATAGACGTACAAGCGGACCTTCAGCCAGCAAAGGACTTAAGAATTCAGCTGACGTGGAATCGAGGGTTGAATAACCAATATCAGGAAATTTTCAGGTTCGATGAAGACCAGGGCGCATTTAGGACGCTCACACCGTCCAGAAGTGGCAGTTATTCTATTTCATTCCTTTCAATAAAAACAGCATTTCAGAAAGATGATGCAGATAATAATTCTGATGCATTTTCTCAATTTGAACAAAACCTGATTGATGTTCGGACGCGATTAAGTAGAGAAAACCCTAACGGAGATTACGATACACTTTCTCAAGACGTTTTGATCCCTGCTTTTATATCAGCCTACTCGGGGAAGGATATCAATAGCAGTAATTTAACCCCCTTCCCTAAAACACCACTTCCAAACTGGCGTGTAGATTACACAGGATTGATCAATATTCCTGCTATCTCGGAACTCTTTTCTTCATTCACGATTTCGCACGGTTATAATTCTACTTACAGTGTTTCCAGCTTTACCAACTCGCTCAACTATGGAGAGGATCTGATTGGCTTGCAAAATGATATTCTTGACTATCCTCAAGCCAGAGATGACAGCACCGGACGACTGGTGCCTGTTTATATTATCAATCAAGTGATGGTCTCTGAGCAGTTCGTACCGCTGATTGGTTTCAATATTCGAACAAAAAACAACATATCTACACGATTAGAATTTAGAAAAAGTAGAAGCCTTGCACTGAACATGTCTAATGCACAAGTAACAGAAACCACCAATAATGATGTTACGCTAGACCTGGGATATTCCAAAGTAGGTTTCAAGTTGCCATGGAAGTGGCAGGGAAGGACGCTGACTTTGCAAAATGACCTGACACTGAGGGTAGCAGCATCAGTGAGGGATAGTAAAACGGTGCAACGAAAGATCTTTGATAAAAGCACGATTACCAATGGTAACCTTACCTGGCAAATAAGGCCTACCATCACCTATAAAATCAATAACCAACTGGACTTTACTTTCTATATGGAAAGGAACGTTACCGACCCGAAAGTCTTGAGTTCGTATAAGCGAGCAACTACAGCATTTGGTATCCAATTAAGATTTGGTCTCGCACAGTAGGGCAGTTCGTTTGTAAGTCTTATTTTTGACGCCCGTTAGAATTTCTATGATCAAATAGACACGCGTGAAATGAGCCCCTTGCTAATTCCATGTGGTCGATGAAAACAAACTAATAAACACATGAATATTCCATCAGATTTACACTACACCAAAGATCACGAATGGGTAAAGATTGACGGTGATATTGCCACCGTAGGTGTAACCGATTTTGCACAGGGCGAGTTAGGAGATATTGTATATGTAGAAGTAGAGACAGAGGGAGAATCTCTAGATGCTGGCGAAGTGTTCGGGACAGTAGAAGCTGTCAAGACAGTTTCAGACCTTTTTATGCCTGTATCAGGCGAGGTAATTGAGGTAAATGGGGCATTAGAATCCAATCCGGAGGTAGTTAATTCAGATCCTTACGGTGAAGGATGGATGATAAAGATTAAAATCTCAGATCAGGGAGATCACCTGATTTCTGCCGAAGATTATAAGGCGGAAGTTGGAGGATAAAGAATATTGGAATGTTTTTTGCTTAGTTTAAGTAAATACCATCGTCCTTTTGGTATATAAAAAATGAAGGACATATATTTGATGTTCAACTTCACAAAAGAAGGAATATGGAACCTAAAAAAAATCCGAAAATAGACCTTTCCAGACAATCAGGAATGTTCCTGAATATCGGAATGGCAGCCAGTTTACTAATGATCATCTTAGCTTTCGAGTGGAGGACGTATGATGATACAGGCCTTATGGACCTTGGTAATATTGATGATGACTTTGAAGACATCATAGATATTCCACCGACCGAGCAGCCACCTCCCCCACCTCCGAAAGTTCAGATCCCGGAAATTATTGAGGTGCCTGATGAGGAAGAAATCGAAGAGGAGATTGAGGTTGAACTTGATGTAGAGGTTACCGAAGAAACTGTGGTAGAAGAAATTGTATTCGAAGAAGCTCCGGAAGATGAAAATGTGGATGAAATTTTCACAATTGTGGAAGAATCTGCGTCATTCCCCGGAGGAATTACAGCTTTCTATGAGTACCTTAAGAAGGAGCTCAAGTACCCAAGACAAGCTCAGCGTATGGGTATTGAAGGAAGAGTGTTCGTTCAATTCGTAGTGGAACGAGACGGCAGATTGACCGACATACACGTGGTGAAAGGTATAGGAGCAGGATGTGATGAAGAAGCCGTAAGAGTTTTGAAAGAATCTCCGAAGTGGAAGCCAGGTAAGCAGCGTGGTAAGCCTGTTCGTCAGAAAATGATCCAGAATATACTCTTCAAGTTTGCGAACTAAGAATATCAAAAAATAAATAATTAAGCCTCGAGAGTAATCTTGAGGCTTTTTTAATGTCCTCTTACCAAGAGGCTTCTTCTATTTCTTTCTTATATCTCTGATAGTCTTTATTAAAAGATTCAAACTCAGTAGCGGACAATAGGTTCATGAGTTTATCCCTGGTTTGATCTGCATATTCAAACAAATTCCAGTCAAGTGCGATGAAAGAATACCTCTTAAGAAGCTTAGCACTATATGGATTAATCTCTGTTGCATCAATTAGCAATTCATATCCTCCAGATGCATCTCTCTCCTTCAGTTCGTTCACTACTGCTATTACCTGTTCCTCATTGAAAGCATTCATGCGGCCAAGTACAACCAGAGCCGAGTCACTTAGATCATCCAATAATGGCAGGGCATATTCCTGTGGTTTTGGCGCTTTATATTCATCAATTTTTTCAAGAAAAACGTTGGCCTTATCTGTCAGTTCGGGATTTCTTTTCAGCGCTTTGAGCAATTCATCAGGGATGGCGCTTTCATCTCCCATTCTTACGAGAACCTCAAGTCTGCTAAATAGTGATTGAGTGTATCTTACATCAAGTGCTTTATCAAAAAATTCTAAGGAAAGTTTATATGCTTCCTGAGCCATAGCCAATTTTCCCAGTGCATCGTAGTATTTGCCTTTATAGTACTGATGAGAGTTGGCCTGAAGGTAATCCAGCATCATAAAAGCTTCGTTTATTTCCCCTTTTTCATAAAGATGAATAGCCAATGCTAGTCTTAATCGATCATTATAAATACCATCTGTTGAATTTTCTATCTCCTTTCTTACCAGACTTTCTATAGAGTCATGCTGAAACAAATATGCACTGTTAAGGAGGTAGGATTGTCTATGTAGATAGCCGGCTTTATCAATGTTTTCAAATTCGAATGATAGAATGGTGCCAGGCGTTTGTGTTGTTAAAATATTGCTTTTTACTCCGTAGTTTCCGCTGTTATAATCTGACTCAATTGTGGTTGAATCGATAAGCTCCATCTTTTTGAAGACATTCCACTTGTTCACCTTTGGAGCATTGTTCCATTCGTTAAGTGGTTTAGCCGTTTCAAAATAGGTTAATGCTTTTTCCAGCTCTCCTTTTTTAAGGTGCAGGAGGCCCAGGTTATTTTCCACTTCACCGCTTACCTCGTTGCGCAGAGATTCTTCGTATATGGCTTGTACCTTGTTAGTATTGATTTCTAAATCTAGATTTCCATAATTGACTAGTGCATATGAAGATGGATAACGCTGTGCAGCGCTAAAGAAATAAGTTTTTGAGGGGTATTCTGCACCTTTCTCCAATTCATTCCAGCCGAGCGTATAGTTTGCATAATGGGTATTGTACCCAACGTAGCTTGCCTGAAGTGTATATTCATTCGCTAGCAACAGGTTGCCATCTGTCTGCGCCACTTGAGACTGATAGTTGTAATAGCCTGCTTTCAAGAGATTAAATGGCTCCTGATCAGAGAGAAAGTAGAAGGCAAGAATGGCAAAGAAGCCGCCAAGGCGAGCACTCGCATATGGAAAATTTCTTTCCTTGAATGCGATTTTATGTACTTGCATCCCCTGAATTAACGGATCTATGAAATTGCCAATAATGTATAGAAAGAATAGAACTCCAAATCCAATATGAAAGTATAGGACGAAATAGTGAAATGCCTGGTAGATTGAATCGTTTCCGCGCACCATGTGGTGAGATAGAAATGAGAGAGAGATAATTCCCAAACTGATCGTAAGCAGGTATATTGATTGCTGACCGAGATACTTCGATAGAAATTCAGATTTAAATTTCAAACTCCATAAGCTCACCATACATGAAATGGAAAGTAGAATGAATGGGTCAAAAAAGAAGAAGCTATTCTCAAAAAGTCCGGACTTGTTGAGATAATATAAGATCAGATTTCCGAGATAGATCAATGACAGGATTAGGAAATGGATGTGGTTGTTTTTCCCTCCCTTACCGGAAGTAACAACATATAAGATGCTGAACGAAAGTTCTTCCGCTATAATAAATAGAAAAAATAGCACACATATCGCATACCCATACAGCGAGTTGGCAATAATGTGATCAGTGAATAATGCTCCATTGTCAACTCCTAAGATAAGCATCGCGCTCAGGGCCAGCATAATACCAATTCTGCCTAGTACAGGAGTTGTTTTTTTGTATTCATGAAATACAATCAGGGGCACTATTAGGACAAGGGCCGGAATAAATATGATCAGCTTACTCTGGATACCAAATAGGCCGACCTCAAATAGATTTAGTCTATTTAAGAACAATGCAAACAAAGCCACCACAGCAAAGAATGCGTATCGCTTGAGATATGTAGAAGTCACTAACAAAACGCACATGCCAATCCACATAAGACTGAGAAATGTCCAATCTTGGTAATGATCACGTTTTATTTTGCCACCTTCATACTGCTCACTCAAGAGAAATTTTTCGCCCTTAATTTCATGAGTCATGAGGTCTGTTTCCAGTGTCCATGCAGGAAATTCGATGACTTCTCCGGTGGTTGTTACTTCCCAGTCTATGGCATTGTCATACCCTGCTTGATAAGACCAGAGCATCACCAGCATACAACAGATGAATAATCCTGTGAGGGGTTTCAATAAATTTTTATTCACAATTATTTAATCACTTTAGGCACTCTGAAATATTCAGAGTCATGTTTTGGAGCGTTTTTTAATGCGTCTTCTCTTGAAAGTTGGTTGCTTACCTTATCTTCTCTAAAGACATTTTTCTCTGATGACATTCCAGTTAATGGCTCAACGCCCTCTGTGTCTATTTCGTTTAATTTATCTACCCAATCCACCATTTTTTGCAAATCATCAATCATTTGTATTTCTTCTGCATCAGAAAACTTAAGGCGTGCCAGATGGGCAGTTTTTCGAACGATCTCTTGTGTGATTTTCATTAATATTCAAATTTAACCATCAGTCAGCGACTGGTTCAATTCCGATTGAATGACACGGAAAACATCCTCTCTGAGTTTTTTAGCATCATCATCGGTTTGCCCTTTGGGCCAAATCGGTTCATGATAGATGATCCTGCATTTCATCCTTCTGATATTTAGAAGATCATCGTCTTGAAGAATATGGTAATTGTCAGGCATGGTCACCGGCAGAATTGGCAAGTTGTTTTCAACAGCAATTTTGAATGCTCCGTCTTTAAAGTCGACCATTGTTGGATAGCTTTCGAGTCTTATTCCACCTTCTGGAAAAAAACCAAGATTAAATCCTTTTTGAACAGCATCCCGGGCTTTAACAAGGCTCCTGGCTCTACTCCTGTAGCTTGATCTATTCACTGTGATATGCAAGGTTCTGTACATGTATCCAAAGATTGGAATTCGGGCCAATGAGCTTTTACCCACAAATTTGAATGGCATGGGAAACAGTCCAAGGATCGGAATGTCCAGGTATGAAAAATGATTTGCGCACAAAATGTATTGTTGACTTTCATCCAATTTGAATTTCCATTCTTGGATAATTGGGATAAAAGCCATTTTTAAGAAACACCATGCCCAAATGCAGTTAATTTTCAAGGCGATTTTATGCATCGACTTGAATGGCACCATCAAGAGTAATGGAATGATTAGCAAGACAAAGAAAAATACCATTGAAAAAACGGCCCAGAAAGAATACAAACGCCTTAAAATCATATTGCCGGTTAGGTATGCAATTATGCCACTAAATTAGTCGCAAAATCCAGTCGGTAGAAAAAAATGCGTGACTGTGTAATAATTTTCTAGTTTCGTACACTAATGTCCAAAAAACCGAAATAATCGTGAGCCTATTAAAAGTAGAAAACATAAGTAAATCATACAGCGAGCATCAGGCGCTATCTGATGTAAGCATGGAAATTCCTGAAAAAACCATATTCGGACTTTTAGGTCCGAATGGAGCAGGTAAAACAACCTTAATTCGAATTATCAATCAAATAATTGAAGCAGATCAAGGTTCTATTCTTTTTAATGGTGCGCCTTTGAACCAGGAGCATATAAGGAACATTGGTTACTTACCGGAGGAAAGAGGTCTGTATAAAAAAATGAAGGTAGGTGAGCAACTCATTTATCTGGCACAATTGCGAGGGTTAACACTCAGAGAGGCTTCAACCAGAGGGAAAGCATGGTGTCAGAAGTTGGAGATTATGGATTGGTGGGGCAAGAAAATCGAAGATCTGTCCAAAGGAATGGCGCAGAAAATTCAGTTTATCGCTACCGTAATGCACGAACCACAACTTATTATTCTTGATGAGCCTTTCTCCGGATTTGATCCGGTGAATGCGAATTTGATCAAGGATGAGATCCTTGAGTTAAGAGATAAAGGAGCAACCATTATATTCTCAACTCACAGGATGGAATCCGTAGAGCAGCTATGCGATCATGTAGCCATGATTAATAAATCCGAAAAGATACTTGATGGCTCCAAGGTGGATATCAAGGAAAAGTTCAGAGATGGATCATACTATGTGGAATTCAAAGAAGGAGAAATTAAGTCAGGATCAGGATTTGAATTGATAAGTACTGAAGACATTGGTCGAGGATTGAAACGTTCATTGGTGCAGTATTCAGCAGAAGGGAATCCGAATGAACTGCTGAAGCAGCTAATAGGGCAGGCGGAGATTCACTCATTTGTTGAACGAATCCCTAGTATGAACGACATATTTATTTCACTTGTAAAAGGCGAAAATCCAGAGTTGGCAGAAGCCTAAAAATCACCAAAAGATCATAGAAAAATGAACAAGATATTTTTAGTAATACAGCGCGAATTCATGAGCCGGGTCAAGAAGAAATCCTTCTTACTTGCAACTATTCTTGTACCCTTAATCTTTCCAGCCATTATTATCGGAATGGTTTATCTAAAAGAAGAGAGTGAAAAGAATAAAGAACAAGAAACCATTCATCTGCTCAATGAAAGCGAATTAATAGTTTTTGAAGATTCGGAAAGATACACCTACAAACCAGTTGAGGGCCCTTTAGATTCAGCTAAGTCAGACTTCTCAAAGTCAGATGCTTTTGCGCTGATTTACATTCCTGATTTGGATATTGAAAACCCAAAAGGAGTGGCTTTTTATGCCAAAACCTCTCCTGGAGTTACGTTGGTAAGAGGGTTCGAAAGAGACATAGAGTCTCAGATTAGGGATAGAAAATTGACGGTCGCAGGATTGTCTAACGATCAGCTTGATCAATTAAAAACAGATGTCACCATCTCATCTTTTAATATTACTGAGTCTGGAGATGAAAAAAAGAGTGATGCTAAGTCAACGTTTTGGATAAGCTATGTGATGGGTTTCCTCATATACATTTTCCTATTTGCATATGGATCTCAAGTTATGCAGGGAGTTATTGAGGAGAAGAGTAGTAAGATAGTTGAAGTCATTGTTTCTACTGTGAAGCCTTTCCAGATGATGGTTGGAAAGGTTGTAGGTGTGGCATCTGTGGGGATTGCACAGTTTGCAATCTGGATGATTTTGTTTGCAGTAATTTGGACATTAGCCATGTCCTTTCTAGGAATTGATGTAGCTTCAGGTCAAACCTCCGGCTTGACACCTGAGCAAGCTCAAGCACAATCCAATGAAATCTTAGAGATTATTCAGGGTGTTAATTGGACTCAAATCACACTGCTGTTCTTGTTCTACTTCTTAGGTGGATATCTTCTTTACGGCGCTCTTTTTGCAGCGGTTGGTTCTGCGGTGGATACACCAGCAGATGCCCAGCAATTTATGATGCCTATCATGCTGCCAATCATCGTAAGTTTAATGGGACTTTTCATGTTTGTTTTTGAAGAACCAGATGGGCCAGTCAGTTTTTGGCTGTCGATCATACCATTCTCCTCGCCCATTGTCATGATGGGACGGATTGGGTTTGGCGTGCCTGCCTGGGAAATTGCCCTGAGCATGGTTATGCTTATTGCAGGATTCATTTTCACTCTATGGCTGGCAGGTAGAATTTACCGAATTGGGATTCTAATGCACGGAGCTAAAGTGAACTACAAGGTGCTTGCCAAGTGGTTCATGCAAAAAAATTAAGTCGATCGTGGTTATTTTTAACCAAACGATCACCTTTTGAAGAATAAGTTTAAAGAAGCCACAGGTGCTACACTTGCCCCACTACGACCACATTTAAAGTGGATCGTGGTGGGGTTTGCTGTTTTAATAAGCTTTGGTTCAATTCTTTATACCAACAGTCTTGTAGCTCAAATCCGTGATAGAGAGCAACGTCAGATTGAGATCTATGCCAGTTCGTTGGAATTTTTAGCCAATGAAAGTGAAAACGTAGATTTCTTTCTGATTTTGGATGAAATTGTGGCTGCTAATCATTCCATACCTGTAATTCTTACCGACGACAATGAGCGCCCGGAAGATTATCGAAACCTTTCCAGGGCGGATAAAATTGTTGACCCTTTAGATAGAGAGGAGTTTCTACGTCAAGAGATAAAAAAAATGAAAGAAGCTCATCCTCCCATAGAGGTGACGCTGAAAGATGATCAGGACAATATTTATGGCCACAAGTACATCTTCTACAAAAACTCTTTTTTGCTGAGCCAGCTACAGTACTATCCATACGTTCAACTTTCCATTATTGCGCTGTTTAGTATCATCACTTTTCTCATTCTGAATTACATGCGAAGAGTGGAGCAGGATCATGTTTGGGTGGGACTCGCTAAGGAAACTGCACACCAGCTTGGAACTCCACTTTCCTCACTTATGGCCTGGTCAGAATATTTCAAAGGCATTTATGAAAATCAACAAGATGCTCTTGTCGAATTTGATAAGGATGTGGATAGGCTAAAAGTAATAACTGATCGATTTTCGAGTATTGGAAGTGAGCCTCAACTGAATACTCAAAATATTACTGATGCTGTAGATGAAATAGTCATTTATCTGCAAAAGCGATTATCCACTAAGATTACAATGACTGTTTCCACCTTTCCGGATAGGGACATTGAAGCTCAAATTAACGGATCCTTATTCGCCTGGGTAATAGAGAATTTATGTAAGAATGCAGCCGATGCGATGGAAGGAAAAGGCTCAATCCACATAAGTATACTGCGGGCCAACGAGGGAAGAATTGCCGTAGATGTACAAGATACTGGCAAAGGCATTCCCAAATCAAAAATCAATAATGTGTTCCGTCCGGGATATACATCTAAGAAGAGAGGATGGGGACTTGGTCTGACCTTGGCAAAGCGAATTATTGAGCAATACCACAACGGAAAGATTTTTGTAAAGCAGTCAGAAATGAACAAAGGGACTACTTTCCGAATTTACCTGAACGGATGAGTGGAAAAACCCTTTTTCCTTATCTTTTTTTCCCTTAATTTCGCACCAAATTTCAAACATCCCCATTAATAATAACCACAAGAAATAATGGCAAACAAAGGAAAGGTAACCCAGATTATTGGCCCTGTAGTTGACGTAAGCTTCAGTGCTGAAGGGTCAAAACTTCCAAATATCATGGACGCATTGAAAGTAACTCGTCCTGACGGAGTTGAAGTAATATTGGAAGTTCAGCAGCACCTGGGAGAAGAATTGGTAAGAACCATTGCGATGGACAGTACTGATGGAGTAAGCAGAGGTACTGAAGTAATCGATTTGGGATCCGCTATCAAGATGCCTACGGGAGATGCGATCAGAGGTCGACTTTTCAATGTAGTAGGAGAAGCTATCGACGGGATGGAGCAGGTAGACAATTCTAATGGTCTTCCTATTCACAGAGATGCCCCTAAGTTCGAGGATCTATCAACATCAACGGAAGTTCTCTTTACAGGTATTAAGGTAATCGACCTAATTGAGCCTTATGCTAAAGGAGGTAAAATTGGTTTGTTTGGTGGTGCGGGTGTTGGAAAAACCGTATTGATTCAGGAGTTGATTAACAACATTGCAAAAGGACACGGAGGTTTGTCTGTATTTGCTGGTGTAGGGGAAAGAACGAGAGAAGGGAATGACCTTCTTAGAGAGATGATTGAAGCAGGAATCGTTGATTACGGAGAAGAATTCAAAGAATCCATGGAAGCAGGCGGATGGGACCTGTCTAAAGTGGATAAAGAAAAACTTAAAGATTCAAAAGCGACATTCGTTTTTGGTCAGATGAACGAGCCTCCGGGTGCACGTGCTCGAGTAGCACTTTCAGGACTGACGGTTGCAGAGCACTACAGAGATGGTGACGGCGACGGAAAAGGAAAAGATATCCTTTTCTTCGTTGACAATATTTTCCGATTTACTCAGGCAGGTTCTGAGGTATCGGCACTTCTTGGTCGTATGCCATCAGCGGTAGGTTACCAGCCTACACTGGCTACTGAAATGGGAGCAATGCAGGAGCGTATTACTTCTACGAAAAGAGGTTCTATTACTTCCGTACAGGCTGTTTACGTACCTGCGGATGACTTGACTGACCCGGCACCAGCGACTACGTTCTCTCACCTTGATGCAACTACAGTACTTTCAAGAAAGATTGCTGAGCTTGGTATCTACCCGGCAGTAGATCCTTTGGATTCTACTTCAAGAATTTTGAGTGCCGACATTCTAGGTGATGATCATTACAACTGTGCACAGCGTGTAAAAGAGATTCTTCAGAGATACAAAGAACTTCAGGATATTATCGCAATTCTGGGTATGGATGAGCTTTCTGACGAAGACAAAGAGGTGGTACACAGAGCAAGGCGAGTTCAGAGATTCCTTTCTCAGCCATTCCACGTTGCAGAGCAGTTTACTGGTCTTGAAGGGGTATTAGTAGATATTAAAGACACTATTAAAGGATTCAATATGATCATGGATGGTGAGCTTGATCACCTGCCTGAAGCTGCTTTCAACCTTGTTGGAACGATCGAACAAGCGATTGAAAAAGGTGAAAAACTAATGGCTGAAGCCAACGCCTGATTTTAAGAACTTTCCTGCGAATGCAGGAATCTCATTATTAGAGAACAAACTATGTTTTTAGAAATAGTAACGCCAGACGAGAAAGTATTTGAGGGAGAAGTGTTAAGTGCTTCGTTTCCCGGAAGTGATGGATCATTTCAGATCTTAAACAATCACGCTCCGATGGTTTCTACCTTAGGTAAAGGTGATATCCGTTATCAGGAAGAGAAAAAAGATGAGGTTCATATCCTTGTTGAAGGAGGAGTTGTTGAAGTGATGAACAACAAGGTGAATGTTCTTGTAGAAAAAATCTTCAGTGATGAGGATGAATAGATAAAATATCAATCTAGTTTGAAAAGCCATCTACAGAAATGTAGGTGGCTTTTTTGTTTTAACAAGCTTTAACTCACATTCATCACCTCTGCCGGTCTTTCCAAGTACCTTATCAGATTCTTTTTCACATTCAGACAACCAATCGCTACATATTCGCATTCTACGATCAAATGCTTCTCTTGAACACCAAAGACCTAATTGAAAAAAGTAAATCCGGAGATCGAAAGGCTCAGCAAAAACTGTATAAATGCTTAAGCTCTTCAATGATGGGTGTCTGCCTACGCTATATGAAAGGTAGGGAAGATGCAGAAGATGTACTTCTGGAAGGATTTTATAAGGTGTTCAAAAACCTCAAAAAATTCACCTACGAAAATGACAATGCATTCTACGGCTGGGTGAAAAAAATCATGGTGAATGAAGCATTAATGAAACTAAGAAAGAATAAGGAGATTCAGATACTGGCAATTAATGAGGATATGGATAGGGACATTGATGTTTCACCATTATCTGACTTGCACACGGCTGATCTTCTGAATGTAATTAGAACTATTCCTGTAGGATATCGCACAGTTTTTAACCTATATGAAGTGGAAGGATATTCTCATCAGGAAATAAGTAAAAAGTTGGGTGTTTCGGTAGGAACCTCAAAGTCTCAGCTATTCAAAGCGAAGAAACAGCTTCGTGAAATATTGGACGAAAAAAATATTGACTATGGCTCTTAATGATTTAACAGAAAAATTAGAAGGAATTTCCGAGCAAGAGCTCGGAGTGGAATTCAATGAAGATGCTATTTGGGCTAAGCTGGAACATCGTTTAGATAACCGAAAAAGGAGTATCTATTGGTGGGGTGTGGCAGCATGCCTGCTCATTGGCCTTACTTTTCTACCGATTAGTTTTCTAAATGAATCAGAGCCCAAAACGCTGGTCACTTCAGAAAAGGTCCAGGTGCCTAACGAGTTGGTTGAGGCAAAGCCGGAAGTTCATGCTTCACCTGAAATAGTAGGACCTAAAATGGAGATCATAACAATCGAAAAGAGGGGAATAGCATTTACCTCTGCCGCACAGCTCCCTCAAAAAGAGTTGTCGCTTGAGCAGATTCCAGTAATAAAGCAAGAAAAACATAAGACGGCATTTGCCGCAGAAGATATTTCAGTCATCCAGGCCAGTCTCGGGAGGCCTTCGATTGAAAGAGGAAAGAATGTAACAGTAAGAGCTCAGCTGCATACTTCTACTCAACCTATACAATTCAATAATCAAGTATTTAAAATCAAACTCTTTGAGGGATCAGATAATTAGTGACGACAAGTAGCTATTTGTCTTTAAAACGCGAAGGGTACTAAAAATAAAAAGATGAAATCGAGTAAAATTTTGATCTTAGGAATACTCCTATGTGGTACATTTTTAAGTCAGGCCCAAGAGGTGGTAAATCCATATCCTGATACCTTGAGGATGACAACAGATTCTCAAACAGATGTAATATTTTCTTTTCACCGAATGAGTGATAAAAAGGCATATCTGACTGATGATTTGTGGAAATCAATATTAAATGTGATGGAGGCGGCTGTAGAATCTTCGGACAGTAAAAGAGGTATTACAGTGACTTACAAAAAAGTAGAGAGGAATGGAGAGGAGGTGGCTCAGGTTATGGTTGATCCTCTGAAAAGTAATGCAGATATCTATCTGATCGGAAATGAAGGAATGGCAGAAATTCTCGCCAATCGGATTGATTTTGTGATTTACCAGTCAAAAGTATCTATTGCTTTTTCGCTCAATAATATATCTGATCTCGAGGAGATCAAAGAGCTAAGCGTGGAGACCGTTTGGGACCAAATAGAAAATAAGTTTGAAAATGAAGGCAAGCGAAACTTATACACAGGGACAGGAGCCTTTAAATACGGGAATGCTAATATTCTTAAAACTAATGGTGCTCCAGCCAAAGTGGATGGGTTAGAAATTTCAGCAGGAATTGGATTTGGTTTTTATAGAGATCGTTTTGCACCTGACTTGAACTTCAGATTAGCAGTCAATTGGCCAGACAGGTTAGGCAATGAAGATTTAAAATTTGGATTTATTTATTCACAACAGTATTTCTACCAGGAACAGCCTGAAGGAGGTTTTAATCTGGATGTCAATGATTTTTTATCTGCTTTTGTTTCATCGAAAATAGGTTCGGATCGAGAGATTGGGTTCGCTCTGGGAATGCTGGTAAGACGAAATGGGGATTTTTATGAGGGAAATACATTCAAGGTAACAGGCTTCAATAGAAGCTCAAAGTCCAGGGTGAATTTTTCACCCGAGCTCATTTTTACAGATGACTTTAAAAAGATGATTCCAGCATTGAAGTTTGGACTTTCCTTCTAGCAATAGACAAATAGTCGACAGAGGATGGTTTGGTGTGCCCCATAAAGAAAATATTTTTTTCTTTATGGTATGAAAAGATTCACCCTAGACTCCATCCTCTGTACTGTTTTCATTTTTTCCATCCTTGGTTTTTTTGCTTCGCTACCACTTCTCAAGATCTTCGATGCCTTCGATCCAGTCGGAGAAATGTTTTCTGATTTTGAGCTGACGGATATTGTGTTTTCTCAGCTCAGAGACGAACCAATTGCAGATGAAGAATTGGTAATTGTCAATATAGGAGAACTTAATCGGGAAGGAATAGCACAGCAAATCCAAATCTTAAACAAGTATAATCCCAAAGCTATAGGCCTTGACGTCTTGATTGATGAACCTCAGCCATGGGAAAATGATAGCATGCTGGTTAGGGTATTTAAAGAAACACCAAACCTTATTGTTGGTGAAAAATTGGTAGACCTTAATGACGAAGGAACGGAATTTACTCGCATTTTAAGAGCGGAAAGTCACCTGGCACAGCACGTAGATTTTGGATTTGTGAATCTCATCACAGACGCGCGAACCCAGCACGATCTGAAGGTATGTAGAGAGTTCACTCCAAAACAATCAGTAAATGGAGACATGAGGTACTCATTTGCCGTGCGATTGGCGATGGCAATTGATTCCGCTAAGACACAACGATTCTTAGATAGGAATAACGAAGTTGAGATCATCAATTATAAAGGCAACGTGATCAACTTCGTATCGGAAGATCCTCGTATGAAGTATTTCACACTAGATGTTTATGACGTACTAGATGAAAATTTTACGCCTGATCTCATTGAAAATAAAGTGGTAATAATGTGCACGATGGGACGCTTTTTGGGGGACGTGCTTACACGAGAAGATTATTATTTCACTCCCATGAATGAGCGGTATGTAGGCAAGGCAGAGCACGACATGTTTGGTGGAGTTATCCATGCCAATATCATTTCGCAAATAATAGATGAAGATCATATCAACTCAATGCCTGCGAATGCATCCATTATCTTGGCAATTATCTTGTGTTTTATAAATGTGTTTTTCTTTAAAATGATCTATGGGGCTATACCCAAATGGTACGATGGTGTCACTAAACTGATCATTCTAACAGAAGTGTTTTTTCTGGCGACATTGATGATTTACTTATTTTATGACTACAATTATAAGGCTGATTTTACCCTAGCATTAATCGTGATTGCACTATCCGGTGATGCGATCGAGGTGTATCAGGGTGTGATTAAAAACCTCTTTAGTAAACGCAATAGGAAAGAAATCTTCAAGGTAAATAAGAAATTCTGGGAGCCTGTCAGAAATTAATATGTGAGATGGGGAGTTCCAATTGCCCTAGATCAAGCATGGCGTTGATCAAGCTTACTTTTTGAAAAGACGAAATATCCTCGGTTGTGATCTCTTGCTCCTGAATTTTTCCTTCGTTGAGTAACTGTGTCCTTCTAACACCATTTAACAAAGGTGTGTCCGGGGTAACCCAATTGATGCCATCCCAAAATGCAAGGTTGAAATACGATCCATCGGTGATGTGATTATCAATAGCAATAATGATGTCGTCAGCAGATGCTAGCTCAACTAAATCGTTGATTTTATCCCTGCTCTCATATTTAACTGAGTAATCAAAGAGCTCGGTATGAACGATTTCAAGTGTTTGTATTTTACGCTGATGATATTCTGCAAACTCAAGATCATAGGCGGCATCTTCAGAGTCCATATCATAGACCATTCGTACTTTGAATATCCCATCCATTTTTAAATCAGGCAGAATCTGATTCAGATTGTGAGAATAAGTTTCGACGTTGTACTTTTTGAAGACACTGTCTATCCGTGCTTGATGAAGAGGGAGATTTAGATATTCTCCATCCTTAAATTGAATGCTTTCTATGAATCGCATGAAGCTGAACTAAGCAGCTTGTACTGACCCTACTTTCAAGTCTTTTGCACTTCCCATTTCTCTCATGTGTCTGAAGTGACTGGCAACAGCCGCACCGAAAGATGGAAAAGCATAATATGGCAGGTCAAATTCTTTTACAGTTTGCTGCACAAACTTGGAGATGGCAGGATAATGAACATGGCAAATATCCGGAAAGAGGTGATGCTCAATCTGAAAGTTTAGCCCACCTAGAAACCAAGAAAGGACTTTATGGTCCATGCCATAATTGCAGGTAGTTCTTAATTGATGAACCACCCAGCTATGTTTCACATGCTCTGATTCTCCCTTGAAAAATTCAGCTGGCTCCACTACGTGAGCTGTCTGGAATATCATTGCCAGCATAATACCGGTGATACAATGCGATACAAAAATCATCACAATAGTAATCCATGCAGGAATCGGTATTAACATCACTGGAAGAGCAAGGAAAACAACCCAGTAGAATACTTTTCTCAAGACAATCAAGGCAAACTCCTTAGGGAAATCAGCTTTCTTAATTAGACCTTCTCTTCGATAATCAAACGCTTTAATGAAATCTTTAGTGGTGATCCATTCAAGCAAGGGCACGCAGTAGAAAATAGGAGCATAAATATGCTGGAATCTATGAAACCACTTATGAGGCTGGTTTTTAGAATATCTAAAAACAAACCTTGGTAGAATATCTTCATCCGTTTCTTCAATATTGGTATATGTGTGGTGAAGTACATTGTGCTGAATGTGCCATATCAGACGATCTACGCCAACTATAGCAGCGGAAAATTCCATGATGGCATTCATAGACTTCTTCTTAAAATAAGAGCCGTGGATGGAGTCATGCATGATCGTGGTACCAATAAAAGCTTTTCCTACTCCCATCACCATCCAAAGTCCCATTAAAAGGAAAAGATTGGTAAAACCAGCTGAAATCAATAAGAAATAAGGAACCAAGTACATGGACAATATGACGATAGTCTTCACAATCATCTTGGTATTGGCATTCCTTTGGATCTCGTTATCCAAAAAATAATCGTTTACACGTTTCCGCATTGCTGCAGCAAACTCTCTGTCAAGCTTATTTTCGAATTTGTATCTGATCATGCTCCCTATAGTTTCATTTTTAGTCTAACACCCCTAAATGGAAGATGTTTTAATAAAAATTTCGAAGCGCAAAGTTACCAAGAAAAGACTGATAGTCAATAGAATACATCGGTACTTAAGCACCGTATAACGAGTATTCACCGCTCCAAAAATGGTGCTACCACCCATCAATCGAAGTAAATGATTAATCATTTTCTTGACTAAATTTAGATGAAACCTAAACCTTAAAATCATGAAACGTTCTTTTCTCACCCTCATCAGTATAGTATTGCTGATGCTAGCATCAACTACAGATGCTCAAAGAAGAAATTCTAATAATTCAGTTAAGCCGATTGACAGTAAGCTGTTTTCCAATTTCAAGTTTAGAAATATTGGTCCTGCCTTTATGTCCGGTCGAATTGTAGATCTGGCCATCGACCCGACCAATGAAAATGTCTGGTATGTTGCAGTAGGGTCAGGAGGCGTCTGGAAGACCAAAAATGCAGGAACCACATTCGAGCCAATATTCGACGATCAGCCGGTCTATTCCATCGGGTGTGTCACCTTAGATCCCAATAATCCATACACCGTTTGGGTTGGTACTGGTGAAAATGTAGGAGGCAGACATGCTGGCTTTGGAGATGGTATTTATCGCAGTGATGATGGCGGTGCCAGTTGGTCCAACATGGGCCTGAAAAATTCTGAACATATCTCTAAAATCATTGTACATCCGAATAATTCTGATGTGATCATGGTGGCTTCACAAGGACCGCTTTGGAGCCCGGGAGGTGAAAGAGGCTTTTTCAAATCGACTGACGGAGGAAAGACCTGGAAAAAAACGCTTGGTGATAATCAATACACGGGAGTGACGGATATGGTCATAGATCCAAGGAATCCGGATAGAGTATATGCAGTCACGTGGGAACACCACCGTACAATCGCAGCATGGATGGGTGGAGGTGAAAAATCCAGACTCTATGTAAGTGATGATGCCGGAGACACCTGGACACAGCTAAAAACCGGGTTGCCAGAAGGCAAATGGGGAAAAACCGGATTGGCCATTTCACCGATCAATCCTGATGTGCTTTATGCTGCAATAGAGTTAAACAGAACAACCGGAGGCGTATGGAGATCAGATAATCGAGGTGGAAGTTGGACGAAAATGTCTGATGCAGTTTCCGGAGCTACTGGCCCTCATTATTATCAAGAAATATATGCTTCGCCTCATAAGTTCGATCGCTTGTACATGATGAACAACCGACTGATGAAGTCAGAAGATGGTGGGAAGACTTTCGAAAATATGGACGAAACAGCAAAGCATGGAGACAATCATGCCATTGCATTCAAAAACTCTGATCCAAACTATGTACTAGTTGGAACTGATGGTGGCGTTTATGAAACGTTTGATCTGGGTGCAAGCTGGAGGTTTATGGAGAATTTACCGCTTACGCAATTCTATAAGGTAGCTGTAGATGATGCTGAGCCATTTTATAATGTATATGGTGGTACACAAGACAATAGCACCGAAGGTGGGCCTGTGAGGACTGACAATCACCACGGGATTAGAAATGCAGACTGGAAAGTGGTGCTTAACTGGGATGGACATCAGCCGGCGACAGAGCCCGGAAATCCGAATATCATGTATGGCCAGCGCCAACAAGGAACACTTTCTAGAATTGACCTGGCTACCGGTGAGGTAACGGACGTAATGCCACAGCCGGGGCCCGATGAAGACTATGAAAGATACAATTGGGATGCGCCAATCTTGGTTTCTCCTCATGATCCGGCGACCATTTATCATGGATCTCAAAGACTTTGGAAATCTACCAATCGTGGAGACAGCTGGACTGCTTTGTCTGGAGATCTAACACGAGACCAGGAGCGCGTAGCATTGCCAATCATGGGACGTACCCAAAGCTGGGATTCACCTTGGGATGTTGGAGCTATGTCCAATTTCAATACGATCACATCTATTGCTGTTTCGCCTCAAAATGAGAAAGTAATTTTCATAGGCACAGATGATGGTCTTATTCAGGTGACGAGTGATGAAGGAGCGACCTGGAAGAAAATAGAAGTGAGTGCGATGGGAGTACCAGCAAGGTGCTACGTGAATGATGTAAAAGCGGATTTATTTGATGAAAACACCCTTTATGTAGCCTTAGACAATCACAAAGAAGGCGATTATAGACCTTATTTAGTAAAAAGTATAGATAAGGGAGCAAGCTGGACACGCATTGAAAATGGATTTGGGACAAAGAATCTGGTGTGGCGAATTGTGCAAGATCATGTAAATAAAGACCTGATGTTTGCAGCAACTGAGTTTGGTGTGTATGTGACGGTTGATGGCGCTAAAAGCTGGACTAAACTTGCCGCAGGCATCCCTACGATTTCTTTCAGAGATTTAGCTATTCAGCGTAGAGAAAATGATTTGGTTGCGGCATCTTTCGGACGAGGGTTCTACGTATTGGATGATTATACGGCACTTCGAAATGTGAATAAAAATCAGATTAACGAGTCAGCCACACTATTTAAACCAAGAAAAGCCTGGTGGTATATCGAACGTTCGACGATGGATTTTGATGATGCAAGAGGATCGCAAGGCTCGCAACTTTACCTCGCGCCCAATCCCGATTTTGGAGCTGTTTTCACCTACTATTTAAAAGAGGAACTTAAGAGTCTGGAAGATCAACGGCAAGAGAGGGAGAAAGGCCAAAACGGTAATATTCCATTTCCGGGATGGGATGCATTGGAAGACGAAACCCGTGAGATTGATCCTTTTGTCTATGTGGAAATCAAAGATCAGCAAGGCAACGTGGTGAATAGAGTGCAAGCACCAAATAAGAAAGGATTTAACAGGGTAGCCTGGAACTTGAGAGTAGGAGGTACGGAAGCTCTGACCTTGAATGGAAATACACAGGAACTCAATGGTCTACTTTGCGCACCTGGAATGTATACTGCTACCTTAAATAAATATGAGCGAGGAGCATTTGCTCAGCTGGCGGGACCGGTGGATGTGGAAGTAACACCATTGAGGGACGGAACGCTGGAAGGCAGCCCGATGGATGAAGTGGTTGCTTTTTGGAGAGCATATGAAGATTTAGGAAGAGACGTTGGTGCAACAGCTATTCAATTATCGAATGCCCGAAAAACAGCAGATAAATTATTTGTTGCGGCTAGAAAGGCCAACGTAGGAAATGAGGTGATGAGTGAAATTGTGGCCATGAAAAAAGAGCTTGATAAATTGGACACGGAGCTCAACGGTCATCCGGCTAAAAACCAGATTGGTGAACGCAGCAAGCCTACCATAGGTGGTAGATTATTTGCTTTAAATCGTGGTATTTCCATCTCAACTTATGGACCGACCGAGACACATAAAGCAACCATGCAGATTATCAAGGATCAATTGGGAGCTATGAACACTAAGCTTCAAGCTCAGCAAGCGAAAGCTTCAAGTCTGGCAGACCAGATAAAAGCTGCCGGAGGCTCCTGGATAGAGGGGCAGTGAGATAGACTGAAAGAATAAGGGCAACCTCGAAGATCGGGGTTGCCTTTTCATAAGATGTTAATTTGAGACTGGATTAATCGCTTCGATTTCAGAGTGCTTAATTTTTGATTCTTCTTCTATGTCATAATCATCCTGAATGCCTAACCAGAATTTTGGAGAGTTGCCGAAATATTTGCTCAGTCTTAAAGCTGTGTCTGTAGAAATTGCCCTTTTCTTATTAAGAATTTGACTGATCCTCGTTTGAGGTACGCCTATATCTGCAGATAATTTATATGCTGAGATTTTCATCGGCTTCAGAAACTCTTCGAGGAGGATTTCGCCTGGGTGTACGTTTAATAATGTTTCCATTTTAGTGATAATCTACGATTTGAACTTCTAAAGCAGCTCCATTTTCCCATTTAAAAATAATACGCCACTGACTATTGATCCGAATGCTGTAAAAACCCTTAAGGTTTCCAATAAGCTTTTCTAATCTATTGGAAGGAGGGATTTTTAAATCGGATAAACTTTGAGAATTGTTTAGCATTCTTAATTTTCGTCTTCCAATTTGTTGCATATCCATTGGCCATTTTTTTATCCTAACCCCATTCCAAACACTTTCTGTTTCTTTTGATCCAAAGGATATAATCATACTGACGCGTAAAGTTACTAACGTTAAAGGTAAGTAAAAGTTTTAAATAGCCAGATACACCTTATCCACCATCTCTTGATATTCTTTTTCAGCTTCGCTAAATGAAGTAATGCCACCGCCGCTGCAATAAATGAGTTGGCCTTCTTCTTTTTTGATGAAGCGAATCATCACGCCTGTATTCAGTGATTCACCATCAAAGTGACCGCATATTCCTGTATAAAAGCCACGATCATAATTCTCCGCTTTCTCGATGATTTTAATGGTTTCCGGTTTGGGAGCGCCGGAGATGGATCCTGCAGGCAATAGTCGCGAAAGGATAGTGCCCAGATTTTCTTGCCAGTTTGACTCTAGCGTTCCTTTTACCTCAGAACTCACCTGGAGGAGTTTTTTATCACTCGTTTCCAACTCATCGATGTAACGAAACCTGGTCACTTCTACCTTATCTGCCACCTGACTCAAATCGTTTCGGATCAAGTCTACGATAGTCACATGCTCTGCTTTTTCTTTAATGTCCTCCAAAATGATTTGCTCCGCATTTGGCATGTCAGCATCTATCGTCCCCTTCATTGGGTAGGAATAAATGTGTCCGCCCCGAATTTTCACGAAAGTCTCAGGGGAAAAAACGACAAATTCACCTGGAACCAGAAGTTTGTATTTGGACGAAGAATAGTGGAATATCTCCTCAAGGGAAAGGGTGGTTTCTATTGGAGTTTCAAATGTCAGATTGGTCAAGAATGAATTTCCGATATTGATTTGGTGAACCACTTGGTCAAACGCAAGCTTGAAGTCCATGAAAGGCAGGGGATGTTTGCTGAAGCCTACTTCTTGTGGCTTGAGGCTGGAAGTTTGAGGCTCTTCATTTATCGCTAATTGAAACGATTGTTTGGTGGTCTCAGATCTATCTTCCTCAATGCGCCAATTCTCTCCCAAAAAATCACAGTAGAATGAGAATGCGTTACCTTGGGATCCAAGGGAATTAAGCTTCGTTATTGCCTGATTCTTTGTCAGCATCGAATTTAAAGCCAAACCTCCTTAGCATCTTTTGTTCGTATTTCCAGAAAAAGTCAAACTGTCTAAATAGGAAGCCGTAGCAGAGTAGAATGACGTTGTAAAATGGAAGTATGAGCACCCAGTAGGCTATTTGGAACCAAAGAGGACGCACTCCATCTTCAAACAATAAATTGATCAATGGTTTTTTTATCAATACTACGGTGGTACCTGTGCAAGCAAAAACGATCATTATGATCACAAACTGCAAGTTGCTCTCAAGGCCCCATTTCTTTTTTAGTCGCTCAATCCAACTCATTGATGAATGCCTGAAAGTCAGGCCAATTTGGTTTAGAAATTACTTTTATCGGCTCTTTTTTCACCGGATGCTCAAATTCCAGCTTATAGGCATATAGGTCGATGCTCTTGTCTTGATTGGCTTTGGAGTTGCCATACTTAAGATCACCGCGTATCGAGGTTTTATTTTCTCGCATCTGAATACGTATCTGATGTGGTCTTCCGGTTTCAGGCATCACTTCCAGCAAAGAAATTTTACTGTGTGTTGCGATCATCCGATAAGAAAGGATTGCTTCCTTGGCATTGCCTTTCTTCTTGGTATACACATGGGCCTTATTCTTCTGAAAATCCTTATCGAGCCAGTGCTTCAATACTTTTTCTGAATCTTCCGGCACTCCTTCTACAATAGCCAGGTAGAATTTTTTGATCGTACGTTCACGAAATAGTTTGTTCATGCGCTCAAGCGCTTTTGAGGTTCGTGCGAAAATCACTAGTCCACCTACTGGCCGATCAAGCCTGTGACAAGGCTGACAAAAAACATTGCCGGGCTTATTGTATTTTCTTCGGATGTATTCGGTGGCCCAGCCTGTGAGTGTGCCGTCGCCAGTTTCATCTCCTTGCACCAACCATCCTGTCGGTTTTTCTACAATCAGCAAATGATTGTCTTCGTATATAATTGTAGGCTTTGCCATCGGGCGGCAAAATTAAGCGATAGTATGATGCCAAACATAGCTTAAGAGAAAAGCTTAAAAGAATATCGGCTCTTGCCTGCCGTAACCATATCGAATGCCATAGCTAATTGAAACTTCGTGGGTGCCATAATTGCCATGGATTAGTTTGTTTGTAGGTAGTTCGAAGGAGTAGCCAAGTCGTAAGTTTTCACCGAGTTCGAAAATCCCTAATACCCCAAAGTGCTTTAAGTCCCTCACAGAGATTCCGGCCCACATCACATCTTCCAAAAATGCGCTCAAAGTAATATCAAATGAGTAGGTCTCACCCGCCATGGATCGGATCAATGTTGTGGCTTTTACAGGTGTTCGTTGGATTTCGGCTGTTACACCGGCGGTTAGGTAATAATGTCTTTTGTATCTCTCGGATTGAGTTACACCATCTCTGACAGACACATTCAGTATTCTTGGCACGGAAGCTCCAATAAAAAAATTGGAATTTAATAGCATGAAGCCTGCGCCGAAATTTGGTTTCAAAACATTGTCGTGACCATTGATCAATTCAGGATCATCAAAGAAATCCAGGTTAACGTTGCTGAAGTCGTAACCGAACTGCACAAAGCCTCCTTGAATTCCCATTGCAAGTTTTGTGGTTGTGTTGAACTTGATGTTGTAAGATGATGAGAGCTGAACCTCATAGTTATTACTCACACCGAACCGATCATTTAAGACCAAAGCTCCAAGCCCAATTTTACCATCAGCCAATGCTGAATGAGCGGTAATGGTATTGGTTTTAGGAGATCCTTCTATACCCGCCCACTGAAAGCGACTTATGGCACCAACTGAAAGTCGGTTGTAAATACCTGCGTAAGCCGGATTAATCATGAGTTGATTAAACTGATATTGGCTATATAGAGGATCCTGTTGAGCAAGCGTTGAAAGAGAGAAACATGCAAGCAGAATGACTAATACCTTTTTCATGTTTTCAATTTTTGATGTAGACAAAACCAGACTCCCGCTTGCTGCTTGTAAGCTTTACTGTATAGTAATAGCTGCCCGTAAGTAGGACTCCTCTTGAGCCCACATTGGCGCTACCTCTAAATACCCGATCGGTATTATTATAGCCTTTCATTTCAAAGACTTTGACACCCTGACGATCAAAAATTTCTACAAGGTTGTCTTCATAGAACTCGATGTTTTCAATTCTCAAAAAATCATGCTTCCCATCTTGAAGTGATGTTACGACATTGATTACTGTAATAGGAGGACCAACCACACTTTGATCGGCAATGACAAAGTAACCTGTAGCAATGTTGGCTGAGGTTGATATTGATCCCGACTCCAGGGTGCCATCTACTGTGGATACACCCAGAGCACGTAGCGTATTTTCATCTTCCGTAGTATATGCGATGACTGCTTCATCCTGAATATCGACGAATGTCTCGTTGATTAGGGGGAGGCTGATACCCTCTGCTCTAAAGTTGGCACTTCCAATCACCTCCCAATATCTATTTAGAGAAAAAGCATCCAATTCTGAAGAAATGCTGGCATCTAAAGGTGAGCTGAATGCCTGCACTCCTACAGAATCAGTTGCTTGAATGTTAGAAAGTGATATGGGAAGGTATTCGGTTTCGGTTCCGATAGGGAAAGTAAAGTCTCCGGAGTTGGTGGTGAACAAAGCTCCGTCGATATAGGCATTTTCACTTCCCCCGGAAATTGATGCATTTTCAAGTAAAATAATTTTAGAACTTGGTGTAAGTGACACCACTCCACTCACCAGCTCCATAGAATTGGAAATAGAGAGGTCGTTGGTAACTGCAACTCCTGTAGAATTGACAGCCAAATGATTGTAGGCTGAAGATCCGGGATCGAATATTTGATTGTCGCCAGATAGTGTGAAGGTGCCGGAGACGGAGCGATAGTCACCACTGTTGCTCCAGTCTCCGGATAGTCTCAGGTCACCTTCGTTGAGGATTAAACCACTGTTAGATGCGCTCCCCTCGACCACAAAGGGAACGCCGGGATTAATCACTACTAGGCTGCTTTCATTCGTAAAAAGATTTTGGGCTTGTGGTTGATAAACCGTCAATGTCAATGCCAGAAGTATGCTGAATTTTTTCATGCTTCTATCGATTTAGTCTACTTGAGTTATAGAATAAGTAATTCTTACACCATGGAGCTGTGTATTTGAAGCATTGTCAATACCTGTAAATGAAATACTGTAGCTGTAGTTTTGATTGTCCACTATTCGATTGAAGGTAGAGGTGGTAGAGAGAGCGGAAACAGTAGCACTTGCAAATGAGGCGGTTGTTTCTACTGTAGCTATGGCTTCTCTCGATGTGGATGTCCCCACAGCATGCCTTCTGATTCTTACCCTGGTGACAGAAGTATTATTGTTGTCTACTACCCAGGCTTCCAAACCATTTATGGATGCACCATCAGGTAAATTTAGCGGGGCGGTAGCATTTCCCTGGGCACCATCGCCACCTTGAAAATATACATACAAGTCAACAGTGCTAGGCGTAACTAGCTCTTCCGCACCACCTCCCGATTTTATTGATTTAAATGCCGTTGGATGAACTGACAAATACTGAGTTTTTGCTGAAGCATATGTATAATTATTTGTTTCTGGAATTTCTATGTCGTTCGTCACAGTCAAAAGCCCGGTAACATCCATTGTACTTTGTACATCTACAGCTCCATTCAGCTCTGTGGTTCCTACTACGTCAAGTCTTGCACTTGGTGAAGTTTGATTAATCCCAATGTTACCAGTGGCGTCAACAGTAAATCTTTCAGCACTTCCTAGAGCCGCTCCATCACTGATCTTGAATGAATTGTCCGTAGCGTCCACACCAACTACATATTCATTGCCTCCTGAAACGCTATAACTAATACCTGCATCACTTGTACCTGCACCGGAATTCAGCCTCACCAATGGTAGCGTAGATCCGATATCAAAGGATTGAATCGTAAGCTCTACGTCCGGGTTTTGATCTCCGATTCCAACATGACCTGTGAAGTAGTTAAGGTCTTCACTATCCATAAAAACCCCGTACTTGTCTCCGGGTGTAGTTCCTGCCATTTGCCCGTAAAAAGCGTAGCTGTCACCAGATCCATCTTGATCCATATTGGCTCTGAATCCATAGATATCTCCTGCATTACCTGCAAGTGATCTGACGTCATTGAAAGACCCATACCTTACCCCTGAACCCACTGCGCTGATTTGGGTCCACATGCCATAGGCAATTCCACTCGTAGGGCTGATTTCATTGAAAACTCCTCGAAGTGTGGATGTATTTCCTGAAGTGCCATCAATATCATTCCATAATCCTGTTTTAATAGAAGTCCCCTGATTGTCTAGTTCATTTAGAATGCCAATTTTGGAGCCTCCGGATGCATGAGTATTCGTCAATCTTGTATTTGTAGATTCGATCGAATTGGTTTCAACATGGAATTGTGCGTTGGGGGTAACTCCGATCCCTACTGTGCCTAAGTTATCGATGATCAATCGGTTATTGCTACCTAGTGCATTCGCTCCACTTAACTTGAAAAACCCATCTGTAGCATCGATCCCCATGGTAATATTTGTACCAGATCTATTGAAATAGAGCGAAGCATCGGATGTCGAGTTAGATTCCTGAATCGTCAATTGAGGTGTGGTGCTGCTGGCATTGTTTGTTGTCAACTGCAATTTGGATGTTGGAATTGTTCCTGATCCAATATTCACATTTCCAGTTTGATAATTGATACTCGTACCATTCGTATTCCACTGTGATTGGGCAATGGAAGACCAACTTGGTGATGAGCCGTCTGTGGTTAGGAAATTTCCACTCTGCCCTGTTTGTGTTGGAAGTTCTATCTCGTTGGTTGGATCATTGTCAAGATTGTTTGGTACTGCTAATGTGAAGTTTGGATAGGTGCCTGTTACGGTCACATTTCCTCCATTGGTTAGCGAGACCGTTTGGTCAGGAGCAGTATTAGTCACTTCAAAATCTTCACCGACATTGTTGACTGAAATCCCTGTTCCGGCCGATACGGTTTGATCTTCATTGGTTGGATCATTGTCAAGATTGTTTGGTACTGCTAATGTGAAGTTTGGATAGGTGCCTGTAACGGTCACATTTCCTCCGTTAGTTAGCGAGACTGTTTGGTCAGGAGCTGTGTTTGTCACTTCAAAATCTTCACCGACATTGTTTATAGAAATCCCTGTTCCGGCTGAAACAGTTTGATCTTCATTGGTTGGATCATTGTCAAGATTGTTTGGTACTGCTAATGTGAAGTTTGGATAGGTGCCTGTAACGGTCACATTTCCTCCATTCGCCAGCGATACCGTTTGGTCAGGAGCTGTGTTTGTCACTTCGAAATCTTCACCGACATTGTTGACTGAAATCCCTGTTCCGGCCGATACGGTTTGGTCCTCGTTAGTTGGATCATTGTCAAGATTGTTTGGTACTGCTAATGTGAAGTTTGGATAGGTGCCTGTAACGGTCACATTGCCTCCATTAGCCAGCGATACTGTTTGGTCAGGAGCTGTATTAGTTACTTCGAAATCTTCACCGACATTATTGACTGAAATTCCAGTTCCGGCTGAAACCGTTTGATCTTCATTGGTAGGATCTGCATCTGCATCATTTACAAGCGATGATACATCCAGTGTATTTCCACCCGTAATCGAAAGGTCTGTACCTGACAAACTTATGGTTTGGTTATCAGTATTTGTACCTGCAAATGGTGTAAGGTCAACGTCTACTGTGCTATTTGTGAGCGAGAGTGTATTTCCAGTGATCGTAAGGTCTTGAAATTCGTTGGAGGCGTCCGCATCTGAATCATCTGCGTTTTTAATGTAACCTAGAGCGGTGATGTCTGCATCTGATAACTGAGTGTCATCATCCCCATCGGCAAGATCGGAGGGGACGTTGATCAAGCTAGAAAAATCGATATCGGACCATTGTGCATTAGTTCCATCGGTTGATAGGAATCTGTTTGTTTGTCCGGTTTGATCAGGGAGCGCATCAATGTTTCCTGAGGCAATTTCGACCCACTGATCAGTCATCCAGAAGTAGAACTTTTGCTCGTCTGAATCATAAACAAGCAAACCATTGTCGGTTGCTGAAAGGTTGCTTATAAACGTAGCAGCAGTCCTTTCGGTGGTGCTTAGTCGCGGAACAAGCAATCCTTGATTGGCATCAGGAGCGACCAGTTCCAATATGGCATTGGCGTTAGGTGTTTCGGTTCCTATACCAACAGATTGAGAATAGGATTTAATGCATAGAAATAGCAATGCTACTCCTAAATAGCGGATGATTTGGTGTTTCATTTCTAAGAACTTTTAGAGACTATCTAACCAAATTATCCAACTAAAAATTAGATTAATAATATTTCAAGTGAACAACCAAAATAGTGAGTGAACGACATTAAAGGATAGCGATCCGCTCCTGAAACTCTGTTTTGTAGGACCTTCCGATGGGCACTTTTTCTTCTCCTAAAAAAACATATCCGCCTTTGATCATGGAAATATGATCTATCCGAGCAGCGAAGGATTTATGTGTGCGTACAAAATCCGACTCGGGAAGCTTCTCCAAAATAGATTTTAGCGTCTGACTAATCAAAAGTTCTCTGTCTTCGCAGACAATCTTGGTGTAATTGTCTTGTGCTTCCAGAAATATCACGGAAGTCAACTCAAGCTGAATGGTTCCGCTTTTTTCGCGAATGTAAATGGTTGAGTTTTCCTTACTTTGATCGGATTTGTAAAGGGCCATCTCAACATTGATTCTTATATCATGTTGATTGAATGGCTTCAACAAATAGGCCAGTGGATTGGTGACTTTTGCTCGTGATACAGTCGTAGGATTGTAATACGATGTAATGAAAATGAAAGGTGTCCGATGTGACTTATTGATCTCATGTGCCAGGTCAATTCCATCTTTTTCACTGGAAAGATTGATGTCCAGGAGGATTAAATCAAATTCCATTTTATCCAAAGCTTGATGAGCGTCCTCATAACTCATTGCAAATTCTACAGTATCGATTCCCAGGTCTTCTAAAATGAAACTCAGGTCTTTGGCAATCAATGGCTCGTCCTCAACAATAAGTATCTTTTTATCCATCTAGACCAATTTATACTTACCAATATTGAGCATCACTGAAGTACCGCTTTGGGTGTTTATTTGCAATGTTGCTTTAAGCTTCATTGCAAGTGAATCAATTAGAACCATGCCAAACGACTTATTGGATGGCGCACTTTCAGAACCAACGCCATTGTCGCTTATTTCAAGTTTTAATTCATTATCTACTTCTTTCAATCCTACTTTTATGACACCCTCTTCAGAATCGGGGAAGGCATGCTTGAGTGAATTGCAAATCAATTCATTCAAGATTAGTCCGATGGGGATGATTGTGTCAACATCAATCATCAGTTCGTCTACATCATACTCGAATTCTATGTCTGTATCAGTAGCGTAAGATTGCTTAAGTATCTCGGCTAAATCTTCGATGTATTCCTTGGCATTGACACCTGATAGGTTGTTTTCCTGGTAAAGCTTTTGATGGATGAGAGCCATAGACTCAACTCGTGTTTGTCCTTCATTCACCGCGCCTAAGGCATTTTCATCAGTGATGAATCGGGATTGCATACTGAGTAGACTGGATACAACCTGCAGGTTATTTTTTACGCGATGATGAATTTCCTTCAGCAGCGTTTCTTTTTCGGATAAAGACCTGGAAATAATTGCGTTGGCTTTGGCTTTTGATCTAAATAAAATAAATAACATGACTGCCGCAAGGATGACAAGTGCTGATATTAGTAGCAATATATTTCGTTGGTTTTGAGATTGTTGTTGTTGGATTTGAAGCTTTGCGATTTCATTTTCTTTCTGCTCCGTTTGATATTTCTTTTCCAGATCGCTGGTGATCCGTAAGCGCTCCTGATTGGTGATGGAATCATAGTCTGCCTGATACAATTTTTGATAACTATATGCCTTGGAAAAATCGTTTTGAGCTGCAAAGAGTCTAGATGCAGCCATGTTTCTTCTACTCCGAAGATTAATCTCATCATAAGTCTTCGATAACTCCTCTGCTTCCTGCAATATCTTTTCCGCTTTGGCGTAATTTTTAAGCCCAGTGTAGGTAATTATTAGTCCGTTGAGATTGGTATGCGTGCTGTGATGGTCTCCAATTTTTTTGAACAAAGGCAGAGCTTTGTTGATGTATATCAGACTGCTATCATATTCTCCTTTATACAGGTAGTTGTTGGCAAGCCCTTCATATATTGATCGTATAATCCATTCATCACCACTTTTTTCTGCAATTCGCTCTCCTCGTTTGAGGTACTGATGTGCTTTATCCAACTTTTCCCATTTATTGGATATTGCTGCCAGGTTGATAAGCGAGGCAGCTACTCCCACGGAATCACCTAGTATACTATCAAGCGTGATGCTTTTTCTATAATATTTCCAGGACTGATCCATGTCTCCACTATAAAAGAATAGTACCCCAAGATTGTTATACACACGACTAAGCTCTGATTTATTCCCCGAGGATTCATAGAATGTAGCCACCTCCAAATACGTTTTCGCCGCTTTTTCTACTTCACCTTTAATGTCATAAACAATGGCTAGCATGCTTTTGGCCCGAGTGATTTCAAGTGCTAGATTTCTTTCTTCAGCAAACTGTAGTCCTTTGATGGCGTAGTATTCCGCCGAGTCGATATCAGAATAGGAATACTCCCAGGATAAGTCAATAAGGAGGGAATGTTGTTGATCTAAAGTGCTGGTCTTGAGACGCTGTTTCAGGCTGTCTGTTAGTGAAGAATTCTGACCAAATGCGGAAAAGCAGATCAGTGTAAAAATGGTGGATAGGTATTTCATCTTCAAAGAATCAATCAAATTAATCAATCCTTCACGACTTGACTAATCATTAATTAACCTTATTCAGATGAGCTAAGTCAAAACTCACTAATGAAGTGGAATTCAATATCCGGAAAGTTATCCTGCACCATTTGCAACCACGCCTTCGATTCTGCCATAAACACAAGCTTGCCTTCTTTGTCTTTGGCAATGTGGCGTTGCTTGTCTTTGATAAAGGCATCCAGTTTCGATTTGTCTGAAGAGCTGATCCAGCAAGCTTTGTAAATATTTACTTGTTCGAACTTGGCGTTTGCGCCATATTCGTTGAGAAGTCTATGTTGCAATACTTCAAATTGAAGTGCACCTACCGTTCCAACCACTTTTCTGGAACCAAGCTCAAAAGTGAAAAGCTGTGCCAAACCTTCGTCCATCAACTGATTCAACCCTTTTTCCAGCTGCTTCGATTTCATGGCATCCATATTTATCACCTCACGGAACATCTCAGGTGAGAAGGAAGGAATCCCTTTGTATAAGCCTTTTTCACCCTCGCTAAGCGTGTCACCAATTTTGAGATTACCGGTATCGTAAAGACCTACTATATCTCCAGGATAGGCTTCTTCTACAGTTTCTTTTTGCTGAGCCATAAATGCTGTCGCATTGGAGAATCGAATCTTCTTATCGTCTCTCACATGATAGTAGTTGCTGCCTCTTTCAAACTTTCCTGAACATACACGGACAAATGCAATTCTATTTCTGTGCTTCGGATCCATGTTAGCATGTATCTTGAATATGAAGCCGGAGAATTTCTTTTCATTGGGCGTGATTTCGCGCTCCTCCGTTTCCCGTGGTTTTGGTGGAGGTGCTATTTGCGTAAAGCAGTCTAGCAACTCGCGCACACCAAAATTGTTGACGGCACTACCGAAGAAGACCGGAGCTACTTCACCTTTCAGGTAAGTTTCTGGATTAAACTCATCATAGACACCATTTACCAATTCGATCTCTTCTCGAAGCTCGTTGACCAATGATTCTGGCAGCCGCTTGTCTAGTTCCGGATCATCTACACCTTTGATCTCTACTACATCGTCTACCCGCTTTTGCTTATTGGGCTCGTAGAGATTGAGGTTGTTTTCATAGATATTGTATACACCACGGAGCGTTTTGCCCATACCGATGGGCCAGCTCATCGGGCGGACTTTTATATCAAGCTTTTCTTCAATTTCATCCAGGAGCGTGAATGCATCCTGACCTTCACGATCCAGCTTATTGATGAAGCAGATTACCGGGGTATTTCGCATTCTACAGACTTCCATGAGTTTTTCTGTCTGCTCCTCCACACCTTTCACACAGTCTATCACCATAATCACGCTATCCACGGCAGTGAGTGTTCTATAGGTGTCCTCTGCAAAATCCTTGTGACCAGGTGTATCCAGGATGTTGATCTTGAGATCTTTGTACTCAAATCCCATCACAGAAGTAGCCACTGAAATACCTCTTTGTTTTTCAATATCCATCCAGTCTGAGCGAGTGCCCATGTCAATTTTATTAGACTTCACAGCACCGGCTGTTTGGATGGCCCCACCAAATAATAATAGCTTCTCGGTCAAAGTTGTCTTTCCAGCATCTGGGTGGGCAATGATTCCAAAAGTTCTGCGTCTACCTATTTCCTGCTCCAGTGTCATAATTGATCAAATTGAAGCGCAAAATTAGCCAATCACTTTCAGCATCACATCAATGGTCAAAAGAATGATCCATTAGTGCGAGAATTGAAATAAATTTCCGTGACACAAACGACACCTATGGAATCAATAAAAGCGAGAAACGCTAATTATAGGAACGAACTTTTCAGGCATTTGGATGGGATTGCGATAGCACCTGCTGCTTATGAGTTGGACAATCATGGAGTTCTCACCCATCTCCTTGAGGTCAAAAGCTCTCGAATGGATGATTTGTCAAATAAATTCAAAGCTAACCCCGGCTATTTAAATGTCGCATTGAGGCTTTTGGCTTCTCAGGGTTGGTTGGATTATGAGGTAGATAATGCCAGCAAAGAGGTTCTTGTTGAAATAAATGGGAAAAGTGAAATGGCATTTTCACATGTTGCCCATTACAAAGAGGTAGTTGATTTGATGAAGTTTTCGGCTGATTTCCATCCTAGGAAGTTCGAAAAAGAGCCATTTGAAGTATGGAATCGAATAGCTAAGAAATTTAAAAATGGATACTTCTCGTTTTCAGATAATAAAGATGAGCGTGAGATACAGGAACAAATCCTAAAGCATATTGAAGGAATCCTGATAGGCCCTAGTACTGTGCAACTTGGCATGGGAGGCATGTTTCATAAGTATTTCATGGAAATGTCATTCAGTCCTTCAGAATATCATCAGGATCCGGAGTGCTTTGAGCAGATTCTTGATTTCTTTTCTCATTTGGGCTGGTTTGAGAAAAAAACCAAGACGTATAAATTCACTGAGAAGGGCTTGTTTTTCGCAAAAAGATCATCTGCTTATGGCGTGACTGTTTCTTATATTCCGACTTTCCGCAATCTCGATGAACTCATTTTTGGAAATCCAGAGTTGCTGAAAGTAGCAGAAGGGGAGAAGGAAAAGGGAGTTGATCGAGAAATGAATGTATGGGGAAGTGGCGGTGCGCACGTTGCATATTTCGAAAAAGTAGATGACATCATCATTGATCTGTTCAACAAGCCAATAGATGAACAGCCAAAGGGCATTTTAGATATGGGATGCGGAAATGGAGCCTTTCTTATCCACATCTTCGATGTGGTGTTTCATAAAACCAGGCGAGGAAAAATGCTTGAAGAATATCCATTGTTTCTGGTAGGCGCAGATTATAATGAAGCAGCCCTCAAGGTCACTCGCGAAAATTTGATAAATGCGGATGTTTGGGCCAAAGTAGTGTGGGGAGATATCGGCGATCCGCAACGGCTGGATAGTGATTTAAAGGAAAATTATGAGATGAGCTTGAGTGACCTTTTGAATGTACGGACATTTTTGGACCACAATCGTATGTGGGAAGATGTGGATGAAAAAGTAGAAAAAACAAGTGTCTCTACAGGTGCGTTTGCTTCAAAAGGAAGGCTGCTAAGCAATGATGAGGTGGAAGCAAATCTCAAGGCGCATTTAAACAAATGGAAGCCATACATTCAGAAGTTTGGGTTAATCGTGATTGAGTTGCATGGCTTAGACCCTAAGATTACTGCCGCGAACTTGGGTAAAACCGCAAGCACAGCCTACGAAGCAACTCACGGATTCTCGGACCAGTATATCCTTGAGATTGAAAGTTTCGACAAGGTCATCAATGAAGCAGGACTTTCCATTGATCCTACACATCGATATAAGTTTCCAAACTCAGAGCTAGCTACCGTTAGTATCAACTATCTAAAATAGTCTGCAAATCCTTTCGGTACTTCCGCCCAATAGGAATGATAAAGCCACCCACCACCAGATCATTGTAGGTGTGTTTTTCGATTAGTCGTGTATTGATGATGAAAGATTTGTGCGATCGAACGAAATAATCAGGCAGGGAATCCTCTGCCTGAGACAAGCTTTGTCGTACCATGTGATTCGTTTTTGCATGGTAAATGACATAATTGCCATCGCTCTCTATGTGAGTCAGCTCGGATGGTGATAGATGAATCGATTGTGTACCATCCTTAATTACAATTTTTGATTCACTTTTTTCAGTTGATTCATTTTTCTGCCAGGCTTTGATAAAGCCAAACATAACAGCCGGAATAAAGAAGAAAATGAAATTCATCAAGATCTGACCCCATACTATTTCGACGATTACTTCCTTGCTGATTGTCCAGTAATGAAGAGCGAAATAACCGGAATCCAGGACTGCTTCAATTAAGCTGAATTTGAAAAAAATGATAAATGTATTTTTGACTCGATCCCAAATGTTCATGAGATCGGCCTGTTGGAACTCAGTGGAGCACTCATAAAAAAGAAGCGCATTTAAAATCAATCCATATATGCTTGGAATTAGCAATGAAAAATCATCGCTATGAAAAGGACCCATGGTCACACGCCAATCAGGGATATTGATCATGACGAGTCCCACAAACCATACGATGGCATGTACTTTTTTCTCTTTTGGAGATAGGATGGAAAATGAGTTGGTCAGCTTCATCTCAAGCAATAATAGTTGATCATATACAAAATCTGGTTGTTTGTCACAAGCTTGTTTCCTGCAGCATGACCCGTGCATCATACCCACGAATATTGTTCAATCAAAAATCAATTAAATGAAAAAGACACTAATGATTTTATTGTTCGGGTGGTCAATAGTCTGCCACGGACAGCTTAAGAAACTCTATGATCGCGAAGCTTCCTATGAGCATTTCAATGGGGTAGTACTTGCAAAACAAGCAGACTCCGTAGCATTGGAAGCGTGTTACGTCTCAAAGGATGGGAGGCAGAGGATAGAAATGAACACACGCTTTGATATCGGATCATTAACCAAGCAATTTACAGCGGCTGCTATTCTGCATCTGGTTCAGGAAGATAAGTTGAATTTAAGTGATCCAATCAATAGTCATTTAGAGCTTTATGCTTCAGATCGATGGAAAAAAATCACCATACATCAGCTGCTTACACATACATCAGGCATACCAAGCTTATACCAAACAGAGCAAGGCCTTGATATATTCTTTCCTGAGAAAAAGGCCATTAAGCTGGTTGATTTAGTGGCTCGTTTTCGGGACGGTAAATTACTTTTTTCACCTGGTGAGGAATTTAGCTACAGCAACTCTGGCTACATTTTGTTAGCCGCGATCATTGAGCAAGTATCAGGAAAGCCGTATGAAAATTTCATGCAAGAAATGTTTGAAAGATACGGGCTTAATAGCACCTCCCTTATAAGAAACGAGCTCGCAGCGAAACCATTTTATGGGTATAGAAGTGACCTGTTGAAACCGGCTCCTATCTATCATATGTCCTGGTTAATGGGCGCTGGAGGTGTTTATTCTACTGTATATGATCTGTCGAAGTGGGTTGAAATAATTACTTCTAATGAATTCCTGAATGATGATCTCAGAAGGAATTTTTTGAAATCTCATACGAATGCGAGATATGGATATGGCTGGCAATTTGAAGAAGGTCGCATTCAGCACGATGGTGGAAATGCTGGTTTTATCAGCTTCCTTAGCTTCGATCCGGCCACTCAGGATCACATAGTGATTCTGACAAACAGAAGCTTTGAGGATATCAAGATGTTTGGAAAAAGTGCAAACTATGTAAGAGAATTGGTTGGCAAATCCTGGGATGCCATGAAAGGAGAAGCGGTTGATGTTTTGCCGGCCATTAAAAATGGAAGTTTGACTTCAGGTAGTTATTTAGTTGGAGAAAAGACTGTAGATGTAAAAAAGAATGATACAAGTCTGGTGGTGTCTGTTACTGATACTTATCCTTCCCGAATGATATTTAATACACCACTCGATGGTGATGATGAGCTGACTGTGAAAATGATTGAGATAGCTAGGTTTCTTCAAAAGGGGAAGTATTGGAGCTTGGCCAGTCATTGTGATGGTGAAATGAAATTTGTGATGTACTCAGGATTGATGTCTGTGGGAATGCGAATGATGAAAAAGCAGGTAGGCAAAATGACTGAAATCATTCCTTATTATGTAGAGGAGGGCCATGGATTGCTTCGAATGAAAGGGACTGAAGGCATCCTCGATCTCATCGTCTATTTTGATGAGGAGGAAAAGATTCAGGGAATCTTTGAGCACGGGAATCACGGGGTAGATATAGAGACAGAAATGCTTGCCTATCCGATTGGAAACAATCTGTACTACCTCGATGGACTACCATATGGTGAAAAGTCTGCCACATTGAAGATTATGGATGAGGAGATTGTATTCTATCAGCACGACCGGTCAGTAGCTGGCAGCAGAAAATGAATTTCAAGGGAAACACTGATCTTAGGTTGGTGTTTCCTAACTTTCCTACTATGCGAAAATCCTCCCGATATGTCCTCTACCTGGTGCTTGGTTTCATTATCTACCAGATCATCGATTCGGGGGATACTGGTCTCACACACAAAGATGTTAGAAACGTACTCATTGTTGCAATTGTGGTGGTTTTCATTTTGTTGCTAATCATTCGGATGATTAAGAATCGGTATGATGAAGGAGGGGATTGATGCTGCCTATTTTGAGGATAAGCATTATCCTAATCAAAGTCACTTGTTTTCCTTTCTCCAGATTTAGTTTGTATTGAGCAGGCAAGCAGATCAATATAAATCTCAATAACTTCATTTCTGACTAATGTGAAACCCAAACATCGTTGAAATAGGTATCGTCATTTGGCAGAATGGATTCATTCTCAGCCAACCCGCCAATAACGAAAAGTTTGTCTTTGAAAGCAATAAGTTGATGACCATTTCTCTTACTGAATGGAGCTTCTGATATTTCCAATGCCCATGTGATTCCATCAGTTGTTGACCAAACATCATTTTGATCAGCCTCCGAATCTGTTCCGCCTATTAGAAATAACTTATCATTCAAGACTGCCAATCGACTTCTTCCTCTTGCTGAAAAAGCAGCATTTTCTGTTTCGTTTGTCCAGGCAATACCGTTACTGCTTGACCATACGTCATTGGAAAACGAACCGCTTACTAGCCACATTTTGTCATTAAATACTTTAGCCAGAGGGTCATCTTTTGAAGGGAAAGCTGCCATTGAGTTTTCCTCCGTCCACGTGATGCCATCCTCACTTGACCATACATCATTCGTACCTACGAATCCCGAATTCATTCCGGCAATCAACCATAGTTTACCTTGATAGTTTAAGACCTGATGCCGGGACCTTCCTGAAAATGCCGCATTGGTTATTTCCTCATTCCAGGAAATTCCATCACTTGTGGACCATACATCTGAATAGATTTGATCACCACGTCCCCCAAGTAACCAAAGTTTGTTTTCAAAAACGATAAGGGCATGATTGTATCGAGGAGGAAAAGGTGCGGCAGTTGTTAAGTTGTCCCAAGATTCCCCATCAGACGACGACCAAACGTCGTTAAAATACATATCATCATCCAACCCACCTATTACCCATAATTTGTCTTTAAATACAACAGATGCAAAAAGAGACCTCTCTGAAAAGACCTCTCCTTGGATCGTTTTTTGAGTCCATGTAGTTACTTCAAGCTCATCCTGTACTGTTATTTCTATAGAGGTTTCTGTTGTCACTTCTCCATTTGTCAAAATAGCTGTAGCAGAAATAAAAGTGTTTTGTTCGAAATCAAATAATGATGGATTGAGCACGTATAGCTCTCCGGTTGTTTCGTTAATTGAAAGTGCACCGTCGGGGCTTTCATTGGATATGGAAAAGCTAATAATACCATGATTTGTGGTGCCCATAATGCTCCCAATCACTTGTAGCGAATCTGGATTCTCGGTGATGATCTCATTGAATGGTCTAGAGTCGATCACAATTTCAACCTCAGATGAGTCGTCACTGCCACAGGCTGAAAGAAGGCCTAGTAAGACAATAATTGATATGTTTTTCATCTGCTATTTTTTGTATTGTTTGAAAAGGATGGAGTTTCTGTCAGGATCATAAATGCCAATACTTAACTCGAACTCATTTTCGGAGATCTCACCCATAACTTTCCCGCCATTCTCGGTGGCCAAATCAATTATTGACTTCAGATCATCAACTACTACATCAAATTGATGCCTATTTTGATTAGCCGTATTCTGAGCAATTTCAGCCGGACAAAACAGAAGATTTAAAGTGCTCCACTGTCCTGCGTATAGCTTGGAGTTAAACATGTCTTTTTCCACGAATGAAACTTGAAATACATTGGAATAGAATTTGAGCATTTTATCCATTTGGGTAACTGCCATGGTCATTCCTTCAATTTTAAAATCATTATTCTTCATTTTTTGTGCATTTAGAGTTAGAGTACTAAGCAAAAAGATCATTTTAATGATGTTATTCTTCATGTCAATTGAGTTTTCGTTTGTAAATACCTTTGAAAGTTTGATTCCAGGAAATACTATCTGATGAGCTTTCGATGATTTGCATTACCTCATTTTCGTCGACCCTGCTGAGTGTGGTCCGATCCCAGTTTTTTACCTCATTTAAATAGTAAGTGCCTTGGAAAATCAATATTGAGTCCTGAACCAAACGGATCAATGCTTTCTCCTTTTGCCCCCATGGGAGCTTGGCATTTTCGGTAACCCAAACTTGTTTCCATTTTTTTGAGGTATTGTCTACATAGAATAGGCTTTTACCTTTACTGCCAAAGGCGCTGGTCCAGAGCTCGGTTACAGCACACCCATTCAGCTCTTTTGCAATGGTATTAGTACCAGCTTTAACTCCGTTGATACTATATACATCCCATTTGCCTATCCAAAAATCCAGGCAGCTATAATATGGATCATTGCTGCAACCCTGAGCATGGATATTGCAGTTGAAGACAAACATTATTATCAGTGGTAAATACTTCATCGAACATTATTTTTTTTTATGTTGATAGGATTCAGAAGCTGATTTCTAAATATCAGAGGAATAGAAAGAACTGCTATTACCAGGAGATTTAAAAAAGGGAAGCCGAGCTGATCATAAAAGCGTATGTGTGTAACAATGGCACCAATCATCACACATACAATTAGGATTGAGCCTTTGCTAAAGGTCCTATTGAATATGATCAGACACGCCCCTACTATTTCAAAAACTGCAACCAGCCGAAGAAGTAGTATTGAATACCCCCAACTTTTAAAGTTCTGAGCCATATTGCCGCTTTCCAAAAATTTACCGCTTCCTGCTAGCAGAAACATTAGGGAGACAGCAAGACGTGATATGTAGGATGCTCTCATCAGAATCCTTTTCATTTTATTCTGATTGTTCAGTTCGCAGGTTTGTAAATCCCCTTAAAAATCGTCCCAAGAGAATTATCATCACCATCAAAAACTTGCCATTGTTGAGTTACTGTCCCATTAGCATTTTTAGTCCAGGTCACTTGATGATAATACCATTCTACCTTCTGGCCTTTAATCGGAGCACTTTTAAGAATCATTTGATTAGCATTTGCCTGTCCTTTCAAAACGAGGTTAGCCCCTTGGTTATCTATCCAAACCTGATTCCAAGAACTATCTGCAGGATTATAATAGTTGTAGCTTGTGCCTGTAAGTCCTCCAGATGACTGCCAGTTTTCCTGTAGGCCGCAATTCCCTTGAATCTTAACAATCTTGTTTTGTCCTAGCTGAGTGGTTCCTGTTGTGTCAGTGACAATCCATTCACCGGCCCAAAAATCAAACTGATTGTATTGATCTGTGCAGCATGCACAGCTTGTACTTTGCGCTGCAGCTCCACTATATATTAAGATGCTAATAAGTATTGTTAATAACTTCATTTGCTTTGTTTTTAGTTTAAAATTTGTTTTTGCCAATTGTCCCAAACGGACTGGATAGGTTCTGAAAAGATTTGCTGAAATTCCATTTCTATTCTTGAGATTGAACTGTCGAATGGAATGCTTTGAAATAAGACTTTTATTTTCTCAATTGGATAATTGGATAGGAGAAACTTCACAAATGAACCAGAAATGGGATATGTTAAGTTTAATTCGAGTTTTCTAAAGGAGCGATTATCCAGTAAAATATAAAGCTCAGGGAGCTTATTGTTTTTAATGAATTCCATGGAAATAGCATCTATATCCCTGCCATTCCATGTTGGTTTACCTAAAAAAATGCCAAAACCGTAAATGGGTTGTGGATTGAGAGCAACAGCGATTCCTTCAGTGAATATTAAAGGAGGATGTCCATATGAATTGATAACCAATGTATGGATATTTTCATGGCCCTCCGGGTGCCAAATAGAATGAAAATCCCAACTACCTACCTCGGCATACCCATCGGTATCTCTTCCTGTCAATTTTCGCAGATGATCACGATTCAGGTACTTAAAAAAATTCAATTTGTTTTTTGATGTGATGGATAGTGCATTCGTAGCCCATTCATAGTGCTGTTCCATCCAAAGAGTATCAAGTGGAGTATCATCATTTATACTTTGATAATAACTATAGTGTGTAGAAGTGCCAACCAGAACCAGGCTTGAGGTAAGGGATTCTTCGCTATTCTTACAACCGAAGCATGCGCAAATGGATAAAAACGTAACTCTGATTATTGACATGACTCAATCATTTCTTAGAATTTCGTCCCATCAACAACACTAAATAGGCCATACCGATAAATAAAAGCGAAATCGCTCCGAAGACTACCATTTCATTAGCAAATACTGCAATTGATGCCAAAGCGAATGTTGGTATCATAATGTAAACACCGTATTTTCTTGTCCGCTTGAAGATTAAAAAGAGACCTCCGACAAATTGAAGCACCCCAAGAAGAGTAGTATGTGTAGGCTTAAAGCCAATTTGTGCAAACAATTCAATATCCTCTGGTTGTTGAAAAATCTTAAATAACCCAGTGGCGATGCTTAAGGCGGTAATTAGTAACCAATTAATTTTTAACAGTCTATTCATTTGAATCATTGTCGTAAAAACAGCCGGATCCATATTGATAATCCGACTGAACTCTTCATACTATGAATCACACTAATCACAATCATGGAATGCTAGCGTGAGATTCAAATGAACGGTAACTCTATTACCAAGGCATTAAACCTTATAAAATTTTACCCTTTTGTTGATGCTGTTTGCAGGGAAACAGAATTGTCAGTTTCTGAATACATCTTTCTATAGTCGCTAATAGAGTAAGAAGTGAATTTTTTAAAGCAGTTGTTAAATGTAACCCTGTTGTTAAACCCTGATCGATAGGCAATGGCGATGTTAGAAAGTTCCGGATGACTTCCAATTAAAATCTTTGCCTCTTTGATTCGATAGGAATTGATGAGGTCGTTGAAACTCATCAAAAGAAATTGATTGATTACCTGCGAAACTATGTGAGCTGGAATGCCGGTATCATCTGCAAGGTCTCCAAGTTTGTATTCATTGCTTTTGTAAGCTTTCGTTAGCTCCAGATGCTTAATGATTTTATTTTTTAATGATTCGCCGACCTGACTGGAAATGGCGGTTTTTTCATACTTGAGTTTCTCAACGTTGACAAAACTGGTGTTCAGAAACCCCTTGTATCCAACATAGTAAATAAATAATGCCATAACAACGGATATCATATAGTCAGTTTGTCTGTCAAGTAAATTGGCATACAAGAGTACATAATAGACTATTGTACCACCTGCAAAAATCAAGTATGACCTTTTAATTGAGTTAACCCATTTGTGTGTTCCTTTTTTAAAGTCATTTACCTTCCATATCAAATAACTGAATACTGCTAAAATGGCACAATGAAGTAAGGCAAAAAAATGAGATGAGTATTCGCTAAACAGTGAAGTATAGAAATTAAAACCTAAATGAAATGAGAGTGAATTAAGAAGAATGGTAGTTTCAAAAACCAACAAAGGCAAATAGTACTTAAAGTCTACAACGGTTGAATTATTCGATTTAAACTGAAGTATATAACTATAGAAAAGTGGCGCAATTAACATTGGGACTCCTGACAATAGGTGCACTTGCCATGGAAGGAAATTTAAATATCCAGTCCAATAAGATACATAGTACAGTAGGAGTAAGGAGTAGCTCAGGATAATAAGTGCCAATTTTATGCTATTTGAGTTTCTTTTTTTTAGCATAAAAATGACAAATAGAAATACGCCCTGAACTCCGGCAATAAACAACAGGACCGTCCAAACATTCAGATCAATCGAATCCATTCAATTTTGGTTTCTTATAAGACAAGTTAAAATAAACTTACCACAACAATGATTCTGACAATGTGTCACAATTTTTCCTTTGGCACATCCATTGATAAATGAAATGTGAAACTTGAATAAACGAACAATAGATAAATCATAGAAATGGGAAAAATCATAGGTATCGACTTAGGAACTACCAACTCTTGCGTCTCGGTAATGGAGGGGAATGAGCCGGTAGTGATCCAGAACAGTGAGGGAAGAAGGACGACCCCATCTATCGTGGCATTTCTCGATGATGGCAAGGGCGAAAGAAAAGTTGGTGACTCAGCCAAAAGACAGGCAATCACCAATCCTCAGAATACGGTAAGCTCTGTGAAGCGATTCATGGGGAAGAAGTTTTCTGAGGTAAAAGCAGAGATGAAAAATGTGTCTTACGGACTTGAGTCTGGAAGTAATGACACCGTAAGAGTAAAGATCGGAGACAGAACATATACTCCTCAGGAGATATCTGCAATGATCCTTCAGAAGATGAAATCTACTGCTGAGGATTTCTTAGGACAGGAAGTGAAAGAAGCGGTTGTGACCGTACCTGCATATTTCAATGATGCAGAGCGTCAGGCTACCAAAGAAGCGGGTCAGATTGCTGGACTTGATGTGAAAAGAATCATCAACGAGCCAACGGCAGCTGCTTTGGCTTACGGCCTGGATAAGAAAGACAGAGACATGAAGATTGCAGTGTATGACCTTGGTGGTGGTACTTTCGATATTTCAATTCTTGAGCTTGGTGAAGGAGTATTTGAGGTGAAGTCAACAAATGGAGATGTTCACTTAGGTGGAGACGATTTTGACGGTGTGATCATCAACTGGCTGGCTGAAGAGTTTTTGAGTGATGAAAACATTGACCTGAGAAAAGATCCAATGGCACTTCAGCGATTGAAGGAAGCGGCAGAGAAAGCAAAGATTGAGCTTTCAAGCTCTTCAGAAACTGAGATCAACCTGCCATACATCATGCCGGTAGACGGAGTGCCTAAGCACTTGGTAAGAAAGCTGACCCGAGCGAAGTTCGAGCAACTTGCTGATGACTTGGTAAGACGATCTATGCAGCCGGTAGAGGCAGCATTGAAAGATGCAGGCCTATCTACTTCTGATATTGACGAAGTAATCCTCGTGGGTGGTTCTACTCGAATCCCTAAGATTCAGGAAGAAGTTGAGAAGTTCTTCGGTAAGAAGCCTTCAAAAGGCGTAAATCCTGATGAGGTTGTAGCAATTGGTGCTGCTATCCAGGGCGGTGTATTGACTGGTGAAGTGAAGGATGTACTTCTTCTGGATGTAACTCCACTTTCTCTTGGAATCGAAACAATGGGTGGTGTATCTACCAAATTGATTGAGTCTAACACGACCATACCTACTAAGAAGTCTGAGACATTTTCGACTGCTGCTGACAACCAGCCGTCTGTTGAGATTCATGTACTTCAGGGAGAGCGCCCAATGGCGAAAGACAACAAGTCTATCGGTAAATTCCACTTAGATGGATATTCCACCGGCACCAAGAGGTATTCCTCAGATTGAAGTGACATTCGATATCGACGCGAATGGTATCCTGAATGTAAGTGCGAAGGACAAAGGCACCGGAAAAGAGCAGAGAATCACAATCGAGGCGTCATCAGGATTGACTGATGAGGAAATCGAGAAAATGAAGCAGGAAGCGGAAGCGAATGCTGAAGCGGATAAGCAGGCCAAAGAGAAAGTTGAGAAAATCAACCAGGCTGATTCAATGATCTTCCAGACTGAGAAGCAATTGAAAGAGTTTGGCGACAAGATTTCTGAAGGTAATAAAACTGCAATCGATGGTGCATTGACTAAGCTGAAAGAAGCGCATGGTAAGCAAGACCTTGCTGAGATTGACGCAGCGCTTGAAGCGATGAACAATGCATGGCAGGCAGCTTCTCAGGAGATGTACGCAGCACAGCAGGAAGCTGGCGGAGCTGAGGCTGGCGCAGAAGGAGCTGATCCAACTGCAGGTGCTTCAGAAAACGGTTCTGCAGACGATGTGTCTGATGTAGAATTCGAAGAGGTAGAAGAAGAGAAGAAGTAAGCACCATAGCTGGTCGAACTTATCTGATTTTACCCTGGATATAGATTATACCCTTCTCGAGCAATCGGGGAGGGTTTTTTGTTATGAATCTATGCAATAGGATGAGATTCCTGAATCCTTACTTCGTCAGTCTCAGGAATGACGTCCAAGCTTTGTATAGTACGTCATTCCGGTTTTCGACGGAGGAGAAATACCGGAATCTCATTCTCTCAACTAAAGGAGGATAATTCTACACAACCTCCAACACAAAAATGCACCGCGTAACAGGATAGACCGGATATACATCGCAAGGTATTCGGACGGTCTTCACAACTTTCAATTTCAACTTTCTGAATAACCTCAACCACCCTATTTCCGATCGGAAAGAATTGCCCTTGGCCCACGGAGAAGTATTGAGGTGAATGTTTCCAAGAAGCGCATCAAGTTTGGATTCCACAATATCTTCACCGATAATTATGTACTTTCTGGAAATACGGATGGCTTCTCTGAGTAATTGAATTTGACTATTTGTGTGATGCAATACGAACAGGAATAGCGATGTGTCTACACTTTTGCTCAATAATGGAATTTTGCTGCCATCAAACACTTTGACCTTCACTCCGGATTCTGACTTGTCTACCACGTCTAGCGGAATCGTTTGGTGACCATTTTTATTTAGGTAATCGCTAAACCAGCCAGTACCCGCACCTATATCTGCACAGATATTGCCATAGAACTGCTTGATGCTTTCATACTTATACTTCCTTAAGAAATCTTTACGAATCTTAAAAAGTTTACACATAATTATTCTTAGAAAATTAATTACTACCATAACTTTTAGGATGTTTTGAAATTGGATGTTTAGTCTAAAGGTGAAATTTGAATATTAGTAACCTTAAAAAGTCTTTACCACCAAAAAATAATTTGGTAAATCAGGTGTTTATAAATATTTAGTATATATCAATACGATTTTTACAAAATCATCGTTTAAAATGTTTGGACAGACATTAATGTTTCAATTTCTGGAAAGATATTTGCTGATTCTTCCTATATGAAGCCGACTATTTTCTTGATACTTTCCTTGTTAATTCTTTTGTCATGTAAGGACGAAGAAGTTGTTTCACCAGACCTAATTGGAACCTGGCGGCTGACTGAAGTCCTGGCGGATCCGGGAGATGGCAGTGGCATATTTAATCCTGTTGACAGTGATAAGACCATCACTTTTTTAGTTGATGAAAGGGTTCAGTCTAATGCTACCTTGTGTAACTTTTCTACTCGCCCCGAAGCTCCGGGAGAAGGGTTCTATTCTTTGCAAGATTCTACCATTACGCCGACCTGCCCGGATCAAGAGTTTGAATCCAACATTTGGTTTAAGCTGGAAGGATCAAATCTTATTTTGACCTACCAATGCATTGAAGCATGTGCTGAAAAGTATGTAAAGCGGTAGTTAGGTCGAATTCGACAATGTAAGGTTGACTGTGATGATGGGTGGCTAGGTGTTGACGCTTTTTGAGTGTTTTAATAGAAACTCAAATCTCACAACTATGAAACCTACACTATTACTTATCGCAGCATTTGTAAGCTGTTGCGTACAGGCACAAGAAAAAGAATTTGACAAGATGGACTTCATGGAAGGTGACTGGCAGTTTAACGCCAGCTCCATGAATCCGGATGGAACCTATACAACAGATCAGACCTTTTTCACCAAATGCACCCTGCTGTTTAACGAAACCTCACACAAAGACGACTTTTTTTATAAAGATCAGAATGGAAACATGATCTGCTATGGCACCACCATTCGAACGTATAATGAAGGAGAAAAGCAGTGGGAAATGCTCTGGCTAGGAAATAATTTTTCGGTCACAACACAGATGGTTGGTGAATACAGAGATGGCAATTTCTATTTTGACGGGAAAGGCAAAGACCAGCGGGGTGAATATCTGGAAAAGATTACGTTCTATGATATTTCGGACAGGGAATATAAATGGAAGATGGATCGCTCCTACGATGGAGGCAAGACGTGGTTGAAAAACTTCTTTAGCTATACGGCGACTAAACTTTAGAATAAAAAAGCCCTCAAAGAGGGCTTTCAATTTATTCTTCCGTTTTTGGAGGTTGCTTTGGTTTTGGCGCCGGCTTCTTGGCTTTCACCTCCTTCGCCATCGCTTTTATTTCTTCGGGAGATTTCCCTTTCAAGTATTCAGGCAACTGCATTCCTGCCATATCAAACATCTCTTGCAATGGAGGCACCGACTTGTAGAGACCTGATATGAAATTAGCTGTAGAGGTTCTCTCACCTTCACCGTTTCCACTGTCCCACACAGTAACCTTATCAATTTTGATATTCTTGATAGCTTCAGTCTGAAGCCTAACCAATTCGTCCATTTTATCCGCAATAATAAGTAGGACAGCATCTTTGGAATTCTTTCCTGCTGCTTCTACGATTTGCTTAAATCCTTCGGCCTGCTTGGTCAATACTTCGAAAATACCTTTTGCCTCAGCTTGTTTTTTGAAGAGAATTGCATCCGCTTCACCTTTCGCAATTCTTCGAATGTTTTCGGCACGCGCTTCGGCATCAATTTCAACTTTCTCTTTATCAATGCGAGCTGGCACAACTATATCAGCGGTCTGACTGGCTTGATCTCTCTCCGCTCTTGCGTTTTCAGCCTCTTGTTCTGCAGCATAGGCTTCTTCCAGAGCTTTTGCACTTTGCACTTTTTCAGCGGCGATCGCTTGTCTTTGAGCTTCTGCTTCTCTCTCACGTCTGGTCGCATCCGACTGTGCTACTGTGACTTTTGCAAGGTTTTCACCTTCTACTGCAGTTGCGTTTGCTGAAGCAACTTTTACACGCTGTTCCTGAACTGCATTAGCCTCACCAATGGATCCATCTCGATCTTTCTCAGCCACACTCTTACGTGCATCATTGATTGCTTTTGCTGCGGCCTCTTTACCAAGTGCCTCGATGTAGCCTGACTCATCTTTGATGTCTGTGACGTTCACATTGATAAGCTTCAGGCCTATTTTCTTTAATTCAGCTTCCACATTGTTGGCCACATTAGCGAGGAACTTATCACGGTTGCTATTGATCTCTTCAATATCCATCGTCGCTACTACCAATCTCAGCTGTCCAAATATGATATCCTTTGCCAGGTCATGAATATTCTGCTGATCCAGACCTAAAAGCCTTTCCGCTGCATTCGTCATAATTCCTTCTTCTGTAGAGATTCCAACAGTGAACCTGGAAGGTACATCTACCCGAATGTTTTGTCTACTTAATGCATTGGTGAGCATTACTTCGATCGAGATAGGAGTCAGGTCGAGAAATTCATAATCCTGAATAATGGGCCAGATGAAGGCTGCCCCGCCATGAATACACTTCGCTGACCTTCCCAGGTCATCTGTTCCTTTCCCCACTTTTCCATATACAACCAGAATACGATCGGAAGGGCACCTCTTATAGCGTTGAAATAGACCTATGAGTAGTATGAAGACAAATACGACAACTACTCCAATAATTATGACAAAAGAACCTGACATTTATTTTGATTTAGTAATAAGTAAAACATTATCTCCGATGATATCGGTAACCTCGATGACGGTGCCCATGGGTAGATCTTTGGAATCATCGGTAATAGCTTCCAACTCACGTAATGAACCTTGAACCTTGATGGAAACCCGTCCAATATTTGCACGTTTGGCCTTTACTGGTAAATACACCTCACCAATTTTCCCAACGGCATTTCTTATCGACATAGTGCCACTATCAGTTAGCCGGCTAAAATAGTAGAAAATGGCTGCCATGAGTGTCATCATGATAACACCGGCCACTATTGAAATGACGAGTGTAAGGCCGTAGGTAAAGCCGGAATCTAGACATGCGATGCCTGTCCATGAGAAAATGGTGAAAAAGGCAACAAAGTTTTTTAGCGTAAAAAATTGAAAACCAGCACCGTGATCAGACTCTACGTCAATATCAGCATCTCCTTCAGCATCAAAATCTGCACCGAAAAATGTAAGAAGGGTTTGAATGATGAAAAGAAGAGTAGAAGGAATTGCAAACCCCCAATAAATCTGTTGGATCAGCGACATGGAATCCCACCATTCGGATAAGCTAAAGTCCATAGGTTAAAAATTTAGGCTTTGAATATACCACATTTTGATTCAGCAACATGAAGTGAAGGCAAATATGGCTGCTTATTGACAGGTAATTTATCTAGCTAATCATTTTTCTCCAGTTGATTCACGATGGCATCAAAAAGATCGTGCGGATTGAATGGCTTGGTGACCACACCATCCAATCCTGCTCTACTGGTTTTGGTTGCTTTCTCAAACATTGCCGAGGCGGTCAACGCCAGAATAGGAAGCTTATAGCCTTTTTTTCTTAGTATTCGGGTGGCTTCATATCCATCCATGGTTGGCATTTGAAGATCCATAAGAATAATATCATAATCAGCAGATTCTACCTTATCTAATGCCTCCTGGCCATTGCCTGCGACATCTACTTTCATTTCCCATTTTTCTAAGAGTCTTTTGGCAATTAGGACGTTCATGTCATTGTCTTCCACAAGCAGTACTTTGTAGTTTGTAAGCTTAAATTCACTTCTTTCGCCGTTGGCTTCTAGATCATCTTTAATGGCAAGGTTTAGCGAGAAGTAGAAAACGGATCCTTTATTTAGCTCACTCTCTAAATAGATCTTAGATCCCATTTGCTCAACTAGCTGTTTGGTTATGGACAAGCCTAATCCGGTGCCTCCGTACTTTCTGGTGGTAGAAGAACTTGCCTGTTCAAACGATTGAAAGATTCGTCCCCTCAGATCATTGCTAATACCAATGCCTGTGTCCTCAATCTTGAAAATCACCTCAGCCACTTGTCCCTCTGAGACACCTTTGGAAATGTTGAGACTCACACTGCCTTCTTCAGTAAACTTAATGGCGTTCCCAATGAGATTTGTAAGTATTTGATTGACCCGGGTTTTATCCATTTCTACTATTTCCGGCAATCGCTCATCATAGTTAAAATTTAGCATAATGCCTTTAGTCTCGGCTATGGACTTAAAGACATTGTAGATGTTGGAGCAAAATTGTTGGAGGTTAACATTGACCAATTCGAGCTCTAATTTCCCTGCGTCTATTTTGCTATAATCAAGCACGTTGTTGATTAATGTCAGAAGGTATTCAGAAGAATTTTTCAGGTTATTTAGTTCTTCAAGCTGATCTTTTCTGGGCTTTTCTTCGATGAGGTGATAGGTAGTTCCAATCACAGAATTGAGCGGCGTTCGAATCTCATGACTCATAATAGATAAGAAATCGGATTTGGCCTTAGCCGCATGTTCAGCTTCTTGCTTTGCCAGCCGCCAGGAGTGAGTAAAATGCTCAGAAAGTATAAGAGACTGAAAAAGAAAAAAGATGAGTTGTCCTATCATAGAAACCCACAGAATCTCTTCCACCACATTAAGATACGCAAGTGATTTCATGCAAAAAACGATGATGATTCCGATGGTGCTATAGATTGAATATTTGGCACCTTTTTTCCCACTCACGATAGCTCGGAAGTATACAAAACCGGCAAAAAACATTCCGCAAAGAACTAATAATAAGAAGGGTTCATTTAGTCGAGTAAAAATATGTACGGGCAGGAATGTCATCAATGCCCAAATGAGCGACAGATAGATGAAGAAGTTGGCTACTTTTTTGGGTGTTTCTTCCGGGAATAAATGCTTCAAGTACAAACAAAAGAAAAAAGCAGTCAGATAAAATGTACTGTATTCGATCGTCATCCCTATTCTATAAGGTATATCGATTAGATCGTGCAATACGTAGTTTCCCCAGCCGATGATTCTGTAGGCGTATACTACGCAAAAGAAAGAAAAGTACATCGCCATTTTCTCCCGCCTTCCATATACATATAGCCCGAGGAAAAAGAAAGCACCCATAACCAGGCAGCCAGCCATAAACACATCGTAAACATCGTTTACAAATTTTTCATCCATCAGGTAGGAAAGTGTGCCTAATGTAATAGACGAACCAAGCCCTCCTTTGCTATGCACAAAATTTGAAATGTGGATGACTAAATGAAGGGTATCACTTTTTATATGAGCCAGCGAAACCAAATGGTGTTTACGTCCCGGTTGTTCTTCTTCTTTATTAATGCCGGGGACTCCCATGTTTGCCAATGCTTCACCGTTCACAAAAAGTTGGTATGCACTAAAAAGATCAGGTACTTTTAGCGCAAGGTGTATGTCCGTGTTTTTGACTATGCTTAATGAATAAGAACCATACCCCATTGCCGGAAGGCCGCTTTGTTCCCATCGCTTGGGTACTTGAATGATGATAGGGTTTTCGCCAGCAGGTAATTTCGGATCAATGAATTGTGATTCATAGAATTTCCATTCACCGTTTAGACTCAGTGATTCCTTTACCTTGAAATCATGATTCACAAGGTCAAGCTTTCCGGACGTTGGTGATTGTCCGAAGCTATACTCAATGGATAAAATGAGAATTAATCCACTAATTAATCTCCATAGCATATCTTAAATTAATCTATTAGCGAGGAATTTGCAGGCTGTTTTGCTGATATTCTTATTTCTAAGGCTGATTTGTAAATGGTAAATCAACCAACGTTTGTTTCCATTTGCCATGATTTTTAAACCATCTTTGCAGGCACATCAGGAGCGATCATTTGACATAATAGCAGACACGTGAAAATTACCATTAAAACACTATTTGGATTTGAAGAAATTCTGGCTGAGGAGATTAGAGCTTTGGGAGGGGAGAAGATTGAAAAAATAACCAGAGGTGTAAAATGTGAAGGCAATCCGGCTTTTCTATATCGTGCAAATCTTTCGCTGCGAACCGCAATGAAAATTCTGGTTCCTATTTACACCTTTCATGCAGGTGATGAGAAGCAGCTGTATAATAAAATGATGGAGTTTGATTGGTCCAATTTCTTAGATGTCGATCAGACATTTGCCATTGACCCAGTCATATTTTCGGAAGTATTTACTCATTCTAAATATGTAGGATTGAAGGCCAAAGATGCGATGGTAGATCAGTATCGCAACAAGTATCGAAGAAGACCCTCGATTGATACGGAAAGGCCTGATGTGCTCTTCAATGTGCACTGTGCCAACGATTTTTTCACCATATCTATGGATAGTTCAGGAGCGGCGTTAAACCAGCGTGGCTACAGAGAAGACGGACATAGAGCACCGATGAATGAGGTGCTGGCTGCCGGAATGGTGATGCTGTCTGGCTGGGATAAAAAAACACCACTTGTAGATCCGATGTGCGGGAGTGGTACGATTCTGACCGAAGCTGCAATGATTGCCATGAACATGGGGCCAAACCTAAAACGAAAGGAATTTGGCTTTAGAACATGGCCAGAGTATAGCCCGATCTTGTTCAATAATGTGAAGAACGAAGAGCTAGGCAAGATTCGAAAGCCAAGCATGGATTTGACGGGTATAGATATCGACGATAGTGCGGTTACATTGGCAAGAAAAGCCTTAGGAAAGATAGGATTACGTAGAGAAGTACGCATCAAAACGATGGATTTTCGCGAATTCAAGCCTATCAATGATTCCGGGGTAATCATTACCAATCCTCCCTATGGTGAACGAATTGGAGATGATATTCTGGAATTCTACCAAATGATGGGTGATGCTTTCAAACAGAATTTTGCTGGTTATGATGCATGGCTAATTAGCTCAAACAAGCAGGCATTAAAACAAATTGGCTTGAAGGACTCCGAACGCATGAAGCTTTATAATGGTAAGCTTGAGTGTGACTTCTGTAAGTACGAGTTGTATTGATTTCTAGTCCAAGTTTTCGAAATCAAACTTATAGTTTTGAAATTTTTTCCCAAAATTCTTTCTTCTCCTTCGGTGAATTGTAGAGCAACCATCTTCTTGCATTGTCAATAATAAACCTTGGCACGGGATCGATATGAGATTGTATAGGGAATGGCCTTCCTAGATCAGATCGACAATAAATTTCATGACCTCCTGCGGAGCGAATCTTTTTACACCCCTCTTCCTTTGTTAAAAATTTCCGAAATTTTTTTAAGGGGACGTTATTGGGATTCGCCATACAACCAAAACAAGAATTATGCTGGTAACTCTATATCCATTGATTCTTTTCTGAAGTTGTGATCATTCATTATTTCAGAAAGATATTCTCTCTTTTTAACCATTTCAGACATAGCCGGAGGGATGAATTTTTTCTTCTTCTGTTGTTTCCACCCTAACTTCATTAGTTCTACACCAAGAGTTTTTTTATTCATGGTATATTTTAAAAACTCATTCATTCCAGTGGTCAAAGATTCCCAAGCTTCTTTTTCTGAGTATCCGTATCCTGAAAGGTCAAAGACAGGGCTATAGCAGATTATTGTATTATTTTCTTGTAAAATGAAAACCGGCACATTATTGAATTGAGCCTGATGCGGCCCATCAATGAATTGTCCAGAAGCCTTCAATTGAGGTTTCATATAAAAAATGATTTTTGAATCCGCGAATTTATAAAGTAATATAACAACGACACATCAAAGGTGGTAGTTTCCATTGTTAATTCTTAGTCCGAAAAGTTTATGAATAAGTTGATATTAAAACTTCAACCGTACCAATGTCCCTTTGCCAACCTCACTTGTCACAATAATGATCAGATTAGCATAATCACTTTCATCAAACTGACTAAAGGTTTCATCGCCTAACAATGCATTAGCCAAAGATGGAATGGTATTGGAATGCCCTGAGATTACTACTGTTCCTCCCGCATGCTTTTCAGCTAATGTTGCTAGCCACTCGCCTTTGGCATATGGATCATAATCCTGCACCTCCAAGCTTTTCATATCTGCGATGGGCTGAAGTGTTTCCTGAGTTCGTTTAAAGGGTGTAGAGTATAATCCTGCAATTTCTTGATTGGCAAGCATCTCTGCCAGGTTAGCAGAGCGGGTCTTTCCATCTTCATTCAGTGGGGGGTTTCGAGTGCCGTCGTTTGCTTTTTCGGCATGACGAACTAAGATGAAAGTAGTTTGATCCTGCGCAAATGCTATAATTGCGAATGAGAATAGGAGAGTGGTTAGTAGTAGCTTTTTCATGTGTTAGATTTTAAAGTGTCATCCTGATGCAAGAAAGATTCTCGTTTAAAATTAAAAAGATTCTTCACTGCGTTCAGAATGACACTGAATTATGATATTCTTACTTCGGATTCAAAATAGCGTCAATACGTTTTTGAATATCCTGCAAATGAAATCTGGAGGCCGCATCGTTTTGACGTCCAAGCCCACTTCGTACATCTCTCTCCAGACGGTTTAATGTAGCCATCGCAACAGAAGGGATGTCCGAATTGGCAAACTCGTCCTCTTCCAAATTCATCAATTCACCCAAACGAGCAATATGCTCCTTTTGAAGATTTCTTCGATAGGTATCAATCTTTCTGCCGTTATACAATTCTCCCCAAATACCCTGACGCATATCCGTGAAGAGACTGGTAACAGTATAAGCATCACTTCCATTGAGCGCCTCATTCTCAATCATTCGCATAAGCATCTCTTCTCTGGTCAATCGATTAAGAATTCTGACCTGAATTCCCCTCATCCGATCTACTAGCCCATCTTGCTGTATGCGACTAAGTATCTCAGCATCTACTAACCAGTTAGGTGTTGCAAACAATTGATCATTCAAGAATTTAACTGCTCTTTGCTGCTTTTCTTTTTCTACATGTGTATATACTGCACCATCCTGATCGGCAGTTTTATAATACTGATAGATACCACCTACGTTGGTCACTACATGACCATTGTACCGGTTAAATTGATTAACAACATTGCCATATAGTTCTTCAAGGTTGTCGTAGTTTTTGCCATCTTCCGTAGCCCATTCCATAAGCTTGTCGGTAATGCGTTTTAGGTTTCGGATACCAAGCTCACTAGCTATCATGGCGTCATGGCCAATGTCTTCTGTCTGAGAGGTAGGATCTACACCATTGATTTGTCCAAATCGATAAAGTGGATTGTCTGCGTTGCTCTTAATCCATTCATTCAAGGTGTCTTCTTCATCGTCAGGAGAATTCACATTGGCTATCGGCTTATACCCATATTGAGTTACCCAGAAATCATACTCACCAATTTTTGGGAAGAAATTAGTGATCCCATCTTCTGGCTGAGCGACGTAATTGAAGCGAGCATAGTCCATAATAGACGGTGCCACTCCATGTGTATCTGTGAACTCCTTGCTTCTCAGTTGGTCTACCGTATAAGATGGAGAAGAACCCATGTTGTGCGGGTAACCTAGTGTGTGTCCCACTTCATGGGCAGATACGAATCGAATTAACTCTCCCATCAAATCATCATCGAATTTGATTTTCTGAGCTTCCGGATTTACTGCTGCTGTCTGCACAAAATACCAGTTGCGAAGTAGATTCATCACATTGTGATACCAAAGTATATCACTCTCAAGAATTTCCCCGGTTCGTGGATCATGCACATGAGGGCCTTGAGCATTTTGAATATCAGTCGCAATGTATCGGATTACGGAATATCGAACATCCTCAGGACTCCAATCCGGATCTTCCTCTTTACTTGGTGGATCTTTAGCTAAGATTGCATTCTTTAGGCCTGCGGCTTCAAATGCCACTTGCCAATCTTCTACTCCCTGCTTGATGTATTTTCTCCACTTCTCAGGTGTTGCAGGATCTATGTAATAAACAATGGGTTTCACAGGCTCTACCGCTTCTCCACGATTGTATGCATCCCAATCGCTGGGTTCTAATCGCCATTTGGTAATGAACCTTCTTTGTGCTGCTTTTTGCTCATCAGAACTATAGTCAATCTGACGGAGTGAAAAGAACCCAACTCGCTCATCGTGATATCTCGGTACCATTGGATCTTCTGGCAAAAGAATCATTGATTGATTCATCTCGATAGATAATGTCTCGGTAAGGCCATTGGCCGGTAGCTCATCTCCACGATAGGTAAGGATATGTCGAACCTCTACATTTTCAGGGAATGACTTGACCGAAGTAATTAGGGAACGTGATTTATCTATGCCTTTAATTTTGAAGCGTTTTCTTTCAAAATCTCTCAGGCCTCCAATCATAGGAATGTCACTTGAGAAGAAATCAGACACTTTAATCACATAGGATGAAGAGTCATCCTTCATAGTCTCTAGTGAAAACGACTCGATGATTGGTTCGAAGTTGTTGTTCTTTACAGATGTATAGATAGGTTCATCTTCATCTGCTACATTGTTAAAAGACACTGATCGTAATAGAATCTTACCTCCCATTTTTTGAAATCTTACGACTTGTTGTGGTCGTGATTTCATACCTGCTCCTCCAAAATTGAGACCTTTCACGTGACCAGCAATTCGTGAAACGATCAGAATTTCCTTTTCTAATAGATCGGATGGAATTTCGAAATAGAAATCATCGCCCACTTGGTGAGAAGTGATCAATCCTTCGTCGGAAATAGCTTCGTCAGTGATTACCTCACTGTAGCTTTTTAGACCATTTTTGGATTTCTTCGGTGGTGCCTGTTCAGTATCATCACCTTTTTTCTTTTTCTTTTTTTGGGCCTTAATATCGGTTGCAAATCCGATGAACACCATGGCCAACATGAATACTAGTAACCTTTTCATACTACTTGGGTTTAATTTTTCGAATAGCAACTTAACAACGGTGGAGTGGAAATGGATTTGATTTTATTTAAGCGGTAATTGGACATAAAAAAAGGCCAACTAAATGCTGGCCTTCTGACATTTGAGATTTTATTGTTTTAGTTAAATCCTCTTCTTTCCAGAATGGCTTCAAACTTTGGTTCTCTCCCTCTGAAATTCACGTACATTTCCATGGCATCCCGTGTGCCACCTTTAGATAAGATGTGCTCTCTGTAAGCATTAGCTGTTCCTTTATCAAAAAGGCCATTCTCTTTGAATGCCCCGAAAGCATCTGCATCCATTACCTCAGAGTTAAGGTAGCTGTAGTATCCAGCGGAATATCCTTCCGGACTTGAAAATGCATGTTGGAAATAGCCAGTTCTATATCTTGGAACGATTGCATCAATCATTCCGATCTTATCCATCGCAGTTTTTTCAAATTCATCTGCTCCAATGGTTATGGGCTCTGTCACTGTATGATATGCCATATCCAAATATGAGGCTGCCATATACTCAACTGTCCCAAATCCTTGGTTGAATTGTCCGGCATTTTTGATTTTTTCCACTAGCTCTGTTGGCATTACTTCTCCGGTTTCATAATGGAAAGCATAGAGTTCAAGCATCTTTGGTTCAAATACCCAGTTTTCCATTACCTGAGAAGGAAACTCCACAAAGTCCCTTGGAGTGGATGTTCCTGAAATAGACGGATAAGTACACTCTGATAATAACCCATGAAGTGCATGACCAAATTCATGGAATAAAGTAGTTGCTTCATCTTGCGATAGAAGAGAAGGGGTGTCTCCAGTTGGTTTTGTGAAGTTCCCAACATTCGTCACGATCGGGATGATGTTGTTACCATCCATGTTGCTCTGACTTCTGTAGGTATTCATCCAGGCTCCGCCTCGCTTGCTGCTACGGTAAAACCAATCGGAAAGATAGATGCCTATGAGTTCGCCATTTTCATTTTTCACCGTATAGGTTCGTACATCAGGATGATACTTTGGAATGTCAGTTTGCTCTTCGAATGTCATTCCGAAAAGTTTATTCGCTAAAGTGAATGTACCATTGATGACATTGTCTACTTTGAGGTATGGACGAATTTCATTTTCATCCAGATTATACTTCTCCATTTTGATTTTTTCGGCATAATACCACCAATCCCACGGCATGATATCAATGTCATTACCCTCTTTCATAGCCATGTCCTTCATCATATCACGCTCATTTTTCGCTGCTTGAATAGCTGCTGGCCACACTTTATCTAGAAGGTTATACACTTTGTCGGGCGAGTCGAGCATGCGCTGAGCCAGTACGTAATCTGCCCATGTCTCATATCCCAATAGGTTGGCTTTTTCCAAGCGTACATTTGCAAGCTTTACGGCTAGTTCTTTGTTATCATTTTCGTCATCATTATCACCACGATTGATATATCCTTTTTTAAGTTGTTCTCTCAAATCCCTGCGAGTGGAGTATGTAATGAAAGGATATAGACTTGGTCTATGTGTAGTGAAAACATACTTTCCATCATAGCCTCTTTCTGCTGCAGCATCGGCGCCAGCGTTGATCACACTTTCAGGAAGACCATCAAGGTCACTTTCCTCAAGTACCATTTCAAACTTATTGGTTTCCGCCAGTACATTTTCTCCAAAAGCGACGGAAAGTGACGATAATTGTCCATTAAGCTCTCTCATTTTAGCTTTCTCATCATTACTGAGCGCTGCACCTGCCCTCACGAATCTCGTGTGATAGTTTTCCAAAAGTTTGTTTTGTTCTATCGTGAGGTCTAATCCTTCACGCTGATCGTACAATGCTTTTACACGCGCATAGAAATTTTCATTTAGGAATATATTATCTCCATGAGCAGAAAGCTTTGGACTTATTACTCGCGAGATTCCTTGTAATGAATCATTGGTGTGAGCAGAAGTAAGGTTGAAAAACACATTACTTACTTTGTTTAGCAGATCTCCTGATTTTTCAAAAGCGGCAACTGTATTTTCAAATGTAGGAGCCTCTTCATTGTTAGCGATAGCTTCAACTTCTTCAAGCTGCCGGCTCATGCCATCTTCAAAAGCTTGAATGTAGTGCTCGTCCTTGATTTGTTCAAAAGGAGGCACACCATAGGGAGTTTCCCATTCCTGATAGAATGGATTTTCTGTTTGCATTTCGTTATTTTCAGATTGTGTCTGGCAGCTGATCAATAGGCCAGCTATCATTACATAAAGAAGTTTTTTCATTTTTCAGTCTCTTGGTTGTGAAGTAAAATTAGTCAAAAGGCATAGCCATTACGAAATATCGGGCAGCTTCCACTTGAACTTCACAGCGAACACTCGGAAGGAGGCAATAAAAACCACAGTTATTAAAATGTTCCATCCCTGATCAAGGCCAAGTCGCTGAAGAGCTACATACAAAATGCCGCCACACAGGCAGGTAAGTGCATAAATCTCTTTTCTGAAGATTAATGGAATTTCATTGCAAACGATATCTCTAATCACGCCACCAAATACGGCTGAAACCATTCCCATCATAATTGCAATGATTGGATGAACTCCAAGGGTCAATGCTTTCTGCAATCCCAAAACAGTAAACACGGCAATGCCAATTGTATCAAACATGAAGAAGGTTCTTCTGAGTTTTAATACAACTTTTCCAAAAAGTAGAGATATGAGAATTCCTGAACCGATCATAGCTAAATAGATCAGATCTTCCATCCAACCAACAGGTGTGCTTCCCAGCAACACGTCTCTGACCGTACCTCCCCCAATTGCAGTAATTAACCCAACGGCGGCTATGCCGAAGAAGTCGAGCTTTTTATCACGGCCGGCAAGGGCACCACTGATGGCGAACACCATGGTTCCGAGGATGTCGATAAAATAGAGAATAGTCACAGGGCGAAAGTAGTGACTATTCTCAATTTTCTATTAAAAAGCTTTTATAGCTACATCCATCAGGTAGTGCACGACTCCAAGCCAGATAATATCCCTACTTCTGTAGGCTGTGTACAAGATAAATGTAGTGAGTGTGCCTGTAAGGAAGAAGAAGGTGATGATATGAAAAATCGAATCCCCTTCTGCTACTGATCCAGGCACATGAGCAAAGGCAAAAAGTATAGCAGGGATGCCAATCGCCCAACGGATGCCAACAGCCCATTTCAAACGGACGAAAAGGAATGCAAGTGCGACATTTTCAAAAAATATGGCGGGGAAGTTTGATAAGGTTTTAAGCTTAAGTGCAGAGAAAAATATTTCGGAAAGTCTGGTCCACTCACCACGGACACCAACAAAGATAAAAATGCCGATGAGCGAGGCTGCCAAGCCAAATATCAACTTTCTGGCCATTTGATTCGATGATATGAAGATAGAATGCGTGCCTTGCTTTCGAAGAATCAAAGTCAAAAAAATGGGAGAGAAGATCAGTACATTGTTTAATGGCCATACGATCAGTTGATTAATGACGGTACTTGCCGATCTTGGAATAAGATAGCCGGCGGAGTAAAGCTGTCCAACGCCCATAACAGCAAAACAAGAAAGTAAGCCAAGTGCTAAATCAAGCCAGGGTTTTTTAGTTGATTCAACGGATTGGATGTCCCAGCCTTTCCCTCGTCTGTCAAGCAAAAACCACATGCCGCAGATGGCTAAATAAGCCAACGTTAAGGGGACAATAAAATAAGAATTTGATTGCATAATTTCCTCCATGATGACTAGTCGTTTAAGCTATTCACGAATTCTCCATAGGTCTTTACGCTGTGACCTTTAGCTTCCAGAAACCTTCTCATATGTGTAATGTGCGCGCTACCGACAGTCAGCAAAACCTTGGTTGCCTGTTGTTCTTCTGCGCGTTCTATGAGTCGATTGGCCATGATTTCGTTTCGCTTCAGCCAATAAGCTCTTACTTGCTTTGCTTCTTCAGATTTTGGTAACCTGACCGGTAAGTCATCTATGAGATTTGAAAATGAATCCTGAAACTCCGAGCTGTTGATATATTCCATCAGACGACCCTCTTCTTCTGCTTGACGGTACTTTTTTTGCGTCTTGAGGTAGATCTTGAGCGGTTTCCATTTTAGACCGAATAAAAGCTTTTTGAGAACCTTTTTATTATTGGTCATAAATTCACTTTCTCCATACCTGTAGTCGATTCCGTGAAATTGTCTGACACCGAGCTTTAACCCCGCAGGGAACACCATCAGTCCGTATTCGGAGTTGTTCAGGTTTCGATGAAATTTCGATAGATAGTATAGTGAATCTCCCTGCGCCTGAACTTGATACCAGTGGTAGTAGGCGTTCCATAAATCGTACGAGGTGTAATAGTTAGCTCCGGTTAGAGCTAGTTGGGAATAATCCAACATTTCTAATGTATCCCTCAATTTATCAGCACGCTTCATCGTTTTGGGCCAAATTTCCTTCATGCTGAGTGTATCATTAGTTGGTATTGCCTCAATACAAATGATGTCGGGATTGGTATCGACAATAAAGTTTTGTACTGCTTCAAAATTTTGAAGTGACTTGTGGTCATCATCAAAATAATGTGCTGTACCTATGATGGTGATTTCGAGCTTGCGCTGGCTGATTCCAGCCATGCTTGAGATAATTAGAAATAGTGTAAAAAGTGTTTTCATCATTGCATTTGTTTTTTTTCAAAGCACACATATGAAAAGCTCTCTGATCTGAATGAATGTCTGAAATGTGGATTTGAATGTCTGAAATCCGAACATTTTGATTTCAACACTGAAGCTATCAATGTCTGAATTCCTATATTCATGTTTGAAATCTGACGATTATGTGGCTATCACTGAATTATGACTTACTGAAAAAATGGAATGCTATTCTGTTGACTTCAGTGATTGTGGTAATCACCTATCAAGTGCTGGTTTATTTTCATCCTGAGAATGTAGGATGGATTCAAAGCGAACAATTTTCGTGGGGTAATCTGATACAGTTTGTACTTGTGGATCAGATTTTAATAGAATGCATCACTGTTGGCATCATCTTTTTTCTTCTGCGAGTATATGCCCGATACTTCAAAATCAGTCAGATCAAGCTGATCCCAAAGGAAATCCTGCTTTATGAACTTAAATTTTTGCCAGTTTTACTTTTATCATTTTTGTTTTTGCTCCCTTCTCATTGACCGTACGGTTTCTGTACCATACGCTCCCTTCACCAGATTGGTCGGAATATTTTCAGGGCTACTTCTATAGCACACAGCTCTACATTGTATACTTATTTCCCAGCCTGCTATTTGGTTATGGAATACTAAATGTCAATCTGATTATCCAATACAACGAGCAGTTGGGAAAAACCAAGAGCTCTTTGCAGAAAGAGAAGAATCGCAAAACCAAAAACAGGCTTTGGGCTACTGATGACTTTGGAGAGGTTTTTCTGGATACTGCTAAAATTCAATGGATAGAAAGAGTAGATCGAAAGACGTTTGCTTCGACCGAATCGGATAGGTATAGGCTAAAGGAGAACATCACAGAAATTGAGGAGAAGTTGGATCCAGAAGTATTCATCAGGATCAATCGTAGTGTTATTGTAAATCTTGAGAATGTTTTAAATTATTCATTCTGGGAAAATGACAAGTACGTGCTTCGGATTAAAGACTCTGAGAAAGAGTTTGTAATGAGCAGAGATCGTCTGAATAAGATCAAGGGGAAGTTACTTAACCTTCAGACTTGAGGAACACAATATTTCGCTTCAATCCTTCAAACTTTGTTCGTTTTACAGCGGACTTTTTAAAGACCTTTTGAAAAACATCTTTTGTCAGTTCTTGCCATTCTTGTGGGCTCAAATCTTCCCAGCCTTGAGGTTTGAATTTAGGTTCCTGATGAGGCATTGAAAACCGATTCCAGGGGCATACATCCTGGCAGATATCACATCCAAACGCCCAGCCTTCCATTTTTTCTTTAAACTCAGTGGGTATTTCGTCTTTCAGCTCTATCGTGAGATAGGAAATGCATCTGCTTCCATCTACTACATAGGGTTCAGGGATTGCGTCGGTTGGGCATGCGTCCTGGCATGCAGTACACGTTCCACAATAATCTTTCATCGGGCCATCAGGCTCCAGTTCCAGGTCAATGATCAACTCGGCAAGGAAGAAGAAACTCCCCATTTCCCGATTAAGTAAGAGTGAATTTTTACCAATCCATCCGATTCCGCCTTTCCTTGCCCAAGCCCGCTCATGTACGGGCGCTGAGTCAACAAATACACGACCATCTACTTCCCCGATTTCTTCCTGTATTCGGGCAAAAAAACTTTTTAGTTTGTCTTTGATGATAAAGTGGTAATTCTGACCGTAGGCGTATTTCGCAATCTTCGGAGATTTGTTTGAAAGATTTTTATCAGGAAAGTAGTTGTAAACAAGAGAAACGACTGACTTAGCACCTGGCACTAGTTTCGTAGGATCGAGTCTCTTATCAAAATGATTTTCCAGGTATCCCATTTTTCCTTGATAGCCACGCCTAAGCCACTCTTCAAGACGAGGAGCCTCTTCTTCCAAATATTCAGCTTTGGAAATTCCACAGAAAGAAAAGCCCAGGTCTTGAGCAGTCTGCTTGATAAATTTTGTTCGGCTGGATACTTGGGACTTCATCACATCCCAAAGAAAGACTGAAAAAGTTTATTGAAGCAATTGCGCATCTAAAACCACTGTGCCTCCCGCTATTTTAGCATTGTGGTGGCCATGGTCATGTCCATGATTGGGGTCGCATTCATTGGCAAAATCTTCCGAATTTTCGTGCACGAATAGAACAGTTCCAGAGATGTCCAATTCATCCTCAGTACCCAGGCTCCATAAGTCGGTTTTTAGGAAAAATGTACCGTTTCCTTCAGCATCAATTTCAATATTGCCGACATCACCTGCGAAAGGTTTGGCCCACACTTCACCGAGACTGAATTCGGAGCAAAAAGCTGTAAACAAGCCTTGATTCCAATGTCTTCCAGGTTTGGCCAGCGTTCCCTGATGTAAGTGCATTGCATGGGCAGTATTAGGTTCCATCCCTGATAGGTTGACTTTTATAGAGGTGACCCCATCCTGATAAACAAACTCTGCATTTCCGATAAGAGCACCTTGTTCATAGGTTTCGTCCGGCAATTGATTTACAAGGTAAATATCTGCTGCCGCAAAGGTTTTGGGTCCGGGCTCTTTCGTATCCTCACAGCCTATTATTAAAGCTAAAAGAAGTAGTATTGATACTCTCATTCTTGTCATTTTAATAGAAACAACCTTCAAAAATTAAACCATTAAAACAACGATCCTGTTTGCGATGGCGGTATAATTCCTAAATGTTTATACGCAAGCTCTGTTGCTTCTCGTCCTCTGGAGGTTCGTTTGATATAACCTTCTTGAATGAGGAAGGGTTCGTAAACTTCTTCGATTGTTTCTGACTCTTCACTGCATGCAGTCGCTATTGTTCCTAGTCCAACCGGACCACCTTTAAATTTATTGATGATGGTAGACAGTATTCGATTGTCCATTTCGTCAAGTCCGTGATCATCAACATCTAAGGCTTTTAACGCCATTTTCGAAATATCTAGTGTGATAGCACCATCTCCTTTGATTTGAGCAAAATCTCTGGTTCTTCGCAATAAATTGTTCGCGATCCGTGGGGTTCCTCTACTTCTTCTCGCAATCTCAAATGCAGCTTCTTCATCAATGATTGAATTAAGGATATCTGCTGAACGTCCAACAATTTTGGTGAGTAACTTGGAATCGTAGTACTCAAGTCTCGCATTGATTCCAAACCGCGCCCGCAACGGAGACGTGAGTAACCCAGATCGAGTAGTGGCTCCAATCAGCGTGAAAGGATTCAATTCGATCTGCACTGAGCGAGCGTTGGGGCCTGAATCGAGCATGATATCAATACGATAATCTTCCATGGCCGAATAGAGGTATTCCTCTACCACAGGATTTAACCGATGAATCTCATCTATAAATAATACATCATGAGGCTCAAGGTTTGTCAGAAGTCCGGCCAGCTCGCTGGCCTTATCTAGTACCGGACCGGAAGTAACCTTTATACTAGATTCCAGCTCGTTGGCAATGATGAAAGATAGCGTTGTTTTGCCCAGTCCTGGAGGCCCATGCAGTAGCACATGATCTAGTGGCTCTGTACGCTGTTTAGCAGCTTCTACAAAGATCTTGAGATTGTCTACTACCTTTTGCTGCCCGGTAAAATCGGAAAACGAAAGCGGCCGAAGTGCTTTCTCAATTTCTTTTTCAGAGGAACCCATGTCCTCCCCATCCGCTTGCAGGTAGTCTTCTCTCATCGCCTCAAATATAACTCACAAAGCGAATGAAGTACGATTGATTTACTTTTGAAGTATCATAAGAAAGCATGAACAGAAAGCGACTTTTACTCTTCGGAATTGGACTGGCAATAACCTTTTTAATTGTCTCCTATTTAAGAAGTGATGCCCCACGGTTGCACCACATTACCGGGCAAACCATGGGTACTATCATTTATAATGTAAAGTACATTGATGTGGAGGTGGAAGGATTGGGAAAAGAGATTTCAGATGAGTTGATCGATTTCAATCAATCACTCTCTACCTACATTCCTGACTCTGAAATCTCCCGACTCAATGCAGAGGGAAGTTTCAGGTTTAGGTCGTCATTCTTTTTACCGATATTAGAAAAAAGCCGGGAAATCTTCATGAAAACCGAAGGCACATTTGATCCAAGTATCGGTCCACTTGTACAAGCCTGGGGGTTTGGTCCGGATAAAAAGATGCCAAATTTAGATAGCACACAAGTTGACTCTTTGATGTCGATTGTTGGGTTTGATCAGGTAGTTTTTGACTCTGATAAAATTACAATTCCGGAAAATTTTCAAATCGATTTTAGCGCTATTGCGAAAGGCTATGCCGTAGATATTATCGGAGAATTACTAGAGTCCAAAGGTGTAAAGAATTACCTGGTTGAGATTGGAGGGGAGGTAAGATGTAGAGGTGTAAATGAAGATAAGAAACCATGGTCATTGGGAATTGAAGATCCTACTGTTTCTTCAAACGAACAGCGACTAATGGCTGTCGTTCGGTTAAAGGATCGCTCGCTGGCTACATCAGGTAACTATCGCAATTATTATGAACGGGATGGTAAAATATTTGCTCATATTATTGATCCAAGAACGGGGTATACTGCCAGGCATAATTTGTTAAGTGCGTCAGTGTTTGCTGATGATTGTATGAGTGCTGATGCCTACGCCACAGCTTTTATGGTGCTGGGACTGGAGTATTCTAAAACAATAATAGCCTCATTGGGTCTGGACGCAATTCTGATCTATCAAAGTGAAGATGGTGCAATAAAAAGCTTTGTTTCAGACGGTATTCGACCATTTTTGGAAATGAATAAAGCCCGAGGGAATTAATTAACTACCTGAATGGTTTATATTTCTTTGATAATTTCACCTACAACCTAGCTCGAATAGATGATCCTTACTATTCTGATACTTATCGGATGCACATTGCTCGGCGGCCTTAGCCTGAAATTGGTCCCCGGGATGAAGCAAAACATGCGTCTTTCGTTGATTTTTGCGGGATCATATCTCTTTGCAATCACAATCATTCATATAATTCCGGAACTCTTCTCGATAAGCCCTAACCCGTCCAGAATTGGACTGTTTGTCTTGATAGGTTTCTTTCTTCAGCAGTTTTTAGAATATTTTTCTTCCGGAGTTGAGCATGGACACGTTCATACGAATAAGGCAGTTTCTGTAAGTGGGAGATTCTCAATCATTGCGGCCTTGATGGTTCACAGTTTACTTGAGGGATCGCTGCTTACTCATGATTCTCCGTTTCATGAAAAACATGAATCATATTCTTTGCTACTAGGAATTGTGCTGCACAAGGTTCCTGCTGCTTTTGCTTTGATGGCAACCATGCAAGGGTTGGGGAAAAAAGCTATTTACCTATTGATCTTGTTTAGCCTGGCCTCACCAATGGGGCTCTTGCTGAGTGATTTTGTGCTGCTTTCAGAAGATTCTGTGTTAATTGTATTTGCGATTGTATGTGGAAGTTTTTTACATATCTCTACCACCATCTTTGTAGAAGCAAGTCCAGAACATCATTTCGGATTAAACAAAATACTGATAAGCCTTGCCGGAGCTTTGATGGCAATTTTGGTTGAATTCCTGATTTAATCTTAAAGCTAGCTGGCAATTAAATTCGATATATTTTTTCTACCTTTTCGTAATGCGAATTTTCCTTCTTTTGTTATGCATAGGCTGTCCGGTTTTATCTCAAAGCTGGGGATTCTTCGCTCATCAAAAAATTAACAGGCTGGCAGTGTTTACACTCCCTCCGGAGATGATGGTATTCTACAAACAGAACATCCAATACATCACTGAGAATGCGATTAAACCGGACATGCGTAGGTATGCCGTAAAAGCGGAAGCCGCGCGTCATTACATAGATGTGGATGTCTATGGTGATTCGGCGGTGTATCAAATGCCTCGCTACTGGAATGCGGCAGTTGAGAAATATTCTGAGGACACATTGCAAGCATATGGAATTGTACCATATCATATTTACCGCATGTCGTTTTGGTTGATCAAGGCTTTTCAGGATAAAAACGCAGATCAGATATTGCGATTGTCATCAGACATGGGTCACTACATTGCGGATGCAAATGTCCCCTTGCATACCACAGAAAATTACAACGGACAGCTTTCCGGGCAATACGGCATTCATGGATTTTGGGAATCACGTTTGCCGGAGCTTTTCTCGGACAACTATGACCTGCTCAGTGGGAAGGCCAGCTATGTGGAAAATCTTCAATTGTATGCATGGAGTGCGGTAGTAAAGGCTCATGAAGCACTAGACTCTGTGCTGATTTTTGAAAAACAACTCACTTCAAAATATCCTGAATCAAAAAAGTACGGGTACGAGGAGCGAGGCAACTCAACGATCAGGACCTACACCTATGATTTTTCGAGTGATTATCATAGAAGATTGAATGGAATGGTGGAAAGAAGGATGCGAAATTCAATTAAAATGATTGGAGATTTTTGGTTTAGTTGCTGGGTAAAGGCAGGTCAACCTGACTTGAACGAACTTCTGATTGATGAGGAGCCTCTGGATTCTACGTTTGTAATTGATACCAGCGTAAAAGTAAGAAACCATGAAGCCGGGATAGAAGGGAAATAAAAAAGCCAAGGATAAATCCTTGGCTCTACAGGTCTTGCTGGTTGAAAAGACCCTTGGTTTCTTTATATAGACATTGCAAAGATGGCAAGGTATGCTAACGCCAGTGATGCAAGCCTTACCAAAGTTCCAGTTTTCACAAACTTTCTAGTGAGGATAGCTGGATCGATATAGTTTACCTTATTTTCCATCTTTTTTATTGTAAAAGTCAGAAAATCCATTGTTTATTCTGTTTCGGAATTTCTCTTAGATGTTAATAGGTATTATGCCTAATATTTTGAATAAATAAAAGCATAAAAAAAGCCATTCATCTGACCGATGAATGGCTTTGTCTAATTTTCTTCGTAACGGGCTTACCCGATTGAAACTCGCTTAAATTCTGCTACAGTCATTCCTTTTGATACTGAATCAAGGTACTGTGAAACAGACTGGGAGCTATCTTTTACGAAAGACTGGCTAAGCAAGGTATTCTCCTTGTAGAACTTGTTAAGCTTGCCCATCGCGATTTTCTCGATGATGTTTTCAGGCTTACCTTCTGCTCTAGCTTGCTCTTTTCCAATCTCGATTTCTTTTTCTACTACAGCCGGATCAACTCCATCTTTGTCCACAGCTACTGGATTCATAGCAGCAATTTGCATTGCAACATCTTTACCTGCTTCTTCAACACTCGCTCCGTTTGTATTAGAAAGAGATACCATTACGCCTAGCTTTCCATTTGAGTGGATGTATGGCACCACAGCTTCTCCAGTCACAACTTCAAAAGCCTTTACTTCTAACTTCTCCCCAATCTTTCCGGTAAGCTCAACGATTTTTTCTCCAACCGTAAGATCTCCCAGACTCATTCCATTCAAAGCTTCGATACTTTCTGGCTTCTCTGCAAATGCGAGTTCGGCAATTTGATTCCCAAGCTTCATGAATTCATCATTCTTAGCAACGAAATCTGTCTCACAAGTAAATGCGATCAATGCACCTTCTGTCCCAGCGTCATTAGTTTTAGCAAAAACTACACCTTCAGAAGTTTCTCTATCCGCTCTTGATGCAGATACTTTCTGACCTTTTTTTCTTAAAAGCTCAACTGCCTTGTCAAAATCACCTTCTGCCTCGGTTAGCGCCTTTTTGCAATCCATCATGCCGGCACCAGTCATTTGCCTTAGTTTGTTTACGTCTTGTGCTGTAATAGCCATTTTTAATTCTTGGTTTTAATGATTCTACAAACAAAAATTGAACACCGAAATACATCAATGTTCAATCTTTTGTTAAGATTTTATGGTCTTTTATTCTGTTACCTCAGATTTTTCGTCAGCTGCTTTTTTAGCAGCCTGTTCTTCAGCCTGAGATTGCTCTTCTTTATCCTTTTTACGTTCTGACAGTCCTTCTTCCAATGCTTTACCAATGTAGCTTGTAATCAGCTTAATTGATTTGAATGCATCGTCATTGCCTGGAATTGGGTAATCGATCTTTGAAGGGTCAGAGTTGGTATCTACTATTCCAAAAACCGGAATGTTCAACTTCTGAGCTTCAGCGATTGCAATGTGCTCACGCTTGATATCAACAACGAATAGTGCTGCGGGAAGTCTGTTAAGATCAGAAATTCCACCTAATACTTTCTCTAGCTTATCTTTTGCACGGCTGATCATCAATCGTTCGCGCTTTGCAAGGTTCTGGTAAGCTTCTTCTTTCATAAGCTTCTCCATACCTGACATTTTCTTCAATGACTTTCTGATCGTTGCGAAGTTGGTAAGCATACCACCCTGCCATCTTTCAGTCACATATGGCATATTTAGTCGCTGAGCCTCTTGCTCCACCACTTCCTTTGCTTGCTTTTTAGTAGCAACGAACATTACTTTTCTTCCTGATCTTACTACAGCTTTCATAGCTTCTGTAGCATCTTCAAGACAAGTTAGTGTCTTGTGAAGGTCGATAATGTGGATGCCATTCTTCTCCATGAAAATGTATGGAGCCATTGCCGGATTCCACTTTCTGGTCAGGTGTCCGAAGTGTACACCTGCATCTAATAGATCTTTATGTTCTAGTTTTTGCATCTCAATATTATCGTTTACTGAACTGGAATCTTCTTCTTGCTTTTCTTCGACCCGGCTTCTTACGTTCAACCATTCTTGAGTCTCTTGTAAGGAAACCTTCAGACTTAAGCGGGCTTCTGAACTCTGCATCTACTTCTGTAAGCGCTCGAGCGATTGCCAATCGTGCTGCTTCAGCTTGTCCCGAAGGTCCACCTCCGGTTACATTTACACTAATGTCGAAATTTCCATCCTGCTCCACTTTTACCAGTGGCTGCTTTACGATGGTTTGAAGAATTTCGGAAGGGAAGTAAGCGTTAAGTTCTTTATCGTTTACAGTTATTGCACCTTTCCCGCTCGTTAAATAAATACGAGCTACCGAGGTCTTTCTCCTTCCTATGGTATTGATTCTGTCCATTCAGGTTTATAGTTTAACTTCTTTTGGTTTTTGAGCTGCATGCGGATGCTCAGCACCCTCGTATACATATAGATTTTTGAAAAGCTGTCTTCCAAGTCTGTTGATCGGAAGCATACCTTTCACTGCTTTTTCTATTAAAATAGTAGACGACTTAGCCTTAATGCTGTTTGGCGTTTCGAAACGCTGACCACCCGGATAGCCTGTATGACGCACATATTGCTTGTCCGTCCATTTGTTACCAGTCAATCTGATTTTATCAGCATTGATCACAATTACGTTGTCACCACAATCTACGTGTGGCGTATACGATGGCTTGTGTTTGCCGCGGATCATTTTCGCAACCTCACTTGCCATTCTTCCAAGTACCTGAGAATCAGCATCTACGATGACCCAATTCTTCTCAACAGTTGCGTTGTTTAATGATACAGTTTTAAAGCTGTTAGTATCCAATTTTATATTGATTTTATAATGTCAAAATCTGTCCTCTCGAAAAAGGGACACAAAAATAGAATTTTCATTCGAGAAAACAAACCCGAGTCTCTAATTAAATTTCCTTAAGAGCTTGATTAACACCGAGAAATCTTTTGGATATTCGGCTTCTCCTTCGATAACCTTCCCATCAAGGTCTTTAAAGGCAACTTGAAAGGAATGCAAAGCTACACGATTGATCATGGGATTCTCTTCTTCCCACTTTTTTTGATTGTAGTTTCTTTTTAATTCTGAAAGAAAAGCGGGTTTTCCTCCATAAGCTGGATCATTAATAATGGGTGCCTCATGGTGAGCCAGATGTGCTCGAATTTGATGCATACGACCGGTCACAGGGAAACATTTGACAAGGGTGTGTTTTTTGAAACACTCGAGTGAGCCTATTAATGTAAATGCTGGCTTGCCCGCCCTAAAGTCGACTCTTGATTTGGTGGATGTAGTATGCAATGGTTCATCTGCTTCAAAGTCTTCAAATTGATGTAATCCCAGAATGACCGCATGGTAGATTTTTTTTACCTCACGATTTTCCAGTTGCATAGCGAAGTTTCTGTAAGCTTCTGCACTTTTTGCAAATACCACTATTCCGGAAGTTTCTTTATCTAACCTGTGACAGATTTGGTACTCTTCATTTATCTCTTTTGCTAAACCTAACAGATTCTTACTGTCAGCTCTATCGTCCAGACTTGCGATAAAAGGTGGTTTATTGATTAGGATGTAGTTGTCATTTTCTGAAATGATCAATTGATCAAATGAGATATTCTTTAGACTTTTATGCATAATCTTCTTCCTCTTCTAATCCTTCTTCTACCTCGTCTATATAGTTTGCTTTGTTGAGGTCGAAGTAAAATGTGGATCCTACTCTGTATTCGCTTTCAACAAAAATCTCCGATTGATGACTTTCCAGAATGTGTTTCACGATGGATAGACCGAGCCCGGTTCCTCCTTTTTCTCTAGACCTACTTTTGTCTACTCTGTAGAAACGTTCGAAAATACGTGCAATGTCCGATTCGGGAATTCCGCGACCATTATCACTGACTGAAATTCTGATTTTGTTGTCTTGAAGTTCTTCAAACTTAATTTTAGCTTGACCTCCTTTTTTGGTGTACTTTATTGCATTTGAGATGAGATTGAGCATTACCTGATATATCCTTCGATAGTCTCCTCGCACAATGATTGGGTCTTTGTACTTTTTAGACATTTTTAGCTCTACTCCTTTTTTCTCCGCTTTACCTTCTAGCTGATCTAAGATTTCGCGGCAGATTCCACGCATATCAAAATTTTCAAAGTGCATTTTTATTTCACCGGATTCTATCTGTGAGATGGTGAGAATATCTTGCACCAATAAGTCGAGTGCGTCCAGGCTTTTGGCTGCCTTTTTCAAAAATTTCTTTCGGACTTCTTTGTCATGGATCGCACCGTCCAGCAGCGTGTGAACGAAGCCTTGCGCGGCAAAAATGGGAGTCTTCAGCTCATGTGATACGTCAGCAATAAATTCTCTTCGGAAGTTTTCTCTTTCTTTTAGCTCTTCTATTTCTTTTTCCTTGCTTTTGGCAAAGTTTGAGATTTCTCTATTTATCCGTTTTAGCGGATTTACAGATGAGGCTCTGCCTCTCAAGGCCAATTCACTGTCTTTGATCCTCTTTAGTGAGTCATAGATGTTTTCTATCTGTCGAAAGAATAGAAACTCAAGCACAAGCCTTACCAGGATATAAGAGGAGGAGAATGCAAGCAAAAATGCGATGACTATGGCTGTTGAAGAAATGGATGGGACCAGGTATAAAAATGCGGTAGTAATGGTCCCAACGCATAATGCCAAAAGAAGTGCTATTGCCCGTGAATTGAACTGCATTTATTGCTAATTAATTAGCGTCGAATTTGTATCCTACTCCCTTTACCGTGGTAATGTGGTCATTGCCTATTTTCTCACGTACTTTTCTGATATGTACATCGACTGTACGCGCCAATACATAGACGTCTGTACCCCAAATGTTTTGGAGCAACTCATCACGACTGAAAACTTTACCCGGATTTTGAGCTAAAAAGTAGAGAAGTTCGAACTCTTTTTTTGGAAGAGAAATCTTCTCCTCTCCGTTTTTTACTGTGTAGCTCGTTCTGTCCACGACAAGATCTCCAACGGTGATGGTGTTGGATTCCTTTTTCTTTTTTGATTCTCTCCTGAAGAGTGCGTTGATTCTGCTGACCAGTGCCCTTGGCTTGATTGGTTTTGTGATATAGTCATCTGCACCCATATCAAAAGCTGCGACTTCCGAATACTCTTCCGAACGAGCGGTAAGAAAGATTACAAAAGTGTTTGCCATCTCCGGCAGCTCCCGAATTTGCCTACAGGTCTCTACTCCGTCTTGTTTTGGCATCATAATGTCTAGCAAAATAAGATCGGGCACAAATGTCTTCGCCACCTCTACGCCTTTGATTCCATCTGCGGCTGTCTTTACATCATATCCTTCCTTGGTGAGATTATATTTCAACAATTCCAGAATATCTGCTTCATCGTCTACTACCAGAATTTTTTGATTGTGTTTAGCCATCTCAGGGTAGTGTTTTGAATAACTTTCTCTTAAATCGTTCTTTACAATTTGATAAACTTTGACTCGATTGATTTGATTTCAACCTTGTTTTAGCTCATCTGTATTAACATTATTCAAAATTACTCAGAATTCAACTGTAACTTAAAAAGGTAACAATTTGGTAAAGCCAGCATTCACTCATGAAATTCTTTCATCCCTTGAATAAATGATTTCAAATCGCCACGGTGTTTAGTGGAGAGAATTTCTTCTAACGAATCTTTTGATGAATAATATCTCAAATAAGACATGAAGTACGCATTGTTCGGCCTGCTTGATTTGAAAATATTTAAATAGCGAGGATCATGAAAATGTAAGGTGTCTATTGAGCTTGTGATTTTGTCAATCATAATATGCTTGTGTACTGCCTTTAATGAATCCGAATAATCAGCTACAGCGATATAAAGCGAGTCTAGCTTGCGTGTAGCAAGAAGCATTTGATTTCGAAAGGTGCGGCTATCTTCTTCTGACAGGATGTAATCGTAATATGGATAAGAATGAGGTCCATATTTCTGGTTTAGAAATATTACAGCTCCCTTTTCACCAATGAAAGAAGCCAGGTTCTCATTGAACTCAATATTGTCCTTTACGAATAGGGTGGAGTGGGTCAATTCATGTATGATCAATTCTACCAGAGCTCCTTCTTTTCTTTCTAGCATATTGGAGAGGATAGGGTCGGTGGTCCAGCCAAGAGTAGACCAGCCGCCGACTGATCGAATACGTGTATCATAGCCTTCAGTTTTCAAATCAAGCATTTCTTCTTTGGCGGCTTCAAGGTCAAAAAAGCCCTTGTAAGGAAACGTACCTAAAATGGGGAAGGACCAAAGTTTGGGCTCAAGTGCGTATGCCTTAGAAGCGGATAAATTCCATAAAGTGACCTTTCCTTTTTGATCATAGTAGGTAGTGTAGTTGTCAGAGTTTTTCAACCCCAGTTTATCAAAGGCAAACGAACGTGCTTCTTGTACAATATTGATTTTATGTTTTATGCTATCTGCGATCAAAGAGTCGTTCAATACAGACTCTATAGATTGGGTGTTAAAAGTGATCCGAAGTTGACTTTTTGCTTGATTGAGTCCATAAATCACCGCATTCCAGTTGAAAGCTACCAGAATAGCAATGACAGCCAATAAGAACAGGAGTGCTTTTTTTATCATACTACAACTTTATTTATTGTTTATCGTAAGATACCTTGCAATACACAGTAATAAAACCAACCAATTTAAACGTTATGGACTTAAAAGATCACAATAACAACCTTCGCATTATTGGTAAGATATTTATAGTCATCGGACTGATTTTGGTACCAATATCCATTTGCACCTTCTTTTTTGTAGATATGTTTGTTGAAAGTGATTTGTGGATGGAGCTGGCAGAATTTGATGTAGTGTTTTTTGAACTTAGACCACCACGTGGCATTGCCTATTTTCTTCCAACGATACAGACCATATCTTCTATAATATTTCTAATATCGGGATATGGATTAAGTGCTGAGAAAGACTGGGGAAAGAGATTTGCTATTGTACCAGCAGTGATTCTATTGTTTAAATTTCCTATAGGTACGGCACTGGGTGGATACATGATTTATGCGATTCATCATGTGCCGAAAGAGGAGGTGGTAAATGGAGCTGATTAAAGTTTAGAAATCATTCCCGAAGGGGTTCTTTGGACACTGGCTATCTTACTTTTTGATGGCCAACTATTTCACATACATAACTACCAATCCGGGAAAGTCTGTTTTGTATACTGGAATGGCCAATGATTTGGAACAGAGATTGGTTGAGCATTTTCTAAATAGGGGTAACCCTAAAACTTTTGCCGGCAAATACTATTGCTATTTTTTACTTTTCTATGAGAGAGCACCCACACCATCTCAGGCAATAGAAAGAGAAAAGCAGATAAAAGCGATGTCTCGGAAACAGAAAGAAGAATTAATTAACCAAGAGAACCCCAAGTGGCATTTTTTGAATTCGTCTGTTATGGTTTGGCCTCCTGATCCGGTGAGGACATCAAGGTGATTGAGTCTTTGGATCCCCTGCGGGAATAGCTTACTTGGGAAGGTGATATTTAAGCCTTGGCTTCTACTTCTTTAGGTACACGCATGGTTAAAATAAAAAAGCAAGAGGTCTCGCTATCAGGTTCGAAGTAGTATTCATATTGAGTGCCTGTCTTTTTGGCCATATCAATGAATCCAAGTCCGGCGCCACCGGTATCTCCAAGTTCTGATGTTTCCATTGCTTCCCGATACATCTGTTTGATGCCATCTGAATCAAGTGCATTGATTTTGTCTAAAACATCGCGAAGAGCCATGGCACTTTTAATCTCTATGTTATTTCCCGTAGTGATAAAGTATTCTTTTTGTCGTGACCGATGAGAAAGATTCCCTTTTTTACCAAACCTTGTTCCAGTGAATTGGATTCATTTTCTGATTGACTATCGGCATGCTTGCAAATGTTTTGCAATGATTCCATCATTACATGATAGACGCGTTTAGTTACCCTTCTATTTTCGTTTCGGGTATTCAGATCTTCTGAGATCATATCTGTAATGCTCTCAATGGTGGATTGTGTCACATTGCCCAGATAAACCACATTTAGGTGAGACTTGGTCATTGCTTTCTTAAATGCAATGACCGTTTTCATGTGCTTTAGTTGCTGATACACTTGCTCGTACCCTGAATTCTCCATGATTGAACTAGTTGTTGAGAGGGTTCAATATAATGAAGAAGGAGGGGAGATGAAATATGTGACAATTATTTGTCTAGCGATTTCAATTTGCCGCTACCGACATTGGTTGAGTTCCTTCTCCAATTTCTTGATCTCAGACTCGAGGCATAGTATTTCCTTTTCTTGTTCTTGAGATTTGACAAAGGAAAATGTACCAAATGAAAAGAGGACAAAAAGTATAGCAAATAGGAAAAGGTACTTTAGAATTTTTTTCATGAGATTCAACTATCGGTTAGATCATAGGCTCAAATAAATACCAAATGAGAAATTCCAGTTATTTTCAAAAGGTCGATCAGTGGTATTTATAACTAAACCCTCATTTCCATTTTCTAAAAAAGTTTTTTTCTTAATCTGGGTGAAAGACGAAACTATGCTACGTTAAGAACTACTCATCAGGAATTTAAGTGTATGAGGCCAGTGTACACAATAAGTCTACCTTCAACAAAGAGTTAATTTTACAGGCCTAAAAATATTCCTAATATTTTTAGCAAAATGCTTTTTCGGTCAGAATGAAAGACCTATTTTTGTCAGGTTCTAAATAAGACAAAAAAGAAAATATGGCCGACGCTCAAGATAAACTCAAAGCCCTCCAAATCACCATTGATAAGCTGGAGAAGACCTATGGAAAAGGAACCGTGATGAAACTCAGTGATGAGAAAGTCATGGATGTTCCGACCATTTCTACCGGATCCTTAAGTCTGGATATTGCGTTGGGTGTTGGGGGAATTCCACGCGGAAGAATCATTGAGGTTTATGGCCCTGAATCTTCTGGTAAGACAACTCTCGCGATGCATTGCATTGCAGAAGCTCAGAAGGCTGGCGGCATGGCTGCTATCATTGACGCGGAGCATGCATTTGATAAGCTGTATGCAGAAAAGCTGGGTATTGACACAGAGAATTTGCTGATTTCTCAGCCAGACAATGGTGAACAGGCTTTGGAAATTGCCGAGCACCTGATCCGTTCTGGTGCGCTGGATATCATTGTGATTGACTCAGTAGCTGCGTTGGTACCAAGAGGCGAACTGGAGGGAGAGATGGGAGATAGTAAAATGGGACTTCAGGCTCGATTGATGTCTCAAGCTCTGAGAAAGCTTACCGGGACAATTAACAAAACGGGTTGTTCTTGTATTTTCATTAACCAGCTGAGAGAGAAAATCGGTGTAATGTTTGGAAACCCTGAAACAACCACCGGAGGAAACGCCCTGAAATTTTACGCATCTATTCGTTTGGATATTCGAAGAATCGGTCAAATCAAAGAATCAGCTGATAACGTAATGGGTAACCGCACGCGGGTGAAGGTGGTTAAAAATAAAGTAGCACCTCCGTTTAAAGTGGTAGAATTCGATATCATGTATGGACGAGGCATAAGTAAGAGTGGAGAAATAGTAGATATAGGTGTGGAGCTTGACGTGGTGCAAAAATCCGGGTCTTGGTTCTCTTATGACGGGAACAAACTGGGGCAGGGAAGAGATGCTGTAAAAGCCTTGATTGAAGATAACCCGGAGCTTATGGAGGAGTTGGAGAAAAGAATCAAAGAGAAATTGAACGGTGGATAAGATTTATTCCTAATCGTTTTTCAAAAGAAAAGGTGAGCTCCGACTCACCTTTTTTTATGTCCTGTTTACCCTGTCGTCCTGATTGCAATCACAGGGTCTAACCTTGCTGCCATTAAGGCTGGTACTATTCCGGAGATCACTCCAATGATTCCAGCCACTCCAAGTCCTAGTACAATGTTTCCAAAAGTGAGCACCAAATCTAAATTGCCCAGGCTTGCCAATGAAAGTAGCCAGACAAGGAATAATCCAACCCCGCCTCCAATCAGGCTAAGAAATATTGCCTCGAACAGGAATTGAAAGAGTATGAAGAAATTTTTAGCTCCAAGTGATTTCTGAATGCCAATGATATTGGTGCGTTCACGCACAGAAACAAACATTATGTTTGCAATACCAAAACCTCCAACCAGAATGGAGAAGCCACCTATTGCCCAACCTGCGACACCAATGACATCAAAGGTTGATCCAATTATGTTCATTATTGCATCTTGACGATTTACAGAGAAATTGTTTTTCTCTTTAGGTCTCAAACCTCTTTTAGTTCTCAGGAGGCCCGTTATTTCAGCCTGCAATTCTACAAGTCCGATATCGTCCGTTCGTCCTTTTACACTTACAAGGGTTTCTACACCTCTATTTCTGCCAGAATAAAATATTTTCTTGAAAGATTGATACGGGATCATGATGCTTTCATCATTACCTGTATCGCCAAAAATACCTTCTCCTTCTTCTTCAAATACTGCAATAACTATGTATTTGAGCCCTTTTATTTTTATTTCCTTTCCTATCGGTTCTCCGCGGGGAAAGAGTTTCTTCGCTATTAAATGGCCGATCATTGCAACATTTTTACCTGTGTATGATTCTGAGGCTGTAAAATATCTCCCTTGGGCTACATCACTAGCAATGTCGTATACGTCCTGATGAGTGTGAGATATTCCAAACAGGGATACATTACTGTAACTACTGCTTTCATATTTTACAGAAGAGACGCCTGTTACAGCAAAAATGGTAATGCCCTCAGCATTCTTCAGGTTTTTCTTTAGGAACTCATATTCTTCATAATTGGTGTATGGACGTTTGATGTATTCCCACCAGGGAATATCAGGCCCAAACTCATATGGAAATCTTCTGATGTCCAAATTGTTAGCGTCTAGGAAGCTGAGACTGTTTTTTATGCTTCTTTCTAATGAATCGACAAGTGTGAATACAGCAATAATCGCGAATATCCCGATGGTCACGCCTAGTAGTGATAAAGTGGTACGCAAAAGATTCATTTTTAGCGCACCCCATGCGAAGCGAAAACTCTCAATTACCAACTTAAATAATTTCACAATCGGATCATTTAAAGGTTTCTACCCTGATGTTCGAATGGCGATCACCGGATCAAGACGTGCCGCCATCAACGCAGGCACAATTCCTGAGAGTACACCAATGATAGCCGAAATACCTAAGCCCAGAATTACATTACCGGTCGTCAGCACTAAATCCAGACTACCTAAACTGGCGAAGGAAATGAGGTAAACGAGAATAACTCCTACACCACCACCAATCAGACTTAAGAAAACTGCCTCAAACAGGAATTGGAAAAGGATGAAATAGTTTTTTGCGCCAAGTGACTTTTGAATACCAATAATATTGGTACGCTCACGAACAGAAACGAACATGATATTCGCAATACCAAAACCACCAACGAGGATAGCAAATCCTCCAATGATTGCGCCAGCCACACCCACTGCATCAAAGGTTGCACCAATAAAGTTCGTTATTGCCTCCGGCCTGTTTAGTGCGAAATTGTCATCTTCCTTAGGTTTCAAAGACCTCTTCTTTCGCATTAGTCCCCTTAATTCGGACTCCAATTCGACCAGGCCAACATCTTCCTGGAGGCCTTTTACCGTAATTCGAGGCTCAACACCTCTTCGTCTGCCTGAATAGTATATTTTTTGAAATGCCTTATATGGCAAGTAGACATTGTCATCATTGCTTGGAGCGCCGAGAAAGCTGTCACCTTCTTCCTTTATCACACCGATGACATAATATTTCAATCCCTTGATTTTTATCTCTTTGCCAATGGGGGATATATTTGGAAACAATTCCTTTGCAGATCGATATCCAATAATGGCCACATTAGATCCACCGTTTGCTTCTTCTCGTGTGAAATATCGTCCCAGTTCTATCGGAATTTCATAGACATCCTTATGATCGTAAACTACTCCGAGCAACGATAAATCCGCAGCACTACTGCTTTCATACTTAGCGATCACCCCACCTCTAACAGTAAATATTGAAACTGCCTTGGCATTATCCACATTATCTCTGATGAACCTATACTCATCAAAAGTCACGTATGGCCTCCTTAGATAAGTCCACCATGGATATGGCCCACCGAAACCATATGGCCACTTTTCAACATTGATATTGTTGGTTCCCAAAAAATTTAAACTATCCTTTATGCTTCGCTCCAATGAATCAACGGCAGTGAATACAGCAATAATTGAAAAAATCCCAACGGTAACACCAAGTAGGGACAGAGTTGTTCGAAGCAGGTTAGTTTTTAAAGCTGACCAGGCAAATCGGAAGCTTTCGATGATTAGTTTAAATACTTTCACTAGTGATTTTTGAGTAAACAAATGTAGCTAAACAGATGGCAGTTATTTGAATTAAATAGCGATCGGTAAATGTTGATTTCAAACGGTTATTTATCTAAGTTGACGAGTTTAAACATCTATACGTTACAAACTGAAACATATTTGCTAATTTTGCGGTCCTTTGATCATAAAAATTAGATCCTTTTTCCTATGGGAATGAAATTATCCGAATTCAAATTCGAGCTACCATCAAGCCTTATTGCCTTACACCCTACTGAAAACCGCGACGATTCTCGTCTGATGGTTATTCATAAAGATACTGGAGAGATTGAGCACAAAGTTTTCAAAGACGTAGTTGATTACTTTGGAGAAGATGATGTTTTTGTCACCAATGACACGAAAGTATTTCCAGCACGTCTGTATGGAAATAAAGAGAAAACGGGTGCTAAAATTGAAGTATTCCTGCTTAGAGAGTTGAATACTGAAATGAAGCTCTGGGATGTGTTGGTAGATCCAGCAAGAAAAATAAGAGTTGGTAACAAGCTTTATTTCGGTGATGGAGAATTGGTGGCCGAGGTAATTGATAATACAACAAGCAGAGGTCGAACCATTCGATTTTTGTTTGATGGAGATCAAGAGCAATTCTACAAGATGATTGATGCTTTGGGAGAGACGCCTCTGCCAAAAGAGATTAAACGTTCTGCTGAGCCTGAAGATAGGGATCGATTCCAGACGATTTTCGCTAAAAATATTGGAGCTGTAGCAGCCCCGACAGCAGGTCTTCATTTTACTCCCCAGTTGATGAAGCGAATGGAACTAATTGGAATTGATATAGCTCCAATCACTTTGCATGTTGGATTAGGTACATTTCGTCCGGTAGATGTTGAAGATCTGACCAAGCATAAAATGGATTCTGAAAACTACTGGGTTGAGAAACCGACCGCTGACAGAGTAAACAGAGCTTTGGCCGAAAGAACGAAAATTTGTGCTGTAGGTACCACTGCAATGAAAACATTGGAGTCTTCCGTTTCTGCCAATGGTCAACTTAAGGATAATTCCGGATGGACTGATAAGTTCATATTCCCTCCATACGATTTTAAGATCTGTGATGCTTTGATCACAAACTTCCACCTGCCGGAGTCTACATTACTTATGATGGCTTCTGCATTTGGAGGGTATGAATTGATTCAGGAGGCTTATCAAATAGCAATCAAAGAAAAGTATCGATTCTTCAGCTATGGAGATGCGATGCTTATAATCTAAGATACGCATTGAAGAAACATGCCATAATAGTGGCTGGAGGCATTGGCACACGTATGAAAAGCGATGTGCCAAAGCAATTTCTGCGCATAGATGGTGAGCCGATTATTGTTAAGTCAATTCGAAAGTTTATGTCTTTTGAAAGAGATTTGTCGATAGTCATCGTGCTTCCCGAAGATCATATCAAAGAGTGGGAAGCAATAAAATTTCAATATTTTCCGGATGCTGATTTCCAGCTCGCTAGTGGTGGTTTGACAAGGACGGCTTCAGTAATGTCTGGATTAGCACTTGTAAACGATGGACTGGTGGCCATACATGATGCAGTAAGACCATTTGTTACTATTGAAACCATTTCAGCTTCGTTTAGGTCTGCTGAAGAGAAAGGATCTGGTGTGGCTGTAGTCGCTTTGAAGGATTCCATACGCGAAATGGAGGGAGAGACGTCAATTGCAAGGGACCGTTCTAACTATGTTTTAGTGCAAACTCCTCAAACGTTCGATGTGCAGAAACTGAAATTAGCCTATGAGAAGGCAGGTGTGGGTTTGTTTACTGATGATGCCAGTGTTTTTGAGGCGGCAGGAAATGTTGTTCACCTCGTAGAAGGCAGCTATGACAATATAAAAATCACCACACCAGAAGACTTGAAGTAATTTCTGGCGTGGTAATCCGATTTAGTTCTTAATGATCTTATAGACGACAAGATCTTTTCTTGCCTCGTCCATCACTCTGAAGATATATTGACCTTTTTCAAAATTTGAGATGTTAATGGTGACATCTTCCTGTTTGCCATCCAGTTTTCTGCTCAACATCACCTTACCTTGAATATCAAGTACTTCAAGGGAGATATTTCCTGATTTCACTTGATCATAATTGATGTTTATGACATCAGCAGTCGGGTTAGGATAGATTTTAAAACTTGTAAAATGAGGAGAGGTCAAGCCAAGTACCAGTTCGATGAATATTCCATCTTCTGAGGCAAATACAGCTAGCTTAAAGCTATTGTCACCAACACCAGCAGGACCAACATCGAATTGTACGAAAGCGGAATCGTCAAGAGGTATTCCCGGATATTCCACAAAGAACCTGTACGTACCTTCAGGTAAGAAACCATATTCAAACTCTCCATTATCATTGGTTTCACCGTAGGCTATTAATTCAAACTCATCGGCATTTTGTCCTGTACGTCCACCGCTTCTTTTTCTTCTTAGCCCACATTTTCTTTTTGCTGCACGCCTTCTGGCATCAATTCTACTTCCATCATCAGGAAAGTCTTCTTCAATGGTACCATCCACAAGCCCGTCACCGTCTGCTGCAGTTAATTCGGGAGGTGTCTCGGTAATGATTATCTGTATGTCTGTGTCGTTGTTTAATTGCAAGACATCCGCTTCATCCCAAAGGAAGGCATCCCCAAAGTAGGTAGGCACGTACAATTGATCATCTGAGGTAACGCTCACTAGAAAATCCCCCAACACTACAGGTGGAAATGCAAAGCTGCTGGCTACATTTTGCTGAGTGGCAGCTTGAATGGTATCGTAACCAACCTGACCATCGACAATCTCAAGAATATAGCCATCCACATTTTCAGAAATGAGTGTTTCGGTATCATCTGTAACTTCAACCGAAATTATGGCTGTCGCCAAGACGTCCACAGGTTCTGTGGTCAAGGTTACTCCGGTTGCAATCGAATTACTTATTTCCAGAGTATACGCACCCATGTTTGTTCGGTCGATATTACCAATCGTATAGCTAGTACCGGTTGCGCCGGAAATATTTAAACCATCCAACAACCATTGATAAGAATTAGCAGTTCCGTTTACATTGGAGGTCAACTCTGGCGATGATCCAACAGGTACTTCTATTGGACCATTTTCAGTAATCCCGCCAACCAAAGCCTGCTGATTGGTATAGCTTAACACGGAAACGCTGGCTACTGCTTCCAAATCGCCAAAGTCTAGTTGGTTGCCATTCAGGTTAATATCTACGGCATTGGTAAGGCCACTAAAATCAGTTGCCAATGCATCAATTTCGTTATTCGAGAGATCTAAGATCTCCAAGGCGTCCAGTTGGTCAATAGCCGCTGGCAGAGTTCCGACCAGTCCATTGTTGGGAAGCTCTACACGCTCCACACGATCTTGTGCTGAATTTAACGTCACTCCGAACCATGTGCTGACGTCTGCATCTTCCCAGTTGGCTGAATTCGTCCAGTTTGAACCACCCATATTATCGAACAATGTAGTAAGCGCATTTGCGTCTGCTTCCAAAAGGCTGGCAGCTCCAGAATTAAGGAAGATCTGAGTGCCACCGTAATAGTCGCCAATGACAAAGTCCATGTCACCATCTCCATCAATATCACCAACATTTATGCTGCTGTATTCTGTGACTATTGTTGGAATGTCATGGTCAAAAGCAAAATTTCCAGCACCATCTCCAACCCACATTTTAGGATAGGATATGTATCCTCCAGATATCAGGTCCACGTCACCGTCACCGTCAATATCTCCAAGGAAGCTTCCATAATTGCTGCCGGTTTCAACATTTAATCCACTGTCCGTAAATGTGCCGCTTCCATTGTTGAAGAATACATAGCTATTAGCTGTTGGGGATTCGTATCCATTTGAGGCAAATACATCCATATCACCATCCCCATCAATGTCAGCAAAATCGACATCCGCGATATTAAAATTAGATCCTAATGGGGTGAATGTATTCCCCAAAGTGAGTGAGCCGGCACTATTTATAAAAGTTATTATTCCAGATTCTTCTGCTGCCAGAACTAGATCCGGATCAGTGTCACCATCAATATTGGCAAGGTCAAATTTACTACCTGTCGAAATTGTATTTGATGAACTCAAGCCAAAGGTCAGTGAACCCTGGTTTTCATAGGTGCGTATTCTGGAATCAATAGCATCTGATAGTCTTGCTATTATATCTAAATCTCCATCTTCATCCAGATCTGCAAGTGCCAGGTGACTTGCTTCATAGCCATTTGCCAATGTGGAATTGTAGGTTAGATTACCTGAACCATTATTGGTATAGATGATAAATCCCGGATAACCCCCATCTGCCTCCAATGCAACCAGCATATCAACATCACTATCGCCATCTAAATCGCCAAAAACAAGCTGATATGCGTTACCAGGAAATTCTTGCTGAATGGTGAAATTGCCACTGCCGTCATTTAACCAAGATCTAGAAACAGTTCCCCCAGCCTGAGCTAGATCGAGATCTCCATCTCCATCGATATCTACAAGTTGAGTATCGTAGGTTGATGAAACTGTTACAATGTCAGCCCCTTGCACAAAAGATCCTCCACCCTGATTATCTCGAATAGAAATATTTCCATCGAAATAGAAGAGGTCTGCATCCCCATCCCCATCCAGATCATCGGGTTTTGATTGACCTGGAAACTTGGTCTGTTGGGTAAAGCCGCCTGATCCATTGCTGATCATTACAAATGTGGAGTCTTGGGTGGTGGCGACGAAATCATCGAAATTGTCGGTATCGATTTTAGACACAAAAACATCTTCGCTCTCGCCTACAGCAGATAGTATTATTTCAGTTCCTTCTGTAAAGTTGGATGAGGCATCCGTCAAGATTGTTCCATCGTTTGGAAATGGTCTGATCCTTAGATTTGGTGCACTTAGATATCCTACTAAATCTAAATCCCCGTCATTGTCGAAATCGAGCGGAGAGGCACCATTATTCAGGCTATACGATGGAGCAATTGGGTTGCCAGAGTCTGTAAAATTTCCTGAAGCATCGTTACCAAATACTTGTATTGCTTCCCCGAATGAAGTAATCAATGATGTATAAACGATATCCTCATCACTGTCTCCATCTACATCCATTACCGCAACCAGCCTTGATGTTTGATAGCTTGCATCGGAGCCTTTTAGCGCCGTGGTATCTGTAAAGTTGAATCCTACATTTTCGAATAGCGTGACATAATTGTTATATGGTGATACTGTCTGACCTGTTTCGCCAATGATGTCTAAGTCACCATCTCCATCAATATCTACTGCGCTCAAGATGTCATTATCAAGGTCCACTGATGGAAATGTAGCAGCCTGAGATGTAAAACTTCCTGTTCCATCATTAACCCACACCTGAGAAGTGAACGCACCGTAGGTTCCATTCTCCATGAAAAGGTCTAGATCACCATCCCCGTCAAAGTCGGCAAGTATGGTATTATTAACAACTTGCAATGGGGCATTGGTCAAGGAACTAACACTAAAGCTGAATGAACCGTCATTTCTAAGAATAAGGGGGCTGTCAATATACGGCACATAGATGGCGTCAATATCACCATCTCCATCAATATCTCCGGTATGAACAGTGTTGAAAAGAGGTGCACCCAAACTAACTTTAGGATCAAAAAATATACTTTGTGCCAACGGTTGAATATCTGCATTGATAACCTTGGCTTGATTAGCTAATCGCGATCTGAAATCTTTTTTAGTTTCTTGCTGTGCATTGGCCGAAACCACAACTCCCATTGCCAGAGCAACAGCCCAATGCTTATAACTAAGCCTTGGTTTAAATCCAGCTTTCTCACCTAGATCAGCAATTCGCTTTTCAATATTTTTCAGTTTTTCTACAGCATCCTTTCTTTTACGATAGTGCTGCTTTTGAAATTCACCATCTTTCACATTTTTGTGAAATCTTGACGCAAGCTTGGAGTGCTTGTTTTTTAATCGACTAAGGAGCGACTGATATAATGAATGTTTCATGGCGTGGTAGTGGCTGTTTCTGGTTGTGTTTCTTTTTCAGGGTTGTTCCAAAATACCTCGTCTTGTGTTACCACAGAGGTTCGGTGCATTCCTTTTTCCAGGTTTAGAATGTTTGGCCTAAGATTCCCTTCAAGAATGACCAAATCATATAATTCTTCAACACTTGTCTGATAATTGATGTAACCACAAGGTTGACCTGTTGGCATATAAATAACTGTGATTCCGCAGTTTACGGATCGTTTTGCTACCGGAGCTTCTTTAAAGAGAGAACTGTTTAGTCTCAATTTTGAAGTAGCTATGAATAAATAATCTCCTACCCGATCCATTCCTCTTACAAATCCATTCAGCTGGCTTATGATGTCGTACGTGCCGGACTGAATATTTACCTTAACTAATTCGCCTGTTGCGGAAAGGAGCATGAAGAGTTCGTTTCCATAAATGCGGGGAGTATGCGGTACGGGTAATTCAGATAGAATAATTTCATTTGATTCAATGTCAATTAAAACTCCTCCATTTAGCATACCTTCCTTCCAGGATCTATGAGAATTCCCCTGGCCAAGGGCAGTGATGTATTTAGGTTTGCCTGTGGTGGGTTCAATTGCCAGTCCATTTAGATGACATCTATCTTCGGGTTTTAATTCTGTAATGAATGATGGCTGCCATACAGATTTGAAGCTGAAGTCTTCGTCGATTTTACAAAGTGAAGAAAACATGGTGTTGACACCCAATAGGCCTTGATCAGTGAACTGAATGTCGTGCATATCGAGTGGGCCCGTGTAGTAGCTGGCTCTTGGAATGTACAAGCTATCGTACACACCCGGATTGGGGGCATAATTGGCAGCAAGACCTGGAGCATTGGATGTTATAACTACCGAGTCATTGGTAGCTATTGCCCATTTATTGCCTTTCTTGGCCATTCCCATAGGTTTTGGAAAAGTTCTTGGAAGCTGAATCAGCTGGTTTTCATCTTGAGCTGAAAAAATGACAACCTTGCCTGTCTGGTAAGTGCTGATTGCAATGGAGCAGTTTAACCCTTGCAAAAGTTCAGGAATATTGGGCGTATACGTGTAACTAAATGGTGGTGCTGGTGGCATAAAGTGGTAGTGTAACTAATACAAGTTAAAAAAACTTGAGTAAATGTCACAGATAGCTTTAACGATATTTAAAATACATAAAAAAAAGCCTATCAATTTTTTGATAGGCTTAATAATGTCAAAGACAAATTTCTATTGTTTAATGACTCTAAATGTTAAAGCTGTTCGGCTTTTATCAGTGTCTGTAAATCTCAATAAATATTGGCCATTTTGGTATTCTTTTATATCTACTTGAATACTCCCATTTTTACTCTTCTTGATTTCTCGCGAGAGGATTGTTTTACCATTCATATCAATCAATTCCATAGTCATTTTTTCAGAAATGATTTTGTCATAATCAATATGTATTGCATCCACAGTTGGGTTTGGATAGATATTAAACTCTGTGAAGAATTCACTGGTTATTCCAAGGATGAGCTCGACCGTAATTCCTGTTTCTGTCACTAAAGCGGCGAGCACGAAGGAATTATCAGAAACTCCGGCCGCACCCACATCAAATTCGACAAATGAAGACTCGTCCAGTGGGATACCGGGATATTCAACAAAGAATCGATAAGTACCTTCTGGCAGGAATCCATATTCAAATTCGCCATTATTGTTTGTCTCTCCATATGAGATGAGTTCAAATTCATCGTTATTCTGATCGGTACGTCCTCCAGAACGTTTTCTTCTCAATCCGCACTTTCGTTTGGCTGCCCTTCTTCTTGCATTTATTCTGCTGCCGTCATCTTCAAAATCTTCTTCAATGGTTCCGGAAACATTACCATCTCCATCGTTTGGCCCTAGTTCGGGTGGGACTACCGTCATCACAATTCCTGTAGCAGTGTCTCCTTCCAATTCAAGAACATCTGCTTCTTCCCATTGAAACGCATCGCCATAATAAGTTGCCACATACTTATCCGGGTCCGAATCTACATTGATAAGGTAATCACCGACAAAGACAGGATTAAATGAAAAATCGCCACTATTGCTGCTTAAAACATCTAATGTGTCATACCGACCACTATTTTTTATCCTAAGAAGGACATTACTGGTACTCTCTGATATCACACTACCTCCGGATCGGGCTTGAACCGTGATTGTGCCGCTTTCCATATTAAAAGCTGCAAAACCCAGGTAGAATCCAAAGTTTTCACTTTTGGGTATGCCTCCAAATTGAGAGGTTGTTATTTCAGAAGAATAACTTCCGCCTGTAATGGTTCCACCTCCATAGTTTGTAGCATATCCCTGATTTGATAATTGAGGATAAGCCAGAATACTTGCCGACAGCAATAATGCAAGGGGTATTATTCGAATTGATACTCGCTGGATCATTTGCTGGCTGCTTTGCTGGTGCCCAACATCTTCATCAGATTATTCATCTGAGATTTCAGGATTTTCACCTCTTCGAGAGAGGCTTTCAAGTCACTATTCTCCTTTTCTAATCTTTCCACTTTGACATTTAATTCTTTAATTGCCTCGATGAGAACTGCGGTCATCTGTGCATAATTCACCGCTTTCATGCCTTCGTCATTTGTAATTACAAATTCCGGATAGATCTCTTCTACTTCTTGTGCGATCACACCGATTTGATTTCTCTGGGACTTTGATTCGTCTTTCCATTGGTATGAAACACCTCTTAGTGCAGATACTTTTTCTAGCGGCTTATTCAAACCTTGTATGTTTTTCTTTAACCTCCGATCTGAGGTTTGAACCATACCATCAGATGAGGTAAGCGTGTTGCCAAAGACATCACCATTTGCAGAAATGTTGCCATTTTGTCCATCCAAACTGATGGTGTTTAATCCACCACTATCCCTTAGATCCATAAAACCTCCACCGGAACCATTGTTTGATGAAATTAGGATGGTTTCATTCACTGTTCCACCGTTAGCAGTATTCATGATCGAAACTCGTCCTGAAGTTTCTCCCGCCTGATCATCTGCAACTATTTCAACATTTGAGCTCCAGTCTCCAGCACCATTGTCATTTTGGCCGAAGACTTGAACTATACCCAATTCACTATTGTCCCACCATTGACCTGATACATATACATTTCGAGAGGTTGGTCCGTTGATGATAACCAGGCCACTTTTACCTGTAGGATCACCTCCGGATTCGTCTCTATTTGATCCAATTCCTGCAAGGAATGTCCCTTCATTATCGTAGTAGTCTGTACCTCCTCTTCTATATCCGCCTGAGAATGGTGTGCCAAATACATTATTCGTGGTTGTGTAATTGTTTATTAATAACTCCTGACCATCGCTTGTTGGATTCATTCCATAAAGATTCATAAAGGAATTTTCACCAGATCCGGTGGTACCTCCAAAAAATGTAGCTCGATTATAGGAGTCAGATGCATCCGGTGCACTTAGCTGGATGGTTGCACCTTCTGTTCCCGCTTGTATGTAGCCTGCTGGATTATCAGATGCATTGTACAATCGGACAGCCCGAGCGTTTATTGAATCGATCTCAACTGGACCTGCAGCCGTATAAGGTAATAGCGGCGAATGCAGTGCAATCGGACCTAATGCTTCTCCGTTTACTGTGATGTTTAGTGTAACTTCTCTACTATCACCAAACAAGTTTTCGGGAAGAGGAGTGTCAGATCCCAACACTACTGAATAGTATCCGTCCACTACAGAAACACCACTCTTGGTTTCCGACCATGCAGGGCTTGAAATGCTAAAGTCAATTGTTGCAGTGCCGTTAAATGGTCGATCATTATCGAGCAGCCTTCCTTGAAATGGTATCTGCTGAGCAACCGTAGTGGTTGTTAGGAGAAAAATAAAAGATAGAAGTGTGTAAAATTTCTTCATTGTCAATAGGTTTTGAATAATGTTAAATCAACACACAACATACTATTTGATGTGAATTTGTTCAATACCTCTTTCGGGGTATTTTATCAAATGATAACAATAGCATGGAATTTTAGGTGTCAGTGCGGTGTCTGAGAATTGGTACCTTCAGGGAAGTTAACCATGATAAAAAGTGAGAACCGGTAGTAAATGCACCACTATGATCTGTGTAATTTGAGTGTTTGGTGGGGTGAGATACAAAAAAAGCTTCGATCATTTTGACCGAAGCTTTTGTGCTTTTCGAGGTTTATGAATTTTTCTAGTATTCATCCTCATTAAAGAAGAAGTCTTCTTTAGTGGGGTAGTCTGGCCAAATTTCTTCAATATTTTCAAATGGCTGTCCGTCATCTTCCAGTTCCTGCAAGTTTTCTACTACCTCCAGGGGAGCTCCTGATCGGATAGAATAATCTATCAATTCATCTTTGGTGGCGGGCCAAGGTGCGTCTTCTAAGTAAGATGCAAGTTCAAGTGTCCAATACATATTCTAGCCTCAGTTTATAAGTCCTGCTTTAATAATGCGCGCAAATATATATTATTATAATTTATGCGCAGTAAATCAATTTTTTCCTTTAATGAAAGGTAATTTTCTTACACTAAAACGCAAGAAAAAGTTGCTTTAATTTTTTAAAATTCACCAGAATCCACCCATTCCAGCAATTTTGACTTAATATCTATCTTTCGCTTTTGGCCTTTAATCTTACTTTCAACCAACTTGTTCATTTTTCCATCTGATGATGTGAAATTGGTGGAATTCTCTTCATAAGTCTTCAAGTCCTCTTCATCTCGTGAAATCAGGTCTTTAATAATGCCGATTTTGATGCTTTTTTTCTTTTCAGCTTCTAGTTTTTCAAAATCAGGAAACCGCTTATTGGCAAGCTTAGTGATAAATTCTTTCTCGTTTATAAGTTGAATAAGTTCGAGGCACTTGAATTTATCGGGATTCTTAGCTCGGTCCCTAAATAGTTCTTTCTTCGTTTTTCCGAGTTCCTCTTGATTGTATGGTTCTTTACCATTCTTGATTGCATCCAACTTGGCCAGCAGTGCTGAATAATCTTTTGGTGGCTCATACCTTTTACCTTTGAGAAGCTGGTTGAATTCATTATTGAGCGGTTGATAAAACTCAGCGGGTATACCACCTATTTCTTTCCATTTTTCCTTCAGTTCTTTCACTTTCGTAAAACGCTCTTTACCATGTATATCGGCAAGTTTTTTCGCTTCTTCGATCAATTCCTGGTATTGTCTTTTTCGGTGATCGGTGAGCTTGATTTTATCTTCGAAAAACTGTTTTTTACGGTCGAAAAAATCCTGGACTATTTTCCAAAATGCCTCTTCCAGTTCCTCATTCTGATCTTCTTCTGCACTCCCTGTTTTGATCCATCGCGTCTTTACATCATTTATTAGTTCCGTCGCTTCTTTCCAGTTAATAACCTCAACTGCCTCTTTCACTTCAGCTAACAGAGCATTTTTTATTTCTGTATTTCTAACCCTGTTTTTTTGGATGATATCCCTTACTAAAGATTCATATTTTACAATCTGATCGTGGAGTGCCTGATAGTCTCCCAGACCATCATGCTGTGGTAAATGTTCTCTTAAATGAACCAGTTTCATCAAGAAAGAACCTTTGTTCTCTGTCGAATCGATCTTTTCGGTTACTTCATTGATTTTCTTTTCTAAGTCCGAAAAACGCTCTTGAAAAAATTCTGTAGACTTTTCAACGTTATCATCACGCACTTCTCCAATTTCCCTTTCAGGGTTATCGGCCCAACCATTTTGAAAAACTTTGCTGTCTTTTATAAATCCAAAGGGTACCTGTATGCTGTCCAAGGTGAGTGTAATTCTTAAATGCGTAGTATCTTAGATTTCTAATCAAACTTAAGCATGTCAGACGAAAAGATCATCTTCTCCATGTCGGGGGTAAACAAGATTCACCCACCGCAAAAACAAGTACTTAAGAATATTTATCTGTCATTTTTTTATGGTGCGAAAATAGGCGTATTAGGTCTCAATGGAGCCGGTAAGTCCTCTTTGCTTCGCATTATTGCAGGAAAAGATACAGATTATCAGGGTGAGGTTGTCTTTTCTCCCGGATTTTCTGTTGGGATGCTGGAACAGGAACCCGAACTAGATCCGGAAAAAACCGTAATCGAAATAGTCAGAGAGGGTGTAAAAGAAATCAATGATCTGCTGAAGGAATATGAGGAGGTTAATGCAAAATTTACCGAACCTGAAATTTTAGAGGACCCGGATAAGATGAACAAGCTCATAGAAAAGCAAGGCGAGATTCAGGAAAAACTTGATGCGACCGGAGCATGGGAGATAGATCATAAACTGGAACGCGCAATGGATGCACTCCGAACGCCTCCGGAGGATGCTTTAATAAAAAACCTATCAGGTGGTGAAAAGAGACGGGTGGCACTTTGTCGTTTGCTACTTGAACAGCCTGACGTGTTGCTATTGGATGAGCCTACCAACCATTTGGATGCTGAGTCAGTACTTTGGCTGGAACAACATTTACAGCAGTACGAAGGAACCGTAATCGCTGTGACTCACGATAGATACTTTCTTGATAATGTTGCCGGCTGGATCTTGGAGCTTGATAGAGGAGAAGGTATACCGTGGAAGGGAAATTACAGCAGTTGGCTGGAGCAAAAAGAAAAGAGGCTGGCAAAAGAAGATAAGCAGGAGTCAAAAAGACAAAAAACTTTACAACGTGAACTCGAATGGGTGCGAATGAGCCCGAAAGGTCGTCAAGCAAAAGCGAAAGCTCGTTTGAGTGCATATGACAAACTTTTAGGCGAAGAAGCCAAGGAAAAAGAAAAGCACCTGGAACTCTATATACCTCCGGGCCCAAGGTTAGGTGCAAAAGTCATAGAAGCAAATGGTGTTGCGAAAGGATACGGTGATAAACTGTTGTATGAGGATCTTTCATTTAGTCTTCCACAAGGTGGGATTGTCGGAGTGATTGGACCAAATGGTGCTGGTAAGTCAACACTTTTCAAGATGATTACGGGAAATGAAACTCCGGATAAGGGAAGTTTTGAAGTGGGGGAGACAGTAGTAATGAGCTATGTGGATCAAGAGCATGATCAGCTAGATCCTAATAAAACCGTATTTGAGGTAATCTCAGAAGGAAACGAAATCATCGATCTTGGAGGGCGTGAAATGAATGCAAGAGCATACGTCAGCAAATTCAATTTCTCAGGGAATGATCAGGGGAAGAAGGTAGGTATGCTATCGGGAGGAGAAAGAAACAGAGTCCATTTAGCACTGACACTTAAGAGAGGAGCAAACCTTATCCTCTTGGATGAGCCTACAAATGACCTGGATGTTAATACCTTGAGAGCGCTGGAGGAGGCCTTGGAAAATTTTGGAGGGTGTGCCGTTGTAATCAGTCACGACAGGTGGTTTCTCGATCGCATCTCAACGCATATATTAGCCTTTGAAGGAGATTCTCAAGCCTACTGGTTTGAAGGCAACTTCACGGAATATGAAGAAAACAGAAAGAAGCGCCTTGGTGACGAAGAACCAAAGCGGATCAAATACAAAAAACTAATGTAATTGAAATATGCACAAGCTTACCTTAACCTTACTATCGCTGATTATGTCAGCTGCTCTTTTTGGCCAGCGTACTATTATTCACGCAGGCAATATCCTTGATGGAGTATCAAAGAAACCTATGAAGGAGAAATCCATTGTAGTGGAGGGGACAAAAATCACTTCCATTGAAAATGGATATATCAACGCTCAAGAAGGGGATGTAATCGTCAATCTTAAGGAGCATACTGTAATGCCCGGATGGATTGACATGCATGTGCACATTGAAGATGAGACTAGCCCTGATCGCTACATAAGGCAGTTCACTGAAAATCCTGCGGACCGAGCATTTACTTCGGTTGATATAGCGAAAAGAACCTTGATGGCAGGATTTACAACCGTGCGAGATGTAGGAGGAAGCGGTGTTAATATTTCCTTAAGAAATGCGATAGCAAAAGGGACGATCGATGGGCCACGTATTTTCACCTCAGGAGAGGGACTTAAGATCACGGGAGGTCATGGAGATCCAACTAATGGATATCGCGCTGACCTCATGGGCGACCCAGGGCCTGAATTTGGGGTGGTAAATGGCGTAGATGATGCCCGAAAAGCTGTACGTCAGCGCTATAAGAATGGAGCTGACTTGATTAAAATTTCTGCAACAGGAGGCGTATTAAGTGTGGCAAAAGACGGAAAAGGGGCCTCTTTTCAAGAGGATGAAATTGAAGCAATTGTACAAACAGCTAACGACTTGGGTTTTCATGTGGCAGCCCATGCTCACGGAGATGAAGGTATGAGAAGAGCGGTAGCTAATGGCGTAAAAACGATAGAACACGGAACATATATGAGTGACGCTACAATGGAGCTCATGATAGAGAAAAATGCCTATTTGGTTCCTACTATTACGGCCGGCATGGAGGTAGCTGAAAATGCTAAAAAACCGGGATATTATCCGAAGGTAGTGGCTGAGAAAGCACGCGAAATAGGGCCTGTGATTCAAGGCACATTTGCCAAAGCATATAAAAAAGGCGTACCCATTGCTTTTGGAACCGATGCAGGTGTATTCAAGCATGGAGAAAATGCTCGAGAATTTACTTACATGACCGAAGTAGGTATGCCAGCCATTGAAGCGATCATTTGTGCAACATCAAATAATGCTGAGTTATTAGGAATGGGCGATCAGATAGGCTCGCTAAAAGCTGGTTTTATTGCTGATATTGTAGCTGTTCCGGGAGACCCACTAGAAGATATAGAAGTAATGAAGGATGTGAAGTTTGTTATGAAAGAAGGGAAGATTTATAAGAATTGAGGTTTATCGATAAAAAAAGCCCGATTTCGTCGGGCTTATATTTTTTAATTGTAATTCTTAATAACTACATCTTTCTCACTTTTCCACTGCCTGATGAATTGCTGATTACTCGATCGGGATTACCTGAATAGTATACGCTTCCGCTACCGGAAATACTTGCCTCTATTTCGTCAGTCGCATTAACGTAACAGCTGCCAGACCCGCTTATTCGTGCTGAAAATACCTTTACGGTCAAATCTTCGGCTTTCACCTTTCCAGACCCGCTGATACGTGCCTCTGCTTCCTGTGCATTGCCGCCAAGTCGAATACTCCCTGAGCCGGAAATACGAAGCTCCATTTCGTCGCTTTCTAATTCAAGCTCCATGTCGCCTGATCCGCTTACTGACAGCTTAATATCTTCTGTCTCAAATTTACCTTGACCTTCGATCAATCCACTTCCACTTACCGACAGACCTTCAATAGTTTTCATGGTCACGTAGATATCAACTTCCGATTTTCTCCAACCATTCCCCCAATTCCAATCACCTTCTTTCTTTATCACCAATCTATCTCCGCGTAATTCAAACTCAATTTCATCGTAAATATCATCATCGCACTCAATCTCTACTTTGTTTGTAGATCCTTGCTTGAGGTAAACAGTGCCGGCTATCCCAAGAGATAATTCAGAAAAGTTTCCAACATCAACCATTCTTTTCTGACTGAACGCGGGAATTGAGATAGTAATTGAGAGTAGTAAGGTTATTAAAGTCTTCATCTTAAGTTTTTTTTAGTTTAGAGACAAAAAAGTATCTGTAAGGTTGCATCAATAAGGTTTTTCTCCCACCCAATTTCCGGGTGGATCATAATTGCATACCCAAATATCCATTCCATCACATTCTATCTTGGCACAGCCTACCTTTTTAGTAGTTTGCCAGACTATTTGAGTATAATGGCCACACATCTTACCGGGCTTACATTTATTTTTATTGTAATTATAGTCGGCTTTCTCACCTGCCCACGCATCTACAACATATGCTGCATCAAAAGCTCCTGCGGTTCCTTTGAATAGATTTTCACCAAATTTATTATCCGGTCGGTGTTCCCATCCACAATTTTTCCTTTTCAATTTTCGAGCCCAATCAGCAGCCAGAGCTGCCATTTCATCCGACCATTCAAGTTTTTCTGTCACACCGACATCCGCTCGCCAATAATTATGTCGCTCCAGGATAACTCTTTTTTCATTTTCTGTTAGAGCCGTCTGTTCATCTCCTATAGTAATTGGCCCAAGCCAAAGCAGGCTAAGAAAGTATAATGCGATTTTCATATGTGTAAAAAGTAATTTTTAATGTCTTTTAACAAACTCCTCTAACGAACTGGCAGGGATTTTGATTTATTTATTCCAATAGCTAAGAACATGAAAATTGTTCTTGTCTTTTTTGGTTAGTTGAGGGCCCTGTCCGCTAGATGTCGGACAGGGTTTCTTTTTTCAATTAAACGTCCATTTTTTGTGGATTCTGTCGTCAAGATTTATAAATTGAAAAAAATCCTCAAATCGTTTTGCAATCGACAATTTCAACTCAGACCGAACTATTAGCATACTATAGAAGCGTTAGGGCTCAAACACAGTTTCTTTGTGATCCTCTCGAAATCGAAGATTTTGTAGTTCAGCCAGTGATGGACGTCAGTCCGCTGAAGTGGCACCTTGGCCATACCACATGGTTTTTTGAAACCTTTGTGTTAAAACCCAATGTGAAAGGCTACAAAGAGTTTCACCCTAAATATCCTTTGCTTTTTAATAGCTACTACATTTCTGCTGGCGAGCGATGGTCTCGTGAAAATCGAGGACAACTTACCCGTCCAACCGTAAAAGAAGTTTTCGATTACAGAAGCTATGTGAACAATGCGATGGAGGAATTTCTGAAAACTGAAATTTCTGATGAAACGACGAATGTTGTTATTCTCGGATTGAATCACGAACAACAGCATCAGGAATTATTCCTATATGATATCAAACGGATATTGGGGGATAATCCACTGCACCCCGTTTATCGCCAGGATGTTGGAAGTAATAGCAGTTTGAAGACCGAATCAAAATGGCTGCAAATCGAGGAAGGTACCTACGATGTAGGTTTTGAGGGACAAGGATTTCATTTTGACAATGAGAAAGGAAGGCATAAGGTTTTCCTTCATGAGTTTCAGATAGCATCACAACTGGTGACCAACGGAGAATTTCTTGAGTTTATAAAAGATGATGGATACTCCAATCACATGCTGTGGTTGTCAGAAGCGTGGGATTGGGTCAACCAAAACGGGATACGGGCACCTCGTTATTGGAGTCAGGAAGACGGGGGAGCATGGTGGCACTATACTTTGCAAGGTTTTGAGCAAATTGACCCCAATGATCCCTTATGCCACATCTCCTACTTTGAAGCTGATGCTTTTGCTCGATGGAAGGGTTGTAGATTACCTACAGAGCAAGAATGGGAGGTAAGTTGTAACACATTCTCGCCGGAAGTGTCTAAAAGTGTAAATTTTGTTGAAGACAATAATTTTAGACCTGTTCAAACTGAAGATCATAGTTTTTTTGGCAATGTATGGGAGTGGACAGCAAGCCCTTACATAGCCTATCCTTATTATAGTCCACCGGAAGGAGCCCTTGGAGAATACAATGGCAAATTCATGGTGAACCAAATGGTGCTGAGAGGAGGTTCTTTTGGTACTCCAAGAAACCACATTCGATCTACGTATCGTAATTTCTTTCACCCTCATTTGCGCTGGATGTTTTCGGGCATTCGGCTAGCAAAGCATATTTAGACAATGTCAAAAGATACCATTATACTCACTCCACTTGCAGAAGATGTATATACCGGACTGCAAGCAAGAAATAAATATTTATCCTCAAAGTATTTTTATGATGCAAAAGGTGATGAGCTGTTTCAGCGGATCATGCACCTCGATGAATACTATTTGACCAGAAAAGAGCTTGAAATTTTTGAAACTCATAAGAAAGCCATACTTGAAGAGATTAATGATGGGGAGCCGTTTCGGATCATAGAACTTGGCGCTGGCGATGGACTAAAGACTAAAGTATTGTTGAAATACTTTATTGAACAAGGCGTGGATTTCACTTATACTCCGGTAGACATTTCTGGAAATGTTTTAGAAATACTTGAAAGCAATTTAAAAGCTGATATTCCCGGTCTAAATATCGAGTCGTATGAAGGTGATTATTTTGATGCGCTGGCAGAAATATCTGAAAGTCCTGAGAAGGATATAGTTTTCTTTTTAGGTTCTACCATTGGTAATTTCTCACAAGAAGAGGCAGAAGTGTTTTTGACAGATCTTCAAAACTACCTGAAGGAAGGAGACCTCCTTTTTCTGGGAGTAGATCTTAAAAAAGATCCGTCGATTATCTTGAAAGCGTATAACGATTCGCAGGGCGTAACGCGTGAGTTCAACCTCAATCTTTTGGATCGTATCAATTCAGAGCTCGGTGCTGATTTCGATCGAGATCAATTTCTACACTATCCATACTATAATCCTCACACGGGGGAGTGCAGGAGCTACCTCATCAGTAAAATAGACCAGGTAGTTACTATTGGTGAGGACGAATTTCACTTTCGGGAGTGGGAAGCAATCTTTATGGAAATATCAAAGAAGTATGATCAACCACAATTAGAAGAGTTAGCATCCGCCTCAGGATTTAGAAGATTGGCTTCTTTTCTAGATAGTGAACGCTGGTTCGCAGATTTACTCTGGGCAAAGTAATAAGGTGATCTGAGTCGAATGAGCTAAGAATTCTTAGGCTGTACCAATGAAGGTTCGTCCTGAACAGGTTTAATTCCTACTTAGATGAATATTGGAGATAAAAGAGTGCGCATGAGAAGATTCGAACTTCCACGGGATTGCTCCCACCACCCCCTCAAGATGGCGTGTCTACCGGTTTCACCACATGCGCAAGGGATCGCAAAAATAACTTTTTGAGGTAAAAACAGTCAATAAAAAAGCCGAAAGATTACTCTTTCGGCTTTTCATTAAATTTTTTATTCTTTTAGTGTGCGTCTTCGCCACCTTCATCATCACTCGCGGCATGCCCTGTATGATGATAACTATGTGTGATTTTCTCTGTTTGAGAAAGTAATAATGCCGATACAATGAACACCATATGAATAACGATTTCGATTACAATACCTTCCGGAGAAGTTTTTTGCACTTCGTTTCTGTAGTCAATAAATGTTTTCAATAAGTATACCCCTGAAATTGATGCAAGAGAAGTTGCCAATTTAATTTTCAACTGGCCAGCGTCCAGACCTTCTAACCAAAGCGGTTTGTCATCATGCATATCTACATCGATTCGGCTGGTAAATATTGAGTATCCACCAATTGTAACCATTACTACCAGATTCATTACCATTGAAATATCAACCAGGCCTAAAACGCTAAGCATCATCTTGGTTTCGTTCCACATGGTCGTGTACTTCACCATGTATAATAATTCTTCGAAAAACTTGTAGAGGTAAAAAAATGAGGCGATAATCAATCCTGTATATAGCGGAGCCTGAACCCACCTACTCCAGAAAATGAAGCCTTCGAAAAAATTTTCAAACCGTTTTATCGGGGAATTTTCGTTATCCATATCGTTCCAATCAATTTTAAAACTGTGCTGAAATATAAAAGATTATTCAAAGGTAATCTTTCTAAAAAACGAAATTAAGTTAATCTTCATCAAATAATACCAAAGTACCACCCATATAGTCATGTAGTGCTTTTCTTTTTGAGTTGAAAAGAATGGCAACAAAGCCTGAGAAAAAGAGAAGTAATGAGAAAATTTTACAAAAATTTCGCACAACTGCCTGAAGAATATTTAATTGTTGAGCTGAATTATTAGTGACTTTCAATTTCGCCCATTTTTTCCCGGGAGTGGCCTGCATGGGACTCAATTCAAATACAATGTGGTAAGTGAAGTAAATACCGGCTATAAAAAGATAGTCGTAGTCTGATTTAGGGATAATTAGCGATACCAGATAATAAAGCAGTAGAATTGGAAGTAAGTCTATATTGTGGGCAAGCAGTCTTGACCAGAACCCTGCGTATTTATGATTTATAACTTCCAAATCGTTTAAATTTATTAGCTAACAAAATTCAACAACTATTATGAAAGTTCTTAAAATCATTGGAATCATTATTCTGATTCTTCTTGCTCTGTTTTTAGGGTTGATCATATTTGGCCCCTCATCAGGCCACTTGGAAAGACAAATTACAATTAATGCTACTCCAGGCATGGTATATAGCGAGGTGTCAAATCTGAAGACCTTCAACAAATGGTCACCTTGGTTTCAAGTAGACCCAGATACTGAGTATGTGTGGGAAGGCCCGTCTTCAGGTGTAGGCTCAAAAATGATTTGGTATAGTGAAAATTCCGACCTGGGCAATGGTTATATGGAAATCACTGAAGTCAGAAACGAAGAGTTTGTATTGATGGATATGGGATTTGATCAAAACAGCAATAGAGATTTTACAGATGAAGGTGAGGAAAAACCAACGGCATCATTTATTCTCGAAGGAAGTGGTGAAAGCACCAAAGTGACCTGGGCGTTTGACATTTCCGGAGTGTCTGGAATGGAAAAAATGATGGTAGTGGGATTAGACATGTTCCTTGGACCTTCTTATGAAGAAGGTTTGGAGAATCTTAAAGCTCGAATTGAAGGAGCCCCGACTTTCAGTGTGAAGATGGCTGTGCAAGACGTAAATCCATTCACATTTGCAGGTAAAGAAGTTTCGTCTGCCAATAATATGACAGATATATCCAATAATATGGGAGCTGCATATAGTGATATAATGGAAGCAATCGTGAGCAACAATTTACAAATGACGGAAGGCTACCCAATGGCTATTGCGACAGACTATAGCGAAGAAAGCATTTCAATGATCTGTGGTATACCGGTAGCTGAAGGGTCAACAATAGATAGCGGTGATGTGACCATAATGCAATCTCCTGATGGTAGAGCAATTCGTGCGCTTCATTTCGGTGATTATTCATTGCTTGAAGAAACGCACGATCAGATCAATCTTTATGCAGAATATTTTGGTTATGAACTAACCGGAAACCCCTGGGAGATCTATGTTACTGATCCCTCAGTAGAGCCTGATACTTCCAAGTGGATCACTGAAGTCTACTATCCAACCAACTAAAAGTTTTCTTTTGAACTCACTAAGCCTCCTCAATTTTTGGAGGCTTTTTTTGTGCCATGGTAGCTTCGGATGGCATCAAATAGAAAAACACCTAATCACATTAAGAATTCATGATGGTGTGGCCAAGTATTTTTTTACCTTTATGAGTAAACCTGACTATTACCATGCTTACTACCTTTTCAACCGTACGGCTATCTGTTGTATGCTTTCTTATATTCTTATGTATGGATCATTGCCTGTCTCAGGAATTCAAAAACATCAATACCGGGGCAGTTGTGAAGCATTCAAGGGTCAGTTTCGATGGAAGCAAAATGGTACTTGTAGCCAATTATTACGGAAGCTTCAAGCCCTATATTTCAGAATATAATAGAGATTCAGCCACTTGGAGTAAGCCTACTTCCATTTTTGAGAGCAATGATATTTCAGGAATGGAAATAAGGTATCCGCAGCTCAATTTTGATAATTCAAAATTATACTTTTCAGCAAAGCCGGCGGATAAGGCAAATTTCGACATCTACTATTCTGAATATGATAATGGTAAATGGGGCGCACCTCAAGAATTGGATATCGGGATTAATTCAGTAGACGATGAGGACGCACCGGCCATGTCTGCTGACGAAAAGAAAATTTTGTTTACACGGCCGTTGCCTCCTGAAGAAAAGGCAGATGAATTTTGCGGTCAATTATTCTACAGCGAATTGACCGAGTCAGGCAACTGGTCTGTACCTGAACTTCTGCCACCTTCATACAATACAGGATGTATCTGCTCACCCTATTATTCAAGAGACAATAAGACTTTCTTCTATTCCTCTTTTGAAGACATAACAGACAACGAAGGTAAACGTCTGGCTAGAAAGCAGTTTTCCATTTTTTGGGCGAAAGTAGATGGGCTATTCCGCTACAATCCGAAACCGATACTTTCAATAATTGGCGATCAGGATTTGGTCTCACCCTCGCTAAATAGGGACAGCACATTGTACTATAATGCAGGCGAGTATACCAAAGGTGAAGATCGTATTACTGCCAGTATACTTTCCCAAAAACTAAGTGGATCCTTTAAGCCATCAGAGATGTCACTACTGAGTGGACAGGTGACAGATGAACAAGGAAATCCGCTAGATGCCACCATTCAGGTGATCAATCCTTACACAACAAAGGTCTTTCAGGAAGCTCAAAGTGATGCGAATGGGAATTATCAACTTTTCATTCCTGTAGGCGAACAATTTTCACTACTGGCCTATAAAGACCAATATTCAGCACAATCCAAACTTATTGAGGCATCAGGACTGCAGATGACCAACAATTTTGAGTTATTCCCAAGTGTTGATATCACATTCAATGTCTTCGATGAAGAATTTTATTTTCCAATCAATGCAAATATTTCGCTGTATGATTCTGATTTCAACTTCCTTGAGACAATAGAAATTACCCAGGGAGAACAAACCAACATAGCTCTTGGTAAAGAATTGAATATCATTTTTAATTCTGAAAACTACTTTTCTGATACGCTGAACCTTCCATTTGATGAGGAAGTAATCTTCGATTTTTTTGATTTTGATATTGAACTGACACGCACACTCAAAGATGTTTCCCTATCCTTTGCTGATGAATCTGGAAATAATCTTGGACTGGAAATCACCGTCTACAATGTCACGAGAAATGAGAAAACCAAGCGTCAGGTTAAAGATGGAAAGGTCACACTCCAACTCCGGGATGGTGAGGTTTACGAGATTAGTACGTCGGCAGAAGGTTACAGCTATTACTCAGCAGAACTTGACCTTTCTGAAGAACAGGAGCTTAGCGAAATGAAAGCAACCCTTCAGTCGGTTGAAAACATTTCATTGGTCCTTGACAATATCACTTTTGAGTTAAACTCCTATGAACTTAACTCAGTCTCCTATGAAGAGCTCGATAAATTGATCAATTACCTATCGGAAAATGAAAAGTATAAAGTGGAAATATCTGCCCATACCGATAATGCCGGTGGAGATAAATACAATCTCCAACTTTCCAACCTAAGAGCTAATTCAGTGCTTCAATATCTGCAAGACAAGGCCATTAATCAGGAGCGCCTAATTGCCATAGGCTATGGAGAATCAAAGCCGATTGTGCCAAACGATACAGAAGAAAATATGGCAAAAAACAGAAGGGTTGAATTCAAAATTTTAACGGAGGAATCGCGATGAAAAGAATTGCACTAGCGATAGCAATATTGTTTTTTGGACCTTGGTGTCTAGCACAAACTGGGGCCTATAAGAAATTGCTGAACGATCGTTCCACTATGGACAGAGAGGTCTTTTACGATCAGCTTTTACAATTTCAAAAGCAAAACGTAGAGTTCTCCAATGTCTACTATCAGCTTGGTAAGGTAGAGCAAGATCTTTTTGCGAACCTGGACCCAATAGTAGATCGAGTAGCATCCCGGCAAAGAATTTATAATGCAAAGACCAGCTTTGGCCTGGCTAAGAACTACCTGGATCCCAGAGAAGTATCTCGCTTCCCGGATTGGTACGATGTGCCAGATACTGTATCCAAAGATTCAATATCGTCCATTGGAGTGAGGAAAATTGAAAAGAGCCATGAAAATTCAGAAAACTATGCCGTCTACTACGAGGAACTGATCAAAAATTATGATCAGGCGGTTTATCATTATTTAAAAGCTCGAGAGGGATTTATTGAAATAAATACAAGTGCAGATAACCTCAGGCAACTGTTCTTAAAAGCTGATGACTCATTAAAGATTGCTGTAAGACTGGTGGGAGTAAGCTTTGATTCGTCGATGTATTACATTGATAACTATCGTGATATCTATCAAAGGTTGCCGCACAAGAAGAAAAGGAAAGTGAATATCAATCGAAGGAAGATTGATCACTTTCGCATGAATGGAATTACTCCTGCCAACTTTCTCGCGGATGATATAGATGTGTGGGATTACAGGGATTGGTCTGATAGGTTTTTAAACCTTTTAAAAGTTGAAGTAGATGGGTTGCAAGATGAAATAAAAACGGCCTTCAACTTTTTTGTGGCTACCAATGATAAAATGATCAATGGAGATGAGTGTATTCAGGCTCAGCTGGACGATCTTAAATTTCAGCGAATCATCAATCTCATCACCAAATATGACAATGAATCAGTCCTAATAGACATCTTCCAGTACCTGATTTCCAAGCTGGATTATGGGAATAAGTATGTTTATGAGAAAAACTGCAACATCCTGGATGTGCCACCCACTGACGATTATTTATCCAGAAAAGCACGGATCTATCAGAATATGTTTATCTCATTTCAGAAAGCAGATAGTTTGGATGAAGCCATTACTGCTTCAGGGCACGGGCAAGAAACCTTTCAGTGGTTTTTTGATGAGTTAATGCCCGGTGAAAATGGAAGCCAAACTTTTGCCGAAGAACAAGAGGCAGAAAATTACGCTTCATTCAAACAAGAACTAGTAGGGCTCATGGATAAAATCCGTGAGCAAAAATTTCAAACCGATACCTTAACCGAATGCTTTTCAGCCGATAGCTTAAACCTAATTCCAGGTGCCTTGGAAGATGGAAATTTCTGTGCAAATAAAAGATTGTGGTTGAGCGACAGTTTAGAACTATTTCTTGGAAAACAGGATGATAAGAATTTGATCATGGGAGTGAAGCCTTTTGGTGAAGATTTTCAAAAACAATGGGAAATATCTCCTTATAAAAATTCAGAAATTTCTTTTTTCAAAGTAGTGGGCGATAGTACATATTTAATTGGAGGCAAGTCCTCAAAGCGATGGCTATCTCAAATTTCAGCGAGCGGAATTGAATATTTCACAGCCACGTTGAGGTCAGACGAGCCGATAAAAAATGTGCTCGTAAACCAATTGCAAGGAGTTGCTACCGTCGTGCAGGGAAGCAATAAGAATTATACCATATCAAAAGTAAACTTCAGTGGAAAAGTTGTTGGAACCAATGCTTTTGAATTACCCGGTGAATACATTGGAATGTTCAGGCAGGAACAATCTTTATGGTTTTTCTCGCACACAATCACAACAGATGGCTCAAAGATTATAGCATCGGTTTACGATGAGGGACAAGGAACGGTAACCGGCGAGTACACTTACACATTTAAGACGATTCTCAAGAATCCGTCTATTATTAAGAATGATAATGAGTACATCACGCTGCTGTCTTTAAGTTCTTTTTCTGATGATGAAATTGTTTATGCTTTAATGAATTATGAAGGTGAAATTGATCATGAAACTATTTTTTAATATCCTGCTTACTATCGGGCTTGTATTTAGCGCCATTGCTCAAAGCCAGGTTGAATTTGATAAAGAAGTGGATCGGATCGAGGCCTTAATATCGCAGGGTGACTTTGTGTCGGCCAATGACGGATTAATTTCACTTCAAAGCTCAATAGAGAATACTTCGCTCAGTGGTCAAGACACCGTGAAGCTATTTTTTTCATCCAAACTGGCCTTCGTTGCTTACCAATTAGGTGATTGTGAAAACACCATTTTGAGGAGTAAAGAAGATGTGGCATTGAGAGCGGAGATATATGGTGCAGGTGATCCGGTTGCATTGTCTGCTCAAAGAAACCTCGGAATCTATTATCTCAACTGTGACTCAACTCAAAGAGCGCTGGAAGTTTTGACCGAGGCTGTTGATACCCACCGTGAAGTCATAGGTCAGCCGGACGAATTGTATGCAAGGTCTTTAGATGATCTGGCCTATGTCCAGGGAAAGTTGGGAGATGTATCTGCCGCTCAAACAACCTATGATGAATTAATAGGTCTGCTGGGAGAAAACAAAAGTTCTTTTTATCTGCATGTAGCTGAAAACTACAGTGCACTTCTTATGTCGAATGAGCAATATGAGAAGGCGGCTTCATTTTATGAAGACCTAAAGCCGTACATGGCCAAGAAGGAAGAATACCCTCTTTTCCTAAAGGATTTTTATAATGTATTTGTTCATGAAAAGAACTACGTGAAGGCGCTCGAGACTGCCAGCGATCTGATAAACTGGTGCGATGAGAACAAATCAACCTGCTCAAATTCTGGATTGAATACAGAGGAGTTTGTACTCAATAGCGCCAGGCTTTCTGTCTTATTATATCGCCATGATGAAGCCTCAAAATATTATTCGAAGGCAGAGTTGCTATTTCAAGGAACGCCAAGCTACATTCCGATCCTTCTGGAGCAATCCAGCCTTTATGGATCGATGGGACAGAAATACAAGCAGCTAAATGCCTTGAGTAAATCACTAATTACTCACCGATCTCAAAATATGATTGATAGTGCCAGTTATACAAAAACGGTTTTGGAGCTAGGCAGACTTCACACCGAAATGGGCAAATTCAATCGTGCAGATCAGGTTTTTAGTGATTATATCAATGACTTAGAATCTAAGCCTGATACTGATCCTCAAATGTTGGCTACAGCGTATCAATCATTGGGAAATCAACGCTATTTGTTGCAAAATTTTAAAGATGCGGATAATTATCTGTCCAAGGCTCAAGAGATACTAAAGGCCAATCAGCTTACAAATACCAGCGAATTCGCATCTGTACTAAACAGTCAGGGAGCGTTGTACGAGGCCTTGGCTAACTATCGAAGGGCAGAATCCAACTATCGTGAGGCGCTGAAGATTTCTGCTGATGAAGAATCAGGATTAAGGATTGCATTGGCAACCAATTTGGCTAATATTTTGACTCGCACCGATGCTGATAATGACACAATCTTGATGCTGCTCAATCAGGCCATTTCCTGGCAAGGTGAATCTTCAGGAAAAGATCATCCCGGATATGCAAATCTGCTTAGCAATAGAGGTGTCTATTATCAAAAAAATGAGTTTTATAATCGTGCACTCAGGGATTTTGAAGAAGCTATTAAGGTATTTGAATATACGGTTCAGGAGGATCATCCACAGTACCTGTCAGCACTTTCAAATTTGGGCCTGCTTTATGATCTGATGGATCGCAAAGAAGAAGCACTAGAAGCGATGCTTAAGTCAAAAAGTTTATACACAAAGTATTATTCCGATACGCATCCCGGCTATATCCGTACGGTCAACAACCTGGCAAACCTGTATACAAAAACAGCTCAATATGAATTGGCAGAGCCACTATTATTGTCATTAGCCGAGTCGCAAGTAAAAGAGATAAATGAGTCATTCACTTATCTATCGGAATCTGAGAAGAAAAATTTCGTGGAGGAAAAGCAAAAGCTTTTAAATAATTTCAAAGGCTATGTAGTAGCTCGTTCCACCGCTGAGGAGGGAAGTATTAAACCTGAAGTTGTGGAAGAATGGTACAACCTTGAATTGAGCACAAAGGGAATGTTGCTTAATGCCACAAAGAAGGTTAGAGAGCAGATTTTCAACAGTGGTGATGAAGAATTGATCGACCTATTCTCGGAATGGACGGTGGCACGGAAACAAATCGCCGACCTTCAATCTCTCAAGACTGACTTAAAACAAATGAGCGGCCAACGATTGGATAGTTTGCTAGAAAAAACCAATGACTTAGAAAGAGAACTTTCTCGAAGATCTGCTGGATTTAGCGGGTCTTTCAGTGGCACTGTGCCTACGTTTGATCAAATTCAGAGCAAACTACAAGTAGGTGAGGCCACCGTTGAGATTATTCGAACCGAATTAAACGATGAAGGTATTTACACTGCCTTGATTGGAACGTCTGACAATGAATATCCAAATCTTATAGTGATCGGCAAAGGAGATGAATTTGAAAGCAAGGGATTTGCTGTTTACAAGAACGCCATCAAGTTCAAAGTAGATGATCCAAAATCATTTGATTTCTATTGGAGGAAAATTTATGCTTATTTAAGCACCAAAAACATCAACAAGATCTACTATGCTCCCGATGGTATTTATCATAAAATCAGCTTAAATACACTTTTTGATCCTTCCACTAAAAAGTATCTCATAGATGAATTGGAGATATTTCAATTGAGCTCTACGAAAGATTTTCTGGATTTGAATTTGGAAACGGAAATGAGTGATGAGATCGATAAAGTGCTGCTCGTCGGCAGACCAAAGTATAAAATGGATGCTTCATCAGAATTGGTAGCCACCACGAGAAGTTTTGAGCAAATTGAAAATGTAGCTGACCTTCCGGGTACCGAAGAAGAAATAAAGGGAATTCAAAGCTTGGTTGAAAAATCTGGAATCCAATGCTCTGTTTTGCTACGTGAAGATGCAAAAGAAGGGGCGGTTAAAGATCAACTAAACCGTGCACTTGTTCACATAGCAACTCATGGATTTTTTATGGAAGATGAAAAAGCTCCAAGTAAAGACCCAATGTTAAGTTCAGGATTGTTACTTGCGGGTGTAAGTGATATGCGATCGGATTCAGATGTTGATGATGGTATTCTAACAGCATACGAAATCATGAATCTAAGCCTGACCGAGCTTAAGATGGTAGTACTTTCAGCATGTGAAACCGGTCTAGGAGAGATTGCCTCAGGCGAAGGCATTTATGGTTTACAGCGGGCATTCTTTGTAGGTGGTGCCGAGTCTGTGGTGATGTCGCTCTGGAAAGTAGACGATGCGGCCACTAAAGATCTCATGACCACTTTTTACAAGGAGTATTTAAAAAGTGGCAATAAACGAGCGTCCTTTCTCAATGCACAAAGAAAGATCAAAAAGAAATACAAAGACCCGATTTACTGGGGTGCCTTTGTGATGCTGGGAGGATAATCTCGAAACATCTAAATCTGTATTGCAATCTTATATTTGTTTAGATACTTTTGCCCACCGTTTGCTAAAGCAACTGCCTGAGCATTAAGAAATATGCCTGAGTGGCGGAACTGGTAGACGCGCACGACTCAAACTCGTGTTCCGCAAGGAGTGCCGGTTCGATTCCGGCCTCAGGTACGAAAGCCTCTCAAATTTTGAGAGGCTTTTATTATGTTTTGGTTCAACAAACGATGAGCTTCTTTAGTTAGTTGATACTACCTTTAACCTCTCATCAATCCACCAGTATGAATATATCATTCAGCAAGCTTTTTTACGTCATCGCTTCCATTATTGGCATCACCGCCATCCTATATTTCGCAAAGGTGATTCTGGTTCCTATATTCTTTGCTATGCTGTTTGCATTCATCTTGTATCCACCGGTGAAATGGCTTACCAAAAAAGGTTTAAAAAAATTGTTTGGGATCATCATAGCCATAGGTGGAGTGTTTGTAGTGGTAGTAGGAGTTTTAGTTCTGTTCTCAGCTCAGATCATTGATATGGCAAGTGAGTACTCAAACTTTCTGGCAAAGCTCGAAGAGACTTTAGATAAGTCAATTGCTTTCCTGAATAATAAAGTACAAATCATCCCTGATATTGAATCACAGGAAATTTTGGACAGGCTCTCAAACCTCTTTTCAGATAGCAGCTTCCTTATCATTTCAGATACCGTGAGTGTTACAAGCTCATTTTTATCATTCGTTGTCCTATCACTTATCTATACTTTTTTAATTCTTTTCTACAGCGAGCATTTAACCGAGGCATTGTCTCGATTTAGCTCTAAAAAGCACAAACGATATTTTTTGAATATGCTGAGGGAAGTTCAGCAAGTAGGGCAGCAGTACTTTACCGGGATGCTTTTGCTAATTGTAATTCTCGGAGTATTGAATACTACAGGGCTGTTAATACTTGGAATTGATTACGCATTCTTCTTTGGTTTTCTGGCAGCTCTACTCGCCATAATACCTTATGTAGGGACAACACTTGGCGGATTAATTCCTACACTATATGTATTTGTGACTTATGATAGCTACTGGTATCCCGTTGGCGTAATCGCAATCTTTTGGTTTATTCAGTTTGTAGAAGGAAATTTTCTAAACCCAAAAATCGTCGGAGGAAACATGCAAATCAATGCACTTTTTTCAATTTTCTCATTGATTGTAGGTAGCGTACTTTGGGGTATAGCAGGGATGATTTTGTTTCTTCCTTTGGTAGCAATGCTTAAAGTGGTGTGCAGCCACTATGAGGAACTAAAACCAATAGCAGCTTTGATTGGCGAACGGATAACAGAAGTAGAAAAAGTGCACGAAAAACGATTGATTGATAAAGTAATCGAAAGCATTAAAAGCTGAATTCACTCAAATCGATTGTAGACACATTCAAATTGGCACTGAAGGTACAATGTCGTGATCTGACGTTCAAGGTCATCAGGCAGGTCCAGGAATACGATTTTCATTTTTTTCATTTCTTCAAGCGCATCTTTCTCACTGTAGGATTTTTTGATTGAACAAATGGTGTGGGCCAACTTCTTTTGATATCTGCTATTTCCTTTAAACTGTCTGACAATGCGCCGAATGACATATGCAGATTCATCTATATATACCATCTTACCTTCGAGGATAAAACCGTAGATCCCTTTAAAATCTGTCAGTCTTCCGGTTTGCTTAAGGATGGATTGCACACCCATTCCTTTCTCAAAAAAAAGGTTGGCTGAAAGGGCACTTTCCATAAGTACTTCCATCATGGTTTTACGTTTGGGAAGATTCTCTTTTACAATTCTGTCAAAACGCAATGCAAGTGGTTGTTTCATAAAATTTTTATTATTCATTTAAGTTAAAGATTTGATTACAAACTATTTTATCAATCTACAGTCTCACCAAAGCTTTAAATTTTTTCATGTAAGAAAAAGTCCTATTTTTAACACTCCTTTTACATTGAGAAGATTCAAACATTGAGTAATTCAAAATATACCTGTTTAATAGTCGAAGATGACCCTGCTTTTGTGGAGATACTGAAAGTGGTTGTTGCAAAGGTTTCAGAAGTTGAGCTGCTCGGTACCTGTGACAATACTTTAGATGCCGCTAAACGGATTGATTTGGACAAGCCCGATGTATTGCTTCTTGATATCAACATTTCCGGGTTAGAAGGACCTGAAGTTCTGGAACTTAGCGATCACAAGCCAAAAACTGTTGTGATTACGAGCCATCCGGAGGAGGTAATGGAAAACTATGACGTTGAGTACACCACTTTCATCCAAAAACCGCTCAAAAATTCTGATCAATTAGTAAATGCAATTCATAAATGCCTTAAATTAATAGATCATTAAGGCCGGCAGGAATTCCTGCTGAATGAAGAAATTTTTATCAAAACTAAGTCAAGCCGGTCTACACGGCCTTGTTGATCCGCTGGATTACAGACGAGTATTATTTGTCAATAATCTCTCTTTAATTACCAGTGGTGTAGCCTTTTCTGTCACTATACTTTTATTATTCGAGAATGTCTTCCCGCAGTTTTTTGTCACACTAATCGGTGGTTTCATTTTTTTAGTAGCAGTATATCTCAACCATATCAGGTCCTACATTCTTGCCAGAGCTGCTTTTCTTTTGATTTCTGTGACGCTGCTTACAGTGGCATCCTATGTTGCATACGATCAAGGTAGATTTAATGAAGTAGAAAATATTTTGATAGGCTTCATGGCTGTCAATTATTTACTATTTGATGGCAGGCTTAGGTATTTGGGGTTTTTACTGATCTATGGCGTTTTAATTTGGTTAAAATTTCTTAAGCAAGAATATTTAGGACAGCCGTACGACCTTAATTTTTATTTAACACTTCAAAATATCTCCATTTTATGTTTGCTGATGTTTCTATTCGTCGACGCATTCAGAAACTCGCTATTGAGAGCCTTTCATCGGTTAAAAGAGAAAGATGAGTTGCTGTACTCGATGATTGATAATGTCCCTATTTATATAGGATTGGTAGATCAGGAGAAAAAGTACAAGATGGTTAATCTCAATTACGAAAAGTCTTTTGGGATGGATAGGGATAAAATAATTGGTTCACATGTAAAGGATGTACTTCCGGAAAATATCCTGAAAAAACACCTACCATTGATTGATCAAGCACTTAAGGGTGACAGTCCGGAGTTTCTGGAACTTACAAAAATGCCGGACGGAGGTACTTTTTATGCCGGAGGAAGGTATTCTCCCATTCGCTCTGAAACTGGTGAGATTACCGGAATCTCAGTATTTGTAAATGACGTCACTAAATTGGAGGAAGCAAAAAACAAGTTGAAAGCTGCCAACTCTACTAAAGACAAGCTTTTTTCCATTATTGCACATGATATCAGAGGCCCATTGGATCTATTTGACGGTTTGGTGGATTACTCCTCTTCGGGGGATATTTCGAAAGAAGAATTTCTGGAACATCAAAAAAGTGTGAAAGAAAAATTGTCTGACCTGAAAGAAACAGTAAACACCCTTTTAGAATGGGCCAGAACACAGCTTGATGGAATTAACACTTTTCCTACATCAACTAATGTACTCGAGATAGTAAACTCAAATTTAGAACTCTATAAAAGCCTTATTGACAAGAAGAAAATTCGTACCAACGTAGACATACATTCTAATGCAATTGCTTATTTAGATTCAAATCATCTGAAGATTGGCGTAAGAAATATGATTCACAATTCCTTGAAATTTACAAAGCCTGGTGGAATGTTAGACATCAGAGGTCTGCGCAAAGACGGAAGGGTAATATTGGAAATTGTAGATGACGGGCTAGGAATGGAGCAGGATAAAATAGAGTCCATACTTAATAAAGAGTTACAAAATTCGAAAAGTGGTACTCAAGGCGAGGTTGGTACTGGTCTGGGGCTTAGTTTCAGCTTGGAACTACTTGAAAAAAATAACTGTGATGTGAAAATTGAAAGCGAACCGGGAAAGGGCACCAGGATGATCATTGGCATGCAGGTAGCTGAAAATTGATGGTTACACGCCTGAAAGTACAATAACACCGAAATAAAGCGTTTCAAACTTAGAATGACTAGAAAAGATATACTTTCGGGGTTACCTTTCTCTGATTAGTCTTATTTAATCATGGAAAGTTGAAACTTTCGGTTTAAACCCACTCATGAAACCCTTTTCGTTTAAGACACTTCTGAGGACTGGGATGTCCCATGCCCGTTCACTTCTGGATAAGCGGAGAATTGCCCTGTTCAATTATCTGATACTTTTTTGTGTCGTTACTTCATTGATTTTGGGTGGAATCACCCTTTCATTCGGATTGTTCTTTCAACCCTTACTTTGCTTTGCGGCTGCCATTTTACTCTCCATTTCATTTTTTCTCAATCATTTAGGAAAGATTCGATTCTCCAAGGCCTACTTTATTACCCTGTGCGTAATAATGATCTCAGGAGCTGCACTCATTTATATTAAAGAGGGCCAGGATGTTGATCTGGAAAACATGCTATTCGCTGCAATGGCAATCTCAATGTTTCTTGTGGATGGTTTGAAGAAGCATTTCGTTTACTGGCTAATTTTCGCATGCTTCATTTCGCTAAAAGTTCTGAGCTTGAATGCCTTAGGTATAGAAGGAACCATTTTTGGGTTGACCCTTATTAATAATATTGTTGTAGCATCGGTGTTATACCTCTTTTTGTATGTGTTCAGATCGATACTTATAAAGGCCTTTGACAGGTCAGATCAGCAAGAACAAACCTTGAGGTCTTTGCTGGACAATGCGCCATTGTTAATGGCCCTTGTGGACCCCGAAGGTAACTTCATACTCGTAAACAGCAACTATGCTAGCAGGTTTGGACATAAACGACGAGAGCTCATCGGCAAAAATCGTCGAGAGGTGCTCCCGGATCATATTTTTGATAAGCATGAGCCCATGTTTCAAGAGGTAATGAAAACAAAAAACCAAGTCTCATTTTTGGAAGAAACCAATCTGCCCGACGGATCCGTGATCTCTGCAAACGGGAAATATGAGCCCATTCTAAATGCAGAAGGAAATGTGGAATCAGTGGCTATATGTGTAGATGATGTTAGTGAGCTTGTGAGAGCACATAAAGCGTTGCAAGTAGCCAACGAGACAAAGGACAAGCTCTTTTCTATCATAGCACACGACATCAAAAGTCCACTCAATTTGTTCCACAGCATTTTAAGCTTAAATCATGATGATGTAATATCAAAAGAACAATTTATTGAATATCAGGAGGGACTTAAAGAACGTTTGACAAGCCTGACAGGGACGGTTGATGAATTGCTTGATTGGGCACGTATGCAACTGGGAGGAATAAGTGCGTATCCGGCCAAGGTAAATGTAAGCTCTGTTGTGCAAGAGAATGCAGACCTATTTCACACACTTATCAAGAGGAAAAACATTGACTTCAAAATAAATACACCTACTGAGCTTGAGGCCTGGATAGATGAAAATCATTTTAAAGTAGCTATTAGAAACCTGATCCACAACGCGATCAAATACACAAATGGCGGAGGCTGCATAAATGTCGTAAGCGATCAAAATGAAAGTGAGACAATTGTTAGCATACAAGATACAGGAGTCGGGATGAGCTCTGAGCAAATCAACTCAATCATTAAGAAGGAGATTCAAAAGTCAAAGGTCGGCACTGATAAAGAAATGGGTGCCGGACTTGGACTAAGTCTAAGCCTTGGATTATTAGAAAAAAATAACTGCGATATATCGGTGACCAGTGAAATTGATAAAGGAACTACCATCGAGATTAAAATCCCTAAAATCAGGGAATAGCTAGTTCCGGAAAAAGCAATTGGAAATAAAAAAACTCAAGCTAAAAGGCCTGAGTTTGCGATGTGACTGGCCTGGGGCTCGAACCCAGGACCCACGCCTTAAAAGGGCGTTGCTCTACCAACTGAGCTAGCCAGTCATTTTAATTCTCCTTTCGTATAAAAAGAAGTGCAATTCAAGACCTCTGTCTTAAATTGCGGATGCAAAAATAGAAATCAAAATGAATTTTACCACATGATTGACAGAATAAAGATGAGATTATTTCTAGGAATTTTATTCAGCTGCTTTTTTAGTAGTGTAATAGCCCAAAATAGCAGTCTTGAGGAAGGTGATTATTTGTTTGACGAGCAGAAGTATACGGAAGCCTACGAAAAATATGATGCAGTATTTCAAAATGGCCAAGCTTCTCCGGCTATGCTATTGAAGATGGCTTATATCCAGGATGGACTTGGTAATTATACTGATGCATTATTCTTTCTGGATAAGTACTATCAATCATCTGCTGATAGAAATGTAATTGGAAAAATTGAAGAACTTTCCACTTCCAACGACCTATCTGGTTATAGGTATACCGATATAGATTATTTTCTGGCAATACTGAATAAATATCATCTATACTTCGTCATTTTATTCTCTTCTATCGTGCTGATGCTTTTGGTATATATTTTTAAAAAATCAAATAGCGAAGAAAAGCCAATAGCAGCAGGCATCCTTCAGTTGATAAGCATCTGTCTTCTCCTGGCAATTGTTAATTTCAGCAACCCATCAAAAGCGATCATAGTTTCTGATAACACCTTGTTACGTTCTGGCCCTTCCGCTGGTGCAGAGCCTATTGAAATGCTGAATAAGGGTCACAAAGTAAAAGTCTTGGCCCGTGATCAGGTTTGGACACAAATTTCCTGGGATGGACGAGAGGTATATGTTAGAAATGCGAAACTGAAGATTATTTAAGCGGGTTATCAGGCTCCTTCTTCATCATTTTATATATCATTTTATCCAGACGAGAAGGCATTATTTTATTGAGCATAACAGCCATTTTCCCTTCAAATGTCAAGACGAGATCTCGCTTCTTCTTTTGAGCTGCTCTAAATGTACGCTCAGCCACTTCATCAGAAGTCATCATTTTCTTCTCATCTCTGGGTGACTCTCCCTGAGATTTTCCGTCAGCTGTTAATGCTGCATTTCTGATATTTGAACTTGTAAACCCGGGACAAACAACGAGCACATGAACACCTCTGGTCATTACTTCTGTCCTGAGCGCCTCAAAAAAACCTTGCATTGCAAATTTGGACGATGAATACGCCGTACGAGCGGGAGTAGATCTCCATCCGTTGATCGATGAGATAGCTATAATAGCTCCTTTGGACTCCAGAAGATATGGAAGTGCAAATTTTGTCGCGTAGATAGCACCATAGAAGTTGATGTCCATAAGTTGTTTGAAAACATCCAAGTCTACCTCCTCGAAAAGTGCACGCATAGAAATACCTGCGTTACAAATCAAAACGTCAACGCGCCCAAATTTTTTCACAGTTTCTTTGACCATAAGTTCATTATCAGCCTTATCAGCCGCATCCAATTCGAGTGCAAGATGAGGCCGCTCGCCTAGCTCTGATACCACTTGAGACATTCGCTCACCGTTCCTTCCGGTAAAAACTACTGCGTATCCCTCATTGGCGTATTTTAGTACCAGGGATTTACCAATACCCGACGAACCTCCTGTTATAATTGCGACCTTTTGCATACAAACGAAAATGAAATGGTATAACTTTTGCCAAGATAGCTCACATTGAAAAACTTTGAATAAAAATCTAAGTGATGCAACCTAAACAGCGGTTCGCGCATTTACATTAAAACCTGTCACTACCTAAATGAAATTAATCTCATTCACGCTAATCACCTTATTTGCCATTTCCTCATTCGGTCAAACCGGCATCAGAGGGATCACAAAGAGTAAGTCAGGCGAAATACTTCCGTTCTCCACAGTTTACATCAAAGGCACGACCAATGGCACCACTTCGAATAGTGAAGGATCATTTTTTCTGAAAACTCCTGCGGGTACACATACCATCGTTGCCCAGCATGTTGGCTTTAAAGTCATAGAGAAGGAAATCACCTTGCGAGAAGGCCAATCAATCCGATTTGATTTTGAATTACAGGAACAAGCCTTAAGGCTTCAGGAAGTGGTAGTGACTGCAGGTGATGAAGATCCGGCGTACAGGGTTATCAGGGAAGCAATCAAAAAAAGAAAATTCTATGAAAATGAGGTGAGCGCTTTCAAGACTGATGCTTATTTGAAAGGGCTTTTCCGACTTGATGACAAACCCGAAAAAATTCTAGGGCAGAAAATCACAATCGATACGGGCATACTTTACTTGTCCGAATCTGTTTCTGAATTTTCATTTGAACTACCGGACAAGGTTTCAGAGCGAATGATCAGCTCTAAGGTTAGCGGAAATGAGCAAGGCTTTAGTTTCAATAAAGCCTCGGACTTTAATATCAATGCATACAGCAAGTTTATAGATCTGGATATGGAGCGTGAGTACGTCTCCCCAATTTCTCCCCAATCATTTTTGTTTTACGATTTTGAATGGCTTGGATTCTTTGAAGAAGGAGGTAAGTTGATCAATAAGATAAAGGTGATTCCAAAACGTGCAACTGATCCGGTTTTCGAAGGAGTAGTTTATATCGTGGAAGATGAATGGCGATTTCATACCATCGATCTGTTTGTGACCAAGGCACGCGGGTTGGAGTTTATAGATTCACTTAAAATCAATCAGGTATTTGCCCCTGCCGAGTATGACATTTGGATGCCAATCTCGCAGAAATACTCTTTTAAGTTTGGTGCATTCGGGTTTAAGGGAAGTGGGTACTACATCGGCGTATATTCTAATTATAAAGTAGAACCAAATTATGAGGCTTACAGAAAGGCAAACTTGTATGAGGAAAAATTTGGTGTAAAGGAAGAGGCTGATCTGTTTCAGGAAGAAGACTTTACACCAGAAGTTTTGGTAGTAGAAGAAGGATCTAACGAGCGTGATAGTATCTATTGGAAAAATATTCGCCCTGTGCCGCTCACAGAAATTGAAGTAGCAGATTATCATACCAAAGACAGCATTCGACTGGTAAAAGAAAGTGTCCCTTACAAAGACTCTGTGGACAATGAAACCAATAAGCTCACGATTGGGAATATATTTCTAAGCGGATATACACATTCGAATAGTGTGGAAGAAAAGTACTGGTCCCTGCCGGCGGTCATTAGCATTTTCCAATTCAATACGGTTGAGGGTTTTGTGCCTGAGATTCAGCCTACCTTATGGAAGCAAATAGATGGCAGAACTAAATATTGGGTTAGACCGTCACTTCGATATGGGTTTTCAAATGAAAAATTCAATGCCAAGCTCGAAGGAAGCTATCGCAAGCTCGACAATAAGTTTACCCGATTTTATGCGGGAGGAGGACGATATATTTCACAATTTGACGAGAATGAATCGATTACACCATTTATCAATAGCTATGTTACCCTGGTTGGTGGCGAAAACTACTTAAAGATCTTTCAGAAGTCCTTTGGTTATGTAAGGTTTCAGCAGGAGGTTAAAAATGGGATCTTAATGAATACGAGGTTGGAATATGCTTCGAGAGACACACTCACCAACACATCAGACTTTACATGGCACAAGAGTGATGGAGCAGACTTCACAAGCAATCAACCAGTCAATGCTGAATTGGCACAAACGGGATTCGCTTCCCATCAGGCGATGGTTTTTCAAGCTACATTCAGGTTCCGATTCAAGCAGACATATGCCACCAGACCGGATAGAAAATTCATCTACAGTTCAAAGTACCCTGAAGTTTTTCTTACTTATAAGAAAGGAATCAAAGCATTGGGAAGCGACGTGAATTTTGATTTTGTACAGGTCAGAGTGACCGATGACATGAAGTTGGGATTGATTGGTACAAGCACGTATGCGATAGGGGCCGGAGCATTTTTGAATGATGATGCATTGACATTTGTGGATTACAAGCACTTTGCAGGTAACCAAACTTCATTGAGTCAGGTAGGTAAATCCTTCAAATTCGAATTACTTCCTTTCTATCAGTTTAGTACTACCAAGCCCTATCTGGAAGCTCACTATGAGCATCACTTCAATGAGTTTATCTTCAATAAGATACCACTAGTGAAAAAACTCAATCTGCAGGCCGTGGCATCTGCTAATTATCTCACCACTGAGACTATTGGAAATTATGTAGAGCTTGGAGCAGGTATTGAGCATATCTTCAAATTCATGCGAGTGGACTATTACTGGGCATTCCGCAATGGAGATTTCGTTGCAAATGGATTCAGGATTGGAGTAGGTTTTTAGGGGTTTTCTGTCAAATGGTTCTCTAATTCAAAGAGACCTATCCAAATGAAAAATTTATTCTTTGTATTTCTGACTGCAATGATCTCATGTGCACCACCAATATCATATGTAAATAATGTTCCCAGGAGCTCTGGACTTAATGAAAAAGGAGACTTGAATATGAACTTCAACTTGGGCTCAGATACCAGAGGAAGAGACAAGGTCATCCAATTTGGTGCCGCCTGGTCACCGGTAGCAAGCCTGGGTTTAGATATTGAATACTCAGGGCTTATGAAATTGGATAATAATGAAGAGAGCCTTGATAATGCCCGTTTTCTGAATGGTTCGTTAATTTATTATCACACATTTACCACCGGGTCTAGCCTCGAATTCAAGCTTGGAGCAGGTACGGGAAAAGTTAATGGAGAAATAGCCGATAATAACATACCCATATTTTCAGTGGAAAGTATAAGTGTAGAAACTAAATACAATACCTATAGTCTTCAAGCAAACTATAACTTTACTATCCCTAACGAAAAATCAAGAGCTAGCATTGGGCTGAGAGGCAGAAAGATACACTTTGACAATTACTCCTACATTAGAACTATAAATAACAACTCAGATCAATCTTTTGAAAGTGAAAATTGGGATGTTTACGTGCTAGATCCATTCATTGAAGTAAATCAAGAGATAGGTTCAAATTTTAATTTGAATTATCGGTTAAGTCATTCTTTTTTTAATGAAACGATAAGGGATAATTTCCGTCATCCATTTTTCAAAAAGTTAGGGATTACCATCGGCGTGCAGGCAAGATTGTAACTCACTTCATTAAATGCACATATCCCTTAAACTCTGAGTTTGTATACTTAATCACGTAGTAATAAATCCCACTCGGAAATTGACCGCCCGTCCAAATAAAATCACGGGATTCTGATCGGAATACTGGCGCACCAGCTCTATTGGTGATTACAATATATTCGAATGAATTGTCACAGTTGTCGGGAGGTAAATTTTGATTTATCTCAGGGTTTCCGGACATGCTAAAAACATCATTGGTGTTGTCACCATTTGGCGTGAAGATGTTTGGCGGGGCAAAAGATTGTTGTCGTTCACTGTCGTCAAAAATTTCTACTGTTAGTTTCAGTGTGTCAATGTTTGGTGTAGGACAAGCATTATCACTGATCTGTACCACAATATCCTGCAGACTGGAGGTCTCCCCCAATCTGAGTAAAGAACATTCAGGTTGCCATTTCAAGATAGCATTGACTCTACCTTGGCCAGTTATAGGTTCCATTTCAAGGGTGCTTGAGGCTGGCTGTCTTATTCCCTGGGCAAACTGAATGGTTATTTCATCTCCGGGATCTAAATCAAAGGCACCGATTTCAATTTCTGCGTACTCATTCACTCTCAGTGACTGATTTCGCTCAATAGGATCGAACTGAGGACTGACATTTGCAGGATAATTCACCTGGATAAAATGCCTTAACGTATCAAAGTTTTTGACCTTGCATTTATCATCATCATCTGCAATAAACAACAGCTCAAACTGTTCCCCATCAACAAATCGATTCGCATCACAGGCCAGGTCCCAGGTGAAATTTGAACTTACTGAAGTATTTCCTGATACAGGGGTAAAAGAAGCGCCATACAATTCGGGATCAAAGTTGCCCCCAATGAATGAAAGAGAAACATCATCGCCATCAGCATCCGATGCGATGACTTCAATATTGAGGGTAGTTCCCAAATCAACTTGCGATGGGAAGGAATTCGAAACGGTGATTTGAGGGTCTGTATTTTGAGGTAAAATAACCAACGCATCAATAAACACTGTATCTCCGGGCACATCACAGATGTCGTGATCATTCACTATGATTCCAACTTTAAAGTCTTGTACCTCAGAGAAATCATATGTTTCGCAATCAGTATCCCAAGTCAAGGTCGCCTCAATACTTCCGGAAGAAGCATCAATATTACTCAAGCCAAATCCTGCAGAGGCGGGATCCTCAATTCCTTCAATGAATAGTGTAATATCCAGATCATCTCCGTCTGCATCGATACCAGTGATAGTTTGCGTATAGGTAGGACTGTTTTCAGACAATAAAATAGAATTAGTACTTGTAGAAGCATCTGGAGGAGTGTTGGGTGGGGCTTCTACCTCAATAGTCAACCTCAAAGTATCTAATTGAGGAAGTGGACATGCATCATCTGCTGCTATTAAATCCAGAATAAATGGTTCGTCGCGAATAGGAGGGCAATCCGGAATACAAACTTCTACTTCCAATTGGCTCTCACCGTCCCCAACCGGGATTTTATTAAGCGTAAATATTTCATTTAATTCCTCATCAAAGTTTACTCCCTTAGCTCTCAGAGAGATGGTTTCTCCCACAGTTACATTTGAGACTAAAAAACTAAAACACTTTTCAACATCACTCGCAACATACGTTAGCACATCAGTTTCAGCATTGAAAGTTGGGTTTCCCGGAATTTCAATATCCACAACTGGAGGATCCGGTGGTTCGCATCCGTCGACTACCAGCATCTGAAAATCCCTGCGAACCTCACCGATTTTTTCACCGTTCCTAAATTCTTCGACCTTGACAGCAAACACAAATAGCCCGGTTTGGTCCGGTGTTACGGTTAATAAGCCTCTGTTACTAATCCGCAACGGTTTGGTGCCGCCGACCATGTTGCTTTCGGAAAATCCATCCAGAAATGAAATGCCAAAATGAGGTTTTGGTTGTGGGATAGGTAAAGCTACAGCCGAGGAGCTGTTTAAGGGTGTAGTTAACGAGTAGACCAACGAGTCTCCGTCAGGATCAACTCCTGTAAACTCCACATAGTAGAGCTGATCAATGCATGCATAATCACTCAGTGGCTTAAAGAGAATAGGGGAAGAATTAATAAACACTTTCCCATTTCTCATCAATGGAGGAATCTCTAAAACGTAGTTCATTCCTGTGCCTTGAGGATTCACGATGTTATCTATTGCAGTATTTCTGCAGCAACGTTCCCATTGGATGTAATACCCATCTTCACTGTCATATTGCTCGGGACTCAATTCAATGTCTGCCGAGTAAAGAACTCTGGATGTTTGCAACTCGTCCCTGGCACATTCGATATTTGTGTATTCTACATTTTCAATCTGGCTCAGGGGCAAATCGTGTGTAGACATCAACTGATTATCCCCATTTCTAAAAATGTAAACAGTTATGAAAGGGTCTGCACCAGGATTTTGAGTTTGTGCTTCATCAAAGTATTGGATGAGATTAATACGGTATAACCCATCGCTGAGGTAGATAAATTCGATCTCACCACCTACAATATGAAAGGCATTGGTAATTCCAATGGTTAGGAATAGACAGCTAGTGATTAAAAACTTCTTCATCTTACCAAATACTACAACAATGAAAGTACTAAAAACCCTGTAAACCAAAGACGTGGATAGTAATTTTGCGACAATGAAATGAGCATTACTTCTACACTTGATTTTTTATCTCAATAAAATTTTTAATGCGAATTCCATGTGGCAATTAAAGGCAAACAAATTCACATGAAAAAAGGAGCGACAATAGACTCGTTGGAAATCACCGGAATCTCATCTGAAGGTAAAGGTGTAGGAAGAGTAAACGGTCAGGTAGTATTCGTTAAAGAAACAGTACCCGGAGATATTGTAAAAGCAAAAGTTGTTGGCAAGAAAAAGAAGTTTCTTGAGGCGTATGCCGAAGAGATTATTACCAAATCTGATGAACGTATTGTTCCTTTTTGCGAACACTTCGGACTTTGTGGAGGATGCAAGTGGCAACACATGCACTATGATTCTCAGTTGAAATATAAGCAGAAGCATGTTGAGGAAAATCTCCAGAAATTGAGTGGGTTAGAGCTACCTCAAACAAATGCTATTTTGGGATCGAGTGAAACTACCTTTTATAGAAATAAGCTGGAGTTCACTTTCTCCAATTTCAGATGGCTTACAAAGGAAGAAATTGCGTCTGGAGAAGAGTACGTGCGCACCGGATTGGGATTTCATATTCCAAAACAATTCAACAAAATCATTAATGTAGAAAAATGCTACCTGCAAGCCGATCCTTCCAATGAAATCAGACTAAAGGTAAAGTCCTTTGCCGATGCACATGACATCCCATTCTTTGACGTGAAAAAGCAAGAAGGATTCTTGCGCAACCTGGTCATTCGTACTTCAACAACGGGAGATTTGATGGTTATCCTCCAGGTGTATTACCGGGATCAGGAGCTGATCGACTTGATGTTGAACCATTTGAAAAAGGAGTTCCCTCAGATCACCTCACTCATGTATGTGGTGAATGAGAAGGGAAATGATTCATTCAGTGATCAAGAGGTGCTATTGTTTGCCGGAAAGGATCATATCATGGAGCAGATGGGTGACCTTAAGTTTAAAATTGGACCAAAATCATTCTACCAAACCAATTCTGTACAAGCGCATGAGTTGTACAAAGTAGCCGCTGATTTTGCAGGTCTGAAAGGTGATGAATTAGTCTATGACTTATATACAGGTACCGGTACCATCGCCAATTTTGTAGCACGCAGTGCCAAGAAAGTAATAGGCATTGAATATGTGGAGGAGGCAATTGCTGATGCTAAAGTGAATAGTGAACTAAACGGGATCGCCAATACATATTTTTATGCAGGAGATATGAAAGATCTGCTGGGCAATGAATTCATCAATAAGCATGGAAAACCTGATGTAATCATCACCGATCCACCACGAGCTGGAATGCATCCCAGAGTGACCCAACTACTGGCCGAAATCAAGTCAGATAGAATTGTATATGTAAGCTGTAACCCGGCGACTCAAGCGCGTGATTTGGAGGTTCTGGGTCAAGTTTATGATGTGGTTAAAATTCAGCCGGTAGACATGTTTCCGCAGACACAGCATATCGAGAGTGTTGTTCTCTTGGAATTGAAATCGGAATTTAAGGATAAAAACTAGGAAATAGTCTCAAAAAAGGTTGTTTTATCATCTTATTGCTTCATATTTCTTCCTATCATTTCTCATTCTTTCTAATTTGGAAAACAGCATTTCTCGGCATTTTTTTGTCCGAATTTTGTCCGAGCATAGTAAAATTACATACATTTCATGCGGACAAGTAGCTCCGTTTTTCGTATATTTATATATGAAAAATCGGGTAAAAAAGCAGTCCAGTGTTGAGCTAAAAGGCAACCGTATTGTCATACGTTACAAGTCCAAAAGATGGGCGACTGGATATACACTTCATTCTAAAAGAAAGACGATCCATGACCAGCAATTTAGTAATGGTCGCCTAAAGGCTGCTTGGAACAGAGATGAGTTTGAAAATGCAAACTTGTCAATCCTGAAAAAGAAACAACACATCGACAATCTGATTACTGAGGCATACGAAAAGAATGTCGATGAAATCACATACGTAGAAGCGTTTCTCGATGACAACAATAGGAAGCTTAAGCAACTTTCGGTGACCAAGAATACTTTGGTTACAGAGGTTTTTGCTGAATATCTAAGGGAAGTGAAAGCCAAATCAAAAAAGATTACCGAAGATCGAAGTATGGATAGATACCTTTCAAAGCTACGCCGTTTGGAAAGGTTCAGACCTAAAGCCAAAATGGGAGAAATCGATATCAGGTGGATTGAAGAGTTTACAGAATATTTGGCTACACCTAAAGAAGAGACAAATCAAATCTATGATAAGAGAAAAGACGTTACCTTTTCTGTTACAAAAGTCATATCACAAACCGACACAACAATTACACGCTTCTTAAAGGATTTGAAATCCTTCTTTAGATACGTTGAAAAGATTAGTGATCTGAAACTACCGGTTGATGACATTCAAGAATACATTGAAGTCTTAGCAAGTAAAAAGCCCTCTCAAGATGAAATTATTGCTCTGACGGTCGATCAATGGGAAGATTACAAAAACTATACACCCAACCCCCACAATCCAGCAGAAGTTAGAACCTATGATGCATTTAAATTTAGTGTGTTGACAGGCATGCGCTGGAGTGATCTTACACGTCTTGAGAATTTTCATGTCATTGATGGCAAAATAAAGATGCATGCTGAAAAGACGAATGTCTATTTTGAAGTACCATTAAAACCAGAAGCAGAAGCAATCTTTAATAAATATGGGCGCTCTTTTGTGGGTGTCTTTTCTAAGAATCAACAGCAGAACAAGAACCTAAGAAAAATCTTGATGAAGTTGCCCACTCTTCAACACCAGGTTCAAAAAACCACGTTTCGTTTGGGCAAGCCGATTAGAGAGACAATCCAAGCGTTTGAGCGTGTTACCTTTCACTCAAGCCGAAGAACTTTTGCTAGTTTCTGTGTAAGGCACGGCTGTACTTTGGATCAAATTCAATTGTTTCTTGGCTGGACTGATATTCGCACTCTTAGAAGGTATCTATCTACTTTTGCTAGAGATAACACACCTGACGATTTACCCAACTTTTGATTTGGTCTCTTTTGAGAAGTTTTTAATAAATAATTGATACTCAAAAGGCTTGGATTCTTTTAAATAGGTGGCAAAGCTTAAAACATTCAACCCACCATTGGTTTGATTTTCAAACTGCTCCTTGTGATCTCCTTTTTGAAGCCACGATTCAGAACGTTCGCAAAGAAGAGCGGCTTCACGCTTTTTTATAACAGCTCTTGGGTCTATGGTATCTAGAAACTCTATTTGAATTGTTTCTTTTTGCGCGGCTCTTTTTAGCGTTTCGATTTGTTCTATACAATAATCGCTAATGAGGAGATTGAGTTGGTGAACAGCGTCTATTATGGATTTCAAATGATTGATTTTATGATGAGCGTTTGCATGCTCCAAGCTTGAATAATCAACGGAATTTTTTATGAAATCCTCTTTACGTTGCAAGTGTTTCATATCGCTTAATATGAGCGATACAAAATCCCTTGTCAGTCCTCGTTTTATGTCATCATTCAATTTCATAAGCAATGCGTTTAAATCAATCCACCTGTTACCTTTTACTTTCTCTGGTCAAATTCTACGAGTGCGTAATTCGCCTTTTTCTTGCCCCATGTTTTTCCGGCCTTAAACACTATAGTCTCTACTTTGTAGTTATTCGCTTTTCGCCCGGTTTTAAATGAAGTAAAGTGATCCGGCATGACCCGGTGCATCAATCGCTGGTTTTTGGTTTTACTAAATTCCATATCCTTGCTTATCGAGAGATTATCAAGATCAACCAAGTGTTGACCAATCATTTCTGATGCCCAGCTATTAGTGCCAAAGCAGCTATTCGAAGCAAAGAATTTGAGGTTCAAATTCCCAAGAATGCTTTTGGCTCTGGCTTGTGGTTGATTACTACCCATCAGGTGATATAGTCCGTTTAGATTTTGTGTTATGAACACAGTAGAAACCCATGAACTCCGTGCGGTTGCCTGAAAAAGTGTATCTACTTGTGGATTAAGGAAATTTTGTGCTTCATCAATCCAAAGGAATATCGGCATGGGGTTAGTTTCTTGCTCAATACACCTCCGTTCCATCGCACCTTGAAAAAGACTTTTATATATAATGGAAGCAAATATTCCAGCTAGACCAAACTCCTTGATTGGAAAATCAACAATAACAATCTTCTTCTTTGAAATAATATTTTCAGGCAAAAGCTCTTCACTAAGACCAGAGGCGAATTGTCTTTTAAGAATTCCTCTATTCATGAAGGGTGCGACAATGCCCATAAAGGAAGCGACAATGATACTGCGGCTCCTCTCTGCCAATTTTGCAAACTCTCGAAGCCAATAATCTTCCAAGCGTTCGACATCCTCAATATCTTCTTTGTTTTTAAAGTCTGTGCTTTGGACTTTATAAAGAGTATGTAAGAAATAGTTTGTTTCTTGCATATCTTCCAACTCTTTTAAAGCCTCTTCACGGGTACTTTGATCGATATTTTCTTTTGTAGAAATTATACTGAGTAGTGAAATGTAATAGTCAGCTTGTTCCTCAGTAAATGAGTCAGCAACCATCTTGCGCATATTGTAAATACTCACCTCTTCATTAGCCATTGTTAGGGCAAGAATGGTCATGCTAATAAGGTAGCGAAGTGAATTATCCCAAAATCGTTCTTCATTATTGCTACTCCCCCCTGATTGATATTGACGATTTTGGTCATTCAAGTTCATCAAAGCATTATTGGCATTGAATATGTCACCCGCACCCTCTCCTTTTCGCTTTAGTTCATATTGAAGAAAGTTGAATTGTAGGTCGCTTGCTTTATTAAATATGATTAAATCTTGTTCTCTGCCTGTTTCTTGGGCGTATTCCTGCCATCTCGCTCGTTCATCCGGTTTGGCGCACATGACCACCCCCCCAAATCCAGCTCTTAACATTGCCTTTGCTGTGAACTTTCCTGGACCTGAAGACTTTCCCGATCCGGTTGAACCGCACATCAAAATACCCTCCAGAACATCCGCCCAAGTTATGAGTGTGTCCGTGCCAGGCACTTTGTAAAGCACTTGATCAAGTAAAGCTTCGTGGTTTTTATGATCTGATTGCCTTTTAAGTAGTCCCATTTTAATTCATGTTTTAGTATCCTTTTCATAGTTGAGATATGGGCTATGAAAAATCAGGTGTCCCTAACCCAAACTTCTTTTTCCTAATGCTTATTTATCCTTTTCCATGCCTTTGTCCTTGCTTCGGTATTGGTTATGAGCATGATTAAAGGCATGACGCTTTCCTAACTCTTTGTGTTTTAATTTGAAATTCTTCTTTAGGCCATCTTTATCATACTCTTCCTTGCTCTTCTTCATCAGTTCATCACGGTCATTTTGATCCTTCCAATCCCGATCATCTTTGATCACATCATGACGTGATTGCTGTAAACCGCGACGCTCCCCATCAGAGTAGTGTACATCCTGCTTAATTCTATTATCATTAGCTTTCTGTCTATCGGCTTTGAACTTTTCCTTGCTCTTTTGGAAGGTGAAAAATCGATCCATTTTGTCGCCGACCTTGCTATACACTTCGAGTTTGTCTTCTATTTCTTTGTGTGACAAACCTTTGATCTGCGCCGGTGCAGAAATGGGCTTTTGCTCATTGATCTGCGTAGGGGCTAAATGATCAATTTTATGATCTTTAGCCTTTTTGTTGTCTCCTTTCATTCTTCTTCATTTTTAAGTTTACCAATTAGTTTATGTATTGATCCTCTCACTTGAATTTCGCTGATAAATACATTGGAGGTACCATCATCCTTACCACTTGGCGAGGGGCGTACCCACAGTAATTCATTTCGCGAAATATGCTCTTCTAAAACCCCCAGATTGCGCCCGACAAGGAGCACCTGTAGGTCATGAAGCAGGATCATTAATTCTTCACCCTCTGAGACGATATGAGGCAAGTGAGCATACTTGATGATATAAGACCGTCCATAAGGCGTTAACACCTTAAAATGGTCGCTCAAATCGCCATTCGTAGCCACTGCGAAGAACTGTGTAGAAGCTCTACGCTTGGCTATGTCAGTAATTGATTCATTACTGTTTTTAGCCTCTTGCGCGGTCTTGGGAAAAGCCCCGCGAAGGAGTCTTTTGTCGTCCCTGAATTTTTTCATGAGTCTTTGTTTTCTCTTCCAAACCCTTTTGATAGCTACGCTTTTGTCGCTGTAGTGTGCGTTGTTGATGATCTTTTGCTACATCATTAGCACTTAATCTCTCTGTAGAGCGATTGATCGCTTTTTTTAAGCTATCCTTATCTGAGGTGTAAATCTTGACTTCTTTAGTACCTCTTGAGACGGCCAAATAGAAAGACTGTTTGTTAATACCGCCTTGAGAAAGCTCACTCATTGAGACTATAACTTTTTGACTATCAAGACCTTGAGCCCCAAATGTCGTGGTTGCATATGCGGGAGCTATGTGAAAAATATCATTGGGAATGGTTTTTTTATTGCTTAAGACTATGCCTCGTTTGTTAAAATCTTTAATTTCATAAGCCGTTCCATTCGCCATTTTCGTCCCTTCTAAGGACGTTGTGTTATTCGTTAAGCGTATTTTTTGACCCTTGCTTAAGCTGAGTTCTTTTTTGGTATAAACTCCAAAGTGTTCTGAGGTCTGGTGCGGGAGAATAGAGACAACTCCTGTATGTAAATCACGAACTTTAACTTGGTGATCTTTAGTAATATCAACGACCTCATGATGAGATCCCGCCTTAAAGCCTTTCTGATTGCGGCTAAAGCGAATAACCTGGTTCTTTTGATAACTGAAAATATCCTTTTTCTGCGCAGCAGTAAGTGAGGCATCTTTAAGAGACTGAAAGATTTTATCCTGATGATGTATGAGGTTTTTTTCTTTTGCTAGACTTACAACAGCCTTGTTAATTAAGTCCACTTCTGCGTGTGTTGGCGACACGACCAGCGGTGTTCGCTTCCGAGCCATGTCGCCCACAACATCTTGTGCTATTCTTTCGATGCGTAATGAATTATCATGGATTTCTACGACATCTCCGCGACGATCAAGCTTATTAAACCCGCTTCTAATATTGCCCTTTGCCAAATCCTGAACAGCTGATAAAAATTCAGGAACGTTTCGCTGTCTCATGATTTGATCAACCCGAGAAACCTTCAGGCGGGTTTGCTTTTCAAGGATGCGAAGCGCATCTCCGTATTGTGCAGGCGGTCCTAATTGCCTCGTATCACCGCTAAGTATTATTCGCGTTTTATTCTGACCTAAATCTAGAATAGCATTTAAACTCTTAACTCCAATCATGCCCGCTTCATCAACGAGAGCTACATTATTCGGAAGTCTTTCAGCAATCTTGGGGTTATTCAAAAGCGCCGCTACTGTGTAGCTTTCTATCCCCTTCTCAGTAAGTGCCATGCTCGCTTGAGTAGTGGGTGTAATGGCAATGAGGTCTTTGCCCGCCTTTTTGTAAATCTTATTAAGGTGTGAGAAAACAGTACTCTTTCCTGTACCGGCCGCACCGCTCAATATGGTGATTAGGTCTCTACTCTCAAGCGTTTCTTGAACAGCTTTTCTTTGCTGATCGTTAAAGAATTCTGGAATAGGAAGGAGAGCGCTATCAGAGGGTATATTCTGGCCTTTTCCGGATATTGCCCTGACGCACATTTCATTTTCCTCATAGATCAATTCACGAAGGGTTATCAGCTCAATCGCATGTCTCTCGGTTCTTAATACATTGTCACGCTTATTCAACTCATCTGTGATCTGCTCTATGGATAATTGGCCGTAAGAAATTTGCGCTGCATACGCAATGGCTTTCTTTTCGTTGATTACTGAGTCTCTTTCAAAAAAATGCTCAAAAGCACGGTCGATAGCTTCTTTAGCTGTAATCTTCGGCTGTTTGTTGAATCTCTTTCCTTTTAAAGTCTTTAAGTGTTTGAATTCCTCTTTGCTAAGCTTGGCCAGCCATTGTTCATAGAGTTGCTCATCACTCAACCTCATCTGTCCTTTACTTTTTCTTGTAAGCTTGCCTAATTCACCCTTTTGCTGAGCTGTTAAATTTTTTTCTAAAGCTATTTTGTTGATTTCTAAGGTTCTTGAAGAAAATCTTTCAATGATATCTCTGTCTATCCCAGCAAGTTTTACAAAACTGCCATCTCGCTCGACTTGGTAGCCCAGTCGTTCTAAACCTACCCCTAACTTCGAATGATAAACCGACCTTATATAGTCACTATTCATGTGCATTTTGAATACCTCAAGTGCCTCATATCGCTTAGCTTCAGAGTTATGACTAATCGGCATCCAAAAATTATGAGTATGGACGTTTGGCATTCCCACGACCGTCTTTACTCCATCAATTTCTATTTCTTCACCGCGATTTAGAAAATGAAGAAATGAAGCGCGAACACCGTTAGTCGTATTGATATATCCTCTTTCATGACGTGTATTACGTTGCACACAAATTAACTTCTCAGCTTCGATCATCGCAGCTTCATTCGCCATTTTATGGACTTCAAGCAAGGCCTCAGATTTTGTCAGAGAGTATAAAATTGAAAAACACTTCGGTGCACTTACTGTAAAATCGAAACCTGCTCTCGCTCGCAGATTATTACGAGGGGTTAAGGGTAATCCTTCAATTTCAGGGTGATGTCGTTTGCTTAGTCGTGAAAAGGCTTCTTCGGTAACTTCCTTGCCTTCAATTCCGAGAATTCGGCTCGTCTTTCCTGACCAGTAGGCTTTAATATTTTTTTCAAAAAAATACGTTCCTTCTTTGCTAAGTCCATCTTTGAAATAGAGTCTAGCATTTTCCCCATATGAAACGGTGATTGTTAACATGAAAGCTCGATTTTGATTTGAAATGTGCGGAAGGTTGAAAAGCAAGGGGACAATTAAAATTCCCAAAAGGATTAGTGCAATTCGGCTTTTACCATAACAGAATCTTCTGAATTTTTCAATCAAATTATATGTCCCCTTTGCCTGTGTCATGCCTCCACAAATGCTTTAGTGAACATTTTTCGAGATTTTTCGGACATGAGGGTAAAACACTCGTTGCCTGAAATAATGACCAGAAACCAGCCGAAGTAGGTGTCTATTCCGGTGTAGACTAGATAGGCACCAATCAATATAGCAAAAAGCGTTTCTACAAATTGGATGAAGAACTGACCAACATTGAGATACTTTGAGAATAAAAAGTCGATCAGCAAATAGCTGTAGCTCACACCACGCTGAGTTGGATTTTTAGAGTAACCCGACCAGCAAATAATAATGTTAACCAATGACGATACTCCCATTAAACAGCAGTATAGGGCGAGAGGGAGCGAGTATACTCTGACAAATGCCATATCATAAAGCTCATCAGGGCTTGTGAAAAACGGTATAAATGGCACTACTGGTGTAGCTAAAGGCGCAAGTGCAGGAGTTATGAGATGAGTACTGTTATAGGCAAGAGCAAAGCTGCACGACATCACTGTTATTGCGACACCACAAACAAGCTGGCCTGGTAAGCACCGAAATACACTTGTATAGCAGTATGAGAGTATAGCAGCATTCGTTTCGATGTATTGATTGAGTAATATCCAAGCCGCTTCTCTTGGCTTAAAGAAGAGTAGTTTCCATACCGGACTATTCTTGAAGCCATTAATCAGAGCGGCTTCAGATAGCTTTCTGCCCTTCTTGTAGTTAAAGTTTCTATTTGATTTAGACGTTTCCATAACCTATTGATTTATTGGCCTGTCCTGATTTTAGAATACAGCTCTGATGGTCACATTTGCTGCACCAAAGAGATAAAATGCTTTAGCCCAAAATCTTACACTCCACACAGCCATTTCCGTATTTCCAGGACTGATTAAGTACACCTCTGCTCCAGTCAGATCAGGCCATTTACCGCCATTATCTTCTTTAAAAGCCTCCATAATCGCATCGAAATCGTCCATTACGGTTTTCGGGTTATGGCCGTATTTGAAGAAGTCGCAAGCTGGACCGCTTGAAATGAAATCACTTTCTAGAATTACAATCGTTCTCTGGGAGTCTGAATTAAAGTGACTTGCGAGTGCAACCACCGCTCTAAAAATTTGAGTCTGCTGATGATTTGACTCAACATCCAATTCTTCTAGATTCTCTAAGCTCTTGGATAAGAATTTGGCAAGATTTGCTCTACGTTCTGTGACGGAAGAGAACACTGCTGTTGCTTCCGGTAGCGATGCAACACCCACCTTAGGAATACCCGGTGCACCAATGACCGTCGTGCCTAAATGTACCCCAGCTTTACTGTCCTTGATCTCAACTAGGTTAACAATCTTAATGAGGGTATTCTTAGCATTATAGGGCTCGACTCTAGTGGCACTAATAGAAACATCTGTTGCGTATCCTACATTGATCAATTGTGCTTGTACGCTAAGCGATATTAGACAGATAGCGACAGTGAAGGAGAAAATACGAAACGCTGTGAGCGTGATGCAAAGTTGTCTTATAGCCGTTTTCATAATTATTTAGATTTTGTGAATAATGATTTGATAAATGATTTCTTGGCGTAAACAGCCTTTATCGCGGCTCTTACTTGTCGATAGGTTAGCTCTAAAGACTGGAGCTTATAGTTCTTCTCACTGTTAAGGCGGTGTTCAGTACGTTTGTATGAATTAAGGTTGTCTTCTAGGTTTTGAATACGTCCATAAACAGGTTCGGCGGCTGCATTATCAAGCCTAACCTTTGCCCTAGCAACCTCGCCCTCCTTTAAATCAATTTGATACTCTGACTCTCTGAGCAAGGTTGACATTTCCAGATCGTCCTTTATGTGTCTTATATCCTCTTTTCCTTTAGCCCTTAAATAGCCAAGTAGTACAGAAATTGACCATAAGCTGATTGCTAAACCAGTTATGATATAGTGTGTGTTATTGAGGCTCACATCTTGTGTATCACCAAGTAAAATATTCAAAGGATCATTTGCTTTTTCAATAGCTGCTGCTTCCAATCCAAAGAATGCAAACACCATTAACACCAAGTAAAAGATGACCGTTATGGCAAATTCACGTTTTTGGCGTTTTGCTAAAAGGATTGACGCCGTATGAGATAATATCCCATAAATTGAGGCCATTGAAAGGGATAGAAGTGGTGCTAATTCCGCAAGGCCTAAGACATAGATATAAAATGCTTGTGCGACCTCATATTCAAAAACCAGCATCATTGAGGTCGATAGAATAATCGATCCTCCCCAAACCGTAGGGTTATGAAATATGTCATAGAGACGTTTTTGATCATTTTTCATCTTTCCTAGCTTTTAAGTGTTTCTGATATTTTTTCTGTTCTGCGAATCGAGATTTAAGACGCTTTAAATCGGCCTTTAGCACAGTTTGCCTTTCCAGGTCTTTTTCGGGAAGGACAGCCTTCTGCTCGGCTATGTAGTGATCCAGCCTGTCTTTAATATCAGCGAGCTCTTTTTGATCTTCCTCTTGACTAAAAGTGTTTTCTTGGTTCTCGTGATTATAGTCGGAAATAACTCCTAGCTTGAATAGCTGATGTTCAAGCCCTGCTTGCTCATTAGTAAATTCAATGGGAAATTTGCCTTTCCATCTTGAAGATTGACGCAACCAACGTTCTATTACTTCAGAGCCGCTGAATTTCTTAAGGCTTCCTTGTGTAAATCTGCTTGTCATATTGAGTTTGTCTTTGTTAAAAAATCCAATTACTTCAACTCGAAGGTTATAAGTAATACGGTAAACTCAATACTTAAGTACTTGATTATTAATAAGTTAATTATATATTCGTTAGATATAGAAATTGACAATTATATATTTCTCAAGTCAACTCTGGCTTTTCCTTGTCTTTTTATCTTTTTTTAACTTATAGTTTAGAGTTTATAATGAATCTAGAAGAGAAGTCTAAAAAAATAGCTGAAATATATCCTGAATTTGCCGACTTAGCTAAGCAAATTGTTAGAAGCAATGAAGGCTCAGTAGGGTATGAAAACTGGATAAAAGATCACGAAGCTTATAAGTTGAAAACAGGTTTGTTATGGTCAACAGTGAAAGCCCATAGAACTGCACTAAAAAAATGCGTTCAGAGATCAGATGGATATCCACAAAAAGTTTCTCCGGCTCAATTGACTTCATGGATCGAGAAGGTTGATGAACTAATTCCAGTTCTTGATGAATATGTGCAAAGGAGAATTCACAACCAAGAGAATGATGAGGGTTTCACCTCTTATTTTATACACTTTCTAACAAAGGATACATTTGGTAAACATCCAGAAGTGGAAATAAGAAGAATGGTGCTCATCAAGAATGCTAACAATTCTGCAAAGTTAGTAACAGGTTTCGGCAATTCTTTAAAAGACTTTCCAAGGAATGGGAAGTATACGTATAGCTTTAAAAGTCAATCGACACAGTATTACTTTTCTAACCATCAAGATCAAAAAGAGATTTCACAGGGATTTTATTTTCTTGTCAAGGAATACCTAGAGAAAAGAAGCCTGCTGTACGGCAGTTATGTAGCCTTTGATCCAGAAAGAATTTATTCAGGACCGATTATCTTAGAGGAGATCAAAGGAAATACCTATTTAGAGGAGGGAATAGAGCATTCTTTATCGTTAGAAAGCCCTGGTACTTGGTACGCTATAAGACCACAAATTGTGGACTATTTAACACAAATCAGTCAGTCTTTTAGCCAAGTTGTAAATCGAGGCAATAATCTAGATGATTTAAATGATTATTTGTACTCTTCTAATCACACTGAAAAACTCGATGATAGATTTTTTGGCCCATATCCATACGGACAAGTTTATTTATGTATTCCCAGTTCATTGGCAGAAAAGATGGCTCCAGAAGATTATTCTAAACGTGGATGGTTCAATTCACATTCATTCCATAATGTAAATTGCTTTATTAATGTTCTTAAAGAGCGATCGTATGATGACCCTGTGGATAGCATTAAAAGATCAAAAGCCTTTATTCTCTTTTTGGGATTAAATGATATCAAAGACGCAAGAGCCTTAGTAGAATTAGGACTAGCATTGACATATTGCAAGTATATTTTGGTTTGGGTCAGTAAAGATTTATTAGATGAAATTAAATATTATCTCCAAAAATTAGGGGGAAATAGAGTGGATTTGAGAACATATAACGACTTTGAGGAAAGTGCTGAATTAATAATACAAGATACAAGAAACTACATAAAAAATAAATTTAAGGGCATGCTCTGATAGTTATTTCTTGACATAATCAGTATAATATACTTATACTCCTTTCCACTGCGAGTGAAAGGATTTAAAGTGATTATCAGTAGAAACCTAAGAAAATTGGCACATACCTATCGAAAAGTAGCTGAGTCACCTACTTTTGAAGTGGAAAATTTCTTTTATAACATATCTAAAATTAGGGAGTTCAAAGGTGATGTTGAATTATATCACATTGACTCCGAAATAATTGATTTTCCAAATATCTCAGATAGAGATAAGTCGAGACTATATAGTCTCATAGCCAAAGAAAGAGATTTACTGCCAGATGTCGAATTAACTGAAACGGAAGTAATTACTGCTTTGATAGAACTTTATGAACGAAATCCTACATATGGCTTTGATGCATCCAAATTTAAAGAGGCATTTTACTCTCTCAGGGGAAATAACTTCCAAGTGCCTGGGATGAAAGACTTAGCTTAGCTCAGGAATTCTTGGTGTCGTAGGCAATCCTTTGCATCCATTTTAGTTTTGTTTCTAGTCTATGTCCACGTCCATATTTTGGCCCACTTTTCTTGTGACCCATCAAACTGTCAATAATCTCTTCCGGAGCTTCAATATCTCTAAGCCTGTCTTTGAAAGTATGTCTTAAGGAATATATTGTATGTTGTGGTGTTGGACGGAGACCTTCTTTTGCTAGGAATTTATTTATGTAGGTTGAAAAAGAGTCTGGATTACCGCTATTATTGAAGCCATTTGGAAAAGCTTTAAAAGCTACTAACGAACTGCCGACTAGTGGAATTTGACGTTGGGAAGTTTTTGTCTTCAATGAATAACCGTCTCTTGGTCTTATCCATATAAAAGGTATATCTGCTTCTAACCTTATATCATCAGCAGCCAAACCAAATATCTCTGCAACTCTTGCTCCGGTATCGGCAATTGCCCAAATGACCATACGTTCTTTTTCACTTAATCCATCAAGGCTTGTTAGTAGCTTATATTGAACATAAGAAGCTTCAAAAGGAGGTCTTGATCTCTTCTCATCTCGAAAATTTGTCTTTACGAACAGTGCATCAGCATCTAGGTCAATTTCATTATTTAGTGTCACTGTATGAATGATGTCTTTCACAAAGTGCATTTGTTTATTCGCGGTATTTGCACTGAGACCATTTTTCAGCCTCTCAGCCCACCAACTTCTAAAAGAAAGAATGTCACCTCTGCTGACTTCGTTTAGTGTTTTATCGCCTATCACCTCAATAAAATTAGTCATAGCTGCTTTTCTAGGGTTTTTCCATTTACGAATTTGATGCTCATTTTTATCTTTAATTCTCTCAGGAACTAAGTCCCAGAAAAGCTCAGAGCAATCGGATATCCTCAAAGTACTTTGGCCGGCTCCACCTAAAAGAGCCTCGGCTTTTGTCTTATGATCTAAGTCTGTAGAAAGACGCTTCACTATCTCTTCCAAAGATGATGATGCAACTTGTTCTGTAGTTTTGTATGCAAAACCATAGGATTGAGCAAGCTTGACCGCTGCTTGGTATTTCTCATCAAAATTTGCTTGATGATCTGAGTGTACTAAAGATTTCCAAAAATCTTCTATTTGTTGATCATAAATCACGGCTCTTAAGGTAGCCTCTTTGTAATCATCTGTTTTTAGAGAAATCTTTACTTCTTTTCTCTTGTCAAGGTGTTGAACATAGGTCGGAACTCTTCGTCGATAAACGTACTTGTTTCCTCTTTTATAAACATGGTTAGAAGACATTTGACCCTCGCATGTGTACCGTTTTGTGTCCCTTAATGTGTACCATACTCGCTAATTCCAAGTCAACTCATTGATTGCTAAAATCCATAAAACCTTTGCTGAACAATGATTTGCGAGGCAGTTGATGGGTTCTTTTAAAAGAATTTATGGTGCAGGGGGTAAGCATCGACAGATTCGTTTGTGTCTCATATATTATTGATTTAACTCAGTTATTTGCAGGCCACTAAAAATGAATTTTTTAAATGTGTACCAATTTGTGTCTCATTTTGTGTACCAATTTTTAATGCTCGATGGTAGGATTCGACACGTTTTCCTCGTTGTTCAATCTCATCTTCCAGCCTCTCAAAAATGGGTAAAAATTGCTCTCCACATGTCGCAATAATCTTAGCGCACTCATTTCTAGCGCTTATTATTTCATCCAAATTGAGTTCTTTCATTGGCAAATCCTTCATTTTATATAATGAATTCGAATCCTTGATTAGGACTATTTCTAAGAGGCTTGATCCTCTTAGACGTAATGTCTGATAGAAATAATTGCAATTTGGCTAATAACTATTTGTGACCCTTTAAGCCTATGTACGACCTTATATAGCCCCACTTAAGAGCCTGTCATAGATCACATATCCAAGGCCTAGAATAATAAGTATCAAAACGAACACCCATACTCTAAGCGATCTCAATTGACCTTTCCTAACATCAAGTTGATAAGTGATATTTTGGGTAGCTGTTTCCAATTCCTTGTCTTTCTTCGAAAGCTCTTGGTCTCTTCGGTTAATTTCTTGTTGAAGTCCCTCAATAAGGCTCATTCGCTCATCATACTCTCGGCCTATATTTTGGAGGTAGGTTCCTAATGCGCTTGGGGTTGCTAGGTTTCTATCGGCAATTTTCGAAAGCATAACCAGGTCGTCTTGATGCCCTAAAGCGGTTATAAAGGGTTTACGTTGATCAAGGACGGTTTGACACAATGCATCGTTGTCAAAGACTTCTAAGCCTGTTCCTCCACCTCGCATAAAGGCAATTAGATCATATTCCTCAAAGTCCATTTCATCCACAAAGGCACTCAGTTGCGAAGCATCTGACAAATTGGTTCTTATCATTTCTACAAAGTACTTATCCGTATCTGTAAACTGATCTTCAAAATCTCGGTCAACAATAGATTGATTGCCTGTGATGATGGCAATTCTGACTTTAAAGCCTTCTTCGAACTGCTCTAAAATGAGCTGCTTAATATCTGTGAACCCTCTTTCAAATCTGGACTTTAGAAGGTCATATTCCTCTTCCTTGACGAGCTGAACTTCTTTATTTTCCTCGCAAACTTCAAGAGCTTTAAATTGGAGGCCAATATTTGAGTTTTTATCAAATTTCTTCGAGCGATTGATATAGCCTTTGATAGTATAGTTTTTACCGTCAATTAGCTGTTCTCTTTGTTGTTCATTCAAAAGTAGTGTGAGCTTTAATCCGGTATCTTTAGAGTAAAGGGCATCATAATAAATACCACTATATGGCTTAGTACCTATTTGCTGATAGAAGCCTGATAAGGGAAGGACTTTACTATCAAATTTTGTGTTTATACTGTCGCAGTAGAGACGAATGAACTCGCCTACATCTAATTCTTCCATTGCCTAAAGATGGCTCAAATACTTTGATCAAAACAATGGATTTTAAAAGGATTTAGGCAGGTACTCCAAGCACCTGCCTAATTTATAGTAGATAAGGGTATTTGATTAAGCTGTTTCTAGCTCTTTGGATTTTTCTGCATCTTGAGAATCACTTTTCTTCTTTGATGGAAGAACCGCAGTTTCTACTTTTTTTGCGATAATGCTTGTTTCACGTTTCTTAACAGATTGTCCGTCAATCATGACTTCAAAGGCACGATAGCTCAGCTTACCTTCAATACGAAGTCTTGTTCCAGCTTTGAAAGATTGAAGCTCTCTTTGAAGCCAGGGATCAAAAGCTACGATGTCATGCCTTGTTGATGGATACTCCTTTAGCTCACCACTGTCATCTTTGTAAGAATTGGATGTGTAGAGAGATAGAGTAACAAAGCTTTCATTTGTACCTGTGATGGTACGTTCCTCTGCTTCTGCTCCCGTATTACCGATAAGTATTACAGTGTTGTTGCTTTCACGTTTTTTAGTTTCTTGTTCAGTCATTTCATTATCCTTTCTTTTTGATGAGTTGACTAAAATGGGAAAACTCCCTGTTGCATGAACCCTTGCCAAGCGGCGAGTGTCATATCTAACCGCGTTAGCGGTATGACCTCGTTCAAAACTCATGGATCAGTCCAATAACTTCTCGGGAGACCGCGTTAGCGGCGGTAAGTTATTTGACTTACAGCCGGAGGCATCCATGATTTTGAAATAAGCTGGTTTTGGGGTTCCTTGCATCAGTTGAGCTGATGCAAATTAATGAGCTGTTCATGAGCCTGTGTCATGAACATCAATGACCTAATTGATTGAGTACATCGTTCCAATCACACCCACGTTTTGTAGGGCTGTGTCTTCTTAGCTCTCCTGAATATTCAACGTTGCTAATAAGGCGTTCTAAGCGGGTTGTGATCTTATCGCCGCCCTTGTCATTGTCGGTTGCCAGAATGACTGATTTGACCCAATCAAGCTCTGTGAGGAGGTTTTGAATGATAAGGCCTTGCTTTGATGAGAAGCCACCACAAGTGGCTGTATAGAACCCTGACTTAAGCCCGTGAATGAGATGATAGCTAATCGCATCAATTGGCGTTTCGGCAATGATCAACGTATCATCATCCATCATTCTATTGGATCGCCATAATGTCTTTTCACTACCGCGCACGAAAAGGTCTGTGTTTTCACCTTTAAGCTCAAGGCCACAAATCTTACCTTTTGAGAAATGAGGAAACACGGCGTTCTTAAATTGATCCTGAAAAACTCGGTTTATAAATCGAGGTGAACGAAGTGTTTCATTTGTAATGCCTCGGCTATGAAGATAAGCATGGTTATAGGCAGGCTTACAGTAATTGAAAAGCCTTTGTATGCGCTGAGGCTCAAAGCTTTTTTCTTTAAGATACGGCTCGTACTGGTTTGAAATTTCTACGCCCTGACCTAACCAGCTTTCAAGCTCCCTGCCGATCTGATAAATTGAACGTCCAGTTCTATTTTTAATGAAGTCCAGGATTGTGCCATTATCACTGTCATCGTAAACAGAAAAGTAAATCCAAGTCCCGTTGCTTTTTGAGATAATGATCTTATCGCTTTTGTCTTTGTGCATGGCGACAGATGTGCGCGTGCTTTTCTTCTTATCAATCTGATAGCCGAGATAGGCTGCATATTGTGTAAGATCAATATTTTGTTTTAAGCTCTTGAAATCTAAACTACTAGCCATGATCAATACTCCCATATGCGTCATTCATGATTGAGTTATAACCCTCTTCGGTAATGATCAAATGATCTTCCAAATCAATCCGCATCATCTTACCAAGCATTGAAATACGATCTGTAAGGCTTTTATCTGCTTGGCTTGGCTGTAAGTTTCCTGTTGGGTGGTTGTGGGCAAGAATGATCTTGTGTGATCTGCGCTTTAAAGCAATTGAAAATACCATTCGTGGGTCAACAATGGCCTCTGTCATGCCCCCAATTGATATATCTGCAATGGACATGAGGCGAAGTTGATTATCGAGGAGGAGCAGCTTACATTCTTCCACAAGGCCAATTTGATCCTTGTTCCAATGTTTGTAGAAAATATTGAATGCCTCTTCAGGGCTATTGGCTTTAGGTCTGTCATTGGCTTTTGTGCGGTTCTTATAAACTAGCCTTACTTCTTCAAATTGTGTTTTTAAGGGGTTCATCTCTACCTCTTATATTGATTTTTCGAAAAAGAAGGGAAAGCCCGATCAAATAGAGGCTTTCCCTTCTGAGTGGGGCGGACGGTAAAAACTTAAGCGGGTATAGCTTCAGCTACCTTCATGGAGGGTTCGTTGTGAGTTTGATCTTGAGGTGGGGTTAAAGCTTTCTCTTTCTTTAAGACGACATGATAAGCAAAAATTGTGGAGGCTGTTTTCTTGTAGCCTTCGGGGGTATCAAAAGATTTTGTGCTGTCTTCTCCTTTGAGATAAATCCAATCCCCCTTCTTAAAGGTCTGGGCTAAATCAAAAGCTTCCTTGAGGTGATAGGAAATCAGCGCATCGAAATAGTTGGTGTTGGTTTTGATCTCGCCGTCATGCGGGTTTTCAAACTGTTTATTGCACGCGAAACGGAGCTTGACGTACTTGCCCTCTCCAACGACTTCCGCATCCTTAACACAATGGCCGGATTTCATGGTTACGTTCGTATCGGAGAACAGTTCCTTATTAGCTGGAACTTGCTGGTTCTCGGATTTGGACTTTTCTGTTTGTTTGGGTTTTTCAACCTGAGGTTTAGTCTTGGGCATAGTGAGGTTTCCTTTTGGGTTTAAGGTTAGGGTCTCATCAAAAGATGAGGGCATTCACTCGCTAAGAGTATTTCTCATGCGAGCAAAATCTTGCTATGAAGTTATTTTAAGGTGATTGTTTTAATCGCTTTAGCGATAGTTTTGAGCGCTTCTTGAAGCGATGGAGACCATATCAAGCTCGTCAATATTGTCATTGGTTTGTAAGTGGTCCAGAACGTCATTAGTATATTCATCGAGAACATCGTCCCAAGGCAGCTCTGCGTTTCCGGTTATTTTCTGGACTTCTGAGAAGACACTAGCTGATTTGGAGCACACATCAAACAAATGCTCATCATCGTGGCTGTATCGAACGTTCTCATCCATTTCAGAGACACAATCTTGAGATTGGAAAAAGTTGGCGTGCATTTTCGCGGCGATTTCGCCGTAATAAAGGTTACTCATTGCTGAACACTCCTGTAACGATGTTTGGGGGGAAATCTGGGAAAGGGTTTCCATCAGATTATGTATTTATCTTATGACAATACTTTGGTATAGTCAAGAAAAAAATACAACCGAGGGTTGTAATCGTTATTCAGCGCGCTTTATCAGTGCGCTCGAAAATGCATATCGTGGTATTTTACGGGTAGGAAGCGGAGGGAAAATTGTAAAGAGACAACACCATCACTTGGATGGATGCGAAGCGGGGGATGCCTCTTTACGTACGCATATTTAAATATTTACGCTCTCAATGCAATAGCTTCTTATGTTTTGATGTCCTTGAAGAAATCATGGTAGTTCACCTTATGGGCATCAAGCAGTCTTAACAGTGTTGAAATTTTAAAATCATGCCCGGTCTCCAAACGCCAATATTGCTTCATACTGAAGCCATGCTCATTCGCAAAGTCTTCATGGCTTGTATAGCCAGCTTTAATCCTTAAATCCCTTATATGCCTTCCTAACGCTTCTAAACGTTCTTTTTTCTCTACGTCATCCATGACTGAAAGCTCTTGAAAAAGCTTATTTATAATTACGTCATGCATGACGTATAATTCACTGGATTTAGTTATATTTACGTCAGTTATGACGTACAGCTAAATTGAATTAACCCCCTAGAACAATGACATATTTTGCTTGCAATCGAGAGTTGATCTGTGGTATTCTGAGCCACTTGAATAAAGGAAAAGCCATGAATGCTTTGAAAAAAACAGCAATAGGACTATCAATGATCGCCATGTCTGCATTTGGCGATAAGGCGTTTTCACAAAGCAATGACAACCTTTTGGCGTTTAATTCCGAAGCAAAAAAGACAGAAATCAAAGCCACTGCAAAACCTTTAAATGCCCCTGTTGTGAAGCAGGGTGATTTTAATGATGTTTATGAAGCTTCGAAAGGTAAAAGGCTTGCTATTCATGTCTATGGTGGTGAAAAAGGTGATCGCTCGGCAGAAGAAAACGCAAAGATTTTAGCCAATGCCTTTGCAGATCGTCGCTTTACAGATAAGCCCATGTATATCACAGCGACTTATGAGGAATCTGGTAAAGATCAGGTTACGGCTGTGGCTATTTATATGGATGGTGTTCGTTACTCTAAGGCAGGTACATCCGCTTTCTTACCACGTCAAGTGGGAGGAGCGATTGATGTTATTGCAGAAGAATTTGTTGATGAACACGGCAACCACCTTGTTATACCGGAGGGTGTAACACCTACGATTGTGGCAAGCTTGAATTAATTTTATCCAAATGGATTAGGCGAAGACGGCGCACTTGAGAATGGATCGGGTGCGCTTTTTTCTTGCTCTAAATCAAAAGGATTGGCCATTTCATTGTTAGCTGCAACATTAAATGGATCGGTTAGTCCTGTTTGAAGTGGATTTTCAATTTTGTCTTGAATGGTATCATTAAAGCTTAAAATCTCACCTTCTTTTGCAAACTCGCTATTAAGATCATCTCTTACTTCTGAAAATGATCTATTGAAGTCAATACCTTCTATATCACTTTTACTGATCAATTCCTGGAGTCTGAGCTTTTGATCATCGGTAAGACCATGTTTTTCATCATAGTCTCTTGAGAGTTCTATGATCTCATGTTTCAGCGTGGCTTGCGTGAATTTTTCCTGCTCAACGTAACCTTCTGCTAAATGTGAGGCTTCTTCCCAATCCATCTTATGAACTTCATCCGGATTACGATGGTAATCCTGAATGAGGATTTGTTGTAAGGTGGCGAGATCATGATTTTTTAAGGCCTCATTCAAGCGGTTTTCCCGGTCTCGACTGGAATTATATTCATCGATTTTGTTCTGAATATTTGAAAGTAAATCATCAAAAGCTTTATCACCATCCTGTAAGAGTTTGAGGGTTTCATCATACTCTTGCTTGCGCTTTAGCTCTAATTGCTGCTTGGTATCAGTTGTTTTGGTAAATCCAGCTTTTTCTATAAGGTTATCACCACCATAGATTTTCTTATGGTTGTCTGCCGCATCCTCAGTGAAAGTAAAGAGATTGTGCTCACCCTTTTGTTTTTCCAGGATGTCCTCTTTGTCGACTGGTGTATTGTTGTCATGCTTTGACATTTTCCCCTCCATCCAAATTGGCAAACTGCACCAAAAGGATAAAGTAAGTGTGCCATAAAATGATGAAGTCTATCTTAATTATGGAAAAGCATTTTAGATAAATTAAAGAAGCATTTAGCTCAAATTTTATCTATTTCTATCCTACCGAAAATCTGAGATTATAAGAGATCAGACAAAGGGGCTTCTTATGCGCATCAAAAAAGGGTATGTAGAAATCACAGATGAAATTATTGAGCAAATTCAATCACATATAGATAGAACTGGCATAGGACCTCAAGCTGCTCTAAAAGGTCGAACCTTAGAGAAACGTCAGGGCTTAACATCGGGGATTATTTATCAATGGCTAAATGGCCGTAACAAAACGGGTAGGAAATCGCATATCGAACTAGCTCTTAAACTCTGGATTAAAATTCCCACGAAGAATAGCTGATTTAATGCCTTTGATTTGACCCAACATGTGAGATAAAGTCGGATAAGTTCATCAGCCAACCACGCTGATCGCTTGAGTATGTCTCGTGAATTGAGGAAGGAAGAACAAGTTGAAGCTTATTTGCTCTCATTTCATCTGTTTGATTTGAGCTTATTCCTGGCTCCAAGGTTAAGAGGTGTTTGTTTTCAATCCTTTTAGCCTCTGAAAGAACTTGTCTCCATCGATCTTTGCAACTTGTTTTGACTCCTAGCATAGACAGTAAAGAACTTGAAAATAGTGGATCATGATACTGTTTTGAACCTGGAAACAGAAAATCCGGACTAGCATTGTTTTCCGTTTTGGCTCCTCGTTCATGATCTACTTTATTAGCAATTAAAATAGCTTCTAAATGATGCTCAAGGGAAAATCCTGCTCTTGACTTCCTGCGATTCTGTACAGATAGACTAAAAGAAATAAACCCGTCGACGTCTGCTCCTTCCTTGTCAGTAAATCCTTTTTCGAGCCGTTGAGAAACTATATACCTTTCCAATCTCCTGAAAAGTGATTCCTCAAAGGACATCCATTCCATAAGAGTTTTGTCAGGTTCTTCCATTGGATTTATTTTCCTTGGTAGATTATCTCTAGCAAATTGTGAAAACTCCCTAGTTTGGGGAAATATGCCATTAAAGCTTTTCAAAAGATTGTCAAGAAAATCTGTCTCTGGTTCTTCAACGTCAATGCCCAATTCATCTAGAATAAATCTTACTGTGAAATCAACTTCAACATCGACATTTTGAAATTCTTGTAGGGCAAAGTCAAAGCCGGTTTGACGGGGAATACCAAAAAGCCAATGAAGTTGATTTTCTAGAGTTGTGCCAGACGCAGTTATTACAATTAATAACGTATCATCTGTGCGTTTTGCGATAAACATGGTGTCACCTTCTTGAGCCAGCTCCATAACTTCATTGGTAGGAAAATAAAGTCGAAATTCTGACCTTGATGGGTGAGCAAGTCGGGCATCATACCATGTTACGCTTCCATCTGAAACAATTCCTTCATTTTCACCACCAAACCAGATAAACCTTGAAGGGAATACCGTTTTTTCACCTGTTTCAGTTCCGAGTACGCTTTTTAACTCTTTCGAACCATTAAATTCATGTTGGTGCGATCTTGCTAGGTCACACTCAACAGCACTCAACCTTTTAGCGGCTATTGAGACAAAATATTGAGAAAGAAAACCCTGCTTCATATACCTATGTACCCTTAATTTCAAGAAAACGGTCTGACGATTTTAACCACTCATCACAGAAATTCAAAATTTTACTCAATGGTAATTTGGTTTTGCCTTTCAATGAACACTCCCAAATTACACAAATACGCCATCCAAAATCATACAGCTTTTTCAGATTTTCCTTATCGTTGATTTGGTTTGTTTCAAACTTGCTTCTCCAGAAATCTTGCCTCGTAGAAGGCATTTTGAAAAGATGACAGTTATGTTTATGCCAAAAGCAACCATGAATAAATATGACCGAACGGTATTTTGTTAATTTGATATCAGGTTTTCCCGGCAGCGAATTATCATGGATTTTGAATCTGTAACCAAGTCTGTGTAAACCTGACCTTACCAATAGTTCGGGCTTGGTATTCTTGCCTTTGATATTTGCCATCATTTGGCTTCGTTTCTCTTTAGAAACTACATCAGCCACTTACAGCAATCTTTTCACTTTTCTCATTCTCTAGCGGAAAGTATAATTGATTATCAGCAGTCTTTATTGCTCTTTCTATATAGGGCTTCATCATTTCTGCAATTGACTTAGCTACCGGTACGACAACCGCATTCCCAAATTGTCTATATGCTTGTGTATCAGATACAGGGATATTGAAACTGGATTCACCAGGAAGATCAAAGCCCATAAGTCTGGAGCACTCACGAGGAGTCAATCTTCTTGGTCTTTTTCCTTCTTGTTCTATAAGAATCTCAGAACCGTCCTTGTAATATCTTGCAGAAAGTGTTCTTGCTACACCTTCAGGACCGAATAAACTAAATCCAAAACCATTGCCTTTGGCTTTATGTTTTTCTTTGTATCTAACTAGATAATCCCATAGTTTCGGTGTGAGAGTATATTTATCCCCAACCCCTCCATTAAGTGTAAACGGTATCTCATCCTCCTCCTCAGGCGAGTGAAGTATAGACTCTAAAACAGGATTGAAATCTGGTATTTTGAAATCTTCAAATCTGAATCCATGATCGCGACGAAAACCCACTATGAATATTCTTTCCCTATGTTGAGGAACCCAGTTTCTTGCATCAATAATCCGACACTGAATCGAATATCCTAGTTCATCCTCAAGCGTACGTTTTATTACTTTAAAGGTGTTACCACCATCATGGCTCATCAAATTTTTAACATTTTCCAACAGGAATACTTTTGGATTGTGAAATTCTATAATCTGGGCAAGATCAAAGAAAAGCGTTCCTTGAGTATCACATTTGAATCCATGGGCTTTGCCCAATGAATTTTTCTTGGAAACACCTGCTATGGAAAATGGCTGGCATGGAAATCCTGCTACTAGTAAATCATGATCAGGAATTTTTGAAAGAGCATTATCATCTACGGTGAAGTCTCTAATGTCACCTACAACATCATGATCGCACTCATAGTTAGCTTGATATGTAAGTCTTGAATTTTTGTCCCATTCACTAGTAAATACACAATGGCCACCAATGCTATCAAAAGCTTTGCGAAAACCACCAATACCCGCAAAAAGATCGATGTATTTAAAAGATGCCCGTCGATGGTTCGGAGTACTATTTGCCATATGAGCAAGTTCTTTTATTTGTTTTAGAGCCATTGCTTGAGGTTTACATTCTCCGTTTATCCACCTGTAGATAGTCTTTAGACTTACTCCAAGTTTTTCAGAAGCTTCTTTTGGAGTTAAACCAGATTTTTCAATTAAGATTGCAAATTGCGGATGTTCTGGGAATGATTTTGTCATTTTGACAATGATACAACAAATTTTCCAAAGTGAAAAGGCACTAAGCTAAAATAATTAGTATTTTCGAATTGAAGGGTTTACGAATTTCGGTGTCCCATTGATTAAAATGTTCTTATAAAGGGAAATAAAGCCCTTTCAGGCATGCTAAATACATTAGTAACACATTTCTTAGAAAGACTATAATGAATAATTTTTTCCTATCTTTAAAGACCTGAAATTCCGCTCTATTTCTGGTTTTTTGAATAAACCGGAAGGTTTTCCAATTATTTTCCAGTCTGAGATCGGAAAAAGCTGAGAAACGAACTTGTCTTTGTCCGTATTTTGTCCGCACAAGGGAGGCTTTCTAACAAAAAAGCTTCATACGTGCAATAGGGAGCGTTTTTTAGCCAAACAAACACATCATGTGGAAAATGTGGTGTTATTGAAGTTAAAAAAGCAATCTCTTCCGACAAGCCGAGGGTAATAACTGCCTTGCACTCTTTTTGTTATCTAAGCACCCGTTGAAAAATGAAAGAGTTTGTCACATGCTATATTGTGCTTAAAGCTTGTAACAACCAGTTTACTGATCCAATTGGCAAATAAAATCTGACACTACTCATTCGCAATATCATTGGTTTCTTTGGTGCCAATCCTGCCTGTTCCCAAACATCCTTCATCGATCGTGCTTCCAACGATTATAATCTTGCTTTACAAGCGGAATAATCTGTTCCAATTGAAAAGACAGAAGCTAACCTAGGCAATCTTTTGTGTTGTTGTAAATGCAGCGAAATAATCCAAAAAGTCTTCAATTTTCTACAAAAATTGAATTAGTGAATATACCATAGAAGTGCTAAATTGTTTTCTTCATAACAGCCGCCAATGTCGAAATACCTCACCTACTTCATTTTGACGCTTCTAGCTCTTACTATTTGCTTTGGCCAATCCAAGCATTTGGAAGAATCCCAAGACAGCTTAAGAGTGATTAGCTACATTGAATTGATCATCAAGTTCAACCGAAGTAATTATGACTCAGCGCTACTCTATGCACGAAAGGCTCAATCCCTTTCTAAAGAGATCGATTCACAAGAACTGCTAGCCAGATCAAAATACAGACTAGCGACAGTATACATCAATCAAAATCAAATAGACCTTGCCAATAGAGAATTGATTCACTCATTGAAATTTGTAATCAGATCGGACATCAGAAAATACTTTCGTATGCAAAGCTGGAGAAAGGAAGGCTAGCCGAAAGTATTTCAAACTATGATCAGGCGGTAACCTATTTTTTTGAAGCGCTTCGGTTGGCAGAAGAACTTGAGGACAAGAATACACAGGCAAGAATCAAAAACTACCTTGCCTCCATTTACAACTATCAATCACAGTTTGATCTTTCAATTAAATACTACAAAGAAGCACTGACCTTGGTTCGTGAACTCAACTTCAAGCCCGGTATTTCCGCCATACTTGCCAATTTAGGAGATAGCTATTTATCACTAAAAAAATATGACAGTGCGATCATCTATCAACAAAGAGCACTTAAAATAAAGAAGGAGCTAGGTGATATGATTGGCACAGGAAGGGTCTATAACAATTTAGGTAACGTTTTTTATCTCATCAAGTCCCTTGCAAAATCTTGACTCTGGACTTTTCTACTATCAAAAAGGATTTGAAATTGCAAATGAAGTCAACAATAGAAGTTTAAAAGCACTTTCCTTATATGGTTTTGTTCGAATTAACTTCATGAAAGGGGACCATGTAGAGGCTATTTTAAAAGGGGAGGATCTTATAAATGAAGTTGAATTCCTACAAGATTTGCCACTTGCCATTCGTGGTTATGATTATCTTTCTCTGACCTATGCAGCCAACGGAGATCCAGTCAAATCCATTTCCTATCGTGAAAAGAGTAATACTCTTGCCGATTCACTGCTTAATACTGAACGTATAAAGCTGACTCAAGAACTAGAAGCTAAATACCAGAATAAGGCGCAGCAAAAAACGATCGAACTGCAGGAGCTTCAAATTGCGAAAAACCAAAACGAACGAAACGGCCTGATCATTCTTGCCTTTGTGATCTTATTGATTTTGGTGCTGATTGTCAATCAATACCGGATCAAACAGAAGACCAATCAGCAACTGAGAGAACTGGATCGGATCAAGTCCACCTTTTTCGAGAACATTTCCCATGAGTTTCGCACACCTCTCAGCTTAATACTGGCTCCCATTAAGGATCGTATGAATCGGCGGTTGGAAAAAGAAGATGAGGTGCTTTTTCAAACAGTAATTAAGAATGCAGAAAATCTTGACGATCTAATTAAAGAATTGTTGGATTTGGCAAAGCTGGAAAAGGGTAAATACAGTCTTCAAGTAGTGCCAGTAGAAGCCTCAGGATTATTCAAAGTCATCACCGCTTCTTACGAATCGCTTGCTATTGTGAAGCGAATCACCTTCGAAATTGATATTCCGGAAGAAAAAAAATGGCTGGAGCTTGACAAAGAGCTGATAAGGAAGATTTGCAATAATCTCTTGAGCAACGCGTTCAAGTTCACTCCATCCGGTGGAAATATCCAGTTTAAAGTGACATTTGGTGCTACGCTTGAGATCAATATTTCTGACAATGGTCCAGGAATACCTACTAAGGATAGAGAGCATATCTTCGATCGATTTTATCAGTTAGAAGGTCCACATGCAACAGGCACAGGTATCGGTTTGGCCTTGACAAAGGAATTGGTGGGTGCTGCAGGTGGAAACATTGAGCTGGAAAGCAACTCTGATCAAGGAGCTTGCTTTAGCATTTCTTTACCTGCAAAATCTACTGAACCCGACCTTGTTGTAGACTCGGTATTTACTCCGGAGAAAGATGGTATACCAATGGAACATTTCTCGGAATTTTCGGATAAAAAGCAAAACCTGCTGATCATTGAAGATAATGAAGATCTAAGAAATTATGTATCAAAAATTTTCAATGAAGAATTTAATGTTTATGTAGGTACGAACGGAATTGAGGGTGTCACAATTGCTTGTGAGACCATTCCAGACCTGATCATCAGTGACATCATGATGGAAGAAATGGATGGACTGGAAGTATGTAAGCAGCTAAAGGGTGATGATCGGACTGACCATATCCCCATCATTCTTTTGACCGCCAAGGCAGATCAACCAACCAAACTAAGGGGACTAGACGAGGGAGCTGATGCCTACATCTTGAAACCTTTTGAATCAGAAGAATTAAAAGTTACGGTCAATAAACTCATAACTCAGCGACAAAAACTAAGAGATAAATATCTATCAATTAATAACAATGATGTTGCACTTGTAAGTCCAGCACAGCCGTTCATCTCAAAGTGTGAACACATCGTTGAAGAGCATCTTTCGGAAGATACATTTAGTGCAGATGATTTTGCCAAAGCTGCCGGGATGAGTCGGATGCAGCTGCATCGTAAACTCACAGCCCTTACGGGATTTTCTACAACTGCTTTTGTTCGTCATTACCGTCTTGGTAAAGCAAAATTGTTGCTTGAAAAAGGTGAACTCGTTTCCCAAACTGCTTATTCGGTTGGTTTTTCGAGTCTCCCTTACTTCACGAAAAGCTTCAAAGAAAAATATGGGTTTGTGCCTTCTGAACTGGCTAAAAAATGAATTTAGTTACATAAGGATAAAAGATTGATACATTCGGATAAGTAACGGCATGTGGTCGTGATAAAATTTGATTCTTAAAATGTAACTCACCATGAATCAAATTGCACCATATCTATTTCTCTCTATTTGGCTCTTAACAGCATATTCCTATTCCCAAGGCACGGATTCATTTACAGAGGACACTTCTGTACCTTTCCGATCGGTAACATTTAGCTCCTCCGCCTTTGCCGATGTAGATAGTGACGGAGATCAGGATGTGTTAATCACAGGATTTGATAATAATGAACGAATTTCTAACCTCTACCTTAATGATGGAACAGGAACATTCACCGAGGATCTAAATGCTGGAATTGATGGCGTCAGTCACAGTGCAGTGGCTTTTGCAGATGTAGATGGTGATGATGACCCGGATCTTTTGATCACTGGTGGAACTGGCTCAGGTAGCTCACCTTCCAGTCGGATCGCGACACTCTACCTAAATGACGGAAGTGGGAAATTCACCCCTACGAGTAATCCATTTGAAGGAGTTTATATAGGTTCGATAGCATTCTCAGATGTGGATGGAGATACCGATCTGGATGTGTTAATTACAGGGTTAAATAGTACCAACATCGCAACATCCAAGTTGTATCTTAATAATGGAACCGGCATTTTCACTGAAGATACTTCCGTTCCATTTCCCGGAGTATTGTATAGTTCGGTCGCTTTTGCTGATGTAGACGGAGACGATGATCAGGACGTGCTCATTACAGGTAACTCAGGCAGCTCTCGCATTTCTAAACTTTTCCTGAACAATGGCTCAGGAACGTTCACAGAAAATGCATCTGCCTCCTTTATTGCAGTTCAATACGGAGCTGTAGCATTTGCAGACATTGATGGAGACAATGATCAAGATATATTGATTACAGGGCAGTATAGCAATGCCAATTCCACTTCACGTCTCTATTTGAACGATGGATCAGGTGTCTTTACTTTTAAATCTACCGGCTTTATCAGCGTTTATCATAGCTCTATAGCGCTTTCAGATATAGATCTAGACGGGGATCCGGATGTCATGATCAATGGGATTAGCACCAACATTGTAGGTTCCCAATTAAGTTTCAATGATGGGAATGCTGATTTTCCTGCAACCATGCTATTTGATGAAGCCCCTTATGGTTCGGTCAACTTTGCTGACGTGAATGATGATGATAAGCCAGATCTTCTTATTACCGGATCAGGTATCGCCAAACTCTATTTGAATGCAATTGAAGTAACTAAGCCCGTCATTACCATTGATTCACAGCCCATTGATATTCAGGACTGTGAGGGCACCAATGTTTCTTTTTCTGTCGCTGCCTCCGGAACTTCTAACCTTAAATACCAATGGCAGGAAGATCAGGGAAATGGATTTAGTAACCTGACTGATGGTGGATCCGTCAATGGCTCGCTTGCTAACCAGTTGATAATTTCGAATATCCAACTAGTTATGGACAATTTTCAATATCGATGTGTCATCTCTGGAGATAATGCAGATGATGTTATTTCAACTATAACATTCTTAAATGTCACTTCCATTCCTACACCTCCTTCTTCTATTGATAATACCGGATGTACTTCAGAATCAATCGTGCTCATGGCCTCTGGTGGATCAGATGGGAAGTACAGATGGTACCAAGCGCCAACCGGAGGTACAGCCATTTCTGGTGAAGTAAATAATAGTTACACCACACCTACCCTTACCGTTACCACTTCCTATTATGTTTCCGTTACTAACGGAATCTGTGAAAGCGCCAGAACAGAAGTAGTGGCTAGCGTTATTTCACCGGTAAGCATCACTTCACAACCAATAGACCAGACAGTAGATGAAGGTGCTCATGCAAATTTCTCAATCACGGTATCTGGAGAAAGCCCTTTTTTTCAATGGCAAAAAGATGGGGTTGATATTTCAGGAGAGACCTCCAACAACTTTATGATTAATTCGGCTCAGCAATCAGATGCTGGAATGTATACCTGCATTGTTACTAATGACTGTGGGACGGTTACAAGTGATCAGGCAGTGCTCGCTGTAAATGAACTAGAAATTCCTTTGAATCTGGAATCTTCGGTAAATTTCTCTATTTATCCAAATCCAACCATCAGAACTCTTTACATAGACGGATTAACTCCAGAATCTAACTGGTCAGTTATTTTCATGGACCTGTCAGGTAAAGAAGTAGGTCGCTTAACGCTTAGTCAAAAAAACAATAGGTTAGATGTAACCCATTTTCCGAAAGGAATTTACAGGATTAGAATTATAAAGGACCTGGAAGAAATATACGCTAGTAGAATTATTTTGAAATGAAATAGCATTTACTCCTTACCCAATAACCTTACTTATGAAAAAAATCAGTTTTCTTATCTCGGCATTGATCTTAGCAGGATTACTGGCCTGCAGTAAAAGCCAATCGGAACCCTTAATTTTTGACAAGCTGACTTATTATCAACCAGAAGGATTTCAGGATTCTGTTCTTACAGGCATACTCGAGGTTTTTGAAAACAGGGATGAATCAAAGGGTAGAAAGATTCCTCTGTTTATTGCAGTAACACCTGCTCTGAAAAGAGATAGCTTAAAGGAGCCCATATTTATCATTGATGGCGGACCAGGAGTAGCCGCCTCAAATCAGGCGTACTTTTTTACCGAAGAAGATGATACCTACAGACAATATCACGACATAGTCTACATTGACGCACGAGGCACAGGGAAGTCCGGCCCTCTACATTGTATTGATATTCAAACCAAAAAATCTCCAATTGAACATTTTGAAAAACGTTATCCTGAAGATGAGTTATTATCTTGTATAGAGGCTCTGAAAGATTCTGTTGATTTCAACTTCTACAGTACTCGGTACATTGTGGAGGACATAGAAGAAGTAAGACAATGGTTGGGCTATGAAAAAATCAATCTCTATGGGATATCTTTTGGTGGGAAAGTAGCATTGATGTTTATCGATCATTATCCTGAAGTTGTTAATCGGGTAGTGTTACATGCTCCTGACGCACCCAATATACCCTACACAATAAATCGTGGGAAGTGGTCTGAACAGTCACTAAATAAGGTATTTGACTACTGTTTGAAAGATTCGCTTTGCAGCACTCATTTTCCAGAAATAATCGAGGAATTTGATGTGTTGAAAAAGAGACTTCAAAGCAATGATGTAATAACTGAAGTTCAATTCAATGATTCAATCATTTCACTCAAGATCCCATGGTTTCCTGTGGCCGCCAAGATATCGTCCTATCTGTATGATGATTATACATACGCCCAACTCCCTTATATCATTCATGAGGCCTACCTGGAGAATTATAACCCTTTGGTGGGGATGTTTAAACTAAATGATACTACAACAAGTTATTTATATGCCGATGGAATGTTTTTCTCAAACATATGTGCTGAAGAAATTCCACATGCAGAACCAGATGCTGATGAGCTGGAAACTTTCCTCGGTGACTATACCTACAGGTCACGAAAAGCGGCCTGTGATAGGTGGCCTGTTAATCCAGTAGATCGGTCTATGTATCAGCCTGTAAAGTCCGATGTGCCTACATTGATCATCTCCGGTGGGTTTGACCCTACATTTTCTTTGGAGACAGGTGAAAAGATTGTCAGTACGCTAACCAATGGCCAGCGAGTCATCATTCCATACATGGGGCATGTACTAGGCAACTTGAGTCAATTGGAATGCTATGACCAAAATGTAATTCGCTATTTTGATGATGAAGAGCTTGACCTTGATTGCCTCAATCAGATGCTGCCTACAAAGTTTAGGGTTTCAAAAGAGACTGAGGAATGATGTCGCTTGACCAAAATACTTCCATTACTCCTGTTACTCCATCAGAGCGAATTGAAATTCTTTCAGAGGGTTTGCTCTTATGGGTATCCTGATCATGAATATCATTAACTTCAGTGGATATGATTTTTCATCTGATGCCACAAAAAGCACTCTATCTACTTATCTAATCCTCAGGTGCAGAATATTTTTTCTTTTTGACCTTTTCATATGAGCAGGTAATGATCTCTTCCAAAGTTGGAATATCTACATCAGCGATTTTATTAATGTAAAGGCAAATGTTCCCTCTTTTATGCTTACCAAGCCTACTTAATAATACTTCTTCATTTTTGAAATTATTGAGCACATACAATACCTGGTGTTGCTTTCTCGGAGAAAAGGCTATTAGCGGGAGCTTCTTTTGATGACCACTTTCATAAACCTGTAAATAATCACCGAAACCAATAATGGAAGGTCCCCAAACTTTAGGGTTCTGCTTGGTAATTCTGCGCATCATATCAATGATAAAAAGTCCGTCTTTTTTTCTGGTTTCGTTTTCGATCGAGGCTAGAAAATCGTCTACTTTTTTTTCTGATTGATCCATAATTAATAGTTGCTGGTGAGAGTAGAATTAGCTTATTAAGGTTGTATAATCAATGAGTTTATTTGAGCGAGGTGATGATCATCATGGTCAGCCACGAACAGAAATAAATCCATCGTTCGCATCGGGGTCTTCAATCTTGGGTGTAAAGCTGATTTAAATACGTCCTCTTCGGAGAGCAACCTAAGCTGAGAGACAGTAGTTTGTCTAACCACTTTTAACTGATTTATCAGCTGGTTAATGTCTTGTTTATTATGTCCTGCATTATGGGTCTTCGTATTTTCCAAATCTGCTGACCTTAAGATTTCTTTCCCTTTAAGTATGTCTTCAAGCCTTCCTTGCCAAATAGGTTCAAGATCAATTAAATGACCAATATTTTCCTGTATTGACCATTTCCCATTGCCCTTTTCAGTTAATTGTTCGGAGGATAGGCCTCTAATCTTATGTTCTAGCCTTAATGGAGTTCCTTCAAGCCTTTCAATAATAGAGGGAAAGATGTTCTGCTCAATCGAAAAGTTAAACGCTCTATCAAACCATCTGACTTGTTTCATTTTTTCGGGGTTAATTTATTAATCAATCTGCAAGATCTTTCAATGTGAAAATGTCTTCCACAGATACTTGAAAATAACGAGCAATCTTTAGTGCAATGATTGTGGATGGAACAAACTTCCCAATTTCAATGGTGCTAATTGTCTTTCTGGATACGCCAATGTGTTTTGCGAGTTCACTTTGACTTAATCGATGTTCCGCTCGTAACACATGGATGCGGTTTTCGAGTTTTACATTCATAAGGGTGATTTTTCTTCATCTTGCCACTGAAAAAAGATAAAAAAGCTGATACTAAACACGGCCATCATAAAAAACAAAGTCAGATTCAAGTAAAATTCAGCAGGATAAGCGGAATTGAATTTAGTTGTCATTGTGGTAATAAACGCCAATAATAAAAGCGTAAGGATCCAGGAAATTTTACACGCCTCATTCATTTTCTGATAGGAATAGCTATCTGTATCAAACAAGACATACCGTTCCTTGGGTCGGATATGTCTCCACTTTACGAAGATGGCATACGAAAGCGTCCCAATAAATAGTACGAAAAGAACCTTGGCAACGATCTCCAGGATGATTTTGGTTTCACCTTCAACGAGATAAAATCCTGTTTTTACTGCGAAAATCAATGATAAGAATAGCATTGTCAGAAATATCAATCGACGGTAGGTATCCACTTTATCGGCACTAGAGGAATTTATATCACTCATTGTAGTTTATATTATGTGTAACATTAAAGTTTCATATAGAAACAAATAGGTATCATAATGAAACCTTAGGGTATCAAATCTAATTACATTTTCACAAAAAGCAAGTAGTCAATAAGGTTTTTTATAATCACCATGAGAATTTAAAATCTCCTAGTCAAAATCGGTCATTGAATTGCTAATTTTGCTGCATGCATAACGATCCCGAATTAGACCCAAAACAACTGGGAAGGGTTTCTTCCGATTTTGTAAAGGTGGCAGAGCCACTTCGTGAAGCTTCGTATGCTATTCGAAAGCAGGACTTTTCCAAGTATCCGATCTTTCCGATGTGTCAGGTGAGTCAGCCGATTGGTCAGGTTCTGGTAGAAGCTTTTCAAGCGGAAAACAACTGGCATTATTACGCCTCATTTATGGAGGAATTTACTCAGCGTGGATTGATAGCTGATGAGAAAATCTTTAAAGAGAATTTCAAAGATCCGGATGAGTTTTGTTGTCTATTTGTAATCGATGAGCAATTCACCAATTTTGTATTCGTGCCATATCCAATAGATTAGAGATTACTTGGTATGTCTTTCCATCAATTTGGCCTCCACATCCTCAAGCTTTAAATCCTGATCCGCAAGCAATACAAGGAAGTGATAAAGCAAGTCGGAAGATTCTTCAATAAGCAAATCCTTCTTTCCGTCCATGGCTTCAAGAATAACCTCAGTTGCCTCTTCGCCTACTTTTTGCGCAATCTTCTTCGTGCCCTTATTGAAAAGCTCAGTAGTATATGATTTGTCAGATGGGTTTTCCCTGCGCGACTGAATCACACCTTGAAGCTCGTGGAGAAAGCCGGTAGGCTCTTTTTCACCAAAGCAGGTATAAGTTCCTTTATGGCAGGTTTCACCTTCCGGAAGCACTTTGATTAGATAGGTGTCATTATCACAATCTTTTACTATACTCACCACATTTAGGAAGTTGCCGGAGGTTTCTCCTTTGGTCCAAAGTCGCTCTTTGCTACGGCTAAAGAAGGTGACTTTGCCTTCAGCTTTTGTTTTTGCCAACGCTTCATCGTTCATGTATCCGAGCATCAAAACTTGGTTGGTTTGAGCGTGCTGGATTATAGCTGGTATTAAATTCATCTTACTGATACGTTTTGATCTTTTAAATATGATTTCAAAGTAGGAATAGGGATTTCACCAAAGTGAAATACGCTGGCCGCAAGTGCTCCTGTCGCATTGGTTCTTTCAAAAACTTCCTTAAAATGCTCGCTTGTACCCGCACCTCCTGATGCGATAACAGGAATATTCAATGATTCGGATAGCTTCTGCGTAAGTTCCAATGCAAATCCAGCTTTGGTGCCGTCGTTTTGCATGGAGGTAAGTAGGATTTCGCCCGCACCCAGTTCTTCCACTTTTTTGGCCCATTCAAATGCGTCCAATTCAGTGGCCTCTCTGCCTCCTTTGACGAACACCTTCCATTCATTATTTACTAATCCTGCATCAATTGCCACCACCACAAACTGACTCCCAAATTCATCTGAGATTTCCTTTATTAGGTTGGGATTTCTTACCGCAGCTGAGTTGATGCTCACTTTATCCGCACCCGCGTCCAGTAGTATTTGCACATCTTCAATGGAAGAAATTCCGCCACCTACGGTAAATGGAATGTTGATTTCGTGAGCGATTTGAGATACCAATTCAGCAAAAGTTTTACGGCCATCTACAGTGGCAGTAATATCCAGAAAGACAAGTTCATCTGCACCTTCTTTTACATATCGCTTCGCAAGCTCGATGGGATCTCCAGCGCTCCGAATGTCAACAAAATTGACACCTTTTACCGTCTGTCCATCTTTGATATCCAGGCAAGGTATGATTCGTTTTTTTAATGTCATTATCCTTAAAGTTAAACACCCCTAGAGTCTCCCCTCAAGGGGACATTTCACATTTTGTGATGTGTCAAAATCCCCCTTTGAAGGGGGTTAGGGGGATGTAATTTTTTGTAATTCTTTGAGTGTTATTCTATTTTCATAAATGGCCTTCCCCACAATCGCGCCTTCCAGGCCATTCTCTTTCAGTTTCACCAAATCATCTATGTTGCTAACCCCGCCACTAGCTATGAGCTTCAGGTCTGGCAATTCCTTCAAGATAGAATCATAGAGCTCAAATGAGGGTCCTTCCAGCATGCCATCTTTGGCAATATCCGTTGAGATGACATACGAGATGCCCTTGTCCACGTATTCAGAAATAAAAGCTTCAATATCCTGATCGGTACCTTCCTGCCAACCCGAGACCGCTATTTTTCCATCCAGCGCATCGGCTCCAAGGATAATTTTGTCAGCACCATATGCCGTGATCCATGAGGTAAAAAGTATTGGTTCCTTTACGGCGATGCTTCCACCTGTGATTTGGTTAGCACCACTTTCGAATGCAATCCGAAGGTCCTGGTCTGATTTCACACCACCTCCAAAGTCAATCTTTAGTGATGTTTTGGTTGCCAGCTTCTCTAATACTTTCCAATTCACAATGTGTTTTGCTTTGGCACCATCGAGATCCACCAGGTGGAGATACTGTAATCCAGCATCTTCAAAAGATTTAGCCACTTCGAGTGGATCTTCGTTGTAGATCTTTTTAGTGTTATAATTTCCTTTAGAAAGGCGTACACACTTTCCTTCAATTATATCTATGGCTGGTATGATTCTCATAGTAACAGAATTTAGGAGTTAGAATTTAGAATAGCGTTCTTGTAGGAATAAAGGAGCAATGTTGGCAGCTTCAGAGACTGATGCACGTCTTATTTGAGAAGTAATTCCAAATATCTCTTCTCTAGGAAACGTTTGAGTCATTTTATAAATCTCCAAAGCCAATGAATGAGCTTTTTGCCAGACTATCAGCTCTGTAAAAGTTTTGCTTTTTTCCATCTTCTTGATTCTGAATTCTATTTTCTAAATTTTCAAAAAATTTTCAATCAATTTTCGACCACTATCTGCGGACTTCTCCGGGTGAAATTGAACTCCATAAAAGTTGTTCTTTTGCAATGCTGATGCGAATGGAATCAGATATTCAGTCTCTCCAATTGTATCTCTACCTACTTCTACATAGTAGCTGTGAACAAAGTACATATTCTCCTCTTTTTCAATATTCTGAAATAGGGGTCCATTTATAGCTGTGAAATCATTCCATCCCATGTGAGGCACCAATCCTTTGGGAGGAAACTTCTTTACTTTTTCTTCGAAAATACCCAAGCACTTTGTATCGCGCTCTTCAGAGTATGAACACATTAATTGCATACCAAGACAGATGCCAAGGAAGGGTTGTTTGAGAGAAATAAGTACTTCATCCAGTTTTCTTTCATTGAGATAATTCATTGCAGATTTTGCTTCACCTACGCCTGGAAAAATCACCTTTTCAGCTGCTGCCAATTCTTCCGGATCATCCGTCAGTTTTGATTCTACATTTAATCTATCCAGGGCATTTTTGACAGATCGGATATTGCCTGCGTTATATTTTACTATTGCGATCATCTTATTTCTTTGATAGATGCTGAAATAAATTCAGCATGACTTACTTTTTTATATGTCATCTTGAACTTGTTTCAGGATCTTTTTATAGAACTCCTTTAGTCGATGGCAATACACCACTGTCATCCTTCCTAACAGCCATTTTTATTGCTCTAGCGAAAGCTTTAAAAATAGATTCTACTTTGTGATGATCATTGTCACCTTCTGCCTTGATATTCAAATTACATCTCGCGGTATCGGAAAATGATTTAAAGAAGTGCGAAACCATTTCTGTAGGGAGCTCTCCCAAGTGAGTGGCTTTAAAAGTGGCATCCCATTCCAACCAGGGTCGCCCGCCGAAATCAATAGCTACCTGCGCCAAACAATCATCCATTGGAAGTAAGAATCCATAGCGTTCAATGCCCTTGCGCTCTTTGAGCGCATCATTAAATGCAGATCCTAATGCCAATGCCGTATCTTCGATAGTGTGGTGTGCATCTATGTTTATATCTCCTTTTACCTGCACATTCAAGCCAATTGAACCGTGTCTCGCAATTTGTTCCAACATATGATCAAAAAAGGCAACACCGGTTGAAATAGAACTGTTCTTTGGATCATCCAGGTTTACTTCAATCTTAATTTTCGTTTCAGAAGTGGTTCTGATGAATTGCCCGATCCTACCAGAAGTATCAAATTGTTCATCTTTAAGAACAGCAATTAATTTGAGGTTTTCTTCGGGTGTCCCTACAGTAATTCTTAAGCAGTTAGCAACTAAACTCGTACGATCGCGAACTACAATCCCTTTAGCTAACAAATCACCATAAGTCTTTTTGGCATCTTCAAATTCAATCAGCAGAAAATTGGCATTTGATGGATAAACCCTTCGAACCGATTGAATATTTTTTAATTCACCTTCAAGCTTCGAGCGCTCTTCAAGTAAAATGGAAACCTGTTTTTTGATTTCATCCGGACGTTCTAAAGCTTCCACGGCCTGCTTCTGTGTGAGCGAATTGACGTTATATGGAGGTTTGATTTTGTTTAACACCCCGATTACGTCCTGACTTCCAATACCTGCTCCTAAACGTGCTCCTGCCAGCCCCAATGCTTTGCTAAATGTTTGTAAAATAAAAAGATTTGGAAGGTTTTGACCGACAAGCGTCTCATCAGAAAAATCAACATAGGCTTCATCCACAATCACAAGACCATTAAACTTTTTAGCAACACTAAGAATTGCCTCTTGATCTATAGTGTTTCCAGTCGGATTATTAGGTGAGCAAATAAAAATTAGCTTCAGATTTGGATCGTCTAATTGATTTTGGATTGAGTTTAAGTCAATCTGAAAATCTGAATTGAGTGGCTGGGTAATTTCTTCTACATCATTGATCTGAGCACATACCGAGTACATGCTAAATGATGGCGTGAAAGTCATAATTTTGTCCTTTCCTGGCTCGCAAAATGCTCGAATCAGGAGGTCAATAAGCTCGTCACTTCCATTTCCAAAGATCAATTGGTCTGGCCTTATTTTTCTAAAAGTTGCGAAAGCGGTTTTTAGCTTATTGAGGTCAGCATCCGGATATCTATTAAGTCCAAAGCCAAATGGATTTTCATTGGCATCCAATGATACATCAGCGATTCCATCAAACTCGTCGCGTGCGCTACTGTATGGCTTCATGGCCAATACATTTTCGCGTGTTATTTTACTTATGTCAAACATTTGTTTCGTCTTTACTTCCCTCTTTGGAAGGGGTTGGGGGGAGGTTAGAATTAATCTTTTCCAATCTCAAACTCACAGCATTCTTGTGTGCCTGAAGCTGTTCAGCTTGCGCCATCTTTTCAATGTGAGGACCAAGTTGTTTAATACCTTGTTCACTCAATCGCTGGAAGGTGATTTTTTTCACGAAACTATCAAGCGAAACTCCGCTATAGTTTCTTGCATATCCATTGGTTGGTAGTGTGTGATTAGTTCCGCTTGCATAATCACCGGCACTCTCACAGCTCCAATTTCCAAGAAATACACTTCCTGCCGATATGATTTTTTCAGCCAGAGAATCGGCATCTTCAATCGCGATAATAAGGTGCTCAGGAGCATATGCATTGCTAAAATCAACTGCTTCATCTAGTGTTGAAAGCAGGATAGCCTGGCTGTTTTCCAACGCTTGACGTGCAATTTCTTGTCGTGGTAGCTCTTTGATTTGTTTTTCAATTTCCTTTTCAACATTAAGAATTTGATCTTTCGAATTGCTCACCAAAACCACTTGGCTATCAGGTCCGTGCTCTGCTTGTGAGAGCAGATCAGCGGCAACAAATTCAGGATAAGAAGTATCGTCCGCAATAACTAATACTTCACTTGGACCGGCAGGCATATCTATAGCCACTCCAAATTTTTGAGCCATTTGTTTGGCGGCTGTTACGTATTGATTTCCAGGGCCAAAGATCTTATCGACTTTTGAGATCGACTCAGTTCCGTAGGTCATAGCAGCAATCGCTTGAGCTCCGCCAGTAAGGTAGATTTTCTCTATTCCTAGTAGCTGACATGTCCAACCAATAACTTCGTTTAGTGTTCCGTCACTGTTTGGCGGTGTGCATACCACAATCTCTTTACAACCAGCAAGTTGTGCCGGGATGGCCAACATCAAAAGGGTTGAGAAAAGTGGTGCTGAACCTCCCGGTATATAAAGACCAACCTTTTGGATAGCAACACTTTTTCGCCAGCAGGTGACGCCGGGCATTGTTTCAACCACATGCATTTCTTCTTTTTGAGCAAGGTGAAACTGTTCAATGTTTGACTTGGCGACTGTGATAGCTATGGCTAATTCCGGCTCAATTTGATAATTCACGGAATTGAGGCCCATTGTAAGAGAAGCTATTTCAACTCCATCAAATTGTTTGTTGTATCGGATCAAGGCATCGTCACCATTGATTTTCACATCATTCATTATAGAGCCAACTCGCTCTTCCATTTCAGAAAGATCAAAAGTGGGTCGCTCACATAAATCCGGCCAACTCGCTTGTTTTGGAAATAAGTAATTCTTCATGTCGTCACACAATCATTTTTTCAATAGGACAAACTAAGATTCCTTCTGCACCTTTTTCTTTCAACTGATCGATTACTTCCCAGAAATCGTCTTCCGTGATTACACTGTGGACACTGCTCCACCCTTCGTCTGCTAATGGGAGTACCGTTGGGCTCCTCATCCCTGGCAAAAGTTGAATGATTTCACCCAGGCTTTCGTTCGGGGCATTGAGAAGAATATATTTATTCTGCTTGGCTGCCTTAGCTGCCTCAATTCTGAAAAGAAGTTTGTCTAGTATCGCTTTTTTGTCCGATGAAAGCATGGTGTTAGCTACCAACAATGCCTCACTTTTCAATGCTACTTCCACCTCTTTGAGGCCATTGGCCAGTAGTGTACTTCCTGTACTCACTATATCAAAAACTGCATCGGCAAGTCCTATGCCGGGCGCAATTTCTACGCTACCACTGATGACCTCAACTGTAGCATCTATTTTATTCCTCTTCAAGAAATTCTTCAAAATAACAGGATAGCTGGTCGCTATTCGTTTTCCTGAGAACCATTCCAGGCCATTGTACTCTTCTTCTCTTCTGATTGCCAGGGACAATCGACACTTAGAAAACCCTGTTCGATTAATTACCTCTACAGGTTGTTGTTTCTCCAGGTATTCGTTTTCTCCCACAATCCCAATGTCCGCGACTCCTTCTGCGACGTATTGAGGAATGTCATCATCTCGTAGGTAAAAAATCTCAAGCGGAAAGTTTGAAGCCATTGACATCAGCTTGCCACCGTTGTTTATTTTGATACCACACTCTTTCAACAGACCCATGCTTTTCTCGTTGAGTCTTCCACTTTTTTGTACGGCTATTTTTAGGACGTTATCCATTTCAAGTTTCTTCATTTTACTTTTCACTAACCCTTATGTAAGGGTGTTGTTTTGATTTATTTCTTGGCTTCCTATTTTTCTGTTAATGCTTATTGTCTCAATATATTTCTGTCACATAGTGACAAAAAAAGGCCTGTCGGTAATCCGACAGGCCTTTGTATTTATTTTGATATATACTACAGCATCATCTTCTTACCTCTTCCGGGTGAAGTGGGTATGATGTGCGTGATGATGTAGTGTATTTGTTCTCATTTCTGGTCGCAAATATATATCGATTTTTTAATTGAAGATTATCCTTCAAATTTTTGACTTACAGCATCCCAGTTTACTACATTAAAAAATGCGTTGATATAGTCTGGTCTTCTGTTTTGATAATTGAGGTAGTAAGCATGCTCCCAAACATCTAAGCCGAGGATTGGTGTGCCTCCGCATCCCACACCAGGCATCAAAGGGTTGTCCTGATTTGCAGAAGAACAAACCTCTAATGAGCCGTCTGCTTTTTTGCAGAGCCATGCCCACCCGCTACCAAATCTTGTAGCTGCCGCATTACTGAATTCATCTTTGAATTTGTCGAATGATCCAAAAGCGCTATTGATAGCATCAGCCAAGGCTCCAGATGGCTCACCACCTCCATTTGGACTCATTACTTCCCAAAATAAAGAGTGATTCCAATGTCCACCACCGTTATTTCTTATCGCTCCATTATCTGAATGATTTATCACAAGATCTTCTAAAGATTTCCCGGCAAGGTCAGTGCCCTCTACTGCTCCGTTCAATTTTGCGACGTATCCTGCATGGTGCTTGCCATGATGGATTTCCATTGTTTTTGAGTCTATATGTGGTTCTAAAGCATCATGGGCATAGGGTAGGTTTGGTAATTCAAAAGCCATAATTATGTGATTTTATAGTTCCTTAAAAATTGATCTGTGAAGATAACAAGAGAAAGGCATGTTTAGTTGCCTCTAAGCTTTTTAAAAAAGTCTTTTATCAAAACTTCACTTTCGCTAGCCATCACTCCGAGTTTAAGTTCGGTTTTTGGATGAATGATGTCTTTGCTGAAATTGGAGAAGCCTCGTTCTTTATCCAATGCACCAATAACGACACGACCAATTTGCGTCCAAAACAGTCCGCCGGCACACATGCTGCATGGCTCAAGCGTGACAAAGAGAGAGCATTCGTTGAGGTATTTTGATCCGAGGTGATTTTGAGCGGCAGTAATTGCAAGCATTTCTGCATGTGCTGTTGCATCATTTAGCCGCTCTACACGGTTGTGATCTTTGGCGATAATCTTGTTTTCGCAAACTACAACTGCACCAATTGGGATCTCTCCTTCATCATAGGCATTTTGAGCCTCGAGAAGTGCTTGCTTCATGAAGTGCTCATCACTGTAGATACTCAAACTCATTATTTCTCGCTGATTTTTACGCTACTCATAATATCGTTTGCGACCGGCTGATAAGTACTCATTAGCCTGGCTTTGCACCCGAAATTGAAAAGAAGAACCTGATTATTGTATGAGGTATATTGGATGTAAGTATAATATCTAGAAGACTTTGTCCCGGAGAATGCGTTCTCACTTTTGAGTGAAGAAACAAATTCAAAAACGATAAAATTTCTACCATTTACTTTTTTAATACCATCCTGAATGAATTCGACATTATCAAACATGGATTGGATGCTGGCCTTGTAAAAGCCATAAACCATCTCATCGTCGGCTGCCGTCCATCGCATGGGATTCCAGTTGATGCCCAAATCCACTTCTCTATCTTCTGTTGAGTGCATTGCCAGAGGCTCTCGCGCAGAGACAAACTTTCTCATCCGATCACTTGAACTCATAAGTGTAAATGTAGAAGGCACCATATATGAAATTTCATCATTGATTTGGTGTTTCACCATTTTATCTTGAGAAAAAAGTGTACTCCAAGCTATGGTAAAAATGATAAGAAGAAGTTTTTTCATACGGCGAATTTAAAGAAATACACCCCTGAAGTCCCCTCAAGGGGACATTTCTTATTAAGATAAAAGTGAAATAGAAAATAAATCCCCTTTTGAAGGGGGTTAGAGGGATGTTTTATTCTAAAATCCTGTGCTTAGTTCTACTTTTGCACCTCTTTTTGAAATACAAACTTTAAGTTTTATGCTACGCACACATACTTGTGGAGAATTACGATCAGAACATGCAGGGCAAACGGTGACACTTTGCGGCTGGGTACAGAAGCAACGGGACAAAGGAGGGGTAGTATGGATAGATCTACGAGATCGATATGGAGTTACACAGTTGATCTTTGAAGATGGTGTAACGGATCAGTCCATCATTGATCAAGCGAAGAAGATAGGGCGAGAGTTTGTAGTGAAGGCAACCGGAGAGGTTGTGGAGCGATACTCAAAGAATGACAAGATGCCGACAGGTGACGTGGAGATCCGAGTAAACAAGCTGGAATTACTGAATGCATCGAAGGTGCCTCCATTCACCATAGAAGACGAAACGGATGGAGGTGAAGATTTACGTATGAAATACAGGTACCTGGACATCAGAAGAAATCCAATCCGTGAGAAGCTGCAGCTGAGACACACCATGATGCAGAAAGTTCGTGAGTATCTGGATGGGCAGCAATTTTTCGAAGTTGAAACTCCTTATTTGATAAAGTCAACACCAGAGGGTGCCAGAGATTTTGTGGTGCCATCTCGTATGAATGAAAATCAATTTTATGCACTCCCACAGTCGCCTCAGACATTCAAGCAGCTCTTAATGGTTGCTGGAATGGATCGATATTTCCAGATTGTGAAGTGCTTCAGAGACGAAGATCTTCGTGCGGATCGACAACCTGAGTTTACTCAGATCGATTGCGAGATGACATTTGTGGAGCAAGAAGACATACTCCAGACTTTCGAGGGAATGACAAAGTTCCTTTACAAGGAGATAAAAGGAGTCGAACTGGAAGACTTTCAACGAATTAGTTACGACGATGCAATGATAAAATATGGCTCTGACAAGCCAGACCTTCGCTACGGAATGGAATTTTGCGAGCTAAATGATTTGGCCCAAGGCAAGGGGTTTGTTGTATTTGATAGCGCCGAGCTGATTGTTGGTATTAATGCGGTTGGATGTGTAGAATATACACGCAAGCAATTGGATGGGCTTACCGATTTTGTAAAAAAACCTCAGATAGGAGCCAAGGGGCTTGTTTATGTTAAATGCAATGAAGACGGTACGTTTAAATCTTCCGTAGATAAATTCTTTGATCAGGAAGCGCTCAGCGGGTGGGCTGAAAAATTTGATGCAAAGCCAGGAGACCTACTTTTAATACTTGCAGGAGAAGCTAATCAAACAAGGAAAGCATTGAACGAGCTTCGCTTAGAAATGGGAGAAAGACTTGGTCTCAGGGATAAAAATAAAGTAGCGGCTGCCTGGGTGCTGGACTTTCCACTTTTAGAATGGGACGAGGATTCAAAGAGATATCATGCCATGCATCACCCCTTTACAGCTCCTAAACCTGAGGATATAGACAAGCTTGATTCAGCACCAGGTGAAGTACGGGCAAACGCATATGATATGGTGATCAATGGAGTGGAAGCAGGTGGAGGTTCAATTAGAATACACGACCGAGATATGCAGTCCCGAATGTTTGAGGTGTTGGGTTTCAGCAAAGAGGAAGCCGAGGCTCAATTTGGCTTCTTGATGGGTGCATTTGAATATGGTGCACCACCACACGGTGGAGTTGCCTTTGGTTTCGACAGACTTTGTGCAATTATGGCAGGTGAGCAAAGCATCAGAGACTTTATTGCTTTCCCCAAGAATAATGCAGGCAGAGATGTCATGATCGATTCTCCTTCTAAAATCTCGGATGAACAGCTGGATGAGTTGGGCTTGAATTTGGTGGAACCAACAAAATCGTAGCTTTTGGTACTTTTTTACTAACTTTTCGAGTCTAAATAATCACCCTAATGACTAAGAAGTTTCTACTTTACTCCGCGCCGTTTTTCATATTGTTCGGAGCATTGTCGCTGTTCGAACCGTATCTGTATCGTCATTTATTCGCAAGCACGGATATTGACCGCCTGGCAGGCAAGGAGTTTCAAATTATAGCTCATAAAGGTGCCTCCGGTCTAGCCCCGGAAAATACGATGGCTGCCTTTAAGAAGGCAATTGAGCTCGGCGTAGATCAAATTGAATTGGATGTTCGTCACACAAAAGATGAAGAAATCATTGTTTTTCATGATCAAAGGCTTGACCGCATAGCTAGAGATACACTTGGTAACCCTGTCACTGGCGACGTACACGATTACACGCTTGAAGAGATCAAACAATTCGAGGTTGGCTCCTGGTTTGATTCTCAATATAAAAATGAAAAAATACCCACACTTCAAGAGGTTTTAGATTTTATTGATGGACGAGTTACTGTCTTAATTGAAATTAAGCACATGGATCATCCACACTACCATGATTTTGCAGAAAAATTGGTAGATGTAGTATTAAGTGAGGAAAATGGTGAAGATTGGATTATCCTTCAATCTTATGAGCCAAAATACCTGGATGAGGTCCACGAGCTGGATCCGTTGATTCAAACCAAAGCACTTATAATAGGTGAAGATTCAGCACCACTTATTGCTTTTTACGTTGAAACAAGAATTCACATGGGTAGAGCTAAAGAGAGTAATCGCATGAAGGCCATCAATCCACAGTGGGAAACACTTTCTCCCAGACGAGTATTTCAAATGCATGCAAAAGGATATGAAGTACATGCTTATCCTGTCAACACACGAGAAGATATGGTGAAAATGTTGAATGCGGGAGTGGATGGGATTATCACCGATTTCCCCAATATTGCCATCCAGCTCCGTAATGAAATTATGAGACTGGGACAGGAAACGCAGCAGTAAGCTCAGCTTCTGATGCGATGTATCCGAAGGCATCCCAACTGGGACTTTCAAGCACTCTTAAAAACACCTCATTGGCTTTTTCAATATCGCCTTGCTGTTGATACCAATTTCCAATGCCATATCCCATTGTAGGGTCAATATTTCCATCTTCTGGAAATGCTTTATTCATCAATTCATCTGCACTTTTCTCTCCTTTGAAGAGGAGCAGTAAATCCAGATAAGGGTCATTTTCTACGATGATCATACTGGCATTTATTGGCTCAAGAAGCGGTTCTGCCAAATCCATATTTCCAATTTTCTTATAAGTCATGTAGAGCCAATAAGTAGTGGCTGTCAATAGATCATTATTGTCACTAAACTCCATGCATTTTTTGTATGCTGAAATAGCCTTGTCATACCTCCCATTGAGGTAATGCGCTAACCCATAGTGATACCAGATATTAAATTTATCATTGCCTAGAGGCGTATTGAGCTTGTTCGGTATTCCGTCCGGTTCGATTGCATTGGGCGCTCCAACACTGTAATATGCAGCCATTTCAAAATCCTCAATGGCTCTATCTAACTGACGTGTGGAAATGTAGCGATGCCCTCTATGCCTCCTGAGCTTATACGAAGTGGGAAACTTCTCTAGTCCTGCTGTGTATACATTTATTGCCTCGAGATACCTTCCTAAATAAGCAAGCCTTCGCCCATGCCAAATGATCAATTCCAAACTATCGGGGTTTGCATCAAGATTCGCTTTAGCCTCGAGAAGGTTTGCTTCCAACTTCTGTTTCGCGCTCTCAGTTAGTTGTTTAGATGGCAACTCTTCTCCCATAAAGTTGTAAATCTTGGTGGGATCTTTTTCTGCAATTGCACCAGGTTCATTGGAGATACGATTAGACGAGTCTCCGCTCGATTGGCATTGAAAAAGCAGTGTGGCAATTATAATTAGGTGGATTTTTTTCATCTTTTTTATTCTTTCCAGTTTGGATATCCGGGTTGTTTTAATTCTTCGCCGTTTTTGGCTTCTTTCACCATTTCCCTCACCTCTTTCAGCAGCTCCTTGGCATCATAAATCACGCCATCTTTGATCGTATACCTCACACCACCAACACGGGTTACTTCATTATCCTCCGTGAGTTTGATAGCTCCAGTTCCATAAAGCACTTTCAAGTTAGCTAACGGATTCTCTTCTACAACGACCAGGTCAGCCATTTTCCCCACCTCTACCGTGCCAATTTCTTTCTCCATGCCAAGGGCCTGAGCACCCATCAAGGTAGCAGACCTTATCACTTCCAATGGGTGAAATCCAGACTCACGCAGCAATTCCAACTCCCTGATATAAGCAAAGCCGTAAAGCTGGAAAATGAAGCCAGAATCAGAACCAGTGGTCACTCGACCGCCTCGATTTTTATATTCATTGACAAAAGTCATCCAAAGGTCATAGTTTTCTTTCCATGCCACCTCTTCCTCTGTCCCCCAGAAATGCCAGTAAGATCCATGGGACACTTTACTTGGTTGATAAAATTTCCATAGCGAAGGAAGAGTGTAATCATTGTGCCAGTCGGCATTTCTCGATCGCATAAGGTCACGACTTGCTTCATAAATATTGAAAGTTGGGTCCAAGGTAAAATCCAGCTCCAACAGTCTGTTCATCACCTCGTTCCACTTTTCGGAGTAAGGCTTTGCTGCCTGCTTCCATAATCTTCCTGCTTCACCAAATCTATCCTGCTCATTTTGATAGTTGTAGTCAACAGGATAATCCTGAACTACACGATCATCAAATAACGCTTCAGGCAATCCATACCAATGCTCCATGGAGGTAAGCCCTGCTTCCGCGGAGTTCAGCACGTTCCACCAGCCAACGTTAAGTTGTGCATGGTGACAGGCCGATCGCAAGCCAAGTCGCTTATTCTCCTTTAGCGCAGCTTCCATTACTTCGGGAGATGCGCCAAAGAATTTTATTCCATCAGCACCTCTTCTATAATTAGCACGAACCCATGAAATCGCTTCTGTGGCATTGGTAATTGGCCCTTTTAGCACCTCACTGGTGACAGATCGCTCGCCAGGCAGGTTTCTCACAATTTTGACCTCTTCCAGATTCTGCCCAAATGAGGTATAGGCAAGGATTCTTGGTGCAGTTATTTCATTGTTGATGCTTCTATTCTTATGTCGCAACACCCAGTCAAGTCCATTGCCTGCCGATGGGTCTCGGATGGTGGTGATACCATGAGCCAGCCAAAGTTTGAATACATATTCTGCCGGGGTTCCCTGGCTCCTTCCGCCGATGTGGCCATGCATATCCACAAAACCGGGAAGTACGTACATACCTTCAGCATTAATTTCGGTTCCGTTTCCTTCCAATTTTGGACGCCTATCTGGATTTATTTCAACACCAGGGTAACCAACTACTTGAACCTTCGTAATCTTATTTTTTTCGATGACAATATCTACTGGTCCGATTGGAGGAGCTCCGTTACCATTGATAAGAGTGGCTCCACGGATGATCGTCATGTCATAGGGACCTTCACCGGAAGTTCTGGAAGGGGCTGGAGTGATTTGAGATATTGAAAAGTGAAAGACCAAAATGGCGAAAACAGCGGTTAGGAATTTTTTCATGCTTTTTGATGTATTAACTTTTGGCTCAGATTTAAAAATAATCAATTCAGCACTATGGCCGCAGTAGAATCTAATATGATGCCGCTTGGAACGGTAGCTCCGGATTTTGATTTACCTGATGTAATATCAGGGGAGAATAAAACATTGGAAGATGTCAGCCTTGAATATGGAGTTGTAGTCATGTTTATCTGTGCCCATTGTCCATATGTAAAAAATATCGAAGAGGAGATAACTGTGGTGGCCAGGCAGTATTCTGAGCAGAAAATTGGATTTGTAGCGATCAGCTCGAATGATCCCGGTGATTATCCGGAGGATTCGCCGGAAGGTCTCAAGGCTCAAGCTGAGGAATTTGAATTCTGTTTTCCTTACTTGTTTGATGAATCTCAAGAGGTGGCGAAGGCATATCAGGCCGCCTGCACACCTGATTTCTTCTTATTTGATGAAGATATGAAGTGTATATATCGTGGCAGATTTGATGCAAGCACGCCAGGCAATCCAGAACCAGTGACTGGAGATGACCTTATTAATGCCTTGGAAGCACATCTGGAAGACGAACCTCAAGTAGAAGATCAGAAACCCAGCATTGGCTGTAGCATTAAATGGAAGAGTTAGTATTTGTTTAATAATTCAGCCTGTTCCTGAATCGCCTCCTTAAATTCACTTTTCAATCGGTCTACAAGTTCACCTACGCCTGGTGAATCCTCTATCTTGGTGACTCCCTGACCAGCTGACCAAATGGTTTTCCATGCTTTGGCCTCATCATTTGCAGATAGCTCTTCGCCAAAATCAACTTTTGCAGATTGCTTCCACATTTCTTCGGTAATGCCCATTGTCTCAAGACTTGGTCTAAGGAAATTGGCGCTAACTCCTGAAACAGCAGCGGTGTATACAATGTCAGAGGCGCCGGCATCAATAATCATTTGCCGATATTCCTCGGGAGCTTCACTTTCCTTAGTGTTGATGAATCTTGTGCCCATGTAAGCAAGGTCAGCGCCCATTTGCATCGCCGATGCGATATCTCTTCCTGTGGAAATACATCCCGAGAGTAGAATGGTTTTATTAAAGAATTTTCGTATTTCGCCTACAAATGGCATAGGATTCAATGTTCCCGCATGTCCCCCTGCACCGGCGCAAACGAGGATCAGCCCATCTACACCTGCCTCGGCTGCTTTCTCGGCATGTCTCTTCATAATCACATCGTGAAATACAAGTCCTCCGTAGCTGTGCACTGCATCCACTAGTTGGGTTACTGCGCCGAGTGAAGTAATAATCAGAGGAACCTGGTGTTTTACGACAATTTCAAGGTCTGCTTCAAGACGTGGGTTGGTTTTATGCACGATCAGGTTGACGCCAAATGGTGCCGCTTTTTTCCCGGTTTCTGTTTCCCATCGGGATAGTTCCTCTTTTATTTCGATGACCCATTCTTCGAATCCCTCTGTAGATCGATTGTTAAGTGCCGGAAAGGTGCCAACAATTCCATTTTTGCAACACTCAATGACCATTTTTGGTCCTGAAATGAGAAACATCGGTGCTGCCACAGCCGGGAGGGAAAGGTCAGAAATAAATGGTGCTTTCATATTGATTGAGATTCAAGTTTAATTAATAGTAATATGTTGGAAATTCTTGTTAGCCGTCACATTCACCGAGCTCTTCATATAGTTTTCTCAGATCTTTGATAAATGATTTAATGGCACTTGGTGCTTCCCCAAACTCATATGTGACCTTTTTTGAGCCTTCTGAAGTTGTTATTTCAATCCATTCTGCACCTCCATCTGCACAATCGGGGCAACCAATGGTTTCTTCCAACTTAGCAAATGATTCCAAATCTACCATGGAACTTATAGGCACAAATGAGTCAATCGGCTTTTCACAGCTTTTTTCTTCAAGATTAGGATTAACTCTTGGAATCACCGTTTTGACAGCCTTGCCATCAATCAGTTCTAGCGTCTGAATACAATAGCCAGCACATGCACCAAAACTGGTGCCAAATGTAATTTTTTGGATATCTGAACTTTGCACTTCTTCTTGACAGTTAGAAACTAAGACAGAAATTAACACAAACGTTAGCGAAATCAGTTTCATACCTATAATTAATACATCAGGCAATTTACGATCAATTCAATTACCGTGAGAGGTACACAATCATTTTACGGTCAGGTACCAATTATGTAAATTGCGCATCCATTTTACACCATGAGTATACACGGAAATATTAAAATCGTAACCACCCACCAGCTTCAGGAAATGAAAGCAAAAGGTGAGAAAATATCCATGCTGACAGCCTATGACTATTCCATGGCTAAGATCATTGATCAGGCTGGAGTAGATGTCATACTGGTAGGTGATAGCGCTTCCAATGTCATGGCTGGAAATGAAACCACGCTTCCAATCACACTCGACCATATGATCTGGCATGCTACCTCGGTAGTGAAGGCAGTAAATCGAGCACTGGTTGTGGTGGACGTACCTTTTGGAAGTTACCAGGGAAGCTCCTCCGAAGCTCTTCGTTCATGCATTCGAATCATGAAGGAATCAGGTGGACATGCTGTGAAGATGGAAGGTGGAATAGAAATAAAGGAAAGTATTACCAGAGTGCTTTCAGCAGGGATCCCGGTAATGGGACACCTCGGACTTACCCCACAATCAATTTATAAGTTCGGAACCTACACTGTGCGGGCAAAGGAGGAAGCAGAAGCTAAAAAATTGATTGAGGATGCCAAGGTCCTGGAAGAGCTTGGATGCTTTGCCATTGTATTGGAAAAAATACCCTCCAAATTGGCCAAAAAAGTTTCTGAAGCGATTGCTATTCCAACCATTGGCATTGGTGCAGGACCAGACACTGATGGTCAGGTATTGGTGGTACACGACATGTTAGGCATCACCCAAGACTTTAAACCACGTTTTCTTAGACAGTATGCAGATCTCAATACGATCATGAAAAATGCTTTTGAAAATTACGTGTCCGACATTAAATCCCAAAAATTCCCCAACGAAAAAGAGAGTTATTAACCTTAAATAGAAAAGAAATTAATGGCAAATATTATTTACACACATACAGATGAAGCACCTGCTTTAGCTACAAAATCACTCCTTCCAATCGTCAAAGCTTTTGCGGGGAAAGCTGATGTAAACATTGAAACGCGAGATATATCGCTTGCCGGAAGAATCATAGCTGTATTTCCAGAGTTTCTTTCTGAAGATCAGCGAATTGGTGATGCGTTAACAGAATTGGGAGAGATTGCCAAAACACCTGAAGCTAACATCATCAAACTGCCAAACATAAGCGCGTCAATTCCTCAGTTGATGGCAGCAATTAAGGAACTACAATCGCAGGGATATGCTTTGCCGGACTATCCGGAAGAACCAAAAGACGATAAAGAAAAAGATATCAAGTCTCGTTACGATAAAGTGAAGGGTAGCGCTGTTAACCCGGTGTTGCGAGAAGGTAACTCGGATAGAAGAGCACCTAAAGCAGTTAAAAACTTTGCCAAGAAGTTTCCACACAGTATGGGCAAATGGAGCTCGGATTCACAATCTCATGTTGCAAGCATGGATGGCGGAGATTTTTATGGAAGCGAGAAGTCAACGACAGTTTCAAGTGCTACGGAAGTTAAAATCAACTTTACTGATGCTTCGGGCAACACAAAAACATTAAAAGATAGCTTTCCAATTCAGGCTGATGAGATAATCGATACATCAGTGATGAGCATGGCCAAATTGAAATCTTTCATAGCCGACGAAATTGAAGATGCAAAAGCGAAAAATGTTTTGTTTTCTCTTCATATGAAGGCAACCATGATGAAGGTATCAGACCCTATCATTTTTGGTGCCGCAGTAGAAGTGTACTATAAAGATGTTTTTGAGAAGCACGAAGCATTATTTGAAGAATTAGGTGTGGACTCAGCTAGCGGAATTGGTGATGTGTATAACAAGATTCAGTCGCTGGATGAAACTAAAAGAAAAGAAGTAGAGGCTGATATTGAAAAGGTCTATGAGACTCGTCCGGCGTTGGCCATGGTAAATTCTGACAAAGGAATCACCAATTTGCACGTACCTAGCGATGTAATTATTGATGCCTCCATGCCGGCAATGATTCGTACGTCGGGTCAGATGTGGAATAAAGACAATAAGACACAGGATACGAAAGCAGTCATTCCGGATCGTTCATATTCAGGTGTATATCAGACGGTGATAGACGACTGTAAGAAAAACGGTGCATATGATCCAACAACTATGGGTAGTGTCCCTAATGTTGGGCTGATGGCTCAGAAAGCAGAAGAATACGGATCGCACGATAAGACATTCCAATTTGAGTCAGCTGGCAAAGTGCAGGTAATAGACGCATCGGGAAATGTGTTGATGGAACAATCTGTTGAAGTTGGTGATATTTTCAGAATGTGTCAGGTGAAGGACGCACCGGTTCAGGATTGGGTGAAACTTGCCGTGAATCGAGCAAAAGCAACCGGAGTTCCAACTGTATTTTGGCTGGATAAAAACAGAGCTCACGATTCTGAATTGATCAAAAAGGTTGAAACTTATCTGAAAGATCATGACACTGCAGGATTGGATATACGCATTATGTCTCCTGTGGAGGCGACCCAATTATCAGTAGATCGGATCAGAAAAGGGGAAGATACAATCTCTGTTACCGGAAATGTATTAAGAGACTATTTGACGGATTTATTTCCAATTTTGGAAGTGGGAACGAGCGCCAAGATGCTTTCCATAGTTCCGCTGATGAATGGTGGAGGCCTATTTGAAACAGGAGCAGGAGGTTCCGCTCCTAAGCACGTTCAGCAGTTTGTAGAAGAAGGCCACTTACGATGGGACTCATTGGGCGAGTTTCTTGCCTTAGCTGTATCGCTGGAGCATTTGGGTGAAAAGTATGGAAATGGACGTGCAAAAGTTCTTGGCGAGGCACTGGATAATGCAACGTCCAGGCTACTAGAGGAAAACAAGTCACCTTCACGAAAAGTCAATGAAATAGACAACAGAGGAAGCCACTTCTATCTTGCAATGTATTGGGCAGAGATGCTAGCAAATCAGAATGAAGATGCGGAATTGAAGTCTACATTCGAAACGGTGGCTCGTGAATTAGCTGCCAATGAAGCCAAGATCAATGAAGAGTTGATAGCAGCTCAAGGTGCGCCGGTAAACATTGGTGGTTATTATCAGCCAGACGATAAAATGGCCACATCAGCAATGCGAGCAAGCACAACATTAAACCAAATTATAGATTCGATCTAAAAGCATTAAGCGCCAATATTTCCCAGATATTGGCGTTATATAATCTTTTTCTTTTGATAATAAATTTGCATTTATTCCGAGATAAAATGCATTTGATCGATTATTTCAAATTATTAAATTATCATTTGATAATTTGGAGGTATGATTACAGCCACCCTAACCCTCGAGCAACGTTTACATTTCTTTTCTCATGGCGGCCACAAAATAATGTGGTGCAATTACAGTAAATCAAGCGAGCAAGAAATGATCACTCTGTTGAGAAAAGCAGTAGAACTTGGCAAAACCTCCGGTGATACATTAAATATTTTATCAGACTTCAGTAGCACACCCAAATGTCCGGAGTTTAACAAGCTGTTAAAAGGATATGGCAAGGAATTTCACCAAGACGGAGTTGCTGTTAAAGTCGCTATTCTTGGTATTGATAGTCCATTGAAACGAGTTGTTGTAAATGCCACAATGGCGATTACAAGAATTAAAAATGTTAAGCTTTTTGAGAATAGGGAAGAAGCGCTTATTTGGCTTACCGCCTAGTGATTAATTCTTTTTCTTTTTGCCAAAAGAAAAACTCGTTCGGCTATTCACTAATCTTCCTGATTGGTCAAAAATGTAAATGGTATTAAAACTACTGCTGCCTAAATTGAATGAAGTATTCATGTAGTTACCAAACACCACATCATTGATTTGACCTAAATCACCCGATGGGTAGTTCATGAGGCGAGAATCATTTGACATGAAACTCATAAAATCTGATTGGTAGGCCTGATTGAGGTCAGTTTCTAGTGGTAATTGCAGCTTAAATGAACTCTGAAATGATTCAGAGGAGTTTAAATCCGGAAACAATTCTACCGGTCGATTCTTTGTAAAAAAAGATGATTCTTTTGTGCTTTCTTGGCCATAACAAGCGATGACACAAAGTAGCGTGAGTACCGATACGAGCTGTTTCATTCTGTTTATGGTTTAATTTTAAAATGGTCAAGCTTTCAATCTTGACTTAAAGTCAAGGAAGCCAGCTTACACCGACTTCCTTTTTGGGTTAACTATATCATCATCCAACTTCTATCAATTCTTCTTGCTCAGCAATCATAAAAGGCTGGTGATACCAGCGTTTGCCAGTAGCCTGATACATGGCATTAGCCACTGCTGCTGCAATTGGAGGTAGTGAAGGTTCACCCAAGCCGGTTGGGTCTATACCATTCTCAACAAAGAACACTTCTATTTCAGGTGGTGCCTCTGTATGTCTAATCAATCGATACTGATCAAAGTTATTTTGGACAGGCGCACCTTTATCAAAGTTCACTTGACTATACATCGTGTGACCGATACCATCTATGATTCCTCCTTCTATCTGGTTGATAGCTCCTTCCTTGTTGACCACAATTCCGCAATCCACGGCGCACCACACTTTTTGAAGCTTTAGATCATTTCCTTCTTTCACCACATCTACAACCTGGGCTACATATGAGTTGTGACAGAAGTATGCAGATACTCCTCTAAATACACCTGCCGGCTTATTGTCCCACCCCGCTTTTTCACGTACAAGTTTCAGTACACCAGCATAGCGCTCTGGATCATAATCATTTCTATCTCCTACGGGATCATTAATTGCCCGATCAAAAAGTTCGAGTCTGAAATCTATTGGATCCTTTCCTGCTGCTTCTGCTACCTCATCAAGGAATGCCTGCTCGGCTCCTGCTACAAAGTTAGATCGAGGAGCTCTCCACGCTCCGGTAGAGATATTCGTATCGATATTAATGTTTTCAACCTTGTAGTTATCGACTGTACCAGCGGGGAATCGATCCTGAAATAACGGGCTTCCCGGAATGCCGGCACCTTTGGCCTGGAAGGCAACCATTTTGCCATTGTCATCCAAAGCTGCTTTGTAATTCACACGATAGGCCGGCCTGTAGGTGCCTTGAGTCAGGTCATCTTCCCTTTTGTAAATCAACTTTACAGGTCCTCCAATCTTTTTAGAAATGGCTGCAGCTTCAACTCCAAAATGGCCATATAGCCTTCGTCCAAATCCACCACCCATTCTTGTCATGTCAATGGAAATATTCTCCTCTGGCATGTTTAGTAGCGAAGACACCGATTTTCTCAAGTACTCCGGTGTTTGAATAGGGCCTACTAATATGGCCTTCTCAGCAGTTACATTTGCAAAGAAATTCATTGGTTCCAATGTGTTGTGTGCGAGAAACGGTGCGCTAAACGTTCGATCTACCACCTTACTGGCAGATTGAGAGGCTTTAGCTGGATTGCCATCTTCTCTTGCTACCTCTCCCTTTTGAGACATGGCATCAACCAATTTTTTGGCATGATCGGTACTGCTCTCAGCAGGAGTATCTTGTTCCCATTCTATTTTCAATTTTTTCTTGGCTTTCATCACTTGCCAGGTACTTTCCCCGGTGATTACCACTAGCTCAGTGAATGCATTTACATCTGACCATTGCGGCTCACCTACGGTTGTGTCAATCGTGAAAACATCCTTAATGCCAGGCATTGCTTTGGCTTCCTCTGCATCCAATGATTTTAGCTTCATTCCAAATGCTGGCGGGTGTTCGATCATAGCAATGGTAGCTCCATCCTCCATGTAGTCAAGGCCAAATAGTGGCTCACCGGTAACAATTTTGGGGGCATCCACATTTTTAACACCCTGGCCAATCAGCTTAAAATCTTTAGGATCTTTTAATTTAATTTCCTCTGGCACAGGTATGGAAACTGCTTCAATTGCGATTTCTCCATATCCTATTTTATCACCCGTTTCATTATTTATTATCTGGCCTTTATCTGTGGAAAGATTGGAAACTGAAACTTGCCATTTTTTAGCTGCAGCTTCCATAAGCAATCTTCTTGCGGCGGCACCAGCCATTCTCAGACTTTGCCATCCCTGACGTATGGATTGGCTTCCTCCGGCAAGTTGTCTTCGATAGTTCTCCGTATCAAGTCCTGCCTGTTCTACTTTCACCATGTTCCAGTCTACATCCAATTCTTCGGCCACAATCAGAGGCATGGAAGTCTTTACATTTTGCCCAATCTCAGGATTAGGTGACATAATGGTCACTTCACCATTATCGGCTATGGTGATAAATGCGTTGATATTAAACCATTCTTCCGGAATGCTTACGGTCTCTCCGGGAGAAGTACATGAAGCCAGCCAATTGAATCCAATCATGATTCCTGCACTCCCTGCAGCAGATACTTTTAAGAAAGATCTTCGATTTATTTCTGTTTTTACAACTGTCATGATTCGGAGGGTTAAGCGTTTTTGGCAGCCGTTTGAATGGCCTTATTTATTCGAGTATAAGTACCACAGCGACAAATGTTGCCATTCATTGCTGTTGCGATTTCCTCACTGGAAGGATTTGGATTCTTGTCAAGGAATGCTGCGGCATTCATGATTTGTCCAGCCTGACAGTAGCCACATTGTGGCACATCATGCTCGATCCATGCCTTTTGCACCGGATGATCTCCGTCTTCTGATAAGCCTTCTATAGTTGTAACTTCTTGCTCACCAACTGCCGAAATTGGCAGGGAACATGAACGAATAGAGTTACCATTTAAATGAATCGTACATGCTCCACATTGAGCAATTCCGCATCCATATTTGGTCCCAACTAATTTTAAATGATCTCTGAGAACCCAGAGAATAGGTGTGTCAGAATCCACATCAACCTGATGTTGTTTTCCGTTTACCTTAATAGTAAATACCGCCATAAGATTTTTTTGATTGAGTTAGTTCTTTCAAATTACTAAAATCAAAAGACAATCGTTGCGCATTTCTGATCAAATAGCAGGATTTTACGCGAGTGGTAATCGCTAACCTCAGTTTATTCATAAATTCATGGTCAATTAGTAGCAATGAACAAGCAACTTATATATCTGGACTACAACGCCACTACCCCGGTAGATGAGGAGGTGCTGGAAGCAATGCTGCCCTACTTCTCAGATAGATTTGGCAATGCTTCTAGTGTTCAACATGCGTACGGATGGGATGCGGATGAAGCGGTGAGTAATGCCAGGGATTCAGTAGCTAAAGCAATAGGTGCAAAATCCAATGAAATCATCTTTACCTCTGGAGCTACTGAGGCAATTAGTCTTGCATTATTAGGCAGCTACACTGAAGGTGACAAAAAGAACCACATCATAACCTGTCAAACGGAGCACAAAGCCGTGCTAGATACTTGCGAAGAGTTAGAGAAACGAGGAGCGAAAATCACCTACCTGAAAGTTGATACAAATGGCATCATTGATCTGGACGAACTGAAAGCCGCTATATCTGATCAGACATTATTGGTAAGCATCATGTATGCAAATAATGAAACTGGTGTAGTACAGCCTATAGAAGAAATAGGTAAAATCTGTCGAGAAAAAGACGTCTTATTTTTTTCTGATGCTACACAGGCACTTGGAAAAATTTCAATGGATGTTGTGGAAGCATGTATTGATATGGCTGCTTTTTCAGGTCACAAAATGTATGGCCCGAAGGGTGTAGGCGCATTGTATGTAGGAAAGCCCGCCAATATTCGCCCGCAGGTTTACGGTGGTGGACATGAAAAAGGATTGAGATCCGGAACACTGAATGTTCCGGGTATCGTGGGGTTTGGAAAAGCCTGCGAGCTAGCAGATAGTTTAGTTGAAAAAGAAGCTGCGAGACTTAGCCAATTGAGAGATTGGCTGGAAAAAGAACTCCTTCAACTGGGTGATGCAACGATTAATGGAAGAAAGACGAACAGACTGCCACACGTTGCTAATGTCTCTTTCAAAGATGTAGAAGGAAGTAAACTGATGCGGTCATTAAAAGGAGTGGCTCTATCGCAAGGCTCTGCTTGTAATTCTTCGGTAATACAACCTTCTCATGTTTTGAAAGCTATGGGGCTGGATGATCGATTAGCTTATGCTTCGCTCAGAATATCTCTCGGCAGGCAGACTACAGAGGAAGAAGTACGGAGGGCGACACAAACCATTCGTAGTATTATCGAACAATTGAGAATGCAGTTGCAATGAGGGAGATTGATGCAATTATATCATCCTATGAAAATTTAAAGGTCAATGACTTGCCTTGTGTATTAGCTACAGTGGTACACGTTGAAGGATCGTCCTATCGTAGAGCTGGCGCTCGTATGCTGGTAGATGAAAATGGATCAATGACAGGCGCAATAAGTGGTGGATGTCTGGAGGGAGATGCCTTAAGAAAGGCGCTTCATGCTTTACATAAGAATGAAAATAAGTTGGTCACCTATGATACCAGCGATGAAAATGATGCGGTCATTGGCGCTCAGCTTGGATGTAATGGAGTAATTCAGGTGCTATTTGAACCTATTGACTTTTCGGCAGAAGGCAACCCTGTCGAGCTATTGAAGCTTGCTGGTAGCAAGAACCATTCAATGATCATTGGGACATTCTTTCATTTGGATAAAACTCATGAGCAAGTGGGAACCGTTTTCCTGGTGGATCAAAACCTACATGTGAGTGGACAAGTAGCACAAGCCGATTTATACGATCAAATACTAATAGACTGCCAAAAAGCTCTTGAAGATCGCACTTCTTTATTTCGAGAGTACCATTTCGGCGCTAAACGGCAATATTTATTTATTGAAGTCTTTACCCCTCCACCTACACTGGTATTGGTAGGAGCAGGAAACGACGCTCAAATATTAGCCCAAATGGCAGGATCGCTTGGCTGGAAAATAGTGATTACCGATGGTCGTCCAACGCACGCAAGCAGCGATCGATTCGAAAGTTCCTGTCAAGTGATTGTGTCGAAACCAGAAGAAATATTGAATGAGGTGGAAATAGCGGATCAGACGGTATTTGTACTGATGACACACAACTACAGGTATGATCTGGCAGTGCTTAAAATTCTTTTTGACAAGTCAGAAATCCCTTACATCGGAATATTAGGTCCTAAAAAGAAGTATCAGCGGATGCTAGATGATCTAGCTGCAGAAGGCATTGAGCTGGACAAGGATCATCATAACAAGATTCATGCACCGGTTGGTTTAGAAATAGGAGCGGAAACTCCAGCCGAGATTGCATTGTCCATTCTGTCGGAAATCCAATCAAAATTGACTGGAACTCAAGGAGGCCAATTGAAAGAAAAGAATGGGCCCATTCATAAGAAAAAGAACAACGAATTCAAACAAATAATCATTGAGTGAATCGCCGAAAATAGGAGTTATAATTTTAGCAGCAGGGACGTCCAAAAGGCTGGGGCAACCTAAGCAGTTGGTTTCATTTAGAGGAAAAAACTTGCTTCAACATTCTATCGATTGCACAGAGAATTTGACCTTAGTTTCGAAAATTTTAGTGCTTGGAGCCAATGCCGAAAAAGTGAAAAGAGAAATAAACAGTAAGTCATTTCAAACTGTGATAAACGAAAGGTGGGAAGAAGGAATGGCAAGTAGTGTGAGAATAGGTGTGGAAAAATCTATCACGATGATTCCAAACCTGGAAGCAATCCTGATTTTGGTTTCGGATCAGCCATTTGTGAGCAAGGAACTTTTACATAAAATGATCAAATTATATAAGTCAGAATCCAGTAATGTTGTGTGCCGATACGGAGAAGGGAAAGGTGTACCTGCGCTATTTGGTAGTAAGTATTTCAATGAACTTTTGCAGCTAAAGGGTGATCATGGAGCGAGGAAAATCATACAAGATCATGAGGAAATGCAGTCGATAGTCACGTTTGATCAAGGTAATTTTGATGTTGATACACCAGAGGATTTGGAACGCTTAAACAACTTATAGGAGTAGTATGTCCATAACTATTAAATATTTTGGAGCAATTGCAGAAGCAACGGGCGTCACAGAAGAAAAAGTGGCACTGGAAGAAGTTGGGAATAGCATTGAAGAGCTGAGATCCTATTGCCTCACTAAGTATGGTGATGTTGGCGATCTTTCATTCCAAGTGGCAGTAAATCAATCGTTAACTACTTCAGGATCTCTGAAAGATGGTGACGAAGTAGCATTTTTACCTCCTTTTGCCGGTGGCTGATTTTTCACGATACGACCGTCAAATAAAACTTACCGAAGTTGGAGAAGACGGACAAGCCAAGCTTCAACAAGCCAAAGTTCTCATAATAGGTGCTGGAGGCTTGGGATGTCCGGCTGCATTATATCTCACTGCTGCAGGAATTGGCACCATTGGACTCGTAGATCATGATAATGTGGATGAGACCAACCTTCACAGACAAATTTTATTCACAGAAAAAGATATTGGAAGACCCAAAGTAGAAGCTGCTAAAGATGCTCTAGAGCAGCGAAATTCTAACATAGTCATTAAAGCATATGCTCATCCATTGAATTTGGAAAATGCATATAAACTATTTACTGATTATGATTTTATATTGGATGGTACAGACAATTTTCAAACTAAATACCTGATCAATGACACCTGTGTAAAAGCCGATAAGCCATTCATTGGGGCCTCCATCTATAAATATCAGGGCCAACTATCGGTATTCAACTATCAAAATGGGCCTACTTATAGATGCCTTTACCCAACGCATCATTATAAGGATAATAGCAATTGTGAAGAAACTGGCGTCCTTGGTGTATTGCCCGGAGTAATGGGAACGTTGCAGGCTGCTGAAGCAATTAAGATCATCCTGGGTATTGGATCACCGCTTGTTGGTAAGCTTAAGGTTTTAGACACCTTAACCATGAAAGAGCAACTGATCTCTTTTGGAAAAAATGAAAAGGAAGTTGATCGTATCAAAAGTGAGCCTTTAGCGCTAGAAGTTGCAAAATGCTCACTTAAAGAAACCGATCATGTTTATCTCGATGTTCGAGATCTATTTGAGCAGCCCAGACCTGAGAGTGAGCAACTTTTGGAAATTCCTTTAAACCAACTAGGAGATCGACACAAAGAAATTCCAAGGGATAAAAAAGTTCATGTCTATTGTCAGTCTGGAATTCGGAGTAAAAAAGCGATTACGCTCCTTGAGAAAGAATATGGATTTGATAACTTGGTAGACGCAGGAGGAATATTGAATTTACTTGAACCCATATAGGCAGTCATGCTGAACCTGCCTTCCGCAAGCAGGCTTGTTTCAGCATCTATTCGAGTTATTTAAGATTCTGAAATAAATTCAGAATTACTTTTTTTAAGATAAATGAAAAATAAAGAGCCAAAGAAAGTATTCATGGCGGGTCCAATCCCACCTGAAAAGATTGCAAAGTCCATTGCCAATCATCAATCGAAAACCAATATTGGTGCTCACAGCATCTTTTTGGGACAGGTTAGAGCCGATGAGATTGACGGGAAAAAGGTAAATGCGATAGAGTATTCCGCCTATGAAGAAATGGCAGAGAAAGCTTTTCATGAAATCAGAGAGTCCGCGTTTTCGCAATTTGATATGACTTGTTGCCACATTTATCATAGTTTGGGGACGGTGAAAGCGGGAGAGTTGTGCCTGTTTGTGTTTACCTCATCAGCACATCGCAAGGTAGCAATAGAAGCATGCAATTATTTAGTAGAAGAGATCAAGGCTAAGGTTCCGGTGTTTGGAAAGGAACTATTTGAAGATGAAAGTCATCAATGGAAAGTGAATCAGTAAATGGTAGATATCACGCATAAATCGAATACACTACGAGAAGCCACCGCACAAGCCATTGTGAAGGTTGGCAGTCAGCAGACAATCGATTTGATCAATGCAGGAGAAATTCCAAAAGGAGATGTATTTGAAATGTCAAGAGCTGCCGGTCTGTTGGGTGTAAAGAAGACGCCAGATTTGTTGCCGGATTGTCACCCACTTCCAATCGAATATACTGGAGTAGAATATCAGATCGAAGGATTGGAGATCACAATTTTGATGACAGTGAAAACCATCTACAAAACGGGCGTGGAAGTAGAAGCGATGCATGGAGCGAGCATTGTCGCATTGAATATGTATGATATGCTTAAGCCGGTGGATAAGCAGGTAGAAATAAGCAACATAAAACTGCTGAATAAGACCGGAGGAAAGTCCTCATACAATAAATCGACTGAAGGACTCACCTGCAAAGTAGTAGTATGTTCGGACACCGTATCTAAAGGGGAAAAGGAAGATAAAGGCGGGAAACTTATCATTTCAAAAATGGAAAAGTTTGGACTGGATACTTCCTATGAGATCATTCCTGATGAGGCTCAAGAAATCAAGAAGCAAATAGAAAATCTTTCAACAGACTTACTCATTTTCACCGGGGGCACCGGAGCAAGCCCACGTGATATCACGCCAGATACGATAAGACCATTGCTAGACATTACCTTGAATGGTGTGGAAGAGGAGATGCGCAGGTATGGTCAGGAGAGAATGCCCTATGCCATGCTCTCACGATCAGTCGCAGGAATAAAAAACAAGTGTGTAATTCTGGCTGTTCCCGGCTCAACAGGCGGAGTTTCCGATTGCTTAAATGCAATATTTCCTCATCTTTTCCATGTGTTTCACGTCTTAAAGGGAGGAGGGCACTGATGGAATCGAAGATCATAGATAAGTTTGGCAGGTCACATTCATACCTGCGAATTTCGCTCACAGACAGATGCAATCTGCGCTGCTTCTACTGCATGCCAGAGGAGGGTATCGAACTGATGGAAAAACCAAGTATTATGACGCTGGAGGAGATCATAGCTATTTCCAAAACGTTTGTTGCTCTAGGTGTCGATACAATACGCCTGACCGGAGGAGAGCCATTGGTTCGCAAAAATTTTGAATTTCTGGCCAGAGAGTTGACGAAGCTGGGTGTTACTCTCAAGCTTACTACCAACGGAATCTTACTCGATAAATATTTTGACCTTTTTGAAGAAATAGGTTTAAAGAAAATCAACATTAGTCTGGATACACTCGATAAGGCCAAGAATGCCTTCATCACCAAGCGAGACTACTACGATCGTATCATGGCAAATATTCAAGAAGGAATTGCCAGAGGATTTCAACTCAAATTGAATGTGGTTCTTATCAAAGATGTCAATGATAAAGAGATCAACGATTTCATTGCACTTACGAAGGATCAGAATGTTGATGTGAAATTCATAGAGTTTATGCCTTTCAAAGGCAATAAATGGGATTGGAGTAAAGGAGTAAGTGAGGAGGAAATATTAGCTGTTGTTCAGAAAAAATTTGGTCAAATAGAAACGCTTAAAAATCCGAAACACAGTACTTCCAATAACTTCAAAGTGTCTGATCACCAAGGAAGTTTCGGGATTATAAGCACTATCACCAATCCATTTTGTGGCGAGTGTAACCGTGTTCGATTGACAGCTGATGGAAAAATGATGAATTGCCTTTTTGCCAGCAAAGAAACCGATCTGCTTGGCCCTCATAGAAGAGGTGAAGCCATCGATCCGATTATCTTAGATGCAATTCAACAAAAGAAATATTCTCGCGATGGCATGGAGTTGAAGATGGATGCTGATCATTATGAGAAAAATCGTTCCATGATCTCAATAGGAGGCTGATGGTATCAATAGAAGAAGCACTCACACTAGTCACTCAGCAGAAGGTATCACTCATTCCCGATGAATTGCCACTGGCACAATCACTGGGTTGTTTTTTATCCAATCCGATTACCTCTCCGTTTGACCTTCCCTCTTTTGACAACTCTGCAATGGACGGGTATGCCGTTTGTGGATTCGATACAGCATTTGAAGTAATAGGAGAGGTAGCTGCAGGCAGTACGCAGGATGCTCAACTAAAACCAGGACAGGCCATGCGAATTTTCACCGGAGGAAAAGTTCCTAAAGACACTACGGCGGTGATTATGCAGGAAAAGACCTCTGTGGTGGGAACCACATTAACACTGGAAGAAGAAGTAGTAGAAGGAAAAAATATACGAAGGAAAGGTGTAGAAATAGCCAAAGGAAAGGTTGTTTTTGATGCCGGACATCTAATCACACCCGCTTCTATCGGTGTGTTGAGCTCGCTTGGCTATGGATCTGTAGCGGCGTATCAGCAGCCGGTCATTCATGTGATTGCAACAGGCAATGAACTGGTGGAGCCTGGAGATGAGAAAGAAAGCGGACAAATTTATGAATCAAACAGTCAAACGCTTGCAGCAGCCTTACAAGATCAAGGGTTCTATTGTGGTTCACGGCAAAAAATTGAGGATGATTTAGATGCGATAGCTAATGGTATAGAAGATAATCTCGAACAATGTGATGTTCTCCTAATTACCGGAGGGATTTCCGTCGGCGATTATGATTACGTCAAAGAGGCGTTGGAAGAAAATGATGTCGAAGAGATTTTTTATAAAGTTTTTCAAAAGCCAGGAAAGCCGCTCTTCTTTGGCAGGAGAGACGATCAGTTCGTTTTTGCGCTACCGGGCAATCCTGCCTCATCGCTCACATGTTTTTATGTGTACGTACTGCCGCTACTACAAAAAATGGCAGGAGGAAAAGGCAATGGATTGATGCGGTTAAATCTTCCATTAGGCCACAATTACGAGATAAAATTCGATCGACCGGTTTTCCTTAAAGCACATATTATGGATGGTAAAGTGAGAATTCTAGACGGGCAAGGTTCGTCCATGATCCATTCCATGGCAAAAGGAAATGCGCTGGCACTTGTGAAAGGCCCTGTTCAGCTTTCTGAAGGAGATTTTGTTGAGTGTTTGTTAATTTGATCCAATGGAGATCGAAATACTCCTTCCTATCATTTTTTTCTTTGTAGCACTGTTTTATTCGTCGGTGGGATTCGGTGGGGGCTCAAGTTACCTGGCAATCATGAGCATCTTTCTTGTTGATTTTCATGAAATACGATCAACCGCCTTGTTGCTCAATATCACCGTGGTAACTATCGGTACTATTATGTACGTCCGCAATAGAATCTTCGATTGGAAGTTATTCTGGCCATTTCTATTGCCCAGTGTGCCAATGGCATACTTTGGTGCACAGATGCGGCTATCCGAGCAAAACTTCTTTCTGATCCTGGGCGCGCTGCTCATCTTATCCGCTACATCAATGTTTTCAAAGTATATCAAACAGACCTATAGATCTCGAGACTTCAAACTATGGCAAAGACTCGGATTAGGTGGGATTGTTGGATTTTTTGCGGGGCTATCCGGAATCGGTGGAGGAATATACCTTTCACCTATTCTAAACGTGATGAATTGGAAAGATGCAAAAAAGATCGCTTCTCTCTCATCCGTTTTCATTCTTGTCAACTCCCTTTCGGGGCTTTTGGGATTACTTGCTGTAAATACCTTCACACTCAATAGTCAATTGTCCGGTAAGTTGATTCTATCAGTTTTAGTGGGCGGCATAATCGGCTCATACCTCTCCAGCCAAAAGTTTAACACCAGGCTCATCGGGTTGATTACAGCAATTTTGATACTATACGTTGGAATGCGGCTTGTACTGCTTCACGGATATGGCATCAAAATCTAATTGGTACCGCTGCATATTTCTTTTAAAGAAGGGAATCTTAATTCATTCATTTACGTTTATTCTGCCCCTGAACGTACAATTTCGTAGATTAGGGTAAGAACAGTAAACAGGAGGAGTAATGATTTATAATGGTAAAGAGGTAGAGTTCCCGGCGATTATGCAGGTCAGTTTTTTCAAATTGATCGAGCAGTTGGAAGAACTAGTAAAAAGCAAGAATGCCGGACAAGCCGCTTACGCGAAAGACCTGCTCAAGGAAGTCGAAAAATATCCGGAACTCAAAGAAGGAATTTCTGACGTCTCCAAGCTAAAAAAATACCAAAAATCATTCGATAAGTTTAGCCAGGTTCTTTTCCCTACCATTCTCACTACCAACGAGATTAAAATACTAACACCTCCATTCTATTTCGAGCCGATATATACGTCTCAGCGATTCAGTAGCATTGTGGAAGCATCCGGTGAGCCATTCGAATTCCGCATGAAGGATGTAGACGAAGATCTCTTCTATAAGTATTGCTGCTACTTCATTTTAGGCAGCTACTTTGGCTACCCAATCGGAGGTTCCACACCTCAATTCTTTGAAATCGAAAACAAAGCACAAGGTTTCAAACGCGTCTATAAGATGCTTATCAATGCTGATCTATCTGAATTTATACCCACCGAAAAAGCGATTCATATCACAAAAGAGGACTTTGAAGAGTTGATTGATAATTTCGATGACATGGAACTTTGGAAGAAGAAGTTTCCTCCAAACAGCTGGATCATGCGTGGTGTAAACATTATCAATTTGGTCGATGTAACCGCCGATCAATCCATCGGAAACATTACCTCAAACCTGTTGGTAAAATCAGAAAACGCATTTTTGAATATCAAACAGAGTGTTCGAAGAATGCTGAACAACACTCATTTATCCGTAGGTATTATCAGTCTGGAAAATAATAATCTGATCCCTGTAGATCATAAGGATGTTGAAAGCGTACTGCTGAAGCAAGGCGAATGGTTGCACTGCGAAAACGACCTCTGTCCGTACTCATGTCAAGAGTTGTTCGAAAACAAAGAGCCGTTGGTGGTGACTGACGTGGACTACTTTCATAAAAGATCTGGAACGGGGATGTCCCAAAAGCTGAAAGATTCAGGCTACAAAAGCTACATAATCGCTCCTTTGGTGCATCAAGATGAACTGCTAGGCTTCATGGAACTTGGTGCCAAAAACAAATACGAGCTGAACAAAGGATCGCTAAATATGCTGAATCAGGTCCTTCCGATTCTTTCGATGGCTAAAAAGCGCTTTAAGACCGAATCACAAAATCTGGTTGAAGCTGTCATTCAGCAAGAGTGTACCACTATTCACTCTTCAGTGAAGTGGCGCTTTGAAGAAGAAGCATTGAAATTCATCAACGCCAATGAAGCGGGTGTGGAGGCAGAATTTAAAGATATTGTCTTCAACAATTTGTATCCATTATATGGTCAGCTGGACATAAAGGGATCTTCTGAGCGTAGAAACAAGGCAGTAAGCAAGGACTTGATAAAGCAGCTAAATGCCGTCACTAAAATCATTAAAACAGCCAACAAGCAAAAGCCTTTGCCTGTTTTGGATGAATTACTATACCGCTTAAATGGGTTTACAGCAGAGCTAAGGAAAAACCTGGCTGCTGGTAGTGAACATCGTATTCTCACATTTTTAAATGAGGATGTTTATCCAATTTTCCAACATTTTAAAAATGAAAACGCTGACCTGAGGAAACAAATTGAAAACTACGAAGGCTTGCTGGATCCGGATCTTCACTCAGTCTATGAAGAGCGAAAAAAATATGATACAAGTGTCAATCTCATAAATCAGCGCTTAGCATCGTATCTGGACAAAAAACAAATAGAAGCACAGGGAATGTTTCCTCACTATTTTGAACGGTACAAAACTGATGGTGTAGAGTTCAACATGTACATTGGGCAGTCAATTACCAAAGGAAGAGTTTTCAATGAAATGTACCTTCGAAACTTGCGTATGTGGCAGCTTCTCGTCATGTGTGAAATGGAAAATGAATTTCATTCGTTGAAAAAAGAGCTTACCACACCAATTGATGTTGCCTCATTGATTTTGGTGTACAGTACACCACTTTCTGTTCATTTCAGAATGGATGAGAAAAAGTTTGATGTAGAGGGAGCCTACAATGCGCGATATGAGATTATTAAAAAACGTGTAGACAAGGCACACATCAAAGGGACAAAGGAGAGAATTACACAGCCAGGTCACATAGTCATAGTTTACTCCCAGGAGCAAGATGCGAATGAATACAGGACTTACCTGCAATTCCTGGCCTCCAAGGGATACCTCAAAAATCGCATAGAAGATGTAGCATTAGAAGATCTTCAGGGAGTTCATGGATTGAGAGCTTTAAGAGTGGCAGTTGATTATGCCGGATCGATGGGTGTAGATGAACTCATCCGTGAAATGGAAGAAGGAACTTCTGCTTAGCAGGTCATCGCTTTAAGCTTTACACCACATCAATTATCTTACGCTAGAGACTAAAATGTAACTAGTGAAGAGAAAAAATATATTGATTACCGGTGCGAGTTCTGGCCTTGGTAAAGGCATGGCCACCGAATTTGCAAAGCAAGGCTGCAATCTGGCCTTGTGCGCACGCAGAATGGAAAATCTGGAGGAACTCAAAAAAGAAATTCATGCAATTAATCCTGATGTCAAGATCTTCCTAAGATCACTCGACGTGACAAAATCAGATGAGGTCTTTGAAGTATTTAGAGGTTTCAATCAGGATTTTCAAGACTTGGGTGAGACGCTTGACCGAGTGATCGTAAATGCAGGAATGGGTAAAGGCGCATCTCTGGGTAAGGGCCATGCCACGGCAAACATGCAAACAGCAGTGACCAATTTCTGCGGTGCACTTAGCCAGATGGAAGCAGCTATGGAGATTTTCAGAGAGCAGAACCATGGTCATTTGGTAGCCATATCATCTATGTCAGCATTTAGAGGATACCCATTTGCAATGAGTGTGTATGCCGCAACCAAAGCAGGCTTAAAAAGTCTCGCTGAAGGAGTCAGAATTGATGTGCTAAAAAAACCGATTAAAGTATCCTCAATCTTTCCCGGCTACATTCAGTCGGAGATGACCGACTCCATTGGCAAGCCACCACCCTTTATGATTTCCCTGGACAAGGGCTCCAAACTTTTGGTAAAAGCCATCAATAAGGAAAAAGCGAATGCGTATGTACCTTTCTGGCCCTGGTATTTCTTTAAGCTGTTGATGCCCCTGATGACAGCCAAAATGCTCAGAAAATTTTAGTCAACTATGAATTTCGAACCATCAAAACGATCAATCCAATACCTTGAAAGGCTCAGAGCATTCATGAAAGAACATGTCTTTCCTTTTGAGCGCGAGTATATCGAGTACCATAAAATACACAACGCAGACGGCAACTGGGAAGAATGGACAGAGCATCCCAAACTTGAAAAATTAAAATCCCTGGCCAAGCAAGAAGGGCTTTGGAATCTGTTTCTCCCTGATGATAAACTCGGACAAGGGCTAAGTGTCTTAGAATACGCTCCACTTGCCGAGGAGATGGGGCGAGTGTACAATTCAGCAGAGATCTTTAATTGCAACGCACCAGATACAGGCAATATGGAAGTGCTCTATCATTTTGGCAGTGAGCAACAAAAAGAGCAATGGCTAAAACCACTGCTAGCAGGGGAGATAAAGTCTGTTTTCTGTATGACTGAGCCTGATGTGGCCTCCTCGGATGCCACCAACATTGAGACGACTATCGTAGAAGAGGGCGACGAAATAGTAGTCAATGGAAAGAAATGGTGGTCTACAGGATTAGGACATCCCGATGCAAAAATTGCCATAGTGATGGGACAGACCAAGAACGAATCAAGAGGGAGGCATGAGCAACATACGATGGTGCTGGTGCCTTTGGATACACCAGGCGTTCAGGTAAAACGAATGCTCAATACCTTCGGCGCTTATGATCCACCGGCTGGACATGGCGAGGTGCACTTCGAAAATGTACGTGTACCAAAAACGAACCTAATTCAGGATTTTGGAGCAGGTTTCGCTATTGCGCAAGGCAGGCTTGGACCCGGCAGAATTCATCATTGTATGAGGTGTATTGGTGCGGCAGAACGTGCATTGGAACTTGCGATCATCCGAAGTGGCACCCGACAGGCATTTGGAAAATTGATTGCAAAGCTAGGTGGCAATTCTGAGCGATTCGCAAAAGCCAGGGTAGCAATTGATCAAGCCAGACTGTTAACTCATTATGCAGCATGGAAGATTGATCAGGTGGGTGTACGCGAGAGCATGACCGAAATCTCAGCCATTAAAGTGGTGGCTCCCAATGTCTTGCAAGAAGTCACTGATATGGCCATGCAAATTCATGGTGGTGCCGGGCTATCGGATGATTTTCCTCTCACAAGCTTCTTCATTCAGGCTCGTGCCCTTCGATTAGCCGATGGGCCCGATGAAGTGCACATGCGTATGATCTCCAGGCTGGAGTTTAAAAAATACCTTTCCTGATCTATGAGTAAGGTGAAGATTAAAGATCTGGAGAGACAACAACGAAAAGGCGAAGAATTAGACCTGAAAAAGCTTCTTCCCTGGATTTCCTCACAAGGACTTGAGTTAAAAGGTGATCCCATCGTCACTCAGTTTTCCGGCGGTGCATCCAACTGGACCTATCGATTAAAGTTTGACAATCAGGACGTAATACTTCGCAGAGCGCCACTCGGTAAGAAAGCCTCAGGGGCGCACAATATGCCCAGGGAATATGAACTGCAAAAGAAACTGAAACCTCACTTCAATTATGTGCCTGAAATGATTGCAGTCTGTGAAAACGAAGAGGTACTGGGTTCAGCATTTTATCTCATGGAACGATTGGAGGGAATGATACCGCGAAAGAATTTACCAAAAGAAGTGGAATGGGATACTGAAAAAGTGAACGCTTTATGCCATTCATTTTGGGACAAGCTGATTGACCTTCATCAAGTTGATTATCAAGAACATGGTCTTGACACGTTGGGAAAAGGTGAAGGCTATGTAGAGCGACAAATTATTGGATGGAATAAACGGTATTCTGATGCCAGGACATGGAATGTTCCGGCAGGAAAAAAAGTGATGAAATGGCTGGAAGCACACATGCCGAAAGAGGAAAATTTGTGTGTAATTCACAATGATTTCCGGCTGGATAATGTCGTGCTCGACAAGAATGATCCCGCATCAATTATTGGAGTGCTGGATTGGGAATTGGCAGCAATCGGCGATCCATTGATGGATCTGGGTAGTAGCCTGGCCTATTGGGTGCATGAAGATGATAATTTTTTTATTAAGTCGATGCGGCGGCAAGCCAGCAATGCAGCAGGCATGATGAAGAGGCAGGAGATCATTGACTATTATGCAGACAAAACCGGTAGGACAATTGATGATTTTCGATTTTATCGAGTGTATGGACTATTCCGTTTGGCAGGTATTGCACAGCAGATATATTACCGTTATTCTAAGGGATTTACAAAAAATAAAGCCTTTAAAAACTTTTGGATGATCTCCATTTATCTGATAAAAACCTGCGAAAAGGTAATTAAACAAAAACGCTGAGACATGGCCATGATCTATCTGATAAGACACGGGCAAGCCAGCTTTTTAAGTAGCAACTATGATCAGCTATCAGAGACTGGAGAGCAGCAGTCTGCTATTCTTGGAAAAACACTCCAACAGAAGAACCAACAAGTATCGTTGATTGCCACGGGGACGCTTAGTCGTCATGAACAAACCGCAAGTCATTGCTTACAGTCATTTGGAAGTAACATAGAAATGACGCAAGACCCACGGTGGAATGAATACGATCACATGGAGTTGCTCTCGAAACATAATCCTGCTTTCACCGATTATGCTGCTATCGGTGAGTATCTAAAGCAACAAGAAAATCCAATGATGGCTTTGCAGCAAGTGTTGAATGCATCTATCCTCGATTGGATCGAGAACAAAAATGATTATGAGACAAGCTGGGTCGCTTTTAAGCAAGGTGTACTGGACGCAATAGCTGAATTAGAGACTAAACTTGAAAAAGGACAAACCGCCTGGGTTTTTACTTCTGGAGGACCTATCGCAGCTGTCCTGGTTCACTTGCTGTCTTTAAAAGATGCACAATTCATAGACTTACAAGTCAGATTAGTGAACAGCAGCATCACCAAAATACTGGTAGGTAGAAACGGACTGTCCTTAAGTACCTACAATGAATACAGCCACCTTGATCACAATCCCGAATTAATAACCTATCGCTGATGAAAGAATTAAAAGAGCTAAACAAAAAATACCCCAACAAGACTGCCTTCATTACCGGTGCCGGTTCAGGTCTTGGGGCAGCGTTCTCAAAGCTGCTTGCAGCAAATGGGTGGACTTTACACCTTTCAGACATTAATATGGGTTCGTTAGAAAGCCTGAAGCTTACCTTGAACAGCGAAAAAATTCATACCTATCAGCTCGATGTTGGTGATAAGCTAGCCTATGGAAATCTCGCAGACGATCTTCGCAAAAATGGAGCAAAGCTGAACCTGCTTATTAATAATGCAGGAATTGGAGACGGAGAGTTGTTTCAGGATTATAAAATAGATCAATGGGAACGAATGATCCGAATCAACTTACTCGGCACGTATTACGGTACACATTATCTTCTCCCGCTTATCGAATCACAAAAGGGTATGATCGTGAATATTGGGAGCGCGGCTGGTTTTATGAATGCTCCCGGTATGTCCGCGTACAATGCTGCAAAAGCGGCAGTTTTTGCGCTGGCTGAAACCTTGCATCACGAGCTAAAATCCAAAGGAGTACATGTAAGTGTGGTTACACCGACCTTCTTCAAAACCAATATCATGAGTGAGGCTAGCGGCTCACAGCAATTTGTCGAATTTGCTCAAAAGCAAATGAAATACTCCACCACCAACGCGGAAGAAATGGCTCAAGTTATTTTAGAAAAATCTGCTGCCGGAAAGTTTCACATAGTTCATCCAAAAGAAGCCAGAAGAGCTTTTTTCATCAAAAAATGGTTCCCAAAGCTTGTAGCAAAGCAGTTTGACAAGATGATGGTGAAGTTTTCAAGAGCTTCCAATTAATCTGAACATTAACTTCAGAAAAGCTTCATAAATTCATGTAGAAATCTTTCAGTAAATCGTAAGTCTTTTTCGTCAATTCAGGAAACTAAAATGAAATTGACTATGAAAAAGCACAATTACCGATTAATCATTCTGACATTATTTCTTCCGTTTCTCTATGCGGGAAGCATCAATGCACAGGATATTGACCTGTCCAACCAGTTTCAAATCAATAAGGATTTTTCCTACCTGAATTTCAGCACTACCATTGCCGGTCATCCGGTCATCCGAGGTTCTGTGAAATCTTACCAGGCTACGATGTACTATGACCCGGAAAACATTGAGAATTCATCTGCGACTATTCGTATAGCCACCGATGGATTTACTACGGCACATGATAAAAGAGATGAGTTTTTAAATGGAGAGGCGTTTCTCTCGACTGAAAAATTTCCGGCTATATGGTTTCAAGGTTCTGAGGTTACTCTGACTGATGATGGATTTGACCTTAGTGGAAATATTATCATCAAGGAGATCGTGAAACCTGTGACTGTTCATATTGAAAAGCCAACAATCATGCGTAGAGCAATGAATAACCTTGACCTTATGATTGTGAAAGGATACTTAACCCTTAATCGCAAGGATTTTGAGCTCGGGACAACTGGTCCATTTGCCTCCAATCCAATGTTTGGAGAAGAAATTCGGGTAGATTTCACCTTCTCAGGATTTAGCTATACCATCGATTACCTGAAAGCAAGCTATGTTGGGGTCTTTGATGGACGTGAAAATCCAGTCGGATTGGTTTATCAGGAAGTAAAAGAAAATGGGGTGAAAAAAGGAATGAAGTTGATGGAGTCACTTGCTAAGCAAAAAGAATACAAGCAAGACAATTGGCTAAGCCACCTTGCCAACATTGGCTGGATACTAATGGTAGATGGAATGGGAAAAGAATCATTACCATTTTACGAGAAAGCATTGGAATATAAATCTGATCATATGGTTTCCAACCTTAGACTGGGTGATGCTTATACCATAGCAGGCGAATTTGAAAAAGCCCTTCAGCATTTCAAAAATGAACGGGCACTCCAGGAACGCGCCAAATTCACCCATATCCCTCACATGATAATGGCCTTAGGAGGAGATTTTCAGTTGAAAGACATGAAGTAGGAAAGATGAAATACAAAACTCAAAATACAAGGCAAGTCAAAGTGTCTTTGCTACTCGCAATTGTGTTTGGATTTTTCCAGGGTTGTGGACAGGAGCGACCGGAACTAGTCGCTCCATCCAGCCTGGATGAAGTCTATGCAGTGGCTGATGGATCAGACAATATCCGCAGTTTTATCCTGATGCGCCAGGGGAAAATTTTGAAGGAAAAATACTATGACTCGTACAAGCGCGACAGCCTGGACCATCTTCGCTCAGCAACAAAAAGTATCATGGCCAATCTCATAGGTATTGCCATTGATAAAAAGCTAATTGGAAGTGTAGAGGATCTAATTGGGGATTATATGGACGTACCCGATGATAAAAAAGATGTGCGGATCAAACATTTATTGGGCATGACAAGCGGGTTTAAGTGGGATGAAGGGCCGGGATACAACGATAATAATCGAATGGTGAAGTCAGGAAACCCGTATCAGTTTATGATGGATCTACCATTTCAAACAGAAACCGGCAGCAAATGGAATTATAGTACCGGAGATATTCATTTATTGTCAGTAGTTCTCACGGAAGCAAGTGGTATGAGCACACAGGATTTTGCTAAAGAGCACCTTTTTGAACCACTGGGCATTACAAATTGGGAATGGCAAAAATTTGGAGATGGTTACTATTCAGGTGGTTCAAGATTGCAATTGAAACCACGTGATATGTTGAAATTTGGAAAGCTTATGGCTGATCGTGGTGTATACAAAGGGCAGCGTATTCATTCTGTTGAGATTCAAAATTTGCTAACAGATGTTCACACTGTTTTTGAAGATACCACGGGTGCCAAAGCAGGGTATGGATATGGCTGGTGGACAGCAAGTATTGATGGTGATCGTATTTTTATGGCGAGTGGATATGGAGGTCAAAGCATCATCGTAGCTCCAAAAGTAGGAATGGTCCTGGTGACTACTTTCAATTGGCGAATTGGCTCTGATCTTGCCGGAGAGCAACAGCAACTTGCACAAAATATGGGTAAGATGGCTTGGTTGTGGATGCGAGAAAATGAATAGCGTTAATTCACTTGCTCTTCAAGCAACATTATGTCCGCATCGTGCGAATCAATTTGTGAGAAGAGCAGGTGTCTTTTGTTTGCAGAAATGCTCAGAGATTTTCCCATTCGCGGAATACGTTTTAGCGGCTGATAGATGACCGTAGATTCATTGGTGTCAAGATTGTACAGTTCGAATCGCTTGTTTGCTGCATTTAAGTAATAAATGCCTTCATCAGCAACCGTGAAAGCACCCCAATGCATGGGATGAAAAGCTTCAATTCGTAAAGCTTCTGTTGATGAGCTAAGGTCAAATTCCCATATCCCGGGTTGATCTTTCTTCACGAAATAGATCTTCTGTTGAAAGTACCTAGGTGCATATCCTGATTCGATAATTACCTCTCTATTGCCATCCACTAGATCTAATTGAGCAATCTGCCAGCTACCACTTTCATTGGTGCTGAAGTAGATCTTGCCATTTTCTCCGTACTCTGGTGTATGCTCGTCTGCTTCGGAGGAGGTCAGGTTGACAGGGATGCCTCCCTTGGCATCCACACTATAGATGTCACTCTGACCGTCGACGAATCCTTGAAAAAGGATTGACGCTGCATTTCCAGACCAGGATGGCGATGTGAGGTAAGAACCTGAAAATTGTGTTATGGGAATTTCATTTCTTCCATCGACATCAGCAACCCAGATTTCATATGAGCCATTTTTTTTCATTGTGAAGCAGACTTGAGATCCGTCTGGCGAAAAGGTTGGATTGAGGTTGAGCTCGCTGCTGCCGTACCAGATACTAGCGGTCAGGTTGTCAATGTCAAATTGCCAAATATTCACATTGTCTTTCATTTTAGCATAAATGTGGCGTCCTGTCGAAGCTACCCTTGGCATCACCATCTGATAATCACCGGCTCGTATCACTGTCGATTTCCCACTCGTAACATCTACATTCCAAAGTTTGTATAATCCGGATCTATTACTTCCATATACGATATGGGAGCCATCTTTAGACCAGTCGAATCCATTAATCGATTGGGGAATGGTTGTGAGCTGAGAAAGAACACCGGTCTCCAAATCTTTTTGATATAAATACATACTGGCGGGATTTTTTTCTCTGATAAATGCAATCCGCTTGTTATCTGGAGAGAAGCGCGGATTCAAGTCGCCGTTGTATCCCGGTACACTCCCTGTAAGCTTTTCAAAGTCCCCGGTTTCAAGAGAGATTTTCAGAATGTTCAAAGGCTTTTGTTTGTCTTCACGTTGGTTGAAGAGCAGCCATTTTCCATCTGACGATACGTCAAAGTCACCGCGACTATAAGCAGGTGCCTGGACAACCCTTACTTCATTACCACCAACGATCGCTTTTTTGTAAATATTAGCTTCTCCTTGCTCATACCGGATATAGTACAGGAAATTGCCATCTGCAGACCATACAGGTCTCAGCTCAGCAGCGTCGTTACTGGTAATTCTCAAAGCACTTTCTGAGCCTATTGGTTGGGCATAAACATCCCAATTTCCGTTATCGCGATTGGATGCAAATGCTACCATTCGGCCATCAGATGAAATGGCAGGCCAATATTCAGTTGCATTAGAGTTTGCAATAGAATTAGGTTCGTAGGTGAGTGGAGGTGGCTCAGGGCTAAATGCCTCCAGAAACACAAAAGCGCCAAAACTGATGATAAGTATGAATCCGAGAACGAAGACAGTTGGCTTTCTAGGCAGCTTCAAGGTAAAAAAATCAATGGGCTTCTGTTGAGATGCTTTTTTTACTGAAGCCAGTAATCGATATCCCGTCTTGCTTATCGTTTCAATATAAATAGGATTCGACGGGTCGTCACCAAGTACTTTTCGCAGTGATGAAATAGCTCGTGTGAATACATTTTCCGTCACTACTACATCCGCCCAAATTGAATTTTTGAGTTCTTCTTTAGTGACAATTTCTCCCGATTTCAAAGCCAGCAGGTTTAAAACCTCCATTAGTTGAGGCTCTACCTTTTTAACAACATTTTTTTTAGAAATGCGATTAAGCGATGGCTCAATTAGCCATTCCCCAACATAATATGCATCAGAAGCCATGTACTAATATACGGATGGCGAAATTATTGAGATAGCAATATCACAGTACAGTTCCTGAAATTTTCATGAAGAAATGGTGAAGTGCTGGTTATTCTGTGAAGGAATGAGTCAGACTGTAACAGTCGAACATCTTAACATCAGGTTGTACCAGATAATTGAAGCTATTCCAGAAATTAAGATCTTCGTCGAAAGAGCGACCGATCGCAATGTCTTGGATAGGTTTTTCTATCACCTTGGGGCTTTCAATTTCAATATTAATGGAGTTCAAAATAGATAAATCTCCGCTACTCCACGTCCTTTTGTTTTTGAGGTTGGTGTAGGTGTAATGGTTGTAATTATAGGAGGTGCTTAAAAAATATTTTCCATTATACCTTTTGAAGGTCTGGATAAGCCTATGTCCATAAGGGTAAAGTTCAATGTCTTTCTTTTTGATTAGAGATTTTTTCCGACTTACACATATTTCATATTTAACTATTGCATAGTCGGATGTGTTGATGTAAATCTTACCAGAAGCAGCTTCAGGGGCAGGATAGCCATACCCCACAGTGGAAGCGTTAGGAGATTTACAATCAAACCCAATTTCATACACAAGCTGATCTTCAAAATTTACTACTCCCAATAGTTCCAGTTCATAAAAATTGGTACGATGAAGGACATTTGCTTTATCAAAAATTATATTGTGACCTAATGACTTCCACAATGACCCAACACCATACCATCTATCTTTTGATGGATTGCCCGTAGTATTTCTCATATGTATGATGTCACCGTAAAAATGACTAGCTACACTATTGGAACTCTTGTAGCCATTCTCTCCATAAACCATTACTGCTGCCTCCTCATTGAAAGAAATCGAATCATTATTCAGAAAAGTTGTCGAGCTGAAATAGAATTCCTGATTTAGTGGCTTTTGATAGTAATTATCATCACGATGATTTTGAGCCAGTCTTATAATGTCCTTTGCTGTCAAAGGTTTATCAGTAATAATTATTTCCTGCAATAAATAGCGCTTTGGCTTAAGTGAAACGACCAGATCATTGGCAACTGCTCCGTCTAAGGATATGGTGTCATTTTCATAACCGATACTAGAGAAAATCAATTTTTGCTGTTTTTCAATAGCGCTATTGTAGACAAAGGATCCAATTTCATTTGAAGTTGTGCCTTTGGCAGTTCCTTCCAGACTAATATTAACAAATGGGATTCGCTCACCGCTTTCGGAATCTACCACGATTCCATAAATTCCTTTTTTGCTGATTTAATTTTAGTTACGCGATCATAACTGATAGGTGTAGGCGGATACGCAGTTTTTATAAAGAAGAGCCCGTCAAAAATTGACCTCCATTGGGCAAAAATTGGCAAATTGCCAAGGACTGAAGAATAGAACCAATCATCCTTGCCTTCATTTTTACTGTAGTCAACAAAGGCAAAATCTATATCCTTTAGTTGAATTTCAATGCTTCCACCAGGAGGTTCTGGCAACTTATAAGATTCGTTCCCGATTTGGCCATAGGAACCTTTGTAGGAGCTAAATGCTGCGCTGTAGAGATTTTCACCGAGTTCTTTTTTTAAAATTTTACCCATTGGAATTGCATCTTTCAGGGCATTCGATAAGTCAAACCGATCTTGACTATTTGTTTCTTTGGACATTGAGTCTATAAACTGCTCCGTGAGGCTTGTTGTCTGAAATTTTGTTACCTCGTTGGAAAAGTGATAGGAGGCTCCAATCCCGACTATTTTTTTCTTTGGATAAAGTCTGGTAAGGAACAAGAAATTTTCTGCCATCTGAAAATCTCTTGGGTTTTGAACAGCGTATTCAATCCCCATTCTCTCACCTAATTCATACCTGAATCCATGAACCCAACTCTTAAAACTTTGTGCCATTATGAGATGATGTTCAGTTGGGTTCTTCGCAGAAAGCTGGTCCAGAGAAAATTGAATTTTTTGAGTAAGATCAAAAAAGCTGACAGAATCCACACGCCCTTCCAACAACAAATCTGCACCTTGCTCGATAGCTTCAGTTAGGGTGCTGAGTTCTTTTTTATTTATAGCACTAGCTAATAGCGCCTCAATGTCAGCTAAAAACTCAAACTTGTAAAAATCATTGCGTATAAAATCAAATCCTGCTATTTGAAGTGGGTTATCTGAACGGAGAGTTGATTGAACATACTTGAAAAGCTCATTGTTTTCCTTAGTAGCTGACCAAATAGAAAGAATACTTTTGTTGAATGGATTCGGAGATGTCTTTTCTCCACTTTTAACCTTATTAAAAGCATGGTAATTATCATACATGCCACTCTCAAAAGCAACGATCTCAAATCCCATTTCCTGGTGAAGAAATTTGATGAGCCTTACCCTGGCTTCAAAGGTTGCTCCTTCTCCGTGGCTTTGCTCACCAAGTAGAATATACTTTGTATTTCCCCATATTTCCTTTAACGGCATAAGGTCTGAGAAATCAGTCTGTTCAGAGTTAATGGTTTTAAATATCAAAGTATCATTCTGAGTTGGAGTAATCTGAGCATTAAGCCCTGCGCAACATATTAATGCTAAAGCAAGAAGCAAGATTTTCATGAATAAGACCAATTGGCTTCCAATTTATAAATATTCAGTCTGCTTTAAAGAAACTTTATCTTTTCACTTCCTGCATTTTTCGTATTTGACTCAATACCATTTTTTTAGGTGTGAGAGGGAGAAAGGCCATCATCAGTTTTTGAGAGAACTTCAAACCGGAGATTTTATCCAATTTCCCACCTAGCATTGCATCATAACCATCTTGCGCTACACCTCTGGCACTTGCAGTATTGGTGAATAAATCAGTTTTATCCATCCCTGATACCTTACCAAAGTCCGTATCAGTGGCGCCTGGCATTAGATTCGAGACTGTCACCTTTGTATTATTTAGCTCTTCCATAAGCGCATTGCTGAATGAAGTGACGTAAGCTTTGGTGGCGTAGTATACTGCCTGAAGTGGCCCGGGAAGTAAACTAGCAGTAGAAGAAACATTGAGAATCCTACCCTCGTTTCGGGCAACAAAATCCTGTAGAAAATGATGAGTAAGAGCGGTAAGAGCCGAAATATTCAAATTGATCATGTTTAGATCGTCTTGAAGATTTCTTTCGTGGAATTTACCCACGCCCCCAAATCCCGCATTGTTTATCAGATAGTCTATTTCTATATTATTGCTTTTTACCTCATCGTATATTTCCTTCGATGCATGTGGCTCAGATAAGTCCTTCGCTATTACATAGACAGACACACCATGAGCCTTCTCCAACTCTGCTTTCAATTCTTTGAGCTTATCAGTGCTTCGGGCTACTATTACTAAGTCGCCACCTCGCTCTGCATGTATCTGTGCAAATTCTTTTCCGATTCCTGATGATGCGCCTGTTATAAGGGCTGTTTTTTTCGTGTTCATGAGCTTTTTCGTTTATAATAAGTGAGTAATCACTTATTTATGGTTTAAAAAAATTACACTTTGTATTTCTGTTTTAAAAATTCGATGGTGCTTTCCAGATCAAAGTTCTTTTGAAGGATAAAGCGTGTGGCCATGCCATCCATTAGGGTGAGCAGTAGATTCGCCTCCTTTTCTGGATTGAGATAGCGCAATTCGGTAAAAGCGGTGACCAATGCCTGCTCCACAGCTTCTGTCTTGTGCTCACCATAGATTTCCAATTCCCACTTTATCTTAAACTGGAGTTTCCAAAATGCAATCGCATTTGGATCCTGACTTGTTTTAATAATGATTTCAATGAATTTGCGAATCACTTCTTTTGGGTCAGTTTCCGTGATGACATCTGCAAAAAGAACCTTCGCCTGTTCTTCACCGAGCTGGATGATAGACGTAAGCAATCCTTCCTTATTTCCAAAATGACGAAAAATCAAACCTTCGGAAACTTCAGCACGCTTAGCGACCTTGCTGGTAGAAGTGCTTCGGTAGCCTTCTTCAGCAAAAAGTGACAATGCGGCATTCAATATTTTTTCTTGCTTTTCTGTCATAAAAGTGAGTAATCACTTACAAATTTATAAAAAGTATTTAAATTGCCACGCATTATGAAAATATTTAAGCGAATTATGCTGGTAATTATCTCTATCATCCTCTTGATTGTCGTATCTGTCATTATTTTCTTCCGAACGGTACCTCAGATTGGAGGAAAAGCCTCCGGTGATCGATTGGAACGTATGCAAAGCGCTCCAAACTTCAATGATGGAAAGTTTCAAAACACCGTAGAAACGAATATGGATATGAGTTTCAAAGATGTACGAAGGACATTAGCTCATTATTTATTCGCAGATAAAACCTATAAAAACCCACAAGAGACGATTCAGGTAAAGCCGTTCGATGCTCAAGCTTTTGCACAGGTTCCAGATGATAGTATAGCATTTACATGGTTCGGACATTCCACCATTCTTATGCGAATAAACGGAGTTACCATCCTGGCCGACCCTGTATTGGAAGGAAAGCGAGCATCCATGTTTTCATTTATGGGCCCGGAACGCTTCGATTATTCTAATCACATCAGTGTCGATCAACTTCCTGCTATTGACGTGGTTATTCTCTCGCACGATCATTACGACCACCTGGACTATCCAACTATTAAGGCTTTAAAAGAAAAAGTGAACCGTTTCTATTTGCCATTGGGAGTAGGTGCGCATTTTGAAGCCTGGGGTGTACCAGCTGAGCATATCACAGAACTTAATTGGTGGGATGAAATTGAATTGAATGGATTGAAGCTTGCATTTACACCAACACGGCACTTTTCAGGACGCGGCTTTGGCGATCGATTTAAAACGCTTTGGGGTTCCTGGGTGATCATCGGGAATAACAAGCGGCTGTATTTCAGTGGAGATAGTGGCTACTTTCCTGGGTTTAAGGAGATAGGAGAGCGGTATGGCCCGTTTGACCTTACCTTCATGGAATGTGGAGCCTATAATGAAGGCTGGAGTGAAATTCACATGTTCCCGGAGGAAACCGCTCAAGCCCATCTGGATGTAAAAGGGAAACTACTTATGCCTATTCATTGGGGAAAATTCGATCTTAGCTTGCATCCGTGGAAGGAATCTGTAGATCGCTTGAATGCCAAGGCCAAAGAAGAAAATATTACATTGTTTACGCCTGAAATTGGACAAATGGTTTCATTATCTGACAGCAGCGATTTGGATCCATGGTGGCAAGAATTGGATTAAGTGAGTAAATAGACTTTGATTATTTCTCATAACTGGTGCCGCTTTTTATGGTATATTCAAAGCATGAAAGCATTGGCCTATTTTTCTATTCTTATTTCCTGTCTTCAATTAACTGGCCAGGAAAGTGATCCAACTAAATTCACAGCAGAGTATTATCGAGCAGGATATACATTCGATGTGTTCGATGATCAACTATCAGACTGGCATACAGGTTATGTTGGAATAAAGATCTCAAATGAAATTTGGCAGTTTTTGCCCGGAATAAATGTAGGACAAAGATTTGATCAAACAGGGATCAACATACAGACCGAGACCTATAGAAGTTTCAGCAATAAGGACTATTTGCAGATAGATCTGGATTACTCTCCCGATGCTATTTTTCCAACTTTCAGGGCCGGCATAGAATATTACAATCCCTTCGGTGAATGGGAACATTCCTTAGGCGTTAGATATTTGAAATTTGAGACAACAGGCGCCTTGGTTCTTGTATCGAAAAGCCTTTCCAAATATTATGGCAATAACCTGAGCATTATTCGCCTCAATGGAGCTTGGGCTTTTGATGGAGGAGACTTTACTAATTATGGGGCATTTCTCCAGCATCGATACTACTTCAGCGACTCGAAGTATCTGGCTTTCTTTGGTTCATACGGATTTGATACTTCTTTAATATTGGTTGGTGACAATGCTTCTATTTCCTCCAATGATCCTTATTTGGTCTCTCTTGGAGCGAAGTATGAAACAGATTTTAACAAGCGTAAAAAGTGGCAATTTATTTATACCTGGACTCGATACGACTTTCAGGTTACCGAACGAAACCAACATACCTTATCCGTTTTCTTCATTCTGAGTAAAGAAGATTCTTAGAAGAATCAATCAGTCACATGCGCTAACTTTAGGCTAAACCTAAAAATTAAGCATGATGAGATTTTTTAGCATTCTGGTAGTAGCAGCGATTATTTGTACTTCTTGCAATAATTCTGAATCAAGCGCTACAACAAAAGAAATAGCCAGGGTAGAAGCTTCATACGAAGATTTGACAGCCCTTTTCGCTGAATGGCGTGAGTTTGAAAATCCACCACTATTGAATGGAGCTCCAGATTACAGAAATACTACTTTTAAATCTCGTCAACCTCAATTTGAAGAACTTCAGAAAAGGCTTTTATCCATGGATACAGTAGGCTGGACAGTGCCTCAAAAGATCGATTGGAAGATTGTCTGGGCGGAGATGAATGGATATGATTTCAATAGACGAATTCTAAAGCCATGGGAGCGAGATCCGGCTTTTTATAAATCTGTGTGGACCTATCGTAGTGATGTTCCTGCCCACGAGGGTCCTACACATCACGGGACGACAGAAATTTGGCAATATGATTTTCCACTAGACGAGGAATCCAAAACAAAGTTCCTTGCGGACCTTGCGGTTATCCCAACGCTCAATGAACAGGCAAAAACTAATTTAACCGGCAATGCACGAGACCTCTGGATTACCGGCATACGAACAATCAAGTTTCAAAGCGAGGTACTCGGTATGGTGATGAACTCGGATGAGATGGCTCATGATCAAGAGGTAGTTGATGCGTTAGCATCGGCAAAAACTTCAACTGATGACTTCATATCATGGTTAGAAGATCAAGTAGACTCGAAAGATGGGCCGTCAGGCATAGGCAAAGAGAATTATACGTGGTACTTGCAAAATGTGCATATGGTGCCACTTAACTGGGATGACGAAGTAATGATTTTGAAACGTGAACTTGCCAGGGCTTGGTCAGCGCTGAAATTGGAGGAGCATAGAAATAGATCATTACCTCAAATAGAATCGGTAGAATCTGAGGAAGCCTATGATGCCATTGCAGATCGTGCTGCTTCGAGCTTAATTCAATTTTTAGATAATGAGGAGATAGTAACTGTCAAAGACTATTTTGAACCAGCTTTACGCGAGCACCTGGGTTCGTTTACTCCAAAAGAAACACGGAATTTCTTTGCTATCACAGCTCATCATGATCCAAGGCCATTGTTTTCACACTTCTATCATTGGTTTGAGTTGGCTCGAATGGACATAGAGCCAAACGGCAGTCCAATTAGGAAAGGACCTTTGCTTTACAATATTTTCGATAGTAGAAACGAAGGCACCGCTACTGCTGTAGAGGAGATGTTTATGGATGCGGGTTTGTATGATGACAATCCACGTGTACGAGAGATTGTCTACATCATGATCGCGCAACGTGCGGCAAGAGGATTAGGATCATTATATGCCCATGCCAATGAAATGACGATGGAGGAGGCTGGTAAAATTCATTCTGAGTTTACTCCCAGAGGTTGGATGAAGACAGAGAAAGAGCTACTCATCTTTGAGCAGCATTTATATCTAAGGCAGCCTGGATATGGCACCAGTTATATTACCGGAAAGTATTTACTAGAAGATGCAATGATGGCATTTGCCCATAAAAAAGAAAAGCAGAACAAACCATTTGTTCTGCGTGAATACTTTGATTCGCTCAATGCTATTGGGAATATACCAATAGCACTTGCCAAGGAAGAAATGGTTAGTGATTAAGCGTTTTCCTCCGCTTCTTCTTTCTTCGTTTCCTCTACTGGCTCCTTTGTTTCGTTTTCAGGTTGAGCTTCAGAAACTTGCTCTTCTGCAGTTTCAACCTCGTGACGAGTAACAGTAAGCATAAATTGCTTATCCATTTTAAACTCATACATGGCTTCTTCCAGGAGTTCGTACGCGGTGTTGGACTTTAACAGAATCTCTAAAAGATCCTGAGCCACCACAGACATTTTAATGTTGTTCTGAGCACGACGCTTATATGCTTCCAGAGTAAATGCATGCCCCCCTCTTTCTTTCGGATTGAGATCACGAAATTCGTGTGCTATGAATTGATACTCTTGCGGTGCTTCCGCAGCATCTCTCATAAGTTTAAGAAGTACCGGTTTGTACTTATTCCAAAGTAATACGTAAAGGCTATGATTGACTGGATATGAAGGCATGGTTATTTGTTTTAAAGTTTTCATTCAGATCTCCTATTTAGAGACCGTCAGTGGAATGAAGAACCATCTGAGATGATTGGTCTTTAGCCGTACGATCAGCCCTCGCCTCTGAACATACCTCCTTTCGCACCATACAAAGGTAGTGGATTTAATCGAACCTACTTTCCAAACTTCCCTTTGAGCATCGCAAGCTTGGCTTGAAGGTCGCCATCTGGTACCTTTTCTTCCTTGGGCTTGTATTCCTGCTGCTTTTTAGGGTGAGTCTTTTTTTCACTTCTTTTTACTTGAGGTGCATCACTTTTCATGGAGAGTGAAATGCGTTTTCTTGCAACATCTACTTCCAGAACCTTCACGGTCACTTTTTGCCCAAGTTTTACAACTTGAGTTGGATCAGACACAAATGAATTGGAAAGATGACTGATATGCACCAATCCATCCTGATGCACACCAATGTCTACAAAAGCTCCAAACTTGGTAATGTTTGTAACCACTCCCGGCAAACTCATGCCTTGTTTTAGATCGGTGATTTCATTCACTCCTTCTTGAAATTGTACAGCCTCAAACTGATCTCGCGGATCACGACCCGGGCGATCCAGCTCATCCATGATGTCCTTGAGAGTTGGCAATCCTACCTCATCGTTCACGTATTGATTGAGGTTGATTTGCTTTCTAAGCTCAGCTTTGGTCATCAAATCACGCACAGAAGCCTGGGCATCTTTCGCCATTTGCTCCACAGTTTTGTAGCGCTCCGGATGAACAGCACTTTTATCCAGTGGGTTTTTTGCTCCCTCTATTCGAAGAAATCCTGCAGCCTGCTCAAAGGCTTTGTCACCAAGTCGTGGTACTTTTTTTAGCGCTTCACGCGAATCAAATGGCCCATTTTCATTTCTAAACTTCACAATGTTGTCAGCAATTTGTGGACCGAGGCCTGAAACGTACGTAAGCAGCTGCTTACTGGCGGTGTTTAATTCAACACCTACATTATTCACACACGCCATCACAACATCATCCAAAGATTTTTTCAATGCGTTTTGATCCACATCGTGTTGATATTGACCCACACCTATGGACTTGGCATCAATCTTAACCAATTCCGCCAATGGATCCATCATCCTTCTTCCAATGGATACAGATCCACGAACAGTCACGTCTTCATCGGGGAATTCATCACGAGCTACTTCTGAAGCTGAATAGATGGACGCACCACTTTCATTTACCATGGCAACGATTACACTGGCGGGTAATCCAAGTTTTTTCACAAAAGACTCTGTTTCACGACTTGCTGTCCCGTTTCCAATGGCGATCGCTTCTATCTGATGTTTTTCAACAAGATGCTTCACGGTCTCTCCTGCTCTGGCTAAGTCTTTTTGAGGCTCGTTGGGATAAATAGCCGTAAACTCGAGCAATTTCCCTTGCTTGTCCAGGCAGACGACCTTACACCCTGTTCGGAATCCAGGGTCAATTGCCATTACTGCCTTTTGTCCGAGAGGTGCTGCCATTAGGAGCTGTTTTAGATTTTCAGCAAATACCACGATAGCTTCCTCGTCTGCCTTCTTCTTGCTCTCCATTCGTACCTCCGTCTCGATGCTCACACTCATCAGGCGTTTATAGCAATCCTTAATAGCAGCTTTCACATGTCCGCTTGCCTCGCTATTTGCTTTCACAAATTGCCTCTCCAGTATGTCAATTGCTTCCTCCTCCTCAGGCGATATATTCATTGAAAGAAAGCCTTCTTTTTCACCGCGACGAATCGCCAGCAATCGGTGGGACGGAATTTTATTGATTGGTTCATCCCACTCAAAATAGTCTTTGTATTTCTGAGCATCAGCTTCTTTTTCTTTACTCTTCAATACCTTGGAAGAAATGATGCCCTTCTTGATGAACAGCTCCCGTATTTTCTGCCTGGCTTCTGCGTCTTCATTAATGGTTTCCGCAATAATGTCACGTGCACCCTGCAATGCTTCTTCTACTGATTCGACTCCTTTTTCAGAATCAATAAATTGTGATGCTTCTGTTTGGGTATCAAAATTTCCCTGATCGAGAATTTTAATTGCCAATGGTTCCAGGCCTTTCTCTTTAGCCACACTCGCTTTGGTCTTGCGCTTTGGTTTATATGGAAGGTAAAGATCTTCCAGAGCAGTCATTGTCTCGGCTTCATTTATTCGCTTCTCAAGTTCTGGAGTTAGTTTTTCTTGCTCTTTAATTGACTTTAAAATGGCTTCCCTTCGTGTGTCCAAATCCCTGAGCTGCTGTATTCGATCTCTAACGCCAGCTACCTGCAGATCATCCAGACTCCCGGTCACTTCCTTTCTATATCTGGATATAAAAGGAACGGTGGCTCCTTCGTCTAGCAATGCAACTGTAGCTGTGACTTGTCTTGGACTGATGCTCAGTTCTTGGGCAATTCTTTCTTCGTGTCTCATTTAATATTTACCAGTTCTTTTCTATGTCATTCTGAACCTGCCTTCCGCAGGCGGGTGTGTTTCAGAATCCAAGTGAAAAGATTGAATTAGATCCTGAACTATTCAGGATGACCTACTGCTTGTTTGAGATCATCCTGATTAAGGGATCAAAAATAGAAGAGCCAACCAATTAAAAATACTGATGTGGAAAACTTATGAATTTTTCTTTCGTATGACTTATACAAATGTTTATTAAATAGATGTATAAAATGGGTGCATTAGAGGAAATGGTCATATTGATAGCGGCCGCAATGAAGGATGAGGCTTACGCTGTATCTATAGCCAGGGAGTATACAAGGCGTACTTCTCAGGAAATTTCAATTCCAGCTATTCATACGGTTTTAAAAAGACTCGAAGCAAAAGGTTTTGTAAAATCATCGGAATCTGCCCCAACTGCTGAGCGTGGTGGAAGAAAAAAACGCCTGTATCAGATTACAACATCCGGTTATTCATTGGTATCTGATCTGCGCAATCAAAGAGAAGAATTATGGTCGTTAATTCCTGATATGTCTATATGAAAGTCAGTGAAAATTTACCTAGGTCACCTCTCGGATTTCTTAGATGGTTCTGCAAGAAAGAATTGATAGATGAGATAGAAGGAGATCTCATTGAAGTCTATAGAGAGCGATTTGAACGAAATCCCAGGAAAGCAAAATTTAAACTCTGGAAAGAGGTACTTCAGTCATTTAATAGGAGAAATATCGGAATTATGGAAAAATATCAAAATTGGCATGTGGTTGCCGGATTAAGTATGATAAAACAATATGCCCGCGTATTATTCCGAACTGCCAGAAAACACAAAGTATATACCTCTATTTCTGTCGCAAGTTTAACGTTGGGTATTACGTGTGCGAGCTTGATTCATTTGTATATCCAGAAGGAGACCAATTTTGATCGTATCTATACCAATGCGGATCAAATTTTCAGGATTAACCATAAAAGTAAAACTTCTGGCAGGTCATATGCATACGCACCGCTACCAATGACACCACATCTCATTGAGAGTTCAGAAGCAGTAATAGATGGAACACGAATATTCAAATATCGGCGTGCATCACCAATTACGGTCGTAAAAAGCAAAAGATCATTTAATGAACCTCGATTAGGGTGGGCAGACGCCAATTTTTTCGAAATGTTCGATCTTCCAATCGTCAATGGCAATGAAAAAGGACTCCTTGATAGACCTAATACGATTGTCTTAAGCCAAACCACAGCCAAAAAATACTTTGGTGAGGAAGATCCAGTGGGGCAAATGATTGAGTTCGGTTCGGCAGAGAAGCACAAGCTGGAGGTAGTGGGAGTATTCGAAGATTTCCCTACCAATACAAGCTTTCAGTTTGATCTGATCGCTGGAATTGAAACATGCAGCCGAATCATGTGGTCTTCTAATCATTTGAATAGCTGGCGAAACATGTTTGTAAGTGCGTATGTGATGGTGAAGCCTGGCAGGGAAAAAGAAGCACTAGATCAAATTCAGACTGCAACCACCACCTATTTTGATGCTGAATCAACTTCGACATGGGAAGCTTCTCTCCAGCCTCTCACAGACATTCATTTGGGTGAAGCAATGGATATCGGAGAATGGAGTAGTCACAATGATGAGGAAACGCTTATTCTCATGGGCGTAATAGGGATAATTATCCTATGTCTGGGCTGTTTCAATTTCACGAATATGATCACTGCACAGGCGGGCCAGCGCACAAAAGAAGTGGGTGTTAGAAAAGTACTGGGAAGTCATCGTCGAAACATTGCACAACAAACCATTTTTGAAACATTGACATTCGTTGTGATCTCGGGTTTGCTTTCTGTCTTATTTATCTATTTGTTGCTGCCAAAATTAGGGGACCTGACCTCACATACGTACCTGATGGAAGAGATATTAAAGCCGGAGTTTTACCTTCCGTTCTTAGCCATATTGGTAGCTGTAATAGCTATTTCAGGAGCCTATCCAGCACTGTATATTAGTCGAATCGGGTCTATCCAACTCATGAAACAATCATCATCGGAAGGTGGAAGTAGCATAAGAAATATTCTGGTTACAGCTCAATTTACCATTACCACCGCTTTAATTATCAGTACAGGAATTGTCTATCTACAGTTGCAATACTTGAAGAATAAGAAGTTAGGTTTTGATGATTCGGTCATTGTAAGCATGCCTATTCACAACGATGAAGCTGTGATTCCTAAAATCAATACCTTCAGAAATGAACTTACTTCATATGCAGGAATTAGCGGTATTACAGCAGCATCGCATGAGATGTTGACTGATTATACCTACATCACACAATTTGATATTGAAGGAATAGAAGCTGAAAACTTATGGGAGCGGTATACTGTAGAGCAAGATTACATTTCTACTTTCGATTTAGAAATTGTAGCGGGGAGAGCATTTGACAGTAATATACAGTCGGATTCAACTGCTTTCATTTTAAATGAAAGCGCAGTGCAAGCCATAAACCTTACGCCTCAAGAAGCAATTGGTAAGACGATCACAGACATAAGTCTTGAAAAGAAAGGTAAGATTGTAGGTGTTGTGAAAGACTTTCATTTTAGGTCACTTCATCATGACATTGCACCATTCGTAATGTATGTCAATTGGGATCGTCTCGACTACATTTCAGCCAGACTTGCCACTGACAATTTTCAAGAAAACATTGATCATTTAGAAGATACGTGGATTAAGGTATTTGGTGAAGGCGTTCCTTTTTTCTTTAGCTACCTCGATCAGCAAGCAGCAGCCATGTATTTGAAGGAAGACAATGAAATGCAACTTTTTTCCATTTTTAGCTTTATTTCGATCGTCTTGGGTGCTTTGGGATTGTTTGGGTTTGTCTTATTCACCACCGAAAGAAAATTTAAAGAAATAGGTCTCAGAAAAGTGCTTGGGGCAAGTTCTTGGCAAGTGATAGGGTTGATCAACCAGAACTTTATCCGAATACTGATCATCTCTTCAATCATCGCAAGTCCAATTACTTTTTTCTTGATGAGCAAATGGCTCAAGGATTTTGCTTATCGAATAGATCAGCCTATATGGGTATACCTGGTTACTGTTTTGATCATCTTTATGATTGCCACCATAACCGTAAGCAGAACGACATGGAAAGCCGCCTCTTCCAATCCTGTAGATGCAATTAAAAATGAATAATATACTTAGAACCTTTTCTGAGATTCTACCTCATTGAGAAAATTGATGAGGTAGTATATCGATTTTGTCAATTCTTTTTCGTCAGGTAGGCTTGGGTCATCAGAAGTAAGATGTGTGAAAAACAGGTCTTCAAGATTACGACGTATTCTTGCCGGTGAAGCAAATTCGAACATATCTTTTAATTCATTGAGAAGTTTTTGATCGGCTTCAAATTGGTCGAGTGGACTCATGGCTGTTGTGATAGTTTATCAATTTTAGCTTTCATTTCTTTTATCAGTTTTGAATATTTGGTGGCCATGTCTTTTATGTCAGCATTATTTCTCTTGCCTTTGCAGACTTTTCTGATATAATCCAACGTAAATGCCGTTCCATTCTTTTGCAAGAGCAATTGCTTAATTTTCCTGAAATCCGATGCTACAAGGTCTCGTGTATTTACGACTGATTTTGACATATTTGTCTAAGATTCTCATACAAAATGTAGTTTTTAACTACAATTAAAACAAGTATCTACGAATTAACTACAAATTGAGTATATTCAACAACAATCTTCGATTTATGTGTAAAAAAATGGGACTAAGTCAGCAGCGGCTGGCCGACCTCCTTGATTTTAAACGCGGAAAAGTTGCGGGATATTTTTATGAAACACAGGCTAAGCCTGACTTCCACCAAAAGCTTTCGGAGCAATTCAATCTTAATCTGGGCAAATTTTTAACACTAGAGATGAACGATTTAAACTTCGAGACTTTTTTTAATCCTACCGGACCAGCAATTGTAAATGAACCTGACGAACCCTATGGAAAATCAGGCGCAATTGAGCTACTGCAAAAAGCAAAAAATGTCGAAAACAGTGAAGAACGCAACAACCTGATCAATGAGGCAATTGTGTTGTTTGAACGACTTGCAGATAAAAACAGCGAGTTGAAAGATGAATTAATTGAGGCATTGAAGAAAGGACTCGATTAAAATTCAATAAACGCAACTAAAAAGTTGCATAATTAAATCATTGCTCTATATTTGCAACTATATGGTTGCATAATTAATTTTAAATGATATGAAAGACGCACTTACGAAACAAAAGACATTTGCACACTCCATAGATAAAGTGTGGAAGGCTATTTCCGAAGGAGATGAGATCTCCAAATGGTTTATTCAAGCTGACTTTAAACCAGAAGTAGGGTATGAATATACCTTCACTGCTACCGAAGAGAACGGAGGAACCAAAATAAGAGGTAAGGTTTTATCAGCATCACCTTATATCTTAAAATACTCCTGGAGAGTAGGCGATACGGAAGTAGACACTACTGTTTCCTGGATGCTGGAAGAAGCAGAAGGTGGCACCAAGCTTACTTTAGAGCATTCCGGCATATCTCAATATCCTGAAGAGGCTGCCACAGAGATGCTTGGCCATTTTGACAAAGGTTGGGATATGTGCATATTGGGGCTTACAGAATACCTCACAAATGAAATTAGCCAGCCAGCGCATTAGCAAAATATTCAAAGCCATTGCTGACCCCACGAGGCGTGAAATTTTTCACGCACTTGTGGTTGCCAGTGTGGCTATGCCTATTACACAGATATCCGAGCAGTTTGATATCAGCAGGCAAGGGGTGACAAAGCACATCAAAACACTGGAGGATGCCGGTTTAATCAAGATCAGCTCTCAAGGAAGAGAACGTTATTGCCAGGCGGATCCAAAGCCGTTACAAATGGTATATGATTGGCTTGGTTTCTACGACAAGTTCTGGGATGATGCCCTCGATCGGCTGGATGATCATTTGGGATAAACCCAGCGAAAACTATCTTTGCATCTGAAACGTTTGTTTCAATAAGTAGTAAACCAATAGGTTATTCGGTAACTTTTATCAAAAATTGATAAAAATCATTCAATAACTATTGGTGGAGTTTATGCCAAAGTCAGTCACATTTGATCGCGATAAAGTCATTGAAAACGTGATGGAGCTTTTCTGGAAGAAAGGCTACAATGGGACATCTATGCAAGATTTGGTAGATGCAACAGGTTTAAATCGATCTAGCTTTTATAATTCATTTGGAGACAAATTTTCACTCTTTGAAGAGACCTTAAAGACGTATCAAAAACAGCAGAATGAAATGCTGCAAGAGTCTTTCACACAGGCTAAAACACCTAAACAGGCCATTATTTCATTATTCAAAGGTATAAGTGATGATATCCGATCCGGTAATCAGAAAGGATGCATGTTTACAAGCTGTACCGCAGAATTGGGCGGTGAGAATAAGCAAATACACGATTTTCTGGTAGACAATAAGGATAAGGTTGTAAACTCATTTGCCACATTGATTCGTCAGGGCCAACAAATGGGAGAGATTAATGAACGCAAAGATGCTGAAACGCTCGCCTTGTATCTATTTTCAAGTCTGCAAGGATTACGCCTCACATCTATGATAGAGCCCAATTTGGAAGCTGTTACTGAAGAAATATTAAGCATCCTCTAATTTTTTTATCTTTTTTGAAACGTTCGTTTCAATATACTCGTTATTTGGACTGATCATTTCAAATAAACCTAAAATATTAGATTAACATGGGAAAATTAGAAGGAAAAGTAGCCTTGATTACAGGCGGAAACAGTGGAATCGGATTGGCTACAGCCAAAACATTTATAAGTGAGGGAGCCAAAGTTGTGATTACCGGCAGGAGAGAAGAAGCACTGGAACAGGCAGCAAAGGAAATAGGAGGAAACATAAAAACAATCCTTGCAGATGCGGCGGATATTTCAAAAACCAAAGATGTAGTGGAGCAAACAGTAGCTGCGTTTGGAAAAATTGATATTCTCTTTGTAAATGCAGGAGTCGCCTTCTTTTCACCTCATACAGAGATCACAGAAGAATTCTTTGATTCACAGTTCAATACAAATGTAAAAGGGCCATTTTTCCTTATCAAGGAAGCAATCCCACATTTAAATGATGGAGCAGTTATCATAGGGAATACATCGATTGTAGGACAAAAAGGATTTGATGGTTCAAGTGTATACTCGGCAACTAAGGCCGCATTCAGATCGATATCCAGAGTATTGGCGAGTGAACTTCGCGATAGAAAAATAAGAGTAGTAAGTGTAGCTCCGGGTCCTATTGAAACTCCGATTTATGGTAAACTTGGTATGTCTGAAGAGGAAGTAAACCAAATGGGAGCAGGCTTTGCTCAGCAAGTACCACTTGGCAGATTTGGCTCATCTGATGAACTAGCCAAAGCAGTATTATTCTTGGCATCAGATGATGCATCTTATGTCAATGGCGTAGAATTAGAGGTTGATGGAGGATTGAGTCAGGTATAATTCAAAGTATTTTTTCTTAAACCACCTATCGGTTTCGATAGGTGGTTTTTTTATGCTCATTGTAGTAGGCTTTTTTACACCTACGAAAAAAATCGTACTTTTCTTTGATTCTTTGAAAATGTCTTCTTTTATTTGAGTACGAAAAAAATCGTAGATCAATGAAAAAGGATCAACCAACAAACAGTGAGCTTGAGATTCTCTCACTATTGTGGCAGCATGAAAGCGCCACGACGAGGGAAGTACACGATATAGTCGCTCAGAATAAATCAGTAGGCTATACTTCTACCTTAAAAACCATGCAAAATATGCATGAGAAAGGACTACTCAGACGAGAGCCAAAAGGTCAGACCCATCTTTACTTTCCGGATGTCAAGCAAGAGGATATTCAACAGGCGATGTTGGGAGGTTTTGTCAACAAGCTCTTTAATGGCTCAGCTAAAAATTTGATCTTGCAAACCCTTGGTAATCAGAAACCATCTCCGGAAGAGCTTAGAGAAATTCGTGCGATGCTGGACAAGATAGAAAGGGAAGAAGATGCTTAAAGTATTGGCCCATATGCTCACATGGACGTTGATTCATTCGCTTTGGATAGGAGCAGTCGTAGTTATTTTATCCAGGGCAGGTGCTGCAATGACTAACAAAGCGCACCTGAAAGGAAAAATCAGATTAGCTTCCTTGTTTTTGTTTTTAATTGCAACAGGCCTTTTTTTTCTATCTCAAATAGATTTCCGTTCAGTAGAATACTTGGAAATTCTCATTGATGGAAATTCAAGACATGATATCGATCGTAGCCTAACTCAGCGTTTAGCCACTTGGATATCCTCCAATAGCTTACTGATTAGCATGATATGGTTGGCAGGCAGTATTCTGAATATGACAAGATATTATTTAGGGTGCTACCGGATTAAGCAAATTCGACACTTTTCGAGTCCCTGCAAGCATGCTCAGGTTTTGGAGTCCATAACTAAAATCGTTCGGCAACTTCGCATTCAATCTAAAGTAGATGTGAGAATCTCGGCTCTCATCAATTCACCCCTGACTTCTGGCTGGATAAAGCCGGTGATATACCTGCCAATTGGCATGATCACAGGATTTTCAACGGAAGAAATCGAGACCATCCTGTATCATGAAATGGTTCATATCAAGCGGAAAGATTATTTGGTAAATCTTGTATTGGCAAGTTTAGAGACCCTGTTTTTCTTCAATCCCTTCGTGTTGGTCATCATCAAGGAAATTCGAAATGATATGGAATATGCATGCGATGATCGGGTGATTGAATTTAATGAAAAGCTTACGTACGTCCACGCGCTGGTAAAACTTCAAGAATTAAGAATAACACATAAGCCGGGCTTGGCAGCCAAAGGAAATAACTCAGAATTTATTAAAAGGATAAACAAGATGATGAACAGAACAAACAACTCAAATGAAATGAGCAAGCTAATTCCAGGACTAATTATTTGCTTGTTCCTAATGATTGCAATTATTGGTAGTGCCTTTATAGGTAAAGCTGAGCCTGCCAAAGAAGTAATCGATGTAAACGCGGCTAAGGTAATTCGGCAGGATACCATCAAGGTTGGTAGTAAAGAAGAACTGGGACGTAAAATTAAGGGCATCAGCAAGGATCAATTGGCTGAAACTGTTTTCGTACTAAATGGTAAAGTAGTTCCTGTCATTAGCGGTGAAAACCTTGATAAAGGCGAGACCATGATGAAGCACATCAAAAAGGAGCTGATGCGTGATGGAATTTTAAGTGCAGAAAATAAGCGTGTTAAGCTGATGTTTCAGTACTCGGATCTATTAAATGGCAAGGAAGTGCTGGGTGATAAATATCCAAAATACAAGAAGATATTTAATTCATACTTTCCGACGTACGATAGTTACGCGACTACAAAAGTTTTCAAGTTTGATAATTAATGATTTTACACAGCCAAAAAAGTCGCACAAAAGATGCGACTTTTTTATTGCCTAAACATCCACTTTCTCCAGCGAAAGCTTATCATCAGGTAAATGCCGATAATATTTATGGCTGCAATAGCTACCACCATGGTTGGCGGAATTGAAGGCAGGCTAAGTTGAGGAAATTCGAATGTCCAGTTGTTGCCAATATTCGTAAAGCCATTCTTAATCAACTGGAACATCTCAGGAGCCTCGAAAGCCACTCCGCTGGAGTTTACCAGTAGGTAAAGCATCGTCACAGTAAAAACACTTCCCATCACCGTCCATGCTTTTTTACTGATCACAGGCTCGTATTCGAAAGCTTTCGGATTTACGTCTATGCGATGCATCACTTTTTCAGTGATGTTGGTGTTTAGTTTTACCTCGCTCTCTTCAAACAACCTTTTCAATAATTGATCTTCGTGATTCATATCTATCATAATGTTGATTGTTTAACACCCATGTCTTTTAATATTTCCAACAACTTTTTCCTACTTCTATGTAAAAGTATCTTCACATTGGAAAGAGTCAAATCAGTCACATCACAAATTTCCTGAAGTGACAGTTCCTGATAGTAAAAAAGTGTGACAGCCGATCGTTCATCCGGCTTCAACTGTGCCAGCGCACGATTTAATACCTGCTGTCGGTCTTCAAGATGCAAATCTTTAGATGGTGAATTCACAATGTTTCCTACACTAGAGTTAGTCACATTATCTAATGAAACCTTCGTCGGCACCTTCTTCCTAAAGTGCGTTAGACAGTTGCGATGTGCTATCCGAATCAGCCATGTCGAAAACGAGGCATCACCTCTAAATTGACTAAGCGAGCGATAAGCTTTCACAAATGTGTCTTGCACCATTTCTTCTGCATCCTCCCGATTATTCATCAGGTAATTCACATAGTTGAAAACCTTGCTTTCATACTTATCTACCAAAATGGCAAAATTGCGCCATTCGCCCTTTAGGATACGATCGATAAGTTCAGCCTCGGTTTTCATGTTCATTTTCAGCTTTGACTACCAAAGCCTATTATAGGTTACGATATTTTTCACTTTTTGTAACCTCTTTTCACAAGCGGTAGTCAAAGAGAGCAAAACAGTAACAAACAACAATTTAAATTATACACATGGAACCATTAATAGTTTTCCTGGCACTCTTCGGAACCATCTTCGGAATAGCCTATGTCTATTTGACCACCAGAAACAAAGAACGCCTGGCGCTTATTGAAAAGGGAGTAGAAGCTTCTTTGTTCAATACCAAAGGGTCAAAATTTTCCATCGCTAAGTTTATTCTCAACATAGCTTTACTTTTTATGGGCATTGGAGCCGGCATTTTCATTGGCGACTTACTTTCAGATAGTCTGAACATGAAGGAAGAAGTGACCATCCCTTCCATGCTCTTTATTTTCGGAGGGCTCGGCCTTGTTGCAGGCTTCTTCATCACCAGAAACATGGAGTCAAAAGACGACTAAAAAAGACCAACAATTGCGTTGTAAATAGGGTACAAGGAGCATGGCTTGTGCCCTTTTTTTATTCAATCAAACTGCTCCGCATACTTGCTTGCTGCAAGAAAAGCTTCAAAGTCTTTGATTCTCATAATGTCGGCAATGGCTTTCTTTTTATCAGGCATATTTTCGTAGTAAGCCCTGGTAATTTTATATCCCATCCAATATCCTAAATCATTAGGTCTACCTTCTTGAGAACCGTATAGCCAGCCATCAAAATCTTTCTCCAGCATGCGATCTTTAAATTCCATCCAAAGTTCTTCCTCTTTTGGATTGGCAAAATCATGAACATGCTCATTGATGTGTTTTCCCGAGACCAATTCTGCTATGAAGTCTGCCGCACCTTCCTTGATAGAAGCGGCCAACAAGGTACCACCATCATATCGCTGTTGAAAGTGTACCAGCTCATGAACTACAATGTGTGGAATTTCATCAACAGACCTAATCACACTTAAATGCCATTTACTTAATTCATCTTTCGGCGTGTTGGGTGTAAGGCCATACATATCTGCACCGATGATAAGCCCGTGCTTGGATGTTGTGCCACCGGAGTTCATCGTTCCTATTACGAAGTATACATCCGGAAAAATAGATTCAGGATATATCTCTTTCATTTTAGCCAAATACCCTTTGACGGTACCTTCCTGATCGGCAATTAAAGGAGTGATGTCTCGCAATGATGCATAGTATTTTGGCCTTTTTTTAATTAATGCTGCAAGTTTATCAGCATTTTCAATACGGCCTTTAATGAATCCTTTCAAACCTTTTGATCCCTTTTTGAGATAATAGGTATCTAGTTCTTCAGCATTATACGCTGGTAAAAATTGATCGTAAGCCTTCCAGAAATTGTCGATATCACTGGTGACAAAATTTATCTTTTCAGGATCTGTATTCTGACTGTTTCCAAAAAAATAACTCAACAACAGAATGGCGATCAGTACCGTCTTAAGCTTTGAAGTTTTCATAGTGTTCGGGATTTGAAGTGATCAAGTGTTATTCAAATCCAATTTAGCTCAATGAACACATTCCATCAATCCCATTTTTTGTCTGTCTACTAAATGTAAACGTGGTGCAGTAACCAGATTTGTGGATTTAATCCTTCACAAACCATCGAAATGAATTGGTACGAAGCTTATGATCCACAATCTCTCCGGTTATGGTGTTTCGAGTCATGGCGTCCATTTTGCCATTGGTTCCACCGATAAATACCCATTCAAGATTTTCTTTTAATTGTATTGTTCCCTCGTCGAAATTCGGGGATTGGCCAATAATGGGACGAATTTGTGCATGGACTATTGAATCACTCTGGATGGTCAGGAAAGCAGCATCTGCTACATGCTCTACGCTTATTTTCTTTACCGACGGATGTTGAAAACCCCAGCCAATTCGAATCTCTTTTCCGGTTCGAACCGCCTCTTTAAGCGCTTCTATATTTCCTGTAATCGCTTTACCCGATTTGTCATTTTCATATATCAATTTCCATTCTTGTGCTGTGAGTTGAACTGACAGAAGCAAGGCAAAAAATGTAATTAGCGTTTTCATAGTTGTTGGTATTTGTATGTACTTACTGACGACATCTTTCTAAAGAGGTTCGATAATTCACTTCATCCCCTGAATTTCAGCGGTACTGTCTGTAAAGTATTTGCATCCTGATTCGAAAATATTTGTTTGATATAAGGATTTCAAAGCAATAATGATCGCGTATACATAATGTAGTGTAAATGAAAACAGGAAGTGGCCAATCAATTGAGGTATGACTAATGATCGGGTCATACTAACTTCGCCAAATGCCTTTCGATCCCAAGTCCATAGACCTTCCCATAGTCGAGATTCTTGATGACATCAAATCTCAACTTCAGGAAGAGAACACCCTCATCGTACATGCTCCACCCGGTGCAGGTAAAAGCACGCTTATTCCTATCGTGCTGATGGAAGAAACATGGCTGAAGGGACAGAAGATCATCATGCTGGAGCCTCGAAGACTAGCTGCACGGTCCATTGCTATGCGGTTGTCAGAATTGTTGGGTGAGAAAGTAGGAGAGACGGTCGGCTACCGGATTCGCTTTGAAACCAAAGTAAGTGAAGCTACGAAGGTGGAAGTAGTCACTGAAGGAATTCTCACTCGAATGCTGCACGGCGATAATTCATTGGAAGGTGTCGGGTTGGTCATTTTTGATGAATTTCATGAACGGAGCATTCACGCAGATGTGGCACTTGCACTTTGCCGAGAATCACAGCAAGTGCTTCGCCCAGATTTGAAGATCATGGTTATGTCTGCCACGCTCAACATGCCTCAGCTGACCCAATCGCTGAAAGCACCTGTAGTCGAAAGTCAAGGGCGACAATACCCGGTAGATATTTTGTATGAAGGTGATCAGGATCAATTCATGATCCCGGAAATGACTGCCAATACGGTCGTGAAGGCATCCAAAGCACATGAAGGCGATATATTGGTATTTCTTCCCGGGCAAGGCGAGATCACCAAATGTGCAGGCATTTTGAAATCTAAGCTTCGCAGCTTTTCCATCCATCCTCTGTATGGACAGTTACCTTACAACAAGCAGAAAGCAGCCATTCTTCCGGACAGAGAAGGAAGAAGGAAAGTGGTGTTGGCTACCAACATTGCAGAAACAAGTCTGACGATTGAAGGCATCAAAGTGGTGGTAGATACAGGTTTTGGTCGCACCATGAAATGGGACCCGAAATCCGGACTTTCCAGATTAGAAACCGTGCAGATATCCAAAGATTCAGCAGATCAGCGGGCAGGTAGAGCGGGGCGATTAAGTCCGGGGGTATGCTACCGCATGTGGTCCAAAGTGACGGATGGACGCCTGCAGGCGCACCGTACACCTGAGATTCTGGAATCTGATCTGTCTTCACTTGCGTTGGATTTGGCCAGCTGGGGAATCAGCGATCCGATGAGTTTAACCTGGCTTTCGCCACCACCAAGAGGAGCCTGGCAAGCCGCCGTGCAAACACTGCACGAAGTAGAAGCACTGGAAAATGGGCGAATAACTGATCACGGAAAAGAAGTGCATCGATTGCCGTGCCATCCAAGATTGGCGCACATGATGCTCATGGCAGAGGAGGAAGGGCTGGTGAGTCTGGCAGCAGATGTTGCGGCACTGCTGGAAGAACGCGATCCACTGGGTAGAGAAGCAGGTATCGACATCAATAGCCGAATAGAAGCGCTGAGAACACATCGCAGAGAAGAAAGAAAAGGAGGTCGATTTGATCGCATAGAGAAAATTGCCGGTTCGTATCGACAGCTTTTTGATGCGGAGGTGGACAATGATCCCTTTGATCCGTATGAGACAGGATTGCTGCTCACGCATGCTTTCCCGGAACGGATTGCTTTTGCACGACCAGGCAACAATGCACAATTCAAGCTTGCAAATGGACGTATCGCGATGGCCGGACACAAAGATGATCTGGCACATGAATCGTGGCTGGCGATTGCAAATTTGGATGCACGAGATGGTATGGGCAAGATATTCATGGCTTCTCCACTCAACCCGAAGGATTTGGCTCCACGCGTGAAAGAAGTAGAGGTAGTGGAGTGGGATACCGAAGATGGCGGACTCAATGCCAGCAAAGATTTGCGAATAGGAAATATTGTATTGAAGTCTGTACCGCTACCGGATCCGGATCCTTCACATTTGAAAGACGCCATCGTTCAGGCAATTAAGCGAGAAGGACGCACGCTCTTGGATTGGAATGAAGAGGTAGAGCAATTACAAAACAGGATTAAGAGCCTAAAAAAATGGCTATCGTCCTCTAAAAAGCTGTCGTCCCACGACTTGCCTGATCTCAGCATAGAAACTTTGTTGATGACCAACGAAGAGTGGTTATCTCCATATCTGGATGATGTCAAGAATCCACGAGACTTGAAGAAAATCAATCTATATGATGTGCTGCTACATTCTATGGATTATGAGAAACAGCAGGAATTGAACAGGCTGGCACCTGCTAAAATGGAAGTGCCCAGCGGCTCCAGCATCAAGATCATGTACAGAGACAATGGCGAGGCGCCTGTTTTAGCTGCGCGCATTCAGGAGCTGTTTGGCATGGCCGAAACACCGACGGTCAATGATGGAAAGCAGCCGTTGCTCATTCATTTATTATCGCCGGGCTTCAAGCCTGTGCAGGTCACATCCGACCTCAAAAACTTCTGGAACGAAACGTATTTCGACGTGCGCAAAGACCTGAAAGGACGCTATCCCAAACACCACTGGCCCGACGACCCATGGACTGCTGAAGCGGTAAGAGGAGTGAAGCGGCCGCATGGCGGCAGCAAATAATGAACGTTCGGGTTCCCCCTTTGAAGGGGGGCGTGGTTGGCTAAGCAGAGGGAGGGGGATGTTTCTACTGCCATAAGTTCAACCATTCGAAAGCTCAGTGTATAGCCCGGATATCAGTGGAGGTGGAATGAGATTGTTCTCTACTGATGGGTTGAAGATTCTGAAGCAAGTTCAGAATGACTAATAATTGCTGAAACTTCTCTTTGTTCAGAACTGTCACCATGAACTTGTTTCAGGGTCTGTTTGATGAAAGATGCTGAAACGAGCCTGCCTGCGGAAGGCAGGTTCAGCATGACCCAACATTTTTGTTTGGTGCAAATAAACCTGGCATGTCATTCTGAGCCTGTCTGCCCACAAAGGCAGGCGCAGCGAAGAATCTACCTCATGGAATGAGATGCTTCGTTCCTCAGCATGACACTTCTTGTTTTCATTGGTTAAAGTACCTCTTCCAACTCCCCTACTACAAGCTTAGAGCTTGTTCTTTTCAATAAATCAACGCAAATCCCTCAGCCATCTAGACGGGACGGTAGCGAGCACGAAGTAAAGCGGACGGCCTGCCTGCGGTAGGCAGGCCCGGATATCCGTGGAGGTGGAATGGGATTGTTCTCTACTGATGGGTTGAAGATTCTGAAGCAAGTTCAGAATGACTAATAATTACTGTAACTTCTCTTTGTACATAAATGTCACCCTGAACTTGTTTCAGGGTCTGTTTGATGAAAGATGCTGAAACGAGCCTGTCTGCCGACAAAGGCAGGCGCAGCGAAGAATCTACCTCATGGAATGAGATGCTTCGTTCCTCAGCATAACACTTCTTGATTTCAATTGGTTAAAGTATCTCCTCCAACGCTTCCACGCAATGTTGGTTTTCCTCCGGCTTGCCTACGGAAATGCGTATGCAGTGAGCGATCGGGTCGTAAAGTGGGCGTACCAAAACGCCGCGCTGCATAAGCTTTTCAAAGACCTGCATCACTTCCTCCTTGTCTTTCCAGACGGTCATGATGAAGTTGGCGTATGAGCGCACGTACCTTATGCCCAGCCGATCAAACTCTTTGTAGAAGTATGCCAGCTGCTTGGTGTTGTTGCTGATGGTTTTCTTCAAAAACGCAGTGTCGTTGAGTGCGCCTATGCCGGCGGCTTGCGCCATCGCAGTAGGCTCGAAGGTGAGCTTCACCTTGTTGAGCGCATCGATGATTTTTTCATCTCCTACTCCAAAACCGAGTCTTACGCCGGCGATACCATACGCCTTGCTGAAAGTACGCAGCGTCAGGATGTTTGGATAGTCCATCTTCAGCGAGTTGGGGAAGTCAAGATTCAGGGCTTCTGAATACTCGAAATAGGCTTCATCTACAACCACTAAAATATGATCCGGCACGTGTTGCATGAAGCTGTCAAGCTCCGCTTGCGTGATCATGGTGCCTGTTGGGTTGTTCACGTTGGCCAGGTAAATAACCTTGGTATTGCGATTGATGCGGCTTTTGATCGCCTCCAGATCAAACTCATAGGTGGAGGTCATCGGCATGGCTACACATCGCACATTGTTGATTTTAGCCCAGTTGTAAATGATGACAAAGCCACCTTCGGAGGTAAGGAACTCATCTTCTCCGGAACAAACGGCGCGTAGTGTTTGCATCAGCACAGATTCTGACCCGTTTCCGATGAAGATCTGCTCGGGCTTTTTGCCATATTTTGCTGCGAGCGCTTCCTTCAAGTCACGGCTAACAGGGTCCGGGTAGTAGTTGATCGATTCGTATGCTTCGATCACGGCTTGTTTGGATTTTGGCGAGTAGCCCAGCGTGTTTTCATTGTTCCACAAAATGGCCACCTTATCCCATCCGTATTCTTCCTTAAGCTGCGGGATGGTCTTACCTGGTTGGTAGCTTCTTATTGCGGCGATATGATCAGGTATCTGTATATTCATGTAAAGTCTCTAGTTGTAAGTCACAAGTTTCAAGTTTTTCAACCCACGTCCCACTGCTCTTGTTTTCGAAAAACCACTCCTTTAAACAACCCAACAAGCTCTTCTCCCCGAGTGACTCGCACAAGGTACTGTCCCAAACTTTTAGATGTGCTTTCCTTTTCAGCAGTGGCAATGAGTTCGTCGCCTTCAAAAATAGGTTTAATGTGATTGATGGATGTCTCAATGGAGACGGCTTTTTGTCCATGCGAATTGGATGCAAAGGCAAAGGCAGAATCGGCAAGTGAAAAGGAGATGCCTCCATGTGCTACGAGATGACCATTTAGCATTTCATTTCTCACCTTCATTTTGATCTTCGCAAATCCTTCTTTTACTTCCAGCACTTCAATACCCAGCCATTGACTAAAGGTGTCTTTGGCCATCATCTCAGCTACTATTTTATTCGCTTTGCTCATTCTTTAGTGAATTAGTTAATTGGTGAATTAGTGGGTTCATTACTGTGGCTTTGCGCACAGGCCACTGGTCAACTAATTTACTAATCAACTATAAAAGCTTTGCTTTTTTGTTTTCATTCTTCGCAACAACGGACTGCATCGATAGCGATCTTCATGATATTCTTCATAAAGAGCGTCTAATCTTTCCACACACCAATCAATTCCTTTCTCATCGGCCCATTTAAGTAAACCTTTGGGATAGTTAACTCCTTTGGTCATGGCTGTATCAATGTCTTCTCTGCTGGCGATATTCAGGAAGAGTGCATCGGCAGCTTCGTTTATGAGCATGACCAAGACACGATCTAAAATTTCTTTACCCAGTTTTTCGTCTTTGATAGGTTCGGGCTTTGTTGCGTCTTCTGCATAATCGTAGTAGCCTCTGCCGGACTTGCGTCCGAGAAAGCCTGCCTCTGACATTCGCTTTTGAGTGAATGAAGGCCGATAGCGTGGATCGTAGAAAAAAGACTGAAATACTGTTTCTGTCACCGTGTAGTTGATATCATTTCCGATGAAGTCCATCAGCTCGAAAGGCCCCATCCGGAAGCCGCCCAACTCCTTCATGGCCCAATCGATGGTAGCAAAGTCGGCGATACCTTCTTCGTACATGCGCAGTGACTCACCATAGAATGGACGTGCCACCCGATTGACGATGAATCCGGGTGTGTCCTTGGCCAGTACGGTTAGTTTTTTCCAACTGTCTACCCACTCTTTGGCTTGCCTGGTTGTCTCTTCAGCTGTCTGTACAGCCGGAATGATTTCTACCAATGGCATCAATGGTGCCGGATTAAAAAAGTGTATGCCTACAAATCGAGATGGATTTTCCAATGAAGCTCCAATGGAGGCAAGAGAAAGAGAGCTGGTATTTGATGCGATGATGGTATCCTCACGCACGATCTTTTCTACTGCCGAAAAGACCTTTCTTTTGATTTCGATATTCTCTACTATCGCTTCTATCACCAGGTCGGAATTTTCGAAGTATTGCTGATCGTCGGTGAAGTCTATACGGCCAAGAATTTTGTCGGCTGTCTCCTGATCAATCTTTTCTTTCTCAACCAACCGGTTCATCACCTTTACCAGGCTGGCAGAAGACTTTTCAAGAATCTCATTGTTGGTGTCATTGATCACTACATCCCAACCTGCGGTGGCAGCTACCTGGGCTATTCCGGTACCCATGGTGCCGGCTCCTATCACGCTTAATTTTGGCATTATTCTCCTTTAAATTCCGGTTTTCTTTTCTCTATAAAGGCATTTACACCTTCCTTGTAGTCGTAGGTTTCTGTGGCTTTAAACTGCCATTCTTTTTCTAATTCAAGCTGCTGATCAAGATTGTTGACAAATGACTGGTTTAACAGATGTTTGGTGTAAGCAAGGCCTTTGGTAGGCATATTGGCTAGTTTCTGAGCTAGCTTCTCGGCTTCCTCTGCAAATGAGTCATCACTTACCACCTTGTAAATCATTCCCATTTGTTCAGCTTCTGTTGCAGAAACTTTATCTCCAAGCATCATCAATGCAGAGGCTTTTCCAAAACCGATGATTCGGGGAAGTGTGAATGTGCCGCCACTGTCCGGCACCAAGCCAATCTTGCTGAATGCCTGGATAAATGAAGCTGATTCTGTTGCGATTACTACGTCACAAGCTAGGGCAATATTGGCACCTGCACCTGCTGCGACACCATTTACAGCTGCGATTATTGGTTTCTCAATGCTTCTAAGCTGTCGAATGATTGGGTTGTAGTGTTCATCTACAATGTTCTCTATTTCGAGTCCATTGTCGGCGATGGCTTCCTGTAGGTCCTGACCGGCACAAAAAGCTTTTCCATTTCCGGTAAGCATGATTGCACGAATGCTGGAATCTTTGGCGTAATCATCAAGGGCTTTCTGAACGGCCAATGCAAGCTCTTTATTAAAGCTATTGAAGACGTCCGGACGGTTAAAGGTGAGGATGCCGAGATTGTCTTTTTTTGTGATTTGTAAAGTATCAGACATGGGTTGAATGTTTGAATGCGAATTTAATTTATTCGTAGTGAGTCCACATACGAATGACTTTAACAATTTTCTCTTCTTCAAAGACTTGATAGACTAAACGATGCTGAATGTTGATTCGTCGCGAGATTGCTCCACTTAAGTCACCGACTAGTTTTTCAAAAGGCGGATATTCCTGAAAAGGATTGTCTTCCAATATTTTAAGTAAGACAATCGTTTTTTTCTTTAAACCGGATGATGCTATTTTTTTAGCATCTTTTAGCGCTTGCTTGGTATAAACGAGCTTGTAATTCACCAGTCGAGTTTATCGAACGTTTCCTCAAGTGGAGTTTGCATTCCCTCAACAATTGATTTTGCTAAGCCGGGAACAGAATGAAGATGCAATGTTTCCTGAATTGCTCGCCAATCGTCCTCACCAACCAATACGGCGTTTCCATTTTTTCCGTAAACGTGAACCGGCTCATGAGTTTGTGCGGTTTCTTCTACTACTTTATAGATGTTTTTCCGTAAGTCTGTGACTGTTAATGATTTCATAAATGTAAATGTACGCTATTACGTACGCAATGTAAAATCAATGACACTTAAAATAATCGAACGGTTCCAGGCAATCATTGCATTTGAATAGTGATTTGCAGGCAGTAGAGCCGAATTCACTGATAAGTTGTGTGTTTTTGGAGCTACACTGTGGGCATTCAATATCTTCCGGATTGGTTGGGTTGGGCGGAGCTATGCCGTACTCTTTTAGCTTTCTTTTTCCTTCCTCACTCATCCACTCTGTTGTCCATGCAGGAGAAAGTACGGTTGTGATCTTGAACTCATTGATGCCTTTTTTCTTTAGAGCATTGTTGATTTCTTTCTCAATCTCCAACATGGCCGGGCAGCCGGAATATGTGGGTGTAATCACCACTTCAAGTGAATCTTCATCGATGATCACGTCCCGGACTATTCCCAAGTCAATCACAGAAATAACCGGGATTTCAGGGTCGGTGACATTTTGAAGTAATTCGAGAATGTATTCTTTATCAAGTACCATTAAGCAAATTCATAATACGTGGTGTAATCCTTAAACCCAAACTTCTTGTAAATGTTAAGGCCATCTTCTGTTCCTTGAAGAATCGCATTTTTATACCCTAAGCTCTTTGCCATATTTAATGCAAAAGTTAGTAAGGTGGTTCCAATTCCTATGCCTCGATATGATTCCAGTGTCGCGAAACCGTAAAATCCAATAGTCTCTGTATCTGTTGGAAAAAGTTCAACACAAGAGACGGGCTCACCTTCATGGTAGTAGATGTATAGTTTGATGTTATTGTTAGGATCAAGATAGTGCTTTGCTGTCCGACTGTAGTAGTCAATTACATTCTGATCTACAGGAGACCAATTCTCCGCAATGACTCTGGAATAGGTCGCTAAAGATTCTTCATCATTGACCTGCCTTACATTTAGGTGATTGACATTATCTACGTATTGATAATGCTTAAAATCCAATGCCATTCCAAGTTCGCTGGCTTGTTCGTTAATGTTGAACTTTTCAAAGTAGGCTCTTACACCGGAGGAAAGATTTTCCTTATTGACCCAAATACAGTAATCCAGTTGGCCGGATTGATAATGATCTAGCGATTCTTTGAGCTCCTCTTCCCTGGGATCAGGGTGATGAATATAGATGATATTGAAGGTATCGCAAGAGAGGCCACTATCTACGTAGGTGATATTGGGCAAATGATACACGGTCATTCCATCCTTTGAAGAGGGTATTCGTGTAGCGTGCAGGAGAAAATTATTGGAAATTTCAGCTTTCACGTTCTGATAGACATTAGTTAAAGAGTTAATAGATGAATAGTCTAGATGGATACCTCGCTAATCAACTTTTACTAATTAACTAAAAATCACCACTCCAATCCAGGGTAGGCTCGCTGCAAAAACTGGAGGTCGGCAAGGATATATCCCAAATGCTCGCTATGACGTCCATCTTTTCCACCTTCATGCGCATAGGTACTCTCCGGTACTTCAAGAGTAGCTTCTGTCAAGACCTCTCTTATTTTAGCATCGCGTTTTTCCTTAATTGCAGATAAATCCACACCATAGCCTTCCTCGTGTGCCTTGGCTTCTGTTTCGTTTGGTTTAATGAGTTCGCCGGCATAGGACCAGAGCTCTTGTACGGCAGCAACCATACGGTTATGACTCTCCTCGGTTCCGTCTCCCAATCTGATTACCCAATCGCCACTCCATTTGATGTGGTACAATGCCTCTTTGTGTGATTTGGCCGCAATAGCTGCAAGTCGCTCATCAGAACTATTCATCAGCGCTTCATAGAAGTAGCAGCTGTATGTGTCGTAAAGGAATTGTCTAAAAATAGTCTGAGCGAAATCACCATTTGGCTGTTCCACAAGTAAAACATTTCGATATCCCCAGGCATCCCTCAAATAAGCAATATCATCTTCTGACTTACCTTCATTTTGGATTTCCGCGGCGTATTGATACCACATGCGTGCCTGACCTATTAGGTCCAGACTGATATTAGTCATCGCAATATCCTGCTCTAGGATGGGGCCATGTCCACACCATTCTCCCAGGCGTTGCCCAAGAATGAGGCAGTTGTCTGCATGCTGGAGTACGTAGTTATATTTAGTTAAATCAGTCATTAGTTAATTGTAACCAGTGTTGATGAGTTAATTAGTCTTGGCAATGAATACTGCTCACTAATCAACTTATTACTTTTTTACATGTGTTTTACTTCGTCCGGTAAATCATAGAAAGTAGGGTGACGATACACCTTATCTTTCGCTGGTTCGTATAGTGGATCAGAATCATCCGGATCTGACGCGGTAATATGTTCAGATTTCACCACCCAAATACTTACACCTTCATTTCTCCGTGTGTATACGTCTCTGGCATTTTGAATTGCCATTTCCTCATCAGCTGCATGAAGACTACCTACGTGCTTGTGGTTAAGTCCGGCTTTACTGCGAATGAAGATTTCCCAAAGTGGCCAATTTTTCATGATTATTTTCTTTTATGTTATTCTGAATTTATTTCAGAATCTATTTCATATTGCTTTTGGATACAGAAACGATTTCATCTGTCAAGCAGCTGCCTGTTTCTTTGATTTCTTCTCTGCATGTGCTGCTGCTGCCTCTCTCACCCATGCTCCATTGTCATAGGCACTTTTTCTCGCATCGACTCGCTGCTTATTGCATGGGCCGTTTCCTTTGATCACATTAAAGAATTCTTCCCAATTGATTTCACCGAAATCATAGTGGCCTCTTTCTTCATTCCATTTAAGGTCTTTATCTGGGATAGTGATTCCTAGTAAATCAGCCTGTGGTTTAGTGGCGTCAACAAATTTTTGACGTAACTCATCGTTGGTGAATCGTTTGATTCCCCAACGCATGGACTGCTCAGTATGGGTAGATGCTTCGTCTGTAGGGCCAAACATCATCAATGACGGCCACCACCATCTATTGAGTGCGTCCTGAGCCATTTTCTTTTGTTCTTCTGATCCTTTGCACAGAGTAAGCATAATTTCAAATCCCTGTCTTTGGTGGAAGGATTCTTCCTTACATACGCGAACCATTGCCCGTGCATAAGGTCCATAAGATGCCCTGCACAGAGGAACCTGATTCATAATTGCGGCTCCATCTACTAACCATCCGATTGCACCCATGTCTGCCCATGTCAGGGTCGGGTAATTGAAGATGGAAGAATATTTGGCTTTGCCTGAGTGCAAATCTTGAAGCAATTGATCTCTCTCAACGCCAAGCGTTTCGCATGCGCTGTATAAATAAAGACCATGGCCTGCCTCATCCTGAACTTTTGCCAGAGCGGCAGCTTTCCTTCTCAATGTAGGCGCTCGGGAAATCCAATTGGCTTCCGGCAGCATACCTACAATTTCTGAATGGGCGTGCTGAGATATTTGACGAATCAATGTCTTGCGGTAATTATCCGGCATCCAATCCTTCGGCTCTATTCGAACGTCCTCGTCTATCTTCTCATTAAATCGATCTTCTAAACTCTTTATATCCATCTTCTAATCCTTTGTTTCAAAGTTAGTTAAATCACCAGTTATTAGAATAACTTATTGTAGCCGAATTGGTTCTAACGAACACCTTCGATTTTAAAGGAAAGGTATATTGGGAAATAATTTTATGTTACAATATGTTAGCGTCCTGAAAAATGACATCTAACCCAATCTGTCCTATGAAATTTGCTTCTTTCATCTCTCTCTTCTTTCTGATGCTTGCGTCTAATGCTCAGATTGCATCTGTTTCAACTGATAACCCTCAAAGAGGAGCGGAAGTTATCATTAGATATACTCCTGACACCTCAAGCGTCTTTGACTTATCCGATGAGGTTTATGTCCAGTGGGAAATGAATACAGAAGATTTTAGATCTGAGTATATCCGAAAAAAAATGATAAGAGAAGGCGATTCTTTTATTTATAAACTCATGATCGATCCAAAGGCATCGTTATATGAATTTGGTTTTTTCACTCCTACAAGTTGGGATAGGGAGACGGAATTGGTGATCAAGCTAAAAGATGAGAGTGGTAAATTTTTCAGGAATGCCAACATGGCCTTATCCAATTCTTTGGAAGGGGCCCAAAAAGAGCGCGAGTTATATCCCGACAATTATGCATTGGATTTTCAACGATGGAGGAGAATAATGTATGCTTCCAATCAAGATTCATCAAAGCAGGTTATTCTCAGTGAGCTTGAAAGCATCAAAGAATTTACAGACGCGAATCTTGGAAAAAAGCGTGCTAAGTTTAGCTCTGAATCCGCATTATATGCAACGACCGTAGGCTATCTTCTTCTCAATGATTTTGAAAATGCTTTCAAAAATTATGATTTATTGTTGAGTAGCTATCCCGGATCAAATCTGATTGAAAAGGCCCACTCTTCATATAGCTATTATCTTTTTTCAGCCTCCAAAGAGGATCCGAAGTTTGAAGAACGCTCACAGCAATTTCTATTCGAAAATCCAACATCAGCAATAGGAAAGCGTCTTGTTTGGGCTTTAGATGATAGTGAGAAAAGCAGAGAGCAACTTTACAATTCCACCAAATACTGGATGGAAAATGAGCCTGATGAGGTTACTCATTATTACATGCATGCAAAATCCTTAGACAATGCAATTGAGAAAAAGAGATACCTTGGATTGGCACTCAATAAGTTGTTGGATTATGATTTGAGTGTGACGCATTATTATAGCTGGAGATTAGGTATTCCAAGACATTTGGTTCGTATCATTGAGGGCTACGTTGATGCAAAAGGCTACGGAGAGGCGCTCGGTCTTATTGAAATGTATGAGTCAAATTCCTCAAAGAAAAATGTGAAAATATTTAACCTTAAAGGCAAATCTTTTCAAGCACTTCATAATTATGATGACGCTTTTGAAGCGTTTTTAATTGCAGAATCCATGGGAGATGAGTCTGCTGGTGAATCAGCCATTGAAGTATTTGAAAAATTAGCACTTGATACAGCGTATGAAGACTTTAAAGAGGAGACTTTGCGACGTATGTTTTATGAGGAAGAAGTAGAATTAGCGCCGGATTTTTCTGTGACGGATATGGATGGCAATGAATATCAGCTATCTGAGCTTAAGGGGAAAGTAGTTGTGCTGAATTTTTGGTTTATCGGATGTGCACCTTGTATTGTGGAAATGCCAGGCCTAAATGAGTTGGTTGCTCATTATGAAGGAAAAGATGTTGTTTTTATAGCCTTTGCCCTTGACAGCCAGGAGTCTTTAGATACTTTCCTGGAAAGAAAGTCATTCGCATATCAAGTAATTCCATCCGCTAGAGATCAAGCAGAATTGTACGGGGTAAGCGCTTATCCAACCCATGTGATAATAGATAAAAAAGGAAATATCAGAAGCTTATTAACAGGAGGATCCAAGGAGCGTCACAAAGACTTGATACCTCAAATTGATAATGCGCTAAAGTTTTGATTTAAACATCAAAATTCAGTTTTACTTTATTTGTCTTGGGAAACGATTGACAGCTAAGAACAAGGCCTCTTTCCAGCTCGTCTGGCTCAAGTGCATAATTTACGTCCATTTCCACTTCACCTTCCTCCACCTTGCACACGCACGTGCTGCATACACCACCTTTGCATGCATATGGCAGGTCAGCTCCATTATCAAATGCAACATCTAGAATGGACTTATCAGAATCATATGGAAAGGTCATGCTATTCCCGTCCAAAACGACAGTAATTTCCGCATGTGATTTTTCGTGTTTGATTTCTTTCCGTGTACCACCCAGCTTTCCAACAGGAGAAGTAAAAAGCTCAAGGTGAATGCGATCCTCAGGTACGCCTAGATTTTTGAGTTCGCTTTGGACCGCAAGCATCATTTCTTCCGGGCCACATGTGAAATAATGATCAACGGTTTCCGGATCAAAGAAGAGACGAGCATAGGCTTGAATTTTTTCCGCCTCAATTCTGCCATTAAACAAGTCCGACTCCTGACGCTCTTTACTGAGGATGTGATACAGGCTAAATCGTCCCATATATCGATTCTTCAGTGCTTCCAGTCTTTCCTGAAAAATGATGGTGCTTGTTCTGCTATTTCCGTAAAAAAGTGTGAATTCACTCTCTGGCTCAGTTCTCAAGGTTGTTTCGATGATAGACATAATTGGCGTTATGCCACTGCCACTTGCGAACGCTACATAAGAATTGGCGTTGGTTGGATCCAGAGGCACATAAAAAGATCCGTGAGGAGGCATCACCTCTATTTCATCGCCTACCTTAAGCTCATCATTGGCATACGTAGAAAATGCCCCGCCTTCCAGTTTCTTTATGGCTACCGTCAAGTTTTCATCGATTGGGCAAGAACATATGGAGTATGATCGGCGAACATCTTCTCCATCGATATCTTTCTTCAAAGTGAGGTGCTGTCCTTGGATAAAGGAAAACTCCTCATGCAATTCTTCCGGGATTTCAAATGTAACAGCTACAGATTCTTCGGTAGGTCTTGAGAGTTCTTTAACCTTTAGTGTATGAAATTTTGCCATGTTGAATTTTTGAGTCTCGCAAAGCTAACCATCCAAAGGAATTTTTGTGTTCAATTTAAACCAAGCTTCAATCTGATTTTTGTCACCTTTTCTTCTACTCGCTCTTCTAGTGGATGACTAAACAAGTAGTACTTATCTCCATTAATGAGTTTCAAGTAGGCCTGAAACTCATGATTCGCAAGGATGTTCTGCTTATTTGATAATGAATACATGGTCTGCTTTGTCTTCACTTTATTTATGAAAATCTTTTCAATGCCGTCATATTTCACTGGCTTTCCAAGCTTTCGTCCCATAGTCCAGGCACCATCAAAAATGGTTTTATTTTCTTCATTGATGATAATTACCTTAGTTGCAAACCAAATGGCCGGCAGAAAAGTACAAATGGCCATGGCAACTATTATTGACCAAGGTTCAGGTAACCAATCCATAAGCTTAATGGTTATGATCACTGCTGCAACTACTGTTACAAACCTTATGGGCAAACTCACCGCTTTACCTTTATTTATTCGAATGATCTTCATGGATGGTCGAAAGTACCAAACTATTTTCGCACTTCAGAGTTTTTTTGAACTATGAATGAGCTGGCACTTTTTCCGTTGAATATTGTCGCCTTTCCGGGTGAGGCGGTCAATTTGCATATTTTCGAGCCTCGCTACAAAGCACTAATAAATGAGTGCCTGGCCGAAAATCTAACGTTTGGGATTCCTGCATATGTATTAAACAAAATAGAATTAGGCACCGAGGTTGAAATCATCGAAGTAACAAAAACTTATGATGATGGACGAATGGACATCAAAACGAAAGCGCTCAAGGCATTTAATGTCAACGAATTTTGGAATCCATGGAGAGATAAGGAATATGCCGGAGGGAGAGTAGAATACTTACCTGTGAGCGATGAAGCTACCGATCTAAGCCTGCTGTACCAGTTCAAAGAAATGGTCGCCAAATTGTTTGTGTGGTTAGGAGAGACAGATGTTCCGGATATCTCTTCAATCACTTCGGTTTATGATATTGGACATAAAATCGGTTTGAAACCGGAAGAAGAGTATAGCCTTCTTCAACAATCACGTGAAAATGAGCGCCTGAATTTTGCCATTAAGCACCTTGAACATTTGCTTCCAGCTCTAGAACGAGCACAAAATGCACAGGAACGAATTAAGCAAAATGGCCACTTTAAACACCTCGATCCATTGAAGTTTTAATCTTCGAATTCGAGTTTAAGCTTTAAATATTTCGAAGATTACCTGTAATTTCCCATTATGATCGAAATCAGTGGATTTGGGACAGTTCTACTCTTTTTTATTGGTGGCATAGCCTTTTTAATGGTGACGCTTCTAATAGGAAAAATATTGAGACCCAATAGACCCAATCCGGAAAAGCAAACCACCTATGAGTCGGGTGAAGAACCTGCCGGAAATGCTTGGGGGCAATTCAATGTGAGGTTTTATATCGTGGCATTGATATTCTTATTGTTTGAAGCAGAGCTTGTATTCCTTTTCCCTTGGGCAACTGTATTTGGTGACGAAAGCCTCGCTTCCGAGTCCAATGGGCTGTGGAGTACATTTTCGATGATTGAAACTTTCATCTTTGTTGGAATATTGCTAGTTGGATTGGCTTATGTGTGGGCAAAAGGGATGCTGGAATGGGTGCGACCAAAGCCCAAAGCTTCAGATTACAAATCACAAATTCCACCAAGCGCTTACGATAGATATAAATGAGCTTACAAGAACCAACCATAGCAGGATTGAAAACAGGTGAAGGAGGAGTCATTGTTTCTAAGCTCGATGACTTACTAAACTGGGCGCGTCTGAGCAGTCTATGGCCTGTTGGCTTTGGCTTGGCCTGTTGTGCAATAGAGTTTATGTCTACTGCTACATCGGCTTACGATCTTGATAGATTTGGGGTAATTCCAAGAAACTCGCCTCGACAAGCGGATGTCATGATCGTATCTGGTACGGTCACCTTTAAAATGGCTGACAGAGTAAAACGACTGTATGAGCAAATGGCAGAACCTCGTTATGTTATCTCGATGGGATCTTGTGCAAATTGTGGAGGTCCATATTGGGAACATGGCTATCATGTAGTCAAAGGAGTAGATCGGGTAATCCCGGTCGACGTATATGTTCCCGGATGTCCCCCAAGACCAGAAGCCTTGATAGGTGGATTTCTGAAGCTTCAGGAAAAGATCAGAACTGAATCAGTGTTAGGCCCAAAAGCCCTTGAAAAATTGATGGAGAAGGATGCAGTTTGAAGAAATCAAATCTTTAATCTCAGATAAGCTTGCTGATGCGATAGTGGGCGAAGACCTTGAATCTACACCCCTGGCACTGATTATTGAGGCAAAATCAATTCATAAGGTATGTGTGCTGCTGCATACTCACGAAAAAACATACTTTGATTCACTGTCTTGCCTGACTGGGCTCGATAATGGGGAAGAGAAAAACTCGATGGAAGTGATCTACAATCTGTACAGCATCCCCTACGATTTGCATTTGATGCTCAAAGTAGAGTTACCCAGAGAAAGTCCTGAGATAGACACCGTTTCAGATATTTGGAAAACAGCAGATTGGCTCGAGCGGGAAACATACGACTTGTTAGGTATTCAGTTCAATAATCATCCCGATCTAAGAAGAATACTATTGCCTGACGATTGGGAAGGACATCCATTGCGTAAAGATTATGTGGAGCAGGAGAAGTACCATGATGTGATTGTAAAATGGGAAAGTAAAAATGAAAAAGGTATGACGGCATGAGTTCTCAATTCTCCATTTCTAATTCCCCATTACAAAAGTCGGAACCATTAAAATACAAAGAATCTGACCTCAAAACAGAGGAGATGATCATCAACCTGGGGCCACAACATCCATCCACTCATGGGGTGCTTCGCCTGGAAGTTGTAACTAATGGAGAGATTGTGGTAGACGTGGTGCCGCATATGGGTTATTTGCATCGGTGTTTTGAAAAGCATGCCGAGTCATTGGCCTTCAATCAGACGATTCCATATACAGATCGTATGGATTATGTAGCCGCAATGAACAATGAGTGGGCATTTGTAATGGGAGTAGAGCGCATGCTCGGTATAGAAAAAAAAATTCCCAAGCGAGTAGAATATATTCGAGTCCTGGTTGCCGAATTGAATAGAATAGCCTCACATTTTATTGCCATTGGCACCTATGGAATGGACATTGGGGCATTTACTCCATTTTTATGGATGATGCGTGATAGGGAGCATATTCTTCGGATGCTGGAATGGGCAAGCGGAGCAAGAATGCTCTACAACTATATCTGGGTAGGAGGCTTATTTTATGATCTACCCATCGGATTCGAAGAGCGAGCCAAAGAGTTTGTAGATTACCTAAAACCAAAACTTAAGGATTCTGAAACGCTCCTGATCAACAATAAAATATTCATTGAGCGTACCGCCAATATAGGTGTACTGCCTTCTGACTTAGCAATCAACTATGGTATAAATGGCCCTATGCTAAGAGGTTCAGGACTAAAATTCGATTTAAGAAAAGTAGACGGTTATAGCGTCTATCCTGAGATCGATTTTGAAGTACCTGTCGGGACAGGGAAAATGGGAACTGTTGGCGATTGTTGGGATCGAAACTGGGTGCGGTATCAGGAATGCTGGGAGTCTATACGGATCATAGAACAGTGCGTTGAGAAATTGCTTGGCGAGCACAAACGAACCAGAGAATTTGATCCGCGAGCACTGGTGCCCAAAAAAATTAGACCTAAGGCTCAGGATTATTATGTCAGAGCAGAGAATCCCAAAGGTGAGCTGGGTTTCTTTTTCAGAACGGATGGTAGAGCAGATCAACCGCTCAGGTGCAAGGCAAGATCTCCAAGCCTTAGCAACCTTTCAGTAATTGCAGAAATCAGCAAAGGGAGTATGCTGGCAGATTTGTTTGCTATCTTAGGATCTATGGATCTTAACATGGGCGAAGTAGATCGCTAAGCGATATGAAGATACTTAGTGCGCAGCAAATAAGAGAAGCAGATCAGTTTACAATTGTCAACGAACCTATAGTTTCCATCGATTTGATGGAGCGAGCCAGTCAAGCTTTTGTAACAAAATTTCTGGGGCTTCACCCGGAAAAGCAGCCGGTTTTTATCTTTTGTGGTGTTGGTAACAATGGAGGAGATGGACTGGCAATTGGACGGTTGCTTCTAGATAGAGACTGGGAAGTTTCAATTTTCGTAGTAGGAGAAACTGAAAAGGGAAGTACTGATTTTAAAACTAATTTCGACAGAATTGAGAATCTTGAATGGATCGCGAGCAGGGATGATTTTCCTACAATTACTTCAAATTCAATTATCGTTGATGGTTTATTCGGTTCAGGGTTATCACGACCAATTGAAGGCTTGTTGCGAGATTTGGTTACTTTCCTTAATCAGCAAAAGGCACAGCGTATTGCAATAGATATTTCATCGGGGCTATTTTCAGATCAGCCATTACCAAAAGGATCGATTGCTTTTAAAGCAGATTATACGATCTCTTTTCAGCTCCCCAAACTGACTTTTTTTCTACCACAATGTGAACAGTATGTAGGAAAATGGAGAGTTGTTGATATTGGTTTAAAAAGTGAATTTATTGAACGCCAGGATACAAACTTTCATTTGACTGAAGCTGAGGAAATGAGGGCGTTGATTCAGGAAAGATCAACCTTTACTCATAAAAATCAGATCGGCAGGTTAATGATTGTTTCCGGAAGTCGCGGTATGATGGGTGCTGCAGTGCTGTGTACGAGAGGGGCATTCAGGGCAGGAGCAGGATTAGTCAATGTGCATGTGCCTAAGTGTGGCGAAAATATTTTACAAGTGAGTATTCCGGAGGCCATGGTGTCTATAGATTCCGGAGAAAATCATATCGAGTCCATTCCAAAAACCAAAGATGTAATTGCGCTTGGCCCTGGAATTGGCACCGCAAAGGAAACAGTTGCAGCGCTCAGAAGGCTTCTTGAGAATCAGACTGATCCAATGGTCGTCGATGCAGATGGAATCAATATACTGTCTGAAAACACGGATATGCTTGAGTTACTCCCTGCTGAATCAATTTTGACACCTCATCCGGGAGAGTTCAAACGACTGGTGGGCAGTTGGGTTGATGATTTTGAAAAACTGGAGAAGCTTAAAAAGTTCTGCACTACCCATAAATTAAATGTAGTTCTAAAAGGGGCGTTCTCAGCGGTATGCAGTAGTCATGGGATTATTCATTTTAATCCAACGGGAAATCCTGGATTAGCAACAGCCGGAAGTGGGGATGTGCTTACTGGAATGGTGGGTTCATTTTTAGCGCAAGGACTAACTTCATTTAATTCACTTAGACTCGGTGTTTACCTGCATGGGCTAGCCGGAGATGAAGCTGTAAGAGAATTACAAACTCCATGGATTCAAGCATCTGATATCATTGACTTTATTCCGAAGAGTGTTAATTCATTACTTGGTACTTAATTGCTAGCAAAGGCACCGTCTTTTATACCTCCAACGAATGCTTTTTTACATTTAGACAAAATCGGCATTTTATTCGATGGATGGCAAAAACTAACTCTAATTGGTTAAAATCAATTAGTTCTATGAAAAATCCTATAGAAAATGGCCTCATTAACGTTAATTAACGGTTAATATTTTCTGACCATTAGGAACAATATGAAAAAAAATGCGTAATTTGTATACTAACAATGCGCAATAAACTGATCATATTAACGTTCGCTCTCGCCATTAGCGGGATGTCTCTCGCTCAGGGAGGAACAGATCCAGTTCAAGATGCGCAAATCAGTATCTATCCTAATCCAGCCATTGAATTCATAGTAGTGCAAGTAGAAGGTAGCTTTGACAATGCACAATTTGAATTGACTTCAATGATTGGCAACAAGCTTCAGATCAAGCCAGAAGAAGTTGGAATAGGTAAATACAAAATTCAAGTGAAAGACTTGGCTTCCGGTTATTACTTCCTAGTTGTAAAGGATGAAGCAAAGAGATTTAAGAAAGCTTACAAATTCTTAAAGCGTTAAATTTTTCCCCTTTTTTATAAAATAAAAAAACCTCCAACTCAATGTTGAAGGTTCGGATTATTGTATTCTGTAAATTAACTCTATTCCTGTCTGGCCTGGAGTTTTGTATAGTAGGTATTGAACAACTCTTCGTAATACGCCGCCTTCTCTCTATCTCCATTTGCACGATAGGCCCTTGCTACCTCATTCAATGAAAGAATCTGTCTTTGAAGTTCATTCGTGTCTGTTGTTCCTCCGGTTTCAAAGTAATAGTCAAGATACTGAGTAGCATACGTAGATGTAACTTGAGCAATGTGCTCAGCTAGCTCCGGCTCACCTACTTGCAACAACATATCAACTTGCTGCATACTGAATATATCATACGGTACAGATTCATCGGGCATTACTTCTAGACACTTTTTGAGCACAATGGCGGCTCTTTCATAATCATCCTCAGCGATCAAATTCTCAGCTAGCGTGTTAAAAGTAGATCTTGAGTTAAGAACAAATCCCAGGTAATCCTGTGTATAGTAAACATCAGGATCATCCAAATTCGTCCATGTGAATTTATTGATCACATTATCATACATGACTTCTGTATTTACAGGATATGAACCAGCTCGGTCAATCGCGCTTTGAGCAGGTACCACACGATAAGCCATGCCTTCCTGTACCACAAAATTCCTTAGGTCTAAATTAAGCTGCGAAATAGAGGTATTGTTAAGATAGATAGGTCGCTCCCAATCAGCATTGACCAAAAGATCGAGGAATGCCAGATCTTTCTTTTCGAGTCCTCTTCCCTTTACGCGAATAATCATTCGATCAACAATGTTGTCATGCATATCCTCTGGCACGATCTTCTTAGCTTTTGTAGTATCTACATCTACAAAGAGCGTTCGTGTAGGAATAGTATTATAAGTTGTATAGCTATTTACCTGCATCTGAAGTGCTGGATTTTGGTCATTAATGAAGTCCAAAAGGATCTTAGCGTTGATCGCATTGCCTTTCAATTCATCTCTTTCAAAGACTGGAAGGAAGTCGTTAAAACCACCTTGCTGATATCGCTCAATAGCTAAGCCATATGGGAGCGGGTTTGATTCATACGCTTGCCTTGCCGACTGCTGAATATACCAATCAGTATTGTAGTAACTTAACACAAGCACTCGAACGTCGGTACGGAAACCTTCAACTTCCTGAGCGTACCACAATGGAAATGTATCATTATCTCCACCGGTAAAAATGATTCCATTTGGTGCGACTGTGGATAGATAGTTTTTAGCGGCATCAACTGAAAAGTATCGATCAGATCGATCGTGATCGTCCCAATTTTCACTCGCCATCAATACTGGAATGGTAAGACCAATGACAGATGCCAATACTGCTGCAATTTTCTTTTCTTTCGAAATTCCATTAAGGAGATCATATAAGAAAAGAACTCCAAAACCAATCCAGATGGTAAACATGTAAAAGGATCCTGCATAAATGTAATCTCGCTCACGCGGCTCTATTGGAGGGGTGTTTAAGTAAAGCACGATGGCAATACCTGTCATAAAAAACAGAAGTGCTGTAGCTGAGAATAGCTTCACATCCTTTTTATATTGGATGAACATCCCAAAAAGCCCCAATAAAAGCGGTAATCCAAAATAAATATTCCGTCCTTTATTATTTTCAAGCACGTCTGGTAAATCATCGAAGGCATCGCTTAAACCAACCCAACCGGCTCCTTGGATATCATGCTCACGTCCGGAGAAGTTCCACATAAAATACCTGAAATACTGGTGTCCAAGCTGATGTACTATGAGGTAATAAAAATTATCTCCCCAACTCGGTTTTTCACCTTCCCTCAATCCGGTAACCTCGCGGTATTTTCTGACATGGTTGCCAGCAGAGCTATACATCCGTGGAAGTATGGTGGTATGGTTAGGATCAAAAACCTGAGTAACCTTATAATCCTTGATTACATACTTGTCTTCGCCACGCATGTAAACAGGAGCACCTTGTTTGTTTTCTATTAGATCTGCTGTGTAGTAAGGACCCTTAAACAAAGGTCTGCTTCCATACTGCTCTCTTTTTAGGTATGAAACGAATGAGATGATTTCTTCAGGGTTATTTTCATCAATCGGTGGGTTGTAATTACTTCTAATCACTGCGATGGCATACGAAGAATAACCAATAAGAATAAATGCTAGCGCTAATAGTGATGTATTCAGCACGTATTTGTTGTGCTTGATGGAGTAGTGAATGCCATACGCCAAACCACCGATCACCAAAATGCCAAAGAAGATGACACCAGACCCAAATGGAAGTCCAAACGAATTCACAAAGAAGATTTCGATTTTACCAGCCATGGATGGAAGCCCTGGTATTACACCTTCCAGTACAATTAGTACAATTGCTGCTGAAATCAACATGGTGTAGATGATGCCTTTCCGAGTTACATTTTCATAGTACTTAAAATAAACGATGAGCCCAAGTACCGGAATGGCTACAAGGTTCAATAGGTGGACACCGATTGAAAGTCCCATCATGTAGGCGATCAAGATCAGCCATCGTGCCCGGTCCTGTTCCTCGGACATGTTTTCCCACTTTAAAATGGCCCAGAAGACAAATGAGGTAAAGAATGCGGACATGCCATATACTTCCGCTTCTACCGCAGAAAACCAGAACGAATCAGAGAATGTACATGCCAATGCACCAACTAAACCTGTGCCCATTATTGCTATGGTATCAGCGGTAGTTTCTTCACCGGTTTTTACTTTTAATACTCGCTTGGCAAGGTGTGTGATAGACCAGAAAATAAACAAAACGAAAAATGCACTACTCATTACACTGAGCATGTTTACCCAAAATGCAACTTGAGTGACGTCATCGCCAGCTAGTAATGAAAACATTCTACCTGTAAGTAAAAAGAAAGGAGCTCCCGGAGGATGTGGAACCTCAAGTTTATACGAACAGGCGATGAATTCACCTGCGTCCCAAAAACTTGCCGTTGGCTCTACAGTAAGACAGTAAGTGACCAGCGCGATCAAGAAAGCGATCCATCCGGTAATTATGTTTATTTTTTGGTATCCCATAGTTGAAAATATGTGAGGGGCGAAATTAGCAATTAACCTGTAGATATCAGGTCTTCTTGCTCGCTGATTTAGAATAACTCGTTGGTTTGCAAGGTTTTGAAAATTCTAATTGGTTGAATGCATGTGTTATACGTCCATTAATGACATTGGGTGGACTTTTTAACATCTTTTATCAATATACAGCAACATAAAAGAATAGCCAGATAATGAAGAACAACACATAAGTGCTTGCGACGATATATGCGGAAATTTTGAGTTTTTTTCCACTCAAAAAATAAATACCAAGTACTAGGATTGGCCAATATAATAGTTCGAAAATATTAACAGATTTGAGCGGATAATGCCATTTTGGAGCGATTTGTGTGTAATCAATCAAATTGATCAATGAAAATGGGTAGAAGGCCATGTAATCGTTGTAGTCTGGGTCAGTGTAAAAAACCGTAAACCACAGAACTTTTACTATTTCAGGAAGAAAGAAGAATATTTCGGTGAGCATGACCATTTTCCATAACTGATTGTAATGAAGTCTGTAGCCAAACATGAAACATCCGATCCACAAAGCGAGTGTGGTCCAGGTCCACTTCCAGGCCAGGAAAATAGGGACGCTCAAGTATTGAATACCATACAAAATGTCAAAGACCCAGATATCTCCTCGTTCATTTAGGACTTCAAACGCAGCGATGGAATCGATTATAAAAATTCGCTTCACAAAAAGTAGTGCGATGTATGTGAGACATATAATGAAAAACATGCCTGTCCCGTTAAAATCAAACCAGTCTTCAAGAAATTGCTTTCGATACTTACTTAAGCGATTCGTCATTTAGATTTGCGATTGATGCGATTACACGTCAAAAATATCATCATGTGCTCCTTAATCCTACTCTCGGCAGGAGTGTATGCTCAGCGGCAAGAGAATCAGCCGGATGGCGATAGCGTCAGGTATAGTTTGCTGGTGAATCCGTTTATTCAGATTGAGTCTACAGAGGCGATCAATTCTATGTACAATTTTGAGTTCACCAAAGCTCACAATCACTTTAACTATTTGCAAAAGAAGTATCCATGGCACCCACTTCCTTATTTGCTCAAAGGATTGAATTATTGGTGGAGAATTGTTCCAAATTACAATAATCAAGAATGGGACAGAGAATTTCTTGCCTACATGGACACTACAAAATATTTAGCTGAAAATGTCAGGGACAACTACAATGAAATAGAAGGCGCTTTCTTTCTTGCTGCTGCTTATGCTTTTGAAGGCAGGTTGTATTCCGAGCGACGTGAATACCGAAAAGCTGCTTTAGCCGGAAGTAGATCTCTAAAATATTTGAGAGAATGTCAGGGATATGAAGAGTATAGCCCGGAGTTATTGTTTGGTGATGCATTATTCAACTACTACGCAGAGTGGATAAGAGAGGAATATCCACTTCTTCGTCCAATCATGGCTTTCTTTCCAAAGGGGGATAAAGAAAAGGGCATTAGTCAATTGAAAGAGGTGGCCAGAAATGCTTTCTACTCTCGAACTGAAGCACAGTATTATTTAATGCGAATCATGTCGAATGAGGAAAATGATATTGTTGGAGCCTTGCAGGTTGCTGAATATTTGAATTCTCAATTTCCAGGAAACGCTTATTTCCATAGATATTATGCCAGACTTCTTTATCAAGCTGGCAGGTATTCAAAAGTGGAGCAGGTCTCCCTTGAGATATTACAGAAAATTGATAGCATGGAAGTTGGCTATGAGGCCAATAGCGGAAGATATGCATGCTTTTTTCTTGGACAGGTGCATGGTAATAGAAGGAATCATGAACGGGCTAAAGCGTATTATAAGAAGGGCTTGGATTATGCTGAGCAAGCCGGAGCCACCGAAATGGGATATTATTTTTATTCTTTGCTGCATCTAGGAAATATTGCGGCAATGGATGGAGAAGAAGAACTAGCTAAAGACTATTACAATCGGGTTAAAAAAGCAGCAAAACGAAAGCATCCAGCCCATAAAGCCGCCAGGGATAGATTAAAGAAACTTTAGAATTGAAAGGCTCTAAGCCATTTATCCTTATTGGCTTCAACGCTATATTCTTTAACAACTGTGAGTTTTCCAGCTTTTCCCACTTTGTTTCTCAACTCTTTGTCCTCTACAAGCAGGCTGATCTTTTCCACCCATTCTTCGATAGTTCCTGCAAGGAATCCATTTTCCCCGTCATTGATGATGTCAGAGTTTACCCCAACAGGAGACATAATTGTTGGAATTTCAAGCGCCATATACTGGAGGCCTTTCATAGCACATTTTCCTCTTGTCCATTCATTATCAGGAAGTGGCATTAATCCGATATCTATTTCTGATAAATCGTGAGCCTCAGTTTCACTTTGCCATCTTACGCATTTAACATTCATGGACGGATGTGAAAATTTCAGGTCACCAATTATCTTGAAATAAACCTTATTTTCAAATTTTTGATTGATGACTTCAAGTGCCGGAATTACTGTTTCGAAATGTTTTAGCGTGGAGAAACTACCTGTCCAGCCGATACAAATTGAATCATGTGGATTTGAATTTTTAACATATTTCTGAAAATCGATAGTGCTTGGAATGATAGAAGTTTCTTCATTATAGGCTTTTGCAAAGTTTCTCAAATATTGATTTCCAACAATTACCCGATCTGCAATTGAACATATGATGGCAACTTTATTTGGATTCTTAAGCCTGTTAAAAATTCCTTGATTGGGATTTTCATCATCAAGCCAAATAGCATCATCAAAATCATAAATTATATTAACATTTTTTTTCCTGAGCCACTTTTCAAAAAAAGTCCCAAAGAAAAAGGCATCCCGATAGATATAAACAGCATCAAATTTATTTGCATTCTTTATGCTGATGTATCTTCTCATCAGAGCTTTCAACCCAATCAATATTTTGAGAAACACAGCTTTACTATAAAATATTTGATCTTCTTTCTCTGAAACTAACAGTGGTGAAAAAGAGCACTGGATTCCATTTGCTTCAAGATGACTAACATACTGCTCATGTCGATATCTCTGACCTGGTGAACGGTCTTTTCTGTGGAGTATTAGAAATAGCGCTTTCATTCGATCCAACTTTTATACCACCTTTGGAAAATATAAAGTGTCCATATAGTAATGTGAACATCTTCAGGGTTTTGAGAGTAAAGTTTACTCCTTAAAGACATGACTGTGGGAATTACAAATATCCCTTGTGATTCCAGGTACTCTTCATTAAAAACTAACTCATCTACTTCGGAACTAAGTTCATTTCTTAACCAATGGAGCATTGGAACTTCAAATCCTTTTTTTGATCTATGATGCAATTCTTTTGGGAGAATATACTCGAAAGCATCTTGAAGTATACGTTTCCTATAATTTCTCTTGACCTTATAATCTCCCGGTAATGAACGAGCAAATGTGACTAAGTCTTTATCCAAAAAGGGTACTCGGACCTCCAGACTATTTGCCATAGACATCAAATCTACTTTAGTAAGCATATCTCCAGGTAAGACCAATTGTAAATCTATATCTAGGAATTCATTGATGTCGAGGGATTCTTTTTGATGTGTTGAATGAAACAAATCTGAAATTGCCACATGATGTTCACCTTGTAATAATTCACCCGGGCTATTGTTAAACGAAGCAAGATGCCAATACTTATCAGTTGAACTCATTCTTAAAAGCTCGCCATATTTAGTCAGGCGCCTAGCGGTATTTCCCAGTCGAGAAGATCGTGATTTGGGCAAAACTGAGAGTAAAGGATTGATAGATTTTATTAATGCATTGGTCAATGTTCTCTTCTGAGACTTGTGAAAAGCTAAATGTTTGTAATAGCCTCCGAACAATTCATCTGCTCCATCTCCTGATAAGGCGACTTTCATTTTGCGACTCACACGCTGAGATAAAATATATGTCGGAATTGCAGATGAGTCTGCAAAAGGTTCGCCTATATAGTCTATGACAGCTGGTAAGCTCTCCAGTAAATCATCGTTGGTGAGTGAAAAAGTTGTGTGATTAGTGTTAAATTTCTTAGCGACCGTTTCAGCAAAATTTGTTTCATCAAAGAAAGAATGATCTCTATATCCTATCGAGAATGTATTGAGGTTAGAGTCAAGCTTAGAGGCTATCGAGACTACAGCTGATGAATCTGTTCCACCACTTAAAAAAGCCCCCAGCGGCACATCAGCAACCATTCTCCGAGCAACAGATTGCTCTAGCAGTTCCAATGTTTTTTGCTTAGCCTCTTTATAGTTTTCTGCAAAAACATCAGGCTTTTCCAAACCCCAATAAGCTTTTTCCTCTATAGATGATTTACCCACTCTCAGCAGATGACCTGGACGCAGTTTTTTCACACCATTGATCATGCTTTGATTTTGTGGTAGGTATGTCAGCCGAAGGTACCAATGTAGAGCTTGATGATTGATTCTTCTCGGAATAGGGAAGCTCATGAGTGCTTTCATTTCGGAACCAAACACAAAAAATTCCTCATTCTTATAATAATGAAGTGGCTTAATGCCCATTCGATCTCTTGCTAAAAGCATCGTTTCTTCTTTGCTGTCATAAAAAGCAAAAGCAAAAAAGCCATTTAGCTTAGTAAGGCAATTCTCACCTTCGTTGATCAAAAGGTAGAGTAATACCTCGGTGTCCGAGGTAGAAATGAAGTCTGTATCCAAGCTTTCAGCGAGTTCCTTGTAATTATAGATTTCACCATTAAATACTAAAGTGTATCTGCCGGACTTATCAGACATTGGCTGATTTGCTCTTTCTGAAGTGTCAATAATGGATAATCGTGCATGACCTAGTCCAACTGAGTGGTGATGCCAAGTAGCCTGATTATCCGGACCTCTCAGATTGAGCGTATGAACAGCACTTTCCAAGGATTCTTTCAAATCATGGGCATAGGAATAATTTTTAAAGCCGGTTATACCGCACATAAGCGCAATCTGTCGAATTTCAGAGTGCTATGTTAGTATCAATTTGTTTATTTGCTAAAAGAGCATCGATAAATGTCCGTTTTTAAAGGAAAAAATATTGCAATTCTTGGTGGATCAGGTACGCTTGGCAGAGCTTTGGTTGGAGAATTAGCCAAAGTTGAGGACAATATTGGAAAAGTAGTTATTTACTCAAGAGATGAAATCAAGCAGCTGGAAATGATGGATGATTTCCCTGAGGATGACTTTCCATTTCTTGAATTTGTGCTTGGGGACGTTAGGGATGCTGAGCGTTTGGAGGAGGTGTTAAAGGGAATTGATTATGTCATCCACGCGGCAGCTATTAAGCATGTGGTCATGGCCGAGAAGAATCCGAAGGAGTGCTGGAAAACCAACGTAAAAGGGACTGAAAATGTAATTGAAGCATGTAAGAATAATAATGTAAGTAAAGCATTATTTATATCTACCGACAAAGCGTACGAGCCAATTGGTATCTATGGAAAATCTAAGGCGGAAGCTGAAAGACTCTTTAATGATGCCAATGCAAGAGGCACATTGTTTTGTATAGTGAGGCTTGGAAATATCATTGGAGCACGAGGTTCTGTGTTTGAAGCATTTGAGCGACAAAAAAGAACAGGTGTTCTAAAGGTTACACATCCAGAAGCTACTAGATTTTGTATTTCTCAAGAAGCTGCAGCTCAGTTTATTTTAAAATCTATGGAATTTCAGGAGGGAGGAACAATGATTCCGGAAATGAATTCCTTCAATGTTCTTGAACTAGCGAAGAAAATAGCTCCTGAATGTAAAATTGAGATTATTGGTTTGCGGCCCGGAGATAAATTGCATGAGGAAGTGGAAGGAACACATTCTCTAAATTTTTTTATGGAAAGAATTTGAATTTTAAATTACAATAAGAGCATTTTGAATAGAGTATTAGTGACTGGCTGTGCAGGATTCATAGGGAGCCATCTTTCGGAAAGATTACTAGAAGCTGGATTTCAGGTGGTAGGTATCGATAACTTCGATCCATATTATGACATTTCGTTAAAAAAGAGCAATCTGTCCAGATGTCTGCAAAACTCAAATTTTGTATTTCATGAATTAGATATTTTAGACTATCAATCACTATTAGAAATAGAGGAAATTGAATTTGTTTTTCATTTAGCCGCAAAGGCGGGAGTCAGACCATCTATTGAAGATCCAGATTCGTATTTTAAAAACAATTTCATGGGCACTAAGAATATTCTTGAATGGATGGTTACTTCTGGATGTAAGCGAATGATTTTCGCTTCTTCTAGTAGTGTCTACGGGAATACAAATCAGGTTCCATTTATTGAGAATCAGATTACAGACTTTCCAATTTCTCCCTATGCCGCATCTAAGAAGGCTTCAGAGATTCTTAATTACACTTATCATTCAGTTCATAGTTTGAGTATCTTAAACCTAAGGCTGTTTACAGTTTATGGCCCAAGACAGAGGCCAGATTTAGCTATAAGAAAATTTGTTGATTTGGTTTCAACAGGAAAGACAGTTTCTATTTTCGGTAATGGAGATACTTACCGAGATTACACTTTCATAGAAGATGTGGTAAGCGGTTTTCTAAAAGGTCTAGATTATTTAGAGAAAAAACCTGTGATATTCGATACTTTCAATATTGCTAGTGGGAATCCTATTGGGATTATTGATTTGGTTGATATGATTGGGCAAACTTTGAGTAAGAATCCTAAAATCGAATATTTACCGATGCAAGCTGGAGATGTAGATAAAACATTCGCCTCAATTAAGAAAGCTAAAAATGATCTTGGATTCGAATCTGAATATTCTTTAGAAAAAGGTCTTGCGGAGTATGTTAAATGGAAAGTATAAGGTGATTTATGGAGCTTAAAGATTTCATCATAACTCCTATTTACTTAATCTTTTTTACAGCTGTTGCTTACTTCATTCGACCATACTTGACTAATGAACAAACGAAGAAATATTTCTTGCCGGCTCTATGGATAAGATTTGTAGGAGCTATTGCATTAGGTTTGATCTATCAGTTTTATTATGGAGGTGGAGACACATTTAACTATTTTAATCAAGGGTCAATTATTTATGATGCTATCTTAGACGATCCTTTTATTGGCGTAAAAATTTTACTAAACGACAGAGAAATTAGTTCAGAAACTTACGCTTATATTTCAAGAATATACTGGTTTGATGCTCCTAGTGAATATTTTGTGATTCGAATTATTGGCTTTCTTTCACTATTCACTTTTAACTCTTACATCGGAGTATCTCTTTTTTTTGCTTCGTTCAGTTTTACTGGAGTATGGCTGATTTACAGTTGTCTTCAGAGTCGGTTTCCAGATAAAAACTATTGGTTAGCGTTAGGTATACTTTTCTTACCAACCGCTGTTTTTTGGGGTTCAGGTGTTTTAAAGGACTCATTAGCAATGGGAGGATTAGGAATTGTTTTTTGGTGTCTTTATCAAGTTATTGAAGAAAGAAAGTATTCATTTAAAGTATTGATTTTGTTAGCCTCATCCATATGGTTGATAATATCTATTAAGATTTACATTGTGCTCTGTTTAATTCCGAGTGCTTTAATATGGTGGTATTTTAAATCCATTAGCAATTTTCACAATACTGTAGCAAGAATTTTGATTGTGCCAGTATTTATGTTTTTCTTTCTGGGGTTAGGATTTTTGTTGCTAGTCAATTTGTCAAGCTCATCTGAAAAGTATTCTTTAGATTCGATTGCGGAGAGATCCTATATTACTTCTAATGATATTCGATATTGGACTGGTCGCAATGCTGGCTCAGGCTATGATATAGGAACGCAAGATGGCACTTGGCAAACACTCGTAACATTAGCACCTAAAGCCATAGGTGTTTCTTTGTTTAGACCCTATTTATGGGAAGTAAGTAATCCGCTCATGTTACTTTCAGCCATAGAATCTAGCTTTTTGTTACTACTTACTTTTCGAGTATTTCCATCTTTTTTAAGGAGTAGAAACTTATCGCCTTTGATGATTTTCTTAATTGTTTTTAGCCTTACTTTTGCTTTTGCTGTAGGTGTTTCTACTTATAATTTCGGTACATTAAGTAGATACAAAATACCTCTTTTACCATTTTACTTGGCATTATTAGTTACAGTTCAAAAAAGAAAATAGTTTTTAGCTAAATCATCTTTTTATAAAGATTGAGAAGTCTATTGCTCAGCTTTTTGCCATCAAACTTCTCAACACTATTTTTTCTAGCCTTTTCACCAAGCTCATTAAGCAGATGTCGGTTTGCATTAAGATCAATTAATAAATTACTTACTGAGTTAATGTCACCAGTTTTTATTAAATATCCGGTTTGATTATTCACTATTATGTCGGACGGACCACCGGAATTATAAGAAATTACCGGAAGCTCATGTAGGCTGGCTTCTAGGATAACCATTGAGAAAGACTCTGAGAATGAAAGATTAAGGAGAATATCAGCATTTAAATACTCCTCTGTCAAATCATCCATATATCCAATGAATTCGATGCTATCATTTAAATCAAATTCATCTATCTCTTTCTTAAGAGACAAATAAAAGGAATCTTTTTGATCAAACAAGCCTACGAATTTCAAATTAAATTTTTGATTTTCATGTTTCAAAATCTTGGCAACTTGAATCGCCTCCATTTGACCTTTGCCTTTCATCAATGCTCCAACATAAAGGATATTTAGCCTAGGATTGGTTATTTCACCCTTTTTGTTCAGTTCTGGAATTTGTATCCAGTCATTTAGAACAATAACCTTTTCTTTATTAGCAAAATGTTCTTCTACTGCACTTGATACGACCAAAACTTTATTTGAATATCGAGAAATAATTGAACGATAAAGAAAGAAGAATTTGCCAATGTAGGAGGTAGGTAGAAGCCTTGCATGATAGACAACTTTAATTTTTGTGAATACTTTTAAAAGTATGCCACACAGGTTATACATATCATTCACGTGAACGATACTAATCTGTTTCTGTCTAACAATTCTTGCTATTTTTGACGTATTTATTAGCAGCTGAAATGGATATAGAAGGGTTTTTAAGGATTTAGAGATTTCAAGAAATGGAATTTCATGAAAGAGAAATGGAGATTTTGAAAGATGCTGTTTAATAAGAGAGTTTTTGGGAATACACCAAATAAACTCGAATTCATTTTCAAGTTCTTTTGCATATAGCATCATTGATTTAAAAGCTCCAGTGAAGTCTTTCGAGTTATCAATTATTAAAATCTTGGCTTTGTTACTCATTGATTAGATGAATCCATTGCTTCATAGCTCTTTCTTTTGAGAAATCTTCTATTCTTCTTTCTGAATTCTCTATTAGCTTCTTCTTTTCATCAGAGTTGTTCAGATACGAGAGAATTGTCTCACTCCATATTACCTCATTCTTTTCATTCCTAATCATAGGAAGCAATATTCCATATTGTGTTTTGACGCTTGAATCTAATGGTTTTTTTGTTTTATAATCAAGAATTTCTCTAGGCCCTGTTGGGCAATCCGCAGCAAGAACTAATGTCCCACTTGCCATCGCTTCAATTAGGGCGTTTGGAAATCCCTCCCAGAATGATGTTAGAACAAAGAGATTGGCTCTGGTTACGATAGGTAATGGGTTAACAATAAAGCCACAAAAAATCACATCGGCATATTGATTCACCGAATCCATAGTAGAGTATGATAGCTTGAGAGATTGACAAGTTGCAATAAGTTCATTGCTCATTTCTCCATCCCCAATAATCACCAATTGGCATTTCGATTTTAGCTTGACGTACTTGAAGACATGAATTAATTCCTTAAAGCCTTTTTGAATATGTAGGCGACCAACAGCTACAATGTAATTTTTTGAGTTTAGAAATTTCAATTCGGAGGGAAGAGGTTCTTCTATCTTAGCAATTAAGCTTTTGATCTCATAAAAATTGTAAATCACTTGTTGTTTCTGTGGTGGTAACCTAAACGCTTTTATTTGTTCATCTTTGAGTGCTTCACTTACTGAAACACTTATATCTGCTTTTCTGAATAACCAAGGCATCAGCAGTTTAAGTCTCAACCAAGAGAATTTAGATTTTATCTCATCGTCATTTAAGTAGGATCCTCGATGACTTATAATGACCTTTTCTTTACTTTTGGTGAGTACATTTAGATAATTAGCACTTTCCATAAAACTTATTGAAACATCAATTTGATGAATTCTTTTAAGTCTTTTTAAGCTTAAATAGATTCGATAAAATTTTATAAGTTTTATCGAAGTTTGTTTTGTGAGTTCATTAAGTTTTGATATTTGAGTGAATTGGTTTTCTGCTTGAGGTAGTGTGTAGACACACGGTATTACATTGTAAATTTCACTTAGTTGGTTACATAGTTTTTTGAAAGAGACTTGTGCCCCGCCAATATCTAGGTTTGGTATTAGAATTAATATGTTCAAAGAGTTTTTTTTCTCCATAGATGTTTAAAAATGAGACTTTTTAAGAAAGCCATTCAAAAAATGAGTGTTGTTGTCTTTGTTCTCGACATTTTACTTTTTCCAGTAAATGTAATTGGAATTGTGTGGTTACGGGTCGCTAAATTTTTTGGTATATCAAAATTATATTTTACTAGAAAGACTTTAAAGAAAGCGGGTGTGATGCCAATTGTTGATCATTATTATGAACCGTACTACTTTTTTGAATCAACTGGTAATCAGGTAAGAGATCTTCCTTCAATTTCTTTTAATCAAGAACAACAGCTTGGTCTTTTAGAGTCTTTTTGCTATCAGGAGGAACTTGATGCAATACCGTACAATAGAGAAAATAAACTCTCTTATTATTACAATAATGGTGCTTACTCGTATGGAGATGCTGATTCTTTGTATTCTATCATAAGACATTTCAGACCGCAAAGGATCATAGAAATAGGAAGTGGCTACAGTACAATGATAGCCGTTCAGGCAATCAATCGTAACATCCAAGATAGTATACCGTGCAAGCTCTCTTGCATAGAGCCTTATGAAATGCCATGGTTAAAGAATCTGCCGATTGAATTGATAAGATCAAAGGTTGAAGACTTATCAATTGATTTCTTCAGAGATCTAAAAGAAAACGATATTTTATTTGTAGATTCTTCACATGTAATTAGACCTAATGGTGATGTGCTTCACGAAATATTGACTATTCTTCCTGAATTAAGACCGGGAGTTCTAATTCATTTCCATGACATATTTACACCCTTTCACTATCCCCAAAAATGGATATCGGAAGAATATCGTTTGTGGAATGAACAATATTTATTGGAAGCATTTTTGTCCTATAATTTACATTTTGAAATATTGTTAAGTGCTAAATTTTTAAAAGAAAATTTCTTTTCCAACTTACAAAGTGCATTTCCCAATTTAAAGCCTGATCATAATCCTTCTTCATTTTGGATTAGAAAAATTAACTAAGGGTTGGGGTCTAAGAAAGATTATTGTCTTTTGATATTGGTATTAATTTGATAGTAACGAATTAAGGAACATAAAACAACTTTGATAGCTTCATTCAGACATAGAATATATTTTAAACTTGGACTTGGAGGAATACTGAGATGGTTTTGGAAAGTAGATAAACTGTACGACTGTAAGGTCTATCATGAAAAGTCATATGATGGATTATATAACTTTTCCAGATCTAACTTATCAAATGATTTAAAAGTCTTTTTTTCGGAAAGAGATGCTTATCTGTCTGAGCATTATAGTACTGATATGGTCTTCTCGGTAAATAATGTTTCTTTTGGAGGAAGTTATTTTTTAGGTCTGGTGGAAAAGCATCACTTGCTAAGACCAACAAGAATAAATGAGCATATTTTTCCGTCTTTTTTTTCTTACCTAAGAAAACTACTTTTTCATCCTATTCCAATTGGAGAAGTTATTTTTTTTGATAGTTACGTCTCAAACAATTACAATCATTTTTACAGGGATGTAATTTTCAATTTTCTTTTAATTAGAGAAACAAAGCCAGAAATTAGAAGAGTTTTTATTTCAGAAAAAATCTTACAAATACCCTACGTTAAATTTTTTTTTGAATGTGAAATCAACAAAGACCTAGAACTTGTAAAAGCTAAAAATCCTAAATGGTATAAAGCGGACAAGGTTTTTTTTGCAAAAACAGCTGAGACAAAAGAAAGGTGGTCGTCATTGGCGAATATTTTCGAATCAAAATTGCTAATTAAAAATGGATTGGGTATCAAGAAATTCTTTTTGCTAAGGTCAAAAGAGACGGGAAGAACCCTTGTTAATCTTGAAGTGGTTATTAAATTTCTCAATGATTACGGATACATTCCTGTAGATTCTGCGGGAATGCCATTAAATGAGCAGATAAGCCTATTCAGAGATGCCGAATCTGTTGTTGCTATTCACGGCGCAGGACTCACTAATGTTATGTACTGTAAAAAACTTAAGTTTTTGATAGAGCTTCACCCAAAGGATAGAATAATGCCGCATTACTATAGACTTTCTAAGCTAATGGGGGCAGGTTATAGCGCAATTCTAGGATCCAAAAGAAATAGAAAATCAAATTTTGAGATCAGTATTTCTGATCTTGAGAGAGAATTGAAGCTTATTGAAAAATCAAACTCGGCTTAAAAATCAGAACTTTTGGAAGGATTGAAAAAAAGAATAGCTTCTATAGACAGATCTTTTTACAAGACTAGCTTGTCTGAAGATTTTCTTATTTATTCCAACAACAGAGAAAGGAATATGGAGTATTTTTCTGCACTTCCTGACTTCAAGTATAAGGATCGTCTGCAAGAAGCGACTAAATGGATTAAAGAAGATGTTTTTCATGTAAATAGACCCCACATATTAGATCATGAGAATGGATTTGCTATTCTTGATGGGCAAGTACTCTTGAAGACTCAGATTAGCAAAATACGTCATAAGCATCTATGGCCAAGTAAGATCAAAACCACCTTTCTTAAAAAGAATAAAATTAAAAGTGGAATTGTTTTGTTTGATGTTCCATGGAACTATTATCATTTTGTTAATGAACTTATTGGGTCGTTATTGATCGCCAAGGAAATCGAATTAGATCCTGATATTCCGCTGCTAGTTCCGAAGAAACTTTTGCATTCAACCCACTTTAATCAAATTATAGGATGCTCATCAGCTCTTTCGAAAAAAAAATGGATTGGGGTGGACCAACCGATCCTAATTGATTCTGCATACTATTTTCATCCAGCAATATCACATCTGGATTATCTTAAATACTTTAAATCACTATTGGATTTTGATTGGTCTGAAGATTCACAGTATGGAGATACAGTCTTCCTTTCCAGAGCAAAAAAATGGGGCAGAACAATTCAAAACCTTGATGAAGTCGAAAATTTAATGAAGAATAGAGGGATTGATATAGTTATAATGGATAACCTTTCTGTAGTTGAACAGATATTGCTTTTTAATTCTCCGAAAAATGTTATTGGGATTCATGGTGCAAGTTTGACTAATGCAGCTTTTACGTTTGATGCAAAAAGAAAATTTTTCATAGAAATCATGTCTCAAGATCATGACAATTATTCGTACTATTTGTTGTCCAACCAAGCCAATTATGATTATTCACTATTTCTGGGAGGTTCAAAAGATATAAATGAAAACTTTGAGGTCAACATTGACGAACTTTCACATCAGATTGATAAGAATCTTCTATGAAAATATTGATGTCTACTGAATGTTTGAGAGTAGGAGGTGCTCAGATTTTCGCCTTAAGATTGTCAAAAGCACTTTCTGATCAAGGTCATGAAGTGCTGAACTATATTTTTTTTAAGGACTACGTCGATAAAAGTGTCGTAATCAAAAATCATCCAAATATAAATCTAGTATACCCTGACATTTATTTGGACCTGCTACTTAGAAAAGTAGATAGATTACTTTACAAACTAAGGATAGACTTCTCTTTTAGAGACATATTTGTCAAATCTCATCAGCGAAAAATAGTTGAAAAATTCTGTCCTGAAGTGGTTCACAGCCATATGTTTCAGAGTGATTATAAATGGAGTTCGGTAATGCGGAATTTTCATTCAATCAAGTTTGTGATTACGATGCATGGTAGCTACGAAACTTTCATGAAGTATGACTTAGAAAAACTTGACGGGAGAGTTTTGAATTTTCAACGAAAACTTAAGAATCATTTATTTAGAGTAAATGAAATTGCGTATTTAACAAAAAAAAATCTTGATATTTTCGATAACGGTTATGTGAGTGAAAAACTATATCCCAATCTTAATACTACCCAAATCTATAATGGATTTGAAGAGCCAGAAAATTTTCAACCTTTAAAGAAATACGACATAAATATAGAAGACGAAAGTATTGTTTTTGGAATGGTAGCTAGAGGTATTGAAGAGAAGGGTTGGGAGATTGCAATTGATTCGTTTTGCCAGTTAGACTTGACAAATAGTTATTTATTATTGATTGGACATAGTGAATATGTAGATGGTTTGAAAGAGAAGTATTCAGGTATTTCAAATATTTTTTTCATGGGAAGAAAAGAAAATCCACTTGATTGGATCAATATTTTTGATGTGGGAATACTACCCTCATTTTATGGAGAAAGTCTCCCAAACTCAATCGTTGAATATATGTACTGTGGTAAACCTGTCATTGCAACTGATATTGGGGAATGTAAGCACATGCTTAAGACAGATGAAGGTGAATTTGGGATAATTCTACCGAATCTTGACAGAAAGAGCATCATAGAAGATTTATCTAATGCTATGAAAGATTATGCGGATAAAGACAAGAGTGATTATAAGAAAGAGTCTCTCTTGGCTAAAAAGGGGTTTAATAGATTTGCTATGAGGAAATGTATTGATAGCTATCTTCATTTATATCAATAGAAGGATCATGAGTATAAAAAGTAAGTTGGATACATTAAAATGGTATCTGTCCAGTCCGGGAAGAAGAAGGATTATAGCAGATGTTTTGATTGAAAAATTTAAACCCCATCCAAAGAATGACACTAAGAAGGAAGCTACTAAATGGTGTGCTGCTAATAGTACGAGTGCCGCTTCATTCTTTAATAGAACTATAACCAGTACAGAAGTTTTCCAGAGAATTGAAGAACGATTCCCAGAAATTCATGCGTATGCTCAAAAGAAAGAATCAGAAGCAAGAATAAAAATGGGAGGTGGGGCTGATGTTGATTTGTTGTTTAATTTGACTCTTCATCTAAAGCCTAAAAATGTACTAGAAACAGGTATTGCATATGGATGGTCCTCACTCGCAATATTACTGGCTTTAAACGAAAACAAAGAAGGAGTTTTATTTAGCACTGACATGCCATATCCTAAAAGAGGTAACGAGCCTTTTGTAGGATGTGTCGTCCCTTCAAATCTTAGATCCAAATGGAGATGTTTGTTTGAGCCCGATAAATATGCAATACCGAAGATTCTTCATGAAGCAAGGAATTTAGACTTAGTCCATTATGATAGCGATAAATCCTTTAGAGGAAGGATGTGGGCATACAGGCAGATTTGGAAACACATTGTGGATGATGGAATATTTATCTCAGATGATGTTAATGATAATCTTGCTTTCAAGGAATTTTGTGAAGAATTAGGAATAGTTCCACATATTATTAAATACGAGAATAAATTCGTAGGAATAATTATTAAGTGACATCCCTTTTTTTCAGCAGATAAAAGGTTCTAAAGCCTAGAATTTTTATTATCCGGGGCAGTTTCTTATTCCAGAAATGTTTGGGTACAAACCAGGGGATTACTAATTCTGATGTATGAAAATGTACGAATTTGAATTTTAACTTTCTTAATTTAATTAAGACGGTAGGTATAAGAATATAATTTACATATGGCTGACCTCCTTCTGTATAAGGTTTTCTAATAATTGATCTATATAGACACCATATTCCAAAAAAGTTAAAGTAATTGGGACATGTTAGAATTAAGTAGCCTCCTGGCTTCAGAACCCTATTTAGTTCTTCTAAAGCCTTCTTAGGATTTTTAATGTGTTCTATTGTCTCACACGAAATAATTACATCAAAAGAATCAGCCTGAAAGGTCATATTCATAATATCTTCCTTCATCCAACTAATCTTGTTGGTTGATCTAGATTTTGCGATTTCAAGAGCATTAAGTGAAAAATCGCAAGCAACCAGCTCGTCGATTTGTGGAAATTTATTCTCGATATGGGAGGCAAATGATCCTCTCCCACACCCTATTTCGAGCACTCTTTTGGCATTTAGATCTAATAATTCAAGTCTTGATAATACAAAATTATACCATGCTGTATCTAGGTCATCGTCACCCACTCTATCCTCATGCCAGGAGTCATATTTATTCACCATTTTTATAAAGATTTAATTTGTGGAAAGAGTGTTTTCTTTTGAATTCATTAAAGTTGAAAATCAGCCAAATCAATATCTGAAAACTCTTGTATGCGGTTAGTGTTGAATAAAATTTTCTTTTGAGAATAGATCTAGAAAAGTGTACGATAAATATTCTAATATTTTTCTTGAAATATTCTAAATAGATTTTTTTTGTCATTCGATACTTATCCTCCATACATTGCTCCATGCAATAGAGGTCTATCCACCAATCTACATTTCTAGTATTTATTTTCAGGGTCTTTATTCTTGAAAGCCTATTATTGTCAATGGCATGATCAAGCATTAATTGGTCTGAATAGTAGATTTTATAGCCCACGAACCGGGCAAGAATGCACATTTCGGCATCTCCACCAGAGGAGTATTTTTCGCCTACTCTATCTGTGATGCTCAACTTAATATTTCTACTTTCTATAGTGTCAATGACTTCTTTTTTTACAATCATACCCGCCCCAAAAACCCATTCCTTGTAACCGTTTGATTTTGGTTTCGGTTCTGTTGCAAAAGAAACATAACATTCTTCGATCCATTTTCCTGGATAGGACTTAAACTTTGGTCTACACCACCCTCCAATTATACCGATTTGAGAATCTCTTTTTAAAATATCGAAAGTATTTGTAAGATATTGCCTATCTAAATGATTGTCATCATCACAGAAAAGATAGACGTCATGTATTGATTCATTGATTCCACGCATACGAGCACTTCGCAAACCAGGCACTTCTTCAGTTACAATTGTAGTTTCTATGTCTCGTCTTGTCTGATTTGAACATATTCTTCGACAGATTCTAAGTGTATTATCCGTCGAGTTGTTGTTTACTATAATAAGTTGAACTAATACTTGTTTTGGAATATCAAGCTCGAAAATACTTTGTAGCGTCTGATGAATTCTATTTTCACTATTGTAACAACAGACTATAATTGATATCCCTGCCATTATCTATTATGTTTTTCTCCTTTTTTAAGGAGATACGAAAATTTAAATTTGATAGAGTTGAGAAATGCTAAAAAGCTAACCCAAACGCCTATTTCTCCCTTTCTGAAAGATTTATTTAATTCCGCAATTGTTCTGTTTTTCGATTTTAGCAGTTCTGGGTGAATCAAGGATAAATTTGGTGGAGGTTTTTCATCCCCTTTATCCTTCGTTACCAGAAATACGTTTTGCCTATACCACCAATCAATTTTTTCATTTCCCCAGAAAATTGGTCTTATTTCGTCTCTAAAATAAAACCCTCTCTTATTGAATTTTTCCTTCCAATAATTTGGCCATTGTTCATTGATATGATTTTGTCCGCCTTGACCAGGAACTGCAGCTGAAAATACTATAGTATCTCCATGCCTTATGAGAGAGTCAACTAAAGCATCAGCACTCTCTTCGATCAGATGCTCAGCAACTTCAAGACAAATGATAAGATCAAACCTTCTATTGAGTTCAAAAGGCCTATTTAGATCCTTTGAGATAAATTTTTCAACGGGAATCACTAATTTATTTAACTCAACATAGGGACCATCAATACCGTTGATGTCTTTAACACCTCTGTCGTAAAATGATTTTAACCATGTGCCTGTACCGCATCCTACGTCAAGCACAGACTTGGGCTTAAATGTTTTGAGGAAATAAGGGATCATTTCCTCTGGAGCTTTCATATTGTGAATAACCTCTTCATGTACGTATGGAACTTTCATTTAATGAATCATTTCTTGTCTTATAGGCCACCAAAAATTTGTAATAGGCGGGGGAGTAGCTCCATTTCCCCAAATGTCTCTTTCCACTACCTCCAATTTTAAATAATTCTCTTCAATATGAAGGTCTTTGTATTCATTGCCTAGGTATAGTGATATTGTATAAATCCCCCTCATTAAAGGAACCTTTCCCAATAAAATCTTGAATTTGGCACCTGAATTTCCTACCGGAATAGGTGTATTAGAATATCTGTTATTGGCACACAAAATGGGAATACCATCTTGTGAATGGATCACAAAACCAAAGTATGCTGATAAGTCTTTTTGCGCTCTGCACTTTACTATTATGGAGAGATCATCTCCATATTGAATTGTTGATGACTGGTTTCCTTCATTTAAGGAAACCTCCTCCATCCAAACTTCAGTATTGTTGGGGGGAGTGATTGATAGTGAATCAGAGTTTCTATTAAGGTATTGCTGTATACCTGCCAATGTGTCTCCGTCAAATTTTACCCTACCGGATTCAAGAACTATTACTCTCTCACAAAGATTTCTTATTGCACCCATTTGGTGGCTAACAAAAAGGATTGTTCGACCACTCTTGCTGACATCCTGCATTTTACTTAAGCACTTTTTTTGGAATTCAGCATCACCTACAGCTAGAACTTCATCAATAATTAAGATTTCTGGTTCCAAAAAAGCAGCGACTGCAAATGCTAAGCGTAACTGCATTCCACTAGAGAAATGCTTAAGCTGAGTTTCTAAGAAACGCTCAACACCACTAAATTCTACTATTTCAGAGAACTTTAGATCAATTTCATTTTTACGCATACCTAACAAGGAACCATTTAGGTAGATATTCTCACGTCCGGTTAGTTCAGGATGGAATCCAGTTCCAACTTCTAATAAACTAGCCACTCTTCCACGTGCTAAAATGGAGCCTGTAGATGGTTTTGTAATTCTTGAAAGGACTTTTAGAAGAGTCGATTTACCAGCACCATTCCTACCGATTATTCCTATTGTTTCTCCAGCATTAACATCAAAGGAAATATCATTTAAAGCCCAGAAAATATCCCTGTTTTGCTTTCTAATTGAAAAATTACTTAGACTTTCTCTCAGACTACTATAGCCAGATTGAGAGCTTCTGATCTGATATTTTTTCCCAATATTTTTTAATTCTAAGATAGGTTTCATGCAAAATCAGCAAAGTACGCCTCAGTTTTTTTGAAGTAGTTAATTCCAACAAAAAGTAGGGTGAAATTAAATCCCAGACTCATAAGTAGAAATTTTAGTTCGGAGATCTCCCCTGTCAATGGAAATCGGAAGCACTCTATTGCACAAAAAACTGGAGAGAGAGACATTGCCATTTTTAAGTATTCGTTTTCTACAAGACTCATGGGGTAAATAACAGGACTCATAAAGAAAAGCATTTGGACGAGAAAAGGTATTACATATCTGAAGTCTCGATACTTGACATTCAATGCTCCTATTAAAGATCCGATTCCAAGTGTGGAAATTACTATTAGTAAAATGGAAATAGGCCAAAAAATGAAAGCAGAAGTTGATGGAGCTATTCCATAGTAGACTAACAAAATTATGAACAATGTGAATGCCATGAAATAGTCAAAAACTGACACTAGAATGGAAGAAACTGGGATTATTATTCTGGGAAAGTATATTTTCTTAATAATGGGTGCATTGGTCACCATACTTTGAGCAGATGAAGTCATCCCTGATGCGAAACAATTCCATAAGAGCAAACCAGAAAATACGTAGATTGGGTATGGAAGATTTTGAGAAGGAATATTTAAAGTTTTTCCAAAAAAAAAGGTGAAGATCACCATCATCAAAAGCGGTTGTAATATTGCCCAAACAAAACCTAAAACTGTCTGTTTATACTTTATTTTTATATCCCGCCAAGTAAAGAAATAGAACAACTCCTTATAAAACCATAATTCCCTAAAATTGAATGTGGAACTGGAGGAATCGATCTTATATTCCGTTTCATCGAACATAATACAGCGTTTTAGCTTTGATCAAGTAAATTTAAGATAGTTCGCTAAACTAAGCATTAACAGATCAATAGTTGATTCCTGTTTTATACTGGCTAGGATCAATGTGAAAGGCAAATCCCTAACTATCAATTATTGAGTTTTATACATAATGGCTAAAAGACTTTTTTTTCTAATAATTCTAGCAACATTAGACTTACAAGTGTACTCACAATCACTTGGTGTAGATATTTCATCTCCATCCACTGTTTGTATAAATCAAAATGTTGAGATTATCAATAATTCAACCAATGTGGACTCTTTAAATTGGGATTTATGTACGGGAGATTTGAGTTTAGACTTAAACATTATTAATACATTCCAACCTACTAATGATGATTTTATATATGGGATGGATTTTGTTAAATCAGGCAATGTTTGGGTTGGATTTACATGTGGCCTGATAAAAAATCAATTGTATAGAGTACTCATTGACGAAGGTTTCAACAGTATTATTGGTTTTGAAGTGGTGGGTGATTTAAATGACGTTATTAATCAACCTCAGGATGTTAGTATCCTGAAGTATTCGGATAGTTTTTTTGTCTACGTAAATAATAGAGGAGCAAATAGGCTAGTAAGGCTTGATATGGGGAGCTCACTTCTGGGAGATATTTCGTCTGTACCGGGAGAAGTTTTGGATGCTTCTTCCGGAACAGTAAATGGGGGTGGTATGGGGTTGCTTGTTGATAATGAAATGATTCAAATCTTTTTAACTGACGCCAATGGGATATCTAGTTATAGTTTATATGATGATCCAACCCACATCCCAGTTCCGGCAGACATATATAGATCTAATGGATTTAGTAATTATGCTAATGGAGGAGATATTGAGTTTTTTCAGATTGAAGATGGTTCTTGGTATGGATTTTCGGTAGGAATAAACTCAAACTCTTTAATAAGACTCGAATATTCGCTGGGTTATTTGGCAGATCCGACTGTTGTAGATATCACAACTGCTGAATTTTCATCAGTTAGGCCTTATGGTGTTTCAGTTATCCCTGACGGAAATGACTATTACATAATAGCCTTTAGTATAGAAGGACCTATAGTGAAAGTTAATTTAGGTGAAAATATCACCAATGATCCAATCAATGATTCTAAGATTAACGATTCATATAGAAATCTACTTAAGGGAATCTTTGTAAAAGATCAATCGACCAATTATTTGGTAACTGCTAACTGGAGTTCGAATGAAATCTATATTGCTCAATTTGACAATGCAAATTGTGAGAGTGTTCCACAATCCTCGTCCGACTTTGATCTTGAGCCATTTCAATATTCTACCGAAGGAGAAAGAAATTTGACTATTAGAATGATAGATCAATTTGGAGAAATTATAAATATAAAGAGGACTTTGGATGTCAATAGTCAAACGGCCCCTGATCCTACTTTTAGTTCAGACGCATGTATTTCTTCTCCTATCACCTTCACTCCAATGACCTCTGGTTTGACTTATTCCTGGGATTTTGATGGAGATGGCCTGGAAGATAGTGACTTGGAAACACCTGAGTTTGCATTTGCATCTACAGGCACATACACCGTTCGCTTAGACGTCTCAGACGGCACTTGCAACAACTTCTACGAGCAAGAAATAACAATATACGATCCACCACCGGCTCCTTCTTATACCTACTCTTCAGCACAAACCTGCATCAATGCAGATTTCACCTTTACCAACACCACAACAGATGGTGCATATACTGGCCCGCTCGAGTATCTGTGGGAATTTATAGACGAACCTTCCGGAACAGTGGTGGCTACTGCAACCACCAAAGATGCAGTTTATGCATTTGAAACAGAAGGTCAGAAAACCGTTAGGCTTACTTCTAGTATTCCGGGATGTACCGAAGTGACTGAGCAAACGTTGATGATTACCCCAGGCCCCACGGCTAACTTTTTTGCTGCCTCGGTTTGTCAAAATGAGGCCATGCAGTTTACCAATACTAGCTCGGATGCTATTTCATACTCTTGGGATTTTGGTGATGGCTTCATGTCTACAGCTACAAATCCAAGTCATATTTTTACCGGTGCTGGGAATTTCTTTGTCACTCTGACAGCTACTGATGCTGAAGGGTGTGAAGACTCAGAGGTGATAGAAGTAGCGGTTTCAGATAGCCCTCAAATCAATTTTGATTTTGATATTCCATGCACATCCGCAGATGGAATCCAATTTTATGATCTTACAACTGTGGACAATGCAGACTTGGTCTCCTGGACATGGTTCGTAGATGACGTGGAAGTGTCAACGGCCCAAAGCCCACAAATTGTGTTTGGAAGCACCGGAATAAAAAATATTAGATTGGTCGTCGGAAGCTCCAATGGGTGTGAGTCATCATATAGTGAGGATGTAGAAGTTTTAACTGCACCGTCGCCTGATTTTACCTTTAATGTTGGATGCCAGGGAGAATCCTCATCATTTATAGATATTACTCCCTCTACTGGCAATCCAATCGTCTCATGGTTGTGGACCATAGATGGTGTAAACTATGGCACTCAGGATGCAGATCATATATTTAACGATGCAGGAACATTTGATGTGACACTTGAAGTCACGGGTCAAAATTTTTGTTCAGAAACGATAACAAAGTCCGTTGAAATCATAGAATTGCCAACAGTCGATTTTTCCATTATAGGAGAGTGTGACAACCAGTTAATTGAGGCAACAGACCAATCGACTGCCTCAGCTGATCCTGTTATTGCCCGAAGATGGCGACTGGATGGGATTAATGTAGGAAATGGAGCTCAGCTAGTACTAGAAAACCTGTCAAACGATACCTACGATTTGGAATTAGAGTTAGAGACCCAAGGTGGATGTGTCATTAGTTCAGCACAATCAATCGTGATAAATGATGCACCTGAATCTTCTTTTTCAAGTTCAAGAACCTACGGAATCCCCAATGATCAATTGACATTTACGAATACCTCAACTGGAGGATCCTCTTTTCAATGGTTGCTTGATGGGGAGGTCAGGAGTATGGATCCACAGACAGAAAGCATCACGTTTTCTTCCAGCGGAACATTTTTAGTCAGTCTGGTATCACAAAATAGCCTTGGCTGCTATGACACTGCAACTCAAGAAATTTTGATAGCTGTTCCTGAGGTAGATCTTGCAATCGGCAGCTTTGAAATAGTAAATGAAAATGGCACAGGCAAAATCTTTTTAGAGGTTCAGAATTTTAGCAACCTCCCGGTAGAAATTGTGGATGTTCAAATTGTATTGGCAAACACTTTTGCGATAACTGAACAAGTTGTAGGATTTATAGATGTCGGATCCACGAGCCTAATAAGTCTCAATGCAGGCATTCCACTGACAGTTTCTGAACCTTCATATTTCTGCGCGAAACTATCTTCACAATACGTCGGTTATCCGGATATTGAGCCTGTAAACAATGAAAAGTGCATCACCATTGATCCGATCATAAAAGTCGAAGATCCTTTCCCCAATCCTGTCACGGATCAATTTCGATTAAAGCTAATTGTCAACGATGCGGGTTCAGCCAATATTAGTCTTCTCAACTCGGCAGGAAAAGTTCAATTAAGTAGTGTGAAAAACGTGACTGAAGGACTAAATAATTACTTCATAGATATGAGTCTGCTCAATCCAGGAATCTACTATGTGGTGGTGGATGTAATGGGGACCACACACAAAAAGAAGGTTATCAAACTTTAATTTGGCAGCCTCGTTAGGGTCTATAGTCAATTAATTGTTAAAGGTTTGTAGTTTATTTGAATGGCCATCAGAATTTTTATTAATCGTATTAACTTTGCGACAAATAAAATTCTGTCATTTGATGAGTGATGGAAAATTACACCTTAATAAATATTAGCCATGTGGAATTACCGCCATATTCGGCAGACTAAGCCACAGAAATCCTAAACACACATGAAAATACAATCATCGCGTATTAAGCTGGACAAGATCGACCGTAAGATTCTTGACATTTTACAAGCAAATGCAAAAATCACTAATGCTCAGCTCTCAAAAGATATTGGGTTGTCACCTGCGCCTACCTTAGAGCGAGTAAAAAAACTTGAGACTTCCGGTATTATCAAAAGCTACCATGCCAAACTTGATACTGATAAGGTTGGTCTTGGGGTGCATACTTTCGTGCAAGTATCACTCAAAGGTCATAATAAGAAAAACATTGATGCCTTCATCAATGAAATCAATGCGATTTCTGAGGTTATTGAATGTCACCATATTACAGGTTCGGGCGATTTTATTTTGAAGATTATTTCAAGTGATATCCAATCTTATCAGAAATTGATGCTAGAAAAAGTATCAGAGATTGAGGTGGTTGACGGCTTGCAATCCATGATAATACTCTCTACTTTCAAGGACAGCAAAGTAATGCCTGTACCTGAAAATGAGTAGCAATCAAATTTTATCACAGCCCAAGGTTGATCAGATCGTAAGAAGGATCGCTTATCAGATTTATGAAAATAACATGAATGAGGAAGTGGTGCTTGTTGGAGTTGATTCGGGTGGTCGGAAGTTGGCAGATCAGATAAATGATACTTTAGGTGAAATATCTGGTAAAAAGTCAATTTGCCACACCATTTCGCTCGACAAAGAGAATCCTTTGAACAAAGACATCCTTATAGATGGGGATGTATCTGACTTAAGGAACAAATCTGTGATACTATGCGATGATGTACTTAACAGTGGCAGAACACTCGCTTACAGTCTTACCAAATTGCTAACGTTGAAGGTAAAGAAGGTAGAAACCGCAGTTTTAGTACTTAGAACTCATGGTAAGTTCCCCATTTATGCCAACTACAAAGGTTATGAACTTTCTACCACCATTAAAGAACATGTAGAAGTTCGATTAGGTGATGGAGTTTACCTATCGTAAAAAACCCCAACAAAAGATTGTTGGGGTCCACAATTAGCAACCAAAAATCACCTTATCTACTTACACTACCTGTTGGGAATGAACCCGAAACGTTATTATCTATACTATATGGGTTGCCTGAAAGCGTTGCTGGAATCATGCCGGCCAGAGGTTTTAATGTAAATGGAGCCGCACTGTTGTCGGGATCAGGCTCTATAGAAATTACAGCAGTTTTTCCTCGCAAGTCAGTTGGAAAGGTCAATCCAGCAGGAGCATTATTCAAAAAGTCTTCACCTGGATAGCTAGGTCCACCATTCGTGCCGCTAAATGGAGCAGCCTCATCAGCAGATGACACATCCGTAAAAGTTCCGGTAGTCACAGGAGTCCCGTCTATTACTACCCACCCTTCATATTTCCATCCTGCAGAAAGTTCTGGCAAATCAAGACCCGCAACAGCAGATCCGGAACTGTTATCTAAAAACCAGATGCCGCTGAATTCCTCCTCCGATGCCCCTGTGCCTGTCGGTGCAGCAATTATGTATTTGCCGGCAGCACTTTCAAAATTAGATCCAACAGTGGAGGTAGCAAGATTTGCTGAGCCTCCATCAAACGCACCAGCTAAAATCTTTGTGGCAGCAGGTGCTGGATCAGAATCAGGTACAGGCTCAATAGAAAGAACAAACATAGTGGCTGCCTCAAGGTCAGCACTTGCCACTTCGAAAGTCGAAGAAGATAAATTCCCACTTCCATCCACTGTAAATGTTCCGGTAGAAACAGGAGATCCATCTACTATCACCCAGCCTTCATACGCGAAATCGGAACCTAAATCCTCAAGACCATCTATGGATAGAGTAAGATCTGACACTGAAGGCCCGTTACTATCATCATCGCCACAGCTTGTTAATATTAAACATGTGGCAGTTAGCATTACAAATAATTTTTTCATTAGAGTTCTTTTTTGTTTGATACAAATCAACGGATGATATATTGTGAAAGAATCACAAGGAATTAACATTTTAAAACGCCTACTTTATGCATTTTAAATGTCAGTAAATCAGTCGATTATGATTTTTAAAGTGCAAAGTGATAAGTCTATGATATGACGCGTCGAATACCATTGTCATGTTTTGCCATTAGATCGTGATACTTCTGTGATAAGTTTTTATTTCCTTCGAAGAAGATGGCAAAAGTTCTAATCATTGAAGATGATCCGGAGATCATAAATCTACTTGAAATTCACCTCAAAGATTTGTCTTGTGAAGTATTAAAGGCAATGGATGGTGGCACTGGATTGGATATGGCAAAGCAAGAAACCCCAGATCTAATTATTCTGGACATTGCACTTCCTGTCATGGATGGAATTGAGGTATGTCAAAAAATTCGAATGCATCAAAACACACCCATTATTATGCTCACAGCAAAATCTGAGGAAATTGATCGAGTGCTTGGACTTGAAGTAGGTGCAGATGATTACATCACCAAGCCATTTAGTGTTCGTGAATTTATTGCACGCGTAAAGGCAATCTTTAGAAGGACTAAACTTATCAAAGAAAGCATATCAAACGGAACCGCCAAGTTGTCTTTCGAAGGTCTGTCAATCGATATCGAGAAAAGGAAAGTTGAGGTGAATAATGATAGAATAGAACTTTCACCAAAAGAGTTTGAGTTGCTTACATTAATGGCCTCACACCCAGGAAAGAGCTACACAAGAAGTGATCTTTTGAAATTGATATGGGGTTATGATTTTGAGGGATACGAGCACACGGTCAACTCACACATCAATCGATTGAGAGCAAAGATCGAATCAGATATGACTCACCCTAAATACATTTTAACTACATGGGGTGTGGGTTACAAATTCAACGAAGAGCTATGAGTAAAAGATTATTGACCCATCGCCTCATCCGGAAGATAGGAGCTGTCTTTTTCTTGTCGGTGATACTTATGGGCGTAAGCTATATTTTCACTACTATATACTTAACTAACAAGCATTTTGAAGAACGTTCACAGAAACTAAATGCCGAGCTAGCCAACCATTTGATTGAGGAGAAGTTTCAGGGAAACTCTCCATTTCTTGAAGATGGAACTGTGAACAAGCCTCTGTTTGGTGACTTGATGCATGATATGATGGCCGTCAATCGAGGAATTGAAGTCTATTTACTAAGCACAAAAGGTGAAGTTCTATATTCGGTTGTACTAAGCCATGATAACCCAAATAATCCTGCACAATACGTCGATTTGGCTCCAATTCATGAATTTATCGAATCCGATGGGCAGAAATATATCCTTGGTGACGACCCCCGTCAAATTGGTGAAAAGAAAATATTTTCTTCTGCTAGGTTTAATCACAATGGGAAGGAAGGCTACATCTATATAGTATTGGCAGGACAGGAAATAGATAAAGTATCGTCTACACTGTTTTCTAGCTATTTCATGAAATTGGGAATAGGGGCATCTATAATCACCATGGTTTTTGTCCTCTTTTTGGGACTCGTCAGCTTCTGGTTTCTCACAAAAAACCTCCGCTCTATTATTCATACAGTAAAAAGATTCAGAGAGGGAGATCTGAACATTCGTATCGATGAAGCGGAGAAGGCAGATCTTTCGATATTGGCAGTCAATTTTAATGAGATGGCCGATACCATTGAAAAAAATATGGAGGAGATCAAGTCGGTGGATGTGTTGCGACGTGAGTTGATTGCCAATGTATCACATGATTTAAGAACGCCGCTTTCCATTATCAATGGTTACATTGAAACACTCCAAATAAAGAAAGCAGATCTTACAGAAGCAGAAAAAGACAAATACCTTGATATTATTAGAGCAAGTTCCGAAAAGCTAACTCGTTTGGTATCTCAACTTTTTGAATATTCAAAATTGGAAGCGAAGCAGGTTGAGCCCCTAAAAGAACCATTCGCCATGTCAGATCTCGCAATGGATTTAGTATCGAAATATCAAGTATTGGGTGAAGAGAAAGATGTGAAGATCGAATTAATTGCAGAAGGAAAATTACCTCTGGTGTTTGCTGATATTAGTTTGGTTGAGCGTGCATTGCAAAACCTACTGGATAATGCCTTAAAATTTACTCCCAAGGGTGGACGAATATCACTAAATGTGTCTGCCACAAAGGATCAGGTGAAGGTTGGTATTTCTGATACAGGTCCCGGTATCAATAAAAAAGATCAGTCGGTGATATTTGACAGGTACAGGCAATCCAAAAAGAATTCAAATCAAGAAGGAGTGGGATTAGGCCTGGCTATTGTGAAGAAGATCATGGAATTGCACAATACCACTATACAAGTGATCAGTACACCCAATGAAGGCAGCACTTTTGTATTTCATTTGCCCAAGTATCAGGTATCTGGCGCCTAATAATCTTTGTAGAGGTTTGGTTTACGAGTAAGCATTTGCAAACTCATATCAACCAAATCGCCCATACATTCGCACTGAAGAAAATCCTTTTCTTCATAAAAATCCGCTAATTCTTTTCGAAGTTTTTTGATGTTTTCGGGCTTAGAGAGTTTGTCTTTTTTCATTGCCGAGAGCAAATCGTCCACACGCTTACTTTCCACTTTTAAGCGGTTGGCAATATTTGATCGTTCTTCACGCTGATACTGGCGCACAGTTTCTGGCGTCATATGCTTCAATCCGATTTTGATAATGGGATTGTTTTGTGTGTAATACTGTGGCAGGTAGATTGCTCGCCGACCTTCGTACGATTGCTGATCAAAATCAATGGCCCGCAATCGGTATTCCACATCTTCAAAATCAGGTGTGATGTCAATGACAAAGTTGCTGCTGTGCATGTCTCCCAATAGTCTAACAAAGCAACGCTCGTTGAATTTGACAAATTCTTTTGCGAGTCGAATCTCATTTAGATTGGCACTACCCAGGTATCGCTTGATAAACAATTCTGCAGGGACTCCAACAATGTGCTCTTCTATCAGTGTTTCCTTATTCACTACATAGCTGATCTTATTTGGAGACAACAGGTGCTCTAGTTCAAGGCCATAGATTCGGGAGGCATCTGCATTTTTTATGTAGAAATAATCGAAGTTATCATTGATTTGGTTGACAACACGCACGCGAAATGGTTGTGTGTTTCCGTAGGCACACAAATCTACCCGATCAATGATCAGGTGGTCCATAACAGAGAGATCACCATCGGCTTTCATAATTGCGTAGACCTTTTTCAAAGAAGCATTGATATGCGCCATGTCGCCTTGCGGAAAGAAAACCGTCTCCCAAAGTGTATCATTTCCTGCCTTATCGTAAAGTGGGATGGAATTGTCATAGCGAAGCAAATCACCATAATATATCGGCAGGTCAATTTCCCGATCATACTTTTTGATGTAAGACCTCAGTGCTTTACTAATGGGAAAAATCTCTTTTTTCTTACTAATGATCGCCATAGGTATATAAGCTAGTCAAGATATTTCACACCAAAGCGGCCGATGGTAGGTTCAATAGGTGCAGGGATTGTATCACTCTTGATCATTTCCAGTAGGTCGATTTCAATGTTTCGGGTTATCGTAGTTATTGGCGTGTCTGCAGCACGTCCTTCAAAAGGGTCTTCCGTCACTGCTCCGGATTTTTCCAAAATAGTGAAGACAAAAGATATAGCAATGGACATAGGAATGGCACTCCAGCTCATATCCGTGACAAGTGAAAATGGAAGACACGTCACAAACAACCAGAGAAAAACGCTGGTGAAATAATTATAATAATATGGAAAAATGGTTCCTTTAATACGCTCTGCCATTCCTTGCAAGCTGTAAAATTCTTTAATCACATTGGCGAGTTCCATGTGACGAAAGTTTTCGATCATATCTTTTTCAAATGCATTTTGAAGCTCCTCACTTTGCTTGTGTAATAATTGGGTAGGTTTATTGTGAATTTTTCGAATTTGTTCTACCTCTTTCTTAGAGAGATACTTCTCTAAATCATCCCAATTGTTTTGTTTGCGTAGATGCATAATAAGCGCGTAAAGCCATCCAATGTGCCTGGTGATGAGCTCTTTTCTCCAAGCTAGAATTTCTTTATCCTTTACTTTTCCTTTAGAAAAATGAGTAGAAGAAAAAGTGCAAATCATTACGCCAAAAGTCCTGCTTGCATTCACTATGCCTCCCCATACCTTTCGAGCTTCCCACCAGCGGTCGTAAGCGCTGTTGTTTCTAAAGCCGAGAAAAATAGCTAATGCTCCGCCCAAAATCGTAACCGGAACTACGGGCAATGTCATAGGTTCAAAATCAAATATTTCTCCGAATTCGTATTGAAATACGGCGAAAATGGAAATGATTGTGAAAAGGAAAATATTCTTCTTATTGTAAAAAGTGATCCCCAAGATTTGCTTGAAAGGATTATCTGAGTACTTTAATATCATATTATGTCAACATTTCAAGAAACCTCTGAGTTGAAGTCTCGCACCAATCTCTAAATTTATCACCAGCCTCTTTATGGTTTGGAAGATAATCCAACAAAACTTCCAGATCAAAGATTTCACTTGATTCACCTGCTCCGGCCTTTTTCGCATCTAGAGCATTGCACGCTTGCTCATAATGGCCTTCTACTGGCACCATTAATATTGGCTTGCCCATATACATAGCCTCACAGACAGATTCAAATCCGGCTGTAGTTAAGTAGCCTTTGCAGCTGGCCATCATTTGGATGAATTTTTCATCGTCGAGTCTGTGAAATGTGAGCGTATCGTCTACTTTAAGTTCATTTGGCTCATCTTTCTTGTCCCAAAAGCAATGAATGGGTATTTGCGGGTGTCGCGAATGAAAATCCTCTACATCTGCTGAATAACCATGATTAACCATATAGACAAGAAAATGATCACCTGATGCTGGCCTGACTGATTTTGCTTTTTCTCTCAAAAGCGGGGGAACTACAAACAGTTTTTTATCAGGCTCATCAGCCATAGGCCGAAAGGATAACCCAAGAATTTTTTCTGCGCCAAATGCTGCCAAACGATTGCCCGCAAGTAGTGATGTCTTGTCATAAAATCGGCCTTTGGGGAATTCGAAAGTCGAATGACTCAGTAGGAATTGATGGGCTAATGCCACATGCCTTACTTTAGGTTTTTTGAGCATGAAATATAATCCACTCAAGAAGTCATAGAAATTGATAATTACATCAGGCTTTTCTTTTTTAACTATCTCATCAATTCGGTTTACGCTTTTGATGAACGTTCGGTACCGTCTCAAATTCGCTGTAATAGTTTTAAATACATTGACTGAACGTGCGTTTTTGTCAGTGATAAAATTGGGACTTTCAAGCTGTGAAATCGGACTGTCAATTTGATCCAGGAAAAATTTTGGTAGCTCACGCCTCTGGCTTTTCCCTACGATGACGTGGGCTATTTCATGTCCATTTTCCTTTAAAATCTGAAACAATGAAATGGCTTGGGTCATGTGCCCGCGTCCTTCTGCCTGAACGATAAAGATATATTTCATTCTAGGTTAAAGTAGTTAGGTTTTAGTGTTTAGTGAATTAATGAGGCCTCTAATAATTTTTGAAACTTCATTACACTGAATCAAAATGGTATTGAATTCATTGTTATTCAGGTAGCCCAATCTATTTGCCAGATGCAGCATTGATCTAACCTCACTTGCAGATCCTAACGAAAAGTATAGGAATCTTGAGAAATCCGCATTGCTGCTCCTATCGAATCCTTCTGAAATATTATTTGAAATTGAGATTGATGCTCTCCGAATTTGATCTCTAAAGCTATAATCCTTGTTCGACTCGAACTTCCGGTATATTTCCAAGGACAAATCTTGTGCTTTTTGCCAAGCAATTAAATCTTCGAATTTCTGTATGCCCAAAAACTAAATACTTAAAACTTGCTACTTACTACTAAGATGCAAACTTAAGTAGAAACTCAGTGCCTTCGCCGATTTGAGACTTTGCGGTTATGTTACCACCGTGTTTCCGCATGATTTGTTTGGAAAGGCTTAGCCCGATTCCGGATCCGTTTTTCTTTGTGGTAAAGAATGGAATAAAAATTTTCTTCAAGGCTTCTTCCTCTATTCCCGTCCCATTGTCAGCAACCGAAATATAAGCACCTCCACCTTCTGTTGGCATGGCAGTGATCGTGAGCGACTTATTCTCCTTTTCCGCGGCGGCCAATGCTTGAATAGCATTTTTCACTACATTGATAATCACCTGTTCTATTTGTTCTCGGTCAATGTTTACCTTCAGCTTTGGCTTTACCGAGCAATTTACAGTGATGTTTGCTCGTTCTGAATCTGGTTTTAGGAGCATCAGCACATGCTTGATCATATCTTCTACCTCTACTGGTTCCAAAGATGGCAGCTTGATTCTGGTCATGTTTCTAAAGTCCGACACGAATTTGATCAAGCTCTCGCTTCTGTTGTGGATCGTCTTAACAGATAAATAAAAGTCCTCAATTGTATCATCCGGGATTTCATTGATATTCTTCCCATTTTTAAGAAATTCATCCAATTCTGTTTCTACCGTAGCAGCTAAAGACGAGATAGGAGTTACGGAATTCATGATCTCGTGGGTAAGCACCCGAATCAGGTTTTGCCATGCTTCCATTTCTTTCTCTTCCAGTTCAGATTGGATGTTTTGAATGGAAACTAACTTAAAAGCTTTTCCTAAAAGAGAGAGTTCAATTGCATACACTGCAAGTTGCACCTCATCGTCGTTTTTGGTGATTTTTATCAAATCCCGCCCTCCGGTTTTCAATTCTTTAAAGGAGTTGTGAAGGTTGGGATGCTCACGACCGATTTGATTGATGTTTTTGATCATTTTGATGTCCAGCAGCTTTTTGGCAGCATTATTCATGATCTGAACTTCGCCTTGTGCATCAAAAGTGATTATTCCAATGCCTATATGCTGCACTATGGTGCGCAAATACTGATGCTGTGCCTCTTTGTCGGCACGGATCTCTCGAAATTTTCTAAGTATCTCATTGAATTCGTGGTATAGCAAGTCACGACTTGAACCTGATTTTCGCTCAGGGTAAGTATTCGTGAAATCATCATAGTGGATACTTTCGAGAAAATGAACGATCTCTCGATTCGATTTTTCGAGAAAATTATAAAGGTACCAGGCTTGAAAAGCAGTAAGTGTGAAGACAAGAAATTTGGTGAAAAAATAGGAGTCTGAGTAATACAGTGATGTAAACAAAAACATGGTGAGCAGGAGCAAAAGCATCCTGCCAACCAACTGAACTTTAAATGACTTATAAACCATGTTTTTCTAATCTTCGATATAATGAAGCTCGAGTGAGTCCAAGCTCCTTTGCTGCTTTGGAAATATTTCCTTCATACTTATTCACTACTTTTTGAATAGTGATTTTTTCCATATCATCCAGATTATAAGAGTCTGGTTCGAGCGAAAGGTTGCTTTCAGGCTTTTGTGCCAAAAAGAAAAAGTCTTCAGGCATTAGCTGTCCATTGTCACTCATAATGATTGCACGCTCAATTGCATGCTGCAATTCTCGGATGTTTCCGGGCCATGGATATTTCTGTAGCTTTCCTACCGTAGAAGGAGCAACTCCATCAATGGTTTTACGGTATTTACCGGCATACATTTTCACGAAGTGATTGGCTAACTGTTCCATGTCTTCCATGCGCTCACGTAGAGGTGGGAGTTGAATTTCAACGGTGTTGATTCTGTAAAGCAAATCCTGTCTGAAAGTATTCTCATTCACCATTTCATATACAGGCATGTTTGTGGCACTGATCAACCTGATATCTACCGGAATTTCTTGATTGCTACCGATTCTAGTCACCTTTCGGTTCTGAATTGCGGTCAATAGTTTTGACTGAAGTGGCTGGCTTAGGTTGCCAATTTCATCCAAAAATAGTGTTCCGCCCGAGGCAACCTCAAATCGTCCGGCTCTGTCCTCTTTGGCATCTGTAAATGATCCTTTCTTATGTCCGAATAATTCACTTTCAAAAAGCGACTCGGTTATGGCGCCCATGTCCACTCCTATAAACGGCATGTCTTTTCTTAAAGACTTTTGATGGATAGCTCTGGCAATAAGCTCTTTCCCCGTTCCATTTTCGCCCAAAATCAAAACATTTGCATCGGTGGCAGCTACTTTATCGATGAGTTTGAATACTTTTTTAATTGCATCACTTTCACCAATGATATCTTTGAAGGCCTTGCTGCTGTCTGCCTGTAAAGTTTTACTTGTTTGCTTTAGTTGTGAGACCTCCTTATAGCTCTTTTTTAATCTTGAAGCGCTCGAGAGAGTGGCTAGAAGTTTTTCATTTTGCCAAGGCTTCAATACAAAATCTGTAGCACCGGCCTTGAGTGCTTTCACGGCCATTTCCACATCTCCAAAGGCGGTAATAAGGATCACCACGGCTTGTGGGTCTTTTTCTAATATTTGCTCCAGCCAGTAGAAACCTTCTTTCCCACTAGTAGTATCCTGGCTGTAGTTCATATCCAGAAGGATTACATCAAATGTGTCATTATTGAGGAGGAAAGGAATTTTTCGCGGGTCCTTTTCGATTACCACCTCTTTGATGTGTTTCTTAAGCAGCATCTTAGCTGCTAATAGCACATCTTCGTCATCATCAATAATCAATATTTTATTTATTTCTTCGTCCACAGGATTTGTATTTATGTAATTATTAAAGGGCTACAACTGTGCCAAGACCTAAAATAGGCCTAAATACAGTTTAATCGTTAAAACTAATGAAATTATTGTTCGAAAGTGAACAGTGAACTATTGATTATTAACAATATTGAACACATTTGACAATCCAAGGATAGGGACTCCCGTAATGTGATAGTATTCAGCTTTACTTTTTTCCCACTTGGTAAAAGCATCGAAGTAATCTGTTTGAGCCTCGATGTATTTATCCTGCTGAATATTTAATTTGAACAGATCAGTTTCTCCGTTTTGTAGATTGATGATTTCGGCTTCAAGTAATCTGCGGTAGTTCTGAGATACACCCTGATATTGAATGAGCAAATCCTGAAAAGCGTTGCTTTGAGCGTACGCTCCCAAAACTTCATTTTTGATATTGATCTGACTTTGAGCTAGCTCATATTCGTTGCTTTGGAGTTTCAGTCGTGTTTGTTGAAGTTTTCCTCTTTCCTTTCTCAAAAGGATAGGAAATGAAAAGTCTATTCCCATTTTATAGTTTTCCCCAAAATCCACTGAACCTCCATTGAAGTTTGGATCGAGTGGCGCATCAATCAAGGAGTACGACAGGTCTATTTGAGGTTTTATACTCTCCTTGGCCCATCTCAGGTCTGCATCTAGTTGATTTCTTTTTCCTTCTAATTTGCCAATCTCAGGATGGCTGGTAAGCGCAAATTCAATCGCACCTCGCAATTCAGTATCTCGTGGTGTGCTGAATAGGGTAGATGAGTCTGGCAATACACTGGCCTGTAGTTCTAATGGCACAAGATTTTCAGACCACAGATGTTTAGAAAGGTTCAATTTTGAGAGTTCGTATTCGAGCTGTGTTTTCCTGAAGTCTACTGTGCGTTTCTGCAGATTGATTTTGGCCTGCAGTGTATCCACAACGGCAGCTTCTCCAAATTCATAGTCAATCAATGTTCGATCAAAAAGATTTTGTGCCAGGTCAATTGCCTGATCCATTAACTGCATTCGTTGATAGAAGAGATACCAGTTCCAGTAATCTTTAATGATTGTGAAAAGTATTTTGTTTACTTCTTTGATTTGCTCTGCTTCGGCTATTTGTGAAAAGGCGTCTGCTCTTTTGATCATATTTCTTCGTTCATCAAAGAACAACCCTTTCCCCAAAGGAACGGAGATTCCAATAGCTACTTGTTGATTATCCGTGTCGTCAGAAATAAAGTTTTCAGGATTTAAAAACTCACCTGTGTTTTGAGTGAACTCGACTTTTGGGTCTATGCCAATCCAGGTGGGTATTTTGAAAGTTGTATTAAGCAGGTTGTAATATTCGGTTTCTTTGAAGTCTTTAAGGTCATAATTGAGCTCAATTTTGGGATCTAATTGACCCCTGGCTTCACGAATGGTTGCTTCTGCGTTTTCGTTTAGTAGGTTGGCTTGCTTTACTATCGGGTGATAGGAGAGGGCCATCTTCAGCACAGTTTCCAAAGAAAGGAAAGAGGTATCCGCTGCAATGGTATCTGCAGAAGTACCCTGACTAAACAGTAGACCTGGGAGTATCAATAGGATAGATAAAAACACTCTCATTTCGTGAGATCTTTAGCTTCAGATTCTATGTCTTTGTACATGGTGGCCGGGAAACCATTCATATTTCTCCATATTTCATACCATATAGGCACGTTGTTAAGCATCACCCATCCTTTGGCAGCTGATCCCATTCGAAGTAAGTCAGGCCAGGCTTCATCTTCAGGATCAGGTTTTACTATGATACGAAACATACCATTTTTACTTTCCACCCGATCTATTATTGCCACAATCCCGCCAAATGTGCCGACGGAAGCGTTTGGCCAACCCGAAAATGCAAGTGCAGGCCAGCCATCAAACTCAACCCGAACCTTTCTTCCTTTAGCGATTAGTGGCATGTCCATAGCTTTCACATACATCTCAAATGCAATATCCTCAGATTGGGGGAGGATGGTGGCAACGGCTCCGCCTTCCTTAATCGTTTCTCCAAGGCCGACTTTCACAGCTTTAACCACGTACCCGGATTGCGGAGCAATAATCTGATACTGGGATTGGCGAACCTGAACATTTGTGAGCTCATTTTCCATTTTTGAAATCTCTGCCTGAGTTTCATTTCTGCTTGCAATCGTTTCATTCAGATTTGATTGGGCCTTACTGATTTTGTCTGAATAGTCTGCTTCTACTGAAGCCAGCTCTAGTGTAGCATTGGCCAGGTCCGCCTTTCTTTGGAGCCATTCGTTTTCTGCTTTTAGCACTTTGGCACTGCTATTCTGAAACTTGTTTTCAATTTCCTGAAACTTCGTCAAGGTAATGTTACCGGCATCAAATCGATTTTTGTTCCGCTCAAAAATGCTTTTCGCATTCTCATAATTCACCTGCTCGGCAACAAATGCCAACGAGTCTGCCTCCAGTTTCAATTTTGATTGTTGCAGTTTGTTTTTGGTCTGAGCCATTTTTGCTCTTACGGCATTTTCTAATGCAACAATTTGCCTATTCAATGCTGCAATTTTTTTATCCTTCGCATCTGCAGCATTCTTTTTTGCATCTAATTGCTCCTGAATCCTTGGCACAAGATTCGGATCAAAGTATTTATCCTTGATCTCAGATATGGTGAGAAGTGTATCTCCTTTATTAACATAGTCTCCTTCAATAATATGCCACTCAGTGATTCTTCCAGCTATAGCCGACTCTACCATTTGTGGTCTATTTCCCGGATTTAAAGCCGTTAATTTTCCCTTACCTCTAATGTTTTGCTGCCAAGGCAGAAAGAGAAACAATATGAAAATTGCAACAATAACTAAAAGGACTTTAGCTACTGTACGACCAATGCCGGGTGTCTTCAGCGTTCGAAGAGAATACAGTTGGGTTTCTGCTAGTTTATCTAAGTGATCCATTAGTAGATATCTTTTAGTATTTCCTCTTTTTTAATTAATTCCTCGAATGGCCCGTAGGCTAGTTGCTTGCCATTTTCAAGGAAAAGAACGTTATCGCATGCAGCCATGACCAGCGGGTCATTGGATACCACTATAAGCGTCCATTTCCGCTTAGGGTCTGTAAGAAGTTCTATGAGTTTGAGCCTTTCACGCTTCGAAAAATTATTGAAAAAATCATTTAAGATTAGCATGGCTGGCCTCTTGGCAAGACACCTTGCCAATACAAGTTTGTTTACAAATGAGGACGAAAATCCTTTACCACCACTGAGCACTTCAGTGTTTAGCCCATTTGGGAGTCGGTTGATGTCGTCTTTGAGTCCAACATCCTCAATAGCATCAAGCGCATTTTTAATATCCGAAGTTGGCTTCCCTACCAAAATATTTTCGAGGATGGTTCCTTCGAAGATGTCTTCCTGAGAAACATTCTTCCCAATCCGATCTCTGATATAGGTGGCATCCAAATCCCTGAGAGAGTAGCCATTATAGGTCATTATCCCTGTATAATTCTGATGAATACCTGCAATAATGTTGGTGAGTGTGGTTTTGCCAGAACCACTTCCTCCGCTAATACACAATGATCTTCCCTTCTCAATTTCTACTGTAATATTTTTTAGTGAAGCGACTTGCCCTCCTGGATATGTATAAGAAACATCATCCATTTTCACTTCATATCCATCTTTTAGTTTGGAAGCAGGAATATCGATTCCGCCAGTGTTCTCAAGTGGAAGATCTGTTACATGTGCGATTTTGTCAACTGCCGTTAGCATATCATAAACCACATCCATATACATAATGATTTTCTCAACAGAAGCTAATACGAGGATGATGATCACCTCGGAAGCCACAAACTGACCGAGAGTAATTTCCCGTTGAATTACGAGAATTGTACCAAGAATAAGAAGTCCTCCTGTAATGAGAGCTTTGAACAAGAGGATGAAAGAATACTGTGAGATAAGAATTTTGAAGTGTGAACTTCTATTCTCTAAGTAATTGTTTACCAGATAATCTGTTTTCCTTAAAGGCAAAACTGTGTTTCCGGCCAGCTTAAAAGAATAGAGTGTTCGCGCCATCTCCTCCAACCAATAAACTACCTTGTATTTATACTTAGATTCTTTGATTGAACTCTTCAAGCCTTTTGGACCGGTAAAAAAGAAAATAAGAAATAGCAATCCCAGAAGACCTGATCCAAAAACAATGAAAAATGGGTGATAAAAGGATAATAGGAGCAGGCCAAATAGAATTTGAATAATCGCAGTAGACAGGTCGATAAGTATTTTAGGGAGTCCTTTCTGGAGTGTCAAAACATCAAAGAACCTGTTCATAAGTTCCGGCATATGCATATTGAGCACCGATTCCATTTTGATTCTGGGGACTCGAAAGGCAAACTCAAAAGCGGATTTTGTAAAAACTCTTCTTTGAAGGTATTCCACTATTGTAATCTGAAGAACTTGTAGAATACCCGAGCCAAGTGTACCTATTATGATAAGTCCAATAAGCAGGTAGACTGAGCTAAAAACTACTCCGCCGGATATTAGCTCCACCGCGGCCTGGATTCCCAATGGTAATGTGAGACTGACTAATCCTATGAGTGCGGCGTAAACGTAAACGAAGAATATATCTTTTTTATCAGCAGATAATAGCTGAAAAAGTCTTCTTACAGGGGAGACTTTTTTGTTTTCAGCACCTGACATGAAACTTTGATAGGCAAAGCAAGAGAGCGTAAATACTTCGCCATCACTATTGGATGAAAATCTCACTTCATCCAAATTGTTTAGCTCAAGTATTTTTAAATCACCGGCATTGGTAATGAATTCTAGAAATATCCTTTTCTTTTTGTCTTTTCTTAAAAATGCCGGGTAAAAACCTTCTTGTTCCACAAAGACGATAAGTGGTGTCTTATTGTCAGTGATTAAGCCATCAAGTTTGTCTCTACGAAGGTATTTTTCAATTAAAACAACTCCAGCATCGTTTGCAGCTTCAATCAAATCTCGCTGGAACTCTGCGATCTCGTTGGACTCATATTGCCGCGGTATCATATCTACACCCTGCAGATTTGAAATATTCAAATCCATCTTGAGCTTGGCAGCACATTCCTGTAAACATCTTATTATTTGCTGGTTATTCATTTTTTCAAAGAATTGAAAATGATCGTAGATAAGTATTGATAGTTTTGTTCATGCACATCTTCTGCGTTTTTAATATCTGAAAGACGTGGTAGGTGTGCTGCGAAAAATACCTGCTGATGAGCAGCCTCCAGACATGTACTGGTCAAGGATCTTGGAAACTCAAAATCAGGATTGATTTCAATCATATATGAGGCAATGGTTTCGCACAGTGATTTATATCCTCTGAAAACTCCCTCTTTATTGATTTCATCTACATTCTTTGTTAAATAGGTTTTATCAGATTCGTTGATTACAATTTGTTGTAACACCGATTCGCTAATGCCTGGAAAACTATCGTCATCTTTTAATTGATTAGTTATTAATCGGATGGCGATTCTCAGTTTTTCTTCCGGATCTGAAATGTTGTGAGTTTCGAAAGTAATCCGGTATTCCACATAATTCCAGTACCAGGAAATCAAGTACACCAATAACCGATGCTTGTTTTCAAAGTATCTGTATATAGATGCTTCTGTCGATCCTATTTGAGTAGATAACTTCTTAAAGGTGAACGACTCAAATCCGATTTTATCAATTAGAAAAATGCTCTCTTTCACAATTTTCTGACCTAAATCGCTTGTTTGCGGATCTCTCAGATAAAGAGCCGAATTCAATTGCATTTGAAGCTTTGCTATCATTATTGTTTATTTGACTATCAAATATAATAGTAAAACTATCATAACGAGCAAAAATCATTATGGTTTTGATTTTTTTTTCATTCGAATTTTTGCTAACATTGAAGTCATTAGTCCTTTTTATTTTGAGTTTTTGACCTTTGGGTTCAGGTGTTAGTCCTCCTGAACCTTTTTTTTTGCCTTTTAAGGTATTTTTCAAAACTCCACCATCACATCCCTTCTTCCATTTCCATTCAGTGATCGAAAGCGTACACTTTTCTGTACCATTCTGTACATGCCAATTGTAAACAATTTGTACAAGTAAAATATAAATAACTGTAATTCAGTCGATTACAATTAATGGCATTCTTATTGGCATTATGCCGTCCGAAAACCTAAAACGACCAAATTGTTAAATGGACAGAAAGATTAAAAAGAAAAAGTGGACCGTAAAGAAGATCAGTATCTATTGCGGAAGTGGTCTGCTTGTTGTCTTCATAGCTTACAATTTCTTCCTTTCAGGAGGTGGAACACGTCTCAACGTGGAAAGAAATAAAATTAACATTGCTACAGTTCATGAAGGTGACTTTCAGGAATTCATACCTGTAGATGGAAATGTTTTACCAATAAAGACCATTCGCCTGGATGCGATTGAAGGGGGAGTAGTCTCTAAAAAATATTATGACGGTGGAATTCTCATTGATAAGGGAGACACCATTTTAGCACTAGCTAATAATGACTTGGTTCAGAGCTTTGTTAGAGAAGAAACTCAGGCTTCTATTCTGGTGAACAATCTGGAAAATACGAAACTAAGTCTTCAGCGAAATCAATTTGATCTGCGCAGAAATTTAATAGAGCTTGATTATCAAATAGATGCGGCAAGAGATGCGTATGAAAGAGGTCAAAAGCTATTTGAAGATAAGATTATTTCAGAGCAAGAGTTTTTAAATCTTAAAAGAGAATACAACAGGTTGGTCGATAATAGAAAGATTCAAATTGAGTCAAATAAGTTTGATTCGTTAAATGCGGTCATTCAAATAAGACAAACAGAGGAAACTTTGGTGAGAACCCGAAACAACCTCGATATGATAAAAAGAAACCTGGATAACCTGTATATCAAGGCTCCAATAGACGGAAGATTGTCTACAGTAGACGTAGAAGTTGGAGAATCTATCGGTACCGGACAGAACATTGGACAGATCGATGACCTAAATGGATTTAAGGTCCGTGCAACTATTGACGAACATTATATATCTAGAATATATGCGGGACTGAATGGTACGTTCACTTTTGCCGGAAATGATTTCGGCTTGGCGATTACAAAAGTGTATCCTGAAGTGAATAATGGGCTTTTTGAAGTAGACATGGCTTTTGATACTATCCCAAATGGAATTAGAAGAGGCCAAACACTTCAAATTAGATTGCAGCTGAGCGAAAATATTACTGCCATTCAGATACCTCGAGGTAGTTTTTATCAAACCACTGGCGGAAACTGGATTTTCGTTGTGAATGAAGGTGAAACTGAAGCTGTAAGAAGAGACATAAGACTGGGTCGTCAAAATCAACGATACTACGAAGTAGTGGAAGGATTGCAACCCGGGGAAAAAGTTGTTGTCTCTTCATACAGAGGATATGAAGATAAAGACATACTTGTAATTAAGTAACCAATTATATAATCGAAAGTAATTAAATAGAATCCAAAGACTAAACTCAATAATCATGGAAAACGCTAAAGCACTTATTCAAACGAAAGATTTGAAGAAATTTTACTACACAGATGAGATCGAAACTACAGCTCTTGCAGGAGTGAACCTTACGATTAAGGAGGGAGAATTCGTTGCAATTATGGGTCCGTCTGGTTGTGGTAAATCAACACTGCTCAATATAATAGGACTATTGGACAACCCTTCTGAAGGAGAATTTCACTTCACAGACCTTGAAATTTCTCAGTACAAGGAGCGTCAGAGAGCAGATCTCAGAAAAGCGAACATTGGTTTCGTATTCCAGAGCTTTAACCTGATCGATGAACTTACTGTTTTTGAAAACATTGAGCTACCATTGATTTACTTAAAGTATTCTGCAGCAGAAAGAAAGAAAAGAGTGGAAGAAGTGATGGAGCATATGAAAATCATGCACCGTAGAAATCACTTTCCTCAGCAACTATCCGGAGGTCAGCAACAACGTGTGGCTATCTCAAGGGCTGTCGTAGCAAAACCAAAATTGATTCTTGCGGATGAGCCTACGGGTAACCTGGACTCTGCAAACGGGCAAGAAGTGATGAACCTGCTTACTGAGCTTAATGAAGCTGGGACTACAGTAATCATGGTAACTCACTCTCCTGTAGATGCTGAATATTCACATCGAGTAGTACACTTGTTTGATGGACAGATTGTATCTGAAAACATCAATGCGAAAGAAGCTTTAGTGTAATCTCTCTTCATACTTACACAGTCAGTTCCCTGGTCTACCCTTCAGCAGGTAGATCAGGATAACTGTACCTTCTAAGAAAACCTTCAAAGACCTTATAACCATGCGAAAATTTATTTTCGGACTCATATTATTAATAGGTGCATCTGTCATAGCACAAGATTCAGTACGTGTTTTGTCTTTGGAAGAGTGCTTGGATATGGCACTTTCAAGAAATCTCGCGATAAAGCGGTCTCAGAATAATTTGATTGCCGCGCAATCAAATAGAAAGCAGGCATATTTCAATTACCTTCCAAGCATAGGTGCCTCTGTAGACTATAATCTCATTGATGGTACATTTTTTGACAATAACTCAGGTCAAATAATCAGTCAGGCAAGAACATCATCACCATCAATTTCGTCAAATGTTCTACTGTTTAATGCGTTTTCGAATCACCACCTATTGAATCAAAGGAAACGTGAAAGTGATGCTGCATTATATGCCCTTGATGATACAAAGCTCTCAATTAGAGCTACAGTTATAAGAAATTACTTGACTGTTCTTTTAGATCAGGAGAACCTAAAAATTAGCAATCAGAGATTATCCCTTTTGGAACAACAATTAAATCGGGAAAAGAAACGTGTGTCGGTTGGAGTAGGCTCTCCGGAGACAGTATATAATTTTCAATCTCAGGCCTCTACCGAAAGACTAAATAATGTGAACCTTACTAATGCATATCGCCGAGATATGCTGGTGTTACTTCAATCTGTTCAATTTTCAGATCCTATAGCTTCACAAGTTCAAATACAAGATTTGGACATGGTTGAACTTGAGGACTTGCTTGAAGTAGATGAATTCAGTGTTGTAGTTGATGAAATATTAGCATTTTCTTATGGATTGAAAAGTGCCGATGCTTCGAAAAACGCAACAAATTCCTCGCTTAAAGGAGCAAAAAGTGCAAGGTATCCGTCTATAACTGCTGGAGCAGGTATAGGATCTCAATTTTCATCTGTTAATGAGGGAGACTATGTTTCTCAAATAGAAGATCGTAAAAGATCGTTTATTGGAGCAACGTTATCAATCCCTATTTTCAATAGATACAGAACTCAGAATCAAATTGATCAGGCTAAAGTATCATTATTAAATGCTGAGATAGATTATAGTCAGGCACTTCTTAATGTAACAAACTCTGCACAAAGCGATTATCTGGATTTAGTTGCAGCGCAAACACAGTATGTGTCTGCTCTCGAAAATTATGAAGCACAAAATTCAACGTTTGAATTCATAAAGAAGAGATTTGAAACGGGGAATACAGACTTCTATACATATCAAGAGAGTCTCAATAATAAAAATGCTGCAGAAGCGCAGCTTGCAAATGCTAAGTACACAATAGTATTTCGAAAGCGAATACTTGATATGTATCGAGGCAAATGATTGCCACTATTATTGTTTGTAATAAGTGATCTGTTTGTTTTGGATTGAAAGAAAACCATCCTTCGATTTAAGCATGATACCGGTGTTAGCCGGTTTTTTCATGGTAGAATAGATTTTTCCTTTAAACGGATTTATCTCATAAATTTCACTACCTGCATAGGCATATAGAATGCCGTTTATGATTTGAAAATTAGATAGCTCGTCAAATTTCAACGAATGCAAAAGTCCACCAAACTGGTCGAAAATGTAAAGCCTGTTACTAGAACCAATTGCAAGAATATTTTGGTAAGCCTGCATTTTGCTTACTGAATTACCTATTGAAACCTGAACCTCCAAAACGGTTGTCTTTCTTAAGGGATTTACTTTTTTCAAGCGCTGAGGATTATTTTCTATTATCCAAAAATCAGAATCAGGTGAAGGACATGCCATCATGCCAATTTCAGTGTTAAAATCTGATAATAGATAATCTTTAGGTATCGATGAAAATCGATCTAAAATGGTGATTTGTTGATTGTCAAAATAGAAAAGAAATGGCTTGAGATTATTTTGAACATCAATGAGAGTAATAGCTGAATTATTGGATAGCGAGAAATTTTCAAGAAGCTTTCCATCTGGATTGTACTTTGACAAGCCACCATCGGCAAATCCTAAATATAAATTGCCCTGAAAGTCGGTCGTAAGAGCAACAGGAGCTGTATTCAATTGAATTGTTTGAAGCAATTGCCATTCCTGAGCTTGTGTTGTGACAGCAATAACAATGAATACACTAACCTTCAAAAACTTTAAGTAATGCTTTATCTCCATCAAATTCCAAATAGGTATATTGATTTACCCATTCTCCTAAATTAAAGTATGTTGAACTATCCGATACAGGCAATTCGAGCGGAAGGTGCCTGTGCCCGAAAATATAGTAATCATGATGAGTTATTTGATTAATTGTTTTGGCATACGCCCATAATCGCTCAGAATCTCCCTGAAACTCCTCGTCATGTTCACCATTGGCAAGTCGACTTTTTCTGCTCCAATATTGCGCTAGAGCGACACCAATATTAGGATGGATCCATTGAAACATCCAATTACATATTCTGTTCTTGAAAATACGCTTGACTATTTTGTAGACTCTGTCTCCTGGACCCAGACCATCTCCATGGCCAACGTATAACCTCTTTTGATTTACTTCCAGCAGGATCGGGTGCTTAAATACCTTAACTCCAAGCTCCGATGGAAAGTAGTCCTTCATCCACAGATCATGATTCCCGGTAAAAAGAAAGATTGGAATACCTCGATCACTCAGTTCGGCAAGTTTACCTTGAAATCTGATGAAACCTTTAGGTATTGTATTGATGTACTCAAACCAGAAATCAAAAATATCTCCGACCAAAAAAATAGCTGAAGCATCATGTGATATATGCTCCAGCCACTTAATTATTTTCTTTTCGCGTTTCAGGGAAGATTCCTCATCGGGTATGCCCAAGTGGAAATCACTCGCGAAATAAAGTTTTTTGTTTGAAGGTAGCTCCTTAAAAGAGCTGATAAGCTCAGGGTTGACCTTCATCTACTATTCACTTTTTTCGGCCGTAGTAGATTCTTCCTTTTCTACAGCCTCTTTCACATCATTTTTAACTTTATCTAAATCCCCTTTCTTTTCCTTTTTCTTTTCCTTTTCCTCTTGCGCTTTAGACTCTTCCTCATCAGATGTTCCATTAGTAAAGGCGTCATATGTCGTTTGAGTTTTAAACGGACGCTTACCTATTAGGCCTTCAAGGTCTGATTGGAAAATAATTTCGCGTTTGAGTAATTCTTTAGCTAGGATCTCAAGTTCATTCTTTTTTGAAAGAAGGAGTTTTTTCGTTCGCTGATAGGCTACATCAATCAATGCTTTGACTTCTTTGTCTATAAGCTCGGCAGTAGCATCAGAATACGGCTTTGTGAAATTATAGTCAGATTGTTTCGAATCATAAAATGACACATTACCAATCTTATCATTCATACCATATACAGTCACGATGCTGTAGGCAAGTTTAGTAATTCTCTCCAGGTCGCTTAAAGCACCTGTTGAAATTTTTCCGAATATGATATCCTCGGCAACCCGACCACCAAGTGCCATGCACATCTCATCCATAAGTTGCTCTGTTTGATAGAGGAATTGCTCTTTAGGAAGGTACTGAGCGTAACCCAAAGCAGCAACCCCGCGAGGTACAATACTTACCTTCACCAAAGGATCTGCGTGTTCAAGAAACCAACCAGCCACAGCATGACCCGCTTCGTGATAGGCCACGATCTTCTTCTCTTCAGGAGAAATAATCTTATTCTTCTTCTCAAGACCACCAATTACACGATCAATCGCATCTTGGAAGTCTGTCATATCTACTTTCGATTTATCCTTTCTTGCCGCAATCAATGCAGCTTCGTTACAGACATTCGCGATTTCCGCTCCAGCAAAACCTGGGGTTTGAGCAGCTAATTTCTTTGTGTCTACATCTTTAGAAAGTTGAATAGGTTTTATATGTACCTTAAAAATTGCCTCGCGACCAACAATGTCAGGCTTATCAATACTTATCTGACGATCAAATCGACCAGGACGCAATAGCGCAGAATCAAGTACGTCGGGTCTGTTCGTTGCAGCCAAAATAATTACACCCACATCAGTAGAGAATCCATCCATCTCCACCAAAAGAGAGTTCAAAGTATTTTCACGCTCATCGTTAGAGCCAGGCATCTGCCCTCTGCCTCTGGATCGTCCTATTGCATCAATCTCATCAATGAATACAATACAAGGTGCTTTTTCTTTTGCTTGTTTAAAAAGATCTCTAACCCTTGCCGCACCTACGCCGACAAACATTTCCACAAAATCAGATCCGGATAAAGTAAAGAAAGGAACACCAGCCTCACCAGCAACTGCTTTTGCAAGTAAGGTTTTACCTGTGCCTGGAGGGCCTACAAGTAGAGCGCCCTTTGGAATCTTACCACCAAGCTTGGTGAATTTACCAGGGTTTTTAAGGAACTCAACAATCTCTCGTATTTCTTCTTTCGCTTCTTCAAGTCCTGCAGCATCAGAAAAAGTAATTTTCACTTTATTCTCGGCATCAAACAGGGAAGCTCTTGACTTTCCAATATTGAAAATTTGCCCTCCAGGACCTCCGCCTCCTGTCATTCTTCGCATCAGAAACCAGAAGCCAAAAATCAGAAGAATTAAAAATCCCCAATTGAAAAATATACTTGTATAGTCTCCTCTGTCTTCGATCTTATAATCGAACCGCTGATCTTCCGGAACATCCTCCATCAACTCCTCAAAATCTCGCACAAACTTCTCTATGCTGACAATTTCAACCTTGTAATGAGGCCCACTTCCACTTCCTAGTATGCTTCTGTTTTGCTCAAGCTCAATTTTATATTTTGTGTTGCTTAGCGCCTCAGGTTTTAATGTGATTTCAATAAAATCTTGATTTTTGATGAGCACCACTTTTTGAACATCGTTGGATCTTACCATTTTCTCAAATGACCGATAGGTAGTAGTAACCGCTCCACTATCATTTGAAAATACTGTAAGGCCAATCACAAGTGCTAGTAGTCCTCCTATCAGCCAGCCCTGAAATCCAGGTCTCGGTTTTGGTGCATCTTTTCTTTTCTTATCGGGCATTCTTATGTTCCTCCTGTAAAATTTTCTGTTATGGTAAACGAGGTGACTAGTTATTAGTTCTCTTCAATGCGGGTAATTTTTGCGTCACCCCAAAGCTCCTCTAATCCGTAAAATGTTCTCTTTTCCTTATTAAAAACGTGGGCGACTACATCTACATAATCAAGAAGTATCCATTCTTTGTTTTGTCTTCCTTCCCTTTTCCACGGGTTCTGCTTAGAGTTTTTATGTATTTGCTCTTCAATAGAGTCAGAAATAGCATCAATTTGAGTGTCTGAGTTTCCACTGCAAATAACGAAATAATCCGCTATAGCATGCTTTACTTGACGCAGATCCATGATCACAACATCGATAGCTTTTTTTTCCAACATCCCTTCTACGACCCACTCACTTAACACTTTCGAGTTGACGTCTTTACTTATCTGCTGATTCACTAATAGTTTACAATTAATTTTGGCGCAAATTTACACTAATTCTATTGCATAAAATCTTTGCCAAACCCTTATTCTTAGGTAAAAAAGTAGTTTTCCTGCCACAATGTCACTCAACTAACGACGAGTTGGTTCTGTTGGCAAGAAAATTCAATGAGCCCGAGGGTACATTGATCTACACTGATGATCAACTGAAGGGTAGAGGCCAGCGAGGAAATGTATGGATTTCTGAACCCGGCAAGAACATTTTAATGTCGCTATTGCTACGACCAAAATTCTTATCTCCATCAAATCAATTCAATCTCAACTTAATAGCCGGCTTGGCTGTAGTAGACACGTTATCTGACCTGATTGAAGCAAGCATTAGACTAAAATGGCCCAATGATGTCTACATCAATGAGAAGAAAATTGCAGGTGTGCTTATTGAGAACAACCTGAGGGGTAACATCCTTGAATCAGCAGTTGTGGGAATTGGATTTAATATTAATCAGAGAGGTTTTAATATACCAACAGCAACTTCGTTGGCGATAGAGGCCCAACAGCAATTTGATAAGGAGGAAGTAATGGAGAAAATGATTTGCCATTTAGAGAAATGGTACATGAAGCTTAAAACCGGGAAAACTGAAGAAATACTGAATAGCTATCACGACTTGATGATGTGGAGGGGAGAACTTAGAACCTTTAAATCTTCGGAAGTTGAATTTGAGGGTGAAATAATTGGGATTGATTCTCAAGGTAGGTTATCCATTAACGTTGAGGGAGAACTCAAGACTTTCGGAATTAAGGAAGTCCAATTTATAAGTTGACACCATGAACTTTAAAGATCAGGAATGGTTATATCTTTGCACTCCGAAAAACGAAAAAATCAATACGAGAACTATAAAATAATGAGCGTAACAACGGAAAAATTTAAAGTAAAGGACATTGCCCTGGCTGATTGGGGGCGAAAAGAAATCGAACTAGCGGAGGCAGAAATGCCTGGCCTTATGGCGCTTCGTGAAGAATATGGTAAAGAAAAACCACTAGCTGGAGCGCGAATAGCTGGATGTCTTCACATGACTATCCAGACAGCAGTTCTTATAGAAACTCTAGTTGAACTAGGTGCCGATGTAACTTGGTCGTCTTGTAATATTTTCTCAACACAAGATCATGCGGCTGCTGCAATAGCCAAAACCGGAGTGCCAGTTTATGCATGGAAGGGGATGAATGATGAGGAATTTGATTGGTGTATTGAGCAAACAATCTTTGCATTCGAAGATGGAAAACCTTTGAACATGATCCTCGATGATGGGGGAGACCTTACAAATATGGTATTAGATAAATATCCGGAATTGGTGAAGGATATCAAAGGGCTATCTGAGGAGACAACTACAGGTGTACACAGGCTATATGAAAGAATGAAGAATGGAACACTTCCGATGCCTGCAATTAACGTTAACGATTCTGTAACCAAATCTAAGTTTGACAACAAATACGGATGTAAAGAATCATTGGTGGACGCTATCAGAAGAGCTACTGATGTAATGCTTGCTGGTAAGGTTGCCGTAGTGGCTGGATATGGTGATGTAGGTAAAGGTTCCGCGGCTTCACTGAGAGGCGCAGGTGTTCGAGTGATTGTAACCGAAATTGATCCAATATGTGCACTTCAAGCTGCAATGGATGGATATGAAGTGAAGAAAATGTCAGATTCTGTCTCACGAGCCGATATCATAGTTACTGCAACTGGAAACAAGGATATCATAAAAGGAGAGCATTTTGAGAAGATGAAAGACAAAGCAATTGTTTGCAACATAGGCCACTTTGACAATGAAATAGATATGGCTTGGTTGAAGAAAAACCATGGTGAATCTCACGTCGAGATCAAACCTCAAGTAGATCTATATAATGTGAATGGGAATGATATAATCGTATTGGCTGAAGGAAGATTAGTTAACCTTGGTTGTGCTACAGGTCATCCATCTTTTGTGATGTCTAATTCATTTACAAACCAAACGCTTGCTCAGATTGAACTTTGGAAGAATCATGAAAACTATGAAAATGCAGTTTATATGCTTCCAAAACATCTCGATGAAAAAGTTGCAGCACTTCACTTGTCTAAGATTGGAGTTGAACTGGATACACTATCAAAAGATCAAGCTGATTATATAGGAGTTGAAGTAGCTGGACCATTCAAGCCAGAATACTACAGATACTAATTAATCTTCGATTAAGAATAAGAAGGATTCTTCCATTGGGAGAATCCTTTTTTCATTTCAGACCTATTGCCTGCCTGATTGGCAGAGTTTTAGTGCTGGCAAGATTTTGGATAATATCAAATTAAGCCAATTAAATCAGGATTGTCAGATACTGAACAATCAAGTTGAAAAGCGGTTGATAAGTTGAAATCTTAAAAAAGAATTCACTTATTTAGAACAAATCTAAATCAATAGCGTATATTGATGTACATACATGTAAATTGAAGCAGAATGACCAATCAAGTAGATACTCCAGTAAAAAGATCATATTCCGAAGCAAAAAAAGTTCAGGTTTTTGATGGGGAATTTATGCCTCATGTGGACTCAATGTACAATTTTGCGTATCGACTAACTTTCGACGAGGATGACGCAAAAGATCTAGTTCAAGATACATACATGAAGGCCTATCGCTTCATCAATTCATTTCAGGAAGGTACGAATGCTAAAGCATGGCTTTACAGAATTCTGAAAAATAGTTTCATCAACGATTACAGAAAGAAAAGTAAACAACCTGCCAAGGTTGACTATCAGGAAGTAGAACAATTTTATAATTCTGAAGATACTCCCAGCAGTGCTACTGTGGACCTGAGAATGGAAACCACTAAGGATATGATTGGAGATGAAATTAGTAATGCTCTAAATTCACTTGCAGTAGATTTCAGAACCGTGGTAATTCTTTGTGACTTGGAGGGATTTACATACGAGGAAATGGCTAAAATCCTGGACATTCCAATAGGGACAGTTCGGTCAAGACTTCATAGAGCGAGAAATTTGCTGAGAGAAAAGCTTGGAACGTACGCATTATCCATGGGATATAATTAATAGGAACTTTTTTCAAAGTCTCACCATTCCATACTAATACAAAACATTCTAGAAATGTCAGATTGTCCCGATTGTGGTTGCAGTGATTTTGATAAATGCTTGAGAATATTAAATCTCATGCTTGATAATGAGGCTACCTCAGTTCAGGAAGAATTTTTTAATTCTCATATTGAGAAGTGCATGGTCTGCTTCGCTCATTACAATGTAGAAAAACAAATCAGGCAACTCCTCAAGACTAAGATGAACAAGAAATCTGTTCCCAGTGCACTAGCAAATGAAATTCGAGGCAAGATTGTGAAATGATCATTTAACTTCGCCGGATGGAAGGAAAAGCTATCATATTTTCAGCTCCGTCCGGAGCTGGTAAGACTACCATTGTACATAGTCTCCTTGATAGAATTCCAAGTCTAAGGTTTTCCATTTCCGCTACTACCAGACCAAAACGTCCCACTGAAATTGACGGACGTGATTACCATTTTTTATCACTTCAGGATTTCCAATCAAAAAAAGCTTCACACGAATTATTAGAATGGGAAGAGGTATACGAAGATACTTTTTATGGCACTTTAAAAAGTGAAGTAGAACGAATTTGGAACGAAGGTAATCATGTGATATTCGATGTAGATGTCAAAGGAGGCAAACGCTTAAAGAATATACTGGGTAGCCAAGCACTTTCTATTTTTGTGAAAGTGAAGGGAAAGGAAGTTCTTCGGGAGCGCTTGAAAATGAGAAACACAGAAAGCGAAGAAGTACTTAACATGCGAATCAACAAAGCTGCGCAAGAGATGGAAGAAGAAATACATTTCGATAAGGTAGTTCTCAATGAGAACTTGGACGATGCAATAAATGAAGCTGAGACTTTTGTGAAAAAATTTATTGCACAAATAGGATGAAGGTTGGATTATTTTTCGGATCATTTAATCCTATTCATACCGGTCATATGATTATCGCCAGTTTGGTGAAAGAAACAACCGACGTAGACGAAGTGTGGTTTATCGTAAGCCCTCAAAATCCATTTAAGAAAAATAAGAACCTTCTTCACGAATTTGATAGACTCGATATGGTCAATGCTGCAATAAGCGATGACTATAAATTCAGGTCAAGTGATATAGAATTTAACATGCCTCGCCCAAGCTATACCATTGATACACTCACAGTTCTGCAAGAAAAGTATCCTGGTAAGGAGTTTAAATTAATAATTGGAGAGGATAACCTGGAGTCTTTTCCGAAATGGAAGAATCACGACAAGATATTGGAACATTTCGGGTTGATCGTATATCCTAGACCACACGTTAAAACAAGTGCATTGAAAGACTCAAGACAAGTTCAGGTGATCGATGCCCCTGAAGTGGACATCTCTGCCACTCTTATTCGAAAACTTATAAAGGAGGAAAAGTCAATTAAATACCTCGTGCCCGACTCGGTTGAATCACTTATAAAATTAAAAGGCCACTTTCTCTAAGACTCAGACTGTCATAATGTCCTTCTCTTTGCTTTCAACAAGCCCGTCAATTTTCGAAGTATATGTATCAGTAAGTTTCTGCACATCATCCTCAGCATTCTTGATTAGGTCTTCAGAAACACCATCTAACTTCTTTAAAGAATCATTCGTGTCCTTTCTTGCATTTCGGATACTTATTTTCCCCTTTTCCGCTTCTGCCTTTACTTGTTTCATCAATTGAAGGCGTCTCTCCTCTGTAAGTGGAGGGATATTAATTCGTATTTGCTCCCCATCATTTTGAGGATTGAAACCAAGATTACTATTAATAATTGCTCTCTCAATCTCTTGAAGCATAGTTTTTTCCCATGGCTTCACACTAAGTGTACGAGCGTCTGGTGTGGTAACACCGGCTACTTGATTAAGAGGAGTCATCGTACCGTAGTATTCTACCTCAACACCATCAAGCATGTTGGGCATTGCTTTTCCTGCTCTGATTTTCGCAAACTCATCTAAAGTGTGCTGTACCGCACTTTCCATCATTTCTTTAGCAGTGTCTAGATATATGTCTATTTCTTCCATGAGTGAAAATTAATAATCAATTAATGAGTGTACCAACTTCTTCACCAGCCACAATTTTTTGGAGGTTGCCTTTCTTGTTCATATCAAAAACGATAATTGGCAGATTATTCTCCTGGCAGAGTGTGAATGCCGTCATGTCCATGATATTTAGATTTTTTTCATAAGCCTCTTGAAACGATATCTTCGAGTATCGTTCAGCATTAGGGTTCTTCTCTGGATCCTCAGAATACACCCCGTCTACTCGAGTCCCTTTTAATACTACATCAGCTTCAATTTCGATGGCACGTAAACTTGCAGTAGAATCTGTTGTGAAATATGGATTTCCGATTCCTGCACCAAAAATTACAACCCTACCCTTTTCAAGGTGCCTAATTGCTCTTCTACGGATAAAAGGTTCACAAACCTGCTCCATCTTTAAACCTGCCATTAAACGTGTATACATTCCATGCTTTTCGAACATACTTTGTAATGCCATAGCATTAATTACAGTTGCCAGCATTCCCATGTAGTCACCTTGCACACGATCGATACCAGAGGCTTCCGCCTCAACACCACGAAATATATTACCACCTCCAATAACTACAGCTACTTCTATCCCCTCATTCACCACCTTCTTTATCTCCTCAGCATATTGAGTTAAGCGGTTTGAGTCAATACCATGTTGCTGATCGCCCATCAATGCTTCGCCGCTTAATTTTAATAGTATTCGTTTGTAGGTCATTTCGTGGTTTTATGTCTTATGAAATCGTGCAAATATATATCTCTATATGTTGTAATTATTCGAATGAAATCAAGACTTGATTTTTTTCTACATTCCCTTTTTCGGAGACGTGAATTTTACTCACTTTTCCCTCACCGGGAGACTTAATTACGTTTTCCATTTTCATAGCTTCCAAGACCAAAAGTTGATCTCCCTGCACTACTTCATCTCCTTCTGATACCATAATATTCAAAATAGATCCGGGCATCGGAGCCTTAATATCTTTTACGACAGCACTGGCAGCCACATTCATTCCAAGTTTATCCAGAATCTGATCAATATGATCAGTGACCGAAACATCTAGGAGGTGATCGTTGACTTTCAGTTTCATCTCCTTTCCATGAAGGTCCACTATTTCTACTCGAAAGATTCGATTGCCTTTAAAGACCTTATAAGAATTGTCGCTAATCTTGATCACCTCCCCATCAAAAAGCTGATCATTTAGTTGAATTTCATCCTTCTTTTTAACGACACTTATTTTTGAGGTTTCTCCAACCTTAACTTCTATCATTGAAATGGGGTTTAAAAATTTGATCCCAAAAATATGGATACTACAGTGCATTAAAAATTAAGGTCAAATTTTTCAAGCTAATTAGAGTCAGATTTTTTATTCACAACACTTGATTTAAGAAAAAAACAATAGATAGAAGCGAATTAGTTTTTTTATATAAAAATGAAAGTTTGATTAGTTGAAAAAACCATATACTTTTGCAATCCTTTTTCTGGAAAGCAACTGGAAAAAGACGTTCTTGAAAGTAATTAAAACTAGGGGAGATACTCAAGCGGCCAACGAGGACAGACTGTAAATCTGTTGGTGTATTCCTTCGCAGGTTCGAATCCTGCTCTCCCCACTGTGATCGCCGAAACTTCAGTGAAGGTGATCATCTCATCAGGCCTCGCACAGATGACTCGTTCATCTTTGCTAAAGCCATGATGAACAAGCGGGGGTAGCTCACGGTTCGACGATTCGATTGGTAGAGCGACAGCTCGTTCCACTACGGCTTCCAAGCTGTAGGTCGTGGCGGTTTGTCGTTACGATTCGAGCCGAGTCACACGCTAATTCACCGATAAAGTTTGGTGATTAATATTTTGATAAACTAAATAAAGTCTCTTGTGAGACTATAAATAAGCGGGTGTAGCTCACGGTTCGACGATTCGATTGGTAGAGCGACAGCTCGTTCCACTACGGCTTCCAAGCTGTAGGTCGTGGCGGTTCGTCGTTACGATTCGAGCCGGGTCACACGCTAATTCACCGATAAAGTTTGGTGATTAAAATTTTGATAAACTAAATAAAGTCTCTTGCGAGACTATAAATAAGCGGGTGTAGCTCAGTTGGTAGAGCGACAGCCTTCCAAGCTGTAGGTCGCGGGTTCGAGCCTCGTCACCCGCTCAATAACTTTGAGCGATTCGTTTACAAGTTTTAGTTCTTAGTTCAACTAATCGACTAGTTAACTTGAAACTAATCAACTAAAGCAAGCCGATGTAGCTCAGGGGTAGAGCGTTTCCTTGGTAAGGAAGAGGTCAGGGGTTCAAATCCCCTCATTGGCTCTTGTTCGAGGAATTAGAATTAGAAAATAGAGTAATAACAATAAATTAAACAAACGAGGATTATCAAGCATGGCTAAAGAAACCTTTGATCGTTCGAAACCACACGTAAATATTGGTACAATCGGACACGTTGACCATGGTAAAACAACTTTAACTGCAGCAATTTCAGCTGTACTAGCTGGAAAAGGACTTGCAGACGCAAAAGACTTTTCTGCGATCGACAACGCACCGGAAGAGAAAGAAAGAGGTATTACCATTAATACTTCACACATTGAGTATCAGACTGAAAAACGACACTATGCTCACGTAGACTGTCCTGGTCACGCGGATTATGTAAAAAACATGGTAACTGGAGCAGCGCAAATGGACGGTGCTATCATCGTGGTAGCAGCAACTGACGGTCCTATGCCTCAAACAAGAGAGCACATCCTTCTTTCAAGACAAGTAGGTGTACCAGCGCTAGTTGTATTCATGAATAAAGTGGATTTGGTAGATGATCCTGAACTTCTTGAACTAGTTGAAATGGAAATCAGAGAGCTACTTTCTGATTATGACTTCCCGGGTGATGATATTCCTGTAATTCAAGGTTCTGCTCTTGGTGGTCTTAACGGTGATGCTAAGTGGGTTGAAAAAATCGAAGAGCTAATGAATGCAGTGGATGAGTATATTCCACTTCCTGAAAGAGCTGTAGATAAAGATTTCTTGATGCCAGTAGAGGACGTATTCTCAATTACTGGTCGTGGTACAGTTGCTACTGGTAGAATCGAAAGAGGTGTAATCAACTCCGGAGATCCTGTAGATATCATCGGTATGGGTGCTGAAGATCTTAAGTCTACAATTACCGGAGTAGAGATGTTCCGTAAGATTCTGGACAGAGGAGAAGCTGGTGATAACGTAGGTCTTCTTTTGAGAGGTATTGAAAAAGATCAAATCAAAAGAGGAATGATTATCTGTAAGCCTGGTTCTGTAACTCCTCACGCTAAATTCAAAGCAGAGGTTTATGTACTTTCAAAAGAAGAAGGTGGACGTCACACTCCTTTCTTTAACAAGTACAGACCTCAGTTCTACTTAAGAACTACAGATGTAACTGGTGAGATCATGCTTCCTGAGAACGTAGAAATGGTAATGCCGGGTGATAACGTGACTATCGAAGTGAACCTTATCAACGCAGTAGCACTGGAAAAAGGATTGCGATTCGCGATCAGAGAAGGTGGACGAACTGTAGGTTCTGGTCAGGTAACTGAAATTCTTGATTAATAAATAGTTATCCCGATGTACGTTAGTATATCGGGATTTGTTTATACAAACTGATTACTCTAAATTTGCAGTCCTTTTGGGACTGCTTGTTTTTTACGGGTGTAGCTCAATTGGTAGAGTAGCGGTCTCCAAAACCGTTGGTTGGGGGTTCGAGTCCCTCCTCCCGTGCTAAAAATGAAGGAAAATTATGTCTAAAGTTATCACATTTTTCAAAGATTCATACGATGAATTGACACACAAAGTGTCTTGGCCTAAGTATGGTGATTTGCAAAATAGCGCCATTTTGGTGCTTGTAGCATCATTGATTTTTGCGCTTATGATTGGAGCAATAGACTATGCCTTCGAGAATTTAATGGAATTTATTTATCAGGAACTATAATACGTACGGGTCAGGATGGAGCATAAGTGGTACGTTGTCAGAGCCGTAAGCGGCAAGGAAAAGAAAGTGAAAGAAGCCATTGAGAATGAGGTGGTGAGACAAGAATTGACTGAATATATCCCTCAGGTACTTATTCCTTCGGAGAAAGTATATGAGATGCGCAATGGCAAAAAAAGAGTTCGTGAAAGAAATTTCTTCCCCGGATATGTGTTGATTCAAGCCGACTTCTCCAATGGCGAGGTTCAGCACCTGGTGACGAATAAAGAGCTAATTCCGAATGTGATCGGCTTTCTAGGATCCACCGGAAGTAGCACTACAAAAGATCCAATTCCTTTAAGACAAGCTGAGGTCAATAGAATCCTTGGTAAAGTTGATGAGGTTGAGGAATACGAAGAGAAGCTGGATACCCCATTTATTGTGGGTGAAAGCGTGAAAGTGATGGACGGTCCCTTTAGTGGCTTCACGGGTACAGTAGAGGAGGTATTTGAGGATCGTAAGAAGCTTAACGTTACGGTTAAGATATTTGGCAGAAATACACCTGTCGAATTGAATTATATACAGGTAGAAAAAGAAGATTAATTAGGTAAAAATGGCTAAAGAAATATCAGGCTATTTGAAATTACAGATTCGCGGAGGAGCGGCTAATCCCTCACCTCCGGTAGGACCGGCACTTGGCGCTAAAGGTCTGAATATCATGGACTTCTGTAAGCAATTTAACGCAAGAACTCAGGATAAGCCAGGACAGCTTCTTCCGGTTTTAGTGACAATTTATGCTGACAAGTCTTTTGATTTTGTAATTAAAACACCTCCGGCGGCTTCACTAATAATGGAAGCAGCCAAGTTGAAAAAAGGATCTTCCGAGCCAAACCGTGTGAAGGTTGGTTCTGTATCATGGGATCAGGTTAAGACAATAGCCGAGACCAAGATGCCGGATTTGAACTCATTCACTATCGAGTCTGCTATGAAAGTAGTGGCCGGTACTGCACGAAGCATGGGTGTGAAAATTTCAGGTAAAGCCCCTTGGGCAAATTAATTTTTGGTAATGGGAAAGCTTACAAAAAATCAAAAGAAAGCTCAGGAGCTATTAGAGATTGGCAAAGAGTATTCTTTGGAGGAAGCTTCAAAGCTTGTGAAGGAAATAACTTTCACCAAATTTGATTCTTCGGTTGATATCGATATCCGTTTAGGTGTTGATCCAAAGAAAGCCGACCAAATGGTTCGTGGAGTTGTGTCTCTACCGCATGGCGTTGGTAAAGATGTGAGAGTATTGGTGCTATGCACGCCTGATAAGGAGCAAGAAGCAAAAGACGCTGGTGCTGATCATGTTGGATTAGATGATTACGTGAAGAAGATTGAGGGTGGATGGACAGACATTGATGTAATTATCACGATGCCTACAGTGATGGCGCAGGTTGGTAAACTCGGACGAGTACTTGGACCAAGAGGTTTGATGCCTAATCCAAAGTCTGGAACAGTGACAATGGATATTGGACAGGCAGTAAAAGAAGTAAAAGCTGGAAAGATCGACTTTAAAGTTGACAAGTTCGGAATCATCCACACAAGTGTGGGCAAGGTGTCATTTGACTCTGATAAGATCAAAGACAATGCACTGGAAATGATTCAGACCGTGTCAAAATTGAAGCCTGCCTCTGCTAAAGGGACATACTTCAAGTCGATTACACTCTCAAGTACTATGAGTAGTGGAATAGCAATTGATAAAAGTAGCATAACAAACATTTAAGAGTTATGACACGAGAAGACAAAGCACAACTTATAAGTGACCTTACTGCGAAGTTTAAGGAAACAGATCATTTCTATATAGCTGATACTTCTGGTCTCACAGTTGCTGAGATCAACAAGTTCAGAGAAATGTGCTTCAACAAAGGAGTAGAGTATAAGCTGGTGAAAAACACGCTTATAAAGAAAGCACTTGAAAATGTAGATGGAGATTTTTCGTCACTAGACGAAGTGTTGAAAGGTACGTCGGGCATCATGTTCGTTAACGAAACTGCCAACGCTCCTGCGAAAATCATTAAAGACTTCAAAAAAGAAGATGCTAATGATAGACCGAAATTCAAGGCTGCTTCCATAGACTCGGATTTATTTATTGGCGAAGATCAACTTGGAGCGCTTGCTAGTTTGAAATCCAAGCAAGAGCTTATTGGAGAGATCGTCACATTATTGCAATCGCCTGCTAAGAATGTACTTACTCTACTTCAGAGTGGAGAGCACAAACTTGCTGGTATTGTTAAAACACTTTCAGAACGAGAGAATTAAAAATTTTTAAACAGAATTAATACTTAATAAAATGGCGGATTTAAAAGAATTTGCAGAGCAATTAGTTAACCTTTCAGTTAAAGAGGTAAACGAACTAGCTACTATCCTTAAAGATGAGTACGGAATTGAGCCAGCTGCAGCAGCAGGACCAGTAATGGTTGCTGGAGGCGGTGGAGCTGAAGGTGGAGCTGAAGAAGAAAAGTCTTCTTTCGACGTGATCCTTAAATCTCCGGGTGGTGCTAAACTAGCTATCGTTAAGTTGGTAAAAGAACTTACTGGTCTTGGCCTTAAAGAAGCAAAAGAGCTTGTTGATGGTGCTCCTAAGCCAGTGAAAGAAGGAATCGCTAAAGACGAAGCGGAAGCATTGAAAAAGCAGCTTGAAGAAGCTGGTGCTGAAGTAGAATTAAAGTAATTAGTACATAATACCAAAGGTTTAGGCCTGGCTCCCTCCTGAAATTTTCAGGATAAGGGATCAGGTCTTTTCCTGTTTGTATATAAAGCTAATTGTCCTTTTCATTTTTATTAAAACTAAAACTCCGTAAGCTTTGGCTAACAACAATAACACGAGAATAAATTTCTCTTCAATCAAATCAGTTATTGATTATCCGGATTTTCTGGATGTACAATTGAAGTCTTTCGTTGACTTCTTCCAGCTAGATACACCTGCCGAAAGGAAAGAAGGCGAAGGTCTTTACAAGGTGTTCATGGAAAACTTCCCAATCACAGATTCCAGGGAAAATTTCGTATTGGAATTTGTGGACTACACAGTGGATCCTCCGAAATACAGCATTCAAGAATGCATCGAAAGAGGATTGACTTACTCGGTACCACTAAAAGCTAAACTTCGTCTATTGTGTAACGACGAAGAAAATGAAGATTTTGAAACGATTGAGCAGGAAGTGTTCTTGGGTAACATCCCATACATGACCGAAAAAGGCTCATTCGTAATAAATGGTGCTGAGCGAGTGATTGTATCACAATTACACAGATCTCCTGGTGTATTCTTTGCACAAAGTAAGCACACCAACGGAACTTTACTTTACAGTGCCAGAATTATTCCTTTCAAAGGATCTTGGATTGAGTTTGCAACAGACGTGAACAACGTAATGTATGCTTACATCGATCGTAAGAAAAAATTCCCGATTACAACATTGTTAAGATCCATTGGTTATGGATCTGATAAAGAAATTCTTGATCTATTCGGTCTTTCAGAGGAAATAGAAGCTACAGAAAAAGATCTTAAGAAAGTTATCGATAGAAGACTTGCAGCAAGGGTACTTAGAACATGGACAGAGGATTTCGTGGATGAAGATACTGGAGAAGTGGTTTCAATTGATAGAAACGAGGTTGTACTTGAGCGTGATAGCATTATCACAGAAGATGACATTCAGACAATCATTGATTCCGGATCCAAGTCTATTATCGTTCACAGAAAAGACGTGAATATTGCAGAATATTCTATCGTTTATAATACACTGCAGAAAGACAACTCAAACTCTGAGAAAGAAGCTGTAGAGCAGATTTATCGTCAATTGAGAAATACGGAGGCTCCTGACGAACAAACTGCGCGTGATATTATCACCAGCTTATTCTTCTCAGATAAGAGATACGATCTTGGAGAAGTAGGACGATACAGAATCAACAAGAAATTAGGTATCGATACAGATTGGGACCGAAGAGTATTAACCACAGAGGATATAATCCTTATTGTAAAATACTTGATTGGACTAATCAACAGTAAAGCTGTAGTCGATGATATCGATCACTTGAGTAACAGAAGAGTTCGAACAGTTGGTGAGCAGCTTTATTCTCAGTTCGGTGTTGGTTTGGCAAGAATGGCCAGAACCATCCGAGAAAGAATGAACGTTCGGGATAATGAAGATTTCAAGCCAGTTGACCTAATCAACGCTAGAACTTTATCTTCAGTAATCAACTCGTTCTTTGGTACCAATCAGTTATCTCAGTTTATGGATCAAACCAATCCACTTGCTGAGGTCACTCATAAAAGAAGAATGTCTGCACTTGGGCCAGGCGGTCTTTCAAGAGAAAGAGCTGGATTCGAGGTACGAGATGTTCACTACACCCACTACGGTAGACTTTGTACCATTGAAACTCCTGAGGGACCAAATATTGGTTTGATCTCCTCTCTATGTGTTCACGCTAAAGTGAACCAAATGGGATTCATTGAAACTCCATATAGAGAAGTAGGGAAAGGTACAGTAGATATGTCGGGTAATGTGAAGTACTTGACCGCAGAAGAAGAAGATACCCACAACATTGCTCAAGCCAATGCGCCCTTATCAGATAAGGGTAAATTCTTAAATGATAAGATAAAGGCAAGATTCGAAGGTGACTTCCCGCTTTGCAGCGAAGACGAAGTGAGCTACATGGACGTTGCTCCAAATCAGATTGTATCTGTTGCAGCATCAATGATTCCATTCCTTGAGCATGATGATGCAAACAGGGCTTTGATGGGATCAAACATGCAGCGTCAAGCAGTACCTTTGATGAGACCGCAGGCACCAATTGTAGGTACTGGTCTTGAGGAAAGAGTAGCGCTTGATTCCAGAGCGTTGATCAGAGCAGAAAGAGATGGCGTAATTGAATACGTAGATGCGAATAAAATTACTGTAAAGTATGATTTAGATGCGGATGAGCAGATTATTACTTTCAATGATTCTGTAGTTACTTATGACCTGGTGAAATTTAGAAGAACTAACCAGGATACTTGTATCAATTTGAAGCCGATTGTACAGAAAGGTGATAAAGTATCTCAAGGTCAGGCACTTTGTGATGGTTTTGCAACTGAGAAGGGAGAGCTTGCACTTGGTATCAACATGCAGGTTGCGTTCATGCCTTGGCAGGGATACAACTTTGAGGATGCGATTGTAATCTCAGAAAGAGTAGTTCGTGAAGATATTTTCACGTCTATTCACATCGATGAGTTTGAACTTGAGGTAAGAGATACAAAACGAGGAGAAGAAGAATTAACAAGTGAAATTCCAAACGTTTCTGAAGAGGCTGTTAAAAACCTTGATGAGAACGGAATCATCAGAACCGGTGCCGAAATCAAAGAAGGCGATATTCTAATTGGTAAGATCACTCCAAAAGGCGAGTCTGATCCTACACCTGAAGAAAAACTTCTTAGAGCAATCTTCGGAGATAAAGCCGGTGATGTAAAAGATGCTTCATTGAAAGCTTCACCTTCATTGAAAGGTGTGGTCATTGACACAAAGCTTTTTTCAAGACCGAAGAAAGATAAAGATGTAAGAGCTAGAGCCAAGAAAGAAGTTGAGCTACTTAAGAATAAGTATAGCCAACAACTTACCGAAGCACGTGCTACAATGATCGATAAAATCACTCAACTTCTTGAAGGCAAAACTTGCCAGGGAATTAAGCACAAGTTTGGTGAAGAAGTAATGAGTAAAGGAGTCAAGTTCTCTAAAAAGAATATTGAGGCTAACCTATTCCCACCTAAGAATAAGTATAGAGATGAGAGTAATTACAATGTGCCGGAAGAGGCCAACTTGATCTCTGACTTAATCATTGAGAATTGGGTGACGGATGAGAAGACTAATGATTTGGTATTCAACTTGGTTAAGAACTATATCGGGCACAGAAACGATATCTCTGGACACTTCAAGAGAGAAAGATTTACGCTTGAGGTTGGGGATGAACTTCCTGCTGGAATTGTTCAATTAGCTAAAGTTTATGTTGCCAAAAAACGTAAGCTTAAAGTAGGAGATAAAATGGCTGGTCGTCACGGAAACAAAGGGGTTGTAGCGAAGATTGTACGTGAGGAAGATATGCCATTTATGGAAGATGGAACTCCGGTAGATATAGTATTGAATCCGCTGGGTGTACCTTCAAGGATGAACATCGGTCAGATATATGAAACCGTACTTGGATGGGCTGGATTGAAGCTAGATAGAAAGTACGCCACACCAATTTTTGATGGTGCTTCTGAAGAAGAAGTTCAAAACGAATTGAAAGAGGCAGGTCTTCCAAGTTTCGGTAGAACATATCTATACGACGGACTTTCTGGTGAGCGCTTTGATCAGCCGGTGACTGTTGGTGTAATTTATATGCTTAAACTTGGTCACTTGGTAGACGATAAAATGCACGCAAGAAGTATCGGACCATACTCACTTATTACTCAGCAACCGCTTGGTGGTAAAGCACAGTTTGGAGGTCAGCGTTTCGGAGAGATGGAAGTTTGGGCATTGGAGGCATTTGGTGCAGCCAACGTTCTTCAGGAAATCCTGACTATCAAATCCGATGATGTAATTGGCAGAGCAAAAGCTTATGAAGCGATCGTTAAAGGCGAGAACATGAATAAGCCGAACATTCCTGAATCATTCAATGTATTAATACATGAATTAAGAGGACTGGCTCTTGAAATTACCTTGGACTAATTAATTATTGACAATCATTCTCCCGGGAAGCCGGGAGGTTTTATTGATATACAACATGGCGTTCAGAAAAAACAAAAAAATTCACAACGACTTCTCTAAAGTTACCATTAGTCTTGCATCTCCGGAATCAATTCTGGAAAGCTCGCATGGCGAAGTGACTCAGCCGGAAACCATCAATTACAGAACATATAAGCCTGAAATGGGTGGCCTTTTCTGTGAGCGAATATTCGGTCCGGTAAAAGATTGGGAATGTCACTGTGGTAAATACAAAAGAATCCGATACAAAGGGATTATCTGTGATCGATGTGGTGTTGAAGTAACCGAGAAAAAGGTAAGAAGAGAGCGAATGGGACACATCGAATTGGTTGTGCCAGTAGCTCACATCTGGTACTTCAAGTCGTTGCCAAACAAAATTGGATACTTGCTAGGCGTACCAACTAAGAAGCTCGATCAAATTATCTATTACGAGCGATACATTGTAATTCAGCCAGGAGTTAAAGAAGAAGATGGTATTTCTAAACTAGACTTCCTTACGGAGGAAGAATACCTTGATATTCTTGATAAACTGCCAAGAGAGAATCAACTTCTTGAAGATGATGATCCGAATAAGTTCATCGCTAAGATGGGTGCAGAAGCATTAGAAATGCTTCTTGCCAGGACTCAACTCGATGAGCTTTCTTACGAGCTAAGACATCAGGCAGCAACAGATACTTCCCAACAGAGAAAGGCTGAAGCATTGAAAAGACTGAGAGTAGTAGAGGCCTTTAGAGATGCAAAAACTCGTATTGAGAATAAGCCTGAGTGGATGATTGTGAAAATGGTACCAGTAATTCCACCGGAATTACGTCCATTAGTGCCATTGGATGGAGGTCGATTTGCGACATCTGATTTGAATGACCTTTATAGAAGAGTTATAATCAGAAACAATCGTCTAAAAAGACTTATAGATATTAAAGCGCCGGAAGTAATTCTTAGAAATGAGAAAAGAATGCTGCAGGAAGCTGTGGATTCACTTTTCGATAATTCAAGAAAAGTGAATGCGGTAAGATCTGATGGAAACAGAGCTCTTAAGTCTTTGAGTGATATGCTTAAAGGTAAGCAAGGTCGATTCCGTCAAAACCTATTGGGTAAAAGGGTCGACTACTCTGGTAGATCTGTAATTGTAGTAGGTCCGGAATTGAAAATGCATGAGTGCGGATTGCCTAAAAATATGGCAGCTGAGCTTTTCAAGCCGTTCATTATCCGTAAGTTGATTGAGCGTGGAATCGTTAAGACTGTTAAATCTGCGAAGAAAATTGTAGATAGAAAAGATCCTGTTGTTTGGGATATCCTTGAAAACGTGTTGAAAGGACACCCGGTACTATTGAACAGGGCACCTACACTTCACAGATTGGGTATTCAGGCATTCCAGCCGAAACTTATTGAAGGAAAAGCAATCCAACTTCACCCACTTGCATGTACAGCATTCAACGCCGATTTCGATGGTGACCAAATGGCTGTTCACGTTCCACTTGGGCACGAAGCAATCCTGGAAGCTTCTCTGTTGATGCTCTCTTCTCACAATATTCTTAATCCTGCAAACGGTGCACCTATTGCCGTACCATCACAGGACATGGTATTGGGTCTTTATTACATTACTAAAGGCCGAAGAAGCACAGATAAGGAAAAAGTAGCAGGAGAAGGAAGAATATTCTACTCCCACGAAGAAGTTATCATTGCCATGAATGAGAAACAAGTTTCTCAGCACGCTTACATCAAGGTGAGAACCAAAGTAAGAAATGAGCAAGGAGAGCTTGAGACAAAGATCATTGAGACTGTAGCTGGTAGAGTATTGTTTAATGAGTCAGTACCTGAAGAGGTAGGATTCGTTGACGAGCTACTTACCAAGAAAAAGCTTCAGAAAATCATCTCTAATGTCTTCAAGATTGTAGGAATGGCAAGAACTGCCCATTTCCTTGATGATATCAAAGCGCTAGGATTCCAGATGGCTTACAAAGGCGGTCTTTCCATGGGACTTGATAATATCAACATCCCAGCAGAGAAGGAGAAATTGGTAGAGCAAGCGAAAGAAGAGGTAGATGCTGTATGGCAAAACTATCTAATGGGTCTGATCACTGATAACGAACGTTACAACCAGGTGATTGACATCTGGACAAGAACAAACACCATGCTCACCAACTCGCTGATGAAGCAGATGGAAGAGGATGATCAGGGATTCAATTCGATCTACATGATGATGCACTCAGGTGCAAGGGGTTCGAGAGAGCAGATCCGTCAGCTTGGTGGAATGAGAGGTTTGATGGCTAAGCCGCAAAAGAACCTGCAAGGTTCTGTTGGTGAAATCATCGAAAACCCGATTCTTTCAAACTTCAAAGAAGGTCTTGATGTAATTGAGTACTTCATTTCCACACACGGTGCTAGAAAAGGTCTTGCAGATACAGCATTGAAAACTGCAGATGCTGGTTACTTAACTAGACGTCTTGTTGATGTTGCTCAGGATGTAGTAATAAACGAGGATGATTGTGGCACACTAAGAGGACTTTCTGTTTCAGCATTGAAAGACAATGAAGAAGTAGTAGAGGCACTTTCTGAGCGTGTGCTAGGTAGAGTATCTGTTCACGATATCTATGATCCAATCACAGAAGAATTGGTAATCGAAGCTGGTGCTGAATTTACCGAGGAGATTGCAGATTACATTGATCAGTCAAGTATCGAAGAAGTTGAAATCAGATCCGTATTGACTTGCGAGACTCGTCAAGGAGTTTGTGCGAAGTGTTACGGAAGAAACCTTTCTTCAGGTAAGATGTCACACGTTGGAGAGTCTGTAGGAGTAATTGCAGCTCAGTCCATTGGAGAGCCGGGTACACAGCTTACATTGAGAACCTTCCACGTTGGAGGTACAGCTTCTAACATCGCTGTTGAAGCGAATATCAAAGCGAAGTTTGACGGTGTAATCGAGTTTGATGAGCTAAGAACGGTGAAGTCAACCGATGATGAAGGGAACAAGATAGAGGTTGTGATGGGACGATCAGGAGAGATCAAAATCTTGGATGCGAAGAAAGAAAAAGTATTGATTTCAAACCATGTTCCTTACGGAGCTATCCTTAAGGTGAAAGATGGTGGTAAAGTGGCCAAAGGCGATGAGCTTTGCTACTGGGATCCATACAATGCGGTAATTATGTCTGAATTTGAAGGAACTGCTTCTTTCGATTCGATCATTGAAGGCGTTACTTTCAAAGAAGAATCTGATGAGCAGACCGGACACAGAGAAAAAGTAATTATCGATACAAAAGATAAAACTAAAAACCCTGCCATTGAAGTTGTTGGGAAAGATGGGGAGACTCAAAAGGCTTACAACATTCCGGTAGGAGCCCACTTAGCTGTTGAAGAAGGAACGAAAATCAAGTCAGGTCAGGTACTTGCCAAGATCCCTAGAAAAACTGGTAAATCCAGAGATATTACAGGTGGTCTTCCAAGGGTAACTGAGCTTTTCGAGGCAAGAAATCCTTCAAACCCGGCTGTAGTAAGTGAGATCGATGGTGTTGTTGAGTACGGTGGAATTAAGCGAGGTAATAGAGAAATCTACATCGAGTCGAAAGATGGTGTGAAAAAGCGTTACATGGTGCCACTTTCTAAGCACATCCTTGTTCAGGACAATGATTACGTAAGAGCTGGAGATGCATTATCGGATGGAGCAATTACTCCTGCTGATATATTGAAAATCAAAGGCCCTACTGCAGTTCAAGAATACTTAGTGAACGAAATTCAGGAAGTATACCGACTACAGGGTGTAAAAATCAATGATAAACACATCGAGGCGATCGTTCGCCAGATGATGCAGAAAGTAGTGATTGAGAATCCCGGAGATACAAGCTTCTTGACAAATCAATTAGCTGATCGATTTGCCTTCATGGAAGAAAATGACACTATCCTAGACAAGAAAGTAGTCGTTGATCCAGGAGATTCAGCAAACTATAAAGCAGGACAAATCATTGATGCAAGAAGTTTAAGGGACGAAGTTTCAAGCTTGAAACGACGAGATCTTAAAGCAATGACAACTCGTGATGCTGAGCCAGCGACTGGTAAGCCAACACTTCAAGGTATCACGCAGGCTTCTCTTGGAACAGAAAGCTTTATTTCTGCAGCATCATTCCAGGAAACTACTAAAGTATTGAGCGAGGCCTCTATCAAAGGAAAAGCCGATACATTGATTGGTCTTAAGGAGAATGTGATCGTAGGACACTTGATTCCTGCAGGAACCGGAATTAGAAGACACCAGAAATACATCGTAAACTCTCAGGAAGAGTATGACAAGCTAGTGTCTTCTAAGGAGGAATTCGAAGCGAAAGAAGTAGAAGAAGCTTAATACAATGAGCGACGATCCAAAAAAAGACGAAAAAAATCCAAATAATCAGATTAACATAGAGCTCTCGGAAGAAACTGCCGAGGGTGTCTATGCTAATCTGGCGATGATAGCTCACTCAAGCAGCGAATTTGTTATCGATTTTATTCGTCTGATGCCTGGAGTGCCAAAAGCAAAAGTGAAATCACGAATTGTGGTTACTCCTGAACATGCAAAACGGCTATTGCATGCACTTCAAGACAATATTAAAAAGTATGAAGCCTCATTTGGTGAAGTGAAACAAGCCGACGAAATGCCGAAATTCCCTATGAATTTTGGAGGAACCATGGGCGAAGCTTGATATGGTTCTTAAGATTTCTATAAATAATCCCGTTAATTCATCTTTTAACTTTTTGATATAATCTCAATATATCTATCTTTGCGTTCCCAAATTTTGGGACGATTAGAAATAATAGCGTATGCCAACTATACAACAATTAGTAAGGAAGGGAAGAAAGAAGTTGACTTCTAAGTCAAAATCCCCAGCATTGGACTCCTGTCCACAAAGAAGAGGAGTATGTACACGTGTGTATACTACCACTCCTAAGAAACCTAACTCGGCGATGAGGAAAGTAGCGAGGGTAAGACTGACAAATGGTAAGGAAGTAAATGCCTACATTCCGGGAGAAGGACACAACCTTCAGGAGCACTCAATTGTGCTTATCAGAGGAGGTAGAGTAAAAGATTTGCCGGGTGTTAGATATCACATCATTAGAGGTGCGTTGGATACCGCTGGTGTGAACGGACGTCTACAAAGAAGATCTAAATACGGCGCTAAGCGTCCTAAAAAATAATTTGCAGGAGAAATGAGAAAAGCAAAACCAAAAAAGAGATACATCCTTCCTGATCCTATTTATCAGGATACACTTGTTACCAAATTTGTTAACAACCTAATGTTAAGTGGTAAGAAAAGCATCTCTTACAAAATCTTCTACAATGCTATTCAGCAAGTAGAAGAAAAGACAGGTGAAAATGGTCTTGAAACATGGAAAACAGCATTGAGTAACATCATGCCTTCTGTTGAAGTTAAAGCTCGAAGAGTTGGTGGAGCAAACTTCCAGGTACCTATTGAAGTTCGACCTGACAGAAAAATCGCTCTTGGAATTAAATGGATGATCAAATACGCCAGACTAAGAGGTGAAAAAACAATGCAGGACAGACTCGCGGCAGAAATCATCGCTGCATCAAAAGGCGAAGGTGCTTCTGTTAAAAAGAAAGACGATATGCACCGAATGGCCGAAGCTAATAAAGCATTCTCACACTTCAGATTCTAAGAACCAAAATGGCTAGAGACTTAAGATTTACAAGAAATATCGGTATCGCAGCACACATTGATGCCGGAAAAACAACAACCACTGAGCGTATCCTATATTATGCTGGTGTAAATCATAAAATTGGTGAGGTACACGATGGTGGTGCTACCATGGACTGGATGGCGCAAGAGCAAGAAAGAGGTATTACCATTACTTCTGCAGCTACTACTGTATTCTGGAAGTATAAAGAGGATGAATATCACATCAACATTATAGACACTCCTGGTCACGTTGACTTTACTGTTGAAGTAAATAGATCACTTCGAGTACTAGATGGATTAGTTTTCTTGTTTAGCGCTGTTGATGGTGTTGAGCCTCAGTCTGAAACTAACTGGAGACTGGCAGATAATTACAAAGTAGCGCGAATTGGTTTCGTAAATAAAATGGACCGATCAGGTGCAGACTTTTTGAAAGTTTGTAACCAAGTGAAAGAAATGCTTGGCACAAAAGCAGTACCACTTCAATTGCCTATTGGTGCCGAAGAAAACTTCAAAGGAGTTGTTGACCTTGTAGAAAACAGAGCTGTTGTATGGAATGAGGATGACATGGGAATGACATTCGAAGAAATTGACATTCCTGCCGACATGATTGATGAGGTTGCTACCTATAGAGAAAATCTAGTTGAGTCAGTAGCTGAGTACGATGAAGGATTGATGGAGAAGTATTTCGAAGATCCTGATAGCATCACACGTGATGAAATCGTAGCGGCTTTAAGAGCTGCAACTATAGATCTTGCATTCGTACCAATGATGTGTGGATCTGCATTCAAGAACAAAGGTGTTCAGACACTTCTTGATTATGTGATGGAACTACTTCCCTCTCCACTAGACAGAGATAGCATATCAGGAACAAATCCTGACACTGAAGAGCCAGTTACAAGAAAGCCATCTCCGGATGAGCCTTTCTCTGCACTAGCATTTAAAATTGCAACTGACCCATTCGTAGGTCGACTTTGTTTCGTGAGATCTTATTCCGGAATGCTTGATTCAGGTTCTTATGTATATAATACAAGAACTAACAAGAAAGAGCGTATTTCACGAATCTTCCAGATGCACGCAAACAAGCAAAATCAAATCGATAAGCTTCATTGTGGTGATATCGGTGCAGTAGTAGGATTTAAGGATATCAAAACTGGTGATACCCTTTGTGATGAGAAAGGAAAGATTGTATTGGAATCAATGGACTTCCCAGATCCGGTAATTGGATACGCAATTGAGCCAAAAACTCAAGCAGATGTAGATAAGCTAGGTATTGCGATTGGTAAATTGATTGAAGAAGATCCAACGCTTCAAGTTGAAACCAATCACGAAACTGGTCAAACCATTCTTAAAGGTATGGGTGAGCTTCACCTTGACATTATCATTGATCGTCTGAAGAGAGAGTTCAAAGTAGAGATTAATCAAGGTGCTCCTCAAGTGGCATACAAAGAAGCAATCACTTCTTCCATTGAGCACAAAGAAGTTTATAAGAAGCAGTCAGGTGGTCGAGGTAAATTCGCCGATATCGTATTCGAAATCGGACCGAAAGATGAAGATTATGAGAAGGATGGACTTCAGTTTGTAAATGAAATTGTAGGTGGTGTAATTCCTAAAGAATTCATCCCAGCCATTCAAAAAGGATTCGAGCAAGCAATGGTTAATGGACCATTGGCAGGATATCCGATTGACAATATGAAGGTGAGATTGTATCACGGATCATTCCACGATGTGGATTCAGATTCACTATCATTCGAACTAGCAGCGCGAGCAGGATTTAAGGAAGCTGCATCAAAATGCTCTCCTGTAATTCTTGAGCCTATCATGGCAGTAGAAGTGGTTACTCCAGATGAATATACCGGTACAATAACTGGTGACCTGAATAAGAGAAGAGGGATGATGAAAGGAATGGACACACGAGGAACCTCCACTGTCGTAAAGGCAGACGTTCCATTATCTGAACTATTCGGATATGTAACTGACCTAAGAACAAACAGTTCGGGTAGAGCAACTGCTTCATTGACGTTCTCTCACTACGATCAGGTACCTAAAAATATTGCTGAAGGAGTTATTGCTGAGGTAAAAGGTACAGCCAACGTTTAAAGAAATTTAAAATGAATCAGAAAATTAGAATAAAGCTTAAGTCTTACGATCACAACTTGGTTGACAAGTCTTCTGAGAAAATTGTTCGAGCAGTAAAGACTACTGGAGCAGTTGTGAGTGGACCAATCCCACTTCCTACTGTAAAAGAAAAATTTACTGTCCTTAAGTCACCTCATGTGAACAAGAAAGCGAGAGAACAATTTCAGCTATGTACCTACAAAAGACTTGTAGATATATACAGCAATAGTGCAAAGACTGTAGACGCCCTAATGAAGCTAGAGCTTCCTAGTGGCGTAGACGTTGAGATAAAAGTATAATCTGACATAAGGTCGGAATTGAGAACCAATTGGTTTATATCGATTGGTTCTTTTTTTGTCTAAAAAAATAACCGATCAAAATTTTGATCGGCATATGGATTTGCTATCTTTGCAGTCCTTTTCACAAAAAGTTTGCCTGAGAGGGTAATTATAAGAAATAAACGAGTAGAAAATGCCTGGTTTAATAGGAAGGAAAGTAGGAATGACAAGTGTCTTCGACGAGAACGGTAAAAGCATCGCTTGCACCCTTGTTGAAGCTGGTCCTTGCGTCGTGACTCAAGTTAAGAACGAAGAGACTGACGGATATAAAGCTGTGCAGTTGGCTTATGGTGAAAGAAAGGAAAAAAATACACCTAAAGCGCTTCAGGGGCATTTTGCTAAAGCAAAGACTACTCCTAAGCGGAAAGTGGTTGAATTCAGAGATTTCAGATCTGAGTTTGATGATAAGGTGAAGCTGGGAAATGAAATCAAAATAGAAGATGTATTCAATGAGCAGGATTATGTAGATGCTATTGGAACATCGAAAGGAAAAGGATTTCAAGGTGTTGTAAAAAGACACGGTTTCGGTGGAGTTGGTCAGGCGACTCATGGTCAGCACAACAGACTAAGAGCACCTGGTTCAATTGGAGCTGCGTCATTCCCTTCAAGAGTGTTCAAAGGCTTGAAAATGGCCGGAAGAACTGGTGGTGACAGAGTGAAGGTTTTAAACCTTAGAGTATTAAAAGTATACCCTGAAAAAAACCTGGTTTTGATATCGGGTTCTATTCCGGGAGCTAATAATTCATTCGTAATACTTGAGAAGTAATCATGAAGGTAGCTGTATTAAATATTAAAGGAGAAGAGACAGGAAGAGAAATCAACCTTGACAAAAGCATCTTTGGCATAGAGCCAAATGAGCATGCTGTCTACCTTGATGTGAAGAACTACTTGGCAAACCAAAGACAAGGTACTGCTAAGACAAAAGATAAGGGTGAGATCACAGCATCGACTCGTAAGATCAAGAAGCAAAAGGGCACAGGTACAGCAAGAGCTGGTAGTGTGAAGTCTGGTGTTATGAGAGGTGGAGGAACATTCTTCGGTCCTCAGCCAAGAGATTATGGTTTCAAGCTCAACAAAAAAGTGAAGAAGCTAGCTCGTAAGTCAGTTCTTTCTTCAAGAGCAAAAGAAAAAGCAATTCAAATCCTTGAAGACTTTTCTTTTGAATCTCCAAAAACAAAAGAATTCATAAGCCTTCTTAACAGCCTGGCTGTAAGCGATAAGAAATCATTGTTCCTTATCAGCGATAAAAACAAGAACATTTTCTTGTCAAGCAGGAATCTTAAGAAAGCACATGTTTCAACTGTTGACGAAGTAAATACTTACGATTTGATCAATGCAGAGCGATTGATTCTTTGTGAGGGCACACTTGATCAACTAAAAGAAAGATTTAACTAAGATGGGAGTTTTAATAAAACCACTAGTTACAGAAAAAGTATCTGCTCTTAATGAGCATGGGAAGTACGGATTTGTAGTTGCCAAGAATGCTAACAAGGTTCAGATTAAGACTGAGGTTGAAAAAACTTACGGAGTAACTGTTGAATCTGTAAATACAATGGTTCAGCCAGGTTCGTCAAAAAGACGATATACCAAGTCTAGAGTCATTGAAGGTAGAACTCCGGCATATAAGAAGGCAATCGTGCAGGTGGCTGAAGGAGATATAATTGATTTTTATAGCGGAATATAATAGACAGAGATGGCTGTAAGAAAATTAAAACCGACTACCCCAGGACAGAGATTCAGAATGGCTCCTGTCTTCGATGATATCACCAAGACCTCTCCTGAGCGGTCTTTGGTAACTACGTCAAAAAGAAACGGAGGTAGAAATAACCAGGGTAGAATGACCGTGAGAAATGTTGGCGGTGGTCACAAGCGTAAGCTTAGAATCATCGACTTCAAAAGAGATAAGCACGGAATACCTGCAACTGTAAAAGCGATAGAGTACGATCCGAACAGATCAGCCAGAATAGCATTGCTTTATTATGCCGATGGTGAAAAAAGGTATATCATCGCGCCAGCTGGCCTAGAGGTAGGCACAGTTATTAACTCTGGCAAAGGAGTAGCACCAGAAGTAGGAAATGCACTGTTTCTATCAGATATTCCTCTAGGTACAATCATCCACAACATTGAGTTAAAGCCTGGAAAAGGCGGTGTGATGGCGAGAAGTGCAGGAACTTATGTGCAGTTGGTAGCAAGAGAAGGTAAGTATGCAACAGTTAAACTTCCTTCAGGTGAAATGAGAATGGTACTTAACACTTGCTTGGCAACTGTGGGCACCGTATCCAACTCAGATCACATGAGTGTAAGATTAGGTAAAGCGGGTAGAAACAGATGGTTAGGAAGAAGACCTAGAGTAAGAGGTGTTGCAATGAACCCTGTTGATCACCCAATGGGAGGTGGTGAAGGAAGATCCTCCGGAGGTCACCCAAGATCAAGAAACGGTCAGTATACGAAGGGTATGAAAACTCGTCGACCAAATAAATATTCTGATAAGCAGATAGTTAAACGAAGGAAATAATGTCTAGATCACTAAAGAAAGGACCTTACATAGACTTCCGACTTGAGAAAAAAGTCGATGCGATGAATGAATCTGGAAAGAAGTCTGTAATCAAAACTTGGTCAAGAAGATCAATGATCTCTCCGGATTTCGTGGGCCACACATTTGCGGTTCATAACGGAAATAAATTCATCCCGGTTTTCGTAACTGAAAATATGGTAGGACATAAACTTGGCGAATTCGCACCGACAAGAAACTTTAGAGGTCACATCGCTAAGAAAGATAAAGGTAAAAGATAATAGCACCAATGGAAGCTGAAAAGAAACTTAAAAAATCAGTACGAATCAGACTTCAGAAAGAAGCTGACAAGAAATTCCGTGAAGAGAACAAGGGAAGGCTTGGTGCGGTAAAATCGTCACTTCGAAACATACCTACTTCTCCAAGAAAGATGAGACTAGTAGCTGATATGATTCGTGGAGAAAGAGCAAACATTGCTCTAAACATCCTGCGATTTGATGCACACCATGCATCAATCACACTGGAGAAACTTCTTTTGACTGCAATTGCAGACTGGCAAATGCAAAATGAAGATATCAGCATCGAAGAAGCTGACCTTTATGTGAAAGAAATCTATGTGGATAGTGCAAGAATGCTTAAGAGATTGAGACCGGCTCCACAAGGAAGAGCTCACAGAATAAGAAAGAGATCAAATCACGTGACTATCGTTGTTGATAATCACAACCAGGAAGAAACTAAAGAAAACAACAAATAATGGGACAAAAAGTAAACCCGGTTGGATTTAGATTAGGAGTTATCAAAGGGTGGGATTCTGCCTGGTTCGATAGCAAATCTTATGCAGATAAGCTTGTTGAAGACAACAAGATTCGTAAATACATCATGGCACGTATGCCAAAGGGAGGAATCTCCAAGATTGTAATCGAGCGTACGCTTAAAAGAATAACCCTAACTGTTCACACTGCTCGACCTGGTGTTGTGATTGGTAAAGGAGGATCTGAAGTTGATAAGATCAAAGAGGAGTTGAAAAACTTAACAGGAAAGGATCTTCAGATCAATATTTTTGAAATAAAAAGACCTGAATTGGATGCTAAGTTGGTAGGAGAGTCTATCGCACAGCAGCTTCAGGCAAGAATCTCTTTCCGTAGAGCAATGAAGCAGGCAATTGCTTCTTCAATGAGAGTTGGAGCTCAGGGAATCAAGATCAAATGCTCTGGTAGATTAGGTGGTGCAGAAATGGCACGAAGCGAGCAGTATAAAGAAGGAAGAATTCCATTGCACACCCTAAGAGCAGATATCGATTATGCAATTACTGAAGCAAACACCATTTACGGTAAAATCGGTATCAAAGTTTGGATATTTAAAGGAGAAGTTTTCGGGAAAAGAGATCTTTCTCCAAACGTAGGGCAAGCTGGTGGAGGCAATAGCAACGCACCGGGCGGTGGCGCTCCGAACAGAAGGAGAAGAGAAAATAGAAGAAGAAAGTAAGTAAAGTTTTGTAAAGCATGTTACAGCCAAAACGAACGAAATTTAGAAAAATGCAAAAGGGCCGTGTGAAGGGTCTTGCTCATCGCGGGCACAGACTTGCATTCGGAACTTTTGGAATCAAGGCAATGGAGCCGGGATGGATCACAAGTCGTCAGATTGAAGCAGCCAGGATTGCCATGACCAGAGCCATGAAGAGAGAAGGTCAGGTATGGATCCGAATCTTTCCGGACAAGCCTGTGACTAAGAAACCTGCTGAAGTAAGGATGGGTAAAGGTAAAGGAGCACCGGAATACTGGGTAGCTACTGTAAAACCAGGTACTGTTCTTTTCGAGGCTGCCGGAGTAGATATCGAGTTGGCAAAAGAAGCTTTAAGATTGGCAGCTCAGAAGTTGCCGATTTCTACAAAATTCACATTAGCAAAAGATTATAAGCCAGAGTAATGAAAAATTCTGAATTAAGAGGATTGAGTCTGGACGAGCTGAAAAATAAGCTTGCAGTAGAAAAGGAGACATATGCGAAACTAAAATTTGCGCATAGCATCACTCCAATCGAAAACCCAATGAAAATTCGTGAGAACAGGAAATTGGTGGCAAGAATTCAGACAGAAATTAAAGTCAAAGAATTAAACCAAGCTGCTGAGGCAACCAAATAATTTTCGGTGATGGAAAGAAATCTAAGAAAAGAAAGAATCGGACAAGTGGTGAGCAATAAAATGCAGAAAAGCATCACTGTGGCTGTAGAAAGAAAAGTAAAACACCCGATCTACGGAAAGTTCGTGAGAAAGACAACTAAACTCACAGCTCATGACGAGAAAGATGATTGCAACATCGGTGATACGGTGAAGGTAATGGAAACTCGTCCGATGAGTAAGAACAAAAGATGGAGATTAGTAGAAATTATTGAAAGAGCAAAATAATGGTACAACAGGAGTCAAGATTATCGGTTGCGGACAACAGCGGCGCTAAAGAAGTGCTTGTAATCCGTGTGCTTGGAGGCACTAAGAAGCGATACGCTTCTGTAGGTGACAAAATCATCGTTACCGTAAAGCACGCACTTTCATCAAGTAGTTTGAAAAAAGGAACTGTATCAAGAGCAGTTGTAGTAAGAACGAAGAAAGAAGTTCGAAGAAAAGACGGAAGCTATATCCGATTTGAGGATAACGCTGCTGTACTACTTACTGCAAATGATGAGCCTAGAGGAACAAGGATCTTCGGACCAGTTGCAAGAGAGCTTAGAGAGAAGCAGTTCATGAAAATTGTATCATTAGCACCTGAAGTACTTTAACGATGAGCAACGTAAAATTTCACGTAAGAAAAGGAGATACTGTTAAGATAATTGCCGGAAATGACAAAGGAAAGACCGGTAAAGTTCTTGAAGTGAACACCGCGAAATACCGCGCGATTGTTGAAGGTGCAAACATGATTACTAAGCATGTGAAGCCTTCTGCTGAAAATCCTGAAGGAGGAATTCAGCAAACTGAAGCAGCAATTCACCTTAGTAACCTAAAAGTAGTTGATCCTTCATCAGGAGATGCTACCAGAATAGGAAGAAAGAAAAACGCAGACGGTAAGCTGCAGAGATATTCAAAAAAATCAGGAGAATTTATCACAAATGGCTAGTCCTAGATTAAAAGAAAAATACAGCAAAGAAATCGTTCCTCATTTGAAGGAGAAGTTTCAGTATAGCTCTGTTATGCAGGTGCCTAAACTGACCAAAATCGCTATCAACAAAGGAATTGGAGCAGCTGTATCTGATAAGAAATTAGTTGATACTGGTGTTGAAGAGCTTACTCAGATCACTGGTCAGAAAGCAGTACCCACCATCGCTAAGAAATCTGTATCCAACTTCAAGTTGAGAGAAGGTATGCCGATTGGAGCTAAAGTGACACTTCGAGGAGACAAGATGTACGAATTTCTTGATCGATTGATGACTGTTGCGCTTCCACGTGTAAGAGACTTCAAAGGAATTAAAGAAAAAGGATTTGATGGAAGAGGTAACTACACGCTTGGCGTGCAGGAGCAAATTATCTTCCCTGAAATCAGTATCGATAAAGTAAACAAAATCACAGGTATGGATATCACGTTTGTGACAAATGCACAAACTGATGAAGAAAGTCTTGAGCTATTAAGATCTTTCGGAATGCCGTTTACTTCAAAGAAGAACTAAGAAATTATGGCTAGAGAAGCAGTAAAAGCGAGAGAAAGAAAAAGAGAAAAACTTGTAGCAAGATATGCCGAGAAAAGAGCCGCTTTGAAAGAAGCAGGTGATTGGGAAGGCCTTGACAAGCTTCCAAGAAATTCTTCGAAAGTAAGATTACATAACAGATGTAAGCTTACAGGTAGACCGAAAGGCTACATGAGAAGATTCGGAATCTCAAGGGTGACTTTCAGAGAAATGGCATCCGATGGAAAAATACCAGGTGTAACAAAAGCAAGTTGGTAGATTTTCAATCTTCCTTTCGTTTCAAAATATAAATTATTATTTTTGCACCCCCTTTTTCGAGGGGGATAAGTGTGTTTAAGAAATGGTAACAGACCCGATAGCAGATTATTTAACAAGGATTCGTAACGCAATAGGTGCGAATCACCGTGTAGTAGAGGTGCCTGCTTCTAATTTAAAGAAGGAGATCACTAAAGTATTGCACAGCAAGGGCTTCATCAGAAACTACAAGTTTGAGGATGATTCAAAGCAAGGTATTATCAAAATAGCCTTGAAATACAATCCACAAACGAAGCAGTCAGCGATTACTAGTCTTGAAAGAGTGAGTACTCCAGGACTAAGAAAGTATGCTGGAGCTGAGACTCTACCAAGAGTACTTAATGGTCTTGGTATCGCGATTTTATCCACCTCCAAGGGAGTGATTTCTGACAAGGAAGCGAGGAGAGAGAATATAGGTGGAGAAGTTTTATGTTACGTGTATTAATTGATTTGAGATGTCAAGGATAGGAAAAGCACCAATAAATTTACCTGAAGGAGTTTCAATCACAGTTGATAAAAATACTGTGAGTGTGAAAGGCCCAAAAGGAGAACTGACTCAGCAAATTGATCCGGATATCACTTGCAAAGTGGAAGACGGAGTAGTGACTGTTGAGCGTCCTACTGAGCAGAAAAGACATAAATCTCTGCATGGACTTTACCGGTCATTGGTAAATAACATGGTAGAAGGAGTGAGCAACGGTTACAAGAAGGAGATGGAGCTCGTAGGTGTAGGTTATAAAGCTGCTGTTCAAAATAATGTTTTGGAGCTTAATCTTGGATATTCTCACAGTATTTATTTCGCTGTTCCGGAAGAGATCAAAGTTTCTGCTGAAACAGTAAAAGGACAAAACCCAAAAGTGACTGTTGAAGGTATTGACAAACAATTAGTTGGTCAGATATCTGCAAAAATTAAGTCACTTAGAAAAGTTGAGCCATACAAAGGAAAAGGTATTCGCTTTGTTGGTGAGCAAATTAGAAGAAAAGCTGGTAAAACTGCTGCTAAATAATAAGACATGGCAATTACTAAAACAGCAAGGAGAAAAAGACTTAGACTGGGTATCAGAAGAAAGATTTCTGGTACCGCCGATAGACCTAGAGTATCTGTTTTCAAAAGCAATAAGGGCATTTATGCTCAGTTGATTGATGATGTAAATGGGAAGACTTTAGCGTCAGCATCTACTAAAGAGCTTGGGAAAGCAGCACTTAATGTAGAGATCGCAAAAGAAGTAGGTAAAAAATTAGCTGAAAATGCAAAAAGTGCAGGTATCGAAACTGTAGTATTTGATAGAGGCGGTTACCCGTATCATGGTCGTGTAAAATCTTTAGCTGAAGGTGCTCGAGAAGGAGGGTTAAAATTCTAAGAAGAAAATTATGTCACAGAGCAATATAAGATCTATAAAAGCAAGTGAAATCGACCTTCAGGAGAGAGTAGTTGCAATCAAGCGAGTAGCTAAGGTAGTGAAAGGTGGACGTCGATTCAGCTTCTCTGCGATCGTAGTAGTGGGAGATGGAAATGGAGTAGTTGGATATGGGCTTGGAAAAGCAAACGAGGTAACTGACGCTATTACTAAAGGAATTGACGATGCTAAGAAAAACTTAGTAAAAGTACCAGTTCATAAAGGTACCGTTCCTCACGATGCACTTGGTAAGTTTGGTGGAGGACTCGTTCTTCTTAAGCCAGCTGCACCAGGTACAGGAGTAATTGCAGGAGGTGCTATGCGTGCGGTGTTGGAGAGTGCAGGAGTACATGATGTACTTGCAAAATCAAAAGGTTCTTCTAACCCGCATAACGTGGTAAAAGCAACTTTCGATGCACTTAATAAAATGAGAGATCCATTTGCTGTTGCTCAGCAAAGAGGTGTGTCTTTAGATAAAGTTTTCAATGGCTAAGACAATGGGAAAAGTATTAATCACACAAAAGAGAAGTACAATCAAGCGTCCTGAGAACCAGAAGAGAACAATTGTTGCTCTGGGTCTTGGTAAAATCAATAGATCCGTTGAAAAAGAATTGACTCCTTCTATTAGCGGGATGATCAAAACGGTTAATCACTTAGTAGAAGTTAAAGAGCTGTAATCATGAGACTAGAATCACTAAAGCCTGCAGAAGGCTCAACAAAGAATAGAAAAAGAATCGGTAGAGGACAAGGTTCTGGTCGAGGTGGTACTTCCACCAAAGGACATAAAGGTGCTCAGTCTCGTGCTGGTTATTCTAGAAAGACTGGTTTCGAAGGTGGACAGATGCCTTTACAGAGAAGAATACCAAAGTTTGGTTTCAAGAACAATAATAAGATTATTTCTAAGGCCATCAACTTGGATGATCTTCAGAAGTTAAGTGAAGCGAAGAAACTGAAAGAAATCACACCTGAGATTTTGAAAGAAAATGGTCTTGCTCAAAAGAAGGACATTGTGAAGGTATTGGGGAGAGGAGAGCTTAAAGCATCATTAAAAGTTACAGCACACAAATTCTCAAAAACTGCTCAGGAAGCAATTGAAAAAGCAGGTGGATCTATTACTGTAGTAGAATAATGAAGAAATTCATAGATACCATACGAAACATTTTTTCCATCGAGGAACTTAGAACCCGAATCCTAAACACAATAGGATTCTTGGTTATTTTCAGAATAGGTTCTTTCGTGGTACTTCCAGGAGTGGACCCAAGTAACCTTGGAGGAGATGCAACTGGTATTTTTGGACTATTGGATACGTTCTTAGGAGGAGCATTTAGTAATGCCTCAGTTTTTGCTTTGGGTATTATGCCTTACATCTCTGCATCAATTGTGTTGCAATTGATGACAGTGGCAGTACCATACTTCCAGAAACTGCAAAAAGAAGGTGATAGCGGCCGTAAGAAAATTAACCAACTTACGAGAGTTTTAACAATCGCTATATGTATGGCTCAAGGATTCAGCTACGTGTCAGCAGCTATTCCTGCTGAGGCTATCATTAGCAATACATTCTTCTTCAAATTCACTTCAGTAATCATCCTTACTTCAGGAACGATCTTCTGTATGTGGCTTGGAGAGAAAATCACTGACAAAGGAATAGGAAACGGTATTTCGATGCTGATCATGATCGGTATTATCTCAAGGTTCCCTGGAAGTATTGCTGCTGAAGCAATTACAAGAGGAATGAGCGAAATGCTATTGTTCATCCTCGAGTTAGTGGCATTGTTCTTTGTAGTACTAGTAACCGTGGCGTTGGTTCAAGCAGTAAGAAGAGTACCTGTTCAATATGCCAAGCAAGTAGTAGGTAATAAGGTGTACGGTGGACAGAGACAATACATCCCGTTGAAAGTAAACGCTTCAGGAGTGATGCCGATCATCTTTGCACAATCAATTATGTTCTTACCAGCCATGTTGGCCGGACTTTGGAGAGAAGAGAGTGATTTTGCGAACTACATTGGAACAACATTCTCAGATTTTACTTCATGGCAGTACAATTTGACGTTTGCGATTATGATTATCGTATTTACGTTCTTTTATACAGCCATCACAATCAATCCTAACCAGATTGCAGATGATATGAAAAGAAATGGTGGTTTTGTGCCAGGTATAAAGCCAGGAAAACAAACAGCCGATTATTTAGATAATATTCTTTCAAGAATAACCTTACCAGGAGCGATCTTCCTAGCGATCATCGCTATCCTTCCGGCCTTCGCAATGATAGCAGGTGTAAATCAGGGCTTTGCTCAGTTTTATGGAGGAACGTCTCTATTGATTATGGTAGGTGTAATCCTTGATACCCTTCAGCAGATTGAGAGCTACCTGCTCATGAGACACTATGAAGGTATGATGAAAACAGGTAGAGTAAAAGGAAGAACTCAGGCAGCATAATGGCAAAGCAAGCATCCATAGAGCAGGACGGAACAATTGTGGAAGCATTGTCTAATGCAATGTTCAGAGTTGAATTGGAAAATGGTCACGAGGTGATAGCGCATATTTCAGGTAAGATGAGAATGCACTACATCAAAATTTTACCGGGGGATAAAGTGAAGCTGGAAATGTCTCCTTATGACTTAACAAAAGGAAGAATAGTTTATCGCTATAAATAAAAGAAAATGAAAGTAAGAGCATCCGTAAAAAAACGAAGCGCTGATTGCAAAGTGATCAGAAGAAAAGGGAAGCTTTATGTAATTAATAAGAAGAATCCAAAGTTTAAACAAAGACAAGGATAATTATGGCAAGAGTTGCAGGAGTAGACATTCCCGATAACAAGCGAGGCGAGATCGCCTTGACTTACATCTTTGGTATTGGCAAAACATCAGCACAGAAAATTTTGACTGATGCAGGTGTTGATCCAAACAAAAAAGTTCAAGACTGGACCGATGATGAAGGTGGTAGCATTAGAACTGCCATCAGAGAGAACTACAAAGTAGAAGGTGTTCTCAAAGGAGAAATTCAAATGAGTATCAAGCGATTGTTAGATATCGGTTGTTACAGAGGTCTTCGTCATAGAAAAGGTCTTCCTGTAAGAGGTCAGCATACAAAGAACAACGCCAGAACTCGTAAAGGAAAGAGAAAGACTGTTGCTAATAAGAAGAAAGCTGTTAAGTAATAAATAGATGGCACAAAAGAGAAAAGATAAAGCGAAAAAGAGAGTTGTTGCTGTTGACGCTGTGGGACAAGCTCACATCAAAGCCTCGTTCAACAACATTATCATATCTATGACCAATGGAACAGGTCAGGTTATTAGTTGGGCTTCAGCTGGTAAAATGGGTTTCCGCGGATCAAAGAAGAATACGCCATATGCAGCTCAGGTAGCAGCTCAGGAGTGCGCTCAAAAAGCGTATGATCTTGGTTTGAGAAAGGTTGAAGTTTTTGTTAAAGGACCAGGATCAGGTAGAGAATCTGCAATTAGAACCATTCAAAACATAGGTATCGAAGTTACTATGATCAAAGACGTAACTCCGCTTCCGCACAATGGATGCAGACCACCTAAAAGAAGAAGAGTTTAAGATATTAAAAACAGTAATAGATAATGGCAAGATATACTGGGCCTAAGACTAAAATTTCAAGACGTTTCGGAGAACCTATCTTCGGAGCTAGCAAAGCTCTGCAGAAGAAGGCTTATCCTCCCGGACAGCACGGTCGTGGAAGAAGAAAGAAACAGTCTGAATATGCTATTCAGCTAGCTGAAAAGCAGAAAGCAAAATACACTTATGGTGTATTGGAGCGTCAGTTCTCCAATGCTTTTGAAAAGGCATCAAGAAAAAGCGGAATTACAGGAGAAATCTTACTTCAATTGCTAGAAGCAAGATTGGATAATACAGTGTTCCGTTTAGGAATTGCTCCTACAAGAAGAGCTGCCAGACAACTCGTTTCTCACAAACACATTACTGTAAACGGAGAGATCGTAAATGTTCCTTCCTATACTTTAAGAAATAATGACATCATTGGAGTTAGAGAGAAGTCAAAATCTCTTGAAGCTATCACTGATAGTCTAGCATCAAATGCTCGAAGCTATTCATGGTTAGAGTGGGATTCTACCAGCATGTCTGGCAAGTTCCTTAACTCTCCAAGCAGAGAAGAGATTCCTGAGAATATCAAGGAGCAGCTGATTGTAGAATTGTACTCTAAGTAAACACTCTAAAAATAAGATATATGTCTATCCTAGCATTTCAAATGCCGGAAAAAGTGGTAATGGATAAAGCAGACGACTTCCATGGCCTCTTTACTTTCAAACCTCTGGAAAAAGGATACGGAGTTACTGTAGGTAATGCCTTAAGAAGAATTCTTTTATCTTCCTTGGAGGGTTATGCAATCACGGGAGTTAAGATTCCTGGTGTATTGCACGAATTCTCAACAATAGAAGGAGTAGTAGAGGATGTGAGTGAAATGATCCTTAACCTTAAAATGGTAAGGTTCAAAAAGATTGAAGATGTGGCTGATGGTAGCATCACTGTAAGTGTTTCCAATATGAAGAAACTTACAGCCGGAGATCTTGCTAAGGCGACAACTTCATTCGAAATACTAAATCCTGATCATGTGATTTGTCATCTTGACGAATCAGCTAAGTTCGAGATTGAGCTTACAATTGAAAAAGGAAGAGGATACGTTGGAGCTGATGACAATAAGCCTGCAGAGCAGAACTTTGGATTCATTGCTATCGATTCAATCTTTACTCCAATCAAGAATGTAAAGTACAGCGTAGAAAACACAAGGGTAGAGCAAAAGACTGACTATGAGCAGTTAACATTGGACATCCAGACCGATGGATCTATCCATCCTGAAAATGCGCTTAAAGGTGCAGCTAACATCCTTATCCAGCATTTCATGTTGTTCTCTGATCAGAACATGATTCTTGAAACTCAGGAAGCCGGAGAACCTGAGCAGGTAGATGAAGAACTGCTTCACATGAGAAAAATGCTCAAGACTAATCTTAATGATCTTGATCTCTCTGTAAGAGCATACAATTGCCTGAAAGCTGCTGATGTAAGAACTCTTGGTGATCTGGTATCACTTGAGATCTCTGACATGATGAAATTCAGAAATTTCGGTAAGAAATCATTAGCTGAGCTTGAGCAGCTGGTTTCTGACAAAGGTCTGACCTTCGGAATGGACCTTGGTAAATACAAATTGGAGGAAGAATAATGAGACACGGAAAGAAGTTTAATCACCTTGGAAGAAAGACAGCGCACAGAAGTGCAATGCTTTCCAATATGGCCTCTTCTCTTATCATGCATAAGAGAATCAATACAACTGTAGCTAAGGCGAAAGCGCTGAAAAAATACATTGAGCCAATTCTTACCAAGTCAAAAACTGATGATACTAACTCCAGAAGAGTAGTGTTTTCATACCTACAGGATAAAGAGTCAGTTACTGAACTTTTCAATACGGTAGCCGAAAAAATAGCAAGTAGACCAGGTGGGTACACACGAATCATTAAAACCGGAGCTAGACTTGGTGATAATGCTGAGATGTGCATGATGGAGCTTGTAGACTTCAATGAGCTATTGCTTGGAGATGAAGCAGCTGGAAAAGCCAAAACTAGAAGGTCTAGAAGAGGTGGATCAAGCAAAGCAAAGACTGAAGCGCCAAAGGCAGAGGCCAAAGAAGAAGTTGTAGCTGAAGAGGTTGTAGAAGAAGTAAAACCAGAAGAAGCAGTAGCTGAAGAGTCGGTAGAGGAAACTAAAGAGGAAGCAGCAGAAGCAAAAACTGAAGAAGTAGAAGAGCCTCAAGTAGAAGCGCAGGAAGAAGAAAAAGAGGACGACAAAAAGAAAGAAGAATAATCTAAATATTCAGTCGTCGAAAATATGAGGGATTAAGCGTTAAGCTTAATCCCTTTTTTTATTTTACAATAAAAATAGCTTATGCGACACCTATTTGTTTTTTCACTTTGCTTATTATTAATAACAGGGTGCAAAAAAGAGATTTCTACAAGTAACACTGATTCGAATAGCGTCACCCAAACATCTTACTTAGAGTACACTCCCAATCCTGATGAGGTAATCATGGAAGTAGAGCTAGTAAATAGTGAGCTTTCAGATGACCAATGGAAAAGTGAGGCAAGAGTGATTCGTCAGCATAAATCTGGCCATGGCTTTAAAGATAAGTTAGCTCCTGGGTCAATTGTAATATTATTATCCAGGGAAAAAATCTCACTTCAGAAGTTTTACTGTTCAGCCGAATACCAGTTATCAGAAAATAATCAAAACCCTAAGACCTTTGTTCTAAGGGAATACCTAACTCAATAAGTATGAAGAAAAATTATTTACTAATCGTTATTGGCGTAACGTTTTCATTCGTTGCTTTCTGCCAAAATCACAAGGTGAAAGATGACCCTAACTCCAGAATAGAATTCGAAGTTCAAAAGCTGATAAATCCTAAAACTGGAGTAATACCTCAGAATATTCGGGCTAAAGAATTAGTATTTGCAAAACAGCTTGAGTCCAATTCTAGAATATCAACGCTTGATGCAGCTACAGTTTGGAATCGAAGAGGACCATATAATGTGGGTGGCCGTACCAGAGCTTTAGCAGTAGATAATAGAGATGAAAACATCATTTTAGCAGGTGGGGTTTCTGGGGGTATGTGGAGATCTACAGATCAAGGGAGCACATGGACCAAGGTATTAGCTGTTTCAGAAATTCAAAGTGTGACTTGTATTGCACAAGATCCGACAACTCCGGATACCTGGTATTATGGAACAGGGGAAAGAAGTGGTAATTCTGCTAGTGGTTCAGGTGCTTTTTTTCTTGGAGACGGGATTTATAAATCTATCGATAATGGGATTACCTGGAATGTTTTAGCTGCTACAGTAGATGGAAATCCTGAATCTATTACTGCTGACGGATTTGAAATTGTAAACGAGATAGTTGTTGACCCAACCAGTGGAGATGTTTACGCAGCAACTTTTTATGGGATTTTTCAGTCGACAAATGGGGGTACAAGTTTCGTAGAAGTATTGGATAATCCACATAGAGATTGGTCGGATGTTGTTGTCACTTCTGATGGTACTCTATATGCTGCGCTTGAAGGAGATGGTGTGTACCAATCTACGGATGGCACAACTTGGAATGATATTACGGATACTAGTTTCAAAAATAATTTAGCTGATGGAGATAGAATTGAGCTAGGATTGGCACCTTCTGCAGAAGACACACTTTATGTTATTGCTGAGAATGGCTCAGCTCATTCACTTTGGATGTATGATGATAATGATGGTGGAACAGCGACCTGGTCAGATAGGTCCGCAAATATCCCTTCCGGCGATCCATTTGGTGATCCAGTTGGTGACTTTACAAGTCAAGGTGGATATGACCTTTTAGTGAAAGTTAAACCTGACGATCCTGACTTTGTGGTCATTGGCGGTACTAACCTATATAGATCAACTGATGGTTTTGCCACAAGTATTGGAACAACTGATTGGATAGGAGGTTACTCTACTGCAAATAATATTAGTAGTTATACAAACCAACATCCCGATCAACATGCATTTATCTTTTTGTCTGGAAACAAGGCATTGAGTGGCAATGATGGCGGTGTTCAAATTACGGATGATGTTACAGACACAACTCCAAATGGATTTGGGGAAACAGTAGATTGGACGGCATTAAATAATGGATATTTTACTTCTCAAGTCTATGCAATTTCCGTTGGGCCCGGAGATCAAATAATTTCAGGTTTCCAGGATAATGGAAATTGGCTGGTAAATTCTACTGTCGAATCAACAAATTGGGATGATGAACTTGTCAATTTTTTCGGAGGTGATGGAACATACAATGCAATAAGCAGCGATGGGACAGTTAGGTATATATCCACGCAAAATGCCAGAACCTTCCGACTTACCTACTCAGACGAAAATGACCTGACCTTCAATAGCTTTCAGCAAATAGATCCTTCTTCAGGTTATGAGGGAGTATTTGTTACTCCATTTTATCTAGATCCTGCGAATGATGATATTTTTTATCTAGCTGGTGATTTTAATTTTATGGTTAACACTCAAGCAAGTACAGCGACACAAACAACAGGGTGGAAAACCATTACTTTGCCTGGTAACTTTGGATATGTTACTGAGATTGGTGTTACCATGGAAGATATAGTATACGTAGGAACAAACGATTCAGAGTTATATAAAATTGAAAACCCTGCAGCAACAACGCCGACAATAACTGATGTTTCGTCAAATCTTTTTCCAACTGGTTCATATATCTCAAGTATTGGTGTGAATCAGTTTGATGCAGATGAATTAATAGTTGTTTTTTCTAACTACGGGGTAAAAAGTATTTTTCACTCTAGCGATGGCGGTTCTACCTGGGAAGATATAAGCGGGAACTTGGAAGAAAATACTGATGGTTCTGGAAGTGGACCTTCAGTGAGAGCGGTCCGAATACTTGGAAATGGATTTGAATATTTGGTAGGTACTAGTACCGGACTATATTCTACTAGAATATTAGATGGAACCAATACAGTATGGGTTACCGAAGGTGCCAGCAATGTCGGCAATGTGGTTATTAATCACATTGCTACCAGGACTGATGGCTTAGTTGCTGTTGGTACCCATGGTAATGGGATTTATAGTACAACAGTCAGCCCAGATGTAGATGTAAGCGTATCAGGCATCGAGTTGACAACACAAGTTTTTGATGCACCTACCGATGTTGTGACAACTCTTATTAATAACGGAAAAACAACTATTACAACATTTGATATCACGCTAACAATCAATCAAGAAGAGGTAATTTCTGAGACTGTGAATGCTACTATTTCGTCGTTTGCAGAATATTCGCATACATTTTCACAGCAGGTAGATTTTACTGATGTCGGCGCATATGATGTTGAAGTTTCTGTGACGCTAGCAGGTGATGAAAATATCGCGAATGATTCTAAGTCTGTATCTATACAAAGTCAGTCGGAACCGTCTGATATAACTCTTTCCAGTGCTTCGATTGATGAAGACCAAGATATAGGAACTGTTGTCGGCACATTTAGTACGGTAGATTTAGATGATGCTGAACACGATTACTCTTTAGTTACGGGAGATGGTGATGACGATAATGCTAATTTTTCAATTGTAAACGACGAACTGCTATCCAACTTAATTTTTGATTTTGAGGATAAAGCTTCATTTACCATTAGAGTAGAAACGCTAGATGATGACGGGTATACGTTCGTGAAGGCTTTCTCAATAGAGATACTTGATGTACAAGAGCCTTTAAGCACTGAAGAACTAGATAAACTAGGCATTGTGGTGTATCCGAATCCATTTGGCAGCAACGTACACCTGGAAATGATAAATGATTATATCGGAGATATCCAAATTACTGTTTCCGATGTATCCGGGAAATCCATACTATTATCGAAGGATTACCAAAAAAGTGTAAGACAAACAAAGTCAATGCTGAATTTGGAAAAACTGCAATCGGGCATTTATCTCTTAAATATTAAGATGGGACAAGAAGTGTTTTCAGGAAGATTAATTAAAGAGTAAATAAAGACTACAATAAAAAGCCACTCGAGTATCCGAGTGGCTTTTTTATTGAACAATCCATAACTATTTTTGCTCCCCAGTATGAAATACCCTACCCGCAAAAAAGCCACCCTTCTACTGCAAGACGGCACCACATTTACTGGACACTCCATAGGCAAGCAAGGCACCTCTGGAGGAGAAATATGTTTCAACACCGGAATGACAGGATATCAGGAGATTTATACTGATCCTTCCTATTACGGTCAAATTATTGTAAATACCACCTCACATATTGGTAATTACGGTGCAGTTGATACAGAAGTAGAGAGCGATCAGCCTACTATTAAAGGCTTGGTCGTGAATGATTTTTCCCAAATCTATAGCCGCACTAAGGCTAGCGAAAGTTTGCAAGAATTTCTTGAGAAGAACAATACAGTTGGTATTGCAGGTGTAGATACACGAAAGATTGTAAGGCATATTCGCACAAAAGGAGCAATGAATGCAATTATATCTTCAGAGTTGGAAGGTGAGGCATTGCAAGCAGAACTTGACAAAATTCCAAGCATGGAGGCGTTGGAATTGTCTACAGTCGTCACGACAAAAGAAGCATATGAGCTAGGAGCTAATAATTCTGGTTTTAGAGTTGCAGTGTTAGATCTTGGAATCAAGAAATCCATACTGAAGAACCTTGTAGAAAGAGATTGCCATTGCAAAGTTTTCCCTGCCCAAACCACATTCGCTGAAATGGAAAAATGGAATCCGGACGGATACTTTATTTCTAATGGGCCGGGCGATCCGGCGGTGATGGATTATGCATCAGATACAGTCAAAGAAATATTAGACAAGAACAAACCGACTTTTGGTATTTGTATGGGAAGTCAGATTTTAGCGAAAGCTGTTGGTATCGCTACCTACAAAATGCACCATGGACACCGAGGACTGAATCATCCCGTAAAGAATTTAAATACCGGATACAGTGAAATTACCTCTCAAAATCACGGTTTTGCCGTGGATATGGAAGCTTTAAAAAATTCGAAAGAAGCAGAGCTAACACATATTGATTTGAACCACGATACCGTTGAAGGCCTGAAACTTAAAAACAAGCCAGCATTTGCGGTTCAATATCATCCTGAATCATCTCCCGGACCAAATGATTCTACTTACCTATTCGACGATTTCATTCAACTAATTAAAGACAATAAATAATGAGCGTAATAGAAAGCGTTTTTGCCCGCCAGATTATGGATTCAAGGGGCAACCCGACCGTGGAAGTTGAAGTAATTACTGAGTCTGGATATATCGGACGTGCCGCAGTTCCTTCAGGAGCATCTACGGGAGAACACGAAGCTGTGGAATTGAGAGATGGAGACAAGTCACGATACATGGGAAAGGGCGTTCAGAAGGCAGTGGATAACGTTAATAATATTATTGCACCTGAGGTAGAAGGGCTTTTGGTGGTAGAACAAGCCTATATTGATCAGTTAATGATTGAGCTGGATGGCACCCCAAATAAATCAAAGCTTGGAGCAAATGCCATATTAGGGGTTTCCTTAGCTGTAGCCAAAGCAGGAGCAGATGCTTCGCAGCTTCCTTTATACAGATATATAGGTGGCGTAAATGCTAAAGTGCTTCCAGTTCCAATGATGAATATCATCAATGGTGGATCTCACTCGGATGCTCCTATCGCATTTCAGGAATTCATGATCAGACCAGTTGGAGCACCAACATTTACGGAGGCATTGAGAATGGGAGGTGAAATTTTCCATCATCTTAAGGCGATCATTCATGACAAAGGATTAAGCACCGCAGTAGGCGATGAAGGTGGATTTGCGCCCAATTTTGAAGGTGGAACTGAGGAGGCATTAGAAAGTATCCTCTCGGCAATTAAGAAGGCTGGATATAAGGCCGGAAAAGATGTTACCATTGCCTTGGATTGTGCTTCTTCAGAATTCTTTGAAAAAGGAGTTTACAATTACAGCAAATTTGAAGGCAAGAATGGAGCCAAACGGTCTAGCGCCGAGCAAGCAGAATACCTTGCTAAACTTGTAAATGATTATCCAATCGATAGTATTGAAGATGGGTGTGATGAAAACGATTGGGACGGTTGGAAAATGCTTACTGAGAAGATTGGTGATAAGTGCCAGTTAGTAGGTGATGACCTTCTGGTTACCAATGTGAAATTTCTTGAAAAAGGAATCAAAGAAAAAGCAGCAAATTCGATTTTGATTAAGGTGAATCAGATTGGTACCCTTACAGAGACGCTTGATGCAATAGAAATGGCTCATAAAGCAGGATGGACAGCAGTAGTTTCCCATCGTTCAGGAGAGACAGAAGATGCCACTATAGCAGATATCGCTGTAGCTACAAATGCCGGACAAATTAAGACAGGCTCTATGAGCCGATCGGATAGAATGGCCAAATACAATCAACTTCTTCGCATTGAGGAGGAGCTAGGTGATGTAGCAATTTATCCGGGCAAGTAATCGATAGCATGATATAAAATGTGTTAAGGCTTCCTTATTGGAAGCCTTTTTTCGTTTGCAAGATTGAATTCGCTATTTACCGGTTTCTAAGCGCAGCTCACCGATTTGCTATGGCATAGCTTACTACAAATTGACAGCTTTGGGTATCATTTTAAATTCAAAGATTATGTCACGACACGAAAACTCAAACTCAAAAGTATGGCTAGGCTTAGTCCTGGTTCTTTTAGGTGCTTACTTCTTGCTTAGAAATCTTCACATGATACCCTCATTCTTGCCATATTGGTTATTTGGATGGGAAATGATATTTATCATAATTGGAGGGGCAATGCTTGTCACAGGAAGAAGAGAAGGACTTGTTTTTTTCGGAATAGGCGCATTTTTCATCTTGCCGGATATCCTACACATCCCGCATTTTCGGATGAGGGATTGGTGGCCTGTTATCCTAATTGCACTAGGCTTATCCATTTTCCTGAGGAGGAGAAGCTATACCAGCTCAAAACCTGGGGTATCTAATGAGGAATTTTTTGATGATACTTCCATATTTGGTGGATCCGCCAAGACTATCACTTCACAGAATTTAAAAGCAGCTCGAATCAATTCCATTTTCGGTGGGTCTGAACTGAACCTTCTTGGAGCAAAATTGGGTCAAAAAGAAGTCATAGTGGATTGCTTATGTCTCTTTGGTGGAAATGAAATCATTATACCAAATGATTGGACAGTGGTCAATGAGATGTTTGTGATCTTCGGAGGATTTTCAGATAAGAGAGCTTACACCTCAGGTGTAGTTCAAGATCCGGAAAAAGTGATCAGACTCAAAGGCATGGTGCTATTTGGAGGATCTGAGGTAAGAGGAGGATAGACCTGCCAATCGTTTTATAACTTTAGGACTAACAATTACCTAATCACGAATGAAGCACCCAATTCTAAGCGGTTCCGGCTACAAACTTTACGCACTCGTTTGGTTGGTAGTAATGGCCGCTCATGGATCGGTGCTTTATTTTTATTACGACTTTTCAATGAGCATTGCTATTGCCGATAGCCTTGTTTTCAATCTCATTTTCGGAGCTATTGCTCCTGGCCTCTGGTTCATAGTCACGTTTGGTAGTTTAAACAAAGATGAATTGTCGCTCGTAGGGACACACGTAGGAGCTGCTTTTCTGACCATAGTGGTATGGCTCGCTTTGTCAAATTATATCCTTAAATCCATATTTTATACTTCATCTGTCTATCTCACTTTTCTAAATGATTCGAGTGTATGGCGAGTGATTGTTGGCATTCTCTTTTATAGCATCAGTGTCCTCATCTTCTATTTAATAAAGTATTATCAGGATATGCAAAAGCGGCTCAATCGTGAGCTTGAGCTTCAAAATCTATTGAAGGATTCGGAACTGAGAATGCTGAAATCACAAATCAATCCGCATTTCATTTTTAATAGCCTCAACTCAGTAAGTGCATTAACAATTTCTCATCCCGAAGACGCTCGAGAGATGGTGGTGAAGCTCAGTGACTTTTTGCGATTCTCTCTCGGTAAGGATAATAGTGAGTTGAATTCGCTCGACCAAGAGATCAAAAATGCGACAATCTATTTGGAAATAGAGAAAGTCAGGTTTGGAGATAAACTTAAGTTTGAAAAGGAAATTTCTGCTGATTGTGCAAAAGTGATGGTTCCCAACCTCATTTTACAACCGCTTTTTGAAAATGCCATAAAATATGGCGTTTATGATAGTATTGAACCTGTTACTATTCAGCTAAGATGTGAGGTTAAAGATGATTTACTTTACCTTCATATTGCCAACGATTTTGATCCAACATCAGTGTCTCCACCTGGTGAGGGAATTGGATTGGATAATGTGCGGAAGCGACTTAACCTTGTGTATGGTCGCAATGATCTTTTGGAAGTAGAAAAGAAGAAAGACCAGTTTGCTGTCACCCTAAAAATACCAATCGAAGGCAATGAAGATTAACACGTTAATCATTGATGATGAACACCTGGCTCGGCAGATTATTAGAGGTTATCTGGAAGAGGATGAGGAAATAGAAATAGCGGCTGAGTGTAGCGATGGCTTTCAAGGATTCAAGCTTATCAATGAGCTCAAACCGGATTTGGTTTTCCTTGATGTAATGATGCCTAAACTTACGGGTTTTGAGATGTTGGAGCTTTTAGAAAATCCTCCGGTTATAATTTTCAGTACGGCCTATGATCAATATGCCATTAAGGCTTTTGAACAAAATGCAGTCGATTATCTACTTAAACCATATGCAAGTGCGCGTTTTGCTGAGGCATTGAAAAAAGCAAAAGAAAAACTGAAGAGCAAGTCCGCCAATCAACAGTCGATCAAGAATATTCTGGATGATCAAAATGAAAAAATTGATGCGCTAACACGGGTTGCCGTAAGAACGGGAACAAAAATTGACATCATACCCGTAGAAAAAATCAAGTATCTGGAGGCACAAGATGATTACGTGAAGCTGTATACTGAAGAGGGAAATTTTCTTAAGCAGCAAACCATGAAATTTTATGAAAGTCACTTACCTGAGGATGATTTTCTGCGCATCCATCGTTCTTATATTGTTAGGTTAAAAGAAATATCAAGGGTAGAACAAATGGGAAAAGACACTCATGTAGTTCTCCTTCATGATGGTAAACAGTTGTCGGTGAGCAGGTCTGGTTATTCCAAACTCAAAGAAGTTCTGGGTTTTTAAACATTAAAATTCATTTCAATTGGACCAACGCCTTTTCATAAAGGTATTTCCTGGTAAAGTAGTATCCAGCAATGCTTATTGCTTCAACAAGTAAGATGAGATAGGGGATTCCGATTACCGTATCGGCCATAAACTGCTTTTTCAATAAAAGCCAATCTTCCAGAAAAAAGCCGGCAAAGAAGATGACGAATAATAGTGGGAGCAACAGATATGAGATAAACCACCTTATTCGCATTGAGCTTTTGATGGAGATAAAGCAATAATAAAGTGGAGGAAAGGTAAATAGCCAAATACATATGTTAGTAAGCCAGAAGGCGATGGGATTATCGCTACCAAACAAAATTGAACTGGCGTATTGCTCATCATTGCCTCCTAAAAGAGCAAAAAGTATTCTATTGAGAGGGAAATTGGCAAATATCAGCGCAAAACCCAATTGCTTCTTCTTTTGACTCGTTTGCCGGATCTGATACAATCCAATCCACATAAGAATAAAAGTAAAGATTGGCCCTGCATAAGTCGCCAACAACCAAAATTGGCTCGCTTCTTCACATCCGGGATAAAGTTCAAAGTAATTGAATGTCTTGTATCCAAAGCCACCGCAGATTGCAGCTCCCACAAAATGATGAACAAACTCATGAGAGGTTCCGCACAGGATTGTTAAAAACATAAATGGAACCGTGTACTTAAGATTGATATTGGTCTTCATGATATACTTTTTTGCTAAATAGAATACCAATTTAGATTCAATGTTGCTTCAGAAAAGTCAAGAATACATCTTGTAGTCCTTTTGTAATACGTATGATTAAGTAAAATAAATGATGATTATGATTAATAACTATAAAAATAGTTGTATAATTATATTTATAGTTATAGTATTGTGTTATGAAGGAATTGACCAAAGCAGAGGAGCAGCTAATGCATTACCTCTGGACACTTGAAAAAGCCTATTTAAAAGATATAGTGGAGCAATATCCATCGCCTGCTCCTGCTTACACTACTATTTCTACAGTAGTCAATGTGTTGGTAAAAAAAGGATTTATCGGTTTCAATACACATGGTAAGTCACGAGAATATTTTCCAATGATCTCCAAAGAAAAATACACCAAGCAGTCCATGAATGGGTTGATGAGTAGCTTTTTTGACAATTCTGCTAAGAAATTTGCCTCATTCTTCACTACACAGAAAGACCTTTCTGTTGAAGAACTTCAGGAAATAAGAAAACTTATCGACGAACAGATAGCCCAACGGAAATCATGAATGAGTTGATTATTTACCTATTAAAAGTAATTGCTATACACGGGCTGCTTTACCTGTTTTATAGGATTGTCCTGAGAAACACAGGACATCACGCATTCAATAGAGGATTTCTTCTCATTACATTGATTGCGGCATTTCTAATTCCATTCATTGAAATATCTCTACCAGAGGAAGTCCATACCTCGGAGGAAATCAATGTTATAATGTGGCTTTCAGAGCCCACTGCAGGAATTGAGGAATTTGACTTGGTACCCGTAAAAAGCGAATCCACCAGGTCTTATTGGTACCTGATGCCATGGTTTTATGGGTTAGTCGCATTGGTTTTGATGATAAGGTCGGTTTTTTACCTGTCGCTACTCACCAAACTAAAAAAACATTCAGAAATTATAAGAAAACGCTGGTTCAAGCTTTTTAAAATATCTCACGATCGTCCGTTTAGTTTTTTTTCAAATGTCTTTATACCAAAATCACTTTTTGGTACGGATTCATTTGAGCAGATCCTTGCGCATGAATGCGAGCATGTAAGGCAGCATCATTCAATTGACAGACTGCTGATGGATTTTGTTGTTTCACTGTTTTGGTTCAATCCCTTCATCTACTTGTATCGAAACGCACTCATCGAAATCCATGAATTTCAGGCAGACGAAGTTGTACTTAATCGGTTTAATGATCCGATTGGCTATCAGGAAATTTTGTATTCACAACTTCAGTCAGCTCAGTATTCGGGTTTGGTGAGTCATTTCAATTTTTCAATGATTAAAAAAAGGATTGTAATGATGAACAAACAACGCAAAATGTCCGGATGGGTCCACATGCTGACTGTACCGGTAACGCTTCTGGTAATTTTTGCTTTTTCAAGCAAGGAAGCCATGGAGCCATTAAATGATGTAGGTGATGAAATCGCTTCCATAATTGGACCCGAAGATGGATTGGACTGGTGGAGCTTAAGCCTGACGGAATCTAATCCTGATCCAGTTGAACCCCAAGGTCAAGCTCAAGAGAATATTCCAGAAATACTTCCATTGAAAAGTACCCAAAATGTAAAGATGACATCTGGTTTCGGTCGTCGTATCCACCCAATTTATAAAGTGGAAAAAATGCACAAAGGGATGGATTTTTCATGCCCAATAGGAAGTGAGATCATTGCAACTGCAAATGGAAAAGTAGCTGCAGTCAAAACCTTTGATGGCGGTTATGGTAAGTTAATTACTATCTCTCACGGTGAGTATACCTCCAGATATGCTCAGCTTTCTGAGTTTAAAGTGAAAGAGGGAGATGTAGTGAAAAAAGGAGATGTAATTGGTCTATCGGGGAGTTCCGGGGCGTCAACGGCACCACACTTACATTATGAAGTATTACATGGTGATATGCATCTAGATCCTATGAAATACATTAACAACTACAACTTTAAGGCAAGTCTTGACAAGAGTAATGAAGAGATTGATGAGGAAAACATGCTATTAGCAAAGCAGGAGCGAGAGTTGGCCGAGCAGGCACGAGCACAGGCAATGCAAGAAGAAATCCAGGCAGAACAATCGATGCTCCGCGCAGAACGAGAGGCCTTACTTGCACAGCAAGAGCGAGAAAGAAGTGAGGAAATGCGTAGTAATGCCGAAGAGCTTCAAAGAGAAAGAGAAGCTGAAGAACGAAAACTTATAGAACTTCAGATATTGAATGAAAGGCTGAAATTTGAAGACAGCAAGCAAAATCGTACCATACGATTTGATGGAAAAAAAGAAAGCCCATTGTTCGTAGTAGATGGAGAAATAGTGGATGTGGTTTCAAATCTGGATCCAGATGATATTGAAAGTATCCAGGTTTTGAAAGGTAAAAGCGCCAAGGATAAGTATGGCAAAAAGGGAACGGACGGGGTGATCGAGATTAAGACCAAAGACAAGCAGAAGAATAAATCAAAGGACAAGCCAAAAAACAAAGAAAAAAATAAGAGTAAACAATCTGCTTTCCGTGTTTTGATAGACCCGGGGCATGGTGGTGAAGATTCCGGAACTCTGGCAATTAATGGCTTAGAAGAAAAGCAATTAACGTTAGAAGTGTCGAAGATCGTAGGCGATTATTTTAGTGGAAATAAGGACATTGAAGTTGCATTCACACGGGATATTGATTCATTTCTTTCTTTGAAAGATCGTGCTGAAGCTTCTATTGGTGCTGATCTGGTCATATCTATTCACGCCAATAGCGATCGAGATTCTAATCAGAAATATACCAGTGTATATGTGGATGCAGAGAGTGAATTTTTGCAAGAGTCCTTGGTAGTTTCTGAGCATCTTGGAGCGCAGCTGAGATCAATCGAGCGAGAAACGAAGGTTGGAATTGCGGATCTTTACCTGATGCGCACGACTAACTGTCCTGCTCTACTTATCGAAATTGGCCATCTATCAAATCAGAGTGATTTGAACTATATGACGTCACACAAGGGCAAGCAAGAAATAGCAGCTATGATTGCAAGTACCATTGAATTTTCAGCAAAAAACATGTTATAGCTACTTCCCTAAAATTTTATTCACTTTATCCCGGTAGGATTGACCTATCGGGATTTTTGTTTCTCTTACCTTGGCTTGGTTCCCTTCCAGGTACTTTAGATGCTTCAGTGCTATAATGTATGACTTGTGCACGCGAACGAATGTAGATGGAAGGACTGATTCGAGCGTTCTGAGGGTGTCGTTAATAATGAGCGTTTTTTCAGCATCTAAATGAACTTTCACATAGTCTCCAATGGATTCAAAATATAAGATTTGATCGAAATTGATTTTGTGATTTTTTTTATCAGCTTTCAGCATAATGAAATCTTGCTCGGGTACAAAATCTTCTGATTTCAATTTGTTGACAGCCTTTAAAAATCGATCAAATGAGAATGGTTTGAGCAAATAGTCAACTGCCTCCAACTCAAATCCCTCCACCGCATGATCAGCATATGCAGTAGTAAAGATCACTTTAGGTTTTTTGGAAAGAGACTTATAGAAATTGATTCCTGAAAGCTTGGGCATATTAATATCAAGAAAAATCAAATCGATCGTATCCTGGTTGAGCCAGCCGAGCGCTTCCACTGCATCCGAACAGCTGGCAATCAATTTTAAAGCAGGAAGGTCAGAGATATATGATTCCAGCACTTCCCTGGCAAGGGGCTCATCATCTACAATCAGGCACTTGATCATTTCCATTCAATTTTAATAGATACTTCAAATTGTTCGCTTGTTTCATTTATCTGCATTTCAGATTTTTCTCCGTAAATCAGATTCAATCGCTTTTTCACATTTTCCAGCCCGATACCTCCAAATTTCTCGTTTTCTGAATGATCCACTTTACCCTTGTTGTTAATAATGTGAAAAGTGAGTTTATCAGGACTATTAACCAGATTAATTTTGACGAAATTCTCACCTTTCTCACCCTTCAATCCATGCTTAAAGCTATTTTCAATAAGAGGGAAAAAAAGCAATGGTGCGATCATTTGTTGCTCAAAGCTGCCTTTCGTGTCGAAGCTTATCCGAACATCTTCATGGAGCCTCAACTTTTGCAAATCCAGATAGTCATTAATTGAGTCCACTTCTTTTGACAAGGGAACATCAGAAGATACTTCATATATCATGTATCGCATCAGGTTTGATAGACGAAGTATGGCATCCGGTGTCTTGTCACTTTTCTTTCTTGCAAGCGAATACATACTGTTTAGACTATTAAAGAGAAAGTGTGGATTGATCTGCATCTTCAGCGAGTTTAATTCCAGAGATAACTTTTCCTTCTCTAATTGCTGAAGCTGATACCATGATTTGGACAACCTAAGCAACGTGGTAAAAACCCAATAGATGATAAAAATGGTGATAAGCACAGACATATCCGTGAATGACACCATGTAAAAGTCTGTGGGTAGCATCGGTATTAAGATCTCAAATATCAACTCATGTAGGAAATACGCAAGACCGATATTGAATGAACTCAGCAGCATATAGATGGCATATCGCTCCTTAAGTAAGAATTTTGGCAAATGGTATCTTAGGTTTACATAGACCAGTACCAGAAGCGGAATATGGAAGAAAGCTGAATAAATGAAGTCGATAACTTTCAACTCATTGGAGATTGAAAAATAGCTGCCAATGAGGTAAAGTGACAGCACCCAGAAAATCAGGTGCTGCAACCATTTACTTGTTAGTATTTTTTGGATTTTGTGCATCACAATACTCTGCTATAAGTTTCACGACTGTCAAACACAGATTCATCATCGGCATATTTGTCAAAGAACTTCTGTAATTCCTTCGGCTGGGCTGTAATCAAGATTGTACCATCTACATTTTCATGTCCCAAACGGATCAGGTTACTTTCAAAAAGGTCATTCAGTTTGTCAAGATCAAAGTGAATCATGGTAAATGAATTTTCAGTTATCTCCACTTTGTAAAAGGTATGAACCGGAAAGTAGTTGTCTGAAAAATCACTTGAGCTGTAATGCGTGATGGGATATAGATCCATAAAAAGGTCACCACCAATATCTACAAGATGCGCAGCATATCTCATTTCTGACTCTTTATCCTTATCAACAACAGTCAACTCGTAACTCTTCTCTTCAAATACTGCAATACTACCTTCGTAATCAGATTCTCTCTTTGATGATTTGTCCTTGGCTTTCTCAGAATCTATAGATTCTTCAATATCTTCTGCACTAGCCATGCGTCTGAGCATCTCATCTCGAATGAGATTTTCATCGTAGGTAGTGTCACCATTAATTACTAATGATATAGGTTCATCAGAACTAATAGTAAAACCTTCTTCGATTTTTAGTGTGTACTTATATTCCTCTTCTGTTTCTTGATCCTTATCCTCACCACCTCTTTCAAAAGTCATGTAGGAATTATCCCCCAAATCCCATGTGCCGAGCAGCTCTTCTTTGAATACGAGTGTATCATCCGTATATATTGGGAAGAGTGAATAGACACATGAATTCAGAAGAATGGCTAATACGCCGAAGAATACTATTGATCTCTTTTTCATTTTGTTTCAGTTTTGATGATGACTCAAAAATGAATGAAGACCAAAGTAGGTAAAAAAAATCTCTGTGAACGAGCAAAATTTCGGGGTGAACAACAAAAAAAGCCCTGACACTGCCAGGGCTTTTGTGATTTTACTTCATTTGAATTATCTCAGAATATATTCGAACATTCCTGTCAATATTTCTGAAGCACCGATATATATACCTACGCCATAGGTGACGTGTCTTACGGATAGATGTTTGATTACATATGGAAGCCCACTGATGTTGGCCATTGTAAAACCTGCTCCAATGATGAGCGCTGCAAGTATGGTTACATATGGGCTTGTCGAAAATATGATTGTCATAACGCCAACAGCCATTACCACAAAACTGCTAATGATTACATTTTTTAAATCTGCTTTAGAAATCCGTTTACTTATCAAAAATCCGGAAATGGCACAAAGTCCTAAGATGGCAAACGATATGTAACCTTCAAACTCGGTGAAATTGGGGAACCTAGTTGCAAAGTGCTCCGGCAGGAATTCGACAAGGAAAGCTTTACCTAAGCCAAGAAACAAGCCTACCATAACGATAGCTGCGTAAGAAATTGGTGTTTGTTTTTTTACTCTATCATTGGCGATCAATTCAGATTTACGCTGCATCACCTCGTCTCTTGAGACTCGATGGAATATGAAGCCTGTCACCGAAATAAGTATACCACCTACTACGAAGGTAAGTGTGTCGCCAAAGAACAATACCAGCGCTACTACCACTGGTTCCAGCGCATAAAGGAGTTCTGTTACAAGGAACAGGACACCTACAACTATTGGGAGCTGCTGTACAGGAGCAAAAGCCTCGATCATGGAATTTGCCGGGCTGATGAATAGGTTCATACTTATAAGCCAAATGACAATCATAAACGGGACTATTGTAGTCACGTCCATGATGTGGGAAGTGCCTATAAGGGTGGCTACAACCATGAAAACCATCGCGGTAGCACCAATTCCAACAGTGAAAATGATTAAGTATTTGCCATTTTTCTTCAGAATCTTATCTGAAAGCCAGCCGGCTAACGGAGGGATAGTCACGAGAATAATCGCTTTGGCTATGATCATGAAATCCACTAAATGGGTAATTCCAAGATTTTCCATCAGTATTGGTTGGTATTCATGATACGCAATCCAACTTATAACTACAGCAGCATTAAGCGCTGCCAGACTGTAAACTTCTCTCCACTTTAAGGAGCTTGTTTTTTCACTCAACATGTTTTTTTAATCTTTGATTGATAGATAGATGCATTACATACGGACTCAGGCGGTGAATTGGATTTCTAGGTTCTGGAAAAACATAAGTTATGCTATTCCTAGGATGAAACCAATAATGGCGATTGAAAGGCACAGCGGTGAATAATATCTTGAATCTTTAATGGCAAAAGGGGTAGACTTAATTTTCTTGGTAAATCCTATGTACCTGAAGTCTCCGATAGCTCTCAATAGAAAGATCGAGGGGATGACCCAGCTTGCTGCAGAGAGCACAATCGATGGTAACTCAAAGGCGATAAGATCGACTTTGATAAGATAAAAGAGTCCAAATATGAGTAAGCCTAATCCAACTATAAGGCTATCTGATTTTTTAGGGTTGAGCATTCGCTTGCCTTCTTCGTTGGTGGGGAGGGCAGTTTCAAATCCATACTTGCTTCCCAAGGCCCAGCTTATGTGAAGTAAGGAAAGCCCCAGAAAAATGATGAAAATAACAATAGCTAAAATGCTCATGTTATATCATTTAGATGTTTGATGAGGACTTGCTTGAGTGTGTCAGTTTTTATCGGCTTCAATACATAATCGCTCATGCCGGCTGCCAGGCATTCTTCCATGCTACCTTTCATGGCATTGGCAGTAAGAGCAATAATGGTAGGCTTACGCACAGCATTTTCATAGTGTGCAGTAATTTGTTTTGACGCTTCAAATCCGGATATGTCAGGCATTTGTAGATCCATCAGTATAATATCATAGCGCTTATCTTTTGCTTTAGTGACGCCTTCTGTACCATTTATCGCGATATCAACATCACCGATATTCATACTCTTGAGCATTTTGGATGCTACCAGTCGGTTGATTTCTACATCTTCGACTATAAGGATTTTTAATTCGCTAAGCCCCGGAACTTCTATGTTGTCCAGGTCATTGACATCCTTTTCTTCTGCTATTCCCAGAGGCAGAGTGAAGAAAAATTTTGATCCTTGCTGAGGCACCGATTCAAACCCGATGGTACCACCCATAAGAGTGACGAGCTTTTCAACTATTGAGAGCCCCAGGCCGGTACCTTCATATCCATCACTGTTTGTTCCCTTGTAGAAGGTTTCGAAAAGATGGGGCTGCTTACTGAGTGGGATGCCAGCTCCGGTATCTTCTATTGTGAACTGAACAGAAGCCACATCACCGGTTTGACCTAAAATTTCAACTTTCAAAGCAATGGAACCTTTGTAAGTAAACTTGATTGCATTGTTCATTAAGTTTACCAGTACCTGTCTGATCCTGGCCAGGTCTCCCTTTAGAAATTCAGGAAGGTTTTGGTCTAAATCCAAACGAATCTCAAGTCTTTTATTTTCACTCGTTTTTTTCTGAAACACCTTCCAGATACCTTCAAGCTCATTTTTTATATCGAAAGAGCTTATTTGCAATTTCAATTTCCCGGCTTCAATTGTAGTAATGTCCAGTACATTACTAATCAAACCGTGTAGAATATTGCTGCTGTAGACCAAGCTTTCAATGAGTTCTTTTTGCTCATTGTTAATATCTGTTTTTGAGAGTAGTTCCGTCATCCCAACGATTCCGTTGAGTGGTGTTCGCATTTCGTGCGAAATAGTGGCTAGAAAAGTAGTTTTGGCCTCATCGGTAGACTCAGCATTTTGTTTTTCCTGCTCTAGCTCAGTGTTTCTTTTCCTAAGCTCTCTACGGTCATCTATATATGTGCGTTTGAATGCATAAAGGCATATTCCCATTATAACTAGCGAGATAAGCGTAGCTATCGCCAGATCTTGCATGAGTAGTTCATTGCTCTGGTAAACTCCAGCCAGATCCGGGTTTTGCATTTCGAAAATGGTGAGGCCTAAAACAAGACCGAAAGTGACAATGATAAAAATGAGATAATCTCTGAGTGGAAGAACTAATAGGCCCGAGAGATAAACTAAGGCCAAAAACGTAGGAATGGCGGCTTTAATGCCACCTGAAGGCAACCATGATATTCCAAGTAGAAACAATACCAGATAGTAGTAGACCTGTGTTAGTATTCTAAAATTGCTGCCTTTCTTCTGTAATATGTAAAGAGCCGTGTAAATGAAAACACCGCTGGTATAGACCGTCTGAACAAAATATTCATAGCCAACAATGAAGCCATAAATACACCAAAAAAGAAAAACAATAACGGTAAGCCCAAGAGTAATCTCGAACAATCGATGCTCAATCTTAAGTGATCGGTCTGTTGATGGTAGTATGTTCTTAATTAACTGATTCAATGATTAGCACTCACTATTGTGAAGTTAAGTGTTTCAGAATAATTAGTTGCTGAAACAACAAGGAAGTAGTCTATTTAATGCTTTTTTATTGGATCGATTGCGTCAGTTTAGTTTCTTGCAAAAAAAAATAGCTCATGGCTGAAAATATCTTTACTCTACTAATGCTTATCATTTTGCAAGCTGTTCTTGGCTTTGATAACCTGCTTTATATCTCCCTGGAGTCAAAGCGAGCACCTGTTGATAAACAGAAAATGGTGCGAACGGTTGGAATCGGAATAGCAATCGCGTTAAGGATTATTCTGCTTTATGTTTTAGTAAGCGTAATTAAGTATTTCCAGGATCCATTTTTTGAGATTGATTCCGGTTTTATCTCAGGTGCTGTTAGTGTTCATAGCCTAATCGTTTTGTTCGGTGGTGCTTTCATACTATATACAGCACTTAAGGAAATCTGGCACCTGGTCTATCTGGAAGAGCATGAAGGAGAGCATAAGAAAAGTCAGAGCGTGACAAAGACGATTGCCATGATTGTACTTATGAATTTGATCTTTTCCTTCGACTCGATATTAAGTGCAATGGCTCTCAGCGATGTGTTTTGGGTGATGGCTACAGCAATAATTATCAGCGGAGCGCTCATGATCTGGCTTTCAGATGGTGTTTCAAAATTTCTTGCAAAAAACAGACTTTACGAAGTGCTTGGCCTGTTTATTCTCTTCCTGGTAGGGGTTATGTTACTTTCTGAGGGAGGGCACCTGGCACATTTGAAAATATTTGGAAACAGTATCACTCCGATGAGCAAAACCACTTTTTACTTTATCATATTCATTCTTGTGGTGATAGATATTGTGCAGGGACGGTATCAAAAAAGGCTAATTGCAAGAAAGAACGCGTCTCAAGGACAGATCATAAAATGAGCTAAAAATGCGCTATCAAGAAACAATCGATCATTTGCTTAGTTCGATGAATGTAAAACTATGCAAATGACAACCGATCAATCACTTAAAGAGCGCCTCGTAAAAAAATTGGATTCAGCAGACGAAAGGCTTTTGCGAATACTCGATGTTGTAATTCAGGAATATAGCAGCGACTTTTCTCAACCTAATGAAAACCTCTATCGCCTTGTGTACACCAGTGCAAGATCATCGAGGTGTACAGACAAGGATATTGAAGAGATTTTAGAAATATCTCGCAAAAACAATTCAAAGCTGGGTATCACGGGAATCCTTATTCATACGAAAGATCGCTTTCTGCAGGTATTGGAAGGAGACAAGGACAAGGTAATGGCTCTGTATGAGAAGATTGATAAAGATGACCGGCACGGAGGTTCTTCAATGAGGTATTGTGAGCCCGTAAAAGGGCGCCATTTTATCGATTGGGACATGGCAGGAAAGAAGGTTGATGAAGATAAAATTCAATTCAAAACCAACTTGAGCGAGCAAAAGAAAAGACTCTACCGATCAATGATGGATGGTGACTTAAGTTCTTATAAGGATGAGGGAATGCGCGTGCTAAAGACATTCTTATTGGTCTCTTGAAAGAGTTAAGACTCATTATCATAGTAGATCTTATAGTATTTCCGGCCATCAGAATCAACACCACGCTCAATCAGGTCCCGATTGCCATGAATATACACATGGAAGTTTTTGTCCAACTTCAGTACACTTTTAAAAATGCGGGCTTGTTTTTTCACTGATTGCGCAGCAATCTTGAAATTATCTTCGATTTCAAGATCCATATCTTCCTGATATTGCTGATCAAAATAGCGGAATGATTTTACCGCTTCATCTTCCTGGCCAAACACAGATAATTCAAATTCTCCTTTATCAAAGGTTTCGGCTTCTTTGAAGTACTTGATTGACTTGTTGAGCAAATCAATTTGATCTGTTTTTGAAACCTCAAACTCCTCTGGCATTTGGTCTGTAATGTATGTCTTGGTCATTTCCAGGAAGTGGTTTGTATTGTTTACGTGATCTTTTTTGAAATCCAGGTTGATAAAGTCATTCTTCCAGTAAACAGCCTCACTGTTATTATTATCGTACGCCAGAATAGTGAAAGGATCTTCGTCAAATAGTATCAGGCAGGCCTTATCAAGTTTTTTTTCACCAATACCTTCTTTGAAAAGAAGCGTAGGCTCCTTAGTCCAATCGGGCGTTTCAATGAAAGGATCCTTCTTTTCAACTTTAAAAATCCCAAGACCATCAATAGTCATCCCATTGATAAAAATATCGGCAAACCTGATGATGAAAAGCTCGCCTTCTTTGATATTGGGATGGCGTGAACTAGCCCGCAGGTGAGAAATGATTCCTTCATAGGTACTGTTTATCGCTCCATTTTTGTTGATTTCCCGAGACAAGTTGTATAGTACATTTAGATCAATATCCACATTGTGGGTAAACTGATAGGTATTTGTAGCTGCGGCAAAAGGCTTTAGAAATATGTTTTTCAGCATCTCTTCTTCGCTCGGTGAAAACTCAACCTGCACCAAGTGGTGGTCGGTTGCCTCTTCCTCTATTTTTTGAAATAAAAGCTCCTTTACACTCGCTCCTTTATAATCAATCATGCCTTAAAATTAGATGATAAATGATTGAATAACTCGGATAATTTATCGCTTAGAATTGCGGGTACATGTAAGAATTAATGCTGCTGTTCGACAAATTGGCGCATGATTGGGGGTCTTGGAACAAATTTTCTACTTTAAGTGGTAGGGTAAAACTTAACCCACGTGTATTACTATTAAAATTACCACTATGAAATCATTAAAATTAATCGCTTTATTAATCAGCTTTTCATTAATGGTCGCATGTTCGAGCGACGATGAAGTGACAAGATCTGTGGATATCCCATCTACATTTTCAATTGATATCCCTTCATCCATTAGTAGCAATACAGGTAGACTGAATGGAAGAACTACAGGAGATGGCGATGGAATAATTGAAGGAGACGAAATCTACGAGAGCTTAAGGTACTTTATTTATTTAGGAGAAGAATCGGCTGATATTTTGGAATTGACGCTGCAAGTAGGGGCTATACTTGAAGCCAATAATGTTCGTTCGTACACATTTGATGGTGATGACGATGGACGCGAAAAAAGAATAGAAATCTCAGAAGATGTAACAAGAGGGGGTGTATCGTATGAATACGAGATGACAATGGTAGATACAGAAAATGACGATCAAGCCGTGCAACTTCTTTGGAACACAAATCCTGTGTCGGGAATAGCTATTTTAAAGCCGTATAATATCGATAGGAATGATACCGAGGCATCAGAGTCAGCATTTTTGCGAATTGACTATTCAGAAGATGATGCAAACTATGATGCTACAATGACCATCTCAATATCCGGAGTGGAGCCAGTTGAAAATGGCGATATAGACAATATGAAAATGTTTGTTGGGAAGAAAGGAGACATCATTGAAGTGATGGGCAACTCCAATCATCCAAATGTTGTAATCATTGATGAAGATTTCACAGGCGGCAGAAACTATGCCTTTGTAGGTAGAGGAGATGAGTCTACGGATCTGGGTGTAGTTAAATTGGCATTGCCACCTTCGTCTACTGCCACAGCTGATGTTTTAGACATGTATTCAGTATACGCAGTTTTGGAAGCTGAAATTAATGCCGTCGGCGATTTTAGTGAAAGTGAGATTGAAGCGATTTTAGTTGAAGCTCATTCTCCTGCATACTTTAATAATGATGGGTTCATTACATCCGGAGAGGATAATAAGCCAGCCAGCTTTAGCGATTCGTTTGTCGATCTAGCTGGGATGAATCCTTTCGTGCCAAATGATATTAAAAATCTTGAAATTGATTTTATTCAATAGTAGAGTTTTTTGGGTTAGTGAAAAAGTCCCGACTGTAGTGGTCGGGATTTTTTTTTACCCAGCTGCTTCATAGGCTTCTTGAATCCATTCGAGCAATTCTTGGTCTACCTCATTTATCTCAGCGAGTTGCACCCTATGTGTGCACATACTGCCAAAAGGACCAGAATTTCCTAGCCGAGTAGTTTCTGGCTTACCCTTTAGTTTGAGGCCTAAGTCTATCCGAGTCTTAGTCGCAGGCTTGATCAATGCGAACTGTTTCTTACGTATCATGCTTACACTATCCTTCTTTGGGCTTCGTGTGATGTCAGTACCAAATTTTGATATCTCCCGAACCAATTTTTCATAGATCGGAAAGAGCACCTCCTTGCCTTTGTATTGATTTTTCAAAAGGTCTTCTGCATCATGCGAAGCAGCATCAGCCTTTCGTGCTTTCATCGCTACAAAGTTTGCAAATCCGTAAGTAAACCCATGCTCAGATTTAAGAAAGTCAATGATCGATTTATGCTTTTCCAACTTAGATTCTTCCACCACCTTGATCCAATATTCAAGAGGTTGTCCTGTTTTTTCTAGTAATCCTTTTTCCATGATTTTTATTAATTAATGATTACCAACCGCCCAATATCATTCCCATTGTTGCAAGCGAGATTACACAGTACCCCGCGTTGATTAGGTACACTTTCAAGGTCTGCATTTCGAAAAGATAGAGTATGCCTAGAAAGGTAGCCACCCACCCAATTCCGGCAAAAAAACCAGCCATCGCACCAAAGGTAATGCCCGCATCTGGTCCAATAAACATTTCTAAAACCAATGCAGCGAATAAGGCTAAAAGAAGAGATAACCCAAAAGTCTTAGATACACTTCGCCTCTTCAGATCCTCTTCAGTATATCCAAAAGCGGTCATCCAAGCCTTGCCGAAAAGTGGCCCATACCAAATGCCTCCGATAATGAATGATGAGATTGTGGCAATCAATACTGATAGCCAATTGATGTTTTGTAGTGCTGTTGCTAGATCCATTTTCTTTTTTTGGTAAGATTAGGGCTAGCAATTGAGCTACCATAGTAAAAAATTAACCTCTCCTGTCTAGCGGGAAAAAGTTTGGGTCGTCTTGCTTGAATTCCTTGTCGATAAATTCTTCAGGATTGAATCCCGAGAAATATTTGAACTCTTTAATAAAATAGGATTGATCTGTGAAACCACATTGGTAGGCCACTTGCGCCCATGTGATCATCTCTTTATTGTGAATTTTGTGCAAAATATCATTGAAGCGTAGAATTCGTTGTGCCGACTTTGGTGTGATACCGACGAATTTTTTGAATTGATCAATCAGGTGCTTTTGTGTTTTTGGATACGCATCTACAATCTCAGCAAAGCTGGTTGCAGAGGCACCTTGCAATTTTTCGTAGAATTCAAGCAGCTCTTGGGGAGGCAGTTTCTCATTATCGAATCGATGAGCTAGCCACGTTTCAACTCTTTTAAACTTCTCAGGTGAACCTGAAAGTGCCAAGAGCTCATCTCTTAGAAGTAATAATTCATCTCCAAACAATTCCTGCGTGCTGATTACTCTGTCATGGATTTTGCTTAAGTGAAAATGGAGGAATGGATAAGCACCATACGGTTTAAATTGGATGACAAGCATCTCTGAATTTTCATGTGCCGAAATAGAAAGGTAGTTTTTGTGAACACCAGAAATCCAGACCTTTTCGTAAGTATTGTTGGGTTTCAGTGTTTCGTTATCGAATGTATTTCTTAAAATTCCATCCATTTCAAAAATCAAAAACACATGCCCAGTGGGTACCACACGCTCAATTGAATGATCTGGAAAAAAATCTTTTAGATGGAAAACTGATTCAACGTATTTGGACAGTTGGGTGGGTAGTCGATGTACTTCTATATTCATAGGCGGCAATGAAAGACTTAAATTCTATCATTAAAATACGCTTTGATTCTAAACTAAAGAAATCCCGTTGAGGTCAGTTGTTAGCATTTCAGTCATTGCGTCAAAAAATGGACGCATTTGTGAAAAAGCTTCTGATAGCTTTTTTGGAAAACCTGAATCACCCATTTCTTCCAGAGTGAAATCATGTCTTACAATGAACTGCTTATATCTAAGCAAGTCAATATCAGGATGATCTTTCTCGAATCCTCGCGGAGCAGTTTTTAATTGTTCACCCAGCAATTCTCCGAAATAAAATTTGAACTTCTTTGAATCAATTACAGACCTTAACATGTCCGCATCTTGTGCCAAATGGTTACGAATATGTAAAAGATCCTGAGCATTAGGATTGAAAAAACCACCCATAACATATGCACCGTCCAACCCTATGCGGTAGTAATAGCCACCTCTGCGATCTGCACCTGCTCTGCGCATAAAGCCTGCCCAATGTGTTTTGTAAGGTGTCTTGTCCTTACCAAACCGAACATCTCTGTATATCCTGAACAAACTCTTTTTCCCAGTAGGTGTCTCAATCACATCATGCGTATTCATCTCGCGTATCAACTCATCGGCTAATGCAATCATCTCCTGATGTGCTCGGTCATATTCCGTCTTGTTCTGCTGAAACCACTCTCTATTATTGTTTTTGCTTAGTTTTTTGAGAAATGATAGGGTTTGATCCATAGAAGCAAATAAAAACGGAAATCTTCGAAATACGTTCATCTTCCCATTCATCAATAAATATCCCGTTCAGATATTAAATGAACTATTGGTCATGCTTTTGCGTGAACTTGCAAAGTATGTTGAATGGGATTAGGAGATATTTTGGGTCACTGCCCATTAGTTTCAGCAATGCCTTAATGGCCACAATAGTTGTTGCCCTCATTATGGGCCTTCAGACCTACTTATTGCTGGCTACCAAAGATTACCCAATTGAACCGTGGAATTTGAAAAGAGCAGTATTCATCTTCCCGGTTTTAAATTATGGTGTCTGGTTTTTGCTTTCCCCCTTGCTATTTAGACTGCTGCTGAAAGCAAACAAATTTACTGATTCGGTCAGGCGTAATACTTCTTACGTAATATTAGGTCTTGGTCTTACTTTGATTCACGAGATCATAGCCCTTTTCATTTACAATGGTGGATGCTACACAGCTTATCTGCTGGATTTCAATGCACAGTTTGCGATGGATATTCAATCCGGAATTCTGGGTTTATCAAAGACCTTCATAGAATTTTGGGTGATTTCGTTTTTGCTCATGCATTTCCACTCGAAGAAAAAGCTGAGAAAGGCCAAACTTCGAAACGTGCAACTTGAAGCCAATCTGGTTAAAGCCCAGATGAGTGCCTTAAAGAATCAATTACATCCGCATTTTTTATTCAATTCATTTAATACCATTTCGGCATTGATGGAGGAGGACGTTCCGTTGGCTCAACGGATGATTGCCAAGCTAGGGTTGCTTCTTAGAAAAATCTTAAAAGATGGAGATGTTCAGTTTGTTTCACTGGAAGATGAAGTAGAAATGGCGAAGCTCTACCTAGAAGTTGAGCAAATCAGGTTCAAAGGGCGGCTAGTGACGCGTTTTGCCATAGATCCTAAGGTGAAACTGTACCAGATACCTACCTTACTGTTGCAGCCGGCAGTTGAAAATGCAATAAAGCATGGCTTTTACAACAAGACCGGATCGTGTGAAATTTCAATTAAAGCATATCAGGACAATGGATTTGTATGTATTGAAATAACGGATAATGGCCTTGGAGAAAAAAATAATTCCACAGTTTCATTTGGAATGGGACTTACTAATATGAAACATAGACTGACTACTTCGTATGGAGAGGGATACGAGTTGAATGTCAATTCAAAATCTGCAATTGACGGATTTAATGTTGAAATCAAAATCAGGAAGGAAGCCACCAAAAATGAAAATCTCGACAGCCTTAATTGACGATGAACCATACGCCTCTGCACGAATAAAAAAACTCATCCTCACTGACCCTGTTTTTGAAATAGTGGGAGAAGTGACTGGAGTAGAAGCAGCAGTAAAAATGCTTGAATTCAAGAAGCCCGATGTAGTGTTTCTGGATGTGAAGATGCCTGACGGTACCGGATTTGATGTGCTCTGTCAATTGCCTGACGATTACAAGCCGTATGTGGTTTTTGTTACTGCTTATGATGATTTTGCATTGAAGGCCTTTGAATACAATGCCATCGATTACATATTAAAGCCGTATGAGAATTCGAGGTTTTTTAAGGTTGCAGAAAAGGCTAAAGAGTTCGTCTCTTTGAAGCGGTCATCTGCAATTAATCAGCGCATATCACAACTGATTAATCAAGATGAACAGCGACTAGAGCCAGACGCTCCACAAATTAAAATAACTGAAAAAGGATGGGATGTTTTCATTGATTATCCGGATATAATCATGTTCGAGGCACATGGCAATTATTGTAAGATTCACCTGAACAATCGATTTTATATTTATAAGCAGACAATGAAGAGGCTTGAGGAAGAACTTAGCTCCATGGAATTCATTCGCGTACACAGATCGTACATTGTAAACCTGGCCAATATCAATGCCGTACAGTACCTGGGAAAAGGAGAGTATGAGTTTGAGCTTAAAAACAATACGAAAATTATATCAGGTCGCAGCTTTGCAGCAGCCATCAAAGCTCACCTATCTATTCGGGTGAAGTCTTAATATTTAATTATTAAGTTATCAATTTCGAACGGTTAGTCACTTCATTTCCAGTTCATCCCATCTTTTCATCGCCTCATCTTGAAGGTGCGTTTCTTTAGGTGATGTTACGCAGCTATACCATAGCAATATTTTCAGTTGTCATCTTTTGTAGTTGCTCAAGAGAGATGGATATATCCACTAGTGAGAAAAGCACATCTGTGGATTTCGAAGTATATCACAACATCATAGTTGTGGAGGCTTATGTAAATGACAAATGGTCGAAGTTTATAGTAGATACGGGAGCGAGTGTGTCATTGCTGGACTTCAATCAATCGAAAAAATACAATTTTACTTACTCGATAGACACAGACAAACGCTTGACAGGATTTGGGGGAAGGTCAAGGTTGATGAAGACATCTGAAGTTTCATTCGCAATGAAAGGAGGGCCTGAGGCGAGACGGTTCAACTTTTCAGCCTCGGACCTTAGCGGTCTAAATTCTATTTTATCGCAGAGTCAGCAGCGTGTTTTAGGAATACTTGGCAACGACTTTCTCCAGAGCCATGGAGCTATAATAGATTATCAAAAAAAGAAACTGCTAATAGCCAGTATTGAGTGAGTTTAAAGATTTTCGATGCAGGGTGGGAAATTATCATAGTAGAGTATCATAGTAGCCCGCCCGCATCGAAATATTTAAAATAAATATAGGCCTTCGTAGATTAATCCTCACTCACCACCATCCATTGTATTCCGTATTTATCCTGACACATCCCAAAATTGTCATCGATGGGGAAAAGCACTTTTCCTCCGGCACTCAGCCTATCAAAGACAGAAATCTTCTTCTCTACATTTTCGAATCTTAGAAATAGTGAAAAATTGGTGCCGGCCAAAACTTCATAGCCGGGCATATCATCAGAGGCTTTGATTATTAATTCTCCAGCTTTCAGTTCTGAATTGTAAATACGATCACGCGCCTCTTCAGGTGCAGGAATTGGCGATTCACCAAACGTGACCATAGAAGTCACTTCGCCCGCCAGAATAGTTGCATAATATTCCATGGCATCTTTACATGAGCCTGGAAATACAAGGTATGGAATGATATTTTTCATGATGATTGGGCTTATTGTTTTTCCACAAAGGATTTAAAATTCTCCATCCATCTACGGGCCGGCTTTTTATACATTCCCGGAAATAGGATAGCCATTAGTTTAGGCAGTACCCAGTTGATTCGGGTATACTCTACCTCTGAGGTATAGCGCACAAGACCATTTTCCAGTTCGATGAATGTGCACTTCAAGGTATTATCCATGTGCTTGTGATGATACAGAGCTTCGAATGAATGCGGAAGCTTGTTACTTATGATCGTCTCCGTTAGTACCATTTCATGTTTGCCATTTTTGTAGTACATCTTGGAAATAGCTCCGTCTTTTCCAGCCTCTCCTTTCAGGAGTTCTTTTTTTTCAAAGCCTTCCTGGTATTCCTTTAAATAAGCCGGGTCGGCAAACAAATCAGCTACTTTTTCTAACGATTGATTGATGTCGATTGATCCGTTGAATTTCATTGTTTTTAAAATTTGATTCAAGGATAAAATCTTCGGAAGATATAGAGGTTACGAAATCGTTTTGTAACCCATCTTTTTTTTAAACTTTAAGTCTTCGACTCAGAAAGCGTCATTTCAGCATACTCAGATGGGGATTTTCCGGTAAATCGTTTAAACGTTCGATAGAAGCTTACTTTATTGTTGAATCCGGATTTCATGCCAATTTGAATCAGCCCATGTTCTTCCCGATTACCATCATGAATCATCTTCTTGGCTTCTTCCACGCGATAATAATTAATGGCTTCCCGAAAGGTATATCCTAAGCGTTGGTTAATGAGATCGGAAACATATTTTTTCGAAAGATCAAGTGATTCTGAAAACGAAGCTAAAGTGAGGGTGTCGTCAAGAAAAACTTTCTCTACTTCAAGTTTATCCCGAATAATTTTTACATCCTTGGTGCGCTTGTCCACATCAGCCAATACCGGCGATGTGTGACTATTAAACAAGTTGTTTTTGGTAATGAAGTTGTAAGCGATAGACTGAATAAGAAACGTCATCACCAGCATGCTGATAAGGTTGAATAAGGGAATTTCTACCCAACCAGAGGGCCTGATCAAATAGTATATAAACCCTACACTAAGGCCAATAAAGTAAAGGCGTAGCACCGAATAGTACCAGTTTGCGTGCCGGTTATTTTTTACATGTTGCTGAAAGGACTTTAGCTTGACGATACTCAGCCATAGGTAGGTGCCGATGTACAGATAAAATGAAATAAAAAACCAAAAGTCAAAGCTTGAGTATGCAGGAACGTAGCTAATGAAATTTGCCACATAAGCTAGCTTATCGGTTGCAGCCATTCCATAGAAAGGAATGTTCATTAGCAGCATCATAACGAATGGAATAGCGTGATACACGTGCTTTGGCTTAAGCTTAAACTTTGGATGGATGATGGCCAGTGTCATCAAAAATAAAATCGGAGGTTTGATGAAATTGATTGGGTAGCTGATGCCCAATAGATGAGGGAACGATTCGATTAGCTTGGTTTCTGCAAGTAGTCGCTCAATTAATGTAATGCCTTCAATAGAGAGAAAAAGTGCAAGAAATCTATCCGGAAGTCCACCTTTTTTTCGCGTAAAAAAAATAAACGATAGAAAAACTGCCTGAAATGCGCCGAAGGCAATTAGAGCTTGCAATATGAAAGACAGATCGATCATTCAGGTTAAATATAGAACAATCGGCTTTTGAGCAGGGGTTTATTTAGGCTCAATAAGGTCCCAAAGATTTCCGTATAAGTCTGCGAAGACAAGGACTTTACCATATTCCTGTGTAGACAAGTCCCTTACGATTTCTACTTCGTTGGCTTTAAGCTGTGCACGGTAGGCTTCTATGTTGTCTGTATGCATAAATAAGAATACGCGACCTCCTGTTTGGTTACCAATGGCATTTTCTTGTTCCTCACGGGCTGCTTTTCCAAAAAGCAAGGAGGTGCTGGAGTCGGGAGGTGCTACACGTACCCAGCGCTTGGTTTCACTCAATCGAGTGTCTTCAAGCAGCACAAATCCTAATTTTTCAGTGTAAAAGCTAATGGCTTCATCATAGTCACGCACAATTAACGTGAGCTGAAAGATTTCATTTTTCATAAACTGTGATATACATCAAACACCGATTGGTAAAGAATCAAGAACCTTACGCTTCAATCCACTTAAATTGAAACTGCTTTTCAGGAATTTTTACCCGTTCAGAAAGTCGTTGCAATCTGTTGGGAAGAGCCATCAGGTAATCTCGTGCTTCTTCGGCTTTTTCATTGATTCCCTTGATATTTTCAATATTCCATTCTTTAATCAGAGAGTTGAGAATGTCGATGTAATCCTGAGTGGTATAAACCATGGTACGCTGTGCGGCATCAGAAAAGTGCTTGAATACATCGCCAATCTTACCGCCTGATTCTCTCAGAAAATGTGCGGGCATTACAATCTTTTTCCTCATCATATCTTCAAAAGCTACCATGACTTCACTTGGATCTATTTCGAAAATACGTTTGATGAAATTCTTGTACGCATTCGCATGACGCGCTTCATCCGAGGCGATAATGCCACACATTTTGGCTAATAATGTATTTCCTGCTTTTTTAGCCAGACTTGCTACACGCCTATGTGAAATGTTAGTGGCCAGTTCCTGAAAACTGGTGTAGATGAAGCTACGATAGGGATCTCTGGAAGTCTGGAGATCAAATCCATCGTTTAGTAAATGATGGGTTGATACTTCCATTTCTCTCATATCTACCCTGCCTGACAGGTATAGGTATTTGTTGAGCAGGTCCCCGTGACGATTCTCTTCTGCAGTCCATCCACGCACCCATTGTCCCCATCCATTTTTAGTTTCTTGATTAACGCCATCCATGTCCATCAACCATGCCTCATAGGTTGGAAGGGCTTCTTCTGTAATGGTATCACCAATTAGCACCGCAAAAAGGTCATAATCCATTTCAGCTGAATGCCCCTGAATGTCACGAATTTCTTCCATGAAATCTGGAGAATTGGAATCCGGAAGGATATCTGATGGCTGCCATATTTCCTCAATCGGTTTCAGGTATTTGCTTAACAGCTCATCCATCGATTTTTCGAGGGTTTGCATCACTTCCTTACGTATATTATTCAAGTTCATGATACGAAGGTATTTCTACGAGCGGGATTGTCAGCGCTTTCCTCGAAGTTTCTAGCTAGATCATTAAAAGAAAAATTCCTGAAGCCTTTAGCGTTGTTTTAATGGTGAAATACCGCTATGACCGGACACTCAAAAGTTGCATCCCTTAGGTAGTGGATCTACCTGATCCAAACCAACTCCGAGTGTTTTCGGAAAATCTGCTTGACTAAACCCTTCATTAATTGTTCCCTTCATGGCTTTGCCACCATATCCGGAGTTGTTCATATGAGCCCGTACCCACACTGTTTGATCATTGGCGATTTCAATTTTACCACCACTACGCGTAAATGGCTGCTCGCTCACATGGCTATGCAAAAGAATTCTTCGATAAAGCAGCTCACCGGAGGCGGAGATCACTTCCCACCAGTCGGCATATTGGTTGCATCCGGTGTCAGGGCTTGAAATGGTAACAGAAAAAGCGTAGTTATTTTCTGATCCTGAAGCACTGACTTTGATCACATCGGCCTGTCTGTCTTGTGATAGGTTTTTGGTGTCAGTACTTGAGCAAGACACCAGTAAGAAGAATTGTAAAATGATTAATTGAAGCTGAATCATAAAGCAAGGAAGCAAATTCAGTATACATCAGCTTTTTTGATGTCACTGATCTTATCGAGCTGAACAGTAGTGGAGGTTTCAAAACCAACATCAAACATGGGTTCAAAATCAGCATCATACAGTACTTCATTGGCACGATATGAGTTGATTTGGTGTACGTATTGATTGAAAGTATCATCATATCCCTTTAAAATGATGATGAATTCGGTTTGTTCACGTTCAAGGTCAGCCTTTGACTTGTCTTTAAGTGGGCTGTTTTTATCCAGCGGATGTACGATGGTCCAGGGTAGTGGAAACATATTGATAAAATCAATTTCCAATTCCAATGGCGTATACTTTCTCTTGGAAATTCCATTCTCAAATTCAAGATGTGAATAAAGTACACGCGCTTTGAGTTCTATTACTTGGCTTTTTCTAGGATTGGCAATCCTAAATTTTAATCCTTTAATTCCTCGATAGGGACTGACAACCATCGTTTTACTGAACAGAATTCGTGATTTAGCTTTAGAAAAACGTCCATAAAGTACACTTGTAGCCAAGGCAAACCCAAGCAACCCAAGCATGGCCTCAAATGCAGCAATCAAGCTGCTAAGACCTTTTAGCGGGCTTATAAATCCATAACCAACCGTGGTTAGAGTTTGGGTAGAAAAATAGAAGCAATGCAAAAAGAAGTCTAAAGTCGTAGGCTGTTCCAGTCCACCACTTAGTTGTTCTGGTCCGGCGAGATAATATAGGCATGCAAAAATCAGATTAGTAATGAAGTATCCAATAACACCGTAAAGCAGGAGGTGAGACCAATGTAGATTCAGGAGCCAGTAGTAGAAGCTGAATCCCTTTAGTCCCGCACCTTTTTTCGTCACATTGAACGAGCCGTCTTCCAATATCAGGCGATCGATATCGCTAAAGCTCTTGCTACCAAAGCCAGTTTCCTCCAACGCTGCTTTGATGTTTCTTTTGATTCGATTTTCAGCCATGGGCTAAAGTTAGTAGTCAGAAGATTAACCATTCCGTTTTGGAAAAAAGGAGCTTCATTTTATAGCGATAGAAAGTACAGTTTGGACGGCTTTAGTGAAATACAGCCGGGAACCAATGAAAAGGTTTGTTTGAATGGTTTGAAGTGAAGTAGAGAAGAAAAAATCTTTTTTTTAAATAATTCAAATGATTTGCTCGTGGAAACTCTTTCCTGGACTCTTTCAAGTGAATTGATGCTCGACAAGCGTTTTTTTAAGGCTCTTCGGCTGAATTGGAAGAAACAAGCGCTTGCACGGAATTCTTCAAGTGAATTGAGTTTGGAAAATAAATTCCCGGACTTCTTCAGTTGAGGTGATGAATGATTGCCTTAATAACAGTACTTGGGGCTTCACCTTCCCCCGATATAACAAAATCCGCCGTGGGATGCCGTCCGAACCTAAGGTGTGATTCCCACACATGCTCCAGAAACCAGGCAGGTTCTGATCCCCAGCGTGATTCTTCTCGTCTACGCTCGAGAAAAGTTTCCTTCGAAATTTGCATCCATATCGTCTTATCAAAGAGCTTGTTGAGAGCAGAATTATTGAAAACCAGTATGCCCTCGACCACAATCAAATCATAATTACTTTTTTTCTCATTAATGATTTCTATGAGCTTTTGATAGTTTACCGATTCAGGCCGTTCCCAGTCCGTACGATCTCTGATTTTAGGTATTTGAGATTCTGGAAGCACATAATCATCCATATCCAAAAGCAAAACCTTTTTTGAAGATAGTTGCTCTTTGATCCTACGAGCCAGCCTCGATTTTCCTGATCTACTACATCCGCCGATTCCTATGATTTTGGGCATGGTATCTATTCAAATTATTTGTTTCCCATTCTTCAATAAAGTGATAAATCTCTCCCAGGACAAAAGCCATATTCTTTTTAACATCCAGATCATCAAATCTTAAAAAAGTGAGTGCCATGGTCTCAAGAATTTCCTGACGTTCCTCATCTTGTACTCTCGCATCATCATGATAGTGACTACTTCCGTCAACTTCTATAACAAGACTTAACTTTTTGCAGTAGAAATCTACGATGTAATTGTTCAAAGGCTTTTGTCTATTGAACTTATACCCTTTGAAGACCCTGCTCTTAGCTCTCTCCAAAGAATGACCTCTCCAAGTGTACTATTATTACGAAGGTCACGAGAGAACTGCTTTAAGTTCTTATTATAGGGTAGATAGTACATGAGTTAAAATTATAGATAGTTCGTCGAATCCCCCGACTCGATTTTTTCAAATCAAGTCACCCCCTTTTTAAAGGGGGATTTGGCATCCTAATGATGTTGCGAACATAATCTGAAGATTCCCCCTTTGAGAAAGGGGGCTAGGGGGATTGAAACGTACATAATTCCCAATAAAACACGGCTAAAGTTACCTGATCTACTACATCCTCCGATTCCTATGATTTTGGGCATTGACCTATGCGCTAGAAGTTTACTATAAGATAGCTCAGAGCAAAACCGACGGTCGTATAAAGGATGATGCTAAATATTGCGACACATAAATACTTGATGTATTCCCAAAAGGATTTGGGTTGAAAAAATGATGAGCAAGAAAAAATGATATAGAAAGCCAAAAAGGCGAACATAATCACTTTTGGAGTCGCTACCAGGTAATTATCAACCAGCATTACACCAGTCGTAAACAGGATGTACATACCAACGATATAGAAGCCAATGGTTGAGTATTCGGTGAAATTATATCGCTTTCTAAAAAATAGTTTCAAGTTGCTACCAATTGAAAATACAAGGATTAACATGATGTTATTGATGTGTTTCACCATGAATGTAGCGGCATTCTTGAATTTCATGACTTGTGGATGAACCTCTTCATTGGCTTGTTGAAACTGACGCGCAATGGGATCGTAATCGATTAAGGCTTTTAGAATCAAGAAGAACGCAGTGAGCACAATAAAAAATGCTACAGGTTTATAATAGGTCTTTCGTCTACCTTCCAGAAACTCACGATACATCTTTCCGGGGTTCACAATCAAAGATTTGATGGTAAACAGAAGCGGACCTTCCAATGCAAAAGTTGAACTAAAAAAGTCATCTATGGCCTCTTTGAAGGTAATGCGTTTCACCTTGGCGGATTGACCACATTGATGGCAGTAGTTTCCATTGAGTGTAGCATTGCAGTTCAGGCATTGATTTGAAGTGGAGTTAGGCATGCAATGAAGTTAGCCAAACTTCTTTAGTTATTGATATTAACACACTTTAATACAACATACTTTCTAAATCTTCTGTCATTTTATTTTAAAAAGAACAAAAATTACACTTCCTCTAAATTCACCAATTGAACCTTTTTCAAATTCTCAGGTTATCCAAATACATTCAAATCACCTTCATTTTCAGTAACTTTACCTTCTCAAAATTGAAGCAACATGATCCCAGAAGTTGAGATTTATAAGCCCAAGAATCACATTCGAATCGTAACAGCCGCATCGCTATTCGATGGACACGATGCAGCCATCAACATCATGCGACGGATCATCCAGTCTACCGGATGTGAGGTGATTCACCTCGGACACAATCGATCCGTACAGGAAATTGTGGATTGTGCCATTCAGGAAGATGCTCAGGCGATTGCCATCACTTCCTATCAAGGTGGGCACGTAGAATACTTCAAGTACATGTATGATCTGCTGAAGGAGCGAGGTGCAGATATCAAACTTTTTGGAGGTGGTGGCGGCACCATTCTTCCGGAAGAAATAAAAGAACTGCATGAGCACGGGATTACCCGTATTTATTCTCCGGATGATGGTCGAGCGATGGGGTTGCAAGGCATGATCAATGACCTGGTGAAACAAAGCGATTTTGCCGTAGGGGAAAATCTCAATGGTCAGGTGAAAAAAATCAGTACAAAAGATCACGCTGCGATTGCACGTGTAATCTCCGCTGCTGAAAACTATCCGGATCAGAACAGGGAAGAAATGGAAGCCTTGCGCAAGCAGGCTGTCGACACACCTGTTTTAGGTATAACCGGAACGGGAGGAGCAGGTAAATCTTCACTGGTAGACGAGTTGGTTCGTCGCTTTCTGGTAGATTTCAAGGACAAGAATATCGCAGTGATTTCTGTTGATCCGTCCAAACGGAAAACCGGCGGAGCCTTGCTAGGAGATCGAATCCGCATGAACGCTATTTTTAATGAGCGAGTGTACATGCGATCACTTGCTACACGACAATCCAACCTGGCACTCTCCAAATATGTACAGGATGCCATTGACATTGTAAAAGCAGCAGGATTTGACCTTATCATTCTGGAAACTTCAGGAATCGGCCAGTCAGACACGGAGATCACTGACCACTCTGACGCTTCACTTTATGTGATGACACCCGAATATGGAGCAGCTACTCAGCTGGAAAAAATCGATATGCTTGACTTTGCAGACATCATCGCACTCAACAAGTTTGACAAACGCGGCGCTCTTGATGCACTGAGAGATGTGAAAAAGCAATATCAGCGCAATCATCAACTGTGGGATGCCAAATCTGAAGATCTTCCGGTGTTTGGCACAATAGCATCGCAATTCAACGACCCGGGCATGAATCAGCTGTATCTGGCTTTGATGAACCTGATCGCTGAGAAGACTGGCTCAAACCTTAAGTCTTCTTTTGAAAGCACCGAGGAGATGAGTGAAAAAGTATTCATCATCCCTCCAAAAAGAACACGATACCTGTCCGAAATAACGGAAACCATACGAGGATACAATGAAAAGGCCATTGAGCAACGTGAGATTGCACAAAAGCTCTATAGTCTTGAAAAATCAGGGGAAATTCTCAAAGATCAAAAGGATGCTTTAGCGGCCATTGATAAGGCCAAAGAAGATTTGAAATTGGATCTCGATCCGCACAACCTGAAAATCATTGAAGGGTGGAATGATAAAAAGGCCAACTACGAAGGTGATGAATATTCATATGAGGTTAGAGGCAAAGAAATTAAGGTAGAAACAACCACTGAGACGCTTTCGCACACCAAAGTTCCTAAAGTGTCACTACCAAAGTACGAAGGGTGGGGCGATATCCTTCATTGGAGCCTTCAGGAAAACGTTCCTGGAGAATTTCCTTTCACATCAGGTGTGTTCCCTTTCAAAAGAAAAGGTGAAGATCCTACACGGATGTTTGCAGGAGAAGGAGGGCCGGAACGTACAAATAAACGATTCCATTATGTATCGCAAGGACTTCCTGCTGCAAGACTTTCTACTGCATTTGATTCCGTTACACTCTATGGAGAAGACCCGGATTACCGTCCGGATATCTACGGAAAGATCGGTAACTCAGGCGTAAGCATCTGCTGCCTGGATGATGCCAAAAAGCTTTATTCCGGTTTCGACCTTTGCGACCCAACCACGTCAGTTTCCATGACCATCAATGGTCCTGCTGCCACCATCTGTGCGTTTTTCATGAATGCAGCCATTGACCAACAATGCGAAAAATACATTGTGGAGCAGGGGATGGAAAAAGAGGTAGAGAAAAAAATAGAAAAGATTTATAAAGATCGAGGCGTAGCAAGGCCTGCCTACAAAGGCGATCTTCCCGAAGGTCACAATGGACTAGGGTTGATGTTGCTTGGCGTAACAGGAGATCAGGTGCTGCCAGCTGATATATATCAGGAGATGAAGGTGAAAGCACTTTCATCTGTGCGAGGCACAGTTCAGGCTGACATTCTGAAAGAAGATCAGGCTCAGAATACGTGCATTTTCTCAACAGAGTTCTCACTGAGACTCATGGGAGACGTACAGCAATATTTCATTGATAATAATGTAAGAAACTTCTATTCAGTTTCGATCTCAGGTTATCACATTGCTGAGGCAGGAGCAAACCCGATTACGCAGCTTGCATTTACGCTAGCCAATGGATTCACGTTCGTTGAATATTATCTCTCCAGAGGAATGGATATCAATGCTTTTGCTCCGAACCTGTCATTCTTCTTCTCAAACGGAGTGGATGCAGAATATGCGGTGATAGGAAGAGTAGCCAGACGAATTTGGTCCAAAGCCATGAAGCTGAAGTATGGCGCAAACGAACGTGCCCAAAAACTGAAATACCACATTCAGACTTCAGGCCGCTCACTTCATGCTCAAGAAATTGACTTCAACGATATTAGAACCACATTACAGGCACTTTATGCGATTTACGATAACTGTAACTCCTTACATACCAATGCCTATGATGAAGCCATTACTACGCCAACGGAAGGTTCGGTAAGACGTGCCATGGCAATCCAGCTGATCATCAATAAGGAGTTAGGTCTGTCAAAAAATGAAAATCCGATGCAAGGGTCATTCATTACCGAAGAACTTACCGATTTGGTAGAAGAAGCTGTGATGATAGAGTTTGATCGGATTACTGAACGAGGAGGTGTGCTTGGTGCAATGGAGAGTATGTATCAGCGAGGTAAGATTCAGGAAGAGTCGCTCTATTACGAAACTAAAAAGCACACGGGCGAATTGCCTATTATTGGTGTGAACACGTTCCTTTCGTCAAAAGGCTCGCCAACGATTATACCAGATGAGGTGATCAGAGCAACCCAGGAAGAAAAAGAACAGCAGATCACCAATCTGAATGCTTTGAAAGAAGGAAACAAAGGGAAGTCTGATGAGATGCTGACCCAGTTGCAGGAAACTGCACTTCACAATGAGAATACATTTGCAACACTCATGGAGGCAACAAAGTATTGTTCACTTGGACAAATCACTCATGCCATGTTTGCGGTGGGAGGACAATACCGTAGAAACATGTAATGCAATACGAAGCTTCGACACCTGCCGAATATCTAGACCTTCTGGAGGAGGACTGGAGAAAAGATAAGCTGATGCAGCTGCGGGCAATCCTTATGTCTCAGCCGGGCATTGTAGAAGGGATTAAGTACAAAATGCTGAGCTATGCAGATCAAAAGGGAGTTATGTTTCAGCTAAATGCGCAGAAAAACTACGTAGCTCTTTACGTAGGCAATGCCAGTAAAGTAGATCCCTCCGGCGAACTTTTGGTAGGCATTGATCACGGGAAAGGGTGCCTGCGATTTAAGAAATCAACTAATCCTGCGGAAACGCAGATTGAGGGCTTTGTCAAAAAAGCACTTGATATGTGGAGGAAGGACGAAGACTTTGATTGTTAATCAATCATGAGCTTATAGCAAGGGGATATACCACTGGTGGATTTATTCTTTTCTACATCATATAGATAAACGAAATTGATGGTATGTCCATTCACAGACATCAAATCATTGCTTTTGTCTTCTTTGCATTAGTAGTTACCATTTATTTAGTACCATTTCTGAATTTTCTGGGACCTTTTAAGGCGCTGCTTGCTGGCTTGCTCATTGTGCAGTATTACACAATGAGAGAAAAGTCTCCGGTGGAGGAGATGGGACTCAAACGGCCCAAAAGTTGGATATGGACAATAGCAATCGCAATAGTACTGGCGTGTAGCATATTCTACATCAGAGCGTACTTTATCGAAGATTGGATTTATCAACTTTTCCCATTCCCTAAAAACATTGAAGGTGTTACTCCGGATACTAATGAGCCGACAAGCATTGTTGGTTGGATTTTTTTGATGCTCTTCTTTGCCGCCATTCCTGAAGAATTAGTTTGGCGCGGATTTCTAATCCCTCAACTAGCCTTTGTTTTTGGTTCAAAAAAATGGTCATGGGTGGTATCGCTATTGTTGGTGTCCATTCTCTTTGGATTTGCTCATAGTTACCAGGGGCCTGCGGGAATTGCTTCTACTTCCGTGGGAGGCCTGGCTTATGGTTTGGTCTATTATTTAGATGGGAAGTCGTTGTGGAAAGCCATAATTGTCCATTGGCTAGTCAATTCTTTAAGCTTAATCGTCGAAACTCAGGGCTGGTAAAATCCCTTAATATTCGTTTAAATGAGTTGAAATCTTCATTCAACGAAGTTTCCGAGGTATCAGTCAAAAGGGACTCATTCATAAGTTATTTTTTCAGTTCTTTGCACAAGGTTTTGGATACTTTAAGCATCTAATCATTAAGAACAAAAACACTACTATGACTAAAATTTCAACGTATCTATTGGGAATAATTTTAATTTCCTCAATGACTTCATGTGGAGGCGATGGGGATGATCCCGTAGATGAGGTAAACGCAAGTCCCGAGTTGGTTGGATCATTGGATGATCTCAACCTTACGGCAGGTTTTCAATCGACAACAGTTTCCCTTGCTTCCGTTTTTACAGATTCTGATGGAGATGAGCTGATATTCAGCGCGACCAGTAGTCCATCATCTGTGATTACGGTAGCTGTTTCAGGCAGCAACTTGACAATCAGCGAAGTGAGTACAGGCAATGCACTGGTTACCATCATAGCGTCTGATGGCAATGGAGGTAACGCAAGCACAGATTTTTCAGTGACGATTACCGAAGAATCCACTGTATGTAGCAATGACAACTCCATAAATGTGGAAAATACGATGTGCGATAATACCCCTGCAACGGATAATGAATACACAGAGACCTTGGAAGCAAACGATATGAGAAAGATTGTTACTAATCGTGTTCCAGATCATGATTATGGCAATCAAATAGCAAATATGGGTGTAACAGGATTGGTATCTACAACGGAGACCTTCACATTTACGGCCAAACCAAGCTTGGCAATGAACTCAACAGATATTTTGGATGAAAACAACCGACCGGCATATGATTACGGTATTGCATTAAATGGTGTGCCAATTGACCCAGCTCCGGCTGAGCCTTTTATATTCACAGTAGATAATCCGGGCGGGCAAAATGATGGAGAGTACAATTGGGATTGGGTATTCGAGCCGAATAATAATCGCACAGCTGTAGGTCTTGATTGCAATACCGCACACCTACAACCGACAGATAACAATTCAAAAGGCCTCATTCACTATCACGGAGATATGGTTGTATACGCTAATAGTCTGCTTGCCGGATTAGGTGACGGTACTACCGAGCCGACCAGTTCTGTTCAAATAGGATGGGCTTCGGATGGATTCCCAATCGTTTATAAGTACGGACCTAACGCAGCTGGAAATGGTGTGGAGGTATTGGAATCGAGCTATCAACTTAAAACGGGCGAACGTCCGGGGGATGGAATGACCGAGCCTTGCGGTGAGTACAACGGTAAGTACACAAACGATTACGAATTTGTAAGTGGCTCCGGTGATTTGGATGAATGCAATGGTATTCAGAGATCCATTACTTTGTCAACTCCCGCCGGAGGTTCAGAAACCTTTAGCTACTTCTACGTGATCACGGATGAGTTTCCGGTTATTGGTCGATGCATATCCGGTACTCCGGCAGATGATTTTTCTAAAAAACCATAAAAAATGAGAGAGCCTCGTACGAGGCTCTCTTTTCTTGTTATGTCGACACTTAGCTTATTTCTTTCTCTACTATATTCTTCAGAATTTCATGAGTTCAAAATCGGTCGATTCGAATTACGTCCGGCAGATGATAAAATCACCTTATTTGTAAGGTTAGACAGATACAATATTCTAGAGGCAATACGGCCTGTATGTTCAGATTACAATAAGCTGGATAAATGCTTCGAAGACTATATCAACAGCCACTTTTCATTGGCTTTTAATGGTGAAGAAGCAACCATCAAGCATCGGGAACATGAATTTAAAGACGAGTTCATAGAGCTGTATTTTGACCTTGATGTTTCGCCAAATGGAATTACCCGAATAGATGTTTTTAATGACGCCTTATTGGAGCTTTATACAGGGCAAGAAAACATCCTGTATAGTATGTTAAATGATAAGCGCCGATCATTTCGAATGAATAAAGATCGAACAAAGACCATCATTACATATTGATGTAAATTGGCTTTGGTTGGCTGCCAATGCTTTCTAATTTTGCCGCATGAATGGCAAAAAAATCTCTCTCGCTGCACTTTCATTGCTAATTGCGATCCATCTGCATGGGCAGATTTTAAAGGTGGACAAAGGATCTTTAGCATCTGATTCATCCAACTACTTTATTGGTGTTATAGATGCCACCTTCGCAATAAATAATCGAAGCTCCACTGTTGACGATCAAAACGTTTACATTGGTGTCAATAACAATATCGATGTTGTCTACATCGCAGATCAATCTGCTACCGTCCTTCTTACAGGCCTCAATTATTTTAAAATAGGTGACGGACCACTAATCTACAACGGCACGGCGCACTTGCGACAAATTTTGAGAAGATCTGCCAAACTATCACCAGAAATATACGGACAAATACAGTTTGATGAATCCAGAAATATGGAGCTAAGATGGCTGCTGGGAGGAGGCTACAGGTGGAACATCCAGAAAAAGCGAAACTCCCTCTTTGCCGGACTGGGCATCTTCAGAGAGATGGAGCGATGGAATTCCGGCGACCTAAGCATTAATAAGGAATTATGGAAAATGAATTCCTATCTAAGTGCAGACATTAGGTTAACAGCCACCACCAATATCAACGCGATCGTCTATTTTCAGTCGGGCCGGGATGGGGCCATAGATCAGTTTCGTAATCGTGTAAGCGGACAATTAGAATTCAAAAATGCGCTCACCGAGCAGTTTAAAGTAAAGATGACGTCCAATTTTTTACTCGATGATCGTCCAATTATTCCATTGAATAAATTTATCTATGAAGTCTATTTTGGAGTAGAATATAGTTTTAATTGATATTTACGAATGAAGTTGAAGAAAATTTTGATTGATATCGTACCCGTATTGGTGGGTATTCTTCTGGCACTCTTTATTAACAATTGGCAGCAATCACGTGCTGAGAAGAATTACATTCAAAACTCGGTAGTTTCTATCATCAAAGAAAATGAAGCAAATATTGCGGAGTTGAATGAAGCCTTGAGACGTCAGGCAATCTTTATGGATACGCTGGAATTATACCTTGATGATGATCAATACACATTGGCAGATGTCATTAAAAAAGCAAGAGGAGTATATACACCTGATCTAAAATCCACAACCTGGAAATTCCTTGTGCAAGATTCGAAACACACATTGGTGTCGTATGAGTTTATCAATCGATTGGCAGAAATTGAGAAATATGAGGTGCTGGTGAACCGATTCAATACCAAACTGGGCGACATCATATTTCAACCTGCTTTTTTTGATGATCCGCGTATGAAAAATGTCTGTGGAATACTATTTAGTGATTTTGGCGGGATTGAGTCCAGTTTGATCAAAGAGCTAAAAGCATTCAATGCATATGCTAGAAAAACTTACTCAATCGAAGAGGGCACAAACGAGTGATATTCTTATTTCACTACCTTGTAAATCACTTCATTCTGAGGCAGTGCGAATCGAGTAATTTCTTCATTGCTTAATTCCTCTATAATCCGCTCCTCCACTACTTTGAATCCTGAGCTTGCCAATCTTTCCGCATAATCTTCACCATACATGCGCACATGGTCGTCTTGTCCAAATGCTTTTTCACGTTCTTTTGGATCAATAATGGACTTGTCTTCGTAGGTGGTTTTTGGAAGTGGGTAAAAGAATGGTACTTGAAGTATGGCCCAACCCTCCGGTTTTAATACTCGCCTCATTTCACTCAGGGCTTGCAGGTCATCATCTACATGTTCCAATACATGGTTACAGAAGATGATGTCTATGGAATTGTCTTCAAATGGTATTTCATGAATATCCATTTTGACCTTAGCCAATGGCGATTCTATATCTGCAGTGATGTACTCCAGGTTTTCAAGAGCTTCAAAGCGTCCCATGAAGCACAGTTCCGGTGCAACATGTAGCATTTTAGCTTTCTTAGTGAAAAAGTCAGTTTTCCTTTTCAAGTAAATCCAAATCAATCGATGACGCTCCAATGCCAGGCATTTTGGGCAAAGTGCGTTACTTCTAGAAGAAATACGTCCATAAGGCAGGAATTTCCGAAACCTGGATTCACATACCGGACATTCTACCTTTTTACCACGATAGAAAACAGCCATTATCCGCATGGCAATGTGACTAAAAAGTTGCAAATATTTTCTCGGTACGTACCTTAAGAAAAAGGAAATAATAAACTTCACCTTGTGCCTATTTAGCGGCGCAAGTTATTTATTCGTCCATCGACGCACAATCATTGCTGAAAATTTCTCTATTTTGGTTTTCGAATGAAGCATATACTCATCTCTGTTGTCCTATTCATCTCTGCATCAAGCTGTCTGGCTCAAAAGGAAAAGCCGATGGAACAAGAATTGCCAACAGAAAATCTGGAAATGCGCAAAGATTCCAATAAGCGGGTAAATAGACCAAAACGCAAAAAATACGCGATGATCTATGTGCCTAACGGAGATAAGATTCTCTACGGCAATCTGTGTGTGTTGGAAGAAACACATAAGATGGGATTTGAGTACCTGGTAGAGCCTACAAATATTGCCGGAAGTAAAACATGGAAAGGTAAGTTCATAAACAACCTTTGGGTAAAAACTAAGCTGGTTGTAACCCGATCACCATTCTGGAAGCTTATTTTAAACAAGAAAATCAAGAAATGTAGGGTCTTGAGTGGTGATCTGGTAGGATAAGTATTAACTTCTAGTTTCATAACCTAATCCCATAAATGATGAAAAAGATAAAATTCCTCATTTTGCTTGTTCTGTGCTCATGCGCGAGCATTACAGAAGAAATCTATCTAAACAACGATGGTAGCGGTGAATACCTGGTCTATACAGACGTGATAAGTAGTACCAGAGGCATGATGGTGGGTATGATGAGTAGCATCTATCCAGATGCATCAGAAGATAGTTTGATGCAGATAATTGATGCCCAAATATGGGCAGATATGCCAGATGAAGTCGACTCCCTGATTGATTATTCTTCACGTGTGCCTGATAGTATTAGGAATGATCCGGACAAGCAGAAATACCTGGAAAGAATGGAGATGTTTATGAAGGGGAGTAAAAAAGAGGGATTTCTAAACTCAGGAATGAGCTACCGTTTTAGCTCGGTGGCAGAGTTGGAAGACTTTCTAGGATTTATGAGTGAAAATCAGTCTGCAACAGGCGGTGGAATGGGCATGGACCTACCCAACGTTAATGTGAGATATAGTTATGACGGCACATCATTTTCCAGATCTACCATCATGGACGAGGTGCTTGACATGAACGACTCGACCATGACAATGCTGAATACACTGCTGGAAGGCTCCAAGTCTCGTTTGATTATCCATTTACCCAGAAAAGTGAAAAAGGCCACCAATGGTCAATTGGTTGAAAAAAAGGGGAAAGATGTGATTTATGAATTTGATCTGATAAAAGTGCTCAATGGAGAGCAATCGACTGACGTTAAAATAGAATTTTAATCATGGAGCCCAGACCCGTTCAGTTTTCACGAACCAAACTTACAGAGCTAATGATTCCCTCATTTGCCAACTTCGGCGGCAAGGTACATGGAGGTCTTATCTTATCCCTGATGGACAAGGTAGCATATGCAGTAGCAAGCAAACATGCAGGCACCTACTGTGTCACCGTAACCGTCGACGGTGTTGAGTTTTTACAACCCGTAGAAGTGGGAGAGCTTTTGACATTGGATGCAGCAGTTCACTATGTAGGTAATAGCTCATTGATTGTTGGAATCAAAGTGACATCTGAAAATGTGAAAACCAACGAAGTAAAACATACGAATAATAGCTACTTCACGATGGTAGCAAAAGGAGAAGATGGGAAGCCTTCAAAAGTGCCCGAACTTATTCTTGAAAATATGACTGAAATGAGACGTTTTGCAGATGCTATAAAGCGGAAGGAAGTAAAACGTGAAGCCAACGCAAAAATCAAGAAAGAAGAAGATGAGTTTATTCCTGTTGACGATATGGAACTTTTAAACGATCAGCGATGCAAAATTGAATTCAGGCTGGATGATGAAATAAACGATCTTTTTTCCGATACATGAACTTTAGACCAGACCAGTCTTCATCCACAGCACAAACCTTTACATCCACCAGGCCGCCTTTTAGACCAAATTCCCGAACGATATTTCCATTCAAATCAGTTTCGATTTTAGATCCACCCTTGGGCCATGAGACCCAAAGTGTGCCATCTTTTTTCAACGCTTGTTTCCAATCACTCCATCTGCTTTTTAAACCGTCCAGATGTGTGGTAAAGACATGCTGAAAATCGTAAGGTCCGGCATTTAACTCATCGTCCCATTCGGTGTTTTTCGGTGTTTCCTCCAGCAGTTCGAAATAATTTTCAGGAGAATTGTACAAATAGCAAACATACCCTTCTTTGATGCCTAGTTTTTTCCAAAGTGGATTATTTGAGTATCCTGCCATCAATTACAATAGTTAGGTGAGTCACCATCCCAATCGCGAGCAATTGCTCCTTGAAATTCGCTGCATGCCAAAGCTCTTTTTCCCATGATCATATAAGCGTTGGCGCTTGTTACATACGAATCTGCACTATCTGGCCAAACGTACTTATTCCAATCTGAAGCCTTGATTGCCATGTCAGGATCATCAAGCTCAAGGTAGATATCTGCAAGGTTGGTATATAGATAATAGTGAGATTCCGGTACATACTTTTCATTTATGACCAGAGCGTAACCTTCGCCATAAAAGGTCTTGTATCTCTTAATTGCCAGTCGGTGGGCAATGAGGAGATGATCCAGGGCTTCTTCCGGGTTATTCATTTCATCCCTTTGTATTTCCGCTATTTTCACAAGCGATGCTATGATTTCATATTCCCCAACAAGGAAATTCTTAAGGATTTCAATAGCTCTTTCCGGTTGATTAGTTTCTTTATAAGCTTCGGCAAGTTTCTGCCTCAGTTCATAGAATGGAAGGTTCGGGGCAAACTCCTGAACAAGCTCGTACAATTCAATAGCTCTGTTAAAATTTCCTGACTTAAACTCGATATCCCCTTTCGCAATGATTTTGTCTAGCATTGAGCTTTTAAAATTCTTCATATCCTTCTCCTCTGAGCGGAAAAAATTCAAAGAAGTCATTAATTCGAAGGCCGTTTTGTATTCACCAGCTTCAAAAAATGTCTGTGCCTCTGCATAGGTATTGCGCCTTTCTGCAAGTAATTCTTGCAGCCTGTGATCATCATAGCTTTGCTTGATCCATACAGCTGTCATCACTACCAGAGCAATTAGAAAAGTGAAGCCAAAAGCGTATGCAGTAGCAATCGCATTTTGCTTGTAATCAATTCTGCCCGATGCATACCTTCTTCTATTTTGATTTTTCCAAGCGTCTGGCCGGGGAGGTTGATAAGAATAAGGTCGTGATTCATTTTGCGAAAACTGTCGGTATTTCAGCTTAAGGTCAAAGCGAGCTTTTTCATATTCATCCGACAGCACCTGGTGAGCACGGTTGATCTCCTTAAACTTGTCCTCCATTTCTGGCTTGTTTGGATGCTTATCCGGATGATATTTTACTGCAAGCCGCTTAAAAGCTGCTTTAATATCTTCTTGGGAGGCATCTTCAGAAAGCCCTAATACATGGTAGTAATTAGTCATCTAAGATTGTTGGATTGAAATAGTAACGATGAAGATAAAAGAAAAGATACCATAGAAAGAAAAAAGCACCTCTCAAAATTGAGAGATGCTTAGAATAGACTACCACCATGTAGCTACTTTGATGTAAGAATAATTTTATTGGTCACACGGTTGTTGGCTGAGACAAGCGTACACATATAGATACCTTCCGGTAATTGCCCCAGATTGTCAGCGCCATTCCATGACAACACATGACTACCTGCTTTCACCTTTCTATCCAGCAGGGTTTTCACTTTCTGTCCATTCATGTTATAAATGTGAATGGATACATGCTGGTCTCGTGGTATTTCATATTTTATCGAAGTGATTCCATCAAAAGGATTGGGTATATTTTGATAGAGATAGAACCCGTTTGTTCCCACACGACCTTCGTCATCAAAACCTAACGGATTGGGTCCGAAGCGGTTTTTCCAGTGGGTAAGCAATTTTCTTAACGATTCAGGTTTGTTTGTTGGAGTCAGACTGCCATCATGCGACTCCTTATTGATACCATGGCATCCGGGACATGTCATAATTTCCCCCGGGGCAAAGGAAAGTGGCTGCCTTTCTACCACTACTTCTTTATCCTCTGGCGATTTTGTCCACCAGGCAAGAGCCCGTGTAGCCGGAACAAACAAGGCAACTGATCCGTCTGATTCAATCTTAATGCTTTTTTCAGGACCTTCTGGATCATACGGATTTACGCTTTCAAGATTTGGATGGAATTGGGTGTTTTCGAAATAATCAAAGAATATTCTTCTCGCATTTCCTTTGTCTTCATACCCGCGTTTTAGAGACCCATAGAATGGCTGGAAGTGTGATACTTCGTATTCTTTTCCACCGGTAGCAATACTTGAAACTCCCCCCGGTACAATCAAATTATAAGGCTGCTGTACATCAGCTCTATCCCGTTTGGTGACATCCCTAATGGCTATAAGTGCCATGTCATTTTCTATCAGCCAGGCTCTCAGTTCATCAATGTTTACATTTTCTTCTTCTATCACAGACTTCTCAATTGGATCGATGGGATAGTCATCACAGAATTTGTCTGGAATTGACCTGCTCATTATCTCGACAGGCTGTACCTCCATCATTTTAAAGGTTATTTCATGTGGGTCTTCAGCGTCGCCCCACCATTTTATTGTTCGTTCGATTCCTGAATCAGTGATGGGTGATGAAAATGATTTTTCACCCTGTTTGATGATCTTTAGTTGGAAGTGAAAGATGTTTCCATTCTCCCTGTCGTATAGTCCACCATTGTCCATGTAAGGGATGTCGGTGTGTACAACAAGCTTATCTCCATTTGAAAGAAAAATTCCGTCTCTGAAACGTCCAAGTACATTACCTGCATTATCCTCTGTTACTTCATAAACTACAACATCTTCTGGGTTGGCTCCAACCGGAATATTAGACATGAATAGCTGTCCGGAGGCAAATGCCTGAAATTCTGGCGCGTAGTTGAACATGTAACTGCCGGGATTATTAGGGTCTTCGGTGGTTTGGAAAAAACCATTGAAACCCCTTACTCGTGATCGCAGTGCACCATTGTTTGTAAATGCGGTCCCTGCCTGCGCATAATCTGTAAGATTATTGTCATCAAGGAAAGTACCACCCGTAAAAGCTCCACCAAATTCGTGCCTTCCTATGTGATTTATTGTTTGGTTGCGCTGACCATCCTCACACATTTCCCATATTTGAAACTCGTTGAATCGGATTCCCGCTTTTCCATCAACATAGTTGACAGATTCCGGTCGAGGCTCGGGAAAAGGTCCAAATCTAACTCCACGATCGTCAGCGATAAGTTTACTATTATCCACCTGATTTGGTGTTAACTCCTGCAAATCAGAATTTTCCGATTCATCTAAAAATTGTACGGGCTTAAATTGTGCTCTCTCACCCTCACGAAAGGCATCAGCCTGCTGATCTTGTTGGATATGGGACCATCTGGTGAATAGCAATCGACCGAAAGAATCTAAGAAGAGATCAAAATCTCCGCTTGGAGAGTGAGTCAAATGTTTTACTTCCTTGCTGGACCTGTCTAGAGAGAAAACGCCTGAATTGGTTTCTCTGCTTTCATATTCATCCAATTGTGGATAGGTGTGGTCCAGATTACCGTATGGAGCATCTGATATAAAGTGGATTACATCATCGTCCGTTCCATAAATGGGAGATGCATTGTTGTAGGTAAGTGGCTGCCCATCCACTTTGCTTATGTTGGCAACTGCACCATTCACAACATCACATAGGTTGGTTATCTCATAAATTTGCCATTTATTCTCACGATAACTTTGATCAAAGCGTTTTGAAGGTCCACCAATGATCATTGAAAATAGCGCTTTACAACCATCCCAGCTAATGGATGGATCTCTGACAGCAATGCCTTCTTCTGTTTGAATTTCACCACTTGGTATACCAAAGCCGGCCTCAGCTGTTAAGTACCTTATGGTACCGTCAGTATTCATAATCGCCAGATCCCCACCTCGAGGATTAGTGCTAAAACCGGAGAGGTAGTTTCCAAAAGATTCCAGCTGATGGCCAAATGGATTTCGATTTCCAGTGTATGGTACAACAAGCGCAAAGAGTATAGGCTTTGGAATAACTTGCTCTTGCTGATCCAATGGTTCTGTTGTTTTAAAACTTGTGACTGAAGCTAAAAGTAGTACCCCAAGAATGAGTACTTTAAGATTTTTCTTTACAATATTCATTACACTAATTCGAAGTATTTGGTATGTTCCAGCAAGACTAAAATGAGGTCTTGGAAATCAGTAATTTTCCAGTGAACATTAGGTGAACAATGACGCAAATCATCGAAAATCCATCAAAACGGACGTTTTTTTTCGAAAATTTCAGAAAATAAAAAAGCATCCACTCAAAGAATGGATGCTTTAACTAGTTGTTAAGAGGAATTAATTTTGAATATTTTTATTGACTAGCCACAAGACCCCGTCAGTCAACTGATTGATCTATTTTCCGAATATTGAATGGTGGTATCTACCAGAGTTGGCAGATAGCAATGATAGATTTTGAAAATCAAGAATTATAAAAATCCATGTGTACTATAAGTGTACTCAGTGGTTTTTAAGAATAAATGAGGTAACGAAGCTTTTTCTATATACGACTTGCCAAAAAGAAGCCTGCAAAGCATATGGCCAGGCCACCAATCATACTAACAGAGGAATAGAGAAAGAATTGAAGAATAAAGCCTTCGCGAATGAGCCTGAGTCCGTCTAAGGCAAATGTCGAAAATGTGGTGAATCCGCCACAAAGACCCGCAATAAGAAACAACGAGGTTTGACTGTTGAGCTTGACCAAGCCACCACTAAGCAAACCGATAAGAAAACATCCGATCAAATTGACAACTAATGTGCCTATGTAGGGTTTATCCGCAAAGTTCTTCAATGATAAGAGGTATACACCATATCTTGATGCGCTGCCTATAAAGCCACCAATTCCAACAATTAGTAAATCTTTCATTTTTCAAAGTTGCTTACATGGAGTTCGAGTTCAGGAAAAAACTGCTCAAATTCCCCTTTAAAGTCATCGTAATGTTCGGTGAGAGCTAAAGAAGCTTCATCCATCTTATTCTCAAATTTAGTACGCCTACTCATCCCCGTAAGCGCCTTGTCGATTCCTTCAATGAATTGATAGTTGTATAACCAATTATCTCTAGACATAAAGCTTAGCATATTTGTCACACCTCGAGGGATAATACCAATGTACTTTTTCATTAATTGATAGAAGCTTTCAGTGTATTGCTTTAGTGGCACATCGGAGAACTTGACCCAATCCTTAGCAAGAAAATGGTCGTAATAAACATCTACAATGACAGGAGCATAATGCCGAAACTTTTCCCTTAACCTAATTTTGCTCTGAAGTACTATTTCGTGAGTATCTGTGAAATAATCAATGCTCCGGTGTAGTCGGATTCCTTTTTGCATATTAGGCGGATAGGCTTCCATTTGGGCACCCTTCACAAAATCACCGATGAAATTTCCTACTAAAATTTCCTCATCATCGCCACTTAAATATAGATGTGCCAAGAAATTCATCTTTTGTCAATTTTTGAGTGATAAAACAAATAGTTTGAGATTAACCATCGTGGACTTACTTTTGTGAAGCATAGTATAAAGCTATAGTAACTAATTTTAGCCATCGAGAATAATTTCCCAAATATCGTCAGGTCTCATTTAAACATGCTCGTACAACTTGCTCGGGTAGATGGAGTGGTTGTGCAAGAAGAGATCGATCTTATCAAGCAAATTGGTAAGGCCAATGGTATGTCAGCTGAAGAAATTAGCGAATGCTTTGAAGATCCTTCTGTGATAGAGGGGCTTGAGACTTTATCCGATGATCAGAGATACGATTACCTCTACAACGTAGTGCAGCTGATGAAAATCGATGGTCGTATTTATAAGGAGGAGATTAAATTCTGTGCAAAAATCGCTAGCAAGCTAGGCTATGATGAGGACGTGCTAAGAGAAATGATGCTCAAAATTTATAGCGATCCGCACATCACCACAGATAAAGAGACATTAAAAGCAAAGATTCAAACCTACTTGCGTCGATGAGAAGGTCATTTGCTTTACTGATTATTCTAACCATACCTTTTTTTGCCAACGCTCAGCTAGATGTTGATGAGAAATCCATTCGTGAGACATTGGCTCAACAAGTCGATTGTTGGAATGAGGGTGATCTGGAATGCTTCATGGAAGGCTACTGGAAATCTGATCAACTTGTTTTTGTTGGAAGTTCAGGCATTACCTATGGATGGCAAAAGACATTGGATAACTACAAAAAAAACTATCCTGATAAAGCGGCGATGGGGGAGCTTTCTTTCGATCTGATAATAGTAGAACCTCTTAGCGAGGATTTTTGGACCATCATTGGAAAGTGGAGTCTCAAAAGAAAAAATGATAATCCAAATGGTCATTTTTCACTCATTTTCAGAAGATTAGATGATCAATGGGTGATTGTTTCAGATCATTCCAGCTAATAATTCAACGTTACTTAATTTGGCATTTTCCTGTTTTTTGAGTAGATTCTATGCTACTTAAAACATTAAAATCAGCTAAATATGGTAATGAGCTACAGAGGAGCAGAGGCTCCAAAAACCCAAGTTCCACAGGCACTCAAGGTCGAAGATTATATGGCTCGAAAGCTTATCACCTTCAAGCCAGATCAACCGATGCATGAGGTAGTGGATGCACTTATGAAGCACAAAATATCGGGTGGACCTGTAGTAAATGATGATGGAGAATTGGTAGGTGTAATATCTGAAGGTGATTGCCTGAAAGAAGTAGTAAAGGGTAAATATGACAACATGCCCATTTTCACAGGATTGGTAGAGGAACACATGGCTCAAAATGTGATAACAGTAAACCCTGATCTAAACATATTCGAGGCTGCCAAAATGTTTTTGGAAAAAAGGTTGAGACGCTTTCCTGTAATATATGAAGGAAAATTAATTGGTCAGATCAGCCAAAAAGATGTCATGAAGGCTGTTTTGAAAGCTAAGAGCTCTACATGGTAAAAGTATTTCCGTTACTTTTCATGTAATTAAATTCAACCTATTCATCATCCAGCGGTTTATTAATTAAATTTAGTTAAGCCAACCGAAATCTAATGGAGTTTACCAATGAGGAGCTGGAAAATTTTGCCCGGGGTACAGAAGTATTCATGGCTATTCTGGATGAAGATGGTGTTTTTACAAAAGCTAATATCCGCTGGACGCATCGATTCGATTATACCTTAGATAATCTGATCGGAACTCCTATTTATGATTTGATTCACGAAATAGAGATTGGAGAATTCGAAATGATTCTCGATAAAGCCAAAAAGGAGGGACAAGTATGTCATCAAATTGTCACTTTGATTGGCCGTGAATTAAAGGCTCATTCCTTTCAGTTTGACCTTACTCATACAGATCAGCACATCTATTTGGTAGGTTTTGATGTAACCGACCATGCAAGAGAACACCTATCTCTAATAGATATGTCTCGCCTGTCAAAAACAGGAGCCTGGTATTACGATCCTATCCGTGATCAAACATTTTGGACTGAGGAAGTCTACAGGATTCATGAGCTAGAAACAGGTAGTAGTATAGATGCTGAGAAAGCCTTGCAATTTTATACCAAAGACTACAAGGAGAAAATCGAAATATTAGTAGCCGGACTCTATGAGGAGCATAAGTCGTATGAATTTTCAGGGGAAATAATTACTGCGAAAGGAAACAAGAAATGGATTAGAACCATAGCTAAACCAATGGTTCAGGATGATAAAATCATTTACATCTGCGGTGTGACGGTCGATCAGACGCGACTCCATAAAAACCTGGAAAAAATAAAACACGAATCAGAAACCCGTATGCTGGCGCTGAAAGGAATAAAGTCAGCACTATTTGATTATGATGTCGCCTCAGATATGATGTTCATCAATCCGGATTTCAGAGAGGAGCTGGGTCTTCCCACAGATGTTGATCGGCTGAAAGGCATGGAGCTGATGAATTTGATACATCCGGAAGACTTGCCTCATACACAGAGGAAAATACAGGAAGACCTCAAGAAAAAAGACAATTACCATCAAAATCAGTATAGGCTTAAGATGAAAGATGGCAACTATGAGCACTATGAGGTTTATGGCTGGATGAAAAGAGACAATGAAGGTAAGATTTCTCGCATCGTAGGAAACCTGATCAATGTCAATGAGAAGGTGCTTGCCGAACAGGAGAAAGAACGAGTGAAGAGTAGCCTGGAGGCGATGGTTAACAATGGGTATATTTTCAGCCTGCTACTAGATAAGGATGGCTGGATCCTTATGGCAGATAGGCAATCCATTAAAATTATTGAAAGAGAGTATGATGTAAATCTGGCAGAAAAGAGGGTGAAGTACATAGATGTCATGCCTGATATCTTTAAGGATTCTTTTACTAAAGAATTCCAAAAAGCGCTAAAAGGAGAAACCGTTCGGAAAGAAGTGGAAAGGCCGCTTTTGGAAGGCTCAATGGAATGGCTTGACGTGATGTATCATCCGATAAGAAATGAAAAAGGAGAGGTGGAACAAGTGCTAACAAATCTGCTAAACATTACAGACCGAAAACGAGCTGAAATATCCATTAAAGATGCCAGTAATCAAGCTCAGGCCCTGAGCCGGTTGAAGTCCGGAATACTTTCTAATCTGAGCCATGAAATGCGTACACCATTAAATGGAATAATGGGTGTTACCAATTTGCTGCTAAAAAAGGATTTTGATTCTGAAACAATCGAAATGCTGAAAATGCAGCACGAAAGCGAAGAAAGACTCTTAAAAACTCTCAATGATTTAATCACACTAAGCGATCTTGATTCAATGCGATTGAATTTGAGGCTTAAGCAGCATTCAATCAATAATCTGGCACAACATTGCTTTGATCTATATCATCATCAGGCCAAGTTGAAAAAGCTTGATTTTGTTCTGAAAAAGAGCAAGAAGGATGGTGAAGTTCTGGTAGATCATGAAATGATACAGGCTGCTTTGGCTGCAATTGTCAACAATGCACTAAAATATACATCCAAAGGCTCTGTAAAAATAACGTGTGAAGTAGACGAACAGGAATGGGGAAAAATTCGAATATTGGACACGGGAATAGGAATTGAGGAAGAAAACTTAGAGCGGATTTTTGAAAATTTTGAAGTAGCTAATATGGGGCTCAATTTAAAATATGAAGGCGCAGGAATAGGGTTGTCAATTGCTAGAAAATTTATTCAATTAAATGGCGGATCTATAGAGCTTCAAAGCAAAGTAGGTGAGGGATCGGAGTTTATTATTAGATTACCAGTGATAAGTGATCTGTAGAATTTAGTACGACCCAGCATGAAAATCTTAATCGTTGAGGACAATGAAATAAACGCCAAGTTACTGGAGATAATGTTGAACGAGCTAGACTTTGAAACAAGCACCACAGTAGCTCCAGACGCAAAGACGGCTCTAGAAGAAAGTGCCATTCAACAATATGATCTTGTGCTGATGGACATCAACCTGGGAGACGGGTTGATGGATGGAAGTGAAGTAATGAAAATACTGAAGGAGAGAAAACAATATAGCAATGTGCCTATATATGCCATCACTTGTTACTCGCTACCGGGAGATAAAGAAAAATTTCTTAATCAGGGATTCGATAAATATTTCTCGAAACCTGTAGCACAAAATCCATTGTTGGATTCAATCAAAGAAGACAGACCATCAACCTAATATTGATATGAAAAAGTATTTAGTACTGACAGCACATTTGCTGCTTTTTGCTTTTGTAGCAAAGGCGCAGGTAGATGTAAAAACAATTGACAAATACATTGAAAAGGCAAGAAAGGACTGGAATGTCCCTGGTATGGCAGTAGGCATTGTGAAGGATGGAAAAGTCATTTTGAGTAAGGGATATGGTATAAAAGAACTAGGGAAGAAAGATAAAGTAGATGAGCATACTCAGTTTGCAATTGCCTCAAACTCCAAGGCATTTGTTGCTTCTTGCATTGCCAGGTTGGTGGAGGAAGGAAAACTTTCCTGGAAAGATAAAGTCAGAAAGTACCTGCCCTATTTTTCACTTTATGGAGATGAATACGTTTCAGCTGAGACCACAGTTGAGGATTTATTATGCCATCGAGTAGGTTTAGGAACTTTCAGTGGAGACGTAATCTGGTACAAGTCTGAAAAAACACCCGAAGAGATCATAAAAAGAGCAGCATATGTTCCAGAGGCTTTTAGCTTTCGAGACGGCTATGGATACACCAATCTGATGTTTATTGCAGCGGGAGAGGTAATACGTACGGTGACTGGTCAACCATGGGAAGTTTATGTTAAAGAAAATTTCCTAAATCCTCTTCAAATGAATAACACGGTGATAAGTGTGAGCGACCTGAACGATAATGCAGCAACACCCCATAAGCCAACATTGGAAAATGGAACCATCCCCGGAAAGTGGGCCAGTTGGGATAATTCCAGTGCTGCCGGCGGAATCATTTCCAGCTCTTCAGACATGGCCAAATGGATGATCATGAACCTGAATGGTGGAGAATGGGATGGCAAGCAATACATTGATAAAGAACAACAAAACCTACTTTGGACACCTCACAACAACAATAAACTTAGCGAACGCTCGAAAGAAGCACTTCCTGGAAGACACTTTGCTGGCTATGGACTGGGTTGGGGATTGATGGATTATCATGGAAATATGGTGGCAAGTCACGGAGGTGGATATGACGGAATGTATTCACGTGTCATGATGATACCAGACATTAAACTAGGAGTAGTAGTACTGACAAACACCATGGAAGGAATCTCAACTCCATTGACCTACTATATTGTGAACCAGTACCTTCAGAAAGATATGCGAGACTGGTCAGCGGAGTATTTGGAGAGATCAAGATCAAGAAATGGGCATCAGGAAGATGTAGAAGAAAGAAAGGCAAAACGTGTAGCAGGAACCAAAACTTCCATTGATGCTGCATTATTTGAGGGCGTTTATTATGATCCTATGTTTGGAGACGTAACAGTTTCAAAAGAAGGAGACAAGTTTCGAATTTCATTTGCTGACGCACCCAACTTAGGTGCAACGCTGGAGCACTGGCACTTTGATACCTATGAAATTAAATGGGATGAAGAGCATGCCTGGTTTGACTTTGGTACTGTTTCTTTTGAACTCGATAATAACCTGGAAGTTGAAGGAATCGAATTTGATGTTCCTAATGGAGATATCTTCTTTCATGAGTTGCATCCGAAGAAGAAAGATTGATTCACTTTGCCCACTTCAAAGGGGGAATTTTTTCACCCTGAGCTGAGCACTCAATTAATGTTTTAAACCGTCTTTCTCTCGTTTCTTCTCGTTTGGCACTCATTACCCACCAGATAGATTGCTTTCGATAAGAGGGAGACAGTTTCTCACTGAAGAACGCCCAGGCTTTTTTATTCGCCTTTAGTTTCTTTTCATGATTGCTGCTGAGTTTGACATTCTTTTGTTCGAAGGAAGCTTTACCAGTATTTTCAGGTTTCATCTTACTGTAGGCGGTCAAGCCGGCTTCCATTACTAACCCATCTTTTTTTAATTCTTCGATACGCTTGATGTTGACATGGCTCCAGTGACTAGTTGGCTTGCGAGGTGTGAATCGAACCTGATAAGCTTCTTCGTCTATCCTCTTTCGGATGCCATCGATCCATCCAAAGCACAATGCTTGATCAACAGATTCAGGCCAGGTAATACTAGGTTTACCAGTTGCTTTTTTATAATAACCTACCCACAATTCGGTCTCGATTGCATGATTGGTTTTCAGCCATTTTCGGAAATCATCCGGGGTGGGAAAAAAGGTAGCCATTGCTAAAACGGGAGTAGATCTGGTTCTACAAATTCTTGTTTAGCGCGCTTATCGGCAAAGACATTAAACCCATAGTGCTTGCCAAGAATATCTTTGAAATTGGTTAAGAGTTTTGGAAACTCTTTCATCAAATCTGAAAAATTTCTAGAGGTTGCTTTTTTCATGTAGTGATCCATTGCCTTTACAGACGCTATGGTCACTGTCTTGTTGAATTTATCATAAACGTCAAGCGATTCAGCATATCCTTTGATCTGTTCACACATGTTTAATTCTGCTTGTTCACGTCCATACTTTCTAATATGAATGTAGGCTAAGCGAAGATGTGCTTCATGAGAAAAAAGACCAGGCTTTAGCTTGAAACTCTTGAATAGTTCTTCAAATTCATCATCTGTGTACTGGTGGTGATCTTTTAACCGCATGCAACAAAGTTTATAAAAATGAACCAACCGGAGGCTTAAAGTACTCAATTTTTAGTGAATACCTCAATATTTGAGGTATTCACTTGCAATATATCATAATATGATGTATTGTTGTATTATGTATTCAAAAGAACTACTAAAAGGGACACTGGAAGTTATCGTACTGAAGCTGCTTTCTGAGCATGGGAAAATGTATGGATATGAACTTTCGCAGAAGGTGAAAGAAGAGACAGAAGGAAAGATTCATTTGAAAGATGGCTCACTTTATCCGGCACTGCACAAGCTCACGAAGGATGGCATACTGACATTCGAAGAGGTAAGTATCGGTAAGCGAGTGAGAAAGTATTATAAACTCACCTCAAAGGGGGAAGAGCAGAAGGAAACATTGCTTGATGAAATGAGGGACTTCATCAAGACCATCGAAAAAGTGATTTTTAGTGACCTAAAAACTTCTCCTGCGATATGATTGCTGCTGAGCATGAAGAGCGGATCATAGAGGAAATCAATGCGAGTTCTTTGAAGAACCAGGCATTGAAGGACGATTTGATAGATCACTTCTGCTGCATGGTAGAGATAGAGATGGAAAGAGGTCATTCTTTTGAAAAGGCACTAAAAAAAGCTTATGAGCAGACGGCTCCCAATGGGCTTGATGAAATACAAAGCGAAACAATTTTTTTACTCAATTACTCAAAAATCATGTTTATGAAACGACTAACGTATGTATCTGGCTATCTATTCACATTGACTTGGATAGCAGGTGTTTTGATGAAAGCCTTGCATCTACCCGGTGCAGGATTACTTATTGGCATTGGCGCCATTGGTGTTACATGTATTTTCATTCCTCTTCTCTTGATCAATCGCTATAAGCATCTTGCGAGAGAAGTCATATCAGAACGTATGAAGTGGATTTTTGGTGGATTCTCTACCGCGCTTCTTATTGTATCTATAACAATGAAATTACTTCATATGATGGGCGCAAGTCTGATGCTTTTCATTAGCTTCCTATTATTCGGTATCGGTTTTTTACCATTCCTCTTTTTTAGGATGTACAAAAAATCTGTAGATGAACTCTGAGGTCAAGGACTAAACTCAAAATGAAAAGGCTACCTGTTTCAGGTAGCTTTTTTCTTTGCTCAAGCTTTTTACAGGTTCATTTTACGGGCTATTTCTTTGAATCGTGGATGATCTGCATAATGATTCGCATAATAAACCGCTTTCATATATGGCATATCAGGATCTCTTCTAATGTATCCTTTTTCAAGCCAGTCCAGGCATTTTTCATCATTTCCTGCTAGGTGATATAGTACCTGAAAGGTTTGAGCTGAAACCTGGCTGAAATAGTTTTCCTCTAAAAACATAGCGGTTTCACCAGCGACACCACCAAGTCCTAATTGCTTGTATTTTTCATCCATCCAATCATGAATTGCTGTGTCCGTTTCCATAGCCACTTTCATCTTCATCTGTTCAAAGGTTTTGTCTTTGGCTCCTACTTTATTGTAACTTAATAGCAGCACTAAATTGACCAGTGGATTGGTTGGCATCATTTTTTGCAAAGGCTCCAATATGACTATAGCAGAGTCAGGATCTATGTCGGCATTTCCAAGTCTGGTAGCATTGAGTACTTTCACAAAAGGATTTTCCGGATCTAATCTAAGTGCTTGATTCAATTGGTCTTCCGCCTTGTCAAGACTGGACATACACCAGTAAAAGTGGCCTAAAAGTCCTCTGGCTTCAGAATGATTCGGGTTGATCTCTAATGCTTTTAGAAACTGTCTTTCGCCTCTTGCCCAATCGAACTCTGTCCAGACGGCACTGATCGCATCGAAATAATACACCTCTGCCAGTGTACTGTCCAGCGCTTTCGCTTTCTGCAAATTTTCTTTGATTGGGGCTTCAGCTTGTTCGGTAGTTACTATATCCATCTGCTTTAGAATAGCCCATATTCCAGCCATTCCAGCATATGGAGGAGCGAATTCAGGATCAATCTCCATAGCACGATTAAAATGGCCCATAGCCGCCTGTATCCCCTCTTCAGATAGCATGCCGAGACTGTATTTTCCTTTCAGATACGCTTCATAAGCATCCGGATTGATTTTACGATTGTTTCCTAGCAACTGCCGCTCTTCTTGCGACAAGGTGATATTGACTTCTCGTGCAATACTATTTGTCATGCTGGCATAGGTTTGCAAAATATCAGACAGGGTGCTTTCATAGGTTTGCGACCATAGCTGCATTTCCTCGGGGTAAGCGCTTATAAGTTTCACCTGAACGCGGATAGACTCACCAGCTGAAAGAAGGGAGCCTTCCATTATTGCGTCTACTTTTAAGTCTTCGGCGATTTCCTGAATTGTCTTTTTGGAATTGAAATAAGGAAGTGTCGAAGTACGCGAAATCACTCGAATCGCTCCAAGTTTTCCCACTTCACTGATGAGTGCGTCATGAATGCCTGCGGATAAATAATCTTTCGAGTTATCTCCGGAATAGTTCATAATAGGAAGGATCGCAATAGATCGAATTGAGGAGGCAATCTCGGATTGCTGATTTTGAAAATTGAGCAATCGAAGACGCGAAGGATCGAGTCTACTGGGATCCAATAGGTGATAAATGATTACAAAAAGGGCCAGAAGTCCATTCAGCGAGTGAAAAAAGATAGCCTTTCGAGAGAATTTATTGTTGAATATCAGATGAATTATAAATGCCGGCAAACCGAAAATAACCAGCCATAGCAGAATATCAATATAAGCTGAGTTTAGTGCAAAGCGGTCGACTAAAAAGTTGGAAAGTTCCAGGAAGAGCCAGGCGCTTCCAAGGTAAACCACAACAGATTTACCTAAATCTCTGAAGATGTTCTCATTACCCATAGCAGTAGGTGGTTAGGTAATGTCTGACACACAGACATTACGATTATCTACCTATAAGTTACAAGAAGTTGCCGAAAGACTCCAAATCACGGTTTGAATTGGTCTCTACTGGAAGTCAAATGTGTTATCGCTCTTACAACGAACTCTACAGAAAAATGTAGCATGCGACTAGTACTGCAAGAAGCATTGCTACAAAAACATAGATAAATAGATTACTTTCTTGATTTGGTTTCTTAGCAGACATAATTAATTCGAAGATACGTGTTAGTTAACTTGTCCAGGGATTTCTCCCTCTTCATCCTTATTCCTATTACTTCTTCGATACATCCCTTTGCCATAGGCAACGCCAAAAACGATTCCCAAACTAAGCCACAAACCCAGATTGTCCGTTGCAACGCCTATTGCGGTTCCGATACCAATACCTAGAGCTATTCCCAGGTTTTGAGTTTTATCTTGTCTCATTTGAGTCTTTAAAAAGAATTATTCAAGCTCAAATTACATGAAGTAGAAGTCGATTTCCCAAAAATTATGCTAAGCGGTTCTTATTCCGCCTGCATTGCTCACTGCAATACTTCACTTCTTCCCACACGTCTTTCCACTTCTTTCTCCAATTAAAAGGTCTTCCGCAAACGGGACAAGTTTTTTCCGGAAGGTGTTGTTTTTTCATTTAGAGAAATCCGGAATCTCCTCAGGGCGAGCGTAAGGGAAAGAAGCAATAGGAGCCACGGAATAATAGGTATTGAGTCCTCCGATACCCGAGGAGTTAAATAAAGAGAGGTCGATGTACCCTTTCTCATCCACCGCTCGATCAGGCAGGATTAGTTCCTGAATTTCACCTACCATCATGATGGTGCCGTTGATTTTAATGGGAATCTCATCTATGAGCTTCATTCCCATTTTGATGTGGCATTCCTTGACAAATGGCGCATGAAAGTTTCCGATGTACTCCTCTGTCAAGCCACAGCGATCAAACTCTGAAACTGAGCGATTCACTTTAGCCGAAGTGTAGTGAGCTCTGTTTACGATGACCGAAGGCACATGGTTGATGGTATAAAATCCATTTTCTTTTATGTTTTCGTACGTATGTCGAGGCACTTCTCCGGTTGGTCGCATGATAAAACCAATCAAGGCCGGATTGCTACCTAAATGAACGACACTACTAAAAATAGCGACGTTGGGCTCATCGGCATTGGACTTGGTTCCAATCAAATTGGCAGGTTTGATTCCGGTTATCGAATTGATGATATTGAGCCTTTTTTTATGCTCCAGCTTCTGGATTTCTACTTTGTTTAGCTGCATAATATTAAGACCAAGATGTCTATAGATTGTTTGAATATTTTAGGGATTTGATCTATGAATTTCTTCGGTTGGCTCGTGTATGCATAGCCAATATCCGCTGGCTGTCTTTTTTCACGAGTTCATTTTTTCTATGACCCCATATTTTGTCGCGGGCACGTTTGCCGCTTTCTTTTAAGTCCACAATCGGAGCGGGGTAGTCAATTCCTATTTGAACGCCACAGAAGGTTTGTTCCATATCAGTCATGTTCCACGGTTCATGAATGTGTTCCTTTGGGACATTTGCCAACTCCGAAACCCATAGCCGAATAAATGTGCCTTCCGGATCATGATCCAGGCTTTGCTTTATCGGATTGTAGATCCTTACAGTATTAATGCCTGTAGTGCCAGCCTGCATCTGAAATTGTGGATAGTGGATACCTGGCTCATAGTCTAGAAATTGGTTGGCCAAATGATAAACTCCATCCCTCCAGTCTTGATCCAGATGATGACACAGAAAAGAAACAAGCATGGCGCGCATGCGAAAGTTGATCCATCCAGTAATAGTCAGGCATCTCATGCAGGCATCTACCAGTGGAAATCCGGTATTTCCTTCTTTCCATGCTTGAAGCTTAGCAGGATCGCTATCATGTGGTAGCAACTCATAGCCCCGATTGATACATGTATGTTCATATTCGCATTCTACTTCAAATTTTTGAATGAAATGACAATGCCACTTCAATCGAGTCAACAACCCACCAAACGCTCTTTTGTGATTGTCGTAATTGGGGTGATTCTTTACATGCTGATAGGCTTGCTTGATGCTGAGGTTGCCCCAGGCCAAGTATGGTGAAATCCTTGCGCAAGAAGTGCGACTCTCAAGTGGTTTAGAGATATGCTTACTGTAGTTTTTACCTCTATCCTTGGTGAAGCTCTTCAGGTATTTCCACCCATTGCCTTCACCTGCGGGCTGGTAATGCTGAGGGTAATTTTCAAGCCTTTCTAAAAAATCATTGGGGAAGTTAAACGGATGATCAATGGTTTGAATTTCTTCACTTTCAGAATAGCTATTCATGATAACAGGTTCCGCCATTTTCACATACCATGATTTGTCCCACCCATTTCTGTTTGAGATTCCTCTGACGATTCCATCACGTTGAAACTCCTTCCATTCGATATGCTGAGTGCTAAAATATTGAGCCAGTTTCTTATCACGGTTCCACGTAAGTTCAACACCACTTTCTTGATAGGAAAAGACTTTTTCAATTTTCAATTTTTCATTGAGGAACTCGAAGACCTCCAAAGCTTCACCGTAGAAGACATTTACCTTTTTGTTGTACTTAGCCAAAGCCTTGTCTATCTCACGGATGGAATGATATACAAACTGGAGATGACGATCGGATGTGTCCGCATGTTCGATTACCGATGGCTCAAACAGATAAATTATTTGATAAGGATGTCCATCGCTTTCTGCAGCAGCTAGTGCAGCATGATCTTGGGTGCGTAGGTCTCTTTTTAGCCAAACAAGGTTGGTTGGTTCCATGTCTTGAGTTCCTTTTTACTCTTTTTCCAAAAGGCGAAAAACGAGCGATAATACCCCGTAACGCTAAACATCCAATCTCTGGGCTCTTCCGTGCCCTGATAGCTATTCAGTGGATGTTCCTTGAAGATGATTTGGTCCAAATGGTATTTGTCTGTCATTTCTTGAAATTCACCAACGAAGACCTGGATTCCATTTATATTCTTTGATAGCTCTAAGACAAATTCAATCGAGTTTTTAGAAATCGGATATTTTTCAAAAATGCTTGGCTCTAATAGCAAAACCCTATTTGCTTCTTCTTCTTTATGCCACAATGGGTCTAGGTTGTAGAAATTGTAAATGAGTGTAGGCTTACCTGGTTCTATTTCTATTGATTTCTGAGAAGGTAAAGGTGTGTTTAGCTCAGGAATTGAAGTTTCCTTCATTTTTTCCGGAACCTCCAAAGTCTCAAATGCGGAATAGTCAACATCAAGAAAAGTCCTATTTTGCGAGGTATGGCAGTACTTGTTTATGTTTTCCTGGTTAGCATAATATTTCTTTCCAGCATTGGCACCGGCCACCCATTGCCAGCTTAGAGCGTTGCTGGCCCAATCTCCATCGAGGAGGTGATAATACATCCACTTGGCAGGCATCATCCAATAGCTCCCACCAACATTACAAGCAATACTTGCTATGTACATGCGAATATGATTGTGTAAATAGCCATGATCGTAAAACTCATTAATTGCTGAATCGATGGCTTCTATTCCCGTTTTTGCTTGCAAGATGGCTTCCGGCACCTCATGATTTTTCACGTTAGGTTGTTCTCTTCTTACATCCTTGTTGATGTCATCACCCAAAGCAATCCAAACTTGCTGCCAATAGTCGCGCCAGGCGAGTTCCTGGGTAATCTTTTCGATCTTATCTGGTTGGTATCCTTTGTTGAGCAGTGCATCTAAAACTTGGCGTGTAGAAATGACACCTCGTGAAATATAGGGTGATAGTCTGGTGACCGCACCGTCAACAAAATTCCTGGTTTTTCCATAAGCTATCGGGTCTATCGAATCTATGCGATTGAGAATTTCTTGATACGAGGTAGGAAACATCAGCGCTTAGATATTTTGTTGAGACTGATCTGTTTTTGTCTGGAGGATTTGAACCGGACCATATCAGGATCTTGTTTTTTGAGATGTTTTTGGCTTGGCCCGCTATTCACACGCTTTCTCCAAAGGTTAAAGCTGCTTCGCTTAAGAGTTTGTCTCATAAGCTTGATCACTTCCTTTTCCGGTAGTCCAAACTGGAATTCAATTGCTTCAAAAGGCGTGCGATCTTCCCATGCCATCTCTATGATTCTATTGTGATCTCTCTCTGATAAATCTTTCATAGTATAATACCTTCTTTCACTAGATCCTGAAACATTAAGATGTTGTGCTCCGAAATTGTTTTTGATTTCTTCACTTCAAACCAGAAAAGCTCATGATCGCCTCCGATATTCATTCGGCCTTTTTTTTCGAGAAGTAGATAGCCACAAGCATTTTTCAGGACCTGTTTGCCATTCCATCGAGTCAAAAGCTTTTTTGATATTAAGAATCGCTCCTTGTCGTAAAAATTCCCTGACTTTTTGCCTAGAGGCCGGACCAATGGCGAGTGGTCTTGATGAAGGATCTGAAGAACCATCTCATTGGATTTTTCAACAAAATCGAGAGATCGAGTGCCATAATACACAGCAATCATGAAGATTTTCGGCTTCATGCTCACTGTGGTTACATATGTGCAGATATTCATATTTACACGGTCACCGTCATATGTGGCCAGGCTGTAAACAGGCACATCTACAATATTCCATGGACGTTTAAGTCCCATTAGCCTAAAGCGTTGATTTCCTTGAGCACGGCTTCTGCTTCTGCAACTTTTTGATCGCTTGCTTTTCTGTTGCTTCTTGAAAGATCATATGATTCTTTCATTAGCTTCTCATATTTTTTCTGAAGTTTTTCCTTCGGAGATTTTCTGCTAAATATTCCCATGCAACCCTAACAAGTCAGATGAAAATATGTTGGATCAGGCGCTTTTTTGAAGATGATCTTCGCGAAACTCGCCGGGTGATGATCCTACCAACTTTTTGAAATTTTTGTAAAAGGATACCTTATTTCGAAAACCAACTTCTTCACCAATAGCTTCCAATTTCAAATGACTGGAAGATTCCTGCTGTAATCTAACCTTGGCGTCTTCAATCCTGAATTCATTGATTAGCTCAGAGAATGATTTTTCGGAAAAAGCGTTGAGTGCCTGGGATATGCGATACTTGGGCACACCGAGTTTTTCTGCAAATGATGATAGATTGAAGTCAGGATCCTGATAGTATTTATTCTGTTCAAGCACATCATTGATCTTTTGCACGAGGTAGTCACCGTCTTCTTTGGTAAGACTGCTGGAAGAGTATTTTGGCTTCACTTTATCCTTCAGAAAGCTAAACTCACTGAGGTAAGTGATCCCGTAGGTGAGAATGACAAAGCCACCGCAGATAATGTAATCCAATCGGAGCGTATAAAATCCGAATGCTACTGACAGATGATAAGCAGTCAATCCTAGAATAAAAGAAGCATACGGTAAATAGAAAATAGCATTTTCCTTCACATATGCCTGTGATCTTAACAATGCAAGTCCATATACCACAAATAAGATGAGTTGCGTGCTGATTACAATAGGTCTTGCCACCGATATGAATTCATTGGATAGAGTGACACTATTTGCGATGAACCAATAGATCGTAAATACAATAGGAATGATCAGATGCAACCAGAGTCTACCAAGCTGTCCACCTGTCTTCATATAATAGTAAAAGGAAAATGGCATTAGCCAGCTAGATACAATACCCAGCCAAAGCAGCACAGCGTGTAATTGAAAGGCCTGACTCCAATAGTTTACATAATATAAGATGGTAATTGAGAAAGACAGCAGATAAATGCCGAGAAACACTTTTCTTAGGTTTCGTCGGTCAAGCAGAAAAAGTATGGATATGATGATTCCATTTATTGCAGCGGCTAAGAACAAAATGATTTCCCATGACATACGTTCTCGATATTAGCTTTTAGTAGCTTCAAGATAAAACTGAAATTATCGAGATAGATAAATATTAGCTAATATTTACTTCAACTATCCTGCTCCATACGTGGGACAACTTATTCGAGGGTTATCATTGAAAATCAATAAAACTCATTAAATCATGAAACGAATATTATCAACTCTCACAATTATTTTGAGTATGACAGCTTTTGCACAACCACCTCAGCCATCTGAGGAAGATCTCTCAAAACTTGACTTTTGGGTAGGAAAATGGGATTTGAGCTGGGAAGGAGGCAAAGGAACTAACCTGATCGAGAAAAAGCTCAACGGGCGTGTGATTCAGGAAAACTTTGAGGCCACAGAAGGCAATTTCAAAGGATATTTAGGAACAAGCATTAGCACATTCAATCCACAGGATGGAAAATGGCATCAAGCTTGGGCAGATAGTCAAGGTGGCTACATTGATTTGGTTGGTGAAATGGACGGAGATACACGGATCTTTAAGATGACCAGTCCACGGACACGTCAAGATGGGAAGGAATCCATTTCGCGAATGCGCTTTTATAATATCACAGATGATTCATTTACATGGGATTGGGAAGCATCTATAGATGGAGGCGAAACATGGAATCTCTCATGGCGGATCAATTACAAACGAGCTGAATAGACTTTTAGCAAATTTGGATAATTAGATCATCAACTATAGGTTGCAACCTTACCTATTGATTGATGATCTAATAGCTTATTGTGAAGAATAACTGGAAAGAATACCTTATCGAGCTGGTCATTGTAATAATCGGAATTACAGTTGCTTTTTGGCTCAACAATATGGCCGAAGAAAGCAAAGAGAAGAAACTTGAAGATAAGTTCATTGCTGATGTTCGAGCTGATCTATTAAGAGATTCAAGCAATTTGGCTCAAAGCATAAAATACAATTATGCAAAGGTTGATAAGCTCGAAAAAATCATTATGCTCGTATCTTCTGATCAAAACAGGCAATATCAGGATAGCTTAATGAACAGTATTGGGGTTATTGGTAACTATGTGTTTTTTTATCCCGAGAGTTTTACCTTAAACTCACTTTTACAAAGCGGAGACTTCAAGCTACTCACTTCAGACGGACTGAAGAAGGAACTTTTGAGGTATCGATGGATGTGCGACATGGTTCAAAGGGATCAGGCAAATTTCCTTAATGCTCTGGACGATAATTACTACCCTAAGCTTCTTTCAGCTCGAGACATGATTTCAGATCAAATAGTTGATGAAGACTTCTTTTATGGCATTGAGTTCAAGAACTGGACCGCTTACACCTATAATGACACTAGAAACATGACGTTTTCCTATCAGAATATCCTAAAGCAGCTCAATGTAATTGTCAGCATTATAGATGAAAATAATGCAGATAAATCAATCGCTAACAACAACTAGCTTTTTGCCATCCGGAGATACAGATAACCTGGTGATATTGGTGATCTCAAAAGATTGCAAGTCTGCAAACTCAATCCATTCACTTCCACGTTTCCATACATAAAGTTTGCTCCCGGAACCCATTATGATTTCTTCTTTTGGTGTCCAGCAATAATCCTCTGACCGTTCGATAGCCGGTGTTAAAGACTCAATTTCATTCGTTTTCGGATTCATACTCTTGATCACCCACTGCTCATTACTTTTATCCAAATAGCTGAAAGCAGATGATCCTGGGATTTTATGCAGGGATCGACCAATATTTTCCCCAACTATTCGCGCCGTATTTGTTTTTGTATTGATGAGTTGCATTGTGGCGGGTTCACCAAGCACAAAAGCCACAATCTCATTGGAATTAATCCAGGCATGATAGCCGATTTTTAGATCAGGAACTAAAACCTCATCCAAACCTCTAAAGGTATAAGCATATAGCAACTGCAATCCGGTGGTATCTAACCGGATGCTTGATATCCGTCCATCAGGCATTAAAGTGGGTGAGTATTCACTTCCACCGAATGTATTGGTAATGATCAAAGTATTACCGGAACCAAGATAATATCGGGCAATTTCTGTTTGACCTTCTACATTTCTTGCATACAAAACTGATTCACCATCCGACCAGAATGAGGGCTGATTGTCATATCCCTCATTGCTCGAAATGTTAACTGGCTTCTCTACCACCAGGCCATCAGAAGATCGTCTCAGATCCATCAGGTAAACCTCTGTATCAGGTTGTGCAAGAAGACCAAGGGGAGTGGTGAGCAAAAGGGATAATAGAAATTGCTTCATTTCAATAACTGTTGATTTAAATAGCTGATTTGATTCGGTCAAACGATAAGTTAAATTTAGTGTTTACTCTTAACTAACCTTTCCATTCAAAAGAAATTACTATGAAGAGAAGAAATTTTATTCAGCTTAGTGCCATTACCGGGGCTATTCCATTTTTAGGAATTAAGGCCTGCACCTCTCCGACAAAAGAAAATGCTATTCAATCACAAGATGAACGACCATTTGAACTAGAAGAATGGAGTGTAGATCAACTAAGAGAAGCTATGGAGAGTGGCAAATACACTTCTCGACAGATTTGCGAATTGTACCTCGCTCGAATAGCAAAAAAGGATCAGTCAGAAAGTGGACTAAATAGTGTGATAGAAGTCAATCCTGATGCCTTGGATATCGCAGATGCTTTAGACAAGGAACGGTCGGAAGGAAATGTAAGGGGCCCGCTTCATGGTATTCCGATCATGATCAAGGACAACATAGATACCGGTGACAAGATGATGACCACCGCAGGCTCAATGGCATTAGCGGGTTCATCAGCACCGAATGACGCTTTTATAGTAAAAAAATTAAGAGAATCAGGAGCAGTATTATTAGGGAAGACCAATCTGAGTGAGTGGGCAAACTTCAGATCTTTCCGCTCATCCAGTGGCTGGAGCGGACGAGGAAGACAGACAAGAAACCCATATGCCCTGGATCGTAATCCATGTGGATCAAGTTCCGGATCCGGCTCTGCCGTATCAGGCAACATGTGTGCGATTACAATAGGTACCGAAACCAATGGTTCCATAGTATGTCCTTCTTCAGCCAATGGAGTGGTGGGGATCAAGCCAACTGTTGGTCTTTGGAGTAGAGATGGAATAATTCCGATCTCAGAGACCCAGGATACCGCAGGTCCAATGGCTCGATCCGTGGCTGATGCAGCTACTTTACTAGGCGCTTTGGTGGGAATAGATAGTGCCGATCCAAGAACCGAAGAAAGTGAAGGAAATTCTTACACTGACTACACGCAATTTCTAGACTCCAATGGATTGCAAGGCAAGCGTATAGGAGTGCTTGAGGGTGTCATTGGTTATCACGAACGAGTTGACGAGATCATGGAGAGAGCTTTTGCAGGCATGGAAGCACAGGGTGCCACGTTGATCAAGGATGTCAAGGTAAGTGAAAGCGGAGCTTATGGAAATTCCGGATTGGAGCTGTTACTTTATGAATTTAAGCATGGATTGAATAAATATCTGGCTTCCAGACCAGATGCCAAAGTGAAGACACTGGCGGATGTTATTGAATTCAACAAAGAAAATTCGGATGTAGAGATGCCATATTTTCCTCAAGGTATTTTGGAACGAGCAGAGATGAAAGGACCTCTATCAGATGCGGAATATAAAGAGGCTCTCGAAACGGTTACCTCAGTCTCCAGAAATGGAATAGATAAGGCAATTAAAGAGAACAATCTCGATGCAATCATCGGTGTTACCGGTGGGCCGGCCTGGCCAATAGATGTAATCAATGGTGATCATTTTGGTACAGGTAGTTCTACACCAGCAGCAAGGTCTGGTTATCCAAATATTACCGTACCAGCTGGCTATGTACACGGCTTGCCTGTAGGCATGTCTATTTTCGGTGGGAAATATCAAGAACCAAAATTGATCAGTATCGCATATGCATTTGAACAAGCAACAAAAGTGAGGAAGGCTCCAAAACTCTTACCAACTTTACAGCTACCATGATAAAAGCAATTTTTAAATTTTTAGGTATTGGGTTAGTCACCTTGATTATCATAGGTGTGCTTACCTATTTATTCATCGATGAATCTGTCCCAAATGGCACCAAAGGACAACAAGCGGAGCAGTTAGCGGATGAGATGCTTGCAGCCTTAAATAAGCCGGGTTTTGACACCCTTGCAATGATCAGGTTTACCTATCCGGGAGGTCATAGTTATGAATGGAATAAGGCCGAAAATAAGGTGAGAGTAAAATGGGAGGGGAATGACGTTTTCCTTGATCTCAACAAGCCAACTGAAGAATTTAGTACACTGGAATATGAAGGATACGAATATTTTCTCAATGACTCATTCTGGCTGGTTGCCCCATTCAAAGTAAGGGATAATGGAGTGGTTAGGTCGTCCGTAGAATTGAAAGAGGGAAGAGGCCTGCTGGTGACCTATACTACAGGAGGCGTCACGCCAGGAGATAGTTATCTATGGATTTTAGATGATAGTGGGTTTCCTAAAGCCTGGAAGCTGTGGACCTCCAACGTACCCTTGGGTGGATTAAAAATTGGCTGGGGTGGCTGGGTAGAAAAACAAGGAGTCTGGTTCTCAACCTTTCACCCAAGTATGGTGATAGATCTGGAAATCACAGGTTTGGAGGTTGAGTAATTACAAAGATTCAATTTCCACTCCAAGCCCTTTCAGCTCATCCCAAAACCCCGGATACGACTTGTTTACCACCATCGGATCTTCGATTGTGATGTCAGTAAGCATGCAAAGTGGTGCGAAAGCCATCGCCATGCGATGATCATCATAAGTTTGAATAGAAACTTCCTTTGGCAATTGGAAACCAGGAGATAGATACCATACTCCATGCTGCTCCGTGAGGCTAGCGCCTATTTTCTCCAATTCGTTTTTCATAGCCATAACACGATTCGTCTCTTTGATTTTGAGACTCTCAAGTCCTGTCATTTGCAATGAAATACCCAACACTGCTGCAGCAACCATTACTGTTTGTGCCAAGTCCGGACAGTGCCTAAAATCAATTTTCAGTTCATCCTTGATCATGCTTTTCTTTCTTAAGATGATGCTTCCGGATTCAAATCCAGTAGCTACCCCTAATTGATCCATGATATTTGAAATGATCTGATCTCCCTGGCTCGAATCTTGTCGTACAGTAGGAAGAGTGAGGATGCTCTCCTTTGAAGCCAAAGCAACAAAACTATACCAATAACTTGCTCCTGACCAGTCTCCTTCAATTGAATAATTAACTGGACGATAACTCTGGTGTTCAATGGATATTCTGTTTTTTGTCCAGTCAGCATTAACTCCAAATGCATTCATCAAATCCAATGTCATTTGAATATATGGCCGGCTAAAAACCTCCGTAGTAAGTGTTATAGACAATCCATGAGCAAGACAAGGTGCAATCATCAGCAATGCACTGATATATTGGCTACTAATATTTCCGGGAATTGAAATTTCAGTTGCCATCTGATTCTTTATTCGATTTATCTGTAAAGGAGGATATCCTTCTTTCTCCAGGTAGTCTATATCAGCGCCGATTGTTCTGAGTGCATCTACTAATGGACCAATGGGTCGCTGCTTCATTCGCTCGGTACCTGTCACAATCGAATTTTGTCCGTGAATAGCCAGATAGGCGGTAAGAAATCGCATGGTTGTCCCGGCATCCATTACATCGTATTCCTTCATTTTTTCAGATAGCAGGCGATGCATGGTTTGCGTATCACGCGCATTGGAAAGATTACTAATATTTGATGGTTCTCCACCAGCCAAAGCATTAATAATAAATGCACGATTACTTTCACTTTTCGAAGATTCGAGTGTTACCCTACTATTTAGTCGTTTAGAATACTTTTTTAATCGATATTTCAAATTTTGGCAGGTTTTTTGAAGAACAACTCACAACTATTTTCGTTACTAAGTTGTCAATAAATTATAATATGTCAAGAACTCGAACCATAGGAACAATTTTCGCATCCGTCGCTTTAGGAGCACTTACTTTCTTTTTGAGTACGCCAAAAAAGGTTGTTAAAAAGAAAGAACAGCAAACTTCTCAGGATGATAACAAAAGCGAGCAAGAGGACTTATTTATTTAAGAACTTTCTTCAGAATTTCAGAATCAATGAGCACATCATAGGTGCAAGATCCAATTTTGTTTAATAACGAAAAGCGCACCCCCTCACTGTCATTTTTCTTATCCTGCATTAGGTGATTTTTTATGTCATTATAGGATGGCAAGTCCTTAGGGAAAGAATAAATATTTTCAATATATCCTGTTATCTGATTCGCAGATTTTTCATCAAATAAGCCACTTTCAACCGCCAGCTGATTTTCCAGTATGATCCCAAGGGCGACCGCTTCTCCATGTAGCATAGGAGTAGATGTATTTAAGAAAAATGATTCTATCGCGTGCCCAATGGTATGACCGTAGTTTAAAATTTTTCTTATTCCTTGTTCTCGGGGATCTTGATTTACAATGTCATTCTTTACTGAAATCGATTTAGGTATGATTTTATTCCATTCTAAATTTTCGAATGGTTGAGATAATAGATGTTTCCAGTGATCTTCATCGCAAATAAGTGCGTGTTTAATTATCTCGGCAAATCCTGACTTTAACTCTCTTTCTGGAAGAGTTTTTAGAAATTTTGGATCAACAATTACTGCATTTGGTTCCTGAAACAGACCAATATGATTTTTTAATCCATTAAAATCAATTCCCAGTTTCCCCCCAATACTAGCATCTACTTGCGATAAGAGAGTTGTAGGAATGTTGATGAATGCCATTCCTCTTTTGAAAGTTGAAGCAGCGAATCCACCCATATCCCCAATGACTCCACCACCAAGATTTATCAGCAGGCTTTTTCTGGTAAAGCCTGCATTTGTTAATTCAGTCCAGATATTTTTGCAGGTATCTAATGTTTTTTCTTTTTCACCACTCGATATTTCAATAATCAGGTCCCAGTTGAAATTAACTTCGGAAAGGCAGTGAAGTTTAGTGTTTTCATCTACCAAGACGGCAATTTTATCTGGGTTGATAGACGCTATTAAAGCGTTTATATCAGCATTTATGGCTGATGAAATAATTAAGTAATTCGGAAGATTATTAGTCATTTGATTAAACAGATAATGGTGTGAATCTGTTAGCTATCTTTGCACACCGATTTTCAAAAATATGCAATCAGAGCCAATCAATTTTGATGATACAGCCACGGCGTTTGCCTATCGAACGAATGGCGAATTAAAGAACTCTCATTTCGTGTTTACCACAATGAGCAAGCCATGGATGGTTAAGATAGGTACAGTAATGACCAATCTGGCTTTGCGGATGAAATTACCTGTGAAGGGGATAATTAAAAAAACCCTATTCAATCAATTCTGTGGAGGAGAGTCGATAAAGGATTGTAACAAGACAATTAATCTTTTGGGAGATTATAATGTGCAGACCATTCTTGATTATTCAGTAGAAGGATTGGAAAGCGAAGATGGCTACAATGATACCAAGGAAGAGGCGCTTCGTGTAATAGACTTTGCAGCTACAAATGATCACATTCCATTTTGTGTACTGAAGCTTTCGGGTTTAGGATCAACAGAACTGATGACCAAGGCACAGGCCAAGGAGACTTTGACTGAAATTGAAAAAACTAAACTTTACAATTCAGAACAAAGAGTGGATCAAATTGTAAGGAAAGCGAGTAGCAAAGGCCTTATGGTTATGATCGATGCAGAAGAATCCTGGTTTCAAAGTTTCATAGATGGAGTTGCTTATCGAATGATGGAGAAGTACAACAAAGAACGACCTGTTGTATACAATACGTATCAAATGTATCGTCACGATATGTTGGACCGGTTGAAACGTGCCCAAATTCAGGCTGAAGTGGATGGCTACTACCTGGGAGCAAAATTGGTACGTGGTGCCTACATGGAGAAAGAGCGGGATCGTGCAGAAGAAATGGGATATGAATCACCCATTCATAAGGATAAGGCAGCAGTAGATAAGGATTATGATGATTCATTGCGATTTTGCATGGATCATATTGATAGAATGGGAATCTGTGCCGGAACACATAATGAAGAGTCAAGCCAGCTTTTGACCAAGCTGATGGCTGAGCAAAAAATATCAAACAAAGACAGCCGTATATTTTTCGGACAGTTATTGGGGATGAGTGATAATATCTCCTTTAAACTGGCAGACTTGGGTTACAATGTGGCCAAGTATGTGCCTTATGGTCCGGTCGAAAAAGTACTGCCTTATTTGTTTAGAAGGGCAGAGGAGAATACCTCCATCGCCGGCCAAAGTGGTCGTGAATATACTTTAGTGAAAAAAGAACTACGCCGTAGAAAATCGGCTTAATAAAATTTAAGAAATAGAATAGTAGCAAAGACATGCAGTTAAGCGAACAGGAAATCCAACGAAGAAAATCTCGCGAAGAATTAATGGCGATGGGTATTGACCCATACCCGGCTGAATCTTTTGAAGTGAATGTAACTGCCAAACACATCAAAAAGAACTTTGATAAAAGGCCGGGCGATTATTCAAATATCTCATTAGCGGGTCGACTCATGAGCCGGAGAATTATGGGCTCAGCGTCTTTTGCTGAAATACAGGACTCTAGTGGGAGAATACAGATATACATCAGAAGAGATGATATATGCCCGGGAGATGATAAGACACTTTACAATGAAGTCTTCAAGAAGAAGATGGATATCGGCGATATCATTGGCATCAAAGGGTACGTATTCAAAACGGAAGTAGGCGAAATTTCCATTCATGTGACAGAGCTGAAAATGCTTACAAAATCACTACGACCTCTTCCGATAGTGAAGGAAGCAACGGACGAAGAAGGTAATAAGAAAACGTACGATGCATTCACCGATCCTGAGCAGAGATATCGTCAGCGATACCTCGATCTTATTGTGAATCCGGAGATTAGGGAGACGTTTGTACAACGAACTAAGCTGATAAACTCTATCCGGGAATATTTAGCCGGAAAGGGATACCTCGAAGTAGAAACCCCAATATTGCAGCCCTTGTATGGTGGTGCAGCTGCACGTCCTTTCAAGACCCACCACAATACACTAGACATGACGCTTTATCTTCGTATCGCCAATGAACTATACCTTAAAAGACTAATTGTAGGTGGATATGACGGGGTGTTTGAATTTGCGAAAGACTTTCGAAATGAAGGAATGAGCAGATTTCATAATCCTGAGTTTACACAGGTAGAATTGTATGTAGCTTATAAAGACTACAACTGGATGATGGATACGATGGAGGAGATGATTGAGAAAGTAGCCATGGACCTACATGGAGATACCAAAGTACAGGTAGGTGAAAATGTAATTGATTTTCAACGCCCTTGGAAACGCTTTACCATGTTTGAAGCAATCGAGCATTTCACGAAAATCGATATTTCAGAAATGAATGAAAAGGAGCTTAGGGATACGGCCAGAAAGCTAGAAGTGCCATTGGATGATACCATGGCTAAGGGTAAAATCATCGATGAGATTTTTGGAGAGAAGTGCGAACCGTATTTGATTCAGCCGACCTTTATCACAGACTATCCGGTGGAGATGTCTCCTTTGACTAAGAAGCATAGATCCAAAGAAGGCTTGGTGGAAAGATTCGAAGCTATTTGTAATGGCAAAGAAATCATGAACTCTTACTCTGAGCTTAATGATCCCGTAGATCAGCGTGAACGATTTGAAGAGCAATTGGAGCTAGGTAAGCGTGGCGACGATGAAGCGATGACTCTTGATGAGGACTTCTTGAGGGCATTAGAGTTTGGTATGCCACCAACTGCCGGTGTAGGATTAGGTATTGATCGTTTGTCCATGATTATGACTAATTCTAACTCCATCCAAGATGTGTTGTTCTTTCCGCAGATGCGACCAGAGGTTAAATCCAAAGCGGCTGAGCTAAGCGGAGATGAAAAATCGGTCTTTGAGATTTTGGAGAAGGCAGGAAAAATGGATCTCAATGGCTTGAAAGAGCAGTCAGAACTATCCAACAAAAAATGGGATAAAGCCATCAAGAAATTGACGCAAGGAGGTTTTGCGAAGGTTGAAAAGACAGATGAAGGACTTTTTGTTGAGGCGGTTTAAGATCGGTTAACAATCTTTCACTCCCTTTAACAATCCATTGAAGTTGAGTTTCGTTTCTTGCAAATGAAACTCAATATCATGCGCTTACTTGCATTTGTTTTTATAGTACTAGTTCATAGTTATGTCTTTGGGCAGCTGAGGCCTGCTGATAGAACCAGGATTAGCGAAGCAAAAAGAATTTCAGACCAGTATGGTGATTCTATTTGGCCTAGTTACAATGACCCTCCATTTGCCATTCTGTACATCATGGATGACTATGAATACCTCATTAATCATCCCAAACCACCGAAAGATTTTGAGCAGTTTGGCTATGACTCCCTGATGAAGTCTTCGCTCTTTAGAAGAGCGGCACAAATGAATAAAGGGTTTCTTGCAACTTTTCCTTTTGAAGGAATCAATACCATTGTTATCGGGACACCGGAAAACACCGGACTGAACTCCACAGGATGGATCATCACCTTACTTCACGAACGTTTTCATCAATACCAATATTCATCGCGCAACTACTTCAAAGACACAAATGCATTAAACCTTGCCAAAGGAGACGAAACGGGCATGTGGCAACTCAATTATCCGTTTCCCTATAAAGACCAGATGGTGATCGAAGCATACGAAAAATACACGCAAGCTTTATATGATGCAGTGAATTCTATTGGAGAAGAAAATTGGGAAGAGAAGAAAGAATCTTTCTTTAAGGCAAGGAAATCATTCAAATCTATGTTGTCAATGGACGACTATAAGTACATATCGTTTCAGTGGTATCAGGAAGGTATTGCGCGGTATACAGAGTACGCATTCTTAGAAAAGCTGGTAGGTTATAAACCTTCCTCCGAAGTGCAGCAGTTACCTGATTTTATCCCATTTGGAGAATACAAGGAATCTTTTTTCCAAAAACACATTGAAAATGTAGTTAATCTGAAACTAGAAGATGTGGGAAGGGTGACAGTCTATGACGTTGGGTTTGCCGAGGCCTTGATTCTGCGAGAACTAAACCCTGACTGGCACGAAAGCTACCTGAAAGTGAAGTTTGATTTAGAGAAGTTGTATTGATTAATCCTTAATACATCGTATTTTACAGGCTCTAAGCGAATGGCTAAGTAAGGCTATCGCTATATCGTCTGTTGTGGCGTGTTTTACTTGTCACTTAGCTTACTTCTTGCTACTTCAAGCAGTTCTTGATAGTCGGCCGATAGTGGTTCAGAAAGTTGTCTTTCGAGTTCAGCTTCTAGGTTCCATAAAACTCGTTGTTCAGCATGATCTACAAAATCTAGATTCGTTGCGTTGTTTGAGGTTCTTGATAAGAATTCAAATAGAACAATGGCTTCATCATTAGATAATTCAATATTCATGTTTGGTGAGTTATGCGTTGATTTTCAGTTGTTCAAGAGTTGACCTAAGTTGGTTGATTACTTCTGGGATGAAGGTCTGGTCAGTAGTTAGTTCAAAGTTGACAGAGGATTTGTAATCTTGCGTCCGCAGATATCCTTTTAATACAATTTCTCCATTTGGGGTTGGACTGAAATTAACTTCAAGGTTGTCTTCTAAGTTGGACAATACGAACTCATATTTCAGAGTATCATAAAGTTTTTGAAGATCATTCAAAAATTGACTTAGTTCACCCTTCATGAACGTTGCTCGAATGTTGGTGTTGATACCCGTCAGTTGAAGTTTGATGGTTGTCTGAAGAAAGTCAGGATCAGTTGGATTGTAGCCTCGACCTTCGCCTTCAGTTATCACGTCCGTAAGTTCAAGATATTCGATATTATCTCCCATGTGAATGTTCATTCGTAATGCAGTCTATGCGCCACAACGCCCAGATATGGCGCTGTGGCCTCCGAGCTTTTTTAACTGTGATGAAATTAGCGAATCTGCCGGTGCATTCAAAGTATCAGACTGGTACTGCACAATCCAGATAAAAAACTCCCACGAGCGGAGATAAGTAGTAAGCACATCAGGTTCTTGGCGGTAGATAAGCGGGATGTTTAGCATACACTTGGCAGGTGGCTAAGTAAGGCCATGCGCTATATCGATTGTTCTGGTGCTGTTTCGTCATAGTATTCGCTTCGAATTTTGACGTTAAGCCTCTGTAGGTGTTTGAAGAGTTCCTTCCAGTGTTTTCTTCTGTAGCTTCCAGCAGGTTGAAGATTGCTTGTGTGAAAGTTCTTCAGTCTGACTCTTAACGATTCAGGCGTGTTATGAGGGTGCTCATGTATGATCTCCTGAATATCTTCAATACGGTAGGTCTTAGACTTCCAGAACCAGATAAAGTTCCGAACTTGAAAATAGTTATCTGACAATCTGTAATAGTGTAGATGATAGCCTGAAAGTCCAACTAAAATGGTAAAAACCACAATTCCTCGTACCATATTTTCCTCATTCATGCTGTAGAGCATATAAGCCAAAAACACGGATAAGACCAATCCATAAAAGTTAAACAGGCGATTGCCCTTGAAATCAATGAAGTTCTCTGATGCAAGTGCACTGTCTATAGGTTTGACAATTGCTTTGCTCTTCGACCTAAGTTCTTCTAGTTTCTCATCTTTATTGGGGTCAATCGAAAGATTCAATGCGTTCTTAACTCTACCAAATCCATCATAATAGAAATCCCAAAAAATCCTCGACGTTCCATCTTTTAAGATAACGATTGTCGATTCCATTGGCATTCTTACAAACAAGAATTTGTAAAGAGATTTTTGGTTCAGCAAGACCTCCGAGATTTCGTTTGATTTTATAGTTTCTGACTTGAATATATGTTTGATTTGGAGTTCATTGAGTGTTACTATCACTTGAGGAGTCGATCTGAAGTAGTGTATGGCAGCTGTGATTGCAAAGGCATAAAACCCTAGTCCTGTTGCAGTTAGCCCGAGTTGTTTGTTAAGTGGATAGTCAGGAGCTACCATGAAAATCATGAATGTTCCTAGTAAAATGAAGAACAGACCTCCTGCTACAAGGATCACAAAAATTTGAACTATGTTCGGTTCGCTTCTTACTTTCATCTGAGGAGTCAAATGCACCACAACAATTATATAAACACAATATTAATAAAACAGTAAGGACACCTTTGAACGGCCATCTGTGATACCAAAAACGAAGACCAAAAAAAAGGCCATCTCCCGATGGCCTTCTCCTTATGATTCTTTCCGATTGCTACACCAGCTCCGGCATAGGCGTATAGAAAAATTGTTCCAATACCACCTTTCCATTTTCTACCTTGTAAAGACATACCTCATCCATATTTATTGGATGATCCATGCCTTTCATGGTCACATTGGTTTTCATAGTGATAGTAAAGAAATTTTCGGCTACCAAAGGATCAGAGATTTCACTGCTGTGAAATTCACTCACCATTTCATTCCATTCTTTACCTTTTTTGGCGATAGCATCAAAACCTTGCACGGTACCCCATGGTGCACCTTCAGGCTCTTTGCTTACAATATCAGGGGAGTACAGTTCCTGAAATACTTGTTCGAACTTACCCTCGCGGCACAGCTCGACCAAACGTTTTGCTACTTCTTCTGTTGTCATAATCATGTGTTAGAGTTGAACATGAGGTAAAGAAATTGGTTAGAGTGACAGCCCTATGTCACTGGTTTGTCGAAATATGAAAAAATGTATTGTGGAGGTGTAGGAAATTTCCCGATCTTGCCGAGTTCTATGCGCCTAGTAATTGGATGTATTTGTTGTTTGATGCTTATGCAAGGTCAGAGCCAGCTCTTGGATCTGGCCAAAGCGGAGTATCTCTACGTGCCTGGTAGTAGCAGCAACTTCGAATATCACCGTCAGGAGTTTGAAGTCAATGTTCCGTTTGAGGTAAAGGAAGGCGCATACCTGTTTGTTGGCTTTGACTATAGCCGGATCTTATTTAGATTTCAGGAAACAGAGGATTCCTACGACAAGACCAACGCAGAAAATTTTCAATCGATAGACCTGAACCTTACTTACACGTTTGAGTTGAAAAACAACTGGCGTTTTGGTCTGCAGCTTTCACCCTCATTTAATAGTAATTTTCAGGATGGTATCATGGCTGATGATTTCCTGATGAATGGAGTGGCCGCATTCATCAAAACCAAAGATGGCTCAATAAGCAAAAAACGTAATCGCCTGATTCTTGGATTAGCTTATTCTACGACATCAAGAGTACCTATCCCATTCCCATTTATCAACTATTATAGAAAGTTTCATCCAAAGTGGTCTTATACCATAGGGGCCCCTTATTCCAACATTCAATTTCATGCGTCAGAAAAAAATCGCTTCAAGTTGCATGCCGAAGGAGATGCGTTCAATGTACACATGCAAGAAGACGTCCTGGTGGAAAATTTTGGACTAGCCGATCGTATACGTGTTTTCATCATTAATGTAGGATTTCGCTATGAATACAAATTTTCGGAGCATATAGAATCGTATCTGGTGCTTTCACGAACAGTGTTTTCAGACCTGCAATTGCGTAAAGAAAAGACGGTTGTATTCCAGCCTGGGCTTGACGATGCCCTGTTTTTCCGTCTGGGTATTCGCTGTAAGATCTAGCTACTTCCAAAATGTGGAAAAGAAGGCGCGCCAGAATTGTGGCCTGTTCAATGAGAACATCACCTTGAAATCTTCCATTAATGAACTCTCTTCATCCAAAAATCGGAACACCGACTGAATTGCTGGTTTGGTATAAAGCCTAGTGAAGATATCTTCACCAAGGTCATTCCTTGTCGCTAGCACATTTAGGAAGATTGAATCATAGGTTCGATAGCGAGAGGTTGCAATACCTTTTTCGGGTCGCCTTCCATCCTTGATGTTTTCTACAGTCATGGTTGAATATCGATCAGCATTTTTAAATGAATAGCCTGAAGAGGGTCGCACCCAGCCACCGGCAGTTCCAATTTTGGTTACATGTTTCGTATGATGTTTGTGAAAAGGGTAATCGGACATAGGAATCAGTCCTTGCTCCACTTCTTCCACGGTATAGTTTTTTATACCCAAATAGGTATCTATGTATTCTTTGAGGTATGAATCATATTCCTCATCCGGCAGTAGGCGATCATTGAAGAGGGTAAACTCTACCAACACCGTATTTGAAGAAAGCGGTAAGACATAGGTAAAACTGGTACTGTCTTTCCACTTCAGACGATAATCCATCATTGTAAATGTGTCGGGATTGAAGATCGGATTTTCCGTACGAATAAACCATCCCTTGAAATGCTGGATCAGTGAGTGATACTTATCTTTCTTTTCATAAAATTCTTCAGGAATGCGACTGTCGAAGATGTGATTAGCATGGTAGATGCAGTCTGGGCAGATGATCTGTTGTCCGTCTATATTCTCCACATCATCTTTAATCCATTTTACATTTCCGGCTTTTCCAATCTCAGCTTTTGCGTAAGCATAGAAACCTGCCGACCGGACCATCTTGTAGCGGTATGGATTCAAATCAAATGAAATGGTTTCTTGCTTGTTGTAAAACAATCCTGTAGCCCACACATGTGTGGCTAATTGATCCCATTTTGTTTCACCTTTTTCCCAAAAACACCATGTTCTGTCGTTTGCTGATTTATCATCTTTGTCAATAAGGAGGATGCTTTTTTCATTGAAATAATCATCACTGATCATTTTCAAGGCAAGCTGCAGCCCGGCGGCTCCAACTCCTACAATTGCATAGTCATATCTGGTTTGATCCATCCTGGCCCTAAATATAAGAAGCCCTGCATTCGCAGGGCCACTACCACTAACATTCAACTAACCTAATTTCCGTACTAATGATTCAGCTCTGAACATTCATATCCATTCTTTTTCAGGATCACGGCGATGTTTTCACATGAGAGCACATAAGACTCTACTTTCAGCACGCGCTCCCAGTCATCCAAATCGACTGTCCAGCGACGAATACATTTGAGCTGGCTAAATACCTGATTGACTTTCTCTACATCTTGTTTGGTTTTGATGTTGCTCTTCAGAATAAGAATATTCACATCTTGTGTGGGTCTGGTGAGTGTTTTCATAGTGTTAAAATTGGATTCGATACATTATGTCAGGAAAGAAACCGATCTGTTCTACCACGTTTATCTGGTCTGTTACATCGTTGTATCTTCTGACAAATTCATTTTTTCTATTGGTAAGGTTTTGGAAATCCACAAAAAACTGATGAGATACTTTCTTCCTGTTTAGACGGACACCAAACTTTGCATCCCATCGAAAATACTGTCCGTATCGTTCGCTAAATGCAACGTCTTCTTGACGAACTTCCCTTCCCAAATTGGACCGTGTAGCTTCGATATCAATAGGCGTATACGGTCGTCCACCCGAAGTGGTAACCTTTGTATCGAAGGTCCAGGCATTTTGTCCGTTGGGACCAAACTTCCATTCCTTCCCGAAAAGGACATTGAGTACGTAGTTGTTGTTAAACACGGTGTTTCGTTGGATTCCATCGCTACCTTCGTATTGCGACTCAAATACAGAGGTCGTTAAAAGCATGTAATAGTTCCGGCTAAAGAATTTTTCGAGTGTAATTTCAGTGCCATAGTTAAATCCTGTCCCGTTGCTGACCAGCGAGCCCTTTTCTTCGAAGATGAAGTCATTGCCTTCATTGAGCACTGAGTAGCTGGATGCAGTCTGCTCCACCGGCACATCATATATGCTTTGATAGTAAACCTCTGTCTTCAACCTCCAATCGGTTCCCAGATTTCTGTCAAATCCTAAAACAAAGTGATGGGCTTTTATAAAGTCAAGGTTTTGATTGGTACGTAAAGTGGTGCCCGGGGAAACTTCCTCCTGATAAAATAACACGGGAGAAGGTACTGCCTGTCCGTGCAGGCCATAGGCAAGACTCCATCGCTGTACGGGTGTCTGCTGCCAACTGATTGCAGCTCTTGGCTCCACAATTGACTCATCCATAAATTCATGATACTGGCCGTGTAATCCAAAAGTGGTGGACAAATCATCAGTGAGTTTATACTCTGCTTGACCATACACCTGCAGGAGATTGTAGGTTTCGTCAACATTGGTGCTTGTAAGGAAATAGTCTGGCACACCATCGTTATTTCCATCAGGAATGGAAACGCGATCGTCTCGATCTTCCGCAAACAAATTGAGGTCGTAAGTTTCATTCAAGAAACCTGCTCGCATATTCCAGCGGGCATTGAATTTGGTGTTGATTGTAGAAGTTACTGTGTATCGGTTTTCCCTGTTTCTTACATTAGTTGCTCGGTATTTCCCAATGAATTGGTCGTTTTCATCAAGCATTCGATTGTCTTGTAGATATTCATTAAAGTTGGTAGATGCACCCAATGAAGTTTTGAGATAAGTGTTTTTCCCCATTCTGATGGTATGAGCTACACCAAGCAAACCGAGCTCATTTTGCACAAAAGCATCTTGCTCAGGATCTGCAAATAGATCCGTTTCATCAATATCTTCTCCAAGAAAATCAATGGTGCTTTTCCCGCCTAGGCCGAAGATTTCAAATCTCCCAAGCTTAGTGTCTCCAAGATTGGCTTTGAATGAAATATCCTGATAAAAAGGTATTGCGGAAGTACCTGTAGCTGCCAGGCTTGCAATACCATATCGATAGGAAGTTACAAACGAAGAGTTGTTTTTCTTGCTGATAGGACCTTCTGCCATAAACTCCAATCCGCTGAATGCAGAAAGCTGACCTGTGAACTCAAATTTGTCTGTGTTTCCATTTCTGAAAAACACATCAAAAACTGCGGCGTTTGCATTTCCATACTCAGCAGGAAAAGCTCCGGTAAGAAAATCCGAGGTTCTTAGCAGGTTGGTGTTCAGCGCATTTACCGGGCCACCTGTAGTTCCCTGGGTAGCAAAATGATTGGTCGTTGCTATAGGAATGCCCTCAATTCTCCATAGCAGACCGATGGGAGAGTTACCTCTGACCACAATGTCATTACGTGCGTCATTCGTTGCATTTACTCCGGCAAACGAAGTGGCTAACTTGGCTACATCATTTCTACCTCCAGAAAACCGTGTCACTTCCTCCAAACTAAATGTCCGGGCACTCACCTTTGCAAGGTCATTTATGGGCAAGTCTTTATCTGCGTCTGCAGTGACTACTACTTCTTGCAATTTTTCTACAGATTCTTCTAGCAGTACCCGCAGTATTACTTCTTTTCCAGAAGTGACCAGCACGTTTGGAAGCGAAATGCTTTTGTAGCCTATGTAGGTTACAGCAAAGGTCTGTCTGCCTACAGGTACATTTTCTATTCTGAATTCACCGTTGACATCTGCAACAGCACCCTGGATTGGATCTGAGCCTACCAATTGAATAGTAGCTCCAATCAACGGGTATTCAGCTTGAGCATCCAGAATAATTCCTTTTACAGTCTGGTCCTGAGCAATACTTGCGAGTGAAACGAGGATTCCCAGGACAGTGATGATAGCTTTCGAATTTTTCATTGGTTTTGATAAATTGATTTCGACGGCTAACCTATTGGTGAGTACTGTATATTGAAACGCGAACATGTCTCAGACGCTATGAAATTGGGCTGAAGCGTGATTTTTGGAGGTTGAAACTACATTAGAAGCTTTTATATTGAGGTTACAATTTCAGAACTCAATTTTCGGGCTTCATCCTTATATTTCTGGCTTTCGCTGCTAATCGGTCCATATTTCTGCAATTCCTTGATTTATCTTTAATGCAGTTATGAAATTAAGAGAGGTTCATATTAGATGGATTGGAATCCCGCTGGTAGCTTTAATTGCTGATGCCACTGACGGGAATCATATGCCTGATGAACCACTATGGTACACCTATTTTATTTCTTTGTGTTTTACAGCCGTCTATTGGAATGGAGCAACCTTCATTATCTACCGTTTTAGAAAGGCATTTCCATCGATCAGCAAAACAGGAAGAAGGCTTGCTTTCACTGCAGTGGTAATTGTATTCTGGATGATGGTAGGAGGGATTCCGATTAAGTTACTTTTTGACCTTTGCAGCATATCAGAAGCTTTTACATACAATGAACACGCTGAATTTTTACCATTTAATATGGTGGCTGCCACAGTGATCTCATTGGGATATGAAGCATTCTATTTCTTTGATAAATGGAAGGAGCAATTCAGCCTGAATCAGCAATTAAAAAATCAGCAAATTCGTACGCAGTATGAGGTTTTGCAAAATCAAATGAGTCCTCATTTCTTATTTAATAGCCTAAATACACTTACTACCATTATTCCTGAAAATGCAGATGCTGCCGTTTCATTTACCGAGCGACTTTCTGAGGTGTATCGGTACATCTTGCAAAACAAAGATCGCGAGCTGGTAAGTCTAAAAGAGGAAGTAGAGTTTGTGAAATCATACCTATACCTGCTGCGTATGCGCTATCCTGATAACTTATCTGTTGACTTTAACATTGATGAGAAATACCTTAATTTGACAATTCCGCCGCTGACTTTGCAGATGTTGGCTGAAAATGCAATCAAACACAATGTGGTGTCAAAATCAAAGCCTCTCCACATTGATATTTATATTGAAAATGGAAAGTCAGTCATTGTGAAAAACAATCTGCAACGAAAAGACTCGCTGGATAAATCCACCAAAACCGGCCTGGAAAATATTCGAAAACGATACAGTATTCTTGGGCAGAAGGAAATAGATGTAATCACAAGTGCATCCAATTTTATGGTGGCGGTACCACTCATCGATTTGTTAGAAGAAAGAGACCTTAGATTTACCTAAAATGAAAGTTCTGATAGTAGAGGATGAAGCTCCGGCTTTCAGAAGGTTAGAAAAAATCCTTCTGGAGATTGATCCAACGATCGAAATTGTGGAAGTGTTGGACAGTGTGGAGGATACAGTGAAGTGGATGAACAACCACGAATGTCCTGACCTGGCACTACTTGATATTCAAATCAGTGATGGAATCAGCTTTCAAATTTTTGATCAGACAGAAATTAAATGCCCGGTGATTTTTACTACAGCTTTTGACGAGTATTTGCTTAAGGCATTCAAAGTGAACAGTATCGACTATTTGCTGAAACCAATCAAGAAAGAAGATCTTGAGAGGTCTCTGGAGAAGTACAGGAATCTGCAGGCAAATTTCAGTCAAAATGGAATAGATATGTCAGCATTGCTGAGCCAGATTAATTTGACGGAGGCAAAATACAAATCTCGATTTCTTGTAAAGCAAGGAGATAAGATGCTAGCCATTCGATCAGAAGATATTGTTTGTTTTCAAAGCAAGCATGGTGTTGTGCATATCAATACAAGAAATAAAAAAACATACCTCTCTGATTTCACTTTGGATGAATTGTCGAACCAACTGGATCCTCGACTTTTCTATAGAGCCAACCGGCAATTTATCATTAATGCAGATTTCATAAATACGGTGCATAAACACTTCAAAGGAAAGCTGAAGGTCGAAATGGATGACTTCTCGGATGAGCAAATTTTGGTAAGCAGTGAAAAAGCCACTTCACTCAAACAGTGGCTTGACCAATAGCATTCGTCCTGCTATATTCACATCATATGAAGTATCCGATAGAGGTAAACGAGACGCGTAAGATCAATCGAATAACGATCAAGCAATCTTTTCTGGATCTGATGAATGCCTTCAATCTGGAGAGGGGACTCATCTTTACAATTAAACTATTGTTTATAAGTCCTAGCAAGATTGTCAAGCTTTACCTCAACGAAGGTCGCTTCAAAATAGTGAATGCCTTTAGGTTGCTAATTCTCACAACGGCAGCAAGCCTTTTTATCTTGTACTTGGCCGATGTTGATGATTTGCTTGTGCCATCTGATAAAGAGTTTCTCGAAGGTTTTGCCAATGAAGAACAAGTGGGTGCCGATTATTTAACTGGCATGATGAAACAGATTTACTTTGATTGGTACAATCTTTTTCTTTGGATAGCTATACCGATTTACGGATTTTTCACATATCTACTTTACAGGAAGAATCGATACAATTTTGCCGAGCACATGGTAATCCAGAGTTTTCATATCAGTGGTCTAAATGTGATCATGGGATTGATTTTGCCAATGCATTACCTATTTGGCCAGGAGGCAACAATGTATATCGGTTTTGCTCTCGCTACCTTGTATTTTTTCTATTTTATAATTGGTGTTTTCAGTAAAACTAGTTTTAAAGCTATTGTGAGGACTTTATTGCTTTACCTTCTCAGCAATGCAGTTTATTTTATCATACTTGGATTTATCCTGCTGTTTATGATTAATTACAATTTGTCAGCGGCTTCAGGATAAATGCTCAAAGGTTTAGATTTTACCAATTCGATAGAAAGTTCAGGACCTGGTACGTAAAATTTCACAATCTTAGCCGGCTTCTCTTTTGTAATCCATATGCGATTTTGAGGCATCTTTCCATCAGTCATCAAATGAATTATTGTACAATCGAAAGTACCAGCAGGAGTCGTAACACGATCTTCTCCTGCATAATATATGGAAGCATCCGAAACAGTCATGCTGGTAGAGATTAGCGCATTGAATTTGAGTGTATCGCCTTCTTTGTAATTGATTGCTTGCATAAGCATATATAGCTCACTTCGGAAAACATCATATGAATAGAGTGAATCAACCGGATAGTCATTTATTGTTGTATCTCGGATAACCCGATATAATCCATTGACCTGATTTTCTTTGGCTTCAAGATCTACGTCAAGCTTGGTAGTGTTAATGCGCATGTTTACAGAGACAGCCTCAAGCGTGAAATTGCTGGTATCCATGACAAACTCCGCGTCTTCATAAACGCTACCATCATCAAAAGAGGAAGTGTCACGGGAGACAAGCTTACCATTCTCAAAATACGTTCCGAAGATCATAGAACCCACTTTGGTTCCGCTCGTATCCAGCATATGATAGGTATTGATTACTGGTTGAATACTTGTCAAATCAAGTGGCTGATTTAGCCATTTTTTTGGTATTGAAGCGTCTTTTTCAGCAGGCTGACACGCCAGCATCAAGGCAAATGTGATTAAGTAGAAATATTTCATTTGATTAGGTGTTTTTCTGAAAACAATCTACCAAATCTAATCCTACTCCGCCGGAGTAATGGTATTGCCGTTTATCTAAAACTGCTGTGCTAGCTGTCCAGCCAGTCTTTAAACAATCGAACCTTTTCTCTACTTACAATGATATTTTCATTGAATTCAGGCTTTACTGTTACCAACAGCCGATTATTGAAATACGAGTCTATTGAGGTTATGCTTTTGTCACATAGCATGATGTGCCTGTTTACTCTGAAAAAACATAGCGGGTCAATGAGTGCCTCCAATTCATCCAGCGAATGATCTACGATCATAGATTCACCCAGATTGGTTTTTAGGTATGTAGTGCTCGATTCACTATAAAAATATGCGATATCGGAAACGGAAATTGATGCATACTTCAATCCTGTTTTCACAAGAAATTTTTGCTTATAGGGTGAGCTAAGCTGGGTTTTGAGTTTCCCGATTACCTCAGAGAAATCACCCTGAACACGTACTTTCTTAAGCTTTTCTACCGCCAGAATCAATTTGTCCGGCTGAATTGGTTTAAGTAAGTAATCCACGCTGTTGTATTTAAATGCATCAAGCACGTATTTATCAAAAGCCGTAGTGAATATCACCTGGGGGAATGTTTCTAATGATTCCAAAATATCAAATCCGGTACCATCCCCAAGCTGTATGTCGAGGAAAAGGAGTTCTGGACATTCATGTTTCTGTAACCATTCTTTGGCAGATTTTACAGAGTAAAACGTGTCAATAACAATAATTGAGGTGTGCTCGCCCACAAGTTTCGACAGCCGGTTGGCGGTTAGCTTTTCGTCCTCAATTATTATCGCATTCATGCCAGTGAAAGTGGTAATCTTACCTTAAATGTTTCATCATTATCTGTGATTTCCAAAGCCCTGCCTGCAGAAAGGAGCAGTCGGTTAGAAAGGTTTTTCAGACCAATTTTAGTTGACGATGAAAGACTTTCTTTTTTACGTTTTTCATTTTCAACAACGATAGCCTTACTGCCTTCATTTTTAATGGAAATGTGTAAGGGATCATCGACAGAAAAGGAATTATGTTTCACCGCATTTTCCACTAAAATTTGAACAGACATAGGAGGTACGGTGAGATCCAGTTTTTCGAGAGATATATCCTTTTCGACCACAATGGCAGATTGATGCCTCATCTGAAGTAAGAAGATATAACTATCCAGAAAATCTAACTCCTCTTGAATGGTTACCACGTCTTTCTCGTCATTTTCGAGGATGTAACGATACATATCTGAAAGCTTGGAGATGAACTTTACGGCTTGTTTGCTATCATCTTCTACGAGCGATGAAAGCACACTAAAGCTGTTGAAAAGAAAATGTGGGTTTACCTGATTCTTAAGACTCTCAAGTTTAGCCGCGGCAAGCTCTTTCTGAATGGCTTCTTTCTCGCGTGCACTTCTAATGGCATTTTTTACATAAAGAATGATGATCTCATATGCGATAATGAGCAAAGAAATGACAAATCCCTGGGCACTGTCGAATAGGAAAGAGCCCTTTTTTTCATGTTCACAGCATCCGATCCCTGCCAGAAATTCACCATAGAGATAGGCAAATAAAAAAACCAAGGGGATCACAAGAAGTGTCGCCTTGGTCGATATTTTGTAAAGACCCGCGTTAGATCTAATGCTAAGGTTTTTGCTTTCCGAGTAAACATACCTGGACACCACTTCCCACAGTATCATGATAACTGAGATGGTGTAGGCCAATGAGATGGTTGAGTTTTCATCCCAGCCTATAAACTCTTCCCAATTCTCTACGCGCGTAAGCTTGAAGAAGAAGAAGACAAAAACAGCAATTGTAAACCTAAAACGGTATTTCATGCAGCAAAATTACTCTCCATCTTTGGAAGCTACTGCCTTGCCTGACTCTACGTTAAAAGAAAGAGTGGTACCTGTTACCTTCTGAGTGCCTGTACTTCTTGAAGAAACAGTCGTTGTATATTGACCTGGAGTTACATTTTCCGCTGATACTGTAATGATGAAGTGGTCTTTGTTTTGAGCGTCTTGCTTTACATCGAAAGTGAGTCCTGAACTGCTTACAAGCTTTGGAGCTGAAAAGTTTGCTCGTTTTGCGAACTTGGAGCGTACAATCCATAGATCAAAAGATGTCTCACCATCAACGTTGATAGTGTACTCTTGAGCATAGATTTTAGCTCCTCTTTTTGGAGCATCAAAGTTTTGAGCCATGGCAAGAGATGCCACGAATAAAAGAATCGAAAGAAGAGTGAAGTGCTTTTTCATAGTCGTATGTTTTTTCAGTATTGATATACAAAGGACACGTGATTTTATGTGGTACCTACCATGATTTTGATTGAATTGAACGAAAACCCGTTGAATTGTCAGATTTACTGATTGAATTGTAAAAGATGTTTTGAAGCACTTAAAGACTGTTTTTCATTATTATTTATACAAAACATGAAAAAATAAAACCTTTTGATTTTATACACCGTTTGTATTTTTCATACATTTAATGAATTAATCATAATCAAGAATAATGAAGGGCACTAATCTTGGCGAGTTTGAGGAAATTGTATTGCTCACCATCGCCTCGTTGATGGCAGAAGCATACAGTGTAAATATTGTTGATGAAATAGCTTCTGTAACTGGTAGAAAGACTAAACTGGGGGTTGTTCACGCAGTACTTAATCGATTGGAAAAAAAAGGTCTAATCACCTCCGAACTAGGTGAGCCAACCAAAGAAAGAGGAGGGAGGCGTAAGCGTTTTTTTCAAATTTCGCACGCCGGAAAGGTAGCCTTGATGAAAGCAAAAGAACAACGGGATAGACTCTGGAGTAATATCCCGGAATTGGTTTTTCAAGGCATCCGATGAGTAAAAATCGTGAAATACCGCCTCGATGGATGAGTTGGATCCTTGAGCTCTATTGCTCCAAAGATTTATTGGAAGATCTTCAAGGAGATCTCCATGAATATTATACCCGAAACTTAAAGAAGAGCCAATTCAAGGCTGATCTAATCTATTTTCTGGATGTGATCAAGTTTTGCAGACTCTACACCATACGCAAACCCAAAATACTAGGACAAATGACTTCTTTTAATCTATTAAGCAACTATTTCAAGACATCCGCGAGGAGTCTTGCCAGAAACAAGCTCTTTTCTTCTATAAACATTTTCGGTCTGGCTATATCCATGTCCATCGGTATTCTCATGATTACTTATATCAGTGAGTTATTAAGTTTTGACACCTTTCATGAAAAGGGAGATCGTATCTATCGTGTCCATTCTACATACCAGAGTATTTCATCATCTGAGCCGTCAAATTTTGCCTCTACATCGGTATTTGTAGGTAAAAAATTAAAAGAGGAATATGCTGGTTTTGAGAAAGTGCTCCTCATGCGCAGAAACTTTAGAGCAGACTTGAATAAAGGAGAAAATACGATTGCCGTTAGAGGACATTATGCTTCAGTAGAGTTCTTTGATGTTTTCACATTCAACTTGATTTCAGGCAATCCTTCTACTGCTTTGTCCGAACCTAATTCAATCGTGTTGACAGAAACTTCTGCGAAAAAGCTGTTCAAAGAGCAGGACGCGCTCGGGCAAATTGTTACTTCAGGGGAAGATTCTTACACCATCACCGGCATAATTGAAGATCTGCCCAAAAATTCACACATCCAATTTGAGGCGCTTATGTCATTTGTGACCCTGGAAAATAGGTTTGCAGGTAGTGAGACTACTACTTTTTTCGATTGGAGAAGTATTTGGATGAATTATGTATATCTCTTACTTCCTGAAGGACAGGATCCGGCTCTGATAAACAATCATCTGAAGAAAATTGCAGAAGCAGAAAATTTAAAGACTGATCGTTACCAAATTCACCACCGAGTGGAAAGCCTCGCCAATTTGGTTCCGGGTGAGGAGCTTTCCAATAACATTGGCCCAAGCATGACCTGGAAAGGAATATACCAACTGGTTTTCCTCACACTGTTTGTAATTGTATCTGCCTGCTTTAACTACACCAACCTATCCATCGCAAGGTCCTTGCGAAGAGCTAAGGAGGTAGGTGTACGAAAAGTGGTGGGAGCTGGACGCACTCAGATTTTAACTCAGTTTGTTTTTGAAGCCATCATTGTAGCACTTATTTCGGTGACTATTTCCTATGGATTATTTGTTCTGATAAAGCCATTTTTTATGGAAATAGTGATTGACGGAAATGATTTAATAACGATGGATTTTCAATGGATACACGTGTTGTACTTCATCGCTTTTGCTATGTGTATTGGTATTTTGGCGGGTATTTTACCGTCTATTGTCTTAGCAAGGTTAAAGGCTATTTCAGTTTTCAGAGATGCATCATCTGTCAAGTTGATGAAAGGATTAAGCTTGAGAAAAATATTGATCGTATTGCAGTTTACCACTTCTATTTTCCTGATTATTGGTTCCACTATAGCTTACAGACAATACAAATTCGCCCTTAATTTCGACATGGGTTTTACCACAGAAAATGTTCTCAATGTCAGTTTGCAGGGCAATCATTCTAAACTACTGATGACTGAGATAGAAAAGCTACCTGAGGTAAGCAAAATTTCTCGATCAGGCATGATTCCCAATACCGGTGAGATATGGAGTGAAGAAATTAAGTACAAAGACCCAATGGATTCTGCTGATGTTTTTGTCAATTTCATAGATAAAAATTATTTCTCAACTCACGAGTTCACATTTCTAGCTGGAGGCTCTTTTCCATACGATCAGGAAGAAGGCGATGCAAAATTTGTGGTTGTTGATGAATTGCTTTTAAAACGTTTCAATATTCAGGATCCTCACAGCGCAATAGGAGAAATAATAACGGTAGATAGGAGACTGGAAGACGCGAAATTGGAAATAGTAGGTGTGGTGAAGGAGTTTCAATACACGAAAATTCACAGAGAATCAGAGCCCGTAGCATTAATTCAAGGCACGCCTGATGATTACATGCATCTCAACCTAATTGTACAATCAAACGACATGGTGGCATTTATGGACAAGCTCGAAGACATATGGTCTGAGGTAGATAGAGTGCATCCATTTGAAGCCAGATTTTATGATGAGCTCATCCAGGAGGCCTATGATGACCAGGCAACGCTGTTCAAAATATTTGGATTTCTGGCATTCCTTGCCATTTCGATAGCCTCAATGGGACTTTTGGGCATGGCCGTGTTCACTACAGAGACACGTCAAAAAGAGATTAGCGTTAGAAAAGTGCTTGGAGCCAGTAAGCAAAATCTGATGCTTATTCTTTCAAAAGGATTTATAACTATGCTGATAATTTCAGCAGCTATCGCAATGCCATTAAGCTATCTGTTTTTCACAGAGATGGTAATGGTTGATTTTGTTAACCGCATCACAATAGGCCCTGTGGAACTTCTGTCTGGTGTTTTGATTGTTTTTACGATTGGCATTCTCACCATTGGCTGGCAAACAGGAAAAGCAGCAATGACGAATCCTGCAGATATGCTCAGAGACGAGTGATGTAAGTTCTTGCTATTTTTCTGGTATGAACAGGAAAGAAGCAAAAGAAATACTTACCTCTATGACAGATGGTGATAGCTTGCTCAGGCATGCTCGCACCGTGGAATTGGTCATGGAGGCTTACGCGCCAAAATTTGATGAAGACCCGGAGGAATGGGCAATTACCGGAATGCTTCATGATGCAGATTATGAGAAATATCCGGAAGAGCATCCCAACCGTATTGTTTCATTGCTGAGGGAAAGAGGAGAAGAAAAGATCGCACATGCCATCTCTGCACACTACACCAAATGGAACGTTTCGTACGACACAACACTTGATAAAGCATTACTAGCATGTGATGAGCTGACAGGTTTTATAGTGGCCTGTTCGCAAGTAAGACCTGAGGGTATTTCAACCCTGACAGCTAAGTCAGTAAAGAAAAAGCTGAAACAAGCCAGCTTCGCAGCAAAAGTGGAGCGTGATGAGATAGCAAAAGGCGTTGAATTGCTTGGTGTTGATATGACAGAACACATTAACTTTATCATAGATGTATTGAAGAAACATCAGGAAGAACTTAAGATTTAAACATACTTAGCTATGAAAAAGAAACTGCTCATTGGCCTTGGAATACTTGTAGTATTGATAGTCGCATTTATGATCTATGCCAACAATCGCAATCGGACGTTGAGTCCTCCGGGAGACTCTACTGCTGAGAGTAATGGAATGCGTGTCAGCGTGAATTACTCGCGTCCATCAGTACGTGATCGTATGATCTTTGGAGAGGAAGAGGAAGGAGCTTTACAGCCATATGGTGTTTATTGGCGACTTGGAGCAAACGAACCAACATTGATCGAGGTTTCTTCAGATTTTAAATTTGGTGGTGAGACTTTTCCAAGTGGAAAATATGTGATATACGCATTCCCACGCAAAGGAGAGATGGAGATCAGGTTGAATTCAGACCTGAGGTTTTGGGGCTATACTGAACCTGACTATTCACAAGATCTCGCTACGGAAGTGGTATCGGTCACCAGAAATGAACATGTAGAGCAGTTTACCATCAGCACGGTGGAAGCTGACAATGGCGTGAATTTAGTTTTTACCTGGGGTAACTATAAGTGGGAGTTGCCGATTGAAAAGAACTAATGAAATAAGCGATACCAAATAATCAGAATATTTCATTCATTACTCTTTCCACAAGGTCATCACACTTAGAGAATCCAAACTCAAAAAGTGTGGTGGCCTGTGATTGGTCATACAGGCTTTCTTTAATCATCGCCTTAGCCCGGTGGATTCTGACTTTCACATTCGAAATGGATAGATCGAGACAGTCGCTAATTTCAGCTATTGACATCCCTTCAACTTCCTTCATGATGTATGCACTTCTGTATTTTTTGTCCAGTTGCCCAATAGCAGCTTCGAGCATTTGATTGGCCTCCACTTGAATCAGTTTATTTTCAGGTTCTTGATTTTTATCAGCAATTTCTATTGTCTTTACCTCGTCGGTTAAGGCAACGGTCTGTTTAGCTTTTTTGAGTCTGTATAGCGCTTTATTAATGCCAATGCGAATGAGCCACGTGGAAAATGCAGAGTCGAGCCGATATTGCCAAAGCTTCTCATATGCGGCAAGATAGGTTTCCTGCATTGTATCTTCTATATCGTTTGAGTCTATCAGGTACCCACGCAAAACACGATACAGTTTTTGATTATTCCGTCTGAGGAGTATTTCGTAAAGTCCTTTTTCACCCGATAGAACTCGCTGGACAATCTCTTTTTCTGGAAGCTTGTTGAAACTGGAATCTGAAATCGGAAGTACGCTCATTTTTAAATTGTTTGGGTGTTAGATCACCATAGTAAGAGGAAGTTACAAAGTGTGTAACCTTTTTTCATTTTTCTAATCCAACGACGGAAACCAATAAATAGAAAAAATGGAAACGACCGTAAAAAATGTTTTTAACCTACTCAAGTATGCATACGGAATTGTGCCAATAGTGGCTGGAGCAGATAAGTTTACCAATTTACTGACCAATTGGGGGCAGTACTTAAACGAGGGAATGATCCCGTTTGATCCGGGAGTTTTTATGATGATTGTCGGAGTGATAGAAATCGTCGCGGGTATCCTTGTATTAACGAAAACCAAGATTGGCGCTTTGATTGTGTCACTGTGGCTAACGCTGATCGCCCTTACATTGCTCGTTAGTTGGAGCTACGTAGATGTGGCAGTAAGAGACCTGATGATGGCTTTAGGTGCATATGTACTTTACAAGCTTTCAGATCATGTTTAAGGCAAATTGGGCAGAGTAATCTGCCCTTTTTCTACAAACTCTTTTGAAGTCGATCCCAAATTATGTCCAACCAGTCATCGTGTTCCGGCTTCATGAGTGAGGACCTTAGACAGACCAGATAATCAGTATCAATATTGAAGTCGACTTCATCAAACTTGGAGGTTGGGTATTTGTAAAGAGATAAGTACAGGTGATTTTCTTCTGCCTTCTTGAAGAATGCCTGCGCTTTTTTACTCATTTCGCTTGTGCTTGATCCTTTCAAAGTCCAGGCAACTATGTCGGTTTCAGGAGCCACAATTGGAAGAAAATCATCACTACTTAAAAGTTTCTTATAAAACTCAACTGCTGCACTTCTTGATTTCTTTAAATCTTTTGAAAATTGCCCATCTGGGACTGGAGGTAGCAACTGATGAGTGGCCCATAGACCTACTGCCGAGGCGCCGGCACGAGAGCATTCCAGACTTATTTCACCTAAATGCAACTCGTCAGATGTGAAATAAGTGTACGGAGAGTCGTGGATGTAGTATTTGGCAACTCCCGGATCTTGAAAAAGTACACATCCACACCCGTATGGTTGTAAACCTTGCTTATGAGGATCTATCACCAGGCTATCCACCTCTTCCAAGAGTTTGTATTTTAAAATTGTATCGGATTCAAGGTTATCAACAATTCGAAAGTATCCACCATATGCTGCGTCCGCATGTATACGAAATTTATATTTCTTTTTTAATTCTAAAACTTCTGCCAAAGGATCTACTGCACCTAGTCCGGTAGTTCCCATCGTGCACACCACTGTGCCTACATTCCCTCGCTTCAGTTTCTCTTCCAGAGCCTCCAATCCCAATCTTCCCTGGGGGTCAGAAGCTATTTTTTCAAACGGCAGTTTTAGGACCTCAGAAATACGCTCATGGGTATAATGCGCCTGATCTGAAGCCACTATTATCTTATCGGGGTGAATATTTCCGGCAATCCATAAGGCCTCAAGGTTGGCCATCGTTCCACCACTCGTTAGGTGACCGAGGTGCTTGTTCCATCCAAACATGCGAGCAAGATCAGTCACTACTTCCTTCTCCATTGGCGAACTGGCTTTGCTTCCATCCATGGCATGGTTGTTAGGGTTGATCCACATGGCAAGCATGTAAGCTGCTTTTGCAATTGGGTGTGGTGGTTTAAGCATTTGACCTGCAAACAATGGGTGGAAGTAAGGATAGTTATTCTGCATTTTTTCTGCAGTCCTCAAAATCACTTCTTCCATTTTATTAGTATCGAAAGACTGGTTCATCTCAGGTAGATCAAACCCGACCTCTAACCTTTCAAGTGCTTTGCTAAGCAGCGATATTGATTCTCTTTCCAGCTTCATTTGTTGATCCATTCTACTTTATCCTCTATTGGCTTTTTTTCAATTATCCGTTCGGATGACTCACAGTAGCCAATATAGAAAAATCCGATACATGATTCGTTTTCATTCAAATCTGCGTGCTCACCAAGAAAATTCCGCATTGGAGGAGTACTCCAGTATCCGCCTAATTTATATTGATCGAGTGCGATCCACATGTTTTGTACTGCGCATGACACGGAGGCAATTTCCTCCCACTCTGGCACTCTTTCGGCAGGGTCGCGATGAAGAATAATTGCGATAATAGCTCCTGCTTTTTCTGTCTTTGATTTTATCTTTTCAATTTTCGAGTTCACATACATTGGAGTTATTTCTACATACTTTTCAGCCAGGAAATCTCCAAGCCTGGTTTTTCCTTCTCCTGTGAAAATCTTAAAGCGCCAAGGTTCCGTAAGTTTATGCGTAGGAGCGTGGTTGGCATTGAGTAGCAATTCATGCAGTATTTCCTTCGGGATCGGCTTATTGATATATTGCACAGGATAGACAGATCGTCTTTTACGTATGGTATCGTTTATTCCGCTCACTATTTTACAGTTTAATGATGGCTAAATCTAAAAACATATTAATCACTGGTGCCTCAACCGGTATTGGTTATGACCTGGCAAAGGTATTTGTTCGAAATGGTTATACTGTGTTTGGGAGCGTAAGAAAACAAGCAGATGCTGATCGATTATCGAAAGAAATTGGTGAAAATTTCAAGCCGCTGCTTTTTGATGTTACGGATCATGCCTCGGTAGATTTAGCAGCTAAAACATTGAATGATGAAATTGGAGAAACGGGGCTTGGAGGCTTGATAAATAACGCCGGTATTGCCATAGGTGGTCCTATGCTAGATCTAAGCATCGAGGACTACAGGCAGCAGTTCGAAGTGAATGTGATCGGATTAATCAAAGTGACGAAAGCTTTTTTGCCATTACTGGGTGCGAGAGAAGGTCACAATTCTGATCCGGGGCGTATCGTTCAAATATCGTCTGTGGCAGGCAAAATAGGCATGCCTTTTATGTCTCCCTATGTAGGGTCCAAACATGCTGTTGAAGGTTTGTCTGAAAGTTTGCGTCGCGAGCTCCAACTATTTGGGATTAAGGTAATTGTCATTGGGCCGGGACCAATCAAAACTCCAATCTGGAATAAAGGAGTAACAGAAGATACCAGTCTCAAATTTAAAGACTCACCATTTGCTGAGTCAGTAAATATTTTTCAAAACACCTTCGTTAAGGATGCAATTACTAACGGATGGACTTCAGAGAAGGCTGCTGGAATTATTTTTAGTGCTTTTGAGAAGCGAAATCCAAAGGCTCGGTATGCGCTTGTTCCGCAACGATTAAAAAACTGGATCCTGCCTAGATTGCTTCCAAGCAAAGCTTTAGATAAATTCGTTCAGAAGAATTTAAAGTTAAAGCCAGGAAAATGAAATTTGGAAGCGTAGACAACCCCGAAGAAATAGATTTTAGTCTTCCGGATGACCACCATGACACTGAGCGCGTGTTGAACAAAGGAAAAGGTTTACAACAAGTGTTCGTTGGGTGTGCAAAATGGAACCGTCAGGATCTTAAAAAATTCTACCCAAGAGGCACCAAAGATGAGTTAGAGTATTACTCTTCGCAATTCAATTCTATAGAGCTGAACGCTACCTTTTATAATCATTTCCGAATTGACCAAATTGAAAAATGGGTTGACAAAACACCCGATGATTTTAAGTTTTTTCCAAAGGTTCATCAAATGGTTAGTCACATAAAAAGGCTCAATAATGTGGAAGAACCAATCGATAGGTATGTGACTAATATTCGTGCATTTGGTGATAAGTTAGGTATGTGCTTCCTTCAGCTCCATGATAATTTTAAGCCTGCAAACATGGAGCGACTAGTCACTGCTGTAGAATATTGGCCCGAGGATATTCCATTGGCCATAGAATTAAGAAATACGGAATGGTTCAATGATGCGGAGGTAGCAAATGAAGTATATGCTCTTTTTGAGGAAAATAATGTTTCAAATATCATCACCGATACCGCAGGAAGAAGAGACCTGCTTCACATGCGACTGACCTCACCATCTGTGTTCATAAGGTATGTTGGAGCCAATCATGAAAGTGATTACTCTCGGTTAGACGCATGGCTTAGCAGAGTTAAAAATTGGGCAGATGCTGGCATGGAGAATCTATTCTTTTTTGTTCATCAAAACCTCGAAAAAGAGTCTCCTGTGCTATCGGCTCACTTCATTGAAAAGCTTAATAAAGAGCTGAATCTGAACCTTACCATTCCAGCAGGACAAGGTTGAAAAAGCCTTTAATAAAAAAACCCTCCAATCTGGAGGGTCTAAATTTTAGCCGTCTCTTCTTCGGTCCCTTTTACGTTTCCTTTTTTCGCGCACATTATCCCTGATTTCACGATGAATTTCTTTGAGCTCAGTTTGCTGTTTATCGTCAAGAATTTCAGATAAACGATCTTCTTGTTTCTTCATTACTTCCGCTCGTGCCTTCATCATCTCACTTCTGGATTTTGAATTATCCTTTCTGATGGCTTCCAATTCTGGCTTGAGAGATTCTCTCAATTTCTTCAATTCTTCAATTTGACTTTCTGTCAGCTTGAGACGCTCTTTATATTCTTCTATTTTAACTGGCGGTCGTTCTTTTTCAGCTTTTTCTTCTTGAGCAAAAAGCACGTTGCCTGCCACCAGGAGTCCAATAATTAATGCAAGTTTTCTCATCTTATATCATTTTTTTCTATTAGATGCCTAAACTTCTTGAAGGTTTAATGTTGGGTGAAAAAATTATTCAAACCTCATGTGCTTTACTGATTCTCCGGAATTGATTAGTTCTGAAAGAGAGTCAATGCCAATATCTAAGTGATTTTCTACGTATTGAGAGGTCACTTTTTTGTCACTCTTAGATGTTTTCACACCTTCAGGAACCATTGGGTTGTCTGAAACAAGCAATAATGCACCACGAGGTATTTTGTTGGCAAATCCAACTGTGAATAATGTCGCAGTTTCCATATCAATTGCAGATGCTCTGATGGCTCTTAGGTAATCTTTAAAATCTTCATCATGCTCCCAAACTCGTCTGTTGGTGGTGAATACTGTTCCTGTCCAGTAATCCAATCCTTTGGCTTTAATCACGTGTGAGATGGCTCGCTGAAGTCGAAATGAAGGTAAAGCTGGCACCTCCGACGGAAGGTAGTCATCAGAAGCTCCTTCACCACGTATCGCTGCAATAGGCAGAATTAGGTCACCTAGCTGATTTTGGGCTTTTAGGCCTCCACATTTCCCAAGAAAAAGAACTGCTTTCGGAGAGATTGCCGAAAGCAAGTCCATGACAGTTGCTGCCATGGCGCTTCCCATGCCAAAATTGATGATGGTAATTTCTCCGTGTGTAGCAGTTTGCATTGCTCCATTTTTCCCTTTGATGGGCACCTCAAAGCGCTTTGCAAACAGATCTACATAGTTTTTAAAATTTGTAAGCAGGATGTACTGGCCAAATTCATCCAACTCTGTACCTGTGTATCTGGGTAGCCAGTTTTCTACGATTTCATCTTTTGTATTCATAAGATGCAAAGGTATATGATTTGCCTGCCAGCACTAAGAAAAGAACATTCAGCAACTGAAAATTTTGATAGTACTGAAATCGAGTCTTAGAACTTTTATTAGTTTGTTCGACCAGGTGTATAGCCAACTTTAAGTGTAAAACTTAGATTGTTTACATCTCTGTCTGCCTCATAGTACCAATTTCTTCTATTGGTACGGGAGATGCTTGCTTCAACACTGAAATCATTGATAAATCTCAAATAATCAATTCCGGTAAGAAAGCTTCCATCATTAGGTTGATTAAAAGCAGGAGCAAAATTATCTGCCAGATAATCATCATTAAACCTAACACGATCAATGTTGAAAGCGATTCTGCCATTTGGTGTGTAAAGTTGAAACTTAAAGTGATTCGCATTGGAGCCCGGCCCGATATAGGAGCCCATAAGTTGTCCACGATTCGTATATCCATTTTCGACCTGAGAATGCACATAATATGCTGCATGACCAGACGCTACTGTCGATAATTTTATTTTATTGAGTTTGGTATGCTCAAATACAACCCTGAATATATTGCCATTATTTAAGTCAAAAGATTTCACAAACCCCATGGTTACACCTCTTGTTCTATCAGGTTGTTCAAAGAAGTCGATGATTACTCCTGGGTAATCGTTTCTGGCAAATTCCAGAAATGTTTCAAATCCATATTCTTTGAATTTCCAGGCGACACTTAAGGATAACATTTGATCATAATCATCATTCGGAAGATCGGGATTGCTGATTTGACCCCAGACAGCTGCAAATAAATCTATTGGTTTGAAGTCTCCATCAAACATATCCCTATAAAGTACTCTATTGATACCAAGGCTCAATCCTTCCACAAATTTCGGTTGGAAGCCAAATACTGCTCCGGTCAAATAGCGTTGATCATTTGAATCATCAGTATCGAAATAATCCGATTCATCCATTAATCCCCAGAAAACTTTGAATTCAAACTTTCCAAATTTCGTATCAATTGGTTTAGCTGTGCCAATATCCAAATGAGGGACTCCAGCAGCATTATTAGACATAATTACAGGAGAAACCTGAGCGGGGCCCCAGATCATGTTTTGAGTTGATAAACCAAGCGTAAATTTTTTATAAAGGAGTCTGATTTCAGACTGTCCCAGGTTAAATCTATTTACAGACTGATCTCCGTATCTCAATACCCAATCAATTCTTCGTTCGAAAGGGTAAGAAAACTCACTCTTTGTCGATGGAACTGAAGGAATATAAAAATCATTGTTTTGAGCGTGAAAGACTACCGGAGCGAAGGTGAATGACAGCATCCCTTTTCTTCCGGTAAACCCGAAGTTTACTGAGCTATTGAATCCTTTCCCTTCCCATACTGCACCATCATTGTAGTGGTCTGGAACATTGCTTATATACCCCAGCCTCATGAATGGATCCAGCACCTCTATATAATCATCACCTTTATTTGAAAGATCAAACCGACCATTCCACAAATCCCACTTCAATGCTGAATCTGCGGCATACGTGTGGATAATAGACGGATGATAAGTTATAGGATCTGCAAGTTCTGGATTTTTGATCCTTAATAGCTCATAGTACTCGTTGAGATGGTATCCGGGATATAATACTTGAGCATTTACTGTGATAGCAACCCCAATTAAAAGAAGAGTTGTGATTAATCTCATTGATCGAAATTTACTTTATGAGACGCAAAAGTAGTTCCATTTGGACGATACCAAAGATGAAACGTCTTGGTAAAGCAGATATTTCCGAACGAACTATTCAAGCATTATCAAATGATGTAATAATGCGTTAACTTAAGATATGGAAACATCAAACAGGGTATGCGTAATCACCGGCGCTGCTCATGGAATTGGTGCAGCTACCGCCAAATTAATGAGCTTGCACGGAATGATGAACGTTGTATTATCAGACCGAGATAAAGAGGGAGTGGATTCTTTAATGAACCAACTCAATACGATTCGACCTCAATCATCAATTGCGTTTAACACTGACGTGTCTGACGCCAAACAAATGTCCCAACTAATGAAGGCAGCGTATGATCGCTTTGGTGGATTGGATATTTTAGTAAATAATGCCGGAATTAGCCAATCCACAATAGCCAAGACAGCTGATAGTTCGCTTGAAGATTGGGATCATGTGATAGCGGTAAATCAAAGCGGGGTTTATTATGGCATGAAGTACGCTATTCCATATATGCTGGAGCAAGGGCATGGCATTATTGTAAATGTCGCTTCACTTGCTGGTCTGATTGCTGCTCCAAATCACATTGCCTATGCGGCAAGCAAGGCTGCCGTACTTAGCATGACTAAAACCGCAGCTTTAGAATATGGAAGAAAGAACATACGAGTAAATGCGGTTTGTCCCGGATATACTGATACGAATCATTTTGATCAATTGCATGAGACTAAACCAGAACTTAAAGAGCGTCTGCTGCGCGCAACACCGATGAAACGTTATGCTAAGGTAGATGAGATTGCAGATACAATTTATTGGCTTTGCTCTGATCAAACCACCTTTATAACGGGTCAATCCATTACCATTGATGGAGGAATTTCTCTCTGAGAAACAGAAGATCGGAGTATGCAACAAAGTAAGAATTAGGATATTGTAAAAAAGTAAGATTTGATTAGCCATTGGCTATAAAAAGAGATTTACTTTTGGTCGCTTAATCAAACCTAATATGCCTTCGAAACCAGCCATTTTTTTAAGAAGATGCTATCTAATCTATACCGGAATAGTGTTTTTTCTACTTTTTTTCGCTTTGTTTCCATGCTTTTTCATTCTCAATCTTCTCAAGCAAAAAAGAAAGGCTCTTGTATTAACCAGACACTGGACTACCGTCTTTTTTTTTCTTTTGGGAATCAAAATTGTTGTTGAAAACAAACACCTGCTTGATAAAAAATCTACCTACATATTTTGCCCAAATCATTTTTCATTTTTAGATATTCCTATCATGACTCAGATGCCAATTGCAGTGCAATTTGTGGGCAAACAATCCTTATCAAAGGTGCCAGGGTTTGGATATTATTTCAGAAAATTTCACATCATGGTTGATCGTGACAGTTTAAGAAGTAGCTACGCTGCATTTAAGGAAAGTATTGGTTCGCTGCTGGAAAATATTTCTGTAGTGGTATTTCCGGAAGGAGGAATAAGTGTTGGAAATACCACCGAATTGAGTGATTTTAAAGAAGGTCCATTCAAAATGGCATTGAAAACCGGCATTCATTTAGTCCCAATCACACTGGCTGATAACTGGAGAATACTACCGGATGATGGAAAATTTCTGATGCGATGGAGGAAAAATAGTCGGGTCATTATTCATGAGCCAATTGATCCATCACAATATAGTCTGGAAACGCTGGAAGATTTTCAAGAAAATGTGAGGAACGCCATTCAGTCAGAAATTAATTCACGAAATAGTATTGAAACAATTTGAGTTTTTACTCGATTGTTTCCAGATCAATCACCTTTTTTTAAGAAACAAAGCATTTTTATCAGATTGACGGACCGGATGAGATTCCCTTGCATTATTGAGGTGATGCTGTGAATGGCAATTAATGGTCTATTTACAGGTATTCCCTGATCAATGAATTCACTTGCCTTGGTTTTGGCACCTTGATATCCATCCAGTTCATAGCTTATTAAAATTTCAACGGACGCCTCTTCGGAGGTCATGGTTCTATGTTTAGGTTCAAATCCCATTGACTTTATCATCTCCTCCGCCAATGACCAGGTAGACCATGGATTTTGACCGGTTATTAGTTTGCCATCCTTCACAACATTCTTCAAGTACATAGGCCCTTGTTTAAACTTTGCTCCTCTCTCGGTAAGCTCACTCTGTAATAAAAATGGAAATATCTTTTCCGCATCCGATATGAGAAATAGCTCCTCTTCATTTGTGAAGCTGCTTACTTCTTTATTTGCAAGGAGTGAAGTACCGTCAGTTAGGGTGGTGTTAACTAAAGCAGCCGGGCCATGACACACGGCACCAATGACTTTTCCTGATTCAAAATAGTTTCTGACAAGCGCCTGGATGTAAGGATTGTCAGGAAAGTCAAACATGGCGCCCTTACCACCGACAAAGTAGACAGCACTGTAATCTTCAAAAATTACATCTTTCATCGCTATCGTATTTTCAACTTTACGTCCTGCGATTGGATCATTCATAAATGCGTAATCATAAGCACCGATATCATCATCATCAATCACAACTGGTGGTTTGCCACCCTGTGGACTCGCAACATCTACCTCAAATCCATTTGCCTGAAAGACATAGTATGCTCTGGAGAGCTCAGTAAGCTCGTATCCGGTGGTTTTTCCACTCTGACCGATTTGAGCAGTACTGGTGACCACAGCTAGTATTTTGCCACGGGAAGGGATTGAATCTTCAACTAAATAGGGAAGATCTGCGACCTGCGTTTGAGATAAATCTTTGCTGTTTATATCGGATTTAATCAATCCAATGAACCAATATCCAAAACCGATGATCAATAGGATGAGTACCAATAAGGTGACTAAAACTCTTTTTGCAGCTTTTTTAATATTCATATGGTAGTGATCAAAACCGCAGCACTTTTGTTACATCGCTTTCTAAACTGCATAAAAAAAGCTGCACAGAAGCAGCTTAATTATTCTCGAAAAATCTCTTGATTATTCTACCTTCAACCCAATCACAGGGTTTGACTTGGATACTTTTCTCACCTGAGTAGAGACTGTTGCCAACAAAACGAAGATCAATAATATAACAGCGATCATGACACTAAATACCGTCATCGGAATATGGTATTCGTACACCTCATCCATAAGTGCTCCCATCAAGAAATAACTAATCGGTCCACCTATTGCCAGAGAAATGGCAAAAAGCAATACATACTGCTTAGTAATGTTGACAGCAATATTTCTTAATTGAGCGCCCAATACTTTACGAATACTAAATTCCCTGACGCGTCCGGTAACGTTGAGAGTAACTAACCCGTAAAGGCCAAGTGCTGCCAACATCACCGCAATAAAAGCGACCGCTTTCATGAATTTTGCATGATTGCCTATTTCCTCGAAATACCATCCCCACACATCTACCTGATGCTCACCATTAAAAGGCGTTTCGGGGAACAAATCAGCCCACGCTTCCTGCAAAGCTTCGAACGTTTCTTCCTCTGAACCCGCCATCACCTTCATGATCATATATCTGTAGTCTTCTTTGTCAGCTACACGAAACATTGTCGGCCTTATTTCATTGAAAAAGCTATACATATGGAAATCTCTTACCACCCCGATAATTTCAAATTGCACACTATCTATTTTAAACAATTGACCGATTGGATCCTGCAGTCCCATACTTTCAATCATAAGTTCGTTTGCAACTACGGCCTGCTTGTCACTTTCAAATCGATCTCTAAAAAATCTACCTTCCAATAATTCCAATCCCATTGATTCAGCGTAGTTAGCATCTACAGACAACTCTGTCACTTCATATTGCCTTTCAGGTGTTTCAATTACTCGAGTAAGTGAACTTTCTCCGAGGTGGTTTCGTGATCCCAGAATTTGAATCACATTTGGGTTTTGTGCCATGACAGCACTTAGTTTTTCATAGCCTGATTGATCGGGAACTCTCACATACATCGATTCTTGCGGATTGTACCCCCAGCTTCGGTTGGCCTGGTAGGTGGTATTTTGGGAGAAAATAACTCCACAAGTGATCGTGATACAGGCTAAAATCAACTGAAAACCAAGAAATATTTTGGTGAGTGGATTTTTCTTTCCAAACTGAACAGATCCTTTAAAGATTCTGACTACTTCGAATTTTGCTATATAAAAGGCCGGATAAATGCCTGAAGCGATACCGGTGAATAGAAGGATAGATCCTAGAAAAATCCACAAGTTGCCATCTGTGAGTCGAAGGCCAAGATTGATGTTGAAAAGGTTGTTGAACCATGGGAGGAACACAAAAGCGCCTAGCAGCAACCCAAAGAGAAGTGCGAAAAGTGTGACAAAAATATTCTCAGCTATAAACTGGATAATGACCAGCCTTCTATTGGCACCAATTACTTTTCGAACGCCAATTTCTTTCAACCTTTTTGATGCTGATACAATAGCGATATTGATGTAATTGAAGCATGCAAGTAAGAGCATGAACAAACCAATAATTGGCAGAATCAACCTCGCTTCATCTTCTACACCGGAAGAAATATCACTGCTAATATCTCCCGAACGATTGTGGAGATCTGCAAGCTTGATGAACTCAAACTTAGAGATGGCCCAATCCTCACGCACACTGTTTTGAAGCTTACGATATTTTTCCATACCTTCTTCTATTATGGTCAAATCTGAAGGTTGCTTCACCTGGATTAATGTCGCGTTGACAAATCCGCGCCAATTAGTTAGATCATAATCAGGATGCGTGGTATTGATATTTTCAAAATTGATTAGAAAGTTAAAATCTATGGCATGAGCCAATGGGAATGGTTCAGCTACTCCTGTAACTGTGAAAGTTTTTCGAACATCTCCGAATTTCAGTAGCACATTTTTACCCACAGGATTTTCGTCACCGAAGTACTTTATAGACATTCTTTCGCTAAAAATGATGCTGTTCATATCGGCAAGCGTACTGGTCTGTCCCCATTTCAATGGGAATGTGAACATTTCTAGGAATTCAGGATCGGCGTATCGCACATGTTCATTAAAAACCTTGTCTTCAAATTTTATCACGGTCCCAAAATCTTCAACTCGGCATACTTTTTCAATGTGTGTAAAATCTTCCCGAAGCATAGCACCAAGTGGCGTTGGAGATAACCCCAAATGACGCTCAGTTCCATCCCTATCTACATAGAATGTGGTCAGGTAAACTTCATTTTTATTTTTATGGAAATCATCGATTGTATAATCAAACTCCATGAATGAATACACAATAAGGCAGACGCCAATGGCAACAGCAAGTCCAAACAAATTGATGAATGAGCTTAATGGGTTTTTTAAAAGGCTTCTTAGAGAGGTTTTGAGGTAGTTTTTGAACATTGGGCTTTCGTTTTATTCCTTAGGTGAATACGTTGCCCCACCGATTTAAAGTAGAGCTATGCTCTAATAGATTCATTTTTTGATGAAAGGTTGCTTTTAACCTCTAGAAATGCTTGATGTCTACTGAGAAGGAGAGGATTGAAATCCCGATAGGGGAAGTAACGCATAATTATTAGATATAATCCTTTTATCTAATAAATTTCTTAAATATGATAAAATCCAATGGGACCATGCTCCGATCAAAGAGCTGAAAATCAGTTCTTTGAGTTGTTTGGTATATGTCTTGTAAACCTCGAATGCTTCAATCAATAAACACATGAGAATAAAGTATCTACTGGTGTATATTTTGCCAATTACAGTCTGTTTTTCTTTTGGCACTTCAGGGATTATGACATTTGCCGCAGTTATTCTTTTTTTCATTGCGTTACCGATTGTTGAATTGTTCATAAAACCTGACGCAAAAAATTTTGATGAAAAGAGCGAGCGCATTGAAGGGGCAAACAAAATGTATGATTGGATCATCTTTTTGGCGGTACCAGTTCAATTGTTTGTGCTCATATATTTTCTAAATGTTATTGATGATACCCCGACAAACTCCGTTGAGTTTCTAGGTAAAATCTCTTCTATGGGATTTATGTGTGGAGTTTTGGGCATTAACATTGGACACGAATTGGGTCATAGAAGAAATAGGCTCGAAAAGTTTCTGGGCCAAGTACTTTTGTTAACCTCCCTGGATACACATTTTCACATCTATCATAATGAAATACATCACCGAGATGTAGCAACTCCTCACGATCCGGCAACAGCAAAAAGAAATCAGCTGCTCTACGTTTTTTGGATAACCTCACACTTTGGAAGCTACATTAAAGCCTGGCAAATTGAGAATTTGAAAATGAAAAAGATAAACAAACCTATCCTCTCATTAAACAATCGGATGGTGGTGTATACCCTGGCAAACATCTCGTTGCTGATCTCTATTCATTATTTTTTTAATCTGACAGTTTTGTTAGCGTTTGTTGCGACGGCCGCCATCGGTATAGCATTGTTGGAGACCGTTAATTACATAGAGCACTATGGACTTTTAAGGCGAAAAGATGAACATGGAAAATATGAAAGGGTGCGCCACTGTCATTCGTGGAATTCGGATCATCAGCTAGGAAGGATGCTATTGTTCAATCTTTCCAGGCATTCAGATCATCATTACAACGGCGGAAAAAAGTATCAAATTTTACTGTCACATTCAGAAAGCCCTCAAATGCCAACTGGGTATCCCGGGATGATGGCACTGGCCGTATTTCAACCTTTTTGGTTTTTGGTAATGAATAAAAAATTGAACCAATTGACTCAAAATAAATTTTAGCGTACTATTTGAAGAGTGTACGAAAGGCCCAAGTTGTCTTATAAATAGAGCAAGATTTTGATGTAAACAGTTCGTATCGATGATAATTATTAGAGACCAAAAAAGAATGTCAAATAAAAAGGACTAACTTTGTGTCGCTCAAGCAATTTGAGACAATAATAAAATAAGTACGCTGTTCCAAAACAGTAGGTAGTATCGTTCAAGTTATTTCCTCCAAGAATTTTCTTCCAACGCCTCCTCTTAAGCTGATTTGTCGAAAGTCAAACTAAAGTGTCTTCTTTTTTTGTTGCGACAAATGATGGATTCAAAATTCAGTGAGAGCTAAGTTTTAAAAAAATATTAAACAGTACAATCAAATTACAATGCAAGAAGGAACGGTAAAATTTTTTAACAGCGAAAAAGGATTCGGATTTATTACGCCAAGCAACTCTGGTAAGGATGTCTTTGTCCACACAAGTGGTTTAATCCATGAAATTATGGAAAATGATAAGGTATCATACGAAGTGGAAGAAGGAAAGAAAGGCTTGAACGCCGTAAATGTTGAGCGTATCGACTAAGTCGCTAGAATATCCATTTTTTGGTTCGAGCATGTAGTTCGAGCTAATAAAGATTTAAAATCCTAATCAGTATTTGGTTAGGATTTTTTATTTGATCACAGTAGAGCGATTTTTTTTCAATTAAGAAAAGTTATACTGAGAGCAAAATTTCTTATTCTGAATCTGACTAAATTTAACTTACTCCAAAGGAAAGTTTATGAGAAGTATCATCATCTGTATAACCTTATTATATGCCGTTAGATCTATTGGACAAGACGATAAACTTGTAGCTGCAGGAGTACTTCCTTACACGATCATAGATGACCAAGTCTACTTGTTGCTTGGGTATGATGACGATAAGCCAGGCTGGACTGATTTTGGAGGCGGAAGAGAGATGGTTGGGAGTCTGAATAATGAAACTAGATTAGAAACGCCTCAGGAGATAGCCGTCAGGGAATTTTTTGAAGAGTGTCGCATGGTTTATGGCAAAGAGCAAATAGACGTAGAATTCCGCCCCGAGGCCTACATCACTGCTGCCAATGGTGTGTATCGCAGCTATATTGTAAATCTGCCGTATAAGTCGAGGGAAGAAATCAGACAGGCAATGATCCCGCTAGATGATAAGTTTGAAATATTTCGAGAAAAGAGTGATTTTTATTGGATCACCTTAGATGAACTCAAATCAATCATCCGAGCTGGCAGCAATAGACTTTCAAATTCTCCCAATCAAGGTATTATTTACAAGCATTTTTACAACACTCTGAAGGTGGTTCTGCAAGATGATCAAATGGATGATTTGTTTGTGAAGGAGTAAGAAAAATTTAGAGATCACTCACTCGCACATGCATCCCTGTAGCTCCTCGAGAAGCTTTGTTTTCGAACCCTCCACTCTGGTTTAGATCACAAACTAAAAGTCCAATTGATAGTCGAGTTTTTTGAATGTAGTCGGAGGGATTACTCATACACACATCCATGCGCTCAGCCCCTCGTGAATTTCATTTCAAACCGCAGCGGCGGACCGTCCTCTACTCGGGTTCTCATCCATTGTGATAAACAAAAAAAGCTGCGCAAGGCAGCTTTATTGTGGAGTCGGAGGGATTCGAACCCTCGTCCAGCTAAGGAAACCATAAACCTTCTACATGTTTAGTCATTCTTGTTTTATCTCGTACAAATAGCTGGTGAACAACAACCTACTACAAATACCAGTCGCTTAATTTCGTCAAAGGCCCACGACACTGCCTCTGACTATTCCTTATTATGACACCCTAATTTCCACTCTCAAGGACAAAGAACAGTAGGATGTGACAGGGGGAACCAATGTGGCTCAACCCTAATTAATTCTCTACTTTATTCAAGAATTAAGCTGCCATAGCGTAGTTAGACTCGCCAATTATAATTGTGAATGAATTGATCACGCGTGCTCATTCAACACCCGACATGCTAGCGTATGCTTTGCACTTCCTGTCGATTCCGGTCGACCCCATTAAGTATAAGAACTAACAGCAAAGGTAAAACCTTTGTGGATGACTAAGACATCACAAAACATGAATTAGTTCGATCCTTTTTTGAAAGAATTTTTCAGAAGAATGAATCACATCATTAACTTGCCATCCGGATGGAAAATTTTGTGGTATCGGCACGTAAGTACAGACCTCTCGGATTCGAGGAAGTGGTGGGGCAGGAGCACATTACCACAACACTTGAAAATGCCATCAATTCAAATCACCTAGGACAAGCACTACTGTTTTGCGGACCCAGAGGAGTAGGTAAAACTACTTGTGCGCGTATCCTGGCCAAAACCATCAATGGATTTGAGAATGAAGGTCCTGAGGGAACATCCAACTTCAATATCTTTGAGCTGGATGCTGCATCAAATAACTCGGTCGAAGATATTCGAAACCTGATTGATCAGGTACGCTATCCACCTCAGCAGGGGAAGTATAAAGTGTACATCATAGATGAGGTTCACATGCTTTCGACACAGGCATTCAACGCATTCTTAAAAACGTTGGAAGAGCCGCCTGAATATGCCATTTTCATATTGGCTACAACAGAAAAGCATAAAGTAATACCTACCATTCTTTCCAGATGTCAGATTTATGACTTCAACCGAATTGAAGTAGCGGATATCGTAAAGCAATTGGAAAAGATTGCCTCCAGTGAAAAGGTAGATGCGGAAAAAGAAGCACTACACCTAATTGCTCAGAAAGCCGACGGTGCGCTGAGAGATGCGCTTTCTATTTTCGATTTGATTACAACCTTTTCATCAGATGGAAAGATCACCTATCAAGACACAATCAAGAACCTTCATATTCTTGATTATGATTACTACTTCAAATTGGTAGATGACTTGCTGGACCAGAATATGTCAGGTGCATTGATGTTGTTTGATGAGATTCTGAGAAACGGATTCGACGGGAATAATTTCCTCAATGGCTTTCAGCAGCACCTCAGAAACCTGTTAGTTTCCAAAGACCAGCAAACGATCACGCTTTTGGAAGTAACAGATAACCTGAAAGCAAAGTATGGCGAGCAGGCTGCCAAATGCAGTCCTTCTTTTTTGTTGTCAGCGTTGAATATTTCCAACCAGTTTGAACTGAACTTCAAACAAAGTAAAAATCAGCGATTGCATGTAGAGTTGTGCCTAATGAAGCTCGCTCACCTCACCAGCGCGCTTTCGCTTAGCTCCTCTGACGATGGAGCAAAAAAAAAAGGTCACACAGTGACAGCATAAAAGAAGCATCAACCGATAAGGCCGAGTCTCAAAAGGACAAAACCCAGGAACCTAAGCAGGAGGACCCAGATGGTTCAGTTGACGGTGCTAAGTTGATAAGCGAGGATGCACCGCCACCACCTACTGAAGAACCTCTTTCCGTACCGAACGAAGTTGACAACCAGTCAGATCCACTAAAGCCCAAACCCAGTCCGGTTCTAAAGCCTTCTACTTCTGATAAGCCAAAGGAGACTCCCAGTATTTTTGGGAAAAAGAAATCCAAGGAAGTGGATGAAGACGCCTCTCCGGTCGTTGAGAAGAAAGAAACAGATTTCACAGAAGAAGAACTACAAAAAGTTTGGAAAGCATTTGCCGAGCAGAAGAAGGATGCAGGAGATACGGAAAGATTAGTATTGAGCAAATCAGTGAAGAAAGGAGATAATCACAGTGTGATCATTATGCTGGGCAGTCAGCTGGAAGTCTCCTTTTTGGAGAAGTTTGATACAGAGCTGGTTCAGTACTTTAGATCTGAGCTTGCCAATGATCACATTGTATTGCGTACTGAAATTGCCGAAATCAAGGATGAGAAAAAGCTTTATACAAGCACGGATATCTTCGATTATATGGTCAAACAAAATCCTGATTTGAAAGACCTGAAAGATCGTTTGGGATTGGATTTTGATTATTAACATTATAACCTTTTCACGATAGTATCGTTTAATGATATTATATTTGTGATATGATTGAAAGCTTTAGCTGCAAACATACTGAGAAGGTCTGGAAAGCAATACCAACCAGAAAGTGGAGTATAGACGTAGCTAATAAGGCTTTAAGGAAGTTGTTTATGATTCATTCCGCTTTAGACATCAAGGATTTAATGATTCCTCCCGCAAATAGGCTGCACAAATTGAAAGGTGACCTAAGGGAATACTACTCCATCTCAATTAACGATCAGTGGAGAATCATTTTTAAATGGAATAATGGAAAAGCAAGTAATGTGCAAATAGTTGATTATCACTAATGAAATTAAAAGCAAACATTCACCCAGGCGAAATTTTAGTAGAAGAGTTTCTAATTCCCATGAAGCTTACAGCATATAGGCTTTCCAAGGAGATTGGTATTCAGCAAACTCGAATCAGTCAAATAATTAAAGGTTCAAGATCAATCACTGCAGATACCGCAGTTAGGCTTGCACGGTTTTTTGGAACCACTGATGAGTTTTGGATGAACCTACAAAGAGAGTATGATCTCAGGAAAGTAAAAGCAGAAAAAGAAGACGAATTTAGTAGTATTCGGAGATTTGACATGGTTGCTCATAAAATGTAAAAACCTTAACCTCAAATACCTGAAAGATCGTTTGGGATTGGATTTTGATTATTAACACTAAGTATTTTCTATGAAATATCAATTACGACACTTTGAAAACAATTTTCAAATTGTTTCCTCGCTAGGTTGGGTTATGATCATAGTGGGAATTATCACCTTATTTATTGGCCCTATTCCCGGGGCAGTGGTTCTGATTCTACTTGGAACGCTTCTCATCTGGATTCAGATTAGAGGGAAAAGAATCACAGTAGATACCTCAGCCCGAGTAATTAAGTCAGGCGGTGAACTTGTAAGTATTAACAATCCATCTAGTCTGTTCCTAAAAGAGGTAAAAGTTTCGCAGACAGTAAATTCTCGAGTAAACTCTTCCAATGTGAAAATGTATTTCTACAAAGCGTACATTCAGGATGGTGAGGAGAGTCATCTAATCTCTTGCAATGGAGATGACAAGCGAGATATGGAATCATTGAAGAAAATTGCCAATGATCTGCAAATACCTTTTGAGAAGAATTATTAGAATTCGATTTAATTCTAAATTCTATAGTTCCCCATACACTTTCAAATCCTGACCTACATTCAGGTCGAAGTTCTTCATTCCATTTAGATCCATTACCTCATCTACGGTCATATCATATTTACGAGAGATGGCATATAGCGTCTCACCAGGCTGTACCGTGTGTTTAATGATGTTCTTACCTGCTGATGCTTCTTCGATAGGCGCTTTCACCTGAATGTTTTGGCCAATTTTCAAAGCGTCGGGATTTGGAAGCTCATTCCATCGCAGCAAATCATCCATTTTCACTTCATACAATTGAGAAATTCCCCAAAGAGATTCTCCTGAAGCTACTGTATGAATTTTCACTTTTCTGAGTCGCTCTTCCTTCATGTCTACCTCGGGTACCTTAATTGGTACCACATCTTCTTCAATGGTTTCCTCGTCAAGTGGCTCCTCTACAGATTCTTTTGTAATGACCGCATCTTCTACCGAATTAGTGGAAGCAGTGGGTTTGGCTACAGGCTTGGTAATGACCGGACTAGTAAGCTCATGATAAGCGATTGGCTCACTTGACGGCCTGGTCCGATCCATCCAAAGTACTCTTCCCGGTTTCAATTCATCGATGATGCTCATGCGATTTCTACTGACAAGCTTGCTTAATTTGATGCCATACTGCTGAGATATCTCCCAAAGTGTTTCACCTGATTTTGCCACATGAAATCCAATCTTGGCTTTACCCTTTTTCTTCTTGATGTAATAAAACTCATTCGCAACAATCTTATCAGCTTCTGCCATGTCATTATACTTTCTGAATTGCTTTTCAGAAATTCCGGCGCGTGCAGATAAGCTGTGCACATCGTCGCTATCTCTGGCTAGAATGGATGGAATACCATTGAGCGGAATGATGGTGGATTTGTTTGCTTCGGTTATCCCTGGTGTTAATTCAGAAGGATAAATCTTGGACTGAGGCTCGGAAATCTTGCTTCTCTTGTTAGCTTTTTCAGCTACTAATCGTTTCGGAGGTGAACCCTTTCTTGGGATCATTACTGAGTAGGTTTTGTCAGTCGGAACAGACCCACGCAATAACCATTTATTATACTTTTCCAATTCCTCCAAATCGACCTTTTCTTGCCTGGCTATTTGCTCCAATGTTTTGCCACCAGCGTTGGTGACTTCATCGAGCCAGATGCCTTCGGAATGCGGCAAACCTACAGAAGGAGTAAATGCGACCACATGAGCGATAAATTTCTTTAGGTACCAGTAGGTGTTTGTCGTTATGGTCAGTTTTTTCTTTCCATAGTTAGACTTGTCGGTATGACTTTTCGCTCCTCCGGCACCAGCCTGGTATGCAATCACCGCATAGGCCCAATTGTCAAAGTAGAAATTGTTGGAATTGAAATATTTGCCTGAACCACGAGAAGCTGAAACGATATTTAATCGCTCATCTACTTTTCGATCCACTACAAGCCCTACTTCCCTTCCGGTAAAATCTTTGAACTGCCAGAAACCTACCGCGTTTGCTGAGGAAACAGCATCTGAGATAAGATTACTTTCTTGTATAGCTAAAAACTTGATCTCATCCGGGATGCCTGCTTTTTTATGCTCGCGTTCGATGTATGGGAAATACAAATTCATGCGATCTACAAGAATATTGAAATAAGTATCGCTTCTAGTGAGTCGGTCTACCTCTTTTTGTAATTGCCTTCGCGCAGATTCATTAATGGTTAGCTTCACATCCCCGATCATCATTTCCCTAGGCACAGTCTGAGCGAAACTATTCGAGAGAATAGTTATGAAAAATAACCAACTCGAAACTCTGAACTTAAAACTCGAAACTTTGAATTTCATATCTTTCTCAATATCATTAGTCCATCTCGGATGGGAAATAGAACGTCTTGTACTCTCGAATCAGTATGCACCTTTTGATTGAACTCCCTGATTGACTCAGTAGCTTTGTCATTCTTAGACTCATCAAACACTTTGCCACTCCAAAGTACATTATCGGCAATGATAAATCCTCCGTTATTTACCTGATCAATAACCTGATCAAAATAGTTGGAATAGTTTTCCTTGTCTGCGTCGATGAATACAAGATCCCAGGAGGTTTGTAAAGTTGGAATAATGTCTATCGCATTTCCTACCATCATTTCTATTTGATCGGAATAGTCAGATTGAGCAAAATATTGCTTCGTCCGCACAGACAGCTCTTCATTATTATCGATCGTGATGAGTTTTCCGTCGGTCCTCAAGCCTTCTGCCAGGCAAAGCGCTGCATAGCCGGTATAGGTTCCAATTTCCAGAATATTTTTTGGTTGAATCATATGCGAAAGCATAGATAATACTCGTCCTTGAAGGTGACCTGAAAGCATACGAGGCTTCAATACATGGAGGTGAGTTTCCCTGTTGATCTGCTGAAGCAAATCAGATTCAGGCTCGGAGTGATCTTCCACATATCTCTGGAGATCGTCAGGTAAAAATTCCATGTATGTAAAGATAGAATTATTCCGGCAGATAAGTCAAGGCACTCATCTGATCGGTGGGTAAATATTGTGTGGCAAGTTCCTGAATGTGATTGGAGGTAATTCCATCAATTTTTTCAAACACACTATTAATATCAGGAACCTTATTCAAGTCGAGCTGGCTTTTTGCCATCATCAGCATAATGGCATTCTTATTTTCCTCAGAAAGTGCCATCTGTCCCTTGATCTGATTTTTGGCTTTATGCAATTGCATGTTACCAAGAGGTTTGTTCTTTAGATTTTCAATTTCCCGGAGGATAATTCGTTGACTTTTCTTCAGGTTTTTAGGATCAGTCGCAAAATAGATAGCAAATTGTCCCACTTCCAGATAGGGTGCATAACTGGCATCAACACCGTAAACAAGTCCGTGCTTTTCACGGAGACTTAGATTAAGGCGTGAGCTCATGCTTGGACCACCAAGTAGGTTGACAAGAAAGAAAAACGGAATCCGATTTGGATCCTTTATACTCAATGAAGGCATTCCCATTGCAAAATGTGCCTGACTAATGGATTTCTTTACTTCACTTCTGGATGGGTTATAACCTGAAAACCAACTGCGTTCGGGTGTGTGGTTTTTGTGCGGAATATCTTTCAAGTACTTGATGGCAAGTTTCTGGATTTTCTTGGCAGAATAATTCCCTACACTCGAAAGTATAATTTTCTCAGTATTCAGGTTTCGATCGAGAAATGCTCGAAAATCTCCTTTTTGAAAAGATTTTACTGTTTGCTCGGTTCCCAAAATGTTTCTGCCCAGTGGATGATTTGGGAATAGCAATTCATCAAATTCATCCTGGATAGAATCTTCAGGAGTATCTCGGTACATACTCATCTCCTCCAAAATCACAGTACGCTCTTTTTCTATCTGTTTTTCAGGAAAAGTAGAATTGAATGTAATGTCGCAAAGTAGCTCTACTGCTTTATCCAAGTGGATATCAAGGAGTGAGGCATAGAAGCAAATTTTCTCTTTGGTTGTATATGCATTTAGCTCACCACCAAGAGATTCCAGTCGATTTATAATATGATAGGAACTACGCTTGGTGGTCCCTTTAAATACCATATGCTCCAAAAAATGTGCAAGACCTTGCTCATTGGGAGATTCATCACGGCTACCAATATCAAGCATGATGCCCACGTGGGCGATCTTGGTGTGATTTACTTCTTTGTGGATGATCCGAATGCCATTCGGTAACTCGATCAGCTCGTATTCCTTCTTGCTCATTGAAGTGCAAAGGTAGGATTAAGTTGCTAGTAATGCATTGTTAGATCAAAGTAATGAGCTACTCAGGAATCCCTACGCCTGGGAGTTTTTTCATAGCCTTTTCCACTCCTGACCATATTTCTTCTTTGTTATAAATGGGGTTTAATTCCATATATTTCACAGCATTTGAACGCCATATCACTTCCGATTTTCTTCGATCAATAACATCGATTATTAAGCTGCCTTTCAAAAATTTTTCATATTCGGGATACATTTGATCCATCCAACCTATCTCAGGCATAAATCCATCATAGTTGTCGGCAATTTCAGTTGAATCTTCCTTCAGTATCATGAAGAAGTTCACCAAAAGATCTGAAGAATCGTCTTTTTGTTCGTAGCCTTTCTGATACATGTTGTAGGCTATAGCATTGGCAATTTCATCCACCACCCGCTGATCATACAAGTAGTCTGGCCCTTGATAAGTGACTTCACATCCTTTCAACCAGCACCAGGTTTTAAAATCATCAAATGATTGCTCAGGTTTTTGATAGGTTTTAACATTGACTGCACATCCACTGAGAATGAATACAGGAAGTATTAGATAAATTATTTTCATGGGTTCTTGACTTTGCTGCAAGATCATGAAGTGATGTGCTGTTTTTAATGATACGGGTCAGTGAGACAGGTGAATTAAATCACTTACAAAATGGTGCTACTTAATCCTGGAAAGCTTCAAGCTCAGATAGCTCTTTTCTTTTTCATTTTTAGTCAATGCAATCGCCTTCTCAAGTGCTTCTTTTGCATCTTCATTGTTGCCTAGCTTCTGCAGCATTTCACTTTTTATAGCGTAAAAAAGGTAATATTCATCAAAGAACTGTGTGGCTTCTAATCGTTCTATTTCTTTCACTCCCAATAAGGATCCATGTACTTTTTCCAGCGCGACCACACGGTTGAGTTCTACAATTGGACTGGGAGTTATTTGTAGTTGCAGATCATAAAGTGTTAGGATATTTTCCCAATCTGTATCATGAAAGGTTTGTGCCCTGCAATGGGTGGCGCTGATGGCAGCCTGAATCAGGTACTCATTCATTGCACCTTGTTCAGAAGCACGCTCCAGATAAATTAGCCCCTGTTGGATGAGTTCCTGATTCCATTTAGATCGATCCTGCTGTTCAAGAGTAATCACGTTACCTTCATTATCTGTTCTTGCAGCAAAACGCGATACATGGAAAAGCATAAGTGCAATCAATGCGTTGGCTGCCGGCGTATTGCAGATCTCACTTTCTAGCAGAACCCGATTCAAACGGATAGCATCTTCGCAAAGCTCTTTGCGAATCAGGTTTTCTCCTTCAGCTGACTTGTATCCTTCATTGAAAAGCAGGTAAATAATCTTAAGAACCATATCCAATCGATTCTCAATTTCATGTGCTGGTGGTAGGATTAGCTTTATTTCATCCTTTTTAAATTTCTTCTTCGCTCGTGTATACGCTTTTGCAACAGTTTCTTCTTTCTTCAGTAGTGAACTTGATATTTCCCTAATGGAGAGACCACCCAAAATTTTTAAAGTGAGGATGATTTGATATTCCTGGCTAAGGGACGGGTGGCAGCACGCAAACATCATGCGTACCATATCATCGTTGATGGATTCTAAGGATAAGTCTTCATTCATTTCTTCTACACGCTCCGGTACTTCCTGATTTTTTGTTTTTTGATTTCTCCTTAACTGATCGATCATTTTGTTTCTGGCCACCCGAAAGATCCAGCCGGTTGGATTATCCGGTATTTGAGAGTACGGCCAGGTTTGCATGGCTTTAATCAATGCTTCCTGAACGCTATCCTCTGCGAGCTCTAAATTGGACGCTCCAAACTTACTGGTGAGGTGCGATACCGCCTTACCATATTCTGTCCGGAAGAAATGATCAACGAGTTGTGAGGTCTGCATGATAATAAAAACCTTCCCTGTTTTAGTAAGGGTCATGCTGAACTTGTTTCAGCATCTTGGCTTGATCCTAAATAGATTCTGAAATAAATTCAGAATGACCGATTTAACAAAAAGGGAAGGATTAGATAGTTTATACACCCATATCGGTGATTATCTCCCGCACTTCTGTAGTGCCGCCAAATTCGAAGATTGGACAGTCTTTTGACAATTCTACCGCATGATCCAGATCTTTTGCATCCAGATGGACATAACCGCCTACAACTTCCTTACCTTCAGTAAAGGGACCGTCAGTAACTATTTTTCCACCTGGCCCAACTACTTTACCTTCCTGCTGCAGTGGATATCCTTCGGCTTTTACCTTCGCCATCCATTCACCCCATCGCTGCATGTGAGCCTGCATCTGCTCCGGTGATTGGTCTGCATAGCCTTCATCGCCACCGCGGAATACGTATAAATACTTTTTCATAGAGTTTTAGAGTTTTAGTTAAGTTAAATATTTCCCTAGAGACGAAGTATAAAATGGATAATGGACAATTGAGAATTAAAAAATTTCATTTTAGCTTATGATTGATATGGTTGAAATTGAAATCGCTGACATTGGTTTTGCGGAAGAGCTGGTTCAATTCTGGAAGAAAAGCTTTCTCGCGGCTTATTCAGATATCCATTCGGAAGAAAATATCCAGGCATACTTTTCATCATGTTATACGGTTGAGGAGGCATCCAACATTCTTATAAGTAAGAACTATGAATGTTTAAAGGCCAACAGAGATCAGCAGACTGTTGGGATATCCATCGTCAACGATCGTAAATGTCCCTTGAACACAGAATTGAATGCGATTGAGCTAAAGCACTTGTATTTGCTACCGTCTGAATATGGTTCCGGGTTAGCGCACGAAATGATGGATGAAGTATTTCAGAGGGCTAAAAAGGCAGGTAAATCCCATATTTGGCTAAGTGTTTCTAAACTCAATCAGCGAGCACAGCGATTTTATATGAAGCTGGGATTTGAGCAACTTGGCACTGGTGCAGATATTCATGTGGGTGATGAGGTGTTGCATTCCTTGGTGTTGATTAGGAACGTTTAAATTATATCTTTAGCATCCAAAGTAATGGAATCGTTGCCAGAAATCCGATTAACAATGCCCCAATGATTGGATTTGAAATATTGTTGAAATTATATGGAAAATCTGGAATATCACCTGGGAAATCATGCCAAAATTCGACTGGTAATTCTCGTGGGGAATACCATTTATCTATTACTTGATCTTGAACTTGTTGTTGAATCCAATTATCATATTCTTTCTCCCAATTTTCTACCCAATCATTTGCTTTCTTATTTCTATATATTTCATAATAGATTGTAGTTGGTAGGAGAACTAACAAAATCCCAATAGTAATTAGACATAACCACCATAAAATATTTTTTAAAAGAGTAGGAAGGTAATCAGCAATGATTTTTTTCTGATTAGATGGGTCTTTTAACGTAGAATAAACGACAGATCCATCTAGGATTTCCCTCTCATTAATGTAAAGTCTAGGTGTTTCTGTTGAATCACTTGAAATTTTTTCTAGATAGAATGAAAGTTCAAAGTATTCTTTTGGTTTCCATTGAAGAAAACTAGTAGTTATTGTCTGCTTAAATACTTCTATCTCAATAGGAAAGTTTTTGCCTTTTATGCTTGAATTTAATACTCTAAAACCATCCTCAATTTCTATGGTAAGTACGTCACTAATTATATTTTTTCTATTTCCTTTAGCAACAATAACTTCAGATCCGGTGTTTTCGATTAAAAATGATGCTTTCCATACATTATTTACAACACTATCCTTGAATATGTAAGTTGCGCTTAGACCATCAACGCTTGGAATGTTTGTTAAACTCTCAATTGAAATTGATTTAATATCAATAATTGGATAATTCTTCTCCCAATTCAAATACAAACCAATTAGTGTCGCTATTCCAGCAGCAACGCCAACTATTGTTCCTATATTTTTTAAGAATTTATTCATTTATTAAACCATTATCTATGTAATTTAATCATTACTCCCACACAACTTCCAAACTCCCACCTTCCCAAATCACAGTACTGGATTCTGCATCTTCTTTTTGTTTGATTTTCACTTTGGTTTTGTCGTTACGAATCACTTCTTTCTTGACTACTCTCCAGCCTTTTTTGTGATACACTGTGATATAAATTGAAGGGGAATCCAGCTCTACATTTGCAAAATTTTTAGCTGCGTCAATCTGAGGCCCAAAGAATATACCTTCTGGTTGAGTAATTAATTCTAAAGCCCTTTGACCATTAGGCACCCCATATCCAATGTGATTGTTGGGTGACGAGAGGCTTCCAGCCTGAATAATTACCTTCTTTAAATCACTTGCTGTCAGCGTGGAATCTTTCTCCAGCAGGCAAGCTGCTAGCCCGGTAATAATTGGAGCCGAGAAAGAGGTACCTAGTGAAGAGAAGCACGAAATCTCTGGCTTTACATACTCCAACCACTCTGGGCCTTTGGAGCTGTACTTCATTCCATCCCACACTTTAAGTTTAGTGGCTCCAACAGTAAGGGCACTTTTGGCATCCCCGGGCGAACCAAGGATTTTCCATTTATTGTCCCCATCGTTTCCGGCGGCTACCACAAAAAGGATATCATAATCTTCAGAAAGACGATTAATGGCACGCGTCAGAATGGTACTCTTCCCATCGATCTGCTTGGGTTGATAGTTTTCACGCTTGTTATTAAATCCAAAATTGTAACCCAACGAAATATTGATGATCTGCACGCCTTCTTTGGCCATCCATCCCATTGCTTCAATGGCAAATTTTTCCTCCTGTCTTCGCTCATAGCCGCCATGATCCGTGCGAGCCAGATAGTAAGTAGCGCCGGTTGCCAATCCGTATTGTACTTCTCTATCATGGTTGATTCCTCCAATTAATTCCCAAACCTCAGTGCCATGTACATCGTCGAAAGCAGCACTTCCAGCAAAATCCTCCGCATCCGGATCCAAATAGTCTTTATATCCGGCTATCTGACCATTTTCGAATAGAAGTCGCAATGATTCGCTTTTATCCGCTCGAAGAAATCCACCATCAATTATCCCGATTTTCACACCCTTGCCTGTAAGCCCGGCATCAATGATTGCCTGCGCACCAATTTGCTCTAGTGCAAAGCCTAATTGCTGGCCGAATAACGGAGCAGAGAGAAAAAGAAATGCTAATTTTAGCCACCTCATAATTGAAGATTTCTTAAATCAGAACTAAGATAACATCATGCGATACGATCCGATTAATAATCAACTATTTATTCAGAATCGCGAAAAGCTTGCCAAACGGATGAAGCCCCGATCTGTGGCTATCGTTCATGCCAATGACGTAATGCCAACCAATGCAGATGGGACAATGAAATTTGTTCAAAACGCAAATCTCTTCTGGTTGAGCGGCGTAGATCAGGAGGAATCAATTGTACTCATTGCGCCCGATTTTCCGGACGAGAAGATGCGCGAAATTTTGTTTGTAAGAGAAACGAATGAAGAAATAGCTGTATGGGAAGGTCATAAGCTCACCAAAGAAGAAGGCACTTCGACCTCAGGAATCAAAAATGTGAAATGGACTGCTGAGTTTGAAAAAACTTTTTATACCATCCTGGCGGAGTGCGACCATATATACCTCGATAGCAACGAGCATATCAGGAATGCAAGTAAGGTGGAAACACGCAATGCACGTTTTGTAAAAGAATGTAAGGATCGCTACCCGCTCTATCAGTATGAGCGTTTATTTCCAATCCTACAAGATCTAAGGTGCATTAAGTCACAGTTTGAGATAGATGTCATTCAGCAGGCATGCAACATTACCGAAAAAGGATTTCGACGCGTGTTGGATTTTGTAAAGCCGGGCGTAATGGAATATGAAGTGGAGGCAGAGTACTTGCATGAATTTGTCTGGAACAGATCAAAAGGATTTGCTTATACACCAATAGTTGGCGGTGGAGGAAACTCTTGTGTGCTTCATTATATTGAAAATAATCAGGAGTTGAAGGATGGTGATGTCTTGCTAATGGATGTGGGCGCGGAATACGGCAATTACAATTCAGACATGACCCGCACCATTCCCGTTGGAGGAAAATTTACCAAGCGTCAGCGCCAGGTATATGATGCGGTCTTGAGGGTAAAAAATGCAGCAACAGAGCTATTGAAGCCAGGAAATAGAATTCCGGAATATCATGCAGAGGTCGGGAAACTCATGGAAAAAGAATTGCTTGATTTGGGTTTGATTGACAAGACAGATATCAAAAATGAAAGTCCGGATTGGCCAGCTTACAAAAAGTATTTCATGCATGGGACTTCTCATCACATTGGCTTGGATGTACATGACATAGCATCGATCTATAAGGTATTCGAGCCGGGAATGGTATTCACTGTGGAGCCCGGCATATATATTCCCGAAGAAAACATTGGAATCAGGCTGGAAGATGATATCGTGATTACTGAAGACGGACATATCAATTTGATGAAAAACATTCCAATCGAAGCGGAAGAGATTGAGGAAATTATGAATAGCTAATTATTTTAAACCGTCATCCTGAACCTGCCTTTGTCGGCAGACAGGCTCGTTTCAGGATCCTTAAAGTTTATTGTAGATTCTGAAATAAATTCAGAATGACTCACTTATTTAAAAATTATGACGTCAACAAAATTTGATTCAGATAAGGCACCAGAACCAGTTGGTTTGTACCCTCATGCAAGACAAGTAGGTGATCTATTGTTTCTTTCAGGAGTAGGCCCACGAGAACGTGGCACAAAGAAGATTCCCGGCGTAGAGCTGGATGATGAAGGAAATATTGTGAGCTACGATATTGCCGAACAATGTCATTCTGTATTTAAGAATGTAAGACTGATACTTGAAGCTTCGGGCTCATCGTGGGACGAACTGGTAGATGTAACGGTTTTCCTCACCAATATGAAAGACGATTTTAAAACCTACAACAAAATATATGCAGAGTACTTCAAAGACAATCAGCCATGCCGGACGACTGTAGAGATTAGCTCGCTACCTACACCGATTGCTATTGAATTAAAATGCATTGCAACCATTAAAAAATAGATATGGAAGAGAATCAATTGATACTGACAAAGGCTGATCAGAATAATTTTTTAGACACTGCAAAATGGGGAAAGTTTCTTGCAATCATGGGATTTATTGCCAGTGGATTTATGATTTTGGCTGGGCTCGCTGTTATGGGAACTGGCTCATTATACAATGAAATGCCATTCGCCCCAGGAGCATTCGGCTTATTCTATATTCTTTTCTCTCTTGTTTACATCTTTCCTTCAATTTATCTGCTTCGCTTCAGCAATCAGGTGCAGAATGGTATAAGAGAGCAAAATCAACAACAATGTTCAGAGGCCTATAACAACCTCAGGAGGTTGTTTTTATTCATGGGCGTTTTTACCATAATCGTTCTCTCACTTTATGTGCTGATCATTCTATTCGCCTTAATGGGAGGATTGATGGGAGGAATGCTTTAATCTATTATTGAATTGCCTATTTTTGAGGCATAATATTATTATGAATACATCATTGGAATACAATACTCAACGTGCTCATTTGAAACTGAGAGAGTATGGAAGGAATGTGCAGAATCTGGTAGCACACTTAAAAACAATCAAGGATCAAGAGGAAAGAAACAAGAAAGCTGCTACCCTGGTAGAGCTAATGAAGTTGATCAATCCTGATTTGGGTAATGATAATGAGACTGATCAAAAGGTATGGGATGACCTTCATATCATTTCAAACTTTGAGCTGGAGATAGAAGGGCCTTTTCCAAAACCAGATCCGTCTGTATTGGATCGCAAGCCGGAAAGACTTAAGTACTACTCGAATGAGATTAAATTCCGTCATTACGGCCGAAGCGTAGAGCTTTTGATTGATCAGGCGATTGCCATGAAAGATCCAAAAGAAAAAGAAGGAGCTGTCGTTGCTATTGGAAGATTGATGAAGAGCTTTTTCCAAACCTGGAATAAGGAAGCAATCGAAGACGAGCAGATTTTGAAAAACATCAAAAAGCTTTCAAAAGACCAACTCGATATAAATATCGAAACAGTTAAAGAATTAGGACTTTTTGATTCTGACAAGAAACCTTCCGGCAGACGAAGTAGTAACAACAATAAAGGCCGTCGCAACAATCAGGGCGGAAAAGGTCGCCGAAACAATAATCAAGGTGGTGGCAGAAGTAACAATCGCAGAAGAAATTAATTCGCTTTTGGCGAAATAGTTGAATAGTTGATTGGTGAATTAGTCAGGTAACTCTTTATTTGTTATTTCTAATTCACTAATTAACTAATCACGAAATAATGTCATCTTTTCGGGTAGAAGGCGGTCACCAGCTCAGTGGTGAAATCATCCCTCAGGGAGCTAAAAACGAAGCTCTTCAAATCATCTCAGCTGTTTTATTGACAGATCAGGAAGTTGTTATCAACAAGATTCCACAGATACGAGATGTTTTAAAGCTGATTGATTTACTCGAAGATATGGGAGTGAAGGTTTCCAAAGAGAGAAACGAATCTTACTCATTTAAGGCCGCAAACGTCAATCTGGATTTTCTTAATACTGAGGATTTCAAGGAGAAAGCTTCAGCGCTTCGCGGTTCCATCATGATTCTCGGTCCACTTTTAGCTCGCTTTGGAACAGGACGTATGCCGAAACCGGGTGGAGACAAGATCGGCAGGAGAAGATTAGATACCCACTTTGTAGGCTTTCAGAAACTAGGAGCAAAGTTTAACTACGATCCCAAAACATCATTCTACACCGTTGATGGTAGCAACCTGAAGGGAGCATATATGTTATTGGATGAAGCCTCCGTTACCGGTACAGCCAATATCATTATGGCAGCTGTGATGGCAGAAGGCCTGACTACTATCTACAATGCAGCTTGTGAGCCATACATTCAGCAATTATGCAAAATGCTCGTGCGCATGGGCGCGAACATTGATGGTATTGGGTCCAATTTGTTAAAAATTGAAGGAGTCAAATCACTCAATGGAACCGAACATACCCTACTTCCGGATATGATTGAAGTGGGAAGCTTCATTGGTATGGCTGCTATGACTGGTTCTGAATTGACAATCAAAGATGCGCAAATCAAGGAGCTTGGTATTATCCCTGATACCTTCAGGAGGTTAGGAATAAAAATGGATTTTAGAGGTGATGACATCCATGTGCCAGCTCAGAAACATTATGAAATAGAATCTTACATAGACGGATCCATTCTCACCATTGCAGATGCTATCTGGCCAGGATTGACACCTGATTTGCTTAGCGTTATTTTGGTGACTGCCACACAAGCAAGAGGAACCGCCCTTATCCATCAGAAGATGTTTGAGAGCAGACTCTTCTTTGTTGACAAACTCATTGACATGGGAGCTCAAATCATCCTATGTGATCCGCATCGTGCGACAGTCATTGGCTTGGATAGAGCATATCCCCTGCGTGGAATCACCATGACTTCTCCGGATATTAGAGCCGGAGTTTCTCTTTTGATCGCTGCTATGTCAGCTGAGGGCATCAGCACGATTCACAACATTGATCAAATTGATCGTGGCTATCAATTTATTGATAAGCGTTTGAATGCTTTGGGAGCCAAGATTGAACGTATCAGCTAGTTTTTATCATTGATAAAGGTGGTCGAGCTATTGACTCTTGCATTTGGCGTGTTGACCTCTATTTTATATCGGAGACTAGCACGGCAATCATCAGCAATAATGTTGTAATACATGTGCTTGTGTCCGTATTTTCCCGGGTAGAATGTGATTGTATCTTCATTGGTTTCTATGATGTCTACAAATCCGTTATTGTAGTAATCCCTTATCACCAGACGATATCCTCCCTTATACCTGTAATCAGGGTTTACCCAGCTGATGGTCAGACGGGTGGTGTCATGGTTGATTCGATCAAATCCACTTTGATCTAGCTCTATTCGATCTACTTCATAATGTCGATCGCTTCCGGGTACTGCCAAGGTCTTATATCTGAACTTACACATAATCATACCTTCCTGCTTCAATTTTTTTGTAAGTGCTAAGTGGGTATTATACCACTCATTGTGCCGTGTGCTTTCCGTACCAACTTGATAGACACCCGGACCTAATTTCATATGCATTGCAGATTCTACATCAAGTGTGATTCCGCCTTTTGACGCTACCTGAATCTTATCTTCCCGAGACAAAAAATCACCTTTCTTGACTTTATCCCCATTCTGATCTTTGACTTTTCTTGCCTCAAGTACCTCATATTGTCCAATAGACGCAAAAGGAGAGAGAATGATTATTAAAGTCAGATAGATAAGTTTCATCAGATGCTGTCGATTATTTCACACGTTCGATCAATTTCATCTATTGTGTTAAAGTAGTGTGGTGAAAGTCTAACGACCCAATCGACGTTTTTCTTGCCGAAATCAATAAATCCCCACTCTTTCTCACTTACACTGTAATAGATTTTTTCTTCGTTTAGTCGCCTCTGCATTTCTTCAAGTGATTTTCCCTCTTTCCTAAAAGTCAAAATATTACCTTGTCTGCTACCTCTATCATATGATTTCACACCTTTTATGGTGTCTAAATTGTTTCTGAAGTGAGCCATCAATGTTTTGTTATATGCCTCAATATTGTCCATTCCAATACTGTTTGCATATCTAATGGCCTCCGACAGACCTAGCTGTAAGGCATATGATTTTTCCCACATTTCGAATCTTTTGGCATTCGGAGTGATTTTATAGTCATTTTCCTCGCTCCAAATTGCTCCACCGCCATCTATGGTCAATGGATATATGCCCGATTCAAGCAATCGGTCTGAAACGAAGAGAAACCCGGTTCCTCTTGGTCCTCTGAGAAATTTCCGGCCTGTCACTGAAAGAAAATCACATTTAAGTTCTGCAACATCGAGCCTCAACTGTCCTACCGACTGACAGGCATCTAAAAGGAACGGAATATTCCTCTTGTGACAGATTTCGCCGATTGGCTTTACATCCTGAATAAGACCGGAGTTTGTTGGTATGTGGCTTACAGAAACCAGTTTTGGATTATGTTTTTCCACGAGTTCTGTGAAGCTCTCAATATTTAAATCACCATTTTCAAGGTTTTTGATTCGAAGAAATTCTATACCAAAACGTTTTTTTAGTGAAATGTAATGAATGTAGTTAGAAGCATAATCATCATCTGTTGTGATGATCACATCTCCATTTTTGTATTCAAATGAAAGCAACGCTCGAAGGTATGAATCCGTGGCATTGTTGGTGTAAGCAATGTTTTTTGCATCACATCCAATCAATTGAGCAGCATTTTTGTGAAAATTGGCAACTTCATTCCTCACCAGGTCACCTGCTTTATAGCCACCTTGAGATTCTTCAAGGTCAATATGTCTTTTTACGGCAATAGATACGGACTTAGACGGAAGAGATGATCCCGCACTATTGAGGAAAATCTTGTTGTCAAGGTCATGGATGTCACCTCTTATTTGTTCAATATCCAGTTTATTCATACCGCCTTCCTTGTTCCGCGATACCAAACCCTTTCTTTAGTACTTTTATTTTGGTGCGCTGATCAAAGAGCAAAGGGTTCGTATGGTTGAAATGAATGAAGACAACTTTACGATTGAGCGAGCGGGATTCGCCATTAAGCAAGTTCATGGTTTCTGTCACAAAAGGATGAGGAACCTCACTGATGGCTCGGTTTGGGAGTTCGCCATCGGCATAAAATGTTGCATCCAGAAATGCATATTCAATTTTCGAATCGCTTAGTATATCCACAAGATTCTTGTCCCACTTGCTCCATTTATCAATATCCGGAATAAATAGATAGCTTCTTAACCGTTTATTTATTTTATATCCGGCCGTTTCAGAAAACTCATCTCTGTGGGGTACAGAAAAGGCTTCAATGGTTAAATCTTTCCCAATAACGACAGGTAATTCCGTGGGAAGAATTACCGGTTCTATGTTGCCAAGTGACACCAGCTGACTCCACGGCCCATTCGTTTTTAGAAATTCAATCATGCGCGGAAGTCCATAAACTTTTACTCCGCTGGCTCCAAGTGCCTCCTTGCCTAAAGACATCAAGCCGGTATAATGACCAATGTGCGCATGGGTTATAAAAATTCCGGCTGGGAGATAAGGATATTCTCCGTTAGTCAATTCACTGAAATACTGTAGTTGCTTATCCATGTCTGGTGAAGCTTCAAACATCCACCACTGTTTGCCAGCGGGATCTACCAGTGCCAGTGAAGTAACAAATCTGGCCATCTCTGGATTTTTAAATGCTTTCTGGCATTCATTCTGGCAGCCGATGTGCGGAAAACCACCATCTTGAGCAGTTCCCAAAACCAGAAGGTATTGTGCGATTGAAAGCTGTGTTGAAAGGAGGAGTAGGAAGGTGATTTTAAATCTCATGATATAAATCTAAAAGCTTAACATCTCATTAAGAAATATTAGGAATCCATTAACAGCATTCCCTGCCTTTTAAGCTCATGTTTGAAGAAAAAAGCAAATGAAAACCTTATCACTAATATTGTTACTATTTACAGCATTGTCTTTATTCTCACAGCCAATCAATCGTTCCTTTGAGGGACCAAAAGGAAGGATTACGCTCCTGGGAGAGGTAAGCTTAGCACGACTTAATGAATCTCCTTTCGGAGAGTGGTATGAGAAAAATCATGATGAATATCAGGTAGATGAGACAACGATTGACTTATCAAAAGCCGACTCTATCACCATCTTTATGGGCACATGGTGTGGGGATAGTCGAAGGGAAGTGCCTCGTTTTGCCAAAATTTTAGAGCAATCAAACTTCGATTTGTCAAAACTTAAAGTCCTGTGTCTGAATACCGGATTTCAAAACTATAAACAAGCTCCTGAAAGAGAAGAGCGAGGCGCTGACATTCACCGGGTTCCTACTTTCATTCTTCACGATCAGACAGGGGAGGAAATAGGCAGAATTGTAGAAGAACCAGTTGCTTCACTTGAGGAGGATTTAAATACGATTCTAAATGGCAGTGAATATCCAACAGCTTATCCAATAGCCCAACAGCTCATCAAGTATTTTGATGAATACTCAATGAAAGAACTCCATAAGATGAAGTCGAAGCTAGTTGATGAATTTGAAGCAGGTGAAAATATGTATGAGTTGAGTACCTATGGTTATGTATTGTGGACTTCATTTCAGATTCCGAAAGCTCAGTTTGTATTCGAATTAAATGTTGCCCTCTTCCCGAATGAGCCAACTGTACATCAAACGTTGGCTAGGTTTATGAATTCACTTGGGAAGAATAAAGAAGCCTTAGCATCTGTCAAGAAGGGGCTTAAGATTGAGCCAGAAAATGAATTCTTACTTGAGATGGAGACTCGAATACGTAGCGAAGTGAATTAAAAAAGCCGCTTAGTGATTTAAGCGGCTTTCATTTTATCGTCTTTGCAGGTTTACGGTCGTATTGATCCAACAACCGATTGTGATTGGATCTCCCTCTTCCTTTCCTTCATTGAAGATGTCTTCAATTGAAGGAAACTGAGCTTTAGAGGCGTTCATTTGCGCAGTGTTTCCTGCTTTATTATACATGTCATAAGCAGCTATAAAGATGGCTCGGTCTTGCACCTGGCTTTGCTCGCCTTTGCAATCATCGAAGCTGGTGAAATACAGGTTACCGATCAGATTGTAAGCTTCTTTGCTTCCAGGCTTAGCACTCAAAGCTTCATATGCCATAGCGCGCGAACGGGACTTGTTTCCAAGTTTGGAATGAGCCACGGCTTGTCCTATTAGGGTTTCGTATTTTTCGGTATCTGTAGAAGCCAGTTCTTCACCTTTTTCATAGAATTGAAGGCTCTTTGATGGCTCACCGGAGGCAACGTGTCTATTGCCAATAGAGATGGCTAAAGCCGCAGATGGTTGCTCTTGGAATAGCCTTTCGACAGCTTGCAGAAAATATGGTTTGTCAGTGCATTTGGCTTCACTTGAGTATTTATAAATTTTCTTAGCAGTATTCAAGTCTGTAGGATTTTCCTTGAATTTTGGAACAAGTTTTTCCTCAATGAATTCACATGTAAGAATACCTGGGATAGAACTTAGCCATGCATCAGTCTTGGATTGCTCTTTGTCAAGTTTGCTTGCGTTCTCTCCATTTTTCCTTTTTATTTCGATGATATCTGAGATTTGTGTGTGAATATCCAGCACTTTTTCTGCTGGCATTTCGTCAGGAGCTGATAGGTAATATTGCTTAGCCAAAAGCATGTATGGATTGAGGTTGAATGTAGAGATCTCCGGACCATTCATCTCGTATGCTTTTGAATAAATATCAAATAGCATTGCGTACTTAGCAGGCGTTCTGTAGTGCATTTTGAATGCTTCATATGCCTTCCTATCCATCGTAGATGCATCATTATCAAAATATTCGATTCGTTGATCAAACATCCAGAGAAGCGAATCTTGAAGTCGCTCTTTTCTAGCTTTATCCGTAGTTTTCTTAATAACCTCCTCAAGGCAATCCACACCTTGAATATAGATTGAAGGGTTCAGATTAGGATTGTTTTCATATAACCAGTTAAGTGGATCCATCGCCTCTTCATGCTTACTTTGTGCAATCAGCAACTTATAGTAGGCCTGTTTTTCCATGGCCTGGGTTTTCATGTTTGGATCTTCGGGCCAATTCCAGCCCTCTTGCGAGAAGGAAAATGCAGATACAAACACAAGAAGTGTAAATAATGTCGATTTAGTCATGTCCTTTTGAGTTGATATTTAGTCTTTGCCTTTTGTAAAAATTATTCAGGCCAAAACAGTGCCAAATTGATAAATTCAGATGGTCTAAAAAATGATTTGCAAAATGAATAATTTTTTATGCTATTACGGCTATCCGGCACATTAGTTTTGTGTTAAATTTTACTTAATATGTCAACCGATGTTCAATTTTAAAGAAATTATTAGTGTTTCGCTTATTCTTTTTTCTGTGATTGACATTTTGGGCAGCGTTCCCATTATAATCGATCTAAGGAAAAAGTTTGGTCATATTCAATCTGAAAAGGCCACGCTGGTATCAGGGGTCATTATGGTTATTTTCCTTTTCCTGGGAGAAAGCATTCTAAAATTGTTTGGCATAGATATCAACTCGTTTGCGATAGCCGGTGCCATTATCATGTTTCTTTTGGGTATGGAAATGATACTGGGATTACAGTTTTTTAAATCAGATCCGGAAGAATCCAAAAGTGCTTCAATTGTACCGCTTGCATTTCCATTGATTGCCGGAGCAGGTACAATGACAACCTTGGTTTCGTTGAAAGCTGAGTATTCCACCGCAAATATTCTTATAGGCGTGGTGGTCAATCTTGTATTTGTATACATTGTTTTGAAAACCTGTGGGTGGCTTGAGCGAAAAATAGGTCAGGCGGGCTTTAATATCCTTCGAAAAGTGTTTGGCATAGTGTTACTGGCCATTGCGATCAAAATTTTTAAAAATCATCTACTTGCATGATAACAATGTTTACGGACGGAGCAGCGAAGGGAAACCCTGGCCCCGGCGGATATGGCACCATACTCAGGTATGGTGATAAAGAGAAGGAGTTGTCGGAGGGTTTTAGAATGACCACCAACAACCGGATGGAGCTTTTGGCCGTTATTGCAGGCTTAGAAGCTATAAAAAAGCCAGGTTGGAATGTGTTGGTAGTTTCAGATAGTAAGTACGTAGTAGATTCAGTAACCAAGGGCTGGTTGAAAGGCTGGGTAGCAAAGGATTTTAAAGGCAAAAAGAATCGAGACCTTTGGGAACGATACTTAAAAGCAGCTGCCGCGCACGATGTAAGGTTTAAATGGGTGAAAGGTCACGCAGGGCATCCGGAGAACGAACGGTGTGATCAACTGGCTGTAGAGGCCGCTGAACGAAAAAATCTAAAAGTAGATGCAGCTTTTGAGAATGGAATCAACTGATTTTATAATTTAGTAGTCACATACATTAATAGGACCAAAAATGAACTTCAATAAAGGTATTTTTTACTTCTTGTTTGCTGCCATAGTCATTGGATCAATGGTGACATACTTCAAGATTCAGCGAGATTTGAAGATGGAGAACCCTAATCTGACTGATTTGGCTACTGAGCCTGATCTGCTAATGAATACAGCCGATAGGACCTTGCAAGATCATAAATCGCTGACCGCTATTAAGTTTTTGGAAGATGCCATTAAGATGATGAAGCTTCTCGAAAAAGATGGAGATAGCATAAGCACAGAAGCCATCGAAATTGCGATTACAGACCTTGAGGTTGTTGAAAGTCATATCAAAGCAGAGGACATCAACGATGACTTAATGTATGAAGCATTTGCGGATGCAATGAATTCCCTGGCATTTGCCTCGCTGAGAGTCTCTGAGCAGTTTATCAGGGAAGGAAAAAAAGAGGAAGCACGTGTGACCATCAATCATGCGATGGATCACCTTCAAAACTCAATCAGGTTTGCCAGAGGTCAGCAAAAAGAAGATGAAATCAAGATTGCAAGTCATCTTCAGCGACTAATTGATCAGCACCTTGAAAATGATATTTCTGAAATTGACCTTGTAATGGCTGAAATCGATTCAGTCGTTAAAGCTCATGTTATCAAATAAACTTAGTAGAAAGTAGGTTCTACCTCTCGTTCATTGAATACCAAACCGGTGTTGATTAACTCTGCCAGCACCGGCTCGTATATTTCTTTTCGGATCGGCACATGAACACCGCTTAGGTTTATTTTTCCTTTAAGAATAAGTTTTGCAGCGATAGCAAGTGGAAGACCAACGGTCTTGGACATTGCCGTGTTTACTTCATCATCGCCCAGGGCAACCATGCTTGATTCTATCTGACGAGGTTTTCCATCTTTTAGAAAGTTGAATTTGTGCCACATCACGATCATGTCCTTATCTTCTGGCTCCAGTGACCATTTCTTTTTTAAAATATGTTCTAGTATTTGAGCCGGAGTGCCTTGATTTAGGCCTATCAGTTCATCATCAAACATACCCAGCCACTTCAACTTAAACATGATACCATTGTCCAAATCAAGGTTTAGATAATGAGCAAGTTTCAGCTCGATTGAGTCATTTGGGTTGTATGAAAGAAATGAATTAATGAATTGGCGATGAGTCATTTCTGACACATTCTCCATTTCATAGGAGTCATCCGTAGCTCCTAACTGTACGAATACATCCCATGCTGAGCAATATCCGGGTCTTCTGAGTGTGCCACGATAGAGCGTTTTGATACCTCTTAAATTATATACGTCAAGGTATGCCAATGAATCACGATTTGCATAACCCTCAAAGTAGCCATAATCCGGGATGAATATTGTTTCGGTACGTCTAAATAACTTCTGATACGGAATGTATTTATAACGCCCTTCTTGTATGAATTTGCAACTCCCTTGACCAGCTAAAACGACATTCCTTGGGTTCCATGTAAACTTGTATTTCCAGGGGTTGTCACCGACTGATTCCTCGGCTACCAGGCCACCGGTAAATGTCTCAAAACCGGTTAGCTCACATCCATCCTCACGCAATTCATCCAATACCTTCATTGCTGACATATGATCGATACCGGGATCTAAACCCATCTCCATTATCATAAGTTTGCCTGCATTTTCAAATCCTCCATTCAACGCTTTTATTTCCTCAGTCAGATAAGAAGCAGTCAAAAAATGTTTCTTGAGCTCGGCACATTTTCTAGCCACATGAATGTGCAGAGAAGCAGGAAGCATGGAGATGATCAAATCATTGGTGCCTACAAGGTTGTTTAAAAGCTCGGCATTGAAAACATCGAATGGAACAGCTTTAGCTTGCTGATTTCCTCCTATTTTGGATTCAGCAAGTGTCAGATCTTTCTCAGCGATTGTGATATTCCAATCTTCTTCTTCTGCGTGATTGAGTAGATAATTAATAAGTGCGGTCGATGATTTTCCCGCCCCGATAATCAGGATGTTTTGCATGCGGCAAATATGTGTTTATCGTAATACTTACGGAAAGACTATCAGCTTTTTTTGATAAATTATCATCATGGAAATTTTTTATAGATGTCTTTTCTGTGAAGAAAACGCTCAATCCATAAATGAGAAGTCTTTGGGTCTAGGTATAGTCCCAATCTGTAATCACCGATTCTGACTCTAAAATAATTATCAAAACCTCTTAGTGTTTTGATCTTATCAATTTGCTTGATCGATTTAGCTCCTTCAATTTGAAGAATAACCTGCTTGATTTTTATTTTTAAGGATTGATTTTTAACCTTTTCAATATCTTTCAAAAATTGCTTTCTGAATCGTGTTTTCATTAGCTCAACACATCGAAGACATCTTTTCTCGAAACTTCACCGGAATCTTTCGTTTCAATTATTGCTTTGTAAAGTCCAATGTCGATGAGTTCCTGTTTAGAAATAGGAGTGATTGAAACTCCAATTTTTTTAAGAGCCTTTAAAGCTTTCTCAAGTTTCTTAGAATCATTTGTATTTAAAATCGCAGCTTCCATGTAATCAAAGTTAGATTAGTTTTTTTTATTCACAATTGTGCTGCTTGCCTGATCTGTAGGTAAAATAAGGAGGTCACCGATTGTTACATGAGGAGGACGATTCAATACAAATTCAATTGTTTCTGCGACATCTATTGCTTTTAGGGGCGTATAGTTTTCATACACTTTGCTTGCTTTTGCTACATCACCTTTGAATCTAACCTCACTAAACTCCGTTTCTACAAGTCCCGGATCGATGGATGAAACCCTGATACCATGCTCATTCAGATCCATACGCATTCCTTTTGTAAGGGCATCTACAGCATGCTTTGAAGCACAGTACACATTTCCACGTGTATAAACTTCTAATCCAGCAATTGAGCTAATATTTATTATGTGGCCTTTTTTTCGTTCAACCATACCGGGAATAACAGCTTTACTCACGTAAAGCAAGCCTTTGACATTTATGTCCAGCATTGCATCCCAGTCGTCGGTGTTGCCATCTTGAATAAGGTCCAGGCCATGAGCGTTTCCTGCATTGTTTATCAATGCATCTACTTCTTGCCATTCCACCGGAAGTGATTCAAAGGCGTTAAAAACTGCTTTTTTGTCTCTCACATCGAATGACAAGATTTGGCACTGGTTTTCAAGTTCTTTCTTAAGTTTTTCCAGACGTTCAATTCTGCGCCCACAAATGATTAATCGATAGTTTTTGGATAACAAACGTGCCGCTGCTTCTCCAATTCCACTTGTTGCTCCGGTGATTACTGCGATGGGTTGACTCATAGGTTTAACCGTTTCCTTTTCCTTTGCCGCTTTTTAGCCTTTTCTTTTGCCTGGCTTTTATCTGCCCACCACCTTTCGTTTTGCCTCCTAATTTCCGTTTTGAACTTGGCCCTCCCTCAAAAGTGACGAAGATTCCAAGATTTTGTGTGGTAAGCTTATCAAGCCCAATGCTAAAATCATTGGGGTCGTCGGTGAGCATATTTCTCAGCCCATAGGAATACCTGATTTCTGGTGAAAATTTGAAAAATGGATAGAAAATATCAAGACCAACGCCCACATCAATGGCAAGGTTCCAGTTTCTGAGCTCCAGCTTTTGAGAGACATCTTGTTCGTCTCCCTTACCAGAGGCTTCCAATGAAGGATTGACACCAAAAACCATATACATTGCCAAGTTGCCTCTGCGAGCTGATTTGTATTTGAGAAGGAGCGGGAGCTCAACCATCGTGGCATCCTTCAATTCCCTTTGTGTGATGCCGTTTGTAAATCGATAGCTTAGATCGTTTTCATAAAAACCTACGGTAGGCAGCATTCTGAAATCCAGGTATTGGGACACTTTCATATTAATCACGAAACCTAGCTTAAAACCACCAAGGTTGCCCGGAACGATCGAATGAACAGTGTCCATTGCCGGAGATGTGAAGTAATCAGAATATCTGATAACATATTTCGAAGAATGAATTCCGATTAAGAATCCATAGTGAATCCACTGATCTTCGTAGTTGAGTAGATTGTCAGAGGGATTATTTTGCGCTACTGATGATTGCGCCAAACCGAAAATCAACAGGCAGGAAAGCGCTATTTTTCTCCCACGTAAATAGAGCTGATTCCTAGAGTTAATGGTTTGCATTTGGTGTTTTTATATCCTGTCTTTTCCAGAATTCGCAGAAAATCATCTCCAAATGGAAATTCATTCACTGATTCTGGTAAGTAGGTGTAGGCAGCATTATCCTTAGATACCACCTTCCCAATCTTCGGTAATATCCAACGAAAATAAAAATTATATAATTGTTTGAATGGAAATACCGTAGGTTTTGAAAATTCTAAAATTATAGCTCTGCCTCCAGGTCGTAGTACACGATTCATTTCAGAGAGCCCTTTTTCCAGATTTTCAAAGTTTCTCACTCCAAATGCAACGATTACAGCATCAAACTTATTATCATCAAAATGAAGGTTTTCTGAGTCACCAGACTGCATGTCAATAATATCAGAGTACCCTTTTTTCTTCATCTTTTCACGGCCCACATTCAGCATACCTTCGGATATATCTACACCAATAACCTTTTCAGGGTTGAGTTTCAAGGACTCGATAGCGAAATCACCGGTTCCGGTAGCTATATCCAGAATCTGCTTTGGTTGAAGGTCAGATAACATTTTGATGGCTTTCTTTCTCCATCTAATGTCTATACCCAGGCTAAGAAAGTGGTTTAGGAAGTCATACTTGCCAGAAATGCTGTCGAACATCTCAGCTACCTGCTTCTTCTTAGCATCCGAGTTATCTTTGTATGGTAGTACCGTCATAATTGCCGCAATATTAGTGGATTAAACCCGTGTTCGGTCGAAATGTTATCAGTTTCTTCTCCATGCAGATAAAATCAGCAGAATTTGTAAAAAGCAGTCCCAATGTGGCTGATTGCCCCGAACCGACCATTCCGGAATATGCCTTTATAGGAAGGTCCAATGTGGGAAAATCCAGTTTAATCAATCACATGACAAATCGGAAGAAACTAGCCAAGACATCCTCTACACCTGGCAAGACGCAATTAATCAACCATTTCTTAATAAACGAGTCATGGTACCTGGTGGATTTGCCGGGATATGGCTGGGCCCAGACCAGTAAGACCAACAAAGCTGCCTGGAAGAAGATGATTAATTCATACCTGGAAGAACGACAAAATCTTGCGTGTGTATTCGTGCTGGTAGATTGTAGGCATGACCCACAAAAAATTGACCTTGAATTTATGGAGTGGCTGGGAGAAAACTCCATTCCGTTCAGTATTGTGTTTACCAAAGCGGATAAACTTGGAAAAACACAGATCCAATCCAATGTCGCTAATTACAAAAAAGAAATGCGCAAAACCTGGGAAGAGCTTCCTCCAACATTCGTCACCTCTTCAACCGAAAAGATGGGAGGAGAAGAAATATTAGATTTTATTGATCGAATCAATGTAGAGATAGCAGGATAGGATATTTTTGCAAACTCAAAAAACAACTTATGGATTTTAGTGATATCGCATCAGTTTCAGGTAAAGGAAACTTATTTAAAATCATCCAGCCCACACGAACAGGTGTAGTGCTTGAAAGCATGGATGAGCACAAAAAGAAAATGGTGGCTACCATGCATAATAAGGTGAGTATCTTATCAGAGATATCCATTTATACCACTGACTCAGAAGGTGCGGTTCCATTGGAAGATGTGATGAAGAAAATCCATCAGGAATTTGATGGTGATACGGATTTGGATAAGAACAGTAGTCCGGAAGAGCTGAAGTCTTTTCTAAAATTCGTACTTCCTGAGTATGACGAGTCCCGGGTTTACGTTTCTGACATCAAGAAAGTGGTGAGCTGGTACGATCAAATAGTAAAGCAGGCACCTGAAGCTTTAGCTGAGAAAAAGAAGGAAAAGAAAGAAGAGAAGAAAAAAGCGGCTAAAAAACCTGCAGCTAAAAAAGAGGAGGCCAAAGGTGAGTGAGATAAAGTTTAAGTTTCGTGTGCGATGGGCAGACTTAGACCCAAATGGACACATGAGACATACAGCTTACAATGATTACTGCGCACAAGCTCGCCTGATGTATTTTGAGGAAATCAGCATGCCTTTTCATAAGTTGCTGCAGATGAATGTAGGGCCTATCCTTTTCCGAGAGGATACAAGATTTTTTAAGGAAATTCGGATGAATGAAGAGTTTGAAGTTGGTTTTACTATATCTAAACTTCGCAGAGACGGCTCTAAATGGTCCTTCAGACATAATATTTATACCAAAGACGGTGATTTGTCTGCAAAAGTAGATGTGGACGGAGCGTGGCTTGACACGGTAAAACGAAGGACAACTGTTCCTCCAAAAGAGCTGAGCGACATACTGGTGGAGTCACTTAAGTCAGAGGACTTTGAGTGGATTCCTGATAAGACTAAGGTTTGATATCATCAGGAATTTCACAATCCGATCGTCTTCTCGTATCCACAAGATGAAAAATTTTCCATGCACCTTCTTGCTTAATCAGGTGAAAAGCGTCCACCCCACAATGTGAAAATTGATCATCCACATAAAAAGCATAATCCACCCAGACGGAGGCTAAGTTCCCATCTATTTCTACTTTTTCATTCCAAATTGGCTCATTCCATACTTGTTCCTTTGGCTGACCAACCGCTGAAACAAATCGCTTAAAATCACCTGCTCTTAAAATAGATTCGCCTTCCTGATTTATAAATGCGGTAAAAGTATTTGGGTTTTCAACAAAGCTCTTTTTGAGCATTGTACTATCACTAGATCGCATGGCTTCAAATACCTGATTGATAACTTTCATTATTTCCGCTTTTTCATTTTGAGCAAATCCTGTGAATGAGCATGCAAGAAGGCAAAGAATTAATATTTTTTTCATAGTCCTATTTTTGAGTGATTTGCAATAGATATTGGTGTTTTGATATGGATGAAGTTACACTAGCCAAACAGAGTTATCAACTGGTCCGAAAGGATTTTGGATTGGAGGTTGATATGGAATTTGAGGAAGGAGAAAATGATTTTGATCGGTTGGAAGACTGGCTCACCAAACAAGTCAACTACCTTCTTGATCATGATTTAAACAGACTTTTGAATGCTTTGTATCGCATTGACATAGCTGAAGAGCAAACCAAAGAGCTTCTCCAGGGATCTAAGCAAGGTCAAATTGCCCGAAATCTGGCTCGGGCGATAATGGAACGTGAAAAACAAAAAGTAATTACGCGACAGAAGTATCAGCTTTAACAAACGACATGGCATGATCTACCATTTCCTTAGACCCCAAATAGAGTGGCGATCTTTGGTGAAATGATGTAGGTTGAATGTCGAGAATACGCTCTTTACCATTAGTAGCAACCCCACCCGATTGCTCTGCAATGAAGGCCAATGCGTTACATTCATAGAGTAGCCTCAACTTTCCATTGGGAGCATTCTCAGTATTTGGGTAAAGATAAATACCGCCTTTCATCATGTTTCTGTGGAAATCAGCCACCAAGGATCCGATGTATCGTGCAGTCATTCCTTTTTTCTTGCAATCGTCTACATATTCACGTACCCATTCATCAAAAGCAAAATAATTGCCTTCGTTGATTGAATAGATCTTCCCATCTTTCGGACATTTCATATGATCGTGAGAGAGTACAAATTCACCCAAACTGGGCTCGAGCGTAAACCCATGTACACCTCGGCCGGTTGTGTATACGAGCATTGTAGAAGAACCATATAGTATATATCCGGCAGCTACTTGCTCAGTACCTTTTTGCAAGACATCTTCTTCCTGCACGGGCCCACCTACTGGCGAAATACGCTTGTAAATTGAGAAAATGGTCCCAATAGACACATTCACATCAATATTGGAGCTTCCATCCAGCGGATCGATTGCTACAACGTATCTACAATTGGGATTCAGGTGAATAATTTCTTGCTCTTCCTCAGATACCACTGCGCATGTCATTCCTCCATTTTTTAGCGCACGAGTAAAACGAATATCCGCTACTACATCAAGCTTTTGCTGATCTTCTCCCTGAACATTTTTTTCACCGAAACCTCCGGTAATATCCAGCAATCCTGACTTGTTAACTTCCTTATTAATAATTTTTCCAGCAAGTGCTATATCTCTCAAAAGTTGAGAAAGCTCTCCTGTTGCAGAAGAAAATTCATCTTCTTTCTGCTTAATAAAACGGTCTAAGGTTGTTCCTATAGGCAGGCCAAGCTTACTTTTGTTCATATTCTAGGTTAGTTCAGAAATTAGATTTTGAATATCGAACCACGAAATTAATTCATTCACTATTTATAACGTTTGCATAATGCAGATTTTCAAGTTTGGGGGAGCATCAGTCAAAGATGCTGCAGGTGTTAAAAATTTAGCAGAGATCGTCTCATCATTCGGCGATGAGCCAGTGGTAATTGTTGTTTCAGCAATGGGAAAAACAACTAATAAACTTGAAGAACTGGTTAAACTTGCACATTCTAACAATGATTATGCTGATGCTGTCAATGAATTGAAATCGTATCACCGCGAGGTAATCAAAGAGCTGAAAATTGAAATTCCTAAGAGATATGCTCAATTTGAAGAATCACTTGAAAAGGAATTGGTATCGTTAAGTCAACATGATGAGATGCTTGCTTATGACAAAGTCGTACCACACGGCGAACTCATGTCTACGTCTATCATTGAGGCATACCTTAAGAAGCAGACAGTGTGTGAGTGGGTTGATGCAAGATCATTGATTCGGACAGATCAGTACTTCACTGAAGCAAATGTGGATTGGGTAGTCACTGAAAAACAAATTTTGAAAGATTTACGGCCAATAGCTGAAAAGTGTGTTGTAGTAACTCAAGGATTTATCGGTTCTGATGTTGAAGGCAACTCAACTACTCTTGGACGAGAGGGATCCGATTATACTGGAGCGATATTAGCTTACTGCCTTAATGCGGATGGATTTACGGTGTGGAAAGATGTCCCGGGTATTTTGAATGCTGATCCAAGGATATTGGAAGAAACCGAGCAATACGAGAAGTTAAGTTATCGAGAGGTGACAGAAATGACTTACTACGGTGCGCAAGTGATTCATCCTAAAACGCTCAAACCAATAGCACAAAAAAGTATCCCACTAATTGTTCGATCTTTTCTTGACAGAGGTAAATCAGGGACAACAATTGCATCAGAGAATACAACCAAGATGGTTCCGTGCTTCGTTTTCAAAGGGAATCAATTATTGGTTACTGCTCAGGTTAAGGATCACAGCTTTATGAATGAGAAAAAATTAGGTATGATCCTTCAGGTCCTTGATTTGCTGAACATTAAGATTAACCTCATGCAAAATTCAGCTTTGACATTCTCATTTTGTATTGATAATAAAGAGTTTAAATCGAGAAGAATCAAAGAGCTATTAAATCGTGATTTCATTTTGACATTTGAGAGCCCATTGAATCTGGCTACAATCAAAAATTACACACCTGATTCATTTAATAAGTTGCCTTGGAACAGATCTATCATTATGGAACAAAAGACTTCAAATAACTATCAAGTTTTGTATCGTTAAGAAAAGCGATTGAGTGTTTGTATTATTCCTGTTAGGTAAGATGCACCAAATAGGTTTACGTGAACGAGGAGCGGGTATAAGTTGTGAATATCTGTCCGCTCAATATAACCGGACTCCAAGGGGACGGTTTCGTTGTAATAATGATAAAATTCTGATGAGAATCCTCCAAATAGTTGGGTGAAAGCCAGCTCGGACTCTCTGTGACCATAATATACCGCAGGATCAAATATGGCTGCCTGCCCTGATTGATCTATCAGAAAATTTCCGCTCCACAAGTCACCATGTAATAATGCAGGCTTTTCACTTGGGACAAGCTGATCAAGCTTTTTGAATAGTAATTCAAACTGATTCTGAATGCTATTGGAGATTAGGTTTTTGGATTCCGCGAGACGTAGCTGTGGTAATAGTCGCTCATTGATAAAAAAATCAACCCAACTATTGTGTTTAGCATTTGATTGACGGAGGCTCCCAATATAGTTGTCGTGATTCAGGCCGAATTCAGCCTCGGTTTTCTGGTGTTGCCTGGCTAGCCTCGAACCAAAATTTTGCCAGAAATCAGACGATTGAGTGCCCTGATCTATCCATTCGGTCAGCAAATAGGATTTTTCGCCAAGTATTCCTTTTCCATACGGTTTCGGTGTACGTATTGGTGAATGTCTATGAAGTAAATCCAAGCCCTTTTCTTCAGAAATGAACATCTCACTCAAGCTTCCTTTGTTCCATTTCAAAAAAAAGCTTCCTTGATTTGTAAATAGTTTATAAGCGCAATTGATACAGCCTCCGGAGACTGAAACAGCCTCTTTTAATTGTAAGGAAGGTGTGAGATGTTTTTTAAGGATTTGATCAATGAAATCATTCATAGATCATGCGTTTTCCTTATAAAGGACAAAAATTCGTCCAGTGAACGATCCAAAATTTGATAAACTTCTTCAAAGCCATTCATACCGCCATACCAGGGATCAGGTACATCTTGTCCTTTACCGGCTGGATCAAAGTCTCGCATCAATAGTAACTTCTCTGGATCTGAGCCAAGTTCAATAGTCATGTTTCGATAATTAGAATGATCCATAGCTACCAAATAATCAAACTCATTCTGATGATGCTTTTTGAACTGCTGACCTTTATGATTCACAGGGACACCATGTTTTTCTGCAATTTCTATGGTTCTTGGGTCAGGATTTTCTCCCACGTGATAATTGGCTGTGCCAGCGGAATCTGTATGAATTTTATTGCTCAATCCTTCAGTTTCAAGCTTTTTCTTGAAAATCGCTTCTGCAAGAGGTGACCGACAAATATTGCCGAGACAAACAAATAAAACTTTTATCATAACAAGGGGGTTACTTTTTTTAATTAGATAGTATATATCTAATGCATAACACAAATTTATTCATACACCTGTTTGACAAGTAAAAAAGAAAGTCCCGTTTTTGACGGGACTTTTCTTTGTTTATATGGTTCTTGATTAATTATCTGATACTAATACCAGCACCTACGGTGAAAGTATTGTATTTCTGAATAGAGTAGTCTGCATGTAGTGTCAGCACAAGCAACTTGATTCTTGCTCCGAAAGTAAGTCTGGGTGAACTTCCACCATCAAACGAAAGATCTATTGGATTTTGTATAGTCACTGTTTGACCCATGTCATCAGTATAAGTAAAATCACCATTCACTTTAAACGAGCTGCTTCCGATGTTATATCCAAGCCCTACATAGGGTGTCAGAATAGCTAATTTTTTGGAAGCTAAAACTTGAATGGTAGTGGAAGAAGCTTTGAACTCAGCCGTACCATCTGCTTCATATCTGTATCCATTGGAATCTGTTTCATCCACATCAATGTCAAATTCTGCTTTTAATCCGGTGTATCCGATGAAGCCCGAAAGATCAAATGGAACGAGTTTCAATCCAGGAATCCATTGTTTGATGTCGTGCATTACACCTATTCCAAACAAACTAATACTTAGATCATCAATATTTTGTGTAGGTACAATCCTGATTTTCAGGTCAGTATTTTTAACCAAACCTACGCCCAATTGAAAAGCGGGCACTGGAAAACCAGCAATAGGGAGATCATTGGTATCAAAGCCTTCAGCAGCTGGGAATGGATCTGATTCGTTGGCAAAATTAATTGGACCAATTTGAGCATTACCTCTCACCACAAGGTTAGTGGTAGTAGGACCTCCGACAGCTGCTGGTAGACTAGCCTCTGATCCACTCTGAAGTCTTAGGTTCTGAAAATCAGCATTTCTAAACTGCCAAAGCTTATCGCTACTGGGAATGTTTGCAAGGTTCATTGAAGCAGTCAAGTCAAAACCTAAAAGTTTATGGGGTTTAGCTGTATTGACCCAGCCACTTCCAAGCCCATTATTAAACGAAAGCATAATCGGTTTGATGTAGCTCTCAAGATATAGCTCCGCATCTTCCGGTCCTGCTTTGAAAACTTCACCAAAGTCCTGCGATTTAGCGGAATGGCTAAGTAGACAAAATCCAACTAGCAATGAGGACATAATTTTAGTAGTAGATTTTTTCATAATCATTGTTTTTGATTCTGATTGATTTAAGGCAAAACGTGTTTTACTGCAATTAACCAAGATTTTACCAGATTTTCGATCCTAAGCAAAAGGTATTTTAAATCATTAGTCGAAAATCTTGGTCATAAATAGATTATGAATTAATTTCGCATTTGAGAATAATTCCTAAATGGAAATTACTAATCAAGTCAAAAATCAACTCAGTGAGGCAGGATTAAAGGCCACACATCCTCGGATTGTGGTGTTAAGAGAACTTGTGGTATCAAATGATCATCCAACTGCTGAGAGGATTCATGAAAACATCAAGATTGATAATCCTTCAATTTCTTTGGGAAGTGTTTATCGAGTATTAGATGTCTTGGTGGATGCTGGATTAATTCAACGAGTATCTGTAAGGTCCGGATCAAAAAGATATGATGCCAATATGAGTCCTCACGGACATTTATATTGCCTCCAGACGAATAAGATTCAGGATTTTTATGATGAAGAACTCTACGAACTGATAAATGAATTTTTCAGGAAGAAAAGAATCAGAAATTTCAAGATTAACGAAATCAAGCTTCAGGTAAACGGTGAACGTATCGATCCTGATGCTGAAATAACAATTACATAATTTTTCAAACACTTTAAAAACAAAAAAACGCACATGTCATTAGTAGGAAAAAGAGCACCGATCGTAAACTCACCAGCAGTTATTAATGGTGAGGAGATTGTAGAAAATTTTTCACTAGATCAATACATTGGTAAGAAAGAAGTGATTTTCTTCTTCTATCCAAAAGATTTCACATTTGTATGTCCAACTGAAATTCATGCTTTCCAGGAGAAACTAGCAGAATTTGAGAAACGTGGTGTAGCTGTAGTTGGTGCATCATGCGACACTGAAGAAACGCATCTTGCATGGTTGATGACTAATAAAGATAAAGGTGGAATTAATGGAGTTACATACCCTTTAGTAGCTGATCCATCTAAAACAGTAGCTTCCAACTTTGGAGTGCTTGCAGGCGATTGGTCATACGACGAGGAAGGTAACCTTAGTTTTGAAGGAGCTCCTGTAGCTTTCAGAGGAACATTCTATATCGACAAAGAGGGTATTGTTAGACATGAAACAATCAACGACCTTCCACTCGGAAGAAACATTGATGAAATGCTAAGAATTGTTGATGCATGGCAGCACGTTCAAAAGCACGGAGAAGTTTGTCCGGCAAACTGGGAAGAAGGTAAAACTGCAATGAGTGCTACCCGAGAAGGAGTGGCCGAATACCTTTCGAGCAATTAATATGAATTGAACTGAAATATAAGGCTGATCATTATGATCAGCCTTTTTTATTTATATAATGTGCAAATTCGTACCTCATTATACTTTATTAAGAATATCACTTGAAAGCACTCGTAATTAAATCAACTGGACTTTGGTATGAAGTGATGGCCGGTCAGGACAGGCTGATGGCTAGATTGAGAGGCAAGTTTAAGCTGGAAGATAAAAAGCTGACAAATCCTATAGCGGTAGGAGATTGGGTGGAAGTTGATCCCAACGACCAGGTGGATGGAGAATGGGTGATTTCAAAAATATATGAGCGCAACAACTATGTGATAAGAGCAAGCCCAAGGAAAAAGGGTCATGACCATATAATAGCTAGTAACATAGATCAGGGAGTTTTGATTGTTACATTAAAAAAGCCAAGAACATCTATTGGGTTTATCGATCGATTCCTGATAACACTAGAAAGTTTCCGTATCCCGGGAATTATTCTTTTCAATAAGGAAGATCTATATACAAAGAAAGAACTTCAGAAGTACGAGGAGCTAAAGGAGGTCTATGAGAAAGTAGGATATCAAGTAGCTCTTGGTCAATTCGAAACCGGAGTGTCCGATCTTGTAAAGTCATTGTTCTTAAACAAAAAAAGTCTGTTATCAGGACATAGCGGTGCTGGTAAATCAACCCTTATCAATCAATTAATACCGGAGGCCACTCAGGAAGTGAAAGAGGTGTCAGGTTTTGCTAATAAAGGTGTACATACCACCACATTTGCAGAATTGTTTTACCTGGACAATAAATCAACTATAATTGATACGCCTGGTATTAAGGAGTTGGGCTTATCTGAAATTGAAAATGAGGAACTTGCGCATTACTTTCCTGAAATGAGACAACTCTTAGGCAAATGCAAGTTTCATAATTGCCTGCATGAAAATGAGCCGGGCTGTGTGGTGAAAGATCAGGTCGGGGAAGTAATATCAAAATCGAGGTATGAAAGCTACTTGTCGATTTTGAGAAATGAAGATGGCCGTAAATAAAAAAGGGCCGCTCATATCGAACGGCCCCATCACACAACCAACCTAACGCTACTCTGAAAGTAGCCAATTAGATAACAAACAATAATGACTGAAGGTTTCGCGAAAACACGTAACTTTCTTAATGGTTTTGTTTGGACTACTTTTTGTTATTAGACGAGAGAAAATATGAAGTTGAAAATGAAGATTTTGAAGAATTTTATAACAATGGTCATGCTGACCGCCACAATTACATTGGTCTCATGTGAATTGTTTGATGATGCAATAGGCCCGCTGCCTCTGACAGAGGGAGAGATAATAGAAGGGCTAAAAGAGGCACTTACGATAGGTTTAGATAATTCTGTCACAAGTGCTTCCAGTGTAAACGGGTACCTTCAAAGTGAAGTGATCAAGATATTACTTCCGGAAGAAGTTGTGGAACTCCAGTCAACGATTAATTCGAGTGTACTATTAAAGCCTGCCTATGATATTTATGTAGGAGCAAATAATAATGGACAAGATATTTTCGAAGAATTGATCACTGCCATGAACCGAGGTGCAGAAAACGCAGCAGACAAGGCATTTCCTATTTTCGGTGACGCTATTACCGGCATGACTATAAATGATGCAAGAGGAATTTTAGATGGCGGAGATCGATCGGCAACCGACTTTTTTGAGCAGCAAACACGTACAAACTTGATCACTGCCTTTTCTCCTGATGTCAAGACAGCACTAGATGGCACTGGTGCAATAGAGCTGTTTGGGCTTGTTTCAGGATTCCTTAATCAGCCTGTTGGATTAGGTACAACAGTCAGTGATTTTGTCAATGTAGAAGTACCCAATAGCATTGAAGAGTATGCAACTGAAAAAGCCGTTGACGGACTGTTTTATTTAGTGGGAGAGGAAGAAAAGAAAATTCGTGATGATCCATTTGCATGGGGAAGTGCAATTATCGAACGAGTTTTCGGGAGTGATTAAAAATATCCCTTATTTATCCTAAAGCCGGTTTCCCGGCTTTCTTTTTAACCAGCAATACTACATTTAGGACATTAATGAAACTTTTTGTTTTTATTTGCGAATACTACATTTAGGAAATTGACCTTATGAAAAAATATCAACTGGGAGAATTTGAAGAAATAGTACTGCTCACAGTAGGAGTGCTGTTTAATGAAGCATACGGTGTAGCTATCAAGGAAGAAATAGAAAAGCGACTGAAAAGGAAAGTGAGTGTAGGTGCTTTACAATCTGCACTAAGAAGGATGGAGAAGAAAGGGTATCTGGATAGCAGGCAAGGGGAATCTAATCAGAAGCGTGGAGGAAAACCCAAACGATTTTTTACGATCACAGCCTACGGAAAAGAAGCTCTGAAATACTCACAGGATGTAAGAACCCAGCTTTGGAATGCAATCCCTGAAGTGGCACTAGATCTCAAATTTGGATGATAAAAAGAATCGCAGATCGATTGTTCAAATGGTATTGCCATCCCAATTACTACCCTGACATAAAAGGCGATCTGGAAGAGCTATACGCTGACCATGAAGAAGAAGGAAGCCGCTATGCTCAGCTGAAATACCTTTTAGATGTGGTACTTCTATTTCGACTTTCTCTTCTCAGACCGATTTTCAAAAACTCAATGATAAACGACCTAGATATGTTTAAAAATTACTTCAAAATCAGCTTTCGAAATCTGGCAAAGCATAAAGGCTACACAGTAATTAACATCATTGGCGTAGCTGTAGGGCTTGCCGCATTTTTATTGATTAATCAGTACATAAAATTCGAGAGGAGCTACGACTCATTCCACAGAAGTGCAGAAAACATTTATCGTGTTACATCCGATCAAATCGTAGATGGTCAATTGGGAGTGAGAGATGCCATGTCTTTCAATCCATCCGGTAAAGTATTGACAGACGAGGTACCGGAAATCAGCGAATACGCACTTAGTTACAATATTGGAAGAGCTACAATTAAGAAGGGAGAGTCGCTGGTCAATGAGGAATCTGTAAAAATGGCCGACGAACATTTCATTGCATTCTTTGGTCACAAGGTGGTTGCAGGGGATGTTGGATCTATGCTTAAGGAACCTTACTCTATCGTTCTTACGCAATCGAAAGCAAGGTTCTATTTTGGAGATAATGAAGCTGTTGGTAAATCACTACACTTGTTTTCCGGGTTTGATAGAGACTTTAAAGTCACAGGTGTGATAGAAGATGTGCCTTTAAATACTCATTATAAGTTTGATATACTGATATCAATCTCGACAGTGCAAGATCGATTGGATGATGAAGCCTGGGGTGGATTTAACTACTATACCTATGTGCGCATAGATAAGGGGACAGACATAGAGGCGCTAGAAGAAAAGTTGATTCCGATAAAAGATAAATATATGGCAGAAGGTAGTTCATTGTACTTTAACCTTCAGCCTGTGCAGGAAATTCATCTGAATTCAGATATGACCTTTGAGCCCGAGGTGACGGGTAGCAAAAAATCGGTCAATTTTTTAGAGCTGATTTCGATATTCATTTTGGTAATTGCCTGGGTCAATTACATCAATTTATCAACGGCCAAAGCAGTGGATCGAGCCAAAGAGGTGGGTCTGAGAAAAGTTATCGGAGCAGGCAAAAAGCAACTGCGAATTCAATTTCTGGTTGAGGCACTACTCATCAATATGATGGGAGCGCTTGTAGCATTTGGGATAGTTGTGATTGTATCGCCAAGTTTCAACAACCTGGTAGAAATGAAAATCATTGATCAAATATGGAAGGATGCTTATTTCTATGCAATGCTTGCCGGTTTTGCACTTCTTGGCACATTGATATCCGGATTCTATCCGGCAATCTTCTTATCAAATTTTAAGATTATTTCCGTTCTCAAAGGGAAATTCAGGAACTCGAAGGGAGGAGTAAGTCTTCGAAAAGGATTGGTAGTTTTTCAGTTTGCCACTTCTATTGCCTTAATAGGAAGCACGTTGATCGTAATGAAGCAGGTCGATTATATGCGGAACATGGATATGGGAATGAACATTGATCAGGTGGTCACATTCAGCAATCCTACACCACAACGAGGAGAACGGGATCAAATGCGCGATCGGGTGAAGACATTTATTGAAACCCTAAAGCAAGATGCAAGTGTACTTGGAGCTGCTACGTCTACTTCGATTCCTGGTGGAGAGAGTAATGAGATTGCCTCGACCAGCGGAGGAGTGAGAATTATTGGACTCACTGACAGGCTAGATGCAACCACATACATACACACTGTTGATGAGAATTATTTCGAATTGCTGGATATAGAGCTCCTAAACGGAAGAAATTTCAATAAAGACATGGCTTCAGATTCCTCAGCGGTAATCGTAAACCAGGCTTTTCTGGATAGGTTTAATCTTTCAGATCCTTCAGTTTTAAATGAGCATATCCAGTTTGGACAAGACCCGGAAAACGATAAATATCATATCATTGGAGTTCTTCAGAATGTGAATAGAACCACGCTCAAGAAATCAGCAGAGCCTACGTGTTACTTTTTCGATCCTGTACTACACCGATCGTTGGTAAAGTTATCACCCCGGAATATTGATAAATCCTTAGAGTTGATTGAAAACACGTGGGCAGAGATGTTTCCTACTTCGACCTTGGAATATTCTTTTATCAACGAACGATTTGACAGACTGTACAAAGAAGATAGACGCTTTGGATCTGTATTCAGCATTTTTTCAGGATTTGCATTGCTTGTAGCCATTCTTGGCTTATTTGGACTGATCTCATTTATTGCATCACAACGCACGAAAGAAGTGGGTGTAAGAAAAGTCCTTGGAGCCACGGAGACGCACATCGTAGCCCTTTTTTATCGGGAATTTTTGATCCTGATTTGCATTGCATCACTCATCGGTATACCTATTGTGTTTTTTGGGATGAACGCCTGGTTAGATAACTATGCCCATAGAATTGGCTTCCCTTGGTTGGTAGTGGTTGCTTCATTGTTAATAGTGATTGTTTGTTCACTTGTAACCGTGAGCTCAAGAGTGTTGAAAGTAGCTGCAATGAACCCGGCCAATACGTTGAAGTACGAGTAAGTAGTCAATCAAATCAGAAGTATGATAAGGTAAAAATTATGCTAATAAGTTTGTTTATTGTTTACATCGTCTAACTGATTTAAAGATTTAATAAAACAAGCCACCTTTGTGAGAAGGTGGCTCTGCAGACTATTTTAATTTGAGATTGACTGAGTCAAGCATGAAAAAAGTTGGATTTATTTCGTAGAAATCTGATGCTTGATTAGAACGAATAAATGCCCCACCGAAAAAAATAGATGTATAATCTTGATTTCGTTCGTCATTTCTTCTCCTGAAGGTACTGACCAATACATCATCACTCTTTATGATTACTGAGTCAGTATCAAAAGGAAATGACCTGGGCTCAAAATAGTTGGTAAAAAAATGGTCAAAATCTAAACTTGAGGCAGGATCGATTACGGTTACCCACAAATCACTGGTATCATTGGGAACAAGTTTAATTGTATAAATATTTATAATTGAACCACTTTCATTATTGCCATAAAACTCCACGTCCAAAGTCTCATTCAGGGAGTTGATAATTCCATATTCAAAGGGCCTTAAGGGCCCACAATCACTGCATCCGCCACATTTAATCGATAAAAGCATAAGTGCTATGTTTAGAATTAAGAATAGCTTTTTCATCTATAACTGGTTTGAAAAATAAAAAGCCACCCTCATATTGAGGATGGCTTTAGATAGGCTATTTCAAGCCAAGTTTGATTGAATCTAATACATATAATATAGGGCTAAGCTCATATTCCGATTCGAGATCACTCTGTACATATGCTGTTCCATTAAAAATCGATGATACATTCTGATCGAATTCATCTTTTCTTCTCCTGAAAGTTTGAATCTCTCCTGAGCTACTAGATATAATTACGGAATCGGCATTAATTGGAAATGAATTATGCTTGAAGTAGCTATCAAAAAGATATTCAAAATTGGAGTTAGCCACAGGATCAAATCTGGTCACCCAGAATTCACTAGTGTCATCAGGGTTAAGTCTAATTTCAACCATAGCGATTTCTTGATTGTTGATTTCACTACCATAGAATGTTAAAGAGATATCCCCATCTATAGAGTTTACGATACCATACTCAAAGGGTCTTAAAGGCCCACAATCACTGCATCCCCCACAACCATTTAGGCAAAAGCCGAGAACGTAAGTATTACAATAAACCGTCTCATTATTTCTTGGGTTTTAAGTTGTTGCGATAAGCAGTCAATGAGTTCCTGAAGGTACTGTTTGCTTTGATTATTGTACCTATAATACAACTTATCGTGTAATTCCTGCAAACTGGAACTACCTCTAAGGGCTTCCTGCATTTGATAGGTGTTATATCCATTTACACGGTCTCGTGGAAGAATTATTATATGTAGTAATTCCATTTCTTTTACTGATTTAAGGATAGATAAAAAACCACCCTCAAAATGAAGGTGGTTCTGAACAGGTTATTTCAAGTTAAGGTTAACTGAGTCAAGCTTATAGAAAAGAGGTACATTCACCGAGTTGTCAGCTAATTCATATGCTCCCCAGTAAAAAATTGAACGGTAATCTTGCTGTAGTTCATCCGATATTCTTCGGAATACCTTAACAAGGTCATTATCAATTTTTACTAAAACAGAATCTGTTTCTAATGGAAAGTAATCATTTGTATTTCCAGAGGTAAATACATACTCGAATGCAGTGTAGCCAACTGGGTCAGGAAGCACAACCCAAACATCGCTTGTATCTTTTGGCTCAAGACTAAGTTCCAAAAAGTCTAAAACGTAATCTGTACTGGAGAATTTAGTTCCATAAAACTGCAATTCAAGTTTTTTATTTAGGGAGTTCGTTAACCCGTATTCTGCTTGTCCTATTGGCCCACAGTCGTTACAACCAGCGCATCCATCAATGATGGAGATCAGTGTTGTAATGAACAATAAGAATAGTGCTTTCATTATTTCCATGGTTTTAAGTTATTTGAGTAGGAATCGATCAGAGTTTGAAGATGCTGTTCTGAGCTATTGTAATATCTATGATACAATTTATCATGAAACTCCTGAAGGCTTGATGTTCCTTTAAGTGCTTCCTGCATTTGATTCGTGGTGTATCCATACACCTGGTCTTTAGGAAAGTTGCTTAGATTTCCATTTTCACTTTGGTCTTTTGTATCGACTAAATCAAAGAATAAGGAAGTATACTTCCCTTCTCGTCCACCCTGAGAAAAACCTTGATTCATTTTGCCAAAGGTTAAACCTTGACTGAAGTCACCATTATATGATGGGAAAAAGCCTTTAACCAAGTGATGTTCTACATACATAGCCCAGCTTTCTTTTAGAATCTGATCTTCATTATTTGGGCCCTGCTCGTGGAAGGCATTGTTGCTAAAACAGCATCCATCCAGGTTATAATGGCTTGCATGGCCCAGTTCATGTAAAGTGGTTCTAATTGTTCTTTGAGCAGTTCTTCTAGCCCCAGCCTGATCATTGATGTAAATTTTGATCTGGTTGGTAAGAAAGAAGTACAGCCCGGCATGCCCTGCTCGGCCGCTTTTATTATAGATTCTGAAACGCATATTGTCTCTCGGTTTTTTAAAGCCTTTGCGGTCGCCATGGTAAAACTCGTAAGCAGCCACAAATACTGATGCTGCCAATTCGTGCAGGTTATCCACCTGGTCCTTATTGTTTGTCAGGTCATATGTGTATGTAATGTCATCTTCCCTCGTACTATTCTTAAAGTCATGTTTGTGCGTAAACCATAGACCACCCCTTACAATCCGAAAATACCTTTTGCCAAACGTGCTGGAGCTCCGGTTTCTAAAATGGGCCGTATACGTCACCCGTGAGCCAAACTTACGATACGACTTAAAGTTCCCGTTGTGATCAGTGTAGGCCACAATGGACTTCAACCCCCGGTGCATCACCACCTTTAGTCCCTTTACCGGGCGGGTCTTTGTGCCCGTATGGTTATCGTTGTATTTGATTTGTATTTTTCCATTGGGTGTCCATCCGCTATTGAGAATACACCCCCAACACCAGTTGAGCGGATTGGCTTTCCTGGCATAGGCTGTAGAAACAAACATGCTCCCAATCGTATTTCTTACTGATTTCAGCGCGTCAATGAATGTGCCGTAGGCAGAGTTGCTGGATCTTCCGTTTGGATCTTCTTCCCCTTCGAGAAGTGCGAGTAGTTCATCGGCTTCCTCGTCGCTCAAATGTCCGGCCAGATACATGGAATACAGTTCTGTCCCCATCAGCATACCATATATTTCCGTGGAGTCGTTGGCCAGTCTGCCACTCTCCGCGTCGTATTCAATGTCAGGGTATTCAGGAAGGAACACCTCGTTGATGACTTCATGACCAACAGAGGGAAATTCAAAATCGATAGGTACTACACCGTATAGCTAATGAAACCCTGCGTCGTTGGCCGGTTCAGGAGTGTACTCGCCCTGCTGTACGATGGGTAGATCCAAGGGATAGCTGAACAATGCCAGATTTTCATATGACATTAGCGTGTCGAACTCGACACTGTCCGTTGGTAGAAATCGCACATATTTATTGTTGGGCGTAAAGTCCAGTGTGATTGCTTCAGTGGAGGTTCGCGCATGGGGAAACGTTTCGTACAACTTCGATTTCATTGAATCAAAAGCAAGCTGCATATTTTCTGGCAGATAGGGATTGAAACCATCCTCATCAAAAAGCATTTCCTGTCCCTCCGGGATAGGTTCTTCAATAATTAGTTCTTCGTCATTACATGAAGTGAAAACAGCTACTATAGCCGTCACTAAGCTGAGTTTTAAAAATCTGTTTTTCATTTTACCATATTTATTGCTTTACATAGAATTTTCCATTCCGGGACGGACACGCTCAGAGCTATCATGTTTGAGCATAATAGTGTGAGGCAGCATGCCATATAAAGCGTGCTGATGTGACCATCGAATAGCGAAACCGCTATTGAAAGCAAGAGCATGATGGTAAAAAATAAGAGGTATTTCTTTTCAGTTATTGAGTGGAATCTCCCTCTGATCAGGTTCAAGGGATTCATCCACAATAGTTGATGATTTTCTTTAAGTAATGGTTCTTCAGAGTACACTTGAAACAACAGTAGGCAAATACCAAACAACCCTGTACTCCACATAAGTAATGAGATGTATAGATGGGGAGCATGATAAGCCAGCAAAGTCAGTGTGAAAAGAAATGCCACGAATGATATAAGTCTGCTGACTGACCTGATTCCAATTTTTGGAATCGGCTGACCTCCGAAAGTAACAGCAAGCAACTCTGGTGTAAATGGTAAAACAGATGATTCCGACTTGTCTGCATGCTTCGATAGTATTAGATCTATATAGAAAAGCTCTTCAATCGCAGACAATCTGCCGGAAATTCTCAGGCGATCCCGGATACTTTTTCCACGCTTTATCTGATTGACATTTACATAAGGTTTAAGATGTTTGAAAAGGAGGGAAGAGCAGTTGTTGCTAGCTAGTGAGTAGGTTTGTTGCTTCTTCGTTTGGTATTCTTTCAGGAGTGAATGGTAGATACGCTTAATACTGCTTCTATTCTGCGTAACAATCTGATATGAAATGCACTGATTGGTTAGGTTTGTTTCGTGCTTGAAAGTCTCATGATCAATTATACGTAGCTGATAAATATCTTTTCCAAAAAGAAGTTTTATATTTGATAACCACCTCATTTTTCCTGTTGAGGTAAATTCAAACACCAAGTCGATTTGTTTTAGGCTGTCTTTGATCCAAATGGCACTGTGACCCCATGCTTGATCAATATCTTCTCCCTGTTGAACAGTGAGAAGATACAAACACGACTTTTTCGAAAATTCAAAGGTGCTTGCTTCTCCTTCCACATTTATCAATGTGATGATCAATAAGCTCACGTAGCGTATCATTAATTACAAACAATTATTAAAACGTTATTTGTAATTTATATATAAACAGTTGAATATCAATGTTTTATAATAAAAAAATTAAAAAATCATTTGATCAATTTGAAGAAGCCAGGAATAAGTTTCCAGTTGCCCTGCCTGATGCATTGCCGTATTTCATAAATACATCTACTTCTAAGAGCTGAGTTTTCCTCACCGGAACGATTCAGCTCTTTTATTTTTTGGCATACTTTAAGCGTAGATGTTTGATGTGCTGATTTGTACCTAAACTGCTGGTCAGACAACGATCCACCTAATTTTCTTTTTTTGACCAGCACATCATCTGTAAAAGCATACTTCCATTTTCGAGATGATCGAATCCAAAAATCAAAGTCTTCATAGCTAAGGGTCTCATCATATCCACCCAATTCTTCCAAAACCACACGACTTATCATCATGGATGGAGGAGATATAAAGTATTTTCTAATCAGCTCAATATAAATATCACCTTCAGGTACTTCCTCTATCAAATTACCATTGGCGTCTCTTTTGTAATGCACGCCTATGTCTGAGCCGTTTTCATTGACATTCATTACGTCGCAAAAAGTTACGCCTGCATTGGTTTTCAAAAAAGTGTTGATTCCCTTCATTACTCTTTCCGGTAAAAGCATATCATCGGCAGCCAAATCGATGATAAATTCGCCCTTACTCTTTTTAAATCCCTGATTAAAGGCGGCACAGTTTCCAATCGGAGTAGGAATGTTTACGTACTGGAAATTTGTTTCAGTGCTTAGAGTCTGAATCACTTCTTTGCTGCCATCTGTACTGCCATCATCTACAACTATAAGCTCAATATGAGGGTACGATTGAGCCAAAACAGACCGAATGGCTTGTGCTACATAAGCCGCATGGTTATGACTCAAACAAATGACAGAAACCAATGGCAATTGATTCATTCTGGTAATATCACATGTCAGAACTTTTTTACCAATTAAATTCGGGGGAATGAATCTTTTTATAGTCCCATCTTGGTATCCATCGGCTTCAAACCCTTCTTACGGCATTTTTGTGAAGGAGCAGATTGAAATGATGGCGAGTGAACGCCCCAATTGGAACTTAGGAGTGAGCACGTGGGGGCAAGGAAATCAGGAAAAACTACTTTGGGTAAAAGATCATTTCAGGAATTTTTCCAAAATCAATAAACACGGAGAGGATGTCGCACAGACAATAGAATCTAAGGGTTACAAGGAGTATTATCAGCCGGCTTTAAGCTGGTCTAAAAAATTCAGAAAAGGAAACCTCCGGGAAATTGTTCGTTGCAATGAGTTAAACTATCAGGCCTACACGCTTGAGTTTGGTAAGCCCGATGTTATCATGGTTCAGGCTTGCTATCCAGGTATTCTCATCGCAGATTATTTAGCTGCCAAATACAATGTTTCCATTCATTTACATGTAAGACTGGGAGGTTTTATGTTTGAAAAAATGCTCGGCGAATTGGGAGGAATGAAGAATGATTTACTCAGATCCATAGCTGGAGCGAACATAATCACCGCAACCAGTCGTTTCCATTCAAATGAGTTGCAACCATGGATTTCTGATGCTGATGTTTTATACAACCCGGTTAATACAGACTTTTTTAAAAAGGGAGAGTCAACTGACAAATATGCCCTTGCAGTTGGTAGACTTGAGGATGAAAAGGGTTTTGACTTGCTATTGAATGCCTTCTCAAATGTCAAAGACCTTGAGTTAAAAATTGCGGGCGATGGATTACAAAAGGATAACCTATCAAAACAAATAAAGTCTTTGGGTTTAAATGGGAGAGTCAGCTTAATTGGAGAGGCAAGTCGCGAGGAAATACGGACGCTGATTCAAAACTCCACTTTTTTGATACTTCCTAGCAAGTATGAAACTTTCGGAAACGTATTGTTGGAAGCAATGGCTTGTGGTAAGCCGGTTGTGGCTACAAAATGCGGAGGTCCTGAAGAAATTGTTTCGCAAGCTTCAGGATATCTTTCAGAAATCAACGCTGACGATCTATCTGATAAGATTAGTGAAATGAAGGAAAATTATAATTCCTTTGATCCTGGCAAAATCAGGAAGTTAATTGAGGAAAAGTTTGCGCCACATCAATGGATAGCAAATCTCGAAGCGAAATTTAAATCGATTTAATTAACGTGGGTTTGCTAGTTTCCAACGCTCCCATTCGCTCCTTAAATATTCTTAGAGGTTCCTGGGCCTTACCCTCAAAAGAAGACACGCCCAGATCAAGATGTTTGAAGCCTTTATTTCTGTAATACTCCACCATTCCTGCGATCAACAGCACCATAGGACTCTTGTCACGAAACATAGGACTAGTTGCCGGAAGGTAATAATAAGCGATTTGGTTGGTGACATTAACTGCAATACAAACGGCCGACATTTTGTCTCCTCTGAATACACCAAAGCATTCATAAGCATCGGGAAGTCGGTCAATAAGATTCTTTAAATGATTCCAGTCAATATTGATTTGCAGGCCCTGAGCTTGCCTGCAAACGGAGAGAAACTTGTGAGCCGTTTCAAATTCATTTTTTTCCATTTTTCTGAATTCGAAACCTTCTGAAATCAATGATTGAAGCTTTCGCTTTTGCATGTTGTGAATGGAATCTTCCCAATCTGCCGACAACTCTATATGCTGATTGATGTCATTGAAGGCAACTTCAAGTTGGAGGTTTTTCAAATCACCTACAAAAGGAGATAAATGATAAATCTCTGATGGATGATGGATTTCCAGCTCATTTACTTTTCTGCTTTTTAGGTCTGCTAGAATGTCTGTAGCGAATGCTTGGATACCATCCATATTGTTGTTTCGACGAATAAAAGAACCAAATGGACTTCTTGGTATACTAATTGCCGAATGCTGAGTTATATCAAATGGAACAAAGAAATCATCATTTGAATAACAAATAAACTGATTGTAAGTCTGTGACTCAAAGTAACCCCTCTGAAAATAGGTCAGTGAAAGATCCTTTGGAATTTCATCAATTGCGGTATGAACGTATAATGACATGTGAGGCAAAATTAAAGCGCATCATACTTTCCTATGCTCAAATCGAACGTTATCTTGCATCTTGGATTTTTACAATAAAATCTTAATTTATTCACCTTGAAAAATATATTCACCACTGTAATTCTTCTGGCAGCTTTGCATCTGCCAGCACAGGTTTTTGAGCCCGGTCCTATTCAGGATTTGGTTAAGAAAGGAACAGATCATATATACAATGCCGCTCCTGATTCTGCTGAGTATTACATTGCTAAGGCAGAAGTTTATATACCCAATCACCCGGTGATTCCTCTCATGAGAGCAATGACCATGCTTTGGTCAAACATTCCAACCATTTCAGAGGAGCTTTTTTCAAAGATGGAAGTCCAATTAGATTCTGCGATTTTTTTGGCCAAAGAAAGAGATCCGGACCTTGAAGAACCTGAAATGATATTTTTTGCGATGGCCTCTTATGGTTTATTAGCAGAATACTATGCAGATCAAGATTACACCATGAAAGCTGTAGGAGAGGCCAATAGAGCCTACGGACTCATGAAAAAAGGATTTGAAATTGTAGATGAACATCCGGAATTCCTGCTGACTACAGGATTGTATAATTATTTCAGGGAAAAATATCCCGAACGCCATCCTATCTATAAACCATTGCTATGGTTTTTTCGGAGCGGCAACATGGAACTAGGCTTAAAGCAGCTTGAGTTGGCTTGTACAGAATCATTTCTTACCCGTGTGGAAGCGCATGTGTATTTAAGTTACATCTACTTGAGGTATGAGTTTGATCCGAAAGTAGCTCAAAAGTATCTCTCAGAGCTCTGTACATTGTATCCCAACAACTACTACGCAAAAGCTAAGTATCTCGAATCGTTGGCCAACCCAACGGATTTTAAAAATGTACCAATTGATGTGATCTATTCATTGATCACTCATGAGAGCCCGTATTATAAACTCGCTGGCTATGTTTTTCTGGGGTATTTTGAAGAGAAAATTGTGAAAAATGAGGAAAAAGCAGAATATGCATACAGGTTAGGTTTAGAGTATGGACAGGAGCTACCCGACCATGGCGAATACTTTAAAAGTTTTGGTTACCTGGGTTTAGGGCGCGTACTGGTCAATAAAAATGAAAAGGAGGAGGCTAAAGGTCTTCTTAATTTGTCATTGAAATATGCTGAGACAGAACAGGTAGAAACTGAGGCTAAAACCCTACTTTCTAAACTTTGAGTACCTACCATACCATTCAAACCAAAGCGGAGGGCTTGTATAAGGAGAAAGGAAGTAAATTTCTTGCTTTTGCATTTCCAGTCTCCTCCGAATCTGATGTCAAGTTGATACAGGACGACTTAAGAAAGCAATTTTATGATGCCAGGCATCACTGCTTTGCCTGGACTCTCGGCATGGATGATCAAACTTGGCGGGCAAATGATGACGGTGAGCCTGCACACTCTGCCGGTGATCCGATTTTAGGACAAATAAGATCCTTTGGACTTACGAATGTCCTGGTAGTGGTGATACGATACTTTGGTGGTACAAAGCTTGGCGTGGGCGGTTTGATAAATGCTTACAAGACGGCTACAGAGGAGGCCCTGAAGAAGGTGAAGAAAGTGGCCATTTATGAAACCAGACCAATCGTGATGAAATTTCCATATGATGCGATGAGTACCGTAGAACGGTTGATTTCAGACTTTGATATTGAAGTCAAGAAACGAGACTTTCAATTGTCATGCGAGATACAAGGAAATATCAAAAAGGATTTGATATCGACTTTTGAAGAAAAAACAGCCGACCTTTATACTGTTGAATTTATAATTGATAATGATGCTAGCCTCTGAATTTAAAAAACTATACGGTAGAGATTTAGACCGATTGATGACTGAGCTAGAAGCCTATCCTAATGAAGAATCACTTTGGATAAAGGTGGATGGCATTAATAATACAGCAGGCAATTTATTTATGCACTTATGTGGTAACCTTCAGCATTTCATAGGAGCTATTCTTATACAATCCGGTTATGAACGAAAACGTGATTTTGAGTTTAATGGGAAAGTAAGTTTAACTGAGTTAAAATCAGAAATAGAAAAAACCCAACAAACGTTGGATGACTTTTTTTCAAACAGTGCAGATGATCGTTATCAAGATGAATATCCGCTACAACCTTTTGGATATGCAATGACCACTAGATATTTCCTAATTCATCTTCATAGTCACCTGAATTATCATTTAGGTCAAATAAACTATCATAGAAGAATACTATCCAAATCTTCATAATAAGCACTAAAATCCTGCCTTTCTAAGAATATTTCAATCCAAAATTCCTTAATCGGATGGAAAGTAGTGTTTATCTAATATTTCACAGAGGTGAACGAATGTGCTCCATTTGTTAGAAAAATCTTAGCTAACCTTGAGTCATAAAGAAATTCAAAGACAATCCATAGCTGGTTGAATTAGAACGGAGTTGCTTTGGTGAGGGCGCTCCGTTTGCTTTTTTATAGCTCCTGTAAATTCAAAAAAAAATGGCTCCAGAATTCTCTACAGCCATTTGTCCCAAATAAGTTTCTACAACCTATACCTTCCTCATTTTTCTTGAAATTTTAATTCCAAGAACTGTGAGCAGCAGTGAAGCCAAAATAAATGCCATTTTCTTTCTCATGTTCTTAAGTCATTGTCCTACATAGAAACCCCCAATCAAGGATGATATTTAAGGAACGGTGACCGTTCCAACACTTGAGGAAATGGCTCCAAAATAGCCAAGCACTAAAAGCGAACTATCGTCAACATACGTAAGATTACCATTAACAATTGCAGGTATGGTACCAGAGGTAGTTCCAAGAGTCGTTATTTGAGACCTTAAAAGCGCAAGGTAGTCGTGTGTGCTGGCTGAAACAGATTGTAATTCGACGGTCATCTCATCACCAGAATCGTATCCAAATTGCTGGAAATTGTTGGGAATGAGGTTGCCGTTAAAGAGCCTGTCATTTTGAATGGAAATTGGCTCAGGTTCAGAAAAACGTGCTCCATTCTTGAAGAATAGCCAGCGGTAGTAGTTCTCTTCTTCTTCAGGGTCAGTTGTTCGTATTTTCGGATAAAAGACGGTAATCTGTTGATTTGAATTATTGGGATCATTTTCCTCAAATGAGTCGATCTGTAGATTACTAATAGGGACCGGATTGGGCATTTGATCCCATTCAGACCTAATCTCAACCGAATCAATGACTATTCTCACACGATATTCGGTGCCACTAATTCCTCTGTATTGTGTATTGGCGTCATAAAATCCATCATCCCTGTAACTATAGTTGAAAACTTCTCCCGTTCTTGCTTGAACTATCACTTGTGCAGATTCTATTGGTAGCACTGTTTGACTATCGGAAAAGCCATTGGAACGGGTTAATCGTATCGACTGGTTTCCCAGAGAATCAGTTAGCCACCCTTGCACAACCACCAAATTTTGCGAAGGCGGAAGTTCAACGATCACTACTTTCTCGCAAGCGATTATTAAGGGGATCAATATGTATAGTAATCGTTTCACTAAAATTTAAAATTGTACGTGATCGCCGGGATGATAGTACCTAATATTGAATATTTAACCACCTGGGCCGTTCCAGGATCTAAAGGTGATTCACGATAGAAATAGGAGTAAGCATTTTGTCGGGCATACACGTTGTAAATAGTCAAAATCCAATAGTCTCTGTTTTTTCTTGTTTTGCCATTTTTCTTAATTTTTTTCCCATCAAGTCTTACCGAAATATCTAATCGATGATAGTGGGGCAGCCGGGCATTATTGCGGAACTGGAAGTGAGGTACCAGATTGCCCTCAAACAAGTACTTGTCTGTCGGGAGAGTTACAGGTATTCCTGTATTGAATACAAAGTTGGCCGAAGCACTCAACCTTGGCGTTAGCTCCATACTCCAAGACGTAGAAAAATCATGTGTCTTGTCATGATTCTCGAGTATGTATCGTTCACTATTATTTTCTGGAATGCGGCTTTCGGCGCGCGAAAGTGTATAGCTGATCCAGCCCTTAAGTCTGCCATACTTTTTCCGTGCGTAGAGTTCAAGACCATAGGCTCTGGCTTGAGAAAAAACCAATTCTGTTTCTATATTTTCATTGAAATCCAGATCTGCACCACTCTTATATTGAATGTTGTTATCAATGTCTTTGTAGTAAATTTCTGAGGATAGCTCCCATGTGTTGTTCTTAAGGTTTTTATAAAAACCAATGGTATACTGATTAGTAGTAGAAGGAGGGATGTAAGTGTCACTGAGCTTCCAGATATCGGTAGGGGATGGTGAAATAGTATTCGAAATTAGGTGAAGGTATTGAGCAGTTCTTGAAAAGGAAGCCTTCATTGCTGATTTTTCATTGACTCTCCAGTTTATTGAAATCCTGGGCTCGATGTTGTAATCTTTATTGATTAGGTCCAGATTGTTATAATTAGTGGTATCTGTAATTGTTGAGTCATTGAATGGTACACCTTCTGCGTATCTAAATACTGTTCCGGGCCCAAGCGTATGCAAACTGCTGACACGCAAGCCATAATTTAATTGAAGGTTGTTTTTGCGAATTTCTTGTGCAATGTGAAAAGCTGTCTCAAAACCCTGTTCATTTTCCAGTTCTACTCGGTTAGTAGTTGAGTTTAAATCGAGCGGTTCACGCGAGCTTGGTTTTAGCCTGTGATATATTGCACTCCATCCAAAAGTGAGCTCGTTATTCGGACTAAGCACATAAGTCAAATCGCCTTTGATGCTGTAGTCTGATATTTTAGATCTGCCTACGAATGCACCTGGTTTTTCAGTGCTTTCTATGCGATAATTATATTCAGATACAAATGCAGAAATATTGGAGAAAAGCCTGGGCGTAAACAGGTAGTTCCATCTGAAATTCAACATTCTGTTGCCCCAGTTTCTGGTAGAGTTGAGCCCAGCGACATTTCGGTCATTGCCAATGTATCCAGACAGGTAATAGGTACTTGCCTGACTGTACTTGAAGTTCAGTTTCAAATTCAAATCCTGAAAACGTATTCTGTTTCGCTGAACTGATGTACTTGCAAAATCATCTATAGAAAGATTTAACAGGCTTTGCCTTCCGGAAATAAGATAAGAGCTTTTCCCCTCATGAATTGGACCTTCCAGGAGGGCGCGAGCCGAAACAGCTCCTATGCCACCGGAAAAGCTTGTTTTGTTGGCATTTCCTTCTTTTTGTCTTACCTCGATTACAGACGATGATCTCCCGCCGTATGATGGGGGAATATAACCTTTCATTATGCGCACATTGTTTACGGCTTCAGGATTAAATACTGATATAAAACCATACAGATGATTGGGGTTGTAGATGATTGCCTCATCAAGTAAGGTGAGATTTTGATCTACACCTCCGCCCCGCACATGAATTCCACTGGCATCTTCACCAATGGCTCGGATTCCGGGTTTGAGGAGTGCATTTTGAATTACATCTACTTCGCCTAGAAAATAGGGGATTTGTCCATCGGCACCATTTATAGATATTCTATTGATGGATGGAATAGTTTCTGATAAGTTGATGTCATCAGAAAGTGAAGAAACTTCGACTTCTTCCAGTTCAGTAATCTTGGGTAGGACAGAGACTTCAAGATAGGTTGTCCGATAGAGCGATACTTCTGACTTTTTCACTCGATATCCCAAATGTGAAAATTGAAGTTCATACGTGCCTTCACGGAGCGTGATGGTATAGTAGCCATAGCCATTGGTGGTAGTACCTAGTGTCGTACCTAAAACCTGAACCGAAGCTCCAATAATATGCTCACCGGATTCGGCATTTTTAAGGAGGCCATGAACGGTATATGTGCGTGGAATATGAGGTGATAATATAATCTGTGAACCAGAGTAGGTAATATCTGCGATCAATTCCTCTCTTATCATTTCAAAGAATTCCCTGACAGTAGTATTTTTTTTTATATCAAGGGATTGATTTGTAAGCTTGTCTGCACTGTAGGCTACATTTAGATCATTTGTTCTCAAGGAATCAAGTGCTTCGAAAAGTGTGATGTCTCCCCAAAAAGTCAGTTTCTGATCAAGTGCATTTTGCTGAGCCAGCAATAGGCTGGTAGCACACATCAATGTGATGCTAAGGAAAATCTGTATTATGAAATTGCGGGTGACAAACACACCAGCAAAAGTAATGAAACGTAGAGGCTGAAATTAGCAGCCTTGACCTGAAATTTTTACAGTATCGTTCTTACGAGTGGTTTTGATACTTAGCGCAGTACTGATCGTCTCCAATACCTTGTTTAAAGGCTCCTTGTTGAAAGACATTGAAAGTCTACAATTTTGTAGTTTTTCATTCGAAAGCTCGAATTCAACATTGTAGTATTCTCCTAATTCTTCAAGGGCTTTGCTTAGCGGAGTTTTATCAAAATTAAATACGCCGTTTCTCCAGCTCATGATGTTTTCTGAAGGAATCTCATTGAAGCTCACAGCGGCTGTTTCACGGTTAAAAATGGCTTCATTACCGGCAGAAACTTGAGTTTGTTCACCTTCTTTTTCGAAAGCTACCAAACCTCTATCCACATAAAGTTTAACTTCTTTTTCGGTTGTGATAAGATTGAAGGCAGTTCCCAGAACTTTTACATCTACTCCATTCACATCAATAATGAAGGGCTTATTGCTTTTCTGGATATCAAAATAAGCTTCGCCTTGAAATGAAACATTTCGTTCATTGCCGAATTCTTCAGGGTAGGTGAAGGATGAGTTTGCATTTAGGATACCAACAGACCCATCAGGAAAAGTCACACTCACTTTTTGATCAGCAGAAGCGATATATAGCTGATCAGGAGTAGGATTGTAAAGGAAAACAGAAATTGAAAGTACTGCGAGAATAGTGACAGCTGCAGCAATTTTCATCCACACAAATCCTTTGTTTGGATTATGAATCTTTTGATTCAACTTCTCCCAAGCTTTGTTTTCGTCTATTTCCGGCGCATCCATTTCTGTATGCTGAAGTAGAAATTCAACGAACCCATCCTCCTTTTCAGAAAGCTGCTCTTGGTAGTTGAGGTGGTTATATACTTTCAGGTCTTTCGCCATACTTAATTATCAGTCAATCATTATCGGGTCAACCCCCAATATTTTTTCACTTTTTTTAGTTCATATTCTCTTTATAATGTTTGTAAACCAGATCGAGTGATTCCCTCAATTTTTTCAGTGCTATTCCCATTTGATTTTCTACAGTTTTCTTTGATAAATCCAGTTCTTCAGCTATTTCTTCGTATGTCATCCCTGCATTTCGGCTTAGCATAAAAATCTTACGGCATTTCTTAGGAAGGGCATCTATTGCTGATTGAATGTACTTTTTCAGCTTCTCGTTTTCTCCTTCGTCTTTTTTTGGCATGCTCACACTTAGCATCACTTCACTTACATCGGCCATGGATTGCTGCTTTGGCAGTTCCAGTTTGATATAATTCAAGCATTTGTTTTTGACAGCCGAATAAAGGTAAGTTTTGAGCGTTGTTTGTATCTCTATATTCCCCCGCTTTTCCCAGATATACAGAAATACTTCTTGCGCCATCTCCTCAGCGATGGTAGAATCGCGGACGTAGGTAAATGCAAATCGGTACAATTCCTTGTAGTACCTTTTGAAAATGACCTCATAAGATGAAAAGTCATTACTCTTCACTTGCTGGAAAAGCAAAAGATCATTGTCAGCGCTCATGAGGATTATTGAATCGTATTTGTGATTTCAGCGAACAAGTTTAATGATGGATTTACTAATCCAAAAAAGTAGTTCTCCGCGAAGATAGATACAATCATGTTTTCTGACGGTATTATATATATCTGTTGGCCAATTCCTCCTCTGATATAGTATATTTCTTCATGCGAAATGGCGAACCTTTCAGAGAAGTTATCGCCAAACAATTGCCAGAAATACCCAACACTAAACGATTCTGAAACAATGTGTTGAGTGGTTGTAGACTCTGCAATAAAATTAGGATCAATGATTCGACGACCCTGCCATGTCCCCTCATTCAAAAACAAATATCCAAGCTTTGTCCAATCAAGCAGTGAAATTGAAATTCCGTCTCCTGCATTGAAGTTACCTTGTGGGTCGACATCAATTTTAAAACTTGAAATAGTTAATTGATCAAATAGGTTTTCATTTAAAAAAGTATCGAAATCCTGACCGGATGCATTTTCTACGATCTCAGCCAGGATTATTCCTATTCCTGTATTGAAATTGTATCTTAGACCCGCAGGTGCTTCCATAGGCTTTTCCAATATAAATCTGACCCAGTCATTGGACAGTTTCATCATATTGAGATCATTTTCCTGACTAAACGGTTGAATACTCTCATTCCATGAAAAACCAGCTTTATGGGACATTAAATCCCCGATTGTAATTTCATTTTTGTCCGGATCTGATGTGAAAATATCTGAGTAGAGCGGCAAATAATCGGAAATTGGATCTTCCAAAGAAAAGAGTCGTTTATCATCTGCCACACCGACCGCCGCAAGCGCAAAGCAAAGTCCTGCACTGCCAATATTTGTAATGGAGTCTCTTTTTCTCAGGGTAGTTTCTCGTGTTAAGATTCCCTGCGAGGGAGAAGTGCGATTATAATAGTTTTCGAAAACGAGTTTATCGTTGCGGATGACAATCAACCCATTAATCTCTTGAAACTGATTTAAATAGACAAGTTCATTCAATTCTAAAAGACCAAGTCTTGAAAGTCCCTCGTTTTCAGGTTGTTCATATTCCCATATTGCTTGATCAGGCGCTACATCATCAGTTACATAGCAAGATGAGAGAAGTACACTAACAATGAGTAAAAAATTTCGCATCAGGTGAATAAAGTATAATTTCCGTGCTGGTCCGACGCAGGAGCAGGTTTCATAAATGAAACATCATTACCTTCAATGTCCCTGATTTTTGGAGTCACTGTATGAGATAAAAATTCATCCTTATGCTCCATGTTGAGCAATTCATACAGTTCTTCCTGATCTTCTGACTCCAGCCACCTGCGTGTGGATGAGGTGTCCATAATTGCAGGCATATCATCTTGAAAATCAGCAATTTGTTCATTTGAAGGACGCGTGATCATTATGAATGAGTGTGATCCCTCATCATTTTCTTCCCATAGGCCAGCTACAGAAAAGACTTTTTTATCCGGATAAAAAAAATAATGTGGTACCTGCTGCTTTTTAGCAACTTGCTTCCAGAGATAGAATCCGTCCATGGGAATCACGCAGCGATGAGTGGATAGCTTTTTTTTGTAGGATGCCTTATTCACCACCGAATCCATTGGCAGATTGAAAAATTTAGGGCTCATGGATTTATTGTTGGACCACATAGCCATTAATCCCCAGTTGAAAAAAGATATTTTTTCAGGATTTATACTTGTAATGACTGGCAAAATTTTAGTAGGAGCAGCATTAAAATGTGGCTTGTAGGCATCAGGAACTTCAGCTCCCAAAACAAGTGCCAACTCGTCCGGTTTTAGTGATATGGTGTATCGATCCAGCATTTTTGGCAATTTAATACGAGAACATGGTTACTCAATTTTCATTTTGTTCCAAAACCAAATTTTTATTTTAACGGATGGGTTAATTTTGAATAAGAATTAAAGATGATCTAAATGGCTGAAGTAATAAGAATGCCCAAGATGAGCGATACCATGGAGGAAGGTGTAATTGCGGCATGGTTGAAAAAAGAGGGTGATGAAGTGAGCTCAGGCGATGTGTTGGCAGAAGTAGAGACAGATAAGGCTACCATGGAACTTGAATCCTATCAGGATGGGGTATTACTACATATTGGAGTGAAAGAAAAAGAATCAGTTCCGGTGGACGGTGTTTTGGCAGTAATTGGTGAAAAAGGTGAAGATTTCAAACATCTCCTGGAGGAAGCAAAAAATGGTCAATCCAATGGAAATGAGAGTGAATCAGGTGATGAGGATAAGAAACAGAAAAGCTCAGGAGAAAAGATCGACACAAGCAATATCAATGCATCTATTATTCGCATGCCTAAGATGAGCGATACCATGGAAGAAGGTGTAATTGCTTCATGGCTTAAGAAAAAGGGAGACAAAGTAGAGTCTGGCGATATTTTAGCAGAGGTGGAGACTGATAAGGCTACCATGGAGTTGGAAGCTTATGAGGATGGAACATTGCTATACACTGCAGTAGAAGCAGGTAGTGGTGTGGCGGTAGATGGAGTGATCGCCATCATTGGTGAAGAAGGCGCTGATTATGAGACTTTATTGAAAGCGGAAGAGCAAGGTGGAAGCGAGCCTGAAGAGAAGAAAGAAGAAGAAATTGAAAAACCTGAAAAACCTCAGAGCACCTCATCTTCTGCACCGGCGGCAACACCTCAACCAAGCACAAGTTCAAATAATGGAAGAATAAAGGCTTCTCCATTAGCAAAGAAAATTGCCTCCGAAAAAGGCATTGATCTATCACAAGTCAATGGATCAGGAACAGACGGAAGAATCGTGAAAAAGGATGTGGAGGATTTCACACCTTCGGCTCAGCCACAATCCTCAGCTTCAGGTGACCAACCTGCTGTCAATATTCCGCAGGTGGTAGGAGAGGAGCACTCGGAAAAAGTAGATCTTTCTCAGATGCGAAAAGTGATCGCTAAACGTCTTAGCGATAGCAAATTTGCTGCTCCGCATTTCTACCTGACCATGGAGATAAACATGGACAAAGCAATAGAAGCACGTAAGTCCATGAATGAGGTGGCTCCGGTTAAGATTAGCTTCAATGACATGGTGATAAAAGCTGCGGCAGCAGCTCTTAGACAACATCCGGATGTCAACGTAAGCTGGATGGGCGATCACATGATGAAACATTCGCATATTCATATGGGTGTTGCAGTTGCGATACCTGACGGACTAATCGTCCCTGTAGTAAGATTTGCAGACAACAAGTCACTGTCTCATATTTCGGCTGAGGTCAGAGAGCTGGCTCAAAAGGCCAAAGACAAAAAGCTGCAGCCTGAAGAGTTCTCTGGTAATACTTTTACAATTTCAAACCTTGGAATGTTTGGTATAGAAGAATTCACAGCGATCATTAATCCACCGGATGCATGCATTATGGCTGTTGGTGGGATCAAAGAAACTGTGGTTGTAAAGGATGGTGAGATGTATGCCGGAAACGTGATGAAAGTGACATTGTCATGCGATCACAGAGCAGTAGATGGGGCAGTTGGCTCAGCCTTCTTGAAAACATTTAAAGAGCTTCTTGAAGATCCGGTGAGAATCCTGATTTGATAGAAAGAAATTAAAAGGTCTATCTTATTTGATAGACCTTATTTTTTGAGTCACCCTGAACTCCTTTCGGGGTCTTAGGGTTAGCATTAATTAGATTCTGAAATAAATTCAGAATGACTTGAGATTTTGAAATAATTCTATGGAAAAAATAAAATCAACAACCGTCCTGGCCATTAAGCACAATGGAAAAGTAGCCATTGGGGCGGATGGACAAGCAACACTTGGAAACACAGTAGCAAAGTCCAACGTGAAGAAAATCCGCAAGCTGGGTGATGGGAAAATTGTAACAGGGTTTGCCGGGTCTACAGCAGATGCATTCACCTTGCTCGATCGATTTGATGAGAAACTAAGTAACTATTCAGGAAATTTAAAGCGGGCTGCAGTAGAACTGGCCAAAGACTGGAGAACGGATAGATATCTTAGAAAATTGGAAGCCATGATGATTGTGGCTGACAAAAGTGAAGTATTGGTAGTATCAGGAACCGGAGATGTATTGGAACCCGACAATGATATTGCATCAATTGGTTCTGGTAGCATGTATGCCCGATCAGCTGCATTGGCATTGAAAAAGCATGCCTCTAATCTTACAGCTGAAGAGATGGTGCGTGAAGGACTTACAATCGCTGCAGATATCTGCATCTATACCAATCATAATTTGGTGGTAGAGGTGGTGGAGTAATCAATTAGTATGCCACCGGCATGGCATCAAATACATTGTTTTTTGTGAGTTGAATTTCTTCTCCTGTTTGCAGATCTACAGTAAATAGCTCTTGATTACCTTCTACCATTCCAACAAACAGAATTTTGGAATCATTGGCATACCAGTCGGGTGCTGAGTAGGATACGATGGATTTAGCAATCACTTCTTCCTTTCCATCCTTAATTACAACTAAGTCGTAGGAATCCTCAATTTTTCTACAAACGGCAATCCTTCCGTCTTGTGCACAAATAGGGTGTAAATAGTTTCCCTCCGCTGATATTCTTTTGATCTCACCGCCCGACAAGGAATAAGAATACAGCACCTTCTCTCGGATGTAGGAATAGATCAATGATTGGCCATCAGGATGAAAGCTGCAAGTAGCACCCCAACCTGGACGTTTCCCCTTCTCTTTATTTTTTGAAATGATTTGTTCAGAACCGCCTTCAGCTGGTATTGTTAGGATTTCCCATACACCATTTCTGCGTCCACTGAAAACGATTGTCTTCCCATCCGGACTCCAGTTAGGGTAGAGTCCTTCATTTTGCGTGAGTTTTCGCCAGTCAGACCCATCAATATTCATCGTCCAGATGGTGTAACGATCATGACCATCCGGGTCACTTTGAAAGACAAGCCTTGTTCCATCCGGAGACAATTTTGGATTATTAAAGTGTGGATAGTGACTACTGCCAATCGAGGAGGTTAGTTTATTGAGTTTTTTGCCATCAAGCGACATTGCGTAGATATCACGACCCCTTGAGTCAGCTTCTGATGAAAAAAAGATGGTTTCTTGAGCCAATAAAAAAATAGGCATGATGCAAAGAAGAATCGTAAGTTTCATGAGTGTCTATTTTGGAAAAAATGAAGGCGTGTAATTATAATTTTTTGTCGTCAATTTGGTCACATTACTACCATCTGCATCCATAATATAGATATGATGATTGTTGCCTTTATTGCCACGTTCAAAAACAATTTGGCTATAATCCGGAGACCATCTTGGACGCATGTCCATTAAAGGATGATTAGTTAATCTCATCACCTTCTTAGTGTCTAAATCCATCAAGTAGATTTCCATATTTCCGTCAGCATCTCCATAGTACAAAATTTTAGTTTCGTCACCGGCAGGCTGCGGCATCAACTTATTTCCTTCCGTGTTGGTAAGTAATTCTTTCTCACTACCATCAGATTTCATTCGCATTATTTGATAAAAACCATCTCGATTTGAAGAATAATAGATATAGTCATTTTTAGACCAGAATGGCATGATATCTTCGGATTTAGATTGGGTTAGATTGATTTTATTGCTGCCATCCTTATTCATTGTATAAACTTCCTGATTACCATCTCTTGTGGATGTGAACACAATTTTGTTTCCTTCAGGCGACCATGAAGGACTATAGTCAGCACTACTTCTATTGGTTAGTTGTCTGAATTCATTGGTTTCCAAATTAAGTGTCCAAATTTTCCACCATCCCACTCTCTCTGAAGTAAATACCATCGATTTCCCATCGGGAGATATCATTGGACTACTGTCCTTTCTTGGGTGATCAGTTAGTGCTTTAATACTTCCTTTCTCATCAAGTATCATAAGATTATCATTGTTATTGACTTGAGAGGTGTATATTATCTTTTGCGCACTCAATTGAGAAATCAGGATAAATAAGGCGATGAGTATAAGGTACTTTTTCATTATTTAGTCCAAAAGGGAGTAATGTCTGAGTCTACGTTATTGGTTATTTTAGTTACCTCACTACCGTCACTTTTCGATACGAATACTTCGAGATCGCCATCAATCATGAGGTTGAATACTATGAATCGATCATCTGGAGACCATGATGTGGCATAAGCCCAGCAGCCACTACTCTCAAAGCCGCTCATTTCAAATCGGTCAGTTTTTAAATCAGCGGTTAGGTTTTTCAATTTACCAGTATTCAAATCCATAGTATAGAGATCCAATTCACCTTCTTTATCAGAGAGGAAAGCAACCCTGCTGCCTGTGTTTGAAGTAGATGGAGCAAAATAGTTGGCGTTCCCATCAGTGAGAATTTTTGCTTCACTCTCGCTTATGAGTTGTTGATAAATATTGTATTTGCCAGATCTTCCGGATGTGAATACAAGGGATTTGCCATCATTGGTCCAAACAGGTGAGCGATCACCACCATCTGATTTGACAAAATGAACTGTGTTTTTAAAATTATTTACATCGGTTATGAAAATATCTACATCTCTGATGGTCCAATTAAATTCCTGATAGGCAACTTTTGTTCCGTCTGGAGAAAAGGAAGGATTAAATTCATAATTGGAGCGGTTGGTCAATCGCTTTACATTACTAATCTCTCCACTCTTAAAATCTCCAATCCCAAGTTTCCAGCCGCTGAATCTGTACGTACTAAATGCAATTTTGGAGTTGTCGGGTGAAAGCTGAGCGGCGTATTCACCCCTTCCTCTTACTGTCCCTTTCAAAAGCTTGCGGGTAGTGCGCTGCTCAGGATTGTAGCTCATGATATCAAATGTGTTTCCTGTGTCCAGCGCTCCGGCTGAACGAGAAAAGATGATTTCCTGAGCTTCCAGCTGTAGGCAGACGAGGAGTGTAATAATGTAAATAGAAGTTTTGGTTTTAATGAACATAGGTATGATTTGGGTTCCGCAATTTTATGCAGTTTGATATTGATAAGATGTAACAATAGAAAGAGAGGTGAATTTACTTTTTACGAAGCTTATGCATTCTGGTAAGCGTTCCCTCTCCAACCAAGTCAGTCAGCACGTGTTTTCCATTCTTGATAATTTCAATTTGGCTATCAACCCCTGCTTCTAGAAGCCTGGCATGCCGATCTTTCGCAGCATTCATCCAGTAGGTGTCTTTGTCGCCCACAACGAACCTCACCTGCACGCCTTTTAGCTTTTTAAGCTGGTTTCCGTCACGTGTACCCGGGTTTCCAGCCATTCCTGTGATGGAATGAAAGTACTCGGGCATATCCATCGCTAACCGAAAGATACTGGCACTGTTGGCACTAAAGCAGATCGTATGAAATTTGTTGCCCTCAACTTGATAGTTCATATTGATATGATCAAGAAAAGCTGAAACCTCAGATGTATTTCCTTGATATATTGGAAAGTCGAGTAAGATCCAACCATAGGTGTCTTTGACACCTTTCCAATAGAAAGTTTGATCATCCTGTGAAGCCACTTCCGACGGCCCGATAGCAACAGGATATGTCTTGTCAGGGTCAAAATCCTGAGGTAGCTGAATGGAATAGGTAAGTTTCTTTCCTTGATAGTCGAAAGACTTAAACACGCGTTTAGAAGTCTGAGCTGTACAACTACAGCTCAGACTTACTAGCATAATGGTTAGAATCCTGCTCATTTTCCCTCGATTCCTTCAATTACACCATCAAGATACGCGTACTGATTTTCAGGAGCTAGCTTACGAGCTTCCTTATAGTACTTCAATGCAAGCTTCTTGTTTCCATCTTTGAGGTATGCTTCCCCCAGACTATCAGTAAATCCCCAAATGAACTGATGATTTGGATTTTTCTTAACATTTAATGAGAATACTTCGATGGCCTTTTTTGTATCGCCGCCAGCTAGTAATTGGTAACCGTACTGGTTCAGCTGAAAGGCGTTTGCTGTAGGAACAGCCTGTTCCATTATTTCTTTAGCTTCTGCCGTTTTTCCTTCTTTAGCAAGCAATCCTGCCTTCACCTGAAGGTTAGAAAAGCCGCTACTCATTGATATCGACTGATCTATCCAGGTCATGGCCTCTTCAAGATTTGTATCGTTTTGTAAGCAATAATTAGCTGCTTGCATGTAACCTCTCCATGAGAATCCGGCCGGACCTTTTAGTTCTGCTCTAGCATTATCAATTACGATATTGGCTACATCAAAAGAGATTTTGAATGGTACTTCGAGATCGGCCCAACGAAGAAAAGCGGTTACATCGTCTCCGGATCTATCTTTAAAACCATAGCTAAGCCAATCCTGACTTGTAATTTCCTTGGTCTTCACGTCTGCCATTAAAACAGCTTCCTGCTCTGTAGGATACACCGTGCCCCATGATTGTGCATATTGAGAAAGGATGATTCTTACATTTTCTCTGTCTTTCACAAACATGAAAAGTCCGTATGTGCCTGAGGCAATTGGCTGACCCTCCAATTCGGCGTCATGCGAAAAAGTGATAGTTGTGTTTTCGTTAGCTCCGGCTCTCCACATAGCTCCGTAGGGGATCAGGCCGCCCCATATTTGTCTGCCGTTTGCTCCCGGGCTATGATACTTGATGGTTACATCCGAAATCCCTACCCGCTGAGTAACCTCAGCATACTGGCTAGGTCTTGGTAAGGTAAGATTCTGTGCAAATACGAATGATGACACAAGCATGAGTGCCAACATTGTGATTGCCTTGTTTGATTTGTAGTTCATGACTTTCAATTTGATTAATAAGAGCGCTAACGATCTCATTAATGGGCGCGATGAAAGTATATGACCGATAGTGAATGTTGTGATGAACTGTGCAGTTAACTCAAGTATTGCATGATTTCTTTCTTGAAAGAGCGTCCTGACTGTAAAGAGGTTCCATCTTTCATCTTAAACTCATACTCATTATTGCTCATGTAGGTGCATTTCCTGATGTATCTCCTGTTTACTATAATTGATCGATGAATACGTATAAATTCTTCCGGATTTATACGTTCAGAAATAGCATTCATGGTTGAGCGATAAAGATATGTTTTTGTTGTGGTCTTGAGATTCAAATAATTTCCATTGGCTTCAAAATAAAGCACTTCGTCAAAGTTCACGTTATGCTCCCAACCTTTATCCGCTATCACCACATGATCCAGAAACTCATTTTTTGGTCGATCAAAATCTTTGATCATTCGCATGAGCTTTTTATTAAATGAAGCGGTCTTTTGTGCTTGAAAATGTGATAAGACTTTTTCAATGGATGCATTGAATCTATCTTCATCTATTGGCTTGAGCAGGTAATCCAACGCATGAATGTCAAATGCCTGAATGGCATAGCTGTCATAAGCTGTAGTAAATACAATATAGGGTTGCATTTTGGTCTTCATACGTTTCACAACTTGAAAACCATCAAAATCCGGCATCTGAACATCAAGAAAAATTAGATCCGGTTCTTTCATTTCAATTAGCTCTACTGCCTGACTACCATTTTTTGCTTCTCCTATAACTTTGATTTCATCATGTGGCTCAAGCAGTTTTGACACACGTTCGCGTGCGAGAAATTCGTCATCTACTATTATTGCTCTGATCATGATATCCGATAGGGAAAAATGATTTTTGTAATGTATTTAGAACCTTCAGTATATTGACTAAAGCTTTGATCGCTCCCATACATCTGTTGCAGACGATTAGCGACGTTCGAAGTTCCAATTCCATACCCTTCAGTCTTAAGATCACCATTCATATCCTGAATATCATTTTTAATTTCAATACCGACTTTTGATCCATTTAAACGTGACGCACGGACAGAAACCTGACCTCCTTCGGGTCGTTTGGCAATTCCATGTTTAATGGCATTTTCTATTATTGGTTGTAGTAAGAGTGCCGGTATTTTTACCTGAGTTACTTCCTCATCAACCGTGATATCTAACACTAATCGGTCTTGAAATCGAATATGTTCTATTTCTAAGTATGCTTTTACATATTCCATTTCACTTTTCAGCGGGATGACATGTTTTTTGTCTTGTTCAAGTATTTCCCTCATCAAAAAACCCAATTGAGTAAGCATTTTTTGTGCTTTCTTAGGATCAAGATCTATCAAAGAGGTAATTGAGTTGAGCGTGTTGAATAAGAAATGTGGGTGCAGTTGCATTTGCAATGCATTGAGCTTTGCTGCATTCAATTCTTTTTGCTGGTTTGCATAGCGTGTGTAGTAAGATACGCCCATGATCAAAGCCATTATGATCCAGTATTCCAGAAAGCTTGAAAACAATCCTGCACCCAAGGCCACTTTATTGCCAGGAGTGAACAGTCCTCGAAGGAATCCTGAATAGACGAAATAAGAGAAATCATATAGGCGAACAGCCAATAATCGATGAATTCCCGCTACTAGAACACTAAGAAGTATATGAAGAGTCAGGTTGGAGAAATTTACCCGCCTGCTTTGAAAATATTTAGCGATCTCCACTAGACCTTTAAATAAAGCTGCCCAAAGCAGGTAATTGATGCTAATACGAGTAGCAACCGAAAACCAGCTAAAGTCGTATCCGTATGCATTAATCAGGTAGTCGATGTACTGACGCAGAATAAGCAGGCCACTTACCAAAATGGCGAGTGCAAACGCGTGTTTGGTACCAAAACTTCTGATATTCATTGGTTACTATCGACTATTTACGTATCCTAAAATTACGTGTTTGAGCATTTAATGCCTTTAATATGTGATCAATGGATAATTTAGTGACAGTCTTTTTGCAACAACCTACTACTACTAAAATGAAAAAATCAATCCAGTATTTATTCTTATTCTTCCTCGGAATGGCCATAATGTCGTGTAGCACTAGTTCAAGTTCTACGGAGACTGAGCAGACAGAAACTGCATCCGACAGCACAGCCTCAAAAGATGTGGATCAATTGACATGGCGTGATGTGGTGGCCATGGTTTATGATGATCAAGGTGAAGGCATTGAGTGGCATGGTGAAGAAATGCCAAATGAGTTAACCGGCTTTTTGGTTATGTCAACAGGCGATCCCTGTGGAGAAGATGATTGTGGTCAGCGCTTATCCCTTGCAAATACCTCCGATCGCTCCATTACCACGATCATTCGAGGCGACTATGATATAGAAGGTGATCAAGGATATATACCGAGAAAGTATATTATCGCTGCTAGCGATACCCTCATGATTGGTTGTTCACACCTTTGCTATGCAGGAAAGGGCTACGAATTTCCAAGAACTATCGTGGCAAGTGCCTATACTGAAATGGAATAGTATTATTCACTTTTGTGAGTTTTAAAGCTTGATTTATCAGGCTTTTTTCATTTTAACAAGGATAATTTTCTGCATCAACTCTGCGTTAAGGTTTGGAGATGGCGATATCCCAAAACCTATTTTTTGAAATCTTTTGGGCTCTTTTCGTTAAAAGAATTTACTTCGCGTCTCTATTCAAAAAATTAGTTGATTTAAGAAGCTTAACCGAAAATGAAATCCGCAAGACTTAGTTTGATTTTGGCGTTTGTATGTGCAATGAGTATACTATCTATGGCGCAAGAATCGCTGCAAGAAAAGTATGACGCTATGCTTGAAAGCACCGAAACCTACGAGCAGTACAAAGTAATTCCTCGTTCAAAGCTGAATGGATTTTGGGGTGAGGTGAGCGATTCCTTGCAACGAAAGACAGGCACCATTAATGATCTCCGTTCTCAGATTTTAACTCAGCAGGCATCTATTGAGTCATTGGAAGGAAATGTAGTGGATCTGCAAGCAAGACTGGATGAAAGCTTGAATCTAAATGACACCATATATTTTGTAGGTATTCCTTTTTCCAAGCTTGGGTATCATTTGATGGTTTGGTTAATTATCATTGTTTTGGCAGTGCTTGGAGTGCTATCCTACCTGATGTTTATGCGAAGTAATCGAGTAACTTCTAAGGTGAAAAAAGAATTTGAAGCACTAAATGCTGAGTATGAAGAGCATAAAACTAAAGCCAGAGAAACCCAGGTAAAGCTCAAAAGAGAACTTCAGACGGCTGTCAATCAGCTGAATGAGCGGCGGTAATGCATTCCGGACTTATCCAAACCCTGCTTAATATTAGTTAGTTCTGACTGTCAATCGAGGCTCTTTAAACTGTCAGTCTGAGGTTCTCGAAGACGACATTGCTGAACCACTCTCAATCCACACCTAGTTTAAGAGACTTTTGATCAGCATGAAAATCGATGAATTTATTTCTTTTTAAGCGCTGTAATCTCTTTTTCAAGCTGCTCAATTTTAGCTTGCTGGGCCTGATTCTGCTTGTTCTGTTCAATAAGATAAAGGGTTAGTTCCTCAATTTTTTGTAAAAGTTTCGTATTCATATCTCCCAAATTGATCCCATTTTCTGTGACTTCTTTTTCACTAGGAACATCGGGGAGGTGCTTGTTTTCCGAAATATAGTCTTCTACTTCTTCCAATGTTCGTAGCTCATACTCTTTTTCAAAAACAAAATCCGACCAGCCACTAGCTTCTACCTTAATTTCACGGGCACCAATGGATCCTTCAACTCTAAGCTTATGATTTGCTGTAAAATCAGATGTCCCTATCCCAATTTTTCCATCACCTCTTAAAACAAATAAATCATCTTTCCATGAAGATCTCCATTTAAGGGAATTTCCTGATTCGCCAAAACCATTAAACATCCCAACTAATGAAAATTCGTCAGACGTAGTATTTTCAGCAATCTTTATAATATCAACATTATCCTCGCCACTACCCAAATTATAAAATTGGAGTGCCCCATTTTCAATATGTAGTTTTTCCAATGGAGAAGTGGTTCCAATTCCAATATCACTTCCTGCAATTGTCATTCTTGATCCAAAACCTCCGTCATAGGTTTCAAAAAATAAGGTTCCTTTACTTGAACCAGTTGTATTGTCCAATATTCCTCCTTTAACTCCTGCATATTTAATTGCCGATCCAGTATTTGATAACCCTTTAAAACCTATTCTTCCAAGATTTTCACCATTGTTATTTCTTTCAGAAGAAATTAGTATTTCCCCGAAGGCGTCGGCAACATGAATTTCTAATTCTTCAGAAGGATTAGAAATGTTAACTCCGATTTTTCCATTTTGATCTAAAACAAATCTATGTTGACCGTTGCCAAAAATTGAGAATTTGGCACCGCCAAGCGAAGCACCGTTTGCAGTTGACATTAAGTTCCATCCAATCCCACCTAAACCTGTTGCTTTGAGCATAATTTGACTTGAATTAGTTGAGGATTCAATCCTTAAAACTTCAGAATTGACATTGTCTACGACATGAAGTTTTGTTAGCGGTGTGTCACTACCTATACCAATTCTGTCCCCGATTTCATGTAATTGTCCCATTGCATTTATTGCTATTACGACAGCACAAAATAAAAGTCCGACTTTTTTCATTTTGATAATATTTGATATTTCAATGGCTGAATTACACATTAAGCCAACTTAATTTCAAAGAAAAACTTTTTTACATAAATAGTTTACGGATCATGTTTTTTAAACAAATTTTTAATTTGATTCCAACACTGTTAATTAATACACTTTCTTACTCTCTCATCACTTCACCAAATAATCAACCATGCCTCTATTCACTTGGTTGTTGATGAGGTATGCACTAATTAGTCTGGTTGTATCATTTGATGGTGTGGTTGATCATTGTGGTACTGGCAGTGCTTGGAGTGCTATCCTACCTGATGTTTATGCGAAGTAATCGAGTAACTTCTAAGGTGAAAAAAGAATTTGAAGCACTAAATACTGAGTATGAGGAGCATAAAACTAAAGCCAGAGAAAGCCAGGTAAAGCTCAAAAAAGAACTTCAGACGGCTGTCAATCAGCTGAATGAGCGGCGGTAGTTAAGTGCTTGCCAACCTTAATTTTGATCAATAAGAATTGTTTGAGGTATGATTTGATAGAAAAAGGCGATCATTTCTTTAGAGAAAATCTCATCATAAGGTCAGTTTGGATGTCTTCACCTAATTTAAAAACATGAGTGTCGAAAGTTGTGAATCCATTCCTTTCATAAAAACCGATGGCATTGGTATTCTGGTCCCAGACCCCCAACCATAAAAAATCTGTTTTATGAAATTTGGCGCGTTCTACAGCTTTTTCAAAAAGCGATTGCCCAAGTTTCTTTCCCTGAAAGGCACGTAAAATATAAATACGCTCTATTTCAAGACCATTTTGATCTTGAATTTCTGTTTGAGCATCACCAATATTGACCTTCAAATAGCCAGCGGGAGTCTCATTGAAAGTGATGATGTAGAATTCCGAAAGTGAATTTTCTAGCTCTTTCTTTAATTGAATCTCGTTAAAATTTGACTCAAGATAATTTTCAAAATTGCTTTTTGTATTTTGAGATTCATAGGTCTCTTTAAATGTTTCAATACACAACTCTCTTAGAAGTTTAAGTTGATCCAGATCGACGATTTCCATGCTCACCATCATACAGCGAATTATTGGTTTAAGTCGGCAGCAACCTCTCTCACAACCTTTAATAAATAATCTACAGTCCCCTCATGCATCCGGTGGTTGATCAGGCAGGCTCGGATCACAAATTGATTATTGATAGTTGTACCCGTAATAAACACACGCCCGTCTTTCTCCAGGGCAGGAATTAGCTTGCGATTTAGTTCTTCAATCTTAGCTTCATCTGACAGTCCATTGGTGAAGCGGAAGCAAGTGACAGCCAGGTGTGATGTGCTTTTCAGTTCAAAATCCTCCGCTTTTTCTACTTCCCCAGCCAGGTAATGGGCAAGGTCTATGTCTTTTTGAATCATACTACGAAATTTTTGCATTCCATATGTTTTCAAACTCATCCATACTTTCACAGCTTTAGCATTTCTGGTCAGCTGGAAGTAGTGCTCATTAAAGTTGGTACGACCTTGTTCTTCCAGCCTTGTATCCAGATAAGAAGCACGTTTGTAATACGTCCGTTGCAAAATGCTGAAATCATTTACCAAGAGACAACCTGCCTCAAATGTCTGATACATCCATTTGTGAAAATCGAGAGCCAGGGAGTCCGCTTGCTCAATACCTTTATATTCTTCTTGAATAGAATCCAGGCAAGCTGGTAAACCTCCATATGCTCCGTCGATGTGAAACCACATATCATATCCTTTGGCAATACTAGACAGAGCAGTCAAGTCATCAATAGCTCCTGTATTTACTGTGCCGGCATTACCAACTATACAGAAAGGAGTGAAGCCAGCTGCTTTATCTTCCTCAATCGCTGATTTTAATGCTTCGATATTGATGGTGAAGTCTTCATTGACCTCAATCTTCCTCAATTGATCTGTACCAATTCCAAGCTCTTCCATGCTTTTGTCCACACATCCATGCACCTCAGTGGATGCATAAACGGTAAAAGGCTTCATACCGAAAAGACCCTTTTCTCTTACTTTATGCTTCTCAAAAAATATATTTCGGGCTACGGTAAGTCCCGCAAGATTGGCTGCAGAGCCTCCACTCACCATCACACCTCCGCATTTATCACCAAAAGTCGTAAGCTCTCCGGCCCATTGTACTACTCGCTTTTCTATTTCACTTACAGCTGGTCCCAGGTGCCATTTACCTACATTCTGATTGATAGTGGCTGTTAGCTTTTCGGCCAACAATGACATTTGAGAACCGCCGGCCATCACATAAGCATACATGTATGGTCCAAGATTATTGGTTGCAGTGTCCATTACTCTCTCTTTGAACAGATCCAGCACTTGTTCAGGCGACATACCTTCTTGAGGTAGGTTTTCATCAAACCAGGCTTCTACTTCTGATTGTGGAAAATAATGATAGGCTTTCTTATCCTCTATGTTTGCATGCTGATTCAAAACCAGCTCAGAGGTTTTATTCAGAAGTTCTTCAAAGTGTTCGGGGGTAAAGTCAAGTGAATTGTTCATTTGCCTAGTTCGTTTAAGGTTCGAGTTTTAAAATCTTTTTGACTGTAGAGAATTTCAAGCGATTCCAGTTGATTCATGAAATTGCTGTCCTCAGGAAAGAGATTGCGTACACCTTCAGTACCGGCCTCCCATATCTGTTCAAATTCCGGGAGGTTGTCCACTGCTTTTTGAGTAAGCGTGAAATTCTTTTTTCTGGAATCTGACTTATCGGTTGTGCATGCCAGATAGCCGGCCTTTTCCATCTTACTCACCATGGTGATAATTGAAGGGTGCGAAAAGTGAAGCTTGGCTGCCATCTCTGTTACGGAGAGCTGCTCATACTTCTTCAAAAGCTTGAATATTAAAAACCAATTAGGTTCAATGTCTTTGCCTAAGATTTTATACATCTGGCGGCCACTATGCACCATTGCCTCGCTTAATCGTTTCAAACGGACGGCAAGGCCTAAATATCCAAGCTCATTTACAAAATCGTACTTCATATTTATGTAGTTGACTACACTAATATAGAAAAAATAAATGTAGTTGTCTACATAACTTATGGATTGTCTTGTGATTTCTTTAATTTCCATCGTGTATGGAAAATCAAAAGTTCTTTAAGAAAATCATGGTTGCCAATCGGGGTGAAATTGGCATTCGGGTACTACGTGCAATTTCAGAATTACACATTAGATCTGTTGCAATATATACCTATGAGGATCGCTATTCATTGCATAGATATAAGGCTGATGAAGCCTATCAGATTGGCCCAAACGAAGAACCTTTGAAGCCATATCTGGATATAGAAGAAATCATTTCTGTTGCCAAAGAGAATGAAGTAGACGCCATTCATCCGGGCTATGGTTTTTTGTCTGAGAATGTGACATTTGCCAGACGATGCAGAGAAGAGGGTATCACATTTATTGGTCCGGAACCTGAAGTCATGTCACAGCTAGGCGATAAGGTAATGGCCAAGAAAGTAGCTCGGGCAGCGAAAGTGCCAGTAATCGAGGATAACAAAGAAGTGCTCTCCAGTGAGAAAATTGCCAAGGATGAAGCCAAAAGAATTGGCTACCCAGTGATCCTTAAGGCTTCTGCAGGAGGTGGTGGAAGAGGGATGCGTGTGGTTAGAGATGAAAAGTCACTAATCAAATCCTTTAATGAAGCAAAGTCTGAGGCAGGTAAAGCTTTTGGCGATGACACCATTTTCTTGGAGAAATATGTAGAAAATCCTAAGCACATAGAAGTACAAATCCTTGCAGACAATGAAGGAAATATTGTTCACCTATATGAGCGTGACTGCTCTGTGCAGCGACGATTTCAGAAAGTGGTGGAGGTTGCACCTAGTGTGGGACTTAAGGATTCTACACGGGAAAAGCTATATGAGTATGCATTAAGAATTGCGAAGCAGGTAAGCTATAACAATGCCGGGACGGTTGAATTTCTTGTAGATCCAGATGAGAATATCTATTTCATTGAGGTGAATCCTCGCGTTCAGGTGGAGCATACAATCACAGAGGAAGTGACGGGCATAGATATCGTTCGCTCCCAGATATTGATAGCCGCAGGATGCAAACTATCACACCCACAGATTTTCATTCATTCTCAAGACGACATCCAGACTCGTGGTTTTGCTGTGCAGTGTCGGGTGACCACAGAAGATCCTGAAAATGGCTTTAAACCTGACTATGGTACAATCATCGCTTATCGGAGTGCCGGTGGATTTGGTATCAGACTAGATGCAGGGAATGTCTATAATGGAGTGAAAATTTCACCATTCTTTGACTCACTGCTTGTAAAGGTGACAGCAAAAGGAAGGACACTCAAGGGAAGTGCACAAAGATTGCATCGTGCTTTGCGAGAATTCAGAGTACGTGGTGTAAAGACCAACATTGGCTTCTTGGAGAATGTGATTTATACTGAAGATTTTTTCACCGGAAATGCTACAGTCAATTTCATTGACAGCCATCCTGAGCTTTTTCAAATCAAAAAAAGTTTTGATAGAGGCACGAAAACACTCAACTACATTGGTGAAGTATCAGTCAATGGAAGTCCTGACGTGAAGTCTTTTGATCCAAGCCGGGAGTTCAGAGCACCTAAAATCCCACCCTTTCAAAAGGGGATGACTATTCCGGAAGGCTCACGTGATTTATTGAAAAAACTTGGCAGGGAAAAATTTGTACAGTCTGTCAAAGACGAAGCAAAAGTCCACTTTACTGACACCACCTGGCGAGATGCGCATCAATCATTGCTGGCGACGAGATTTCGAACCGAAGATATGCTTAAGGTGGCTGCAAGCTATGCTCAGCAAAATCCGGAAGTGTTTTCGATGGAGATGTGGGGAGGGGCCACTTTTGACGTGTCGATGCGGTTTCTCAGAGAAAGTCCATGGAAGAGACTGCAATTGATGCGAGAGGCTGTTCCGAATATCTTATTTCAGATGCTTCTGAGAGGATCCAACGGTGTAGGATACACTGCATACCCAGACAACCTTATTGAAAGGTTCATCGAACGAACAGCAGAAAATGGAATGGATATCTTTCGGATTTTCGATTCACTCAATTGGATTGAAAATATGAAAGTGAGTATAAAAGCCGTACGCGAACGCACTGAGTCGCTGGCTGAAGCTTGTATATGTTATACCGGTGAAATCCAGGACGATGCGCAGAAGAAATATACGTTACAATATTATCTGGATATGGCACGCCAGTTAGAGGACGAGGGCGCTCACATCCTTGCGATAAAGGACATGGCCGGTTTGCTTAAGCCTTACAGTGCACAGTTGCTGGTTTCGGAGCTAAAGAAGGTGGTGGATCTTCCGATTCATTTGCATACGCACGATACTTCATCCATGCAGGCGGCTATGTATCTCAAAGCGATTGAATCCGGAGTTGATATTATTGATGTGTCACTTGCATCTATGTCGGGCTTGACATCTCAGCCAAACTTTAACTCGCTGGTCGCGACCCTGCAGTATCATGAGAGAGGGAGAGAAATGAACCTGAAGTCACTCAATGCACATTCTACTTATTTCGAAGATGTAAGGGAATTCTACTACCCTTTTGAGTCCGGATTGAAAGCTGGTACTGCAGAAGTGTATGACCATGAAATTCCAGGTGGTCAGTATTCAAACCTACGTCCTCAAGCTATTGCGCTCGGATTGGAGCACAAGTTTGAAACCATCAAGAAAAACTATGCCGCAGTTAATGAACTGTTTGGGGACATAGTAAAAGTGACTCCCTCTTCCAAAGTAGTAGGAGATATGGCAATGTTTATGACGGCCAATGACCTATCAGCGGAAGATATTTTTGAGAAAGGAGATACACTTTCATTTCCGGAATCAGTAGTTGGCTTCTTCAAAGGAGACCTTGGGCAGCCGCATGGGGGCTTTCCGGCGGAAATCAGCAAGTTGATTCTAAAAAATCAAAAGCCATTGCAGGGGCGAGCCAATGATAACATGGAGCCTGTAGATTTTGAAAAAGAATTTGGTGAGTTTCAGAAAGAGTTTCCTTTGACTGATTTTGATGATTTCCTAAGCTTCAAACTTTATCCCAAAGTTTTTAGAGAATACTATCAACACGTTCAGGATTTTGATGAAGTAACCAATTTACCCACTCCGGTATTTTTCTATGGGATGAAAAGAGGCGAAGAAGTTATCGTGGAGATAGCCAAAGGAAAAAATATCATCATTGAGATGGGCTACATTACAGAGCCTGATGATGAAGGTATGCGTACGGTATCATTTAAGTTGAACGGGCAGACCAGAAGAATAAGTATTCGAGATAAGAATGTGTCTGTTCAAAAAGTGTCAAATCGCAAGGCTGAATCAGGCAATGAAATAGGCTCTCCTTTGCAAGGAAAAATCGCTGAGATCAAAGTGAAGGAAGGAGACAAAGTGAAAAAGGATGATGTGCTTTTTGTGATTGAGGCTATGAAGATGGAAACCACTGTGTCTTCTTCGTTATCCGGTACTGTCAAGAAAGTACACCTTCAAGCTGGTGAGCTTGTGGAGCAAGATGATCTTGTAGTAGAAATTGGCTAAGGTTTTTGGTATTCTAAAAGATCGCCTGGTTGACAATCAAGCGCCTCGCACAGTGCCTCCATGGTTGTGAAGCGCATTGCTTTTGCTTTTCCCGTTTTTAAAATGGAGAGGTTAGCTTCTGTGATCCCAAGCTGGCTGGCCAAATCCTTTGATCTAATCTTTCGCTTTGCCATCATTACATCCAGGTTTACAATTATGGGCATGTCTTAGATGGTTAGTTTGTTGTCTTCCATCAATTTGTTGCCCTCTTTAAAGATTTCCGCTAAGACAAAACATACCAGAGCGAATAGCGGGTACTTAAAGTCTAGCGTGGTGGTCATGGTTACACCGATGGTTACACCGAATTCAGTTAAAGGTTTTATTGAGAGAATTGCTACGATAAACCATATGAGAAATAGTTGTCCCATTTTTCGGAATGAAAAGACATTTTCAAATCGAAATGTCTCTAAACTTGAAATGGATTTGATGATGCGGATTGACAATTGGATAATCTTAAAAAGAATCGCGACCATAGTCAAGCTTCTAGCGCATATGAAGTAAAAGTAGAATGTTCCAAATTCACTTAATGGAGGGCTTAGCGGAATGCCTCCCTCGGGGCTAGTCTCAAATGAGGGGCTAGTCTCAAATTTAAAAATGGATGAGTTTTGCGCGACATGAATGTCCTCTAGCAACGAAAGTTCCATCGGCCAGGCTATCATGAAAAACACAAGTATTAAACCCAGCAAAATATCTAAAGCAAGGATAAACTTTGCAGAGAAAATCGCCAGTCTCAAAATATTATTATTCATTTTAAAATAATTTATTTATGTAAACATATAATAAATTATTGAAAAACAATAATTATTTATCACTCAAAATAAATACGCTCACGGAATCGAATTTCACTTAGTTTATCATTGTAAAAGGTAAGTTGCTCCTCCCATAAGCTATCTGCAGAAGGCCTGTACTCGTATTTTACTCTGAAAGTTGGGTTGTCGTCAAGATCTACAATATTTTCAGTTATAGGAATCCTATTTGCATTGAAATTCCTTTTATAATATTCATACACTTCACCATTTTCATCCATGCTACCAACAGAGATGTGATTACCTAAAGAATCGTATTCGTTTAAGTATCCATAAAGCATCTTTCCTGAAAGATCAAAGGCTTTTCCTATGGCAATTCGTCCCTCAGGATCCAGCTCATATTTGTATTTGGTTACTATTGTATCATTCTCATAATAACTTGATCCGATTTTTCTTCCTTCTGAATCATAATCATAGATTTCGTAACCATAGACTTCTTCCATATCGCTCTTATAAAATCGCAAAGCTATCTCCCGACCGTTTGTATCATATACCAAGGCTTGATTGCACGAGAAACATTCCTTGACAGAATCTCTTACTGCCTGATTGTCCTCTATTTTGATCGTATAGTAATGAGTAACTAGCATCTTAAGCTGAGGATTATTTTGTACTTGCTGCTCAGACTGAGAAGTTGAAGTGCACGACAATAAACCAATCAAGCACTGAATTAATATAATTTTCTTCATGATTTTAATTTAGATCATATGTGTATCAAGTCTTTAAAAGCATATTAAAGTAAAATCACAATCTTTTACTTAATCTCTATCTTATCAATGACAAGCTTAAAATCTTGTGGTTTTTTGTTTCCAATTAAGAAGGTGACTTCTCGGATGGTGTCGTGCGAGAAGTTGGGGCTGTTTAGTTTCCTTCCACGAAAGGAAGGATACATTTCCTTCAGAGGAATTTCTATTTCTTCCCATTCACCTGAAGTCTCGAATGTATATATGTACGAATAATAAGCTCTGGTATCATGTTTCACTCGAAACTGGTATTTTTTTCCGTCACCCTTAAGCTTAATTACCACTTTGTAATCTGGAGAAATTTCACTTATATGAGTACTGTGACGCACAGACGAAAAGCCTCCATTATTCTCCAATGAAACCGATCCGGAAAACACGCCATGACCTGCATTGTTGATTTCAAAGTTTCCGTTAGACCTTCCGCCCATTACCACATCATCTACTATTTGCCACGAATCAGGATTGGTTGAGGTCTTGAAATCAAAAACGATCTGTGGAGTAATTGTTAACATAATGAGGATCAAATTTGTGAGATAATGCATTGAAACTTGTTTTTTAATGAAACAAGCAAAGCCATCAACTGTTTGATCTGGCTTATCGCCTAGTCCTTATATACTCCATCGTAATCGCTCCCCATATAGGCACCCCATTTTACTGGTTTCTTAATCTCAATATCGGTTTTGACGAGATTAACTCTCAGATCATTCATAGCAAACACATTTCTGGATTCGGAATGATTGCAATAGATGATGTCAAATTTACCATCACCATCAAGGTCACCAACCCATGGAGTAGAGGCCAGGTTTATCCCGAATTGAGCTCGCGTAAATTGATGCACGCTTTTGTTTTTGAAATCATACAACACCAGCGCATTGAAGTAGTCGTCTAATGGAAATGTCTCAACCTTAATATTAACACTCAGAAGTGCATCATCGAATCCATCCTGGGTGATATCTGCGATGATAGGAGTACTGGTTTGGACTGATCCCATGGTGCCGGTGAAGATGGCATCTCCGGTTTCACCATCTATTAATCGTTGCTTTGAGTTGGTGAGATTTGGCCAAATCCCCGAAGCATAAACAGAGAAAAAATCTAGTTTATCAGTCTCAAAAAAATTACCCGCTGCTATAGAGCCATAAGCTTCGGAAGAGGGTGTCAATGACTGCCATAGTGTCTCTTTGGTTTTACCATCTACAGCAATCATCCGTCCATCTACCGCATTGATCAATACATCCAGGGTTCCATCTTTGGTCACGTCGATCAAAAGTGGTGGTGCAATAAATCCTTTTTCTGGACTAGTGGCTATCGGAACGGCCTTGCTGAGATTCTCTTCACGAACACCTTTCAAGGTGCTTACATACATATTTCCACCCACAGTCTCTCCACCTGTACCAAAAATCACCGAATAGTCTTGATCATCAGAGGATAGTTTTGTGATAACCGTTGAACAATAGATTTCTTTTCCATCAGGCATCATGGCGCGTGAAATGATAGCTCCGTTTTGTCCATCGAGGATGAATAGTTGTCCGGTAGGTCGATCTTTCTCTTCCGGTTTTTTGGTTACATCTCCGCCATTTGCAATGAGAATATCTCGTTTACCATCTCCATTTTGATCATCGATTATCTGCGGATTGTAAAAATTATAGAAGCCAAGCTCTCTCAATTTCTCCGGTTCAGAGATCTCTGTAAATTCCCAAATGAGTTTGCCCGATACTCCGCTAATAGCTTTCAATTCTGCTGATCGACCTGAAATGATCACATCTTGAGTTCCGTCTTCATCAATGTCATAAATAGCAGCGGATCCGAAAATCTGGTCACGTGCGCCGACGTACCAAAGCATGGAGCCATCTTTCCCATTCAGGGCAATTACTGCTGTATCCGCTCGCTCGAACTCCTCACGACCACAACCGACAATGATGTCTTTAACTCCGTCATTATTGAGGTCGGCCACACGAGGTGAAGAAAATGTGCCCAAATCTTTAAATTCTGCAGTCCATTTAGGAGTGATTTGAGCATACGTGCTTGTAAGTACTACAAATGTCAGAATGCTGAGGATGGTTTTGTTTAAAGTCATAAATGTCTTTTCTATTGTCAAATTCAACTGCAAGAAATAATTCCTATTCAATCGGCAATTCAACCGTTTTTCAATGTTAGCTTAGAATTGTGAATTTATCTGAAAAACTAAAGCAATACTGGGGGTATGATTCCTTCCGTCCCATGCAGGAAGATATCATTCGTTCGGTAATGGATGGGAAGGATACTTTAGCATTGCTACCAACAGGTGGAGGCAAGTCCATTTGCTTTCAGGTTCCGGCCATGGCAATGGACGGCATTTGCATCGTTATTTCACCGTTGATATCGCTTATGAAAGATCAGGTAGAGCAGCTGCAACGTAGGGGAATAAAGGCTGTTGCGATCTACTCGGGCATGAGTAAGAGAGAAATCGACATCACATTAGATAATTGTGTTTATGGCGGTTTTAAATTCTTATATGTTTCCCCGGAGCGTTTGAAGACCGAAATGTTTATTGAGCGGGCCAGGCGGATGAATATTTCACTGCTCGCTATAGATGAAGCACACTGTATCTCGCAGTGGGGTTATGATTTCCGACCGCCTTATTTGGAGATTGCAGCATTCAAAAATGAGCTTGGCATTGACCGACTGATAGCGCTTACGGCTACAGCAACCAAGGAGGTAAAAAATGACATTGCCGAAAAGCTGGAAATGAAGGATGTCCAGGTCTTTCAAAAAAGCTTTGCGAGAGCGAATCTTTCATATTCCGCCTTTGAATTGGAAAATAAAGAAGGTAAGCTGATGGAGGTTTTAGGCAATGTGCCGGGAACCTCAGTAGTATATGTCAGGAGTCGTAAACGCACCCGCGAGGTAGCAGAGCTGCTTAAGAGAAACAATATTTCTGCAGATTATTATCATGCAGGTCTTTCAGGAAAGGATCGCGCTGACAAGCAAAGTGCCTGGATTGAAAGTAAAGTCCGTGTAATGGTTGCTACCAATGCTTTTGGCATGGGCATAGACAAGCCGGATGTTCGTACGGTTATTCATTTGGATCTTCCGGATTCGCTTGAGGCGTACTATCAGGAGGCCGGTCGTGCGGGGCGAGATGAAAAGAAAGCATACGCAGTAGCCTTGTACCATCCTCAAGATTTGGACGAACTCAGGGAGCGAACTGATCGATCGGTGGTCTCACTTGAACAGATCAAGCGGACTTATCAGGCACTGGCGAACTATTATAAAATGGCAATAGGTAGTCACGCGTTTTCGAGTTTTCCATTCAATTATGAACAATTTATAAATACCTATAACCTGCCGGTAATTGAGACGTACGCAGCCTTGAAAAAGCTGAGCGATGAAGGATTGATTCAAATGACAGAAGGCTTCTATGAGCGTTCGAAAATTACCTTTTTGCTGGACAAAAGTGAAACCTACAAATTTCAAATAGCCAATCCGAAATTGGATCCATTGATTAAGACATTATTGAGGTTGTATGGAGGAGAGGTTTTTGTAGGATATTCAAAGATTAAAGAAAAAGATATTGGTTCTTTGCTAAAGACGGACAAGGTCCAGGTTCGGACATGGCTGAAATTCCTGAATGAAAATGAGGTAATTGATTATCAGCCGTCAATGGATTCTGCGACCATTACATTTCTTACCCCACGCCTGGATGCGGATAAACTACCAATAGATAACCAACAGATTGAGTGGAGAAGAAAGCTGGCACAAGAAAAAGCTGAAGCAGTAATCGATTATATGAAATCGATGGAATGCAGAACTCAGATATTTCAGCATTATTTTGATGAAGAAACTTCCTTGACTTGTGGTATATGTGACAATGATCTTGAAAAGAAAAAGAAACTAAAAGCCAGCGAAATTCCTGTGGAAAAGCTCGAAGAAGTACTCGAGGCACCACGAAATATATCTGAGATCAGAGCACTCATGGCTAGTTATTCGCAAGATCAGATAATGGAAGCACTCAGAATTTTAATTAATGATAAGAAAGTAGTTGAGAATGAAGGAAAATTTTCTTTGCCTTAACTCTCAAGTGCGGCAACCCCCGGTAGCACCTTTCCTTCCATGTATTCGAGCAATGCACCACCACCTGTAGAAACGTAAGATACCTTATTCCCATATCCTAGATTATTTACGGCTGCCGCAGAATCGCCGCCTCCAATGAGCGAGAATCCACCGTTCTCAGTTGCCTTCACTACAGCTTGGGCGATAGTGTTTGTTCCTTCTGCAAAATTGCTCATTTCGAATACACCCATTGGGCCATTCCAGAGTACGGTCTTGGATTTTTCTATAATCTGTGAAAATACCGTACGAGATTCGGGCCCTACATCCAATCCCATCCAACCGTCAGGAATGGCATAATTATCTGCAGTCTTAGTATTTGCATTGTTATTGAAATCATCGGCAATGATCGAATCTTTAGGTAATTGGAGGTCTACTCCTTTTTCTTTCGCTTTCGAGATTAATTCTTTCGCCAGGGATAATTTATCTTCCTCGACAAGTGAATTTCCTATTTGTCCGCCCATGGCTTTAAAGAAGGTATAGCTCATTCCACCACCAATGATCAGGTGATCTACTTTATCAAGTAATTGTTCGATGATCATGATCTTGTCGGAGATTTTTGCACCACCCATGATGGCAGTAAAAGGTCGCTCTGCTTTTTCAAGCACTTTTTGGGCATTTTCCAGTTCGGCCTGCATCACATTACCGCAACATTTCTCATCAAAAAACTTTGCCACCACAGTTGTAGATGCATGTGCACGATGAGCTGTTCCAAAGGCATCATTTACATAAATGTCACCATGCGAAGCTAGCTTCTCAGCAAAAGCCTCATCACCAGCAGTTTCCTCTTTGTAAAATCTCACATTATCCAAAAGCAGTACTTCTCCACCCTTTAGCTGACGCGAAAGTTCTCTGGCAGATTCTCCAATGCAATCACCTCCAAATTTCACTTCAGTATCCAACTTCGCGCTCAAGTTTTTTGTGATGTGACGAAGCGAGAATTTATCTTCAGGTCCATCTTTGGGTCTCCCTAAGTGAGACATAAGGATGCATGAACCACCATCATTCAGGATTTTTTTCAAGGTAGGAATTGCAGCGTTGATTCGGGTCTCATCAGTCACCTCCATGTTGACATTCAAAGGAACATTGAAGTCCACCCGTATTAATGCTCTTTTCCCTTTAAAATCGTAATCCTGAATAGTTTTCATGCACATGTAAATTTTTAGAACCGCAAACATAAGAAGCCTGATTCAATTGATTTGATTTGAACAATCATTTCCACTGGATGTTCATACCTAAATTTGTAAGATGAATCGAATCATACCCGTCTTGTCGCTAAGTGTAGTATTAGTTATTAATTTCTTAGCAAATTATCTTCCCATCGGAGGGCGGACTACCGGAGAAGTTTCTGCTTCTTATCCCACATTGTTTACTCCTGCGGGGTTTACTTTCTCCATTTGGGGCGTGATTTATCTTTCTTTAATCACCTATGTAGTATATCAGCTACTTCCGCGAAATAAGTATAGGTCAAATTTCGATCGAATCAATCGCCATTTTGTGGTCAACTGTGCTGCAAATGCACTCTGGATGGTATGCTGGCATTACGAATTAATTACGCTATCTCTGATACTCATGGGAGTAATTCTGACCTCATTGATTGGAATCTACAGGCATATTCTTCCTGATAAGATTGAAGGATTCAGGGATCGATTGTTTATACGCATACCTTTTAGCTTATATCTTGGTTGGATTACGGTGGCCACCTTGGCTAATATCAGCGTAGAACAAACGGTAATCGGGATGGATAATTGGATCATGACCAAAACCGTTTGGGTCTTTGTTGAACTCGCTCTGGCAGGTGCTGTGGGTACAGTAATGATAATTAGGTATCGTGACCCAATATTTGGAGGAGTAGTAGCTTGGGCTGCTTACGGCATCACAGAAAAGCAAATCGATACGCCTGAGGTTGCTGGTGCTGCTGCAGCTGTTATGATTCTTGTATTAGTGATCCTTGTTATTGAAGGCATACGAAGCTTATTTTTCAGCTAGCTATTTTGTACGTTCGATGGTAAATTGAACTAAATCTTCAAGGGAATTGCGATAAACAGAATCAGGGAGAGTATTTAAGATGTCTTTGGCTTTCTGATGATAATCCTCCATCACAGATATTGCATAATCTATACCACCAGAAACTTTCACAAAATCAATCACATCATGTACGAGCTTAGGCTTTTTCTCAGCACGCTTGACCAGTCGCTTAATTCTCTTTTTTTCCAATTTTGAAGCTTTATTCAGGGCATAAATAAGTGGAAGAGTCATCTTTTTCTCCTTAATATCAATCCCTCTTGGTTTGCCGATTTCGAAGGTGCCATAATCGAACAAGTCATCTTTTATTTGAAAGGCCATGCCGACAGCAAGTCCAAATTCGCCCATCTTTTGAATGGTACTTTCATCAGCTCCGCCAGATGCTGCACCAACTTTGCAACAGGAGGTAATTAGGCTAGCAGTTTTTTGCCGGATTACTTCATAATAAATCTCTTCACTGATGTCGAGTTTGCGCGCCTTCTCCATTTGCAAAAGCTCACCTTCACTCATCTCCTTCACAGCTTCGGTTGTTATCTTTAGGAGGTCAATGTCATCATTTTCCATAGAAAGAATAAGACCTCTGGAAAGCAAGAAATCTCCAACAAGTACAGCTATCTTATTTTTCCACAAAGCATTGATTGAGAAAAATCCTCTACGTGTGGAAGAATCATCTACCACGTCATCATGAACCAGGGATGCGGTATGTAGAAGTTCAATAAGCGAGGCTCCTCGATAGGTAGATTCGGTAATCTTACCTGTAGCTCCGGCACTTAGAAAAACAAAAAGCGGACGCATCTGCTTACCTTTTCTCCGAACAATATATCCGGTGATTTTGTCGAGTAGCATGACCTTACTTTTCATGGATTGTCGGAATTTCTTCTCGAACTCTTCCATTTCTGTAGCTACCGGTGCCTGGATGTCTTTTAATTTCAGTGTCATTCCGTGTGCAATTATACAGATGTTAACTCTTAGAATTATCTTTCCGCCAATTTCTAAAACAGGTAAATGCGCAGAAAGAAAGTCAGGTATTCAGAAATTATCCCTAACAAGAGTGAATGGCCAATTGTTAAGTTGTCCAAATACCGTAAGGAGTTCATTGATGAAGTAACCAGAGAGACGTACGATCACCTGGTCAACTCGAAGAATGGTTCTCTTCGCGAGGAAATTGAAATGACGATTCACAGGGAAAAGCTGAGAATGAAGGCAAATCCCTGGCGTGTAGATCCTCCGGATGAAAAAGTATACTGGAAAAATATTCAGGCCCGATTACTAGATATCAATCCGGATGAGAAGGATAAAGCCGAAGCACTTGAAAAAGAGCTCCTGATTGAAATCATCAATAGATACACCCAGGAAATTGCAGGAAATTTTAAAAAATCAGCCTACCGCTTTGCTCAAAGCTTCATAACATTCGGGTTTGCTCGTCTGCTCAACGCCGCCAGGGTTAAAGGGCTGCTGTCATTATTTAGTCGTCAGCTGGATCTGGATGATAAGGTTCATGTAATTGGCGAGACTGAGCATATCCGCACCCTTGCAAAAAAAGGAACTGTGGTAATGGTACCAACCCATTTTAGCAACCTGGATTCTATACTCATCGGTTGGGCTATCCAATACCTTGGATTACCACCCTTTATATATGGCGCAGGATTAAACCTGTTCAACATAAAAATATTGGCTTATTTCATGAATAGCCTGGGTGCCTATAAAGTGGATAGGAGAAAGAAAAACCCGATCTACCTTGAGACCCTTAAGACCTATTCTAGAAATGCAATCAAAAAAGGATGTCACTCCCTATTTTTTCCTGGAGGCACACGCAGCAGATCAGGTGAAATAGAGACGAACTTGAGAATGGGCTTACTAGGAACAGCTATAGAAGCGCAACGGGAACTGTATCTGAATGCCAATGAAAATGAGGAAGTACGCAAAGTCTTTATCGTCCCTGTGGTGATCAACTATCACTTCACTTTGGAAGCCCCATCCCTTATTAGAGATTACCTCAAAAGAACTGGAAGGGAACGATACTATGTGGAGGCAGATGAATTTTCCACTTCCTATAAATTGGGAACATTTATGTTTAAGTTTTTCACAAAAGGATCTGATATTTCAGTAAATATTGGACGAGGAACGGATATTCTGGGCAACTACGTAGACAGCGATGGCAACAGCTTTGACAAAAATGGCAATCCAATAAATGTCAAGGACTACTTTTTGCGTGATAAGAAAATTACTTTTGATGCGCAACGTGAAAAGGAATATGTACGTGTGCTTTCCAAGCGTATTGTAGAAGAGTATCATAAATACAATCGCGTATTTGCTAGTCATTTGGTGGCTTTCACTGCCTTCAAGATGCTGGAGCGACAAAATCCGAAATTGGACTTGTATCACGTTCTTCGCCTGCCGGATGAAGATTTGATTCTTGATTATGAAGAATTTAAAGAGAACTATAAAAAATTAAGAGGTCGACTTGAAAAGATCCACAAGAAAGGTGAAGTGGATATGGCGGACCATATGAAAGAGCGAGCAACGGATTCTATTGAGCATGGATTGCAAAACGTGGGCCTTTACCATGATCAGCGACCACTTATTAAGAAAGGAGATAAAATCATCGTACAGGATACCAATACGCTTTATTATTATCATAACAGAATGAATGGCTATGGGCTCGAAAAGTACATCTGAGGAGGTTATAGGTGTCATCGGAGCTGGTAGCTTCGGTACTGCAATTGCTAATATTCTAGCAGAGAATAATGCAAAAGTGGTTTTGTACATTCGTGATCCCGAAAAAACAAAGAAAATAGCCAGGGAGCGTGTCAGCTCCGGACAAAAGCTTCATGAAAATATAGAAGTCACCAATAACCTGGAAGAGGTGCCTCAACAGTGTGAAGTCATCTTTCCAATGGTACCCTCAGCTAATTTTCGTGATATGATCATCAAGCTGGCTCCTCACTTGCGTCCTTATCATGTGCTGATTCATGGAACAAAAGGTTTCGATCTTTATGTACCCAAAAAGCAAAAGATCAACTCAAACAATCCACTTACCAGAGAGCATGTCAAAACCATCTCCGAGGTGATTAAGGAAGAGACCTCAGTATTGAGAGTAGGATGTCTGGCAGGGCCAAACCTGGCAAGAGAGCTTGACCAAAGGAAACCAGCCGCAACTGTGGTTGCTTCTCATTTTGATGAAGTGGTTAAAATTGGACAGCGATTACTAAAGAATGATCGATTCATGATTTATGGAAGTCGTGATTTGATTGGGATTGAACTTTGTGGAGTTTTAAAAAACATTATTGCAGTAGGTGCAGGTACGATAGCCGGCATGGATCTGGGAGAAAATGCAAAGTCATTATTTATAAGCCGAGGCCTGGTGGAGATGGTATATATCGGAAAAGCACTTGGAGGAAATGCTCAAGCCTTTCTGGGGCTCGCCGGGGTAGGAGATTTAATAGCAACTTGCACTTCCAATCTCAGCCGAAACTTCACAGTAGGATTTAGACTGGCCAAAGGAGAAAGCTTGGAGAATATCATCGAATCTATGGACGAAGTAGCTGAAGGTGTGAAAACAATAAACATCGTAAAGCAACTAGCCGATTCCTATAAGGTAAGATGTCCGATTACAGAAACGCTCCATCGAATCATTCACAATAAAATGACCATTCAGGGAGCGCATGGATACTTAATGAGCTTTCCGTTCAGGGCAGAGATCGACTTTATTGATACTCCTACTGAAGACTAGCCTTCTAGGGCACTCACCCGTTCTTTCAGGGGAGGATGCGAATAATGTACAAATACAAACGCTGGATGAGGTGTTAGATTAGATAGATGATCAGAACTCATCTTTTTCAAACCTGTGATAAGAGGAGTGGCGTCATAGGTTTCCTTAGCATAAGCATCTGCCTCAAATTCATTTTTACGAGAAATAACATTCCCTACAATGCCCAGAATGGTAGAGATAGGGGAGTAAAGAATACCAAACGCCAGCAGGTTCAAATGAAGGGCAGAAGTCTGGCCGCCCATAGCCCAACTTACTTCAGCACTATAGGCCATTTTGGAAAAAACAAAGAGCATAAATCCCATCAATCCAATGCTGAAAATAGTTGAGAACAGGATGTGCTTCTTTTTGAAGTGGCCAACTTCATGCGCAAAAACAGCAGTCAGTTCTTGAATGGAATGATTTTCTACCAGGGTATCAAACAGTACTACTTTTTTCTTCCTTCCAAGACCGCTAAAAAATGCATTCCCTTTGCTACTTCTTTTAGAACCATCCATTATAAAGATGTTTTTCAACGGGAAATTCACTTTTTCGCAATATGCCTGGATGGACGATTTGAGCTCGCCTTCTTCAATTGGCTTAAGCTTATTGAATAAAGGTAAGATTAGCGAGGTGTAAAACAGGTTTGCAAAAAGGACAAATGCTGCCATGATTGCCCAGAAATAATACCAGAAATCACTACCTATGGCATTTACCAGATAAATAAGTACTGCAAGTAGCAACCCTCCAAAGATGGCAGTCAAAATATATCCTTTGATTTTGTCAAGGATGAACGTCTTTGCTGTCATTTTATTGAATCCATACTTCGCCTCAATGACGAAGTTTCGATAGATTGAAAAAGGCGTATTGATGATATCGGACACTACATATAGGATGCCGAAAAAAATAAGTGGAGAAACCAGGCTTAGCGGAGAGAAGGTACGGATCCATTGATCTAACATTCCGAACCATCCGTTATAAATAGCCAAGACAAGCAATACGAAGCTGAAAGTGGCTGAGAAAGTACCAAACCTTGAAACCTCCTCATTGTAGGCCTGAGATTTCGCATACTTTTCCTCATTATAGATACCTTCCAATTCCTTGGGAATAGGTTTTTTAGCACTTTTTCTGTTAAGAAAGCTAAGGATTCGCTCAAGCGTAAAATCAAAAGTAATGATCACCAGGAGTATGGTGAATATGGTTTCTTCAGTCATGTGGTAAAATTAGAGTGACTTTGTCACTTAGAAAATAAACGGAATTGGGCACTTCAATCTTCTCACATCTGCGGCTGGTTTTAATGGATCGCCCAAGCTAAATGAGTATGCTATGCTGATCTCATGTGCCCCTCCGGTCCCGATACCCAAGTCGGAAAGTGTATAATCGAAGCTATAGCCAAACGTGGCTCTATTCGTCTGCATTCCAAGCATAAAAATGATGGATTCATTATTCACCACTCCGTCCGTGTTTTTAATAGGGAGCCCCCGGTACCAAAGTCCTACTAAAATGGGATCAAGAGTAAAATAAGCACCTACGTCAAGTTGATCCAGATCACCTTGAGTTCGGTAATTAAAACTTGGTGTAATACTTCTTTCACCAACAGAAGTATTGGTTGTGGCAGGGTTTAGGGGAATTCTATAACCACCATGAATGGAAAACCTTCTGGGGAGTGGCGCATCACCTCCGGCAATACTTTGATTGGGTTCGAGCACATGATGCAATGCAGCTCCTATCCATAAAGAGGGATTGTAGAAAACTCCGCCAAACGCCAAATCAAAGAACCTGGCGTTTAAGCCACTATTGAAAACTTCATTCGTAGGGTTTCCTGTATTCCCCGTTGCGCTCAGTTGATCACCAAAAATCAGTTTGTCAAAGTTTAAATCCTGAAAAGTATAGGCTGCTTCCACGCCCGGTCGAAACGTCCATTGATAGTTTATTTGAAGCTGATAAGCATATTGCAAGCCGATTGTATTGGATTTTAAACCGGCAGAGCCTGCCTTATCCGTTGTGAAGATGATTCCTGCGCTACTGAAATAGTCCTCAAAGTGATAATCGAAGTAAGCAGAGAATGTCTCGAAATTTGCATCAAGGTTAGGCCACTGTGTCCTATAATTGACACCCATTCTTCCCTTTTGATTAATTCCAACCAAAGCGGGATTCAGGTATAATGGTGCTGCATAGTATTGCGAAAACTGAGGGTCTTGCGCTTGCAAAGTGTTTTCCTGACTAAGGGCACCTATGATTACAATGAAGAAAAAAGCCTTCCTGATCATGCAAATGTTTAATTCCAAATCAATGAGCAAATTAGACAATTAATATAAATCGATTGATGTTTTTGTTGACTAGCATACGTAATGTAACGACGAGTATGACGTTGAAATTTTAAGAAGCTTAAATATGAATTTAAAATATGGAGCATCGTGATGCAAGAGTTGTTACATTGTTACAAATTAAGTCCCGTATTATTCGGGTTAACCGTATTTTTACAAAGTGTTGTGTATGAATAAGGACATTTTAATGAAGCGTACCCCTTATGCTTCTGCATTCAGCAGATGGCTTGTGCCTGTCGTCCTGTTCCTGGTTGCAGCCTCACTGCATGCACAAAACGTAACTGAAACACGTTGGTATTTTGGGAATTCTGCAGAAAATCTCGTTTTCGATCGGAATGGAAGGGATGTTTATCTGCAAACGGATCAGGCAACTCCATTTGGAGCCGCAGGTGCAGTCACCATTACCGATCAATTCACCGGCAATTTACTTTTCTACACGGATGGAATTAATATCTACGATGCTTCACATCTCATATTACCAAATGGTGCTGGGCTTTCGGGCGTTTCAAGCATCAATGTTCCGGTAGTCACCTGTCCGGTCACAGATAATCCCGGTCAGTACTACTTGTTTACAAATTCCGGTTCTGCAGGAGTCAATGAAATTCAATATACGGTGGTCGATGCTACGATACCGGGCAATGGCACTGCACAGTTTCCTTACGGTGATGTGGTTACAGGGATGTTTGATGTGTCTACAGGGCTCACAGACCCGGCACAGGGCATGCTTATAATACCTGCTGGCGATGGTGAGCTGTTTTGGCTTATCTCACAGGATCGAAATACCTTCCAGATTCGGGTGACTCAAGTTGATGGTGGGGGTGTAGGAGCTACCACCAATTATGACTTCACTGGAGGAACAACTCCCGGATTTGAGGCTGCACACTTTGCCTATAATGCGGATTCTGCAAAATTAGCCATGGCACCCCGCAGAAATAACCGAAATATTTGGTTGATGGATTTTGACAACACAACCGGAGTCCTGGCCTTCGATACAACGCTGATTGGTTCTGGCTTCAATGATGATCAAAACGAATCCGTGTATGATGTGGAATGGTCCGGTGACGGTTCGAAGCTGTATTTGTCCAGATTTGGAAGCTCAGGTACCACCGGTCAATTGTACCAAATAGATTTTAACGATACCACACGAGCGGTGAATCCAATTTTGCCGGCGCCAATTTTCCGAAGCTTTGGACTTAAGAGGGCACCGGATGATCGTATCTATCACTTGTATCAGGCAACAAACGGTTCGGCTTTTAACCTTGGTAGAATCAACTTACCGGACAGCACGGTTGATTCCATTCAATACCAGGCCATCGTTTTTCCGGATGACTTTAATTCTCGACAATTTCCTGAATTTACCCTGGGATATAATTTCACATTCGATACGCTAGATTTCTATTGGGTAGATAGTTGTCTTACGAATGTCACTAAATTTTTTCCTGTGGTAGAGCCTGTACCCAATAACCTGACATGGAATTTTGGAGATGGTAGTTCATCCAATGCCTGGATTCCGAATTATGAATATCAAATCGAGGGCGGAAATATCGTGAGCTTAACTGCTGAAGTGAATGGAATCACTCAAACTATTAGTCAGCCTGTTGAAATATTAATGAACGACCTTATGGTCGATTTGGGAAATGATACCACCATTTGTGTAGATGAGGTGCTTACACTCGATGCTGGAGATGGAACTTCCTATGTTTGGAATACCGGCGAGCTTACGCAAACCATCCAAGTAGATACAGCTGGTACTTACTGGGTTGAAGTAACCAATGATACAGGCTGTACGGATTTTGATGACATTGAAGTAACCGAGTATGGAGTAGCCAATCAAACCTCCAACCAATGGTATTTTGGGGAGCAAGCAGGAATAGAATTTACGAATGGCCCGATTGCCATACTAGATGGGAATAATCAGGATGCGCCAGAAGGATGCGCAACCATTTCAGATGTTAATGGGGATTTATTGTTTTATACCAATGGAGTTACTGTTTGGAATCGCGAACATGAAGTCATGATTAATGGAGATGGGATAGGCGGAGACCTTCTTTCTGCTCAAAATTCCCTTATAATGCCATTTGGTGATGATGAGACCATGTTTTACATCTTAACCACCGAGCGAGTGTATGGAGACGATGAGTATGCTCTTAGATATTCTATTGTTGATATGAAGGAAGGAAATGGGTTGGGCAGTGTCATCGTCAGGGATATAAAACTGATGGATAATAGCACAGAGCGAATCACCGGCTCTGGATTTACAGGCAATGATTTGATTTTAGCGCACGAGTTTGGAAATAATACGTTTAGAGCTTTCCAAACAAGCCCTGCTGGACTTAGTGGTGCCATTTTCTCACCAAGTGGTGAGATTCATGATTTCATGCAGGAACTAAGTGCTACCGGATATATGAAAATATCTGCCAACCTGAATCAGATAGCAGTGAACATCCCGGGAACAAATCAAATTGAAATTTTCGATTTCAATCAGGGAGAAGTATCCAATCCCAGGCTTATTGATACAGGTGAGAATGACTTGTACGGGATGGAGTTTTCGCCTGGCGGATTGCGACTCTACGTTACTACCAACTCCGGTGCTTCAAAGCTCATTCAATACGATTTGGACAGTTTGAATTCCGCTAACCCTGCTGCGGATATTGAAGCTACCAAGTTTGACGGATTTGTTCAGGGTTCAAATTACGGAGCACTTCAATTGGGGCCGGATGGTACAATATACATGGCTGTGGACAATTCAGGTACAATCGGAACCATAAGCGCACCTGATGGTGATGATGCGGGAGCTAGTTTCGATCCTGTTGGGTTTGACTTGTCAGGTCGCACCAGCCGACTTGGATTACCAAATTTTGCTCAAAATCAAACACCACCAATACAACAACCAAGCATCAACGTAACACAAGGTTGTGCTGGCCAACCTACAACTTTTTCAGCTGTAGGTAGAGATCCAAATAACCTCATTGAAAACTATTTATGGATTTTTGGAGATGGAAGTTCTGCTGCTGTACAGGATACAACTCATGTATATGCTAATCCCGGAACCTACAATGTACAACTGGTCTTAAGTAATCGATGTGACGTTGATACTACTTTAACCCAAACCATTACAATAAATAATATCCCTGAGAGCCCTACAGTACCGACAGATACAGCGCTGTGCGATCAGTCAATAATTCTTACTGCATGGCCTGTGGATAATCCTGACTTTAGCTACTACTGGAGTACAGGAGAAACTACCAGAGAGATCACAGTAAATAATCCGGCAATCATAGAAGTAGCAATCATAAATACACTCACTGGATGTTCATCAGATACGCTACAGGTTTTTCTTGCCGATGCAAGACCAGCGATTGACCTTGGACCCGATAGATCAATTTGTCAAAATGATCCGGCTATAATACTGGACGCTCAGGTGGTACGTGCCACCTATGAATGGTCAATAGACGGAGTGCTGAGTGGAACAAACAGGACATTTGCTATTGACACAACCACTGCGGGAATTTTTGAATATACAGTTGAAGTCACCAATTCATTTGGATGTATTGGAAGGGACACCTTGATCGTCACCATTCAGGAAGCACCAGATATTTCGGTCGTATCAAATACAACTACCGGATGTGGCAATGACGATGGGTCAATTGATATCACATTCAATGTTGCGGGTAGCTATTCTTATCAAGTTTCCGGGCCAAGCACAGCTGGACCATTCAATTTTGACGGACCGGGAACGGTATCTATTCCAACTGGTGCACCTCCGGGCAATTTGCCACCCGGCAATTACAACCTTACAGTCACCAACCTGGTAACCGGATGTACACACTTTGAAGTGGTTCCGGTTGAAGATCCTGGAAGCTTTAACATGGCTGTTTCAAATACAGGTGGAAATTGCGATGGCACAGTTGAATTGACAATTTCCGGAACCACGCCAACACTACCTGCCAGCTACGATTATGAGGTTCAAAATCAAAACGGTGTTGTAGTGGCAAGTGGTACTGATAGTGTAGACCCATTAGTGATAGCAGGATTGAACACGGGTACATTCACGATTCAAATCACAGACAATGCTCCTCCCGGATGTGTGGAGACCGAACAAATAACAATTACTCCAGACCTTGAACCCAATTTTACTTTTGATGCGATTCAAGAAATTTGTGGAACATCCGGTAATGTAACTGTGACTGATGGAGGAACTGCTGGTACAACATACGCATGGAGCACCACAGATGGGAATATTACAGGTGCAGCAACAGGAACGTCTATTACGGTAGACCAAGCTGGGACTTACACAGTGACTGCTTCCGCTGCAGGCTTCTGCGATAGAGTTGAGGATATTCAGGTCAATTTCAATACTGATCCTACCGTCGATGTTGTGATAAATGGGGATGCATGTGAGGGGCAGGTAACCTTGGTAGCCAATGTGACCGGCGGTAGCGGAACCTACATTTTTAATTGGAACGATGGGGGAGGTGCGATGCAGAATACGGTCTCGACTTCAGGCACTTATAACGTAACCGTAACTGATCAATTTACCGGATGTGAAGTAACGTCTGCTGATACTAATGTGGAAATTCAACCAGAATTCATTGTTGTAATGACTTTGGAGCCGGATTGCGATAACGGCAATGTGCGCGCAATTGCTACTACCAATTATTTCAATCCTTCGGTTACATACCAATGGACGGATGGAAACGGAACGGTGCTGCCAATCGTAGATTCAATTCTCACAGTTTCTGCTTCAGGCAGATATACGGTAGTTGCTACCAATGAATCGGGACTTTGTACCGCAACGGATGCTTTAGATATTGCTGTAGTGCCTATAAACCCGGAAGATTTATTACTTCCAAATAGAACTGGTTTTTGCTCTGGGGATGCAGCTAATCCAACCGTGGATTTGGATCCGGGTATATTCAATACGTATGAGTGGAGACTGCTACCTGATGATGCGATCATTTCGACCAATCAGGTGCTTAATGTAGGCGTAGCGGGTACTTATGAAGTTACACTATACAATGGATTCACCTGTACCACAGATGTAGTGGAAGTGGTTGAAGACTGCAGGCCAACCATAGTAGCACCTAATGCCTTTTCGCCAAATGGCAATGGGATAAATGATCAATTTTTTGTTTACCCTAATGATTACGTTGACCAATTTGAGATTTTGATATACACCCGCTGGGGAGAGCTTGTCTTTACAGCCAATACTCAGGATTTTCAGTGGGATGGTGTTTATAAAGGGAAATTACTTCCTCCGGGAACATACGCTTTCATTATGAAATTTTCGAGTGCATTGGCTCCCGATTTGGGAACTATCGAACAATATGGGTCTGTTACGCTTATAAGGTAGTGAGCTATTTTGATTACATATACAATAGACTTTTTGGAAAGTCCGGAACTTCACCGACCAAGGTGTTAGTCAATGAAATTATTGAAAGAAGTCAGTCATTTGTTGAGCGATTTCAGGCATGGAAAAGCTCTGATGTTTGCGCAGACTTTTTAAATGATTTGTGGCAATCCTATTTCTGGCAAAAAAAAGGAGTAGATAAAGATCCACAAATTTTGCTTTTAGAATCAACCTATAGCAACGGATTTGCTATCAATTATGAAGCAAAGTATGGCAAGACAAGCTTTCTGTATTTGTTTGACTACCTGAAAGATCAGGTTAAAATGTTGGATTACAGACTTGTAATGAGTCGTCACACGATGCAAGAAAAAGGTGACGTGGTTGAAATGAAAGAGATGCACTACCTTAAACCTAAAAGAGGCTTTGTTGAGCCAATTGATCAAAAATATGGAAATGTTCAAATCGAGTATATCGAAGAAAATGATGAGCCTACGCGAATCAAATTGATCGCTAATTCGTATCCAGACAGAAAATATAAACGCGCCGAAGACTTTGAAAGTCTGGCAGAACACATTTTTACACTTAAGCAATAAAATACAATGAGAATAATAGCCCTACTTGCAGTTATCCTTTTAGGAACAGCTTCTAACACAGCGGAAGCACAATTATTACCTACTAAACTGAGAATTACAGTTATTGATGGTCTAGGCAATTATGTCGAAGGTGCCACGGTCTCTATTTACGAAAGTGAAAAGGACTACCTGGCGAGTGAAAACGCTGTAGCTACCATGAAAACCGACAAGAAAGGAAGAGTTACTTTCAAAGAAATCAAGCCTATGGCCTATTTTGTTGAGGCGAAATTTGAGGACAAGAACAACAATGCGGCTGGAGTAAAGACCGGGGAATTAGAAGAAGGAAAATTAAATAAGGTTAATACTGTCATTGACTAGGTTGAGAAGGGTACTTGCCGTTTTAAGTCTTGTTCTCCTGTTTGGAGATTCATCTGTCCATTTCAATCCACGGTACTTTATTCAAATTATTGATGCCCCCTCTGAAATCGAGGGTAGAGAAGATTTGATGGGTAGAATTGAATACCTGAGCCTGATGCAGTCAGACCCTGCTACAGGTATTATTCCGGGCAACATTCGAAAGGCAGAATTACTTTTTGAAAAAGAGCTTTCATATAAAACTGAACGTCTTAGAACTCAAGCACTTTCTCTTGAATCCGCAGGGCCGGAAAATGTAGGGGGAAGAACCCGTGCAGTTGCATTCGATGTGCGTGATGAGAACGTACTCCTGGCCGGTGGTGTATCTGGCGGTGTGTGGAAAAGTATAGATGGTGGAGCAACATGGGTGCGAAAATCCAATCCTGAAAATCGCAATAGTGTTACATGTATCGTTCAGGATACACGACCTGGAAAAGAAGATACCTGGTACCATGGAACCGGAGAGATTGTTGGAAACAGTGCCAGAGGAGGAGGAGCTCCATTTCGTGGAAATGGAATATACAAGTCTGAAGATAATGGTGAAACATGGGATGTGCTGACATCTACTCAGGATGCCGATCCAAATGTTTTTAACAGTCAATTTCAATACATCTGGGATATTGAAACAAATCCTGCAAACCTTCTCGAGGATGAAGTTTTGATAGCCGCATATGGTGGTATACTTCGATCAAAAGATGGAGGTGATACATGGGAAGTAGTACTTGGTCAGGAGCTATTTGGATTAGACGAATCTGTTGATCTAAACGAAAGCAATGCCTCCTTTTATACGTCTTTAGAACGGTCTGGAAACAATGTTTTTTATGCTACTTTATCCACTGAATCGGGCACAGATGAAAAATCTCCTGAAGCTGGTATCTACTATTCACTTGACGGTGACGACTGGGTAGATATTACACCACTTACGGATGAATCGCAATTTCGAAGAACAGTCATTGGCTCAAGTCCTTCCAACCCGGATGTCACCTATTTTATGATTGACTCCAACCCGATTTTTATTATTGAACACAAGCTATCTCAATTAAATAATCCCAATCGAATCAATGGATTTGACCCGAACCCTCGTGTAGTACCTGATTTTGAGGCCGAGTTGGGTGATTTAGATACACAGGGCTCTTACAATATGATGATTCGTGTACATCCTGAGAAGGAAAATACAATTTACATTGGAGGCACGAATCTTTTCAGGTCAACAGATGCATTTAAGACTTCAACGAATATTAAGTGGATTGGAGGTTACAGTCCAGAAGGAAGTGGTGTATACCCCAATCATCATCCGGATCAGCATGATTTACTATTTCTTCCCAGTAATCCAAGCGTTGCTTTTTCCGCGAGCGATGGTGGATTGATAAAGTCAAATGATATTCAAGCTGATTCGGTAATGTGGGAGAGTAGTAATGGTGGATTTGTCACCTCTCAGTTTTTTACCATAGCGCAAGGCAAGGCTCCTGGAGATCAGACGCTTATCGGCGGCATGCAAGACAACGGCACTGATTTCACTATCAATGGAAGCACCTCATGGAATGGAGTAATAGGAGGAGATGGTGCATATGCAGCTACTACCAAGGATAATCAACTTTGGCTAGCTTCATTTCAAAGAGGCCAAACGCTAAGATTGACATTTGACAATGACTTTTCCTTGAGTTCATTCGGGCGAGTGGATCCGGGAGGTTTAGTAAAGGAAGCCGGATCTTTATACCTATTTGTAAATCCTTTTGTGCTGGACCCACTCAATCAGAATCGCATGTTTTGTGCAGGTGGCAATCACTTATATTTTCATCCGAATATTTCTCAAATTCCAGGAGGCTCCCAAATCCCCACGAACATCGGGTGGAAAAAGGTCAATAGCGATCCACTTACCAATGGACTGGTGAGTGCGGTGGAAATTTCATTGGATGGAGACAAGGTTTACTACGGAACAACCGGCGGACGTGTGTTTAGACTTGATAATGCGCGCAACGAAACAGCATTCGATTTGAATGAAATCACGAGTGCAGAATTTCCGGAGAATGCCTATGTTTCAAGTATTGCTGTTAATCCTGATGACAATGAGCATGTGCTGGTCGTATTTTCCAATTACAATATCCCATCCATTTTTGAGAGCACAGATGGTGGCTTAACCTTTATCAACATTAGTGGTAATCTGGAGGAAAATCCTGATGGAACAGGAAATGGCCCAAGTATACGATGGGCTGAAATAATACCTAAAAACACAGGAACTCTCCGTCTGGTGGGTACAAGCATTGGGCTCTTCTCGACTGAAGTCACCTCTGGAACAACGACATGGCTGAAAGAATCACCAGCAACACTTGGGAGTGCAATAGTTACCATGATGGATTATCGTCCGGGAGATGGAAGGCTTGCTATTGCAACGCATGGAAATGGAATTTTCACCACCAGTATTCCCGATTTCAAGCCGATTACTTTAGAAGAAGAAGAAAATAATTCCTTTGAATTAGTTGCGGCATATCCCAATCCATTTCTACAGGATACGCAGATTCAATACACACTACCGGAAGATGGAGAAGTAAGAGTAGATATTCTAACCTCCGGGGGAAGCATGGTAAATACTATTCTTTGGGGACCACAGTATGCCGGAACGAATACAGTGACCTGGGATGGAAACAATGCTGCCGGCACTTCTTTATCGAATGGAATATATTTCTATCGTGTCCAATACGAAGGACAAACCATCACTGGCAGACTTGTGCTACGCCGCTAAGCTCTGATGCTCAAGACCAGTAAAAAATAGGCAATTACCATCACCCAAAAGTGATAATTCACAATATTTGGGATGATGCCCAAGTCCATCAAAATGACCAAAATGGCAAGAACTATTGATGCAATACGTAAAGTGTTTCGTGTACTTTTTGTCATACGGGTAGGTTTTAGACTAAAATAAGTATTTACCAGCCATACGACAAATTCAAAAGGTTCATCATCTTTGCCCCACTAAAAAATCCGTGGCTGAGATAGGCAACCATATCGAACAGGCAAAAGCTCTTCTAGATCAGGGGGAAGTAGTGGCTATTCCCACAGAGACAGTCTATGGATTGGCTGGGAATGCCCTTAACGAGGAAGCAATTCTTAAAATTTACACGGTAAAAAACCGTCCCAAATTTGATCCATTGATTGCACATGTCGATTCAATGGAAAAAGTAAAAGAGCTGGTAAGCGAGATACCCGATGAGGCGATGATTCTGGCTGAAAATTTTTGGCCCGGCCCAATAACCATACTATTAGATAAAAATTCGAAGGTGCCCGATCTACTCACTTCGGGACTTGATCGGATGGCTGTGAGAATTCCTAATCATCCGCTTTCGCTTGAGTTGTTGTCACAGCTTGACTATCCACTGGCTGCTCCCAGTGCTAACCCTTTTGGATATGTTTCTCCTACATCGGCCCAACATGTTCAAGATCAATTAGGCGATAAAATAAAATATATTCTTGATGGTGGCATGTGTAGTATTGGTTTGGAATCTACCATAATTGGCTTTGAAGATGGGAAACCGGTGGTCTATCGCTTGGGAGGCACAAAGGTAGAAGCAATTCAATCTGTGATAGGAAAGGTGGATATTAAGGTAAATATGAGCTCAAACCCGGCAGCACCTGGAATGTTAAAATCTCATTATTCACCTGGCAGAAAGCTGGTGCTGGGAAACATCGATGAAAATTTAAAGTCATTGGATTCTGCCACCACAGGGGTTATTTCCTTCAGTGATTCCTTTGATGTGCCTCAGACAAATTTGGCCATCTTATCAAAAAATGGAGACATAGACGAAGCTGCAAGAAATATTTTCGCAGCACTAAGAAAAATGGATCAACCGCATATCAAGGTGATACTTGCAGAGTATCTACCAAATGAAGGTCTAGGCAGAGCCATCAACGATAGATTGAAGCGTGCATCAGTTTAGTTATCTCCCTTGTAGACATTTTCAAAAGGGGTGAGCTCGCCTGTGGCATTAATAAAAATCGTGTAGTCAAAATTTTTGCTGGATCTCAAAGCTGCATCGCTATTGGTGTGTTTGATTAATGTGGCCGGGTTTACTTTTAGTTGCTCCGGGTAGTTGAAATTTAATTTTCTAAGATCGCTTGAGATAATTAGTTTATTGAAAAGCGCTGATATTTTAATGGTCATCACTTGATCTTTGAGTGGTGAGAAGTCCAGTTTATCAAGTTTAGAAATTGAGGATCCTTTTGATGCATGGCGCATTCCTATTACACAGAGAATTCCTTTATCAGGATACTCTTCTACCAGTGAAATGAACTTTTTATAGATCAATCGGTCTCTGAATTTATAGTTGTTGTTTGGATTGGTATAATCAAATGTCAAGCCATCATCCATCTCCAATATCAAGGTTGCAAACTGCACAAATTCGTCCCCAAAAAACGTAGTATAGATCTCACTTTTCCGCTCCATTTCATCAATGGTTTTGAGTACTAGACTTTCCACTACTTCTCGATCATAATAGTACATCACCGAGAGACCCTGATAGGATTCACGATGTGATTTTGTATTTTCAAATAGCTGCTTGAAAATGCCAACAGTATTCATCAAAGACGAGGGAATATCCTTTTCACCAATCAGCTCATTGATTACATAGATAGCAGATTCCATTTTATATTCAATATCAATGCTCTTCACAAAAACCCGCTCATCTATCGGGAGTGTCTGATTAAATTTTCTTAAATCTTCAAAGAATGCCCAATTCTCCTTTCCCCAAAACATGGTATTTCGGACGATGTGCCTAAGCTTTGTTGTGTCACCAGAATCGAGATAGCTATTGACCATATGTGCCGCACTAGCGCCTTGTTCTATTGCCAGAATCCTCACATTCCCGTGTGTGTATAAATAGCGTAAAAGCTTCATTGTAGCACGCGGGACAGATCTAATGTTGTGCCAGTGCTCCGCCAATACAAACACTCGGTTGCTATCCATAGCAATTTGATCATATCCTCGGAAGTCATCATCCTTCTCAATGCTGATGGATTGAATGTTGGAAGGGACCTGTGCATACGAAGTAGCACAGATTAGCAGCATATATGAAAAATGGGTTATACTTCTATTCATCTCTCCGACCAACGAGATACGTTAATGCAAATTGTCTAAATCAGTATTTTGCTGGTTTACTACCTGGTAGTGTTTTTTGAATAAACTCTCGCAGGTGATCATTACTACTTATCAAATCTTCATTTCTTAGGTACATCATGTGTCCGCTTCTATATCCTTTAAATGAAAGTCTATCTTGCATTTTACCACTAGGATCAATCTGCCACATCGTGTATTTCGCATCAAAATATTTCGTAGCTCCGTCATAATATCCACTTTGGATCATGGTATGTAAGTAAGGATTTTGAGCCATTGCTTGACGCAAATTTTCACCGGTATTGTTCCCATCTCTATTCCATGGATGCACAGGACCAAACATATTGTACTTAATGTCTGTCTCGTATTTAAGCACATTTTTGTAATAGTAGTTGATTGCCGGTGTGAATGCATGAAGCCAGCTTGTTAGCTCAGAATTAAAGTCGGGCCTGTCACCTCCATCGGTTCTATCTATACCCTTATAGCGCGAATCAAGTCGTCCTACTGTGAAGCCTTCCTCACGTAGCAATTCTTTCCAGAAAAATGATGTAGGTACGTCCAGGTTGTATTGAAGGATGGATTTTTCTGATATTCCAGAATACCTTGCCATCATTTTGGCAGCTTCCTTTCGTTCATTATCACTTACAAACCCACCTATGGTTAGGGTTGGCATCAACTCTTGAACCGCATAATTTTCTACTTCTTCCAGCACCTCCAAGAGGTCTTTGCTTTGAAGGTCTGAAGGCAGCTTTTTGTGATACCAGGCAGCCGCAGCAAAGTATGGTACCCGAAGAGCTGCACCTAATGGACCATCTCTTCTCCCTTGACCGCTGTGAATGCCTAGCTCAGTAGGAGAGACGAGTATTACCCCGTTCAGGTACATCCATTGTCGATTTTGTAATTCCAGTGCCAAACCAGAAACTCGTGTAGTTCCATAACTTTCACCGATAAGGTACTTAGGAGATTCCCATCGATTCATGCGTGTCACAAATGTGTTGATCCATTCAGCCAAGTAGGAAATATCCTCATTTACACCGAAAAAGAAATCCCTGCTCGTATCCTCTTTATCAAGTATTCGAGAGTAGCCCGTGTTTACCGGATTTACAAATACAATGTCTGCAACGTCGAGGATAGAATTAGGATTGTCCTTAACACCATAAGGCTGTACTGGAAATCCTTCATCATCCACTTTTAAAATTTTCGGTCCTGTGTATGCAAGATGCATCCAGACGGAAGCGGAACCAGGCCCCCCATTGAATGAGATGACCAACGGTCTTGCTGCCTTATTCTTAATATCACTTCTCTGGTAATAGGTAAAGTGAACCGCTGCAATGGCCTTGCCATCTTCATTCCATACAGGTTGCGTGCCGGTCGTGGCTGTGTAGGGCACAGACTTCCCTTTTATGGTCACTTGATGTGTCGTGGATGTAGTTTCATTGGCTGGGATCATTCGATCCTGACCCTGGAGGGAAATGAATAGAAAAAATGTGCAAAGGGTGAGTACAGTTCTCATGTGTTTTGATTTGAAATTAGATAAGAAAAGTACCAAGAAATGGGCTGAGTATAAAACAAAAAAGACATGCTCGGCAAATGAGCATGTCTTTCGGTTAGTTGATCCTTTGGTGCCTAATCCATTTTCAATCGAAGGTTTCCGTAGCTGGAATCGATTCGAATCATCTTGTTGGGATCTCCATTGCCTATTTTTCCTTTGTATGTACTCCTGTTGGATTCTTTGACCCTGTAATTAAAAGTAGCGTCTACATCGGATGAAACTTTCAAATCTGCAAATGAGAATTCAGCGTTGATATCAGCGTTGGTGCCTGCCTCAAGCCCTATTTCGTAAGATCCAAATTTGCCGTCTATGTCAACCAGCGTAAAAGATTTCGCTAATTTGTCAATTCGAAAGTTTCCAAGATAGCTACAGTCCAATTCAAGGCTACCTGTTAGCTCTTCGATTTCAAAACCGGAGAAATGAGCGTCTGCATCAACTTTGCCGGCCTTTTCGATTTCCAGTTTTCCATATTTGCTCTCAACTTCTAAATCAACTACATCTCCAATTTCTATTTCTGAAAAACCTTGAGTCAGATCTAATCTACCAGCACCATCGATTTCAAAATTGCTATACTTAATAGTTGCTTCTCCGTCTTTGATCACGCCAATGCTGCCACCTCCGAATGAAAGTTTTATCTGAGAGTCACCAGCTACATCTCCAACACGCATTGAGCCATATGAAACGTTAATGTCCAGGTCATTTTTTCGATCTCCCATGGTCACATCACCAAAGCTATTTTTCACTTCCAAAGGATTTGAATCGGGCATGTAGATCGTATAATTGATTTCAAACCCTTCCTCATTCTTGTTTTTAGTATTCGCGATTTCTGTTTCGAATACAATTTCGGCTGAGCTTTCAGTGATATCTATATCTATTGCGTCCAAAATGTTTTGAGCCCTGTCTTCGTTGCGCCCTTTACCAATAATTTCCACTTTTATGTCAAACTCGCTTTTTTCCCATGAGTTGATCTCTACTTTACCAAACTTGTTTTCGATCTTCAGTTTGGTGGTAGCGCTTACCTTGAAGTTTCGTTCTACGTACTTCTTTTTTTGATCCTGCTTACCAGCGAATACTGATACTGCCAGAAGCAGACAAAGTGTTGCTATTTTATATTTCAATGGATATATCGTTTTCATTGTTTTGGTTTTTGATGTTTTTCAAAATGTCCAATTGTTTGTTCAGGATGTCCAGTCTCAGTTGCAGGTTACTGATCATGGCGTCCATCACACGGTCATTGGAAGCGTTGGTTTGGTAGGTTTTCTTTAATTCCAAATACATGGAATCTAGTTGGTCGATTTCCACCAGAAATTGTTCCTGCTGCTCAGGAGTCAGTTGTTCTTGTATTGCTTGCTTGCGCTGAGCAATTAAAGAGACATAGTAGTTTTCAGCTTGTGTAAACTCTTCGCTAAGCATAGGTCCGTCCATATCTTCATACTGGCTTTTACCTATCATTAGATAAATAGTTGAGACCATGAATAGCATAGCTGCCACTTTCCAAACGGTTGGCCAGATCACTTGCTTTTTACTAAGTTTCTGATCAATGCCTTCCCAGGCTTTATCACTTGGGATGGCATCATTAAATGCTTCCCTGTTTTCCATGATAAATTTTTCCAGTTGATCACCCATAATTCACCTCCTGTGTTACAATCATTTTCAATTTGTCTTTGGCTCGCTTGTACTGGGATTTCGAAGTTGATTCGGTAATCCCGAGTATTTCGCTAATTTCTTTGTGGTCATATCCTTCAAAAAGATAGAGGGATAGCACCGTTCTGAATCCGGAAGGCAATTCATTCATTGCACTTTGAACTTGAGCTACGGTGTAAGTAGGCTCAGACTTTTCCGGTTCAAATTCACTGACTTCTTCTTTTATATCCTGTGCCAGCATCAAGTCTTTTTTTATCCGCTGTACTTGATTCAGCGCTTTGTTTATCACGATTCTTTTCAACCATGCTCCGAAAGAAGCATCTTCCCTGTAGCTTTTTAGGTTTTGGAAAGCACTTACAAATGCATCCTGCAATACATCCTCAGCTTCATTTACTTCACCTACAATTCTTAGGGCAGTATTAAACATCGCTTTATTGTACAGCTTGTATATTTCAAACTGTGCTGAACGATCCTCGTTTCTACACCTAGCTATTAGGTCAGCGTGAATATTTACCGTGTTAGCTTCCAATTTTAAGGTTAGTTCAATGTAAAGACTAGGAAAGGGAAGATGGGTTGCATGTTGTTGTTAATTTTAGCCGATAAGTTTATAAAAATGAAAAGACTCTTTTGGATAATGCTGTTAATTTCCGGTTTTGCCTCTGCACAAGAGCTTGATTCTTTGGTTGCAGATACTACTGAAATAGAACCTCCGCCTTATTATTTGGGGTTTTATGTGGATGCAGGTGCAAGTTTTGAGGCCAGCATTCCTGAGAGTAATTTTTTTTCCGTTATAGGAATAGGTGGTCAATATCAGAATTGGATGATTGGATTTTACCGCTATGATTTTCAAGGAACCACAAAGTCTTTTGTCGTGTTTCCCAATTCCTTCGAATTGAAATATCGATATGCAGGCGTTTACATAGGATATCAATTTTATCAAAATGACCTGCTTAATGTTTCAATCGGAGGAAGTTACAATAAAGGAGACGCCGTGTGGAGAAGTCTGGAAGACGGACAGGATTTTTTGAGAGATGAGTTTGATTTGGTTAAGGTTGGACTGAGGATAGAGATTGGGAAAATAAGGTATCTGAAGCCTCATGCTACCATTGGTTATCAAAAAATGAATGGTCTCGATCTGGCAAACGTGGAAGAAAGCGATTTTTCCGGCTTGTTTATTGCAGCTGGCATTCGCATTGGTTATTTTAACCAATAACTTATTTATTTATAGAGGTTTAGGGTTATTTAATTAAACTTGTACAAGAATAAGAGAACAAGCTATGGATAGAGTGATTCGTATGTTTTGTGCCCTCCTGTTTATGATTGCTTTTACAGGACTACAGGCTCAACGGACATTTAAAATGTACAAAGAGGCAGAGGAGACCTTCTATGATGAGAGGTTTGGAGAAGCGCTGGTTAAGTATCAGGCAATTCAGGAAACAGACTCGGCTTACGAGGATGTGCTTTATAAGATTGAAGTCTGTAAGCTACTTTCAATCACGCAATATGAAAATATGGAGCCATTCAACAACTACGAAGAAGAAATGGCCCAGAAGGACAAATTCTATTACTATTGGCAGGGTAGAATACTCATGAAAGAATATGAGTTTGAAGAAGCATTGAAGTCTCTAAGAAAGTTTATAGAGTTGCCAGCCAAGAAAAGCGACGAAATCATGGAGGAGGCTCGTCGCTGGGCTAATTGGGCGACCGCCGCAAAGAAGTTTATGGACAATCCCAAATTCTACGAAATCCATTTACTTGAAGAAGGGATCAATACAAAATATGCAGAGCTTAGCCCGGTTTATTTTGCCGACAATGAAGAATTGATGTTTTTGTCTAATCGAGATGAATCCAAACCAGATCAATTTCAAATTTACCACACCAAACATGCCGGAAGCCGGACATGGTCAGAACCGACTGTCCTTTATAATGTGGGAACTTTCACTCGGGACAATTCAAATATTGAGGTTGTAGCAGAAGATGGTCGTTTGTTTCAGTTTCGTTCAGACAAAGGGGGAGACCTGTTTTACAGTGAACCAACAGATAGCAAGACGGGATGGTCGGCTCCAAAGGAATTCGACAGTAAAATTTCATCAACACACCTGAGTTCACACTTCTTTATCAATGAGCATGAAGACAGAATCATCTTTGCGAAGAATGTAGGAAGTAAAAAAGAACCAAATCTCGATCTTTTTCAATCTTATCGAGACCATGAGACTGGTGAATGGAGTAAGCCAGCACTATTTGCGACAACCATTAACAGTGAATACAATGAAGATAGTCCTTATTTGAGCCCTGACGAAATGACTCTATACTTTGCCTCAGATGGACACGAGACCATGGGAGGGTATGATATTTTTAAATCTGAATTTGACTCCACGACACTTACCTGGTCCGAACCTGTGAATATGGGGTTTCCTGTAAATTCTCCTGACGATGAGATTCATTTTAAGTTAAATAGTGATCAGATGTCGGGCTACTTCACGTCCAATCGCCTCCATACCATAGGTGATTATGATATCTTCTTTTTCTGGGAAATTCATACTGTTAAAATAAAAGGAAGACTAATCGATGGGCCTACGAGCAAGCCGATCACAAACGCTCGAATTTTCTTTCGACCAGTGGAATACACAGATATGTATTTTTTCTCTCCTACGGACTCAAAAGGAAATTATGAAATGGTCATCAATGCAGATGATGTGTACAAAGTAGAAGTGAAAATGGAAAATGAGGTTGTTCAGTTGGATGACTTTGAAATTCATTCCACAGGAGGAGCCAATACGACTTATCTCAAAGATTTTTACATTGGCGAAGTGCCGACTCAACCGGTCACAACTGCCTCAACCAGGCCCACAGTTACTACACCTAAAGTTCCGAAACCAAGCGCTCAGTCTTCCAGACCACAACGAAATGAATCAAGGATTCAGGATCTTGGACGAATCAATAGTACCAGTGATAGGGCAGTAGTTAGAAATATATATTTTGATTTTGGCGATACGCAAGTTTCAAGCGATAGCGAGCCCATATTGAATGCAATTCTGGCTAAAATGAGGGAGTATCCCCAAATGAAAATTGAAATAGCCGGACACACAGATAGTATAGGAGATGAAGACACAAATCAATGGGTTTCTCAAAAACGAGCAGATGCTGTAAGAAACTGGCTGATTAAAAAAGGCATTTCTAAGGATCGGATGGTGGCCAAGGGTTACGGAGAAAATCAGCCACTTGCTACCAACGACAATGAGAGAGAAGGAAGAGAGCTCAATCGAAGAATAGAGATTATCATCAGATAATAATCGCTCTTTCACGTATATTTAGATACATAAAATAAACAGCATGTATACCTCAATTATTGCAGGTCTAGGACATTATGTACCCGATAATGTAGTGACCAATGAAGATCTGTCCAAGATGATGGACACCACCGATGAATGGATAACTGAACGTACCGGCATAAAAGAACGCAGGTGGATAGATCCCAAAACAGGCGATAGCCCATCTACAATGGGCACAAAGGCAGCTAAGATGGCAATTGAAAATGCCGGACTGAAACCGGATGACATAGACTTCATCATCTTTGCCACGCTTAGCCCTGATTATTACTTTCCAGGACCAGGTGTTATGGTACAGGAGCAATTAGGTATCAAAGAAATTGGAGCGCTTGATGTCCGAAATCAATGTTCTGGATTTGTATATAGCCTATCTATAGCTGATCAATTTGTGAAGACAGGCATGTACAAGAATGTGCTTGTGATTGGTGCAGAGAATCATTCCGGTGGTTTAGAAAAATCTGATAGAGGCAGAGGAGTCACCGTCATTTTCGGGGATGGTGCCGGAGCTGCTGTTGTTCAGAGATGCACAGATTCAGATAGGGGTATACTTTCCACCCATTTACATTCTGAAGGAAAGCATGCAGAGGAGCTAGCCCTTATTGGTCCCAATACCGGAAGATGGGTTCCTGAGATTATCGAAGAAGCCGATCCAGAAGATTCTAGCTACTATCCATATATGAATGGAAACTTTGTATTTAAGCATGCTGTCACACGATTCATGGAAGTAATTGGGGAAGCGCTTGCCGCCAACAATAAAAAATCAGAAGATATTAGCTTGCTGGTGCCACATCAGGCCAATCTTCGAATCAGCCAGTTTGTCCAGGCCAAAATGAAGCTAACGGACGATCAGGTGTACAACAATATCATGCGGTATGGAAATACTACAGCCGCTTCGATACCTATAGCCATGAGTGAAGCCTTTCAAGAAGGCAAGATCAAGAAAGGTGATCTGATATGCCTGGCGGCTTTTGGTAGTGGATTCACATGGGCATCTGCACTCATTAAGTGGTAGGTATCTATATCATTTGATAAAATCCGAATTGGACAAAACGCACGTTTTTATCGACTAATGAAGTGTTGATAATTCATTAATTGTATTTTTTAAAGAACTTATTTAATTATTTTAATTATTAACTTAGAATAGTTAAATTTGTTCTCATCAAAGTATAAATCGACCATAAATCATAAAAGCGAATGAAATTTGTAAAAACTCTACTCGGAAAGTCAACAGACGAAAATCAACTTAAACTTAAAAAGGAAGCCAGTGGAGAGTGGGTAGTACGTAAGGGATCTACCGTTCTTTACATTGGATCTAAAGATAAGTGTGAGACGTATATGAGTCACGCACTTTAGCACCAGCAAGCGGATTACTCAATAAGAATGGCAATGCTTTTCACCAGGCATTGCCTTTTATTTTGCCTTTATTTTCAATAAATAGAAATATTTGAATAAAAAATATGACTATTTACACAACATTATTGTTATATTTATGTTTAATATATAAATGATACAATTTTTAACTTAATATATACTCACATGAATCTATTTAGGTTATTTGCAAAACGAGGAGATAAAGACAGAATTAAGCTAACGAAATCACAAACAGGTGACTGGATGGTAAAGAAAGGCTTTAGCATCCTATACATTGGGAGCAGAGAAAAATGTGAAACATTTATGAAACAGACGCTTAGCGTCTAGCTATGGATAATAACCCGGGCCATCTGCTATAAAGTAGATGGCTTTTATTATCTCTTCGGGATGTGTCCAGGGTATGAAGTGGTTCACATCCTCGAGCATGCGGACTACAAGCAAAGAGTCCGGTAACATTTTTTGGGCAAACTCTGCATTTTCTTTAGGTACCAACGAGTCCTCAGTTCCTTGAATGACGATCGTTGGTATTTTTATTTGCTCCCACAAGGGAATCATGTCAGATAATTCATTTCGCAGCGGTAAGATTTCATCATTACTAACCTCAAACTCCTTTGGTGTAAAAAATGCCCCTACTTGTGTATTAATCACTTTTCTATACCACTCATCTTCTTCCATTTCTGGATCTATAGATGGAGCTACAAGGATTATTCCCAGAAACTGATCTGGGAAGTCCATTGCCATTCTAGCGACAACTGGACCGCCCAGTGAATGACCAATTAGTATTTTGCGCTTGTTTGGATACTGATTCAACACCTGATTAATCTGAAATGCCTGTTTCTGAATGGAAGGTTCCGCTTTTCCAAATCCAGATTCACCAAAACCAGGCCGGTCTACCGAGAGCATATCATACTGTTTCAATAAAGAGTCTGCCTTAAAAAAGTCAATAAACGCACTCCAGGAACCTGGGGAGCCATGAATAAAGACAATCATGGTATCCATACTTTGATCTGTATACGCGTAATGTATATTCCTGGAATCGACCATTAAATCTCCAAATCCGATTTCAACTGACTCAAGGCTTTCTTTTGCCTCTGAATCTTCAATTCGAAATTCACATGCAGTCAATAACAGAAATAAAAAGGCTGCTTTTTTCATAGCTCCAGTCTTCATGCAATCGTGTACATCAGACTATATTTGCCGTCTATGTCACAAGGCATCATTTCTACCAATTTTCAATTTAAAGGACAAACCGGAAAGTACACCGGAAAGGTTCGTGAAGTATACGAGTTTGGCGACAAACTGGCCATGATTGCAACAGACCGAATCTCTGCTTTCGACGTTGTGCTTCCAAAGCCAATTCCATATAAAGGACAGGTTTTAAATCAATTGGCTGAAAAATTTTTGGCGGCAACAAAAGATATCGTTCCAAATTGGGTAGAAAGTTCCCCACACCCAAACGTAACTTTCGGTAAGCGTTGTGAACCTTTCAAAGTGGAAATGGTGATTCGTGGCTATCTGACGGGGCATGCATGGCGCGAATACCGTGATGGTAAACGAATGATTTGTGGAGTGCCAATGCCGGATGGGATGAAAGAGAATGAGAAGTTTGAAACACCAATCATTACCCCAACAACCAAGGCGGATCAGGGGCATGATGAAGACATTTCACGTGAAGAAATTTTAAGACAGGGCATCGTTTCGGAAGATGAGTACTTGCAATTGGAGGATTATACAAGAAAGCTATTTGCAAGAGGAACGGAGATTGCCGCAGAGCGTGAGTTGATATTAGTAGACACCAAGTATGAATTCGGAAAGTACATGGACGAAATCTATCTCATCGACGAGGTACATACACCGGATTCTTCCAGGTATTTTTATAAAAAGCCTTATCAGGAATTGTTAGCTAATGATCAGCCTCAAAAACAACTTTCAAAAGAGTTCGTAAGACAATGGTTGATTTCAGAAGGTTTTCAGGGAAAAGACGGTCAGCAGATACCTAAAATGCCGGAAGAAAGAATTAAGCTCATTTCAGATCGATACATTGAACTTTATGAGAACATCTCCGGGGAAAAGTTTGTTAAGGACGAATACTCAGATAAATTAGCTCGAATTAAAGAGCAAATAGCCCAAATAGTAGAATAAGAGAATTATGGAATTTACAGTAGACAAATACGAAAACTATTCAATCGCAAAAATCAATCAGGAAAAGGTAGACTCCGCCGTTTCTCCGGAATTGAAGTCCGAATTTATGAATCTTGCTCAGGATGGTGTTAAGAGCCTAATTGTAGACATGGCAAATGTCAAATATGTGGATTCCAGCGGTCTCAGTGCGCTGTTAGTCGGAAATCGCTCCTTCAGTGAGTCTGGTGTATTTGTGCTCTACAACGTAACGGATCACGTAATGAAATTGATCTCGATTAGCCAATTGGACAAGGTAATGACCATAGTAGCAGGACAGGAAGAAGCTGCTGATGCCGTCTTGATGTCTGAGATCAATAAAGGTCAGGGTTCAGCAGAATAAACTTGAGCCTTGAACTACTAATACTTGGATCTAACTCCGCGGCGTTTGCTCATCGCAGGCATCATACCGCACAAGTATTTAAACTTCAGGATCAGAATTTTCTAATTGATTGTGGAGAAGGAACCCAGCTGCTCATGAAAAGGCACAAGGTAAAACTCTCCAGGATAGATCATATTTTCATTTCACACCTCCATGGGGATCATTATTTCGGTCTGATTGGGCTCTTGTCTACCATGCATCTATTTGGTAGGAAAAAAGAGCTCCTTTTGGTAGGTCCTCCGGGATTAAAAGAGATTCTACAACTTCAGCTGCGACATTCGGAGACTTCACTCAATTTTCATATTCAGTTTGTAGAGTTTACACCAGGCATCTCAGAGTTGGTCATGGATCATCCAAAATTTACGGTAACCTCTCTACCAATGGATCACCGAGTGCCGTGCTCAGGCTATTTATTTAAAGAAAAGCCTAAGAAACGAAGAATCAATCGGAAAGTATTGCCTGAGGTGCAACTCTCAAATTTAGATATCATACGATTGAAGGAAGGGGAGGATATTTTGAATGAAGATGGATCAGTAAAGTATGAGAACCAATTGATCACTCTGGACCCAAATCCGAGTTTTAGCTATGCTTTTTTCTCAGATACCCGACTCAGACCAGAACTATTGGAAACCATTAGGAATGTAGACATGCTCTATCATGAAGCCACCTTTGCCAATGATATGAAGGATCGAGCTGTTGACACTTATCATACAACGGCAGAACAAGCTGCACAATTTGCCAAAGATGCAAATGTTGGGAAGTTGATACTGGGACACTTTTCTGCACGATATAAGGAACTTGATCCAATCATAGATGAAGCCAGATCTGTATTTGAACGATCAGAGTTGGCTATCGAGGGAACTAAATTTGTGGTAGATGGGAAGTAAGAAACAGAACTTGTTTATTGTACTGGGTGCAATCTTCCTAACCAATGCGATTCTTGCAGAACTCATAGGTGTGAAAATCTTTTCGTTGGAAGAAACCCTGGGCTGGCAACCTGCCAATCTTGACATCTTTGGATATACACTCGATTTTAACTTGACAGCCGGAGTAATGATCTGGCCAGTAGTTTTCATCACAACAGATATCATAAACGAATACTTTGGAAAGGCTGGTGTACGAAAGATAAGCTTCATAGCCGTTGGATGTATTTTGTATGCTTTCCTTATGATCTGGCTGGTCACTAAGCTGAGCCCGGCTGCATTCTGGTTAGAGGTGAATGGGACAGATGCCGAAGGAAACCCTTTCAATATGAACTTTGCTTTCAACAAGATCTACACACAAGGTCTTGGCATAATCGTCGGCTCAATCATCGCCTTTCTGATTGGACAAGTATTGGATGTTATTGTTTTCCAGCGTTTGCGGAAGATTACAGGAGAAAAGATGATTTGGTTAAGAGCTACAGGATCTACCCTCATTTCACAGTTGATTGACAGCTTTGTGGTGTTGGCGATCGCTTTTTACATTCTGGCGCCAGCCGATAGTCGATGGGACTTTTCGCAAGTGATGTCAGTTGGCTCGCTCAATTACATTTATAAATTCATTGTTGCAATAGCATTGACACCATTGATCTACTTAGGTCATTTCTTGATAGATAGGTACTTGGGTAAAGAAGAGGCAGATAGAATTAAGGAGGAGGCAAGTCAGAGTAGTTTCTAGGCAGTCATTGATTTAATCTTGATTAAATAATCCTCTGGAAACTCCAACTTTTTAGCCAATTCATAAAGGGACTTGGCATAGGATGCATTTGTCCCCATGAGTGATGCTTCCGGAAGGTTATAGCACCAGGCTTTTACAGATTCATTATCATCCATCACAACCAATACCTCTTCAGGAACATAGTCTGCCACACTAGGTTCGGCATATAAGTCTTCAATTTGGATTTCATCAACAGACATGACCAAACCATAGGCATTTTCATTTTTGCAAGGAAGGAGAGATGCGCGGTTCCCAATCTTTAAAGTATAATCATTTAAATATCCCTTTCTTATCTGGGTTGGTTCCACTCCATTCTTTGCAAGAATGGTCTGATCCATAAATAAGCCATAGAAGAATACTTTCATTTATTATCCCGATGATATTGTTATACAATACAATTTAAACGTTGGTTACCCCAACATCCAACCACTTCCTTCCGTATCTTTCCATCATGCGTTTATCCATTGTTTTGCTTTTGCTCACCTTAGGTGTGGCGGCCATGGTAATTATCCCTTATGGAAAGGAAGAACGGATCAATGGTGTGAGCCTTGTCAACCCACCACGGGTGATTGATGCTGAGGAAATGGGCACTGTGAAGCGTATCAATGCTGAATGGGTTGCAGTAATACCTTATGCATTTTCTAGGGCTGGCAAGCCCAATGTTTCCTTTGATAATAGTGGTCAGTGGTGGGGTGAACGTAAAGAAGGTAGTTGCAAACTCATCGAATACGCTAAATCTCACAATCTTAAAGTCATGCTCAAACCGCACGTTTGGGTGATGGGAGAAGGGTGGACGGGGGATTACAATCTGTCAGCAGAAACTGATTGGGAGATTTGGGAAAAGGATTTTTCTAACTATATAATGAACTATGCACAAGTAGCTGATTCATTAGGTGTTGAGATGCTTTGCATAGGTACAGAGTATCGGATTCCGGCAAAGGAGCGGCCAACGTTTTGGAGAAGTTTAATTACAGATGTTAGAGAAGTGTACTCAGGCAAACTCACATACGCTTCTAACTGGGACAATTATGAAAATATTAGCTGGTGGGATGCTGTTGACTACATAGGCATAGATGCTTATTTCCCACTTGTTGAAGGCGATCATCCGACAGTATCGGAAATTGAAGAAGGCTGGGATCCAATTAAGACTGAGCTGGCCTCTTTCTCACAAAAATGGAAAAAGCCGATTCTCTTCACAGAATATGGCTTTCAAAGTGCCAATGGAGCTGCTGGAAAGCATTGGGAACTGGATAAGTCATCCGAAAACACGAATGAGCAACTCCAGGCAGATGCATATGAAGCGACCTATCGTGCACTTATCAATGAGCCTTGGTTTGCAGGAGGGTTTTTATGGAAATGGCATTTCACCTACACAGGTGGAGGAAGATGGAGAGGTACTGAATGGACTCCACAAAACAAGCCTGCTGAAAAGGTAATTGCGCGATGGTATGGGAAAAACCATTAATTTTCTACTCTCAACCTAATGCTTATGAGTGAGAAGCGAAAAGTAGAAGACATCCTGGCAGAGCTAGGAAAGAAAATAGACCACCTGGTTGCTGAGACAAAAAAGGCTGGCAACAAGGTCACAGATGATATGGAAAAGCAGATCGAAAAGCTCAAGGCGCAGAAAGACAAGCTGGAAGAAGATCTAAAAAACAAAACATCAGACTCTGGTGAGAAATGGGGGCAAGTTCGTGATCACATGAATGATGCTGCTGCTGCCCTGAACAAAGCGATAGGCGTTTTCTTTAAGTCTTAAATCCGATCCAGAACCTTTTTGATTAGTCCATCTATGACTTTGTTTGGATCTTTAGCGAATTGACCTTTAATGCGATTGGCCATAATTGCATTAAGGCTCAACATTTCATGGCCAAGTAATTTGGCGAAGGCGTAATAGCCAGCAGTTTCCATTTCCAAATTGGTGAGCCAAATATCTTCTTCATGGAAATATTGCATCTTTTCGATAATGTTCTTGTAGCGGATAGGAATCCGTATCTCACGTCCTTGTGGAGCGTAAAAGCCAGGGCAAGTCACCGTATTACCTGCTATCGTACAATCTTTGAATTTTTCAAAAAGTGCAGTAGAGCCTTTAAAACAATAAGGAGTGTAATGAAGATCCAGCTCTTCACGAAGCTTTTTAATGATCCGTTTTTCAACGCCTCGATGCTTATATTCATAAAATTGGATAATAGTATCTAGTCCTATTGCATACTCTGTTGCTAAATGGCTTCCAACTTTAATGTCGTCACGAATCGTGCCTGATGTTCCGATACGAATGATCTGGAGTTTCTTTTTGCGTGGCTTGGGTACCCGATGTACCAAGTCTATATTGAACAGGGCGTCCAGCTCTGTCATCAAGATTTCCACATTGTCTGTGCCCATCCCTGAGCTTATTACTGTAAGGCGCTTTCCTTTATATTTTCCGGTATGTGTAATGAACTCTCTTTTGTTCATTTCAAAGTCTACCGAATCGAAATGTCTTGAAACTCGATGTACTCTTCCCGGATCACCTACAACGATGATCTTATCTGAGATATCCTTGGGCCTAAGGCTTAAATGATAGACGCTACCGTCCGGATTTAAAATGAGATCTGTCTCAGAAAATGTAAGAGGCATAGATGGTTTAGATCAATCGCTTCCTAAAGGTAATTAGGAAACTTGATCTTTCATCCTTTTCAAGCCCTTGTATGGGTTATATCCATTCATTTTTTTCTGGTAAAAGCCCGTGCCATCGTAAGGGCGTGTATCTGGATTATTCATACACTCTTCCGAACAGCATCCTTTAAAGATTTCTGCACCTTTCTCACTCATAGGGATGTGCATATTGCAATGTGGATTCGCACAGTTTACCATTCTATCACAAGGCTCATCTGTTACATAACATCTCGATACGATCGTTGGGTTGACTGAATTTACCTCTTTGACTATTCGATTATCAAATACATAGCATTTTCCCTCAAAATCTTCGCCCTCGGCTTCTAGTCCATATTTGATTATGCCTCCGTGTAGCTGATGTACATTTTCGAAACCTTGCTCAAGGAGATATGCACTTGCCTTTTCACATTTAATTCCTCCGGTACAATAGGTAACAATTTTCTTGTCCTTGTATTTTTTCAGCTCTTCTATCTTTTCAGGAAAGTCTCTGAAATTGTCAATATCAAGTGTAATGGCATTTTTAAATTTGCCAATCATATGCTCATAATTTGAGCGTACGTCAAGGATGATCGTATCTTCAGATTCTTCTTTGAGTATCTTTCTGAACTCTTCGGGTTCTACATAACCACCTGTTTTTTTGTTAGGATCTACATGTTTAAGAGAGCTGTGAACGATCTCAGGTTTTACACGCACATGCAGCTTCTCAAATGCAGGTTGATCATTTGTGTCCACTTTAAACTCTGTATGTGCAAATCGAGGATCACCTGTAACGGCATCCATATATTGTTCGCATGCTTCCTGGGTACCTGAGACGGTGCCATTAAGCCCTTCGGAAGCTACAATGATGCGGCCTCTCAGATTTAAGTCTAAACAAAGTTTGTGATGCTCTTCCCTGAACTCTTCAGGGTTATCGATCTTACTGTAGCAGTAATAAAGTAATACGTAGTGTTTTTTCATAATAACCAAGCCCTGTTTCAGCAGGGTGTTAATACGAGCGCAAATTTAAAGTTTTGATTGTAATTGTTAATTCATTTTTGAATCATTCCCTCCACTTTCAACTCCTTGAACAGTCCTCGGGCATAGTTCGGAAGGTATTGATTCAATTCGGATGGATTGAAAACTGTAGATCTTCCTGACCAAATAAGCTTACCACCTTTGAGTTCGTAGACGTTTGTTTCAATGAAGTATTTTGTATTGCGTGTGAAATAGCCTGGCCTGTATACCAAATCGTAGGTCCTGAAGAAATAGTTACCAAATCTATTGTAGTATAGGAGCGGTTCGTATTCCGCCGATGGAGGAATGTACCTTTCTTCGTTTATGTCCACGAGTGCTACTGTAATTACTCCATCAAAGCCATTTTGTCTGAGACGCTCTTTTGCTCTTTCTACATCTTCAAAAGGTTTGCCCAATTCAGGTGGAAACATGGACATACCATTGACACACTTTAGATCTGATTTATTTCCGGCAAAAACTACCTCATTTTCAACTTCATTCCTCAGGTTGACATTATTGACAAGACCCATGATCAACATGCTGTTGAGCTTGCGATCATATTCTTCTGTCGTGCTCCACGTTCGCATGACCCCTTCTGGGACACAGCCAATGAGTAATAATGCAATTGACAGGAAAGTGATTTTTGATTTCATGGATGAAATATACACCTACTTAACTTCTACAGCAGGATTCCCAAAAACAGTTTGTCCTTTCTTCACGTCTCCCACTACGACTGAGCCTGCTCCAACCCGAGCTCCTTTACCTAAAGTAACACCCGCCACTACTGTTACGCCTGACCCAATGAAAACTTCATCTTCAATTTTCACCTTGGTGTTTATGATTGATCCTGCTCCAATTTGAACAAAGTCGCCAATCTCCACTTCCTGCTCTACTATCGCTTTTGAGTTAATTACGTTGTGATTCCCCATTTTTGAGTCGTTTGAAAGCACAACTCCTGCGTTCACGAAGTTGCCATGTCCGATTCCAAAAGAGTCGGAGATCGAAGCTGACTGATGCACCGCGTTCATTGGCATCACCTTTCGCGTCTCGATGAGGTATTCTACATATTCTTTCCGAAGAGAATTGTCATCAGTAGCTACGAAAGCTTCACATTTCTGTCCGATCAATTTGGTATATCCGTGATCATCAGTTGCACCCAGTACTGATACGGTATTTATTTCGGTATTATGTGTCTTTTCATCATCGTCTAGAAATCCATATACTACGATGTTATTTGAATTGAAAATCTCAAGTGCAGCTTTTGCCAGACCTGTTGATCCAAAAATGATTACCGGTTTTTCCATGTCCTTCTTTATTATGAAGCCGCAAAACTAGTGATTATTCGCCCGATTTAGAATTAAAGAATTGATAGGGAAGGATGCTGCTAAATAGAAACAGAAATGGGATATAGGCAATCTTGTATCTCACCAACGAGCCAAAATTTGGCGTTGATAGCGGAAGCATAGCAGCTAAAAGAAGGATGGATATCAGCGCTGCAATAAAGAGTGGTTTGTCAATCTTAGGCTTTAATCTTTTCACTAAGAGAAGTGATAAAAAAATCAATGAAGACATTATCAGGTTTTCTAACTTATGTAGCCAACCCCATGATGGAGTTTTATCCAAAATACTTGGTCGGAAGAGTCCCGCGTGAAGCGCGGCAGGGAGTTCTTTTAAGACAGAAGCCCATGAGTCATCTGCTATTACTATATCCAGCGAATTGCCTTCGGATTTTTGATGTATTGTTTGATTGTTTTGATATAAGGTCCATGCAAGTCTGTCTATTTTTAAATAAGGATGGATAAGTTGCGTAGCTCCAAAAATGATTACTATGGAGGTGACAGCAATAAGCCATTTAAACTTTCCTCCAATTTTTGTTAAGACGAGATTAGCAATAAGAATGCCACTGAATATTAATACTACAATCAGTAGATAATGTTTAATCTTCAAGAGTAAAAACATGCTCAGAGCTGCCAATATCACATCTAATAGGGTGAGTTTGGTGCTGTTATGAATTTTAAGAACGATCGAAACGATAGTAACAAGTGAGGCAAATGCTATAGCGTCTTTCATAACACCTGAAGACCAAAATACTACCGATGGAATTAGAAGAAGACAAGCCGCTACAAGGATTTTGATATTTGGGTAAAGCCTTGATAGTATCAAAACTGCATTCCAGGTTGCCAGGAAGCTTAAAAATGAAATCCATAAGGAAACGATCCAATAGGACTCGCCACTAAGCTGAACTAATGGGCGTATCAAGGTGATAAAAAATTGTGTTCTTGGCTGATTTTCTACTTCTCCGCTTGTATAGTTTTTAGCAAGTTCGAAGAAGGTAATGGTGTCACCGCCTCCATAATACTGGTGGAAGATCAAACCGAGTACAATACCTGCCGATAATTTTAAGGTAAGAGCTACCCAGTAAAGGAAAGCAGGGTATTCGCTTTTGGAGTATCTAAATGCTAAATAGGAGAGAATTCCCAATAGGCTAATATGGGTAATCCAGTAGATCACGAATTAAGTATTTCAGTACCTATGATGCAATGAAGACATCTACGTTTTTGGCAATATGCTTTGTATAGCTGGATTAGTCCTTGTGAATCAAAACCTGAGTTTGCGTTAATTTCTAACTCATTCCATTTTTTTGTAATGCGATTACTTTCTGGTTTAACAGACTCAAGGATTCCCAAAGATCTATCCATATATTTTTGTTCTCCGGTAAACTTAGCATATGCTGCAAGTAATGGTGCAACCGAATTAATCAACAAGTTTTCAAAAGAAGCACTTCCCATTCTTAAGCTGGATTTTTTCCGTCTTTTACCAAAATTGTAATGAATTTGCCAATAATTACTGATATCTGCTAAAAGCTTCATTTTGAGTTCTTTAATGCTCTCCGTTTTAGTGAGCAAGGTAAAGAGCTGAGGCTGACTGTGAAAAAGGGCAGCCATTTGAGCAAGCCTCACACTCGGAAAGTTGGCAGGTCTCAGTTTCCCAAACTTCCAATGTGTGGTAGACAGTGGCTCTTTAAGTTGAAATTTATTCTGAAGAAAAGAAAACTCTAATCTCAACTCGGCTTTGTATTCGTCGTCATCCCCCTCCAAAAAGCCAGCCTGTCCAAACAGAAGGGCTTCCGTAGATTTTATGCTTTGTAGTACTTTCATCAACTTCTCGAAAGGCAATTGTTCAGACAACTGAATAAATGCTTCTTTATTCGTAGAAAATCCAAAATTGGCAGCTATGGTCTGATAGGTTGTTTGCTCCCAATTATTGGTTGATTTGTTTAAATCATAAAGTATTGAAGTTGCTTTTTGCTCAAGTCTTTCAATTACAACACGATCAAGCATGTTGCGAAACTTGAGAGATGGGATTGATTTTATCTGTGAAGAACAGAGAATCTCTGAGGTTGATTGCAAGTGCTTTAGGTACTTCGCCGCGAGAAGCGGGTCTACCAACTTTTTGAGTTCTAAAGTCGGTAATGTTTCATTATCCACGAGTATTTCTTTGTCGTGATTCCAGACAACATGCAAGATCACATTTTGATAGGACAGGTCAAATTGATGTTTATGATGGATCCAATCTGACGAATTGATATGTATCTCCACTTGACCCGCCCATTCAATGTTTTCAATCTTAACCCGGGCTTCTTCAAAATCCGGACCTGAGTCGTGGTTGTGATTCCCGGCGTAGAAAATCTTCAGAGATTGTCCACTTGTCAATAACAAATGACCGGCATCAAATTTTTGATACTTCCAGATATAGTGGAGAAACTGCTCGTCCATAGCAAATAGTTTCCCAAGATATAATGAGTGCTATAATGCTTGGAGGATTTTGGCCATTTCGACCTGTATTTTTTGAGCTTGTACACCAGATGCTTTCCCAAAATCAGCAGATGAGTCCGAATATATTATCCCTCTGGAGGAATTCACCAACAATCCACATTGATTATTCATTCCATATTCGCAGACTTTTTGGAGGTCGCCTCCTTGCGCTCCTACTCCCGGAATGAGTAGGAAGTGATCTGGAACAATCTTTCTGATATCAGCAAGTGCTTCGGGTCTTGTAGCGCCTACCACGTACATTAAATTATTAGCGGTACCCCATGTAGCACTTTGTCTGATTACTCGCTCATAGAGTTTTTCATCGGTGTTACCAATGGTGAGATTCTGAAAATCTAATCCTCCGGGATTGCTTGTGGCTGCCAGTAGGATCACCCATTTTCCTTCAAAATCCAGAAAGGGCTTTACCGAATCTGAACCCATATATGGTGCGACAGTCACCGAATCGAAATTCATATTTTCGAAGAATGCACGGGCATACATAGAGGAGGTATTCCCAATATCAGCTCGCTTGGCATCAGCAATGGTGAAAACGTCTTCAGGGATATACTCAAGTGTTTTTTGGAGCGATTCCCATCCTTTAGCTCCTTCTGCCTCATAAAATGCAGTATTGGGCTTGTATGCTACCGCATATGGATGCGTAGCATCTATTATCTGCTTGTTGAACTCATAGATTGGGTCTTTTGAAGATAATAGGTGCCGCGGAATTTTTTTGATATCAGTGTCCAAGCCAACGCATAGAAAGGATTCCTTTTCTTTGATCTTTTCAAATAGTTGTTGGCGTGTCATGGTTTGCTAGGGTGAGTTTTGGTAAAATTAGGATAAAATGTTTGGACGCACTTTTCCTGATCTCAACATTGAGGGCATTCAAAAAACCAAGAAAATATGGGCTTATTTAAGCTCAGGAAGCTTGTCGTTTACGACTTTCCCTTTTTTTACTTCTCCGTAGAAGTGGATGTCGTAAAGTTTTTCATATTTTTTGATCGACTGGTGTAATTCCGGAATTGTCTCACTTCTGAGTTTGATTCCTTTTCTTTCTCCTTTATGTCTCAGCTCTATATAGTATCCGTCTTTGAGTTTTACCGGAGTAGTTGCAGGTCTAGCCAAATCAATAAAATTTTAGTGTGCTCACAATTATATAAAACAATGCTCGTGTAGAAAAGTTTCCACACGAGCAATTATATCAAATCAAAAACTTAGAATCTGTTTCTCGTGCTTAACCTCTTGGGTTAGCTTTTTTTACAACGATGGTTCTGCCATCTAATTCTGTTTCGTTCAGGCTGGAAATAGCCTGGTTGGCTTCGTCATCATTTGGCATTTCCACGAAACCAAAACCTTTTGATCTCTGTGTTTCTCTGTCCATGATAACTTTTGCGGAATCAACTGTTCCGAATTCTTCAAATGCTTGTCTCAATGCGTCTTCTGAAGTTGCATAGTTAAGCTTAGCTACAAAAATGTTCATTAAAAAAAATAAGATTATAAATGCGATCAGACTTGTTCTGAACGCTGCAAAGGTACGTTATTTTTATAACAACTTGTTTTTATTTAGTTATTACAAATTAAAACTGCATTTAATACAACAGTGTTGGTAGCTGTGGGATCGAACGAAACATCATTCATTGTGATAAATATCTCGTTTCCAGGATTTGAGACAGAAGCGAATCCACTGGTGGCTTCAATAGTTTCTCCCAAATAACTGATTTCTGCGCTAAATGATGAACTAGATGCAGCACCCGTGGTTACGGAGTAACTTCCAGTTGATGGTTCAGACTCAAAGTTTAAGTAAAAGAACACCCTTTGCTCTACATCTCCCAAACGCTCATATTCATTGGTAACTCCAAATCCACCGGGTCCAAAGGCACAAAAATCATCTTTCGAAATGTATGTTTTACCATTGATGGTAATATCTCCCATTGCATAATTACCGTCCGTGATTTTACTCCCACCAAATACTCCAATCGTATTACCATCAGCGTCAAACAATGAAAAGGAAATCCCAGTTTCGGAGACTTGTCCAACTAATGAGGAAAATGCCTGGTTACCATTCGAGGGTACTCCCTCAATCAGATTTTGAGTAACTGTGACCTGACCAAACTCGATACCTTCATAAAAGCCAGTGAAAACGTTATCTCCTGAATTTTCAAATCGATATAATACAATGCCTTGTTCACCAGTAGAAGTAGATAAGGTCAGGCGTCCCTGATATTCGCCTGTGATATCAGTTGATTCAACGCTAGGCTCATCTTCTGAACCACATCCACTAAAAATTAAGCATAACGATAAAGAGATAGGAATAAAATACTTCATAATAATAGGTTTATAGCTTTCAAGCTAGAACTCATTATGAAGAATTGGAATACCTAAATAGGGGTTTTTATCTAAAATCAATCACCTCAACGTTTGGATATTTGGAGACATCAAATGTGAAGTAATTGTCATTGAATGGTGTTGGCGTAAACGAATTGATTGAGTACACATATTTGTTGCCTGTGCGCTCAAATACGGTGAATGACTTGAGTTCATCCTTCGCGTTTATTGTCATTCGTATCTTAAAATAGCTCTTATCTCTACTTTCGGGATCAAGTTCGATCAACCGGTCTCCGTTGGATTTAGTTTCTACAAGCACGTATTTAAAGCCGTTTTTATATAGATCGTAAACATTGCTTAGCGTGATTTCGGATTCTTCCGCATCGTATGGGCTAATTGTCACTTCATTCAAATCTTCGTTGTATGTGTAGACATCTGTACCATCGTTGTAAATTTTCTGGCCAACTACATCAAGCACAAATTTGTCCCCTTTCACAGCGATCTCTCCCGAAATGGTCTCGTCCAATCCGGCGCTTTCATTAGTTAGCTTTTGTGAAAAGGATGCCTTGAATGAGGCTACATCTTTGTATTTATTGCTCATGGCATCAAGCACGGCTAGTGCGGATGGATCATACTGCGCATTTACTTGCATCAGGATAAAAAGAGATATTGATGCGATAACTAGCTTTTTCATACTTTTTGGTTCGTATTCTTAATATTTTATTTCAATCTCTGACAATAACTGTTCCAAACTATGTTCGTCAGGTATTAGTACTTCCCGTGCTTTACTACCCTCAAATGGGCCTACAATGCCGGCAGCTTCCAATTGATCAATCAGGCGTCCGGCACGGTTATATCCCAACTTCATCTTACGCTGAATCAGAGACGTAGATCCTTGCTGATGCATGACAATAAGTCTCGCAGCATCGGCAAAAAGTGCATCTCTATCTGATAAATCTACTTCTCCGATACCTGTTTCTCCTTCACCTACATACTCTGGCAATAGATAAGCATCATCATAGCCTCTTTGTTCGCCGATATACTCACATATTTTCTCTACCTCAGGTGTATCCACAAATGCACATTGCAATCGAGTCATGTCTGAACCCATGGATAAAAGCATGTCTCCCATACCTATCAATTGATCTGCCCCACCGGCATCAAGTATGGTTCTTGAATCTATTTTAGAAGTTACTCTAAATGATAATCTGGCTGGGAAGTTTGCCTTAATGATACCGGTAATTACATTAACAGACGGACGCTGAGTCGCTACTATGAGGTGAATGCCGATAGCTCTTGCAAGCTGCGCAAGTCGTGCAATTGGCGTTTCTACTTCCTTACCGGCAGTCATCATCAAGTCTGCCAATTCGTCAATAACCAGCACAATGTAAGGAAGGAAGCGGTGACCTTTGTTTGGGTTAAGCTTTCGTTCTGTAAATTTCTTGTTGTATTCTTTTAGGTTCCTGCAGGCAGCACTCTTGAGTAGATCGTACCTATTGTCCATTTCAATGCACAGTGAATTAAGCGTGTTCACCACTTTTGATGTGTCCGTGATGATTGGCTCTTCACTATCAGGTAGCTTGGCTAGAAAGTGCTTCTCAACTTTATTGAAAAGAGTTAATTCCACCTTTTTTGGATCTACCAAAACAAGCTTGAGTTGAGAAGGATGCTTTTTATAGAGCAGGGAGGTCAGTATTATATTCAAACCGACAGATTTACCTTGTCCCGTAGCTCCAGCCATCAGCAGGTGAGGCATTTTGGCAAGATCTGTCACAAATACTTCATTGGAGATGGTCTTACCGAGAACTACCGGTAGATCCATTTTGCTATCCATAAACTTGCTGGTGGTAATGACTGATCGGGCATCCACCATTTCTCTATTCTTGTTTGGAACTTCGATACCGATGGTTCCTTTACCTGGAATAGGAGCGATGATACGAATGCCTAAGGCAGCAAGACTGAGGGCAATATCATCCTCAAGGTTCTTGATTTTGGAGATTTTAACACCGGCATCCGGCACGATTTCATAGAGTGTAACTGTTGGACCAATGGTCGCTTTAATGCTCGAAATACCAATTTTAAAATTGACAAGCGTCTCAATGATTCTGTCCTTGTTTTGTTCAAGCTCATCTTTGGTTACCGTCAATTCCTTTTCGGGATATTCTATGAGAAGAGCAGGAGTTGGAAATTTATATCTAGGTAGGTCAAGGGTCGGGTCGTAATTGACAGATTCTTCTTTGACTTCCTCTTCAAATTCTTTTTGTTCTACCTCAAATGAAAGATCTTCTAGTTCTTCTTTTTTAGGTGCTGAAGCTTTGGGCTCGGGCTCTGGTGTTTCTTCCTTTTTAGCAAAAACTTTTTCTTCTACCTCCTTAGGTAGCGGTGGGTCTTCCTTAAACTCTGGTAAGTCAATTGTGAACTCAGGATCAGCTTTTTCCTTCTTGGCAGTAGGTTTGTTCGGTAATTTTTTTACAACCCACGTTTCAGATTCATCTTTATTCGCATCTTCATCCTCTACTTCTTTTTTGATCTGATCCAAAACCGATGATATGTCGGCCGTTTTTGCTTGCTTAGGCTCTTTTTTAGGAATGAGCGACTTAATCTGATCAATCAGGTTTTCGAAGGAAGGAATAATTCCGCTAAATGCTGGCAGACGGGTGATATCAAAGAAGAACATATTGAAAACCACAAATAGGAATACCATAAATAATATAGCGCCCCATCCCATGAGACTTTGTGCAATCACGGATAGTTCATATCCGATTCCACCGCTCAAAAACCCCCACATCGAAGTTTCCTCTTGCGATAGCAAAAAGTATCCCATGACCATGCTTATCCAGATCAGGTAGAAGACAACGAAATTGAACGACTTGGTGATTGGGAGAAGTGCTCGAAACCAAATGATTTTGTATGCGACAATAAAAAGGAATGGCGGAATTAAAATAGCGGCTATTCCAAACCACAAGAAGATAAAGTAATGCGCTGCAATGGCTCCGATAAGTCCGAAAGCGTTTTGCACCTCAATGCCGGATTCCTTTACATCAGTATGTGTGTACGCTTCAACGACACTTTGATCAGCTTGGCCGGTACTTAGATAAGAGATGAAAGAAACTCCCAAAAAGATCGAAATCAGCAATAGTGTGAAGCCGATGAATAGGTGAAATTTTCTGTCGGTGATGAAATTGAACTTGAGGCTTGCCTTCTCCTTCTTTTCAGACTTCTTCTTATAGGTATTTTGTGCCATAGGTTATGCTCCCAAAAATAATGGAGATTTTAGCGCAGATCAAACATGTTTAAGGAGTTCCTTATTGATGCGTTTAATTAATGCGGGTCCTTCATATACTAATCCAGTATAGACCTGTACCAAATTTGCACCAGCCTGAATTTTTTCAATTGCGTCTTGAGCTGAATGGATACCTCCGACAGCAATAATATGAACGAGCGGAAGGTGCATTCTTATATATTTCAGAACTTCATTTGATTTTTGAAAAACAGGCTTGCCGCTTAGTCCTCCGGCTCCAATTACTTCCACCTTGCTTGAATCTGTGCTTAATCCCGAACGATCGATAGTTGTATTGGAAATGATCAGCCCATCAAGATTTAATTCTTTTGTTATTGAAATGATATCATCAAGTTGAGATTCAGTAAGGTCCGGAGCTATTTTAAGTAGGATTGGCTTAGGTGATTCTTTTTCAGAATTTTTTTCCTGTAGAGATTTCAAAAGTTTCAATAAAGGTTCTTTCTCCTGAAGTTCTCTTAGTCCGGGTGTATTTGGTGAGCTTACGTTTACAACAAAGTAATCGACATAGTCGAAGAGTTTTTCAAAACATATGATGTAATCATCAAGTGCATTTTCGTTTGGCGTGATTTTATTCTTGCCAATATTTCCTCCGACAATGATATTTGATTTTCTATTTTGTAGTCGCTCTACTGCATCTTCAACTCCTTCATTATTAAAGCCCATTCGATTTATCAAAGCTTCATCTTGAGGAAGCCTAAAAAGTCGTGGCTTGGGATTGCCCGGTTGACCTTTTGGAGTTAGTGTTCCAATTTCTATAAAGCCAAATCCAAGATTGGAGAAGTCGTCTATTAGTTCTGCATTTTTGTCAAACCCTGCTGCAAGTCCCACTGGATTTTTAAATCTTAGTCCAAATACTTCACGCTCCAACCTTTGATCTTCAAAATGAAACATGGCTCTAATTAATGATTTGCCAAATGGGAGTATCAAAACAAGATGAAGCAGTCGAGTTGTGATTTTGTGCGCATTTTCTGGCGAGTAGAGAAAGAGGATTGGTTTTAAGAGTTTGTACATCAGCTTCTTGGATGAAATTGGGTAATCACCTGTTTCAAATAGTCCCTGTCAAGGTGAGTGTAGATTTCTGTTGTGGTAATGGATTCATGTCCAAGCATTTCCTGCACCGCACGTAGATCCGCACCTCCTTCGATCAGGTGGGTTGCAAAGCTATGACGAAATGTGTGCGGACTGATACTTTTCTTCAAACCAATTTTAGCTGCCAGATCTTTAATTATCATAAATACCATCACCCGGCTAATGGCCTTGCCTCGCTTGGTCACAAACAAATGATCTTCAAAGCCCTGTTTGACATCAATATGAACTCGTATTTCATCCTTAAATATTTTGATATGCTTCAGAGCAGAGCGTCCGATGGGCACAAGTCTTTCTTTGCTTCCTTTTCCAATCACTCTCAAAAAACCAATGTCTTCATGGATGTTGCTGATTTTTAAGTTGATAAGTTCTGATACACGCAAGCCTGAACTATAAAGAGTCTCTAGTATCGCGCGATTGCGAGTTCCTTCCGGAGTAGACATATCTATAGCTTCAAACAGCTGCTCAATTTCTGGCAAGTCCAAAGTGTCTGGGAGTTTTCGGCCTAGTTTGGGTGCTTCGAGCAATTCTGATGGGTCTTTTGTAATTACCTCTTCATAGATAAGGAATCGAAAAAAAGCTTTAAGACCGGAAACCATTCTTGCTTGAGTGTACGCTGACATGCCTAATTCATTGATAAATTCGAGGAAGTCTACCAGGTCTTGCTGGACTATTTTAGTAGGGGAGAGGTCTCGTTCTTTGATTTCCAAAAATTGTCTCAATTTAGAGATGTCTGCCAGATAGGCGTCAACAGAATTCTCTGCTAGTGATCTTTCTAGCTTGAGATAGCTTTTAAATTGCTTAGAATAAGTTTCCCAGGACAAGCGATTAATATTTTAGCATCTAAATTAGCTCCTTATCATTCAATCCAATGAAAATATTGATTTTAAACGGACCCAACCTAAACCTTCTTGGAAAGCGAGAGCCGGAAATCTATGGTGATAGATCGTTTGATGATTTTTTTGAAGAGCTCAAAAGTCAATTCCCTACTCATTCATTGGAGTATTATCAGTCAAATCATGAGGGTGACTTGATTGATAAGTTACACGAAGTTGGGTTCAGCTACGATGGAGTGGTCTTTAATCCGGGAGCCTACACCCACACTTCAATAGCATTACGTGATGCCATTACGGGAATAGAGTCGCCAGTCTTCGAAGTACATATTTCCAATCTGGCAGCAAGAGAGAGTTTTAGACAAACGAGTTATGTCAAAGATGTTTGCGTAGGATCAATCAATGGAATGGGTTTGGAAGGATATACTGTGGCGATTGAGCGGCTATTAAGCTAATTGTGGCATTCCTCACATTCTAAGTATATGATGAATAAGAAAAGTGGTGCTGAAACCATGCCAAGTAAGATTTCGGAAGAGACGGTCATAGCTTCAGCTTTTATTTCATTATTAGGAAGCGGAAAGTCTTTATTCAATCTAGATTGTACAATTTCATCGACCCAAAAATTATGTTTAAATACTTGCTTTTCTTGCTCATTATCTGTGAAAATGACTAATTGAGATGTGAATTTTTTTACTGAATTTTCTTTATGAAAGGTGTATTTTCGAGCCTTTCTGTTTCCAATTCTAAATGGCTTGAATTCTTGATTCTTAAGCTTTTCGAAAGAATTGCCTAGCGAATGAAATCTTATCTTTTTCTCCTTGTTTGAATAAATAATAGCCAAGGCATTCATATCTGCAAGAACTCGAGGACCTCTTAACGAATCATCTTCAAATAGTGTAATAGTATCATTATTAACAATGACTTTAGATTTTGTGAGATCTAAATAAACATCTTCTTCCCTCGATTTTTGAGGTTTATTATCATATCTCCGGTTGATGTGAATTCATAATTCACCAGGATAGAATTCTGATAATCAAAAGATTGATCATCTATATTTTTATCCAATGCACTGTTATACGAAAAATATTGGTATTTGCAGCTGGCTAAAACTATACCTAATACAAGCATAAGTGGAATTGACCTCATAGCGTTCAATTTTCAATTAGTATGCCAAAAACTTGACTGTATTTTTCTTACCCATTTCTTTACGTTTGAGCGATATTAGGCTTCATTTATCGAATTTTTAAGTGCTGGCTTAAAAACTCATATTAACTTTCACTCAAATCCCCGCCTTATGACTGACCTGCAGAGACAAAAAGTTTTACATTTCTTCAACGTCCTTGATAATAACGGAAACGGTGTTCTTGAAAAGGATGACTTTGAGCTTGTTGGAGAAACAATGAGTGATATTATCGGATTTAGCGATAATGCTAGAGAACGACTGCTTCTGAAGCTTAAAGCGCATGGGCTATTTGTTCAAATACTAAGAGATATTAACAAAGAAGAAGCAGAATTGACCCCAGAGGAATGGGTTAGATTCTTTGATGAGATTGTTCTCTCTCAACCAAACGATTATGTAAATCAATCTTCTACCTACCTATTTTCATTGTTTGATCAAGACGGGGATGGACATATCGATGAACGAGAGTATCTGGATATGTTCAAAGCATATGGCCTTTACATGTCGGTTGCAAAAAAAGCTTTTGATATGCTGGACATCAACGGAGATGGACGGATCAGTGGTGGCGAGCTGGTAAAGGCCTTTGAAGACTTTTTCATGTCAGATGATGAAAAAGCACCCGGAAATTGGATTTTTGGTGACTGGAGAAACAGTTAAAGTACGGCTTATTCAAAGTTTGATTTAAAGAGATTCAAATACCTTCTTTTTATTATCATACCATTCATGCATCGCTTCTGGTGACTTCATTAATTCTCGCATCTCATTCATCGCCATTAGGTGCGCTTCATCTCCTTGTTGATACATTTCCATTCCGTGTTGTTTACTAAGTTCAGCCATTTCTTCAAAAGTGCTTGCATGAAATTCAAGATCACATGCTCCTCCTAGTTGTTTACAGGTCATCGTTTTCATTTGCTTCTTTTTTAGCGTTTTGAGATAGTCCGATAATTTTTTCAGCAAGGAAATGAGCAAGACGGTCAAAGACCGAACCCCAACCATTATATACTCCCATTTTTTCTTGCTGAAGTTTATATTCTTCGGTTTCATGAATCACCTTAAAGGTAAAAGCCGTCTGATTTTCCTTTCGCTCAAGCAGGATTTCCATAACAACCCCTTCAGTCATGGGGAGAAAATTTGCGGTCGTTACTAGTTTGTTCGGTGGATCGATTTCCAGGTATTTTCCTTCCGCAATGAAATCCTTGCCGCCAGGCATGGCCATGATGTACTTCCAATGGCCATCAACTTCGAAGTGATGTTCGATAATTGTTGTTTCAATACCGTCTGGCCCCCACCATTTGATGATGTGATCAGCCTGGGTCCAGGCCTCCCATACAAGCTCGATTGGCGCATCAAATAGGCGATTAATGGTGATGGTTTTAAGATCGTTGGTCATTGCGTTCAGATTTAAGTTTCATTAAGTATTCTTCAAAGGAGTCAATACGTTCTTCCCATAGCTTTTTGTATTGCTCAATCCACATAAAAGCAGGAATCAATTCAGCCGGTTGTATAGCACAATATCTTTCCCGACCCTTTTTTGTAACCTCAACCAATCCGCATTCTTTTAGAAACTTAATTTGCTGTGAGACCGCAGGTCTGCTGATATCAAACTTATCTGCCAGCGAGTTTAGGTTTTGTGGTTCCTCTGACAATAATTCAATTATCTGTCTTCTGGTTGGATCGGCTATTGCCTGGAATACATCTCTCCTTGAATTCATCAATATGTAAGTATTTGCTTACAATTATATAAGTAAGTATTTACTTACGCAAGTATTGTGTATAAAAAAACCACCTTCATTCGAAGGTGGCTTCTTGTACCATTAGTTATTTAATCCTATTCCTTTCTACCCGGTCTCTCCCTCGGTTTTTTGATTGTGAAAGGCGTCTCTACATTGGTTTCACCCAAAGTAATCCTCACCGTATATTCACCTGCGATTAGATGGAAGTCGCCATTTTCTGCTTCCTCATAATCTTCTTTCTCTTCATCACTTAGTAATTCCTTAAATGATGAGTCAGTTTCTAAGCCTATTTCAACAATATTTAAGCCTTTATCGGCTGCTATGTCCTTCGAAGATACTACTTCATCTTTATATATAATTTCAATTTTTCCATCCGCCTGCGAATTTGAATAGAAGTTTACATATGTTGTCGCCCTTATAACATCTCCCCATGTCCATGTTTTGCTTCCCCATCTCGAATTGAAAGTAACTTCTTCCATAGGAAAAGCATGAATTGATTTAGCTAATATCTCATCGTTTATTTGCTGAATAAGTGAAACATCACCTATATAAATACCTCGACCATGCGTACCCAATACAAGATCTTTTTCTCTTGGATGTACGATTAGGTCATGCACAGGTGTATTTGGTAGCCCTTCGGCAAAAGCTTGATAACTACTTCCTCCATTGAGGGAAACATATACTCCATGGTCTGTTCCTACGTAGATAATGTTTTCATTTTCCGGATCTTCCTTAACTACATTCACCGGCTCGTTTGGCAAATTACCTGAAATGTTTTTCCAGCTTTTCCCATAATTATCGCTTCGATAAACTAGTGCTTGAAAATTATCCCATCGATAGCCATTGAGTGAAGCATAAACCCTTTCCTCCTTGTGTTGTGATGCCTCTACCGTACTTACCCAGTAATTTAATGGGAGGCCATCTGTAATTTTGTTCCAGCTATCACCTACGTCATCTGATCGATGGATTAGACCATCGTCACTGCCGACATATATAAGTCCAAAGCGAGTAGGTGATTCTGAAATTGTGGTCAATGTACCATAACTAACATCTCCCTTTTTGCCTCCTTTCGTAAGGTCATCACTTAAGGTCTCAAAGTTTTCGCCCATGTCCATTGACCTGTGGAAGCGGTTACTACCGAAGTACACAATATCCTGGTTATGTCTCGATAGTGTTATTGGTGCCTCCCAATTCCACCGATAGGGAGAATCGCCGAGTGTATGGCGAGGTGTGATATATTTTCTTTCTCCCGTTTTAGTGTTCAGGCGGAAATAGTTTCCAAATTGATAACCTGTATAAACGGTGACATTATCACGAGTATCCACGGCGACTTGCATGCCATCTCCTCCCATAATTCTTTCGTATGGATATCTTCCTTCTTGATACCATCGACGAGAATATTCATAGTTGCTGGGTCCTTTCCAGACCCCATTGTCCTGAAGTCCGCCATATACATTATAAGGTTCCTCCATATCAACTGCTATAGAATAGAATTGACCCACGGAAGGTGAGTTGCAGTTTATCCACGTAGCACCTGTATCAAAACTGATATATACGCCTCCATCATTTCCTAAAATCAAATGCTTAGAATCTTTCGGATTAATCCATAAGGCATGATGGTCAACGTGTACGTTATCTTCATTTATACTTTTAAACGTTTTGCCGCCATCATCTGATCGAACGATTGGTACACCCATGGTGTAGATCACGTTTGGATCTTGCCCATCTACACGAACCTGGCCGAAATAGTAACCATAGGAGAAAATCATACTTTCAATGTAGTCTTCATGGGTTTTTGTCCATGTTTTACCTGCATCATTTGAACGGTACATTTCACCTCCCTTTACCGGAGTATCAAAAAGTAGTGAATTGGCGTCTTCAGTATAAATAACCAGATCAACCGGTTTAACCTTCCCGGATTCAACATCTTTCTTGATATCAACTGCATTGTAGTTTCTTGGGAATCCATTGTTGTCTAAAAATTCATTGATGGCAGAGTTTTCAAGAGCTAAAAACTGCTGATTATTCATTGCCCTAAGTTGATCTTTTGTCAATCCTTCAGATTCATCCTGATCATCTTTTTCTCGTCGGTCCTGATTATCAAGTATTGCGTAAACAATATTTTTATCCGAAGGAGCAAATGCCAGTCCTATTCGGCCAGTTCCGTTGGTATCAGGAAACCCTGAATCATCTGCGATTTCACTCCAGGTGTTGCCACCATCCGCAGATCTGTAAATGGCAGTTCCACTGCCTGCCTCTTCAAAGTTCCAGGCTTTTCTTTCTTTTTCCCATGCTGCCGCAATTAAAACATCAGGATTTTCAGGATGTATGATCATATCTACGATGCCTGTTCGATTATTGACAAACAAAGTCTTATTCCAAGTTTTACCTCCATCAGTTGATTTGTATACTCCACGCTCAGAGTTTTCTGAGTACAGATGACCTAAAGCACCAACCCAGATCGTATTCGGGTCAGATGGGTGGATAAGTATACGTCCGATGTGATGAGTCTCTGTGAGGCCTATGTTTTCCCACGATTTTCCATTATCTGACGATTTAAACATGCCGTATCCTGAATAAGAAGACCGACTCGAATTATTTTCACCCGACCCAACATACACCACATTATTAGCCCAGTCGACAGCAATATCTCCGATTGTCATTACTATCTGATTATCAAAAAGTGGCTCGAATGAGGTGCCATTGTTTTCGGTTTCCCATAATGATCCGGATGCATATGCAACATAAAAATGAGATGGATCTGCGGGATCGACCTCTAGATCTACCACTCGGCCACTCATTACTGTGGGACCAACATTTCTGAATGGCACATTTTTGACTAGTGAGCTTTCTTCAAGCTTAAGACGCTGCTGATATCCTTTCCAACGTTCTTCTGCTGGGGTAGCGTTTGGAATATCAGATGATTTTTTCTTTCGTTGAGCTGGTAAAATATTAACCATGCTCATAAAGAGAAGTAGATAAATGATTCTCATGAGGTTAGATTTTTTGATAAGTTAGTAAGTATAAAAATTAAACGCTCTGAAACCAACCTTAAAACATATGAAGAAGTATATCTGGATATTAGCGGTGGTCACTTGCGGATGCACAGCAACTGTCGAAATGGAGAATGATGGATCACAAGAGGATTTACCTGAACCAAATTATACGCTTACCTCTGATCAGACGCACAATAAATGGAGCAAATCAATTGAACCTGTTTTGAAAATTGAGTCGGGAGAGGTAGTCGAGATAAGTACAGAAGAGGCTACAGATGGTCAATTAACGCTTGATTCGGATACATCTGACCTTATGAATTTAAGTTTTGATCCCATTCATCCATTAACTGGTCCAATCTATATTAATGGTGCAAAACCTGGTGACGTGATTGCGGTGACATTACATAAGATTGAGATTGGAGATTGGGGATGGACGGCGATTTTGCCTGGTTTCGGGTTTCTAGCTGATGAATTTACAGACCCATACCTTCGGACATTTGAATTGACAGGAAAAAATAATGTGCGATTTGCAGATGGAATCAATATACCGTTGAGGCCGTTTCCTGGGGTTTTAGGAGTTGCCCCAAATACTGATTCTTTATTGTCTACTATTCCACCCAGAGCCAATGGGGGCAATATGGACGATCCGAATATTGTTGAGGGCACCACGGTTTATTTGCCAGTTTTTGTGGAAGGCGCACTTTTTTCTATTGGCGATGCTCATGCTGCACAGGGACTTGGAGAAGTATGCGGAACGGCTGTTGAAGCTCCGATGAAATTTTTGGTGGAGATTACTCTTCTAAAAGATAAAAGTATAGAAGAACCGCAGTATGAAAATGATGATGTTTATGCTGTCACAGCATTTGCAACAACTACCGATGAGGCCGCTAAAAAGGCCACGAGATATATGATTGATTATCTAACGACTAATCATGGCTTAAGTAGAAATGATGCCTATATGCTGTGCTCTTTGGCTGGTGATTTGAAAATTGCTGAAGTTGTAGATGTCCCTCATATGCTAGTAACAATGTCAATAAACAAAGAAGTTTTATCCAAATGATAACTATTTACCATAACCCACGCTGCTCCAAGAGCAGACAAACTTTAGGTTTGATAGAAGGAAAAGGCAAAGACTTTGTGGTGAAAGAGTATTTAAAAAATCCACCATCAAAGTCTGAATTGGAAGAAGTAATTGAGAAGCTCGGAATTTCTCCGGAACAATTGATTAGAAAAGGAGAGCCGGATTACAAAGAAAACTTTAGGGGCAAGAAACTGACTGATTCAGAATGGATTGATGCGATGATAAAATATCCAAAGCTCATTGAGAGACCAATCGTCATTGATGGTAGTAAAGCAGTGCTTGGTCGACCACCGGAAAACGTGTTGGAATTACTATGAAAGCTGTATTGGTAGAAGAGCTCGGAGGGCCTGAAAAGCTAGTTTATAGAGAGCATGAGATAGATCCTCCAGGGCCTGGGACAGTTAGGATAGAAGTAAAGTATGCTGGAGTTAACTTCCCGGACACATTAATCATTCGTGGTAAATATCAATTCCAACCTGAATTACCATTTTCACCTGGCGGTGAAGTGGCCGGAATCGTAAAATCCGTTGGTGCAGGCGTGACTGAATTTAAACCGGGAGATCGTGTGGTTGCCGGAACCACTGCAGGAGGTTTTGCCGAAGAAGTGAATGCGTTTGGCTTTAATACACATCTATTACCAGAGGCTGTTAGCTTTAAAGATGCAGCAGCCGTATTGCTGACGCACGGAACAGTCATTCATGCCTTGAAAGACAGGGCTAAATTACAAAAGGGCGAAACCCTTGTGATTCTTGGAGCTTCCGGTGGCGTGGGTACAGCTGCAATTCAAATAGGTAAAATCATGGGAGCTACCGTTATAGCGTGTGCTTCCACAGATAAAAAATTAACTTATTGCAAGAAATTAGGTGCTGATATACTACATAAGTACTCCCCTGAAAATTTAAAGTCAGCTATCAAAGACCTTACAGGTGGAAGAGGAGCAGACGTGATTTTCGATGCTGTAGGAGGGGACTACTCCGAGCAAGCTTTTAGAGCAATCGCCCCAATGGGCAGGCATCTAGTTGTTGGATTTGCCTCAGGTACAGTTCCTTCAATACCATGGAATTTACCTCTTTTGAAGAGCGCTTCTATCACTGGAGTATTCTGGGGAAACTTCTTTCGTAAATATCCTGAAAGCAATAAAGAAAACATTCAAGATTTGCTAAAATGGCTGGAAAACAAGTCTTTGAAGCCTCAAATTGACAAAGTATACCATTTGTCCTCCTCAGCAGAAGCACTTCAAAAAATAGAGAAAAGAGAGGTTATGGGAAAGATTGTTTTAGAGACTGCCAATTAAGTATACTTTAATCCAAATAATATTCTGTTTTTAATATTTTTTTAATTTTTTTCGTTGTTTTTGCAACCTTTTTAATCTAAGGATTTTTGGTATTTATCCATTATTTCAGGAGTTTTATCGTCATATAATTTTTTTTTAAGTTAAAAACTCTACTATGATGAAAAACTACTTAAAAAGGAAACTATTGGTGCTTACCTTATTGGTACCCATTAGTTTCTTGATGGCCCAGGATGTTAGGGTCAGTGGAACGGTCACGGATGCTTCCAATGGAGATCCGCTTCCGGGTGTAACAGTATTAGTGAAAGGAACTACAAATGGAGCTATTACTGGGGTTAATGGAGAATATGAATTGTCAGTACCAACTGGTTCGACATTAGTTTTCTCTTCTATTGGATACACAAGCATTGAAGTGGCAGCTTCAGATGCTGGAGATGTTGCCATGACAACTGACGTTACTAACCTAGACGAAGTAGTCGTTACAGGTCTCGCAACCTCTGTAAAAAGGTCCAACCTCGCAAACTCAATAAGTACAATATCATCAGACCAATTAACTGGAATGACGAATCAAGGTACTGTTGACGGTGCACTTTATGGAAAAATGACAGGAGTTAATCTTACCTCTATTTCTGGAGCTCCAGGAGGAGGTATTGCAATGAGACTGAGAGGGATCTCTTCCATAAAAGGAAACAATCAGCCATTAATAATTATTGATGGGATTTACATGAGTAATGCTGAGGTACCATCCGGATTGAGAAACGCATCCGGTGCTAACCGTCCGAATGAAGAACAAGCTGCCAACAGGTTGGCAGATTTGGATCCTAATGATATCCAGAATATTGAGGTATTAAAAGGAGCATCAGCAGCAGCAATTTATGGAACGCGAGCCAATGCTGGAGTAATTATAATCACCACTAAAAGAGGTGGGCAAGGTAGAACTCAATTCAGTTTTTCTCAAGATGTTGGTTTTAGCAAAGCTGTACGTCTTAAAGGAATGAGAGACTGGAATGCAACCAATGTTGCTGCCACTTTCGGAGATGGTGAGGTTGCTGCTTTTAATGCGGCCAGTCAGCTATTTGATTATGAAAAAGAGCTTTTCGGGGAAACTGGACTAATTACAAATACTAATTTCTCCGCTCGAGGAGGAAGCGATAAGACATCATTCTTTATTGGTGGTAGCATTCGAGATGAAGAAGGTATTATGAAAAACACTGGATTCAAGAGGTATAATATCAGAGCCAATGTTGACCATAAAATAAGTGATAGAGTTAAGATTAGCTCATCATCTTCATTTATAAGATCCGAAACTGCAAGAGGATTTACTGGTAATGAGAATGAAGGTGGATTGGCAGTAATTTATAACCTGGCATATACAAGACCTTGGTATAATCTGTATCCAAATGCAGCAGGCGTTTACCCGGATAATCCATCGTCTTCTGGAAATATGTTATTAGTAAGAGATCAAGCTAAGAATGATGACAAAGTGAACAGAACATTGCAATCTCTAGCATTTGATGCTGACCTTATCAAAAAAGACGATCAGGTTTTAAAATTTAAATGGCAAGGTGGTTTAGACTTTTTCGTAGATGAGACTTTTGTTTATGTTCCAGAGTATCATCAAGCTCAGGTAGGTAATCAAAATGGTTACATTGGAGTAGGAAAGAATGTATTCACCAACCTAAACTACACAGCATTCTTAGTGCATGATATTTTCCTTGGAGATATCTCATTGAGTACAAGTGCAGGAATTTCATACTTAAACTTTAAAAGAGAGTTCCTATATAATGAGGCAACTCAACTCATCCCAGGTCAAACTAATTTGACACAGAGTGGCGCAAAGGATATCATTCAGGATCTTCAAAATGAAGAAGAATTTGGATTTATCTTTCAAGAGCAAGCAAACTACAACGACCAACTTATTGGTACTGTCGGTGTAAGGTTTGACAAATCAAGTTTGAATGGTGATCCAAACAAATACTATAGCTTCTTTAAAGCTTCATTAGCTGCTAATATTCACAACTTTGATTTTTGGAGTGTTGACCAAATCAGCCAATTGAAAGTGAGAGTTGCATACGGAGAGACTGGATCAAGCGCTACCTACGGCTCGTTATTTACCACATTTGATCCTACAAATATTGGTGGACAAGGCGGTAGTTTGATTGATACTCAGCGAGGTACACCAAATCTGGAGCCTGAAACTTCTCAGGAGATAGAATTCGGTTTTGATTTAGGATTGTTTGACGGAATTGTAGGTTTAGAATTTACAGCTTACAATAGAAAAGTTAAGAACCTACTTTTCGATAGAAGCCTACCACCAGCAATTGGTTTCAGTACGCAGGTACTAAACGATGCTGATTTGGAAAACAAGGGTATTGAAATTGGACTGAATGCACGTCCTGTCAGTAACGAAACTGTGATCTGGAATACAAACCTTAACTGGTGGAAAAACGAAGCTACTTATACAAGATTAGGTGTCCCTCCATTTACAGTACCAGGCAATGGTTTTGGATTAGGATTGGGAACATTCTATATCGAGGAAGGTGGATCAGTGACAGGAATTTACCAGAATGGTGCCAATGGACCTGAAGAAGTAGGCAACACTCAGCCAGACTTTGAGATGTCCTGGTACAATACCGTCAACTTCATGAAAAGCTTTGATTTCTCATTCCTATTTCACTTAAGAAAAGGTAGCGAGAACTTAAATCTTTCAGATCTACTATTTGATGATGGAGGTACTAACCCGGCCATTGATGCTAGAGGCTCACAGTATGCAAGTACTTGGATACAGCCTGCCGGATATATCAGATTGAGAGAAGTGTCTCTTTATTACACACTACCTCAATCAGTATTGAGTGTGTTCAACGGAACTATTCAAGGAGTTAAAATAGGAGCTTCAGGTAGAAACTTATGGACACAAACAGATTACGAAGGTTATGATCCGGAAGTATCTACCAATGGAACCAACGCTCTTGGTACAGGACTAGATGTAGGACCGTACCCACAAAATCGACAGATTTTCTTCCATCTCAATGTTAACTTTTAATGATTAGTAAAATGAAAAAGATATTATTCATATTATTATGCGCAGTGGTAACATTTGGATGTGAAATTGACGAGCAAGTCAATCCAAATGCCCCAGCTGTTGAAACTATTGCCGAAGGCGCAACAGAAACAGATTTGAACAATTTGGTAACTGGAGCTTTAGCACGGATGAGAAATAGTTATCCGATTTATGCAACTGCTACTGGTACAATTACTAGAGAGCTATACTTATTTGATGCAGATCCTCGAAATACAACAGATCTAATTGGAACAGAGGGTGATTTAGATAATGATTCTTTTTATTCAACTGCAAATTGGATCAATCGATATAGAACAATCAAAAATTGTAACATACTGTTAGAGTCTCTTGATGCAGCTGCAAGTTCTGTTTCTGCTGCTGAAAAGGATGGTTACAGGGGTTTTGCAAAAACACTCATTGCACATCAGTTTCTTGTACTATACAGTGCTTATTTTGATAGTGGAATTAGACTTGATGTTGAGGACCCTGATAATTTTGGGCCATTGGTGACTGATGATGCTCAGGTTTTACAATTTGTTAGAGACTTACTTGATGAAGCAAATGACGATTTGACCGGTGCAGAGTTTTCAATGATATTCACTAGTGGATTTTCCGGGTTTGATACTCCGGCTACTTTCTCAGAGTTCAATAGAGCTTTGGCAGCCAGAGCTGCATTATATGCAGGCGATATGACCGCAGCATTGACTCACTTAGGAGATTCTTTTTTCGATATCAATGGAGATTTGTCAGTGGGACCTAAAATGATATACAGCACTACTGGTGGAGATTTATTAAATGATCTGTTTAAAACTCCTGGTCAGAATGGTAATCAGATATTTGCTTCTGATACCTGGGTGAATGAAGCACAGGCAGGCGACTTACGAGTACAAAATAAGGTTACTCAGCGTGCTGCATCATTCTCTAAATCCGGGATCACTGTAAACTATGAAACAAACCTATATGCAACTTCAACAACTCCAATCGATATTATTCGAAACGAGGAATTATGTCTGATATATGCTGAAGCTAATATTGGCACAAATAACGTTGAGGCATTAGCCGGCATAAATGCCGTACGAAGTGCAGCTGGTTTGGCTGATTTGGTTGGTACAGTAACAGTCGATGACGTTCTGGTTGAAAGAAGGTATTCGTTTTGGGGTGAAGCTCATAGAATGGTCGACTTAAGAAGAACAGGTAATCTTAATGATACCTATATCACGTTGGACAACATTACTACAACCGATGCGGATGGTAATGTTATTCCAGCTACTCAGGAGATATTCAATCAATTTCCAGTTCCTTTAGATGAGGTTGGAAACTAGAATTAATCATTAAAAAAAACCCACTCATTTGAGTGGGTTTTTTTATTCTATCCTGATAAAACTTAATTCATCGGTACCTCCATTATCAATATCTTAGAATCATTAAGTGACTTAACGGTCGTTTTGTTGATTTCTGAAATACCAATTGCATCTCTTTTGGCCAGACTTTCACCTTCTACTTCAATTTCACCTTCTATTACAAAGACATATACTCCATTTCCACTTTTATGGATATCATATTCGATTAATTGATTTGCATCAATGTCTGCCAATGAAAACCAGGCATCCTGATGAATCTTCAGACTACCATTCTTATCCGGTGACACTACTGTTTGTAAGACATTCTTACGCCCTGATGGATCAAACCTCTTCTGATCATAGCTCGGCTCAATATTCTCCTCCTTAGGGAAAACCCAGATTTGTAGAAAATTGACTTCATCTGTTTTACTGGCATTGTATTCAGAATGAGTAAGTCCACTACCTGCACTCATAATTTGTACTTCGCCAGTATCAATGATTTTTTCTGTCCCGGTACTGTCTCTGTGAGCTAAGGCTCCTTTTAAAGGAATGGAGACTATTTCCATGTTGCTGTGTGGATGGGTTGGAAAACCCGCACCGCCTATGACTATATCATCATTTAAAACACGTAACATACCGAAGTTCACTCTGTCAGGATCATAATACTGTCCAAAACTGAAAGTATGCTTGCTGTTTAACCATCCAAAGTTTGCAATACCTCTACTATTTGATCTATGAATTACTTTTTTCATAATTTCCTTTCTCTTTTATAAAATAATATACGTATTTACATTAAATGTAGTTACATATAAATAATTGTAAATATATCCACATCATATTTTCCTTACCTTTGTATTATTATTTCACAAGAAAACATACAAATGAAAGCTAAAGCTAACGACAAGGTAAAAGTGCACTATACAGGAAAGCTCACTTCAGGAGAAGTATTCGATTCTTCGGAAGGACGAGATCCACTCGAGTTTACTGTAGGTGGAGGTCAAATGATTAAAGGATTTGATGAGGCTGTCAATGGAATGGAGCTTAAAGAAAAGAAAACGGTAACTATACCTTCAGCCGAAGCCTATGGAGATCGTAGAGATGAGTTAATCCAGGAAGTACCAAAGGATCAGTTACCTGAAGATATGCAACCTGAAGTGGGACAAAAACTTGTTGCTACGAATGATTTAGGTCATCAGACCTATGTAAATGTGACTGCAGTTTCAGACGCTGCTATTACCGTAGATGCAAATCATGAACTTGCTGGCAAAGATTTAGTCTTCGATATCGAATTGGTCGAGATTGGATAGATTCATTGACATTACTTATAAAATAAAGGGCTCATTAAGCCCTTTTTTTATTTGAGAATTATTGTAAATTCTGCTTCAACCTTTCCAAAAAATTTGCGTAAATAGCGCAATTGAAAATTTCATGAAAAAAATATTTTCCTTATTGTTTTTTTTAGTAGCTGCCCAACTATCCATTAGTCAAACTGCAAACGATAGTTTAGAAACTGAAGTTGAGCGGAAACTAAATAGTCTTAATCAGCAACTGGATTCGTACGAAAGATTACTGAAGCAAAGCAATCAAAAACGGAAGCAAGATTCATTGGCACGGGTTGACCTTATGAGGCGCATCCAGCTTCTTCAGGAAAATGATAAAGTTAGCCAGGCAACATTGCGTGAGCAGATTAGGGAAATTGAATTACGCGACTCTTCAAGGAACGCTCAGCAAAAACAACGTATTCTGGAACTAAGGAACAGTACCAAGGGACATAATGTGGAGCCATTTGGGGATTCCCTGTATACCATTTTCACGAAACTAGGTCCGGTTATGGCTGAGGACCGTGCTGCCAATGTGTCTGAAAAGATAGAAATTCTGGTAAGAGATGATTATTTCTTTTCTGATTCTTTATACATAGAGGAGCATGAAGGGACCATGGACGTGATGTACAAAAATCTTATTGTGACGAGCGTATCTGATTGGGATGCATTGTGGGTGGATGGTGAAAGTAAGAATACGCTGGCGCTAATTTATAAAGAGAGTATATCTGAATATGTTCTCTCTGCCAGGAATAGAAGCACTGTAAAGAACATCGCGGCTAGAATCGGATTGGTTTTCCTAATTCTAGGAGGTGTAGTCCTCATTTTATATTTCATTCGAAAATTGGCCAATGGAGTTCAGGGTTGGATGGTGCTCAATAAAGCCAAATATTTCACTGGCTTTAAAATTAGAAACTTTGAATTGCTACCTCCGTCATTACATCTCGATGTTGGTATCCGGTCAATTTCAGTCTTGAAATGGGGCTTTTACGCACTTGTTTTCTATTTATCACTTCCATTAATATTTGGATTGTTTCCATTTACCCGTGGCTGGGCACAGACATTAGTTGATTGGATATTGAGTCCCGCCAAGAATATATGGATTAGCTTTTGGAGTTACCTTCCAAATGTATTCACGATTGCAGTGATTTATCTTATCACAAGCTACCTGGTGAAATTCTTAAAGTTCATTGCTGTTGAAATTGAGAACTCGAGACTTAATGTTCCAGGATTTTATCCTGACTGGGCAATGCCAACCTACAGGCTGGTTAAGTTTATGGTCTATGCATTTATGGTAGTAATGATCTATCCTTACTTGCCTGGTTCAGATTCGGATATTTTCAAAGGAGTGTCCGTATTTATCGGCTTGATAGTATCGTTTGGTTCCACTTCAGCTATCGCAAATGCCGTAGCAGGGCTCGTTATTACATACATGCGACCATTTAGGATTGGAGATCGAGTGAAAATTGGAGAGGTAACGGGTGAGATAGTTGAAAAATCACTTTTGGTTACACGCGTCCGAACACCTAAGAATGAAGATATAACAGTGCCTAACTCTTCAATCTTGACAGGATATACAGTAAACTACACAAGCAGTAGTCGAGAACTTGGCCTAATTCTTCATACCTCAGTTACAATTGGTTATGATGTGCCTTGGCGAAAGGTGCATGAGCTTTTAATTGAAGCCGCAGTAGCTACTGATGGAGTCAATGTGAGCAAAGAACCATTTGTATTGCAAACAAGTCTGGACGATTGGTATGTGGCCTATCAATTGAATGCATATACTGACACACCTGAAAAAATGCCCAAGATATATTCAGAACTACACGCCAACATTCAAGACAAATTCAATGATGCTGGTATCGAAATAATGTCACCACACTACAGGGCAGTGAGAGATGGAAACCCTACAACCATTCCTGCAAAGTAGGTTTTTTGCTTAGATAAACTTAAGTATTATTTAAACCCTTTTCCGTTATAAGAATTGTTATTTTATCGAATAACTGCTGGTTTGTTAATTTTTAACGAGTAGTTAGCTGCAATTGTCGATAATATGTACCGTATTAAGGTATATATTAAATATATTGGAGTTAGATACACTTGAAAAGTGCATCTTTTAAGAATTAGCTACCACCTAAATGAAAAAGAAAGCATTACTGTCTTTAACGGTATTACTATCTGTATTTTATACCGTTGCAACAGATAATAATTCAGAACTTCCTTCCGAGGATTCAATTCCTATCAATGATGTGGCATTATGTAAAGCACCATCTGCTCAAGTAGCCAATCCAAGTCTTACTTCTTATTTCTCAGGATTATTTAGTACCGAAAATTGGCCGGCAAGATGGAGTTGTGGTGATTGGTCTCAAACCGAAGGTTGGCTTTATATATCCTCCGATCTTTCAATTTTTCTGGCATACCTGTCTATTCCTATTATGCTGCTCTGGTTTATAAGGAAACAACAAATTGGAAACCTCAAATGGCTCATTGCGCTTTTTGGAGCTTTTATCCTCCTGTGTGGTTTCACACACCTTATTGATGTGGTCCTTTTCTGGGAGCCCATGTACCGATTGAGTGGGTTCACTAAGCTACTGACCGGAGTGGTCTCACTCGCAACAGCAACCGTGCTGGGATTTGTAATTCCCAAAGCGTTAGAGTACAAAAGCCCTGATATTCTTCAGGCAGAGATAAATGAACGAAAGAAAATTCAAAATCAATTCGAAACCTTCGTCAAGTTTTCGCCAGGAGCGATTGCGATGCTTGATACCGACATGAAATATGTTTTAGCTAATGATGGCTGGTATAAGGATTATGGCCTGGAGGGACAAGAAATCATTGGAAAATCTCATTACGAAATTTTCCCGCAGATTAAGGAAATGCCAGAATGGCTAGAGCACCATCGACGTGTATTGAATGGAGAGCGACTAAGTTCAAGTTTGGATTCATTCGAAAATAATGGTTCAATGACCTATCTGAGATGGAAGCTGGAACCTTGGTATTCTTCCGATGAGGAAATTGGTGGATTAATAATGTTCACGGAAATAGTAACAGAAGAAGTTTTAAAGGAAAAGCAGCTAAAGGAAAGTGAAACAAGATTTGCCAATATTTTTAATAAAGCTCAATTTGGGATTGCACTTGTCGGTAGTGATCGAATACCATTTTTAGTTAACGATCAGCTTTGCGAACTATTGGGCTTCAGTGAAGAGGAGCTGACAAGTAAGAGTTTTGCAGAATTCACACACCCTGAAGATGCTACAAGAGATGCAAAACTGTATGCCCAGCTACTCAAAGGAGAAATTGATAGTTACACGATAGATAAGAGATACATAGCCAGCGACGGAAAAACTAAATATGTAAAGTTGAATGTTACCCTGGTAGACGAAGGCACTCAGGAGAAATATTCACTTGCGCTGATTGAAGACATGACTGATCGTAAGTTAGCCTTAAAGAAGAAGAAACAATCCGATCGAAGAGTGCAAGAGATGAATGAGATTTTCTCAGAGATTTCGTCAATGGCCAATATCGGATCCTGGGAAGTTGATTTAGCCAAAAGCAAGTGTGAATGGAGCGATACAGTTTATCAAATTCATGAGCTGGACAATTCAGTAGAAATCAAATTGGAAGATGGAATTAATTTCTATCATCCGGACTACCAGGAAATCATTCAGGAAGCAATCGAGCGTGCGATTTCAAAAAACGAGTCTTGGGATCTTGAGCTCAAAATTATTACCGCAAAAGGCAACGAGAGGTGGGTCAGGGCAGTTGGGCGACCTGTTTTTAACAATGGTGAGGTGGTAAAGTTGCAGGGACTTTTCCAAGATATCCATGAAAAAGTAGAGGCACAAAAGCAATTATTGGAAAAAGCAGAAGGACTCAAAATCTTAAATCAAAGATTTGACCTGGCACAAAAAGCTGCCACACTCGGTATTTGGGACTGGTACGTTCAGGAAAATCTGCTTACATGGGACGATTTTATGTATAAGATTTATGGGATTGGCAAGGAAGATTTTTCTAGCTGTTATGAAGCGTGGCAACAAGGCATCCATCCCGAAGACAAAGAAAGATCAGATGAGGAAGTACAAGAGTCGCTCGAGAAAAACAAAAAATTCGACACACAATTTCGAATCGTTTGGCCAAACGGAGAGATAAGATATATCAAAGCGCTGGGTGAAGTCTTTCGTGACGATGCGGGCTCTCCCATTCGAATGATTGGGGTTAATTGGGATATTACTGAAGAGGTCTTACGAGATCAGAAAATCACGGAACTCAACAAGACACTTCAGTCAAAAGTTGATGAAAGAACACTTGACCTGCAAATAGCCAATGAAGAGCTCGAGTCTTTTTCATACTCTGTCTCCCATGATCTTAGAGCTCCATTGCGAGCTATCAATGGATATTCTGAAGCATTGTTGGAAGATTACTCAAAGTCATTACCAGAAGATGCTACTCAGTATATGTCTAGAATCGCTGCTAATAGCCTGAAAATGGGCAAACTGATCGACGATTTACTTGAATTCAGCCGAATGAATCGTAAGGAAGTAAATCATGTAGAGATAAATACTACAAAATTGATTGATCGCATCATAGATGATTTATTCAAAGACTCGAGAAGTGTCATAGAAATAGATGAGCTACCAAAGATTTATGGAGATAAGGAAATGCTGGCACAGGTATTCTCAAATCTAATTGGAAATGCAATCAAGTATAGTTCCAGGAATGAGAATCAGAAGGTTGTGATATCCTCCAATGAGGAGGACGGAGCATGGATCATTTCAATAAAAGACAATGGAGTCGGATTTAATATGGCTTACTCCGATAAGTTATTCCAGGTTTTCCAGAGACTTCATAGTGATGCAGAGTTTGAAGGGACCGGAGTAGGACTATCGCTTTGTGGAAAAATAATGAAGGCTCACGATGGAGAAATATGGGCGGAAGCAGAGGAAGGAAAAGGAGCTACTTTCTATTTAAAATTTAAAAAATCAAACGCATGAGTCTCACCAATGATGTTCAAATTGTATTAGTCGAGGACAACGTAGACGATGCGGAGCTGAGCATGCGTTCATTGAAGAATTCCAACTTCGTAAACGAAATTATCTGGTTGAAAGATGGTGAAGAAGCCATTAACTACCTCACTGGAAAAGGGGAATACTCTGAGAGAGACTTAGCAATAAAACCAAAACTGATATTACTTGACTTGAAGCTTCCGAAACTGAATGGTATGGAAGTTTTAGAAGTCATTAAAAATGATGAAAATCTAGATAATATCCCGGTAGTAGTCATGACATCTTCCAAAGAAGATAGAGATCTAAAAAAGTGCTATGAGCTGGGAGCGAATAGCTACGTAGTAAAGCCAATCAATTTCAACAGCTTTATGGAAATGACCAAAGAGATAAGCATGTACTGGGTGCTGATTAACCAACTGCCAGACGAGTAAAAAGAAAAAGTATGAATACTTAAAAGAAATGCAAATGACCGCCATGTGGAAAGAAAGAATAAATATTCTACATCTGGAAGACAATCCAGATGATGTAGAACTGTTGGATATAGCGCTAAAAAAGTCACAGCTGAAGTATGATCTTCAGAGTGTTTCTACCAAAGAGGTTTTTCTTAAAATCAATTTGGATGAATTTGACATTATCATTTCAGATTACAACCTCAAAAGTTATGATGGCTTGTCTGCCATTAAACATGTACGATCCCAGTCACCCGTGATGCCTGTGATTCTGCTATCTGGTACTGTAGGAGAAGAGCTGGCCGCAGACTTGTTACGAGCAGGTGCAAATGACTTTGTGCTCAAGTCAAACTTGAAAAAAGTACCGATCGCAATTGAGCGAGCCATGCATGCTTCATCCATGACACGCGAAAAACATAGATTTCAAAAAGAACTGCTTGAAAAAAATCTGATACTGGATACCATCTTCGACAGCTTCGAGGATATGATCTTCTTAAAGGACATAAACGGCAAATACCTAAAGGTGAACCGAGCGTTTTGTGAGTTTCTCAATCTTCATGAATCAGAAATTGTTGGTGGTTCTGAGCTAGATTTTTTCCCAGAGTCTATTGCCAAAAAGGCATTGGAAAACGATGAATTTGTGAGGATATCTGGCAAGCCCATATCGTACGAGCTCGAATATTTCCACGAAAACGGGAAGCGTGTGGTACTCGAAGTAAAAAAGACACCACTCGTGAATGAAAACTCAGTCACAGGAATCGTAGCTCAATGCAGTGATGTGACCTCCAAGAAGGTATTGTTAGAAGAAACAATCAAAGCAAAGTCCATTTTGAGTCAGGCAGAAAAACTGACACGATCGGGAAGCTTTGAGTACGATGTTGATCTAGACGTCCTTATTTGTAGTTCTAATTTCAAGCACATGCTTAAACTTCAGATCGAAGGAGATACCATTTCCTTCCGGAAGTTTGCTCAGCTAATCAAATCAGAAGATCGGCAGATCTTTGATGAAGGTATTACAAAGGCTGTGGATTCATATGAAGAATACCACCATGAACATCGTTTCCATATCAACAAAAACAACGATTCCATGGTACGAAACTTTAAGGTAGTACTAAAACCGGACTACAAAGATGAGAAAGGGGTTCGCTTCTATGGCACATTAGTAGATGTAACAGCAGAGCATGAAAGCCAGATTAAGCTTATGGAAAGGCAGGAATTCGATCGCAAAGAACTTGCCCGCGAACTGCATGACAATCTTGGACAGAAAATGAATGCTATCAGCATGTTTGTCAGTAAAATTTCCGATCAATATCCTGATAATCAGGACATGGATAAAGTCAAAGATTTGGCACATGAATCCATAGACGATCTAGGCTACTTAATAAATAACATCTCTTCCAAGCAAATAGAAGAGCACAGTTTAAACTATGCAATAGGAAAGCTGATAGAGTACATGCCTGATGAAATCAGTGTGGATAGCAACTACGACCTATCCGAAGAAGACATTTCTCCATTTGTGAAATCGCAGGTGTATCGCGTGATACAGGAGACATTAAACAATGTAGCCAAGTACAGTGAGGCTACCAAAGTACAAATGAATCTAAAGCGGGATGGAGGGCTACTTAGCTTGAATATAGAAGATGATGGAAAAGGATTTGCGGTTGAAGATGTACTAAATGGCAATGGACTGCAAAATATTACTCACCGGGTAAGGCGAGTAAATGGATTAATAAATATTGACTCAAAGGTTGGCGATGGTACTAGAGTAACAGTAAAAATGCCAATCAATTAATTCTTAATTACCTATGCGCACATTATTACTTGTCGATGATCATCAGATAATAAGGGATGGTATTCGGTTCTATTTTGAAGGTGACAAAGAGTTTGTCATTAAAGATGAAGCTGAAAACGGACTGGAAGCTTTGGAACTTCTCAAAGAGAATGAATATGACATCATACTTACGGATATAAATATGCCGAAAATGGATGGTGTTGAGTTTATGAAAAGTCTCAGGGAAAACTATCCGGATCAAAAAATACTTGTACTCTCGATGTACAACGAAGCAGGCTACATCAACAAGATGATAGCACTTGGTGCCAATGGCTATGTCTTAAAGAAGTCTGATAAAAATGAGTTGGTAGATGCCATCAAAAAGGTATTGGATGGACAAGATCATTATTCAGATGAGGTATACAAGACTATCATCGGGAATATAGCCGGGCGAAAGCCAAAAGAACGCCTAACGCTTGAAGCCGATCTTTCAGACCGTGAGAAGGAAGTGCTGGTATTGATTACCAACGAATACTCCAATCAGGAAATCGCCGATAAGCTCTTCATCAGTATTCGTACAGTAGAAACTCACAAGCGAAACCTGCTGGAAAAGACAGGCTGTAAAAACATTGCGGGCTTGGTGATGTATGCCGTGGAGCGGAACCTGGTGTAATTCCTCACTGATCTTTTTTTACGCGTCACCCTGAACCTGTCTTTGGAAGGCAGGTTTCGCATGACTTTGATGTCATTCACATAATCATTTTCCGCAGGTCACCCTGAACCTGATTCAGGGTCTATTTGGGTTATGGCTTTTGTTTTCTGATATGTAGATGCTGAATCAAGCCTGCCTGTGGAAGGCAGGTTCAGCATGACTTTCTGAGTTTAGCATGACCTACTAATTTGAATTTCTACTCCTACCAAAATCACGTAGCTCCACCTCCGAAAATCCACTATACGTGATTCTCGCAAACGCCTAAGTGCATTCACTATACGAATCTCTCGTGCTCAAATAAGCGATTTTCGGAATCTCTCAAAACCCGAAAATCACTCTCATATCCGGTGCTTCATTTTCTGACTTTTGAATTATCAAAAATTTAAAAACACATACGAAAATGAAAAAGCACATCTTATTTACTCTTCTTTTTGCAGCGGTTCTAGGAACCGTGTCAGCACAAAAAGTAATCATCAGAACTTATGTAGAGAAGACTCACATGAGTCCGAAAACAGGAACCGCAATCGGGTTTGAAAATCGATTCCTTTGGGAATACGGAGCGTTCTTTCAAGAAGCATCACTTATGGAATCATTCATGATGAGTGATGAAGAAAGAGCAGCTCTTCCAAGAGAGTATGAAAAGGACCTTACAGGTATCTACTTCGCAGTGCCTATAGTAGCTCGTGAAAGTTTCATAGTAAAAGCCAATGTACGCACCGGCGTATCCAACGGAGAAAACTTCGTGATCACACCCTCAGTACTTGCGGACTTTATGCCTGTAAAACATGTACACATAGGATTAGGTGTGGGCTCGCGCGCATTCCGACCTACGCTTCAGGCTTCTTTCGCACTATCCTTCTAAAACCAATTAAGAATCAGTAAACACACGAAATCATGAGCGCACAAATGCTATACAACAATATTCAGGAAGAAGTATCACCCTTGCGTGTGGTAAAAAGTGACCTGAAAGTCTTCACAACTCGATACCTGGAAAGTCTGAACCTGATCACAGCAGTAGGATGGAGTGTAACAGACGACGCGTGGATCAAGTACTGCCAGATGCTGGCCGATATAGAATCACACTTGATGAGAAAAGACGAACTGACGGTGTACTTCAAGTACGAGCTTTTCAACTCATCCTCAGCTTCTTATCTCTTCAAAATCATACAGCGATTAAACAAGGCACATGCCAATGGCAAAACCGTGAAGATCTACTGGAGCTGCACTACAACTAACGAAAACGAAATACTGGACATGGGTCTGGACTTTGCACCCATGTGCGACTTCCAATTCAAGATTTCAAATATCTAGTCAATAATAAATACCACCATGAAAAGACATAGCCATGAAAAAAATACTCACATCGATCATACTCATCACAGCGATACAGCTGAGCACTACAGCTCAAACCCTCACAGGGCAGGCCTTTCTTCAGCAGACCGTGATGGGAGTACAGCAGGGGTTTGGACTAAGAATCCAGAACCAAAAAGGATGGGGACTGGGACTCGTGCATCAAGCCAACATGAAGTCAGCAGCAGAACGAGCGGGAGAGAAGTACCCTTTTTACGGGATCGAAGCGCTAGTCCCCTTAACGAAATGTGGAAATATGCGCTTTCTCTTCACACCAAAGGCAGGACTGGTCAATGAACAGTTTTTTATCATCATGCCGGAAGTGGAGACAGAGATCAAAATTTCTGACACGTTCTCAGCAGGAATCACTGCAGGGATACGCGCCAGACAATCAGCCACCGGTATCAAAGTCCTTATTCATCTATAAAAATACAGCTATGATCAGATTACTATTGATACTGTTGATTGCCGCGCTCTTCTCTTGCGAACCTGCACTTGAAGATCCCTATGAGAATTTCATCATTCCAGCTGGAAAGCACGACAATGGATGGAAGATGCAATCGCTGCAGTCTAAGACACTGAGCTTCTCTGCCATATTTGACCAAACGGCGATCTATGAAACGCAAATCACAGAAAATCAGCACGACATCAATAAGCTCATGGGATTTTCAGATTGCAACTCCAATCACCATGAAAACAGCGCACGCTTTGGGTGGCGATGGCTGGAAGACCAGCTGGAGATTCATGCCTATGCCTATGTCAATGGTGAAAGAAAAACAAAACTCATAGGTGCTGTAGAGCTGGATAAGGCATATGACTACCAGCTTCAATTGACCAATGACCACTATGTGTTTTACCTGGAAGGGTATGACCCGGTGAGCATCGAACGAAAAGCACCATGCACTCGAGGACTTTACTACATGCTCCATCCCTACTTCGGTGGAGATGAAAAAGCACCTCACGACATCCTCATTCAAATTTTAACCAAATATTAAAACACACATAAACGACTACCATCATGCAAGTATTAAAAACAGAAACCCCAAACATAGCAGATAAGATCGATCAGTTTGAAGGAAGTATTTTCCTCAACGTCGGTCGGCAGATCCAACGGATATCACTCAAGAGTATCCAGTACATCAAAGGCTACGGAGACTATATGAAAGTAAAATGTGACAATGCTTCACACACGGTACATATCACCATGAAAAGTCTGGAGGAGACGTTACCATCAAGCGATTTTTACCGCCTGCATAAGTCATACATCATTCGGTTGGATCAGATAGAAAAGGTAACATCCTCGCACGTGCAAATTGACGATACACACATACCAATCAGTAGAAATTGCAAGCAGGAACTCTTGTCATTGATCCCCTGGATAAAATAAGAAATGTGTTTTTTGGTGGTAAGTCAGGGTGGCCTGTATGTGAGGTCACCCTTTTTAAAAGAAGAAAACTATGACTCGTGTTGTGCAAATAGATGCGATTTAAATAAGCGAAATCCTCTTCAGATGACCTACTTCGTAAATGGAGTAGGTTTTTTATTGTTCATATGGTTTTGGTTTCAATTTTTGTGACTTTAGTCGAAATGAAACTGGATGATTTGAGAAAACATCTAAATTCGCCTCATAATTTCTTTTGGAATGTTTCGTAAAGAGCATCTTCTGAATTATTTCGCTATCCTGCTGATGGGGTTGATAACACTCTCAGAGGTTAGCTTATTGCTGAGCGACGAGCAGGCAGAAGAGACCAAAGAAGAAAGAGAACTCAAGGAGGAAGTCAAAGAGAAAGAGACCGAACGCGAGATCGTTCTCTTATTAGGAAGCCTCGATTTAGGATCAGCTACTCATTTTACCTTCCGATTTCTATCTCATTTAGCAAATGATTATCTGATTAAGCAACCTCATCGTCCCTTCACAGGAGCTTCATTTGTTATTGAGCACTGCTGCCTCAAAATCCCATTCTGTTAATTCAATAAAGTTTATTGACTAGTACATCTGTATTTCTCTCGCATTACGAGAGCAAATACCCATTTCCTATTTCACAACATTTGAATTAATAGAATCATGAATGATCAATCTAAAAATATATTCGTGCATCTCAGAAGGGATGCACTAGCTGGTACTGTTACTGGTTTAATGGCTGTACCATTGACCGTAGGCATATGTCTTATGTCAGATTATCCGGTAATGACCGGACTCTATACCGTGATTTTCGCCGGTATCGTCAGTTTTATCACTTACCTGTTCAGACCCGGAAACTATACAGGAATGCCCGGAGTTGCGGCAGGCTTAGCGCCTGCATTGGCGTTGGGGGTTAGTTCCTTTGGTATGGAGAACATGCCTTTTGTTATTGCGATAACTGCTCTTTTTCAGGCAGCAGTTTGGAAGTTTAAATGGGAGCGATACATCCTTCGGGTAGTACCTCACTATTTAGTCGAAGGACTTTTAGCGGGTGTCGGACTTAAAATTGCACTCAAGTTTGTCCCATTTCTGTATGATATAGAACACGAAACTAATACATGGCTAAATCTGGAGAGGGAAATTGTCATTGCGCTTAGTATCGTATCCTTCGTGTTATTTGTAATGCTTTATAAGTCTTATAAAAAGCGAATGCCCGCTCTACCCTATGTGGTGATCATGCTTACTAGTTTTATACTCAGTTTCTTTCTGCCACTTCCCCGGGTTTCGATAGATTCCATTCCTTTTAGGTTGAGTGCACCACTCCCTCATTTAGATGGCATGGGGCAAAACGAAACCATTTTCATGCTCTTGAAGATGGTAGGCTTTGCACTGATGTTGGGTACTATTGATGTAATAGAGCAGGTGATGAGTCATGTGGCGATTGAAAAGATGGATCCTCGAAAGAGGAAAGCAAACACCAACAATGGATTGCTTCCAATCTGGATTGCAAATCTTGGAGCCACTTTTTTTGGAGGTATGACCAACCTGGACGGACTTGCAAAGAGTACAACCAATACGGTGGCTGGAGCCGTCACTAAGCTTTCTAATTTATTTACCTCTTTGGTGCTTTTGGCGGTTGTTCTTTTTCCAGGCATTCTTGAGCACCTCCCCGAATATGCACTTGGGATCATCATGGTTTATTCCGGATGGAAAATGATAGCCAATATTGCCAATGTAAGGTCAGAAGGAAGGTATGCGCTGATCATGGCTGCTGTCTGCGGTATACTGGTCTTTGAGTTGGGAATATTTGAAGGGCTACTGCTTCTATTGGCGGTTCATGCAGGTATTCAGTATGTATTTATGCGAAGACTGGGACAATCAACCGGCGATATCTTGACACAGTTCAAAAACACCTTCAAACCGGATGTAGATCCTGTGTTGGAAAGTGCCGATCTTTTACAAGAGCCACAAGTGCCGATCTTGAACAAATGGGTACATGCAGTGAACAAGCATGACTTAAATGCACTAATGGATTTATATGCAGATGATGCTATGATGATTCCTGCATTCTCGTCTAAGATTCGAAAGTCGAAAACAGAAGTACGAGGATTGTATCATGATCTTTTTGAAAAAGATGATGTGCAAGTAACTCCTGTTGATATTGTAACACGGCGCATAAATGGTCTTAAAGTAGATAGTGGAGTTTATGAACTGATCTGGAAAAGTGAAGGCTTTGAGAAACGAAATAAGCTCAGGTTCTCATTTGTAATTCAGGATCAAAAGATCACAACGCATCATTCGAGTATTGAGCCGGGAGATCAGCTATCCATTGATCATCCGGAAGCCTACGATGAGAGTTTCAGTATTTAATTCCCCTAATTGGACCAAGGAACCTGCTTCATGATTGAGGTAGGTTTTTTTAGAATGTAACCTCCAGAGCTGAAAAAGTGTTGAGCCAGAATTTATCAATAGGCACCAATGGTGCATAGTCATAAATCACCTGTAGATTAACAGCAAAGGCAATGTTTTCAGTGAATGAATAGGAGAAGCTTGTAGATCCGGCCCAGCGAGGGTTGTTAAAGATCTCACGAAAATCATCCTGAAAGTAGAGCGCTCCCTCAAACCGAATTTTTTCTGATAATTCCCTCTTGGTACTTAGGTAGATGTTAAGTTTTAAGACTTCATTTTGGACTTCCGGTGTTTGCGCCGGAATCCTTTCGAGCGGGACGCCTCTGTAATCCCACAACTCATATTCATAAAACGGGCCAATACCTGCAAAGGCTCCTCCTTTTTGCGTTTTAAAGATTTTGTATCTGAGATTGGACCCAATGGCAAATTTCTGACTGAGTCCTCTGGCTTCCGCCCATTGATATTGAACGTAGTGTTCCAAAACGAACGGATTGTCATAAAATGTTTTGAATTTTCCATACATGAAGCCACCGCTGAGAATGGTTTCACTTCCATCTCTGGTCAGCTCAAATTTATTGGCCACCGTAATCCCGTGATTTTTAAATCGGAAGGCTACATCTGCCCGGTTGGTCACTTCTACATAGAGCTGTCGTTGTGTCTTTATTTCGAGCGAAGGAGCAACCGATCCTTTAAAGTGCCTGGTAGTATCAAAAATGACAACAAAACTTTCTGGAAACAGTAGTTGAGCATTAACCATCACTGGAAGGCTAAGTACAATCAGTAAAAGGATTCGCTTCATCTTTTTTTATTAAAGCTAATCCAGAAGTACACAAAAAACCGGCTCGCATTGCGAGCCGGCCATCATTTAGAACCCTATTACTGTTAACTAAGTGTAGAACATACGAAGGTCAGATCGAGATTGGATTTTCATCACCCTCACTTCTTGACTTTCGTGCACGGGCTACAGCCATTATTTCGGTTGTTATGGCATTCACCTGACTGATGAGGTTGCTATGAGTACCGGGATCTGTCTCTTCAAGAATAGCAAGAGCATCCAACAAAATATTCACATGTGGAATGGTTTTGCTTTTAGCCTCTTTGAGTGTAGGGTAGTTTTTCAGCGTATCTTCATTCAATCGATCATTATAAATGCTCGCAAAGTTTTCCTGCGATTGCTTTAACTCTTCGTACAATCCATCCGCGTGCATCGCAGCAAGGGCACTTATGTTTTCAGGTTTATCAAGTTCTGTAAAAAGAGCCTCCATTTTTCCGCTCTGTTCGTTGTACCCAAGCAGGTAGAGCCTGGTGCCGGCTTGTTGGATGATCGGCCAGATTTGTGAATAGGCTTCCTTCAAAGTTGGATTTGTGCGTCGCTTGTAAGCATCTATCAGGTCTTTGAATCCAATAAATAGATCATCACGTGCTGCGTCGGCTTCAGCGACATCATCCACCAGTTTATTTACACGCACTGCCGTGATGGCCTGATTGAGCTGTGTGATATCAGTAGTGATAAGCCCGGTGATACGTGCAATGAAAGGGTCTGCTGTGGAAAGTGTGGCGGTAGCCGCTACATACTTACTAGCTGTTTCAGCTAGTTCTGCAGGCATAAGAAAGCTGGTTCTTAGTTTTTTAATCATAATGGTGTGTTTTTAATAAAAAATGAATGAGACAATGATAGAAGGGATATTCGAGGTAGAAAGCTGTGAGCTGGAAGAAAACGGTTTTGTATACCAGAAGTACACATCTAGCGCTCACTTCAGCTGATGGGAAGGAAAAAAATGTTGGCGACGAGTAAAAAATGCGAAGAAATAGAAACCAGAAATTACTTCTGCTACGGCAGGCGTTTTAGTCGGGGAAAGGAAATTTGATGGAGTTCTTCAGTTGATTTATAGGAAGCCACGGTTTTTTTGGACTTCTTCAGATGTTTTGGTTTGGGAAAAGATTTGCGTGGGGTTTTACGGGTGATTGAGGGTTCAACATGACTTTCTAATGTTATTATCATAACCATTATTTATACGTCACCCCGAGCCTATCTTTGGGAGGCAGGTTTCGCATGACTTTCTTGGTTTTAGCGCAGATTGATTTTTTGATAATAGAAAATAAAACTCTAATGGATCGAATGATCCTGCACTTTGAGCTCTGCTCTCCTGTTTTTGGAATGATCGTCTTCTTCACACTCTACACCGCTGCTACATTTATTTAGTAGCAGCTCTTCTCCAAACGCAATACCTTGGATGCGCCATTTTGGAATTCCCCTTGAATTGAAATACTTAACGAGTTTGTTTAGTCTATTCTGAGACAATCTCTTATTGTAGGTCTCCGTTCCTCTTGCATCTGCATGAGCTGCAATGTTGAGAATTGATTCTGGAAATCTCTTCAAAGTCCTCACCAGTTGATTGAGTTCTTCATAGTGAGATTGACGAATATCGGAGGAGTTGAACTCGAAGTAGGTCACGACTTTATCCACGAACTCTTCTTCAAGCAGAATGTCATTCAGCAATTCTCCACTAAAAATATCAAGCGTATTAATTGAAAACCCATTGGATATAAACCCATCGTGGCTAGCCGATATTTTGTATCTAGTATTTGGGGTCAGTACAAATTCATAATTCCCTGATTTATCTGTCACGAAGGATTCTGTCACTCCATTGTCCAGATCTTCCAGTATTACGGTTACTTCAGATATAAGCTTCTGTGTCTCATTGCTGTACAATTTCCCTTTTGCATAGAGGTCATCTTCCCACATACTTAGTCTCAATGTATCGTAGTTGATTCGGGAATCCAGTGTGCTGAATTCTTCACTGTATAAGCTGGAGTGACCTTCTTTTTCAATGTAAATGCTGTAGTCTGAATCATAAGGTACTTTAATCGGGAAGCTGCCCACCGAATCAGTCGTATAAACCCAAAAGTCTGAACCATCCACTTGAGTGATTTTCACTTTGGCTCCATCCACAGGCCTACCGGTCTGCCGGGTGACTACTTTTCCTACACCTGCGTACATGATGGTCCTGAAACTGTAAATATCGTCTCCACCATTTCCACCCAACCTGTTGGATGAGAAATAGCCTTTGCGTCCGCTTTCATCCATGTTCAAACTAAAGTCGTCTGAGATGGAATTAATTGGAGATCCCATGTTTTTTGGCTTGGATAGTTTATTGTTTTTAAAGCTGCTGACGAAGATGTCCAGCCCGCCGAATCCTCCCAGACCTGTTGACGAAAAGTAAAGTGTAGTATCATTGAAAACGGTAGGGAAAAGTTCATTTCCTGAGGTGTTTATTGAAGCTCCCAGATTTTCGGGAGTACTCCAGGTGCCGTCGTAGTTATAACTGATGTAAAGATCTGCGCCACCAAAACCGCCCGGCATATCTGAAGAGAAGAACATGACTGTTCCATTGGAATTCAGCGAAGGATGACCGACAGAGTACGAATCACTGTTGTGTTCGAAGGGTTTGATGTTGACCCAGGCAAGCGGGTTTTCACAATCTGCCAAAAAGATCTTAAGGTTTACCCGATTAGTACCTTTCGACCTTTTAGAATCTCTCAAATCATTTCGTGTAAAAGCCACGTTACTTTCATTATTATAAAATGAAAGCGGACCATCATGGAAGTATGGCTTCAAATCCTCGTCGTACGTCAACTGATTGACCACTCCACTATCTAGCGTGAAATACCGCAGCATCCCTTCACCTTCATTAGAGGCTGTAGCTGGCTGATGCTGAATGTATCGCTCCGTTTGTCTGGCAGACAAGAAAATCATGGCGCCATTGAATGGCTGAAGTGAAAAATCCGATTGCTTAGAGTTGTGAATGAAATTTTCAATCTCATATACAGAGTCGCGTTTGTAGTAGCTGATGTTGTTTAAAAAATGGAGCTTGGATGCTATTTCTTCATTGTATTCATACTGAAGAATTCTGGTGTACCATTCCTTTGCCAAATCGGACTTTCCATTTCTGCGCAGCACCTCAGCGTAGAGCATGTTCATTTCCATATTTGCATCCGGATTAGATACAAGGCTTCTTAGCCAGACCTCTGATGCATCAGTTTCATTGAGCTGCAGATAGCTTTTAGCAATTTTGAATTGAGAATCCGTATCGCCAGGTCTTTTTTCAAGCGATTTTTCGAAGAAATGAATGGCATTTCTAAAGTCAAGTTGCTCATAAAACTCATTCGCAACCTGACGGTCTCCGCGGAATAAATCAAGCGCGTTTTTCCCCTGCCCAAAAGATAAACAAGCTATTAGAAAGATGACGATATAGTGATAAAATCGATTCATTTAAAAGTACCTTGGACTTACAAGTCTGTATTTAGTGAACTTAAACCTGAAGTTGACTAATATTTCATGTGTGCCCACACCCACCTCTCTCAATTCTCCTTTTTCCAATGCATAGGAATAGCCAATCAACATTTGATCAGAAACTCGAAATTCGGTGAGCAGGTTTATCCCGGGGAATTTGTAAGAAGCACCAATCCACAAAAGATCGTCGAGCTGAATACTGCCATTCAAATCTATATCTGTGGCTTGCCCATCAAGAAGTTTGAAGAGAAAATTAGGCTTAAACTTAAGTAATGGATTAATGGTAAAAACATATCCGCCATGCACCAGAAAGGGGATAGATTGTTTTACAGTAGTGAAATTATCTCCACGATCGAAGACATTGTTCATCATGTGAGGCATGCCTATGCCGGCAAAGTATTTCTCTGTTCTATAAAAGATACCAAAGCCAACGTTAGGTCGTGTTTGCACCACATTGGTGTCAAAAAATGGATCATTCGGTTGAAAACTGTTGAGGTCAGCATAATTAGCCTTGTAGTTTATCATCCCAAATTGAAGTCCGAAGGACAGGGAGTGTAGTCCATCTTCATCAAAGAAAATGCGATATGCGCCTACTCCATGAAACCCGGTTTGACTTATTACCCCTATCTGATCGCGAATGAACAAAGCGCCACCGGCCAGACTCTTTGTCCACAAGGGAGAATGAATTGAAAACGTCTGAGTGTTTGGGGCCCCTTCCAACCCAACATTTTGGAAACGGGTGATGAATGAGGCACTTAGGAGGTTGTGAGATCCTGCATATGCAGGATTTATGGCAAGCGGATTAAACATGTATTGAGCAAAACTTGCCGTCTGCTGACCATGCGAAGCAAGGCAGGTGGCGAGTAAAAAGATGAAGACCAGTTTTCTTTTCATCAATTGTTCACTCCTCTTAAAACAACAAATCCACCGAAAGTACCAGCTTCACCTGCCGAAATTCGATAAAAATAGGTCCCTTCCGGAAGGGTTTTATTTGAGTTCCTGTTTGATTGACCGACCCACACCTTGTCCTCATTGTTGTATCCGTCAAGCTCAAACACAAGATTGTTATATCGATCATACAACCTCACGCTGTTGCCGGGATAAAAATCAATTCCTTCTATATGCCAATAGTCATTGATGCCGTCTCCATTCGGTGATACTGTTTGATAAATAGTAAATGGCTCGTCGTCCACCCGAATGATCAATAGCCCTGTGGCGGTCAGGGTGGGAGATCCAGAATCTTGAAGTGTATAAACCAATGAGTCAAGCCCCCTGAAAGTCACATCGGAAACATAGGTGATTGTTCCATCTGCATTGGCGGTAGCAGTGCCACCCGATGGCTCTCTCACAAATGTGGTCTGTAGGCTTAAATCATCATTGTCAATGTCGCTATCATTTGCAAGCACATTGATTGTACCTTGATTTTTCCGAATTACCAGAAGTGTATCAGTTTCTGAGCTTGGCGGATCATTGACATTTGCGAGGTTGATTTCGAGCTGTAGTGTGTTGCATTTCTGATCTACATTATCATCACATGCTTCTACTTCATAAATGATAGTACCAACTACATTTTCCTCGGGTGAATAATTTAGGCAAAGGTCACCGGCCAGTATCAAAGTACCACCTCCGGATATGGCTGTCATATTCGATGTAAGTGCAACATTGTCACCTTCAGGGTCTACTGCAGTAATGCAGATGTCCATCGGTGTATCTTCTTCTCCATCTACCTGTACAGAATTTGTAATGAGCCCGTTGATAAAAAACTCCGGCGGATCATTTACATCTATTACATTGACAGTTATTATTCCCGTATCACATTTTGTAGGATCGGATACATCGCAAATGGTCACCTCCACCTGATCCAACCCAAGAAATCCATCCGGTGGTGTGTAGTTAAAGCACATGTCGCCGGAATCACCAATTTCAATTGTGGCATTTGCAGATTGCGAGACTCCCGAAATGAATTCATGGGAGTCGCCTTCCACGTCAGTTGCTGACACACATATTTGTGAGGTAGTTTTTTCATCCACTTCTATTGTCAGAGCGTCGAGGGACGGAGGATCATTAACAGGGATAATATTGATGGTAACCTGAACTTCTGCTTGCAGAGGAGAGGCAGCATCATCAGAGATTACAATATCCCAAACAGAAGAATTGTTGTCGTTTAGTTCGGGAGTGTAATTGTAGCAAAATTCAGTAGCATCCTCCGTAATGGATCCACCTCCGGAAACCTGGGTAATCGACAATGTGGATACATCATCACCGTCCACATCAATTACTTCGAAGCAAAAGACCTTTGCGGTGTCCTCCACAATATCTACTGTCATGGTGCTTGACACGATTCCATTTACCAGAATAATTGGGCTGTCATTCACACTGATGACTGTTATGTCAATGGTTCCTGTTGCACATACCAGCGGATCATCAGCATCACATATTGTAACCTCCACATTATCCACACCTATAAAATCTTCAGGCGGCGTATAATCAAAACATAAATCACCTCCACTTCCGTCATCCACTGTACCTCCATTATCGGATGTACCGATGGTGAAGACATGATCGTCACCTTCAATGTCTGTAATATCTGAAGGATCAATACAAACATTGGTTGTAGTTCTTTCATTCACATTAGCAGTAGATGGAGCTAGTGAAGGAGCATCGTTTACAGCTATGATGTCAATTTCAATATCAACAGGATCGTCACAATTTCCAACGGCATCACATACAATGACCGTGATTGTTTCAGCTCCATCAAAATCATCATCCGGTTCATATAATAAACATAGCTCACTTACTATGCTAAGCGTACCATTTGCCTCGCCGGTTGCGCTTGTGATAGTGACCAGATCTCCATCGGGATCATTCACATTCAGGCAAATGCTGATTGATCCATCTTCCAAAACAGAGGTAATTATGGCATCAACCACGGGGAATCCGTCCTCATCCAAAACATCAGGAGGAAAATTGGTTGCGGCCGCAAAAGTGATAAAATGATTCAGGAAGTTACTAGAGGCATCACCATCAGATACACTAAACTCAACTCTTCGTGTATTTAGATTACTTACACCCGGAGGTGTATAATTATAGTTTATGCTATTCAAAGCTGTGGCATAGTCTGCAAGAACTGCGGTACCAGAAAGATCTAATATGCCGGTAGTTGCATTGTAAGATCCGGTGATCCCTAATTGATCCGCGAATATCAATTCATCGCCATCTACAAAATTATTGGAGGCCGATTCTACCACCCTGATTGTTGCACTTTCTATTTGTGTATCGTCAAAGTCGCTAATTGAGAAAGTAGAATTCACCGTGAAGTCTGGTGGTGGTGCTACAAATTCAGTAGAGCCCGTAGTGCCATCCAAGACAGGAGGGTCATTTAAAGCGGATACATTGATGTCTCTTGTGAATGGCGCACTATCTTCGGTAGCATCATTGATAATAAATTCTACCGTTCGAGTGGATTCAACCGGGTCTTCACTACTATTGAGATAGCTCACACTTTGAAGGGCTGTGTTGTAGTCATCTATTGAAGCATCACCACTTAATGTCAACACACCTGTTCCTGAATTGTAACTACCTGTTATCCCCAACTGATCTATGAATACTAATTCATCTTCAGTAGATTCAAAACCACCAATGATGGAGATGGTGGCGCTGGCAAAGTCTAAATCTTCATTATCGCTGGCCAATACCGCCGGATCAACAGGCACTGCTCCGTCATTTTCATCGTACGCCAATGCTGAGGCAGTGCCATCAATAAGAGGAGTAGTGTTTAGCACAACCACCGCAAAGCTCAATTGAGACCCGGTTACACCGGAATCACAACTTCCGGTAATTTGTGCCACGGCGGTTACAGAATCTCCCTGTACCAGTGCTCCACTTAGTACGATTGTCCATATACTATCAGCATCAGTAATAGCAGTTTCAGTTGCGATAGGATTGTCATTAAGGTCAAAAATTTCTACTGTTAATTCGGCTGTTGGAGCTGCAGTTCCGGTGATTATTGCGTCGCCCTCCTTTAGAGGCACCTCCATGGTGGGAGTAGGTGTAGCGCCTGATAAAAATCCTTCTCCTCCTGCCATCAAGCTGCTGAAGGGCACCGGACACTGATTGGAAGACAAATCTTCAAAAGCACATGAAGTACATCCGGCATAATCGTCATCGTCTACACCTCCAATATCAGAAAGGCTTCCGCCTAAAGCACATGTAGCAGATATATTGGTAACCACAGCAAATTGTAATTCACTGTCTACTGTGATCCCAAATTCAGTCGTTAAGTCACCAAATGGAACAAAAAAGTCATAAAAGTAGTCTTCATCTCCACAGCTTACCTCATCAGCTATAGATAGCTGAAAGTTGCTTGAAAGAGCATATTCCAATACTGGTGTAGGACAGCCACTTACACCATCAATTTCATAGACAAGTATTCCTTTGGAATTGCTTTTGATAAGTGTAATGTCAATTTCAAAACCTAGATTGGATTCATTGAAATTGTCATCAGCAGATCCAATGGCTCCATCTGTATCAATCAATATGGTGTATGCTTTTACAGCGGGGTTTTCATCTGCCAAGCGCAATCGGAAAATTAAGTTGTTGTCAGCGTCCAGGACGGCATATGCAGATTGACCCTCCGGGTCTACAGTTAGGTCAGTCGATCCACAGTTAGGTCCGGCCTGCGTATCATTCAGTACATCCCCGTCTCCAAAAACAGGTAATGCAAACATTTGAATCTCAAATTCATCTAAATAATATCCATCGTTGGAAAAGCCGGTGTTGTCTAATGAAACGTATCCGTCTCCATTCGGATCCATTACGTCGGTGGAAGCAGAAGTCACGATTAGACCTCTTTGGGCATATGCACTGAGTGAACACAGTGCCATGCATACTGCTACTAATTGGCGGATTTTAAGCATACTGGCGGAAAATGGCTTCTCTAAAAATACCAATTTTTGAGATACGAACAATAATATTTCGTCGAATACCTAAGGCTATCGGGATACCGCACGTATCATTTCCTTCGACTCATCTTCCAGGTTTACGAAGTTGATTTTTTCCATTCTGTCGACTTCCAGACTGTAGAAATCAAACTCTTCCACGACCTTTCCTATCAACTTGTATACACCTCTTCCGCGAAATGGATACCGAGCTACAGAAGGTGGAAAGTGCACTGTGTCAATGAATTGTCCTTCGCGATCAATGAAGGTTCCAAAGCACATGCGCTTGCCATTTGAGGTGCCGGTATTTTTCACAGTTACCAGGTACCCCAGCATCTCTACTCGTTGGCTAAGGTGATTGGGAAGATCTTTTGCAAGCACACCCACATGATCTGTTGCAATCAATTCAAATGGATTGCAAAGCGGAAAACCGAGCAAATCCATCTCATCGAGGGCATCTTCTCGCTTATCATAATAGAGAGGAGGAAGAGCCCACTGTTTGACTGGAACTTTAAATAACCCGTTTTTAGCACGACTCACACCTCCACCCATGGAAAAGTGTACTTGCCACAAAATGTCTTTTTTTGAGCCAAGCGAACGAAGAGCCCCCACGCGTATCAATAGTTTGATTTGTTCCAGAGAGATGGCTGTTCGCTCAATGAAGTCATCTAAATCCAGAAAGGCACCATTTTTTTCACGCTCTGCTACGATCGCATCAATGGTGGTATGATTCAGGTCTTTCACCATGCCGAACCCGAGGTAGATGGTCTTCCCAAAGATCACTGTCAATCCTTCACTATGGTTGACACACGGAGCTTCTATCTCAGCTCCATTCATCCGAGCTTCGTGCACATAAAATTCCGTACGGTAAAAACCACCTCCGTTGTTGATGACGGCTACCATGTATTCAAGTGGATAGTACGTTTTGAGATACAAGGCCTGATAGCTCTCTACGGCGTAAGAAGCAGAATGACCTTTGGCAAAAGCGTACCCGGCAAAACTTTCAATCTGGCGCCAGATATCGGCGGACAACTCATACGTGTGGCCCATATCCTTACAGTTCTGAAAAAATTTGTCTTTTACTTTAAGAAATTCATCACGTGATCGATATTTTCCCGACATACCTCTGCGGAGCATGTCTGCTTCCCCCAGATCCAGTTTAGCAAACAAATGGGCGACTTTTATGACATCCTCCTGATAGACCATCACACCATAAGTATCAGGCATGATGTCCTGCAGAATGGGGTGCGCATCCTTTCTTCGCTCCGGATGACGATATCTTAAAATGTACTCACGCATCATTCCTGACTTAGCTACGCCCGGCCGGATAATGGAACTAGCTGCCACGAGCCCCAGGTATTCATTCACCTGTAGCTTGCGCATGAGCATACGCATGGCGGGAGACTCGATGTAGAAGCACCCGATGGCATCTGCTTTCTGGAGCTTATTGTTTAGCTTAGGATCGTCTTTAAACGATTTGAAATTATGAATGTCTACATCCGGATCGTTGGGACAATTTCGTTTGATCACCTCCAGAGAGTCACGAATTTTACCTAGTCCGCGCTGACTGAGGATATCGAACTTGAATAGGCCAACATCTTCGGCGATAATCATATCAAAGTGTGTGACAGGGTAACCCTTGGGTGGGAGTGAAGTAGCAGTGAAATAATGAATGGGCTTGTCAGCGATGAGCACCCCTCCGGCATGGATGCTGAGATGACTGGGAAAGTTTGTAAGGCGTGCTCCATATCTGCGAATGAGCTGACCGATGTGATCCAGGTCTTTTTCTTCGGTTTGTCCGACTTTTTCAATTTCATGAGGAGGCAAGCCGAATACTTTGCCTAGCTCACGGATGATCGCTCGATTTTGAAATGTACTGTAAGTAGCCAGGAGAGACACTTGTCCTTCAGCACCAAATCGCTCGAAAATATACCGGGTAATGTCATCCCGGTCTTTCCATGAAAAATCAATGTCGAAATCCGGTGGATTTTGCCTGAATAGATTGATGAAGCGTTCGAAATAAAGATCCAGCTCTATTGGGTCTACGTCTGTGATTCGCAGGAGGTAGGCAACTACGCTATTGGCTCCACTACCTCTCCCTACATGGTAGTAACCTTGCGATCGGGCATACTCGAGGATGTCCCAATTGATGAGAAAGTAAGAAACAAATCCTTTTGATTTGATCAGGTCAAGCTCCATATCCAGTCGGTCAAGAATCTTCTGATCAGGATCATTGCCATACCGATAGGGCAATGCTTTGTGGCAGAGTTTAGTGATCATCTGCATGTCTTCTTCCTCCGATCCGGAATATACTTTCAGGTTTTGATGATTAACTGGGTCGTTGAATTGAAACGCTATGGAACATTGTTCAAGTAATTTCTTTGTGTTTACAATGATTTCAGGGTAGTCTTTATATGCTTCGAAGAGCTTTCCGACAGGGTGCATGACGTCATTCGGATCACCTTCTTCTTCCTTGGGAAGCCTGCTTAGGAGCATATTTTTATCGATGCTTCGAAGCAAGCGGTGCATATTAAAATGAATCTTGTTGTCTTCACCACCTCTGAAAGAAACTGTCTGCAAAATCACTAGTTTGTCCAGTTTGTTCTTCCATTTGGTCATCGGTAGTTTGATGATGTCACGCGGACGGATGCCTAAAAATTCATTTTTTCGAAGCTTAAGATTGAATGAAAAATGGAATGGATATATGATAAAAACCTGCTTAAATTTTGGCGCTCGATCAGGGAAGTCTTCCTTTTTATGAAGGTGCTGGGAAAGATATTCGTTTAGCTCCTGAAAGCCCTGATTGTCTTTCGCTATCCCAATAAATTTTTGCTGAGCACCATTTCTAAAATCGATCCCCAGAATAGGACGAATATCATATTCGGTAGATAGGCGCACAAAGTTGAGACTTCCAGCTGTAGAGTTGATGTCGGTCAGCGCCATCTCCCGAATGCCACACTGCCGAGCATTACTTAATAGCTCTTCTTCAGAAAGGGTGCCGTATTTGAAGCTGTAATATGTGTGTGTGTTGAGGTACATATATGATAACTCACCCCGCCTTTTTTGGGGGCGGAAGAGCGTTAGGCTTCTTAGATATCGTCATGTCACCTTTGAAAGGATTGAATGTGCGGATCGCATTCACTCCCAAAGCTTTTGCTCGCACGATGGATCGATCGCCATGCTTTTGCCTGAGCCAGTCCATTTCCTGATACAGGTTGATAATTTCACCTGAATCTTCAAAGAGGTTGATCTGATAATTTCCATGTACCAGGCTGCTAAATCGCACGCCCACAAGTCTTACAAGTAGCCTTCTGTCGTAGAGTTTTTCGAAAAGCTCTATCACTCTTGGTATCAGTATATGATCTGCTGAAGTATAAGGTATGCGTATTTGCTGTGTGTACGTGTTGAAGTCCGAATAACGAATCTTCACGGCTACACAAGCCGTCAGCTTACTTTCCTGACGCAGTTGATAGGCCAGATGCTCGGTCATAGCCAGAATAATATTCTTGAGCCGGGTGATATCTGTCGTGTCTTTATTGAAGGTTTGCTCCGTAGAAATTGATTTTCGTTCAGAATATGGTATCACCGGCGAATGATCAATACCATTGGCCTTTTCCCACATAGTCACTCCATGCTTTCCGAAGATCTGCATCAGCATATCTTTTGGCATCTCTTGCAGGGTGTGCACCTTTCGTACGCCCAGGCCTCTCAGTGTTTGCTGGGTTTTGCTCCCGATCATGGGGATTTTTTTCACTGATAAAGGAGCTAGAAATGACTTTTCTGAGCCGGATTGAACCCAGATCTTATTGTTTGGCTTTGCTTCTCCAGTAGCAACTTTGGATACAGTTTTATTGATCGATAAGCCAAAAGAAATGGGTAGGTGAGTTTCTTTGATCACCCTTTCCCGGAGCTCAGAAGCCATTTTGTAGCATCCGAAGAAACGATCCATCCCAGTCAGGTCTGCATAAAATTCATCAATCGATGTTTTTTCGAAAACAGGAACATGCTCTTTGATTATTTCAGAGACTTCCATGGAAAACTTTGTATAATCTGCATGACTGCCCTTAATCACGATTGCCTCCGGGCAAAGCTGCATGGCGAGTCGCATGGGCATAGCGGAGTGAACACCAAACTTTCGAGCTTCATAGCTACAAGCAGCCACTACGCCGCGATCACTTGAGCCTCCTATGAGTATGGGTTTACCTTTCAATTGACTATCCCGCAACCGCTCCACAGACACAAAAAAGGTGTCTAAATCCAAGTGCAAAATGAACGAATTGATCATGTTTCAAATTTACTAATATTTTTAGTAAAAATTATTCCTGATTAATACGTTATTCGTCTAATCAGCACCATGACTTATCTAATTGCTTGTATGAACCCACTGAAAATACCTATCTTTCGTGCAGTCACCAGTCTTAAGAATGAAATATAGAAAGGGAGTAATTTTATTATTCATAACGGTTTTACTAAGTCACTTTTCCACTGCACAGACCAATCGTCAGCAGCAGATGGTATCGAAAGCCTATTCTATCATTAAGAATATTGAGTGGCCACAAAAATCAACACCGTTTAAAATCCATGTCATTACCACTGATAATGGACTGAAAGATCATTTCAGAAAAACCAGTCAGAATCAGACGTTAGCGGGTAGAGAAACAGCAGTAAGTTTTACAAGTTATGTCCTCATTCCTGAGAATGTAGATGTAATATTTGTAACGAATCAATACAATGCGACCATCCCAACTTTATTGGATAGAATAGGAGGAAAAGGAGTACTTCTAATCACTGATAGGTATGATAAGCAGCGCGATGTGATGATCAACTTTCTGAATGATGGTACGGGTGGTGTGACCTTTGAACTCAACCGGGCCAATGTGACCAATCAGGGATTGAAAATAAAGCCTGACATGGAGGATCTTGGAGGATCCGAGGTTGATGTAGCGAAAATATTCAAACAGGTTCGTGATTCAGTAAGAGCGATGGAGCTTCGAGCAGAAGCATTAAAGACACAATTTGATTCTCTGAATTTCAATGTAGCAGCAGCATTGGGAATAATGAGGCAGCAACAAGCGCTAATTCGGGCCAGGAATGAAGAAATAGATAGAAAACAAAGAGAAATTGATAAACAGACTGAGGTACTTGACTCTCTGAGAGTTGAATTTGCAGAATCTGAGACACGTCTAATTGCCTTAACAGCCACTTTGGATGAGCGAGAGGATGAACTGGATATTTTAGGAGAGGAGATCGACGCTCAGAAAGAAAATGTAGCTGAAGGAAACAAAATCCTTGCAGAACAATCCAAACGAATAGCAGATCAAAACGATGAAATCGCTCAAAGAGAAGAACGGTTGGATGAGATGTCAAATGTGGTAAACTCACAGCAAAGCGCCCTCGTCTTTTTGATTCTGTTTTTGGTAGTGCTGGTCGGCTTTTCATTTCTGATTTTCACGGCATATCGAGCGAGGAAGCGAGCAGCTAAAAAGCTCGCTGAACAGAAGGAAGATTTGGGCAGGCTTTTGAATGAGCTACAGGAGACACAGTCACAGTTGGTTCAATCAGAAAAGATGGCCTCTCTTGGTACACTTACCGCAGGTATAGCTCACGAAATTAACAATGCCATCAACTTTGTTTACTCCGGTATTCATGTATTGAGTGACAAATTCACTGAAATACGTCCGGTGATATCGCATGTTACAGAGATTAATAAAGATGATAAGAACCTGCAGCAATCCATAGACAAATTGGTTAAAGAGCGTGAAGAAGTGGATTATGATGAGGCTCAGGGAGTCATTGATCAAATGATTACCAGTATCAAAGTGGGTGCAGAGCGAACAACAGAAATTGTGAAAGGTCTCCGCACATTCTCAAGAGCGGAAACAGAAAAGAAAACAAAAATTGACATTCATGCTGACATTGACGTGGCTTTACTTCTGCTCAATAGCAGACATAAAGATGCGATAAGCATCAACAAGAAATTGACTGATCAACACATGGAAGTTGATGGTTATAAAGGCCAGCTAAGTCAAGCCTTTCTGAATATCATTAGCAACTCGATTGATGCAGTTGCGTCGAAAGGCAAGGATGGAAAGATTGACATAGAGACATCATTTGATGGCAAAAGAGCAGAAGTGAAAATCACTGACAATGGAGTAGGGATGTCAGAAGATGATATACAGAAAATTTTTGATCCGTTTTTTACTACTAAAAAAATCGGAGCCGGAACCGGGTTGGGATTGTCCATTACTTATGGAATCGTGGAGCGCCATGGTGGAACCATTGCTGTAAACTCCCAACTAAATGAAGGAACAGAATTCATAATTAAATTACCTTTAGCGAGCTAATATGAGTGAAACAAAGCCATCGCTTATTTACTTAGATGACGAAGAGATCAATCTAATTCTCTTTCGAGAGATGTTTAAAAAAGACTTTGATATTTTCACTACTACATCGCCCAATGATGCTATAGAATATGTGAAGGGACACGACCTTGACTATATTCTTACTGATCAGCTGATGCCTGTAATGACTGGTGTAGAATATTTGAAAGAGCTAAAGGAGCTTGGAGTTTCAGATAAATCTATGAAAGTAATCATATCGGGTTTTACGCAAGAAGGAGAGGTAGATGAAGCCCTTGAGACTAAACTGATTGACAGTTTTGTTAGCAAGCCATGGTCTTATCAAAATTTAAAAGACTTGTTACTCAGCAGGCGGGGGTAATTCATCGAAATCCATTTGGTTGTTTTTCAAACTAGATCAATATTGAGTTAAATTTGTCGTTTCAACCAGAGCAATGATTTTAAGGGAAATGAATAATAACAGACCTGCGGTAATATACCTTGATGATGAAGAAATCAATCTTCTGCTATTTAAGGAAATGTTTAAAAAAGACTTTGAGGTTTTTACCACCACCTATCCTGAAGAAGCCCTTGAATATTTGAAAAACAATGATGTTGAGTTTGTTTTCACAGACCAGCGGATGCCAATTATGACAGGCGTTGAGTTCTTGCGAGAACTGGAAGACATGAAGATATCTGCTGCCCCGAAAAAAGTTATGATCTCAGGATATGCAGCCGAGGGAGAAGTAAGTGAGGCAATAGAGCAAAACTTAATTGATCGCTTTGTGGATAAGCCTTGGACCTATCATGGGTTAAAAGAGGTGATAAGTGCAATTTAGGCACCAATAATTCCTGTTGTAATTTCTTAAAAATTCATTCCAATTCAATCGGTGAAAGGTGTTAGATTACATCTTTGATTAACCCACCGAACCTAACGGAATGAACAACTCTTTTGCTATTGAAGCAATCTCTGAAGAGGTATTGGATGCTTTTCGAAAAGTAACAGATCCAATCGCAGACAGCACAGTCGAGAAAATCATAGAATCTGGCGACGAGCAAACCGTAAATGAGGTAATGATGCTCCTTTTTAGGAACGCGAGCTTTGAAAAGGGAATGTTTAGTACCCTTGGTAGCGAACTTTCAACGACTCTTGATTCCTATATTGAAACTACCCAAAACCTTCCCGAATGGGCAGATCCTGATAAGATTAAGGCAGGAGAAAAGTTGTTTTCGCTGTACGGGCCTGAAATCTTCATGCTTTTAAATGTGAGTTCTCTTCCACTTTGCTATACATGCGCAAAGGGAGCTCAGGTTTTGTACGATACCGGAAGATTGCTGGTACATAATAATAACATAGATCCGCTGGCCAGAAGATTAATGGAAACAGCTCAAATGGTAGTTAATGTGCTTTCCGAGGGTGGCCTTTCAGCTCGGGGCAAAGGAGTGGTCACATTACAGAAAGTAAGGCTGATTCATGCATCAATCAGGTATTATTTAAAGCATAAGAGCAAAGTATCTTTTGATTTTGAAACTTACGGAGAGCCAATCAACCAGGAAGACCTGGCAGGTACATTGATGTCGTTTGGACCAGTGATTATATCTGGTTTGAAACGCCTGAATGTTTCTCTCACTGAAAAGGAGCAAAACGATTACATGCATTGCTGGAAGGTAGTGGGATATCTAATGGGCATAGATGAAAAGCTATTGCCAGACACCTATTCGCAAGGGTTTGAACTGGCTACCAAAATCTTAATGCACCAATCCGAGGAGTCCGAGGCGGGAAAAGCATTGACCAATGCGTGTGTCCAATTTATGAATTACCTGACACCAGGCAATTCTCTGAATGAAGTACCTGCCTATTTCATTGATTATTTCTTGCAAGATTTCTCTGCTTCCTCAGGTAAGGATTTGTCTTCATGTATAGGGATATCTGCCAGAAGCAACCGAAAAGATCGCATACTTCTTGGTATCACCAGATTTGTCATAGGTAAGCTAAGTCACCTGGAAGAGCACAAGTTTATTCAAAAGATATCATCCTATTTTAACAGAAAACTGTTAGAGGGGATTATTCATCATTTCAATGATGGAAAAAATGTGCAATTCTACATACCACCATCTCTTCAAAAAGATTGGGGCTTGGTTGATAACTGGGACAATGAATTTACATCGCCGGCCCTTTTCAAGAGGCGTCTGGCCTTACAGAAAAAGATTTGATAATAAACTAACCTGATATATACATGCATACCACTGAAATACCCGGATTAGATAAGAAAACCACCCTGGTGATTTTGATTTCATCAGGTGTTTTAATTGGATGGTCATTTCTATCATCAATGCTGCAAAGTGGCCCTGCCTCAGCAAGCATTATTACTTACGGCTTATACATATTTTATTGGTTTTATGCCCTTAGGTATAAGAATCCTTTGATCCAACGATTATTGGTTTTCGGCACAATCGCCGGAATTCTTGAATTAGTGACTGATCATTACCTGGTTGACACCATAGACAGCTTGGTGTATCCCGGAAATGAACTGATGGTATGGAGCTCTCCAATGTATATGCCATTTGCCTGGTCCAATGTGTTGCTGCAGCTAAGTTTTGTTGGGGTTTTACTCACAAAAAAGAAGGGTTTACTGGTTGCTTCAATTGTGCTTTGCATTGCCGGTGGCATGTATATTCCGCTTTATGAGCATCTTGCCAAGGATGCAGGCTGGTGGTGGTATCACCAGAATGTCACCATGATTTTTAACGCTCCACTTTATGTGATTGTGTGTGAGGCTTTGATCTCACTTTCACTACCATTTCTGATACAATATGCTGAACGCCATTCACTTACAAAGACTGTTTATCTGGGTATTGTCGAAGGTGTATGGATTTTACTCAGTGCATACATTGCTTTTTCGATCGCTCATTAAAAGCTAGTTTTACACTACTACCATTATGAACTTTGCTGGACTTGTAGATTTTTTCATTCATCCATCCTATCATCAGGATGCACTAAACCTGAGAAAAGCGCGACTTTTCGTGCGTTCTTGCTTGCTTACCAGTCTATTTTCAAATTCATATATATGGTTCAGCGTACTTTTTGAATATGACCTGGGCGTTTATCTGATGATATTCAATGTTGTAGGTTTTATAATTTTGGCTTTTTTAGTTAAGACCACCATTCCGCTTCTTTTAATATCCAACCTCTATATTCTGGTGGGATCTATAGCGGTTTGTGTGTTGACTTATTATTCTGGTGGAATTTGGTCCGCTGTATATCCCTGGATTATATCTACACCTGTGCTGGCGTTGCTTGTAGTTAACAGGAACTATGGTATAGCATGGGGAGTGTTGTCCTTTCTTGTAATGCTTTGGTTTGGTTGGCTGGAACTGAAAGGGGTACAACTTCCGATGGAATACAATACAGATCTCAAAGCTGAATGGTTTGTGTCTGTTCTTCCTGGTCTTTTGCTTATCATTCTGGTTATTTCCGCAGTTTTTGAATCAGTTCAAACCAATGCACTGAAAAGCCTTCAGAAGCAGAATGAATTGCTTGAAAATCAGAAGGAAACAATAGCTGAACAATCCAAAAGGCTGGAAAAGTTGATCGATGATAAGGATCACATAATTAGAATACTAGCTCATGACCTCAAAAATCCATTAGCCAACATCACAACTATCTCAAATATCTTAAAAGAAGAGCGTGAAATAGATCAGCAGAAGAAGTTTATTGCGATGATAGAAAAAGTGTCTTCTCAAGCTCAAGGTCTGGTTAATAATGTGCTAGACATGGCCACTATGGAAGACGGAGCCCTTCGGTTAAAACCGGAAACCCTAAGCACCATGGAGGTAGTTAAGGAAGCTGTAAGTTCACTGTCAGAGCAAGCAAGACAAAAGGATATTGAAGTATCGATAATTGGCCAAGATGCGAATGTCTTTGTCGACCGTATGTACTTGATGCTAATCTTAGAAAACCTTCTTTCCAATGCTTTAAAATTTTCAAAGAAAGCACAGAAAGTAACAATCGAAACTTTAGTTTATGACAAGACTGTCATGGTGAAGGTCATGGATGAAGGTCTGGGTATTAAGCCAGAGGAGGAAGGTCGGCTGTTTGAAAAATTCACCAAGTTAAGTGCAAGACCAACGGGCGAAGAAAGCTCAACAGGCTTAGGACTATCTCTCGTGAAACGATATACTGAGCAGATAGGAGGCAAGGTTTGGTATGATAGAGACGCCTCAAAAGGTGCTACTTTCGTTGTTGAGTTACCTAAAAAATAGCTTATTCTATCAGGTGCTGATTGGTGATGTGTTTTACGACATTATCAATGAATTCCTTTTTAGTTTGGTGGTTTTCAGCCGGATTAATGATTAAGCTGGAAGCTCGCCAGATCACTGTTTCTTCGTTTTCCTGATGTTTTTCCTTTAGATCGTAGAGCGTGGCAATCATAAAGTACTTTTCGGGACGCTCATAATAGTTGGAGTTGTAGGTATGGAAAGACCTCCTTCTAAAATAGATTTTCTTGAATTTGCTATAATCTTCCGGCATCATATATGTCTCGTCATTTTCGTGCAAAATTTTGATTACGAGCACTGCATCTACCATATTTTTTTCAATCAAGCTTGTGATACTATCCTGATTGTGATCTAGTTCTGTAATTTCCTGAGGGAAGATATTGAGGCCTTCAATTGCATGAAAGCCGGATTTTTCCAATTCAGTAACCGCTTCCTCTTCATAAAATTTTCTATTCTCAATATCGTGAGATAACCCTACTACAACAAGCTTGTTGAAGTGAGTGCCTTCATACGGCTCTCTCTTCCATTCATTGTCAAAATCTGATGAGCATGAGCATAGAACTAAAATGGCAAGTAAATAGAGGTATCGGTGAATCATATTTGTAAAATAAACAAGGATTAGTTTTTTTGTCATTCGCCAGACTCAAATATGTGGTTTACAATTTGTAGACAAGCAAGAAAAGCGGTTTGAATAGCATCTAATAGGTCGTAATTTTCAATGATGAAGCCAATACTAACTTTTTACCTGACTTTCATAGTTACCTCATTTTCTTACGCTCAAAATTTGCTTGAAACAGAAAAATGGATTGCTTTTTTTGAAGAGAGACCCTATTTGGAAAAGGCCACACGTATCACGGATGAGACCTTTTGGGCCATAGACGAATCCTATACCTATTACACCGCATATCCGGTTTTATTGGTGTATCAGGATGGTGGTGCGGCAGAGATCAATTGGTCATATAGCGGATTGGCCTCATTAATAAACAAAAAGGAAGCATTGGAGGATATGGACTTTCAACGTTATGAAAAGGAAAACGTGGTTTACATCGTTTTTGATGGATACCTATTTAAAAATCCTTTCGTGGGAAATGCCATAGATGGAGATTTCATGATAGTTTATGAAGAAGGCCCACTGAGCATCTATCGTGAATATTATACATCTCCGATCACCAGGGATAATATTTCCTCAGCATTTGCTATTTATAAGGAGAGCCAGCTGGATGACACTTTTTATTTGGGAAAATTTGAAAAGAAAGCAGCTAAGCTGGTGGCAGAATATCCGAAGCTTGCAAAAAAGATCAAGGACAAAATCATCGGATACAGAAATGAAGAAGATGATATCATTCGGATAGCGCGCGAATACAATGCACTAGTGAAGAAGAATAACCCGTATCGCTATGAAGATCACTATCTAAAATTCTGGCAAAGCAGGTTTTAATCCCAAACATATTTCCAAGATCCATCATTCTGACGTTTCCAAACGGTATGAAAAATGCCCGTATCTCCAATTATATTTCCCAATGAATCACGCCTGGTGAAAATATACTCTCCGTATGTGTAGGCCATATCACCAGATTTTGAGACATCAATGAAATCAGGTTTCCAACTTAAAGATACATCCGGATTGGGCTCCAGGTTTGAATATCTGGAGTAAAGTGCTTCTTTTCCAATTACCAATTTTCCACCTCTCAATAGCGCTACTTCGTCAGCGGCAAAGGCTCTAAAAGCAACAGAAATTCCTTGTTCCCCGGCCATCCGGGAAAAGTCAGTTTCGACTTGCATGATCTCTTCTTTCCATTTTGCAATGTTGGACTGATCTGGTTTTGATGTGCATCCCAGAAGCACAAGTGCAAAAAGTAGGTGTGAGGTTCTCATTAAGGTAAGTTAATTGTTAATGAGGTGTTAATCCAATGGCCAAAATGTATTTAACCTCGTAAATAGTCTGAATATTGAAAAGAATAAAATCAGAATGAAGAAGAAATTACTCCTGACTGTTGCTTTGGTCACCCTATTTAATGGCCTGATGGCTCAAGACAGTATTCAAATAGGACAAACTCATAAAATCTTTTCCAAGGGCCTGAATCAGGAAATCGAATTGCAGATTTACACACCTTCAGGGTATAGTGCTGACTCAGCAAACTACCCAACACTTTATGTGTTGGATGGACAATGGTATTTCATAAATGGAGTGGCAATTCAGGAATCATTGAGAGGAGATCGAATCATGCCTAAGATGATCGTCGTTGGGATAAATATGGTCGATCGTCCGTATCGTTCCAGGCTGTTTGACCAATGGGATGCATTAATTGAGTGTTTGGAATCAGAGGTGGTTTCTTACATTGATGAGAACTTCCGAACCAGAGACAGAAGGATCATTTTTGGATGGGAGAATAGTAGCTATTTGGCTAGCGAGCTTTTGCTTCGAAAGAATAGTCCTTTTAATTGTGCCATAGCCGTAAGCGGAGGCAATATCAACAAGGATTCACTTTCCAGATTCACATCTGAGAATGAGCGATACCTGTTTATTGCAGGTTCTGAAAAGGACATTTATTCCATTGATTACACCAATGCAACTGCTGAGGTATTAAGGTCTGTCAATCCGGTGGATTTGACTTGGGATTACCGCCTGTTTAATGATGAAGAGCATGAGTCGCTGGCCTACGCATCGATGTATCAGGGACTTAAATTCTTTTATCACAATTATGGCTCATTGGTTTTTAGTTCTACCGATGAGTTTTATGAGAGAGGGGGAATTTCCTATCTGAACCAATATTTTCAAAGACGAGGTGAGCGATTTGGTATTTCTACTGCAATAGATGCATCAACAAAGAATAGCTTGATTTGGCTGGCATGGAAGCGCGATAATTTTGTGGCTTTTGATTTGTTTATGTCAGAATTTGAAGGTGTTCTTTCCACAAGAAGGTATGCCAATGCCTACTGGCAAAATAGGTTGGCTCAATATTATCTAAAGAATAATGCGTTTGACAAGGCGATTACCTTTTTTGAAAAAGGTATCACGGATTACGCGGATGAGCGGTACATGGCTGAGATGCATGCCGGACTTGGAATGTCTTTTAAGGGAAAGGGTGAAATGAAACTAGCGAGAAAGCATCTGAAAAAAGCAGTTGAGATAGCGGTCAATGCTGGGGATTTAAAAGAAGAAACCTATCGTGCTCAATTGAATGACTTGAAACAATAGTCACTTTGCCAATTCTCGATTTCCACGTATTTCTCCAATGTGATAATAGGCTACAATGCTTCCAATAAGGCCATCTTTGAGGTAATACCATTCGCTGACATCCAAAGAGAAATCAGCGCCTTGCCTAGCGGTGTACCGCACACATGCATGATTCTCTTCATAGATGGCATCATGAATTTCAAAAGTATAGCCGAGGAATTTCTCTCGATTCTCCTCTACTACATTGAGGTAGGTTTTTTTCCCTTCGATGGTGCCAAATGGGCTGGTATGCTGAAAATCTTCGGTGACCGGGATGTCTCGGAAATTCCCATTATTCCAGGCATTGAACCATTGCTCAATAAGTTGTTTTATCGTCATAGTTAAATTTACCTATTGATTCAATAGCGGTTATTGAATCAATAGGTATTAAGGGTTAGAATTAATCCCCGGAGCTATTTGCCCTTGCCAACCAAAAATTGATCCATCCGGCACCCCAGTTGGGATAAAGTGGGTTTTCGGGTTCACTATCAGCGAACTTTATTCGAGCTAATTCAAGCATCTTTCTTCCAGCTAATATGTATCCGTCATTTTTGATACGCTGACCGTCTGAGATAAGACCGGTACCGGCCAGCAGATAGACTCTTGGATTATCTTCATTCAGAGATATGGCTTGACTCAAAGAGACATTTTCAGTTTGGTTGAGCTTCATTGCTGTTTGACGATCCCCTTTGCCCCAGAACGGTACGGCTTTTAAACTCATGAGTAGGGATTCCAACACGTACACATCCGATTGTTCGTTTTCGTTGAGGTCGTCCAATTTTTCTTTTGTTTTATTCAGGTACATCTGTGCGGTATCATAGTATGTAAGAGGAGTTTCTGTGAGCCTGCCACACTGAGAGTAGACAAATGAAGTCCAATAGGTAGCCATCCAATTGTCCGGGTCTAATTCTGAAGCTTTCTTAAATAAAAGGGCAGATGCTAGCATTCCGTTTACGTCATTCGAGTTATTGAAAGCTGCGATCGCGTCTTTCAATACCTGATTATTGCTTTGTTGTGCGTAGGTGTTGGCGGAGAAACCCACCAAGAGAAGTATACCTAAGATTCGTTTCATAGTCCATGAATTTGAGAGTTGATGAAAATATTAATCATACAAATATAAAAGAAATAAATTATTAGTTTTGTATTTGTATGATTAATGGTAACTTTATTGAATGAAAGGAACATTTATTGGAGAACTGGAAGAGCTCATCCTGTTGACTGCTGCAGCACTTGGAAATGATGCCTACGGAGTGGCTATTGTAGCAGAGATTAAAGAAACGACCGGTAGGGAAGTAAATATTGGTGCCATTCACACCGTTCTGAGAAGGTTGGAAGACAAAGGGTTTATGAAATCCCGGTTAGGCGGTGCAACAAGTGAGCGTGGTGGCAGAAGAAAACGCATTTACACCTTGACACATGCAGGACAAGCCACCCTGGATCATGCGTATGAGATCAGAAGCACTCTTTATAAGCGAATAAGACCTTCTTTATCATGAGTGAATTACCACCACGATGGGCTTTGACATTCCTGCGGTGGTTTTGCCGCAGAGATCACTTAGAAGAAATTGAAGGGGATTTGTTTGAGCTCTTTGATAACAAAAGTGGGTTGAGGAATTATTCGTACGCACGACGTACCTTTTTTTTTGATGTACTAAAATTTTTCCGATGGTCAAATTTTAAAAAACCGAGGACTATGAAATATTTGATAAACAGTGGGTTATGGAATCATAACTTAAAAATTTCGTTGAGGGTGCTGAAAAAGAATCCATTCTTTTCAGGAATAAATATCTCCGGACTTGTATTAGGGACCTCAGCATTTATCATTTTACTGCTCTATTACTTTCAGGAAAACAGCTTTGATTCTTTCTTTCCACAGCATCAATCGATCTATAGAGTAGCTATGAATTCCATTGATGACGGACAATTCCAGGAGTCTGCAAAAAGTCCTGTGCGGTTGATTGATCTTTATAGAGATGGTGTTTCCCCTGAGGCTACTTTTAGCAGGATGATGCCATGGCCAGGCTATTTAAAATATGAGGCTGACGAAAAGCGTAAGGAAAACAAGTTTGTATTCGCTGACGAGACCGTCTTTGATATTTTCCCATTACCTGTGGTGAAGGGATCATTGGAAAATGCGCTGAATGCTCCATTTCAATTGGTCATCACTCAGCATAAAGCCAAGCAATATTTTGGTGACGAAAATCCAATAGGGAAGACCATTAGCTATGATGAGGGTTCCGGAGAATTTGAATTCAATGTGGTGGCGGTGATTGAAGACCTGCCCTTTAATACACATTTCGATTTTGACTTTATCGCTTCTTTTAATAGCCTGAATCAGGTGGTTCCATGGCACAATAATTGGTTTTATCCTACTACCTATTTGTATGCTAAGTTTCAGGACCCGTCAGCTGCTGAAAAATTCGAAAAACTAGGTCAGCAAATCTTAGAGAAAAGAGGAAATCCAAACTATATCCGAGATGAACCTCAGATTGCACTTCAACCCTTATCAGAAATCCATCTATCATCCAATCGTCAAGGTGAATGGAAGCCCAACAACACGCAGATTGATACTCGTTTTTTCTTATTTCTGGGGATTTTTATCCTGACTATCGCGATCATAAATTATGTGAATCTCACTACGGCTAACAGTCAGCAGCGAACGAAAGAAATTGGCATAAAGAAGGCTATGGGATCAGAAAAGGGTCAATTGATGCGCCAATTTTTTCTTGAATCATTTCTAATGATCTCCGCATCCATATTCCTTGCTACTATTTTTCTGCTCGCGCTCTGGAATCCGATCATAGGTCAGTTGCTGGATAAATCCGTAATTTTTGATTTTCTAGCCAGGTTTGAAACAATTTTATGGGTGATGTTTGGGGCATTTCTTCTCACACTAATTTCTGGCATTTATCCGGCCTTAACCAGCATCAGGTACAATCCGGTTGACGTCATTAGGAATAATCTGGGTAAGTACATGAAAAAAGGCATGCAGCGGAGGGTTTTGGTGACTATGCAATTTGCGATTTCTATGTTCCTGATCCTCTTTACCATGCTTTTGATACGCCAGTATTATTTCCTCCAAACCAAGAATACAGGATTTGACAAAGACTATATGGTGGCGCTAAGAATGCTTGATGATTATGACGCAAAAAACTACGAAACCCTAAAGAGTAATTTGAAAAACATGTCTTTTGTAAAAGAAGTTGCTGTTTCGAGTACAGTGATTGGATTGGGGGAAGGATTTCATGGATTCAACGTGAGCTTTCCCGACCATCCCAATATGACTGATTCGGAATGGTTCACTTTAGGTGTTGATGAGGACTATTTAAAGACCTATGGAATCGATTTGGTAGCAGGCAGGGATTTCAGCGAAGAATTTAAAACTGATGAAAGGCAAGCCTTTATTCTAAACAAGGCCGCCGCGTCTAAGCTGGGATCTATCGAGGAAGTAGTCGGCATGGAAATGGAGCTTACAATTTACACCGGACGAGCAGATAAACGAAAAGGAAAAATTGTAGGTGTGGTTGATGATTTTCATTATCAGTCACTTTACGAAGATGTACAGCCATTGGTGATCTACATAAACAAACATCAGCACTACACAGATTTCCTAAATGTGAAACTAACTCCAGACGGCTCCATCGTTGATCAGGTTGAAGCCATTGAGGCTACCTATGCTGCCTTTAATGAAGACAAGCCTATGGAGTTAATTTTCATCGAAGATGAGATCAGACTCACCTATCAGCGCGAACTCGTAAGTAGTAAAATCATGACTTGGTTTACGCTTCTTTCCATTTTCATCGCCTCTTTAGGGGCTTTTGGGTTAGCTACTTACTCATTTAGAAGGCGCACAAAGGAAATAGGTGTAAGAAAAGTACTAGGAGCCTCATCAGGAGACATTACGATGGTAGTTATGAAAGAGTACTTCACCATGATCCTCATTGCATGTATTGTTTCATGGCCATTCGTTTATTATTTGTCTAATAAATGGCTAAACAACTTTGCTTACTCGATCGATTTTGGAGTTACTTATTATCTGGTTGGGTTAGTGATCCTTGTATCAATCATCTTGTTGTCCAATCTGCAACAGATTATGTGGTCTCTAAACATGAAACCAATTGATTACCTGCGTGATGAATGATTCATTCATACCTCAACGTATTGACGGGATCAGCATTTGCAGCTCTCAGGGACTGGCTACCAACAGCAATAAGTACCATGGCCAGTGAGGTAACTCCAGCCATTACAAAGATCAGTGGACTAATAGGGATGCGATAGGCGAAATCCTGAAGCCATTCGTTAGCAAAGAAGTATCCAGCTGGAATAGAAAGGATAAAAGAGATGCCAATCAGCCAAAGGAAACGCTTGCTTATCAACATGAAGATCGAATGAATGGAAGCCCCAAGAACCTTCCGTACTCCAATTTCCTTGGTTCGTTGCTGTACTGCAAACGAGGCTAGTCCAAAAAGGCCTGAGCAGGCAATGAATATGGCCAGCAGCGTGAAATATCTGGTAGCGCTAGCCAGTCGCTCTTCCTTGATGTATTGTTCCTGAATTTTGTCATCCAGAAATGTGAATTCAAACGGCCAATCAGGAATGGCCAGATCCCAGGCAGATTCAATCTGATCAAGCGTTTTTAATAAATTATCCGTTCCAGCTAGTTTAAGGCATACTTCGCTGCCCACGCTGTTTTCAGACATTCTAAATACGCTCGGAAGCACGGGATCGTACAAGCTTTCAAAATTGGCATCAGCCAGGATACCGACAACCTTGATACTTTCAGGTTCATCTGCTCCGCCAGGAAGAAAACTCAATGTTTTTCCAATGCTCTCTTCAAGTGTCCATCCCAAAGCTTTCGCCGCAGATGCATTGATTAAAATGCTTGATTTAACATCCGAGGCAATGTCTCTGTCAAGGTTGCGCCCATGTACAACATTTAGATTAAACATATCGGTAAAGCCATCTCCAATCCACTTAATACCTAAAGAATAAGTTTCCTCATCGTCACTACCCACAACCTTAAATGTGTTTGTATATGCCGAAGTGCCGGCTATGTATCCTCGATGCATGTTTTGTACTGCAGGTATAGCTTTCAGTTTATCTTCAAAGATTTCAAATTGGCTCTTGGATAGGTTGCGACCGTGCCTAAGGATGAGCATTTCTTCTTTGTCAAATCCCAGGTCTTTGTTTCTGAGAAAATTCAGCTGATCGTTTACTACCAGAATGCCAATGAACAACAGATTACAAACCACAAACTGACCGATGATCATCATTCTGTTGAAGCGTTGCTTGGACTTATTCAGATCAAATTTTTGAACAGTATTTACCCGAATAACTGACAAAGAAGGTTTGAGTATCGAAAGCATAGCTATTACTAAAACCAATCCAACGGACGTAGCAATGAAAGGAACGTCGCTGAAATTGATAACTAATTTTTTGTTCATAAACTCATTGAAATACGGAAGGGTAGACCATGAGATGATCAGGGCAATAAAGGAGGCGATGGAAATCAGGATGAACGACTCGGTGAGGAATTGACCAATCAGTTGGTGCTTTTCAGCTCCCATGATTTTTCTGAGTCCAAGCTCTTTCAGACGTTCATTGGCTTGAGCAGACGTTAGGTTGATAAAGTTGATGCAAGCGATGAAAAGAATCAGAACAGCCACTGCTCCAAATCCATAGATTTGAGTCATGTTTCCGTTCGCTCGGGCTTCCGATGATTTATCAGATTTAAGGTGGATATCAAACAAAGGCTGAACTTCCAGCGTGAATCCCTGCTGATCTTCTGTATTTAAATACTCATCAGCAATGGCTTGAATTTTCTTTTCAAAATCAGAAAGAGAAGTTTTTGGTGCCAGGTATGCATACACCCAGGCAGCAGCCCAATTCCAGTCTTTTTCAAGATCATACGAATATTTGCCCCAACCCATCCATCGCTGACGTTGGAGCTCTATTGGAAGTAAGACGTCAAACATGATGTGCGAATTTTCCGGCACATCTTTCATCACCCCGGTAACTATTAGATCATCCTCATTTTTGTAGCGCATGACCTTACCCATCGGATCTTCATTTCCGAAGTACTTTCTCACCATTTTTTCCGTAAGTACAATACTTCTGGGATCTTCCAGTGCGGTTTTGGGATTTCCGGAAACAAATTCAAAATCAAAAACTTCAAATACATCTGTTTCTGCGAAGTAGATGCCTTCTTCGGTGTATTTATGATTGTTGTATTCAAGAAGTGGTGTATCTCCGCCCCAGTTGTAAAATCGTGCTACTTTGACAACTTCCGGATATTCGGAAGTAAGGACATCTTTTACAGGAAAAGGGAGTTTGGCGGCTCTTCTGGTGGAATTAGGAGTGACAAGCTGATAGGAAAGTCTTATGATATTTTCGCCTTTTGAATGAAAACGATCGTAGGACAACTCATCTTTTATAAACAGCGCAATGAGGATTACGGCAGACAGTCCGATAGCTAACCCGATGATATTAATGGAAGAATAGGTCAGATGTCTTCGCATGACACGGAATCCAATTTTGAAATGATTGACAAACATGTTCGTGGAGTTTTGAAATGGGTTGAGTCGACCTTTGCGCACAGCAAATGGCTGGAAAAATGTAAGGACATTGAAAAAGTACAAGCTATTGGCACGGAGGCGAGACATTCGCTTTCTTCGCTCTGCATAGGTAACCAGCAGGTCACCTTCTATGGCTTCATATAAATCTTCTCGGCAAAACCAATGGAATAGCTTCATCATCCATTTAGGAGGGTAGGGCTGGCTCATGATTTACCTCCTTCCCAAACCACCTGAGGAACATTGTCCCACATTTTATTTCTCAGTTCTCGAGAGGTGGCCAATGCTTTTTTGCCGGATGCGGTCATCTCATACAGTCGCTTTCTTCTACCGCCCCTTTCGGCAGTAGCTCCACCCATTTGGGAGACTAGAAAGCCTTTATCTTCTAACCGTACCAGTACTTTATGCACCGAGCTGATCATTGGCTGGCGGCCACTTTGATTTTCCAGTTCCTTTTGAATGGCCAACGCATGTGCATCGTCATTCAGGATTCCGACTGTCAATAATACTAGTTCTTCAAATTCACCCAGATATGTTCCTTTCATGATTAGATATTAGTTTCACCTTTGTCTAATATACTCCATGAAATGAATAAGGTTGCATGAAAGAGGAAATTTCTTTCACCTTTGTCTAAATGAAAGACTGCATGCTATTTTAAATTTTCACGGAAGAAGGCAATCGTTCGATTCCATGCTAACTGAGCTGCCTCTTCATCGTATCGTGCAGTGGTGTCATTATGAAAGCCATGGTTAGCATTTGGATACATGTGAGCAGTGTATGTTTTGCCATTTGCTTGTAAGGCTTTTTCATAATCTGGCCAGCCTGCATTCACACGGGTATCAAGTTCTCCAAAATGCAATAGGAGTGGAGCCTGAATATCAGGAACCATCTCTGCAGAAGGCTGTCCTCCATAAAATGGAACAGCTGCTTTAAGCTCCGGTACTTTTACTGCCATCATATTTGAAATCCAGCCACCGAAACAAAAGCCAACTACGCCTACATTTCCGGTACATTCAGGATGGTTTTTTAAGTGATTAAATGCTGCAATGAAATCTTCGAGCATCTCATTACGATCTCTCTTTCGCTGCATCGTGCGACCATCATCATCGTTTCCCGGGTAGCCTCCCAGAGGAGTGAGTGCATCTGGAGAGATGGAAATAAATCCTGCCAAAGCTGCCCTTCTTCCCACATCAGCAATGTGCGGATTGAGGCCTCTGTTTTCATGGACAACAACAATTCCAGGCAATTTACCTTCGGCATCTTTGGGGCGCGAGAGTTGAGCTTTGATGGTACCTCCACCTTGTGGTGATGGGTATTCTATGGTCTCTGTTTTTAATTTGGGGTTATCCTGATCTACTTGAATGACTTCATAATTTGGCATGATGGAGCTCATGAGGGTCGTGAGCGTCAATCCGCCAACAGCATAGAGTGAGAGCTTTTCAATAAACTCTCTTCGTTCCATTCGATTGTGCGCATAATCATCATATAATCTGAATACCTGCGGGTCTATGTCCTTGCGATCGATCTTTTTCATGAGGCTTATCTTTTAGGCTTTACTATTTAAAGATAAGCTTTAGTGGAGATTTATGTCTTCTCCAAACTCAATCCCAGGCGATTCTGCACATAGTCAATTTCATCCTGGGTAAGTCGAGTAGATCGCTTCTTGATGATGGAATTGACTTTGGCCAGGTCTTCATAGTAGGCTGCTTCCACGCCGTATTCTTCTTTTTTCAATACAAAATCGTAAGGACCTTTCTGGGAAATAAGTTTAACAAAAACAGGGGCTGTTTCTACTGCCAGAAATAGCAGCATAATAAACCAGTGTGCCACCCAAATAGCGCTGCTTTTTCTGGTGAGACGATCCAGCGCTTCGATACGGGATGCTAAGCCGGTCAGCTGACTTTCCTGTAATTGCTGGATGGCTGAGCTTTCTTCTGCCTCAAGCATAGCAAGCGCATTTTCTTTTTCGTTGATTAATCCACCATTCATGGCTATTAACTCATTGAGTTCGGCCTCTACACGGTCTGCATCAGCTTTCTTGATCTTGTAAATAGGTCCAGCATTTCTTTGCATGGATCCTCCGGTACCATCAGCTTCCTCCTGGGCGATTCTTCGAAGTTCGTCACGCTTATTGGCCTTTGTAGTAATCTCGTTTTTCAAGTGTTGAATCTCCTCATTCAAGCGTGTTCTATTTTCGATAAATCGCTGCTTGACTGTCTGCTCCTGAAGCGCAAGATCCTCCTGTATCATGAGCGCGATTTCAGCTTCTACCTCTTTTTCAAAAATCTTTAGTTCGAGTGGTTTTGCAATGACAATGGAAATAATGATAGCCAGGACAATTCTTGGAAGCGCGCTGAGCCATTCTTGTTTGGGCTCACCGTTTTTTCGCATACTCGATACAATGAACCGATCGAGGTTAAATATCATCAAGCCCCAAACGACCCCAAAAAAGGTTGCTGTCAAGTAACTATCAAAAATGGTGTAAAGTGCATAGCCACCGGCAAGTGCGGCGAACACACCGGTGAAGAAAATGGTAGCTCCAATGCCCACGTATTTACTTGATTCAGATGGACAGTTGTTGAGGATGGATTTGTTTGCTCCGGCACAGAGCCAGAAAAATTCTTTTAAGCGATTCATTGAAAATTCAACGCTAAGGCTCAATGAATGTTATATGAGGGGATGAAATTGACATTGTTCACATTTGATGAGTTAATTATAAGATGCTGAAATAAACCTGTCTGCCGACAGGCAGGTTCAGCATGACAACATCAAATCAGGTCTATCCAAACCTTATGGTTTCATCAAAGCAAACTACCACCATAAAGGTGGTAGTTTAATTAGTCATTATTTTGGCCTGCTTGGATAATTTTTGGACGCAAGCTTCGATTCAGATATGTCGAAATGTGCTTTGACTGCATCGTAATCTGAGTAATCTATTCTTCCGGAAAACTGACCCGGAACTACGACCACTCGTGCAATCCAATTATCAGTGGAGTTAGCACCAAGACCATCGAAATTCACCGTGCCGTCCAGGAAGACACTTACATCAAACTTTGTGAAATCATAATTATACTGAAGTACACCGTCGCTGAAATACAGCGTTTGTGGCAGTGCTCTCCATATTTCTGTACCGTCACTGGTCACTTCCCAAAGGAAATAAACCAAAGCAACGTCTGAGTCCAGCATGGTAAAGTCATTAGGTAGATTTAATAATACACTGTATTCTGGTGCAGTAAAACTAAATTCATATTCGAAGACGTAGCTTTCTTCACCATCCACTCCATCAATTCCATCAATTCCGTCTCGACCGTCATAACCTCTCGGGCCTCTTGGACCATCATCATAGTAATAGCATCCGGATAGTCCGAATAACATAACTGATAAGAGTATGTATAGCTTTTTCATAACAGTTCATTTTAAGTGAAACATCTTGACCTTTAGATCAGGTAGTTTCAAAATGAGTGCCAAAAATGAAAAAGGTTGAGCGTGAGAGGCTTATTCAAATTCAAAATTGACTTGAAAAATCACTCCGAACGCAGGCTATTTACAGGATTGGAAGTGGCTGCTTTTATCGAATGATAGCTGACCGTTGAAATAGCAATAATCGCCGCCAGGAGGCTCCCAAGGACAAAAAAGTACCAGGATAAATCGATTCTGAAAGCGAAGTTGGACAGCCAATCATTCATAAAATAATAAGCAATCGGAATACCAGTCAAAACCGCTACTCCAATAAGTTTTAAAAAATCCATTGAAAGCATTCCGATGATGGAATTTTCATGCGCTCCAAGCACTTTTCTCACCGCGATTTCTTTGATTCTTTGTTCGGCAACAAAAGACGATAATCCATACAATCCAAGACAGGCAATCGCAATTGCCAACATGCAGAAGATGAGAATGAATTGGTTGAATTGCTCTTCATCCTTATAGGCACCTTCAAAGTATTCATCCAAAAATTGATAATTGAAGTTGGCGGGTGCATTCCACTCTTGCCATAGATTTTCGATGCTTGCTAGCACATCATTGGTTTTTTCTGACTCAACCTTGACCAGCAATCTTCTGCTAGGCGAATGATGAATGACCAATGGATCGATGGGACGTTCCAACGAATGATGATGGAAATCTTTGGTCACACCTATAACCACTCCTTTTTTGTCTACCGCCCAATCTCCGCTGTGTGTTGTATAATATTCAATTGTTTTTCCTATCGGGTCCTCCCAGGCTTCACCATAATCCTTGATCGCTTGTTTCCAGGCACTTTCGTTTAGGATAAACGCGGAGCTGTCCGTTGGAATATCTTCAGAAAATGTACGTCCCAAAATCATCTCCACACCTAGCGCATCCAGCGTGTTATATCCAACATAGTAGCCTAGCCAAGCATCTCCATAGGGATCTTCATAATCGGTAAATCCTTCAAACTTGTATCCCCAGTAAAACGCATTGTCACCAGGTATATGGCGACTGGCCATCACAGAAGTCACACCCGAAATAGTTTGAACCTGATCTTTTACAATGGGCCATTTTCGCCGAAGCGCATCCGAACTTCCAAAGTGAAATACCAACGTATCTTCCGGCTCAAAGCCTAGGTCTTTCTGCTTTACAAAAAGCATTTGCTTGTAAACCACCATGGCACCAATGATCAAAGCAATGGAAATGGTGAATTGGAAAATAACCAGGGTTTTCCGCACCCAGCCTTTCCCACCTCTCGCTGCATTATTACCTGATAAAATAGCTATCGGCTGAAAAGAAGATAAGAATAGCGCAGGGTAGCTCCCGGTAATAATGATTGTAATGATAGTCAGGACGAGCACTCCAAGAACTGTCGATACGATATCCGTAAGACCTAAAAGTAAATCTATTTCAGCCAGGCGATTGATTGGAGGTATTGCTACAATGAGGATTAGTAATGCAAGAATGACAGCCATGAAGGTCATGATTGCGGACTCGGCAAAGAATTGCACAATAAGTTGCTTTCGAAAGGCTCCCATCACTTTTCGTACACCAACTTCTTTGGATCGTTTGGATGCTCGTGCAGTGGCCAGATTCATAAAATTGATACAAGCGATCAAGAGGATGATAATAGCAATGGCAGAAAATATGCGCACTTGATTGATGTTGCCGTGAGCCGTATAATCAGACCGTAGATCATAAGACTCCAGGTAAAGGTCTTCAATGGGCATAAAGTCAATCGTGATAGAATCTGCTTCTGCATCATAATACTTATTCCACATCTCCTGGTACTTTTCCTCCATCACTTCTGGATTAGTTCCCGGCTTTAACTTAACGTAGCTACCAATCCAGTCATTGGGCCAAAGATTCATTATGTTCAGCGAGCGATCGTCGTGCAATAGCTCAAATGGAAGAACCATGTTGAATTGCAAGTGTGAGTTGAGTGGAATGTTTTCAAAAACTGCAGTCACTTTGAAAGGAAGCTCTTCACCATTGATGACATTGTCAATCATAATTACCTGCCCGATCGGATCTTCCTCACCAAAGAATTTCTCAGCATGAGATCTGGAAATGGCCACACTGTTTTTATCCTTTAGGCAATTGAATTTATCACCTCTTACCAACGGGAAAGTGAAGAAATTGAAAAAGTTGGAGTCGGCAACTATCACATCTTCGAAGAAAACTTCGTCATTTGATAGGGATACTTTGCGATCCGTTTTCCAAAAGTTGATTCTGTTAAAGCTGGCTACCTCTGAATAGTCTCTTGCATAAGTTGGCGCAGCTTGCGCATTGATGTATCCATACACATGCTGCAATCGATAAATGTCTTTACCATCCTCATGAAACTTATCATGACTGGTTTCCACTTTGATGAAAAGAAAGATCATGAAGACACAAGCCAGTCCAATACCTAAACCGCTAATATTAATGAGTGAGTAGGACTTGTGCTTGATCAAGTTTCTAAAAGCGACTTTTACGTAATTCTGTAGCATGCTCAATGAGTTTGAAGATTGATAGGTTCTTTCGGAGCGATACATCCGCGCATATCGGATCACCTCTAGTAAATAGATAGCTTGGGCCAGCACCCTTCCCTTGTTCCGGGCATGTTCCTGATATTCTTCGGCAAGATCGCCTGAGATTTCTTCGAAGAATTCGCTGCTGATCAGGCGTTTGAGGAGCTTGGTTGCTAACCTGGGTGGAGGTATTGGTGACATGATCAGCTGAGTTTAGGCATCAAATGGACCATATTTCCCCACAATGCATCACGTCTGGATTTGAGCACTTCCAATGCTTTGAATCCTTGTGGAGTTACTTCGAAGTAGCGTTTTCGTTTACCACCTCGCTCCGGGGTAGTCTCACCGAATGAACTTTGCACGAATTGTTTGTTCTCCAGCCGATTGAGCACTGTATGAATTGAGCTAATTACCACTTTACGATCCATTTTTTCTGCAAGCGATTTTTTAATAGCCGGTGCATAAGCTTTCGGATATAATGAACCGACGGTCAATAAAACCAACTCTTCCAGCTCACCCAGATGATCTCCTTTCATATTAAATTCTGATTTGTCGATTTTAACATACGGGGAATGTGTGATAATGTTCTGATTTGTCGATAATAAATTAAATGAGATTAAATCGAGATGTTTTTTTAAGTTTAATCATGCACCCGGACATTCAGGCTTTCAACACAGCCCAATCGGCTGATGATCAGGAAATTTGTGAGAGACTTGCTGAGATCATCGATAAGTCTTTGATCGAAGCAGAGAGTAAGATATGGCATGCACATCCCGTATGGTTTATAGGAGGTAATCCCATCGTTGGCTATAGCAAGTTGAAAAACTGTGTTCGGCTTTTGTTTTGGAGTGGTCAATCGTTTGAGGAGGAGGGACTCAATCCTGAAGGCAAATTCAAAGCTGCAGACAGACGATACACCTCGGTAGATCAAATTAATTCCTCTGATTTGGAACGATGGCTGGAAAAATCAAGAAAGATCCAGTGGGACTATAATAATATCGTCAAAAAGAAGGGACGATTAGATCGACTGGTTTAGGATGTTAAGTTATTATTGAACTCATTTCCAATCTACTTGTGTTCTCAATCAAATTAACTAGCTTATGCCACACTTTCTTCTACATACTACCAGCAATACAATCACACCAGAACAAGAAGATGATTTCCTTCATGCCATTCACAAAGAAGCAGTTGCCAGCGGATTATTTGCTGAGGGTGACATCAAAGTGAGAATAGAGCGTTTTGAAAAGTCGATGGTAGGAGGGAAGATCAACGAACCTTTTGTCCATGTGTTTGGATACATCATGCAAGGCCGTACAACCGAAATGAAAGCAAAACTCTCAAGAGCAATTGTATCCAGACTTAACGATATGTTGCCGGATGTGCCAGCCATCGCAATGAATGTGGATGACTTTGAAGCGTCGACTTACTGCAATAAGGCCAAGTTGTAAAGAATTAAAATGCCTCGCCAATAAAGAAATAGTAGCCAAGACCGTCTTCTGAAACAGCTACATCAAAGCGGGTGAAGATGTCTTTGCTCTTAAAGATCAAAAATCGTACGCCGGTACCTCCGGCGACTTTGAGTTTGCTTAGGTCGAGGTTTTTCACTCCGTCGCTAACGGTTCCAAAGCCAACAAACGCAGCTGCACCCCACCGTTTGCTAAATGGAAAAGGCAGAAAGCGATATTCCGTTTGTGCAGCGAGAAGTGTCTGATCACGATATCTACCCAGATAATATCCCCGCATCAATGATTCGCCACCCATCAGCGAAAGCTGAGTAAAAGGTGCATTTCCTTGAACTTCCGAAAAGTATAACTGTGAAGCCAACACCTGCGAATTGGTAGTTGGTAAGTAATAGCGCGCATCTAAAAAGTAGGAGGTGAACTCAAAATCACTACCCCAGCCATCATCGTATCTGAGAAATCCCATTTCGCCAAAAAAGCCTTTTCGAACATTTAGCACATTGTGCCTGTCGTCAAATACTAAACCAAGCCCTAGGCCTAGATTGGTGAATTTTTGAACTCCAGTAGGTGTCTCAAACGGTTCGCTGGTAAATTGATTCAATGTGACGTTTGACAACCGATGAAAGTCCGTTTCAAAACCCAAATAAAGACTTCCATGAACTTTTCGTAGCACACGTTCCCGGATACTTATGGTACCGGCATCTATCTGCGCAAGTTCTTCTCCACTGATGTCAATGCCCTCACCAAAGTAGAGTAAGGGAAACTGTTGCAGGCGAACCCTTCCTAGAAAAAACCAAAGGCTTTTGTCACTGTAAAGCGCGTGATCCATCCACAGTCCGTATTGTTTTTCCAGCGTAACAAAAGTGAAGGCATTGATCTCACTCAGCCTGTTTTTAATATCTCTATTGGCGTAATACACATACACTGCGCTCACGCCAAATTCCCATTTGGTTTCAGGAGCGTATGCAATGGTAGGGTAAGCAATAAATTTTGGTCGTTCTATTGACGTGGTGTCGTTGAAGACCGAATTCCAGACTCGTTTGATTAACCCATCATTTTGAGCATTTATGGAAAGAGGTATGCCGAAAAAGGCAAAAAGGACAAGTGCTTTTAAAAAGGGATTGCTGCGCATTTGAGCAAATAACGAAAATTGTGCTAAAACGATGGATTAATTTTTACCTATTGTCGTTCCGCAATCTCTTCCAAATATTCGCCTATCCGCGTTTTGCTGAAGTAGCTTCCACTTTTAACAATTCCATCGATCTTTTGAGTATTGGTAATGGTCTCTAGTGGGTTTTCAGAGAGGAGCACCATATCGGCAAACTTCCCTTTAGCAATGGTTCCGTAATCTTCTTCTACTCCCAGGTAAAGTGCCGGATTGATGGTGGCTGTCTGCAAAGCTTCCAGTGGAGAAAGCCCTGCTTTTTCAAACATCTCAATTTCCAGATGAACACCTAGTCCGGGCCAGCACAAAGGATTAGCACCAGTATCTGTTCCCACCAATAGCTTTACTCCAGCTTTATTCATATCTCCGATGATTCGCATGTAATGATCCACCAGATCTTGCTGGGCTTTCAAAAAATCCTTGTTTCGGTATCGCAGATGATCATTGACTTGAGGTGTCCAATATTTTTTCATATAAGCAGGTAGATACTTGAAGTGGGCCTGGTCTTTTTTCTCCTCTGTTTCAAACCAGGCATTTTTAAACCACATGGAAATCGTTGGTGTGTGCCAGGTCTCATTTTCGGCAAATGTTTTGAACAACTTTGCTGCCTTAGCAGGATCATAGGTATCTATGATGAGCTTATTTCTGAAAATGTATTGACCCAATCGATCATTGATGCTACCATAATCAATGTTCTTGTTTCGTATATCTGCCTCACGCGAGGAACATTCCAATGGGATATCCAGTAGGTGCTCAAGACTGTTGATGCCGGATTCTGATGCTTCATAGTTGGTGACCGTCTGAGGCACATGTCCACAGAAGGGAAAGTCGATGGATCGGGCATACTTTGCCATTGCAAAATAGATCGAGTCGGGAAGGAGAGAATAGACTTTTAGAAAATCAACACCTGCTTCTATCAGAGAATCTACTTTTTGGATGACATGTTTGGTTGATGGGATCCCGATAGAACCATCCCACATTGGATTTGGTCCATCAATAAGCGGGCCTGCAGCGTAAATGGTTGGGCCTACAATGGAACCATTGGCGATCAATTCTCTCCACTCATTTACTACTTTGAGTGAACCTGCCATATCGCGAATGCCGGTAACGCCATGAAGCACAAAAAGTGGCATCAACAAATCCCTGCTTTCCGCATCGGGCTTCATCCGCCACATTTCCGGATCATCCGGGTGGGCGTGCATATCCCATAGTCCTGGAATCAGGTATTTCCCCGATCCATCAATGGTAAATGTGGCTTTGGAAGTGGACGGATCAGAGGATTGTATTTCGTGAATACGATCGGCTTTGATCAATACATCCATGCTATTTGCTATTGTCCCATTTTCTACATCTACGATATTAACATTAGAGATGAGTAAATCAGGAATTTTGTCACGTTGTGCAACAACCGTCGGCGAAAGCAATAGGGCAGCGAGAATCAGATACAGGTGCTTCATTGTCAGAATGAGTTTATCCAAATCTGAATAATTATTTCAAGAATCACACATGATTTTAATCGAAGAGGATCAATTGGTTATGAACGGTGAAGTCATCGATGATCTTATTTATACTTCCAGCCTGGATAAACCCATCCGAGCAGGCGTACACCGACCCAATAGAGTCCGGCCCACATCCATTTGGCTTCTTTGAGTTGATGGTAGAAAATCCGATCTGCTTCCCTACGTGTGACCGGTGCGCAGCGTTTGTACTGATATAATATATCGTGGATCATTGAAGCGTAGTAGGTCTTAGGCTTGAATTTATGTATTCTGGGAATGTCATATTCATGCTCAATCATCTTCCCATCAAAATTTCCCCATGTAATCTGTAGAAAGTTGATCTTGGGTGTGCAGCCGTCCCAGGCATATCCACGATTGTCGTCCTGAGAGCCTCGAACGGTGATGGTACCATCCGGATCGATTTTAAGCCATTTTCCTTCGAATTTACGGTCTTTTAAAACGTTCGTCTGGTATTCAAAGTCTGCATGATGAACAAACTTCCAAAGCTTCTTAGCTCCTTCTTTCAGGCATCCGCCTTCGGTTTCCGGTTCGTTTTTCCAGTCGGTGACTTTTTCTTCAAATGTTGGTTTCATGGTGATAAGGTTAGTGAAGTGAAATAGAAGATAGCGGTATTTGTAAAAAATTAAAAATCTTAATGATTGAGTTCCTTATTTTGAAATGCTATTAATATTCAGAATGGAACTATCGTATCTTCGATTTACAATGGAACCTTCAAATCAAAACTCCATCTATCACCAATTGATAGCGACAGAGCTTCAGGCCTGGCAAGCTGCTATGCGGAAAAAGCCTTCTTTCTGGAATCGCACGACCAAAAAGGTGCAGAAGAAGGTCAATAATATCATACCAGAGAAGGTACATCGTGCGATAACTAAGGCAATCAAAGAGATTACGCGCGGAGTGATATTCGGGTCTGGATTTACGACCCGAACACGGAAGGAGGTTGGGCCACTAGAGGAGGTGGAGACTAAAGTGAAGGAACGAATCAACTTCTACTCGTCTTCTGCTGCGGTAGAAGGTGCAGCAACAGGATTTGGCGGTTTTCTTCTGAGCTTAGCAGATTTTCCATTATGGCTTACGTTGAAAATGAAAATGCTATTCGAAATAGCCTCCAGATATGGATATGATACTAAAGACTATAAGGAACGGATTTATATCCTGCATATCTTCCAGCTCACTTTTTCCAGCCAGGAACGGCGAAATGAAGTTTTCGAGAAAATGGAAAATTGGGAGTTGATAAAAGATCAACTACCCAATGATTTCAACGCTTTTGACTGGCGAACTTTTCAATTGGAATACCGGGACTATATTGATTTGGCCAAACTTCTTCAGTTGATTCCAGGTGTTGGAGCCATTGCGGGTGCGTTGGTAAATCATAAGCTGACCAACAAGTTGGGAAAAGTTGCAATGAATGCGTACCGGATGAGAGATGATCGATTTAGGGAAGTGAAACAGCTAAAGTCTTAATTGATTTTGATTAATTCCACTCTTCTATTTTTAGCCCTACCTGATTCTTGTTTGTTGCTTTTTATTGGTTCTTTCTCGCCTCTTCCTTCGTAGGTGATTTGAACATTGATGTCTTTTGATTTGAGATAATCGTAAACTGACTTTGCTCTTTTTTCTGATAATTGTTGATTGAATTCATCTGTGCCGATATTGTCCGTATGTCCCACGATCTTAATATCAAGCTCTACAAATTTGGCCAAGGTAGACGCAAGATTATCCAAGTAATTGCTTCCTTCAGGTTGCAAAACGTGACTGTTAAACTCAAATTGAATAGGTTTTAAGACGACTCGTTGTTCAAAAGTATTAGGTCTTTCTAAATAAGGGCCAATTGAATCCAGCGGGATATACTTATCAATATTTGAATTAGGAAGACCATAAATCCGTATCACATCAAACCCAGGTGAATCACCATTGATATCAAGCCCTAAGATTTTAAGGTGAGTTACTAAACCTTTAAAGTCAATATCTGCCAAATCCATATAGTTCGTTTTACCACCTTCAGCTATGCCGAGCAGCTGATATGTTATCCCATCATCGCTTATAAACACTTTTGCCATGTCTCCAGCCTTCCCTTGTTCATCAATAAAGAGATCTGGCCCCTCCGGATGATCAAATATGACATTATCAGTAAACTGTACGATTGCATAGCTACCTTTTGGCAGAGACACATAATAGGGATTATCTCCAAGCATTGCTGTTGGGTCGATATAGTAGTGAACTGGCGCCCCAACAGAAGATCCCCCATAAAACCGATCGAATGTATCATTCCATTTCTCAAAATGAGCTTCGACCAATCTATCTGCAAACTCAGTTCTTCTTTTTTGACAACAAGCGGCGTAGCTTATGATAAGCAGAAAAGGGATATAAGTAATTCTTATTTTCATCTGTCAAATAGACGCTTGGCTATTTTTCATCATTGGTTTCAAATGAATTTACAAAGAAATAATAGATTATATCTAGCTGATTGTCAGTGATTAATGTAATTAATTTCATAGGTTGGAAAAATTCCATTATTAGCATTTAAATTTTTTTTAGCTAACCTTGCATTTCAGAAATGACAAACTCGTACAACAATATCGTAAATATCAGGCGCAGCTATAGGCGCTACAGGCGGTCTTAAGCCTGACTTCAATCTGTTGTACGCGGTAGAACGTACCGTTCACATTTTTTCAATTCACATTTTATTTTTTTCACAGAAGTGAGCTTGATGCGTAACCCAATATCATTGGACTAAAACTGTCTCGTGAACCTGGGTTGATTTGAGGCTCATTTCGCAACCTCAAATTCATGAAACATTTTCTAGAGGTTGGCAACCTCTCAAATGCCGAGATTGAGTATGTACTCGAATTGAGTGAGTACCTCAATGAAATGCAGGAGGAATCCCTTCTGCAAACCAATGTCTTATTCTGCTTCGAAAAACCATCGCTTAGGACAAAAGTGGGTTCGGAAGTGGCAATCAATCAGCTGGGTGGTAGAGTTATTCACATTGATCCAAATGCATTTTTGGGCGGGAAAATCATGCATGCAAAGCCTATTCCAGGACTTGATGAAAGAGAGGCATTGAAAGATACAGTAATGAATGTATCGCAATGGTGCGACGGAATTTTTGCCCGTGTATTTTCTCATGAGACATTACTGACCTTGTGTGAGCATTCCGAAATTCCAATCGTGAATGCACTATCTGATGAGCATCATCCAATGCAGGCCCTGGCAGACTTCCGCACCATAAAGCAGACCTACAGTGAAGAAAAAGTACCTATCACCTTTATTGGGGATGCCAACAATGTAGCCCGATCACTTATTGAGATGGGAATACGGTTGGGTTACCCGATGGGTTTTGCAGGGCCTGAGATATATGGCTGGTCAGCTGCTGACCTTGCGCATTTTGAGGATTTGTGCAAGTATCACGATGGCTCATTCACCTACTTCCAACACGCGAAAGAAGCAGCAATATCAAGTCAGGTGATTTATGGAGATACATTCATTTCAATGGGAGAGGAGGATTTACATGAGGAAAAGCTCGCTCATTTTGATGGCTTTCAAATTGATGAAAAGCTTATGAAACTGTGTCCTTCGGAAGCCTCCTTTATGCATTGCTTACCTGCACATAGAGGTGTCGAAGTGACCAATGAAGTACTCGATGCTCCCTATTCTCTTATTTATCAACAAGCGAAAAACAGAATGGTCGTCTCGAAAGGGTTATTCACTTTTTTGCTCAAGGAGCAAAACGTCAACGTCACTGAAAAAATCAAAAAACTCTATCAACTCAATTAACAATGAAAACAGAACATCAATTTTCAAAGACCGCATCACACGAGGCTGTGAAAGGCGAGTTTAATACCTGCTTATTGCTTTATTCCGGAGGTTTAGACACCAGTGTTATGCTCAAATGGATACAGGAACAATATGAATGTGAAGTCATCGCACTCACCATTGATCTGGGACAGACCGCCGACAATCTCGAAGAAATCAGAGAAAAAGCTTTGATCCTGGGGGCAAAGGAGGCCATTGTTTATGATGCCAAAGATCAGTTTGCCCATTTGTGCTTTGAGGCAGTACAGTCCAATGCAGACTATCAGGGCGGTTACGCCCTGGGTTGCCCCTTGGGTCGGGTCATCATTTCAGAAGTAGCCATTCAGATTGCCCAACAATACGGGTGCGAAGTGGTGGCTCACGGCTGTACGGGCAAGGGCAACGATCAGGTACGATTTGAGGGATATATGACCACTTTGAATCCGGACATCAAAATCATTGCACCGGTACGGGAATGGTCCATGGGACGAGATGAGGAAATTGCATATGCTGAGAAGCACAAGATTCCTATTATTCAAAAACAAGAAACACCGTACTCATATGATGAGAATATGTGGGCAAATACCGGAGAAGGTGGAGAAATTGAAGATCCACAGTTGATACCTCCGCTTGAGAAGATTTTGAAATGGTGTAATACCCCAAAACAAGCACCGGATGAAGAACTGGAACTCACCATTGAATTTGCAAACGGAGTGCCGGTCAGTGTCAATCAGCTCGAGATGAACCCAACAGGGCTCATTCAATATTTAAATAAGGTTGGTGCTAAACATGCAGTTGGTTATTTCCACTTGATTGAAGATCGGATTGTCGGATTGAAAGTGCGTGGCGTTTACGAAAATCCAGCTGCACATATATTGATTCAGGCACATAAAGGACTTGAGCAATTGGTCTCTACTCGCGAAGAAAACGAGCTGAAACACTTCATGGACAGTAAGTGGGCTTATTTATGCTATGGCGCGAAATACTTTGAGCCAGCAATGGATAACATACGTGCTTTCATACACAAGCAAAATGAAAAAGTGAGTGGGAATGTGACCGTGAGACTCTATAAAGGTAATTGTGAAGTGGTGGCCCTGAATTCTCCAAATTCGCTATTTGACCACAATTTGGCAACATTTAATCGCTCGGATAGCTTCAATCAACAAGCTTCGCCCGGGTTTATTGAGCTCTGGAATTTACCACAGAAATCAGCGCATCAGGTTAAGAAGAAAAATGAAATTTCATCATTAAATCTTGTGTCATGAGTAAACTTTGGGAAGTAGAAGAGAAAAGTAAGGTCAATGATTGGGTTGAAAAATTTACAGTCGGCAATGACCATCTTTTAGATATGAAGTTGGTTCCTTATGATGTAAAAGCGTCAAAAGTGCATGCGGATGGACTAAACCAAATTGGTGTGCTTTCGGATGACGAGCAAGAGGCCATTGAAAAATGTCTGTCAGAATTAATGGAAGACTATGATGCTGGTCAATTTTTTATTGATCAACATCAGGAGGATTGTCACACAGCAATTGAGGCATACTTGACAAAGCATCTGGACTTTGTAGGTAAGAAGATTCACACAGGTAGATCACGCAATGATCAGGTGCTTACGGCAATGAGGTTGTATGAATTGGATCACATCGATAAGGTGCTCGAAAAAGCATTGGAAGTTGCAGGTAAGTTTGTCTCATTAGCAAAGGAGCATGAGTTTGTAGCCATGCCCGGATATACGCACTCGCAACCCGCTATGCTTTCATCAGTAGGGATGTGGTCGGGTGCGTTTGCTGAGATGCTCAATAGTTCGATCAATTTTCTGCTGTCTATTCAGGACATGATCAATCAATGCCCATTGGGAACAGCTGCTGGTTTTGGTGTAAATCTTCCATTGAAACGTAAGGAAGTCTCAGATAAATTAGGTTTTAAAACGCCTGTTACGGTAGCGATGACCGCCCAGCATACCCGAGGAAAATGGGAGTCTACTATTGTCCATGGATTAAGTACGATTTCAGAAACACTTGCTCAATTTGCTAACGACTTAATCTTATATAGCTCCTTTGATTACCAGTTTTTTTCTGTCAACGATGAACTAACAACCGGTTCATCAATAATGCCACAGAAAAAGAATCTGGACATAGCGGAAATCATTCGTGCCAAACACGCGATCATCGCAAGCAATCAATCACTTCTGAGCCAGCTTACGATCAACTTAAGGTCTGGCTATCATAGGGATTTGCAGTTTACTAAGGAGGCAACAATTAAATCATTTGAGACTTGTTTCGATGTGCTTGATGCCACTTTTTATCTGATAGAAGGTATTCAAGTAAATGAAGGTAAGCTGATGGAAAAGATCTATCCGGAAATGTTTGCTGCGGACAAGGCCAATGAGTTGGTGCTGAGCGGGATGCCATTTAGAGAAGCCTACCAGCAAGTCAAGTCAAAACTGGATTCAATAAGCATTGAGGATATTCAAGAAAAACTTAGGTCTTCTACACACCTTGGGGCTACGGGTAACCTGGGTTTGGAAATCATCGAGAGAAATCTCAATCATACCTCCGTATATCTAAGTATGAGAGCGTATAGGGGATGATAATGTGATGTCGGGAAGGCACTGTAAGCAAGAGGTGCCTTCTCGATTTCTAGTTTCAACTATTCCAAAATCCACTTTTCTATTACAACCGCAAGTGAATTGTTTACGATCGGTTTGCTTACAAAATCATTCATTCCTGCTTTATAGCATTTCTCTTTATCAGCTCTCATCGAGCCTGCGGTCAAGGCGATGATTGGAGTTTCCTTTTCAGTTTCCATTTCCCTGATTTTGCGTGTTGCGTCATATCCATCCATTTCTGGCATTTGCACGTCCATCAAAATGATATCCGGCTGTTCTTCAACATATTTCGCAACAGTTTCTATCCCATTTACGGCTTCAAGCACGGTTGCATTGGGAAGCGCTTTTCTAAGCATCATTTTCACAATGACCATGTTGTTGGCATTGTCTTCTGCGACCAGAATTTTTAGATTCTTCTCAGAAATTACTCGCTTCAATGCTTTCGCTCCCTGCTTTTCAGACTCTAATCTTGCCTTCGCAATTCGACTATCAGACAGTTCCAGCGTGACCTCAAAGAAGAAGGTGCTACCTTCTCCATGCACACTTTCAACTTCCAACTTACTGTTCATCAATGAGAGTAGCGTATTGGAGATGGATAAGCCCAATCCTGTACCTCCGTATTTTCTGGTCGTGGAAGAATCTTCCTGTGAAAAGGCCTCAAATATCTTCTCAACATTTTCTGGTTTGATGCCAATTCCGGTATCCCTTATGGAAAACTTGAATCGACACTTGCCATCTTGCTCATCCATCACCTCTACCTTCAATTCTATCTCCCCCTCGTTGGTAAACTTCACGGCATTGGCCAATAGATTTACAAGGACTTGTCTCAGCCGGATATCATCAGCCAGAACGTATTGATATTTTTGATCTACCAGTGAAAGCTTCAGCTCAATATCCTTCCTATCCGCTTTATAGCTGGTCATTTGCATCACGTGATTGCAGAGCTCTATGAGGTCGGTATGCTCTACAACTAAATCCAATTTTCCTGCCTCAAGTTTTGATAAATCGAGTATTCCATTGATTATTCCCAATAGACCAAGACCAGACTGGTTCACAATGCTTAGGTGTTTACGCTGTGTGTCATCAAGATCTGTTTCCATGATCTGCTCAGTATAGCCAATGATCGAGTTTAAGGGAGTCCTTATTTCATGACTCATCTGAGCTAAGAACTGGGATTTGGCCTGGTTTGCATGCTCTGCTTCTTCCTTGGCTGCATTTCGTTCAATGATCTTAATTTCAAGCTCTTTGTTTTTGCTTGTCACTTTTTTATAAAAAATAAATACGACGACCAGCAAAACAGCCAATAACAAAATGGCTGCAAGAATCCACCTAAACACTTTGTTTTGCGTCTTTATTAACTCTTCACTGAGTAGCGCTTCTTTTTGTAAATCAGCTATTACAATTTCCTTTTCCCTGCTTTCGAAAATAGCTTTCATCCGAGCAGTTTCTTCGGTAAGGTTGAGTCTGGCCAGGCTGTCATTCAATACCAATATCTCCTCATACAAATCTGGCAACTTCGCTATTTGATTTGCTTCGCGTAGTAGCTGTGCTTTCAAAACCTGACTGTCGTAATAGACTTTTAGCGCATTGATTTCCCTCGATATTTCTTCCGCACGTCTGATCGCATTCAGGCCCTCAGCAATCATTTTGGTATTTAGATAAGCTTTTGCCAGGAGTACATATGAATAGGACAAACTGTAAAAATCTTCCGAATCTTCATCCAATTGCATGGATCGTCCTAGGTAATCAATTGCATGTGGATAATCTCCTAGTTCAAGGTATGATACGGCAATATTAGAAAGGGTAATTGATCTACCACGGTTGTCATCGAGCGAGTCTACGATCTGATTGGCACGAGTAAAATAGTCCAGCGCTTGATCATATTTTCCCTCTTTTTGAAAGATCTCACCAACATTATTTAGTCCGTAAGCTACTCCTCTCACATCACCAAGAATCTCCTTAAGAGCTATAGATTCTTGATAAAACTTTCGAGCGGTCTTTAAGTCATCGAGGTTTTTATATGCAATACCCAGGTTGTTTTTAAGCCTTGAGATTCCAAGCGTATCCTGAATATTTTCCAATAGTATCAATGATTCCTGGTAGTGAACAATTGCCTGATTTGAGTTCCCCTGAATATCATACGAAATGGCTTTGTTCTTAAGTGCTTGAGCTTTTCCTCTTATATAATCAGCTGTGGTCGCCAGATCAATTACTTTGTTGAATATCGCTCGTGCTTCTGTTGGGTCAGTAAAAATCAAATTGAACCCCAACTGATTCAATGTATCAATCTTTTTCTCTACCTGCATTTCAGCAGGAATGCCGGCCATGAGACTATCAGCCTGCTGAGCCTGAGCATTTGGGGCAGAGGATAGAATTAGCGATATAGTAATCCCATGAAGGATATAAGCTAAGAGTCTCATTTACTTTAGACTTAAGAACTATCGTTCAGCTATAAGCAAATTCAAAAAGAAAATAGGGTGCGTTACGTGTGAAGATAACGTCGAAGAAGTATGTAATTTGAGCATTTTGGTGAGGTTTAATAAAATGGTTTTTTAAAATAACAACAAGAGCTATGTATGGGTTTTCCCATCATTGAAGCTAATCATCCAGTTAATTCCAAATTTATCTGTGAATGATCCGAAATAATCTCCCCAGAAGGTATCTGAAAGCGGCATGGTCACCTTGCCGTCTGCCGAGAGTTGGTTGAAAAATTGATCGGCCTGATCTTTAGAATCTGCTGTAACCGAAACCGAAAAATTGTTTCCTTCTTTGAAGCCTGCGGCCCATTCGCCGCCAGTATCGCTTCCCATGAGTACCGTCTCCTTGCCTATAGATAAGCTCACATGCATTACCCTGTTTTTTTGATCGTTAGGAATGGTGTTTCCGCCTGCATCGGCAGGCATATCTCCAAAACGACCCATGAAGGTAAAGTCTCCACCAAAAACAGATTTATAGAAATTGAAAGCTTCTTCACAATTTCCATCAAAAGTGAGATATATATTGACGCTTGGCATAGTTGACTATTTGACACTTTAAGTTAGTCATCCATTCTTCAAAATGGAAATCTCCCCTATAATGGCCTTAACACTCTTTTTTAGGGTTAGGGAAGGCGTCAGAATCATCCTCTCCTTGTCGTGCCGTAAGACAGGCTAGATCTTTCTCCACCATCAAGCGCAACGAATCTCCATTTTCCAGCTCAAACAAATGAGATATTGTTAAATCTTCTGTTGATTTAATCCATGCATCTGTTTCTTTTTTCGGAACAGACACGTGCATGTGGTTGCCTTGAAATTTAACATTAAACGATGGAGAAATGCTGAGTGAATACGTGAAGGTTTCGTTTCCTGGAAACTGTACTATTTCCGTTACTATTCCTTCTTCTAACAACCGTTTTACCTCACCTTGCATCAGGCGGATTCGAATAGAATTGCCTCGTATACGTATTTTCATTTCTTACTTTTTATCATGGATTTTACTCTCTCGAAATCCATTTTATTATTCACATTGAACAACTCATGTTCCTCCATTATCGGCACTTTTTTTACTTGATTATCGATCAAAAATTTCCTGGGATAAATTCCTTCTCCGCTCTCATGATGCTTTGTAAGCTTGGCCAATGCTTTTGGTTCCCATATGGCCGCAAGTGGCTCCGGTAGTCCATCAGTTGATACAACAAAGGAAGTAGCCATCATCGATTGATTACGGGATGCAATCAATTTTTCAATCGTGGATCTGGTAACAAAAGGCAGATCTACAGCCAGCACCATCCAGGCCTTCATTGGAAACGCTTGATGAGCACTGAGTAAACCATTTAGTGGCCCTTTTACATCAAAAGTGTCTTCAATCAGCTGATCGGTAAAATTGACGATTTGCTCCCGGTGCACGGAAATGAAAGTTTGAGGGATGACCTCAATCATAAGTTCATAAAGATGTTGTATCTGGGATTTGCCATGATACTGGATAAAGGCCTTGTCCATGCCCATTCTGGTGCTTTTACCGCCAATCAATATCAATCCATTTAAGTCTGTATACATCTATTTATAAAAGTAGCTATTCGGTTAACAAAAGAGATTCCTATCTTTAACTATATGTCAGAGCATCATCATCTCAGAATAGAAAAACCTCCAAAAGTATCGGTTGGGCCCAAATCTGTGACCACAGCCAGCAAGATGATTTTGAAAGCAATGCCACCATGGAAAGCTTTAAGATTGCTGGGAAAGCTAAACCAGAAAAAAGGAATCGATTGTCCGGGATGTGCCTGGCCAGATCCAGACAAACGCTCTAAAATTGGTGAGTTCTGCGAAAATGGGGTAAAGGCAATTGCGGAAGAGGCCCAGCATAAGTTAGCGGGAGAAGATTTCTTCAAACTGCATACCATTGATTCACTCAGAAAAAAAAGTGATTACTGGCTGGGGCACCAAGGTCGTTTGGCACAGCCGATGATCAAAAAGGAAGGAAGTGCTAGATACGAACCTATCGCGTGGGAGGAGGCCTTTGAAACGATTGGTAATCATCTCAAATCGCTGAGTCATCCGGATGAAGCCGTATTTTATACTTCGGGACGTACGAGCAACGAAGCAGCATTTCTATATCAGCTTTTTGTTAGAAAATACGGCACAAACAATTTGCCGGATTGTTCCAACATGTGTCATGAGTCAAGTGGTATTGGCCTAAGCGAAACCCTGGGAATCGGTAAAGGATCAGTCACACTTCAGGATTTTGAACATGCAGAGGTGATTCTGATATTCGGTCAAAATCCAGGCACCAACCATCCACGCATGCTCAGTTCTCTGGAGAAGGCTAAACGCAAGGGGGCAAAGATCATAGTGATTAATCCATTGAAAGAGGTAGCCTTAATGAAGTTTAAAAATCCCCAAAAAATCAATGGATGGATCAGTAAAGGAACAGAAATCGCTGATTTGTACCTGCAGATTAGAATCAATGAAGATGTAGCTCTACTTAAAGCATGGCTTAAGCTGCTTCTTCAAGATGAAAACAATCTGGATATGGATTTCATTCGAGATAAGACTTCAGGTATAGAAGCCCTTAAAGCTGACCTAGCCAACCATGAGCTGGAAGATCTTATTAGACAGTCCGGACTTTCGAAAGAAGATGTACTGCTCAGTGCGCATTGGCTATCGGCAAAAAATAAAATAATCGCCTGCTGGGCAATGGGCCTTACCCAGCACGTAAATGCAGTAGATAATATCAGGGAAATAGTAAACCTCCTCTTGCTAAAAGGCAGCATTGGCAAGCAAGGTGCCGGCACCTGCCCGGTACGTGGACATAGCAATGTGCAAGGAGACAGAACCATGGGTATCTGGGAGCGCCCGACCAAAGCCTGGACAGATAAACTCAAGGAGGCCTTCAACTTTGATCCACCACAGTCACCAGGATACAATGTAGTGGAAACAATCGAGGCAATGAATCAAAATAAGGTAAGCTTCTTTATGGCTTTGGGCGGCAATTTTCTTCCCGCAGCACCGGACACCTTATATACGGAGCAAGGCATCCGAAAGTGTGAGCTTACAGTACATATAAGCACGAAGCTTAACCGAACCCATTTGGCTCCCGGAAAAATCTCACTTATCCTGCCATGTTTGGGGCGAACAGATAAGCACATCCAAAATGGCAAAGAACAGGTAGTCACAGTCGAAAATTCAATGGGTGTGGTGCATGGATCACATGGAAGTTTGACACCACCGTCAAAGCTGTTGAAAAGTGAACCGGAAATTGTGGCTTCCATCGCCGCTGCAGCATTAGGAAATGATGATATTAACTGGGCTGGATTGGTCGAAGACTATGACAATATCCGTGCTTTGATTGCAAAGGCGGTGAATGGATTTGAAAATTACAACGAGCGATTGAAAAGAGACAATGGGTTTGAATTACCAAATGGCGCTCGCAAAGGAGAGTTCAATACGCCATCAAAAAAAGCTGTCTTTACGGTCAATCAGCTTTCGGAAAAGATTCCTGATGGGCATGATTATGTGATGATGACAATTAGGAGTCATGATCAATTCAATACCACGGTATATGGAATGGACGATCGGTACAGAGGTGTATTTGGTGGCCGGAATGTGGTCTTTATGAACAAGGAAGACATGCAGTCTGAAAGTCTGTCACAAGGGGATATCGTTGAGTTATCTAACAATTACAAAATTTCAAGAAAAGTGGCGGGATTTGCCGTCGTTCCCTATGATATCCCAAAAGGATGTGTAGCTACTTACTTTCCTGAGGCAAATCCACTTGTACCACTGCACCTACATGCCAGAGGAAGTCATACACCAGCCTCAAAGTCTGTAGGAGTGAATGTGAGAAAGGTAAAATGAGACGTTAACGTCTTATCCCGCAAAGAGGGTGATTGCAAGTATGGTGAGATAAACTACCAATAATATTTTCTTAGCCTTCATGATTTTCAGTTTTAGTCCTTGCATGTATAAACGAATTTCCATGCCAATGTTTCACTGAAAAACCATTATTTGGATAAAAGGAACAAATGCGGGGTTGAATGAGATTATCTCAAGCTCAAAATAATCCACCTTGAATTTCTTCCAGCTCAGGATAGTATTTACGCTCACGAATCCCAGGGAGGTTTCCCATGTATACTCGGTTCAGTTTTTTATTGGATTTGATAGGTTGGCAAGGATGGTAATCCAGGAGACCATCGGGCAGAGGGCGTATAATTTCTTGCACTTCCTTAGCTGTCCCATGCAGCCATACTTCATCATCTTTTGGATCGACGATGAAGATCATGCGAGAATCCGGTGAGTAAGCAGGCTCATTATGAATCCATGCCATTTCTTTGTTTGCAGGGCCTGTCACCAATGTTACAGTATCTATAGAAATGCCATCTTTGGGATCAGTAAATGTCTGCCATAACCCACCGACAAAGAAGGGTTCGCCACTCTTTAGCTGCACATAATATGGATAAGCAACTCCATTTTTTTTGTGATGATCAAAAAAGCCATCGAGCATTACCAGGCATCTTCTATGTTCAGCTGCATCACGATAGATGCTTCGCTCCGTAAAGATTTTATCGTCACGAGCATTCAGCGTGTTCATCGGTCTTCCGTTGATCTGAGGTGAATAGACGAAGGGGACAAATGCCCAATGATGTAATCGCACTTCTTGTGGGTGCTCATTGGTAATCACCGGAAGGTCAGGTTCATCAAATCCATTGAGGTGAAACATCTCGGGAAAGCTCATTTTTACCTGCTCCCATACGTTAGTATCTCCATAGCGCTTGGCATAATGTTGCGCTTTTTTGGTCATGGTGGCAGCATCGTAGCACATGATAGTATCACTCCTTGATCAAACGAATGGTCTCAGCAGGACCTTCGTCTATAGAAATGTTTAAGAAGTATACACCCTCTGGGGATGCGGAAAGATCCACCATTAGTTGTGACTTATTGCTGATAAGGTAGCTGTCAATTTCTTTTCCCTGACGATCATAAATTCGGATGTTCTCTACATCTAATACCTCTCTATTAATAGTAAATACTCCATTTGATGGATTGGGTGCTGCATATAAGTTTTCTGCGATATTGGTGACATTTACCACTCTCGATTCGGAAAAGGTAAATATGCCATCATAATCTGTCTGCATCAGCCGATAGTAGGTAAGCCCTTTAATGGGGTTTTCATCAATGGCACTGTAGGTTTGGACCTGATCACTATTGCCACTGCCTTGCACAGTCAACACAGACTGCCAGTCGCTCCCATCCGTTGAGCGCTCAACTGTAAAAAAATCATTATTGGTTTCGGTCGCCGTAGCCCAATCCAATCGCACAGCATCTCCCAACGCACTTGCATTAAATGAGATTAACTCTACTGGTAATGGTAGTGTAACATCCGTATTTCCAATGGTAAACCGGTCTCCATCCTGAAAGTCGATATTAGAAAATGTCGCAACATCTCCGGCTACAGATCCAGCAATAGGTGTCACGTCATTGTCATCAAACCCATCTCCATCTCTATCAATAAGTAAACGAAGATTACTTCCAAGGGAGTTGCCCACAGTAGAGAAGTCAAATGAAATAGAAACAGTGCCCAAGTCGCCAGTTTCTGTTAATCTCCAAATTCGATCGAGTCGCTCCTCAATTACGGTTCCATCAACATCTACTGCATTTTTTGTAGATATATCAGTGTTATCGTGTCCCCACATTATGAATTCACTATTATCCAGGTCAGAAGGATCCCACATTCTTACCACCCCTGATCCACGTGCATCGGTGTGGTTGGTACCATCAGCAGCCTGACCAATACCAGCTACCTCATAGTCAAAATCACCATTGGCATTGTCATCCATGTCATACAAATCATTGGCACTGAGGGAAATATCATATTTAGCAGCCAAATAGTTAGTAGCAATTATGCGTTGTGCGGCATTGACCTCTACATCAAACATGGCTATTTCAGCAATACTCCCGGTCAATAAAAAACCAGTTCCAGTGGTGGGGCCGGTATCTCTACGTGCACCGATGAGAACATCAGCAGTGGCTTCTGTCGTTGTACCTACTCCTGCTGCTGCGAAATTTGATCCCTCGTTCGTCCAGGAATCCTTTTGAGTATCATCATTCGTGCTGGAAGAAACAAACCATGCGTTTGTTGCCGTCACAGAACCAGTTGTTGCGTTACCACCTATGAAGGCCGTAAATCGTGATGTTCCACCGCTATCGTCGATGGTATATTGGTAATGTCTGTTTGCACTCGTCGCTTTTGAAAAGAAGGTTCCTTGTGGCGTTGCACCAGTCACATTGTAAACAATGAAAAATGACCAGCTATCCGTTCCGGGTGTCAAGTTCAATGCTGCTACGTTACCAAGATTAAGAAAATCTCCACCATCAAAACTGATAGAGGGAAAGCCGTTTACATCATTTGTGTTAAAGGTGGGTTCTTCTGCTGTCACACCACTGGAATTAGCTGTCAAGCTATTGCCAGAAACGTCTGACCAGCTACTTACTGCTGCTCCATCAGTGAGGCTTAAGTCGCTAGCTCTTAGCCATAATTGGTTATTGGTAGCGTCACCGACTCCTCCAGGACCTGTAATGCCTGTAATGAATCCACCAGATGGAGGCCCGCTAGTAAAGCCGCCACAATTTGATGTACAGGTTATATTAAAAGAAGAACATACCTGAGCGGCAGTTGCCGAATTCAAATACTGAACTGTGGGATCTGTTCCGCCATTTCCTGTATTCACTGTTCCGTCTCCACAAAGAGTAGCATCCGTGTGATCAATGTAAAGATCGTCTCCAGCAGTAGAAGTGTTATCTATTATCGTACGACTATCTCCGCTTAAGATAAAGTCATCTCCAACATCAAATGAAGCAGTAGCAGCAATATCTAGTGAACCAAGAATAATGAGGTCGCCAGTAGTACTAAAGTCTCCACCATCCTCTACATCAAATACATCGGCTGTCATCATGCGAACAGTAGCTGTCACTGTTGCACCATTCGATACTATAATATCCCCTTCATGGTAAAATGCATTTGCGTCAGATCCGGTAAAAGCACCAACATTAGCTAAACCTAATGCGTCTGCCGTTGTCTCATTTCCGTTATCATTGGTATCATCAATAGTGATAGTATGGCCATTTCGGATGACTACATTGTCTGTGCCGCCCGGAGCAGTGGCGGAGGCACCCGAAGAGCCGTCTGAGGTCAATGTCCATGATGCAGCAGCCTCCCAATCCCCGGTAGCAAAAGAGTAATAGGTTGTCTGAGCTTTCAAATCGAAGGTTGTAGCCAGCACGGCCATAACCAACATTATTCGTGCAGCGAATTTCATTTTAGCGGTATTAAAATGGATAATCTGAAGATTAAGTGACTTATAAATATAGGTAAATTGTTGGTGATTATACTCATTCATGTAAATGAATGCAGGTTACCATCTATTGGTTTTTTAATTACCATCTAACTCTCCAAGCATCTCAAATTATAAGTTACTTGGCCTTTTACGACTTAAATATGGCTACTTAGGTAATAATTAATGATAACTACCACATTAGTGAGGTCCTGTTCGTAATCTAGCATCAGTAAAAAATTGCATCTCTTGATATTTTAAACTAGGTAAGCTTAAATTCTTTAGATGTAAACAAAGGGCATCGTAATGATGCCCTTTTCAATTACGTTGATGCTAAGTCTGTTCTAATAGTCCACCTGCTTTCTAAGCACAGCGAAAACAATACGTTTAGGCAGAATTTACCGCAGCGTTATTCATTCCTCATGTCATAAGTAAAGAATCATGATTTTGATTGTTTAGAATGACTAATTCAAGTGGCTTTTGAGGTACTAAAAATGGTTTCTCAGGGAATCTCTGGAGGCCTCCCAATTGGTTCCATAAGGCATTACAGATCATTGTTGTTCAACTACAAAAATCTACATGCTTATGAAAAGAATCTACTTTATTATGATTTTCATGACCTCAATTGTGAGTGTTATGGCTCAGCGAACAGTCTCCGGTAAGGTGACTGATGATGAAGGTGAAGACCTGCTGGGGGTTAGCGTTGTGCTCAAAGGTACAACCACTGGAACTACGACCGATATTGATGGGAATTACAGCTTATCTGTATCTGATGGTGATATTCTTATTTTCTCTTTTGTTGGTTTTGAAACGCAGGAGATAGCGGTTGGCACACGATCAGTAATCGATGTGACCATGGGAGGGGCTACTGAATTGCAGGAAGTGGTAGTAACCGGAGTTGCGCAAGGGACAGCCACCAGCAAACTCGGCTTCTCAATTGCTAAGGTGAATAAGGAGTTGCTTAACAGCGCCCCTGCAATAGATCCTGCCAACGCATTGAGAGGAAAGGTTGCCGGTGTTCAAATTGTGCAGTCTTCTGGTAACCCGGGCAACGCGGCTTCAATCAACTTAAGAGGGGCTAAAACCATATCGGGTAGTAATTCACAACCCTTGATTATTGTTGATGGCATCATTACGCCCCCAGGGAGCGCCAACCTGTCCGATATTAACATGAATGATGTTGAATCGATTGAGGTATTAAAAGGTGCGGCTGGTTCTTCATTATACGGATCGCTAGCCGGAAATGGCGTGATCCAAATCATCACCAAAAGAGGATCCAGTGAGTATGGAAAGACGATGGTGACTCTCAGAAATGAATATGGCACCAATCGAATGCTTAGAAAAGTACCACTGAGTAAACATCACAATTATCAGGTCGATGGCAGTGGAAATTACGTGTTGGATGTAAATGGTCAACGGGTAGTGGACAGTGAAAATATCTTTGATAACCCATATCCAATATTATTCGATCAGCAAGAAGAAGTTTTCAGTGGCAGAAATTTTAACAACAACTTTATTTCTATTGGGTCTTCCACAGAGAAAACAAATTTCTATTCTTCTTTTGATAACCTCGTACAGGAGGGTCTTGTGGAGGGACAAATTCCCTTCAAAAGACAAAGCATACGGTTAAACATTGATCACGCCCTTACAGACAAACTTGAGATAGGTCTGACCGGCGCATATATCAAAGCGGAGGGAAACAATCCGGTAGAAGGAGATCAAGATGGGTTTGTTTATGGTGCGCTCCTGGCAGAACCTGATATAGATCTTCGTTCTCCAAATCCGGATGGACAGCCATTCATCACACGTCCAAGAACTATTGGCAATTTTACTAATTCGAACAATCCACTTTACATTGCTCATAATGACATCAGGATTTATGACAAGAATCGCTTGATGGCAGGTGCAAAGGCAAGGTATCAGATCTTCGACTGGTGGAATGCTGAAGTACAAATTTCATTAGATAGGAATAACTATTTTGAGACACGTCAGCAGGATAAAAACTTTCTAAGTCAACAAGGTCCGGCAGATGGTGATGGTGGATTCCTTACAAAAAGGGTAACCTCTGATCAGGCACGTGTGGTGACAATGTCTACCAACTTCAATAAGTCATTTGGAGATATAAATACTGGACTTTCCCTGCGATATGTGACCGAAGAGTATTTGACGGAATTCCAACAAACATCCGGATCAAATCTTCAAAGTCAGGGAATCTTTCAACTCGATAATGTGGATCGAACTTCTTTGGTAGGCGCGTCTTTCAATGAATTGTTCAGAGCGGAAAACTACATGGTCAATGCCACTGTAGATTTCAAAGAGAAATATATCTTTGATGGACTACTTAGAATAGACCAGTCGTCACTCTTTGGCGCTGATGCACGACAGCAGCAGTTTTACAGAGCCTCTCTTACTTATCGAATTTCAGAAGACCTGGCTATTAATGGTATAGACGAGTGGAAATTCCGTGCTTCCATAGGCACCTCCGGTCAGCGACCACCTTTTAGAGCACAATATGAGACTTTCACACTTTTTGGGGGAAATATTGTGCAAGATGTGCTAGGAAATGCCGACCTGAAACCTTCTGTGGTAACGGAGATTGAGGTTGGTACTAATATTGACTTTCTGGATAGATTTTCATTGGAGGCAAACTATGCAAGCTCCGAAATTGTAGATCAAATCATGGAAGTACCTCTTCCGGGAATTGCAGGATTTGGAAGCCAGTTTCAAAATGCTGGTACGGTAGAGTCAAAAACCGTGGAGGTAGCTTTGACAGCAAACATCTTTAAAAATGATGATTGGCGAATAGATGCAGGATTTACATACAGTAGAAGTCGATCCAAAGTTGTAAGTCTAAACAGACCGGATTACATCCTGAATGCATTCAACAATACGCCACTCTTCAGTGTTGCGGAAGGAGAAAACCTTGGAGCGATATATGGCAATGTATTGGCTACCAGCCTTTCAGAACTTACTGTAGATGAGAACGGATTTGTAGACAACCTGGTAGGAGCACCTACCGGACTTACACCGGATGATTTTGAAGTAAATGATGATGGGTATGTAATCGTGGCAGGTACTCAGTATACCGGTAACGAGTCTGCTTATCACCTCGCAAACGAAACAGGCTCAAGAGCAACCAGAAAGATTGGAGATACTAACCCGGATGCACTTCTTGGCTTCAATAGTAGCATCGCTTATAAAAACATCAGTCTTTTCGTTTCATTTGATGCACAAATAGGTGGAGACATTGCCAATGTTATGCGTCAAAACCTACTCTTTAATGGACGTGCAGCTGGCAATGATCAGTCGGGTCGTCCGGAAGGTCAACGGCACTGGGATGCATACGTGCAAAGTACGACCAACTCCGGTAACGGATTAAATCAGCAGTTTATTGAAAGCGCTCAATACATGTCTCTGCGTGAATTATCTCTATCATACACATTCAATAATGATTTTTTTGAGGGACTTAATCTTGGGAAAGTTATAAGAGACGCCAAGCTTTCATTTATTGGAAGAAACCTATTTATGTGGACCGATTATAGTGGCTTCACACCTGACATTTCTACCACAGGAAGTCCGGGTTCGCCACTAAATACATCACCGGTAGATCGTGATGTTCTTCTTAACCCTACCATCTTCAGAGCAGATGTCTATGGGTATCCATTATTCAGAAGTTATTCAGTTACTCTTCAAGTTAGATTTTAAGAATATGAAAAAAACACATTTTTTATCGATAATAGCATCGCTGAGCTTAGTGGCTTTTAGCGCATGTACTGAATTAGATGTCACCAACCCAAACAATCCGGGAACTGATGGTGAAGTGTCAGATGCTGTATTGGAAGACATTGCGTCCGGGGCATTATACAACATTTTTAGTGCTTACACTCCACAGCCGGATCTTGGGACGAATTTCAATGCTAACATTCATTTAGCATGGACCGCAGATCACGTCTCCATGACCAATAACTTTAGAGGTATGTGGTCGCAGTTCAAAGTGGAACCACGTGTTCCATTTGACAACAGCCTGACTTTCCCTGATCTTTCCATTATTACTGATCCTTGGGACAATTGGAACGCGTGTGTTTCACAAGCAAACATTGTCATACGTACTGTGAATGAAAATGGAGGAGCTCAGAATGAGGAGCAGGCCGGGGCACTTGGGTTGGCCTACTTTGCGAGAGGTGTTGCCTATGGTCATCTTGCAAGCACTTTTGATCGTGCATATTTGGTGCCTGAAGATACGGATGTGACAGCCGTGGATCCATCCACTTTGCTGAAGCCTTACAGCGAAGTATTGGCAGGCGCGCTTGGATCTTTGGATGATGCCATCGAGATTTTTTCGAATAACACGTTTTCGTCAAGTACGAAAACATTCAATGGGGTGATCTACGATCAGGATGACTTGATGGCTCTTGCCAATACGTTTGCTGCCCATTTTTTGACTACCATACCCAGAAATGCTGCTGGAAATGCTGCAACTGATTGGGCAAGAGTAAAAGCGTATGCCGAGAATGGAACATCACAGGATTTTACAGTTTTGGATGATGGCCAATTTTTCCAGCATGATTTTCAGTATTTATCCGGCTTGTATTGGTATTTCAGATTAGATCATAGAATCTTGAGAAGATTCAATTCCACATATCCGAAGCGATTCGGCACTGAGCCTGCTGATGTCATTGAAGAATCTGTTTTGACAGGAGCGGGCTATAATGGTGACCTGAGATTGACAAAGTATTTTGGTTATTCATCAGACCTTTCATTCTTCAACTTGTCCAGAGGTGCACAACTTAGAAGTCACTACTTCGACAATAGGTATGCCTTATGGGATAACAATGGAATTGGTGAGGCCATTTACATGCGAGCATATATGAATGATCTTATCCTTGCAGAGGCTGAGGCTATGCTTGGAAACACGGGTGCTGCAATTGCCATACTCAATGATCCAACCCTTCCGAGAAAAGCGGAGGGCGAGCTACCCGATGTACCAGCCTCGGCAACAAACGATGAAGTATTGGAATTGATTTTTGCTGAACGAGATATCGAATTAGGAAGGACAATCTTTGGAGTGGAGCATGCGGACATGAGAAGAAGAGATGCATTGCAGATTGGAACTATACTTCATTTTCCTGTGCCAGCCAGCGAGCTGGTCACTCTGGGAGAGACAGTATATACATTCGGAGGAGTTGCCAATGCAGACGGTATCAATACCGCCGATGGTAGCAATTCATGGATCAATGATTGATTCGGAGGAAATAGTATTTGTATAGGATTATTGAAAGTCGCCTCGATTGGCGACTTTCTTTTGGTATGAAAATATCACATTATTTATCCGTTTGTGTAAAAAATTGGAGAGGAGGATTCAGTAAGTTGTTTTGATTTAAAAGGTCGATTTTTAAGATGAGTAAATCTGGAATTTATTTGCACCTGGCAAGAGTAGTTCTCATTGCGATATTGAGTTTGCTAATCGTTCATTTTTTAAGCTATAAAGTAATGCCATGGCATGATGGCTATCAATTTCCATCCAAATCATATTTGATTATTTTCTCCTTTGGCTTTCTTATTTGCACCATCAACTGGATCGTCTATACACAAATTCATTTTGAGAAGATAAAAGGGAATTTTCGTCGGTTTATGATGCTTGTGGCCATGAATATATGTGTAACCATCATCTCTTATTCAATCTTATTTCCGCTGATCAATATTGTCATTCTTGGATACACTTTTTCTTCTGTTATATTTTTAAAGTATTTGTTTGTGGTCATGCTCATTATCATCATAGAGTTTTCCATGATTATTATCTATAAGATGGTATATCAGGCCTATTCCAAGACCCTCAAGAAGTTCTTTATTGATACCGGCAGCACTCAGCTAATGGTAGATCCAAGTGAGATTTTGTGCTTTAGATCCAATGCCAAGATGATTAAGGTTTTTCTTAAATCTGAAAAAAGCTACTATACTCAATATACATCGCTCGATGATGTGGCCCGCTCACTCAGTGAGCACCCATTTTTCAGAATAAACAGGCAATACATTGTCAACAAAGAAGCGATAGAGTCTGTGAAGAAAGATGGCGATCGCAGGTTTTTGGTAAACCTACAACAAGCGCCAAAAGAGCTATCGAATGAGTCTATTACTGTGAGCCGCTACAGAAGTAAAGATTTTGCGGCCTGGTTTACAAACCAAAACCTTACGCTCGCAAACTAACTAGCTGATCAAATACGGTTATTCGGCTATGAAAAGCGTCTACTCAGCTTTTTGCAATGCTTAAATAAGCATCATCAACGAAGCTATAAATACCTTATTGGCTTGGTACAATTGTTTTTAATTTAATACGCAATCAGAGATGAATAAAATCATACCGATATGGCTCATCATATTCACAATCACCCATGTTTCATTTTCACAGTCAGTGAGTCAAAAAGAACTAAAAACTGCTAGTAAATATTTACGCAAAAGTCATGAGGATTTATTGAAATTGACCAAAGGTCTTAATGATGAGCAGTTGACCTTTAAACCGTCAGAAACCGAATGGAGCATCATCGAGTGTATTACGCATATAACCAAAGTGGAAGAGGTGGTTTGGGGAATTATCCAAAAAGCGGAAGAATTATCAGAAGATGCACTGAATAAAAAGATCACTGATCTGGAGGTGATGAATCAGATAGAAAGCAGAGAGAAAAAATTTAACGCTCCACCTTCTCTGAAACCATCAGAAGCTGGTGAGAAAACCTATCAGGAGCTTATAAATGAGCTTGACCAAAAACGTAATCGTTTGATGAACTACCTGAACACTACGACAATAAACCTTCGCACTTATGGAAGCAAAAATCCAGTACTTGGCTTCATTGATGTTTATCAGTGGGCACTTTTTAGTGGCGCACACATGAAAAGGCATACAAAACAAATAGAAGAAATAATGGTAAGTAATGGCTTCAAGAGTCTCTAAAATAAAATTCAACACATGAAAAAGCACGCAATTGTAATTATGGTTTTTTTAAGGCTGACTGCATTTGGCCAGGAATCCAACTCTTCGTTCGGTGAAGAAATGGCCTCAATTATGGAACACATGAAGACCTATACAATTTCGCTGGCTGAACAAATGCCGGAAGAGAAGTATGATTACCGGCCGACTGATGGCATGCGATCGTTCAGAGAGCAAACAGAGCATATCGCTATTTCATTGGATTTTCAAGTCAGTATAATTCTTTCCGGTAAATCCATTACCCAGGAAGAATTCCTTCCAACCTATAGAAGCCTAAAAGATAAAGTGGTGAATAAACCTAAAGCAGAACTACTGGCTATTCTCGAAGATCGGTTTGATAAAGCCATCGAGCAATTCAATATCATTTCTGATACAGAACTGGAAGCAACTCATTCATTTGAGGGCTGGCCTCCATTTTACCCCAAAGATCAACCCGTCACCACCCTCCGCACAATTTCGATGGGAGTAAGAGATCACATTACCCACCATCGTGCACAAATGATCGTTTACCTCAGACTTAATGATATCAAGCCTGCTAGTTATCGATTGTATTGATTATTTTTTTCACTTCCTCGATCTGCTTAATATGTCTTTGAGTATGGGCAGAAATTACTATTAACCATTGCACAGCATCTATTTCCATTTGCATAGGTGAGAAGAAACCTAGATACTGGCGCAATGGTAGATTGCATGATTTACTGAAAGCAACTGTTTTATCCCTGGTACTATGAAAGTCCAAAAGAAATTCTTGCTTAGCTCTGTATGCATCTTGGACAGGGCGTATTGATTCTGGGGCAGTCATTTTAATTGATCGATCAGACGCCAATGTTATAATCATGTCATCTATTTCGGTCTGATTTTCACTAACTACCTGAGCATTCTTTTTCAAAATATTGTTGTTGAGATTGTAGAAAACTGCTTTTTCTGCTTTTTGTATATGATCACAGATCTGGGCAATAGACCACCGGGTTGAATCTGGTTTGACCAGCCAATCTTCATCGTTAACCTTCGCGAGGACACGCTCAAGCGCAAAGCGGGATTCTTCTAAATAGGCCACAACAAATTGTTTGTCAGTGGCTGATATTTGAGACTGGCCTGCGAGAGCAAACACAAGCAAATACAATGATACAAATGTGAATTTTCTGTACATAAGGCTATTGTTTACCAAGAATATAGGACGGCCAGGAGTCTCCAGGTAAAGTTGTAATCGCTTATTGCTTCAATGGACGTCACGAAGAAGCGAATAGCCGGAGCTATGGCAGGTCAATTTCAGATATGAGGCGGTTTCGGTCAGTTAAAACTAAAATCATTTGCGCAAGTAAATACTTGCATATATATTTGCAAGCATTCACTTGCATATTATGGAACAACGAAGAGATATTTTCCAAGCAATAGCAGACCCGACGCGAAGGGAAATCCTGTCCACGTTAATTGAGGAGCCGAAGAATTTGAACACTCTTGCGGAGCAGTTTGCTATTTCAAGACAGGGGGTTTCATTGCATGTGAAGGTGCTGGAAGAATGTGATATGATTTCAATTTCTAAAGAAGGAAGGGAACGTTATTGTCACATTAAACCTGAAAAACTATTGGAGATTATCGAGTGGTTGGAACCCTTCAAGCAACTCTGGAGGGATCGTTTTGATCAGCTCGATGACCTGTTGAAACATATAAAATAAAACACAAACGATATGAACAAAACGACGTTTACTGAAGACCTTGAAAATAACCAACTGATTGCTGTAAGAAGATTTAATGCATCGGTTGAAAAGGTATGGAAAGCCTGGAGTGATCCTGATATTTTATGTCATTGGTGGGCACCTCAGCCATATACTTGTAAAATTGACTTTATGGAGTTTAAGGTTGGAGGTCATTGGATTTATAACATGATCGGGCCGGAAGGGGATATTCATCGTGGAAGAATGGATTTTCTCGAAATGCAAGAATTCAAAAGCATTACGGCTGAGGATTATTTCTGTAATGAAAAGGGGGAAAAAGCGGGAGAGATACCTCCGATGCAACTAACCGTCACATTTGAGGAGGAAGGTTCATCCACTATCGTGACTTCCATAACCACATTTGCCTCTGCAGAAGCGCTGAAGCAAATGGCCGAAATGGGAGCAGTCGAAGGTTGGGAGTTAGCTATGAATCAATTAGAGGGACTTTTAAACTAATAAAGATATGAGTCGCATATTCGTATTCATGCTTGTTGTGTGCGTGTTACATGTCGGAAAGGCTCAGGAAAGGCCTCAATATTCAAGCAGTACTTTTTGTCTTCCTGTTTCGGACCTTGTGCAGGCTACCGCTTGGTATCAACAGCTTTTGGGGAATGTTGAACACTTTTCGCCAGCTCCGGGAGTCGTGGAATTTAAGCTCAATGATAACACCTGGCTGCAGTTGTTTGAAGGCACGATTGGCAATGGGTCGATATTCAGGCTGGAAGTAGCAGATATTCAAAAACAGCACAGCAAGCTAGATAAGCTTGGAATATCTCCGACAGCTATTGAACTGGTTCCCAAGGTGGTCTCGTATTTCGATTTCACCGACCCGGACGGCAATCAGCTGAGTTTCTACAAGCTGGAACCTCAATAGTTCTTTTTTACACATGTGAATGCTTGAGTTTTCAGCAAAAAACGTAACTTTTAAACGAGGTTCATTTGTTTAATGACTTACGCTATTGATATTCAATCAAATTGGTTTATACACTAAGACATACCGATCAAAATATCAAAACAAGTAGCTTGATTGAGGTATCACGAAGTACTTCCATGATCCTCAGTGCGAATAGCAATGGACCTTACCATTGGAAAGGCGAAGGCAGCCTGTCATTCAAATTTGCTACACAAGGTGAAGTCCATTACGATATCGGAAGCCACCGTTTCAGGCTCGATGGATCAAATTTTTTGATGCTAAATCAAAGTCAGGTGTATGAGATAGAAGTAGACAAAAGAATACCGACAAGTACATTTTGTGTTTTTTTTGGTCAACCGCTGGTTGCAGATGTATTGATGAGTATACGAAAAGACGATGAATGGTTGCTTGATAATTTGCTGGTTGCCAATTCAATCGAATTTTCGAAAAGAAGCCACAAGATATCCGACCACCTTCTTCAATGTGGAACTTCTATCAAAGAATTACTTACTCAGAAAGAATTTGCGTTGGCAGGTGAACAGATGCGCTTCTTTCTTGAAGGGCTTATTGACAATGAGCATTCCTTCATGTTAAAATCTGGAAGTCTCAACTCAGTAAAAAGGTCCACTCGAGATGAGATCTTTAAGCGGATAACTCAGGTAAAGGAATACATTCATTCGAGCCCGTCCTCAGATATAACTCTTGAGCAGCTGGCGGCTGTCGCATGTATGTCACCCAATCATTTGTTGCGATCGTTTAAACAATTGTATGGCCAGTCGCCGATCAATTATTTGAAGGATGTGAGGATGGATCGTGCAAAAGCTTTATTGCAAAAAACTACCTTAAGTATTCAGGAAATATGCTTTGCGTCGGGATATGAGAGCCTGGGTACTTTTAGCAACACCTTTAAAAACCGAACAGGCTTTTCACCTTCTCAATATAGATCTGGTTTTAGGTGATTTTGAATAAATAATGTTGAGGTAGTATGCTTAAGATTGGCAAAAAAAGTAATGAAAGCCAATATTAAGTGGTACGAAATCCCTGTAAATGATTTTGAAAGAGCCAGAAGGTTTTATGAAGTACTCCTACAGGACCAGTTAACCGTAGTTGATTTGGATAATTTAAAAATGGGGATTTTGCCCGGAGGGCAAGGGATGATTACAAAGAATGAGAACTATAAACCCTCTCAGGAAGGGGTTTTGATCTATTTTGATGGAAATCCGTCATTAGATGAGGTTGAGACAAGGATTGCAAATGCTGGAGGAAATGTACTCCAACCAAAGAAAAAGATTTCGGATGAGATGGGATATATGTGCCTCTTTACCGACTCTGAAGGCAATAGGCTGGCGGTGATGTCGCAGGCTTAGAACGCCATCATTAAGCTATTGGTCGTGTTGCCTGATCGAATTAAAGGTAGAATATCAGAAATTAATGTTCACTCAGTGTTGTGAAGAATCGGAATCAAACAACCTGGCTACCTGATTGTCTAGCTTCATGAAATTGAAGCCTGTCCAAAATGAGTCGCTGAAATCTTCTTGAGCCATTTCGAAAAATGAATCCAGCACATTCATCATGCTTGCATCAGAGGGCAATTCTTCAATGACTTTGGCCTCATTTATTACCAAAAGTGCATGATAATCGTATTTGTGATTGGTGCTGGTGCCTTCAAACAATACACTTACCAGCTTGAAAACTCCATCTTGTTGTTCATATTCTTCGGTCCATGAAACGGACTCCCACAAAGCAAAATCATTAATAATCGGATCGTACTTTATTTTCAAGAGTGCATATGTTTCTTCATCGATGTAGAGTTTGCCAGTTGTATTTCCTTTGTTATTGTTGGGTTCAAACTCCACAATTAAAACATCCCGGTCACCAATGGATGTAGCTCCAGCGTAGAAGTATTCATAGTTTTTCCTGTTTTTCTCACTTAGAAAGGATCGTTTTCTCCAAATAGAAGAATGCGCCATATCACTGGCATTTCCACCCAATACCTGATCAATGGCTGCAATGTTTTCAAATACTTTTTTGCGCGTGCGTAAAGGCTTTACCAGCGGATAGGAAAATTTGTCAAGGTTGCTTGGCGTATAAATATCCATGATCCCTTCAGCTACGTAATAGGTCTTCTCCCAATCAGACATAGATTCCTGATAGTAGCCAATCATGTGCTGCCTTTCCATTTCGTAGTTTACATGAAAGCGCTCAAAGACTTCCTGCATCAGATTGGGACCGGAAAACACTTCCACGTCTCCCAGTTGTGTCACTGATGGTTTTAAAAATACGGTGTGATAGGGTTCCAAATCGGAGAGAGGTGCTGAATAGTTTTCGTATCCCATATAGGACACTTTCAGTTTAGCATCCGCTTCATCAATCTTGGTAAGACTAATAATGAATTCTCCATCGATATTCGAAACGTTGATTACGTCTCCTACGAGTACATGTGCAAAAGGTATGGCCTCATTGGTTTCCTGATCTTTGATGATCCCCTTGACCGTGTAAAGGTCGTTTGAATAGGCTGACGTAAGTATAAATAAAGCGAAGGCGGTAAAAAATGGCTTCATTGCAAGGTGGTGATTAATTCCTTAAAGATATAGATAAAATACCTATACAAAACTAAGGGTTTTTACATTTTTTTATCAAATGATAATATTTCCTAAGCATTCGAATGAACATGGATAGAGCTTGCTTTGACTTATTGTAAAGTCTGCAGATACGGTCGTGAATAACTTAGATTAAAAAATCACAGATGCATATCATTCCATCACCTTTGGAGTATCACTGGTACCGAATACCTGCGGACAATTATAGTCTTATGTCTTTTAAAGCATTTATTCCCACCGAAGTGACTCCACCGGATTATTTCCGGTAATCTTCTTCGTTTGAAAACCAATGGTTATGACAGAAATCAAAATCAAAAGGAAAGAAGAAAAGAGGATAAGGCCGGCCCCTATATTTATGGAATAAGCAAACTCGGCTTTCCATTCCATCAGTGCAAGGTAGCTCACAGGAGCGCCTACTAGTACTGCAATGAAGACGAGCAGGATAAATTCTTTACCCAGTGTGGCTAATAGCTGTCCCATATTAGCGCCAAGGACTTTTCGTATCCCAATCTCTTTTGTCTTGCGGATGAGCGTTATCATCACCAGTCCATACAGCCCTAGCACCGCGATGATTATAGACAAAGCCGCAAATACGTTGGAAACCCTGTTTACCCGCACATCATTATCATACAGACCTTTTATTTCGTCAGTTAGAAAATAATAGTCGAAATAGTTTCCGGGAAAATACTGATCATACCTTTTTTCAACAGCTTCAACCAAAGCGGGCGTAACCATTGAAGAAAACTTAATTGAGAAATTATTGCCTGTATCGTAGTAGGGAATCAGAAAAACAGGTTCAATTTCTTTGTGTAAGGATTGCTGATGAAAATCTTTAATTACTCCTATGATTGTCCAGTCTTTATTCCAAAAATTAATGGTCTGTCCGATAGCACTTTCCGGTGTGTTGAATTTTAGAAGTGGTAAAGCGGATTCATTTATGACAAGATTTCTAACCTTATCGCCATCGATATTATGATCGGTAAATTCAAAATCTCTGCCTGTAATAAATTCAAGCCCGTAGAGCTCAGAAAACTCATGGTCTACGTTCATAAAATTGGAAGTAAGATTGTTAGCCTCAGGGTCGGCTTTGGAGGTGACCTGGAAGATTCTCCCCATGCCCATACCCGGCACGCGATTAGAAAAAGTTGCTCGTTCTATTCCCGAGAGGGAACTTAAGCTCTTTTTGAATAGATCGATTTTGTTGATGAATGTACTGTCCCAGTTGGTCATTACCGGACCATACACCACCATGGTATTATCAACGTCTACACCTAAATCTCGATTAAGCATGAACTCGATTTGCCTGGCAATGGCAATAGTTGCGGTAATAAGAATCACTGCAAGTGTAAATTGGAAAACTACCATTCCTTTTCTGAGCCAAACAATTTCCCCTTTGAGGCTGAGGCTACCCTTTAATATGTCCTGTGTGCTAAATCGGGTAACCAACATGGCGGGGTACAACGCCACCAGGGCAAGGGCAATAAGGAAAATGCCAATCAATAAAATGAGAAAAGGTATACCCCAGACAGATGATGTAAGGATGATAGACATGCTCAGGTCCAATCCTGTGAGCCTGTTGAATATAGGTTGAAACACCAGCACGAGTCCAATAGATGAAACAAGCGCAATGAAATTCAACAGTAATGTTTCTGTAAATGACTGTCGAATGATCTGACTTTTGTGCGCTCCCACCGATTTTCTGATGCCTACTTCTTTTGCTCGCTGAATAGCCCGACTCGTGTTTAGGTTAATGTAATTGATCCAGGCAATTACAATAATGAATATGGCAATGTACAGCATCAGCCAGACAGTTTTACCGTCAGTGACCACCCCGATTTCGTACTCCATGCTATCATCTAAATGGACCTCATTGAGTGGTTGCAAAGAAAACTTTTCATCACCACCGGAAACCTCGCCCTCTTTAAAATATCGTTTTCCGAAATCTTCAAGCTTTGAACTTATAGCTTCCGTATTCACACCCTCTTTCAACTTGACATAATGATAGAAGTCCGACCATTCCCAACTGTTATCAGCACCCTCACCTGCTATTGCAATGAATGATTTGTACGAAGTGATAAACTCAAACTGAAGGTGCGAATTTGCAGGAGGATTCTCCATGATTCCAGTGATCATAAAAGGCTTTTCATAGTTGAAATGAATAGGTTGTCCTATCAGATCGGTGACGTTTTCACCTTTTTTTATCAGCTTTTCAGCGAATCTTCTGGTAAGCACCATCTTAAATGCTGCATCCAGGCATGACTCTTTCTGACCTTTGATTATTTCGTAATCGAAAATGCTAAAGCAGTATTCATCCGCGATCAGGTAGTCACCGGTGCGGAAGACCTCATTTTGGTAGTTAATAAAATTTGATCCGCTGTAGGTCATACGTGTGTATGCTTCTATTTCCGGAAAGTCTGCTTTCATAGTCGGGCCGATAGTAGGGTAGGTGATGGCTCCATGCTGCACCAACTCACCGTTTTGAAAGCGGTCGTTAATTACACGATAGATGCGATTTGCATCTTTGTTGAAATCGTCAAAGCTAGTTTCGAATAGTACATATTGAAACATAAGCAGGGAAACGGTCATGCCGGCAATCAACCCAAATAGGTTGATTGCTGCGAAAGTCTTGTTCCGTTTCAAATCTCTGAAGGAGACTTTTAGGTAGTTTTTGATTAGTGCCATGTTATTGGGTGTTTTTGAGTTTTGCTTTTTTCTGAGCCGGTGATATCGAAGAAATGCCAGTGCATTGAGGAAATAGTTGACTTGTGCTTTTCGTTTTCCTTTTTTCTTAAGATCTAAAAAGAAAAGTTCAGCCAGGTCACCTTCAATTGATTCCCACAAGGCTGTATTGCAGCATTTAGAAAGGAGTGAGGTTAAGAATTTGGAAGGAGCGGCTTTCATTGGTCAAATGCTACTTTGGGTATTCCCGACCATAGGTTTTCACGCATGGAGCGTGATGTTTCGAGTGCTGCCTGCCCTGCTTTGGTCACCCTAAACAGCAACTTTCGCTTACCGCCACGCTCAGGGGTAGGGTCACTATACCTCGACTCCAAATAGTCCTTTTCATTGAGTCGCTGCAGCACATTGTGCACGGTGCTGATGGTAATGGTGCGATTGCACTTTTCTTCAATCTCCTGTTTAATCAGGATGCCGTAGGCATTGTCGAAGAGGTTGGCAACAACCAGTAGTACGATCTCTTCAAGTTCACCAAGGTTTGTTCCTTTCATTTGATTCAGTTTTCTTATTTCTTTTTATTCCAGCGCATTGAGCACTTTGTACGTGATGGCAAACGATCTGCCATGCGAATACGGCGCACCATATGCACTTGAGGTAACAGCGATTACTAGTTGCTCTTCAGGAATTACGATCAGGTGATTGCCTCCGAATCCGGATCCAAAGAGGTAGTCTAGTTTTTTGCCCGCAAAGGTTTTGGTTGACTTGTACCAAAACATACCATACGAATCGGCAAAACGAGACCAACTCTCAGGCAAAGGCTCTCGGGTGTTTATCAGAGATTCGATGTAATTGGCGCTGATGATTTGCTGATCATTCCATTTCCCTCCGTTGGTAATAAGCAAGCCGAGTTTAGCAAAATCGAGGGTTGTTAAATACAGATTGCCTGCTGCTCCGGTTTGATTAGCAGCATTGGTAAACCAATACACTTGATTGATTCCCAAAGGACCGAAGAGCTTTTCTTGGGCATAATCATTTAAGCTCATTCCCGATGCTTCTTCAATGGCCAAACCAATTAGCAGAGGGTGAATGTCTGCGTAAACAAAATTTTCACCAGGTTTAGATTTAAGAGGAATGTTTAGAACATATTCTTTCCAATCATCTAGCGCGATCCAGTTGCTGGATTGTCCTGGTGTGCGCCAATCATCTGAATCGGCATCTAAACCAGAAGACATATTTAGGAGATGTTGGAGTTTGATTTTCTTGTAATCCTCGTTGATGGATGGGTTTTTGGCTTCAGAAAAAAGTGAATACACACTTTGGTCTAAACTTTCGATCAGACCATCCTGCAGAGCGACACCCAATAGCAGAGCAGTGACGCTTTTTCCTGCAGAGCGTATGTCATGGATGGTGTTCCACATGTAGGTATTGAAGTGCTCCTCAATGACCAGTTTGTTCTCTTTAATGACCACCAGGCCTCTGAAATCTTTATGAGGAGTTTCATTGATGAGATTAATAAGGGTCTCAATAGAATCTCTGTTGAATCCAGCTTCCTCCAAAGTAGTAGAAGGGAGACTTGGCGATTGAGCTTTTCCGTTTATGCTACATATAAAGAATAGAAGTGATTGGAAAATTAGCGTCCTCATTGAAACCTCTTTTAGTGTAATTTATTTATTCGACAAAACCGAAATTAATATATTAATCGTAAACGTCGAATAAATGGTTGCAATTATTTTTCTGGAGAAAGAGTGAAATCTTGTTAAGCATATCTAATTATAATGATGACAAAAAGTATTGGATACCTGGACTAGAAGTGAGTGTTGAGTGAGCACTAAAGATTAATTGTGAGAATACACAATAATTACTTTGGTTAAGTATAAACCTATTAGACAGCCCCAATCTCCCTCACCTCCCACGATCTCCCACCAAAATCTATTTTTCTTCCATTATTCCATTTTTTTTCTAAAAATCTTCCCAATTCCCCGATAAACCTATATCTCACTGACATTCAATTCATTTCATTCAGTATCATAATCAGCGATTTAGATACAATAATGGATTTTTTTGGCGTTTTGTGTATGAAAGTGGGGGAAAGTGGAGGAAAATAGGAAAAGTTGATTACATTTGTCTCGGTGGTTTATATTTTTCAAGGCTCAGTATGGCGTTTTTTACAAGCGAGTATGAGTGTAAGTTGGATACTAAAGGAAGGTTGGTCTTGCCTGCAAAGATCAAGAACAACCTTCCGGAGGTCTCCACTGCAGAACTAGTAATTCGGAAGGGATTCGAGCCGAACCTAATCCTCTACCCAATGGTGGAGTACAAAAAAATACACCACAAGATCTCATCACTTAGTGAATTCAATCCTGAACAACGGAAGTTGAAAAGGAATTTTTTCAGGAGTATCGCCCAGGTAGAACTGGACAGTGCAAGCAGGATAAATGTACCAAAGACGATGCTCGCTCATGCGCAGATAGACAAAGAAGCAATTCTCATCGGCATGGGCAACTATATAGAAATGTGGAATCCGGAAGTATTCAGCAAGCACCTGATCGAAGACGCCGATGAATACTCAGAGTTAGCACAGAAGTTCTTAGATGAGTAGTGCGAGAAATAAAAACAGAAAGTCATTCCGAACCTGCCTTGTCGGCAGACAGGTTTATTTCGGAATCTATGGCCATCTGAGACGAGAGGAACGAAAGATTCTGAAACAAGTTCAGAATGACCTTACAGATAAAAGTAGGGTAACATCATGAGTGAGTATCACAACCCGGTTATGCTGAAAGAATGCCTTGACGGGCTCGATATAAAACCGGATGGAGTATATGTCGATGTGACTTTCGGAGGTGGTGGTCACAGTAAAGCGATACTCGAACGATTGACAACCGGACACCTCATAGCTTTTGATCAGGATGCAGATGCTGAGCAAAACGCACAGAAGCTGATGGAGGCAGAAGCGAACTTGTTCGCCGAAGCTTCAGCGAAGGCGAAACGTTCTTTTACATTTATTGAGTCGAATTTCAGGTTTCTTAAAAAATACCTCAGACTACATGGCATCACGGAAGTAGATGGCATACTGGCAGATTTGGGAGTCAGCTCCCATCAGTTTGATGAGCCGGCGCGTGGATTCACCATTAGGGCAGAAGGTGTGTTGGATATGCGCATGGATCAGGTAGCAACTAAAAGCGCCAGGGAAGTAGTCAATGAATACGAGGAAAAGGATCTGATACATATTTTGAGTGCTTACGGAGAAGTCAGAAATGCACGAACACTCGCAAGAGAGATTGTGAATTTCAGAATGAACCAGCCCATCGAGACCAATGAGCAGCTAAAGGCAATTGCCATGAAGAACGCTCCTAAAGGTCGGGATCTCAAATACCTCGCACAGGTCTTTCAGGCCATTCGAATTGAGGTGAATGAAGAGATTGAAGCACTTAGAGAATTTTTAATTCAGGCTGGCGAAGTGCTAAAGGCAGATGGCAGGCTGGTGGTGATGAGTTATCACTCACTGGAAGACAGACCGGTTAAAAATTTTATCAATAAAGGAAACATTAAAGGGGTCGATGAAAAAGACTTTTATGGGAATCCAATTAGGGTGTTAGACCCGGTGAACCGAAAGCCTATCGTCCCTACAGAGGCAGAGATTAAAGAAAACAGCAGAGCGAGAAGCGCTAAGCTGCGTATTGGCAGAAAGAGATAATAATAGCTACGAGTTACGAGCTATGAGTTTCAAGATTCAATTGAGACTTTACTCGCAACTCGCGACTAAAAACTCGAAACTAGAATGAAGAACACCTACAAAATACCCCAAAAAGAAGAGCGAGGAGGCTTATTCCGTCTCATCAATCGCTTTCTACGCATGGATAGCTCCATGAGCGAGGTAATACACGTGCGTTTTCTTCCCCAAATCCTGTTTCTGGCATTCTTATGTCTGCTATACATCGGCAACCGCCATTACGCGGAAAAGAAAGTTCGGGACATCAACCATCTGGAAACAGAGGTCGAGGACCTGAGAGCAGATTACACAACACTGAAAGCTGACTTTATGTATGAAAGCAAGCAATCAGAGGTGGCAAAACGAGCTGCAGAGCTCGGCTTAAAAGAGAGTGAAGAGTCACCGGTATTGATTCAAAGTGTTGAATAGAGAACAACTCTGGAAAGTCATCCTGAACCTGCCTGCCGCAGGCAAGCTCGTTTCAGGATCTTAATAGATAAAATAGATTCTGAAATAAACCTGTCTGCCGACAAGGAAGGTTCAGAATGACAATGATAGAATTAGGAAGATAGTGAGCATAAAAAGAGACATAGTACTACGCGTGCGCATTGCATTTATCCTCACGTTCCTGGTAGCAGGATTGGTTGTATTTCGTATTGCCAAAATCCAATATGTCGAGGGAGAAGAGTGGAGAAGCATGGGAGAGACCCTTGGTATTCAGGCGATGAATGTAAAAGCAACTCGTGGCAACATCTATGCAGATGACGGAAGCTTACTGGCTACCTCATTACCATTTTACAGACTGGCAATAGATCCGTATCTTCCTTCCAATGGACTTTATAAAAACAATATTGACTCGCTTAGCTACCTGCTATCACGATATTATAAGGACTTAACTCCAACACAGTATAAGAAAAAGATTGATGATGCCAGAAAGAAAGGAAGGCGCTACCTCACACTCAATCGTCAGGAAATAGGCTATCAGGACAAGAAACTCATGGAAAACTGGCCGCTTTTCAGAGAAGGCCGGTTAAGAGGTGGTGTTTTGTTTGAAAAGGTAGAAAAACGCTTTCTACCATTTTCTCATTTGGGCATACGCACCATCGGAAGTGTCAACGCAAATGATCGGGGAGTAGTAGGTCTTGAGTACAGCTTCAATAAGCAGCTAGCCGGAATCAACGGCAAAGGACTTTATCAGAAAATGGCCGGTGGTGGTTGGAAGCCTATCTATGATGGCACTGAAAGACGTCCGGTGGATGGATTAGATATTCAAACCACCATTAATGTAGATCTTCAGGATGTAACCGAATCCGCTTTGCTCAATGAACTGCAAAAGCACGACGCTGACTATGGAGTGGCAATTGTAATGGAGGTAAGTACGGGGGAGATCAAAGCTATTTCAAACTTGAGTAGAAATAGCGAAGGCGATTACTACGAAAGGTACAACTACGCCGTAGGAAGTCAAGGTTCGCGTGAGCCGGGCTCTACTTTCAAGCTTGCAAGTATGATAGCATTATTGGAAGAAACAGACATTAAGCTTTCTGATTCAATAGATACCGGAGACGGCAAGCTCGAATTTTTTGACAAGACGATGCGAGATCACAAGCCTGGCGGCTTTGGTAAGCTCACCATCCAGGAAGTGTTCGAAAAGTCATCCAACATCGGAGTAGCCAAATTGGTATCCCGTTATTTTAGTGACGAACCGGAAAAATTCATTAATTACCTAAAACGCATGAACCTCCATCAACCACTTGATTTCCAAATGGTTGGAGAGGGTAAGCCATACATCAAAGATCCATCAGATAGTACCTGGAGTGGTGTAAGTCTACCATGGATGTCACACGGCTATGAGTTGAAAATGACACCACTTCAAATGCTGACATTATATAATGCAGTAGCTAACAATGGCAAGATGGTCAAGCCGATGATTGTGAAAGGGGTGATGAAGGCTGATCGAATGGTTGAAAAATTTGATACAGAAATCATCAATGATCGCATTGCTTCCAAGGAAACATTAAAGCAGTTGAAATTTATGATGGAAGGCGTGGTGGAAAGAGGCACTGCTAAGAATATCAATCACAGTCATTACAAAATTGCAGGTAAAACAGGTACGGCCAAAAAGGTAAAGAACGGTAGATATGTGAAAGAATATTATACCTCATTTGCTGGCTATTTCCCGGCAGAAGCGCCAAGATATAGCTGCATTGTCGTCATAGACAATCCGAAAGGATACCAAATTTATGGAAGTGATGTGTCTGCTCCGGTTTTCAAAGAAATAGCTGATAAGATTTATTCGCTGGAGCTGGATATGCACGAAATCGGCACCACGGAAAGAACATACGTCACAGGTGTGTTTCCATATATCAAAGCAGGTAAGCGAGATGAGCTCACAATGATCTGTAATGAATTAGGAATCTCTAATCATGCAAAATCTGATGCCGAATGGGTGAAGACGTCAGTAATCAATGATGCCGTCTACTGGAAAGGAAACAATGTTGAATTCAAGGTGGTGCCTGATGTAAGAGGTATGACTCTTCGCGATGCAATATATATTTTAGAAAATCTTGGTCTTGAAGTAGAAGTGAACGGAAGAGGTCGTGTAGCCACTCAATCAATGACTCCTGGTGGAAAAATCACAAAAGGTTCAACCATAAAACTCCAAATGAGCTGATGCAGACGCTAAAAGACATATTGTTTGGAGTTTCGCTAAGGTCTCTCACCGGAAACAGAGATGAGGAGATTACAGGAGTGGCTTTTGACTCTAGAAAAGTTGAAAAAGGATTTCTCTTTGTGGCAGTCAAAGGGTTGACTGTGGATGGTCATGAATTCATTGATAGCGCCATAGAAAAAGGAGCCAAAGTGATTGTATGCGAACAGCTGCATGAAAACTTAGGTGAAGATATTACGGTTGTTCAAACAGATCATTCTGCGGAAGCACTCGGGATCATTGCTTCCAATTTCTACGGACGACCTTCAGAAAAAATTAAGCTTGTTGGCATCACAGGTACCAATGGAAAAACTACCTGTGCAACCTTGCTGTTCGAGCTTTTCCAAAACCTGGGCTATTCTGTGGGCTTACTTTCAACTGTTGAAAATAAGATTAACCATAAGGTCTTATCTGCCAGCTTTACGACACCGGACGCAGTACAATTAAATGCACTTTTAGCCGAAATGGTTGAAGGTGGATGCACGCACTGCTTCATGGAAGTAAGCTCCCACGCCCTTGTGCAGCAGCGAGTTGCCGGAATACATTTCACCGGCGGAGTTTTTACCAATATCTCGCATGATCACCTGGATTATCATAAGACATTTGATGAGTACATAGCTGCAAAGAAGCTACTATTTGACGGCCTTCCTTCGGACGCTTTTGCGTTGGTCAATGTGGATGATAAACGAGGGGCCGTGATGTTGCAAAATACCAAAGCAGACAAGCATCGTTTGGCAATTCGATCGATGGCAGACTTTAAAGTGAGGATCATTCACAATACACTCCAGGGATTAGAACTCAACTTCGACGGAGTGGATGTTTGGTTCAAGCTAATAGGTAAATTCAATGCTTATAACTTATTGACTGCCTATGCAGTAGCCGTGCTTCTTGGGGAAGAAAGGGAAGATGCCCTGAGCGCACTCTCCACTACTTCTGGTGCAAGCGGACGATTTGAAACTGTTGAGAACACTTCCAATATCATGGCCATTGTGGATTATGCACATACGCCGGATGCATTGGAAAATGTCTTGAAAACAATAGATGATTTAAGAACCAAAAATGAAATGTTGGTGACCGTAGTAGGCTGTGGAGGAGATCGCGACAAGTCCAAACGTCCTAAAATGGCTGAGATCGCTTCGCGCTTTAGCGACAAGATCATCTTGACATCAGATAACCCAAGAACAGAAGATCCAAAACAGATTTTGGAAGATATGAAGTCAGGGATACCGAAATCAAAAGAACGTAATGTGATGGTGATCGAGGATAGAAAAGAAGCAATACGCACAGCGTGCAACTTGGTAAATGGTCAGGACATAATTCTTGTGGCTGGAAAAGGTCATGAGAATTATCAGGAAATAAATGGAAAGCGTCATCATTTTGACGATCGTGAAGTATTAGGTGAGTTGTTAAACTAATGATTGCATTGAAGAAAAATATTGTGAATATCTATTCCCCCTTGGAAGGGGGGTGCGGTGGATTCTGCGTTGGCAGGGGGATGTTTCTCATTTATATAAAATCTAACGTATAGATTATGCTGAATTACTTATTTGAATACCTAAATCAAATAGACTTTCCGGGAGCGGGACTGTTTCAGTATATCTCATTCCGTGCAGGAATGGCGGCATTGCTTTCTTTGTTAATCACAATCACCTTCGGTAAGCAGCTCATCAACATGCTTCGCAGGTATCAATTAGGAGAGTCCATCAGAGACCTGGGTCTTGATGGACAAATGGAGAAGAAGGGAACCCCGACCATGGGAGGAATAATCATCATTTCAGGAATAGTTATTCCAACATTGCTACTTGCAGACCTATCAAACATTTACATCCTGTTGCTTATTCTTTCAGCACTTTGGATGGGGGCCATTGGTTTCCTGGATGATTATTTAAAAGTAAAAAAACAGAACAAGGAAGGACTTAGAGGTAAGTTCAAAGTCATAGGGCAAATTGGTTTGGGCATATTGGTGGGTCTGGTCATGGTATTTCATGAAGATGTAGTCATCAGAGATTTCTCAGGTGAGGCATTCAAAGATGAAAATTCATTATTAACAACGATCCCATTTATTGCAAATAATGAATTTCAATATGATTGGCTACTGCCTGAATTTCTAGCAGATTACTCATGGCTGTTATATGTAGCAGTAGTCATCTTCATCATAACAGCCGTTTCCAATGGCGCCAATATTACAGATGGACTAGATGGATTGGCAGCAGGCACATGTGCAATCATCGGATTGACTCTGGCAGTACTGGCATATGTTTCTGGTAATGCCATTTTCGCTGATTACCTGAATATCATGTTTATTCCCAATTCAGGAGAGCTTGTGATTTTCTGTACCGCTTTTGTCGGTGCATGCATCGGTTTTCTTTGGTACAATGCATATCCTGCTCAGGTATTCATGGGTGATACGGGAAGCCTTTCCTTAGGTGGAATTATTGCCGTACTCGCATTTGTCATCAGAAAAGAATTATTAATTCCTATCCTATGTGGGATTCTGGTAATTGAGAATCTATCAGTAATTATTCAGGTAGCTTATTTCAAGTATACCAAAAAGAAATATGGTGAAGGGAGGCGCATCTTTTTGATGTCGCCGCTGCATCACCACTATCAAAAGAAGGGAATACATGAAGCCAAGATCGTTGGACGATTCTGGATTGTAGGGATTCTCTTAGCCATTTTCACTCTTGCAACTCTAAAAATCAGGTAATGACAGTAACAGAAATACATGAACTAAACGAAAAGTTTCAGAAAAGCGCAGTGCAGCTATCAGAGTTGATTCCATCTGGCTCATTAGTGCAGGCAACATCCATGCTCATCAGATGTGCCAGGAAAATTGACGATAAGTTTTCCAAACTATTGGCGGCTGAGACTGAAGCAAAATTTGGGCAAATAATGAGCATTTTGGAGGATGAATCAGATGAGGTCTTATTCATTTTGGATCAATTGGAGATCGCAAACAAAAAGCAACAAATCAGCTTGATCAATGACTTCTTGAAAGAAGGATACGACCTGATTTCGCTTTACTCAAAATGCTTCGATTACATCATTGACAAAAAAGTAAAAGAAGAGGAATAATGAACGAACGCATAGTCATATTAGGCGGTGGTGAGAGCGGCGTAGGTGCGGCCATACTTGCTCAGCAAAAGGGCTATGAGGTATTCCTATCTGATGGCGCAAGCTTAGCATCAGAACGTCGCAGGACGTTAAAAAGTAAAAAAATTGATTTTGAAGAGGGAGGCCACTCGGAAGAGTTGATCCTGAATGCTTCTCTCGCAATAAAGAGTCCCGGAATTCCAGATTCTGCACCTTTAGTTCAGAAGCTAGCAGCCAAAGAAATTCCTGTTATATCCGAAATAGAGTTTGCCTACAGATTCATAGATAAAGCCAGGGTTATTGCTATTACAGGGACTAATGGAAAAACAACTACTTCCTTACTCACCTATCACCTGCTCAAAACCGCAGGTTATAAAGTGGCATTAGGTGGTAATATTGGCAAAAGCCTCGCAGCTCTGGTTGCCGAAGGTGGATTCCATTATTACGTTGTAGAGGTAAGTAGCTTTCAATTGGATGGCATAGTGAATTTCCGTCCGGATGTAGCAGTGTTGTTAAACATTACTCCGGATCATTTGGATAGATACGAATACAATTTCAATAAGTATGTCACTTCCAAATTCAAAATAGTAGAAAACCTGACCAACGAGCAGGCCTTCATTTATTGCGCGGATTCTGAGCCGGTTTCGGAGGAGGTAAGCCGAAGAAAGATTGAATCGAGCATGTTTGCGATGACCGCCTCAAATAATGATAAGCTAAGCGCTTACTTGAAAGACGAGCATTTGATATTCAATTTTCAATTCAAGCACGATGCAAAGGAATATCAGATTCCTGTCTCGGAGATATCACTGATTGGAAAGCATAACATGGTCAATAGTATGGCTGCAGTGTTAAGCGCTCTATGCATGGAAGTGCCCATAGAAAAGGTGCTCAAAGGATTAAAGAATTTTAAAAATGCTCCACACAGACTGGAGTTTGTCAAGGAAATAGATGGTGTGGCCTTCATCAACGACTCAAAAGCAACGAATGTAGATTCCGTCTACTATGCACTTGATGGTGTGAAAGGCAATATTGTTTGGATTGCCGGTGGTGTCGACAAGGGTAATGACTATTCACAGCTGGATGAGCTGGTAAAAGAAAAAGTGAAGGCCTTGATCTGTATGGGCAAAGACAATCATGCTTTGACCAACTACTATCAATCCAAAATCAATGTGATTGAAGAGGTAGATAGTGCAAAAAAAGCAGTAGAAGAAGCCTTCAAATGTGCTGATAAAGGGGATGTAGTGTTGCTTTCACCAGCCTGTGCAAGCTTTGATCTGTTTAGTAATTATGAAGATCGTGGAGAGAAGTTTAAGCAGGCGGTAAGCAAGCTGAGCAAGAATTTAAAAATGAAAGAAGCATGAACGAAGTAAAAAATTGGGCATATCGAAACCTGAAGGGTGACCCGGTGATCTGGTTCATCGTTCTCATCCTTTCACTATTTAGCATATTAGTAGTTTATAGCGCCACAGGAAGTCTGGCCTACAAGATGATGGATGGCAACACTGAGTACTACCTCATCAAGCATTCAATTCTTGTGATTGTCAGCTTGGGAGCCATTTGGGTTGCACATCGCATCGATTATCGCTACTATTCAAAAATTTCAAAGCTTGTGTTGTGGTTATGCGTGCCATTATTGGTATTTACCTGGGCTTTCGGCACCAATATCAATGAAGCATCGAGATGGCTTACCATTCCAGTGATCAATCAAGCATTTCAGCCATCGGATCTGGCTAAACTGGCCCTATTGGTAACATTGGCCAGCATGCTAGCAAAACGTCAAAACTCAATCGAAGATTTTCAGAAGGCGATTGTGCCTATGTTATTCTGGATCGGGTTGATCTGTGGACTGATTGCACTCACAAATTTTTCATCTGCGATCTTACTATTCCTTACCTGCATGCTTGTACTGTTCATCGGACGTGTGCCTGTAAAGTATCTGGCTATGCTTGTTGTGATTTGTGCTTCCTTTGGATCCGTTGCTTTTATGGTCGGTCAGCGAGGATCCACAGCGATCTCACGTGTAGAAGATTTTATAAATGACGATACACCATATCAGGCAAAGCAAGCCTATATCGCAATTGCCTCAGGAGGTGTAATTGGCAAAGGACCAGGTCAAAGCGATCAAAGAAATTTCCTTCCACATCCATATTCAGATTTCATTTATGCAATCATTTTAGAGGAATATGGAATGATCGGAGGGATCACAATTTTGTTTTTATATCTCGCATTGCTCTATCGCGGCATGAAAGCAGCCGAAGACAACGACCGGGCCTATGGAGGTCTGCTATCGGCGGGGCTAAGCTTTGCATTGGTAATACAAGCACTTGTAAACATGGGCGTGGCTGTAGGACTTGGGCCGGTTACCGGACTCACCCTGCCATTCATTAGTATGGGAGGAACATCTCAGCTTTTTGCCGGTCTGGCATTGGGAATTATTCTAAGTGTAAGTCGAGGTGAAATAGACCAATTCGGGAATGCAATAGGGAACCAATATAAAGAAGCAGCATAATCGAAAAGGAACGCACATATCGTATTATGATTAGCGGTGGAGGCACCGGTGGCCACATCTATCCTGCTATTTCTATTGCTCAGGCTTTGAAAGATACCTTGCAGCATGTAGAAATCCTCTTTGTAGGTGCAAAGGGAAAAATGGAGATGGAAAAGGTTCCCGCCGCAGGCTTTGAAATCGAGGGACTTTGGATCAGTGGTATACAGCGTAAGATCTCTGCTGGCAACCTGATGTTTCCTTTCAAGTTGGTTTCAAGCATCGTCAAATCATACGGTTTACTTAAGAAATTCAAACCTGATGTAGTAGTAGGTGTTGGCGGATATGCCAGTGGACCATTGCTTTATGCAGCTACAAAGAAAGGAGTTCCTACACTTATCCAAGAACAAAACTCCTATGCTGGATTGACCAATAAGTGGTTGGCAAAAAAGGTGGATAAGATATGTGTGGCCCACGATGGCATGGAAAAGTATTTCCCTGCAGCCAAACTCGTGGTGACTGGAAATCCAGTTAGAAAAACCATTAAGTTGAATCCAAATAGAAAGGATGAAGCATATAAATATTTCGAACTTGACAGTGCAAAGCCAACACTTCTGGTGATAGGTGGAAGTTTGGGAGCACGAACACTCAACGAGAGCATTGTTGCCGGATTGGAAAAGCTAAAGAATGAAGGCGTTCAATTAATCTGGCAATGTGGTGGATTTTACCATGAGGAAATGGAAGAACGTGCCGAAGGTAAGGGCGGAACAGTGGTATTGAAAGACTTCATCTTTCAGATGGATTTTGCCTATGCATGTGCCAATGTGGTGATCTCTCGTGCAGGTGCACTTTCCATCGCCGAGTTGATGTTGACAGGCAAGCCATCCATTTTGGTGCCTTCACCCAATGTGGCAGAAGATCATCAAACCATAAATGCGAAAGCATTGGTAGATAAAGGTGCAGCCGAAATGGTGACAGACAAGCAAGCTATGGATCGATTAGTGGATGAAGCCATCGAATTATTAAACGACAAAAAAAGACAAGAAAAACTGGCTAAAAACATTCATGAGATGGCTCATGAAAATGCGGCTATTGACATAGCAAATGAAGTAATTAAGCTGATTGCATGATGGAATTAAAGGAAGTAAATAGCGTCTATTTTATCGGTATCGGTGGTATCGGCATGAGCGCATTGGCTCGTTGGTTCCATGCGAAGAAAATGCCGGTCGCCGGATATGACAAAACCGAATCCGATCTTACAAAGCATTTGGTTGAAGAAGGGATGGACGTTCACTATGAGGATCAGCTGGATTTAATTCCTGACAACTTTCTAAAAAAAGAAGGAACACTTATCGTTTACACACCGGCAGTTCCCATTGATCACATGGAATTGAACTACTTCCGCGACAATGGCTTCCATGTAAAGAAACGCTCTGAAGTGCTCGGAATGATCACAGACAATCACTTCACAATAGCAGTTGCAGGTACACATGGAAAAACCACAACTACTTCCATGATTGCCCATTTACTGAGCTCAACTCGAAAAGGATGCACTGCATTCGTAGGCGGTATCATGACCAATACAGGTACAAACCTGATAATTGGAAATGCTAAAGCCCCCGTGGTAGTGGAAGCAGATGAGTACGATCGATCATTCATGCAGCTGAATCCAAACTATATCATCATTACCTCATTGGATCCGGATCACTTAGATATCTATGGTGATGAAACAGCAATGCTGGATACTTATGAAGAATTCGTCAAGAAGTCACCCAAAGACGGCAAAGTCTTGATGCATTCGGAGGCTGGATTCAAAATTAATCCTGGCAATAAATACACCTCATACGCAATACGGAATGGAGATGCAGTAGCAGATGCCCTTCGTATTGTCAACGGAGCATTCGTATTTACCTACCGCTACGGCATGGAAAAAATATCGGACGTCTATGTCGAAGTGCCCGGATATCACAATGTGGAAAATGCTTTAGCTGCGATTACTGTAGCGCTGGATTTAGGAATGGAGGGGAAGGAAATTCGTAAACGAATGAAGACGTATGCTGGTGTAAAACGAAGATTCGAATACGTCTACAGAAGTCCTCACATTACGCTTATTGATGATTACGCACATCATCCTGAAGAAATTAACGCTTTCCTGAAGTCAGTACGTTCCCTGGCTGGGAAACGCAAGATCACAGCCATTTTCCAGCCACACCTGTATTCAAGAACGCGTGATTTTAAAGCAGCCTTCGCTGAGTCATTGGACAAGGCTGATGAAGTAATTCTACTCGAGATCTATCCTGCAAGGGAAGAACCAATTGAGGGGATTACATCCAAATCCATTTTCGAGTTGATGGAAAACGAAAAGAAAGTAATGGTCTCAAAAGAGAACTTGCTGGATGAGTTAGAAAAGCACAACCTGGATATCGTAGTGACAATTGGAGCTGGGGATATTGATCGTGAGGTTCCAAAGATTGCCAAATACTTGAAGAACAAATTCGAACCTCAGGATAACGATCCGGAATCTGAAGAAAATTCTAAAGCCGAAGGAGATGAGTAAAGAAGAAAAGAAAAATATAATGATCTACTCATTTAGCGGATTGCTTCTGCTATCGCTGATGACATTTGTTGGAATTAAAAACAACAGTCGAAAGATTGATGTAGTCACAGTAGAGATACTGGATCAGGACGGAATATTTTTCACCGATCAATTGGAAGTGGTTGATCTCATGACGGATAAAAGCGCCGACTATGTGATTGGTGTAGAGATGGGAGATCTTGAGCCAAAAATCTTGGAGGAGCGGGTAGAAGCAAATCCATTCGTCAAGGATGCTCAGGTGTATAGAGACTTGAAAGGCAACCTCCAGGTTAAGGTAAAACAGAGCAAGCCAATCGCCCGTCTGTTTGTAGGAGGTAAGAATGATAGATACATCGACTCTGATGGAAGGGTTTTACCAGTAAATGCCAAGCATACCGCGCGTGTACCATTGATGGAAACCGAATTTGAATTTGGATGGGACAAGAACTTAAACGAAAGTAAATATGGCACTCAGGTATTTGAGTTATTACAATACATCGAGCAAGATGAATTTTGGAAAGCTCAAATCGCACATATCCTGATAAAAAAGGATGGTGAAATAGAATTATACCCTCAAGTGACTAAGCAAACCATAGTGTTTGGAATGCCCGAGGATTTTGATAGCAAGTTCTCAAAATTGATGACTTTCTATAAAGAGATTTTACCTAAAAAGGGATGGAATACATACAGCAGAGTAAATCTGAAGTTTGAAAATCAAATTATTTGCGAATGACCAACATAGTTGGAAATATTATTTTAAAGCGTCATCCTGAGCAATGCAAAGGATCTTTCTCTCTTTCGAAATGTACTGATATTTCAAAAAGAGGAGTGGATTTATGCTGCGATTGGGGAATACTAATGACTAGTTACTAATAACTAATTACTAAAGAAATGGAAGACAAAATCATCGTTGGATTAGACATAGGCACAACAAAGATTTGTGCAATTGTCGGAAAGAAAAATGAATACGGAAAGCTCGAGATTCTGGGCATGGGCAAGGCTGTGTCTGATGGTGTGATCCGTGGAATCGTTACAAACATTGACAAGACCGTTCGAGCCATTGAGAAAGCCATTGCAGAAGCAAGTGAGCAATCAGGCATTGATATCGGAGTAGTCAATGTCGGCATAGCAGGGCAGCACATCAAAAGTGCAGTTCATCATGGTGGAATTACACGTGAAGATTCAGAAGGTGAAATCACCATTGAAGATTTAGCCCGACTAAATAGTGATATGCATCGCATCGTCACTCCACCCGGTAGTGAAATTATCCACGTAATGCCTCAAGACTATATCGTGGATTACGAAGACGGAATCATGGATCCGGTAGGGATGACCGGCGTAAAACTTGAAGCTGACTTCCATATCATTACTGCACAGACCAATGCTATTAATAACATAAACAAGTGTGTGAAAAAGGCTGGGCTCCAGATTGAGAACCTCATTCTGGAACCACTCGCGTCCAGCCTATCTGTTTTAAGTGACGAAGAGAAAGAGGCAGGAGTTTGTTTGGTTGACATAGGAGGTGGTACTACAGATGTAGCTGTTTTTTATGATAACATCATTCGCCATACGGCAGTCATTCCATTCGGAGGCAACATCATTACTTCAGATATCAAGCAGGGATGCATGGTAATGGAACATCAGGCTGAGTTGCTTAAAACCAAGTTTGGTAAGGCCATCTCTGAAGAGGCTAGCCCCAATGAGATCGTATCTATTCCAGGTTTACGAAACAGACCTCCAAAGGAGATTTCAATCAAGAACCTTGCACACATCATTGAAGCACGAATGGAGGAGATTATTGAGCTTGTCCATACAGAGATCATTAGTTCTGGATATAACAAAAAACTGGCAGCCGGTATCGTGGTAACCGGCGGAGGATCACAGTTGACTAACCTAAGCCAGCTATTTGAATACATGACGGGATTAGATGCTCGCATAGGTTATCCAAACGAGCATTTGGGTAGGAGCAAAGTAGATGCGGCAAAGAGCCCAATGTTTGCTACAACAGTAGGTCTGGTATTGTCCGGCTTTAAGGCATTAGATATTCGACAGGCACGATATTCCGAATCTCCTTCTATGAAAGGAGAAGGCAAGAAAAAGATGAAGCAGGGCAACAAGTTCTTTTCCAACATTCTGGAAAAAACCAAAGGCCTTTTAATCGATGATTTTGATGATAAAATTAATTAGTGGGTAGTTTTTAGTTACGATTTGCTAGTGATGAGTTACTAGTTCATAATGAAGAATTTTAAACAGTTAGGATCAAGCTTCGAGCGAAACATTTGTTTCAGGCATTAAGATGCTCGCCTTCGTAGATGAAAAGGTGTCAATAAAACTGTCTGATTTAATTGTAGAAGAACAAAAGATGCTAATGGCATTTATGAAAAAACTTAAATAGTAGTTGAGAGTCACTGGTTTTAAGCTGCGGGACAGCTAGAAACTAGCAACTAACAACTCAAAACTTTATAACTATGGCAGAAAATATGTATCAATTCGACTTACCGTCACATCACAAATCCATCATCAAGGTGGTGGGTGTTGGAGGCGGAGGCAGTAACGCTGTTAATCACATGTACAGCCTGGGGATCCGGGATGTGGAATTCGTGGTTTGTAACACCGACCATCAGGCACTGGAAAGCAGCGCAGTACCTAATCGGCTTCAGATTGGAACAAATCTGACCAGCGGTTTGGGAGCAGGAGCAAATCCTGAAAGAGGCAAAAATGCCGCTATCGAAAGCAAGGAAGAAATTCGTGACCTACTCTCACAAGACACGAAAATGGTCTTCATCACCGCAGGTATGGGTGGAGGTACCGGTACCGGTGCAGCACCCGTGATTGCACAGGTAGCTAGTGAACTGGATATCCTTACTGTAGGGATTGTCACGGCACCATTCGCTTTTGAAGGCAAGAAAAAAATGAAAGCTGCAGAGGAAGGCATCAAAGAACTAAAAAAGTACTGTGATACTGTGCTGGTGATCATGAACGACAAGCTTCGGGAGATCTATGGCAACCTTTCCATCAGCGACGCATTTGCACAAGCTGACAATGTGTTGACAACCGCAGCTAAAGGAATCGCAGAGATCATCACCGTTCCTGGTTATGTAAATGTCGATTTCGAAGATGTAAAAACAGTAATGAAAGGTGCAGGTCCTGCTGTAATGGGATCAGCGAAAACCATCGGAGACAATAGAGCAAGAAGAGCAGCAGAAGAAGCGCTTAATTCTCCACTGTTGAATCAGCATGATATCTATGGAGCAGAAAAGATTCTCCTTTCCATCATCTCAGGTGAGGAAGCTGAGCTTCAGATGGATGAGCTTACGGACATTACGGATTACATTCAAGAATATGCCGGTGACGATGCAGAGGTAATCTTTGGGCACGGTGTAGACAGCAGTTTAGGCGAAAACATCCGTGTGACAGTGATCGCTACCGGTTTTGGAAAAGTGGATGAAGAAGGGGAATATATCTCGAAGGAGGAAGAGGCCAGACGTTTTGATTTGAATTCTCAAAGAGAAATAGAAGAAGCACCGAAGGTTGACAATACCTCTGATTTTATGTTTGAAATTGAAGATGTAAAAGATAAAGAGGGTGTTGAAGACTGGAACTATGAGTTTAGTTCACTAAAAGATGAGATTAAACGTGAAGTAGAAGAGGAAGAGCAACGTAAGAAACGTCCTACTGAGCAGTCATCTTTCGAGTTTGATTTCACAAATAGCTTTGAGAACACACAGGACGATCATTTACATGAAGATGAGGTAAACATAGAGGATGCCTTTGCTGCCTCTCCAAGCTCTAAGCAAGTACGTCTGGCGCAAGAACGAGCCGAACGTGAAGCGATGTTTTCGAGCAAAAAATTCGAGATGGAGACTGAGGAATTCAAGGAGCGACTGGATGTGCCTGCATACGAGCGCAAGCAAGTAAAACTGCAGAACGTACCTCACTCAGCAGAGCGCAACATCTCTAAGTTCAACTTGAATGAGGAAAATCAAATTTTAGGAAACAATAAATTCTTGCATGACAATGTGGATTAACCCCGTTAGGTCATCCTGAACACGTTTCAGGATCTAGCAAAACTCACATTAGACTCTGAAACAAATTCAGAGTGACGGAGATTCCGTCTAAAAAAATGGTTAACGTAGGTGTTAGTCATACACGTGCCGGACGTGATCCGGTATTCTGCCAAGAATGAGCCCCGGCCAAGGTCGGGGCTTAATTGTTTTTATGTGGCTGGAGCAATTGCAATTACTTATTGTTTAACTTCTGTCTGAAAATGCTGATTTTCGGCATAGTTAAATCACCAAAAAGCACAACAATGAAAACAATAAAAGTATTATGCATCGTCTTTATATTTTTACTTCTGTTACCTGAAAGTCTAGCGCAGGATGAAAATTTTGACATTGATCTCAAAGCACTTGAGATTCCTCACACAAAGTATGTCCTAAGTAATGGTCTTACTCTTCTTGTACATGAAGATAGAAAAGCACCAATAGTAGCGGTAAACATCTGGTACCATGTAGGGTCGAAAAATGAACCTGAGGGTCGTTCAGGATTTGCCCATCTCTTTGAGCATTTGATGTTCAATGGAAGTGAAAATTATAATGATGATTATTTTCAAGCTATGGAGCGTGTGGGGGCGACAACCCTGAATGGAACAACAAATTTCGACCGTACAAATTACTTTCAAAATGTTCCCACATCAGCTTTGGATGTCGCACTCTGGATGGAATCCGATCGTATGGGTCATTTCAAAGGCGCTATCTCGCAGGAGCGACTGGATGAGCAAAGAGGAGTGGTTCAAAATGAAAAACGTCAAGGAGAGAATCAACCATACGGAAGATTTTTTGAATTGATCACCCAATCATGTTTTCCGAAAGGGCATCCTTATAATCACACCGTCATCGGGTCTATGGATGATTTGAATGCAGCAGCATTAGAGGATGTAAAAAAATGGTTCTCTGACTATTATGGAGCTGCCAATGCCGTAGTTGTAATTGCGGGTGATATAAGTCCTGATGAAGCATATGAAAAAGTGGTAGCACATTTTGGAGACATTCCTTCAGGCCCACCAGTAACTACCTATGAAGTAAATATTGCAAAAAGAACTGGAGAGATTCGACAAGTACAGCAAGACAGGGTTCCACAATCCCGTGTATATCAAATTTACAATGTACCAGAATGGGGAAATCGTGAAGCAATTTTACTTGATTTTGTTTCTGCAGTATTGGCAACAGGCAAAAACTCAAGACTGTATAAGCGACTTGTATACGATGATCAAATTGCTACTAATGTGAATGCATTCAACTTTGAAAATGAAATAGCGGGGATATTCGGTATTCAGGCTGATGTAAAGCCTGGAATAGATAACATGGTTGTTGAAAATGCAATAAAGGAAGAGCTTTCAAAATTGCTCAAAGAAGGGTTGACAACAAAAGAAATGAACAGGATCAAGACCCAGTTTTTTGCCTCATTCACGAGAGGAATTGAGGCCATCGGAGGTTTTGGAGGTAAGTCAGATATTTTGGCTCAAAACCAGATCTACATGGATGATGCAAGCTATTATAAAACACGTCTTCAAGTCACAAAAGATGCAACGCTATCACAGGTTAAAGAAGTAGCTAATAAATGGCTTTCGGATGGGGTATATACTCTTCATATTAATCCATTTCCTACCTACTCACAAACTGGATCTGATGTAGACAGAAGTAAATTACCAGATTTAGGCCCTCCTGCTCAAGTGTCGTTTCCGGCTATTGAAAAAGCAACCTTGTCAAACGGGATGAAAGTAATGCTTGCCAGACGAACTACCATTCCTGTTGTTGAATTGAGCATGTATTTTGATGCCGGTTATGCGGCTGACCAATTTGCAAAACCCGGAACTGCTGCCCTCACAATGAATATGCTTGATGAAGGTACCAAAAACCGAAACTCATTGAAGATAAATGAAGATTTGTCGATGCTAGGAGCTACACTAAATACGGGATCAAACCTGGATCAGTCGTTTGTATCTGTTTCTGCATTGAAAGACCGATTTGATGAGACTCTGAGCTTAATGTCTGATGTGGTCCTCAATCCGTCCTTCCCAGAAGAGGATTTTAAAAGATTACAAAAAGAACAGCTCATAGGGATACAGAATGAAAAGAAAAGCCCCGTGCAAATGGCTATTAGAACATTGCCTAAATTTTTGTACGGTGAAGATCACGCATATTCCAATCCATTGACAGGATCTGGATATGAAAGCACGGTAAGTGAGATTACAAGAGATGACCTTATTAAATTTTACGGAAGTTGGATTAAACCAAACAACGCTACCATTGTGGCTGCTGGTGATATTACACTAAAGGAGCTGACAGAGGCATTGGAAAAGCAATTTAAGAAGTGGGAAAAAGGAACAGTACCAACGAAGAATATTGCCAATGTTACAGGCAATGCTAATAGCAAAAAAATATTTGTAATGGATAAACCTGATGCTCCTCAGACAGTGATTATTGGTGGATACCTGACAGACCCTTATGGCACTTACAATGAGGTAGCCAACTCTATGATGAATAATATTTTAGGTGGCGAATTCACTTCACGCGTGAATATGAACTTACGGGAAGATAAGGGCTGGGCCTATGGAGCTGGTACCTTTATCATTCAAGCTAAGGGTCAGCGCCCTTATTTAGCATACGCCCCAGTACAAACCGATCAGACAGCTCCATCCATGACTGAAATTTTGAAGGAATTTAAAAGTTACATTACAGATAATCCTGCTACGGAAGCAGAATTTGAGAAGACTCGAACCAATGAAGTTTTGAGTTTGAATGGACAGTATGAAACCCTTAACGCAGTAGAAGGAAGCCTGGCTAATATGGTTCAATATAATTTGCCGGATGATTACTATGATAAATATCCTGAAACGGTTAGGAATTTATCATTGGATCAAGTTAGAGCTGCCGCCAAAAAAGTGGTAGATCCGAGCAGACTGATATGGCTTGTAGTGGGAGATCGTACGGTTATAGAAAAGGAAATAAAAAAACTGGGAATTGGAGAAGTTATCCCAATTGATAGTGATGGAAATGTGTTAGCTCCGGGAGCTCAGAAAATTGAGATTGAGGGTAACTGATTATGATAATTATTTAAAACATAGGTATTCTGCCAAGAATGAGCCCCGGCTATGGCCGGGGCTTGATTGTTTTAAAATATCTAATTAAATAAAGTGGTGGTGTCATGTCGGGCTTGATCCGACATCTTCGATGAGGGTCAATGTGAATTAACCTCATTCACTGACCTGCAACCGCTCATACGTTCCGTCTTCAAAAATCACCTGATAGTCAGAGTCGAATAAAGTGGAAGGAATGTAATAGTCTGTGGAAATAACCTGCGCTCCGGATGTAATTGCAGCCTGAAATCGTCTGTCGTCATTGGCTCTTGCCTCAAACGTATCCGAATCTGCTCTAGTGCGAACCATATAACCTAACCTAACCAATCGTTGGATTTCCTCCTGATTGGCAATAGGATCATTGATAATGTGAAAGGCTGCCTCTGGTTTCCCCTCTGATACATTCACAAACATGGATGCATTTTGTAAGCCGGGAAATGAAGATAAATACAAATTGGTTTTAGCCTCACCTTCGTCCAATACAAAAAGAATTTTACCACGTACATCATCCAATGATGGCCATCCGTTACTTAGAATGGCTTCTTCCAGGGTTGAAAAATCATTCCGAACATCGTCAGGAGTGATGAGCTGGTCAGGGTCAAAAACATTTGCTATTTCCTCGTCAATGAGTTTCATCCCGACAACATCAAATGGGACAGGCTCTCTGATGATAGGAATAACTGCATCCTTCGCATTAATTAAAACGATGATCGGTGTATGACCAGAATGCTGATCCGACCATTCTTTCAAAGCCAACAATCCATCTGAGAACAGAAGATGATGACTCCTAAAATCGACATCCTGTGTATGAAACATTTTTAAGCCGGGCTCTTCCAGGACATTATCCTCATCATAAGGCATTGGTGTAAATCCCGCATCACTTATCACTTCCAAGCCTTGTGGATTGGTGTAATGTCCACCTTCCGGATCATAAAAAACGTCATACTCTAGATTACGTAGGCCTAGATCTAACTGCCCAGAAATAGAAATGTGTTCGTACTCAAGGCTTTGTGACAATGCTTGGTCAAGCTGTGCGATAAAGTCTAGAATCGGTTGTTCAACGGCTATTTTGTAACTGTTGTGGCTGCCAATCATTTGAATATCATTCAGGCACTCACATCCATCGTTCAAAGCATTACTTTCTGGTATTTCAGTGCTATCCTTATTGCATGAAGAGAAGGTAGCAACCAATGCTAGTAACAAAATGCAACCGATTCCTCTGAATAAGATTTTGATAAAGCTGCAATGTTGAAAGTATTGGATACAAGGTCGCATTTAGTGACTGACTTTTAAATTAGGAACTTCGTAAATAAACTCTATTCTTTTTGAAAAGTTTCTTGGTCCTGAGAAGGGAGTAAAATGTAATTACCCAACTTCTTCAAAATGATCCTCCCCAATTACCACACCTATCTTCTTGATCAATACCTCCACCGAATCATTCTCGTAATCAATGTCTAGTGGTTGGCCAAAACGTAACGAGAGTTCGGTGCCTTTCTTCAGCCGTTTCAGTCCGGTCTTGTCAAAGGCCGTACGGAAGCCATCCACGCGAATGGGAATCACAATTGGTTGATATTGTTTGATTAAATGCGCAGTTCCTTTCCTCACAGGTGCACCTTGCCTCGTGGTACCTTGTGGAAAAGTGACCACCCATCCATCTTTGATAGCCATGCCTATGGATTTGGTATCGTTTGGATTCACCTCACGCTTAATCATTTCTTCACCCTTGCGCCAGGTACGATCCACGGTGACTGCACCGGCCAGAGCAAGTATTCGGGCTAGAATGCCCTTTTCCATCGTTTCGCGTGCAGCCACGTAGTAAACATTTACTTTCGGATTCTTCAAATAACTCCAATCTTCGATAGAGTCTATTTGTCCATTTAACGCAGCAAACATGGCTTGAAACATCGCGATTACATCTGTGAAAATGGTCTGGTGATTAGAGACGAAAAGCACATTCTTTTCAGGTATCTCTGTAAGCACCTTACTGCCGGAAACAATCACTTTGTTTGGCTTCAATAAATACCATAGTACGAATCTTCCTACGGTCTGAAAAATCTTTTTCTTAAACCAAACAGACTGACCAAATACATTCTTCTTCGACATGTCGCTCTCCTTTTCAGCTTTCGAAAATAGCCAACCTCGGATGAATCTACAGCCATAAAAAGAAAAACCCCGCAAAAAATGCGGGGTTAGCCCTAGTAGAGTAAGTTAGTGATTGGGCGTTTCTTATTCAGTGCGTAAGGAATGCACCGGATTTGTCTTTATTGTCCCTAGTACCTTGGTTACAATGCTGAATAGCGCAAGTCCAACAACGAATGTGACTGGTATGAATATGAACCAAAGACCAAGGTCTATTCTGAAGGTGTATCCTTGCAGCCATTCTGTCATTATCCACCAAGCAAGTGGAATGCTGATAATGCAGGCAAACCCTACCAAAATCATGTATTCTTTGGATAGAAGCATCAACAAGTTTCTGGCACTTGCTCCCAAAACCTTGCGAATTCCAATTTCCTTTGTACGCTGCTGAACGCTAAATGAAGTGAGTCCGAAAAGTCCTAAGCAAGCAATGAGTATTGCTAATACAGAAAATCCGGAGAAGATTTTTCCAAATCGGATATCTTCTTTGTACTGCTCATCAAAAGCACTATCCAAAAAGAAGTAATCCATTTGATAATCTGTGAATACGTTGTTCCATTCTGCCTTTACAGTTTCTACTAAGCCAGCCAGCTGCTCGCTTTTCGAATCTGCAGCATTTTCATCAAGCTTGAGTTTGATAAAGTAATATTCTGTCCAGGAGCTTAAGATATAAGCAATAGGCGTGTAATCGTTGTGCAAAGAAGTGTGGTGATGATTTTCCATTACACCTCGCACCGTCAGCGGAGCGTAAAAGCCTGCCACTTCCGCACCGATCGCATCTTCAGGGTTTGAGAAGCCCAACATCTCTGCTAATTTTTGATTAATAACTACATCACCTTTGGTCCATGGATCATCTCCTTTGCGTAATTCTCTGCCTGCCACCAAATCAATTCCAAAGAATTGTGGGAAATCAAGATCCATAGAAACGAGACCGGTAGCAACTGTGGTCTCCTGTGACTCACTTTTTAAATATAAGCCCGCTTGCCATCCTACCGGCTCTCCCGGAATCTCTCCTGCATTGGTAATTTCCTTGATGCCTGTATAGCTCAATAGCTCTGTTTTTAGCGTGTTGAACCGAGCTACATCTTCACGATCTTCCGAGGTGACATTGCCGGGAGGAGACTTGATAACCAGAATATTTTCAATATTTATTCCAAGATCAGCTTCTCGCATAAAGTTGATCTGATTGTAAACAGTGATCGTGCCTGCGATAAGGATGAAGGTGATCATGAACTGAACGAATACCATGCTCTTACGCATTTTTACGCCGCCTACTTTGCCACGATTGCCTACCAATATGTTTACAATGTTCATGGTTTTGAGCAATATGTATGGATAAAAACCAATGAGCAAAGTACCCACACCAATTAGTCCAGCAAGCAATGCAAAGACTTTCAAATCTAATAGTGCTGAAACCGGAAGTCCGGTCACTTCAATTAAATACTTTTCTGCCGTTTGTGTTAGCAAAATCGCAAAGGCAAAGGCAATTACATTCATTACAAATGCCTCCAGTATAAATAATTGTGTGATCTGGCGCATGGAAGAGCCCATACATTTGCGTATTCCCATCTCTTTCAATCGTTCCATGGTTCTTACCAGAGACAGGTTCATGTAATTGATCCAGGCAATCACAAGAATGATGATAGCAATGAAACTCAAGATGAACACTGTCTTACCATCCACACTCTCACCATAAATCCAGGCATTCTGAGCATTTAAATGTATGTCTGTAAGCGGCCGTAAGTAGTAATCAACTGAGTACCCGCTTGCTGCATATGATTCTTCGGAATTTTCCTTGTGCAATCGGGTAATGTCATCCATTATGGCAGACTGATCGGCGTTCTCTTCAAGGAGCAGGTAGGTGATGAGGCTACTAGATACCCAGCTTGTTCTGGCTTTGGTATAATTATCCATTGAAGGATAGGAGATAAGCAGCTCAAATTGAATATGAGATGCTTCAGGAATTTCTTCTATTACGCCCAAAAGCTCATATTCATTCGCTCCTGTATTTCCACTAAGCGTGAAACTCTTACCGATGGCAGCTTCAGGGTCGTCAAAATATTTGCGAGATGCATCCAGCGTAAGGATAGCTGTCTGTGGTTCATTAAACCTTGTTGCGTTTCCGGCAACAAATTCAAAATCAAATAATTCAAATACTCCTTGATCAGAAACAAAAACACCCGGTTGTTCAAAGCTAGCAATGCGATCACCTTCTTTATAGATGATCGTATTATTTGCATAGGTGTAATCAAAAAAGCGTGCTACCTCCTGAACCATAGGAGATTGTTCTTTCAGCGTTTCTCCCATCATTGATGGTGAAGTAAACGATTGTCCAAGCTCTTCTCCGTTTTTATAGGCATCTGCCTCCAGACGGTATATACGGTCTGCATTGGAATGAAATGCATCAAAGGAAGTGTGAAAGTTGACATATTGGGTAATGACCAAACAAGCAGCCATTCCCAAAGCCAAACCAAAAATATTGATAAAGGAAAAAACCTTATTATTTCGAATTTGACGTAGAATCGTCACCAGATAATTTTTTAGCATGTCGATTTTGGTTTTGGTTGACCTTTAGGTTCCAATCTGCATGCCAATGATTATAAAGTATTTAAAATCAGATGGTTACAAAAATGATGAAAAATTGAATTGTGCGAATATGAACGATAAACGTGGGGTTTCGAACAGAAAATTTGTACGGAGTTGTTTTAATTTTTTTAAAATATTCCCTTTTGACGAACCTTTTGATTTAAAAGTAAATGAATGAAATTGGCACCATGAAAAAACTGATCCTGCTTTTCTGTCTGATCCCAACTACGCTGTTTGCACAAATTAATTTTGAGGACAACTGGGATGAGGCTATTTCCCAATCCAGAATGACGGGCAAACTTATTTTCCTGGATGCATATGCAGAATGGTGCGAGCCATGCAAGGAGATGGAAGAATACACCTTCACGGATCTTGAAGTCGCTAACTATTACAACGCTAATTTCATCAATTTGCATCTTGATATGGAGTCATACCCTGGTGTTGAACTCGCTGAAGATTACTCTGTTGGCGTTTTCCCTTCTTTCCTTTTTATCAATGGAAACGGGGAAGTTGTACATCGAGGATGTGGAGCCATGGATGCCAGTCAATTTTTGAATCTAGGGGAGGATGCCTTGACAGATAGTCTAACTTTGAAATCAATGGAGGTTCGGTTTGATCAAGGTGATCGTTCGGCTGACTTCATGATCGCCTATTTGGAGCTAATAGAAGATGCGTGTTTGGATGCAGAACGGTTTGCAGCAGATTACCTGAAAAACATTGAGCTAAAGAATCTAACAGGAGAAACTCCCTGGGAAGTATTCGCCGCATATCAATGGGATATTTATAGCAGGGAATTTCAGTATTTGCTCAACAATAGGGCAGAGTTTGAAGAGTCAATAGGGCAATCTATAGTGAATGCAAAGCTGTACGATACCTACTTATCACAATATCAGGAAGTATTCGAGGCTGAGGAACTGCATGACTTTGGAATGAGAGCACTGCTGCATTCTTTCAAAGATGTTTCGTTTACAGGCGCAGATACACTAAGATTGATGATGAACCTTCATTATGCCGAGTTTAAAGAAAATTGGGAAGAATATGCTGAACATGCAGTCGAACTTGTAGGAATGACGGCAATGGATGATCCAGAACAGCTAAATGAGCTTGCTTGGAAATTTTACCTCTTCGTAGAGAATAAAAACCAACTGGAAATAGCTTCCTCCTGGGCGCAGCAGGCAGTGGATAAACAGCCAGAACCCTCAATCATCGATACCTACGCCTCGCTACAGTTCAAACTTGGCAACAAAAAGAAGGCGATAGAGCTTGAGAAGCGCGCTTTGGAACTCGCAAAAGAACTGTATGATGATATATCTCACTACCAGTATCAGTTGAGCAAGTTTGGGGGGTAACCAAACCCTTCCAAATTAACCAATGCAACATTTGACGCTGGGTTAGGTCTCTTATTAAAGAGACACTTACCTCAGGCGATATGTTAAAAAATACTTTTCTTACCTCATTTAGGGCTTTGTGGAATAATAAGAGCACTTTTTTCCTGAATATTCTTGGACTTTCAGTTGGAATTTGTGCGTGTATTCTAGCCTATCTTCATGTTGAGTACGAGTTGAGCTATGATACACACTATTCTAAGAAATCTCAACTTCACCGGTTGGTAGTTGGCAATATGGAAACGGGCGAAGGCTGGGTGAAGGTCGCAGCACCCGTTCCTCCAAAGCTGAAGAAAGACATCCCTGAGATAGAGGAATTTGCGAGGCTAACTGAATACTCCTACAACAAAAAAGTAGCTGTCGGTTTTGATGACATAGTGTTCAACGAAAGTCGGGTTTTCCTTGCGGACCCGTCCATCTTTGAAATGCTGGATATAACATTCATTCGTGGAGGTGTGGGAAAAGATGTGGTGAAGCAATCGATATTTATATCTGAGACGATTGCGAAAAAGCTCTTCAATGAAACGGATGTACTGGGGAAGATACTAACTGTAAATGGTGATCGGGACTATGCAATAATGGGTGTATTTAAACCGATGCCCGTCAATAGTCACATCGAGATGGATTATGTAGTACCATTTGAGAATCTGGAGGACGTGCTAGCATACACCAGTTTGACAGGCAATTGGGGACAATTCAATTACTTCGCTTACATCCAACTGGAAAAAACCGCCAACCTGCTTGATGTCATCTCCAAGATTAAATCGACAGTGGTGGAGTTTGGTGATGATCGGGAAATGCGTTTTGAAGAACTGACCCTACAGTCAATCGAAGACATTCATTTTCAAGCCAGTGACGGGAATGTAAAAGCATCATACGACCCCCGATATTTATTCATCTATGTTTCAATTGCTTTAGCCATCTTCATTATTTCGGTTATCAATTTCTTGAATCTGGCAATCGCTAGTTCCACTAAACGAATCAAAGAAGTGGGTATTCGCAAAGTGATGGGAGCGAGCAGAAAGCAAATAATTAGTCAGTTCGTGGTGGAAGGACTGATACTTTCTACCGTTTCTATTGTTTTCGGCATTCTCCTTTCTGAAAGTGCATTGCCATTTATCAATCGCCTCTTAGGTTCCCAAAGTACACTTGATCTTTCAGACCCATTCCTAATGTCAATGCTTATTGGGTTGGTCATTTTCATTGCGCTGATCTCCGGATTCTATATCACCTTCTTCGTGATTTCATTTCATCCAATCACGGCATTGAAAGGGATGATCAAAATTGGAGCAAAGGGAAATGGCTTTAAAAATAGCCTGCTTATTGCACAGTTCGTGATGTCCAGCATTCTGATCATCTCATCCGTATTGATTTACAAGCAGTTGAATTACATGCAAGACACGGAGTTGGGACTTGATGAAGAGCAGGTGCTTACCATAGAACTCTTTGATGAAAATTCAAGAGCCAAGATGAATGCATTGGCTAGTGAAATGAAAAAAATCCCAGGAGTTGTGAGCACAGGAGCTTCCCGATTTACTCCTGGCAGCCCAAACTGGAATAATTCAGTTTCATGGCGGGGGCAAAAAGAAAATGTAAGCTGGCATATCATTGAAGTGGGGCCAGGATTTCTCGAAACTTATGGCGTGGAGCTGAAGTTAGGAGATATTGAAGCGATTAATGCTCAGGTCGAAACCGCGCCAAACATCTATGTCGTAAACGAAGCGGCTGTTGAATCTGCACAGTTTGAGGAACCCTTGGGGCAGATAATTGCACCGTTTGGCAATGATTCGAATGGGCCGATTCAAGGAGTAGTGCAGAACTTTCATTATCAATCTCTTCATAATCATATTGAACCGATGCTTTTGAGGGTTCTGGATGACACGAGGCATAATTTATTGTCGCTGAAGCTTTCCAGCAGTGATTATGCTCAACTGCTTAAGGACATTGAGGAAGCGCATGCTCGTGTGCTTGGGAATGTGCCGTTCGAATACGCGTTTGCAGACGATCAGTTTGAGGCATTGTACAAAGTTGAAGAACAAACCACCAAGCTAGTCGGGCTGTTAACTGGCGTGGCGGTACTGTTAGCAATATTGGGGATGTATGCTTTACTAAGCTTTGCGGTGAAGGAACGAACCAAAGAAATTGCTATACGAAAGGTGCTTGGGATTAAACTTTTCGGCACATTGCTTTTACTGAGCAGAAAGTATTTCAGGCTTTTGGTGGTTTCCAATGTAATCGGCCTGGCCATCACCTGGTATCTCATTGATCAGTGGCTGGCCAATTTCAGCTACCACATTCCATTGAGCATTTTCAGCATGATCCTGATTTCCTTTTCCACTTTCCTGATTGTGATTTTAGTGGTTTGCTCAAAGACACTTCAAACCGAACGAATTAATCCAACGGAGGCGCTAAGGAATGAGTAGATATCCAAGATTAGATCTAGTCAATGCAACTTTGAACCAGAAATCGTCTAATTCTCAACTCTTGGAATATTTTTTTCAATGCTTCGCTTCAATTGGTACCACCAAATCTTCCATGTTAGTAAGATCAAAAGGGCAAGGATGCCCCCAATCATAGCAATTGCACTGTAGCGGGCAGTATCTTTTTGTCGTCTGCGTTCGGATTCGGCTGCATCCAAAGCATTTTTCATAGCTTGGGTTTTCATTAATTCCTTAAACTGATCCATCCGCTCTATGTATTTCTCTTGCTCAACAATTAACTTCTCAGCATGTTCCATTGGAGTATCTGAGATAGTCTTCAACCATTTGAAAATCTTGAAATGTTTTGGCTTCAACGATTGAGCGTCATAAAGTTTCTCAGCTTCTTTTAAAGCAATGAAAGCTTCCTCTTTACGATTTTGTAAAATATAGCATTCACCTAAATCCATCAAAGCAATAAATCTGTTTGCTCTTGAAATATCAAGCACTTGCAAGAGGTACCGTTCTTGATTTATATAATCATTCTCCTGATAATAAAGATCTGAGATGTTCTGCAACAAGTCAGCTCTTACCCTTTCGTTGATTTCAAGCGCTAATCCTTTTTCAAAGTATGAGAGGGCTTCAGAATGGTTATTTGTCCGTTTTTCGAACAGTCCTATTTGATTATAGATTCTGGCTTGTCTTGTGGGATCATCTTTGACTTTATTGTTCAATTTTAGGAACAATGAAAGTGCATGCTTTGGATCATACTGAATCATCGATAAAGCAATGTTGTATTCAGTGCTTATTCCTCTTTTCATATTGTATTTATAAGAGGGATCAAGTGCTTGTTGATACAAAATGACTGCTTCTTTATATAGTCGATAGTTGTGTAAAATTGCTCCTTGATTTCTTAGTATGGCGCTATGAAGGAAGTAATCTGATGTATCAGCTTTTTCCAGATAGTCAAGCGCCGAAGAATATGAAGTAAACTCCAAAAGATGATTTCCATCATTTTTTAGATTTATTCCTTTTTGATAAAGGGCTAATGCCGACAAATAATCGGAACTATTTTCCTCCAGGATCTGGACTATGACCGAATCGATCTGCTCTTCAGTAAGCTTCAATTCACCATCGTAATATTTAACCAGTGGGTGTTTATTTTGGGAATAGCCGGCAAAGAAAAACAGAAGAAGTCCGAACCTGAGGGTGGTACGTATCAAGTCATTCTTTAGCTTCAAGCCTCTATATTAACACATAATGGAAAGCAAAACAAGAGATGTCTTAATGTTTACTTAAGACATCTCCTGCTTGTATCGGCATCTAATCCTTAACACCTCCATCTGTGTCTGGATCATTTCCGCCTTCTGTACTCTCTTGATCATTGAGTGCTACTTCCTCCGTAGCATCTGTATCAGTTGGTTGGACAATTTCTTCCTGGCACGAAAACAAAACAATTGAAACAATAGATAGTAACATCACATAGCTTAACTTTTTCATAGTTCTTAATTTATAAGGTTAATGAAGTGAAGTTAATGACTCCTGTAAACTTTAAATCGTACACAATAAACTTAAATAGTATACAATGGGTATACATTACTCATCTCGCAACGAATTCACCGGGTTTGAGAGGGCCGCATTGATGGATTTGTAGCTTACTGCAATCATGGCTACAATAAGGGCGCCGATTCCTGCAAATAGGTATACCAGCAGGTTGTCAATTCCCCAAAGATCTATTCTATACTGGAAGTCGCTGATCCAGTTTTTGACAAAGTAGAAGGCAATTGGCCAGGCAATTACATTAGCCAGAATAATCAGCAATACAAATTCTTTCATAAGCAACTGAACAATCTGACGAATGGTAGAGCCCAATACTTTTCTTACTCCAATTTCTTTTTTTCGCTGCTCAACCATAAAGAAGGAGAGCCCAAATAGGCCGAGCGCAGATATTACTATTGAAAGGGCAGTGAAAGTATTAACCAGATTTGCAAAGAGCTCATCAGAAGCGAAAATTTCATCAAATTCCTGATCAAAAAATTGATAATCAAATGGATAATTTGGAAAAATTCCATTCCATTCTGCTTCAAGAAAGTCTAAGGTACCTCTGATATCATCTGGACTTACCTTCACCACCAAAGTATTGTTTGGCCCAGGATTGTAGAAAATCATCAATGGTTCGATTTTGTGTCTCATACTTGAGAAGTGAAAGTCCTTGACTACCCCAATTACTTTTCTGGTCGCATTGTTTTGGCCGAATACAAGGTTTTTGCCAACAGCCTCATCCCAACCTAATGATTCCATCATTGCCTCATTGATGATGATGGATTCTTGCTGGTCAGAACCAAAACTTGGATCGTAATTTCGGCCGGCAGCCATCTCCATACCCATGGCTTCAACGTATTTTTCATCCATTGACATCACGCTTACAATCCAGGGTTCATCCTGATTTCCGCCTTCCACATTTACTCCCGACCTGCCAAAAGTATTGCCAGGCATGTTATTGGAATATGCCGTTGCTGTTATATTGGAATTGCTTTCTAATCGCTGCTTGTAGCTATCCATTCCATCCGCAAGGCCAGGGTCTCCAATGTTGATATTTACCACTTGCTCCTTTTCAAAACCTAAGTGTTTGTTTTTTATGTAGTCTATTTGTTTTGAAACAATAAGTGTTGTGCAAATCATGCCGATAGCAGCAACAAACTGAAGCACAACAAGTGTTTTTCTCAGCCAAATTCCTTTAGAACTGGTCTGAAACCTTCCTCTGAGGATGTTAACCGATTTGATACTTGATAGAATAAAAGAAGGATAAACTCCTGCAAGCAAACCAATGATAGTGGAAAGAAGCAGGTAACCAATTATTAGGATTGGAGCATTGTTTACTAAGGATATGAATTCAATGTTTAGGTTCAAGTCGGTATAGGTGGTAATCATAAATACCAATCCAAATGAAAGGAGCATTGCTGCGACGGCCATTAGCACGGATTCAATCATGTGCTGACTTATCAACAGGGCTTTTGAGCTTCCAACGACCTTTCTGATGCCTACTTCTTTAGCTCTGGTTGTTGATTGTGCAGTGGTTAGGTTTACGAAATTGAAAGCAGCAATGAGTAGAATAAAAAGAGCTACTCCCGAAAGTGCATATACATAAACCTGATCTCCCTTTTCAATGTGATAATAGTCGAACAAGATCCCGGCAGATCCTAGATGAATTTCTTCTAAAGGCTGCAGCTGTGGGATCCAGAAATCATTTACATCATTAGCCAGAGCAATATCTGCCATCTTTTTTTCTACTTCTATTTCATCAGCACCTTCTGCTAAAACTGCATAGCCAAGCATACCCAATCCGTTCCACGAATTGATGTATTGCGCCAGCGAAGAATCTGATTGGGCAGGGTAGAGAGAAAGCAAAGCATCGAAACCCAGGTGGGACTTCTGAGTGATATTGTCCATTAATCCTACTACCTCCCACGATTGATCATTGATTGTCAGTATTTGACCGATGCTTTCCTGATCTGTTCCAAATACTTTGTCTGCATAGTCTTGAGTGAGAATCAGTTTATGTGGCTGATTGAATTTTTCAAGCGTTTCTTCCCTATTTCTTACGGGTAAATCAAAGATTTCGAAGAAGTCATTTTCCACATACAGTGCATATTCTGAGTAATATCCTTGCTCACCTTTTTCCATCCGTTGTTCTCCTGCATACAGCATCCTGGATGCAATTTCCACTTCTGGTATTTCGGTTTCTGCTGCTTCAGGCATTCTGGGGTTCGATATAGCAACTTGATTACTGGTAACACCCAACGCTTCATCTATGGTGGTAAAACGATAGGTACGCGATGATTTTGAATGCCATCTGTCGTATGAAATTTCATTATATACAAAGAGTGACAGCACGATAAAAGTGGAGAAGCCCAATATGAGCCCGAAGGCATTGATGGCTGTAGAAAGCTTGTTTTTCTTGAAGCTTCTAATGGCAATGAGAATGAATGTCTTTAGCATAGTATTTTGAGTTTGAGTCAGATTAAGCTAACGACAATACCTACTCAGTACAATAATGGTTACATAAATGGATTTGGAGTGGGATGGAGGGTGTTAAAAAAATGTTAAAATGGGTTTAGGCATAAAAAAAGCCCACTCTTTGGAGTGGGCTTAAGAATAAAATATTTTATGATCAACTAATTCCGCTTTTCAAGTATTCACGGTTCATGCGAGCAATATTTTCAAGTGAAATTCCTTTGGGACATTCCACCTCGCATGCGCCTGTGTTTGAGCAATTGCCAAAGCCTTCTTCGTCCATTTGCTTCACCATATTTTGAACACGCTCCTTGGCTTCAACCTTGCCCTGCGGCAGGAGAGAAAGCTGCGAAACTTTGGCAGATACGAAAAGCATTGCGGATGCATTTTTGCAACTCGCCACACAAGCTCCACATCCGATACATGTAGCTGCATCAAATGCTTTGTCTGCATCATGCTTATCGATCGGAATGGCGTTGGCGTCTTGTGTATTACCTGATGTATTGACACTTATGAATCCGCCTGCATTCATTACTCGATCAAACGCACTTCTGTCGACTACCAAATCTTTAATTACTGGAAAAGCTTTCGCTCTCCATGGCTCAATGAAGATAGTTTCACCATCCTTGAATTCACGCATGTGCAATTGGCAGGTGGTAATTTCTCTACCCGGACCATGAGCCTCACCATTGATGTACATAGAGCAGCTACCACAAATACCCTCACGGCAGTCATGGTCAAAAGCTACAGGCTCATTGTCTTCAGCGATAAGTTGTTCGTTCAATATGTCCATCATTTCCAGAAAAGAGCTGTCAGGAGAAATGTCTGAAACTTGGTAAGTTTCCATCTTGCCTTGTTCTTTGTCGTTTTTCTGTCTCCAGACTTTCAGTGTTAAGTTCAATCCTTCTGTTGCTGACATAATATCTTATTTATAAGAACGCGTTTTCAGTTCTATGTTTTCGTATTTCAATTCTTCTTTGTGGAGTTTAGCCTTGGATGGCTCACCTGTGTACTCCCAGGCTGCTACATAAGTGAAGTTTTTATCATCACGCAATGCCTCACCTTCTTCAGTTTTATATTCCTCTCGGAAGTGTCCACCACACGATTCATTTCTTTCCAGCGCATCTCTGGCAAAAAGTTCGCCTAACTCAAGGAAATCAGCCACACGACCTGCTTTTTCTAACTCTTGATTGATTCCATCAGCTGAGCCAGGTACACTTACCTCTTTCCAGAATTGCTCACGCAGTTCTTTGATCTCAGCAATTGCTTCCTTCAATCCTTTCTCATTACGAGCCATTCCCACTTTGTTCCACATAATCTTTCCGAGTAGCTTGTGGAAATAATCTACCGAGTGTTTACCCTTATTGTTTACAAAAAAGTCAACTTGCTCTTTTACGCTTTTCTCTGCCTCTTCAAATTCTTTTGAATCTGTGGATATTTCACCTGTTCTAATATCATCAGCGAGGTAATCACCGATGGTGTAAGGCAGCACAAAGTAACCATCGGCAAGCCCTTGCATCAAAGCAGAAGCTCCCAACCTGTTGGCTCCATGGTCAGAGAAGTTTGCTTCACCGATTGCATAGCAACCAGGTATTGTAGTCATCAGGTTGTAATCCACCCAAACACCGCCCATGGTGTAGTGCACCGCAGGATAAATCTTCATTGGAGTTTCGTATGGATTATCAGCTGTGATTTTCTCGTACATCTGAAATAGGTTACCGTACTTGGCTTCTACTACTTTAGTTCCAAGTTCTTTGATTTCTTTATCAGATGCATTGTGAAGTCCTTTAACGTTTGCTTCTTCTTGTCCATATCTCATTATGGCTGAACTGAAGTCAAGGTATACTGCCTCTCCCGTTTCATTGGTGCCTACACCAAAACCTTCATCACATCGTTCTTTTGCAGCCCTTGAAGCTACATCTCGAGGTACAAGATTCCCAAATGAAGGATATCTTCTTTCCAGGTAATAATCTCTGTCTTCTTCTTTAAGATCAGTTGGTTTAAGCTTTCCCGCACGGATGGCTTCAGCATCCTCTTTCTTTGCCGGCACCCAAATACGTCCGTCATTTCTCAATGATTCTGACATTAAAGTCAATTTTGACTGCTGATCACCATGCTGAGGTATGCAGGTAGGGTGAATTTGCGTAAAACATGGGTTGGCAAAGTAGGCGCCTTTCTTATGGATTTTCCATCCGGCTGAAACATTTGATCCCATGGCATTGGTAGAAAGGAAAAAGACATTTCCGTAACCACCTGAGCCGACAACAACAGCATGAGCAGAGTGTCTCTCTATTTCACCAGTTACAAGGTTTCTGGCGATTATACCTCTGGCTTTACCATCCACCATTACCAAATCCATCATCTCGTGACGGTTATACATGGTAATTTTGCCTTTACCAATCTGACGAGACATGGCAGAGTAAGCACCTAATAGTAATTGCTGTCCTGTCTGGCCTTTAGCATAGAATGTTCTTGAAACTTGAACACCACCAAAGGATCTGTTGTCAAGCAATCCGCCATAGTCTCTGGCAAATGGAACTCCTTGCGCTACGCATTGATCTATGATGTTAGTTGATACTTCAGCCAGTCGGTAGACGTTGGCTTCCCTGGATCGATAATCTCCACCTTTTACAGTATCGTAAAAAAGTCTATAGGTAGAATCTCCGTCTCCTTGATAATTTTTTGCAGCATTTATTCCACCTTGAGCAGCAATGGAATGCGCCCTTCGTGGTGAATCCTGATAGCAAAATGCTTTTACGTTGTAGCCTAATTCAGCAAGAGTAGCTGCAGCTGATCCACCTGCCAAACCAGTTCCAACAACGATCACATCAATGGATCTTTTATTGGCTGGATTTACAAGTCGAATATTGTTTTTATGATTTGTCCATTTCTCAGCTATTGGACCTTCTGGTATTTTAGAATCTAATGTTGACATGCCTCTTATTTCTTAAAGGGAATTGACATAATGAAAAACAGCGATAAAAATGAATCCAACAGGGATCAAAATCGCGTATGCACGACCTATTTTCTGGATTGCCGGAGTGTATTTGTCATGCCGGGCACCCATAGATTGGAATGCTGACTGGAAACCATGCATCAGATGTAAAGCAAGAAATACGAATGACAGGCAGTAAACAATTACTCTGCCTGGGCTGGCAAACATGTGTACTACTTCATCATAATATCGATTTGGATCTTCCGGTTTCATTTCAATGTACTTGTAATTCATCTCAGGAATCCAAAAATCGTAGAAATGAAATCCAAGAAAGAAAAGAATAAATAAACCACTCCAAATCATATTTCTCGACATCCATGACGAATTTGCTGCGCCATTATTTTTGGCATATTTGATCGCTCTGGAATTTCGATTTTTTATCTCTAATATAAATCCCATGATGAAGTGGAATGCCACTCCAAACATTAAGATAGGCTGCATCACAAATTGAATGATTGGGTTGGTTCCCATAAAATGGGACAACTCGTTGAACGTTTCTTCACTCAATACAGAAGTAAAGTTGATTGTGAAATGCTGCAATAGAAATATGATCAGGAATAGCGCAGAAAGGGCCATAGCGAATTTCCTGCCTATGCTGCCTGAAAAAAGTTGCTTGCTCATTTATTTAAGGTATTGGATTTTAGCCAAAGGTAATTTCAGAAAGCTTGTCAGGCAATCTTAATTACTTTTTTGACTGGTTCTAAATAATATTTCGTTAAGAAGTAAGTATTAAATCTTTACACATTGTTCAATAGAATAACTAAACACGCACAATTCTTGTTCGGTAATTATTCGTTCTGTTAGAAAAGCTTTTAGTTTTACAAGGAGTTTCAATTGGGTTCTATGCGATATATAAGGTATTTCCTCGTTTTTATTTTCACTGCAATTACGTTTATTGCTAATGCTACTCACATTAGAGCAGGAGAGATTATTGCGAAAAGGGTTTCGGGCCTTACCTATCAATTTACTTTCATTGGTTATAGAGACATAGAGGGGGTCACCTTTGGTAATGGAACTTTCGACTTTGGTGATGGAACCATTTTTGGGGGAGAAAATGGAGACACTATTCCTTGGGAAAATATTGAACTGATCGCCGAAGGTGTTGAAAAATGGGAGTTCACACTTACATACACCTATGCTGGAGGGTCCAATTATTTAGTAAGCTACAAGGAGGATTTTAGAAACGCGAATATTCAAAATATTTCCGGCTCAGTTAGTACAGCTTTTTATGTGGAGACTTTAGTGGTAGTAGACCCACTTATCGTGAACAGCACACCTTTTTTTACAGTTCCACCAATCGACCAGGGCGTGGTTGGCGGAATTTTCGAACATAATCCTGGTGCATTCGATCCAGACGGTGATAGTCTTTCCTATTACTTCACCACTCCCAAGCAAGCAGAGGGACTGAACGTAAACGGATATCAGTCGCTGATTGACCCATCCTTCTATACAAACTTTAACCAGGGAAATCAAGCGCAGGATAGTCCACCTACCTTAACTATAGATCCAGTGAACGGAACCATGGTTTGGGATGCTCCGGGAGGAGCTACTATACCAGATCAGGAAAATAGAGAATTCAATGTGGCATTTGTGGTAGAAGAATGGCGCAGAATAAATGGCCAACTTATACGACTTGGGTTTGTCACTAGGGACATGCAAATCATAGTCTGGAATTTCGAAAATGACCCGCCCGAGCTTGAGATACCACCTGATACATGTGTAGTGGCAGGAGAAACGATCACTGCTATGATCATAGGCACTGATCCTGAAGGAAATCAAGTGAAGTTAGAGGCCTTTGGCGGTCCATTCGAAGTGGAACCATCAGCTACCTTTAGCCCAGATCCGGCAGTATTCCAGGATTCACCGGGATTACTTGATTTTGAATGGGGCACGGATTGCAGTCAGGTACGACTAGCTCCCTATGAGGTTCAATTTAAGGTAACGGATGATCCAATAATTCCCGGAATTACAAATCCACCGGGACAGGTAAACTTTGAAACCTGGCGAATTACCGTTGTTGGTCCTCCACCTACCGGCCTGGCCGTGGACGCTCAGCCTGGTAGGCAAATGCAGCTCAATTGGGATGAATACTCGTGTTCAAATGCCGATTCAATTCAAGTATGGAGACGTGTCGGAACGTTTGATATAGACCCTACATGTAATCCAGGAATCCCTGCCAATTCAGGATATCAATTGATTGAAACACTCGATGCAACAAATACCAACTACATAGACACCAACAATGGAATAGGACTTTCACCAGGATCTAATTATTGCTATCGGCTTGTAGCAACTTTCCCGTCACCTGCAGGAGGGAAGAGCATTGCTTCAGAAGAAGTATGTGATAGTTTACTGATCGACGTGCCTATCATCACAAACGTAGATATAAAAGAAACGAGTGAGACAACTGGACAAATTGAAGTTAAATGGACACCTCCATATCAAATAGATGCTGGAGCTTTCCCACCTACATATACCTATGAAGTGTTGAGAAAGCAAGGCCAGGGTTTTGGTGGAACTTTTACATCTGTGCGGGCAGCGTCAACTGACACTACATTTTTAGATACGAACTTGAACACTGAAGATATTTCGTATTCCTACCGCATTGTCTTGTACGATAATACCAACCAACCAGTAGACACTTCCCAGCAAGCATCATCTGTGAGATTGGAGCCCACTTCATTGGTCGGTGCGATCAGACTCAATTGGGAAGCAAACGTGCCTTGGTCAAACAGTGTACAAGAATTCCCATACCATTACATTTATCGAGACAATGTTTTGAGCGGTGATTTGACAAGCTTACAATTAATTGACTCTGTCGATGTAACGGTTGATGGCCTTTCATACCTCGATGATGGAAGATTCAACGGGATTACCCCTTTAGATGAAGAAGTAGAGTATTGTTACTTCATTACAACGAATGGTTCGTATGACAATGTACTTTTACCCTCGCCATTGATCAATAACTCTCAGATAATTTGTGCTCAACCCAATGATACCATACCTCCATGTCCTCCAATTACGGTGACATTTAATAGTAGCTTAGATTGCGAGACACAAGCCGCATGCCAGACACGTGGAGGAAATTCGGGGGTGGCGCTGGTAAATGCCTTTACATGGGAATTTGATCAGGATCAATCATGTGATGATGACATCCAATTTTTTAGAGTATATGCTTCAAATGAGGGAGAGGATGGCAATTTCATTCTATTGGATGAAATTACAGGTACCGAGTTCTTTCACAATGACCTGAGCACCCTGGCATATTGTTATTACGTCACTGCGGTCGATCGATCGGGAAATGAAAGTCAGATTTCTGAAATCTTATGTAATGACAACTGTCCACAATATGTCCTACCAAATGTTTTCACTCCAAATGAAGATAATTGGAATGAAACCTTCAGACCAATGCAAGACCCGGGTTCTTGTCCACGCTTTGTAGAACAAGTAGTTTTCAAAGTATTTAATAGGGCAGGAACTGAAATTTTTAGTCACGATTCATCCGAGCCTGAAAAGACCATTTTCATAGAATGGGATGGCACACTAGGTGGTGGAAAAGAAGTTCCGGCGGGCGTTTATTATTATTCAGCAGAGGTGAAGTACACCACGTTGAACCCAGAGGAGGCAATCGAAGTTATAACTGGGTGGATACAAATCATTCGGTAGAAAAACCTGTAATTCTCTTTGACGGGGTATGTAATCTGTGCAATTCTTCCGTGCAGTTCATAATCAAACGTGACAAAAAGAATAAATTTCTCTTTGCTTCACTTCAGTCAGATTATGCTAAGGAAAACCTTGCGACAAGCTTAATCGAGGACGAGGACCCGAAGAGTATTGTTCTTAAAGTCGGAAGTGATCAAAAGATTAAAAGCACGGCTGTACTTACCATAGCAAAAAATCTGTCCGGATTATGGCCTATTCTCTATGGATTCATAATCATACCAAAATTTTTACGGGATTGGGTTTACGACCTGATAGCCAGCAATAGATACAGATGGTTTGGAAAGAAAGATCAGTGCATGATTCCTTCACCAGATTTGAAGAGTAGGTTTATTGATTAATATGATTAGCTACTTTTGTACTGAACAATAACTAATCTATGAGCAAAGCATACGTTTTCCCGGGACAGGGAGCCCAATTTTCAGGAATGGGAAAAGAACTATATAACAATCATTCTTCAGCGAAAGCAATGATAGATCAAGCCAATGATATCCTTGGGTTTGACATTAAGCACATCATGTTTGATGGTTCAGATGAGGAGCTAAAGCAAACGAAAGTAACTCAGCCAGCAGTGTTTATTCACAGTGTTGTTGCTGCACTTACATCCGAAAATTTTAACCCTGAAATGGTAGCAGGCCATTCATTAGGTGAGTTTTCAGCCTTGGTCGCCAATGGAGTACTAAGCTTCGAAGATGGACTGTTACTTGTTTCAAAACGCGCATCCGCAATGCAGAAGGCATGTGAGATGCAGGCATCTACCATGGCGGCCGTCTTGGGCTTGGATGATGCAATAGTAGAAAAAGTATGCAATGAGACATCCGGAGTTGTCGTAGCTGCCAATTACAATTGTCCGGGGCAATTGGTAATAAGCGGAGAAGTGGAGGCGGTAAATGCAGCCTGCGATAAACTAAAAGAAGCAGGAGCCAAGAGAGCCTTGGTTCTGCCGGTAGGTGGAGCGTTCCATTCACCATTGATGGAGCCAGCCAGAGAGGAACTTGCAGAAGCAATTCAAAACACTAATTTCAGTACACCGAAATGTCCGGTTTATCAAAATGTGGATGCGAAGGGATACTCAGATGTAGAAAGCATAAAGAAGAACCTTGTCCTTCAGTTGACATCTCCGGTGAGGTGGACACAGTGTGTTCAGCATATGATAGCTGATGGAGCAACAAGCTTTACAGAGTGTGGCCCGGGCAAAGTATTGCAGGGCTTGGTGAAAAAGGTTGATCGCGAAATGGCAGTAGAAGGTATTTCATGAAGTTTTCAAGGGCCATATTGATACTTTTCATTGGAGCAATTCTCATTGGCTCAGAAGGATGTCGTAAAAGACCATCCTCATCACATCAAAAGAATAAGAAAAAAGTAAAAAGGGGAAAACCAATTCCATGCCCCATTAAAGATTGTTAATGAAAATAGTTATTGCCATTGATGGCTATTCAGGTACAGGCAAAAGTTCAACAGCCAAACAAGTAGCATCACGTTTAGGTTATCACTATATAGACAGTGGGGCAATGTATCGTGCAGTTACATTTTTTTTTCTTTCAAATAATATCGACTTTAAGAAAACAGAGATTCGTGAAACGCTTAAGGACTGTTCCATCACCTTTGAAGGAACCTCCATTTATCTAAATGGTAAATGTGTGGATCATGAGATAAGGACGATGGAGGTTAATCAGCATGTGAGTGAGGTGAGCGCGATATCTGAAGTAAGGTCGAAACTAGTAGAGCAGCAAAGAAAAATGGGAGAGAAGAAAGGTGTAGTAATGGATGGTAGGGATATTGGTACAGTAGTTTTTCCAAAAGCAGAATTGAAAGTTTTCATGACCGCCGATACGGATATAAGAGCTGAGAGAAGACGTAAAGAGCTGGAAAAAAAAGGAATGAACGAATCAATTGAGGTGATCAAAGCGAACTTAATTGAACGAGATAAAATTGATAGTACAAGAGAAGATAGTCCTTTACAAATGGCAGAGGATGCAAAAGAGATTGATACTTCTCATCTAACTTTGAGTGAACAGATTGATAAAATCGTCGAAATGGCAGAATCAATAATTTATGCAAGTTGAAATAGACGAAAATTCCGGTTATTGTTTTGGAGTAGAATTTGCCATACAAATGGCAGAAGACGAGATGGCAGAAGGGCAGGAACTCTTCTGTCTAGGAGATATTGTACACAATTCAATGGAAGTTGAACGATTGTACAATAAAGGCCTTCGAACAATTACTCGTGATGAACTCAAAGATTTGAAAGACTGTAAGGTGCTGATCCGCGCGCACGGTGAGCCGCCAGAAACGTATCAGATAGCAATTGAAAATAATATAGAATTAGTCGACGCTTCATGTCCTGTAGTGCTTAAGCTACAAAACAGGGTGAAAAACGCATACGATCTTACCAAAGGTAAAGACGGACAACTTGTGATTTATGGAAAGCCAGGTCATGCAGAAGTGATTGGACTTACAGGGCAAACTTCGAATGAGGCGATCATAATTACAGATTTTGAAGATTTGGATAAGCTGGATTTTTCCAGACCCATTACGCTCTATTCCCAAACCACAAAGAGCACGAAAGGATTTTACAGCATAAAAGAAGAGATTGCAAAACGCATTGAAAAAGAGGGACTATTATCCGTAGCGGATGACTTCAATGCAAATGACAGCATTTGCCGACAGGTTTCTAACCGCGAGCCACATATGGAGAAATTTTCCCAAAAACATGATGTCATCATTTTTGTAGCAGGCAGAAAAAGCTCAAACGGAAAGGCACTATATAATGTGTGTCTCACAAATAATCCACGAAGTTATTTTGTAGAAAACGAAAAGGAAATTGATTTATCATGGATTCAATCAAATGACTCAGTAGGTATTTGTGGTGCAACTTCCACGCCAACATGGTTGATGGAGCAAGTGGCCGACTATTTGAAAAATAATGAACCGGCACTGGTAGACTGATCAAACCAAATGAATAATAATTAGTTTCTTTTTCACTAGTAGACTTATCAGGTTTTTTATTGAAATTTTGAGGGGGTTAAAACTGATATTGATTAAGTTTGCCTCGTTTTTTAGACGTTCTCCCAAGTAAGAAATATGTCTCAGACAATTAAGCTGAAAAAAGGTTTTGACATAAACCTTGCCGGAAAGGCAGAAAACAAAACAATTGAAATAACCCAGCCGGATACTTTCGCGCTGAAACCAACAGATTTTAGCGGACTAAGCCGACCAAAGCTAGTCGTAAAAGAAGGTGATAACGTAAAAGCCGGCTCGCCTATTTTCTTCGAAAGAAATGTTGAAGATATACTTTACACATCTCCGGTAAGCGGTGAAATCGTTGAAATTAAACGCGGCGAAAAAAGAAAAGTGTTGGAAGTAAAGATTCTTGCAGACAAGCAAGTTGAATTTGAAAAATTCAAATCTTTCTCTGCTTCTGACATTAGTGGTATTTCAAAAGAAGAAGCGCTTGATCAACTAAAAAAATCAGGTGGCTGGGTCAACATTATTCAGAGGCCTTATGGCTGTGTAGCCAATCCTGAAGATACGCCTAAAGCCATATTCATATCTGCTTTTGATAGTAGCCCGCTGGCTCCGGATTACGCTTACGTTCTTCAAGGACAAGAGCAATACTTTCAGGCCGGTATTGATATTCTAAAGAAATTCACTTCCGGCACCATACACTTAAACGTAGATGGAAAGGCAGAAGTATCTCAGCTATTTTCCAATGCCAAAAATGTTCAGTTAAACAAAGTAAGCGGACCGCATCCTGCTGGAAACGTAGGTGTACAGATTCATCACATAGATCCTATTTCTAAAGGGGATATTGTTTGGACAGTAAATCCTGCAAATGTTGCGATGATAGGAAAGCTCTTTATAGAAGGTATTCACGATACTTCAAGGTTGGTAGCCTTAACCGGCTCTCAAATGAAGGAAAGAGGATATGTCAAGATGTATTCAGGTGCATGCCTAAATAAGCTTGATGTAGAAGGAAGTGACAATAGGTTTATTTCGGGGAATGTCCTAACAGGAGAAGGAGTTGGATCAGAAGGATATCTTGGCCACTATCACAATCAAATTACCGTCATCCCAGAAGGCAAATACGAAGAGTTTTTAGGATGGATATTGCCATCTACCAAAAAATTGAGTTTCCACAAGGCATTTGGTATGCTCACATTTCTGAATGGTAAAGACAAAGAATTCGAAGTAGATACCAATGCACATGGAGAGGAAAGAAATTTTGTGGTATCGGGAGCATTTGAGGAGGTAATGCCAATGGATATTCTTCCTACCTATTTATTCAAAGCAATTCTTGCTGAGGATTATGATGATATGGAAGCACTTGGTATTTACGAAGTAATAGAAGAAGATGTGGCTTTGTGCGAGTTTATAGATATTTCTAAGAATCCTATTCAGGAAATACTTAGAGAAGGAATTGAATTAATAAAAGAAGGATAAGCAGGAATGAAGTTTTTGCAGAATAAATTCGATCAGATAAAACCCCTTTTTGAAAAAGGAGGAAAATTCGAGAAGTTCCACACGATATATGAGGGACACCGAACCATCTTTTTTGCTCCGGATATAATCACGGATAAAAAGGGCGCACAAATCAAAGATGCTACTGACCTTAAGCGTCTGATGTTTACTGTTATCATAGCTATGATTCCTTGTTTGATCTTTGGAATGTGGAATGTAGGACATCAGCATTTTATCGCTACAGGAGTAGAAGCATCGATTCTTGATAAATTTTGGATTGGTATACTTAAAGTCGTTCCAATCATTGCCGTTTCTTACGGTGTTGGACTTTTGACAGAATTTACTTTTTGTGTGATTTATAACCGACCAATAGAAGAAGGATTTCTGGTTACAGGAATGTTAATTCCTTTGATTATGCCAGCAACCATTCCTTTGTGGCAGGTTGCACTGGCAACCGTTTTTGCTGTTGTAATTGGCAAGGAAGTCTTTGGCGGTACCGGAATGAATATTTTGAATGTGGCTTTGACGGCCAGGGTGTTCTTGTACTTTGCTTATCCATCTCAAATTTCCGGAGACGTTTGGACGTACTTTGGAGATAAAACCCCGGTAGATGGATTCTCAGGCGCTACAATCCTGGCATATGGCGCAGAAGCTGCTGCAAATGGTACGGATATGATGCAATTAGCATCTAGCCACTGGTATTCTGGTATGTTCGATTTCTGGAATATGTTCGTAGGAATTATACCGGGAAGTATTGGTGAAACCTCAGCTTTGATGTGCCTGATAGGAGCATTTATCCTCATAGCTACGGGTGTCGGCAGCTGGAAAATAATGCTAAGTGTTGTTTTAGGTACCCTTGCAATGGGAGGCTTATTCAACCTGACAGGTGGAAATAGTTTCATGGAAATGCCAGCTCATTATCATCTCGTTATAGGTGGTCTTGCTTTCGGTGCAGTTTTCATGGCAACCGATCCAGTGAGTGCTTCTCACACAGAACTTGGAAAATGGATTTACGGATTTTTAATTGGAGTAATCACAGTTCTCATTCGAGTAGTAAATCCTGCATATCCTGAAGGTATTATGTTGGCGATCTTATTTATGAATGTATTCGCCCCACTTATAGACTTTTATGTTGTTGAAGCAAATAAAAAACGAAGATTAAAACGTGCGACAGTCTAATTTATATGTAATTCTATTTGCCATCGGATTGACGGTGGTATTTGGAGGTGCGCTATCCCTTACCTCAGTAGGGCTGAAGCCTTTGCAAGACAAGCAGGTGGAGTTAGATACCAAGAAAAAGATTCTTGGTGCGGTGATGGATATTTCTACCATTGAAGATCCTAATGAAATATTGAGAATCTACAGTGAAAAGGTAAAATCAATGGTTGTGGACATAAACGGAAACGAAGTGACCACCGATGAAAAAGGCAATCCGATCGTAGCTGAAAAAGTGAACATTCAGAAAAACTCAAAACTTGATGCAAAGGATAGAGTATATCCTGTTTTCATGTTCAGTAGCGGAAGCGAAGGAGTTGATGCCTACATTTTCCCAACATTTGGATCCGGACTGTGGGATTGGATTTCCAGCTATGTAGCCTTTGGTCCCGATTTGAATACAGTGAAAGGTATCGCATTTGACCACAAAAGTGAGACACCAGGCCTTGGGGCAAGAATTACAGAAGAAAATGTTCAAAACAGATACGTAGGCAAAGAAATTTATAACGACCAGGGAGAACTGGTGAGCATAACTATGGTAAAAGGAGAAGGCAACACCGGTCTTAGTGAACATCAGGTAGATGGTATGTCCGGAGCAACTATGACTGCCAAGGGAGTGAATGCCATGTTGGAAAAATACCTGGAATGCTATTCGGCATTCATTGAAAAAACTAAATCTCAAAACAGCTAAAATATGAGTACTGAAATAGCAGAAGTGTCAGAAGAGTCAGCTGTAGCATTAAAAACTAAAGAGCCTGCAGAGCCTTTATTATCAAAAAGAAGAAGACGAATTGTATCAGATCCTTTAAATGAGGACAACCCAATTACAGTGCAGGTACTTGGAATTTGTTCAGCATTGGCTGTGACTGTACAGTTTAAGCCAACGATGATCATGTCAATAGCTGTGATTTTCGTAATCGTGTTCTCTAACCTCATTACATCGCTGATGAGGAACATAATTCCTAACCGAATCAGGATTATTGTACAGCTTGCTATCATAGCAACACTTGTAACACTCGTTAGTGAAGTGTTAAAAGCCTACAGCTATGATATGTATAAGATATTAGGAGCATACGTAGGATTGATCATCACAAACTGTATTGTGATGGGTCGTCTGGAGGCATTTGCTATGGCAAATAAGCCGTATGACTCTATTTTGGATGGGTTTGGAAGCGGGTTTGGGTATGCGTGGATCATCCTTGTAGTAGCATTTTTCAGAGAGCTTTTTGGAGGAGGAACTGTGTTCGTGGGAACACCGCTAGAATTTGACGTGTACGGTTCAATTGGCAACTTACTCGGCACTACTCTTCAGACAAACGGACTGATGGTTGACTCTATTGGGGCATTTATCCTATTGGGTATGATTATCTGGATTCAAAGAAGTAAAAACGGTTACGTAGAACACTAAACCAGTCACTTAAGAAAAGAATAGAAATTATGGAAGCGTTTAATATAGCGATCAAAGCAATTTTCATAGACAACATGATCTTTGCATACTTCTTAGGTATGTGTTCCTTTTTGGCCGTATCAAAGAAAGTAAAAACTGCTTTTGGACTTGGGATGGCAGTAATATTCGTCCTTACGATTACTGTACCTATCAACTGGTTGATTCAGGAAAATGTACTGAAAGAAGGAGCTCTATCATGGCTTGGTTCCGATTTTGCCAGCATTGACCTCACATTTCTTCAGTTTATAATCTTCATTGCTGTAATCGCCGCAATGGTGCAATTGGTAGAGATGATCATTGAAAAGTTCTCTCCGTCACTTTACGGATCTTTGGGAATTTTCCTACCTCTTATCGCTGTAAACTGTTCAATACTAGGATCTTCACTTTTCATGGTTCAGAGGGACTATACAATGGTTGAAGCTACTGCGTTTGGATTTGGATCAGGAACAGGATTTTTCCTTGCTATTATCGCCTTAGCAGCGATCAGAGAACGACTAAAGTATTCGCATGTGCCCGATGGATTGAAAGGACTTGGAATTACAATGTTGATCACCGGACTCATGGGTCTTGCATTCAAGTCGTTTATTGGAGTAGCACTCTAATTAGATAAAAATATCATGGAAAGGGTGTCTAGCACCCTTTTTTTGTGTCTATTCTTTAGGTGTATGACACCTTTTTATTTACTAATACAAAAACTAAAACATTATGAAAAAGACTTTACTAACATTATCATTAGTATTTATGACTGTTGTGGCATTTAGCCAAGCTTCTGTTTCTTTAGGAATCAAAGCTGGTGCGAACTTTGCCAACACAAACATTTCAGGCTCTGAGTCTATCACTTCTCTTCATGCAGGAGCATATGGTTTATTCAAATTCGCAAGTCTCGGTGTGCAACCGGAGGTATTATTTTCTAAGCAAGGATCAAGCTTTGCCGGAGGTAGCGAAGTAAACCTTGACTATGTAAATATCCCTGTAATGGTGAAATTCTATTTGCCTGCTGGTCTAAACCTACAAGCTGGACCTCAATTTGGCGTTTTGATAAATGCTGAAGATGAAGACGGTGTTGACATTAAAAGCGGTCTGAAAAATTCAGATCTTTCAGCTGCACTTGGCGCTGGATGGGACGCACCATTTGGACTTCAATTCTCAGCTAGGTATGTATTTGGATTATCTGACATCAATGATGGCCTGGGTTCAGAAGTGAAAAACAAGACTTTCCAACTATCAGTTGGATACAGCTTATTCAAGCTAGGAAACTAAGATCATATTAAACTATCAAAGAGAGCCGGGGCAGTTTGCTTCGGCTTTTTTTGTGAAGCTGGAGAAATATCTGAATGCGAAGGATCAGAGTTTAAGCTGGATACGATTAAGAGCACAGCAAGCACAATGCCTCCAAGGATAATCAATATCTGCCTTCTGTTATTCATGGTTAGGTTTCCAACATAAAAACCTACACACAAAATACCCTTATTATCTGTCGTTTAATGTCCAGTCGTACTCCTGGAATTCAACATTGAATTGTTCGGGCACTTTATAGAAGCGATGCTTATTTACATATTTTATTAAAGAGCCTGCGTCAGAGATAAACTGATCGCTATACCAATCAAATATCTTGTTCAATACGACCTTATTGTTCTTTTCGTCCACAAATACGTAATTAGGCCTGTCGATAATTAATTCAGCTCGAAACTCGAGCTGCTCCTGAAGTTTCTCTGGATAGAATGCGTTATCATATAAAAATGGACAACTTCTAGCACCACATCCAAGTGCAAAATGAATACGAGGATCCCCTGTTGGTCCAATAAGTTTAGTGAACTCAATCCCATCAAGTGTTAGTGTTTCTCCGGCTACATTAAACGTTTTTACTTTAAAAAATCCTTTGATATCCATAGGGCTATTCACCGGATAGTTGTCGGTTATTTGCTTGATAACTAATGTGTTGTATGCATTGATGTAAAAAGCTGTTTTATGATCCTGAGAAGTACCATCAAGATTATACAATGCAATTTGATTGACCAGGCTATTCAGTCTTTCAGGATCTTGTTTCAGTTTCTCATAATCCACCAGACCGAAAACGACCTCTTCCAAAAGAAAACTATTGAAATTATCAAAAATCGAAAGTGTTTGATTTTCTTGACTTCTTAACGAGACAGCATAGACAAGACTGATAATGAAGACAATATTTCTCATAGACTTGTATTAATAGATGTATAATACGTTAGCGATAGATTTTGTTAGGGATTTGAGTAGAAATTGCTAATAAATGTATGTCTGAAGACATCTAATTCAATTAATTATTGGGGCAAATACTTCCAGGAATGGATCTTTATCAACTACAGTATAGTAAAAGACGGCCCCAAGCCAACCATGAAAAATCCCCAATACGTACAGGTTGCGTTGCTGTAGGAAGATATGAGTATAAAAGAGTGAAAGTAAGAATGTTCCAATCATCAGCCAGCCATATGGATAGTGCAAAAGCCCGAATAATATGGAAGTAGTAAAGATGATAACGGGTCTGCTGTATTTATTTTGAGCTTGCATATTACCTGCAATAAGAGACATAAGTAGAAATTGTTGTAGTGTACCAAACAATGGATACAAGATTAAGATTGGGATTGCATGCCAGTGCAGGTTCAATGTTCCTTGTAAAAATCCGATTACGAAACACGCTAAAACAGCAGCGAAACCAAATGGAGCAACTTTTTTTAACACCGAAAGAAAGTTCTCTTTTCTAAACCCCCACTCATACAAGATCTTAGGAGATTTCCTGATTTGCTTTATCAGATAGCTGCCCCAAAAGGTGAACATGAGCAGAATGAATATGAACTGCAGATTGAATATATCATAGAAAATAAACTTGCAAAGAGCTGTGATGAATACAGCGATTATTTCAATTTTTTGATTTGACATCTTAGTTTTTTCGATGAATTAGCATTTTAGTACAATAAAATCATTATTAAATGCAATAATTTATTATTTTTTTAATGATATTTACTTGTTAGTAATAGACTTCACCAGTTACCCCTACCGCTAAACTCATTAAAGCTATGAATAGTCCAACCCTCCATGTGACTAAATCAGTTTTCCGATCTGTATTATTAGTAGTCACAATAATCGCACTTTCTATCTTTGTTTCATGCACCAGCGAAGAAGATCCTCTCCCGGATACTGACAACGATGGAATTGTGGACGAAGAAGATAATTGTCCATTGGTAAAGAATGAAGATCAAAAAGATAGTGATGGAGATGGAATAGGAGATGTCTGCGAGGAAGACTCGGACGGTGATGGTGTCATAGATGAACTTGACAATTGTCCATTAGTTAGTAATCCTGATCAGGAAGATGAGGATGGAGATGGAATTGGAGATGTCTGCGAAGAAGATACAGATGGTGATGGAGTGGTTGATGACAATGATAATTGTCCTGAAATAGCTAATGCTGATCAAGAGGATACTGATGGTGATGGGATAGGAGATGCATGTGATCCAACCACTGTAGCACAAGATAAAGCCAATATTGAGTTAGCCTTAGATGCAACGCTTGATTGCATCAGAACTTTCGAAAACGGACTTGCAATTGAGACTGTATTGACAGATTTCCTGGGTATTAGCAACGGAGACACATTGAATCTTGACTGGGTGGAGACGCTCACAAGCGGATTATCAGAAGTTGCTCCCACTACAGAAGAAAGTAGATTTGATATTGATGTATTTGAGGGAACATATATCTACAATCATGGAGATGGTACATGGACATTTACTGAAAATCAGAGCGGAACTGTTATAGTAGAATTTCCGTCAAGCCCCGATGAGACTAGCAATAATGGAAAAATCACTCTGGGCAACTATTCCGATCAAGAGGTTACAATAGGATCAGATCCCATTTATTTACCTAGTACAGTCGACGTTTCACTTGAAGTAGATAATATTGAAGTAATTGCAGTGAGTTTAGAGGGTGTTAAGTATGCCACGAATGAAGGATTTCAGATACCGGTTGAGCTTAATTTATTTGTATATGTAAATCCGTATTCCTTATTGATCAATCTGGATCAGGCATCATCTACTGAATACTCTCTTGATTTAGATTTTTCAGATGATAGTGACTTATGTTCGACAGGTATACATGTAGAAGCAGAACTTGCTACCGATGATTTTGAAAACATTACCGAGCAAGATATTCTTGAACTAACATTTGCACTTTACAGCAACGATCTCACCATTCAATCCTTGGGAGGAATAGCTGAGGTACTTCAGATCACAGATCCTACTGTCACCCAAATCAATGCTTTTGTGGATATGGAAGTACTTTACAGAGATTTGAAAATAGCTGACATGGTTCTGGAGGAAGGTGCTGGAGAGGAAGTTATGGTTCTGTTGAAATTCAAGGATGATTCTACAGAAGACAGTGCCAATTACTATGAAGACTTCATCAATGAGCTTGAAACTTTGTTTCAGTCATACTTTGGAGTCTAAGGCATCCTCAAATTCTGTTCATTTTCCCAAGTAGATGGTAAAGCACTATGCCTGTTGCTACAGATACATTCATAGAGCTGTTCTGTCCAAGCATGGGAATGTGAAGACTGGTTTTACAAATCTCCAGAAGTTCGATAGAAACACCGTGACGTTCGTTTCCTATGATTAGCATACACGGTAGATCACTTTGATATTGAGTAAAAGGTATGCTTTTGTTTGTGTATTCAAGTGCAATTGGAAAGTATTTATCCGTCAGCTTGAGCGCATCTGCTTTGGAATGCAAAACTTCACACGAGATGTGATCCGACGTTTGTCTAGCAACCCTGGAAAGCTTCTTTTGATCGGTGTTTAGGTTTGGTTGATATAAGAACAGTTGGGTAATCCTGCAGGCATCTGCCAACCGAAATATAGCTCCAAGATTCCTGGCATCCTCCAGCCCATCCAACAGAAGAATTATCGGAGTAGGATCATTGAGAATCTCGTTCATTCTCTCTTTTGAATCTGGATTGATTTCATGAAAGCTCAATGGGTATTCGTTGGCAGTCATTAGATTAATCGTATTACTGCTTTTTAATGGGAATCCAAACCTCTTCCTCAGAAGTAGGATCATTGTTTTTATACTTTTCACCTAGTAGTTCAAAGTGTTCACGGTCATCCAGTTGATAGTCTGAATTTGGCAGCCATTCCTCCAATATGTATTGCATAGTCTTGGAAATTCCTGTGAAGCACCTTTGTGAAGAAAAACTGCATAAATTCCTCCTTCAAGAATATACGAGTCCATGCCAGTCGGAATAGCATCAAAATCTGATACTTCAACAGCTGCCCATTTCGTAAACTCTGCGTTAGGATTGAAATTATTGAAATAAGTGGAGTCATAAACCTGCATAGAGAATAGGTCTGAATGAAGTTGGTTTGCTATCTCCTTACGACGGGGCATGAAGCTACTCCATAATTCGAAGGTCCGATCTTTTGAGATGGACATTTTCATGGATTTTCCTATGAGTTTTTTTTCTGGAATTTGAACTATATCCGGTTTCATTCTAAGTCTTATTGAATTGCTATTTATCGGAGTATTCTAAAAATATTCAAGGAATTAAGAAGTTAATTTGCAGTCCATTGCATCCAGTTGCATATCTGACCTTTTTAATTAAATCCTTTAATTAAGTGATAGGAAAATGCAATGATTTCCTGATAGTTTTCTTTGCTTATTTTTTCATCTATTCCATGAAAACGTGTCATGTTTTCAGGGTCAATGCGGATGGGGTAAAACCTGTATACATCATCTGAGATTTCATAAAAATAGCGTGCGTCTGTGCCACCACCCACCAGGCCAGGTACCACGACACTAGTTGGAAACAGGCCCCGAATGGTTTTTTCCAATATTTTATAAGCATCTGAATCAATGCCTGAAACAGGTGAAGGATTGGTAAGAAAGCCCACCGGCTCAATTTTAATCTTATCGGATATTGTTTGTTCAATGTGCTTTTTAACGGACTCAATCGTTTCCCCGGGTAGAATTCTAAAATTGATTGTGGCTTCTGCTACAGTAGGAATCACATTGTTCTTAACACCTCCATCAATGATGGTAGGAGCAGTCGTCGTATGCGCATTCAGTGCTTCCAGAATCGGTTTTTTGAACAACCATGGGTTGGCAAATGCAAGCTTTTGTGCAAATGGCATTTCCGCGCCCAGGTACTCAAGCTGGTAGTCGATGGGTTTTACAAGCTTGTATGGTCGTTGATTGTTTTCTAAATCAACAATTGCTTGAGCCAACATCCCAATGGTGTTCTCTTTGGGTGGTTGGGAGCTGTGACCTCCACTTGTCTCTACTATGAGTTTAAAGGATGCAAATCCTTTCTCTGCCAAATTAACCATGGCGATTGGTCTATCAATTCCCGGCACCAAATTCTCGGCCAGAAAACCACCTTCATCTAGTGTCATTGCAGCTTCAATACCTTTGCTCTCCAAGTGCTTGGCAATAGCAGCAGCTCCATTTCCACCACCAACTTCTTCATCATGACCGAATGCAAGATAAATTGTTTGAGTTGGCACGAAAGACTCTTCAAGGAGCTTCTCCACTGCTTCCAGCAATCCGATCAAAGTTCCTTTATCGTCCATTGATCCGCGACCAATGATATGGGTATCACTGATAATTCCTGCGAAAGGACCAGCTTCCCAATCTTCTAATGTTGGTTGATCTACCGGCACCACGTCTTGATGGGACATAAAGATGATAGGTTTTTTGCTAGGATCGGTTCCTTCCCAGGTATAGAGCAGACTATAGGTATTGATTTTTTCGAGGGAAAGAGTGGTATGAGTTAATGGAAAAGTTTCTGCGAGGAACCTGTGAAATCCGTTGAATGCAGCGGAATCCGGTATTGCGTCTTCACTATATGAGACAGTAGGAAATTTCAACCCATCAGCCAGATTTTGAAAAATATCTTCTGAAAATTCTACTTTCTCAAAATTCTCAGCTTTCACTTGCCTGGAGCTAAGCATTAGGGTATTAAATATGAGAATAGCGGCTACGGCAATAATGATTGCAATAATGAGAAGGATAACTTTTTTCATGTTAGGATTATGAAGGTTAGATTCTCCTAAACTAATGAATATTGAGGATTGTAATAAGATCTTAGATAGTTAGCAATGAAGGTCTTCTATTGTGGTTAGGTCATGTTTTAAACAAAAACCCCTCACCTGATTATCAGATGAGGGGTTTACTTTAATAATTTTTTGGCTTCCACTCTGCGATTAACAAAACTCAGCATACACCTGCTCCAAATGATCAGCGATCATTTCAGCAGAGCGACCTTCTATGTGATGTCTTTCTACCATGTGTGCCAACTCGCCATCCTTAAACAGCGCAATTGCTGGTGAAGACGGAGGAAAAGGCAAGGTAAACTCACGTGCTTTTTGCGTGGCTTCAATATCAAATCCGGCAAATACTGTGGTAAGGTTGTCAGGCTTTTTGTCAGACTTGTCAAGCGATAATAAAACACCTGGTCGGCATGTGCCGGCTGCACATCCACATACAGAATTGATCACCAATAGCGATGTTCCTTTGTGATCTGTTAAGTGATTTTCAACCGCCTCAGCAGAAGTTAATTCTTCAAATCCATTCTGTGTCAGCTGAGCCTTCATCGGAGCTACTAATTCCGCAGGGTACATATTCGTATTGTTTTTTAGTTTCTACTTATTATGTCATGCTGAATTTATTTCAGCATCTATTTATTTATTCTACGAGATTCTGAAACAAGCTTGCCAGCGGCAGGTAGGTTCAGAATGAACTGTTGGAAGTGGTTACTTTACATAAAACCTAGTTCCAGCTTCGCCTCTTCAGACATCATATCTGTGGCATATGGTGGATCAAAGGTCAATTCTATATTTACATCGTTTACACCTTCAACTTCTTTTACGCTCATTTCTATCTCACTCGGAATGCTTTCCGCAGCAGGGCAGGAAGGAGAAGTCAGTGTCATCACAATTTCCACGTTATTGATAGGCAGTATATTGATTTCGTAAATCAATCCCAATTCATACACATCTACAGGGATCTCCGGATCATATACACCTTTGATTGCCCGAATAATATCTTCTTTGAGTGCTAGTGTATCGTTTGTTGATTGCGTTTCGCTCATGATTCTTGCTTAGCCGTTAGAGCCAGCGCGTACATTTTCATTTGCTTTATCATCGCCGCAAATCCATTGGATCGCTGAGTACCAATGAATCGATCCATTCCTATCTGCTGAGGAAAGTAAATCTCTGCATTTACAACATCCTGCGGAGCAGATTGATTCAAAGTTCTTACGAGGAGACTTACCAATCCTTTGGTAATAGCAGTATTTGAATCGGCCTTGAATTGAACTCTATCATTATCCAACTCAGCGGTCAGCCAAACTTTGGATTGACAGCCTTTTACAATATTATCTTCTATTCGTGCTTCGTCTGGCAATTCTGCCAACTCGGCACCAAGTTCCATGATGTAATCCAACGTCATCTCCATATCACCATCTAACATGGCGAATTCTTCTATAATCTCCTCCTGACGTTGTTTGATTAGGTCCATTAGTTGAATCGTTCAACAATTTTCTGCAAAGATTCACAGAAAACATCAATTTCTTCTTTCGTGTTGTAAACCGCAAACGAAGCACGCACGGTTCCATCTATTTCCAAAAAGTCCATCAAAGGCTGTGTACAATGATGTCCTGTTCGCACCGCAATACCCTTTACATCCAGCAGCTGACCAAGGTCATATGGGTGGACGTTGTTGATGAGGAATGATATCACACTTGCTTTATTTTCTGCAGTGCCGATGGGAGTGAACCCCTGTATTTTACTAAGCTTAATATTGGCATATTCAAGCAGTTCATTTTCATATGCTTGTATATTTTCATGGCCAATATTTTCAATGAAATCCATGGCGTATTTGAATGCAATGACTTCACCAATATTTGGTGTTCCGGCTTCAAATTTGTAAGGGATATCATTGAATGTGGTACCATTGAATGATACATCTTTAATCATTTCCCCTCCGCCTTGATAGGGTGGCATTGATTCTAATAGATCTCTTCGTCCATAGAGTACACCTACACCTGTAGGACCGTACATTTTATGACTTGAAAGGGCCAAAAAATCACAATTCAAATTTTGAACATCGATCTTTACATGAGGAGCAGCCTGCGCTGCGTCAATCATGGTTGTGGCTCTCTGAGCCATCGCGAGTTCAATAATCTCTTTAACTGGATTGATCGTGCCAAGTGAATTGGATACGTAATTCACAGCTACCAACTTTGTCTTCGAACTGAGGAGTTTTTTATACTCGTCCATCAAGATCTCACCCTTGTCATTAATGGGGATTACTTTGATGATAGCTCCGGTACGTTCCGCAGCTAACTGCCATGGAACGATGTTGGAGTGATGCTCTAATTGTGAGATTAGAATTTCATCTCCTTCACTTAAAAATTTAGATCCCCACGATTGCGCTACAAGGTTGATACTTTCGGTAGTGCCCTTTGTGAATATGATTTCATCAACTTCTGCTGAATTTATAAACTTGTGAACGCGCTCACGTGTGGCTTCAAATCCTTTTGTTGAGCGCTCAGCAAGTGTATGTATGCCTCGATGAATGTTGGCATGATCCTTTTCATAGAATTGAACCAATGCATCAACCACACTTTTAACTGTTTGAGAGGAAGCAGCATTATCAAAATAGATAAGCGGTTTTCCATTCACTTCTTGATCAAGAACAGGGAATTCTGATCTGATTTTCGCTATATCTATGGTCGTGGTGGTTGAAGCCGACATTAAATCAATTTTTTATTGATCAATTCCTGAATTTCTTCTCTGACAGACTCGATCTTAACGTGCTCCATTGTTTCGAGTGCGAATGCATTAAGGATCATGGCCTTCGCATTTTTTTCATTGATGCCTCTTGCTCTTAAGTAGAATATGGCATCTTCATCTAGTTGCCCGGAAGTACAGCCATGTGAGCATTTCACATCATCAGCCCAAATTTCAAGCTGAGGTTTCGTGTGTAAAGTCGCATCTTCTGAAAGCAGAATGTTATTGTTAGACTGGAAAGCATTGGTTTTTTGAGCATCCTGTCTCACATATATCTTTCCATTAAATACACCAGTAGATTTCTCATCTAAAATGCCTTTGTAAAGCTCGTTGCTGTATGAGTTCGGCATTTTATGATCTACAGAGGTGTTATTATCTACATGTGATTTTTTATCCAGTAGAAAAAGACCATACATGTGTCCTTCACAATTTTCATCGTCCAAATTGATGGTCAGGTTGTTTCTCACAAGCGCTCCTTCAAATGAAAATGTGTTGTTATAGAAATGTGAATCTCTGGAAACATTGGCAACCACTGTCTCATGACTAAAAGTTGCTAAGTTATAATTCTGCACCTTGGTATGATACCCAAATGCATTTTTACCGACTGTAAATTCAATGTATGAATTTGTGAAAGTGTTTGTGTCTTCTGGTGTGATAAGTTTCTCAACAATCCTAAACGTGTGACCGTCTTTCACATTCACCTTAATTCTCGGATTGGATAGTCCATTGAAGTTGAAATGATAAATAAATACCGGTTCTTCATAGCCTGATTCAATCACTATTTCCTCATTGGCATATGCTGTATTCAATAAGCTGAAGGGATCATGTTTTCCTTCGGTTATTTCACCAATCTTTAGGATAAGCTTATCTGAAATCTTAGAATCTTCTTTAGAAAGAATACCATTGATCAAGACAAGGTGACTGCCCTCTTCCTTATAAAGTTTATTTTTATCAATCGCGTTTTTGCCTTTTTCTTCGAAGGAAACGTTCTTCTCAAGGATGGACGTGATAGGCGTAAACTTATATGCTTCCGATTTTTTATGAGGCAATCCAATCTCTTTGAGCATATTCAAAGCTTCCTTCTGAATGGCATTGCCTTGAAATGCAGAGTCTAGATGTTCTAATATGGTTGATTCCATCATCATACCGCTGCTACTTCTTCTTTGATCCAGTCGTATCCTTTCTCCTCAAACTCAAGAGCGAGGCTCTTATCACCGGACTTTACAATTCTTCCTTTGTAAAGAACATGTACATAGTCAGGAACGATGTAGTCCAACAATCGCTGATAATGGGTCACCACGATGGTAGCTGTATTGTTTGTCTTCAGCGTATTTACTCCGTCTGCTACAATTTTTAAGGCATCTATATCGAGGCCTGAGTCTGTCTCATCAAGAATTGAAAGCTTTGGCTCCAACATAGCCATTTGGAAAATTTCGTTTCGTTTTTTCTCACCACCGGAGAAGCCTTCATTCAATGATCGGCTCAGTAAAGACTGGTCAATATCTACCAGCTTCATTTTTTCTTTCATAAGCTTGAGAAAGTTCACAGCATCTAATGCTTTCTCTCCTCTGGCTTCTCGTACCTGATTGATTGCTGTTTTCAGGAAGTTGGTAGTAGATACTCCGGGAATTTCTACAGGGTATTGAAATGCAAGGAAGATACCTTTTTGAGCGCGTTCTTCCGGACTCAATTCTAATAAGTCTTCGTTCTCAAAAGTTACCGATCCACCTGTCACTTCGTAATCTTCTCTTCCTGCAAGCACGGAGGCAAGCGTACTCTTGCCCGATCCATTCGGACCCATGATTGCATGTACCTCACCTGCTTTCACTTCCAGGTCAATCCCCTTCAATATTTCTTTATCCTCTATAGAGGCTTGTAAGTTTTTAATTGAAATCATACGTTTTTTGAGTTGATTATCCAACACTACCCTCAAGGGTCAATGCCAATAGTTTTTGTGCTTCTACTGCAAACTCCATAGGGAGCTTATTCATTACTTCTTTTGCAAAGCCGTTTACTATCAGTGCAACGGCCGTCTCCTCATCTATTCCTCTTTGCTGGCAATAGAATATTTGATCTTCACCAATCTTAGAGGTAGTCGCCTCATGCTCAACTTGAGCAGATTTGTTTTTTATGTCAATGTAGGGGAAGGTATGCGCTCCACATTTGTCACCCATAAGCAAGGAGTCACACTGAGAGAAGTTCCGAGCTCCTTCCGCTCGCTTCATTACTTCTACTTGTCCCCTGTAGCTGTTTTGGGATTTTCCAGCCGAAATACCTTTAGATACAATGCGAGAACGAGTGTTCTTGCCAAGGTGTACCATTTTAGTTCCTGTATCTGCTTGTTGATAATTGTTTGTTACTGCTACAGAATAGAACTCACCTACTGAATGATCACCTTTTAGAATACATGAAGGATACTTCCAGGTCACTGCAGAGCCAGTTTCCACTTGTGTCCATGAGATTTTTGAATGATCTCCGGAGCAAATGCCTCTCTTGGTAACGAAGTTGTAAATTCCGCCTTTTCCATTTTTATCTCCAGGGTACCAGTTTTGAACTGTCGAATATTTTACTTCTGCATTTTTGGCAGCATATATTTCTACTACTGCAGCGTGCAGCTGATTTTCATCGCGCTGCGGCGCAGTACATCCCTCCAAATAACTCACGTAGCTGTCATCATCAGCAACTATGAGCGTACGCTCAAACTGTCCTGTGTTTGCAGCATTTATACGGAAATAAGTAGATAGCTCCATTGGGCATCTCACCCCTTTTGGGATGAAGCAGAAAGAACCATCAGAGAAAACTGCTGAATTGAGTGCTGCAAAATAATTATCATTTGCCGGAACTACTGATCCCAGGTATTTCTTGATCAAATCTGGATGCTCTTGAACAGCCTCACTAAATGAGCAGAAAATCACACCCAGTTCGGATAACTTATCTTTAAATGTGGTGGCAACTGAAACGGAATCTATTACAGCGTCTACCGCCACACCTGTTAATCTTTTTTGCTCCTGTAGTGAAATCCCCAGCCGCTCAAATGTTTTGAGCAATTCAGGATCTACCTCATCTAGGCTTTGAGGCTTCTTATCTTGTTTGGGAGCTGAGTAGTATCTGATGGACTGATAATCAATCTTTGGATATTTAATGTTTGCCCAATTGGGCTCCTTCATTTGCTTCCATTGATCAAACGCCTTCAAACGCCAGTCGAGTAGCCATTGAGGTTCTTCTTTTTTTGCGGAAATGAAACGAACAATATCTTCGTTTATCCCCAGTGGAGCTTCATCTGCCTCAAAATCAACGGACCAGCCGTGTTCATATTCTTTTGAGGTAAATTCTTCTAATATTTGATCGTCAGTGCTCATCTAAAAATACTTCTTTTCGGAGTGCAAAGGTACACCTTATTTATAGTAATTCTAAATAAGAACAAGGAAGTTGGAAGAAGGTTCAGCACATGGTGTTTTTTCTAAAAAACAAGGTGTTTATTCACACTCTCTTCCAGTGAAATGAATGTTTCGGTGCTTTCTATACCATCTACTTTTTGAATTTTATCGTGAAGAACGTCTCTTAGATGGGAGGTGCCTTTGCAATAGATTTTACAGAAGATGTTATAGTTCCCCGTGGTGTACCTGATGGTCGCTATCTCGGGTATTTCTTTCAATTCAGCTACGACTTTATCATAGAGTGAGCTTTTTTCCAGATAAATTCCCAGAAAACAGGTGATGTCATATCCTAGCTTTTCATAATCTATTTTCAAGGTGGTTCCTTTTACAATACCCATCTCTTCCAACTTCTTCATTCGGACATGTACCGTACCACCTGAAACGAATACTTTTTTAGCAACCTCGGTATATGGCATCTTGGCATCCTCAGACAGGATGTTCAGGATTTTAAGATCCACATTGTCAATCTCATAATTTTTGCTCATTTATCAGCTATTAAATTTTGAAAAATTCAATTTATTGCACCTGATTTTAAATCAAATGTATTTATAAATGTAATTTATTGAAATATTTTCAATAAAATGATCGATATGCTACATTTGAATCATTAAATACACTGTAGAGTGGTGAAACTGGCAGACATGCCCTCCTCTCTCGGGGGTGGAGATAAGGGATAAATCCCGGTAGGTTCTCTCTCGGTCTTTGAATCGGGAGAGAGCTCCTGGGGCTAACTGCTCCGTGGAGGTTCGAATCCTCCCTCTACAGCTTTGGGTTAATGTTGTTTATTTTAAGGTCTTGGTAGGGGTGCCAAGGCCTTTTTTATGGCCTAATTCTTTTACAGTAATTAGCATCCCTTATCTTTAAGAGCTTTAAAAAACAACACACCCGAATATGAAAAAACAACCTTGGCATGCTAGTTACCCTGAAGGTGTAAGCAAAGAAATTAATCCGGATAGTTATAGCTCGTTGCCGGAAATGGTTGATGAGCGAATTGAGAAGTATAGTGATCTTGTGGCTTTCGAGAATATGGGTAAGGAGATGACCTTTTCAGAGCTTGGTCAGGCAATAGATCAGTTTGCATCGTACCTGCAAAATCATACAAACTTGAAAAAGGGCGATCGTGTGGCAATCCAAATGCCCAACCTGTTGCAATATCCTGTTGTTCTTTATGGAATACTGAAGGCAGGGATGGTTGTGGTGAATACAAATCCCTTGTATACACCTAGTGAAATGCTACATCAATTCAACGATTCTGGAGCCAAGGCAGTAATCATAGTTGAAAATTTTGCGGCCAATCTTGAAGAGATCTTAAAAGAGACACAAATCGAGACTGTCATCCTTACCAAAATAGGAGACATGATTGGCGGGTTGAAGGGTAGTATTGTCAACTTTGTGGTAAAGACCATAAAAAAAATGGTTCCTGCTTACAGTCTTCCAGAGGCAATCGCACTGAAAGATGCTTTGAAGCTCGGTGCAGAAAAAGCACCTAGCAAAGTAGATATTGAGAGCTCTGAGCTAGCCTTCTTGCAATATACTGGAGGTACAACTGGAGTTTCAAAAGGTGCCATGCTCACTCACAGAAATGTCGTGGCGAATATGGAGCAGGTTTGCGAATGGATGCTGCATGGAGGGCTTGAGGAGGAGAAGGAGATTTTTATTACGGCTTTACCGATGTATCACATCTTTGCTTTGACCTGCAATGCTTTGATGACTGTGCGAATTGGAGCAAGAAATGTGTTGGTTACAAACCCAAGGGATATGAAAGCCTTTCTCAAAGATATGGGAAGACATCAATGGTCAATTCTTACCGGCGTAAACACCCTATTCAATGGATTATTAAATCAACCGTCGTTTAAAGATCTTGATTTTTCAAAAGTGAAATTTTCGTTCGCCGGAGGAATGGCGCTTCAAAAGTTTGTTGCAGATAAATGGATGGAAGTTACAGGCACTCCTGTTTCAGAGGGTTATGGACTGACGGAAACTTCGCCTGTTCTTACAGCTAATCCACTAAGAAAAGACGCAGAAACTGGTTTTATAGGCATGCCAATACCTAGTACCGAGGTGATTATTCTTGACGATGATGGCAAAGAAGTGAAGATTGGGGAAAGAGGAGAGCTATGTGCAAGAGGGCCACAAGTGTTTCAGGGATATTGGAACAGACCCGAAGAAACCAAGAATTGTTTCCATGAAGATTGGTTTAAGACTGGAGATATTGCAGTAATGAACGAACAAGGCTTCTTTAAAATAGTTGACCGTAAGAAGGAGATGATTTTGGTGTCAGGATTCAATGTCTATCCTAATGAAATAGAGGATTGCATTGCTTTGCATGAAAAAGTCCTGGAAGTGGGAGCGATTGGGGTGCCGGATAAAAAATCAACGGAAGCTGTAAAAGTTTACATTGTGAAATCTGATCCCAGTTTATCTGAGGAAGAAATAGCAGAACATTGCAAGGAAAACCTTACCGGGTATAAACGACCAAAGTACATTGCCTTTACAGATGAATTACCTAAGTCCAACGTTGGAAAAATTTTAAGAAGAATACTAAAAGAAAACGATTTAAAAACTAATACCTACGACTAAACAATGAAACTGAAATTTACCGCCTTATTACTTTTTTTAAGCTCAATAATTTTTGCACAAAATACTGCTCAAGACACTACATATTGGCGTATCGGAGGCAACAGCTCCCTCACCTTCTCACAAGTATCCTTGACTAACTGGGCTGCCGGGGGTCAAAATTCCGTGGCAATAAATTCAAACTTCAGCATTTTCGCTAATCGTGTGAAAGGAAGAGGCAAATGGGAAAACTCTATGGATTTAGCTTATGGCTTGATTAAGCAAGGATCAGTGGGTTTTAGTAAGTCTGATGACTTGATAAATTTGGTTTCTAAATATAGTTACAAGGTAAATAAGGATAATGGAAAGTGGTTTTACAGTGCTATAATGGACTTTAGAACCCAATTTTATGAAGGTTTTGATGAGGAAGATAATTTCATCTCCGATTTTATGGCTCCAGGCTACTTAACCATCGGTCTCGGTATCTCATATGATCCGAGCGAGCAATTGAGCTTTAGTTATAAGCCACTGACAGGAAAATTCACTTTTGTCCGAGATCAGGATTTAGCCAATGCTGGAGCATATGGCGTTGACCCAGCGGTTTTCGCAGCAGATGGTGTAACAGTCATTACTCCAGGTAGCAAGAGTAGAGCAGAATTTGGTTCGTTCTTCCGAGCTAAATACAAAAACGACATTTTCGAAAGTAAGCTGGAACTTTTCACAGGCTATACAGAGAACCAGGGAGAGATAGATGTTAACTGGCAAAATGCACTGGTTATGCAATTAACCAAAGTGATGTCAATGAATGTGTTTACTCAACTAATCTATGACCAAGACATTGAGATTGGCGTAGACGACAATGACAATGGGACATTGGAAGAGGGCGAAATAAAGCCGCGTGTTCAATTCAAGAGTGTATTAGGAATTGGTCTCACCTACAAGTTTGGAAAACAAAAACCGCAATAATGAATTAACATGATATCTGAGCGAATCAGATATTTTTAAATTAACCTTGCTGCCTTAAATCAAAACTTAAGTTTTTAAATAGAATATTATGCCAGAGTTTAATGTAGGGGACAATATGATTTACATATTCCCGATCCTTCTTCTTTTTATGGTGATAGAGTACAAAGTTGCTAAGCACGATTATGAATTGAAAGATTCTTTAGCGGGATTTGGAATCGCTCTTGGAGCTGCATTCATTTCGTTCTTCACCAAGGCATTTACGGTGGCAGTCATCTTTCAGGGTATTTTTAATTTCTTTGAACCTCTAAGGGCTGAGTATTTGGGATACACCACAATTGGTTGGGCCTGGTGGGCCTGGGTACTTGCAATCATAGCAGACGATTTCAATTTCTACTGGCACCACAGATGGAGTCATACAGTTAGATTGCTATGGGCGGCTCACGTGCCGCATCATTCGTCAAAAAATTACAACCTGGCGGTAAGTATTAGAAATGGATGGTTTATTACATTTTATAAGCCAATATTCTGGTTGTGGATGGCAGTTATCGGTTTCGAGCCGATTATGATAGGATCGGCATTAATTATCAATGCTACTTATCAATATTTCCTGCACACCAAATTGGTAGGGTCTTTAGGTTTCTTTGGTAAAATCTTCAATAATCCTCACGTACATGCTGTGCATCACTCTAGCAATATTGAATACCTTGATAAGAATCATGGTGGGATATTGCTGATTTGGGATCACATATTCGGTACATGGCAGAATACCATAAAAGGAGTGAAGCCGCATTATGGTATTTTGAAAAGCCCTGATACATACAATCCTATAAAGCTCAATACGCACATTTTTGTTGATATTTTCAACGATGTAAAAAAAGCAAAGAGCTTTAAGGAAGCATTTATGTACATTTTCGGCCCTCCGGGATGGAGTCCGGATAATAGTTCGCTTACTGCTAAGCAAATTCAGGAACTATTCTATGCGGGAAAGATTTCTGCTGACGCCCAATTTGAAGGTGTTGCAATAAACGAAACGAATGAGGCCAATGAAGCTAAAGCTGCTGAAAAAGCTGCTTAAGATTCTGGTTGAGATTTGATGTGCACATCACGCTGAGGGAATGGAATTTCTATTCCCTTTTCTTTGAATTTTTCAAAAATAGAAAAGTAAAGTTCAGTCTTTAATCTTCTTGGTTTATCCGTATGCGTAGATGTCCAAATTGCAAGTGTGAAGTTTAGCGAGCTATCCCCGAATTCATCAAAAAACACATGAGGCAGGGGATGCTTTAAAACGTGTTCGTTTTCCTCTGCAACTTTCATCAAAACTTTTCTCACTTCCTCAGGATCTTCCTTATAACTCACACCCACAGGTATATCAAATCGAATGTTGCGATCGTTGTGACTCCAGTTGATCACACGAGACGAGATAAATTCTGAGTTTGGAACAATTATAGAAACGTTTTCATTGGTCAGTATTGTGGTTGCTCTGACGGAGATATTAATTACATCACCTTCTGTATCTCCAACTACAATTCTGTCTCCCACTTTTATCGGCTTTTCGAAAAGGATGATAATACCCGAAATGAAATTGTCTGTAATGTTTTGAAGACCAAAACCAATACCAACACCCAATGCCCCAGCCAATAAGCTTAGAGAGCTCATATCTATTCCGGCACTTTGAATAATGAAAATGGACCCGATGAACATGATCATCACTCGAGTGATAAGACCAATAGAGTTGCGTGCTCCTTTTTCCATATTGGCTTTCACCAATATTTTATTCACGAGCAAGTTTCTAAATCGCTTGGCAAGAAAGGTTAAAATGACAAAGCTGATCAGGAAATAGAGAATCGTGCCCAATGTGATTTTGCTCTCACCCAGATTGAAGAGATTGGTCGTGAATATCTCACCGACCTTAGTAAGGAAGTCAATGATCTTATCCCAAATGGTTTGTACTGTCTCCATTCAAAAATGTTATGATGGTAAACCTAGCTCAGAACTTTGAGAAAATGAATTTGTTGAATTTAGAACTTAATTCTCAACATTGCCTTTAATTCTGATGCCGTATCACCGAAAGTAGCATCCAAGGATGACCCAATCAGATTGGTCACCCCTACAGCTCCTGGGAATGTGGTTTGGGCATATCGCAACCAGATGGAGACATTTTTTATAGGATCGTAACGCACCATTACATAACTCCTCGTTCCTGTTCCAAAATAGGGCGGAATCGAGAAGGCATATAGGACATCACTTTCATAGACATACTGTGCATTGGCAAAATTATCCGTATCAAAAAGTGCCATACGGGTATTAAATTTCAATCGCCAGACATTGAAATTCACATCTTGAACAATGGCAAAACCTTTTGTGAATACTCCATTTTCGTCCTGAGTACTGCTTTGAACTTTGGTCTTCAACTTAAGCCATGGACGTAGCTCATAGTCTATATTGAATATATAGTTGCGCTTTATTTGGTCTGCAAGAATGTTAAGATTTTCATCCGCAACTGTTACCTGCCTGTTTTGCTGACGCGCTTGCACATACATGGATATTTGTCGAGTAGGGAAGTGTGAATACCTCACAAGCCATTCCTGTCCAACCGATGGTGCTTCCGTACGGAATTTAAGCCATGGAAATTTGAAGCGATCGTAGTAGGCATTTAGTTTGTGCCTTCTATTTGGCTTGACTGAAATACCCCAATAGGTACCTTGTTCATTAATATTTCGTGAATTCTCAGAAAAGGCATTTCCATAAAATGAATGAAAATCTCTATCATAGTTTCTAAGCACCATTGCCATATCAACCGTTCGGGATAAACTAGTTACTAATCCACCAACCGCACCTATTCCACCACTTTTTGACCTGGCTGCTTCTGCGAAAAAGGTAAAATTTTGCCAGGTATAATGGCCGTATGCAGATGTGATATAGTTGTGGTCACCTTTAAATTCAAACTGATTATAGTTGTTAGGTCTTCGCTGAATTGGCTTGCTATACTGGCTGTTGAGCCCGGAGATGCCAACCGTGAATCTTCGGTGAGGTGAGTATTGTAGCACTGCACCTATTGATTGTTCCTCGATTTGGTCTTTGTTAGCTAATTCTTGAGGTGTTCGATGAAATCCCGTGTTTTGAATAGAATTAACGAATTCCTCAAAATCAGAAAAGGTGGTATCCGTTTGGATATTCCCGTCTTGTTTTAGGTTGGAATAGAAGAGGGTCAACTCCAGATCTCCTTGTTTTTTGGTAATTCCCGCACCTCGAAAAAAGCCAGCTTCAAGCACTGATGTATAAGGGCGTAAACCCAGGCTGTTTCGTTTGGTTGTATTTACGGTTTCCGCTCCTTTACCAGCGTTGAACCCTGCACCATAAACTATGCCCTGACCTACTTGCATTTGGAAATCACCAAGCATGATTTTCTCGAAACCAAATTTGTTTTCGAGCATCAAGTGATAGGAGTAAAAATCAAATCCTTTCCTGCCGTCTTCGAAAGAAAATTGTTCACCATTATCTTTCTCAAATGTGAATCCGAGACTAAAATCATTGCGATGGCTCGTTCGAAATCTTCCATATATTTTATATGGTGATCCCTGATACCTGGTTGGTGCAGTTGTTAGCGTATCTACTACATTATCATCCATATCGCGGATGAATGTTGTATCTAATGGAAGCGCCTCAGTGTAACCAATCTGTTTTTCCAATCGCCTGGAAAATCGGAGCAGAAAGTAATTATTTTCTTCTTCTATTATGCGTTTTAATAGTGGTCGTGTGTCTGTCAATGATTCTTCGACAGTTACAAATGGTAGAAGCAATCGGATGGTCTCCAAATCTATTTCAGGGATAGCCTGTAGTTCGTTTATGGATAAAAAATTTCCAAAACGATCCCTGTAGTTGAAGAAGTTTGAAAGCTGAGCCGGATTGAGTACATACAGTGATGCCAGTTCCTCCGGATTTACTGTGTTTAGGTTAAGCTTGTTGGTATAATAAAGAAGTAATGATTCGTAGATATCTTCATATGAAACGTCTTCATCCTGGACCTGAAAGAGACGTTCAGCAAAATCCTCAAGATTAATCTCTTCATTTTGCGCCAGCGCGAAAAAGCCTGATGTAAGGAACACTATGGCGAACCATTTTCTCATTTTTTAAATGAATAGGCAACTGACAATTCATGTATACTACCCAGCTTGGAGTCGTTGGAAAAGCCATAGTCAAACTTCAGATTTTTTGGATGAAACCCAAGTCCAAAGGCTCCTAGAAACGGCTGTGTACTGATGCCTGTGCGTACGTAGACCTTCTCCACAATCCTATATTCTATTCCTGCTTTGAAAATTTCATCAAAATCAAGGTCTTTCTCCACTTCCATGTTAAGCATAAGTTCGTCGGTTGGACGATATGAAAATCCACCTTTCATTACCGTAGGAATGCGCTCTCCCGTCTCAGAATCAAATTTGGCCTGGTTGAGATTGAAAATGTGCGCTCCAAAACGGAGTTGTGGGGATATCTCAGCAATTCCCCCAAACTGGAAGGCTAGCGCCCTACTCGTACCAACCGTAGATACGTTGTATTGAAGTAGGTCTACTCCTAATGAGAGGCTCACCATTTGAATTTTATTACCTACAGCCAGGTGTACACGCTGTTCACTATAGATATCATCCCCAAACTTGTAGAATCCAACACCGGCATTTCCTATATCTGTGGTGTAAATAGCTCCGGCCCCAATCACCTGAAATTGGCTTACTCCGTAGCGGTTTTGGTAGGAAGCAAACGCAGCATGATCTTCGACTCGTCCAAGTCCTCCAATGTTATTGAATAAACTATACTCATCATCGAGCGTTAATGAGGCGCCTGCCATCCCGGCACTTCTTCCACCAAGATTAAAAGCACCCACTTGTGCGAAGGAAGAAAATGTTGAAATTGTTAGTAGCAGCAGCAGGAAGCGATTCATAGTTGCAAAGTATGCATTTGGCAGCTTTAATTCAATAATCGTAAATTAAGAAGCGATGAAAACTTTATCTATCATCATTCTTGGACTATTTGTGCATAAACTGTCTGCTCAGCAAGCAGATACACTTTATTATGAAGATGGTTCGGTAATGGCTTTTGGCTTAAAAACGACAACTGAAAAATCAGGCATTTGGACTTTTTACTACCCAAATGGGCAATTAAACAGCCTACTGACATACGATAGAGATCAGTTGGATGGATATCAAAAGTATTACTCGTTTGATGGGAAGCTCATTGCCCTGGAATATTATGAAAATGATTTGATGCAGGATTCGGCCATTTACTATTATCCCTCCGGTCAAATAGAAAAGCATGGAGTCTACATCGATGGACTATATCAAGGTGAATGGAAATTTTATTATGAAAATGGCAAGGTAAAACGGTCAGGTTTTTATGATGAAGGATTACCAAATGGTCAATGGTCATTCTTTTTTGAGAATGGTGAGCTAAATCAGACAGGGGTTTTGAAGCAAGGATTAGAAAGTGGTCTGTGGAAGTATTATGATGAAGATGGAGATCAACTCTATGAAGGCAATTGGGAAAATGGGAAGGAAGTAGGGCAGTGGTACTATTTTAAAAAAGGAAAGAAGAAGTCCTGGAAAAACTACGACTAGAAGAGAGATAAGAGGTTGATAAAGAAAAAGGTTTCATCCTGCGAGGTTCGTGATAGCTCAAATCTGAAAGTAAGATCATTTACAACTACCAGGTCAAGACCTGTACCAAAACTGTATAAATACTGATCTGAAAGTAAATCGCTACCGTCATAATTGGGGTAGCCCACTGCATAGCCCTGATCAAAATAGACTTTGCCGTAAATGGTTATTGGAAAGGTTTGAAATTGCCTGACCGGCATCACTTTGCTTATGTTGTATTTTCTTCCAAATAGCTGATGCTTAAACTCATTGCGTTGCATGATGTACGAGCTAGCCTCAATGATCCTTAAATCATATCCTCTCAGTACTTCCTTCAGGAATCCGATGGAATAGTAATTGAAATAGCTACGGTTTTCTGCGGGAAATGTGCTCAAACCGGAGATATCTGCAACCAGATAGAAATTGTCCTTAAACTCCCAATATTTGGTAAGAGCCAAACGCGCGCGCCAAAAATCAACACCATCATCATATAGGCCAAAACCATGCTTAAACAATCCTACCTGGTACCACTCGCCATTGGTTGGATAGTTTCGATTGTTGCGTTTGTCCCACACAAACGAATGACCAAACCACAAATGTTGCTGCTGAGTTCTGCTATCGCCAAGATAGTTAGGATTAATCGCTGCGATTGTATCTGCTACATCAAGGCGTACGTGACCAATAGATGTCAGGTGGAATGAGTAAAAAGAACTTCGGTAGGAGTGTCGTAGAGAGGTTTTGTAGGCACGCCTAAGCACATCGTTTTCGGAAGAGGTAAACCTTCTGATGTTTTCCCTGGTGACTACAGGTACATTTTTGGTTTCAAAATAGCTGCTGCTGATACGTAATCCATTTCGCTGCTTTTTATCTATGTATGGAATGCTATATATCACATTTACCACGGTCTCAAATCCAGTTTGTAGCCAAAGCCTGAGTATTTCGCCTCTACCCCGAAAGTTAAATTGAGTCAGCTTGATTCCGTAATTGACTCGGCTTAAATCACGATCACGATTGACCCACCAATCATTAAAGTTTCTATCTACCAATCGAAAAATAGGGAGAGGATAGAAGTACCATCGTTCATCTACGGTGATTTTAATATCAGTTAATCCACTGGAAGTATTCACCAATTCCAGCGATACTTCATTAAAGAGGTTGGTGTTGTAAATGCGATTTCGATCCCATACGAACATGCTGTCTAGTTGGTATCGCTTGTATGTTTTTCCTTCAGAGAAACTTAATTCTCGGGTGATCATTTGTGGCCTGGTTCTGAAATTGCCCTCAATCAGTATTTGCCCTACAGTCAAAGACTCAGTTGAGTCCTGCTGGCAGTACAGAAACTGACATGTGCTTATAAGAATAAGAAATAGTAAATACCTTTTCAAGTCAATCAAATTTGCGGAGCTATGTAAGCGGGCAACGTGCAAACTGAATGATTTTTTGATGCGCTTGCAAATTTGCATCGTACTTTTACACGTGTGAATAACATCCTTAAGAAGATACTTATTTTCCCTATACTGGTTTATCAGTATTCCATCTCTCCGCTGTTTCCACAGTCGTGCAGATTCACACCCACTTGTTCACAGTATGCCAAGCAAGCTATCCAGAAATATGGATGGAAAGGATTTATCATGGGGATAAAACGTATAAGCAGGTGCCATCCTTGGGGAGGAAGTGGATATGATCCGGTGAAATAAAAATCCCTGCCTGAGCAGGGATCAATCTGAATGCTATTTTGAACCAATGAACTGCTTTGTCCATTCTTTGAGTGCCAATCCATCGCCATGAGGAAGAATTAATCTGAATTTTTTGTATTCCTTCCAAAAGAGGTAGCGATTGAAGCTGACCTTTTGTAAAATCAGCTTGCTGTATTCGTACATGCTCATTTTTACGGATTTGTTTAAAACATTGCAGCGACAAATGCTATCACAAAGCTTGCTACTGCTACGTACCACATAATCGTTAATTGTCTGTATATGTGACTATTATTTTCTACTTGTTTCATCTTCTTTAGTGTTTTGATAAATAAAACTTGATTTGAACCGATTATAAACTCAAACTCTAAAGAAGAAATGCCTGAGACAGGACATGCCTTTTGATGACCAAGGCCAGGCTTGTATATGTATTGGGTTTGTGAAGAGGAATTAAATTTCCAGCATAAGCTTTTCGTTTTTCACAATCAACTTTTCTCTCCGTGTCTACCAGTCTCTGATTTGTAGATATAACCTCATATCGAATCTCAACCTCACCTTCTCCACGCATCGAGGAAGTAGTGGTATGATGCATTGAGTTAGAAAAACTCAATAACAAAATAATTGTAATGCAATTAAATATGATAGTATTATATCTAAACATGATAGTAATACTATACGATTGAATTCAATAAAGGTTGTATCAGTCTGGAAAAATTGGCTAATAAGGATTTACAGTTCCACTATTTGTGCGCTTAGAATCCTCACATCCTCTAATGGTCTATTAAGTGGATTAGTTTCTACTGCTGCTATAGAATCGACTACTGCGAGCCCGGAGACTACCTCGCCAAATACCGTATAGTTTTGATCGAGATGAGGAGTGCCTCCAATTGTTTTGTAGACTTCTCGATGCTCTGCTGGGATTTCATAGCGCTCAAAATCATCATAGTCTTGGGCGAGTTCATAAAATCTGTTGTTAATTCTACTGGCGGTTTGCCAATCCTCTGCCTCAATAGCATTAAGCAAAGAATCTAATTCAGAAGTGTAGGTAGAATCGTGTTTCACATAATATTCTGCAAGCCAGCCGTTGATGCGTGTTTCTGCTCGTGCAAGTAGGCTGTCATTGAAAACCTTGCCTTGAACAATATAGAATTGTGTACTACTTGATACACGGTCCGGATGATTCCCTCTAGCTGCAGCAAGCACTCCTTTTTTATGAAAAAGGGTAGGAGTTATCTCCGCAGGAATCTCGTAAGGGAGATCTCCATTGCCTAATGTGTCACCAGGCTGAGCAAGCTTGCTATTGGTGTCACCACCCTGAATCATGAATTCTTCGATTACTCGATGGAAGAGTAAACTGTCTAGAACTCCATCTTCTACAATCTTGATAAAGTTATCTCTGTGTCGAGGTGTTTCATTATAGAGTTGGAGGACTATCTCACCCTTGGTGGTTGTGAGTTTGACCTTGGTTAACGGAGCTTCATAAGAATCAGTGTCATTTTGTTTTGGTGAGCAGGCGAAGACCAATGAGGCTAGCAAGAATATGGATAAGTATTTCATTTCTATTAAGGTTACTTTTCAAAGATTTGTATTCGATTTCCATCAGGATCAAGAATTATTAGCATTTTTTTGCCACTTATAGGGTTGATCACGGTGTTACCATAGAATTCAACTTCGGACTTTTCAAGGTGTGATGCCCAATTTTCGAAAGCCTGTACCTGGAATCCAGCTTTATATAAACCAATCAACCGAGTCTTATTCGTATAGTTTGGGATCACATCTTCCGGGTTTACGGCCTGATTGAGTTCAATAAGTTCTATCAAAATTCCATTTCTATCCAGGTTTGATTGTTTAAATCCTCTTTCTTCTGAAGAGAATCGATTGATAACTTCAAAGCCAAGAATAGATGTGTACCAATCAATAGATGCTTCAATATCATTAACAATGATTGCCGTAAAATATGCCTCAAGTTCCAGGGAATCGAAATCCTGACTAAATCCTACATTTGAGCAAAAGAGAAAAATTAAAAGACAAGATAGTTTCTTCATCTGTCTGGCGTTCATTAGTTGAATCAATCTAATGAGTTGCTAGAGTTTTTCCAACTCTTCTGCGAATCCTCCACTCAAAATAGGGAAGCGATACCACGAGCGTGGATCTATATTGAAATCATCGAAATGAAAGCTGGGAGCTAGTTATTGATAAGGAGGGTAAGTTGAGCTATCAATAGGCAAAAATGCCATAGCACACATTGACATTATTTGAATTTCGAATCTTTAATTCTGAAAATTCGGTCCATGAATCTTTAAAAATTGAACCTCTAATAAATGTTGATTTGGAGTCATACTTTTCAGACAAATAAACTCTGAAATGATGCTCATCTTGTTTGCTTAATTTGGATTTGATTCTGGTTGATACAAATATCCCATCTTTAGGAAACTCAATATCAACATTATCACTTGTAATGATCTGTTTCCTTTTACGAGAGGGTAGTACTTTGGCATTTATTGTTTTAATTAATTTGGATGGGCGACCATTAAATTCATAAAAATTTACTTCGATTTCACACTCATTGACCAGATCATTGTTTATCATCAGATATACATCGCTTATTCTGGAATAATCCTTTGAATTACTTATAAAAACTCCAATCTCATAGTTCTGATAAAGACTAAATGTGAAGTTTTCTTTCTTTAGATATCCAAGTTTAGCGGTTTTTACCTTGTTTTCACCAAAAACAACAACCTCATCTAGTAGGACATTCGGAGCGTAAGTTGTATCATTTAAATTCTGCGATTGAGCCAGATATGTGATACTTAAGAGTATGTATGTTATGATGTTTTTCATATTTTCATTTGAGCCCGAGATTTCGGACTCAAATGAAAATAGACAATTGTGATCTAAAACCTTTCAAGCTCTTCTGCGAATCCTCCACTCAAAATAGGGAAGCGATACCACGAGCGAGGATCTATATTGAAATCATCGAAATGAAAGCTGGGAGCATAGCGTTCACGCTTCCATTGGTTTCGGGTCCACAATCGAAAGAATTTTTTGATCCAATCCTTTAGTAAGTCAGAATCAAAATCGTTTTTCAATGCTTCAAACACTTGTTTGGGAGAATGGCCGTTGAGAATTGCTTCTCTTTCGATCATCATGAGCACCTCATAGGGCATGAGATCATCCTCATCAGTCTGATGTTGATCTTCGGGCCTCAACTCTGCAGTTGGAGTGAGAGCGTTCACACTTTTTAAGCCATCAAACCCTAATTCTTTTTCAGCATACTTTAGCCATTGCAGTACAAAGTGTTTATCCACACCTGCAATGGGCGAAATGCTGCCACTGGTATCACCATCCATCGTTGCATAACCTACATCACCTTCGCTACGGTTGGAGGTGGCCATTAGCAATTTGTTTTCAATATTTGCCAGCATCCAGATAATTGGCGCTCGTGTCCTGGCCTGAATGTTTTGCAGAGTGATGTCATCTTGCTCCCATGTCAGTTTTCTTCCAATTGCGCTTTCGATGGTCGATCGATATTGATCTACTTCGCAATCAATGTTCCAGTTGTAAAATGTCGCACCGAGGCTTTCTGCTAGTTTTTTGGCGGAGTTGAATGTCGCTTCAGAAGAATTTTTCGTTGCCTGATAGGCTGTTGTCAAAAGTTGGCTTGTTATTTCTTCAGGAGTATCTCCATCTAATTTGAACCTTAATTTATTTTCCAATCCATTCTTGCCTCTTTGCTCTAGTGCAGTCCTAACTGCAAAGCCAATCAAGGTGGCAATAGTGCTGGAATCCGCACCGCCGCTTAGGGAAAGTACAAAGCCTTTACTTTTGCTCTTTCGGCAATAATCAAATAGTGCCAAACCTGCTGCATGCGAGAATTCCTCGTTTCTATTGCTATAATGAGGCTTTATGTTTTCACGGGCAGTGTCATTTTCGAAATCGACATCTACGGTCAGTAATCGATAATCGTGATACCACAGACGGTGATTGCGCCCAATCAATCTGCCTTTTTGAGCAATGAGGACATCCCCGTCGTAGATCATTCGCCCGGCTTCATTGCCCAAAAGATTAGCGTACAAGTACACACAATCGAATTGTCGTGAACTTCTAATGACAAGATCTTCCCTAAATTCAGATTTGCCAAAAGCAAAATGTGATGCACTTGGATTTAGAATTAAGTCAACACGCTTATTCAAATGTTCGCAAGGACGGTCCGCTTGCCAGGCGTCTTCACAGATTTCAAATCCAATGTGTATTCCCTTAAGGCTGGTAGTAATATGCCCAAGTGGGTAGCTCTGATTGTTTACCTCAATAGAATCAATCTTGCCGGAAGGCCATGGAGTAAACCATCGTGGTTCGTAATGAACACCATCATTTGCAAGCTTCTGCTTGGCATAGAATCCTTGAATTTCACCATCAAAAACAAAGCAGGTAGTATTATAAATCCGTTGTTCGAATCGGATGGGGAGGCCGATTGTGATGGCAATACCCTTTGTATGAGGAATAACTTCCTGTACTTTTTGTAGCGCTGTTTCTGGTAGCCATTTGCTCAAGAATAGGTCTTCGCATCCGTAGCCTGTGATGCATAGTTCAGGCAAACAAAGAATATCTACACCTTCTCTTTTTGCATCTTCAATAGCTGAAACAATATTGTTGAGATTGTTTTCCCAATCTATCGGGGTTTGATTGAGGCATGCTCCAGCTAGTTTCAATTTGCGACTCATTGGCCTAAGTTAAGTTGCTCATAAGTCTTTTGAGCTGCATCCTGCTCAGCTTTTTTCTTGCTGAACCCAAATCCTTTGGACATTGCCTGATCGCTGATGAAAACCTGTGCGGTAAATTTCCGATCTTCTTCATCTACAATCTCAAATCTCAAATCCTTGTTTTCCTTTTGTGACCACTCCAGTAACCTGCTTTTGTAGTTGGTAATTTTGGAAATAAGCTCTTCCAGATCGTAGTGTGGTTTTACAAGTTTCTTGATTACAAATTTTTTACTGTACTCAAATCCATGATCGAGATAAACGGCACCAATCAATGCTTCCATGCAGTCACCGTAGACAGATCGGTGCGCTCGTGAGTTTTGATTGTACTGTACAAGCTCTTTGAGTCCGATTTTTTGACCAAGTCTATTTAGCGATTCTCTATTAACAATCTTGGCACGTATTTCTGTGAGAAAACCTTCTTCCTTAAATGGATAGGTCATGTAGAGATATTCGGCTACTATCATCCCCAGGATTGCATCTCCCAGGTATTCAAGTCGTTCATAAGAGTTTTTTATTCCTTGCTGGTTTATCGATGCTACACTGCTGTGACGCATTGCTTGCTTATATAGGGCAAGGTTAATTGGTGACCTACCGGTAATCAATCGAAAGGATTGTCGAAGTTTTTTTTCGGATTTAAATGAGTTAAGGAGTCGGCCCGATAGTCTTTTCGGAAACGAAGACACTAGCCTTTGTATTTTCCAATGACAATGGAGGTGTTGTGACCGCCAAATCCAAATGTGTTACTCATAGCAATGTTCACTTCTCTTTCTTGAGCTTTGTTAAATGTCAAATTCAACTTCGGATCAATTTCTGGATCATCTGTGAAGTGATTGATTGTAGGAGGAACAATTCCTTTTTCGATTGCCATAAGGCAGGCAATAAACTCCACAGCGCCCGCCGCACCCAACAAGTGTCCGGTCATTGACTTTGTGGAACTGATGTTCATTTTTTCTGCATTACCACCGAATACACGCTGTGCCGCCTTTATTTCCCCGGCATCACCAAGTGGCGTAGATGTTCCGTGCGTGTTCAAGTAATCAATTTTATCAGGTGTTAAACCTGCATCTTCGAGCGCATTTCTCATTACCAATTCGATGCCTGTTCCTTCAGGATGTGGTTGAGTAATGTGGTATGCATCGGCAGACATTCCGCTGCCTAGTATTTCTCCGTAGATTTTCGCACCTCTTGCCTTTGCATGTTCCAATTCTTCAAGCATAATTGCTCCGGCACCTTCTCCAAGCACAAATCCATCTCTGTCTTTGTCATAGGGTCTGGATGCAGTTTCAGGAGAATCATTTCTTTCAGAAAGTGCCTTCATAGCATTGAATCCACCAATGCCAGCTTGAATTACTCCCGCTTCAGAGCCACCAGTAAGTATAGCATTTGCTTTCCCAAGTTGGATGTAAGAATAAGCGTCCGTAATGGCATTATTAGAAGAGGCGCAAGCAGAAACGGTTGCAAAGTTGGGACCCATAAATCCATATTTAATGGACAAAAGACCCGGAGTAATATCTGGAATCATCTTGGGCACAAAAAATGGGTTGAATCGAGGAGTGCCGTCACCGTGGGCATAGCTGATCATTTCATCTTGAAATGTACTAAATCCGCCAATTCCTGATCCCCAGATTACACCAATTCTTGATTTGTCCACGCTCTCAAGATCCATTCCTGAATCCTGAATCGCTTCCTCTCCAGTGACCATACCGTACTGAGTGTTAGGGTCCATTTTTCGAGCTTCTTTTCTGTCCAGAAAGTCCGTGGCTTCAAAACCTTTGACTTCACAAGCGAATTTGGTGCGGAATTTTTCGGTATCGAAACGAGTGATGGGAGTCGCACCGCTTACTCCTTTGGCCAAAGAATCCCAGAATTCATCTTTAGTATTTCCCAAAGGGGTAAGGGCACCTATTCCGGTTACAACGACTCGTTTCAATTCCATAGTTTAATAAGCTAAGTTGTTGATTTACTTACTTAACGTTTTCTTCAAGATAAGAGATAGCATGACCTACTGTAGCTATATTCTCAGCCTGGTCATCTGGTATAGAAATGTTGAATTCTTTTTCAAACTCCATGATCAGCTCTACTGTGTCAAGTGAGTCAGCTCCTAGATCATTGGTGAAGCTTGCCTCCGGGGTTACCTCAGACTCTTCTACACCTAGTTTGTCAATAATGATTGACGTTACTTTTTGTGCTATTTCAGACATTTTTGTAATGTTTGGTTAAAAATGAGTTGCAAAGAAATATATTCTCAAACTAAAATCAAATTAGTCGTTGAACACATATCTCTATTGCGAATTTAGGTCTTAGCTTGCACATTCTATGAAGAAAAACAAATTAGATGGGAGTTATGCTATCGATTTTGAATTGTTTGGTCTTGTATGCAACAAAAAAGAATACAAACTGGCGTGGTATCTGAATGAGGCATTGGGGATCAATTTGATTAAACAGGATGACATTAAAATCGAGTATGCTGATCGTACATCAATATTGATTTCTAATTATGTCTATGAAACTGATTTTGTTTTCATAGAATTGCTTCAAAACAAGCTTGTAGGCAGTGGAAATATTAAGACCAAATTGCTAATGCCAGAACTTAAGCAGTTTGATTTTTTAATGAAAATACGAGATCAGACGGATGAGATGACTTCCGAAAACGTTAGCGCAATAATCAAAGATATTTCTATCATTGAGTATGCAATGAGACTTAAATTTGATTCTTTAAAATCAAAGGAAAACCTTCTGTATTAACAATCTTTACTTTATGAGTTCAATTTCTAAGCGAACAAAAATCGTAGCGACCCTAGGTCCGGCAAGTAATAATAAAGAAACGATCACTGAGTTAATTGAGGCAGGAGCAAACGTACTCCGTCTGAATTTTTCACACGGCTCGCACGACGATCACCGGAAGGTGAAAGAGATCATTAGAGAGGTTGGAAGAGAGAAAGATTATCATGTTGGCATCCTTCAGGATTTACAGGGACCAAAGATCCGAATTGGACTTATGAAGGACGGAGGAGTAGAAATTGAAGATGGTCAGGAACTCATTATCACTACTGATGAAGTAGAAGGTGATAGCACGCGTGTGAGTACGGTTTACTCCGATATTGTCAATGATGTGAAAAAAGGAGATACTATCCTCATTGATGACGGAAATATTGAGTTGGAGACAATTTCTGTTGAGAAAAATGAGGTTAAGACAAAAGTGATTCATGGAGGAATGCTTAAATCCCGCAAAGGCATTAACCTGCCGGATACCGTTGTTTCTACTCCTTCATTGACTCCCAAAGATTTAGAGGATTTGAAGTTTGGTTTATCTCTGGACCTGGACTGGGTGGCGTTGAGTTTTGTAAGAAAAGCTGATGATATCCGACAGCTCAAAAAGATTATTTCTGATTCGGGAAATGAAACCAAAGTGGTAGCCAAAATTGAAAAACCTGAGGCTTTAAGAAATATAGATGAGATCATAGAAGAAACGGATGCAATCATGGTTGCCAGAGGTGACCTTGGCGTGGAGATCCCCATGCACAAAGTACCCATATGGCAAAAGAAGATTGTTGAGAAATGTAACCAGGCGGGAAAACCAGTGATCATCGCTACTCAAATGATGGAGAGTATGATTGAAAACCCACGGCCTACTAGGGCGGAAACAAATGATATTGCCAACGCTGTGATGGATGGCGCAGATGCACTAATGTTGTCTGCAGAATCTGCGGCCGGTAAATTTCCTGTTGAAGCTGTTCAGAAGATGTCGGAGACCATCATGGCTGTTGAATCTGAGGCAGATTCCATTTACAATAAGTATTACGATAAACAATTTGAGTCGAGCACACGCATGAATGATCTACTGATTCGAGCGGCCTGCAGACTTGCGGAAAATACCTCTGCCCGAGCCTTGGTGTGCATGACTAAATCAGGATATACAGGCTTCAGAACAGCCATGCACCGATCGAAAGCAGAGATATATCTCTTCACCAACAATGAAAAATTATTGCACCAAATGTGTCTCTTGTGGGGAGTTAAAACTTTCTATTATGATTCGCATGAGAACATAGATAAGACACTCGTTGAAATTGAGAAAAAACTGGTGGAGACTGGAAATCTTGAGAAGGGAGATATTTTCATCAATACCTCGTCTATGCCGCAGCATTGGCATGGTCATACCAATATGCTTAAGATTCAGGTGGTGGAGTGATTTATTAAAATTCAGGATTTAGGGCCCAGTTAAAGTTTTCTTCTACTAACCGCGCTTTGCTTTCTTCAATGAAGTCAATCAGTGCCTTTTGAGCAGGCGTTAGATTTTTACCTTGAGAATAAATTAAGTTCCATTGAGTAATTATTGGCAGACCACTTAAAGGGAAGATCTTCATGTTTTCACTTTTTAATGCAGTTCTAACGCCGATTAGTGGTACGATAGAGAATCCTAAGCCTGCATTGATTGCCTGTTTTATGGCCTCATTAGAAACTAATTGCATTGATTTTTTAATGGCAATATTTTTCTTTTCAAGAAAGTCGAGCATTGCGTTTCGAGTGGCAGAACCTTCTTCTCTTAAGAGAAGTGTAACTTTCTCTAAGTCTTTAGGCTTATTAATTTTCCCATCATAGTTTGCACTTCCAATTAAATAGAGGCGATTCTCCATCAATTCAACTCGCTTTACCTTCAAGTCATCCGGAACGATTGAAACCAAAGAAAAATCGCTTTCATTTTTAACCAGACCTTCGATCACCTTATTCTTGTTAGATACATCTATTGATATTTCGATACCAGGATATCTATCCATGAATGATTTTAAGAAATATGGAATTACATACTTCCCGGTAGAGACAACCGATATATTGATCTTTCCTGTGAGAAAGCCCTTGTATTGATCAATAGTGTACTTGATAGCCTCTGACTCTTCCAATATTCGTTTGCTTCTGATCATGATTTCTTTTCCGAAATCGGTAACGTAGAGTTGCCGTCCGACTACTTCTGTAAGCGGGAGATCAAATTGCTCCTGGAGTTTTTTGAGTTGAATTGAAATTGCAGGCTGAGTCAGATACAACTCTTCAGCAGCTTTTGTAATACTTTGTAGTTCAGCCACTTTTAGGAATATTTTGAGCTGATGCAACGTGTAATTCATTAATAAATATTTATGTATAACAAGTTAAAATTAAATATAAATTAATGGACTCAGATTATGTGATTTCGCGATACGTGAGCCTTAAATCATGCAGATAGCTCCTATAATGATTGATAATCATGCCTACTTACATATAAAGGTTAGTACCAAGTGCAATCTTTTGAAAGATGGAAGTATCTTTGTTTATATCTATTCCCTATACCACCAAATAAGCAGGATATGACTGATGAAATTTCACGATTTAAGATCGAATCTATTGAAAATCTTACTGAATTTCATTCTGAGGTTGAAGCCATTGAAGAGGTCGTATCTGAGTTTATGCGGTGCATTAAGGAGCAGGATGAAGAAGCCTTTCAGCAACTGTTTTATCACGAAAACACTCCGTGGCTGGGAAAGTTTGATGAGGAGAGCGAGGTGTCAGCCAAGGGCAACAATCCCGATGTTGTCAATCATTTTGATGTTTTTGATATTTCCAAAAACACGTTTATAAGCAGCATGGTAAATCCACCAAAAGCACTTCATTTTGAAGAAAATTATTCCAATCTGAAAGTTGATACAGATGGATTAATTGCATCAGCAAGATTTGATTATCAAATGTTTGTAAATGAAAGTCCAATTAAGAATGGACGGGAATTTTGGCAGCTTATCAATACAAATGTGGGTTGGAAGATTGTTTCCGTGGTTCACTCGATTAGATTCTAGTGCCTTCTTTGACGGTAAATGAGGAGGTTAATCCTACACTAAAATTTCTTGGAAGTTTATCCACTCCGAATATGGCCCTCGAGTGAGTCCCTTGTTCGCCTAATACTTTGAGAAACAAATCAGAAGCTCCATTTACTACAATCGGGGAATCATCCCAATCGGTACCGGATTGAAAATATGCGTCTATGTGATTTAACCCGATGATGTTTTCAAAACCAACCTTTTCATGGATTTGTGCCAACACATTAAGTGCGCAAAGTTCCATTGCGTTATAACCTTCATCGGTAGTCAGCTGATCGCCTAGTCTTCCCTGAAACAGGTACTTGTCGTTCATTATTGGAAACTGAATGGCCAAATATGCAACTTCTCTTCTGATATTCACCGAGACATAACTCCCTCCGGGACTTGATGCTTTCGGCAATGTCAATCCGAGTTCTTTTAGACTTTCTATGGGATTCATTAGAGGAATAGATAAATGAGCATTATAATGATGAGTAGAATGGCGATCCACTTGTATCCTGTACTCACATATGCAAATTCATATTGGCAAATGGGGCATTCTTTGCTCTTAGCATCCACTTCCATTGCACATGATGGACATTCTTTGGTTCTCATCAAAGGGACTTTAAGGAAGCAAGCAGGAGAAAAAACCACCCTGCAATGAAAAGCAATCCACCGATAGGAGTAATGGCTCCTAACCATTTCATACCTGTGAAGCACAGAATATAAAGTGATCCCGAAAATATGAGAATGCCGAATGTCATGCTATAGCCTGCATAATTGAGCCAGGAGCTTTCGACTTTGGTCATTAACAAAGCAATGGCCAAGAGGGCGAGTGTATGATAAAATTGGTATTGGACAGCAGTCTGAAATGTGTCTAAGGTTCCTTCTAACCTTAATTTATCTTTGAGCGCATGAGCACCAAAGGCTCCCATACCAACAGTTAGCATTCCTGAAATCGAGGTAATTATTAGAAAAATTTTTTGCATTTATTCTTTAGGGCGAAAGTAATCAGGGAAACTAAAAAGTGAAGGATCCGGGTTAATATCCAGGTTGATTTCGATGGCTTCTGTCACGATGTTTCGATCACCCAACTTAGCTCGCCGCTTCATTACCAAACCTTTCCAAATCCACATTTCTTTGATGGCCTTTCCTTCAAAGGTCCACACTTGACATTTCTTTCCATTTAATGTTGAATCCGGTTGTTGAGTTCCCCCCATAGAAAAGAGGATAGCTTCAGAGACCTGGCTTGGACTTTTGTAAGAGGCCTGTTGACTCCATTTCATATCCTTTCTTAACTGGTAGGTAGAATCACTAAGGTTAAGCCTGTATACATAATCACCATCAGTGATTTCATAGACATTTTGGGTACTGCTGATTCCATAGAGCTCAAAAGTCATTTCCTGCTTTCGAAGACTCTTCCATCCATATGCATCAAAAGTCATTATTTCATTGCCATCTCCGTCACCTGAGATCTGGTACTTTATCTCCGCACTTTTCACCTCATATTTTTTAAGATCCTGAGATCGAAGCTTGGTAGCATTCTGTGCTTGGGAGAATCCAACAAGCGGGATCATCGACATTAGGAGGGTTATTATTTTCATGACGGGTTGTGGCTATTTAGAACAAAGATAAAAAACCCTGACGTCCCGAGTGAATCGAGGGTCAGGGTTTGTCAACCAGCTATAGTCAAAATATCCCTAGTCAGGGGATTATCTTAATTGCGATAATTGGCACTTGTTCAACTCCGCAACAATTTTTATTAAAGTTCTTTCTGATGCATTACGAAATCTTTCTAATGCTAGTATTTCATGTGGTTTTCCGGATACTTTGGATTGGAACTCCTCGTAGCTTCCGAATTGATAAGACTCAGCGGATGTATTGTACCAAATTACTTGCATGGCGGTGGCGTTTATTAAGTTAGACAACTCTAAGTTGAGATGGATTAATTTATAAATCCTGCCAACTCACTTTCAATTCCTGCCATTTTGTAATTAGTCAACTAAAACGTCCTTGAAAGGCTTTCCGAACCGCTTTTCATATTGCGAAGCGAATGAACTTACGTTATTCATGCCAATCAGCTGTGCTGCTTCTGTTGCTGTTCTTACTTTGTTATTCTTAAGGTGATTTTCCAGAAATTGCCATCTCACTTCTTTGATTAATTCGTAAGGCGTCAGTCCGGATATCTTCTTAATCATGCGATAAACCTTCCGCTCACTAGCCGCCATTTCATCCGCCAGATCCAAAACTGAAAGGTGAGGATCATCTACACGCTTGAGGATTAGTTCTTCTAATCGATACATGATATTTTTTTCAAACTCCTGAGCAGATTCTCCATAGAGCTTAGAGAATAGTTGATTGCTGTCCCACTCGCGACCAAGGATACTTTCCATTTTCACTAATAGCTCGTCTTTATCAAAAGGTTTGCTGATCACATCCTCAGCTCCTTTGGAAATCAAGTCAAGTTTCTCCTTTTTGTCTGTTCTGGCGCTTACAACGACTACAGGTATCTTTTTAAGTTCTTTGTCTTTCTTGAGATGATCGACCAATTCAAAACCATCCATGTAGGGCATCATCAAGTCCGTAATGATCAAATCTATTTTTTCAGATTGAAGTAAATCCAAAGCACTGGAGCCATTGGCTGCCAGGTACACTCTAAAATCAGAACTTAAAATACTCTGAAGGTAGGACCTAAGCTCTTTATGATCTTCCACAATCAGGATGGCTTTGGCATCCTTATCCGCGTTTTTAATTCCCGGAACCTGAAGACGTGCTTTTTCTTCTTGCAGATCCATCCATAGAGAATTGCGGGTGACAACATCCAATGATCTCTCCGGTACTATTGCCTTTGAAATCCAGTCGCTTTTCTTGAATGGGAAACGTATGGTGAAAATGGTGCCCTGCTTGCTGCTAGCGGCCTTAATGTTTCCTCCATGAAGTTCTACAAGCTCTTTAACCAATGCAAGACCAATTCCAACGCCAGCCTGAGAAGTCGTCGCTTCAGAAGATTGGTAGTATCTATCGAAAATGAGATCAAGACTCTCTGAAGGTATTCCGGGTCCGGAATCAGAGATGAGTATGTCTAAACTCTTTTTATCGGTGTTTAACTGAACGTCGACGGTTCCATTTTCAGGCGTAAACTTGATCGCGTTGGACAATAGATTGTAAATAATTTTTTCAAATTGATGAGGATCGATTTGCAGAATAGTTTCATCCTCAGCGTGAGTGGTAAATTTTAGCTCAATGGATTTGATGTCAGCAGCACTGCTAAACATTTTGGTAAGAAGACGTAAATACGGTACAATCTTTACATATTGAAGTTCTAGTGAGATTTTACCTTCTTCAAGACGGGTCAAGTCCATGATTTCATCAGCCAGATAAAGTAGACGCTTTCCATTTTTAATACCCAAATCGAGTAGTTCCTTGGATTCAGCATCCATGATTTCATAGTCGCGCTCAATAATCTTATCCAAGGCACCCAAAATCAAAGTAAGCGGTGATCGCAAATCATGAGAAATGTTGGCAAAGAATCGTGTTTTAGCCTTATCCAGTTCTTGAAGTTTTGTTGCCTGAAGCTCAATTTTAGAATGCAGTTTTTTGCGTTGAATGAGCTGCTTTCGGAGTAGGAACGCAAAAACCACAAGAATGACAACAATTATAGCGATGGATAGAATGACTGTGTTTTGAAATCGAATTTGCTGTTGTTGAATTTGTGCCTCTTCCTTTAGTATCAGGTTTTCTTTCTCCTTCAGCTGATTTTGAAATCTTGCTTCTGCTTCTTCAGCCGCTGCCACCACTTCTTTATCATGTATGGATTCGTATAGCAGGCTATAATCAAATAGCAATTGTGCAGCCTCTTCGAAGTTTCCGAGATTGGCTTCAATCTTGCCCAGGTGCCACATGGCATCAGCATGCCTTTCCGGACTGGATGATTTTTCAGAAATGCTCAGTGCCAACTGGGCGTATTCTTTTGCTTTTTCATATTGGCCGAGCTCAATATGAATTTTAGCCAGGCTAATTGCAGGGTATGTGAGCGCGAGATTTTCACCAAAATTTTTCTTTATTTCGAATGATTTGGTGGCGTAGTAGCTCGCTGAGTCATAGTTTCCCTCTTTGTAGAAAGTCTCACCGATATTGCCATAGGTACTTGCTGTATTTCTGAGATTACGATTTATATCAAGACCTTCAATTGCCTTTTTTAAATAAATACGGGCGGTATCGTACTTATCCATCTTCATGTAAGTAATTCCCATGTTATTGAAAATACCCCGTGCCCGTCTGTTGTCTTCCCCCATGATTTCAAGTGCGGTTCGGTGATATTCCATTGCTTTCGTGGGATTGTTGATATTGTGATATACCAATCCAATGTTGCCCATGGTGCCTGCTGCTGAAACGCTATCTCCGAGAGCTAACTTTATCTCGATTGCTTTGGTAGCGTAGATAATAGCTGAATCATACCTTCCCAGGTTTTCAAATGCGTTTCCAAGGTTGGTATAATTGGATGCGGTTCTTCTTTCAATACCAAGTTCCTGACTTATCAGAAGCGCATTTTTTAATTCACTCACTCCAAAATCATCAATTCCATTGTCAGTTTTAGTCATTCCAATTGTGGCCCATATAATACCCTCAAGTGTTCGATCAGATTCCTTAGCTAGCTCTAATCCTTTGTATCCGTACATAAGGGCTGTATCGGCATCTATTCGCTTGTATGTCCATGCCAATTCATCATAGAGTCTCATTTTCAATGAGTCACTTGTTACGATTTTTAGATCATTCTTAAGGCTATCCAGAAATTTTCGAAGTTGCGCTTGAGAATCAGTAATTGACAGAAGTGCTAAGAGAAGCAGGAATATTTTTTTTGACATGGTGGTTTTCTATTGGTGGCTACAATATAAAAAAAGCTCTCCTGAATAGATCAAGAGAGCTTATTCTACCCACGGTGCTATGCGTGATTAGGTGGATTTCGTAGTGAAGATAGAAGGAGTGTTTTTAGCAATCCTGCCAACATACTTTAATATCCTGCCAATCATTCGTAAAACACCGCAACGTCTTCCAAAGGCTTCCTGGCCAGGTCCGGAACGTATACCTCATCTTTAGGATATCCTATTGGGAGCAGCAAGTATGGACGTTCATTATCCGGGCGATTCAAAATCTTAGTTAGAAAATTCATTGGTGAAGGTGTATGGGTAAGAGTCACCAAACCAGCTTTGTGAATTGCTGAAATAATCATTCCGCAAGCAATACCTACTGATTCGTTTACATAGTAATTATTGTTTTTCACACCATCTTCCATTTCGTACACACGCTTGAATATGATAACAAGCCAGGGCGCCTCCTCTAAAAACGGTTTGTTCCAATCAGTACCGATTGGCTCCAGATCTTTGATCCAGCGCTCGCTCATTCTGCCATGGTAGCTGTCATATTCTTCTTTCTCAGCTGCTTCTCGAATGGCTTTCTTTATATCCGCATTGGAAATGGCACAGAAAGTCCACGGTTGCTTATGTGCACCGGACGGTGCAGTGGACCCTGCCATTATTAAATTTTCAATGAGCTCCTTGCTCACAGGTTTATCAGATATGTCCCTTACAGTTCTTCGCGTATCGAGCCATTCGTAATATTCTTTGGCTCTTTGCTCTGCTTCTTCCGGACTGTACGTATCTCTGTCATACGATACGTGCGGATGACCATTTATTTCTTTTTTATCCATTATAATCCTAAAACTTCTACTCCCTGTTCAAATACAATATCTACCGGAATGTTTTTTTCTGAAAGTCGATCCAGCTCAGATTGTAAAACATCTCCAATTTTACCTTTTTCGTCCACTAGCTGGGCTACTCCGTCATAATCTCCATTTCCCTGGAGTGTCAGAATTTTCTCAGATAGTGCATCCATCGCTTCTTTCATTTTTTCAAAATCGACCTTATAAGTACCTGTGGTTTCGTCTTTTGCGAACGCACCGTATTCGTTGAAAAAGTTGAACCGTATCATATTGGCCTTCCCGTGTGAACTAGCTGCTCCAAAACGTACTGAACGAAAGATTCCGGCCATGAACGTCACATAATAGTCATTTAGATCACCCTCGATTTCGCCTTTTTCATAAAGCTGGGTGATCATGTAAAGACCCAGAATATCTGCTTTACCTTCTTCAAGTGCAGAAGAATGCTCTTTCAAGGCGTTTCTTACCGTTCCCTTTCCATTGATGGTGTTCTTAATGCCTAATCCATGAGCCACTTCATGGAACATGGTATTGCCAAAGAAGGCGTCAAAAGTGATGTGTTTTCGTTGATCCGGGTGAATCAATACATCGGCAATTGGCATTAATATATTGTCAAATTTTGCTTGCATGGCATTCTTGAGCTGAAGCCGCCTGGAACCTTTTTCAAGCTGTACTTCCTCGTCATTGGGCAAATTGATAGCGATAGTTTTCGATCCTGCGTTGCAATCGCCAGCATAATAAACAACGTCATATGCATTGAGGTCGGCATCTGTTCCGGGTGTCTCGGCCTTGTATTCATCAGCTACCGGAAGACCCGACTGAAGCTCAGGCAGGAAAGCTGCATACTTGGCAAGTCTGTCACTCCAGCTTTTGTCTTTGACTAGCACGTATGCCTCATGCGCGGCCTTATAGTTGTAGAGTTTATCTTCATAGTTTTCAATAGGTCCCACAACAAAATCAAGGCCATTCGTCTTCATATCCATCCACGCCATATCGCTAGCCTGATATTCGTCGTCCAGCAAGGCATCTGCTCTCAATGTCAGGTAATTTTTCAACCCTTCATCTTCTGCAAGTTCTGCACACTGACGTAAAAGTTCAGAAGCTTTTTGAACTTGCTCAGCAAACATTTGATTGTATGGGATAACAGTCAGATTGCCAGCTTCGTCTCTGCGAATAAAAGTATACAAGCTTGTTTTACCTTCTAGTTCGACAGCTTCAAATTCTTCTTTAGTCATATCAGTCGGGTAGAAATTTGCACCTTCAGGCTTAGTTTCTACTCCGTCTAAAAATGGTTCGTTATTATCGAGTCTGTCCCATGGTCCGTAATTGATCTGCACATACCTTTTGGTAGCCGGGTCTGTCAGTGAAGCAAGAAGTGAGTCCTTTTTGCCATAAGCTTCATACCAAAAAAGCTCATCCATGATTTTTGAAACCTCAATCATCAGTGGGATCATTTTCTTTTCATTTTCTCCAAGCTGACTGATGTCTGTAGTCAATTCAACGTTCTTGTAGATGGAAACTTTCTTCTGCATTGGGGTAAGTTCAGGTTCTTTTTCTTCGGATTTCTCCGGGGCTGCGCATTGGCATATAATCAGGCCGATGAGTGCTGCTTTTAATATCTTTTTCATAATAGCTAAAATTGAAAGGTTGGAACTTTCGAAGTTATAAATAATCTTGATCGTCCGTATGATACATTCGTCACTTCTTTAATTTCAATTAAATTGGCGGCTCAGAAAATACCTAACTATGAAGAAAAATCTAGCTATTCTATCGCTTGGAGCAGTATTATTTGCATGCCAAACGAAAACAGAATCATCGTCCTCTGAAATATCAGAAGCATCACTGAAAACACATATCGAAGTGCTGGCATCTGACGATTTTGAAGGGAGGAAACCATTTACTGAAGGTGAGATAAAAACTGTCAACTACCTTGTCGATCAATTTAAAGCCTATGGCCTGGAACCAGGTAATGGTGATTCTTACACACAAGATGTGCCGTTGGTAGAATTGACCGCAACACCATCGGAGACTATGGTAATCGAAGGGAACGGAAATAAGGTAGAGCTTCAGGTTCTTGATGAATTTGTAGCCTATACCGAACGTGTGGTTGAGCAAACCTCTATCAATGCATCCGAACTGGTATTTGCAGGATATGGTGTGGTGGCACCTGAGTATAACTGGAATGACTATGAAGGATTGGATGTGAACGGGAAAACTGTAGTTGTGCTGGTCAATGATCCTGGATTTGCTTCCGGGGATTCTACCTTTTTCAAGGGTGAGACCATGACCTATTACGGAAGATGGACATACAAATACGAAGAAGCAGCCCGTCAAGGTGCTGCAGGTTGTTTGATTATACATGAAACGGTGCCTGCAGGATACGGGTGGTCTGTGGTTCGAAATTCTTGGTCTGGAGCAAGCTTATATTTAGATCAGACAGGTGGTTCTTATCAGCCAGATATTTTGGGTTGGATTACACGTGATGCAGCGATTAAGATATTTGAAGCTTCAGATGTTGACATGAAAAATTATGCAGTGAAATCGAGAAGTGAAGACTTTCAAGCAATAAGCCTTGGGTTAAATGCCTCTGTTTCTGTATCAAACGAGATCAAACGAGATCAATCAAGAAACGTAATCGCAAAGATCTCAGGATCAGAAAGACCGGATGAATACATTATTTATTCAGCTCATTGGGACCATTTAGGTATAGGCCCTGAAATAGATGGCGACAGTATATATAATGGTGCACATGATAATGCATCCGGTACAGCTACTATGCTGGGTATTGCTGAAGCAATGGCCAATATGCCACAACCGAAAAGATCTATTGTATTTCTTGCAGTAACCGCCGAAGAACAAGGCTTACTTGGTTCTAAACACTATGCACAAAACCCAATCTATGCTCCAGCTCAAACAGTAGCTAATATTAACATGGATGGAATCACAGCCTGGGGTCCTATGAAGGATCTAACGGTAGTGGGCTATGGACAATCAGAGTTAGAAGATATAGCTGAAGAGGTAGCATCTAAGCAAGGAAGGTATATCATTCCGGACCCTGATCCAGGCAAGGGTTACTTTTTCCGGTCAGACCACTTCCAGTTCGCAAAAGTTGGGATTCCAGCGCTATATGCTTCCGGATCATATGAGCACATGACCAAAGGCGTGGACTATGTAGATAGCCTTAACAAGGTTTATTTATCTTCTCAATACCATAGACCGCAGGATGAGTACAACCCTGATAGCTGGACATTTGATGGGATGGCACTAGACGGTGCATTGTTGATGGAAGTTGGTTTAAAAGTTGCAAATTCTGCAGACTGGCCTGAATGGAAAGAAGGATCAGAATTTAAAGCGATACGTGAAAAATAGATTTTTAGGTATACAATAAGTTAACAAAGCAGTGTTATTGATGATAGCGCTGCTTTTTTATTTACAATGACTGTATAATAGCAACATAATTCAACAATGCGATAACTGTTGAATTTAATCTAGTTACCTAATCCGAGCGATGGGTTCGCTGATGTCATGTAACTTTATTGAAAAATAAATACTTACTATCGTGCGAACCCTATTGCTTTTCCTTCCAACAATTTTTCTCTTTTCATCTTGCGATCATACACATGAACATACTCATGAGGATGAAACTGAATTATCAGAACTTTACGCATACGACGTAGAAAATAAAATTACTGAAATGGGTATCACCCTAAGTGAACCCTCTACACCAGCCGGAAACTATGTAAATGCGGTAAGAACCGGAAACCTGGTTTATATGGCGGGTAAAGGACCCAATCTTCCTGAAGGTGGATATGTGACCGGCAAGGTTGGAGAGAACCTCACCATCGAAGAAGGTTATGATGCGGCAAAATTAGTAGCGATAGCACAGCTGGCAGCATTAAAGGCAGAAATTGGTGATCTTAACAAAGTAGTCAGAATCGTAAAGGTGCTGGGCATGGTGAATTGCACACCAGATTTTGCTAATCAGCCAGAAGTAATTAATGGCTTTTCTGATACAATGGTAGAGGTCTTTGGAGACAGAGGCAAACATGCGAGGGCAGCTGTTGGCATGGGATCACTGCCTCAAAATATTGCTGTTGAGATCGAAATGATTGTAGAGGTGAGAGATTAGATTTTTATGTTTGACTAAATTCATGCCATAAATCATCAACTATTATGAAAGCTAAATATGTAATGGCGACATGCCTCCTACTCCTGTGTGCTGCGGGATTGGCACAAAGCCGGGAAGAAAAGAATAAGCACTTTTTTCATAAAATGGGAACTTTCACAGACTCGCGAGATGGGAAAGTTTATAAGACGATAACCTTCACTCGCGAACATCATGGTGCACAAATTGTAAGGACATGGTTTGCAGAAAACATACAATTCAATGTACCCGGATCTAAAGCCTATAACAACACGAGTGAATATGCAAGCACCTATGGCCGGCTTTATAATTATGAGCAGGCAAATTTGGCTTGTCCCGAGGGTTGGCATGTGCCTACCATTCATGAATGGAAGCATCTGTTTCATTTCTTCGGAGGTTGGCATCATTCGGGTCAATACTTGATCGAAGGAAAAGCCAGTGATATGGATATGCTATTTGGGGGCTTTGGTCAACCAGATGGTTCATTTAAAGGGATAGGAGTGCATGGAAATTGGTGGGACAATGAACTAAAGGATAGTAATTCAGCTGGAATTATCACGTTAAAGAAAGGCGATGATAACATCTATCACTCAAAGGTTGGAGATAGTCATTACCTCAGCTGTCGGTGTGTGAAATTTCATAATTGATATAGTTACTTGTGCGAAGGCTTCTAAGCATACTTCTTTTTATACCTATTTTTTGCTTTGCTCAGGAGTCTGATACAACCAATGAAAGTTCATTTGCTGTGTTTCCGGCTGTGAGTTATGCACCTGAAACCAGTTTGCAATTAGGCGCGGTTGGAATCTGGGTATTAAAAAATCAGGATGTTTCACAATCTACGTTTTTGCGTCAGCCAACGATTACTCCGTATTTCATTTATACGTTTAAAAAGCAATCCATTGCAGTTGTAAACGTAGATTATTACTTTCCCAGTGGTCAGAATCTGAACACATCCATTCGATACTACAATTTTCCGGATTCCTATTTCGGTATTGGAAATAGCAATGATCCGGAGATTTCAGAGCAGTACACAAACCGCTTTTTTCAACTTGAAGGGCAGTTTCTACACCCAATAAGTGAAAAAGCATTTATAGGTGGTTCTTTTGACTCTCATTTTACCTCCTTAAGGAATAAAGTAGATGCAGGTCTTCTGGAATCTCAGGCGCCGGTTGGTCTGGATGGAGGCAACCTTCTTGGGTTTGGACCGGCTTTTAGGTATGACACGCGGGACTACACACTTTATCCTACGAAAGGATATTTCATTACCAGTCGTTTGCTGGTAAACAAAGTTGGCGATTTTGACTTCACAACCTATCTGGCTGATGTCAGGAAATATGTCACCATCTTCAATGAAGATAATATTCTGGCATTCCAGTTGAGATCTCAGTTTACATTCGGCACAGATGTTCCTTTTTACAAACTACCACAGCTGGGTGGCGACGAGCGATTACGCGGGATATCGAATGCTAGTCTATATCGTGACAGGCAGATGATGTATACCCAGGTTGAATATCGTAGGCCCTTATTTTGGCGCTTTGGAATGACCATATTTGCAGGAGTAGGGGATGTCGCCTACGATGTGCAGGACTTGACTTTTTCCGAGTTTAAATATGTAGCGGGGATAGGTGGAAGACTGGCAATTATCCCGGAACGAAAGCTAAACGTGCGCCTGGACCTTGGTGTCGGCAGGGGCGGTCAAAAAGGAATTTACATTGGGATAAGTGAAGCATTTTGAATAGATGAGCAATTTTGATTAGATCTTTTTGTCAAAATAACCTGTGACTTCTTTTTTGATATTTTCCCATTGTTTTTCATCACCATTAAATGCCTTGACCATCTCTTTTATTTTGGATATTCCAAAATTTTTGGCTTCATGAAATCCGATCTTTGGAGGCAATGCCAGCTCACCACTATTTACGATAGCATCTATAATAAAGGGCATTTTAGATTGTTTAGCTTGCTCTATGGCTGAAAGCGCATCCTTTGCATGTTTCACTTTTACACCTTGTCCACCCACAAGTTTTGCATATTCCGCAAAATCAAAGTTTTTAACTTCCAATGCATCGAAATTCGGAGCAAGGCCAGCTTCTTCCATTTCGATTTTTACAAACCCAAGCTCAGAATTGTTGAGTACCAGAATTTTGATTGGCAGCTCATATTCTACGGCGGTTGATAAATCCTGAAGAGACATGTTGAAAGCGCCATCACCCACCAACGCCCAAACTTCACGATCTGGGTATTGCAACTGAGCACCTATGGCTGCAGGTAAGCCAACCGCCATGGATCCATGGTTGAAAGATCCAATAATTCTCCTCTCAGAATGAAAATTCATGAAGTTGGTAGACCATATGGCCGAAGTTCCCGTATCTATCACAAAGACTGCATCGTCAGAAGCTATATCGCTGATTCCTTTTGCAAACATTTGAGGATGTAAAGGCTCCATATCATGGGATGGATCAGCTTCTTTCATGTTGCTTTCCTTCCATTTTTTAAATTCTGCAGTTAGATCATTCAAAAACTTGTCGTTTTCTTTGGAATCGCATTTTTCAATGAGCATTGGTATGACGTTCTTGATATCTCCATGTATGCCTGAGGTAACTGCGGCACGATTTCCAATATTTTCTGGCCGAATGTCTATCTGAATTGTTTTTGAATTTTTTGGAAGGAAGTTGGTGTATGGAAAGTCAGTTCCCAGCATGACTAAGACATCACATTCCATTACTGCTTTGTAGCCTGAAGGATTCCCGATCAACCCGGTCAGCCCAACCACATGATGAGTTGAATGATCGAAGATGTCAGAAGCTCTTACTGTGTGGGTAATTGGAGCTTTTAGCTTCTCTGCAAAAGCCAACACTTCTTTTTTGGCTTCACGACATCCAGCACCTGCAAGTATCCCGACCGTTTTTGATTGATTGATGATGGTGGCGGCAGCTACTACTGCGTCTTCCGATGGTACTATTGATGAATCAGAACGGAAAACCTGATGAACAAAATCTTGATTTTTTGCCGGCATCAGAGCAATGTCTGCTGGGAGCTCTATCCTGCACACTGAATTGTTGTTCAGTGCGATTCTAATAGCCCTAAGTATCACACGCGGCGCTTCTTCCGGTGAGCGAATGATTGCCTGATGATCACAAACGTCTTCGAATATCTTGGTAAGATCTGCCTCCTGATGGTAATTGGTACCAATGTGTTCGACGGGAATTTGGCCAGTAATTGCAAGAACAGGAGAACGTTCTTTTTTTGCATTGTAAAGTCCGTTGATAAGGTGCAATGCGCCAGGACCCACGGTGCTTGCACAGACTCCCAATGATCCAAGTTCACCTTGAGCAAACGCAGCATATGAGGCATTTCCTTCGTGCTTGACTTTTATCCATTTTATCTCTTCCTGATCATCCAGAGCAGTGACAAGTGGATTTAAAGCATCTCCGGCAACCCCGAAAATGTGTTTTACACCTTCTGATTTAAGAATTTCTAATAGCTGCTCCGATACATTCATAGGTTTTGGATTGATTACCTAACCAACCAAGAATGCTCACCTTCTGTTCAAATCATTTTTGAATAAGCTCCTGAACCTTCTCAGTGATGATTTTTAATAGCAAGTCCACTTTTTCTTTGTGTGTCCTGAAAACCACCACCGCTATTCGGATCCAGAAGATGCCATGAATTGTCGTGGAAGAAAGAAAGATTCGACCATCATCCTGAATGGATTTAATGAGCCTTTCATTGAACTTGTTAGCCTCGCCTGATTTTGGAACGTATCTGAAGATTGCAATTGAAAGATCAGGCTTAGGCCCAACTTCAAAACCATCAACCTTGCTTAACTCTGTTCTAAAATATTGAGCGAGTAACATCTTTTCTTCCAAAGCGGCACGGAATGGCGCGAGCCCAAAAAGTTTGAGAGGTAGCCACATCCGAAGGCCTCTAAAATGCTTCGTGAGCTCGGGAGAAACATCCGCGGCATTTACTTCACTGTCTGAGTCTATCAGATCTTGCAGGTAGTCGGCTGTATACCGATGGGCTTGATAAAGAGCTTTCAAATTTTTAATCAATACAGCTCCGGTACCAAAAGGAAGAAACAGACTTTTGTGTGGGTCTAAAGTCACTGAATCAGCATTTTCGATGCCTTTGGATCGGTCTTGAATCTCTGGTAGCATCCTGAAGAATCCGCCATATGCAGCATCCACATGAAACCATAGATTGTGCCTCTTCGCTATTTCACTCATCGGCCGTATTGGATCGATGGTGCCTGTGTTGGTTGTGCCTAGCGAGGCATTAAGGAAGAATGGAATAAGCCCTTTAGATTTATCTGCTTTTATTGTCTTTTCCAACGTAGAAATATCCAATCTGAATTCTTTGTCGACGGGCATGTAACGAAGTTGTGCTTCTCCCAATCCCGCGATTCGTAAGGCTTTTTGCAGAGAATGATGTGTTTGATCAGATAGATAAACTACGAGTTTATCAAAGTCTTTTGCTTTTGCGCCAATTGCCTCTCTTGCAGTAACCACAGCAATTAGATTTGATATAGACCCTCCTGAGGTAAGATTCCCGGTTGCATCTGAAGGAAACCCCATAAGATCATTCATCCACCGAATAAGCATATTTTCCATACGTGCCGCACCCGGAGCCGGAAAGTAAATGCCAGCGTATTTATTGCTTATGGCTGCTAGGTAATCTCCCAATGCAGATGGATAAAGTCCACCTCCTGGAACATACCCCATGTGGCCTCCGGAAGCAGCGTTGATACCGTCTTCCTCCACATGTGATTTAAGAGACCGAAGCAACTTGTCTATTGAAGTTGCTTGTTCATCAATTCCTTTTTGTGTGCCTGGAACAGGATTTTGAAAGAAGGCATTTGAGTTATCTAGCGAGGATAAAAAGTCTGATGTGTGATCGAATACCTTTTGAGCGAGCTCGTTGCGGTCTTTTTCATTGGGTTCCAGCTGTCTGGCAATTGCCTCTAGTTCCTGAATTTTTTTGATCATTAATCAAATTTAACCAGGAATAATTGAGTGCCAACTTTAAGCTCCGGGGCTATTGTTGCGATCTTTTGATTTACCTTTTTCTGACTTGAATTCATCCAGCAGGGCCATCATCCGTACGTGTATTTCAAACACTGAAGTTTCAGCCAGGTATTTAGGTGTGAATTTGCAGTAGGCAATGAAATCGGTAAGTTCATCGCCTTGCAGCTTTGTTTCTTTACCTACCCATTCGCGATTGAATTTCCGATAAGCGGCACGCTCCATTTCTTGTTTGGCTAATATTTCCTCAAGCTTTTTCTTCTCTTTTCCTTTTTTGGTAAGCCCTCCCAGGTCAAAACCGATCGCTATTGCCGGCGCCTGATAGTCTGGCGGTGAGATCTTTTGTTCATTGGCTGCAACCTCGTAAGCATCTAGTGGGATAGCGTCTAAGCCAAATACCACATGAGTTGAATCCATCGTCTGAGTATCGATTATTTGCTGTTTAAATCTCCAATATTCAGGAAATACGTTGACTTCAACTTCAGTCAATTGAATAGCCTCTTGTGTGAGGTAGAATTTGACTAAATCACGGGGAGGATTTTCATCTATTATGTATGTGATAGACTTGTATCCAACATAGCTTATAATGAGTGAATCACCTGGTTGGACTGGGATTTTGAATGTGCCGTTTTCGTTGGTGTTAGTTAAAAGTCCTGCGTTAAGGTTGCTAATATGAACACCTAGCATCGCCTCAGAGGCAGCTGAGTCATAAACACTTCCATAGAGATAGTCTCTTTGTGAAAATCCAAATAGGGAGCTTAGAGTAAAAGATATGATTAAAAGTATCCGCACATTTCAAATATCTGCAAGGACCGTGCGAATGACTAATTATTAAGATTTTTTAACAGGCAAGTAATTTTGCTACTTCAAGTAAACTCCACTTTGCAGCTCCAAAGCACCCTTTTTCAAGTGTTGCATCAAGTTCATAAGCTTTGGCTTAGTACTTTCTCCCATGAGCAGATTCAAGCCTAATCTGTTGGGATCAGGCTTCATATTAGCTATCATGGATTCAAAGAAATCAATGCCAGCGGCGGTTTGATCATTTGTATTGACCTTCGATTGTCCTAGCGTTTTCAATAGATCTTCCAGTTCTGATGTTTTGAAGAGAAAGCTCTGATTGGCATTGCTCGCCCAAGGCATAGGATAGCTGACTTCATTTTCGTCTTTTTTGAAAATGTCGTAGAAGAGAAAGTAACCACCGGTTTTTAGCACGCGATGGATTTCATTGTAGAATCTTTGCTTGTCAGGGATATTCATTTGAACATGCTGCGTCCAAACCACATCAAATGATTCATCTTCAAAAGGTAAATGGGTGGCATCCCCTTGACTGAAAGAGGTTTTGTGATCAAGCTTTACAAGTTTTGACAGTTTTTTGGCAGTTCGCACATATTCATGACTTAAGTCAATACCCGTAACGATACAGTCATAATCGCTGGCTAGCATACGACATGGACCACCCAAACCGGAACCTACATCAAGGACTTTTACTCCCTCCAAGTTGATACTGGAAGCTAGCTCTTTGGAAACTACGGCACCTCTTACATGAAACTCATCTACACCGGCAATGTCTGAGCGCTCAACCTTGCTCAGATCAATTCCCTTATTTGTCAATCGATTTACTATATCCTCGAATAGTCTATCAGTGAAGTAATGTTCTTCTATTTCTTTGTTGAGTTTTCCCATTGCTGTGACATAAATAATTCTAGTGAGCAGCTGTCTTCTTATACGCTATTAGCTGGCCAATAAACCCGATCAGGATCAAACCGTAGGCAAGTGGATGAAAGTATTTGAGTGAGACCACAAAGGCTATCAATGTGAAAAACATCAGCGTTCGGAGCATTGAGCGATCGATCTTGGGTGCATGCGCCCATTGGAATATTCCGATAGTTATCATGAATAATCCAGTCATGATGCTGAATCCATTATGGAAAGACATGAGCGTGTGTGTACCCATCATTTCAATTTCATAATCTTTCATCATTTGGACGACCTCAGGAACTTCCTCGCTGCTTGGTCCAAAGAATTGAGCAATCAAATGAAGAATGCCTAAGAGGGTAAGAGCTGCTCCGCCAGCTTTAATGAATTTTTCTGCTTCCATAGCATTGGTCATTTTAGATTTTATGGAATGGTGATCTACATATACCCATCTCAACTCAGAATTCACAGATTTTCAAGGTATGATAATTCATTCTTGGTGTTGGATTTATGTATGATTTTTAAATCAAACAAATGTACCAGTATCCTACATCAAAATATAGAAACAGGGACATCCTTTGCGTTGATCTGGGAGCGTATATTTTGCGGAAAAAACGAGTTTTGTAAGCATTCATGGTTTTAAAGAAGCTAATTCTGAAAGCCTATTCTGCCATTGTTGGAGGAAGCATTCTCGTATTTGATGATGTAGGAGTATAAAGGAGTATTTGGTTAGTTGAGGTCAGGTAATCTCAAATTTTTCCAGGCGAAGTAGTTCAATACTGGATAGTAAGGTCCATCCGAATACTAGAATAAATACCAGACGATGTGTTAATGCCATTGACCAGAGGCCGAATGGGAAGCCCATAATAGCAGCAACCAGCAAAATGGCAGTAATATTTGCTCGTTGTTTGATATGTTTTCCTACTGCACTAATGCGTGCCAGTCCAAACAACCAGAAGGCTAATCCTAAGCAAATTGCCACAATGTGGGCTTTTGATAGGGCGGAGTCCGAATCCAATTCAGAGATAGGAATGGCGGTTAAAGCAAATCCCAATCCGAATAGAGAGAGTAATACCCCGGTTAATTTATCCTTCAGAATTTTACCATAAAGAAATCCAAATATGGCAAGAAGTATCCCTACGGAAACAAAACCAATAAGATTCCACCATATAGCCAGTGGTTGACCCTCTGCTCCAAGCTCACTGACGTATCCATCGATGAAGCTCCAGGTAGGATGGATTGCTCCAAATGTCAGTAAGGCAATAAGAAATATTGCGACAGCTGCGATACCGATTTGACCAGTTAGTTTATTCATGCACTATAGTTGCTAACTCTTAAATTTAAAGAAACCGTTTGGATCTACTAAAAACCATAACCCAATAGATATGACACGATTTCCACCAGCGGTGGCTGCCTTCATCTCACAATTTGCTTTCTTTACATTTTGAGCTAATTCATAATAATTCAAACCCTATGAGACATTTACTATTACTTATTACCATGACGCTTTGTGTGTCACTTGTGGCTCAGGAGAAGCGATTCTTCATGCCAAAAGAGATGAAGCAGGCGTATGACAAAGGCACGCGTTCGTATGACGGTAAGCCCGGACCTAATTATTGGCACAATACCGTAGATTATAATATTAAGGTAAGTATTGACCCCACTACCAGAGTGATCAATGGTGAATCTAAAATTACCTATACAAATAACAGTCCGGATGATTTAAGTACAATCGTTGTGAGACTTTACAATGATGTGTACCGCAAGGGAAATCCGCGTGCTTCTAGAGTGGACGAGCGTGATATCGATGATGGGGTGACACTGAATATGGTGCAGGTTCGTGGCGATTCTGTAGATATGGAAAGCCGTTCTTTCACCAGAAGTGGAACCAACATTTTCATCAGACTTTCTGAATCACTTAAAAGTGGAGAGAAGATCGATTTGGCTATTAACTGGGAGCAGTTTGTGCCTTATACCAACCGAAGAACAGGTGTTGCTGATAGCACTTCCTTCTTTGTAGCCTACTGGTATCCGCAAGTAGCTGTGTATGATGATGTATTCGGATGGGACACTCAGAACTACTCGTTTAGAACAGAATTTTATAACAACCTGGCCAATTTCAATGTAGAGTTCACTGTTCCAAAATCCTTCACCGTATGGGCAACTGGTGTTTTGCAAAATCCGGATGAAGTATTCAATACAGAAATTTTGGAACGCTACAACAAGGCATTAACGGCGACAGAACCGATGGACATTATCAATGGTGATGACCTCAAAGATGGATTTGAGCACAAGTCCGGTACCTGGAAGTTTAAGGCGGATGAAGTACCAGACTTTGCGTTTGCTATGAGCGATCACTACGATTGGAATGCCGCTTCGCAAAAAGTAGAAGGAAACGACATTTTGATCAGCTCAGTATATCCGTCTGGCAACCCTCAAGCCTATGCTGCAATGACGCCCAACCAGCAAAAGACCATGAAGCACTTCTCAGAAGATATTCCTGGTGTGCCTTATCCATATCCACGATTTACTACGTTCATTGGTCTTGGTGGCGGAGGTATGGAGTTTCCAATGATGGCCTACAATGGTGGTCCGGGACTTGGCGTGACAGTGCATGAGATGTATCATATGTATTTCCCGATGTATGTGCGTGTAAACGAACGAAGATTTGCCTGGATGGACGAGGGATGGGCGGATTACATTACCTCTCTAGTAACACGGAGATTTTTTAGAAGCGACAGCTCTGACTTGTTCACAAACTACAAAGGAAGTGTAGGAGGGATGCAAGGACAGTACGAAGATGTGCCATTATTCACGTCATCTCAGTTTATGGATGGAACCAATTATGGTTATTCCGCATATCCATTGCCTGCATTCATTTATTCCATGCTGCACTTCCATTTAGGAGACGAAATGTTTTTGAAAGCCTATCAGGAGTACATCAATCGCTGGGCTAAGAAGTCACCTATCCCATTTGATTTCTTCTATACCTTCGAAGATGTGAGTGGCCAGGATTTGAGCTGGTTGTGGAAGCCTTGGTTTTTTGAGTATGGCTATCCGGATGTGAAAATTGACGGCATCAAAAAAGATAAACTTACGGTTTCGAATATGGGTAACCGACCAGTACCTGTGAAGGTAGAGGTTAAGTATAATGATGGTACAGATTACGAAACTTCCATGTCTGCCAAAACCATGGCGGGTAAGGACAAGTTTGAAATAGTTATTCCTGACTACAAGAAAGTAGAATCAATCTCCGTAAATGCCAGCCTTCCTGATTTGGACGACACTGATAACTTCTATCCACCATTGAAAGATCGAATGGCTGGAGTGGAGGTTCCAGAGTTTATTTATGGCACATATAACATTGCTAATTTCAACATTCAAGCGATGATGAAGATGGAAGATGGCTTGGTAAAAGCTCAGATACCTGCCGCAGGAATGAATGCAGTAGTGATGCCAAAAGACGGTAAATGGGTTTCGCTGGATGGACAAATAGTTGTAGAGTTCGATAACTCAGGTGAAACAACAGCCATGACTATGGAGCTTAAGCAATTTGGTGTGACGGTGGAAGGCACCAAGGAATAGCATCCGTTTAAATTATAAATCAAAAAGCCTCATCGCATGATGAGGTTTTTTTTATTTTTTGTCTACATACTGAAATGGAATACCGGCTTTGGCTTCCAAATCCTGACCTAACTCTTTGTGATCCTCATCTCCTTTGTCGCTGAACCATCGGATCAAAAGCATGGCACCCATGGCTTGCTTGTCTTTCAGCGCCAGCATCAATTGATAGAGGCATTTCATCGTACCTGTATCAAAATGCTCAAGTTTCAACTCAACAATGAAGGTAGGAACAGTGGTGTTTTTAACCTGCTCTATTATCGGCAGGTAAAAATCCTGAACATCTCGCATAAGCGACCTTCCTTCAATTTTGAGTAAACCAGTTTGAGTGTTAAATCTTACACTCGGTATAATATCTCCATTATCTGTCATAGGCGGTGGTTCGTATTAATTGATACGCTATTTACGTAAAGAGTAACCGGCACGGGTAATTTAATTACTCAATCTTTTTTCATTTCTTCAAATTTATCATTTTGTGTCGGTCTTGGGAAAACGTTGTTTTCAAGATTTACATCTGGTAATTGCTGGTTTGGATCTATTGCTATGTTTGCAACTTCTTTGTCCTTCAGAAATGTTTTTGTTACTTCGGCTTCATTCAGTCTCCAAATCTCAGCAGGAAGTTGTTGTATCTCTTTGGTGCCATCGGTGTATGTCCACTCAATGATTACCGGCATTACCAAACCTCCCTTATTCTGAAGTTTGAGCTCATATATGTGTTTTCCTGCAAGCTCATCTCGCACTTTACTCTCATCGAGTCGGCTAAGAAATTGTCCATACGAGTTGGCACTTGTAGGCAGCATTGTGAATGGCTGTGGCCCGTCTGAAAAGCCTTGACCCTGACCTCCTTTACCGGAGCCTGAAATACGCTTCGAATTTCCTTTTTGTTGTTTATTTTCAACTGTTGCTTGCTCTTCTTTCAGCTGATACCATTTTACATCAGCGAGTTCAATATCTACAGTTTCTGTTGTAAAAAACCAGCCTTTAAAGAACCAATCCAGGTCCGTTGCAGTCCCATCCTCAAGCGTTCTGAAAAAATCTGATGGGTTTGGATGCTTGTACTTCCATCGGTTTGCGTACTCTTTAAATGCGGCATCAAAAAGCTCCTTTCCTACAATAGTCTGACGCAACATTTGCAACCCGACGGTTGGTTTTTGATAAAAATTGGCTCCCATTTGAAAGAGCAAATCATTGTCAGAGTTGGTCATGATCGGACGAAGCGTCTTTTGGTCACCCATCATGAAAGGTATGATGTCTTTTGGTTCAGTGCTTGACCATTGTGGATATCGCTCTGCCAGTGTGCGTTGATGCAAAAAGGTATTTAATCCTTCGTCCATCCACATCCATTTGCGCTCGTCTGAACTGACAATCATTGGAAACCAATTATGACCAACTTCATGGATAATGGTGCTGGTCATTCCACGCCTTGCTTGTTCGCTAATCTGACCATCAACTGGTCTCCCGCCATTGAATGAGATCATTGGAAATTCCATGCCTATATTGGAGGTGTTTACTGAAATGGCAACAGGATATGGATAGTCAAATGTTGCTTCAGAATATACTTCCAATGCCTGCTTTACACCATTTGTGGATTCTTCTGTCCAGACAGGTAATCCTTCTTTCGGGTAGAATGACATAGCCATTACCGTATTGGTTGGGAGCTTCACCGCCTGGGCATCCCAGATAAACTTTCTGGAACTTGCAAACGCGACATCCCGCACATTTTCCGCTTTGAACTTCCAGGTTTTAGTGCCGGTTTTCTTTGTTTTTTCATTCTCACGAGCTTCATCAGGAGTTATAATAAAAAGCTGCTTATCAAACGATTTACGTGCTTGAGCCATTCGCTCTCTTTGTGTTTTGGTGAGCACATCAGACTCGTTGGTAAGGGTTCCTGTTCCAGCTACAACATGATCTTCTGGTACAGTTAGTTCAACTTCATAATCACCAAATTCAAGTGCAAATTCGCCTAGCCTACGAAATTGCTTGTTTTGCCAGCCTTCTGTGTCGTTATAAACTGCCATCCTTGGAAACCAGTGTCCCAGTAAGAATACTTTGTTGTCATCTTCAGGAAAGTACTCATAGCCTTCGCGCGATAGTAGAAATTTTGCGCGATCGGTTATATAGTTTTTCCACTTTATTGAGAATGTAACGTTTTCACCAGATTTAAGCGCTTGAGGTAAGTTGATTCTGAGCAAAGTGTTATTTACAATATAAGGCAAATCTTGGCCATTTGCATCCTTGATCCATTGTATGTCAGTTCCTGCCGGAAAATCGATCGGACGGACAAGGTATTGCATTTGAAGAGAGCTTATAGAATCACGAACACCTCCAAGTACATCTCCGAAATCTTCATTTTCTTTTCTATTTACATTTTGTTCAATGTTGAGCCATAGGAACTTTAAGTCATGAGGCGAATTGTTGAAGTAGGTGATGGTTTCTTCGCCTGTTAACTCATTGGTGTTTTCATTGATAGACGCCTTGATTTTATAATCTGCACGTTGCTGCCAGTAGTCTTCACCTGGAGCTCCTGAGGCAGTACGGTAGGAGTTGGGAGGAGAAAGCAACCGATCGATGGCATTGAACTTACCTGAGTAGCCAGGCACATCTTGTGCTAATGAAATAACAAAGGAGAAAAGAAATGGAAGTACAATTAGGTATCTCATGCTAGTAAAATTTTCAGGAAAGTTAATGAATGGACCAAGCGACTGAAAGCCTCTTTACACAGAAGGTCGATTTTGGGTGAGATCACAATTTATTTGTTAAATTGATGCAGTCACCAAAAAACTTGACATGAAACTACTGCCAATAAGCCTATGCTTGCTGATGTTTGCATACTCAACTGCAAACGCGCAAGTACAGGGATCAGATCAGAATCTAGGATTCGGTTTTGATATTAATTCAATTAGTGGAGGCTCGAAAGATACGCGAGTAAACCTCTACGTTTCCTACACTTACTTTATTACAAAAAATCTTTCGCTCGGTGTTGGTCCACGATTCAGCTGGGGTAGAAGTAAAGAAAGCGATACAGTTGCTGTCTCAAAAAGTAATACAATAGGATATAATGTATTTCTAAACTATTCCTTTTTGACAAGTGGGGGTTTCGTACTGCCATACTTCGGTGGGCAGTACACCAAGCTTGTACAAAAACAAGCCGGGGATGACGATCCATTTATTACTGACAGTGTGGGAGGCAATATTGGCCTGAAGTTTTTTATCACTGAAAGACTCAATGTTGACAATAATTTCAGTATTACAAGAATCATCGCACAGAATGAAACGCTTGATGATCTTGGTTTTGATGCTGATGGGACAGTCATGCAGATAAATGTAGGGTTAGGTTATATAATCGGTCGTAAAAATTAGAACCATGAAGAAAATCCTATCAATAGCAATCATTTTGAGTGCAACCATCTCTTTCGCCCAGGTGCAAAAGGGAGATATGAATGTTGGTGCAAATTTTGGACTCATGAAACAGAATGGGGACGCTGATATCATGAACTATTCCTACTCCACGTTAATTTTAAACTGGCAGTATTACATCACTGATAATGTTTCTTTTGGGGTTTCACCGAGCATAGCAACAGCTAAAGTGTTGAATGATGCCTTTACAATTAGATCAAGCGCCTGGAATTTTTACTTAGATTATTCTTTTTTATCAGACAATGGAAAGGTACTCCCGTATCTGGGAGCCAAGTTCACAATGTATAATACATTGGTTGAAAACGGTGATTTATCTGGCTCCGGTCAGGATCTAGGAGATCAATTTGGTTTTGGAGGTTTTATCCCTACAGGTGGTGGTAATGCATCATTTGAGACCAAGTTCAAAAGGCAGGTAGTCTCATTGTCAGCAGGTGTTAAGTTTTTTATCACTGAAAGGATCAATGTAGATAACAACTTCAGCATAGGCACAATTTTGAATGAAAAAGTAGAATTGGATTTTCTTGGATTTCCACTATCCTTTGATAGCGAGGGAGGTGGTCATCTCATCCAATTTACCATTGGGTTCGGGTATATTATTGGCAAAAAAGGTACATAAAACCATGCGAGTTATTTTGTCGATTGCGAGCCTTTTTATGGCTCTATTAGCCAGTGCGCAGCAGATTTCCATTATTCCTGTTGGCAAGTTGTCGTCTTCACTGGATCGAGTTACCTCAATTGCATTTTCGTCCGATGCAGAACTAATGATTGCAGGAGATCGGAAAGGAAATTTTCAGTTTTGGGACTTGAATGAACTTCGATCAGTCGCATCAAACAAGGTAGGTGATGAGATTATTTTTATTTCTTTTCTAAAGGATGATGAGGAGTTTTTGGTTGTAGATGAAGCCGGTACGCTCAGTTTTTTCAATGCAAGCACCTATCAGAAATCAAGATCAGTGAAACTTGGTGACGACCCTAAATTGGTTAGCATTGATCCTGAGAAGCAATTCATAAGTTATGTCAATGATGATGATGAGCTCAAGGTGTATAGCTTGAGAGCACAGATGCAACAAGCACAAATCAGAATAGGAGATCGGGTAAATAAACCAATTTACCTTGGATATGATCGATTTGGACAACAGCTGGCTGTCATGGGGCAGGATGGTACTGCACTGATGTGCAATCCTGTAAATCAAAAGGTGCTTCGTGAGGTAAAGCTAAGAAGCGATGAGTATGCGGGCTCCTCTTCTGTAATGCACGCAGGAGCATCCAATAAAGGAAGTGACTTATTTGTTACCGGGGTTCAGGAAGTATTTGTTCCGAAAGGTGGTATACAAGGAGGACAGCCAGAAAGGCGCAACAGCATCATTGCCTACGACTGGGATTCATCCAATGAAGTGAAACGCATCCGTGTAAACGATAGAGTGGACGATATTGTACTGGGTCCGGGTCCAAGTCATATTGCGTATTACACAGAAAAACGTTTTAGGATCACCTTGGTCAACCTTGATCAAGGGGCAACAGCAAGCGAAGTAACTCTCGATGAATTTCCTGAGACCATTGAAATTTCTTCGGACGATTCATATCTGGCGGCTGGTGATAAGAATGGAACAATCCATTTGTTTGAATTGCAAAGAAATTCAGCACCTCAGATAAAAATCACCAAGCCCGCATTGAAGCGGAATCTCGCTGAGGCAATTGTTCAGGAATCTACTATTGAGATGGAAGGTGTCCTTTCTGATGGCGCTAAAATCAAGTCGGTGACTGTCAACGGAAAGGATGCAGAAATACTTCCCAACGGAAAATTCAATGCTCAGGTGGATTTGCTTCCTGGTAAAAATAAAATCAGGGTGCTGGCACAGGATTACCAATCAAATACTGCCTTTAAGGATTTTTACATTACTAGAAATCCTGAGGTTATAACCAATCAATCCTCTGGTTCTGTAGATTATTCGTCACAAAAAAGGGTAGCATTGGTGATAGGAAATGCCGCATATTCCGGAGCTGGTGCCTTGAATAATACGGTCAATGATGCTAAGTCTATGGCAAGCACATTAGAATCACTGGGTTTCGAAGTTACTTCCGTTATCGATGGATCATATGAAGATATCAAACGCGCCATTTACAAGTACGGAACCTCAATTCGGGATGTAGATGTGTCAATATTCTTCTATGCAGGCCATGGGCTTGAAATCGAAGGGGTCAATTACCTTGTGCCGGTAGATTCGGAAATCGCGAGTCCGCTAGATGTTAAGCTGAAAAGCATTCCATTGACAGGTGTGCTTCGAACAATCGAGTATGCAAATGAAGATGGCTTAAATATGATCATTCTTGATGCATGTAGAAATAATCCATTTCCTACGGGTAAAAGAGGTGGAGCAGGTCTAGCTAAAGAAACACCTCCATCAGGTACACTTATAGCATATGCTACGGGGCCCGGAAATGTGGCCTCAGACGGGGAAGGAGAAAACGGACTTTATACCGGAGAACTGATCAAGCAAATGAAGCAACCGCAACGAATAGAGGATGTATTTATGCGCACGAGAAACAGTGTAGAGGAACTGAGTGGAGGCTCTCAGCAACCATGGGAAGAGGCCCGTCTCAAAGGGATCTTTTACCTGAAATATGAATGATTTTTGAAAGTTCTTTAAAACAGTAGGAACGTCTGCCCGTTGGATTATTGATAAAAGATCAACTAACCTTAATCATGACTAAATCAATACTTATAACCTGTCTATTGTTCATTTCCATTTTTGGTAATGCCACAGATGTCAAAGTCACCTACGTAGAAACTGTACGAGGATTGGAAAATGACCCATATGCTGTCAATTTTACCATCACATGGAAGAATAGTTGGAACAATGATCGCAATCACGACGCTTCCTGGGTATTCTTCAAGCTGAAGCAAGACAATGGCTCAATTCACCAATTCATTAAAAAAGGAACGGCTCGCATGCTTTGGAAAGGTGCTAGTTCAATGCCTGATGCTAAGATTGAGGTAGCGGAAGATGGTTCTGGTTTATTTGTTTATCCCGGATCAAAATACCGCGGAGACGTGACCTATCATATCACAGTAGAAAGAGATACCGCCAAAACGGATTACCGGAGGAGGTTCCAAAGTATGGAGGCTGTTGCCATTGAAATGGTTTACATTCCTGAGGGTGGTTTTACACTTGGAGACCCGTTGGAGGAATCTCAGCGATTTGGAGCATTCTATCAATCCGATGCGGAAGGAAATTTTGAGGGACTTTACAAAATCAATAGTGAAGATCAAGAAATACCGGTGGGACCCAATAAAGGAAGTTTATACTATCAGAGCAGGAATGAAATCTATCAGGGAGATCAGCAAGGACCTATACCCGCCAGCTTTCCAAATGGCTATTCTTCTTTTTACATGATGAAGTATGAAGTGACTCAGGGACTTTATGCTCGATTTCTCAATCTAATAGGGAAGACTGCTGCTACAGTAAGGGTAAATTTCGGTTCGCCCAGCTACGAAAAACATGGAGGTACAATCAAACTAAAAGAAGGAAAATATGTGGCAGGCAATCCGGAACGTAGAAATGTATATTTCCACTGGGACGACATGATGGCCTTCACCGACTGGGCTGCGTTACGTCCTTACACTGAATTTGAATTCACCAAAGCTGCAAGAGGTCCGTTAAAGCCAAAGCAAAAAGAATATCCATGGAATACATCTACGATGGATCGCATGGCCAATCGGATTGATCCACGGACCCAGGATCAAGTAATGCTAAACGGGATGACCGAAGCAGATATGACTGAAGCGAACCGTGAGATGTTTGGAGCTTCCTACTATTGGGTGATGAACCTGGCTGGCAGTATGTGGGAAAAAGTTATCACCGTGGGAGATGAACTGGGAAGATCTTTCACCGGCGTTCATGGTGATGGAAGCATTAGCTATTACGGATATGCCGATGTTGACGATTGGCCGGAAGGCTTTCGAGAAGTCAAAGGATATGGTTATCGTGGCGGAGGTTATTACGGCGAAAAAGGAGACATAACCGATTTCAATCCGTATAGCCCCATCGCTTTTCGAAGATACGGTGCCTGGAGTGGTGGCCCTAGAAATGCTGCCTATGGATATAGAGCAGCCAGATCAGCACCTGCCAACTAGTTATATTTTGGTTGCATTTTCCAAACTATCCAGAACCCAACGAAAAGACCGATGATGGAAAATAGCACATCATATGGATCGTAAACATTGTTGCCTCCCAGATTATGGATCTTGAACTCCTGGGTAAGCACAAAAATAGACGCCAGTATCGTAGCTACCAGGTATAGATGCTTGTCTTTAATTTTTCTCTCTGCTTTTACAAATCGATGGTTTAAGTATAATCCAACATATGTGAGAGATAATATACCTACGATCCCTTCGAAAAAATTTGGGAGGGAGAGCACAATAATGTCAAGAGAAATATGAAAATCACCTTCAAGCACGAACGGTCTCAACCACGCCTTTCCTATCACGAAAAGAACTCCAGCTATGATTTGTATACGTGCAAGTTTTAGAACATCTCTCATTTTGCATAAACATAAAAAAAGGCAGCATTAAGCTGCCTTTCTTCCGTTTTTATTTTATTTATAAGCCTCCGGCGGCTGTGGTCTCTTCACTGCCTTCACCTTTGAGGTATTTATCCAAAAACACCTTAATCTGCCCATAGCCCTCGATGGCATTTTCATTTTTGCGGAAACCATGACCTTCATCATCAAATATCACATACTCTACCGGAACGCCATTCGCTTTTACTCCAGCTACGATCTCATCGGATTCAACCTGAAGTACTCGCACATCATTGGCACCTTGAAGCACCATTAATGGTTTGGTTACATTCTGCGTGTGGAAAAGAGGGGAGATGTTGTAAAGTCTCACTGAGTCTTCGGTTGTCGGATCACCGAGCTCATCATAGAGCGCCTTTCTGAAACTTTCCCAGTACGGAGGAATCGACTTCAGCGTGCGCAACCAGTTTGTGACACCGAAAATATTGACGCCAACATCGAAAGCTTCCGGTTCGAAGGTCAGAGCGGCCATGGTCATATAGCCTCCATATGATCCACCGATAATTCCCACTTTGTCCATATCAATTACACCGGTTGAGGCAAAAAAGTCTTTACCGGCTACACAGTCTTTGAGGTCTTTATCGCCATGATTTTTGTCATCCAGGTGATTGAATTCTTTGCCATATCCGCTACTGCCTCTATTGTTTACTGCAAGTATCGCATAGCCGTGATTCACCAAGTATTGAATTAAAGCGAAGTAGCTCAATCTGGATTGACCGCCAGGACCTCCGTGTACCCATACCAATCCGGGTACCTTATTGTCTGCAGAGGCTTGTTTTGGTTGATAATATATCGCAGGAATCTCCAACCCATCAAATGATTTATATCTCACCACTGTACCTTCTACCAAATGATTTGCGTCGATTTCCGGGTTAAGCGTGTTGGTCAGTTTTTTCAGCTCACCACTTTCGAAGTTGTACACGTAAATGTTGCTTGGAGAAGCAGAAGTGCTCACAGTCAACCGTGCAAGATTTTCACTTTTAGAAATGTTCACAGAGCTTATACTCCCACCTTCAATTTCCGGAAGTTGTACTTCCTCTCCTGTCTCCTGCTCAAAAATTTTCACCACGGTTTTTGCATCTTGATTGACGCCAATTACCCGATATTTTTCATTCCAGGAATCGTATGCGTACCAAACATCCCAGTTGGTTTCAAATACTTTTTCAACCGTACCTGTTTCTAAATCTCTTTTAGCCAGATATACAAAGTCAGCTCCTTCATCTGTATTGTAATACAAGGTTTTGTTATCTAGTCCGAAGAACTGCGGGCTATATGTAGCGTCACCTTCGTGCACTGAGATATCGGTTTTTTCACCTGTTTCCCGATCAAATAAATACATCTTGCCATCAGCACTTGTGATATTTTCTGTCAATGCATAGAAGCGCTCATTGGGAGAAATAGCACCAACATTAAGCCCATCGTTGTTTTGGTAGATAATTTCACTGATTGGGGCTTCATCATCCATAGATGAAATCTGCATTTCGTAGATATCCATGAAACGAGGATCACGCTTATTAGACATTAGGTACATGCTTTGTTCATCTCTACTCCATCCCCAGAAGCCATTTCTCACGCTATCACCGGGTGTCAGGTCTTTGGGCTGGCCTTCTGTGGACATCATGAAAATCTTGAAATTTTCATTTCCACCTTCGTCAAATGAGTAAACAAAACGATTGTCATTTGGGAAGTAAGATTGCCCGAAATAGGACTCTTGTGTTGAATTGGTCATTTGCGTTTTTTCTCCAGTCGCAATATCAATTTCATAGACATTGTATATACCAGACTCATTGCTGTTGATCATGAGTTTTGATTCGTCCGGTGAGAAACTGCCTCCACCAATATTCACATTTTCATAGAATTGATTGATGGTGTATTTGGGTACTTCTACGACTTCATTGGATTGGGAAGTACAACCAATCAGTGCTAGCACAGCTAGCATTGGAATTAAATTTTTCATTGTTTTGGATAGGTTACTGGATTATGAAGTTACTCAATATTTGAGTTGAAATAAAAAAAGGCAGCCCTTTGAGGACTGCCCTTTAAGATCGAATGATAGCTTATGTTGAGGTCGCTTCGGATAATTTTTTGGTGTTATCCTCAGGATTTCTGTCAATCAATTTATTCAATGGATCTACTCCTGCAGATGATGGTTTTTTATCGACTTCCACTTCAATAGATGTCTGATCTTCAGTGAATTTATGCTTCTTCATGTATATCAGTTTTTCATCTCCTTCTTCATCATTTGCATAAATCCCAACGTCGATCCAATCGTTTATTTCGATTTGAGAGGATAAGCCGATGCTGTCTGATTGCATTTTCTTAGTACTCAAATCAAGACTCACCAGATACTTATCAGTACCCAATTCAGTATATGTAGCGTTTTCTACTTTATTTTCATACAAGATGATCTTGTCAAAAAAGTCTGTAATTACGCCCTGCAAACTATCGGGTGTTACATCGCGCAGATAACCAATTAAATCTATTGTTGTAGCATAGCGGCCATTTCGCTCCAGCGCACCAAATCCCCAGTCATCAATCAGTCTTTGGAGTGCTACGTTTACACTATCCTCGCCTATGTAATCTTGCAGAGCGTACATGATATTGGCCCCCTTGCCATAATGTATGTAAGCTTGATTTTCGGCTAATGCGAGCGGCATTTCTTTTTTCTGCTCTGTCGTCCTGCCACTTAGATACCTGTTGAGTTCTTCTTTTAAAAACTCCTTGAGGTGCTCTTGCGGATATTGCTGCTTCATTACCATCAAAGCAGAATATTGAGATAGCGTTTCTGAAAGTACAGCACTTCCTTGCACATTGGCCGGAAACAACTGATGGCCCCACCACTGGTGAGCAAGCTCATGTGCAGTCACAAAGTAGGTGACGTCCACATCGTCCTCTTCCTCAATTTTTACCATAAACCCAATTGCTTCAGAGAATGGAACGGTGTTGGCAAAAGACTGAGCGAAAGAAGCATACCTCGGAAATTCCAATATCCGCATCTGACGATACTGGTAAGGACTGAAATTTTCAGAGAAGTATTTAAAGGAATGTTTCATACCCTTCATCATACTCTCCAGATTGTATTCATGTCCGGTGTGATAATATATTTCGAGACTGATGTCTCGATCAGTTGAGTCATTTAGTGAAATGGTCGTCTGATCTTCCACAGTTACATATCTGGCAGACACAATATTGAAGAAAGGCATCATTTTCTGATCCATTTTATAGTGAAAATACTTTCTGCCATTTTCCTCCCATTCTCTTTGCAGATACCCGGGTGCAACTGCTATCTGATCGGGAACAGTACCAACTACTATTTCAAAATCAATACCATGCGAATCGTCACTGATGAAGTTTTGACGTAAGCCAATCGGATTGTCACGTCTCATCATGCGTTCTTTGGGCTCGAGATCATTGTCCTTGCGATCGTCATCACTGCCAAGTTCATTACCTGCATTATAGCCGAGGCTTGGGAAGCTCCCATTATTAAGAAAGGTGCCATTAAATACAATGCTTGTATTGGATCCTGATTCTTTGAAACCTGTGGTGTTGTACACAAATTTGAAATTGAGGTCGATAGAATCACCCGGCTGCAACGGTTCATTCAACTTATGTATGTAATATCGATACTGGTCGTAGCTTTCTACAATGGTTGATGCTCTACTAAATGTCACATTTTCATATGTAAGGTCTTCATCAAGGCCCAACTGTATGTGAATGCTGTCTATGGGCTGATCTTCAAAGTTTTTAAGCGTGTAAGTACCTTCCATACTATAATCTCTGTCATACGGGTACAGCTCTGCTTTCACATTCATGCTTGTCACTTTTGGCTGCATTACAAACTCGTATTTTTTTAGTGCGCGTTCGTAATCAGCTTGTAGAGCCTCTTGTTCGTCCGAATTGCGGTAGGTGTTTTCAACATTTGTATTGTAAAAAATGTAGCAACCGGAAAGGATGAATGTAAGGAAGGTGGTGATGATTAGTGTGAGTATTGGTCTGGACAACCTCATCTTACCAACATGCCATCTCCATTTCATCGCTGCTTCTGATCCACGCACTGCAAATACCACAGCTACCCCAAAGAGGAAAATGCTAAATGCCAGCCAATAAACATCGAACCAGGAGAAGCTGGTCACAAAATGTCCATAACCATTCATTTCTGAATAGGTGCCTAAGCTGGCACTTCCAAACTGGAACAGGTTGTGTTCGAGCCCTAAAAGTTCAAGAACTCCAGTAGCAAGGAAGAAGACGATAACTACCGCATGTCCGAGAAACTTATTGTTGACCATTACCTGCACAAAAAATGCAAGCAGGGAGAATAGGATCACGAAAGAAAACGTCTCAGTAAATAGCGTATAGAAATAGACTGGTAAGTCAAATTTATAGTACCCTTTAAAGGTCTGAATGAGCACTCCTGAGGCAATCAGTATCAGATTGAGAACTGCAAAGACAAGCATCAGTCCAAGAAACTTACTAACCAAACTGATGAAGTCCGGCATTGGTAAAGCATCCTGAATCAAATTGATTTTTACATCGCGTTCGCGCCATACTAATTCTCCAGAATAGAAAACCAGAATAATCAGGAAGAATAGACCGAATGCTCCGGTAATGAGCTCCAACATCAAATAGGTGGTAGGATAGGTGTAAGTACCAAAGACCCTTCCTATGAAGAATGAATTTACGATCATTATAAAAAAACCAAACCCAATGATTGCCTTAAAAGGAATGCTTCGGATTACTGTTTTAAAGTAAAACCAGGTTTGCTTTCTGAGCTGAAGCAAATAGGTATAAATCCCAAAATTGAATTTTACTGTTGGTATGGTTATATCTGTTTTGGAAGCACTTTCTTCTTTTGCTGCTTTTTTCTTAAACCATGATTTTCGGACCACATTAAAGCTGAAGGAAAAGTAGCCGACGATTAGTGCAATGAGGCCAATTCCCATCCACATCAATCTATTCCACATGACCACACCGGTGAATGGAACTACCATACTGTTTTGCTCAGCTACCGTCCAGTATTGAATTTTGTTTTGAATGGTCCGGATTGCAAAAGGGTCAATCAGAGCTGCAATCTCCCGATTGTCTACTTCGCTTGTCACTATCAATGCGATCTGGTAAACTGCAAAAAGCAATATCCACTGTGCATAGACGGTTACCATTTTTCTTGATAAGGCTCCAGTAATGAAGAAAAGAGCACTAGAGAAGAAAAGGTTGGGAATAACAATAGTTATAAAGGGGTGCAGGTAGTTGTAAAGATTGAATGGCAGCATTTTGTCCTTATCCGGATTGAATACTTCACCAAGCATGAAGCCAAGCACCATACCTCCAAATACAAACAACACTACAATAAAAGAGCCCAGGAATCGACCCATCAAATAGTCAAATTTGGTAATGGGTGAAGTAAAAAGCATCGATTCTGTGTTGTGTTCAAAGTCTCTTAAGACCGACACACCCATAATTGCTGAGGTGATCATCATCATGATACCGGAGAGGATGGCCATCATATTAGCGATAGTTGTAGGTGAGTTTTCTTTCACCAAACCTGATCCACCACCAACCTGAATGATGTCCGTGCTCATGGTAAGCACTGCCATGAGGAAAAGAATCGCAAAGTAGACGTAAGTTGCCGGCCTCTTTTTGCGATACTGAATTTCGAATTTTAATATTTTAAACCACATGATTTTATTCTTTAGATTGGGATTTAAGCAGGGACTTCTTCTTTGCTGGTGGATGCCAGGATATGCGAAAAGTAAACGTCTTCCAAGTCTGCCTCGACACCTTCAAAGGATGCATCCGGACAGGTATCTGCCAGCACGTGTATTTCTGGTTTGCCCGCTATGAGTCGATCTGAAATAACTGTGTATTCACTTTGATATTGAGACAATTCAGCTTTCTCTACTTTTTTCTTCCAAACCTTTCCTTTGATCTCATTTAGTGCATTGGACGGGCTACCTTTATACAATACTGTCCCTTGATTGATGATTGCCATGCTGGTGCATAGTTCTTTTACATCGTCCACAATGTGTGTGCTGAGTATCACAACCGTGTTTTCACCCAATTCGCTCAAAAGATTGAGGAATCGATTTCTTTCCGCTGGGTCCAGGCCGGCAGTAGGCTCATCTACTATGATGAGTCTAGGGTTTGACAAAAGGGCCTGAGCTATTCCAAACCGCTGTTTCATACCACCGGAATAGCCACCAAGATTCTTCTTTCGTGACTGCCAAAGATTGGTTTTATGCAGGAGGGTTTCAACCAGTTCTTTTCGTTCTTTTGAGTTGGTCACACCTTTGAGCACTGCGAGGTGATCTAAAAGCACCTCCGCACTGATTTTGGGATAAACACCAAACTCCTGTGGCAAATAACCTAGTATCTTTCTTACTTCATCCTTTTCACGTAAAACATCTAAATCACCGAGCATAATGCTGCCTGTATCTGGTTCCTGAAGTGTGGCGATGGTTCGCATAAGACTGGATTTCCCGGCACCATTCGGACCAAGAAGCCCAAACATTCCGGTAGGGATATCAAGCGAAACATCATTGAGTGCCTGCACACCGTTTGCGTATGTTTTTGAGAGATTTTTGATAATTAGATTCATAGGATAGAGGTTTATGTTCTTTTATAGGATGTAGTTAGTATGCCTTAAGTATCAATTTATTTTATCGAATTGATAATTGGTGCAATAAAATGATAAATGGCTGTTATAGGCAGGGCAGTAGTTGAAGGTGTGGAGAAAATGAACAAAAAGCTAACTATCAGTTGATTAGCTTCCTTGCCATTGCTGCCAGTTCCTTTTTTCTAGGATATACAGCCTGATTTCCTGATTTGAATTCGGAAGACTGGTGAATCCTTTGTGAATAAATCCCAGCTTTTCGAGTACTCTGCATGAGCCTGCATTTTCGGTTGTGGTAATCGCACTTACTCGATCCAATAAATAATGATCAAATGCAAGCTGGACCATCGCTTTTGCACCTTCTGTTGCGTACCCTTTTCCTTCGAACTTGGATAATATGGCATATCCAATATCAATTCCATCAACACCTTCACGGTCGTGAATACTACATGTCCCAACGTATTCTCCTGTTGATTTATCTATCATTACATAGTTTACAAAACCCTTTTTATTAAGGTCGGAATCCATTCGTTCTTCCATATATATCAAGGCATCCTCGGCGGAGTAAACCCCTCTATCACCAATCATCTGATGCCATTTTTCATTATTCATCAGGCGATGCAGAAATTCAGCATCAGAAGGCATGATAAGCCGGAGTTTCAATCGATCGGTTTCCATTTTGTAATCATTTATTTTTCAATAAATCATCCTTTTGGGTGAAGGATACACGCATATGCCAACACTAGGTTTGTGTTTTCAAATAAAAACTAAACCATATGACTTACCTGCGCTTGATTCTGTCCATTCTTCTGTCCTTATTTCTTTTAACCTTCCTTGTTGAGACCATTGAATTTTCAATCTTGGTATTTATAAGTAATGAATCCTATCTGCATCTCTCTCAGGATCAGCAAGCCTATTTCGCCTTGAGAAATCAACCTGTCATCTTGATAGCTAAGCCAATCTATACCTTCATTGTTGCTTTCACGGTGAGCTATCTGGGCTCAAGGCTTTTAAGGATACATAGGAATACCTATTTCATTATTCTTTCCGTCATTCAGGGATTAGGAATTTGCTACGGTGCCTTCCTATCCGAATATAAAGACAGTCTGCCTCTCTGGTATTGGATGTTACTTTTGCTTGTCATCTTAATAGCGTTAAAGGCATCCCAATCAAGGGTAAAGCATTTGTAAAATCAATCTTTCAATATCACTGCCGGTAAATTCAACTGTCGGTAAAGATCATTGAATGCTTTCAACTCGATATCAATCAGCTGCATTTTACGCTCCGCATATGATTCCCATTCACTTTTCAAATCATTGAATCGATCTTCGGCACCATTCGTTACTCTTGGATCAGCTACATCAATGAAGCTCTTGAGACTCATCAGCTGGCTATTGAGTTTGTTCTGAAAGTTGATCACATCCTGGAAGGTTTTCTGCTTTGGCTGAATCAGCTGATTTTCCCATTTTTCAATTTTGGCCACCAATGCTTTTGCAGTATCTAAAAGGATTTTGACTTCATCATTTCCTTTCAATCTTTTTTGATACGCACCAAGCTGTGCTTTGGCAGAACGCATGGCATTTACGCTTTCATGCATTTCTCTCACCATTTCTTCTATAGCAATCAGCATTTTTTGTTGCTTATTCCATTCAGCATCTGTGAATTCCAGTCCCGGTACTTCCAATATGTTTACTGAGGTGTTGAGTGTGTCTTTTTCTGTTAGCAATCGGATAGTATATGAACCCGGAGCTACCCTGGAACCGCTGTAATCGCCAAAAGTAAAAATGCCATCTACAGCTGGTAATGTTTCTCTTTTGAAATCCCACGTGAATCGATTAATTCCTTTTTTCGTAGGTAATATTGAAGGTGCAGGTGGACCTCCCGGCCATGTTTTGAAACTCTCATCTTTTTGATTTGAATAGGTACGAATTACCTCGTCGTTATTTAGAATTTGAACTTGAATTGTCACACTGTCTGGTAATTCTTCAGGTAAGAAGTAGTCGAAAGTAACGCCGGACGAGGGATTCTTGCCGACTTCAATCGGTGGACTTCCTCCCAATATTCTATACTGGTTTTCTTTTGCAAAGAGGCCTCCATTTATTGCTCTCTTGCCGGCTGTTTGTTGGATTGCACTTAGATCATCCAGAATCCAGAATGATCTTCCAGCTGTGGCGGCTACCAAATCATTTTGCCTAATTGTCAAATCATTGATAGGAACCACCGGCAGGTTTAACTGAAACTTGACCCAGCTGTCACCGTTGTTGTCGGAGATATAAAGTCCTGTTTCCGTGCCGGCATACAGCAAACCTCTTGTTTTAGGATCTTCACGAATAACCCTAACGAAACCATTTGGATCATCAAGTCCGGTTGTAATTTTAGTCCAGCTGGCGCCATAATTATTCGTTTTATAGGCAAGTGAGGTAAGATCATTGAATTTATATCTCATTACAGCTATGTAGGCTGTAGCCGGATCGTGAGGTGAAACTTCAATGGAATTAATGATTCCTTCCTGCAGACCAGCAGGAGTAACATTCGTCCAGTTTTGTCCCCCATTTCGAGTGATATGAACCAATCCATCGTCAGAGCCAGCCCAAAGTACACCTTCTTCATGTGGAGATTCTACCAAATACATAAGCGTATTGTAGTTTTCGCCTCCAGCGGCTTCATTGGTGTAAGGTCTACCTCCGGGACCTTGCTTGGTGGTGTCATTTCTGGTCAAGTCCGGTGAAATGGTTTCCCAATTTTGACCACCATCTGTCGTTTTAAAAACTACGTTTCCAGCATGATAGATCGTGTTTGGATCATGAGGAGATGCGATAATTGGTGCATTCCAGTTAAATCGATATTTAAATTCTTTGGGGATGCCACTCAGTCGCTCTTCAGGATATTGCATGATGGGTTTTCCTTCACCCGATTCTTTTTCCCAACGCTCAATGATTCCCTGATAACAGCCTCCGTAAACTACTTCTGGACTTTCAGGATCAAATGCGAGGTAGGCACTTTCGCAACCTGCCACAGAATACCAATCTTTCCATCCGATTCCCCAGCCATTGGTTCTGCTGGCAATAGCAATAGCAGAGTTGTCCTGCTGGCCACCATAAACATTGTATGGAACCTGATTGTCCGTTATTACACGATAAAATTGAGCAGTCGCTTGATTTTGTTGTGTAGACCATGATTTGCCTCCATTCAAAGACACATTGCTACCTCCATCATTGGAGTTGATCATCAGCTGATTGTTAGTTGGGTTGATCCATAAGTGATGATTATCTCCATGTGGTGTTGACATATTTTGAAAGCTTCTCCCACCATCGATGGATTGCATGGCTGGTGCATTTAAGACATACACCTTGTTCTCGTCTATTGGATCGGCAAAAACCTCCATGTAGTACCATGAACGAGTGATTAATACCCGGTCACTATTGATCTGGCTCCATTTTTTACCTGCGTCATTGGATCGATAGAGACCTGATTTCTTTCCTTCTGCTTCAATAATGGCAAAAACACGATCGGAATTTGCTCGCGAGACGGATATTCCTGCTTTTCCAAATTCTTCCGGCAAACCTTCTTCCATTTTTTCCCAGGTTTCTCCTGCATCCACTGATTTGTACAGTCCGGAATTGGGACCGCCAGAAGATACTGTCCATGGAAATCGCTGGTGTTGCCACATGGCAGCATATAAGATTCGTGGATTGTTCATGTCCATGGATAGGGAGGAGGCTCCGGTATTGTCTGCAACAAATAGCACCTTTCTCCAGCTATCGCCACCGTCGTTGGATTTATAAATACCTCGCTCTGATGATGGCCCGTAGAGTGCGCCTTGAACGGCCACAAATACAACTTCTGGATCTTTTGGATGAATGACTACATCTGAGATGTGCATTGATTTATCCAGTCCGATATGCTTCCAGGTTTTACCTGCATCGGTGCTCTTGTAAACTCCATCTCCGCTTGACGTCATGACACCACGTACAGCGTGCTCTCCCATGCCCACATAAATTACATTCGGATCGGACTCTGCTACTGCAATCGCACCGACAGTTCCTGTTTTGAGCTGCCCATCTGAGATACTTTTCCAGGTAATGCCTGCATCATCGGTTTTCCAGATACCACCGCCGGTTGTTCCCATGTAATAAGTCATTGGATCAGAAACAACGCCAGTAGAGGCCACACTTCTTCCACCTCTGGTAGGCCCGATGTTTCGCCACTTCAGACCCTCATATAGTGAGGCGTCCATTCCGGTAGGCTCCGCTTTCTTTTTTTTCTTTTGAGCTTCTACTGAAACAATGGAACAGCAGGCAAAAAGGATGATAAGTAATTTTTTCATGGTGTTAGGATTAGGTTTTTTTATTCAGGACATACGAAAAGTGAATGACTTCTTGTTCATATGCGGGTTTTGTTGATCTATAAAAATCAACTGCTTGATTGTCATCTTTTTCTGCCGGCACATAGGTTTCTTCGAATCCATTCTTTCGGCAGAATTGATTGATGTGTAATAAAAGCTTTTTACCAATGCCCTGCCTTTGATATGGCTGGGCTATTGCCAGATCATATATGTAAGCAAGTGGCTTATTGACATAATATTGTTCTTGTACATAGATGGTGATTCCTCCAATAACTTTGCTCTCTGCTAAGACGCAAAAAGCGTAAAATGCATCATTTTGTAAAAGTTTTTGGAGGTGATCAGATTTGGGCATTGAAAAAGTTTCTCTTTCAAAAACATCAACAAAGAGTTGAATCATTTCCTTGAAAATTTGAAGATCATCTTTTTGAAGCTTCTTAATCGAGATGTTATTGATAGAGGTGCTCATGCTAAAATCCCGGTAAAATCATCACCGCATTTTGCATCATTCGTGATGGCCCCAGCCAGAACATTCGGTATTGGGTGTTGTCTACAAGGTAGACGATCTTCCCTCGACCCATGCTGGAAACCCCGGCAAATGCCTGTCCGGCAATGTGGTTCAGGTTTTCCTCTGAGGCATAGCCAGCTACAAGAAGTTTCGCTGGATCTTTATGATAGTATCCTACCGTCTGAAATTTGTCAGATGGTTGTAAAACAGTGTTTCCAAATCGGAGTGAGTATAGATTGGCTTTAAGGCCGAATGCTAGTGGATTGGTGGTGTCGATTATGGAGTTCATTGCAGAGCCGGGAACTCTCCGCTTGCCAAAGTAATCTTCCCGATCTGCGTATTTTAAATAGCTTCTTTCCTCACTGCTATCTTTTGGTGATTTCTTCAATTCTACTTCGGTGATTTTAGAGTTTTCCTTTGTGAAGAAAGATGCAGCGCTTTCTGTTGCGATGAGTGTGCCTCCATTCTGCACCCAAGTTTTGATCTCCTCTTGCTGAGATTCTCCAAAAAGAGCCTTTAGCGAGCCGCCTCCTCCGGGTAAAATCAACACGTCATAGTCTTTCAAATCTGCACCTCCGAAACGGAATCCTTGCTTGGGAAGGCTTGTTTGCTCCAGAGCTGTGGTTCTTATTCTTTCTATTGGAAGTTCTGTGACCCAGTCGAATAGAAAGTAGATCTGACCACCTGTATATGAGCTAAATGGTGGATCTACCATCATCGCGATACGTGGTTGTTTTATCGGACGGTTGCCGGAATTTGCCAGGTCCATGCCGGTTACCATTCTACCGGAGTTGAAGCCGACTATTTTAACACCTGATTCTGTTGCGATCTTCTGCATGTCATTGTCTATGGATGCTGCTTTCTCACGGTTTCGTCCCTTTAAAACAATTAATGACCCTGATGGAAAACTCATATTTCCATCACTGAAAGGTTTTTCAGCCGCACGTACATTGTATTTTTTAGCCCAGAGTTTGGCAAGTGCTTTTGGAGCATCACGCTGAGACCAGTCTATGACATATGCGTACTTTGCATTGGGATTGATTATTTCTCCCTTAGATTTTGGCATCTCTTTTACCTCTGTCATATCAGCCGTGAATGACCCGTTTGTCGACCAAGCATCAAGGTTGTATGCTATAGGAGCTGACCATGTGGCCATGTCGTACATCACAGAATCCTCTATAGCCATGTTTCGCTCCATAATGCTATTAATGAAAAGCGCTCTTGGCTGATTCGTCGGCACTATGAATGTGCCTCCAGGTAGTGTTTTTCTAGATATTGCTCCATCGCGATAATTTTTTGCGCTTGCAACCTGAAAGTTGTTATTTGCCTGATAAACTTTTACTCCGTTTCGCTTCAGAACATTTACCACTTCATTGGCATACATGTCTTGATCTGAGAAAAAGTACGCTTTGGTGTTTGTTTTGCTGTTGGCCGGTTTCCATGCATCATAGCTATATTGCAGGAGCGGCTTTCTGTTTTCAGCGGAGGCTTTTATCGTTGCTATTGACGTTGTATAGTGATCAAAAACACGCTGACGAAGCGTAAGATTATAGCCGTCATTCGTTTCTACAATCCTTCCACCGGCTGAGTGTCCACCTTGTTCTGTCAGCATGCCTATAGCGCCCATTACGCTAGGCCAGCTGGAGCCATAACCCGGATAAAAAAAGTCAAATGCATCTCGTGTGAAGTAATTGATTTGATGCTTATCAAACTGTGCGACGTTGGCGTCACCGAATACTTTGGACCAGGATTCGTAAGAATCCGGCAGCAGCTTGTTGCGCGGTGTTGTGCCCGGCATAGTGAAGTAATTGGAATTGTAACCTTGCTCATGGTAGTCTACATGCACTTGAGGCATCCACTTTTGATATTCACCAGTATGCCCACGAGACTCTGGATGAACCCCCCAAATCCAGTCACGGTTTAGGTCAAACCAATAGTGGTTGGTTCGCCCACCTGGCCAGCCTTCAAAGTGTTCCATGTCTTTTGGCTCTACTCCCGGACGCTTAATTCGCTTCATTGATTTGTACCAGTATACATACCTGTCTCTTCCGTCCGGATTGATACATATGTACATAATTATGACTGAATTTTTGAGGATATCGAGAGTTTCTGCGTCAGTGGCTGCTGCCATTCGATAAGCCACTTGCATAGCTGCTTCTGAAGAAGATGCCTCATTGCCATGGATGTTGTAAGAAAATGAGGTGAATACTGGCTCATTTTCTAAAATAGATGAAGCCTCTGCTGATGACGCATTTAGGAGTTTGAGGTGTTTGTCGCGAATTTGATCAATGTTTTGAATGTTCTCTTCGGATGAAATAACGAGATTGATAAGCGGACGATCTTCATACGTTTTTCCGTATTCATTGTATAATACCCGTGGAGATTCGGAGGCTAATTGCTTATAATAGGAAACGATGTGTGCATAGCCAGTGAAATTTTCGCCAAGCTCATATTGAAGGAATTCTTTAGGAGAAGTGATGCCTTCATTGATTTGCAAGTCAGGTTCAAATCCAAATCTGTTTTTATCTACAACATTAGGCTGAGAAAAAGCAATAGAAAGCACGCCTGATAACAGGAGTAAGGTGAGGGTTCTCTTCATGGTCTTTTAGGTTTAGAAAGTCCATGAAGATACTAATAGCTTACGACTTAAAATTTATGATTTCGGTGAGTAGTATAAAAATATGATAGACGGTGTCTTTATTCATTTCTAATGACTTCAGTGGGATTGAGGTTAATTACTCTCAGCGATTGGATAGCCACTAGTAGGAAAATAACTGAGGCAGTGAGCAGTAGATTGACAGGGAAAATCTGATATGGAACGCTGATGCGATAGGCAAAGCCAGACAGCCAGTAGTCCATAATCCAAAAACTTAATGGCCAGGCAATCAAATTTGCTATAAGTGCAATCCAAATAAACTCTTTGGAAAGTGTGTGAATAATCTGTGAGCCACTTGCTCCAAAAATTTTTCTCAATCCAATCTCTTTGAATCTACGAATGGTATTGAAAGTAGATAATCCTAATATGCCAATTGTAGCAATAATCATTGCAATGATCATCGCGAAAATGGAAAGACTACTTATCACCTTTTCTTGTTGGTAAAGCTTGGCGTACTCTTCATCAAGGATTTTTGATTTCATGTTGAAGAACGGCTCGAATTTATCATATACATCTTCTATAAAGGCGATGGATTCAACGGGTCTGTTATTGTCATATCGAATGTAGAAAGTGCCTGTATTTTCAGGTTTTACCTGATAGATTATTGTAGGTATGAGCGACTCATGGAGTGATTGGCTGTTGAAATCTCTGATGACACCTACAATTCTGCATCTTTCACCAAAGACTTGAATGTGCTGGCCAACAGGCTGCTTCAGCCCAATTTTAGCAAGTGCACTTTCCGTTAAAACTATTTGATTGCTTGTGTCTGAGGTATTGAAATATGTGCCTTCGAGGATGTCAAGTTCGAACACACTGAGAAGTCCGTTTTCTGCACCAATTGGCTTAAATTGAACTTGTTCTGACTGATCTTTCCCATTCCATGAGACCTGATCTGTTATGAAATCGGCGTCAATCATGTTTGCGTTGCACGCACCAACCTCGCGGATCAAGGGATTAGATTTTAGCTCTTCAGTAAAAGCCTTGTATTTTCTAATATGATTGAACGTTGGTTCCATTACCAATATCCCCTTCCTGTCATACCCTGTACTTAGGTTTTGCATGTAATCCAACTGGAGGTAAAAAACACTGGTGAGCAGAATAATAACTCCTGAAATACTGATCTGAGTGATTGTTAACCATCTCCGAATGTTTCTTTTGCCCCCGGCTTTGAATGGCAAATTCTTAAGCACGCGCACAGGATTAAATCTTGAAAGGATTAAAGCAGGATATATTCCTGAGAGCAATGTGGTGGAGGTAATGATAGCGATCAATTTTAGTACAAAGTTTGTGTCAGGCGCAAACTGAATTTCTTCACCGATTAGCAAATTCAAATATGGCAATAATGCGTACGCTAAGGCCAGAGCAAGAACTGATGCGATTGTTACATTCAGAAATGTCTCAATCAGAAATTGAAAATGCAATGATGCTTTGCTTGCTCCATTTACCTTTCGAACACCAATTTCTTTACCTCTTAGAGAAGACTGAGCAGTGGTCAGGTTGATAAAATTGGCCATTGACATAGCCAGTATGAAAATGGCAAACAATCCAATGATTTGAACATAAGTTGCAAGTCCACCCGTTGCTTTTCCATTCTTGAAGTTATTGTATAAATGAACTTCATTTAGCGGGTGAAGAATAACACTTAGATTTTCATACTTATCAGCAATTGGCAAGCCATTTATTTGATTCTGCACCGACGCATGGTCTTTACTTTTAAGACTCATGTAAGTAATGAATGAATAGGACTTCATATTTTCAACCTTTTGGCCCCAGAGAGAATAAGCGAGTTCGAGCGGGGCGATAAATTCAAACTGCAGGGAAGAAGTTGGAGGGATGTCCCTGTATACTGCTGAGATAGTGACCTTAAAATGATTGTCCACGAGGTATTCCATTCCGACTGGATTTATATCTCCGTATAGTTTTCTAGCCACCGATTCAGAAAGTGCGATGCTTTTGGGATTGATCAGCGGATTTTTTGGACCGCTTAGTATTTCAATATCAAATACCTTAAAAAATGACGAATCGGCAAACATGCCTTTGCTGTATATGCATGGTTTGTTTTCGTCAATCTTGAAACATTGTTCGGAGGGCCATCTCCAATTGGCAATGATTCTGGTTACATGCTCAATGTCAGCGATGTTTTGCTCTGCATGCTCCGTAACCTCTAATATTGCTCCCGAAGAAGTTTGTGTGCCGCTGTTACTGAACCTATTTGTCATGACCTTATAGATCTGATCTTTTTTAGAATGAAATTGATCAAAACTCTGATGATAATTAATCCAAAGCATGGCAAGAAATACGACCATAAGTCCAAAAGCGAGACCGAATATGTTTATCAGATGGTGCAATGGTTTGCGAATCAACTGTCTTCTAAATGTTTTAAGTATGTTTCTTAACATAGCAATGTGATTGATTGTGGTTGCATTTCTCTTTAGTGCGAATGGCCTGATGAAATTGATGGTGTTGATCCAATAATGACAGGAGGATCTGAATCGACCATGCTCTCTTCTATCCAATTGATACTGCTCGAAAAGGTCTCCTTTGATGGGCTCAATCCATTCTTCTTTACAAAAAAATGATAAAAATCTGTCAGCAGACTTTGGAGGGGTGAAAGTTGGCTTTAGCTCACTCATAACTTCTTCCAGGCGAGTTCTGGTATTTGGTTCCAAAGTGTATTCCTAAGTGATCGATTGTACTCAATAGCCTGCTTGCCGGACGCAGTTATTTCATAGAGTTTCTTTCTTCTGCCACCTCTCTCATGGGTAGCATCTGCCAGGTGGGACTTTAGAAACCCTTTGTCTTCCAATCTGCTAAGCGCGGAATGGATTGCTCCTATGGCTGGAGAGCGCTTGGTCTGATTGGCTATTTCTTGTTTTATCGCCAATCCATATGCATTGGGGTAGAGCACTCCAATGATTAGCAGGACAAGTTCTTCGAATTCTCCGAGGTGGGTACCTTTCATATTTTATCAATTTTCGTAAATGTAGAATAAATACATTTACTACAAATACGAAAATTGATAAAAGAGGTTATCTATTCATCCTTTAGCGCTTTGGATGGATTGGAAACAGCAGCCCTGTACGATTTGGCACTCACTACTACCCAGGTAAGTGTCAAGATGATTAAAACGGGTAGGGCCAATAAATACCATGAAAGTTCAATACGTGTGGTATAGCCTTGTAGCCAGTCAGATAGCCAGTAAAATGCAGCGGCTACTCCAGCTATGCTCCCAGCCAAAACAAGCTTGGTGAAATCTTTGATTATCATATTTATGAGTGATGAAACAGTAGCACCCATCACTTTTCTAACGGCAATTTCTTTAAATCGCTTTTGCAAGACGAAAGTGGTGAGGGCAAATAAACCAAGCAAAGCAATGAATATCGCCATGCCCGAAAATGTGGTAAAGATCATTCCAAACCTCTTTTCGCTTTCAAACTGTTGTTGAAAGGCTTCATCAAGGAATCGAGCTTCAAAAGGATAGCCTCCTGCCACTTTGGACCATTCGTTTTCTACCTCTTCAAAAACCTTTTTCAGGTTGTTATTTGAAAAGTGAACAAGGATATAGTTCTGATGATAAATCCCAATTTCATATGCAGGGAAGCCGTATCTTATGATTAGTGAGCCCACATCCCTTTTCAGCGATGTAAAATTGAAATCTTTGACAAGCCCTACTACGGTATAGATTTTATCGTCACGTTCCAATTTCCTACCTACCGGATCTTCCCAGCCAAGATTTTTCGCGAGCGCTTGATTTACGATAATACTTGCGGTATCCGGTAAAAAGTTCTCTTTAAAGAAGCGACCATCCAGCAGTTCCATGTTGAATACCTTTTCAGCTCCTGGAGCCATGAAGGCATTGTATGGGCTAAATGCTCTGCCACTTTCATTGGGCACAGAGTATCCATAGTCTGGGAAACCATAGAATGGTACATTACTGGTCTTACTCACGTGCGTTATGTAGGACTTTTGCTCCAGTCCACTTTTGAGTACATCATATTTGCCTTCCAACTGTGTACCATTACTGATCACAAGTGTATTCTTTATCTCGATTCCAATATCCTGAGATTTGAGATATTCTACTTGAAAATATATCACTAACGTGATTGCAATTAGAAATACTGAAGTGGCAAATTGAAATGCTACAAGGACATTTCTTAACGTTTGTTTTCCGGCTTTGGTGGTTCCGCCTTTGAGTGCCTGAATAGGATTAAATCTGGACATCACATAAGCTGGATAGCCTCCCGCCAGCGGACCTACAATGAGTAGCAAAATAGATAGGACCAACACACTGTTGGGCGTAAGGAGGTCAGCACCTTCAAAGCTACGTAAGGTCAGCTCATTGAACAGATTTAATGATAGTACGGCCAGTAAACACGCCAGAACCACTGAGATGAAAGTGATCAGCATCGATTCTGTTAGAAACTGGAAAATAATGTTTTCCTTTTGAGATCCTAATGATTTACGTATACCTACCTCTTTAGACCTTACCGCAGAGCGCGCAGTAGAGAGGTTGATGTAATTGATGCAGGCAATGATTAAGATGAAAAGTGCAATAAGGCTAAAAATGAGAATACTCTCTTCGTCACCCTGCGTTCCCAAACTGAAATTTGATTTCTTCAAGTGAATATCTAAAACAGGGATAAGAGTAAACGCAAAGTTGCGATTTGGATATTCTTTCTTGAGTGCTTCAAAGGATTCATGACCGGTATATTCGATGTAATCTGGTCCAACTTTTTCTGCATAGAGGTCTGCCAGTAGGATAGATACATCTCCAGGACGGGCGTTTTCCTTTATTTTCAAATAAGTGAAGGTGTTATTACCACTCCAATAGTATGTGCCATCCTGGTCTACAGGATTTGCCACAATGTATTTGTATGGAATGTGCGTGTTTTTCGGCGGGTCAGCTATTATCCCAACTACTTTGAATGGATCACCATCTATTTCAATAATCTGATCCATTGGAGAGGTTTCTTCAAAGAATTTTTCGGCGAGCGTCTGTGTGAGAACTACATGATCCGGTTCTGTTAAAGCATGGGCAAGGCTACCTTCCAACAGATTAATTTCAAAAACCTTGAAGAAGTTTTCATCAACCCACAATCCTCCATCTTGCAGTATTCCCCGATCATCTACTTTCAAAAATGATTCAGATAGTCCATTTACTTTTGTAGCCGCCTCGGCTTGTGGAAGTTCCGCTTCTATCGTTTGTGCAAGTAGAGTAGGTGTCCAGCGACCGTAGTCCCCGTTAGCTACTCGATACATTCGATCTACATTTGGGTAGAAGTTGTCGTAGCTTTTTTCATGAAAGATGTACATGGATATAAGCAATGCTGATGCAATGGCTACAGCTAATCCGGAAATATTTATGGCGGTGTAGCTTTTCTGCTTTACTAATGTTCGTATTGCAACTTTTAAATAGTTTTTGATCATGGCAAGCGTTGTTAATTGTTCAAAATCGTCAAGTCCTTTTAAATACCTCAATCTGAAAAATCGAATCGTATTCCAACCAAAGCGGCGTTTGGCTTTTCTTGTGGCTCCATCTCTCTGAAAAAGTTCATATAGATCTCCTTCGATCTGTTCGAGATACCTTTCCTTATAGAAAAACTGAAGGAAACTCAATGCCCATTTTGGTGGTGAATGTTTCTTCATACGTATCCTAAAATCGTTTTTGGGATTTGCCGGTAAAGCTCGTTTCTGGTCTCGTGTACATAGGTGATGGCACGAGATCCTTCTGCAGTAATTCGGAAGAGCCTTTTTCTTCTTCCACCACGTTCAGCACTGGCACCTCCCATATAGGATGACACAAAGTCTTTCTTTTCTAACCTGTCGAGCACCGTATGGACGGCACTAATGTTTACTTTTCGGCCGATTTGATGCTGAATTTCATCCATTACCTTCACTCCATATGCTTCTTCATTCAGAATAGCAACGATCATGAGTACAAGCTCCTCGAGTTCCCCCAATTGATATGACTTATTTTTCATTTTATCTGGTTTACCTCTTGATTTAATTCATAAATGTAAATCAAATAAACACGTGATTGATGATGTATTTCTTTTATAGATGTAGATGAAATACTGAAGGTTGCATTTTTAGAAAAGAAAATTTCAGTCGATATAGGCGTCGGGAGTCAAAGTATGGAATGGGAAAGTTGAGAGGCTTTCTTAAAAGCCTCTCAAAAAATGCTAATAAAGATCAATAAAGTAATTGATTATGTCTGTAGTTGTGATGATGCCAACTAGCTTATCATCATCTACTACCGGTAGTGCATGAAACTCACGTTTAGCGAAGATTTCGGCGGCTTCTTTGATTGTATTATTAGGATTAATTGATTCTGGACTATGCTTCATCACTTGATTGATAGAAAGCATTTCGAAAATAGCCTCATCGGAACCAGCTTGATCATTCCCAAATGTATTGCCAAAGCTGATCCTTAATATATCTGTCTGACTCAATATACCAATGAGTTTATCCCCTGAGACCACCGGTATATGTCTGATATGATGCTTGTTGAACAGGTCATTTGCTTCTTTCAATGAATTGGTAATATTTACGGTATAGACGTCCTTGGTCATCACGTTCTCTACTTTTTCTCTTTTTTTCATGGTTATAGTATTTAAAATGTTGTTAATCACTTGTTGCCGCAGCACGATGAAATCTACTGGCTACTTCAGGATCAGGATCTAAAGAGATATTGGCTTGGTCTTTTCCATCATAGTTTAAATGGCTTAGTACAAACCGGATGGTCTCAAGTCGTGCTTTCTTCTTGTTATTTGCCTCAATAATTATCCATGGACTATACGACATGTGTGTTCGCGAAAACATCTCTTTTTTGTATCTGGTATAATCATCCCAATGTTCTTGCGCTTTTTCATCTATTGGACTCAGTTTCCATTGCTTTAATGGATCTCCTTTTCTTGAATCAAATCGTTTTTTTTGCTCTTCCTTAGAAATAGAAAGCCAGAATTTGATGATCTCTACTCCATCTTCATAAAGCATGTGTTCAAACTCAGGAACTTGCAATAGAAATGTTCGATATTCGTCTTCTGTACAAAAACCCATTACAGGTTCTACCACAGCCCTGTTGTACCAACTTCTATCATAAAATGTGATTTCGCCGGGGTTAGGAAGCGTATTGACATATCGCTGAAAATACCACTGTCCTTTCTCCACCTCTGTAGGTTTGCTCAATGCCACCACTCGCATGGCACGTGGGTTTAAATGTTCTATAAACCTCCTGATATTACCACCTTTGCCTGCAGCATCGCGTCCCTCAAAGATGATTGCTACCCTGCGATTGTTTAGATGGACATCTCTTTGCAGCTTTACCAGCTCTATTTGCAGCTGTTTTAATTCATGCTCATAGTTTAGCGAAAACATCAACTTTTCAATGTCGTGATGTTTCTCTTTAAGAATTTTCTTTATTCCTTGAGTGGAATTAATACGTTCTAAGTCTTCAGCTGTAAGGTCAAGTTTCCCAGATGCTTCATTGCTTTTTGTCTCCATGGTCTCAATCATCTATTAATTGAGCTCAAGATATGACCAAGCGAAAGTGCAGGGTAGGAGAAACGTCACCTTAACTTTTGATTAAAGTCAAGTAGCAAAGACAATCTCTCAGTCAGTTGGAATGCGTGCTCTGGGTCCCATTTCTATTACTTCAAGATTTTTGATGTCACCAGATTCCAGGTCGAAACGGAGAAGCGTTTTAATCTTGTGAAACCCATGTTTACCTGCTGCTCCCGGATTCATAAATAGCAGGTTGTTGGTTTTGTCTTGCATCACTTTCAAAATGTGCGAATGGCCACATACCAATAGTTTTGGTTGGTAGTGTCTCACATAAGAAAGTACTTTTTTATTGTACTTGGGAGGTTTTGCAGCAATATGTGTAATAAGTACACGGACACCTTCGCGTTCAAAGATTTCCCCTTCTTTGCAATCCTGACGCAATTTTCCACCATCAATATTTCCCCAGACCGCAACTGTAGGCTTAAATTTCTTTAATTCATCCAGCACCTCTACTGTACCAATATCACCTGCATGCCAGATTTCATCCACGTTTTCGAAATATGTGAAAATACTTGGATCCAAATAGCCATGCGTGTCAGATAGGAGACCGATCTTCATTTGTTTATCTTTGTGATGAAACTAAATCGGGGTAAGCTCCCGTTTTATACTCATGCGAGCACTAAAATATTTATTTGTTTCTGTAATCCTGTTAGGACTCACATCATTTGATCTGGCAAAAGTGAATGAGGTTAAGTGGCTGACATTTGAAGAGGCCATGGAGTTACAGGAGAAAGAGCCACGCAAACTTCTCATTGACCTGTATACAGATTGGTGTGGATGGTGCAAGGTGATGGAAAAAAATACCTACAACAATGCGGTAATCTCATCATATATCAACGAAAATTTTTATGCGATCAAATTCAATGCGGAGCAAAAAGAGCCGGTAGAATTTAACGGACATACTTTTGAATTTATCCCTGAAGCAGGAAGAAGAGGGACTCATTCAATTGCCTATGCAGTTACCGGAAATAACTTAAGTGGATATCCAATGACAGTTTTTATGGATGAAGAGCTCCGCATTATACAGCCAATTTCTGGTTACCTAAAGCCTGCACAGATGGAGCCAATTCTCGCATTCATTGGTGGAGGGCATTATAAGACTACAAAATGGGAGGATTTCAAAAAAAATCATAAATCTGCTCTCTGATCTGCAACCTTTCTAATTTTTCTATATCTATAGAGGTAAATGCTGAGTAATTTCAGTCCTAACATTAATACTATAGATATGAAAAAATCACTTATTATAACGCTACTAGGAGTTCTCGTTGCAGGTGCAACTTTTGCTCAGTCAGAAGAAACCAGAAGTTTAGACTCATTCTCAGAGATTTCAGCGCATGAAGGCATTGACGTTTATATCAAAGAGGGGAGCAAAGAAGAAGCTCGAATCGTATCCGATAGTCACGATCTTGAAGAAGTACTCACTGAGGTAAGTTCAGGTAGACTCAAAATCCATTTAGAGGGAAATAATCACCGAAATATCGATGTAGAAGTATACATCACTTACAAATCAATTAAAGGTATTTCATCCTCTTCCGCTTCTTCAATAACATCAGAGGGTACAATCGACGCAAACGGAGGAGACTTTGATGTAGATGTTAGCAGCGCCGGAGATATTGACGCTTCCATTGAAAATGCCGATGAACTTACTATTGATGCTTCAAGCGCAGGAGACGCCCGACTAAAAGTAGAGGCAAATGAAATTGAGGCGGATGTGTCAAGCGCAGGAGAAATAGAAGTAGAGGGTACCGCCTCCAAACAAGACATTGAGGCAAGTAGCTCAGGAGATTACGATGCCTATGATCTAGCAAGTGATGAGGTGGAAGCTTCAGCTAGCAGCGGAGGTTCTGTGAAAGTAAATGTTAGCTCAAAGTTAGATGCTCGAGCAAGTAGCGGCGGGTCAGTGAGATACAAAGGGAGTCCAAAATATTTAGATGCCAGCTCAAGTAGCGGAGGATCTGTGAGGAAATCTTAAGATATTAATGAATACAAGAAAAGGCCTGCATACTTTTGTGCAGGCCTTTTTTATGTCCATTTTATGAGAAAATTTTACTTTCTAATTGTTTCGGCATTCTGCTTCATCGGATGTGAGTCTTCAGAAGAACGAACCCAACGATTTTTCAATCTCGGCAATCGAGCGTTAGAGGATGGTTACTTTGAGCAGGCAATCGGGTTTTATGACCAATCCTTAAAGGAATCACCAAATTATGCGCCCGCATTAAATAATAGGGGTGTGGCGAGAATCGAATCGGATCACCCATATGAGGCAATTCTTGATTACAATAAAGCAATTCAAATTGACCCGGAATACCTGGATGCTTTGTTTAATAGAGCATATGCTTATGAGGAAATTGGTCAATACAGAAATTCATTGAATGATGTTGAAATTATTCAGACATTAAAACCAGACTCCGCCTTTGTGTATTTCTATCGAGGATTAGTGGAAACTAAAATGAGAAGGTATAATGAGGCTCTTGCAAGTTTTAACCTTGCTGACAGTCTCGCTCCACTTAATCCCGAAACCATAATTAATAAAGCAACGATTCACTACTTTCTTCAAGACTATAATACTGCGGAAAATCTATTAAATGAAGCCCTTCAATTAAGTAATGAAGATGCGAATGCATTCAGTCTTCTTAGCTTGATTGAACTGAAAAAAGGGAATTATCAAGCTTCTTTAGCTGAAATCAACAGAGCATTAGATCTTGTTCCGGGCGAACCATATTTTCTCAATAACCGAGGGTTCATTTACCTTCAAATGGATAGCTTATCATTAGCTATCGCAGATATAAATAGAAGCATCGTTATCAATCCAAGAAACGGATGGGCATATCGTAATAAAGGAATTTACCTCGCTGAGACAGGAGACTATGAAGCTTCAGTAGAGTTGTTTAACCGAGCAATTCAATCAAATGAATTTATAGATGAATTGTATTTCTATTTAGGAAACGTACATCAAACAGCAGGAAATTTGGGCGCCGCCTGTCAGGCATGGTCAAAAGGATCTGAACTAAATGAAAGTGGGAGCATACAAATGCTCGCTCAGAACTGTGATTGATCTTTCTTGAATACTAGCTGGTAAATCGATACGAGATGGCTAAAAAATATAGCCGGGACAATAAAAGTAGGTAGCAAAACATAAGGGAAGTAAAACACTCCAAGATTAGCTGTTTGTCCACTACCCGTTGGGGTGTAAAAATATGGCATATAGCCTACTGCCATTTGCACAATATTAATTAAAAGACCCAAGGCGATGACATTCCAAATAATGGCACCAATCCTACTTTTAGATCTGGCGCCCACCATAAATACTGCAGCGAATGGAGCAGAAATACCTGATATGATATCCAGATTGCTGCCCTCGAATGTCATATCCATAGGTATTGCTCTCGAAACTGCCAGCCACCACAAGACCATCTCTACGGGTACTCGTACAATATGTATGTAATGAAGTGTGGTTATAGGCATTTCCTTTAGAATAGCTCTTGTCCTCGGCCAGACGAAGAGAAAAATAATTGAGATAATAGTAATACCGACTATGAGAGGTAATCGTGGGAAACCTGATAGATTGGTGAAATATCCATTAAAGGTTTGAACGCTCACAAAGAAAATCCAACCTACAATCAAGGTAATCACAAGGGATGGTGTGATGCTTTTTTTTCCGGGAGTGGCAGTGCTAATTGCGTAATACAAGAACCCGAGTACTGCTACAACGATAGCAATGAAGGTGGCTGATACATAAGATGGTATATCTTCCATTTAGGTGATTAGGGATGGTACTTCAATATAATTATAAAAGCGAAATGAAATAGTCATGCTTAATTTGCAACGAAATGAATTTCGATGAACTGACCAGATTCTTGGAGAAGCGTGTGCAATTACCAATGCCTGGCCATGATGCACACCAGAAAATGAAACCCACTTTGGCAAACGGAGCGCCGCTGAAATTGAAGCATTCTACACCGCCAAGGAAGGGAGGCGTTCTGATTCTTCTGTATGAGGACGAAGGCACTGTGCGATTTCCGCTAATACAAAGGCCGAATTATGAAGGAATCCACAGTGGTCAGATGGCATTGCCCGGTGGTAGATACGAAGAGGAAGATAAAGACCAGTATGCAACCGCATTGCGGGAAAGCAATGAAGAAATTGGAGTAGATCAAGCAAAGGTGAAAATCATTGGGAGTTTATCTGAGTTTTTTGTTGCCGCAAGCAATTACATGGTTCTGCCGGTAATAGGAAAGATTGATTTTACTCCACAATTTATACCTGAGCCTCGCGAAGTTCACGATGTGGTAACGCCACCAATTAGCCAATTGGTAGATCCTATCAGATTGAAAGAAAAAGAGATTACGGTGAGAAGCGGATTTAAAATGCAATGCCCGTATTTTGATTTGGAAGGACGTACCGTCTGGGGAGCTACAGCCATGATGTTAAGCGAAATGGTAGAAATCCTCAAAGAATTCGATGGAAGCTAATTATTTAGTTACTCAAGGATAATATTCACATTCACAATCCGTCTGCCTGATATTATACATTTGGATATGGATTTATATGAAGATGAATTTGATGATTCCCACTCCGATTTTGACGATCGATTGGAGGTAGAAGAATATTATTTTTTGGATTCAAATGATGAATCAGAGCCTCTCAGAGACGATGATCTGTACTACCGCCATCTGGAAGAATACTAATCTAAAATAATCCTTACTTCCTTCTAATCTATTTACTAATTTTGCAGCGGCAAACGGGTACGACCAGCTCCTGCTGAATCCCCCAGGACCTGACGGTAGCAAGGGTAGGTGGTTGTAGCGGTGCGATGCTTCGTTTGCCATTTTTATTCTTTAAAATTCTTCACTTTAACTTCCTACCAAATGAAATTTTTCATTGACACAGCAAACCTTGACGAAATACGAGAGGCTCAAGATTTGGGCGTACTTGACGGTGTAACGACCAATCCTTCGCTAATGGCCAAAGAGGGCATTACCGGTGAGGCCAATATTCTGAAGCATTACAAAGACATCTGCGATATCGTTGATGACAATGTAAGTGCGGAGGTAATAGCCACAGAGTTTGATAAAATGGTTGCAGAAGGAAAAGAACTTGCTAAGATCGATGATAAGATTGTTGTGAAAATTCCAATGATCAAAGATGGAGTTAAGGCCATATCAGCACTGACAGCCGAAGGAATAAGAACCAACTGCACACTTATTTTCAATGCGGGTCAGGCTATGCTCGCAGCAAAGGCAGGAGCTAGCTACGTATCACCTTTCATTGGCAGATTAGATGATATTTCAATGGATGGTCTTGCACTTATCGAACAGATAGTAGGAATTTTTGATAATTACGGATTCGAAACAGAAGTTTTGGCTGCATCCATTCGGCACAATATGCACCTCATTCAGTGCGCTGAGATTGGTGCTGATGTAGCTACTTGTCCGCTTAGCGTCATAACCGGACTTCTCAAGCACCCGTTAACTGATTCAGGCCTGAAGAAATTTTTGGCTGACTACAAAAAATCGAACAAATAAGTTAATCCGTAGTTGATGATGGAAGCGGTAGATTTAATTAATTTAGAAGAAATGTACATCATCAAGGTCAAGGGAAAAGCTAAAATTCCTGATTACATACAAATACGTGATCAGGATTTTGTTTTAGTTGCTTACTTTCGAACAGATAGGCCACTAAAACGAATGGATAAATTTGGCCTGGAAGGTAAGGATGAGGAGTTGAAATCCCTTATCCAAAGCTTGCCTTATGGTAAGTTGCAAAAGCTAGATTTATAAATAAAATGTCATTTTCTGAAGAACCTATCGTTCGTGTCTCCAATGCCTCTATTTTTCAAGAAGATCACACCGTCTTAAGTGAGCTTGACTTTACTATTGACAAAGGGGAGTTTGTATACCTGATCGGTAGAACCGGAAGCGGAAAATCTTCATTGCTAAAGACACTTTATGCCGATTTGCCTCTAAGGCTTGGTCATGCAGAAGTAGTTGGATTTCCTGTCAGCAGTATCAAATCTAAAGATGTGCCATTTCTGAGGAGGAAGATTGGGATCATCTTTCAGGACTTTGAGTTGTTTTATGATCGCTCAGTTGCAGAGAACCTGACCTTCGTGATGAAGGCGACAGGTTGGAAGGACCCTGCGAAGATGAAAAATCGAATCGCAGAAGTACTGATGAGAGTAGGCTTGGGAGCCATTTCTGCTAAAATGCCACATCAGCTATCTGGCGGTGAGCAGCAGCGTGTAGTAATAGCTCGCGCCATGATCAACGAACCTCAAATATTATTTGCAGATGAGCCTACCGGTAACCTTGACCCTGACGTAAGCGACGGTATTCTAAAGTTGTTTGAAGAAATCAACAACAGTGGCACGGCAGTGCTGATGGCCACTCACAATCATAAGTTTATTGAGAAATTTCCTCATCGTGTATTGAAATGCGAGAAAGGACGCATCCTTGATTCTTCCAAAGAGAAATTTGAATTAAGTGGCTGGTACTAAGCTCAGTCAACCTCTTTTCATACTACCCATTTTTTTAGACGTACCTTTGCCATTCATTTAGAAGTGGTCGTTACTCAAATGACCGTTTCGTCAAAACATTTTTATGTCATTTAATTCATTGGGGTTGTCTCAGCCCTTACTGAAAGCAATCAGTAAAAAGGGATATTCAGAGCCTTCTCCTATTCAGTCAAAAGTAATTCCTGTTATTTTGGAAAGAAGTGATGTACTAGCTTCAGCCCAAACTGGAACTGGCAAGACAGCAGGCTTCACACTTCCGATGCTGGAACTACTGTCAAACGGAGAGACTTTTCGCAAACGCCCGGTACGGGCACTTATACTTACACCAACCAGAGAGTTAGCCGCTCAGATTTATGATAATGTTCGAGCGTATTCGGCATACCTCGATATCCGATCCGCGGTGATCTTCGGAGGCGTAAAAGCAAACCCACAAATTGCAGCACTTAAAAACGGGGTAGATATTTTAATAGCTACACCGGGAAGATTACTTGACCTGCACAATCAACATGCCCTTTCATTGCACAAAGTAGAAATCCTTGTTCTGGATGAAGCCGACAGAATGTTGGATATGGGATTTCAGCGAGATATCAACAAGATTTTAAACTTACTGCCACCTAAAAGGCAGAATCTCCTTTTCTCGGCTACCTTCTCAAAGGAAATAAAGCGCTTAGCCAACGCGTTCATGAGAAATCCGAAGTATGTGGAAGCCACTCCTGAGAATACAACTGTTGAAAAAATCAATCAGCTGGTTCATCGTGTAGATAAAGCTAGAAAGACGGATTTGATACTCGATTTGATTGCCGGTGGGAGATGGCAACAAGTTCTTGTTTTCACTCGAACGAAGCATGGTGCCAACCGTTTGGCTGAAAAGATGGTCAAAGCAGATATCAGTGCAGCGGCAATCCATGGGAATAAAAGTCAGGGAGCACGTACCAAAGCGCTGGACGGATTTAAGAAAGGAAATGTAAGAGTTTTAGTCGCCACAGACATTGCGGCACGAGGTTTGGATATACCTTTACTACCGCACGTTATTAATTATGAATTACCTAATGTGCCGGAAGATTATGTGCATCGAATTGGGCGAACAGGAAGGGCAGGGGCAAGTGGGATTGCACTGTCTTTGGTGAGTTTGGAAGAGATGGAATATCTGAAGGATATTGAAAAATTAATTGAGATAAAAATACCAGTTGAGATCGTTGAAGGATTTGAGCCAACAGAAAAACCAGGAGATTTGCCTCCATCCCCAAAAAAGAAGAACTTTAACCGATCACGTCCAAAACCCAAGCACAAAGACTTTAGAAGAAAGAAAAAGCCAAAACACAACTAACCTATGAAGAACCTCCTCATTTATGGTGCTTATGGATATACCGGTCGCATAATTGTAGACGAATGCCTTAAACATGGCATTAAACCAATCATAGCTGGGAGAAGTGCTGAAAAGGCGATGACCTTCGCAAACAAACACGGCCTTGAATATGATGTTTTTGAAGTTTCAGAAAAAGAAAAACTAGAAAGTTGGCTGAAAAGAGGTGATCTTGTGATTCACTGTGGAGGCCCATTTATTCATACTGCCAAAGAAATGGTGGAGGCATGCTTAGCTACAAATACTCATTACCTTGATATTACCGGAGAGTATCAGGTATTTGATCTGGTAAAAGAATACGATCAGCGTGCCAAAGACAAAAACCTGATGTTAATGCCAGGTGCAGGTTTCGATGTAGTTCCATCCGATTGTTTGGCAAAACACCTGCACAATAAACTTCCTCAGGCAACAGACCTTACGCTTGCTTTTGTAAGCAAAGGTGGGAAGCTGTCCAGAGGTACAGCCAAGACAATGATAGAAAATCTGGGTGATCCTCAGATTAGAAGAAGGAATGGAGAATACGAAGGCATTCCAATGGGCAAATCAATTCGCGAAATAGATTATGGAGATTTTTCCCAGGTGTCAATGGGGATTTCATGGGGCGATGTGTCCACTGCTTACCACAGTACAGGCATTCCCAATATCGAAGTTTTTTCCGGTACAGACGAACAGCAGATTAGCAAAGTAAGGAAGACACTTCGAATGTCTTTCATGCTGAAATCCAGGATGATTAAAAATTTCCTTATCCGACAGATGGATAAACGACCCGATGGTCCAAAAGAAGAAAGAAGAGACTCGTCGTGCATGTATCTCTGGGGAGAAGCAAGCAATGGGAGCGAGAAAGTAGAAGCAAGATTAAAAACACTAAATGGCTACACTCTGACAGCCATGACATCAGTCTTAATTGCAAAGAAGGTATTCGATAGCAACTTAAAAACCGGTTTTCAGACACCATCGTCAGCATATGGAGAGGGCTTGATTCTAGAAATTGACGGTTGCTTCTATTTGTAGTAGATGAAGTACACTTAGTCTGCTTATCGAATGGTCTTGATCGAAACAATAGATCATTGGCTACAAAATGCCGTAACTTAATACCATGAGACGCACACTTATCACCCTATTAGTTACGCTCTGTTCATTCACCTATGCGCAAACTGTCGATATCTCAGGCACATGGCTTGGGACTTCCACCTTTCTCAAAGAACATACACAACTCAAATATGAGCTGACACAGCGGGGTGATCAGATCACAGGTTTCATTTATGCAAAAAATCTGGACAAACAAGATTCCATTAAAGCGCGGATTTCCGGCACTATCAGGAAAGGAGAGATAATACTCGAAGGTGAGGAAATTATTTACCGTTCGGGAATGGCCTGCATGGCTAAAAATGTACTCACCTATCAACTCAATGCCGATAAAGAGACACTGACCGGAAGATGGAAGGGAGATTTGAAACTCAACACCTGCCCACCGGTTGTTGCTGGAAATGTCACCCTATTTAAAGAGCAAGCAGCTGCAGCTACTCCGGCATTGGCACAATCAGAATTGACACCCACCACAGAGGTAGCAGATAAGGATGCTGTAGGCAAGGCACTGATAAATGAGTTAGGTAAAAGAAAATATTATGCGCTTATTATTGGGATAAATGATTATCTCAATGACGATATTCAGGATTTGGACAATCCAATCAATGATGCCGAACAACTTGCCGGCGTCTTAACCTACCACTATTCATTTGATCAGGAAAATGTAACTGTTCTGGAAAATCCACGCAGGGAAGATATTATTACTTCTTTAGACAGGCTCACCAACCTGGTTACTGAAAAGGACAATTTGCTCATCTTCTATGCAGGACATGGCATTTGGAACGAGCAGCTGAATCAAGGGTATTGGTTGCCGAGCGATGCATCTCTTGATTCTAAATCTTACTGGTTGTCCAATAGTACACTGAGAGATTATGTTGGAGGTATAAAATCAAAACATACTTTATTAATATCTGATGCTTGTTTCAGTGGAGGTATTTTGAAAGAACGTGCCGTATTTGGAAATAGTAGAGCCATTCTGGAGGTATATAAACTACCAAGTAGAAAAGCCATGACCAGCGGAACATTGAAGACCGTTCCGGATGAAAGTGTCTTCATTGAATACCTTTTAAAAAATCTGGTAAACAATCAGGCGCCGTTGCTTTCTGCTGATCAACTTTTCAGACATTTCAAAACTGCAGTAATCAACAACAGTCCCAATGGACAAGTACCACAGTACGGACCAATTTCTCAGGCCGGAGATGAGGGTGGCGATTTTGTTTTCTTAAAACGAAGCAACTAGAACGGTACCAACCATCACTTTTTAATCAGTTCAAAGACAGCATCCAAATCAATACGATAGATGTCTCCAGGAGGCCTTATTCCTTCCTCAACTGGCTCAGCTATGCCAGGTCTTTCAGAAGTAAAGAAGAGTGTTTGATCATCTTTGCTAAGTCCAGGTGCGAACTCTGCATATTCAGCGGTATTGACCAGCTCGCCCAGATTTTGCAACTCAGACCAATTCCCATCTTTATTCCAACTCACAAATAAATCCGGTGGAATGGCTGGTTCAACTCGAACGGCTACAATGAGAAAACTTTCATCAGAAGCGATGCAAGGATTGCCTGCATATATGGGCTGACCCTGATACTTTAATATAACCGGTTTGGGCGATTCGTAAGATCCATCACTATACTCACTTTTCATTATGTATCTCCCTGAATCTCTTTCGGATATAAAATATGCATTTCCATTTTTAGCCACAGAAATAAAGATCTCAGTTGAATCTGAATTTAGTGGTGGCGGCATTAGGACTGGATCTGTCCAGGAAGTATTTGTTCGATCGATATACCACGTATTGAATGCTGCCGCTTCCAAAGAATCGTGAACGGGTCGGTTGGAACTAAAATAAAGCCGCTTGTTGTCATGAGTTAAAAAAGGATCAACATCGATATATTTTCCTTCTGAAAAGGGAAGGGCAACCGGATATGACCAATGTTCGCCACTTTTAGTTGTAACTAAAATTTGCATGCTGGATCGATCTGCATTTGTTCTGTTGAAAAAAATCTCTGTTCCGTCAGTATTCATTGAAGTAGAAAACTCGGGCAGATACGATGAGACAATTTCAGGAAGTAAAATTTTAGCTTTAGGTGGTTCTTCTTGATTTTGCTGACATGCAAAAAGCAGAAGTAGAAGAGGTAGGAAGTGCTTCATTTGTACTTTTTCACATAGCTAACGAAATGGTCATACCAATGTTCGTAGGGATTAGAATTCCAGTGTGAGCTGGCTCGGCTGCACGGGCTCTTCATCTTTTCTGAAATTAGAAATACCTACTCCAATCAACCGAACGCCTTGTTCATCAAGCAGGTCCTCTGTCATCAAATGTTTTGCAATTGATACGTATTCCTCTTCTTTATTTATTGCTTGCTCCAGGGTTTTACTTCTGGTGATTTGCCGGAAATCTGCATACTTCAACTTCAAAGTCACGGTGTGGCCATCCGTTGCTTTGCTTCGATGGTACCGATCATATGAAATGTGAGCGATGCGATCTATCTCTTCCATTATATCGGCCATCTCATAGAGGTTATCTTCAAAGGTTCGTTCAGCACTTACAGATTTAGTTTCCCGCACAGGTTGTACGCTTCGTGTATCTATACCTCTGGAAATGTTGTAGTAATACTGTCCAGACTTTCCGTAGCGAAGTTTGAGGTCGTCCAGACTTTTCTTTTTCAGATCTTTCCCGGTAAAGATCCCTGCTTTGACCATTTTCTCAGCAGTGACCTTGCCTATTCCATGGAAGCGATGAACGGGAAGCGAAGCAACAAAACCTTCCGCATCGTCTGGTAGTATCACGTAAAGACCATCCGGTTTATCCATATCGGATGCTGTCTTTGCCAGAAACTTATTGTATGAGATTCCGGCAGACGCAATAAGTCCCGTTCGCTGCTTTATTTTCTGTTTGATCTCCTTAGCAATTAAGGTTGCGGAATTCAATCCTATTTTGTTCTCTGTGACATCCAGATAGGCCTCATCCAATGAAAGTGGCTCCACCAGATCTGTATATTCGAAAAACACTTCACGTATTTGATTGGACAGTTCTTTGTAGCGCGAAAAGCGTGGGTACACAAAGATCAAATCTGGGCATTGTTTCGCTGCTTTGGCCGACGGCATTGCCGATTTCACACCAAACTTTCGTGCTTCGTAGCTAGCTGCTGCCACGACTCCACGTTGTGAATTACCTCCAACAGCCACAGGCTTTCCTCTCAGTTCAGGATTGTCCAGCTGCTCTACGGATGCATAAAACGCATCCATGTCTATATGTATGATCTTGCGATAGTCCACGATATACCAGCAAAGAAATAACATCCAGTGACAACCCTGTGTCGCTGGGATTCAATAATGAATTGTCTATTCTGTAACCTTTCCCAAATCGACTAGTACTTTATGAAACTAATGAACTCAAAATGAAAAATATTACAATCTTACTCTTAGCTGTAGGCATCTCCCTATCCGGATTTGGACAAAACACCGACAAAACATCAAAATCTAAAGGTCTGAAAAAAGTGGAGGGTATCTCGCAGTTCGCTCAATTGTCTGAGCTTTCCGAACTGGCAGAACTGGCAGCATTGTCTGAGTTATCTGAGCTGGCAGAACTGGGCAGTTTAGCAGAGCTTTCAGAATTATCAGAATTGTCTTCACTGGCAGAATTGACCACCCTTGCCAATGAAGCTGTACTTCTCGATTTATCCGAATTAGAAGTGGAGCTAAATATGGATATGATGGAGATGTTCGAGGACTTTGGCAACTACGCCGATTTTGGAGACTTCCTCATTTATTCAGATTATGACAATGATGTAGAGGTTGATTTCGATGACATCCGAAAGAGCATAAAAGAGGCACTGAAAGACATAGATAACGAAAAAGAGTAAGGTTCAGGTTACCAGGTCTGGGTGAGAGCTGGGCCTGGTTTTTTTGTTTTTATACAAATAGCTCCCTGACTTTTATGACAGCTAAAGCCGCTGTGAAAATATCCAAAAACATTTTGCGGCAACTAAATCAGCGACGAAAATAGTAGAAACATTTTTGCGGAAACTAAATTGATGCTCAAAATAGAGGAATCACTTTTGCGGCAACTAAATCTCTGGATGAAATCAAAGACCCACTTTTGCGAAAGCTAAATCAGCTGATGAAATGGAGGGATCACTTTTGCGAGAGCTAAATCAACTGATGAAATGGAGGAATCACTTTTGCGGCAACTAAATCAAGTGATGAAATAGAAGAACCAATTTTGCTAAAGCTAAATCTCTGGATGAAATGGAGGAATCACTTTTGCGAGAGCTAAAATTTGAGGATAAAATAGAAGAACCAATTTTGCGGAAACTAAATTGATGCTCAAAATAGAAGAATCACTTTTGCGGCAGCTATATTCCTTGATGAAACAGCAGGATTCTTTTGGCAGCAGGGGAATCCAAGAAAAAAATAGGAGAACCAGTTTTGTTTCAGGGTCTATTGGAAGCTCAACCTCTCTTCCTCACAAAATGATTCTGCACCAACTGCCCAAAAAAGACTTTGGATTCCACTAACTCGAACTGAAGTTCTTTTGGAAATTCACCAAATAGGGAAGGGCCACCACCCAATACAATAGGAAAGGTGGTAATGATCATCTCATCGATGAGATCTTCTTTGAGAAAGCTTTGGATGGTACTTCCTCCATCAATGTACAATCGTGTGTGTCCCTGGGAATGAATTTGTTCAAGAACTTCTGTCAACGTACCATTTACAAGAAAGGCTTTTCCTTGATGACTTTCGGGGATTTCTTTGAGTTGATTACTCAGGACATATACTGGTTTTTGGTATGGCCACTCCACATCAAACCCTAACACTGTTTCGAAGGTATTGCGACCCATCACCAGCGCATCAATCTCATTGGTAAATGCATAATACCCCATGTCTTCACCCTCGGGGATAGGAATAGCATCGAGCCAGGCAATACCATCATTACGATCCGCAATGCGACCGTCCAGACTAGTAGCTATGTAAACACTGTTTTTCTTTTGCATTTTTAATCGGATCCTTAGTTATAACATACAATTTAATCACCGGATCAAATGTATTATGGCATTCAAAATGTGCTAAGTCTATTTTTTCAAGCATGCCTTCCATGTAACCGGCCCGCTGATACAATTTAAAATTAGCATAGTGGGCATTAAAACGCTGGTCTAGCCAAAGTAGCAATCTTTGTGTCCATTTGGAAGGTCGACAAAATGCACATACAATCGTGATTTGAAAATGGTCAATAATTCGCCTGAGCAGTAGGTGAGCATCGTGCTTTGGTAACAGATGAAAGAATAGGCTGATGATTGCGTAATCAGCCTTCTTTTCAGGGAAGGACTTTTGCAAGTCCAATTGAATAAAGTCGAGATTTTCTATCTGAAGCTGTTCTTTTCTTTTTAATGCATAGTCGATAAACCGCTTAGATTTATCAATACCAACACCAGAATTAATTTTATCTGATAATTGAAAAAGTAGATCTCCTGTACCACAGCCAAAATCAATAACTTCTGCTCCAGGATTTAGCAGGTCTGAAATCTGCCTTCGTATAGGTCTTAGGTATTTATCTGAGGTATTAGATTTTAGAGCCCCATTCATCTCATCACCTGATTTGGCCGATTAATTACAATCACATATCAAATTCGACTTACTTCAACCCTTCCCGATCCAATAAGTACATCATAGCACTCATGCTTGCTGCGCCCAGCTCCAGTTCACGTCTATCAACTGCTTCAAATACGTCAGCTGGTGTGTGATGATAGATAAAATACTTCTGTGTGCTTGGCCGCAAGCCAATCAGCAATGTTCCGTGTGATCGCAGTGGTCCAATGTCTGCCCCGCCACCGTTCTGATCAAAATCCCAAAGCCGATAGGGTAGAAAGTAATCTCTCCAGGCTCTGATTTGTGCTCTTTGCTCCTCAGATCCTGAAGTAGAAAAGCCAAGCGGTTGAAAACCTCCGGAATCCGATTCCAGAGCTGCGATGTGTTTCTCGCCTTTCTGCTTGGCAACTCTTGCATATTCTGTACCGCCTCGCAATCCATTTTCTTCGTTCATCCACATCACAGCGCGGAGCGTGCGTTTTGGCTGGATACCCAATGCTTTGAACAATCGCAAAGCTTCGATTGCCTGAATGCATCCACTGCCGTCATCGTGTGCACCTTCACCTACATCCCAGGAGTCAAGGTGGCCGCCTACCGCAACAATTTCATCTGGAAACTCTGATCCACGTAGCTCACCAATCACATTGTATGAAAGCACATCGGGTAGCTGTTGGCAATGCGTTTCGATATACACGTTTAGCTTCTGTTCTTTCAATATCTGGCTCAACTTATTTGCATCATTTGTGCTTATGGCCACCGCTGGTATTTGATTGATTAATGCTTTGTATCTCAATGATCCTGTATGTGGAATATCATCTTGCCGATTGGTTACTGAGCGGATAATAATGGCCTTTGCTCCATACTTGGCAGCCTCAGAAGCTCCAGACGAACGCTGCACTACTGCTCCACCATAAGCACCGAATGTGTTGATGATGGTGGGATCCATTTCTCCATTGTAGAACACGATCTTGCCTTCTACTTTCTTTCCCAGCTCATTTACCTCATCGATACCACTCACTTCAATCACTTCTGAAAGCACTCCCTCCGGACCCGTTCCAACTGAATTTCCCAGCGCCAACGCATTGAAATCAATTATGCCATGCTTATCCGAATTGATTGCACGAACAATCTCTTTCTTGCCTCGTACCCAATGGGGTACCATCACGGGTTGCAAATACACTGTGTCGAATCCGTAAGACTCCATAAGTTGTTTAGTGTATTCTACCGCTGCAGCTGCTTCGGGTGAACCTGAAAGTCGGCTTCCGATTTCCTTACACAGCACACGCAGGTCTTCATAGGCGCGACCCTTTGTCAATGCTTCATTGTAGATTTCTTTGATTTGTTCCTCGTGTTGGGAGAATGCCAGTATTGGTGCTAAAAGTGAAAGCAGTAAAATCTTCTTCATGCATTGAAATTAGCAGAATAGCTGCTTGGTTCAAAATATGCTTGGATGAATGGAGAAATTGACTGTATTTGTGGTTTAAATGGTCTTAACCAACTTAGGTATCACCCGGTGACCACCGTCGTACCAGTGTAATTCGGGTTTTCTTCCCATTGCATTTTTTACCACTTCGTTTTGCTGCGGAATCATCTCGTCCTTGAAATACACATCCTCTTTGCTGGTGTAGTAATGAATACCTTCTTCTCCGGTCAAATACCCCCAATCATTGGGATTGGTATCCGGCGGGAACGTCCCTGCCCAGATGATCATTTGCTCAAAAGGAATCTTTGCATGAGCTGCATAGCGCCCCATCGTTGCAGTGCCTTGAGAAAATCCAAAATAGATCAGTTTTTTACTATTTAGATCAAACTGATTTAATACTGCGTCTATATATGAATACTGATTTTCAATTTCTGTTAATCGGTCTTCTTTTGTCATCCATGAAGCCCCAACCCGACCATAAACTCCTTCCAAATAATACTTAGAAAGACCTTGAGGTGCTATAATGAAGTTTTTATCAGGATCAAGACCTTCAAATTTCTTTATGAAAAACTCAGCCAGTTGACCATAGCCATGAAAGACCAGCCAAACTCTTTCTGTTTTGGATGTCAGATTATTGAGTGTATAATAAGACGCCTTAATTGAGATATCTAAATGACGTTGTATGCTCATGAAGCTACCATTTGCATCATTAGACCACACAAATAGGCACCATAGGTTCCAAGAACATAACCCAGCACAGCCATTAAAACTCCGACAGGAGCCAATGAAGGATGAAATTCTGTTGCAATAACCGGAGCGGATGCGGCACCTCCAACATTTGCTGTACTTCCAACTGCTATGAAAAAGTATGGAGCCTTGATCAACTTAGCTACAATGGCAAGCAGCAAAACATGAAATAATATCCAGGTAATACCCAGAAAGAAGTAACCCGGATTGGAGAAGATTGCCAGGATATCCATATTCATTCCAATAGCAGCTACAAGTATGTAAATAAATGCTCTTCCGATTCTGGAAGCACCTACTCCTTCAAGTTCTCGTGCCTTGGTAAATGATAAGATTACCCCGAGAGTGGTCGCAATGACTACAAGCCAGAAAAAACCGGAAGTAAGACTGTATTGCTCTAAAGCTGGAAATTGCTCTAAAAATGGGACGATTAAATCTGAACAGAAGTGCGCAAACCCTGTGCAGGCAAACCCCACCATCAGGACCTTCATCAAGTCTGTAAGGCTAGGTATTTTGGCAACACTTGCCTGATAGTCTTCCATTTTAGTCTTTAGTGCCTCTATGGCCGACGAATCTGCCTTAAGCTTACGATCAATAATTTTTGTTACTGCAACGCCGGCGATTAGTATTCCGAGCCATGCGTTCCCAACGATTATATCCACGGTAACCATGGTAGAGAACAATTCGTCACTCACCTCAAACACCTCCTTCATTGTGGCTTGATTGGCACCACCGCCAATCCATGAACCTGCGATGGTCGTCATCCCGCGCCACACTTCATTTGGAGCCACACCGCCAACTAAATCCGGTGCGATTTGGGAAAATATCATTATCGTTAATGGACCTCCTATCATGATACCAACGGTACCTGTCACAAACATGATCACTGCTTTTGATCCAAGCTTAGCTATTTCTTTTAAGTCTACGCTGATGGTGAGCAGTACCAAACTGGCAGGCAATAGATACCTGGATGCGACGAAGTACAGATTAGACTTTGATGGATCTATCAGTCCTAAAGCTTTCATCAGCGATGGAAGAAAGTAGCAAACAAGAAGTGCCGGAACGTAAGTGTAGAATTTTTTCCAAAAAGGATGATCGAGTGCAGAAGTATAAAAAACTGCTCCAAGCATCAGCATGAGCATTCCAAAAATTACGGCATCATTTGTGATAAAGGGTTGGTCCATTGTCTAGTGAATTAGCTCCAAGAATAAGCATTATCCTTGAGCATATCCATCTTTATTTTATTTTTGAAAAAAATACGATTATGGGAAAAGGAGATAAGAAAACCAGAAGAGGCAAGATTTCTAAAGGTACATACGGAGCTTCAAGACCCAGAAGTGCCAATAAGAAGTCAGCTGCTGAACCAGCAAAAAAACCTTCTAAAAAGAAATAGTAAATGAGGATTGCATGGTTGATCTGTCTAGTGATGGCAGTAAATGTAGGAGTAGGACAAACGACATTTGTAGGGGTGAAGGCGGGAGGCCATGTTTCATCTGCTTTTATTGAACACACGGTGTTTAATCTAAATCTGAATAGTACCTTTCTACCGGGTGCGAGCGGTGGAGTGTTTGTGAAATACCTTCCCGAACCCGGAAATTCGTTTCTTAATTCAGGAATACAATTTGGTGTAAACTATGTGCAAAAAGGGTGGAAGCAAACATTTCTAACTGATGAGCCTAGTTATACAGCACGAATGAATTATCTGGAAATCCCGCTGGAAGGCTTTGGCTACTTTGGAGGACAGAATAAATATTTCATTTCTGCCGGCCTTTACATGGAATTTCTGGTGAGCGAAGATCTGGACGAAGTTCCTGACAGTAACAACACTGGAGCAGCTGACTTTTATACCTATGATGAGGATAGAGATAGGCAAGTAGGATATGGCGCCAGACTTGGAGGTGGAATGTGGAGAGAATTGTCAATTGGCACCTTCCAGTTGGAAGGATTTTTTAGCTACAGTTTCAGTAACTTTATAGATGCTGGAGATCTCACAACAGAGACACCAGACTTATCCAATCATTGGATGTTGGGTTTCACAGTAGGATATATGATTTCGTTTGGAGATAATAAAGAATGAATAGACTGAAATATATGAACGTATTGGTATTGCCAATACTGGCGTGGGTGAGCTTCAATACACATGGGTGGCTTACTTACTTACCTCTCATTGAGTCATTTGTATTAATTCCACTCTTGGAATTGGCGTATAAACCAAATACGGAGAATCTGACTCCTGAGCAAGAGGAAGAACGAAAGAAGGATCCAATCTTTGACTGGCAGCTGTACATTATGGTACCAATTCAGTTTCTTCTTCTTGGTACATTCCTTCTTTCTATGCAAGAAATTGGCCTCACGCTGGCAGATAAAATTGGCCGCATCACCGCGATGGGACTTATGTGCGGGGTAATCGGCATTAATGTAGCCCATGAGCTCGGGCACAGAAAAGAAAAATATGAACAGCATATGGCTAAGGCACTTCTGCTAACTTCATTATACATGCATTTCTTTATCGAGCACAATCGAGGACATCATAGAAATGTAAGTACAAAAGAGGATCCTTCATCTGCGAGATATGGCGAGTTGCTCTATACATTTTGGATAAGATCTGTGGTGTTTGCCTATTTGTCTGCATGGAAACTAGAAGCGGAAAGGTTGAAAAAGAAAGGGAAATCAGCTTTTTCACTTCAAAACGAAATGCTGCAATTTCAATTAATACAAATTGGATTCACGGTAGGCATTGGTCTACTATTTGGGTGGTCTGTCATGGGTTACTTCATCCTTGCCGCAGTTATGGGATTCTTGCTGCTGGAAACAGTGAATTACATTGAGCATTACGGATTAGAGCGCGATAGAAAAGGAGATGCCTATGAGCGCGTGATGCCTCATCACTCCTGGAATTCAGATCATCGAATAGGCCGGATAATTTTGTTCGAATTATCTCGACATTCGGATCATCACTACATAGCCAGCAGAAAGTATCAGATACTAAGACATATCGACGAAAGCCCACAAATGCCCACGGGCTATCCGGGCATGATGATATTGGCGACCATTCCACCTTTGTGGTTTTCGATTATGAATCCACGGATCAAGCGGATTAAATCAGAAGGATTGGCTCAGGCAGCTTAAAGACTTAACCAATAATTGATTTTGAATACAATGGCACGATTACGGGTTTGGAATCCGTCCGTAATGTAGTTATCGGTATATACAAGGAAAACATCCGATACAGGTTTAAATCTCCATTGAAATCGGGAGTTGTGTCCAAGGTTCTCACTTTGAGAATTGTACTGGATAAATGTTGTGAAAAACAAGTTGTTGCTTAATGTCAAATCAAACCTGGGTCCGATCAGGTAGAGGTCAGCATCACTAAATGGATCGGGTAGATCTATCCGATTGTATTCGCCATTAAGTTCGATTTGCATGATCGGAGGTAGCCTGAAAGTAAGCCCAAGTCCGGCATTGAAGCGTTTGCCATTAAAAAAACCACCGTTACGAACTGATGCCCTAACGATAAAATTCTTCCTTCGATCGGTTCGATAGAAAAACCGATAGCTCATCCAGCTATGTTCTGTATCCTCTGAAAGTTCCAAACCACTAGTTCCTGAAGGATCAAAAGAAGAAGTTAAGGAAACAAAATTCCAATTCGTTCCAACCTCCAGGTAGCTGGTATTCAGAAAAGAAAATCCATATTCAAAACTAGCGTCATTGTCCAGCTTATCCCACTCATTGGTCAAAACTCCACCGAAGTTTAATTGAGGACCATGGCGTTGCAAAATATTGCCATCACTTGTGAAGAAATTGTATTGAGTGCCCATGCCGTAATTGGAAACACCGGGTCGTGGTACAAATCCAACTTCAGCGTTGTGATTTTCTCCAATGCGCTGAAAGTTGAAACGAGCATTGAATTCCGGCTTCTGATATCTGATAAATGTACCTGTTGCATACTTTTCATCGGTTCCGCCATCAGGATCCACTGAACGGTGATAAAAGATGTCTCCTTCCCAGCTATTGTCTACGGTCGCGAGATTATAATCCAGTCCAAACACATAATTGAATTCGCTGAGGGTAATGAGAGTGTCTTCAACTGCAATTGCGTTTCCAAATTCATCCTCAAGTCTACCTGTGTTTGCTAATGTTGTGGAGTCGTAATCCACCGCCGAATTGCCCAGGTTGTTTCGTCCGACAAAAATGGCGCTCAGTCTGGATCGGTTAAAAATTTGACGTTCGATAACTGCCACAGAATAATTTTGTGCGGGAGATAATTCAGCAGCTGTTTTATCCTCATTCGTGACCATGTTTAAGGCTCCAATTCGCCACTTGCTCCCTATTTTCCCACTTAAGCGCGCGCCGGCAATGATCGGTACATTTCTTCTGGTATCTCCCGAACCCTGAATGCCTATTCTTCTGGAAAAGAAAGGCCGTGAACGGAAGAACCCACCTTCGGCAAAAAGGTCTTGATTTTCCAAGAAAAACTGTCTTCGCTCAGGGAAGAAGATTTCGAAGCGCTGGAGGTTTGTTACTTGTTGATCCACTTCTACCTGAGAAAAATCCGGATTAAAGGTTAGATCCAGATTAAGTGAACTTGAAACGGCGACTTTGGCATCAAACCCTGCATCAAATTCAGAGACAGCCGGTTCATCATCTTCATGATTTTTTCCCGCACTTGCTGCCAAATATGGTATCAAAGCAACATTGGCTCCGGCCGGTTTAGGTGGAGTATCCCAATTGATTTTACCGGAAAATGTCATATTACTGGGTCTGAAACCCTGTGGCACCTGAATCCAGGCGCTTTGTACATTGCTCTTCAGGTTGTTGCGCAATACCTGGATGTTCCATTGATCCACGTTATTGTACCGGATCGATTTGAAGGGAATGGAGATTTCAGTAGACCAGAAATTATCCCCACGGAAGACCTGACTGTACCATTTGTTGTCCCAATCATCCCTTACTCCACCATCTAAAAGTACCAGTCCTTCTCTTTGCACATTATTTGGCGTTACCTGAAATGTAAAGCCATTGCTCTTGTCATTGTACGGATCAATATAAACTGCAACATTATCGTTTGAACCCCAATTAAAATCTCTTCTCAAAGTTGTAGAGATGTAATCACCGTCTTTATAATCGTAGCAGATAATGCCAATGATGATCGCCTTATCCGTGTAGGTAATCATAAATTGGGTGCTATCTACTGCCAATGTGTTGTCAGTCGGGAAAAACTGGACGAAGTTTCCACCGCGGGGCAATTTCGACCAGATTGACTCGTCTAACCTGCCGTCTATTTCAATAGCTTCATCCGCACGCCTCAATTCATAACTCACCCCATCAGGAGTGTTTTGAGCGTTGCAGGTAAACCAAAAAACAGATAGAATAAAAAGTAGCTTACTCCTCGTTGCGTTCATCCATTGGGATTAAATGCTGGTCAGCAATTGATCTTAAGAAATTACGATTAGAATTGATACTTGGATCTTTATAGATGTATGCTGACAAATCTGCTATCACACCCGGTTTGTATCCAAGGTTAAGCGCGATCTTCTCACAAAACTTGATTTCATTGGAGTGAACTTTACCATCTGCCTTCATCATTCTAATGATATTGAAGAGATAAGTGAATTTCTCATCAGGTGGCAGATCCTTCAGTTTTGGAATCGGACGCGGATTATTGACTATTTCAGCAGTCTTTTCTTCAGACACACCAAGTCCATCAGCAATAAACATGATTAGTCTAAATTCCTCCTCTGCAACTACATTGTCTGCTTTTGATAAGTGAGCAAGTATGCTTATTTGATCTTCATGCGATAACATGGCGGAAATTTAAGGTTAAAAACGTTAATAGCCGGATGGTCTTATACAAGAGGTTAAAAAAAGATAACAAAATTTTAGTTCCACTTGTTTTTTAAAAGTAAATACAATTAGCTTAGCAGCATAATGATGAGAACTAAAACATATTGGTGGTGGAGATGCAATAATAGTTGTTGACGAACCGCTGCTGTGTTTAATAATATACCTAAACCCTGACAGATTCGTCAGGGTTTTTTTTGTTTAAAGCTATGAGTAAAATAAGAATTAAGACACGCGAGCATAAGATTTTGGCAGATACCATCACACCTGTGAGTATCTTCCTGAAACTTCGGGATCGCTTTGCCAATTCTTTCTTGTTGGAAAGTTCAGACTACCACGGTGCAGAAAACAGCTTTTCCTATATATGCTGTTCTCCAATGGCCTATTTACGTGCCCATGACGACACGATTGAATGCAAACTACCTGGCACTCCTGTGGAAAGGCACCCACTCAAAGACTTAAAAGGAGAGGTAGAAAAATTCGCTAATAGTTTTAAATCAGACGATACTGATGGCTTTATCCGCTCAGGTCTGTTTGGTTATTTCAATTACGATGCAAAAGCAGACTTTGGAGATTTGGCCATTGCAATGAAGGATGAAAGCATACCAGCGGCTCAGTATCATTTGTTTCAGTTTATTATCGCTTTAGATCACTTTAAGAATGAATGCCATATCATAGAGGCATTTATCGATCAACCCAATGATAAACTTTTTGAAGAAGTGACCTCATTGATTCAGCAACGAAACATTCCGGGATATCCATTTAAGACGACTGCCAGCAAAACCTCTAACAAGACCGATCAGGAATACCTTGACATGGTGGAGAAAGGCATACATCATTGTCACGTTGGGGATGTTTTTCAGGTAGTGCTCTCCAGAAATTTTCAAATCCCATTTCAAGGTGATGATTTTCAGGTATACCGTACGTTACGTTCTGTCAATCCATCCCCATATCTATTTTACTTTGATTACGGTAGCTTTCGGATTTTTGGATCATCGCCGGAAGCGCAAATCGTACTGAATAATAAAAAGGCAGAAATACATCCCATCGCAGGCACATTCAAAAGAACAGGCAATGACAAGGCAGATTCTGAGCTTGCTGAGAAGTTGTTGCAAGACCCAAAGGAAGACTCGGAACATGTAATGCTAGTAGACCTGGCTAGAAATGACCTAAGCCGAAGTTGCGATGATGTAAAGGTTGAAACCTATAAGGAAGTTCAGTACTATTCGCATGTCATACATCTGGTTTCCAAAGTAACAGGAACGATCAAGGATGACGCTTCATTTATGGATATAGTGGCGGAAACATTTCCAGCAGGAACACTATCTGGTGCGCCAAAAATCAGAGCCATGGAAATTATTGAAGAGAACGAAAACACACCACGGGGATTCTATGGTGGAGCTGTTGGATTTATGGATTTCAAGGGCAACTTCAATCATGCGATTATGATCAGAAGCTTTTTGAGCAAAAACAACACGCTTAAGTTTCAGGCAGGAGCGGGTATAGTAGCACAATCAATACCAGAAAATGAATTACAAGAAGTGTACAACAAAGTAAGCGCTTTAGAACACGCCATTAATGAAGCTGAACAGCTATGAAAAAAGTACTTGTCATAGATAATTACGATTCGTTCACGTACAATCTGGTTCATATACTCAGAGAGCTTGGAGCCGGAGAGGCTATGAAAATTGTGAGAAATGATCAATTTGAAATAGATGAGGTTGAGAATTTTGATCAAATTTTACTTTCACCTGGTCCCGGGCTTCCTAAAGATGCCGGACTGATGCCGAAGGTAATCGAGCGATACGCTGCCTCAAAAAACATTTTGGGAGTGTGTCTCGGTCATCAGGGTATTGGTGAAGTCTTTGGTGGAAGGCTATTTAACCTGCCTCAGGTTTATCATGGGATGGTCACTCCAATTGAGCTAACAGCTTCAGATCCACTTTTCGAAGGTATCCCGACCGAATTCAAGGTATGTAGATATCATTCATGGGTTATTGAAAAAGACAGCCTTCCAAAACAGATCGAGGTTACGAGTGTAGCCGAAAACGGAAATGTCATGTCGATCAGGCACAAAGAATACAATGTACGAGGGGTTCAATTTCATCCGGAATCTATTATGACGGAGCATGGGAAAGCGTTAATGAAAAACTGGTTAGCATTATGAAGGAGATATTAAATAGGCTCATTAATAATCAATCTCTTTCTAGAGAAGAAGCCAAAGAGGTTTTAACAGGACTTGCTACCGGAAAGTACAACAACAGCCAGGTGGCAGCTTTCCTTACAGTCTATCTTATGCGAGCCATTGAGGTACAGGAACTTGAGGGATTTCGAGATGCCATGCTTGAGTTATGCAATCCCGTAGATCTGGATGGATATAATGCTATCGATGTTTGCGGCACAGGAGGTGACGGGAAAAACACCTTCAATATCTCTACCATTTCATCTTTTATAGTGGCTGGAGCCGAAGTGAATGTGGCCAAGCATGGAAACTATGGAGTATCATCAGTAAGCGGGTCTTCCAATGTCCTGGAACACCTTGGAGTTAAATTCTCGGGCGATCAGGATCAGATGAAACGATCCATGGATGCATCGGGAATCTGTTTTATGCATGCACCACTTTTTCATCCAGCTATGAAAAATGTAGGGCCTATTCGTCGGGAACTTGGTGTAAAAACATTCTTCAACATGCTCGGGCCGATGGTAAACCCAGCCTTTCCACCTAATCAGTTGGTGGGAGTATTTAGCCTGGAGCTGGCACGGTTATACGGCTATCTGTATCAGAACACCGATAAAAACTTTGCCATTGTTCACTCTTTAGATGGTTACGATGAAATATCACTTACCACCGATTTTAAGTTAATCTCCAATCATGCTGAAGAACTGATTTCTCCTGAAAGTCTTGGATTCGAAACGCTCAGACAAGAACAACTGCATGGCGGTGAAACGGTAGAAACAGCAGCGGAAATATTCAATTCTATTTTAGAAGGCAAAGGAACAGAGCCACAGAATCATGCAGTCATATCGAATGCAGGACTTGCTATCGCGACGGTAAAACAAACCTCAATGGCTGAGGGAATTAGCCAGGCAAGTGAAGCACTGCAAAACGGAAAAGCACTTCAATCATTTAAGAATTTTTTAAGCATAAACAGTTAATGGATATCCTTTCAGAAATAGTAGCCAACAAGCACAAAGAAGTAAAAGCAAATAAAGAGCTGTATCCGGTTAAGTTATTGGAAAACAGTGCCTACTTTGAAAGCCAGCCTGTTTCGTTAAAGAAATACCTTAAGCGTGAAGATAAGTCAGGGATCATCGCAGAAATCAAACGCAAATCACCATCCAAAGGAATGATCAATTCACATGTTTCCGTAGAGAGAACATCTATCGGATACATGCAGGCAGGAGCCTCAGGATTGTCCGTTTTGACCGACAAAGAATACTTCGGAGGTTCGACAGATGATTTGAAAGTAGCCAGGTCCTTCAATTTCTGTCCTATACTTCGAAAGGATTTTATGATCGATGAATATCAGGTAATTGAAGCTAAGTCTATAGGCGCTGATGCTATCCTTTTGATCGCTTCTATTCTGGATAAATCAGAGATTGAGCACCTGGGAAGCTTAGCCAGAAGTTTAGGTCTGGAGGTACTACTCGAAGTACATGATCAGAAAGAACTTGAGCGTAGCATTACGGATAAAGTAGACTTGATTGGCGTGAATAATCGAGACCTGAAGACGTTCAAAACAGATGTGAAAACATCCTTTCAATTAGGGGAGTTAATACCAGGCGAATTTGTGAAAGTGTCTGAAAGCGGAATAGCAGATACTGATACGATAAAAAAATTAAGAAATAATGGTTTTGAGGGGTTTCTAATTGGAGAAACATTTATGAAAAGTGGCAGACCGGAAAAAGCCGCCAAAGAATTTATAAAGCAATTGGTATGAAAGAGCTAAAACTAAAAGTATGCGGAATGCGAGAGCCTGACAATATTCAGGAGCTAATAAAAGTTAAGCCCGATTTTATGGGATTCATATTTTATCCCAAATCACCCCGATATGTAGATGAAATGGATGATGATCTTATCATGCGTATACCTATAAGTATAAGTAAAGTTGGAGTCTTTGTGAATGAGTCATTGGACAATATTATTGAGATAGCTAATAAGTATGGACTTGAGTATATACAGCTTCATGGAGACGAAGATTTAACATTCGCAAATGCACTTAAGGAAAGAGGATTGAAGGTTATTAAGGTTTTTCGAGTTATGGATACGATCCCATTCTTCGCTAAGAATTATGAAGGTATCGCTGATTATTTCTTGTTCGACACAGCATCTATCAACTACGGCGGTTCCGGTCGTCATTTCGATTGGAACATTCTTAAAAACTACAATCTAAACGTTCCATTTCTCTTAAGCGGTGGAGTGCAGTTGGAAGACATTCCAAAAATCAAATCGATGGAAATAGAACAGCTAGTGGGAATTGATGTGAACAGTCGTTTTGAGATAGAACCTGCACTAAAGGATATTGAAAAGCTGAAGCAATTAAAAGCGGCACTATGAGCAAGTACCACGTAAATGAGAAAGGCTACTATGGTCAGTTTGGCGGAGCTTACATTCCGGAGATGCTTCATCCCAATGTAGAAGAGCTTAGAATCAATTATTTAAAGATCATTAATACTGAGGCATTCAAAAGAGACTTTGATCATTTGCTTAAAACCTACGTTGGCCGACCCACGCCGTTGTATTTCGCCTCACGACTTTCTGAAAAGTACGCAACCAAAATCTACCTTAAACGAGAGGATTTATGTCATACGGGAGCTCATAAGGTAAACAATACCATTGGTCAAATACTATTGGCAAAACGATTGGGTAAGTCAAAGATCATTGCCGAAACCGGTGCGGGACAGCATGGAGTGGCAACAGCTACGGTTTGTGCATTGATGGGTATGGAGTGCATCGTATATATGGGTGAAATCGACATGGCCAGACAAAAACCGAATGTGGAGCGCATGAAGATTTTGGGAGCACAGGTAATACCGGCGACTTCTGGAAGTAAAACACTGAAGGACGCTACCAATGAAGCCATGCGCCACTGGATCAACAATCCCAATGACACTCATTACATTATTGGCTCAGTAGTGGGTCCACACCCATATCCGGACATGGTTGCCAGGTTTCAATCTGTCATCAGTGCTGAAATGCAGAACCAATTGCAAGAAGTAGAAGGTCGAAATACTCCCGACCATGTGATCGCATGTGTAGGAGGAGGCAGCAATGCAGCCGGAGCTTTTTACCACTTTCTGAATGATGAAGAAGTAAACCTGATCGCCGCAGAAGCTGCCGGAAAAGGTCTCAATTCAGGCAAGTCTGCAGCAACCACAAGTTTGGGTAAGACCGGCGTGTTACACGGCAGCAAGACCATTTTAATGCAAACAGAAGATGGGCAGGTGGTGGAACCATATAGTATTTCCGCGGGATTGGATTATCCGGGTATCGGACCTATTCACGCACATTTGTTCGATGCAGGCAGAGCCGAGTTTTACAGCATCACGGACGAGGAGGCAATGACAGCTGGAGTCGAATTAAGTAAGATGGAAGGTATCATACCGGCAATAGAATCGGCGCATGCACTGGCTGTGTTTGGCAATAGAAGGTTTGAAAAAGATGAAATAGTAGTGGTGAACCTTTCAGGTCGTGGAGACAAAGATTTAGAGACCTACATCAAATGGGGAAAGTATTGATCATGAATAGAATAGATCAAGTATTTAGGAACAATAGAGACATTCTGAATGTCTATTTCACGGCAGGGTTTCCGGATCTCGATGACACCGTGCGAATAGCAAAATCATTAGAGTCTGCAGGAGCAGATATGTTAGAAATAGGCATGCCATTTTCAGACCCTGTCGCTGATGGACCAACCATTCAGGAGAGCTCACAGAAAGCGCTTGAAAATGGAATGACCATTCAGAAGTTGTTTGATCAATTGAGAGATCTGAGAAAGGAAGTTTCCATTCCGGTGCTTCTAATGGGATACGTCAACCCTGTGATCCAATACGGCATTGAAAACTTTTGTGAAAAGTGTGCAGAAGTTGGAATAGATGGCATCATAATACCAGACTTGCCAATGTCCGAATATCTGGAAAACTACTCCTCAGTGTTTCAAGCCAATGGAATACACAACATCTTCCTTATCAGTCCAAATACTTCCGTAGAACGCATAAGAGAGATTGATGAAAAATCAGGTGGCTTCATTTATGTGGTTTCATCGTCAAGTATCACGGGAGCAAAGCAAGGCGTTCAAGATGGGCAAGTTGAATACTACAAACGCATTCAATCGATGCAGTTAACTACTCCACGATTGATCGGTTTTGGTATCTCTGACAAAGAGACATTTAAAAATGCATGCTCATATGCCAATGGAGCGATAATAGGAAGTGCTTTTATCAGGCAATTGAAGGAAGATGCAAGCGATTCAGGAATTAAATCTTTTGTGAGAAACATAAAATCAAAGTCACCCTGAACCTGCCTTCCGGAGGCAAGGCTTGTTTCAGGTCTGATGAGAACTTCAGATTTTGAAATAGATTCAGAATGACTATTCGTAGAAATTATAGAACAAGGAAAAAATAATGATCATACAATTAGAGAAAGGCGCAAATGGGGAATTAACGGCTTTGGTTGAAAAAGAGCTCCATTCATTAAAATATAAGACCACACGTGTACAAACCCAATACGGAAACTACCTGATTGGCACAGGTAAAAAGCAATTTGACATTCGTAAGATCGGTCATTTGGAAGGCATTAAGGACATACATGTAGTCTCAGATGATTACAAACTTGTTTCAGCTAAATGGAAAGTCAATCCGACTGTGATAGACCTGGGCGATGACACCAAAATAGGAGGAGGTCACTTTTCTCTAATGGCAGGTCCATGCAGCATCGAGGGCGAAGACAATATTGTTGAAACCATCAATTTCCTAAAGGCCAACAATATCAAGATCATGCGAGGAGGCGTCTATAAGCCAAGAAGCTCACCCTATTCTTTTCGAGGCTTAGGGATAGATGGATTAAAACTTTGGTATAAGTTGGCGAAAGAAAATGGCATCAAGATCATTTCTGAAGTAATGCAGGTTTCTCAGATAGAGGCCATGCATGACTATGTTGATATTTTTCAGGTGGGTGCCAGAAACACGCAGAATTACAACCTGCTGGATGAGCTGGGCCGAGTAGACAAGCCGGTGATGATCAAGCGAGGAATATCCGGTACCATAGACGAATTGCTTTACAGTGCCGAATATGTATTCTCCGGTGGAAACGAAAGGTTGCTACTATGCGAAAGAGGTATCAGGACCTACGAAAAGGCGTCGAGAAATACATTCGACATCAACGCGATTCCGATACTGAAAGAGAAATCGCATCTTCCAGTAATTGCCGATCCTTCGCACGGAATAGGAATCAGAGATCATGTAGCGCCTATCGCAATGGCATCTACAATAGCAGGAGCAGATGGGGTCATTTTCGAAACACATTGCAAACCAGAGGAGGCGTTTTCTGATGGACAGCAAACATTAGATTATGCCGAGGCATCTCAATTAATTGAAAAACTTAGAATTTTAAACAGCATGGCTGATAACTAATATGAGGCAGATTTTTGAAAACTACACTGAAGAGGATTTTGAAGTATGGAAAATCCTTTTCGATCGCCAGATGAAGCAATTTCCAACACACGCCTGCCATGCATATCGTGAAGGACTGAAGATTGCCAAATTTGAAACAGGGCTTATCCCTGATTTTAAGGAAACAAATGCAATTTTGAAAGAAACCACCGGCTGGCAGCTGGCGGTAGTCCCCGGGATTGTGCCCGATTATACCTTCTTTGAGCTAATGGCCAATCGGCGATTTCCGGCCACTACATGGTTGAGAAAAATGAAGGAACTCGATTATTTGGAGGAACCGGATATGTTTCACGATGTATTTGCACATGTCCCACTTTTGACCAACCAGCATTTTGTGGACTTTCTTGAAGCGCTGAGTAAAATCGGCTTAAAGTACGTTGGCAATGATTATGCGATTGAGCTGCTCTCCCGGGTGTACTGGTTTACGGTAGAATTTGGGTTGATTCAGGAAAAGGAAGGACTGAGAATCTATGGGGCCGGAATCCTTTCATCTGCCGGTGAAACAAAGTTCTCGCTTAGCGATGAACCTCCTAAGCACGCCTTTAGTATTGAGCACATGCTTAACACGGCTTATAGAAAAGACAAATTCCAAACGGAGTATTTCATCACTGAGTCGTACGAACAGTTGTACAATTCGATTCCTGAGATTGAAAAGTTGCTGGCAGACAAGCTTGAGGCCGTCGCATAGCAATTGTGGATAAACCCGTGGAAAAATCGAGGAAAACTTGTTGATAACTAGGTAGTTACATTGTTTGGAGATGTAAAATTATGGTCTACATTAGTATCATCAAACGAGGGATAGGAAACTGAAACGAAAGTTTCCAGTCAGGCAAAGGGAAGTTGATTTTAAGTTTGGCTTGGATCAGCGAAGTTTGAATGACTGCAGCGGAAAGCGAGCCGAAGAGGCAACTCATCGAAAGCGCACCAAAGGGAGTCCGAACAGTAATTTGAAATATTGCAGTTGCTCAGGCAGTTGCAGTATTAAAAGGGTGAAGATCAATTCTGATTCTTCACCCTTTTTGTTTTTACTCCAATGTCCTGCTATAACCTTAGTCGAACTCCAGCATGAAGTGATATAGGTAAAATCAGGACTTTACCACTAATAAAATCTACCCGCAGTTTGACGGGTAAATCAAGATTATCTGAAAGCGGGAAATATTTGTTGGCAGAAGCCATTGCTCCGATTTCCAGTCCGTCGTTGAAATTGAGGGTCGGTCCAAAGTCAAAAGTCATCTCATCTCCTCCCGTTCGAAAAACCGGGGTAATTCTAAAGGTAGTGACCGTGTATTCCCTGTCGATAGGAGTGGATCCAAAAGGAACGATGACCCGATACCAATATAAATGCTGATACATCGCTTCCAGGCCAAACTGTAGTTCCCCTAAGGATGTAAAAAAATACTGAGCACTGAATCCAACATTCAATTGGTTCCAGTCTTCCAGTCTGGTGCCAGCCACCTCATCCTTCTCTACGAGTTTGTCCAAATCAATCAAAGTGTATCCGGTACCAAGGGTGAGGTCTACACTATTTTGAGAATAACAAGAGATAAAGGAGAAGAGGCTGAAAAAAAGAATAAGTAGCGTTTTCATAGCCTATGTATGTTGGGTGAGTCTATTAAGTTAGCTATTATGAATTCCAAACACAAGGATTTTATGTGGATAACCTCGTGGAAAAGTCAAGGAAAACTTGTTGAAAACTAGGTAGTTACATTTTTTGGAGATGTAAAATTATGCTCTACATTAGTATCATCAAACGAGGGATAGGAAACTGAAACGAAAGTTTCCAGCCTGACAAAGGGAAGTTGATTTTAAGTTTGGCTTGGATCAGCGAAGTTTGAATGACTGCAGCGGAAAGCGAGCCGAAGAGGCAACTCATCGAAAGCGCACCAAAGGGAGTCCGAACAGTAGTTTGAAATATTGCAGTTGCTTCGGCAGTTGCAGTATTAAAAGGGTGAAAATCAGTCATGATTCTTCACCCTTTTTGCTTTTTATACCTATCATGTAAGTCCTGACTTGTTAAATCGCTCAAATTCTTATCTTTAGGGAAACAATCGCCTAGCTGATGAAGAAATTTGACGTCTGTGTCATAGGTGGTGGACCTGCAGGATATGCGGCCGCCATGCGAGCCATTGATTTCGGAAAAAGTGTAGCACTTATAGAAAAAGATAAACTCGGTGGAGCCGGAATCCATCAGGGTGCTCTATGGAGCAAAACCTGGTGGGAGATCTCTCGTGAAGCACGCATGATGAACCTCCATGGTAGCGCACTCAATGTGGCAAGTACAGACTTCAGCTTTGAAAAAGTCAAAGGTGAAGTCTCCGAGGCTGTAGATGAGCGGGTCAATCTGCTCAGCCACCACATGGAAAACATCAATCTCGGATACAATGAAGAACTATTCGAATACATCCACGGCATAGGCCGTGTAAAAGATAAGAACACGATAGAGGTTTCTGGGAATGGTCAGGACCAGACATTAACAGCGGACTACATTGTACTTGCTACAGGTAGTGTCCCGCGTAAATTGCCACACCTGCCAATAGATGAAGAGAATGTTTTCACTTCCGATGGGTTAAGTAACCTGACCAAATTCCCCAAATCTATCGTGATCGTGGGAGCAGGAGTGATCGGATGTGAATTTGCAACCATCTTTTCCAATTTTGGTCATACAAAAGTACACCTGATAGACAAAGGCGATCGCATCCTTCCTTTCGAGGACGAAGACGTGGTAAAGGTCATTGAAAAGAATTTGGAGGCGAAAGGGGTGCTCATTCACAGAAACTCCAAGCTGATTGAAATGAAAGTAGATGAAGATGAGGTGGTGTATATCCTCGAATACAACGACGGCACCAAAGAAAGCTTCCGAGTAGAGAAAGGCCTCATTTCGATCGGTAGGGTACCACAATATGACCAACTACTTGATGATAGCCTTGGAGTGGAAGTTGATAATCGTGGTATCAAAGACGATCTAACCCAAACGTCTGTTTCCAATATTTATGCAGTAGGGGATATCACTGCGGATATTTCTTTAGTGAACGTAGGTGAGCTGGAAGGCCGCTATGCAATAGAGCGAATTTTTGGAAAGCCGGAGCAGCCACTGATTTATAAGAATATTTCCACGATCATGTTTTTAGATCCGGAAGTGGCCGGTGTGGGGATGAATGAGATACAGGCACAACAAGCCGGGTTGCAATACAAGATGGTGAGCCTGAATTACGGCACGATACCACGCGCAATTGCCATGCGGAACACCGAAGGATTTATCAAAGTACTAGTGACCAACGATGACGAGATGAACATCCTGGGCATGCGTGTGGTAGGAGAGCATGCATCCAGTGCAATACAAGCTGTTGCACTATTGATTTCTCAGGATAAAAGCATCAAAGAACTGGCCGAGTTGATTCATCCACACCCATCCATCATTGAAGGCATCCAGGAATGCGGACGCATACTTATGGGCAAGCCACTATTCAAGCCTCGCGTGCTAAGAGACGCTATCAGGTGCCAGGTATGGGATGGTAAGAGCTATCAGGATTTGGTGAGTGGTTAGGTTTCAATTGGAGCTGACTTTGCTTTCCATCAAGATAGGCTAGAGGCACAGGTTATTGAAAGCTCTCCGACTTGTGTAGGCTCGTGCTTGTTACCTTCTGTCAGTTCTTTCAAAATGAAGTTTATTTTGCCCATAATCATAACTCACATCTATAAACCCTTTGATGAAGTCAAATTGTTCAAGGTGGCTTTTCAAGCTATCTATTACTTGTTGTGAAGTAGAACTGTCTGCGTGGATAACCATCCAATAACCTACTCCCATTGCTAGTTTATCAGCTTCATATTTGGCGAAATAATTTAAGTCCCCGTAACCTCCAACGATATCTCGCATTTGAAAATAGGTCGAGTCTTCATCCACATTTTCATTTAACAGCGTTTCTTTATTTGGTGGCCCCACATAAATAGGTACCATCTGGCTAGGTCTAGGGAGATCAATTTTGATGCTTTTATCAGGCTTTTTTAAGTTGAGCTGAACTAATGAATTGAGGAAGTGGTCATCAAGGAAATTTTCCTCGTTGGCCTTCAGGAACGCAAAATGAGTATCTAGAAATAGCGTATCGTTTCTAATTTCAAAATCTGGATATTCCTCATACATAAATATTATACGATCTTTCCCATTGTCATCAAATCTGTTGTATGGAAAACCTCGAATCTCTACATCATATTTGTTTATTTGAGTTGTCGAGTCATTAATATCTAGAGTCCAATAAAAGCCATCTTTCGCGGGAATGGAGTGCCAATGACCAAGAAGTGGATCTTCCTTTTTTTGGCAATTAGATAGTAAAAAAAGTAAACTTAAAAGTTGAGCTATACGCATAAGAGATAGTAAGTAAACAATGGCCAGAACCACCTCATTCAAAAATAGAGAAATTGTTTCTCTGCTGCACCTGTCACACAAAACCAAAAGAGGCTTACGCCTCTTTCATCTAATTGCCAAATTTGGCATTGTCTGTTGTCAGTTGCTTGGCCATTGCCGCACCGATCAGTGACTCAAGGGGTGTGCCTCCACTGTCTTCTCCGCCAATGATCATGGTAGCAGGGAAGGTCAGTTTCGACAGCTCAGCAGCTACACCAACCGAGGTTTTATACTGCCACTCGGCTCTTTCTTGTGGCGTGAGTCCGGCAGTTACCAACTTCGCATTCTCATAAGCTTTAGCATCTGCGGAAACCTTCTTTTGCTGCGCTAGCAGTCGCTCGGTTTCCAGCGCAATAGCAGCCAGCTCCTTATTCGTACGCTCTTGCTTCAGCTTGGTCTCAATTGCAATCAGCTGCTTCACCTGCTCTTTTTCCTGAGCTACTCGCTCACCGGCTTTGTCACGCTCACCTTCGGCTATGATTCTGGCCTGTGCTGCCTTTGCAGTTTCTACTTTCTGTTGCTCTATCTGACGCTTGGCAGATTCATCCCGCTGTGCTTCCAGTCGTTGCTTAAAGATCGGCTCTAAGACTACATCGTCTACAATCACCTGCGATACAATGATGTTGTTTTCTGTCAACTCGTGCGGAATACGCTTCGGTAGACCATTTTGCAACACCTTCTCCACAGTATAGCTTGTCCGTATCTCCTTGATCGCTCGATCCGTATTCGCTCTCTGAACCTCACTATACACGGTGTCCTTGTGCTCAATCTTGATTACAGCATACGCTCCATCTTTCAATTGTTCATCCAGAGTCTGACGAAAGCTCTGGGCCTCACCGGAAATGTAGTCTTGTGCAGCATACATATATCCGGTGTTGTTGGTTTGCTCGCGTATTGTAGGAATCAGTGTGTTTTGCACGAGATTGTCCATCGTTCGGTACTTGATGGCCAGCGTGATGAAGTCTTCTTCATTGGTAGGTAGTTGGAACCTTCCTGAGATTTTCACTTCTGCCGTCACCTGATCAATAAATCGGATAGGGATAGGCTTCATCAGGCCTTCGATATCCTTTACTTCATCACCAGGATCGACCACTTTCACATCAATATACTTTTGCCACGGTACTACCTTGGCAAAGCCGCGGAATTTAATTCCCTGACTCATCACCACATCACTTTTTCCGGTCGGATATACCAGAAAGTACTGATAGCCCGGTTCTGCCCAAAAAAACATATAAGGGAGCATTGCGATCAGTAAACCTCCACCGGCAATCACCAATGATATTTTTTTGGTAAACATCAGGAAGAAGGGTGGAGCCTTTCTTCGGATCAAAACACCGTCTTCAAATTGATCTTGATCGCTCAATTGAGGACGCAGGTAAAACATAAACAGACCGAATAGGATAATTATTATTCCAAGTAAGATCATGGTTTTCAAAATTTAAAGGTTAAACATCTATTTTAGAATTCGTATAGTTGCATTTGCAAATACACAATATATATAACGAAGAATATTTTCTATAGGTTACATATAAACAGAAAAATATTTTGATAATATGTTTATTGAAAGATTATAATTTGTATAAAAGTATATATGCAGACTATAATTTTATATATGTATTGAATATGCATATTATCAGAACATTATTCATTTATTCATTCGATAATAAGCTGATTTTAATGCAGATACTACGCTTCGTGTAGTTGCATTAGCGAATATTAATTAGTAATTTTTATTGAGTTGCATACCTTAATTTCACAGAATGAAAATCGTACTCATCACACTTAGCATTATCTTCATAGTTTCTGCTTTAGCTCCTTTTTCTAAATGGGAAAAATGGTGGGTAAGGGGATTTGACTTTCCGTATGTACAGTTCACAGTCCTGGGTCTTTTGTGTGTGATCAGTTGGAGTGTATTTCTTCAGCCATTGGGATGGATTGAGGGTTTTATTTATGGGATGACCATTGCGTTATTCGTCTATCGCTTGACAGTGATCTACCCGTATACCAGGCTTAAGCGACCGACTATTCCATGGAGTGAAAATGGAAGTAAAAAAATTCGATTTATATCTGCCAATGTTTTAATGTCAAATGATGACTACAACGGGTGTATGCAGTTGATTGACAAGCACAAACCCGACATCTTGTTTCTTGTAGAGGTAGATGAGAAATGGAAAATGGCTCTAGATCAGAATCTAAGCGAGCTATTCCCGTATAAAATTCTAAGACCTTTGGATAATACCTATGGCATGATGCTCTATTCAAAGCATAAACTTCTAGAGGGTACTATTCAATATTTAATAGAAGATGACGTCCCATCCATTCACAGCAAAATAGAACTTGAGGACGGTGAGGTCATCCAGTTTTACGGCCTACATCCAAAGCCACCGGCACCCGGAGAGAACGATGAATCTACACCACGTGATGCAGAACTTGTAATGGTTGGGCGATTGGCACAAAAAAGTAAAATTCCGGTGGTGGTAGCTGGCGATATGAATGATGTGGCCTGGTCACATACCACCCGATTGTTTATGAGGATCAGTGGACTTTTGGATCCACGAATGGGACGAGGTTTTTTCAATACCTTTCACGCTGGTCGACCGTTGATGAGATGGCCACTGGATCATTTCTTTTTTAGCCATCACTTTCGAATAGCAAAGCTGGAACGGCTCTTCAATTTTCATTCCGACCACTATCCAATTTTGATTGATGTATCCATAAATCCATCTGTACATGCCTTAGCTTCAAAAGAACATGCCTCTCAGGATGATTTGGATGAAGCCAATGAGAAATTAGATAAAGTAGATGCCTGAATTTCCGATAGACATTTGGTCTACATCGTGAAATCTTAATGCTTGAAATTTAGACTTCTGTTTGATTTTCAGTATTTTAACTAAGTATAAACTCACCAACAGTTATGGTTTCACTTAATTCCACCAGCTTAAGTGATGCATTTTCTTTCTTTTCTACCGCAAAATGTTCGGTATATCGGATTGGATTTACGTTACTTATCTACTCGCTCTTCACTACATCTGTCTTTTCTCAGGTACTCATCAATGAGGTCGTCACCGATCCTCAAATCGATTGGAGCACCAACGTCTTTGATGGTACGGACGGTAGCGGAGCAATTGATTCCAATGATGACTGGATCGAACTCTACATCAGCTCCAATGGACTGGACTTAACCGGATGGACCATTGAAATGAATGACGGAACAGATGCATCCGGAACCATCGCTGCAGGCGGAGCATTTGTGACCATGAATTATTTATCCGGTACAGGAGGCACATTTGACAACACTGATGCTGGCGACTATATCGTATTAGGTCAGCCAAATGGCAGTACCATGGATGAAGCGGTTACCGTCATTTTGAGAGACAATACTTCTACCATCGTAGATCAGGTAATAATTGCAGCTGGATCGGGCACCATGTTTACCGGAGCAGCTACGGGCGTGAACGATGAGTCGGTGTGTCGTATTCCAAATGGTCAGGATACGGATATAGAGGTGGACGATTTTGTCTTGTCCCGTGCAACACTTGGCACAAATAATTCACCCACCGGCACGGTCTTAATCAACGAGGCAATAGTTGATCCTCAGCAAGACTGGAGCACAAATGGATTTGACGGAACAATAGGGGCAGGAGCTATCAACTCAGATGATGACTGGGTGGAATTATATATTGGAACTGCCGGACTTAATCTGACAAAATGGACCATCGAACTCAACGATGGAACCGACGAGTCCGGGACGCTTGAAGCGGGAGGGGCTTTTCAGATTATCAACTATGTTTCGCAAACAGGTGGTAATTTCTTCGATACCGATGCAGGCGATTATCTGGTTTTGGGAACCATGACTACCGGTGCCATCAATCAATCAGTAACCATAGTGGTGAGAGATGCATCTTCAAACCTTGTGGATCAGGTAATCATTGCCTCAGGAAGTGGAACCATGTTTACAGGCAATGCTACCAACACTGACGATGAATCTGTATGTCGGATACCAAATGGTTTGGATACGGATATTGAGGCTGATGATTTTGTGAAAACAAGAGCCACGTTGGGAGCTAATAATTCTCCCCAGGGAACAGTCTTAATTAATGAAATCGTGACCTCACCACAACAAGATTGGGATGCTAGTGGGTTTACAGCAACCGAACCCGGAGGAACTGCGGGTTCGAGTGATGAGTGGATTGAATTGTATATTGGAAGTTCTGGATTAAACCTTATCAAGTGGACGATATCTGTAGTTGATGGAACAGACTTCAGCGGAGATCTGACCAGTTCAGGAGCTTTTTCTGTAGTCAATTATATTGGTTCAGGGAGCTTCAATAATACAGTGGCAGGTGACTACCTTATTTTGGGTAATCCAACAGGATCTGAAGAAATCAACAATGATGTTTTCATCACACTGACGGATCCGTATGGAACGGTAGTGGATGATGTTGAGATTGGGGATGATCTTGAAGGCGATGGAAATGGAGATGGAGCTGCGGATGGTTCGGCTTCTGGGGGACTTTCTACAAGTATTGCAGATGAGTCTATTTTTAGAGTTCCACTTGCGGAGGACACCGATGATGATGTAGCAGACTTTCGCAAAGGCCTGGCTTCACTTGGTACAGAAAATGGCATCATCTATGTGGATGCATCGGCACCTGACGATACAGGTTTTGGTCGGCCTGGTGATCCAAAGCAATTGATTCAGTCCGGACTCAATATTGTCGTGGAGGATGGGCGTGTAATAGTTGCAGCCGGCACGTACAATGAAAGTATTACCATCTCAAATCCCGTGACGCTTGAAGGAGCAAATGTTGGCCTGGATGGTAATGACCCTTCACGGGGTGCTGAATCGATTATTGAGCCTTCCAGTCAGGCCGATGTTCTAGAAATTGATGCGGATGGTGTTACCATCGACGGCTTTCAGATAGGCGTGACCAATGCCGATGCAGCAATATATGCCGATGCTAATACGGATATTAATATTCAATTTAATGTGATCAACGCCGATTCAGTAGGTGTTGCTTTCACCACAGTGACCAGTGGTTTCTTAAATGTCACGAGTAACCTGATTACCGCGGGAGACTTCACTACCTCATTAGGAAATCTCACCTCATCAGTGACACTATCTGGATTGACAGGAGATACAGATGTGAATCTCAGCGACAATGAGCACTTAGGAAGTGCTTTAGGTGTTTTTATTTTTGATTGCCTGAGTTCTAACGTACTAAGTATCGCAAATGACACTACGACGAATTCGATAAGGGGAATTACCGTTTTTAGCTTTGATGGTACGGCGACACGTGCTTCAAGCACGGTAACCGTCGATGGCTTTTCAGCTTCTGGTTTTGCAGAGCCGGGTGGCGGAATCACGAACTTTCCGGAAGCTGGCATCTATTTCTACACAGATGGTTCGAGTGATAACACTCATCTCATCACCGCCACAGTTAACAATTCAAGATTTGCAGATGTTGAAAACACAACTTCAGATTATGCAGGGATTATATGCGGTGATTTCTCTAGCACGAACTACACCGAATATTTACAAGATATAACCATTTCAGAATGTACATTCGACAACAATGAAAATCGTGGTTTCTACGCACGTGGGCAAAACACCCGAGTTGGAATTGTCCGGTCGACCTTTACCAATAATGGGCATGATCCTACAGGCACGGGTGGCAATTATGGCTTCTACCTTGTGGTGCGAAACGATGCGGAGGTAAATGTAAATACTACTTTTTTTACCAGTCCTTCTACACAAACAACACCGGGAACGAATTTTGAATTTAGGGGTTTGAGTTTGCAGACGGGAAGCACGTTGAGTATAACTGGCTCCAACTTTGATAATAATAGTAATCCACGCGGTTTATATACAGCTAACACTGGAATAGATCTTTCAGGAAACTATTTTGGTACGACAGTTCAAGCCGATATCGATACGTTGGTGAGTGCTAATGATTATACACCCTATTTAGAATCAGGTACAGATACCAATTCAGGACTTGCGGGCTTTCAGGGAGATTTTTCGGCGCTTACCGTAGTGCCGGATGATCTATTGGTTGCACAAACAGGTGATAGATTGCAGGAAGGGCATGATTTGCTAAGCACCGGAGGAACCTTGACCGTGCTGCAAGACGACTATATTGAAACCCTTACCATTTCTAAAAACATGTTTCTGGATCCGGCTGCTTCAACCACCATTGATGATGTCACATTGAATGGTGGCAACCTTGGCGTATTGGCTGATCTTGAGATTAACAATGTGCTGACACTAAACAATGGTATCCTGGATATCGATTTGGATGATGGAGACAAGTCTGACGATCCAACGCTAACGCTGAATAGTGATGTAACTGAGGGAAGCACTTTCGGTAGTGGCAATCACATAGAGGGCAAAGTAGAAACGGCGATCGGTGCCGCGGGCACTTTCCTCTTTCCTATAGGAGATGCAGGGGCCTACCGCCCGGCGACACTTACGCCAACAAATGCAACCACATTTTCTGTTGCACACGTAGGAGAAACGGCTCCAATCGGAGGTGGAAGCTTTGGCGATATGCGCAATCTACACGGAGAGGTAAGCGCGGAACTCGGAGGAATGATACAAAGCACACTGACTACCCGATATTGGGAAATAGATGTGGTAACCGGTACACCGGGAACCACCAATGTGACCCTTCAGATCGAAGGTAGTGATGAAGCTTCTGACGCTACTACCTTAGGAATGTTGCGATTCGATGGAACCAATTGGTTAGAAATGACATATGTCGGTTCGGCAGGATCAGGACCTTTTACAATAACAGGTAGTACAGATATGTTTAGTGATTTCTCTATATATTCTACCAATGCTTCAGCAAATCCATTACCAGTGGAGTTGTTAGCATTTGAGGGGAAGATGAATGGAAGAGATATCGCTTTGAATTGGAGTACTACGTCAGAGGTAAATTCAGATTATTTTCAAATTGAGCATAGCCTTGATGGAGAAATTTTTGAAGCAATCGGAAGTGTTGATGCTCATGGAAATAGCAATGAAAGACATGATTATCGATTTTTAGATATGAATGTTGAATTGAATGCTCACTATTATAGACTCAAAATGGTGGACTATGACGGAGCGTATGAATATTCTCCTACGATACAGTTGGTACCAGACTTTTCAGATGCTCGAGTGACGATTTATCCAAATCCAACATCAAATTTCATCAGGATAGAAGGCGTAGAAGCCAGCTACGTTAAGCAGCTGACTTTCTATGACATGGCCGGTAAGCTTCATAAAACTGTCACTTCAATGACCACATCCCAACTGCCAATTGTTGATTTGGCTGAAGGACAATACCTGATCAGACTCGAGATGGTTGATGGTAGTCTTTTCGAAGGGAAAGTTGTGAAGCAGTAGATCATCCGGTGATTTCAGGATAATAACCCTCATTGATGGCACCTACTGCCAGGTTTATCCAAATGATAAGTAATGCCAACGCTATCCTAAGCAGGTAGTGTAATGACATGCCTGATACATTTCTGAACAAATTGTAAGTGGGAGGAAAGTATATCCCGGCCGCAAGTAGGAGCGCCACTCCCAAAAATGGATCATTCCCTCTCAGTATATTCATTAGTCCTAAAGCGAGGACAATGAATCCAAATATCCAGCTGATGATGTTTGTGATTTGTGATTGATTCATGATATTCAAGTTTAAGTGCTATAGATCTTTAGGTTTATTCGGTTTCAATGTTGAGCCGATACCAATTGATGTTCCGGGTGAAATACATTGTCAAACCCAGAATTACAGTAAGTCCGATACTTCCCATTAGCAGTGCATAATCTGCGAGCTGTAATGTGACGAACATAAAGCCATATATGGCTGAAACAATGGTGGCAAGAAGTGTTGATAACTTGATCTTCTTAAAGACGCTAAGTGAATAGAGGGAAATCATTGCCACAATGGCAATAGTAGATATTGCGTATGCAAGGTTGAAATTGGAATGCTCGGAAATAGACACCAGCAAAACATAGAATAGGCATAAGGCTAAACCAACCAATGCATATTGGAACGGATGAATTTTTCTCTTATTAAGAATTTCTACCAGGAAGAAAATAAGGAAGGTAAGAGCTATGGTCATGGCGGCATACTTGGCAGAGCGATAAGACTTTTGATAGTCATCCAGTGGCAGAATTAGATTTACTCCAAAAGCTGAATCTTCAATTTTTTGAGCATGACTATTTCCAATCCAACTCTGAGGATAGTTTCTGTTGAGCTGAAGCACAGACCAGGAGGCTGTAAAACCCTTATTGCTAAGTTTTCGATTGTCAGGAAGGAAATTGCCGTCGAATGAAGGAGACTGCCAGGGTGATCTCAGGGAAACTTTGGTGTTGTTTCCCATAGGTACAAACGAAAGATTTTTGCTTCCTTGAAGATCAATGGAGTAATCAAAAGGTATTTTTTTGCCGACCAGGGCCTCAGTATCATTAAGTTCAACAGTAACTCCTGAATAGACAAGGTCAGGAAGTTTAGATCCAGGTTTTACATTCAGGTCTTTGCCACTCCAGTTGATATTGATTTGATTTTTGATGCCTCTCAAGTCGCTCACTCCAATAGTCAGAAAAGCCTGATCAAATCGGATTGCTTTGAGGTTTTGAGGATCGGGAGCTACTGTGAGGTTAAAATCACCCGAAACTTTCAGCAATGACCTGTAAACGACCACTTCGTAAATTCCTCTTTTTAACTTTTCCGGTATAATCTCTCCATCAATTGTAAGGTTGTCAGGAAGAATGTGCAGGTATTTTGTTGTAACAAGTTTCTTATTGTTATCAGATTCGTATTCGTAAGTGAGAGGGATGGTAAGAATGGGCCCTTTCACCTGCTGCTTGTCAGCCCATTTAGAACTCACTTCATTGGTGGTTTGATTGTTCAACTGTTCTCTCTCCTGAATGATCGACTTGATCATTGAGGCTGGGATGAGTAATAGAAGCATAAGAATGGTAACGGTGACCAGCTTGAGCATCACTGAGTTTTTTAGCAGATTGTTTATTCTTTCAAATGGCGTATTCTCTTTATTCATAATTATTATTTTAAAAGTACTTTGAAAAACAAAGTATATAGATAAAAAAATTAGTTCAATAGTTGTTCTATGGCTTGAATGTGCTTTTTAAATGCGTTTTTTCCTTTTGGTGTTGCGTGATATTTTGTGTTAGGTTTTCTGCCTAAAAACTCCTTTTTGAAAGTCACATATTCTTTTTTTTCTAATGATTTCAAGTGGCTGGCCAGATTACCATCTGTGACATCCAATAAGTTTTTGAGCGAACTAAAATCCAGGTGCTCGTTGACCACCAGAGCTGACATGATGCCCAGCCGGATTTTATTTTCAAATGCTTTATCTAAATCCTTGAGCAGTTCTTTCACGACTTATATTTCAATTGCATAATAATGCCGTAAATAATATGAAGGAATCCAAACCCCAGTGACCAAAAAAGGAGGCCGTAACCAATATATTGGATGGCAATCAGTCCTAAAATCACCTCGAGGATACCCAGACTTCTGATTTCATTCAATGTGTACTTACTAGCATTGATGAGTCCAAGTCCATAGAATATGAGTGTAAGAGGTGCCACAATGCCAATGTATCCTTTGGCTAAAAGCATGAGGCAAAGAATACCACCGGTTGCCAGGGGAATCGCCAGATTAATCAATAGCCGCTTGGTCTGAACGTCCCATATTTTCTGATTTTGTTTTTTGGTTTGACGAGTCGTAAAATACACTCCTGTGCCTATAGCCAGAATGAGTGTGCCTATGGCGATGAGTAGGAGCTGTGTCAGGCTCTCTGCCGTAAGAAAGGCTCGTCGATAGCCTAAATAGTCTTGCTCAAAGTAAACCGTTTGATAAGCAAAGTATGCACCTATAAGTGCAGATATGCCTGCTGATATGCCCGAGAGACCACTTAGTGAGATGAACCGTGAGGATCGATTCATGATGTCCTTTATCTCCTTTAAATCCTCAATGTATTTTTCTTTCATTTAAAAGTACTTTGAAATACAAAGTAAATATACGAAAGATATTTTTAAATGTTAGAATATTGGAAAATCACTCCATCCTAAAAGCCTTAGAAGCGTTGATATTTGAAATTTTAAGTGAGCAAGACTTATCAAGGCATAAAGCCGCCTAAAAAGTGAAAAACTGTTGGAATTAGTTCTTCAATTCTTATCGTCTTTAAATCCATTGTACCAATGACTACCGTCACAAAAAGGTTTGTTTTTAGAGCCTCCACATCGGCACATCGTGAAATGCTCAGTAGAAGCGCCTTCTGCCCGTTTAGTGTCCTTCAGGTCAGGTTCACCAGACACCACATAAGGGCCATTCGGAGCAACAAATATTGAGGGTGATCCATCGCCAGTGTAGCCTTTCTCTCCTTCGAAAGTATAGCTCAGAGCACCTGAGGGACATTTTTTTATTGTAGAAATGATCTCCTCTGCAGTAGCTGAATCCGGGTGTATCCAGGGCTCCTCCTTCAAATGAAAAACGGAAGCTAAACCATCGGTGCAACGACCAGCATGTGCACAAATGCCTCGATTATCGTGAATTGTTATCTTTTTGCCTTCATAATGATCCAATTGATCTTCTACTCTTCCGTCTTGTTTAGCTGAAGAAAATCCATTCGTTTTATGCGTACCATCGCAAAAAGGTTTGTTTCCAGAACCGCCACAGCGGCATAGGGCCATGCTTTCTTTCGGAGCAATAGGTCCTTTCTGGTTTGCAAAATTTGCGAGCCCTTTTACGAGATACGGCCCATTTTCGGTGGGTGTAATTTCCGGTTTTTTTGGTGAATCCATTGGAATGTCTTTTTCTAAAGATACCGCTTTTAGGCCCAGATTTCACAAATCACTCCATCCTCAACGCTTCCGAAGGATTAATGCTTGAAATTTTCAGGGATTGGATACTTATGGAAATAAAGGTGACACCAATCACAGCCAGTCCTGAAAACAGAAATATCAATGGATTCAAATCTACTTTGTAGGCAAAATCGCTGAGCCAGTCCTGAAGCAGCCACCAGGCAAGAGGAGAGGCGAGAAGTGTTGCCACGCCAATCAATAGGACGAATTTTCTGGCAACCAGCAGGATGATATTAAATGAAGAGGAACCAAGAACCTTTCGGATCCCCATCTCTTTGAAACGTTTTTGGATGACTAGTCGAGTCAATGCCAAAAGACCCAGCCAGGCAATGAATAATGAGAATCCCGCAGCATAGTTTATCATAGAGCTGTACCGCTTTTCCTCTTTATATTTTTCGTTCAGAATGTCATTTACATACTTCATTTCGAAAGGCAGGTCGCTCATTGTTTTTTGCCAAGCGGCATGGATATCTTCTGCAATATGTCCTGCATTTCCAGGCACTACCTTGATCACGGCAGTAAAGAACTGCGGTGGCCATACATAGGAAGAAATACCAGTCAGTCCTTCCATGATATAGTCAACATCAGTTGCCAAAATCAACGGCGCTACTTCTGTGTGTAGCGAATTGAAATTGAAATCCTTCACTACTCCAATGATCTCATGACTCCTGTTGAAATCTTTCCCGGGAATTTGCATGCCAAGCGGATCTTCCCAGCCCATTTCTTTTACCAGAGATTCATTCACAATGATCGCTTTTCCTGTGTCATCTTCTCTAAAGTCTCTTCCGGATAGCAACTCCAGCCCCATTGTGCTCAAATAGTTAGGAGAAACCAGGTTGAAAGTGATTTTTAGCTGTGAGTCATCTTCCTGATCAAAAGTGAATACTGTCCAATGGACAACAGACATGGTAGTCATGGTAGCCGCAGTACTTACTACATCTGGATTAGACTTCAGCTCATTTCTAAAGATTTCATAGGCCTTGGCTGCAGCTTTTCCCTCCATGTTTTTTGGAAGTTCTACTTCTATCAGCTGATCTTTTTCAAAGCCGAGGGATTTGTTGCTTACGTAACTCATCTGATTTTTGAAAACAATCGTCCCAACGATCAAGCCAACACAAAAAGTAAATTGAATGATCACCATCAGATTTCGTGTGAGGCTACTTCCACCAACGTTTAATGTACCTTTTAGAGCACTCGTTGTTTTGAGTCTTAATATTACCCCGGAAGAGATCAAGCTTGAAATGATTGAGATGATACTGATTAGGATCACGATAAACCCGATGAGTTCGCCAGTGAGGCGAAAATTTAGTTTCGCATTTGCGAGGTTATTGAATACCGGTATGAGATAATAGGTAGCAACCAAAGCAATGGCTCCTGCTGCCATTGCCAATATTAATACTTCCAGGAGCAGCTGCGCTGATAGCTGTCGTTTAAAAGCTCCCATCGTTTTTCTTATTCCAAATTCCTTAATTCTGTTGAGCGATTGACTGCTCGTGAGCATAATGAAGTTTAGAACTGCGATTACGATTACCAATAATGAAAGGCCTATCAGAATGTAGACATAATCGGGATTATAAGTAATGGCTTCACCGTCTTGGGCAAACTTATTGCTCCACCAATAAAGCTTACTTATGGGCTGAAGTTTAATTATCTTTTTATCATCTTCTTCGGTAAGCTGGGCGAATCGTGCATAAGTTTTGGTCAGTACCTGTTCAAGAGCTGCTACGTTTTCATCGGGATTTAATTTGAGGTATGTTTCAAGAAATGAAACGTCATATCCGATTAAAAAACCTTCACTTTGAATGAGACTTTTTAAGTGATCGATATGGATGATCACATCAAAAGGAAGGCTGTTGAGTTCTTCTACCGGATCAGCCACCGCGGTTACAATGACCGATTGTAGGTCGTTTCCCACAATGATCTCCATTTGTTTCCCGATTGGATCAGCTATGCCAAAATATTTTTCGGCCATTTCAGGGCTGATCACAGCTTGCGAAGCATTCATCAACGGATCCTTTTTGGTACCTTCTATTATTGGAAAGGAGAAAATATTGAAGAAATCAGGATCCACGAGCATTATCTTCTCGGTAAATGTTTCTGATCCTTTCTTGACATAACCTGAACCGGAAATTAGGCGTGTGATGTGTTTTATAGATGGAATTTCATTTCTTAAATCTGTTGCCAGCTGGTTTCCCGTGGTATTGTTCCAGGATAATAACTCATTCGTTTCCCTGCTTCGGTATTGCTTGGTTAAGCGGAAAATGGACTCGTGTTCTTCATGAAAAGAGTCATGCTGGATGGCATTCTGCACATAGAAAAATACCAGGAGTCCAAACATGATGCTCATTGCCAGTCCCAAAATATTGATGAGCGAGTAGAATTTGTATTTGCGCATGTTGCGTAGTGCTAGTAGCAAATTGATTCGTAGCATAGCAGTATTAATTAATTGAGTTTTTGAGTTTCGTAGTAAGATTCCCGGACGAAAGAATCGGAATGCATTCCAAAGCAACCGTCTATTTGATTTGAATTTGGAAAATCGTTCTTTGTCTCGCAGGTATTGCTCCCATACATCACCGATTACACTTTCTGCCAGTCTGGGTGGGCAATAAAAATTGATGAATTTGATGATCCACTTTGGAGGCTCCATTTATATACTTGAAAATTTAAGGTCAGGGATGAGCGACCACAATTCCTGTCGCTGCTCTTTTAAGGTTTGGAGCATTTGCAATCCTGCATTGGTGACAGAGAAAATCCGCTTCCTACGTCCACCACGCATGTTTGATGCACCACCCATTTCTGAAGAAACATATCCTTTATCTTCCATTCGATAGAGAGTCACATGAACGGCACTCAAATTGACTTCTCGTCCAATTTTTTCACTTATCTCATCCACAATGGCATTTCCGTAAGCATTTTCACCAAGTAAAGCGACCATTGTAAGCACCAATTCTTCGAATTCTCCGAGGTATTCTTTTTTCATTTCTATACATTTTGTCAAAGATATACGCATTTGTATATACTTTGTTATAGATATACCAGAATATGGTAAGAATTGATCCACGCTATTTCCATTCAAACGGTGCTTAACAATCAAATTCAAGTCGATAGTTCTGTATTACAGACCTAATATTAAGTGACTTGGAAAGCCCACAAACAAGTGATATTCATAAATCTGAAAGGTGTAAACCTTTTGTAGGTGAGAAAAAATGTTTGGGATTGGAATGCCGATTTTATTTGGAAAGTCAAAAGCAGAATAGACTGCTTTTTAAATCAAAATAAAACGTTACTATGAAAACATTACAATTAGGAGATTTAGCTCCGGATTTTACTGCCAATTCGACTTTAGGTACGATAAACTTTCATGAATGGCTTGGAAATAATTGGGGAGTACTATTTTCTCATCCGGCAGATTTTACTCCGGTGTGTACAACCGAGCTGGGTCAGGTTGCTAAAATAAAGTCACAGTTTGATGAACGAGGTGTGAAAGTAATTGCACTGAGTGTCGACAACATAAGTGATCATCACAGTTGGATTAAGGATATTAATGAAACTCAGCAAACCTCTGTAAACTTCCCAATCATTGCAGATGAGGACAGAAAGGTAGCAGAGCTATATGGCATGATTCATCCAAATGCGGATGATAAGATGACTGTAAGATCCGTCTTTATCATTGGGCCACATAAAAACATAAAGCTCACGCTGACTTATCCGGCTTCCACCGGCAGAAATTTTCAAGAAATAATAAGAGTCATAGATTCTCTGCAGCTAACAGCCAACCGCAAATTGGCTACACCTGCAAACTGGAATCAAGGCGAGGAATGTGTGATTCTGCCAAGCGTTTCCAATGAAGAAGCTAAAAAGCTATTTCCGAAGGGGTACGAAGAAGTGAAACCATATCTACGCCTCACTAAAGCTTAATACATAAACGTATCCTGATATGAAACGGCTTCTCTTCCTTCTTACGGTGATTGCGCATGGTTCTATTGCACAGTCAAATTTTTCGCTTGATACGGTATTCCATATGGGAACGTGGATGGAAGAAAACATTCGTGAGATAGCACTGTGCCCAAATGGGGATATTGTGGCAACAGGGTATCCGGCGCCTGACCTTACAATGCTTCAATCGATATTCGGTGCAAGCAATGTTTTTCAATTTGGTCCTGGCCCTGCAACGACCATGACTGTCAGGGGAGGAGGAGCTTATACTACACTTAATCAGAACACGTTTGTTTTCAGACTTTCCGGAGATCTGAGGCAGTTGAGATGGGCTGTTTTAATTGGTGGGACAGATTTTGATAGAGGCTACGGCATTGAAGTTGATAATGCCGGCGATATTTATGTAGCCGGACAGACCTCTTCCACAGACTTTCCTGTCACCAGTGGTGCGCTTGACGAAACAAACAACGGATCGAGTGACGGGCCTATTGATAGCTACCATGGCACTTCTGTCGATATGTTTGCTCTAAAACTCAGTGGTGATGGACAGACTTTACTTTATAGTACATTTTTAGGAGGAACAGGTGGTGATGGATGCCGGGGCGGGTTGTCTCTTGATGATGCTGGTAATATTTATCTGGCGGGGTTTACGTCTACTCATTATTCCAATCAATGGGACATTCCAGGTTCAATTCTGCCAGAAGACGATTTTTTACACGATGCGATTAACAATCCCATCAAGCTTGATACGCTAAAGAGCAATCAGGGAATATACAGTGGTGGCGTAGTATTAAAGCTAAGTCCTACGTTTGATCAGGTACTCTGGTCACGATTTTTAGGAAGTGTCATCACAGGAATGGATGTTTCAGGGGACAACATATATTTTGCCGGCATCAATCACGGAACCTTAATTCCTGTAACCGATGGGTCTACATATAATGCAAATGGAGACGTCATGGTAGGTGTAATCGATTCAGACGATGGCAGCATCAAAGCCATGAGCGTGATGGGAGGATCGATGGCCGATGATACCAAAAGGAGAGGAGTTCTGGATTCAAATGACAATTTTTACTTTGGAGTCCAAACCGAGGGTAACACATTCGAAGGACAAAATTTTGCAAATAATGCGGTTTACAAGGCAGCATTGGTGAAGACTTCCTTCAATTCAAGCTTAGGACAGATGCAATTTGAATGGGTAAATGTGATTGACCAATGGTTTGAAACAAGTCTCCATGGGCCGGTAATTGACTATCAGGATAATATCTATGTGAGTGGACTGATATATGGACAATTACCTGGTGCTATGCTTGTAGGCGCTATCGACAACACTTACAATGCTGGCGAAGATGCTTATATGAGTGTATTTGACCCTTCCGGTACCAGACTTTACACTACCTATTTGGGTGGAGATGCTGACGACAAACCGAGGTTTATGATGCTCGACGCTTTTCATAATCCAATTTTGGGCATCAATTCTACCAGCGATAATTTTCCTGATATTGATCCGACGCTCCAGCCGTCTGCGGGGAATGCAGGTAATAAGGATATCCATTTTACACGGATACTTAATAATGACTGTCGAATTGTTTCAATAAAACCTGTAAATACTCAGAGTGCATGCGATCCCATGACTAATCAATATACGCAGGATCTGGAAGTGATTTTTGCCAATGAAGTTGGAGATTTAGTCATAAACGGCCAAACCTACCTGGGACTGAATCCTAGAGATACTATCACGGTAAATCTTGTGGCCAATGGGCAGCCGGTTGATATTACAGCTAGTTTTTCTGGTGATGCCTCCTGCAATTTTGCTGGTACTAATGTTTTCAACGCACCATCAGGCTGTACTATACTTCCTGTTGAATGGCTTTCATTTTATGGAGAAAGAAGAGAAGATGATATCTACTTGATATGGGAGACTGCAGAAGAAGAAAATGTTGACAGGTTTGAAATCGAGAAAAGCATTGATGGATATGAATTCATCAAAATAGGAGAAGTAAACCCTGCAGGCAATGGTGGCTTAAACAGCTATCAGTTTATCGATAGAGGCGCTCAAATATCTTCCATCTATTACAGAATCAAGGAAGTCGATTTTGATGGGAATGCAGATTATACAGATATCATTCGAATAGAGCAACCTTCAATTGAGGTAGTCACTTACCCCAATCCATTAAAAGACAAACTAAATATCCAACTGGGAAGAAAAGTGACTAAACTGGAATTGGTATTGATGGATATTTCAGGGTCGGTCTTTTTGAAAACAAATGAATCCTTCAGCAATCCTCAATCAATATATACATTGAATACGGAAGGTCTGAATAATGGCATATACCTTTTGTCTATCACTATTGATGGTCAGTCACATCTATTGAAGTTGAAACTGGATTGAGGTCGATACTAAATTTCTTGTATAACATTTCTCAAGCTGTCTTCAGTTTCTAAATTCAATTTCTTCTTCATCCTAAATCTGGCCATTTTTATACTTTTAGGAGCCACTCCCATAATCTCTGCAGACTCTTTCAAGGTCAAATTCATTCGTATCAGGGCCGCATGTCGAAGTTCATTTTTGCTAAGCAAGGGATGTTTTTCGCAGAGCTTTTCAAAGAAATCATTGTGAACCACTCCAAAGTATTTATTGAAGTCTTGCCAGTCTTTTTCAGACGTCATGTTACGTTCGATGGTCTTTACAATTGCTGCCCAATTATTAGAATTTCTTCTGAGCGCATCCCTGGCCTGTTCCTGCAGTTCTTCCAAAAGCTGGTTTTTCCTGATCATTGCAAGTGTGAAATCAGAAAGCTCCCGCTGATGGCGATCCAGCTCCAGTTTGTAATTATTTCTCTCCAATTCAGCCTTTAATCGTTTTCTCTTGCTTTCAGTAATTCGCAATCTGTATGATACACCTAAAATTACGATAACCATCAAGGCACCGATTGTGATTCCCACATTCAGCAATTCAGTAAGCTTCGCCTCAGCTTCTAATGACTCAATTTGCTTTTGCTTTTCCATGGTCTCAATTCTTACCCGATAGGATGCAAAGTCTTCAGATTGGGTTTTTTGATGAATAGAATCTTTATAGAGCAAAATTTTATCATAATAGTAAGTAGCACTATCCAGGTCTCCCTTTCTACTTAGTAACTCGATCAAAAATGAATAGATGCCCTCATCATAATCACTATGTGAATTTTTACTCAAGAAGCTCTTGATGTACCATTCGGCACTGTCCAGTTCATTTTGGTTTAAAAAGAGTCTTGCCTCATATTTATGAAATACATATTCATGGGATGGGTACTTTTCTCGCATCAGTCGCATTCCCATGTCGATATATTTTCGTGCTGAATCGAGCATTTGAATATTCAGATACGTGTTGCTGATGTTTGCCAGGGCGGTGCTTCTGGAAATGTCGTGGCTGGCATACCTCAATGATTGTTTGAATAGAAGAATTGCAGTATCGTAACTATTTTGGTCAGAGTACAAATGCCCCAGGTTGTTATAAGCATTTACTTTGAGCCCGCTGAGTTCTTGGTTATTGCTAAATAACTCTAGTGCTTTCCAGCCAAATTCTTTTGCTTCTTCTGTATTCTTGTGCCACCTGTATATCGTACTCAAACCTCTGTATACAAGCCCAATATCATCCGTTATTTGATGTTCTAAAATCATATTATAGGCCTTCTCGTAGAGATCGCCAGCTTGGAACAGGTCGCCTTTGTTGGTATATACTGTGGCGAGATCTGCATAGATGGATATAACCTCCGAAAAGAGGTCGTTATCCGCATAAAAGGTCAATGCCTCTTCATAAGCTGAAATGGCCTTTACAAGTGCAGATTTATAATTATAATAATGACCGTAGTTTTCGTGAAGATAGGCGAGCTCGTATTCAGATAAGTATTTAGCTAAATGCTTGGCGGAATCAAGATAGTCTATGGCAATTTCCTTGGTCGTTCCATCCAAAAGTGCATCTGCCAGATAAAGATAGCTTCTTGCCAGCCCTTTGTCATAGTTAATACTTTTGGATTTGTATATGGTTTCCTGAAAGATTAAGACTGCTTCATCAAAGCTCTGGTCTTTTATATTCAGTATACCGGTTTCTATTTCATTTTTGAGATCTTCGGTGGTGAAGGTTTGTCCAGCTATTGCCAATGGCAAAATAAACATTAAACATATCTGAATATGTCTCATGATTATGGTGGGTTTAATTAAAGTTACGAAAGTTTCTGAAGAGGAAGCTACCCCTCCAGAAACCTTCGATTGGTTTTGATACTAATTTTTATAAATCATCATGTAAGATGGAGGGCTTACAAAGACGATTGTGCCATCAGTTTCACTTCTTGCTCTTACGGCTAGCGTTATATTGCCATCCGGTAGGTCATCTATGATGTTGTTCGAAAACTGATACACTAACGCATTGCTCTCACCAAATTGGGTCGATTCCATTTGTGTGTTAGGTATTGATTGTCCGTTGGTCACATCATACAACTCTGCGAAACATCTTACACTACCATCATTAACGCTGGTAGCCATAAGAAACCCTACCGTTATTGAATCAGCTTCCGGATAATTTGCTTTATCAAAGTTTATCAGGAATTCAGTTTCGTGATCTTTCATCATCCATGAAGAGGTGTTGTTGCTAATCGAGGTTTCACCAATGTATAACCTGACTAGTTCTAAATTTCCACCTCCGCCTCCATTTTGACCATCACTGCCATCACTTCCATCTTGTCCATCATTTCCATTGCAGATAAAATGAGAAACGTCAATTTCATTTTGATCAAGAATAGAATTCTTATTGGTATCGATGCCTGAATCTATGCGAATGCCGCCGTTGGAACATTCTGCACCTGCAGCTACGGACGAAATGTTGATTAGGCTGTTCACACCGGAACAGACATATTCTGTATTTGTTATCTCATCGTCATCCAGAACCCCATTCGTGTTCGTATCCAATCCATATTCAATGGCTACTCCACCAAATTGACAATTGTCTCCTGCGGGTTCATTGGTAGTTCTTACGAGGCTGTCAAAGCCCCTGGGTCCCATTTCTCCTTCCGGACCCTCACATGAAAGAAATGAAATAATAATAGCTGTGTAAATGATTATACGTGTCATATGCAATTGTTTTAAAAGTGCCAATTAAACGAACTGCATCAGTCGAGGACATCAAATAAGAACTACATTAGGTCTACACGTCCTCATATAATTTACATGTCAAAAAACGGTAATAAGAAGAATTGGTATATTGTAAATGCTTCAATGAAAATATGAGATTAGCATCGATTTTTGAGAGTATTGACTGTTTATGACACTTTACCTACAAAAAAATGATAAGTAAAGAATTCAGCCAAGATCAGGTTTATTGAGTCTAAATCTTATGAATCGCTGATCCCCCACTATCACCTCTTTGTCTTTTTTAAACCCTAGCCGAAGCAGACCCTTTATTCGAGTTCTGGAAGGAGGGAATAATACGATTACAGAAGTCAGCCCCATCTCACCAAAAGCTCTATTGATTATTTCTTCAAACAGGACTTTGCCGATGCCCCAATAGGTTGGATTCAGAACCAATGCCAAATCAGCTTCGCCATCTTCTGGTTGTAAACCACCCCAGCCTGCAAACTGATCATTAACGGTGATTGCCCACGGGCCAAAGCCATGCTTTTTCCATAACAGGTCTTTTGCAGCGATGAATTTATTGCAATCTTCTTGGCTGAACACTCCTTCCAGAAGTGGCATTTGCCTTCTCACAAGTTGATCATTCATCAGCTCAATAATGTCTGATTGTTTCACCTCAGATAATCTCTTAAACTCGATATTTAACTGCTCAATTTTATTCATGTGAGAATGATCCGATAGAATAGTGAAATTCCTGTTCTATCAAATATATCTGCCGGATAGTGCAAGCCCAATTTAATCTGAGAGATGTAGACATTTTGTAGAAGTGGTTTTTCTTGACCTATTCTTAGGTTAGCTGAAATTCCATTTCGGATGTTGAAAGATGAATTTGTATAACGTTTTTTTATGCATTGCATAAAAAATATAAATAAAAACTAATGAACATATTTTGGTTGCTTTGCGTCAGATGGTAAAAGCGAAGTGACGCATGAAGTAACACATAATGGAGGATGCAGAAGAAAAGGAAAGTGGTAATCAAACATTGTTAACTCATTCGTGTTATTAAAATAGACGTAAGTGAGATTATGCATTTCAATGAATGCGAGAGAGATAATTAAAATTAACCTGTCTGAGTTCGAAAGAATCTTAAGGTTATTGTTTCGGACAGAGGCATTAAAGATAGTTGTAGTAGAGTAGTAGGAGGGTGTTTCCAATTCTGGGCACTCTCCTTTTTTTTCATACCCTGAAAATGAAAGAAGTGCCACGAAAAGATCAATAAAGAATGGCACCTGCTACAAGTCAAATTTTAAAACAGAAGGATAATTGAAGTTCACAAAAAAACTTGTGTTTCAATCGTTTTAAACCCCTTTTCTCGGTTCAAATCACTAATTTTGCGCTTGAAAAATTTTAATCTCAATTCATAAATAAATAGATCATGAAAGTAACCGTAGTAGGCGCAGGAGCCGTTGGCGCAAGTTGTGCCGAATACATCGCAATCAAAGATTTTGCAGCAGAAGTTGTTCTTATCGATATCAAAGAAGGTTTTGCTGAGGGAAAAGCCATGGATTTGATGCAAACTGCTTCTCTAAATGGTTTTGACACCAAAATCACCGGTACAACCAATGATTATTCTAAAACGGCAAATAGTGATGTTGCGGTTATTACATCTGGTATCCCGCGAAAGCCTGGAATGACACGCGAAGAATTGATCTCAACAAATGCAGGTATTGTAAAATCTGTTGCAGAAAATCTGATCAAACATTCACCAAACGTGATCATCATTGTTGTATCTAATCCAATGGATACGATGACTTACCTTGCCCACAAAGCACTGGGACTTCCGAAACACCGCATTATTGGTATGGGAGGTGCGCTGGACTCTGCACGGTTTAAGTATAGACTTTCTGAGGCACTGGACTGTCCGGCATCTGATGTGGATGGAATGGTGATCGGAGGACACAGCGACACTGGAATGATTCCGTTAACCAGACTGGCCACAAGAAATAGCGTACCTGTTTCTAAGTTTTTGAGTGAAGACAAGCTTAATTATGTCTTGGAAGAAACCAAGGTAGGCGGAGCAACGCTCACTAAACTTTTAGGTACCTCGGCATGGTATGCACCGGGTGCAGCGGTTTCTGCAATGGTACAGGCCATCGCCTGCGATACCAAAAAAATGTTCCCTTGCTCGTGCATGCTTGAAGGTGAGTACGACCTGAATGATCTGGCTATTGGCGTACCTGCAATTATCGGAAGAAATGGTGTTGAGCAGATTGTAGAGATCGAACTTGACGATGCTGAAAAAGCTAAACTTGAAGAAAGTGCAGCTGCTGTAAGTAAAACCAACGGCGTACTTTCTGAGATGAATATTATTTAAATTCCGTATTTGAATGATGTGACGAAAAGAAAAACGTTACGTCATATTCGTGCACGTCACGGATATCTCCATACACGAGAAAACACTCGATTTGGAGATTCCTGTTATCACAGGAATGACGCTATATCGTTTTTCTTTTCTGTTACAGGGACTAACTATTAATGCAAACACCTAAAGAACTCATAAGTAATAGCAACCTGATCAGTCGGGATCTAAGCTGGCTGCAGTTCAACCATCGTGTGCTCGATCAGGCTCGGAAGGAGAAACGAAATTTGTTTGAGAAGCTCAAATTTCTTGCCATCACCTCCAGCAATGCTGATGAGTTCAATATGATTCGGGTAGGTAGTTTATACAACTATTTAGACTATGGTAATGACAGAGTAGACTACTCAGGACTACAGGTTATTCCATTCAAGAATGAGCTTCTCTCAGGGCTAAAAGAATTCGGAAAGCAACAGAATCAGCTTTTTCTGGATCTAAAACCAGGCTTCAATCAGCATCACTTTGAAATCAAAGGATATGATGAATTAACAGAGAAGCAACAAAAATCATCCAGTAGGTATTTTGAAAAAACTATTTTCCCAATGCTTACGCCAATGGTGTTTGATCCATACCATTCCTTTCCAATATTGGTGAATAACATTCTGATCTTCGGGGTGGTCACAAAGGCATTAAAATCCAGAGAGAAAAAGAAGATGTCCTTTATTCAATTGCCTCAAAACCTGCCGCGTTTTTTTGAGATCAATGAGAAGGATAAAGTAATCTTTGTACCCATTGAAAAGATTGTTCAGCAACACCTGGATCACGTTTTCAAAAACGTGGATATACTTTCCAGTTCATTGTTTAGGGTGACGAGAAATGGAGACTTCACCTTAGAGGAATCTGAAGATATTGAAGCCAACTTCCTCGAAGAGATGAAGAAGAAGCTGAAGACAAGAAAAACGGGGCGTGTAGTACGGATGGAAGTAGAAGAGGAGGCCGACCCGTGGTTGATTAAGCAGCTCAAAAAGCGCTATGAGATAGGTAGCGAAAATATTAAGGTAACACCACAGGGTTCACTGATTGATTTTACATGCCTATGGCAGATTGTAAACCACGAGGACTTCAGTTCATTTCTCCCGGTACGTCCAAAGCCTGCACCTCCGATAAGTATGTCAGACATTGAGCATCAGGACATGTTCAAGATCTTGAAAGATCGCGACATTCTTTTGCACCATCCATACAATACAATCGAACCATTGCTTGACCTGCTGGAGCAGGCAGCTGAAGACCCACACGTGTTGTCTATCAAGCTTACGATTTATCGTCTGGCAAAAAATAGCAGGGTAGTGGATGCCTTATTGCAAGCAGCGGAAAATGGCAAACATGTTTCTGTACTCTTTGAAGTAAAAGCAAGATTTGATGAAGAAAATAACATGAAGCAAGCCCTGAAGCTTCAAAAGGCAGGCTGTTTCGTGATCTATGGCGTGGGTTCATTGAAGACTCATACTAAACTCCTCCTGATTGTAAGAAAGGAAAAGGAAAAGGTGAATCGCTTTGTCCACATGAGTAGTGGAAATTATAACGAAGCAACTGCCAAGCTATATACAGATTTAAGCTTGCTAACCTCCGATGAGTCTTATGCTAACGATGTGCAGGAATTCTTCAATGTAATTACCGGCCATTCCATGCCTGAGGAATACGATAATCTAATCACTGCTCCAACACATATGCGTCAGGGGCTGATCAGGCTAATTGATCAGGAACGAGAAAATGCTGTTGCCGGAAAGTCTAGTGGAATTGTTATCAAGCTAAATTCACTTCAGGATAAAGATGTGATTCTTTCACTTTATGAAGCTTCAAAAGCTGGAGTTCCAATAAAATTGATCGTACGCGGAATCTGTTGCTTGAGACCCGGAAGGGCTGGATTAAGTGAAAATATTTCGGTTAGATCTGTTGTTGGCGAATATCTTGAGCATTCTCGGATTTTCTATTTCCATAATGAAGGAGATCCCAAAGTTTATTGCGGAAGTGCAGACATGATGGTACGTTCATTTGATAGGAGGTTGGAGTCCTTGTTCATCATCTCAGATCCATTCCTGAAGCAGCAAGCCATCAATATTCTTGCCTACAATCTAAAAGACAATGTAAATACCTATGAAATGAATGAAGATGGCACTTATGTCCATTTGGAACCTAACGGACAGTCTCCATTTGACATTCATCAGGAGTTTTATAAGGTGAAGCGTGAGATTATTATGAAGGCTAAGTTGTTTGAATAAAAAAGCCCGCCAAATAAGCGGGCCCTATCATCACTAACCATCACTACTCATTATCTAAGGTCGGATAATCCGTATATCCTTTTTCTCCTGGAGTATAGAATGTGTCAAAATCCGGATCCTTCAATTCTGTTCCTTTTTTCATCCGATCAACTAAATCCGGGTTTGAAATAAATGGTCGGCCAAATGCTACCAGGTGGCCTAATCCATCATTTAAATCTTTTTCTGCAGTATCACGATTATAACCACCTGAAATGATAATTGTTCTACCAAACGCATCTCTTATTTTTTCTTTCAGTTCTCGTGGAACCTCAGGTGTTCCCATAGCCGAATGATCTACCAAATGGATATACGCAAGGTTGAGTTCTCCTAATTTGGTGGCTATAAATTCGAAAGTCTCATCCTGGCCATCAAAAGGGTTGATGTCGTTAAAAGCACCACCAGGAGATAATCTAATGCCTACTTTCTCCGGCCCTATGGCATTGGCTGTTTTCGCTGCAACTTCCAATGCAAACTTTGAACGTCCTTCGATTGCCCCTCCATATTCGTCAGTACGTCTATTGCTTTCAGGGTTAATGAATTGCTCTATCAGGTAACCATTGGCACCATGCAGTTCCACACCATCAAACCCTGCCTCGATTGCATATTTAGCTGCTTGCACATACTCTTCTATTGCATGCGTTATATCTCCTTTGGTCATCTCCCTTGGTGCAGGTATGGATTTAGAGCCCTCCTGATCTGTATACATTTCGGTAGATGCCGGGGCGATTGCGGAAGGCGCTAGTACTTCCGCTCCATTCGGCAAGTTTAAAGGATGAGAAACTCTACCAGTATGCATTAATTGGATAAATATCTTTCCTCCTTTGGCATGAACTCCTTGCGTGACTGGCTTCCAGGCCTCCACCTGTTCCTGATTGTAGATGCCGGGGATTCGTGGGTAACCAGCACCATTTGGCGAAGGAGCTGTTCCTTCCGTTATAATTAAACCGGCTCCTGCGCGCTGCTCATAATATTCTGCCATGATAGGAGTAGGAACATGATTTTGATCTGCTCTACTTCTGGTCATGGGAGCCATTACAGCTCTATTCTGCAGTGTTGTATTTTCAAGTTTGAAATGTTCGAATAAGATTGAATTACTCATGTTTAGTCATTTTACATTTTATGTAAGTATTTACATTAAATGTATGTACATATAATAACTAAAAAAAGTTCATTATGTTTCTAAAAATTTAAAATGCCTTTTGCAGCTGAATCATTCGGTTGATGAAATGATCGTTTTGCGGATCATTGAACTGTATGAAGTGATCTTCACTTTCTAACCTCAGCCCGCCATCATATTGAATCTTCAAAGATGAATACGGCATAATCCATGAGTATGCCTGAAGTTTGTGGCGAAAGTGTATGATGATACCACTTGGACGAAGCTCAATGTTGGCAGTAGAGATGTAGTGCTCCGCATTTAGGTAGGAGCTGTATTCATCACTAATGGCATTTATGGTCATTCGTCTGGAACCAATCCCGCGCATTTTCAGGCGTTCAAGCAATGAAAAAGATGCACCAACCGCCTGGTTTATTTTTCTTGTAGTCTCTTTATCTGAATAGGAGGTGTCGAAAATCATTTAGCTACTTAAATGCTATTTCGGGTATTGCATCCCAAATTGCATTGCGTTGTTCTTTCACTTGTTCCAACACTTTTTGTCCTGACTTTGTTACCTGAAACAAATGCTTTCTTCGTCCTCCACGTTCGGGTGTTGCTCCATCATATCGTGAGTCTACATAGCCTTTGCTGTGAAGGCGTGCGAGTGCTGCATGCACCGTGCTGATCGTGATGGTTCTGTTGCATCGTTTCTTTATCTCTTTTTGAATGGCTACTCCATATGCTTCGTCATAGAGCAATGCAACTGTGAGCATGATTAATTCTTCTAATTCTCCCAGATTTGTTCCCTTCATATTGGTATGTTGTTTTTACTATTAAGGTGCGTTATCATATCATTCTCTGCTTAATGTATCTGATGGATTGGTATTGGCTGTCTTTATAGATAATGAGCTAATGATACCGATGCTTATTAAGAATGTGATTATTCCTGCTATCGCAAATGCTACCAGATCCATGGAAATTTTGTATACGAATGCATCCAACCACCGAGAGATTAGATAATAGGCCACAGGTGCGGCAATGGTAAAGCTGATCACGATAATCAACATAAACTGCCTGTTGACCAGAGTGACAATGGATGAAACAGATGCGCCCAGAACTTTCCTGATACATATTTCCTTTTGTCTTTGCTGCAGAATGAGGGCCGTCAACCCGTATAATCCCAGTGCACACAGCAGAATGCTTATGATAGAATATATGGTGGACATACCCAATAGCTGCGTTTCTTTTTGATACTGCCTGTCAAACCATTCATCTACAAAATAAAAATCTATTGGTGTCCGACTGGCCAGATTGTCCCAAACGTCGAGTATATAAGCAATTGTCTCGCGTTGGTTTGTACCGGATATTTTCACTGATGAATTCCAAATTGTGGTAGTATTCAGGTAAAGAATGGTAGGTTCAATGGTTGCCGTGGCTAGTGAACCATAATGAAAATTATCAACTACGCCTATAATGGTTGCTGGCTCGCCATCTGCGCTAAATCGTATATGCTTTCCGATTGGGTCGTCCCAGCCCAGGTAATCCACCATAGCCTGATTGATCACAAGATTATTGGAGTCCGCAAGCGATTTTTTGAAAAACGTACGGCCGTAATTGAGCTCCATGCCATATGTTTCAAAAAATTCCTGATCAACACCAAATATTCGTGTAGTTACTTCATCTGTGTAGCCTTGGGGAAATACCGTGGTAGAGAAAGTGCCGGAGCCTATCGCAGAGCGTGAAGTTGAGACCATCTGGATGTTTGGGTTCTTTAAAAGTTCGGATTCAAATACATCAATTTTTTGATCCACTTCATTATTTACATCAATGACCATTACCTGTTCCTTGTCAAATCCTAAAGGCTTACTTTTCAAGTAGTTAGTTTGTCTGATGACTACAATGGTGCATACAATCAGGAAGATTGAAATGGCGTATTGCAATGTCAGAAGGACTTTTCTAAACCAGCCAGTAGATCCGACAGAAGATGACCCTTGCAAAATGGAGGAAATGGGAGGGGATGAAAGGACAATGGCAGGATAAAGACCAACAAAAATGCTGATAGCCAAAATAAATGTGATGGCTGCTCCAATTACCAATGGCTGAAAAAGTGCCATAACGGTCAGTTCCTTGCCAAGCAATGGATTGGTTTGTGGTATGATAAAAGCTAACAATATGAAGCTGATGATTGTCGCAATGCTGGTGCTGATAAAGGTTTCGGCAACAAATCGACCCATCAATTGCGATCTCGTTGATCCCATTACTTTTCGCACACCAACTTCAGTATGAGTTTCGGTTGCCCGAGATAGCATGATGTTAACATAATTGACACTAGCGATAAGAAAAACCAACAATGCGGAAAAAGTCAACGTGTAAACGAATGTTATACTACCGGCTTTCATTGCTCGTCCATCTCGGATATCGTCACCATAGAGGTACATTTTTTTTAGCGGCATGAGCTGCAAAAAATAGTTTTCTGCTCGCTCTTCAAAATGCCTGTTCATCATATCTGGCAGTTTTTCAACGACGCTTTCCGGATTGGTATCATCTGATAATTTCACAAATGTGAATATCCCCTGGGCCAGCCAGTTATTCATCCATCGATAGGCCAGTGGACCTACGTTTGGTACAGTTGTGCTCCAGGATACCAGGGCATCAAATTGCAAGGATGAATGCCTGCTTACATCTTCAAATACGCCTGTGACAGTGTAATTCAAGTCGTGTAAACCAATCACCACCTGGCCAACTGGATTTTGATCCTGAAATATTGCCTTGGCGAGAGACTCACTGATGACAATGGAGGAAGGTGCTGTCAATACTGAGTTAGGATCTCCTTTTAGTAGTTTGAAGTCGAAAAAATTGAAAAAGGATGAATCTGCGAAATAAAGATTTTCGGTACCGAAGTTGTGCTGATCATATGAAATGATTGCCTTCGAAAACCATGGACAAACCCTCACGTATTCTTGTATTTCCGCATATTCGTCTGTCATTGTAGGGCCCATCATACCTGAAGTCTCGTAAGTAAAATGGTCGATACTCTCGGAAGGATTTATGTAGTGTTTATAAAGCCTGTAGGTATTATCAATGTCGCTATGTTGCCTGTCAAATTGCAATTCATCATGCACATATATCAACGCAAATAGCGAGCAGGTGATGGCCGTTATCAAACCTACCAGATTGATGGCGAAAAAAGACTTGTGTCGTTTCAGGGAACGAAAAGAAGTGAGGAGATAATTTGACCAGATTGCTTTCATGTTGGATATTCTTTTAGATCGTTTTTTGAATCGCATCCTGAAAAAGCCAACCGCTTGAATGAGGTATATTAATCTGGCTTTTGCAAGACCTTTCAATTCTACATTTTCTAAGAATAGCTCTTCAAGATCTCCGGAAATACCCTCGAATAGATAAGGCTCGCAGTACCGACTCACTAATTTTTGAATCCAACCAGGTGGTTTGATTTTGTTTTTGTTCATACAGTCAATAACTCCTTCTCTTATGTAAGGTTACTAAATCTTTCGTATTTGTAGAAATTGAATTTGTAATTGTGGAACGTGAATTATTTTTATATGTTTCGTTTATGTCGAAATTGATGTAAAAAAAATGACTCAACCTATGAGAGTTGAGTCTATTTTCGGAGTGTTATGCAAACATGTCAGTGACCAACGAAAGGATGAGGAGAATTACGAAAATGAAAAATAAGAATCGAGCGATACCTGCTGCACCTCTTGCGATTTTAGAAAATCCGAATACGGCAGCAACAAGAGCCACCACAAGAAATATTACTGTCCATGTAAGCATATCAAATTTGTTTTAGTTATAAAATGCTTTCTATAATGAGAATATCGTGCCTACCAATTTTACAGTGCTTGTAGGCTTGTTTTTAAATGCTACATCTCTCAAAATGACTTAGCGATTCTCTATTTGAGAAACTTTTCAATGTGAAACAACCATTAGATGTCAGTTATTACCATTTTAATGGATTGGTACATTTTTTCGATATAAGAATGTGTCAAACATTTAAACTAATTCAATAATGAAATTATCAAAGAAGTATTTGAAGTTAACAGTTAGGTCACTCACTATTCTAGGACTTGTATTTCTGTTTGCCTGCTCAAATGAATCCTCGTCTGGAGAATTTGAGGAGCAGAAGGAAGATGTAGTCGAAGAACTAGAAAAAATGAAATCAAGTATTAACGATGCAATAAAAGAAGTGGAAGACAAATTAAACATTAATGAGGGACCTGTAGAGCGGTCGCTCGAAGAAGCAAAGGCTGAGCTCGAAGCAAGAAAAGAAGAAATTGATGAAGCGTTGGAGTCAGCTAAAGATGCAACTCAGGATAATTGGGAAGCAGTAAAGGCAGATGCCAATAAGGCGCTCAATGAGATAGAAGAAGGATTGAACAAAGTGAAGAAAGATATAGAAGAAGCACTGAAAGAAATTTCAGAATAAACGAAGAAAGAGCCCTGGAGAAACTCCACGGGCTCTTTTCAATTAACCTGAGTATTACCTTTTTATATCCTATCCTTCTTCGCATTCATCTTCCCAATCGTCCCAAATCTCTCCAAGATCTACTTCCTCGGAAATTCCATTTTCAGTGACTGTCACTATGTTGTCACATTCACCATCTCCATAGTTGATGCTATAAGTGCCGGTTTGATCTCCTACGGTATAGCTTCCGGATTCTTGGCCGCTTACATAGATCCAGGTACCATCTTCTTCACAATCGAAATCGTAAAATAATGGTATATCCACTTGCGAACTAAATGATTCTCCGGTGCTCACAGTAATGGATTCTGATCTGCTGTTTACTGTGTATCCGTCTTGATCCACCTCTTCATCACCCTGGGCTATATAGTCTACTTCAATTAATCTTTCGCCTGTTGAAACATCACTTGTTGAATCATGACCATACTCCATGTAGCTGGTTTTTAAATCAGCACTGAACTGATAGCTGGCGTTGTAATAGTATTCGGTAGTATCTGTTGGCTCAGACGTGTCGTCGATTTCTTCCCAAGTTCCACTGTAGGCATGTGTCCCGTCAATTGTCCAATCATTGCCGCCAAAGTTTGTGTATGTGGTTTTTGCACTAAATCCTGATTCAGAGTAAGATCCTTTCTCAACCAATTTGCCCTTTAGGAATTCACCGTAATAGTCACATCCATCACCAAAATCTAATACATAAGTATAGTTTCCATTGCCATCATCTTCCCAGGTTTGGGTAAGACAAGAAGGCTCTGAATCAGTGGAGTCAGAAGCTGCTCTTGCACTCCTTGACATTGCCAAAGGAGATGAGGCTGATCTACCACTTCTTCCATTTTGGAAATTGCCGAAAAGTGCACCCATCGGGCCACCAATACCATTGCTTTTAAGTCTGTTTAATGCTGAATTTGAATTCACCAACAAGTTATCAGCAACAATATTTTCCTGATCCGGATTTACAGGATCAGTGTCTTCGCTACATGACCAAGCCAGAACAGCAACGGCTATCCAAAGCAAGGCAATTATTGATTTTTTAGTTTTCATAAGTATTCGATTATTTGTGTTTCGATAGTGATACATGCGGTTCAAAAATTACCCTACCGAAAAATCGAATTTTTTATAAAATCAGCCTTTAGAAGCGAATATTGAAGAAAAAATTAGGAGTAAACCCGAGTAAATAGGTATCCAGCGGCACAACTTCCAGATCATCCGAAGCACCGGCAATGTCGCTTTGCTCCCCAAATACATATCGAACTGTAAATTTTCTGGATCTGATGTTTCTGTGATTCAGCACATTGAAAAATGTGACTCCTGATTCGCACGCAAGACTTCCAATATTGAAGCTGTATTTTGCAGATATGTCCAATCGCTTATATCCTGGTAGTCGAGCCTGGTTGATTCGGGTTAGGTCATAGAAGGAAACCGAATCATTATCGATGCTAAAGTCAGGATTGGAAGGAGTATAGGCTTGTCCAGATCCAAGCAAAAGCACACTGGACAATTCCCATTTTCCAAGTTTCAGGATGTTTGTCAGGTTTAGTTCGTGGCGCTGATCCTGTATTGATGGATATGGATTGTTTTGATTTCTGTACCAAAATGAGTTTTGTGATCTCCCAAGTGAATAGCTGATCAAAGATGTGAAAGTCTTATTACGATACTTTAAAAAGATGTCTAGTCCTTCCGAATTATTTTCCCCTGCCAGATTGAGCTCTTGCATGCGTAGTGCATCTATTATTTCGGGCGGGAGTACTAAGAATTGACTTTCGATAATTCCATTCGTGCGCTTGTTGTAATATTCCATATCAAGCGACCATTTATTCCATCTGTATGTACCTCCAAATATGAAATGAGTGCTCTGCTGCACAGGAATGATTTTGTCATCTGCCAATATCCAATAGAATTGATCAGAGTTTTGAAGAATGGATAGGGAAGTTTGCGTGATATATTGGTGATGAAATGATGCCGCACCTTTCAAGGCAAACTGATCAGTGACTTTAATGCCAAGATCGAATCGTGGTTCCAGGTACCACTTATCAGTTGGTTCGTAAAAGGATGACCTTATTCCAAGATTAGCGGTTATATCATCTTTTTTGAATTGATAATTACCATATAGACTCAAAATGCTGGCTTCAATCTCAAGTGTGTCGCTGTATCCTGCAGCTGTTGAGAGCTCCTCGAAAAATCCTTGTTTTGTTTGATATTTTGTTGTGATAGAATTGAGTTCTATTCCCCCGGAAAGCGTATTCTGATTGTCTATGTCAATCTCATTGTGCGACTTAATGGTCACATCTCCCACAGAACTACCGACTGAGTAATTAAAATAGGTCAAGGCCGAATTAGCTTCTATGCTATCGCCATCAAATGCCACATCCTGAAAGAATGTCTGTGTAATAGACAATGTTTCTTCCTCCTTATACTCTGAAGCACTCAGGGTAGTGTTATTGAACCATTTAGGACTGAATTGACTCCTTAAGTTCATACTGATACCAGCGTTGGACCAATCGGAAAGGTCTAGGACCGAGTATTCAGCAAAATCATCACCCTCCACATAGCTTGCGGCGTAATTGTCCTCACTGACATAAAAGTTGACATCAAATACCGAGTTGTTACTAAATCGGTGCTGAACCTTGGCGTTGATATCGTAAAATTTGAGAGATGGTGACAGGCCGATACTGTTAAGTTCCGGGCTAATTGATTCGAGATAGTTTTGTCTGCTCGAGGTAAGAAATTCTTCGTAAAGATCTGAGTTGATCACATCTGTAAATGACTGTCTGAAAGCAAGTAGAGCAGAGGTTTTCCGGCCAAGCGGGATATTTAAGGTGGTATTGAAAGAAAGCATGTTTAATCCTGCGCTACCGTTAAATCCATCTACGCCACCATTTTTCCCAGCCACATCTACCACAGACGAAACCCGCCCACCATACTTGGGTCCGAAACCTCCCTTATAGATGCTTACATTATTGATAGCATTTGGATTGAGTGTGCTGAAGATGCCAAAGAAATGATCCAAATTGTACAGCGTAAACCCATCCATAAGTACAAGGTTTTGAGAAGGCAATCCGCCTCGTACAACCAGTCCGGAGGAGGTTTCGTCGGTTGCTCGCACGCCTGGTAAAAGTTGGAGTGATTTAAAAACATCAGTTTCACCCAGCATTGGCAGTGAGCTAAACTGCTGTGGGTTCAAACTAAAAAATGATGGATCCGGATTGAAATTGTCACTTTCGGCTGTTAGCACCACCTCTGGCAACTCTTGAGGATTTTGATCCAGGCGGATGGTTAGATTTTCCTGGTTTGGAGGTACTTTAAGTTCCACTTTTTTGTATCCAATGTAGCTTACCGTCAGGGTAACTGTGTCTTTCGTTGGCGGTAGGTTAAACCTTCCGTTTTGAGAGCTTAAGGTACCTTTTGAGTCTGTTTGGACATGGGCAAAAGCCAATGGTTCGCCACTTTTTTCATCAAATACCTGCCCAATAAGTGGTGCAGTTTTGGGCTTGGCTTTTTCCTTGTTGGGAATAATCAAGTAGATACCATCCGTAAGTTTTAAGTCGAACGGTAGCTCTTCAAAAATCTGACTGATTAACTCGGCTTGTGAGCTTGCTTTAATGTCTTTTGTTATCGTATGTTTTGAAAGCTCACGCGGGCTAAAGGAAAATTTCAAATTGTATTTCCTTGACAATGTCTTAACGACTGTGGTCAAAGACTGCTCTTTCACAGACAGATCGAAGTTTTGTTGTGCCAGGCACAAGGTGAAAGCGAGTAGGAGAGTAGTGGTAACAAGCGTTCGCATTGCGAATTATTCAGGTTCCTTTATTGCAAATGCATCTTGTGTAGTTTTCTCAAAGCTTAAGCCGAGAGGCAGACAAACCATTTCCAATGCACTTTCAATGTCTTTGTTTGTGAAATATCCATTGAATATATAGTCCGATGAGTCTGGTAAGGTCACTTCAACATCAAATTGCCTTTCAATTTCCCTTAGGACGTCTGAAAGCCTTTGATCGCTAAAATAGAATACACCGGCTTGCCATCTTCCTACGATATCAGTGTCAACCGAAGTTCGTTTCACTGTATCAGCATCGAGTCGGATGGATTGTCCCGGAGTAATTAGCTCGCTTACAGATTTGGTAGGTATTTCTACTTTCACTTGCCCTGTTTTACACGCCACTTCAAAAGTTGAATCTCTAACGAAAACGTTAAAAGATGTTCCTAACACCTCTACAGAGCCGATACTAGTTTTTACTAGAAACCTACCACCTTCAACCACCTCGAAAAATGCCTCACCGTCAAGCGTTACCTCGCGGTTCCAATCTTCTGAATAGGAAATACTCGAATTGGCGTTCAAGACAACTTGAGATCCGTCAGGTAGATCCAGGGTTTTTGATTCAGAAACCAGCGTACTTGCTGCGATTGTTTGCGCAGGCTCCTGATTGCCAAAGAAAATAAAAGATGCCACAAGTACGATAGAGGCTGCGACACTTAGGTATGTCCATAATGGAATTGTCTTTTTCTCATCCTCTTTAATGTTTTCCTCGATGTTGCTCCAAATTTCCTCTTTGCTTTTGCTTTTGGGTAGGCACATATGAGAAGCTTTGTCAAGGAATTCACCAAGCTCATCATTCACGCTGTGTGTGTCGTGATTTAGTAGGTCTTTATATTTTTCTAAATCATCCATTTTCTAAATCTTCATCCCCAGTTGTTCTCGAATGATGCTGAGTGTCTTACTCATCCGCTTTTCTATGGCTTTCACACTTAGATCAAGCCTCTCTGCAATTTCTGCATATTTCAGTTTATCTATACGATTCATCAAAAACACTTCCCTGCAATCAGGCGGGAGATTCTCAATTACACGATTTAATTTTTCCTCAAATTCAGCTTCCTCCATTTGAAATTGCGGAGAAGTCGAATTCGAAGAAACTTGAACATTCGATGATTTTTGATGCTCTCTCACCACCTTTTCGTGATTGAAGTGATTCATCAGTAAGTTGTTCGCAATCGTATACAACAAACTTTTCACCGTCTCCATTTCAATGTCATCTCGCTTATTCCAAACTTTGATGAAAGTTTCTTGAACCAAATCATTTGCAACATCCACATCACCACATTTATAATACAAAAAGCCTCTCAAGCTCTCGAAATGTTCATCGTAGAGCTTTTTCAGATCGTTTTTTGTGAATGATTGGGTGACTTTCATTTGAATTAGCAACTCAAATATACACGCGTGCCCACATCATTCCTTTATTGGTACAGTGCAAAAGGATTTTACCCTACTGTTTTTTAAGATTAAGTTTGATTTATATGAATGATAAAAGTGAGATTCGTGCCGCTTTCCTGAATTTTCTGGAGAAAAAAATATCAAGCATTAAAGCCGAATTGGCAGCCGTAAAAGACGCTGCTACCTCCGAAACAAAAAGTAGCATGGGTGATAAATATGAGACTAGTAGAGAGATGATGATGCAGGAGCGAAATAGGCTTGGTAGTCAGCTGGAAATTATCATGAATCAGGTTGCTGCTTTAAACATGATCGATGTTGAGAAAAGTCACTCCGAGGTAGCATATGGTTGCCTGGTAAAAACTGAGGAATCTACTTTTTTTATCAGTACTGCAGCAGGTCAGTTAAAAATTGGGAGTCAAGTTGTTTTTGCAGTTTCCGGCGAAGCTCCTCTTTCCAAGGCTATGATGGGAGCTAAAGTCGGTGACTCATTCACCTTCAACCACAAGTCTTTTAAGATTATGGATGTAAAATAGAAAAGCCGACTAAGGTCGGCTTTTCGTGAGGGCGATTATTTGTATTAATACAAGTATTCGAGTGCTGTGATGTCGTTAGGACCAAACTCTCCATCCTCATTTGCACTAAAGCAAGCAAGCATTACAGAGTTAGCATCGAATCCTGTAGGAGTACCCGGAATATGGATAGCTCCAACACCTCCGCTACCTTCATTTCCACCAGAACCACATGAAAGCGATCTGTTGAAATAGTCAGTGTGACGAAGACCTAAGCAGTGACCGATTTCGTGAGTGATCACGTGCTCAGTTGTATTAGTCCCATAGCTACTAGTACCTGACTGAATTTGAACGAATTTGTAAGGGTTGCCGCCAGATGGAAATCCAGCAGAACCACCGCCTCCGCCACTCACTCGATAAACTACCATATCGTATGCTTGATAGTTGGTTCCATAAGCAAGTGTGAAATTCAAACCAATGTTAATTCTGTTGTAATTGTTAACAGCCCACTGGAGTGCAGTTCTCATTGTGTTGTCAAGCGCATTAGATCCTCCTGTGTACCCAAGCACAGTGATCGTTTGATTGTTGCTCACAAGGTTGCTGGTTCTGTACTGCTCTCCAAGTTGCCCCAACTCATATGTACTCTTCAACATTTCCTCCATTTGTTCTTCGGAAATCTTGATGTCGCCCTCAAGTACATATTGAACTGATGAAACTCCGGTAATCGGATTTAGTTCGTTGATTCTTTGGATGTCGCTTAGGTCCATAAATCCAAGTTCATCAAACTTAGCCAAGATCTCATCCGAAATCTCGTCTGCTACCGGTCCTTCCTCAGTTGAACAAGAGGTAAAACCGAACGCTAGAAACATTACTAGCACGCTACATAGCGCATAATTTAATCTTCTCATAATAAATATTAGGTTAAACAATTAGCACCAAAATAAAATTCTGTTTTGATAAATAAAAACAATATTCCATTTATTTATCAACATTATCACTTGATAAACAGAATAAAATATGGTATTGAATACTAATAATCCAATTAAAATTCCTTAAAATACAATTAATTAGTTATAATATTTGATTTATATGTTTAATCGACTAATAATATTTGTTAATCGATAATATGTGGTGTTTTGTCTAATTTGGCAAACCTATGAGAGGGATGGTTTTTTATGTATTCCTGATTGTTGGGTCAATCATGGGATCAGCACAAGAAATTGACGGTTGGAAACACTATACGACAAATGCTTTAAAGTCTGAGTTACCAGGTGAGGAGCAAATCTTCCTCTTTGAGGGCACTATGGATGAGATCAGGCACACACTTGGCAAACACAAGGTGCTTCGATCCATAGATAATAATCATCACATCGTGAGAGGAACAATAACGAAGCCTTATCAAAGAGTCTGGAGTGTAAATAATCAATGGAAGTTGAACCTTCAAAAAGACGCCAAAGGCACTAAATTTTATATTGTAACCACTCCTTCATTTGATACCTCATTGCTTTCCAATTTTAAGGTGATAGCGAAATTCCCATCGCATAATACTTATTTAATAGAATCCAGATATAAGCAGATCAAATCGACGCTACTGGAAAATCCTGAGATCATCCACATCACCAATAAGGTCTACCAACCATCGGTTGAGAGCCGAGTGATAGATTTGAATTTAAACCCCAACAGGATCAACAAAATTCATCATGAGTTCCCTGAACTTAATGGATCCACGGAAACCATCTCAATCCAGGAGAATAGTTTTGATATTAATGATATAGACCTTATTGGCAGAAGTTTGATTTCAGGCTTAGAAAGTGAAACTGTAGATAATCATGCCACGGAGATGGCTACTATAATCGCCGGAGCAGGCAATTCATTTATCACTGGCAGAGGAGTCACAAGTGAATCTTTAATTGTATCATCTGATTTTTTCAACGCCATGCCGGATTCTGATCAAGATTATGCTGAGTTTGGAATTAACACCCAAAATCATTCATATGGAATTACTCGGGCAAATGAATATGGGATAGAGGCACGAGCATTTGATCTTAGTGCATATACCAACAAAAATTTGCTTCATGTTTTTTCCAGCGGAAATGAAGGAAGAGAGCTAGCGTCAGATGGAATCTATGAAGGCATTGAAGGATATGCGAACCTTACCGGCAATATCAAGATGTCAAAGAATTCATTGGTAGTTGGATCTGTAGATACTGTAGATATAGCTCCCAATTTTGTATCCAGAGGACCTGCATATGACGGACGTATCAAACCTGAGGTGGTTGCCTACAGTGTAGTGGGTAGTTCTAATTCTGCAGCTCTTGTGTCAGGGGTGAGTGCTTTGCTGCAACACGCATTCAGAGAAGAAACCGGGAGCAGCTTACCTTCCGCTCTGGTAAAAGCTTTAATTATAAATGGAGCTGTAGATGTAGGTGTCGAAGGCCCTGATTTTATCACGGGTTACGGAAATGTAAATGCCTGGCGAAGTTTAGAAGCTCTGATGAATGATCGGTATTATTCCGGCTCTGTTGAAAATGGAGAAATTGATTCTTTTGTACTAGCCGTTCCTCCGAATGCTGTCAATCTCAAAGTATTGATTTGCTGGACAGATCCACCCGCAAATTTGAACGACTTTCAAGCTTTGGTTAATAATTTGGATTTGAGGTTGACAGGCAGTTCAGGCACCCTTCTTCCATGGATATTGGATGCAGACCCAAACATGGAATCTTTAGAAAATCCGGCCACAAGAGGTGTAGATAATCTAAATAATGTAGAGCAAGTAACCATTGCAAATCCGGAGACAAGCTATACGGTAGAAGTTGAGGCTACCTCCATTTCCGGTTCCCAGGATTTTTATGTCGTTTGGCAATACGACCTTGAAGATACCTTTGAATGGGATTTTCCGACTGCCAGTGACAATATGCCTTACAATGGAGAGACAGGTTCTTATTTTAGATGGACTACAACAAAAAGCGGTACTGCAACGCTATCTTATACCATAGATGAAACGAATTGGATCGTCTTAAGTGAAAACGTAAATCTTGAGACTGGATATTGGAGATGGAACAATCCTCCGATAATAGGAGACGAGGTTCGTGCTCGTATCGAGATCAACGGGGAAAGCTTCGAAACCGAATGGTTTACAGTTTCCGAGCCTCTTTCTTCTAAAGTAGGCTTTAATTGCAGCGATTCATTAATGCTCCGATGGTCTCCTGCAGATAATGCTATGGATTACACCATTAGAAATTTAGGAGCAGAGTCGCTTGAAGAATATGCTACGACTTCAGATACTTTTTTGGTGATACCAAATAAAGGCAGCTTCTCGAGTCGTATGTTTTCCATTCAGCCCAATCTGCCCGGAGGTAAGGAGCTTCTTCCGACACCCACCTTCGATTATGCATTACAGGGAATTGAGTGTTATGTCTTCTCTTTTTTTCAAAGTGTAGCACTTGACACAGGTATTTATCTAAACTTATCATTGGGTACAACCTATGGAATAGACAGGATTGTTCTGGAACGTAATAATTTTTCTGAGTTCGAAGAAATACAGATAATTGAGGAGGTAGACAAAGAGGTAATTTCTTATTTGGATAGCAGCCCCAATCAGGGATACAATGAGCATCGGGCCACTATTTACTTCAGCAATGGCGAATTACTCAATTTATCCGCCGGGACTTCTTTTTACTTGACTGAAGAACCTCTGAGAATATTTCCTAATCCTATCAGAGCCGGCGAGTCATTCTCCATCATTACACGAGCGTTTGAAGAAAAAACACCCTTACTGGAAATCATCGATGATCAGGGTGGTCTTGTACATAGGCAGGAAATACTAGGTACTCAGGATGTGATTCCGACAGGCGGTGTGAGTTCAGGAATCTACTATTACCGGTTGTACGCAGATGACAGAATCTATACGGGTCGAATTTTAATTCGCTAGAAATACATTAACTTATTGCCTGATAAACAGATAGTTATGAATTATTTTGTTTTTTTTCATACTATCTAAAACTTTTTTGAATCGAGGATCATCCTTGAATAAACCTAGCGTATGAGAAAGAGTTTTGTAGAAATCAATCAGAAGTTATGCATGCTAATCAAGTAAGATCGGCAATGGTACCATTGGAGATTCTGATTGAGAAAGCAATGACGGGCGATGAGTCATCCTTCAACCAATTGGTAAACCTTTGGTATAAGCGTATATATAATTATGCGCTGAAGCAATGTTCCTACGAAGATGTAGCAGCGGACATTACGCAGCGAACCTTCATTGCGGTTTTTAAAAACCTCAAAAAACTGAAAGATGTAGGGAGCTTTAAGCCATGGATTTATCGAATAGCTACAAACTTTTGTCATCAGGAGGGAAGAAAAATATCCAGGTCCAAAACAGTTCCTTTCACAATGACTCAGAATGATGACGGTGAGTCAACGGTAAAAGAAGAGGGAGAAGCTGAAGGTGTGCTATTCAATCCGGAGATGAGCTACCGCCAACAGGAGCTCGAGAAGATCTTGTTTGGTTGCTTGCAAGAACTCCCAAAAGATCAGAGAAGTGTAATTATTATGAAGGAATATGAGGGAATGAAATTTAGGGAAATAGCCGAGATACTTAAGACTTCTGAAAACACGGTCAAGACCTGGCTTTATAGGGGGTTGAAGTTATTGAGGCAGCAATTGGAAGAAAAAAGTATTACAAAAGAAACATTGAGTTATGAAATATAAACCAGAAGAATCGACATTGATATCATATCTGTATGGTGAATTGTCGGCAGAGGAGCAAGCCAAAGTAGAAGAGTATCTTTCTGGGAATGAGGAGGCCAGGAGGGAATTGGAGGAGTTGAGATCGACGCTCTCCATTATGGGACAGCTCAAGGACAAAGTGGTAGACGTTCCTACTTTCACATTCGATCAATCATCTCGTGTGGTTGTAGCAGAAGCTTCTACTGTCAGTTTTTGGAAGAAAACCATGGCAATAGCAGCAAGTGTTGCCGTACTGATTTTCATTGGCTACCTCACTAATTTCAATGTATCTGTCGGAGAGCAGGGCTTTCAGTTGGCATTTGGTAATCAAAATTCAGGATTTTCTCATGAAGAAGTTCAATCGATGATAACAGAAGCCATTGCTAAGAATAACAATGAGTTGAATAGACAATTGGCTAGCAGAGAAGCCGACATTAAAGAATTTGCTGCCGACAGGGATCAATCATTGCAAAATCAATTTGTGAAACAAGTAAACAATGGAGCAAAGTCTGAGCCAGATTGGGAAAGCGAACGACAACAATATCTAGCCTATCTCAAGCAGCTGATCGAAGACTCAGAAGCAATGCAAAAAAGATATACTGATCAAGTGCTCACTGACTTTGCAATCTTTCTTGATATTCAAAGACAAAACGATATGGAAGTATTCCAAACCAGATTAAACAATCTGGAAGACAACACAGAGTTGAATAGTTACAAAACAGATCAAATTCTATCCAATCTTGGTTCAGATGTAGAAAACCCTAACCAATATTGATTTTAAAGGACTATAAATTATTAACCATGAAAATGACTAAAAAAAGTATAACCGGTATCCTAATACTCGCATTGAGCATGAGCTTTTCGTATGGTCAGTCGATTGACGAAAAACGTATGGATCGGGACCTTAAGGTAGCAGAAAACATTCTGAATACTTTGGCGAGCGGAGAGAGCCGTCTCCGATTTCACAACAACATTGAGAGCAATTACATGCCGGATTATGGAGTGATATTCAGCATTCCCAAAGTAAACTATATATATGCCACCCGGGCTCAAGGTACTGCTGTATACAGTGGAGGTGGTAGTGGGACTTATGTGATAGCAACTGCGGATGATGACGAGGATTCTGACGATGACGAAAAAGTAGTCGCAGATCAAGCTAAAAAAGCAGAACAAAAGCGAGAAAAAATGGCTAAAGATGCCGAAAGTCAGTTGAAAGAGCAGATGACAATTTTTCTGGTCGATTATGCAGATTTGATAGGTCAGTTAAAGCCGTCAGATAGGATAGTAGTTCAGTCCAGAGGAAATGACAATCGAATATTTTACTCAGGAAGCAGGTCAAGCAGCATGCAAAATACCTTTTCAGCTCAAATACTGAAAGGCGACCTGATTGCTTTCAAGCAAGGGAAATTGAATCGAGACGAGGTGATTAAGAAAATAATCTTCAAGACTCCGGAAGAGAACGGTGAAATTGCCAAAGATTTGGAATTGTTTTCAACCATTTTCGCTCGCCTCTATGAGCCTGATTTATCTTCTACCTATTACTCATCTTCCCGTACGCTAGGCTACACAAGTCTTGAAGGCTTTGGAGTGACCTTTAATATGAAACTTTATTCTTCGACAAGCGACAATGGTCTGCACACCATTCGAACTACCGGCGAAAGTGGTTTGACCCAGGACGAGCGAAACGAAAAAGTAAACGCCATGTATCCAGAATTTGAGAGAACATTCAAAGAAAATCTGATGGATTATGGGCGGACAATTAAAAGTCTGGACTCGGATGAAACATTAGTAATGAAAGTGAAGCTAACAGAATGCAGAGGCTGTGAAATGCCGGAAGCTATAGAAGTAAGTGTCAAAGGGAAAACACTTCAAAACTATGACAAAGGTTCGATCTCCAGAGACGAAGCGATAAAGCAAATAACAGTGAAAAGAAAGGATAAATAGTAAATACGTTTGTTAAAAAAGTAACCCATCAGATGTTCTGATGGGTTTTTTGTTTTCTAAATCACTCCTTCTTACCTATCATTAAGAGCTCATTAAGGCTTATTTCAGTGATGTATTTTTTCTCACCGTCCTTCTCATAAGACCGGTTAATGAGTTTGCCCTCCATGGCGATTTCACTTCCTTTGCTTAGGTAGTTTTCTACTACATCTACTTTCTTACCCCAGACTACTATATTGTGCCATTGAGTGTCTGTTACTTTCTCACCTTTATTGTTGTAATAAGTCTCATTGGTTGCCAAAGAAAAGCTGGCCATTTTCTTACCACTTTCAAAGTTTCGAACTTCGGGATCGTTACCTAATCTACCAATTAGTTGTACGCTGTTTTTAAGTCGTTTCATAAACTGTATGTTTAATTTATTGAATGATTCACCTTGATGGTAGATGAATTGTCGATTGACGAAAGCAAAGATTAGTGGGATGCCAGGCTTTATTCGGTTGGAAATCAATTGTATTCGTTTGTTTACCATTTGTAGCCATTTGTAATTAGATTTTTTTTGTTCCAGCTCATACATTGGAAGCATGGAAAAAAAATGTCCCGAATGCGATAAGCCTGTTTTTGGCCGAATTGATAAGAAGTATTGTTCAGATGCGTGTAGAAATGCGTTCAACAATAGAATAAATGCTTCAGCAAATAATTACATGAGAAATGTGAACAATCTTTTGGCCAAGAACAGGAGGATTCTAGCCGAACTAAATCCGTCTGGCAAGCGAAAGGCACATAAAGATCAATTACTCAGGAAAGGATTTGACTTTGATTTTTTTACTAACAGCTATCAAACCAAAGCTGGTGATATCTATCGGTTTTGCTACGAACAAGGATATTTAATGTTGGAAGGTGGGTATGTGTTGCTTGTTGAGCGTGAGGGTAAGTGATATTTTCAACTTAAAATCAAACAATTGTTGTGATATATGATTTATATAGTTGTAACCAATAATATCACTACTATGCCTAAACCCAACATTGCAGACAAGCAACCTAAGCCTGTAGAATTAGAAGCTGGAAAAACCTATGCCTGGTGTTCATGTGGACAATCAACCAATCAACCTTTTTGTGACGGCTCTCATGCCGGTACCGAATTTTCACCCAAGGTATTCAAAGCAGAAGAAACTAAAACTGCATACATGTGTATGTGCAAGCATACCGATAACCCCGGGTTTTGCGATGGATCACACAAAGATCTCTAACAGTTACCAGGTTGCGTGATCCAGATTGGCATCTATCACTGTTATGGAATCCCCGACAATCTTGAAAGGGTGACAAATACATTTGTCTGGACATTGAATTAATGTACAAACAACTTTCTCTCCGTCCAGAAGAAACAAACTGTATTCTCCTGCAGGTAGTTTAATTTCATACTTGCCTTCCTGATTCGCAATAAGTCTCCTGATCAGTAAATCTTCGTTAAACTCTTCAGCCAGCGAAGTGATGAGTATGGTCGCTGAGATGGGTCGGGGTTCACAAGGTTTTACGCCCGGTCCGGGCATGCAGTTTCCTTCATAAATTCCGATTGTTCCTTTGAGAATACCAGTGGTTTCATTTGCTTGTTGTGCTACACACGATGAGAGCATCAAAATGATTAAAAATGAGGACTTTATGGTTTTCAAATACATCAAGCTTTTGTACACTTTTATTATCAAATATTTCCCAATTTATCGAATTTCGTCTATTATATTCGGTATTTCATCGATCTTCCGAAACAATTGTTATCATATGATAATCCATATTGTTCACTATTTAGTGCAAATTCTCATTTGATAATGACATTATTTTCATATATAAAAAATAATATACTGAAAATACATAAATATTAAAATATAATATTGATTTCGTATTTTTAAGACAAAGGTTATTGGAAGTCGCTGAAAAATACCTTTATATTCGTCGGATTATTCTTAACCTAATCGTATTATTATGAGAAGAAACAAGCGACATGTAAAGGCGTTGTTGCTAGCCTTTACTTTGTCCACTACTGTCACTTTTGCCCAGACCCAACAACAGAGGCAGGAGATCAGCGACAAGTATGACAAATCCAAATTAACCCAACTACAGCGCGACTTCAAACAAAAAGAAGACAGCCGAAGAGCAGAGGCCGAAAACCTTGCGGCACTTCGAGGCTGGGATGTCCAGAGAACTAATTCAGACGGGACTTTTGATGAACTAATTGCAGTTTCAATTGATGGTAAGCCGATCTATTATACAATTTATAATGCAGATGCGGCACGCTCTACTCGAGCAGATCATTTGAATATTGGTGGATCCTTAGGACTAAACCTAGACGGTCAAAACATGACGGCACACGTTTGGGATGGCGGTCCTACACGAGTTACTCACCAGGAATTTGATGGTCCTGGAGGAAACAACAGAGTAACAATCAATGATGGAGTTACCGGATTGAATGGTAACAGTTTTCACGCACAACATGTCACAGGAACAATAGTTGCATCTGGTGTTCAAGCTGCAGCGAAGGGAATGGCTCCTCAGGCAGATGCACTTACCCATGATTGGACCAATGACCTTTCTGAGGCAACAGCTGAGGCTGCTGCAGGAATGCTTGTTTCAAATCACTCTTATGGCTTTGCCTGGAGAAATCAATTTGGACAAGTACAGCTTCCAGCTTGGTATGGTGGTGCTTACATTGATGATTCCAGAGATTGGGATAATTTAATGTATAATTCTCCCTATTACCTAATGGTAGTGGCAGCCGGAAATGACGGAAATGATAACAGTGCAAATTCCAGCCCCCTAGGTGGAAACTCCGCATACGATAAACTTACCGGTCACTCTACTTCCAAAAACAACCTGGTAGTAGCCAATGGTCAGGATGCCAATGTAAATAATGACGGTTCATTCAACAGTGTTACAATAAACAGTAGCAGTAGTGAAGGACCAACTGATGACTTAAGAATCAAGCCGGATATTACCGGAAATGGTACAGGCGTTTACTCAACATATGACAATGCTGATAATGCTTACAATTCAATCAGCGGAACTTCCATGGCATCTCCCAATGTGGCCGGAACGTTGTTGCTTTTGCAGCAGCACTACAATAATGTGAACGGCAATTTCATGCGAGCTGCTACCCTTAAAGGGTTGGCATTGCACACGGCTGACGATGCTGGTTCTTCCGGGCCGGATGCAATTTTTGGATGGGGACTTTTAAATGCTAAAGCTGCAGCTGAAGCAATCTCTGACAATGGAAATGGCTCAATTATCGACGAACTTACCCTCTCAAATGGAGGTTCGTATACGTTAAACGTAGATTCCGATGGTAGCAGTCCACTCATGGTTTCTATCTGCTGGACAGATCCGGCCGGAACCGCAAATACTGGTACAACAAATGACCCAACACCTGTTTTAGTAAATGACCTTGATATTAGAGTAACCAAAGGAGCATCTACTTTTAACCCTTACAGACTTACTGGCGTAACCACCAATGGAACAGGGGACAACAATGTAGACCCTTATGAAAGAGTGGATATTTCCGGAGCATCAGGTTCATACACGATTACCGTAACTCATAAAGGATCACTTTCGAGTGGAAGCCAAAACTTTTCACTTGTTGTGACAGGAGTGACAGGTACACCTCCGGTTTGTAATGCAACTACGCCAACTGGCTTAGGATCTTCAAACGTTGGAACTTCTACTGCTACTCTTAGCTGGGATGCGGTAGCCAATGCAACTTATGATGTAAGATACCGACCAACCGGTGGAACATGGACAACCGTTGCAGTTAGTGGAACAAGCACCAACCTAACCGGGCTTTCCAGTGGCACTTCTTATGAAGCGCAAGTGAGAAGCAAATGCCCTGACAGTTCTACTTCAGCCTACAGTTCTTCTACAAACTTCACCACAGGTACAGTGAGCCTTTCTTGTACAACAACAATTAGCTCATTCCCTTATTCAGAAGGCTTCGAGTCTAATGATGGATGGAATCAGCTAGGTGGAGATGATGGAAACTGGGTCAGAGATTCTGGCGGAACCCCTTCATCAAACACAGGACCAGGCTCAGCTATTGAAGGATCTTTTTATATGTTCCTTGAAGCATCAACCAACGGAAGTGCAGGACAAATAGGAAACAATGCAACAGCCATTCTAGAGAGTGATTGCTTTGATCTGTCCGGTGTGACAGGTGCGACTTTCTCTTTCCAGCACCATATGTATGGAAGTAATGTGGGGTCAATCACCGTTCAAGCTTCTAATGATGGCGCGGTATGGACAAACCTATACTCACTATCAGGCAACCAAGGCAATCAGTGGAATGCAGTAGATGTTGATCTTGCTTCTTATGTAGGAGCAGATGTGAAACTAAGAATTGTTGGTACGACCGGAAACGGATGGTCTAGTGATATCGCAGTAGATGACCTTTCGGTTACTACCAGTGGTGGTGCAGACACAGAAGCGCCAAGTGTTCCTACCAACCTGGCTGCTTCCAACGTTACACAAACTACATTGACACTAAGCTGGGACGCTTCATCTGACAATGTGGGAGTAACTGGATACGATGTATATCAGGGAGCTTCTAACCTTGGAACTGTAACAGGAACCAGTGCAAACGTCACAGGTCTTACTGCAGGTACTTCTTATTCTTTCACTGTGAGAGCTAAGGATGCTGCAGGAAATGTATCTGCTGCCAGTGCCGCACTAAACGTTACTACTCAGAGTGATGGAATTACGTGTTCTTCTACAGAAACGCTTCCTTATGCTGAAGGCTTTGAATCTAACGATGGCTGGACACAGGTTACTGGTGATGACGGTAACTGGGTGAGAGACGCAAACGGAACTCCTTCATCAAATACAGGACCAGGATCAGCAGCCGAAGGATCATTCTATATGTTCCTTGAAGCTTCTACTAATGGAAGTACCGGACAAATAGGAAGCAACGCGACAGCTATTCTTGAAAGCGCATGCTTTGATCTTTCAGGAGAAAGCGCAGCTACGTTCTCCTTCCAGTACCACATGTATGGAAGCAATGTAGGATCATTGACAGCCCAAGCTTCTACTGATGGCACTAGCTGGACAAACATCTGGACGCTTTCGGGTAACCAGGGCAACTCATGGCAAACAGCCAATATTGATCTTGCTTCTTACCTTGGCAGCACGGTGAAGTTGCGAATGGTTGGTACGACTGGAAACGGATGGTCTAGTGATATCGCGATAGACGACCTATCTGTGAGTGCAGGTACTACAGGTGGAGACATTGATGTAACATTGACTATTACTTTGGATAACTATCCTGAAGAAACAAGCTGGGAAATCAGAGATGGTGCGACAGTTGTTGCTTCTGGCGGAACCTATGGATCTCAGCCAGATGGATCTACTATCAATGAGGTGATATCCCTTGCTCCTGGATGCTACGATTTTGTGATCAGTGATTCTTACGGTGATGGTATTTGCTGTACCTACGGCAATGGTTCATATAGCTTGGTAGATGGAAGTACCACACTTGCGTCTGGTGGGTCATTTGGATCAAGCGAAACCACTGCTTTCTGTGTAGGCGGAGCAACGTCATCTTATGCTACCCAATCCTCTTCTTCAATTGGAACTGGCGTGAGCGTAAGCATGTATCCAAACTTCAGAGTAGCGGATCGATTGACTATCTCATCAAACCGAAACGAGGTTTCATATGCTATTACCAACCTTAATGGTCAGGTGGTAGAAAGAGGCCAGTTGGTAGGTGGTAGAGTAGATGTAAGCAACCTAAATGCTGGCATGTACATGATCAACCTTTTAGATGAAGGTGGTAAGTCGGTAACTAAGAAATTTATTAAAGAGTAACCTTAACTTAACCTAATCGAAAGCCCTGTCTGCGATGCGGATGGGGCTTTTTGTTTTTAGATGATTTGAATGGAGCTATATTAGAATTAAAATGCCGAAACCATGCGACAACTAGTACTTCTAATACTCATTTGTGGTTCACTGAAAGGAATTTCGCAGCGAACAAAAATTACAGCCGATAAAGTATTTGATGGGCTTGCTATGAGAGAACATTGGGGTGTTATAGTAGAGAAAAATAAGATTGTACAAGTAGGCCCGAAAGATCAATTAGGTGAGGCCGATCAATCTTTTGATTTTCCGGGAGGCACGATGATGCCCGGCATGATTGAAGGACATTCGCACGTGTTACTTTATCCATATGACCAGACCGGATGGAATGATCAGGTACTGAAAGAGTCGAGAAGTCTACGAGCAATCCGGGGCAGCAAAATGGCGACAAAAAATTTGTATGCAGGATTCACCACCATTCGGGACTTAGGATCTGAGGGAGCTGGTTATGCTGATGTGGCTATTAAGCAGAGTATCGAGGAAGGTATCATTGAAGGCCCCAGAATGCTGGTAGCGGGAAGGGCGATAGTTGCGACAGGAAGCTATGGACCTAAAGGGTTTCATCCTGATTTTGATGTACCTCTGGGTGCCGAAGCAGCAGATGGTGAACGCTTGATTTCTGTTACTCGCGATCAGATTGGAAAAGGAGCCGACTTTGTAAAAGTATATGCCGACTATCGCTGGGGACCGGATAAAACTGCAATGCCAACCTTCTCTATAGATGAATTGAAATTGATAGTAGAAACTGCTGCAAGCAGTGGGAGAGATGTGGTGGCTCATGCCGCTACCGCAGAAGGAATGCGAAGAGCTACACTTGCCGGTGTTAAAACGATAGAACATGGATCTGCTGCTACGTTGGAGGTTTTGAAGCTAATGAAAGAAAATAATGTCGCATTGTGCCCGACATTGGCTGCTACGCATGCTGTTACTCAGTATTTTGATGGTTGGGATGGGCAAAATCCAGAGCCGGAAAAGATTCTCAACAAACGACAGCTCATAAAGGACGCATTAAAAAGCGGTGTTACAATTGTAGCCGGTGGTGATGTCGGGGTATTTCCACATGGCGAAAATGTGAGAGAACTGGAACTGATGGTAGACTATGGCATGAGTGAGATAGAAGTATTGAAATCCGTTACTTCAATCAATGCTGAAGTGTTTGGTTTATCCAGTTTGGGTATTTTGAAAGAAGGATTTCTTGCGGATATTGTTGTGGTTGGCGGAGATCCGACTCAAAACATTTCAGCGCTTCGCGAGGTAAAAATGGTAATGAAGGACGGTAAAAGATATAAGTAATGAAATTGAAAATCCCACCTGTAGTTATATTCTTCATAAGCCTTGGGCTATCCTTTGGTGGATATTATGCTTTCCCAGGGCTCACCTATTCATTCGATTACCAGACGCTACTCTCAAGGTTGTTTTTAGCTATGGGTGTACTTACTGCTTTTTCAGGTATCATAGCTTTCAGGCTAAAAGGAACAACCGTGGATCCCACCAATCCGGATAAAGCCTCCAGATTAGTTACCGGTGGTATTTACAGATATACCAGAAATCCCATGTATGTTGGTATGGCATTGGTACTTATTGGCGGAATTATTCGCATTGGGAGTCCTGTCTCAATCAGTGGTATCTTCTTTTTTGTCTGGTACCTCACTGCTTTTCAAATAAAACCTGAGGAGGAGGCACTTTTTAAGCTATTCGGCAAAGAATACGAAGAATACTGCAGTCGTGTGAGAAGGTGGCTTTAATTGGTCCGTAGGTGCTGCAAGAGTCAAATGATAATTCTTTATCCAAATGAACTTAGAAAAAAGCTGAATCCTTTGAATTCAGCCATTTTTGAAAATTTAAGTCGACCTAGACATTTATTTTTCTAGATAAGAATTAACAGCTTTTGCCCAGTCCTGAAGATTATTCTTGTACATTTCCTCAAGACTGAGTTTATTCAATGCATTTCCTTTTTCATTCAAACCTATATAGCTATAGGTCACCTCTACATTGGTTTTCTCCTTACTGATACTTTCGCAATCGACCGTTATGGTCCAAAATCGATTAGGAGTAGAGACCAGGTATTGAATGAGGTGGCCTTGTGCATCCAACTTGGTTACAATCCATAAGTATTCATCCTCTTTGCCATAATCATCTCCATGTCCATGATTCTTACCGCTCACTTTAAACGTGGTTCCTTCTTCAATTATCTCTGTTTGTGGATAGATTAATCGCGGCTCCCAGCCCGGTGCCCACTTCCTTTCTTCAAATGCTCCAAACATTGGAAATACCTGCTCAATCCCGTAATTGACCTCAAAAGATGCACTTCTGGATACTTTCTCAGCTATAAATGGTTTGGTCTCATCGTTCATTTTGCAGTTAAAAAACATACTGGCTATTAGCCAAAAAGTGGTTTGTCCTTTCATAACTCTAAATAATTAGTGAGTTGCAAAGAACAAAAAGCTGTGGGCCTTATGCATTTACATTTGTTGAGAAAACTGCTTACGCGCCCTGCTTAGTTGAGTAGGGGTGATGCCCAGGTATTGGGCTATATAATAATGAGGAATGCGATTGATGAGCCCGGGATAGTCATTTAGGAATAATTCATATTTTTTGAGCGAATCCAGATTCAATAAAGAGACAAGGCGAGATTGCATTTGTTTATTCAGCTTTTGAAACTCTCTGTTAATCACCTGTGTGATTTCCGGATCCTTGTTTACGTGCGACATTACTTCAGCATATTTTGCGATAGTCATCTCACAATCTTCCAATGCTTGAATATTAGTTGTGAGATTAACATTTGGAACGAAGCTGCCAATAATCAAATCCCCTTCCTGATAAAAATGAGTAGTGATTTCACCTTGGGTGCTGTCGTAAATAAACCCACGCATGATTCCCTTTTCCAGCTTTCCAATTTTTGTACAGGGCTTGCCGTATTCCAAAAAGAAATCTCCTTTTTTCACAGTCTGTGATTGATGTAGGGCATCATTGATGGATTCAGGCTTATTCATCTGCTGCTATCTGGTCAAACGATAGATCAATATTGCTGCGCGCTGTGTAAGTGCCTCAAAAGTTCTCAGATCCAGGTATTCGTCCGGAGTGTGTGCGCCTCGTCCCATGGTACCCAATCCGTCTACACCATCGACATATTCCGCTACGAAGGAGATATCTGCGGCTCCTCGTCTTCCGGGATCCCAAGCCTCAACTTTGCCATGCCCTATATCTATGCTCAGTTCGCTTAGCATTTTAAGTATTTCTTTATTGCCATCCGTCGGGGGCATGGCAGGGTAGCTATCAGTGAAAGTAATTTCTGCAGAGGTATTTGGTAGGTTATTGGCAACAATCGCTCGCATTTGCTCCCGTGCACGTTCTTTCTGATCCTCAGATATGAATCTTAAGCCACCATCTACAACTACTTCCTGGGCTACTACATTGGATTTGCCAAAAGCCGTTCCTCTTGTTAAAACCTTATCAAAGTCGACCTTTGTTCCGCCTAGAATCACACCCGGATTAAAGGTCAGATACTCTTCACCTTTTACTTCTGTGTAAAACTGATGCAAGATTCGGGAGACTTCAAAGATGGCCCCAGCACCGACACGTTCGTTAAAAATGCCGGAGGAGTGTGCACGTACACCTTTTACTTTCAATGTCCATCCACTGGATCCCCGACGAGCGATTGTTGCATTATTGAAGCCTGTTGATGTTTCAAATCCAAGCGCTACATCACTTCTTTTTGCTGCATCTATTATGTGCTTTCTACTTTCACTAAGCGGTTTGCCTGAAGCTTCTTCGTCACCATGAAGTGCCACAATAATTTGGGTATTTTTCAATGCGCCAGCTTCATGTAATGCCTTCAATGCGTAAAGCATCACTACATTGCCACCTTTCATGTCATTAGCTCCGGGCCCCATTGCTATGCTGTCTTGTTGTTGCCATTTTTGAAAAGGACTGTCTTTAGGAAATACAGTGTCCAGGTGCCCGATGAGCAGTAATCTTTTGCCCCTGTTTCCTTTGCTTTCCGCAAACAAGTGACCGGCACGATTGACTTCTTTGGGCATATCATACCAATCGGTGATCATCCCTATTTTCTGAAATGCTTCTTCCATCTGATCAGCAGTAGCCTTGATACCTTCAAAGTTCATGGTGCCGCTGTTGATATTGACATTGGTTTCCAAAAATTCGAGTGCTTCTGAGTTGTTTTTAGAAACGATAGAGATGATTTGCTTTTCTTTTTTGGAGAGTTGTGCGTGTAATGTGCAGACACTCCATACGAGTGCCACGCAAAGGGTTAATCGATTATTCACAGGTCAAAGGTTTTAGATTAAAAATAGCAAAGCCGGATCAATTTGATCCGGCTTGCATTTAATGTTGGCAATTGTATTCTATTTTTCTCCAGGCAGATTCATTTGGTCTGGCCCATCTTTTACCCAATAGAAATCTGGTGCTTTCTTTTGACGTGGATACACTTCATCGAGCGTATTTCCATCATAAAGTCGTCCATTTTTCATTACATGAGAAACAGTGTTCGTATTGCGGATATTATCCAATGGGTTCTTGTCCATGATTACCAGGTCAGCAAGCTTACCGGCTTCAATTGACCCAATGTCTTTGCTCAAGCCAATAGCTTTTGCTCCGAGTATGGTAGCCACTTTCAATGCATCAATTTCAGGCATTCCGCCACTTTGTACAGACCAAAGCTCCCAGTGATAGCCAAGTCCCTGTAGTTGTCCGTGTGATCCTACTCCTGCAATGCCACCTGCCTTTACCAGATCACCAACGAATTCGCTATGGCGTGGAAAAATGTGCTCTTCTTCTATAAACCATGCACGTCTTCTTCGTGACTTCTGATCCAGCTCACGCTTAGGTGTGAAGAAGTTGATTTTCGTGTCGTTCTGAACATCCTCTGTAGAGTAATAGTACTCTTCCGCCCATGGGCCACCATAAGACACCAACAATGTGGGTGTGTAGGCCATTTGAGCTTCAGCTGTTAGCGATAATACATCATTGTAGATTGGGTGAATAGGGAATGAGTGCTCGTGTCCCGGATATCCATCTATCAATTGTGTAAGATTAAGCTTCATGTCCAAAGCACCTTCTGTAGTTGGCATTAGCTTTTGCTCCTTAGCTGCCTGGATAATCCATTGTCTGTGTTGACGGTTACCCGTGATGTACATTTTTATTGTCTTGGTATTGAAATACTCAGAGTACTGCTTTAGCACATTTTGAGCATTCTCAAGACTTTTCATGTTGTAATACCAGAAGCCTACACCAGGACCTGTAGAGTAAACTCTTGGTCCTAGAATGTCTCCGGTTTCAACCATGTCCGAATAGGTCAATACATCAGTAGTCGCAGTTTGAGGATCGCGTGTGGTAGTTACACCATATGCCAGATTAGCTGCATAGACCCAAACTTGATTTTTATGTAATCCCCAGTTTGGCCACATATGGGCATGCGTATCTACAAAGCCTGGAGTAATTGTCTTTCCACTCATATCCATCACTTGTGCTCTTCCTGCATCTATAGACCCTGATGCTCCTACTGCTTTGATACGGGCATTCTCTATAAGTATATCTCCGTTTTCGATTACTTCATCACCATTCATAGTAATTATTCTGGCTCCTTTAAGAAGAATGCTTCCTTCGGGCACGTCTTTTTTCACTTCAACTTTTATCCTTATCTCATTCGGCTTGTATCCTTCGTCTTCTTCATCCTCGTCACCTTCCTTTTCTCCTTCACCATCTTCTCCTCCGCCTTCTCCGTCGGAATCTTCTTCATCCTCGTCACCTTCTCCTTCTTCGTCCTTCTCTTCTTCTTTCTTCTTTTTCTCTTCTTTTTCCTTCTTTTTCTTTTCTTCTTCTTCTTTTTTCTTTTTCTCTTCAAGCTCCTTTTTCACACGCTCGGCTTCAGCCATATCGTATGCAAAGTAGGCGTTACCAAGTGTGAAGTTTACGGTATTGCCGTCTTTGTTCCAGTGAGCGAATTCACCTCCGAATGTGGTAAGTTTCCAACTTGGAAATGCGGCATTGTCCGGGCTTGAAACAGAGATGCTAACTGTTTCTGCACCCACCGGAGGCACAGTCACAACGTAGACGTCATTGTTGATTTTGGCGAGTGCCTTGTCACCTTTTGGCGCCATTAGCACATATTCTGCGTTACTTGGTCTTCTCTGAGGTTCAGATGGCCCACCATTCATCAACATGCTGTGATCGTGATTCAACGCCGGGTAGGTCATTATTCCGGAAACTTTTAATAGCTCTTTTTCATCGGTACCATCCCATCGCATAGATATCAGTCCTTTTCCTCCGTGGTACATATATATGCGATTGTCCTTTTCCACGAAGTGAGGGAGATCTCTTCCACCGGAGGCTTTAATCTTATTCACATTGCCTCCATCTGCATTGATCCATCCAATATTTTCTTGCGCCCTGAAGGCAAATGGTCCAATAGCATCATCATAGGCTTTTGCTGTACCGTACAAGAATGCAATTCTATTGGATTTTGCATCCCAGGCTAAGCTGGTATATACTCCACCTTGGTTAGTCAGTTTGGTCGTTCTTCCACCTGTGGCACGTACTTTATAAATGTGTCCTTCATTTCCTTCCCAGGTAGAGAATGCTAGCATGGTGCCATCAGGTGACCATGTTGGCATTGCTTCTGTAAAGTTGTTTTTTGTAACTCTTTTAGGCGTGCCATTTGGATAGTCCATGACGTAGAGTCTATTGAGAACCGTGAATGCCACTTTGCTACCATCAGGTGACCTTTTGGCATCTCTGATCTGGTTGGCGATCATTTTGGTGCTGTCATAGATCGGGTAGTCAAATTGAACCATTGGACCGAAATCTAGCTCTTCATCTACTTCGAATGGAATTTCTGTTGCCTGACCACCGTTGATAGGAATTCGCCAGATTTTACCTCCATATGAGGCAATAACTGATTGATTGTCAGGTGTAAATGACATTGCAGGGTAAACACCCAATCGGGCACGTGATTCTTGATCGTCTCTTCTTACCGGATATGCAAGCCAATCTTCTTCACCGGTTTGCAGGTTTCTTTTTCTAAGTCCTGTTTCGGTATTGTATCTGGAAGCGTAAACCAACCATTTACCATCTGAGGAAAGTGTAGGCGCAAACGCGGAACCGTATTGGTTGGTTTGGCCAGCTATTTCTCCTGTTTCTCTGTCGTAGATTGCCAGTTGATATTGAGGCATTTGAGCGTTGTAGTTCCATGCACCAAATCTTCTTGAAAACCACAAATATCGATCGTCTTGACCAAAAGCAGGCTCAATGGCTTGTAGTGCATCAGGAGTTTTGATGATCTGTATACCTCCACCACCATCTTTGTGATACATATGGATTTTCAATGTTCTTATTCCTTTGGAGGCGAAAATGTAGTTTCCGTCTTTAGACCATTCTGCTGCCTGATAGTATTTATCACGGTCTTTTGTGATTTGCTTAGGTTCGGCTTCTTCATCGGTAAGATCTAGTGTCCAGATATTCTCTGAACCACTTCTGTCTGATGAAAAAACAATGGACTTGCCATCAGGACTATATCTTGGGTGATCATCAAATGCCATCCCGGACGTTACCTGAGTGGCTTTACCTCCTGATATTGGTAAGGTGTAAAGGTCTCCCATCATATCGAAAATGATCTCTTGTCCATTGGGATGAACGTCTAATGAGATCCAGGTTCCTTCTTTCGTATTTAACCTTATTTTTCTTTCAGGTTCAAGGGGTAACTCTTTTGTCGCTTTCTTTTCTTTGGTAGTGTCTGCATCGGATTTTTCTTCCTCCTGGGCAAACACAGTAATGCTCAACAAGCAGAGCAGTGCTAAAATTAGGTTTCGCATATTACTTTAGGATTTTGATTGCGGCCAAGATATTCTAAAATATCAGTTATGGCGAAGGAACTTACACGAGTGGAGGTTGGAAGATAGTGAAAGAGCTGAAGAAGGTGGAGGTTGTGAGGAGAGGAGTGAGGTGTATAAGGAAAAGGGGGGTGGTACCCCAATGTGTATCTAAGTAATATTAGGTTAGCTTTTGAGCTTTTGCATTTTCTCTTTCAGCGTTGGCCAATCGGCTGATCCATCGGTCTTTAGCATCTTGGAAAGCATGCCTATTGATTTTTCTTTAAAGCCAAACATTTTCGCTATCATCTCGCAAAACTTAATTTCACTCAGATAGACCTTCCCATCCGATTTCATTACCCTGACCATGTCAGAAAGGATCTCAATTTTACTATCAAAGCCCAGGTCCGTGCTTAGGTCTAAATCGAATGTTTTCTTTTTTAGCTCTTCCTGAATTACGTCTTCAAGTTCTTCTGCAGAGATGCTACTTTGGCTAGCTAAGTCGTGTATAAATTTTCGTTCTGTGTCTTCAAATTGATTATCGACCAGTGCAAGCTGGATCATAATCCTAAATTTTTCTTTGTCATTCATAATATTACTTTTTGTTATATCACAAACTGACGAAAAATTGAATGAGAATTATATGGAGGACATTACTACATGTCCACTAGATAATTTGCTTACTTAGATTTAATCAAAATTTCAGAACAATTATTTCTTGAGATCGAAGATTGCTGTTTGTTTTGGGCCGACCTTAAAATCTTTGCTTACGTCAATTGAAGTGCCGTCAAGCACATTGACACCCGTACTGTAATCAGCTAATATCTTAGCAAACCGTTTCCTTTCGAACGATTTTGGTTGGTCATTTCTATTCATAATTACCATTACAGCTTGATCATTAGTATGCCTGAAGTATACATAGGAATTATCTTCAGGAATAAAGTGTGTTAGTTTACCGTGATGAATAGCAGTGGCATTTTTTCTCCAATTGGTGAGCTTTTTCACATATTCATATGCTTCCTGTTCTTGGGTTGTTCTTCCTTCTGCTGTAAAGACCGAGCGGCTATCTTCTTCCCATCCACCGATCATGTCAGCGCGCTTCCTTCCATCGCCTTGTACTGGTGAGTTTGCGAGCATTAATTCGGTGCCATAATAAACCTGGGGTATTCCTCGAATCGTCATTAGATATGCGTAGCCCATCTTAAACAGATCTGGATCTTCTCCCATTTTAGTATAGAAACGCTCGATATCGTGATTGTCGATAAATACTACATTTTGATTTGGATCACTGTAGAGCCTGTCTTGAGATACAGCATAATAGAGCTCTGATAGTCCGTTTTTCCATCCAAAGTCATCGATAAGTGCCCGATCCAGGGCAAACATTATTTGAAAATCAGTGACACTTGGAAGTTTAGAATTGTAGCCATCATCTTCTCCAGATTTATCTTGCTGCCAATATGATTCGTGAGCGACTCTCTCTACCCATGCTTCACCTACAATATTGAAAGAAGGATAGGCGTTCATTACTGATTCTACCCAGTTGGAGAGGTAGTCCTTATATGGGTAAACATATGTATCCATTCGTATGCCGTCTACCCCAGAATATTCGATCCACCATATTGAATTCTGAATCAGATAAGAAGCAAGAATTGGATTTCGCTGGTCCAGGTCTGCGAGTTCGGGCACAAACCATCCTTTCTGAAGCTTGTCCAGGTCGTATTGTGATGCATGTGGGTCTGACTGGACTTCTCCTCTGAAATTCGTCGTTCCGTACTTCTCAAAGTCATGAAACCAATCCTTTGATGGCAGGTCTTTCAACCACCAATGCTGATCTCCCACATGATTATGAATCATGTCCATGATCACTTTAATATCTTTATCATGGGCTTTTTGAACAAATGATTTGAATTCTTCATTTGACCCAAACCTTCTATCTATTTTGTAAAGGTCTGTGGCAGCATATCCGTGATAGGCACCATATTCGGGTTTCATGTCATTTTCGAAAGTGGGAGTGAGCCATACAGCTGTCATGCCGAGATCCTTTATGTAGTCCAGTCGATCGGCCACTCCTTTTATATCACCGCCATGCCGTCCATTTGGTTTAGACCTGTCTGCGGCTTCTAACATTCCATCAACTGTATCGTTTTCAGAGTTTCCATTGGCAAATCGGTCGGGCATTAGTAAATAAATTACATCACTACTGTCGAATCCTAAATTTCTCTTCGTGTCACTTGTTCTTTGCTTAATCGTGTAGTTAAACGTCACACGTGTTTTATTACCTTCTTTCAATCGTATTTGAATATCACCGGACTCGACATCAGTAAGTGACATATTTATGATCAGGTAATTCGGGTTTTCTAAGGATTTCACCTCCTTGATAGTCACTCCGGGATAGATAAATTCAGGTGTTAACTTCCCAATGTTTACACCGTGAAGCATTAATTGCAAGGTTGAAACCGGCATGTCAGTCCACCAAAAAGGAGGGTCTATGTGCTGTAATTTCTGACTGTTACCATAGAGGCAATAGAGGAGAAAAATTAGAAAGAATAACTTTTTCATATTGATGTGTCAAATAAAAAAAGCGACGTTTGTCGCTTTCTATTTCAAATAAATAATCGGTTAGTAATTATCGTTTTGCTCAAGATTTGGGTTTGCTATCAGGTCAGAGGCCGGGATAGGGAAGATGTCTAAATGAGCCGGAGTGGCCATGCCATTTTCAACTCCGCCTTTCCAAGGCCAGATATAATCACCTCCAGTAAACTTCCCATGTCTGACCAAATCAGTTCTTCTAGTGGCTTCCAGGTAAAGTTCCCGTGCTCGTTCCGCCAAAATCCAATCTGCGTCTACGTCACCAATCGTCACATTGCCACTATTGTCTCCATATGCTCTTTGTCTGAGCTCATTCAGGTAACCCAAAGTTGTTCCGCTGATCGCACCACTTTCTTCCAATTCTGATTCGGCAAGCATCAGGTATGCTTCCGCCAGTCTGAAAACCGGATAGTCCGTACCTACCTGATCAACTCCAGGTGCTCTCTGCCCTGTAGATGCTTCAATATTTGTAAATTTTGGAACAGCCCAGCCATCTGTAAATTCGCCAATGTCAGCTATCTCCAGCGCTTGCCCTTCTGTAAAGAAAATTGCTCGACCATCGGCACTTGCACCATCGGGATCAGCAGCTGCACCTGGAAAATGATTGACCAATGCGCTTGTTGTTCTATAGCCCGCCCATCCACTGGGCACACCATAATCGTTTTCTGCTTCGTCAGCGAAAGGGATTCCGTTCTTTTCATCATCAGACATTGCTCCACCAATTCCACCTCGAATGATGGTTGTTGTACCACCCCAGGTTTGAGATGCAAGTCCATCGTGTACCAATGGCCAAATGATCTCATCAGTTCTAAGGTTGTTGTCGGCCATAAAAAGCTCTTGATAGTTGGGAGCGATACTATACTGATTGGAGTTGATTACTTTGTTTACTTCTGTGATACAGTCTGCATATCGGTCAATGCCAGTGTAGACCTCCGCATTCAAGTATAGCTTGGCCTTTAGCATCCAGGCTGTGGCCTGATCGACTCGACCATAATCATGGCTGCCCTGACCAGGCGTTAATAACTGGTCGTCTATATCATTGAGCTCACTTTCTATAAAGTCAAAGATCACCTGAGGCTCTACCTGGGAGGGTAGTTCTGAAGAAATTGTGGTAATTAATGCCACGTTTCTAAAATGGTCAAGCGCATGCCAATAAGAAAATGCTCTTATAAATCTTGCTTCTGCAACGTATTGATCAATCTCTGCGATCTCATCTGCGGTAAGACCATCAGGTAAATCACTGGCTACTCTGATAAAATCATTGACCAGGGATATGGTATAGAATATTCGATAATAAAGTACTCTAACAAATTGGTTATCAGCACCCCACGTATGATTATGAAGGTCTCGGATACCTGAATCTGTCCAAGCGATGATTGCTTCGTCTGTAGTAAGTTCCTGTGCTTTCCACCAAACGCGCAAGTAGCTAGAAAAACCTTCATCGTTTATTATGGATAAGTCAGGTTGGCCTGCAGCACCTTCCTGGCCTGTAAGGGTTAGGGATGCATAGACTTTTGCAATGTAGGATTTGTATCCATCGAAATCTGAAAATGCAATGGATTCAACTAAACCATTTTTAGGCTCTAGTTCCAAATCAGTGCATCCAACAAGGACCATGATTGCTAATATGGAAAGTATTTTTTTCATGTTACTTTGACTAAAATGTAATATTTAAACCCGCAATAAATGTTCGAGAGCGTGGATACAAGTTATTATCTATTCCACCGATGCCTGCTTCAGGGTCTACTCCTGAGTAGCCTGTTAAAGTCATTAGATTGGATGCGGTAAAATATACTCTGGCTTTTACCTTTTCTATCTGGTTGATTTTGTAACCAACAGTGACATTATCCAACTTTAAGAATGATGCATTTTCTACATAAATATCTGATAGAAGCTGTCTTTCAGTGAAATCATTGTCATATGCTGAGAGGTGAATGTTGTTTGGAGCAAACGTATTATCAACTCCTTCAAATGCACCGTATTGAGCCTGAACATTGTTGTAGACATAACCTCCAATTTGGCCTCTGAATGTAAATGCTAAATCAAATTGCTTATAGGTCATATTTCCAGTTAGACCAAGGATCAGATCAGGAGCCGGTTTTTTGTATGGACGTAAGTCGTCTTCATTGATTCTACCATCATCATTTTGATCAACATACATATCCAGATCATTTCTCAATCCATCATTGTTGGTGTCTTCACCATCTGAAACTGGTCTTCCATTGATTTTTCTATGCTCATATACAAAAAAGGAATTTGCCGGAAAGCCTACCCTTAGAATTTGTATGGATTGACCAACATCCCCTGAAATACCACCAGTAGGATATCCTTGAAAATCAGGAAGGTTAGAGTTGTCAAGTTTTAAGATTTCATTTCGATTGTATGATGCATTGAAGCCAAGGTCTAGTCTTAAGTCTGATTTATCTATAACTATGGCATTAAGTTGAAGCTCAATACCCTTGTTTTCCATTTCTCCAATGTTGGTTACAGCTCTATCTCCGGTTAGTGTCCCAATTGGGAATGCAATGTTGAAAAGAAGGTCGGTAGTGAGTTTTCTATATAGGTCAATTGAGCCAGACAATCTTCCTTCAAGAAAACCATAGTCGATTCCAAAATTTAAGGATCTGGTTTCTTCCCATTTGATTCCTGGATCCACTGCATTGGGTCTGAAAGTATTTACTGTATCCTGACCGAAAATATAGGTTGTTCTATCATCGCTAAGCTGGTACAAGTTTACGTACAAGTAGTCCCCGATTTCTTCATTACCTGTAACGCCGTAACTAGCTCTCACTTTCAAGTTTGACATTACATCTTCTAAACCTTTGGCAAAGGGTTCATCTATTACTCTCCATGCAAATGCAAGTGAAGGAAATAATCCCCACCTGTTTGCCTCTCCAAACCGAGTGCTTCCATCTCTTCTTACAGTAGCTGTAATCAAATATTTATCCTGAATGGAAAGGTTGGCTCGGCCCCAAAATGAGATGAGCCGATTTTCTAATTCGAATATCAATGGTTCATCAAGAAGACCTCTGATTTCATTAAGCTTGCCATCACTTATAAAGTCTGTTGGGTTCGTGATATTTAAATCTGTGAGCGAAACTGTGTCTCTTTTGAAGAGCGATCGGTCAACGCTTTTTTGAAAATCCTGATATGAATAGCCTGCAATCAAATCGAGCTTTCCGATCGAAAGTTCTGTATTGTAGTTGAGATAAGTCTCAAGCAGGTTGCTTGTTCGTGAATCTTCAAAGGTGGTAAATGTACCATTTTCTATTCCAGCTTTTTCGTTGATTAAACGAGTAACCTGGCTTTTGCCTTGCGAATTGTCATAGGCATAGTTAACCTTTACTGACAATCCATCAACAAACGGAAGTTTGTAATTGACATTTGCACCAACGAGGTTACGTACAGTTCTGCCAATATTGAACGTCTGATCGATCTGGGCTACCGGGTTAGAGGGTGCCAGTGGACTTGACCATTCAAAATATCCACCGGTAGTAGGGTCATCCGCAAGAACAGATTGAGTTGGATCAAATACAAGTGCCGAACCCACAACATTTGGTGCAAATCGATTTTTAATAATACTATGCTTGGTGCTGATGCCTATTGAAAGGTCTTTGTTGAGCAATTCCTGATTGAAATTTACTGCTCCGGAAATTCGTTGAAGATTATCTGTTTTTAGTAATCCATCAACATCCTGATAGTTTAGGGAGACTCGACCGTTATTGGTTTTACCTCCAAATGAAACACCAAGGTTATGATTCATTCCTTGAGCTACTTGAGTGATTTCATCAAACCAGTCTGTATTTGAAGAGCCTAGATCTCCGAGATTGCGGGGACCTTTTCTTTCGACGGTGAAAGCAAATTCTGCGGGATTCAACATTCTTACACCCGGGCCATTAACTCCGATGGCGTATGAGCCGTCGTATGAAAACTGTGGCTTTCCCGAAATTCCTTTTTTGGTGGTTATAATTACAACACCATTGGCACCTCTGGAACCATAGATGGCTGCCGATGAGGCATCTTTTAATACCGTGATATCTGCAATATCTGCAGGGTTTATAAAATTCAGCGGGTTTCTCACTCCAGCTACTCCATCATTCTCCAATGGAACGCCATCCACAACGAATAGCGGTTCGTTGCCAGCTGTAAGCGATGTTCCCCCTCTAATTCGAATCGAAACGCCTGATCCTGGAGCTCCGTCGTTTGAAACTACCTGTACACCTGCTACTTTACCAGCAATCAAATTGCTGGGAGAGGTAAGTACTCCTGTATTAAATTCTTTCGCATCTACTTTGTTTACCACGCCGGTCACGTCACCTTTCTCGACTTGTCCATATCCGACAACCACTATTTCGGATAGCTCCTGTATGTCCGTAACCATGTTTATGTCAATGACGGTTCTGCCGGATACAGCCTGTTCGATTGTCTGGTATCCAATGTAGGTGAATACCAATATGTCATCTGAAGATGCATCCAAAGTATACTTTCCATCTATATCAGTGGCAGCACCTTTCTGAGTTCCTTTGATTTGCACCGTAACCCCAGGTAGTGAGGTTCCATCTTGTGAATCTCTGACTGTTCCGCTTACTTTTTGCTGAGCTAATGAGGCAAACACTCCACTCGTAAGTAAAAGAACCAGTAGATATTTGAGGGGCCATTTAACCTCTAAAGTTATTTTCGTATTCATTGATTTGCTCCGTATTTGTTACCCAAGATTTAAGGAAACTGTATCCTAATAATCATCATCGCTTTGTAATTTCAATTTTACCAATTTCGAAACGTAAATCCATGATTTTCAGGGGTTTTTACCTCATTTTTCTACGCAAACGTTTGCGAATTATGAGTCTCATAATGATGCGTCATGTAGGATTAAGGGCTCCGAAAACGTTTCCGTTGAAGAACTAGCGGATTACAACTTTAGTTTTGAATTCTTTCCTTGAATTTTTTAGGATCAAGTGATAAAGACCTGGTTGAAGGGAGCTTACATTGATCTGCATATCAGAATATAACCGTCCTTCCTTCAATATTTGTCCGGAAAGATTAGATATTTGATAGTGTGTATGACTTAGCTCACGAGAAATATTTAGGATTTCGGAGGTTGGATTCGGAAAGATATGAAACTGGTTTAGCTCGCCATCTGAGCTAAGTGTTATCTGCTGATCTTCGATGTAATTATCCAATAGTTCAGACGTATATATATACCATTCTCCGGAAGATAATGTGACTTCCTCTGTAGGATTTGTTACTTCTATAGACGCACCGGTGAAGTAGTTGTACCAAATTCCAGTCTTGGAAAATTTATGGTTAGTTGTTTGTTCCTCGGTATCGAAGTTACCCACGATGTAAATATCTACATCCGGATGCTCGATAGTAATTGTTTTTATAAAACCTGAAGTGCTCCAGTTAAAATATTCCTTTTTTATGTAGTCGGTTTTTGTGCGCAGGTTAATTAAAGACTTGTATAGTTCGAAAAGCTTTTTTCTATTGAAGTCATCCAGATATTCCCACCTTGTTGGTTTTATTCCTAACCGATCATTGTTTAATTCTTCGTCATACCCAAATTCGCCAAATTGCCATATCATTTTTGGACCGGGGACTGTCAGGAAAAATGCCGCTGCGAGCTTGGCTCTTTCAAGTGACTCATGGGTGCTTTTATTCTTTTTCAATTCCCACATAAAGCGTTCTTCGTCATGGCTTTCCATATATGAAACTAGATGTGGTTCATCCCAATCTCTGCTCTCAAAATATGTTTGACTTAGCGAGGTGGAACTTCCTTTACCGGCATTGATATATGTGTGATTCATGTTTCCCCAAAGCATCATTCCGTAGTTGGCCAATTCTTTCTCTTCTGTATTGTCAGCGAAGTGTTCAAGTATTATGTATGCGGAAGGATCCTGATTCCAAATAACATCTGCTATTCGCTTCCAAAGAGCTACGCGTGTAGCGTCATAGTTACCCCAGAGACTCACATTACCCAGTGAGTTTTTCTGCGTGAACCCCTTGGAAAGATCGAATCGATATCCATCGATGTTGTACTGTTCAAGCCAGTAACTTACTACACGGTCTGTGTAATCTTTGGTATACTGACTTTCATGGTTCATATCGTATCCAACATTAAAATCATGTTTGGGTGATGTGTTGAACCATGGATTTTCTGAAGTCGGATTACCATATAATCCTTCGTTGTAAAGTCTTACAAGCGAATTTCTACCGAAGTGATGATTGAGTACGATATCAAATATGACTGCAATTCCACGTTTATGTGCTTCATTGATAAGTGTTTTTAGGTCTAGTTCCGTACCGTAATATTTATCTACAGCAAACATAAAGGCCGGGTTGTATCCCCAACTCAGATTGCCTTCAAACTCCTGCACTGGCATAAGCTCAATTGCATTGATACCTAAATCTGCCAGATAATCGAGACGCTCTGTTGCTGCTTCGTATGTGCGGTCCTCCGTGAAATCTCGAATTAGCAATTCATAAATAACTAAATCTTCATTGGCAGGACGGGTAAATTCTGCCCAGGTAAATTCTGTCTGGTTGGTTTGTAGGATCGATACTGCTTCGCTCGTCTGGCTGCTTGGATATTCGATCAAATTGGGATACCTGTTTTCTGCTATAATTTCAGGATCATCAAAAGGTGAGGAGATCTTTTCAGCATATGGATCTGCAATTTTCAGTTCTCCATCTACTAAGTATTGAAATTGATATTCTTGACCCGGAGTGAGGCCGGTTATTTCCAACCAGAATACCTCTCCGTCTATATGCATTAAATGATCATTGCTTAGAGACCAATCATTGAAATCTCCAATCACAAAAACATGTTCTTTGTTTGGAGCTCTGAGTGCGAGCGTCACTGTCGTATTGTCTGTACTGTAATTTATCCCATCAACAATTCCTTCCGGGAGCGGGGCAGAATTTGGGGTTGGAGTTAGTGTGTAAGAATAGCTCGTCTCTATTGTTTCTGATTCATTGGTGGCCAATGCTTTAATAATGTGAACATCACCATCATCAATAATCGTGTGTGTTGTACCGAGTTCCATTTGATTAGTGATACTAACGATGGACATGTCATCAACAAGTATTTCAATATCAGATACCTCTGAGGTTCTGACGTCAATAGCTATTGTTGAAGAAGAAGAATAGAATCCATAATTGCCATCAGGATTATCCATAACAATGGTGAAGCCGTCATTTATATCGGCGATATAGTCATTGGTTTGACCATCGCTCCAATCATTTCCCTTTAAAAGCATACCAATACTCTCTATTTCTTCGGGGGAGGCATCTAGAAATTCGGTAGGAGTGAGAGTAATGGAAAAATTTATTGTTCCGCCTGCACCTGTTGATTTGGTGAATTTTGCGGGATTTGTGGCTGAGGAATTTGAATTAGCTGGATTAATGTTTGATGATGCATCTATTCCTTTTCCAGGTACCCACATCCATATCCAGGCTTCGTCAAGCTCTTGAAGCGAGCTGCCTGAAACGCTGTAGGTGATGGTGATTTCCTCGTCTGCTGAGAAAAAGGCCGGTTCAATCGTTGGCTCAATGCTTGTTTGAGCAAACACTGTTGCAAATAGAAGTGAAGTAAGAAGGGTGAGTATATTTCTCATGTGGTATGAAGGAAAAAAAGCTGCCCATTGCGGGCAGCTTTAATATTAGATTTCAAATTTCAATTATTGCTTAGTTGCTGTGATAGAGTATGTATTTCCGTCGTAAGATAGTACGAAATCGTACGTACCTGCCTCAGAAATAGATAAGTTGGCTCCATCTGCACTAAGGCCAGTCATGTCGCCACCTAAGCTATAATCCCATGCATCATTCGCTCTGATTTTATATTCTCCAACAGTCATAGCTAGAGAAAGCGAGTATGTAGCCACTCCGCTCACTGTACCATTTCCTGTCATATCATGGTCAACTCCTACAGGATCATTAGTATCATCGTCATCAGCCCATCCGTTTGGAGTAGCTGCGCCTGTCAGTGCCCATCCATTTTCAACCATTGTTGCTTTCCACGTTTCTCCTTGGTCGTCAGTTGTAATTGTGATGAAGTAGGTTCCAGCTCCCGGGTTAGCGATATCGCTACCGCTCAATGCAAGTGTGCTTTCTGTACCGTCAGAAGCTAAAGTACCTCCAAGGTTTACTGTCCATGCGTCGTTTGCTCTGAATTTGAAAGCGCCATCTGTACCTTCGAAAGTAACCACTCCAAACCACGTGTCAACACCACTTACATTGCCTTTGTAGTAGAAGTTTTGATCATCATTTTCCCAACCATCAGCAGTACCACTGGCATCAAGATCATCTTGATCAATGGCTTGACCTAATACAGCCCACTGGAAGTTATCAGCATCGAAATCACATTCTGGAGCATCACCAGTACTAGCAAATGCGAGACTTATCAGTCCGTTTTCATCTACTGCTAGATCAACATCGTAAGTACCATTTCCGTCTGGGATATCAAAATCACTTCCTCCTTCTTCAAGAGCAGTTGCTGTTCCACCAAAGTTTGTAAGAGCCACATATCCGTTGGCGGCATTGTATGGATCATCAGGATCAATGGTGCTTCTTCTTTCGATTTTCCACGCATCATTGTATCTGATCTTAATTTTTCCGTCTTTAAGGATTACGCCATCAAGTGAATAGCTTGATCCTGTGGCGTCAGAAGAAGCTGCAGTAAAGTCGACATCAGCATCGAATCCATCAGATTCACATGCACTTTTGTAAACACCGCTACCTATAAGACCCCAAGATGTTACTTGAGAAACGATTCCTTCATCTGATTGAGAATCGAAGATAATGTGATAAAGGCCGTCAGTGGCAATAGAAATAGCTGCACCTCCCTCAGCAATGGTAACTAATGAATAAGAGGCAAGCTCTCCACCTACATCACTTGTTACTTCCTCAACAGTTCCACCATATCCTGTCACTGCCGATTGGTCTTCTACTTCCAAGAAGAAATAGTTACCGGCACTCAAGTATATATATCCTGCAAAGTGACCGGTTCTTTCTATAGTTCCAAAGTCTGGTCCTTCAACCTTTGCGCTTGAAAGGACAGCAGCATTAACCACAGTAGTATCAGATCCTGCGATGCCTGCAAAGTAAATTCCGTCGGCGACAGAAAAGGAACCTCCGTCACCATCATCAATAATAATTCCTCCATCATCGTCACCGCAGGACGTGATGAAAATCATGGCTCCCATAACCATCAAAAAACTCAGGGATTTAAGTGCATTTTTCATCGTTAATCGTTGTTAAATTTTAAGTTAATTTTTTAGAGTTTTTGGGTCAAAAAAATGATAATTTCTTAACACTCACTTACCGAATTTTATGAAATCAAAAATCCCAAACAACACTTTTGCGAAGTTTTTATGGACTTTTTTTTCTGCAAACGTTTGCGTTTCAGACTTTTACAAAAGGTCTTAAACAGAATTGACTCATTTCACTATCTTTCTTGCATGAAAAGGCAGACAACAACCATCAAAGACATAGCCCGAGAACTAGGTATTTCACCCTCAACGGTTTCGCGTGCATTGAAAGATCACTTTGAAATCAGTGAAGAGACTAAGAAAGCCGTTAGGCGCGTTGCAGAAGAATTGAACTATCAACCGAACTCATTGGCGCTTAGTTTGAGGTATAGCAAATCCAATACAATTGGAGTAATAGTTCCTGAAATTGTTCACTTCTTTTTTTCGACTGTAATCAGTGGAATTGAAGACATTGCACAAAGCCGAGGGTACAATGTGATCATCACCCAATCCAATGAATCTGTGGAGCGAGAAATGATGAATATCCAAACGCTTTTTAATAATAGGGTAGACGGTGTCTTGGTCTCCTTGTCCAAGGAGTCGTTTGATTACACTCACTTCGAGGCAATGATGCAAAAAGGTCTGCCGATTGTATTTTTTGATCGGGTGGCTGATGCATTAGAAACCAGCCAGGTGACTGTGGATGATTTTTTGGGCGGCTATCAGGCCACCGATCATTTAATCAAACAAGGATATAAGCAAATTGGGCATCTGGCGGGTCCTGAAAATCTCGATATCACCACCGAGCGACTCAATGGATTTCGTAAAGCGCATGAGGATGCCGGGGTGGAGGTAAATGAAGATTTGATTATTTACAATCAAGCTTCTAATGAGAGCGATGCATATGCAGCAACCTTCGAATTGCTTAAGAGTAAGAAACTGGATGCATTGTTTGCGTCCAATGATTTGGCAGCGATGGGTGCCATAAAAGCCGCACAGAAGTATGGGAAAAATGTTCCTTTGGATTTCGGAGTGGTAGGTTTTAGTAATTGGCAATTTACTGCCTTAACTAATCCGTCTATTTCAACCATAGAACAACCAGGATTTGAAATGGGGCAACATGCCGCTGAATTGCTGCTAAAGCAAATAGAAAGCGAGGAAGAAGTGGATGCGGAGAAAATGAAGCTACCGACCACTTTGCTGGCACGGGATTCTTCCAGAAAATCGTGATTTTTTACAAAATCTTCATTGAACAAGGAGTTCAGCCCTACTGACACACCGCAGGAACACCGCTTTGTTTGCTAATCTTTGCTATCAGATACCCTCTGCATGGCGACCATGAGGAGCCAACTACAATTGTTCAACCTATTTTTCCCCATAATGTGAATATGCACTCAATACATACACAGTAACAGTTTCATCTTCGATAGAATAAACCAAACGATGCTTTCTATTAATCCTTCTGGAGTACAAACCAGCCAGTTCGTGTTTTAACATTTCAGGCTGTCCAGTCCCTGTCTTGGGATGTTTCATCAATTCGTTAAGTAATCGCTGTATCTTCTTCAAGACAGATTGATCTCCTGCCTTTTTGTGTTTATCAATATCCGCTAGTGCCTGGTCTGAGAATACTAAAATGTAGCTCATAGACCAAGTAAGTCATTGATCTCTTGAGAAGTGGATACCTTTTTAGTCTTTCCTTCTTCTACCTGTTTTATACTTTCTTTTATCCGTTCCACCATTTCAGCAGTAAAGTAAAGATCTTCTTCTCCCACAGGAATCAACGCATACGCTTTATCCTTTCCTCGTTGAACAATTATCTGCTCTCCTTTATCTGCTCTTTCAAAATACATCTTCTGATTCTGTCTAAACTCTCTACTACTTATCACTAACATATCAATAGATTTATGTGTACCATTACGGTACAAATATATACGATGTTTGCAAACAATCTGTTTTACCCCAATGGATGAAACTGCTGAACTTCTTCGATTAAGCCTTCCATTTCGTTTTCTAAATAGCTTTCCGTGCTTCTGATGTAGCGGTGGTCAGCCAAGTATTGAACTTATCTAAGATTGTACATTTTGAGCCATTTGGTAATGACTGAAGCTCTGATTTGCTCGGAATTAATAAGAAATTGATCCGATTTTTTACAAAATCTTCATAATCAGGAGCTTTCGCAACCGTTTGCGTTATTTTTTTTGAAATAAACCTACGTTTCCCTCTCATAATATTCATTAATTTGAGCCTACCACACTACTTAACTATTGGCTAAGAATATGTTGGATATTGTTAAAAAGGAGAAAATAAATAGGATTTTGTCTGGCGGAAATTTTAAATCGTTTGATAGTGCAAAGGATGGAATAAAAGTTCATTCGGAAGACTATAGCTATCGGGTTACATTCTACAACAAGCGTACTATCAGGGTTCATCAGATCAATAATACTCCCGACGAAAATCCATATTCAGTTATTCAAGAACCTTCAGGATCTGTTCAATTTGCTGTAGAAGAACACGATGATACACTCATCGTTTCTTCTGATGAGTTGGATATTGTCATAAACAAAGCTCCGATCTTATTTACCTTCCTGGATAAGAATGGAAAAACATTAAATGAAGACGATCCCGGATTAGGTATGCAGGTTCAGGGAGAACAAAAAACAGTTTATAAGAAATTACAAAAGGAAGAAAGATTTGTTGGGCTAGGAGAGAAAACAGGACCATTAGACCGGAAAGGTAAAGGTTATCAGAATTGGAATACAGATCACTTTGCCTATCACATTGAAGCAGATCCTCTCTATGCTTCTATTCCTTTTTATATAGGTATTCACGGAAATGGATCGTATGGGATATTCCTTGACAACAGCTACAAAAGTCATTTCAATTTTGGAGCATCTAATAATCGATTTTCAAGCTTTTCAGTCGATTCAGGAGATTTAAACTATTATTTTTTCGCTGGGTCTGTCAGTGAAATTATTGAATCTTATACCTGGCTGACAGGAAGAATGTCTCTTCCGCCAATGTGGAGCATTGGTTATCAGCAATGCAGATACAGCTACTATCCGGATACCGAGGTGCTGGATGTGGCAAAGAAATTTAGAGATAAGGATATCCCTGCAGATGTAATTGTCTTGGATATTCATTATATGGATCAATATAAAATCTTCAGTTGGGATAAGGAACGTTTTCCCTATCCGGCACAAATGGTTGATCTGTTGAAGGAAATGGGATTTGAGGTAGTGGTAATATGTGATCCCGGGATTAAGAAAGAAGATGAATATGAGCCTTACACCTCAGGAACAGCCGAAGATGTCTTTTTAAAATATCCTGACGGGACGTACTACGAAGGTGAAGTCTGGCCAGGATGGTGTCATTTTCCTGATTTCACAAAGAGTGAAAGCCGCGAGTGGTGGAAGCAAATGATGAAAAGCTATACAGAAATCGGAATAAAAGGTTTCTGGAATGATATGAATGAAATAGCGACATGGGGTCAGATGCTGCCTGAAAACATTGAATTTGACTTTGAGGGGGAAGGTGCTACGACACGAAAGGGTAGAAACATATATGGACATCAGATGGCTAGAAGTTCGTACGAAGGAGCTAAATCCAACCTCGACGGGAAGCGTCCATTTATACTTACCCGAGCTGGTTTTGCGGGAGTGCAACGTTACAGTGCGTTGTGGACAGGAGACAATGTGGCTAATGATGAACATATGCTTCTTGGCGTCCGAATGGTCAATAGCCTTGGGCTCTCAGGTGTGCCTTTCTCAGGCTACGATGTTGGAGGATTCGCAGGTAATGGACAAAGTAATTTATTTGCAAGGTGGATTCAGGTAGGAGCGTTTTCACCCTTTTTCAGAGGTCACTCTATGATCAATTCTCATGATTCTGAACCCTGGTCTTATGGAGAAGAGGTGGAGGAAATTTCCAAAAATTACATTCGTCTGCGCTACAAACTGATGCCTTACATCTATGGAGCATTTCTAAAAGCATCAGAGACAGGTTCGCCAATCACGAAAAGTTTATGCATAGATTATACCCATGATGATAAAATCTATCAAGCTGATTTTGAGAATCAGTACCTGTTTGGGGAAAACATCCTCGTAGCGCCTCTTGCCAGCAACCAGCGGTTTGGTAAAGTCTATTTACCAGAAGGAGACTGGTATGAATTTTTTACCGACGAAATGATAACCGGTGGCAAAGAAATGATTCGTGAATATGCCTTGGAGCATTTGCCTTTGTTTGTAAAAGCATCGTCTATAATTCCGATCTACTCTGATGCCAGTCAAAATTCAAAAGACATTGGGGAGCATTTAGAGCTTCATGTATATCACGGAAATGCCAATTCTGAGATTGAATATTACGAAGATGATGGAGTATCATATGAAAATGAGAATGGGGTTTTCCATCGTCGTACCATCCATTTTGATGCAATTGAAAAATCCATTTCCCTAAACGAGGCTCAAGGTAGCTATAAGAGCAGGATTAAGAAGGTGAAGCTGGTTTTACATGGATTTCAGGAATCTGATGTAAAAGATCTTAAAAAGGAAAGCTATTCCTATGTGCAGCCAATATCCAACTTTGATCCGTTTGAAAATGACAGAAGAGACAACCTCAAGTCCGAGACCGTATTCACTGTAGAGACAGCATATACCAATGAAAAAATTACTATTAGTTGGTAGTGTATTGATCCTGCTCACTGCCTGTGAGAAACAACAGATCGAAACACTAGATCAACCGCTTATTTTAGGAAAAGCAACGCCAATCAATCTTAACCTGGATGTAACAACTGTCCAGATTGAAGACTACATCATTGATATTTCCAGACTCGATTCTGTATCTACTGATGCACCATTTAGGTTAACGCGAAAAGACGGAACTCTTACCATAAGCGGGAGACCCCAACTTCCACTTTACAACTTGACATTTTGGTCGAAGGGAATAGGAGAGAGTGTCCTTTTGAAGCGTACCAAAAAAACCATGTATTCATTTCTTTATCAAGCAGCTGGAGGTGAAAAAGATGTTAAAATAAAAGGAGAATTCAATGCATGGAATCCTAATAATACCGTTTTGGATCAAAAGGGAGATTCCTTCAGTGGATATGAACTTTTAAGTCCAGGTAGTTATCAGTATTTATTTGTAGTAGATGGCAAAGAAATGCGCGATCCACAAAATCCAGATTCGATTAGCAATGGGATGGGAGGATGGAATTCCCTTATTGAAATTGAAGGGCCTGATATGCAAAAAGTGCCCACCTTAAAGACATATGATTATAGTGAATCCACCATCAACTTGGAAAGCAACAATCCAATACAGCGTGTGTATGCTTATTGGAACAATACTTTATTACCAGAGACACATGTAAAGTTGGAAGATAATTCTATCTCGATTACTCTTCCCAAAAATGCAAAGCAAGCCAAACGTTCCTTAATAAGACTTTGGGCGTATAATGAAGAAGGAATTAGCAATGACGTATTAATTCCATTGGATCAAGGAGAAGTGCTTTCATCTGTAGATCAGCTGAGTAGATCCGACTATGAAGGAATGATCATGTATTTCCTCATGGTAGATCGATTTCATAATGGAAGTAAAAGTAATGACCGACCGTTGAACATCCCTGAGGTACATCCTAAAGCAGATTACTTTGGAGGGGATTTACCCGGAGTATCGGCAAAAGTTGATGATGGTTATTTTTCGGATTTAGGTATCAATACCATTTGGCTTTCACCCATCACTCAAAACCCTGAGGGAGCATTTGGAAAATATCCTGAACCGGAAACAAGTTTTTCCGGGTATCATGGTTATTGGCCTATCTCAAATATTCGTGTCGATGACCGATTTGGTACGGAGACTGAATTTAGGATGCTAATTGACAAAGCGCATGATGCTGACATGAATGTGCTGCTGGACTATGTAGCCAATCATGTTCATGAACAACATCCAATCTATCAACAAAACCCCGATTGGGCCACCAACCTTTATTTACCGGACGGATCTTTGAATACAGAAAGGTGGGACGACCATCGCTTAACTACCTGGTTTGATACCTTCATGCCTACACTTGATCTTTCCAGATTAGAAATTGTTAATCCGATGACCGATTCAGCCATGTTTTGGTTGACTAAATACGGTATCGATGGATTTAGACATGACGCTACAAAGCATATTCCAGAAATATTTTGGAGAACACTTACTAGCAAAGTAAAAAAACGGGTAGTCTCTGAAACCGGACAGCCTGTTTTTCAAATAGGTGAAACTTACGGAAGTCATGAGTTGATCAAAAGCTACATCAGTACTGGGATGCTTGATGCACAGTTTGACTTCAATATGTATGATCGCTCTGTATCTGCTTTTGCCGGAGCAGGCTCCCTTAAAGACTTGGCTAATTCATTGAGGGAGAGCATCAAATACTACGGTGATCACAACCTGATGGGCTACATCACCGGAAACCAAGATCGACCAAGATTCATATCCTATGCAGACGGTTCGCTAAAGTTTGGTGAGGATACCAAATATGCTGGCTGGAACAGAAAAATCACTTTACAAGATACATTAGCCTATCAAAAACTTTCATCACTTACGGCCTACATGATGACGATACCGGGGATTCCATGCATCTATTATGGAGATGAGTACGGATCGCCGGGAGGTAATGACCCTGACAATAGAAGACAAATGAAGTTTGAGGGTTTGGATAAGCATCAAATTGCCACTCGAGAGAGGACAAAAAAAATGATCAATATCCGCAGAACCAACCTGGCTTTGATCTATGGTGATACTCAAATTCTGGAGGAAAGCGAGACTCACCTCGTCCTTTCCAGAAGCTATTTCAATAACAGGGTCATATCTGTGTTTAACACAGGCGATGAACCAGCGGAGGTAGCCATACCAAAGGGTGGCGAGACAAATTTCTATGGCACAATTGTCGAAGATAAAATAACGGTTCCTGCCTTCGCATTTGAAATGATTACCTATAACTAACAACCAATGAAATTCATAAACAAGCTCACACTGTTGATAGCTGTTCCATTGTTATGCGCATGCACTGCTCAGACACAAAATGAGCAACCAATTGTTGAGGAAATATCTTATCCTGAAAAGGCCAAAGATATGGTCATCTATGAGGTGAATATTCGACAGTATACACCTGAAGGAACCATCAATGCTTTTGCAAGTCATCTACCTCGACTGCAAGAATTAGGAGTTGATATCTTATGGATTATGCCAATACAGCCGATAGGAAAGGAAAAAAGAAAAGGAGGTTTGGGAAGCTATTATTCCATTCAGAATTATACTGCTGTTAATGTGGATTATGGTTCACTTGAAGATTTTAAGTCACTGGTTGAAGAAGCCCATAAAGGAGACATGATTGTGATCCTGGATTGGGTAGCTAACCACACGGCATTCGATCATCCATGGACAGAAATCGAAGGATACCACAATACCGATTCTCTTGGAAATGTGACCTGGCCGGAAGGAACAGACTGGACAGATGTGGCGGATCTCAATTATGACAATATGGAAATGCAGAATGAAATGATAGAGGCACTTAGATATTGGGTAAGAGAAGCCGATATCGATGGTTATAGATGTGATGTGGCCGGATTCGTACCAATGGAATTTTGGAATAGAGCAAAAGACTCTCTTGATGTTGATAAAGACCTTTTTATGCTTGCAGAGTGGGATGAACCGAAGATGCATGAAGATGCCTTTCATATGACTTATGGCTGGGGCTTGCACCACTATATGAATGGCGTTGCAAAAGGCGAAAAGAATGCTGACTCGCTGGTTGCCTTTGTGAAGCAGGATTTGGAGCGGTATCCAGCAGACGCCATTCGAATGAATTTCACCACCAATCACGACGAAAATTCATGGAACGGAACAGTCTTCGAACGATTTGGGGATGGCCATATGGCCTATGCTGTTTTGGCATTTACCATTCAGGGTATGCCACTGATTTATAGCGGCCAAGAGGCTGGTCTTGACAAAAGATTGGCATTTTTTGAAAAAGATACAATTGATTGGTCAGACGTGAAATTTCAAGATTTCTATTCTAAACTGATAGGTATTAAACGAGACAACCCTGCATTACATAATGGCGAGTTTGGCGGCATTCCAATGTTTTTGGAAACAGGCAATCCGATGGTCATTGCATACACACGACAAAAAGAAGACAACTCAGTTACAACGATTATCAATTTATCAGATGAAGCACAGGAAATTTCACTACCTGAATCAATTTCATTTGTAGACTTCTTTTCAAGTGAAACGGTGACCTCTTCAATGGATGAATTGCCTCCATTTCAGTATTATGTTGGATCAAAACAAGGAGAGTGATGAGTAAAGTGTCTTTAGATTCAGAAAAACCAAGACTAAGCTTTTGGCAAATATGGAACATGAGTTTTGGATTCCTCGGGATTCAATTTGGCTTTGCCCTTCAAAATGCCAATACAAGTAGAATATTTGAGACTCTTGGGGCCGACACAAAAAACCTTGCATTTTATTGGCTCGCTGCGCCGGTGACGGGATTAATTGTCCAACCAATCATTGGTTATTTAAGTGATCGTACCTGGCATCCGAAATGGGGTCGGAGGCGACCTTTTTTTGCGATAGGGGCTATTTTGGCAACTATTGCTCTTTTCGTAATGCCAAACTCACCTACACTTTGGATGGCGATAGGGATGCTGTGGATCATGGATGGATCTATTAACATTAGCATGGAGCCATTCAGGGCCTTTGTTGGTGATATGTTGCCCCCTGATCAGAGAACCAGAGGATTTGCAATGCAAAGTTTCTTTATTGGTGTTGGGGCGGTAGTGGCTTCTGCATTGCCATGGATATTTACCAATTTGATAGGTGTAAGTAATACAGCACCAGAAGGACAAATACCTGATTCTGTGAAGTGGTCATTCTATGTTGGAGGAATTGCATTCATTACGGCGGTCATGTGGACAGTCTTTACTACCAAAGAATATCCACCTTCTCAAGAGGATATAGAAGAGTCAAAAACACCTCCTCCACTAAAAATAAAATTTACTCCGCGACAATACATGGTGAGAGGGCTGGCACTGCTTGCAGTGGGTGCAGCGTTGGCATCCTGGTTTGCAATAAAGGAGTTCGACCCACAATTGTATGTGCTTAGCGGAATATTCGGTTTGTTTGGTTTGTCTTACGTGGTTGGAGCTATACTGATGGGACGCAACAAATATTACAATGGATTTGTGCAAATAGTCAGGGATTTTCAGAACATGCCAAAGACAATGGTACAGCTAGCTTATGTCCAGTTCTTCTCATGGTTTGCTCTTTTTGCCATGTGGATATACAGTACTTCCGCGGTTACCTCACACATCTATCGGGCGACCGATACTACTTCGGCAGCATATAATGATGGAGCAGACTGGGTATCTCTTTTATTTGCGGGCTATAATGGAATAGCAGCACTCGCAGCCTTAGCCCTACCGATTTTGGCCAAAGTAGTCAGCAGAAAAGTCACTCATATGATTGCGCTGATATGTGGTGGACTGGGTTTAATTTCATTCTATTTTATTCAAAATCCGATGTGGTTAATCCTTTCCATGGTGGGTGTGGGTATTGCCTGGGCAAGTATTTTGTCTATACCTTATGCCATGCTGTCAGGATCGCTTCCGCCAAAGAAAATGGGCTATTACATGGGTATTTTCAATTTCTTTATAGTGATACCTCAAATAGTAGCCGCAAGTATTCTAGGTTTTCTTGTCGCTACTTTTTTTGAAAGTCAATTTATCTATGCCATCATACTAGGGGGTGTATCAATGATCATTGCTGGAGTACTGTGTCTGAAGGTCGATGATAGAGATGAGGTTGTAATGAAAGAAGGTGAGGCTTAAATTCATGGCATAATGACGAAACTCGCTATAGGAATAGATATAGGTGGAACAAATTCCAAGTTTGGATTAGCCGACAGAGACGGGAATATTCTCGCTCAATCCAGAATTAAGACACAGCAGTTTTTAGACTGCAGTTCTTTTCTACACACCCTGAAAGGGGAAATTGAAAAAATTCATCCCCTTGAGAATGTCATAGGTATTGGCGTGGGAGCACCTAATGCCAATTATTATCAAGGCACTATAGTAAACCCGCCCAACCTTCCATGGAAAGGTGTATCCAAATTTGCGGAAGAGGCGGAAAAGATATTTGGATTGAAATGTGTTTTGACCAACGACGCTAATGCAGCAGCACTGGGTGAAATGGTATATGGCAAGGCAAAGAATATGAAAGACTTTGTTGTTTTGACCGTTGGAACCGGGCTTGGCAGTGGAATAGTAATTAATGGTGACCTGGTATATGGTAAACATGGATTTGCAGGTGAGCTCGGTCACACATTAGTCAACGCAAACGGTCGATTTTGTGCATGTGGAAAGCGAGGTTGTCTAGAAACCTATGTGAGTGCAACTGGAATTAGAAGAACAGTCTATAAACTATTGGCAGACTACACTGATCCGAGTGTATTGAGGTCAATTAGTTTTGATGAACTAAGCACCAGGACGATTACAGAAGCGGCAGCAAATGGTGATAAAATTGCGATCGAAGCATTTAAATATACCGGACGCGTTCTAGGTATGAAATTATCAGATTTTGTAGTCCATACTGATCCCGAAGCTATATTTTTGTTAGGCGGGCTATCGAAAGCCGGCGATCATATCTTCGTCCCCGCTCAGGAAAACATGGAGCACTTCATGATGCCATTGTTTCTTGATAAGAAGATACAACTACAACCCTCAGGTCTCAAAGATGATGATGCACCAATTTTAGGCGCATCTAGTCTCGTTTGGAAATATTTAGACGGCTCTGCCGAAGGTAATTAAGAGAAATTGAATGAAAAATATTGGAGTATTTACGTCAGGAGGGGATGCGCCGGGAATGAATGCGTGTGTCAGGGCGGTAGTTCGTTCAGGCATTAGTCTTGGGCTAAACGTATATGGCATCCGCTATGGATATAACGGCATCATTAATGGAGATATGTACCTGATGAAATCGTATTCCGTAAGCAATATCCTTCAAAAAGGTGGCACAATTCTAAAGTCGGCCCGAAGCGAGGATTTTCGAACAAAGGAAGGAAGAAAGAAGGCCTACGAACAACTACAGGCGAAAGGAATAGAAGGGCTCGTAGCTATCGGCGGAGACGGGACATTTACCGGAGCTAATATCTTCTACGAGGAATATGGTATTCCAACGGTTGGTGCACCGGGAACAATAGATAATGACCTCTACGGTTCAGATTATACTATAGGATTTGACACTGCCGTAAACACCGCACTTGAAGCGATAGATAAGATCAGAGATACGGCTAACTCGCATGATCGTGTCTTTTTTATTGAGGTGATGGGCAGACATTCCGGATACATTGCTATTCATTGTGGAATTGGAGGAGGAGCGGAGTTGGTGATGGTGCCAGAAACTTCAACTACGATTCAGGATGTAATAGATACGTTGAATAAAGGAAGAGATAAAGAAAAGACGTCAGCAATTGTGATTGTGGCAGAAGGTGATGAACAAGGAAATGCTCACCAAATTGCCAATAGGGTAATGAAAAAACTCCCTAAGTTGGATATTCGTGTATCCACATTAGGCCATCTTCAGAGAGGTGGATCTCCTACATCATTGGATCGAATACTTGCAAGTAGACTAGGACTGGCGGCCGTAGAAGGCTTAGTAGATGGGAAGTCAAACGTAATGGCAGGTATTATTGATGATAAGGTGACTTATACAAGTTTCAAACTTGCAATAAGTAAAACCAAGCCCATCAGCAATGAACTGATGCGCCTGGTTGAAGTCATGAATAATTAAAGGATGGGATAACTCCGCTTAAAGAAGTTTGTATGGCTGTCTACTAGTCTTTAGGTTCAATATTCTGATTACCAGAGAATAAGTTGGTAGGGTCGTATTTAGCCTTAATCTCCTTCAATCGTTGAAAGCTATTCTGATTGTATGCATCCTTTACTCGATCCTTACCTTCTTTATCGACGAAGTTTACATAAACACCTCCATTGCCAAATCTTTGCGCAGCTGTAAATATCCCTTCTGTCCATTTTTCTTGTTCAGTGGTTTCCTCATCATTTTCCCATCTTGTTTGAATGACCATCCCAAATTTGGAATTCCGGTGCCCCATGGCTGTTGCCTGTTCGTCGACTCTACCGAAAGCACCTTCCAGGTGCTGAAATTTTATGTCGGAATGCAATGATGCTTTTTTGGTATATGCAACTACTGTATCTATAAAAGCAGGGGGCAGTTCATTCAGATAGTGACCTTTCCAGATGTTGTGAAATCCATCTCCCCAGGCACCGTCCAATGCCTTTTGCCAGGCTGCATATTTTCTTTTCTTGACCAGATCTAGCAGTAAATTGTTTGAAAGTGATTTGAGAGGTGAAATAAACTTTTCTCCATCTTCTACTAAGCCATTGTAAGTTGCCGAAATGATTATTACCGGCTGGTGATGCAGTTCTTCAGGAATAGCTGATGAAGCTGGCGCTTTTCGAAAAAGAAGCCACGTTCCTAAATCGTCAGGAACTGAATCAATGTACTGAAGATAGTTTTTGACAACATCCTGTGCTTCCTCTATTGGATAAAATAGCAAGCCAGCCATCAGATCAGGCCCAACATCATGTAGTTGAAATTTGAAGGAAGTAACAATACCAAAATTGCCTCCTCCACCTCTAATTGCCCAAAAAAGCTCTGGATTCTGATTTTTATTTATAGTAAGTAAATCACCGTCTGCTGTAACAATCTGAGCTTCAATAAGATTGTCACAGGCTGCACCCAACGATCGATGCAACCATCCCAATCCTCCACCCAAAGTATATCCGCCAATGCCTACCTCAGAAACAATTGCCCCGGTGACAGCCAATCCGTATTGCTGGGTGGTGGCATCCAACTCTCCCCAAACAACTCCCGGCTGTACCACTGCAGTTTTTGCTTCCGGGTCAATATAGATGCCCTTCATTAGGGACAGATCAATGACTACTCCACCTTCGTTCGAAGCAAAAGCGGCACTATTATGTCCGGTAGATTTTACCGAAAATTTTAAATTATTATCCTTAACAAAGGAAATAGACTTTTGAATATCATCAGTACTACTGCATTGAATAATCAATGCAGGTCGATAATCAAAACGTGCTAAATTCCAGATCTTCCGTGCTTCGTTGTATTGCGAATCATTTTCAAAAATTAATACACCGTCAATGCTGGATTTTAGCTGATTAATTTTCTTTAAGTCAATTTTTAGTTCCTCACCACTTCTTGTTTCAATTGCGATTTTTGGATTATTGCAACCTACCGACCCAAGTACCAGAGCCGCAAGACCTACCAGTTTAATAAAAGATTTTTCCATATGAATTCAATTATTTGAGGCGAAGAAAATACTTCACTCTTTGAGAAATTCATTTGGACGATTACAAAGGGTCTACAAGGTTGTGAAACTATCCGAATATTGATTTGGAGGTGGTTAAAGCAGGATTACAATTTGAGGTGCCTGCAGTTGATTCTGATCTAAACGAGACCTTCTTCTTTTAATACCCATTTCTGTAAAATCCATTATTTGTGGTTTTTCAGATAATTCTAATAACCTTTTATCCAATAGAGGTTTTCCATTTTGAATAATGTAGTCAGGAAAAAAAGAACGGTCTTCAATTGGTTTTTCATTCCAAACCGACTTAAAAAACGGATAATTCATATTCATCATTCGCTCTTGAATGAAACTCTCTTCATTTGAGTATGAGAGCATTAACTCTGTAGGGGTATCAAAGTCCATCATCATTTGACCTTTTGCATTGAAAATAGACATGATGTAAATCATCAGAATGAGCGTGAATAAAAAGATACCTTCTAAAATTCTACTTATGGTGCGCGTTTTCATGGCTTCAGTGTTTTGAGTTAATTATATGGAAGTGTGACGATTGTCGGTGCCTTCTAGAAATATTTTTGTGAATTGAGGATCAAGCCTAAGGGCCGTTTGCATATCGTCAGCGTACTTCACAAATTCACCTGAAGCTCTGTATGCTTTGGCTCGCTTCAGATATCCGAGCGCATGCTTTGGTCGCTCCTCAATGGCCTTCGAATAGTGAATGATCGATTCTTCGATGTTTTGCCTGCTGAATTCACGATCTCCCTGTCGAATCCAATAGTTGGTAGATGAGCTGAAGTCACCTGTGAGTATTAATACAAGATGTAAAGCTATTGTATTTAAAAGCATAACTATAATTTATGATAGTATTACTTTTAAAACGATTACGGTCTCTTAAGGTTTGATTTAATAGATTAATAAAACTTATGGAATTCATAAACGGTAGAGGATACATACTACTTAGATTGACCTCATTTTCCTATCTTGAACGCTCGATTAACTTGTCTTATGAAAACAATTTTACTTTCTGCACCGATTCTATGTCTCTTGTTTCTGGCCATCTTGTTTTTACAGTCAGGCCTTGATAAAGTCTTCAATTATAATGGCAATAAAGAGTGGTTAAAAGAACACTTTGCGAGCAGCCCATTAAAGAGTACGGTGGGCCTTTTGATGCCTGTGATTACTCTACTCGAAGTAGCAGCTGGCCTATCTAGCGCTGTGGGCATTTATTTCATCATTTTTGAGCGTGATGCTACAATCGGTTTGATCGGCGCTCAACTAGCGACCGTATCCATTTTGGCACTTTTCTTTGGTCAAAGGCTGGCTCAGGATTATGAAGGAGCAGCAACACTTACCACGTATTTCATTATTGCCATAATGACGATCTATTTACTATGGGATATGATACCCATAGGATACTAGCTTAACGAATAATAGATCAGGGATTTAAAATTGTTTCCTGTTTATTATCTCAATGACTTATTTAAGAATAATACTGCTCGTTTTTTCGCTTTGCGGGATATTTATTTCCGGCGGTCTTTTTTTTCGTAAAAACAACCTGAAGCATCGAACGATTGCTGTTTTTATTTGCTTGCTGAGCATTGAGTATCTCGATTTTTTGTTCAATACAAGCGGTGTAGCAAAGTTGTATCCTTCGTTTATCGGTCTCACATTTTTCCCGATAGGATTCTTGTACGGTCCGCTACTTTTTTTGCACGTCAAAAGCATTTTTGATGCAAAGTTTCAAGCAAAAGACCTTTTGCATTTTATTCCATTTTTTTTGATGATCATCGCTCTTATTGATGTCTATTCTATTCAGGATGGAGTAGCGCGAAGACAATTTCTAACTGAAAATTTCTTTTACAGATTTCTCTATTATAATTATTTGAGATCTGCATATATCCTGATTTACGGAATTGTGGTATTCTTTTATTTCCGCCGAAAAAAACATAATTCTTCTTTGGCTGATGTCACTTATGCCAGCGGCATTATAGCCATTTATTTTGCTTCGGCAGTTGCTGTAACCTTACTTACAGAATTTGCCAGTGGGTATCGGGACTTTGTATTTTATTATTTGATTTCCAGTAGTATTTCACTTTTCATCGGTTTTCTCCTCTATACCAAATCTTCATTCTTAATGACCATTGGTAAATACTTGAGTTCTTCGCTTGGAGAAGAAGAAATGAAGGAAATAACATCAAAATTGAAAATGGAATTGGAATCACAAAAAGCCTATTTAAAACGTGATCTTTCAATAGCTGATTTGGCTGCCAGCGTCAATGAGTCCTCTCACAGACTATCGCAAACATTGTCTGCGCATATTGGAAAAAACTTTAATGATTATATCAATACCTATCGGATCAATTATGCAAAAGAGCTATTGGCTAATCCGGATTTTGATCACTATAAGGTAGAGGCAGTGGCCATAGATTCTGGATTTAATAATAAAGTGACCTTTTATAAGGCATTTACTAAAGTCACGGGAACCACGCCCTCATCTTACCGCAAATATGTAAAATCGGGTCACGAATAATTATTCTTAACGACTACACAGATATCCGGAGTGTGGTGTTTAAGGACATTGGCTAGTCTTGGCCAATGAAACGAATATTAGTGCTCTTTTCCCTCGTATCCAATTTAACCCTGGCTGCACAAACTGATCTTCCTGAAGTCAATACATATGATTCACTTGGAAATACCGCCTTGATCCGAGCAGTAAAAAATCAAAAAATTGATGAGGTTAATCAACTACTTACTGAAGGGGCAGATCCGAATAAACCTACAAAGGGAGGATTGAATGGTTCGCCTTTGATGTATGCTGTTGCCTACAATAATGTGCCTATTGCCAGTGCTCTATTAAGTGCCGGTGCCTTAATTGATCAGGTTGATATCAACGGAGACCCAGCGATCAACTGGGCTACCTACTATGGATATGTGGCATCTATGAAATTCTTAATTGAAAATGGCGCTGACCTCACCATTAAGAGTAAGCATGGCACTCCAGTGGATGTCGCCTTCAGGCTTTGGCACGCTGACTCTGTAGCACAGGTCTTTAGAAAATCAATGAATGCAGACCTGCCAAAAAATCATAAAACGCTGATAAATGCAGTTCGTAAACAGGACGCTAAATTGGTGAAGAAGCTAATAATGAAAGGTGCAGAGCCCAACCTGGAGGATGAGCTTGGAACTCCATTGATTCATATGGCATCTGAGAATGGGGATATTACCACTCTCAAAATACTTGTGGAGGCGGGCGCAGATCTCTCAAAACTTAACAGGGTGGGACAAAGTGCCTTGACAATTGCTGCACGATTTGGAAGAGTAGAAGTGGTGGATTATTTGCTAAGATCCGGAGCCAATCCTAATCACGCCGGAGAAGAGTATCTCCTGACCCCATTAATGGGTGCAGGGGTCAATGGCAATGTTCAAATTGTTGAGGCATTGATAAATGCTGACGCGGATTTAGATCAACAAGATGTTGTCAATCAGGCTTCGGCGCTTGTTTGGGCCTTGTTTTATGGAAATACGGATGCAGGTCTGCTTATGTTGGATAGAGGAGCTGATTATAATCAGATGACTCTTGATGGCAAATACACTATAAAAGACGTTGCTGAAGGATATGAAAATGAGGTTGTGCTAAGCAAAATTGAGGAACTGCAACAGGACGACAACCCAATGATAGGATCGTGGAAAATAAAGCAAATCGACTATATCTATGCCGATACTACCTATGTAGTACCGATGAGTTATGAAGGTAGATTGATAGTTTCCGCTACAAGCTATTCTATCATGTACAATCCGTATGGAAGAAAGCGGAAAAGCGCAGAGACCTTGAGCAAATTGACAGATGATGAGATCAAATATGCATTTCAAACCCTTGTTTTTAACAGCGGTAGCTATGAGCTAGTGGGTGACAGTTTTGTGACTACAGCTGATATGGCCAAGGTGGCCGGGTTTGAAGGCGGAGTTCAGTATTACAGAATGGTAGAAGATGATGAATCATTTACCATTACCATGTACGACGAAACATTTCCCTCCGGCAATAAGCCCGAATGGTACGGTAGTCTGGAAATAAGATTCTATCTCGAAAAAGAGATTTAAGAAACTAGTTTGTCCTAGTAAATTGAGTTTTTAATGCTCCAGTTTAATCGTCTGGAGCATTTTTTGTTTTTAAAGGTGGGATTGAACTTTTCAGTGATTCATCCCATTTACTTTTCATGGACATAAACGTATCCATTGCCTCTTCAAAAGATTACCCACAGGTAGGACAGCTTATGGTTGATGTTTATGCAAGTCTGGAGGGTTTTGCTACTCCGGAAGAACAACCGGCCTATTACGAGATGTTGGCCAATATTGGGGATTTCGCCGACAAACCCAGTGTGGATATTTTGATAGCCAGTGAACGGGATCAACTGCTTGGTGCAGTGGTTTATATCGGAGATGTTGCAGACTATAGCGCTGGAATTGATTTAAGTAATGAAAAAGCCGCTGCTTTTAGACTATTGGCTGTTTCAAATCAGGCGAGGGGCCTCGGTATTGGCAAACTGCTCACAAATGCCTGCCTCGATAGAGCAAAAACTAACGGATTGAAGCAAGTGATCATTCATACGACAGACGCCATGAAGGTGGCATGGGGGATGTATGAAAAGATTGGTTTTAAACGAGATGAAAGTTTGGATTTCCTACAAAGTGGATTGAAAGTATACGGCTTTAGACTAATCTTTTAGCCTTCTGTACTTTTTGAATTCATCTCTCTAACGGCTCGCTCTATCCCGTGTGGTGTAAGCGGAAACATCGGCACGAGCTCTTTCATGACCTGAATAGTGTAGGTGCCGGGCCAGTACTTCAGTGGCTCTGGATTTAGCCAAACAGTTTTCTTAAATTTCTTGGTGATGGCCTGAATGTTGCGAATACTGAGTGGACTAAGCTCGTAGGGTGCCATAGCAGAATCTCCAATAAAAAACACCCGATAATCCTTATTGTGCATCAGCAACTTATCGATTGAAATGTAGGTAGACCTACGCTCATCGATCCATACACGATCGTAGATGGTATTGTGGAAATAGTAGACTTCAAGGTCATGGGCGAAGCGAGTTTTCATTTTACGAAACAGCTCCTGAACACTTCGGATATAGGGAGCCATTGAATAGCCGCCATTATCTATCAGCACGATGATTTTAAGCTCTTCAAACTTTTCGCTGGTGAGTTCAGGTAAGAAAAGTCCACCTCGTTTTAGGCCTGATTTGATGGTATGAGGAATGTCCAGTTTTTCAATAGCACTTTCTTCGATCACACCTTTAATGGAAGCAAGTGCTGCATCAACGTTGTTGTCATTGAGCAAAGCATCTCGATCAATTGGAAAGTAGTTTTTATCACCAATTACTTTTCGAGCCATCCTTCCGCCACCCTGTCCACCGACACGCAATCCATTCTTAGCAGCACCGCCATGTCCATATGGTGATATTCCGCTCGTTCCAATCCAGTGACTTCCGCCGCTGTGGTTGGTTCGTTGTTGGTCTTTCACCTTCTCCATTCGTTCCAAAAGCTCTTCGAGTGAAAGATCTGAGTAGTCAGCCATCTTATCGAGTACACGTTCAGCAGGCTGCCCATCTACTTCTTGACCATCTTCATCTTCAAGATCCGGATTGTCTTTGTCCCAGATTTTTTTGCCATTTACCACTTCCTTAATGTCATAGCTGGTGAGATGCACCTGATCAAGAAAGGTGTTTACGAGCTCTTCTTCAGTAAGGTCAATGTCTTTGTCTGCCTCGTCAACGTACTTGGTCTTCCATTTCTGAAATGTCTCCGAGCGTAGAATGGCGTCTTCCAAGGTCTGTCCTGGTGCTATTGGTACGTGGAGGAAGTATTCGTAGTAAGCTTTTGTGAAAGGCCCTATGTCTTCTGGTTCTTTCACGACGATACCTTTGAGCGTATTATGCAAGTCACCAAGCGTCTTTACCAGCCCTTTTTGCATGGCTTTTCTCAGGGTGAGCAATGTGCGCACGTCTGCCTTGAGGCCATGTTTGCGAAATGATGCTGGTAATGAGCTCAACATATCAATTAAGGTAAGTTCCTAAATTATCTCCTGCTCCAATCATCCGATTGACACGTTCCATGTCAGCTTGTGTCTTTATCAACGCTCCGACACCTTCCAGCCCTTGAATTTTTTCTGTAGCCTCTTTTGGAGCAATATCACTCATATACTTCAGCCAGTTCAGGATTTCCCTGGTAGTAGGAGATCTTTCCAGCCCTAATCTTCTGAGGTGATAAAATACATCCAACGCAACTTTCACCACTTTTTCATCCAATCCGGGATGATGCTTTTCTACAATCTGGCTCATCACATCTTTTTCAGGAAAATGAATGTAATGGTAAATGCACCTTCCTTTAAATGCAGTGGGAAGTTCTTGTTCCCGATTGGAGGTGATCACAATTGCTGGCATATCTTCTTCTGAAACCTCTATGATCTCTCCGGACTCAGGCATGATAAACTTTCGATGACTTAAGGCATAAAGAAGGTCGTTGGGGAATTCCCTGGGAGCCTTATCAATTTCATCAATTAGCAAAACAGAGTTTGGTTTGCTGTAAGCGATTGCTGCTGGACCTTTTACCACATAGTCTGCAAGAGATTCCGGGTTGCGGTTTCCGGTAGAGAGCCTACTTTCAAGGCCTTTTTCCTCACGCTGGGCATTCAGAATCTCTATTTGCGAATCTCTCAAGTATTTCACGTGATCGAATCGAGCTACAAATTGTTCGACATTACTTTTCGAACCCACCGGATACACTTCTAGATCCAGTCCACGATCTTTTGCATAATGAATAGGAAGCTCAGTTTTTCCTGTGCCGGGCTCGCCTTCAATGAGTAGAGGCATACCTAATGTACGCGCCATATGAAATGCTTGGGCCAGATCCGGGTCGCATAAATATTTATCTGATCCTGTCCAGTGTTTGGTTTCTGCCATATATTATCTTATCAATTCCTACCTATTATACTAAATCTTAACCATAGATGATTAAATGAGTTCAGAATGACTCTATTTAAAGCTTGAGTTCACCATATTCGTTGAGGAGGCTATCGAGCTTAGGGTAATTTTCCCGCATATTGGATTCAATGAATTCCAACGGCACATCCCCAAAGGAGCCATAATCTTCCAGGTACTCCATAAACTCCTGTCCTTCCGAGCTGAAGGCTTGAAAAATCGAATCATTTTTTCCGTCAAACTCCAGTGGTTCCACGCCTGTCAAGCGGCAAAGTTCCTTATTGAATGCAGGAGTGGCCTTGACCCAGCGGTCATTGAGGAAGACATCCACCATGCCATGCGGAGTAAGTTCATTGGTGCCAAACTTCTCTGTCAATCGCTCCACGGCGATGTGGTTTTTGACCTTGGCAAGGTGTAGTTTGGCAGGAATTCCAAGTCCTCGCAATCCAGCGATATAGAGTACGGATTTATCTATGCAGTGTCCGTGCTTCTTTTGGGCAATGTTACTGGCCTTTAGTGCATCTTTTCGAAATACAATATCATACGGATTGTATCGCCAGCCATCACGAATCTTGAGATACAAGCCAATGGCTTTTTCATCATTACTCAATGTATCGTTTTTGAATTGCTGAATCATCTCTTGAATGACCGGATGTTCATAATCAAAAAAATACGTACTGTTTGTGTTCTCTTTCACACTGAATTTTGTTTCAGGATCTATTCCATCAATGGATTTCATTGTTAACGCTTCAACTTCATCAATCGTTCTGCAGCCGCTTCTATAGTTTTCTCCTCTTTTGCAAAACAAAGGCGAATAACTTTATCGTCTGGTGCATTGGTGTAGAAAGGGGACATTGGAATGGCAGCTACACCAATTTCAGCAGTCAGGTACTTCGCGAACTCCAAATCTGATTTGTCACTCACGCTCTCATAGCTATACGCTTGAAAATAGGTTCCTTTCGCCACTTTAGGAATTAATGGAGTTTCAGCCAGCAAAGAATTGATTGTATCTCTTTTCTTTTCGAAAAAGTGAGGAAGGTAGCCGTAGTTCTTTGGTTCTGCCAGGTAATCTGCGATAGCAAACTGTACGAAAGAGTTGGTGCAGAAGACATTCCACTGATGGACACTTTTAAATTCAGAAATCAAGTACTCAGGACCTACAACATACCCCATTTTCCACCCGGTGGCATGAAGCGTTTTACCAAACGAATACACAGCCATGGACTGCTCGAATAGTTTCGGAAAACGCATTACACTCTGGTGCTCTTCTCCATCATAAATGAGGTGCTCATATACCTCATCACTCAAAACGATGATGTTGGTTCCGCTGACTATTTCTTCCAGCGCCTGCATATCGGTTTGGGTCAGAATGGTGCCGCTGGGATTATGAGGCGTGTTGATGATGATCATTCGAGTGTTGTCACTAATCATATCCTTCACTTGATTCCAATCAATTCCATAATCGGGATAGGTCATTTGATAGGGCTTCACTGTACCGCCTGCAAGTTTGATCTGCGGAGTATAGCAATCATATGCAGGCTCAAAAATGATCACCTCATCGCCTGGCTGTACAAAAGTCATGATAGCTGTATACAAGGCTTGAGTTGCACCGGCAGTTACACAGATTTGAGCATTTGGGTCAATGGGCATTCCGTAGAGGCGCTCCATTTTGGTGCTAAGTGTTTGATTGAGTTTAGGGAGTCCGGCCAGTGGTGCGTATTGATTTTTTCCTTCGGTAACATATTTGCTGACCAGTTTCTTCAGTTTCTCATCACACTCAAAATCCGGAAATCCTTGCCCAAGGTTGATGGCTTTGTGCTCAGTGGCCAGCTTAGACATGATCGTGAATATATTAGTGCCTCCGGCTGGTAGTTTAGAATGAATTGAAATATTTCCCATATCCATCAAAAATAGGAGGGAAACCAAGAGATTAAAAATGCAGCGTGCTAGAATGTTGCGCTTTCGTCTCTCACGATAGATGAAGATTTGTTTTCAGAATCATCATTTGACCATTCAGGTATCCGGACACGCTATTCAGTAATTGATTCAAGATTTGTATTCATCTGCTTTCTTACTTCGAAGCAAAAAAGACGATGAAAAAAATATCAAAAGTAATATGGATAAGCGCATGTCTGTTCTTAGGATTTAAGATGTGTTTTGCACAGGGTTCTGGCGAAAAATCGGTCAAAGATCGTTACTATCAGGTCGTAATGATTTGGGTGAAGGATCCTCAGAAATTTCAGGAATATTCAGAAAAGATGGCACCAATCGTAACGAAGTATGGTGGTGCTGGAGAACGTATTATCACCCCGGTATCTACTTTTTATGGTGGTAGTACAGGTGAATCACTTGATCAACCACATATGGTTAATATCGTGTACTACGATAGTAAAGAAGCTTATGAGAGGTTTGTGAATGATCCTGATTTCAAAAAGATCGTTCATTTAAGAGATCAATCCATTGAGATGGTTGGTATTGGCGGAACGGCAGTAGGAGGTGAGCTAAAAGGGGGTGATGCTAGCAAGCGGCTATATATGTTGGAGTTTGCCTATTTCAAGGATGGCAATGGAGACAACTACAAAAAGTATACAAAAGCCTCTAAAGGGTTTAATAAACGTTTTGATATGAATTCTGAACGCATATTGCAACCTGATGACGTTTTTGGCGACATAGAAATGCCAGACCGTGTTACCATCAAATACCTGGGAGATGGAAGTAAACGTGCTGCTATGGAGTCTGATGTGGATCATGAGAAGGTGGAAAGACTTTACGGTGAAGCTATTCGCGATCTGGTGTGGGTTGAAGGAAAAGCGGCCTACATAAATATGAACTAAGAAATAAGGGAGTAAAGAGCTTCCTTTTTTACAAATACTATGCAATCAAGAAAGAAAGTAAACCTGTTGGTCATTGCTCTGGTAGGTCTTGGAATGCCTACATACTATAAAATCCGATTTCTTTTGTCAGGAGTAATTGGAATGCAGGATATCATTCACTGGACTTTGCCGGTAGAAGTTGCCTTTAGTCTTTGTCTGTCTACTTTGGTGGTAATCGGACATGACTCGATAGTAAGCGGACTGAGGGCATTCTTTTCGGATGAAGCCAGAGCAGGCCTCAGGTTTTTAATACAATTTTCACTTTCTATGCTTTTTTCAGTCTTGATTGCAATGGTATTCGCTATCATTTTTTGGAACTACGTCATGAAAATGCCCTTAACTGACGATTTCATTTTTGATTATGCGGTATTAGGAATGCTCATACCTCTTTTAGTGAACGGATTTTCCGAAAGCTTCTATTTCTACGGAAGATGGAAAAAAGAGTCATTGGAAAAGGAGCGACTGGAAAAGGAACATATTAGAGCAAAGTATGAGGTGCTGCAAAATCAGGTCAGTCCTCATTTTTTGTTCAATTGCTTCAATACGTTGAGCGTACTGATTGATGAAGGCAAGCAAAGCGCCAAAGACTTTCTTCAGCAATTGTCGAGGGTCTATCGCTATGTATTGGAAGTGAAAGATCGTGAAGTTGTGGAGTTGAGTGAAGAAATAGAGGCTATGCTTGCTTACGCCTCATTGATGAAGCACCGCTTTGGGGAGAGTTTTAGATTGAAGGTAGATATTCAGCCCAACAGCTCTTACTATCTGGCTCCACTTACGTTACAGATGTTGTTGGAGAATGCCCTCAAGCACAATGAATGCTCAAGGGAGAAACCCTTGGAAATACGTATAGATCAACGAAAAGACTCATTATTGTTTATCAATCGATTGCAACATTTGGTACACAATTCGCCCGGAACCGGCCTTGGGCTTTTGAACCTTGCCAACAGGTACCAACTACTGTCTGGAAGAGAGATTGAGGTGCATTCCGGCCATACAGATTTTCAGGTAAAAGTCCCGCTCATAAAAGTCGAAGAATGAAGGTAGTAATTGTTGAAGATGAGGAAGCAGCATCACGAGGTTTGATCAATATTCTTCAGAAAGAAATTGAAAATTTGGAGCTACTAAGTGTGGTTGGCTCGGTCAAGGAATCGGTAGCATGGTTCTCTGAAGCAACCGTAGACCCTGATTTGGCCTTTTTTGACATCCAGCTCAAAGATGGCATCAGCCTGGAAATTTTTGACAAAATAAATATTCGCTTTCCAGTCATATTTACAACAGCCTACGATGAATATGCCATTCAGGCATTTAAAACCAACAGCATTGACTATTTGCTGAAGCCCCTTGACCAACGCTCGGTGCATGATAGTCTCAAAAAGTATCAGGACATGAAGCTTCTGTTTAATCAGTCCATCGATGATGCGATCCGGGATTTGAAACAGTCAATTAATAAACGAGAGAAATATAAGAAGCGCTTTCTGGTGAAGGCCGGCAAGCGGTTTTTCTACGTAGAGACACAAAACATTGCCTGCATATATACCAGCGAAAAGATTGTACGCATCACCACTTTTGATAATCAACACTTTCAGCTAGACCTGAGCCTGGAGCAGCTGGAAGAGATGCTCCCTCCGGATAAATTTTATCGCATCAACAGGCAATGTATTTTAAACATTGCCGCAATCGAAGAGATTGAGAATGACTATGGTACGTACTATGTTAAATCGAACATTCATCTACAAGAAACACTCAAGGTGAGCAGATACCGAGTGGATGATTTCAAGCGCTGGATTGATTACGAACATTAGGATTTGTCTGCTGCAATGATTCGTCGCACCATACCGATGTAGTCCCGAAAAAAGGTAGTCAATTGAGGCATTTCTGTAGAATTGACTTGCATAGTAAAGACCTGTTTGGATTCAAGATGATAAAAGCCGACCGTGTTGTATCCGGGAAAAAATCCTGAATGACCAATGAAAGTTCCTAAACCCGGAAACTCATACTTAATCACTCCGAGTCCGTAGCTTCCCTGGATCTCCGGGGCATCTATGTAGCCAAAAAAGTCGTCTTTCAATCCTTCCATATCAAATGCTTTCCCCTCGTAAATGGCTTTGAGTAAACGTGCATAGTCAGCATTGGCGTAGAAATAGCCACCACCTGTCCATTCAAATTGCATGTTGTTCTGTGCTTTCCCGTTTACCAAAAATGGAGCCTTAAACCCAAGCGCATATTCGGAACCGGCAGCATAATATCCCTGAGCCATTCCCGGAATATCATTGACGTTGGTTGGAGAAAAACTGGATATAGCTAATGGCTGAAGCACGCGTTTGTTTGCTTCTGCATAGAACGTGTTGTTGGTGATCTGTTCTATGATCATACCCAGCAGAATGTAGTTGGTATCTGCGTAAGTAAATCCTTCGCCCGCAGCGAATGGAGGTTCGTCATCCAGCACGTAGGCCACCAACTCTTCTGGTTTCCAGATTTTCCCTGCATCTTTCTGAAGGTCTTGCAAAAAGGCTTCCTTAAACTCATACCGGATGATGCCGGAAGAATGATTGAGCAAGTTTCTAATAGTAATGGCTTCAGCATTGGCTAACCTGTCGTACCAATCGCGATCGCCAAGATGCAAGGATACCTTATCGTCGAGGTTTAGTTTGCCTTCTCCGACCAGCTGCATTACTACGGCCGAAACAACCACTTTTCCTGTGCTGCCGCTGTGGAGCTTGTGTGAAGGTGTCATCTCTACCTGAGTTTCTTTATCGGCCCAGCCTCTTGCAAATGCACGAACACTATTGTCTGAATCTATGTAAGTGAAAACCAAACCTGGATAATTGGAGGATTTGGTGATGCTATCCAGCGCAGATTGGATTTGTTCATCGCTTTGAGCCTGACTGTGATGGAAGCAAAGGATGAAGAGAAGGAGGGTGATCAATAGCTTTTTCATACGTATGAAGATTATGAAAGCAATAAGCAGGAAAAAGGTGATTCAGTCAAGGAAATGTTGGATGAGTGGTTGATTTAAGCACCAATATATCACTTAAATGGTACTGGATGAGTATCAATTTCAACTCAATATCTAGTTACGGGTTAGAATGAAGGACTGTACTATGGTAACCTTGAATCATTGTAATATTAAGATGCAGTATTAACTGCTGCCCCTCCTAAATAGATGTGTATCTAAAATGATTTGCTTCGATCCAAAAATATGATAAGGATCTTTTTTTCTTAGTTCTATATCCTCTATAAGCAATCTCGCAGCTGTCTCTCCGATTTCATATCCAGGCTGGTGAATTGTACTGAGTGCAGGTTGAGAAACTTGTGCGATTTGAGAATCACTAAAACCAACTATTTTGACTTCATTGGGCACTTTCATGCCGATATCTTTAATGGCGTTTAGAGCGCCTACACCTACTTGATCCGTGACCGTAAAAATGCCATCAGGTTTATTCGGAATTTGCATCAGCTCTTTTCCAAATTGATAGCCTTCCTCATAGGTTACATCGGTACATTCTTTTACCAAAGTTGGATCAAATTTGACTCCATACTCATCCAACGCTTTCTTATATCCTTCAAATCTGCCTTTGGAATTAAGCGGGTTTTTAGGGCCTCTTATATGCGCAATTCGTTTGCAACCTCTTCTTAACAAATGGGTTGTAGCAACATATCCACCGTTTACATCGTCTATTGTCACCTTGTTGCATTGAAATTGATCGCTGACCTTATCAAACATCACAAGCGGTATTTCATATTCACTCAATATCTCTAAATGTTTTATGGATTTAGTTTCATTGGCTAGGGACATCAACACACCATCTACCTTAGTCCCAAATAAGAGATTTACTTGTTTTTTTTCCAGTTCAAGACTGTTGCTTGAAAGTGTTATCAATAACCTATATCCATTTGCCTCTGTATAGTCCATGATGCCTTTAATTACATTTGAAAAAAAGTAGTGAACTATCTCAGGAATTATTAGACCTATAGTTTTTGAGCCTTTACCCCTAAGAGCAACTGCCTGCGAATCGGGTTGATAGTTAAGTTTGTTTGCTAATGCGAGTACTTTCTTCTTCGTGTCCTCACTTATATCTGGGTAATCTCTTAATGCTTTAGATACAGTGGTAACTGTAATTCCAAGTTTTTCTGCAATGTCTTTGAGTGTAATCCTGTGCTTCGTCATAGCCTGTAAGGCGGAATTTACTTAAAATCGATGCATTTATTATTTAGAATAATTCTAAATTAAAATTTAATGACATGGCGAAATGGTTTACGTTATCGTTTTCGTTCACATACAATGTTTTTATCTATTGTGACAGCCGTGCAATAGCAATAATTTTCAACAATTTTCAAAATGGAAATTCCTCTTTATGAATGATTCAATGACCACCACTTACTTGTTAGGTTAATTTGAATATTCAAAAATGAGGCGGATAAAACATGAATATTATGACAACATTACTCAGCAACCCCACAAATGTCTTATTAAGGATGATAGGCATGATTACAATTTTCTTAGGGTGCATAGCAAGCACTTACGCACAAACCCGTATTTCAGGAACAATCACAGATGAAAACAGTGAGCCCATTCCTGGAGTGACAGTAGTAATTCAGGGAACTTCTCAAGGAAGCGTCACTGATCTTGAAGGAATGTATGAGTTTTCAACGGATTTAAGCGGAGACTATATATTAAACATCTCATTTGTAGGTTATAAGAGAATCTCGCAACCAGTTTCTCTGGGATCTGGATCAGTAGATCAGAACTTTCAGTTAGAGCTTGATTTAATTGGTTTGGACGAAGTAGTGGTAACCGGAGTTGTGAATCCGAAATCCAAACTCGAATCAAGTGTTTCTATTACATCTTTAAGTTCTAAAACCATTGCTCAGTCGGCACCACGAACAACGGCTGAAATATTCAGAACGATACCTGGGATTAAGGCGGAAGCATCCGCTGGCGATGGAAATACCAATATAACTGTACGCGGTGTTCCAATTTCTGCTGGTGGATCCAGATATTTACAACTTCAGGAAGATGGTTTACCTGTTCTCCTTTATGGGGATATTGCATTCAGTACCCAAGATCAATATGTACGATTTGATCAAACCATCGATCGGGTTGAAGCTATCAGGGGAGGGTCTGCAGCTACCACTACAAGTAATGGTCCGGCAGGTATTGTCAACTTTATTTCAAAGACGGGAAGTTCTCAGGGCGGAAGCGTCGGAACTTCATTTGGTGTAAACTATAACTCTTTGAGAACAGACTTTGAGTATGGCTCTCCGATTGGCAACAATACTTCCTTTCATATTGGAGGATTCTTTAGACAAGGAGAGGGTCCAAGAAATGCAAATCACATCGTCAATCAAGGGGGTCAGATCAAGGCGAACTTGACAAAATACTTCGACCAAGGATTGGCAAGAGTATACTATAAAATGCTGAACGATAGAACAGCAGCATATATGCCTATGCCAATTCAGGTATCTGGAACCAATTCTGATCCTACCTGGGAATCAATTTCAGGATTTGATGCTGTATCAAATGGTTTACAAAGTCCATTTTTTCAACAGAATTTTGGACTGGGTCCTGATGGTAATACAAGAAATGTTGACATCTCGGATGGAATTCATACCAATACACATGCTGTGGGTGCTTATCTGGAATTTGATCTTCCTAATGACTGGACAATTTCAAGTAATTCCAGAATGGCATTCAATGGTGGTCGTTTTGTAGCTCCGTTTACTGCTCAGGTTGGAACAACTGCAAGTATTGTAGAACCAATTTTGACTGCTAATGGAGACACCACAGTAACAGGGGCAGTACTACCATATACCTTGAATAGAGTTGCAAACGGAAATACTTTCACAAATACTCCGAATGGGCTCATTCAGCGTATTCATTTGTTCGACGTAGAGCTTGAAAACTTCAACAATTTCATGAGTGATACTCAACTGAAAAAATCATTCAATAATCTGGGAGTTACAGTTGGATTGTTCAAGTCATATCAAAATATTGAAATGTCATGGTTGTGGAATACTTATTTGATGGAGGTTGGCGAGGATGCTGACTTAGTAAACATCAATTCGAATGGTGCGGATGTCACTGACGATGGTCTTGTAAATTATGGAGTTCCACTATGGGGCAACTGCTGTACAGGTAAATACAATACGAACTATGATGTAACTGCTCCTTATTTAAGTGCGTCACTTGAAGTTTCCGATGACCTAAACATTGATGCAAGCATTCGATATGATAAGGTGAGGGTAGCTGGTTTGGTTACTCCAAGTCAACAAGTTGCAAACTTTGATATTAATGGCAATGGTGTAATCGACGCACCAGAAAGAAGTATCTCACGAGTAGATAATACAAATGCAAAAGTTGTAAACTACGATTATGACTATGTGAGTTATTCAATTGGTGGTAATTATAAGCTTACTGATGACAATGCAGTCTTTGGTAGATTGAGTCAAGGATATGTTGGAAATGGAGAGCGTGCTACCTGGCATCAGGGAGGTCCATACCTTGAAAATGGAGCGCCTAAAAATTCGCTGCTCCAAGTGGAAGTAGGTTACAAGAAAAGATTTACCAACGGAGGCCTTTTTGTAACTGGTTTCTATGCTAAAACGGAGGAAGAAGCAGGGGTAGAAGCTACCACTCAGCGTGTTCTAAGTAATGATTATAAATCGATGGGTGTGGAAATTGAAAGTAATTTCCGATTCAATTCGCTTGATTTTAGAAGTGCCATCACCTATGTGAAAGCTGAAATTGTAGATAATGACGGAAATACGAACATTGGGAACACACCAAGAAGGCAACCCGCTTTACAATACAATTTGCTTCCATCATATAATTTTTCTGGTGGACATTCAGTTGGCCTTAGTTTAATCGGACAAACCAAAGCATACGCTCAAGACAACAATGAGTTGATAATGCCAGGATACATGATCGTTAATGCTTACGTGGCTGCTCAACTTTCTCAAGGTCTGGTGTTCTCATTAAATGCAAATAATCTGACCAATACCATTGGTATCACTGAGTCAGAGGAAGGAGCGATTACTGAAAATGCTACGAATTATATTAGAGCTAGGTCAATTGCTGGAAGATCAATTGTAGCTAGTCTAAATCTTACTTTTTAATAAATAGTTTGGTGTAAACAAGTAAGGGGTGGTCTCAAGGATCGCCCTTTTCTACTATGGATAACAAGGTTCAATTAATCGCATATACTGACCGGTTTGGTGATGGCGATATAGCCACCCTTCATAGTCTTATTAAACAGGAACTGTCAGATGTAGTTAAAGGGATACATTTACTTCCATTTTTCTTTCCAATTGACGGTGCTGATGCTGGATATGATCCTCATGATAATAGGATTGTAGATGCTCGCTTAGGTTCCTGGGCTGATATCCAAAACTTGTCGAAGGATTTTCCGACTGTTGTAGATTTGATCATCAATCATGTTTCAGATAAATCCAAAGAATTTCAGGATGTACTGGAAAAAGGTACCAAGTCAGAGTACTTTGAACTTTTCCTAACCAAAGAAAAAGTGTTCGGTGGACTTCCGGATGAAGAGGATATACAAAAGATATATCGCCCCAGACCCAATCGCCCATTCTCGTTGAGAAGATTAGAGAGTGGAGAGCATATTGAATTCTGGACCACTTTTAGTCATAAACAGATTGATGTTGATGTGTATTCCCAACAAGGGCAAGAATATGTTAATTCAGTTTTGGAAGTATTTGCAGAAAATGGAATCAAAACCATCAGACTTGATGCTGTCGGGTATGCAATAAAAAAGGCAGGCACTTCATGTTTTATGATACCCGAAACGTATAGTTTCATAGAGAAGGTTGTAGAGAAAGCGCACAAGCATGGTATTGAGGTGTTGGTTGAGATTCATGCGTATTATGATGAACAAATCAGAATTGCCAAATACGCTGATTACGTATATGATTTTGCATTGCCGCCGCTTGTGTTGCATAGCTTGTTTTCAAAGAATTTTGATAGGCTAAAAGACTGGTGGTCAGTTAGCCCCAAGAATTGTATCACCGTATTGGATACACACGATGGTATAGGTGTTATGGATGTGGCTTCAAATGGGGATAACGCTGGGTTGCTCAGCGATGATGAACTGGATCAGTTGGTAGAGACTATCCATTTTAATTCCAAGGGACAAAGCCAAAAAGCAACAGGAGCTGCTGCCTCCAACCTTGATCTTTATCAGGTAAACTGCACTTTCTATGATGCTTTAGCTAGAGATGATAAAAATTATCTCATCGCGCGTGCTATCCAATTGTTTAGCCCTGGAGTTCCTCAAGTCTATTATGTAGGGTTGTTGGCGGGCACAAATGACATGAATCTTTTGACTCGAACAAATGTAGGTAGAGACATTAATAGACGTTACTACAGTTCCACTGAAATCAAAAACAGGCTGAAAACACCTGTTGTAAAAGGGATTTTGAATATGATAAGATTCCGAAACGAACACCCATCCTTTGAAGGTGAATTTAATTTGGAAAAAAGTGATTCTGATATCCTACATGTATCTTGGAAGAAAGATGCATTCAGATCAGAGCTAGAAGTGAATTTACAGAAGAATGATTTTACTATCAGATACACAGATGGTAGTGCGGTAGAATTTTTAGATGTTGAAGAAATGAAAGTTGATCGTGATGTTTAAAAAACCAAAATTAAATTTCTGGCAGATATGGAACATGAATGTTGGATTTTTCGGCATTCAGTTCAGTTTTGGCCTGCAGCAAACAGCCGTTAATCCGATTTTTTCCTTCCTGGGAGCGGATCACGCTGATTTACCATTGCTAAATCTTGCAGGACCAGTAACGGGTTTGATTATACAGCCAATTATAGGAGCCATTTCTGATAAGACCTGGATTCCAGGATGGGGCAGAAGAAAACCGTTTTTTATGATTGGAGCCATATTGGCAAGTCTATGTCTTTTTGCTTTCCCATATAGCTCAGAATTGTGGTTTGCTGTTGGTCTGTTATGGATTCTTGATGTTGGCAATAACACGGCAATGGAGCCATACCGAGCTTTTGTGGGTGATAAATTAGCAGACGACCAATTGACGTATGGATTTCAAATGCAAAGCCTTTTCGTTGGGGCAGGTATTACACTTGCGAATTTCTCCATTTTTATGTTTCAGGATTGGTTTAGTGATCCAAACGTAAGTTCAAGTATATGCGATCCGACAGGAGAAAGCGTTTCGTCTATTCCTACATGGGTTTACTATTCATTTTTTCTAGGTGCAGTTGCATCCATTGCAACTACAGTATGGACCGTATTAACTACTCCGGCAATCCCTCCATCAGAGAAGCAACTGGTTGAATTAAAGGAATATAATAGCAAGCCATTTGCTACTAGAATTTCCGAACCATTCAAAGAAATAGTAGATGCCATTGGAGAGATGCCAAAGCTCTTGAAGGATCTTTCACTAGTTTACCTATTTCAGTGGTATGCACTTTTTATCTATTGGCAATTTATTACACCAATGCTCAGAAGAAGTGTATTTGGAATTGGTAATGAGGACATAGCAAAACTTGAAGGCATTAAAGAAACTTGCATGGCTGGTGGTGAGATACTTCCTGCCGATCTTGGGTTTGCTGAAAAAGTTCAAAGTATGTCTGAGCAGGCGTTAGCTCAAACAGGACTGATGAATGGAACTTACAATTTTGTAACGATGATAGTGGCCTTGGCGCTAGTTCCGATTGCATCCAGATTTGGAAATAAATTAGTTTATGTTACCAGCCTATTTCTGACGGGTATAGCCATGTTTATGCTGCCATTTATCCAGGATCAATGGTTGTTACTTTTTCCAATGGTTCTTTTCGGTATAGGATGGGCCACTATGATGGGTGTGCCGTATTCGATGGTTTCTAAGGTTATACCTCAAGAAAGAAGAGGGGTCTATATGGGAATAGTGAATATGATGATAGTTATCCCTATGTTCATACAAACGCTATCTTTTGGCCCTATCGTAAAGCACCTATTAGATGATAATCCTGTCAATGCAATCCTTTTTGCTGGTACTTCATTTTTGATTGCAGGATTTTTAGCTCTCAGGCTTAAAGTGGCAAACCAATATTTATGACTATGAAGAGAGGTGTTTTATTTATTGCTGTAATTCTATCGTTCGCATTTAATTCAATGCAGTCCAATATGATTGTCATTTATGGGAGTGATTCATGTGATCATTGCATTGATCTCAAAACTGATTTAGATAGTGCAAAAATCGAATATTCATTCCATGATGTAGAGTTGAATAAGGAAAAAGAGAAGGAAATGATTGCTGTGCTAAATAAATATCGAAGCGATGGGTATGTCACATTTCCATTAGTAGAAATAAATGGAAAAAAGCTCATCAATGGAGCCACATTAAAATCCATTAAAGTGGCTCTAAAAAAGGATTAGTTATGAAAATTCTGGTATTTGGAGAAATATTGTGGGACATTATAGAAGGTTATGAGCATTTGGGAGGAGCACCTTTGAACTTTGCAGCTCATATTTCTCAATTAGGCATTGAAGCTTCCATTATTTCATCAGTTGGAAGGGATAGGCTTGGAACTAAGGCATTACAAGAACTTTCAAAACTGTCCTTAGATACACGATTTGTTCAGGTCTCCGCAAATGCACCAACAGGTACAGTTCGGGTTAAATTAGATGAGGGCCAACCCCAATATGAAATCATTGAAGATGTTGCCTATGACCACATTAACTATGATAGAATTGATAGCTCTTTATTGAACGATTGTGATGTCGTTTACTTTGGCACATTAGCTCAAAGAAATAGGGAAAGTCGTGAGACGCTATCGCAAATACTGTCGCAAATTTCTTTCAAACATATTTTTTGTGACTTGAATCTTCGTAAGGCGTGCTATACTGCTGAAACGGTTATTTCATCTATTGACCATTGTACTATTCTGAAATTAAACGATGATGAAGTCGCTACTATATCAAAACTGGTATTTAATTCCATAGCACTTGACTTATCCAGGTTTTGGAAATTAATCAAAGAACGTTTTTCAGCGGTAGAAATATTGATCGTAACCCTTGGAAAAAATGGATGTTCCATTTTTTCTGACAATACTGAACTACACATTTCAACTGAACCATGCGAGGTGAAGGATACCATTGGTGCTGGTGATGCCTTTTCTGCGGCCTTTCTTCATTCTTATTTAAAGTGTAATGATCTTCAAATTTCAGGACAAAAAGCCAATAAGCTCGGGGCTTTCGTGGCAGCTAATGAAGGTGCTATTCCTAAAATGGATGATGAATTGCTAAATGAATTTAAGAGCGAAGAACAATGAAAAATATTGCGGTATTTACATCAGGAGGAGATGCACCAGGAATGAATGCCTGCGTGAGAGCCGTGGTTCGCTCAGGTCTTAATTTTGGACTTAATGTTTTCGGAGTACGGTATGGCTACAATGGAATCATTAATGGAGATATGTATAGAATGAAATCCTATTCGGTCAGCAATGTTCTTCAGAAGGGAGGTACCATTCTTAAGTCTGCCAGAAGTGAAGAGTTTAAAACTAGAGAGGGAAGAAAGAAAGCCTATGAACAATTGAAAGCTAGAGAGATAGATGGGCTAGTAGCCATCGGAGGGGATGGTACCTTTACAGGTGCCAATATTTTTTATGAAGAGTATGGAATTCCGATTGTGGGAGCTCCTGGAACGATTGACAATGATCTCTATGGATCAGATTATACGATCGGTTTTGATACGGCAGTAAATACGGCACTGGAAGCAATTGATAAAATAAGAGATACTGCCAACTCACATGACCGTGTTTTTTTTATTGAGGTAATGGGTCGACACTCAGGATATATAGCTATCCATTCAGGAATAGGAGGAGGAGCTGAGCTGGTAATGGTGCCGGAAACATCTACAACCATTCAGGATGTCATTGATACGTTGAATAAAGGAAGAGACAAAGAAAAAACTTCTTCTATAATTATCGTGGCAGAAGGTGATGAGCAGGGAAATGCACATGAAATAGCAAATAAGGTTGGAGCTAAATTACCCAACTTGGATATTCGAGTTTCAACGCTCGGTCACTTGCAAAGGGGTGGATCTCCTACATCATTGGATCGCATAATCGCCTCAAGATTGGGGTTGGCTGCTGTAGAAGGACTAATTGAAGGCAAATCAAACGTAATGGCCGGTATTGTTAATCATGAAATTGTATACACCAACTTTAAACTAGCTATCAGCAAAACCAAAAAAATCAACCCAGAACTGATGCGTTTAGTTGAAGTCATTAACAATTAGTGCCAGAAGGTGGATTGTAGATAGAAGAGTGACCTAAGTCTAAGTTTTTATACTGGTCAATCAAATTTAAAAATCTTTGATTTTACTTATAATGTAAGCTTTACGTAGCATGAAATAAAAAAACCCTCACTGAAAAATAGCGAGGGTGAATTATTGTGGGCCCACCAGGGCTCGAACCTGGGACTTACTGATTATGAGTCAGTTACTCTAACCAACTGAGTTATAGGCCCATTAAAAAAAGATTGGATAGGGACTTACTGATTATGAAGCTACGCGCTCCGGACAGTTACTCTAACCAATTGAGCATGCCTACCTAAGGTAGGTTAGCCCCTTTTCTATTTGAAATAGGAGCGCAATATTACATATTTGCCACTTAATAGCCAACGAATGTCTGACTTACTGCAAGGCGTAGATGCCATAATTTTTGATTTCGGAAATGTATTGATTGATCTGGACTACCCAAGAGTGATTAGAAGACTCTCGGAAGTGGCCAAAAAGAACACCCATGAGATAGAAGAAATGGTGGTTACGGCACCTGTACTCCAGCAGTTTGAGCGCGGCATGATCGGGCCTGATGAGTTTAGGGCAGAGATCAACAAGCTTCTGGGCACCAAAATGGGAGAACGCCAATTTGAGAGTATCTGGAACAGCATGCTCAAGTCCATTACCAGGGAGCGAATGAATAAAGTATTGGAGATTGGTAAAAAGTACAAAACCTATATTCTCTCCAACACAAATATGATCCACGAGATTGCCTACGAGGAAATGATCATGGAAGCGACCGGAAGAGCAAGCTTAAGGGATTTTGTGGATGAAGTGTTTTACTCACATGAAATTGGTCTTCGTAAACCGAACCTCAACTGCTACGAGTATGTTATAGACGAGATTGATAATTACGCATCAAGAATGTTGTTCCTGGATGATAGATTGGATAATGTGGAGGCTGCTAAAAAAGCAGGTATGAAAGCAGTACAAATTTTTGATGCAGATAAACAGCTAAACGAAATATTCGGACTTGGATAAACAGGTAAAAACCAAACTCATACAACTGGGTTTGTTTGTTCTTACATTCATTACCACCACATTTGCTGGCGCAGAATGGACACTTGGAAAGTTTCTTGTATTTGGAATGACCTGGGATGATTTCCTGTTTGGGTTGAATTTTTCTGTTCCTTTCTTACTGATTCTAACTGTTCACGAGTTTGGGCATTATTTCACCGCTCGATACCATAAAATCAACGTAACACTCCCATACTACATCCCGATGTGGTTTGGGTTTGCAGGGCTTGCGTCACTTGGAACCATGGGCGCTTTTATCCGAATCAAGGAAACCATCTTTAGCCGGATTAAATATTTTGATGTGGGTGTGTCAGGACCCATAGCGGGGTTTGTAGTAGCGGTGATACTCCTGATTTATGGGTTTAGAACATTGCCCGAGACGGAATATATCTACGAAGTTCACCCGGAATACGAAATCTTTGGTGAGAACTTTGAACAACGCATGGAAGGGCTGGATACGTTGATTTTAAAGAAAGACTTAAATCCGGATCGACTGTCGTATGAAGCGTTGCAAGACACCATAGATACGGGAAGGGAAGGAGCTGTATTTTTTGGAGATAATATTTTGATGAATCTTGGAAGGCGATACCTGGCTCCGGAGGATCGGTACGTGCCTAGTTCCCGAGAGCTCATGCATTATCCTATTCTATTAGCTGCCTACCTGGCTTTCTTCTTCACGGCTCTCAACCTTTTGCCTATTGGGCAACTTGATGGTGGACATGTGCTTTTTGGTCTTTTTGGCCCTAAAAATCATGCGATTATTTCAAGGGTTATGTTTACCGGATTTTTATTTTATGCTGGACTTGGTTGGGTTACAAGCGCAGATTTAATCAACACCTCACTAGAGGGAATCGGAAACTTTATAATAAGCATTGCCATTTACTTGGCCGTCGTGTATTGGAGTGCGTACAGTGTTTTCAAACAAAAAAGGGATCGTCTGCTATATGCAACTGTGATGTTTACCGTTCAATTTTTTGTTGCCTCAATTTTGAAAGTAGAGGGATATACCGGCTGGTTACTATTCTCAGTATTAATTGGAAGATTTATTGGAGTGGATCATCCGCCTGTGGTTGACAATAGTCCATTGACTACAGGAAGAAAAGTACTTGGCTGGGTAGCGCTTATAATATTCATTCTAAGCTTTAGTCCCCAGCCATTGGTAATAGAAGGCTTTTAAAGCTCCATGTAAGCTGTAATACCACCAAGCATATTGCGAACATTCGTATAACCTTGGCCATTGAGAAATTTTTTAGCCTGGCCTGATCGCCCTCCGGATTTGCAATGAACCACGATTTCTTCGTTTTTCATGTGTTCTATTTCTGACAGTCGGTTAGGAAGTTCACCTAGCGGGATTAATTGGGCACCTATATTTCGTTCCTCAAATTCCCATTCTTCTCTGACATCAATGAAATTGAATTTCTCTCCTGCATCCAGGCGGGATTTAACGTCTTGGCAAGTAATATCCTCGTTCATTTTTTAATGATTTTTAGTGTTTGATCACCGTCTTTGCAGTGAATGGTTAGCAAATATAAACCTGCATTCAAACTAGAAAAATCATGCGACTTCTGGGCTGCCTCCTCAATCCATATTCTTCCTGCAAAATCCAGCAAGGTGATGGATTGATAAATCCCTTCAATCTGTATAATTCCGGTGGTGGGATTGGGATAGGCCTTATATTCAAATTCTTTTTGATCGGTGCCAAGCACCAAACTATCTATTTTGGCGAAGACCGGACGGATCATCAGTGAGCCGGATAGTCGAACGTTTTGCTCCCACTCTCCATCTTTGTTTTCATAGATAAATTCAGAACCTGCCGGACTACTTCTGTCAAACCCAATGCCGATATACTCATTTTTACTTTGTTCATAGCCGATGTAAAAGGTATCCGAAAGAATGAGGGAGCTAGCCAGTTTGTAGCGAGTGAATTCATTAAGCCTGGTCGCGTTTATCACCCCAATATCCTGAGTTCGAATTGGTTCCGCATCAAGATTTTTAAAGATGCGTAATTCGAGTGGGCTATTGCCACTTATAGGATCGATATTTGGAAAGTGAATGTCAATGTGTGTGAGCGTGTCAGGAACTTCAAGAAAATACTGAACCGCGACCTGGGCACCATTAATGTTCGTCCCAACTGCATATTCTGCTGTACCATCATCGTATGCGTAATAGTCGCTCAAAACGTACCTGGAGTAAATGGTGTCGTTGAATTGGTCAATATTTAGTGGATTGAATACCGTATCGATATTATCTCTTATGTAAACTTTTGACTCTAAAACGAGTGAATCCAAAGTGGGAAGAAGCGATAAGTCAAAATCAGATGTTTCAACCTTAAGAGCCGATCTGGCTGAGAAAGGATCAATATTTACCGGGATGGTAGGTTCGTCACCAAAATCAACAGAATCGATGAATGTAGCTGAGACCAACTCGCGAAGCTCCAATTTATATCGTGACGGGACTCCTGCACCGGAGGCATCAGGTTTTTCTAATGCTGATGCGATCATTGAGACTGTACCGGTATAACTCGACAAATCGTTGAAAATTTGACTGGTAGGAATGGCATTGTAAGGGCTAATAGGTGAGGAGGGAACACTGCTCAGCGAAATGTCTTCATAGTAGAAATCATCATTTGCTCTATTGTCATCAAGAAAAATATAGTCCAGGTGCCATGCATCAAAAGGACCATCCTTGTCTCCAAATGATTGAAAGCGAAAGACAAAACCTTGGGTAAGAAAGATCGATTCTACACCTTGAGCTACTTGCGTAAAGATTGAGTCTTGATCTGATTCTAAATCACCACCATCCATGGACCAGACGGTACGCCACCCTCCTTGTGTTGTTATATTAGGGCTGTAAAACTGGAGTCTGAGTGAATCACCTTCTTCCGGTATTTCAACATAGCCACCAGCCTGCCAGTAGAAGGAGAGTACCACATTAGCTCTCCCTTGCAAGTCAATCGTGTCTGATTGCAGCTGATCCGCCCAGAGTTCAGGGCTGGCATTGAAATTGCCATTTGCATCCAAACCATCAAAGGTTACTACCTTATACGTAGGCGGATTAATTGCCAATGTTGCATTTACATATACATTTTGACTGAGTTCTTGATTCCATTGTAAAGCGGAATCACCTTCCCAAACTCTAATTGCATTGGGTGTCTCGGATTGATTCAATGAAAAATCATCCCAAAAAGGTAAGGATGCATTATTGATATCTTGTGACCGTGAGACCCGGCTTTTGATCTCTTGTTGAGGTTTGATTATTGGCCTGACGGTCAGCTGAGAATAGCCTAAATATGAGCTAAAGACTAATATGACAGCAACAAGTCTTCTCATTGATTATCCAGGATTGTAGATGTATTGCTCACCGAATCTGGTTTATAAATCCATATATCAACAGGATCTCCTATTTTGACTCTTCGCTCAGGTCTGGGATACTGTTGTTGTACAGTGCCAGGAGCGATTTCTCTATATTCAATGATATCATTCCCTAACGAATCTACAGCTGAAAACCCAGCCAATGATTTGTCAGTGATTCTAATCTTTCCAATTTTCAAACCTGAACCAATGATGGCAATTTCAGCTTCTTCCTGTTCAAGGCCTGTTAAGCGAGGCGATTGAAATACGGTATTTCCGTATCCATCACCTACCACAAGATCAATCACCGATCCCTTCTCTATGCGCTCACCTTGAAGAACAACCCGGCCGTTCATTCGTGCCTCATGTACCACGCCAAAAAACACGTCGGGTACATATTTTACAGCACCACGCTTAAGGTCATAAGATTTTAACACCATCATTGCACTTTTTAAGGAAAGGTCTTCCACCTTAGGCATTCGTACTTTTGGTGGACTTTCCGCATTTAGAGTAACGTATATTTTACGATTTTCTTTCACCTTGGTATTGGGTGCAGGCACTTGTCGCAAAACAGCAAGTGGCGGATAATCCGGAGAATAGCTTGAATCAGCTGTCGCTTCAAACCTTAAACTCCTCATGCCTAAAAACTCTTCAAGCTCACCAACCGTCATTCCTTTGATATCGGGCACAGTGATAGTTTCGCCGTGATTGGTCGTGACTGGGAGCCATATATAAAAAACGATAATAACGATCAAAAAAGAGCTCCCAATTAGAACTCCTAAATGCATCAAATAATCTTTAGCGTTGGTTGGTTTTCGAAATGACATAAACTTTTAAAATGAAGGGATAAACCTAATCAATTAGCGACTAATAAACAGTTTTTGTGAGGTGTTGAATTGACCTCCAATTATATTGAGAAAGTATAACCCTTCCTGACTGGGAGCTTTATATTCCAATATTTGATTTAGTGCATTTTCAATTTGCTCTTCAAAAACAATTCGACCACTGATATCAAGGAGCCTGACAGTTACCATTTCTTTGTCCGGTAAGTTTAGTCCAACATTGAATATTGATTTTGCCGGGTTTGGGAAAATTCTTGCGAGATCTGCATAGGTGGCAGGTTCATTACTTCTGATGCTGATATCATCAATATATAGGTCGTTGCCACCACCTGGGGTAAATACAAAGGCAATGCGAAGGTTTTCGTCAAAGAAAAAGGAGTGAGAAAGATCCAATCGATATTCCTTCCAATCTGTTTGATTCATGGGAATCCACTTTTCGCTTACGGTCATGATACTAAGTGAATCTGAATTTGCATCCAATAATTCTGTGGAGTAAGATTCACCACAATCTGTAGAAAGTAAGACTTGCAAGCGGTCATTAAATCCTGCTCTGGCCGCATACGATGCTCTAAAATAAAGTCCGGCACTATCAAGATTTCCTGTATTTAGTTTGGGACTAATGAACCAGCTGGATACTCCTAACTCGTTTTCAGCAAATCCATTTACTTTCAACACACCATTTGAAGATAATACCGATCGCTCAAATAGAGAATTTTCTCCAAAACCGGATAAACTCCAATTGTCCGCTGATTCAAAATCTACAGTAAGTGGATACTCGTCTTCATTTACATTTCTGTTTAATTGAATTGCGATTGAATTTTCAATTATAGATTCATCAGATACGCCATTTACCAAAGTGATTTCTGCTCCAATATTATTGTCACCTTCGCTGATGTTTCCTGCATTGATAGTGACTGTGGTGTAGTCCTTTGACAGGATATTAAGTCCGGTGAAATTGACAAAACTTGTGTCACCATTTACATGATATTTTACCTCAAAAGATGTGATGTTTTGTGAGCCAACATTTCTTACTCGCAGATCCAATTCAGAAGACTCTGCACAGGTGACCAGTGGCCCGTTTAAACTTGTAGGTTTAATGTCGTTTGCAAACAGATTGGTTTCCACCACCGCAATATCATCAACATAGATGTTGTTGCCACTTCCATTAATTCCCACAAACGCGAATTGCACTCCATCTATATCACGATATTGGGTAATGCTCAAAAGCGTATCTATCCATTCCAATTGATTGGCTGGTGTGAAGTATGTATCTAATTCCGCAGCTGTGGCAAGGTTGGGACCAAAACTTGAGAATAATACATCGGGAAAGGTCTCACCACAATCTATACTTACCTTGACCATAAGCCCATCATAAAAAGCTCCGGGTGGATTTGCATGAGCATAGCTAAAGAGCAAATCGCCTGATGGTAATCCGGTGAGATCAAAAATTGGCGTTTTAAATATTGTTTCTTCCCCAAACCAATCGGTATTATTATGTGCTTTGAATAAATAGGCCTGGTTTGTTGGAGTAGTTTTTGGAGCGTTGGCAATTTCCCATGGAGCATTGACACCATTAGGTCCCAGTAGGTCTATGGCTCCTTCAAAGTCTTCTGTGAAGGGAAGGTTTACTGAATTTGTAAATATTATATCCCTCGTAATGAGATTATTGCCGGCATTCATGTCAGTCCCACCATTGACGCCAGTAATCTCAAATCCAATTGAGGAGGGTGTGCTTGAGATTGATTTTGCCGAGAAACTGACGGTATCACTTGACAAAGGCTCGAGAGTTTTGTTGATCGTTTGTACACTACCATTGGGATTGCCATTGATATATAATTGAACGTCGTATGTCGTAATTTCTGTGGTGCCATGATTTTCAATTCGAACGGAAGGGATGATAGTGGAACCACATTGAGCATATTCAGGACTCAAGATGTCTGTTGCCGCAAGGTCGTCTGAGAATCTTATTGGTTCGGAAAGACCGGGAGATGTAGTAAGTGATAGGCGATTGATTGCATTATCCATTACCGTGCGCATTCGCGACTTCTGACCTTCAGTGAAGAGGTTCATGCAGATGTCATCGGTATAATCCATGTAATTCTGAAACATTTCTGGCTCTCCCGGCACACATACTTGATTGTCGTTCGGGTTTGGAAATGTACAAGGTGAGGTGTAATCACCATTATCAGTGTTTGCCAATGGAGTGTCATCAACAAAATCATCTGCGGCACAGTTGCCGTCTCCCCATATGTGTCTCAGTCCAAGCCAGTGGCCTACTTCGTGAGTAAGTGTACGACCAAAGCTGTCGAATGTAGGCGTAGAGAGATTCACCCCAAAGTATTCAAAATCAACTAGCACTCCATCAAAAGCATAGTCTTCATTATCATTGGTAATTCCTTCTAGATCAACGAGCGGGAATGAAGCGTATCCAATAAAGGTTTGAAGGTCCAAAACATAAATGTTAAGATAGTGCTCAGCTGGCCAGTAACTCTCAGATCTCAGCAGCTGACGGTGGGAACTGGCTCGATATACATCTCTGGATCCTTGAAGTCTCACTATTCCATTGGTAGGGTTTCCTGCCGGATCTTGCTTGGCCAAAACAAACTCAATTTCAATATCAGCTGCAACAGGTAAAAATTCAGACGGAGTATTAATGGCGTCTGCATTCATTCGTCTAAAGTCAGCGGTCAATGAATCGATTTGTTCTTTTAGGCGCTCATCGGAAAGGTTCACACCTGTGCCAACAGATTCTCCTTTGTGAAAGACATGAATTACAACAGGGATTTGGTAAAGTGTAGCGGATGTACGTTTTTGTAACTGAGCACCTTGATTCGCAAGTTTTGTACTCATCCAATTTTCGAATGCGCCAGTACTTGGAGCTACTGTCCCACAGCGCTCTTGCGCCTGAAGACATAGAAATGAGAAAATAAGAAAGAAGAAAACCCCAATACGCATGGGTCCATTAGTTTACAAATGGAAGTTTTGCATTCGGATCATCCGGTGCGGTCACATTCACGGCATGTACGCTTTTTATTTCTGGTACTTCTCTTTTAATAGCCTCTTCAACGCCTGCTTTCAGAGTCATAGTAGACATAGGACACGAGCCGCAGTTTCCCATCAGTTCTAGTACAACATTCATGTCTTTATCTATTTCTAATACTTTCACATCTCCTCCGTCCGCCTCAAGATAAGGGCGAATGGTGTTTAATGCTTTTTCTACTTTTTCTACTAGTTCTGACATATGCTAAACGGTAACTTCTACTTTTTTAGTCTCTGTCTGCGTAGCATTTCGTATCGCCACTTGTTGCGCTACTCGCTCCGCCAGTTGTTTGAAAGAGTCGGCTATAGCTCCATCTTTCATTGCTGCTGGGTACCCATTATCTCCACTCTCTCTTATCGATTGCACAATCGGTATATGTCCCAATAACTCAACTTCGTTCTTTTCGGCAAGCTTTTTTCCGCCTCCTTCTCCAAAGATAAAGTATTTATTATCAGGAAGTTCTTCTGGAGTAAACCAGGCCATATTTTCAACCAGGCCAAGAATAGGAACATTGATTTGAGGCTGTCTGAACATTGACAGCCCTTTTTGGGCATCTGCTAAGGCCACTTTTTGTGGTGTGGTGACTACCAATGCCCCCGTTACGGGAACTGCCTGTACCAATGTGAGGTGGATATCGCTTGTTCCGGGAGGAAGATCAATTAGAAGATAATCCAAATCTCCCCACTTTGCATCGGTGATAAACTGTCTTAAAGCTGAACTTGCCATTGGGCCTCTCCAGACGACCGCATCTTCGCTATTGGTCAGAAAGCCGATAGAGAGAAGCTTGACGCCATATTGTTGGATTGGAACAATCTTGTTTTTACCATCTTCTTGCACAATGCCCGGCTGCTCAAATTCGCAATTGAACATGGTTGGGATGGATGGACCATAGATGTCTGCATCAATAATTCCAACGTCAGCACCTGACTTGGCCAGTGCAACTGCCAAATTGGAAGCTACAGTAGATTTTCCTACACCACCCTTTCCGGAAGAAATAGCTATAATGTTTTTCACTCCGGGAAGTACGGGCCCTTCGTCTCGTTTTGTGGTAACATTGGACGTCATGTTGATGATCAACTTTACATTGTCACCCAGATGTTTATGGATTTTTTCCTCGCAATCTTTTTTGATCACCTCTTTTAGTGGACAAGCTGGTGTAGTGAGCACAACATCAAATGCAGCTTTTTCCCCATCAATGTGGATGTTTTGAATCATGCCAAGTGAAACCAAATCCTTTTTTAGATCCGGATCGATGACCTCACTAAGAGCTTTTAATAGGTTTTCCTTCGTCAATTCCATTCGGCGCGCAAGTTAAGATTTATTGAGCATTAATTCTCCCTGAGGTAACCCCAGGCATGTAGCTTGTCACTATCTTCAAACCATCGATTTCCTATATCAGTTCGGTAATACATGTTGGGAATCATAATATTTTTAATGCGTGTGTAAAGTTGCTGCTGCGCCTGCTTCATGGTAAGACCCATTCCTGTTACAATCAGTGCTACTCCGCTACCACCGGTAATTAACCATTCGTTGTTTACCTTTTTTACATCTTCTATGTGAACTCCTTCATGCATTGGTTTCTTAAAAACAATAGCCGCATCCTTGGAGAATGCCTCAAAGGTTTTGGGATCCTTGTATGGAAATGGAGGAACTACCACTCTGGCTCCAACTTGAAAGCCACTTTTCGTTTTGAGATTGGTTTTTTCACCTTTTGCGAGTTGATAAAGAAAATCTCCTATCGGATTGAGCATTCCATCGGCCTGAATGGAAATGGTGGGGTATCCAAATCTGGAAGTAAATTCCAACGGATAAATGCCATTGCTATTTACAATGCAGTTTACATCAATGTACCCTACATAGCCCTCAGCTGCTAAAGTAGGTTCCATTTTCTTGAGAGTAGAATTGAATATCTTGTTTGGTCCACTCCAAAACATGGTTGTTCCCATTTCTCCGGTGGCAACACCCAATTCTCCGGGGAAAAGCTTCTTGTGCTCAAAATTGATATTAATGGGATAAATGAATTCCTTCCCGTTGAAAAAGGCACCTACGCCAACTTCAACACCGGTATCTACCTTCTTCTGGAGTTGATAGATTTTCACCTCATCACTCCATGCATTTTTGTACGCACTCAGTATTCGAAGCACATCGCTTCCATCTTCCTCCATCCCTACAAACAGAAGCCTTTTAATATTTTGAGCTTCACCGCTTGGCTTCAGTACATATTTGCCGGGATTTGCCTTGATGTGCTCGATTCCTGCATCAAAGGAGTCAAACTCATGATAGTTTAATATATTGACTTTGTGCTTTTTGAGTTCACTCTGACCAAATGAGCGATCATCTTCCAGTTTGTCAGTGTATGCTGTGCCGCCTACCACAAATTTACCTTGCGCTCGTAGCTTTTGTGCTTTCTCACCTTGTCCAAGCACATCATCAAATACAATAAGGTCAGCCCAATCCACTTCAATTTCCCAATCATCTACTTTTTCTATAAAGCCATCACCAATCTCCTTTTCACTTTCCTCTTCAATGAAGTATTTTACATTGTGACCTTCTTGCGTGCACAAGCACGCAATATCACTGATTAATCCGGAGATGGAAACAAATAGAATATTGACCGGATTTGATGTTTGCTTAGGCATGTATTTTTTTATTCAAAAGTAGAATGAAAAACTGATGAATTAGTATCCTTTTTATCAGGTAATTTTGCATTCCAATTTTTATTATGATCCATCCTTCTACTATCGAAGAAATCAAGAACCGAATCGACATTGTCGAGGTGGTAGGTGACTTTGTTACCCTGAAGCGATCAGGATCAAGCTATAAAGCTCTTAGCCCCTTTACCAACGAAAAGACACCGTCTTTTTACGTGGTACCTTCCAAGGGTATTTTCAAAGATTTTAGCTCCGGAAAGGGTGGAGATGCCATCACATTTGTGATGGAAGTAGATGGTTTGAGCTACGTGGAGGCTTTAAAATATCTTGCAGGCAAGTACGGGATTGAAATAAAGGAGGAGGAGCAATCTGATGAAGCGCTCCAGGCCCAAAACAAACGGGAGAGCCTTTATATTGTTTTAAACTATGCCAAGGAGTATTTCGAGGATGTATTGCACAACTCTGAAGAGGGTAAATCGATAGGCTTATCGTATTTCAAAGAACGTGGCTTTACTGATGAAACCGTAAAGAAATTTGAGCTTGGCTATTCAAAAGAGCTTTGGGATGGCTTGCTGAACGCTGCTACTACCAAAGGCTACAAAAAAGAATTACTTGCCGAGGCTGGATTGATCATAGACAAGGACGGAAAAACCTATGATCGTTTTAGGAGCAGGGTCATGTTCCCCATTCACAATGTATCCGGAAAAACCATTGCTTTTGGAGGTAGAAAGCTATCTAGCACCGATAAGTCAGCAAAGTACATAAACAGCCCGGAGACTGAGCTCTACTTCAAGAGTAAGGTGCTTTACGGTATGTACCAGGGGAAGAATGCAATACGCAAAGAGGATAATTGCTACCTGGTAGAAGGCTACACCGATGTAATTTCCATGCATCAGGCAGGAGTTGAGAATGTGGTTTCATCCTCCGGAACAGCCCTTACAGAAGATCAGGTCAAGTTAATCCGACGCTACACGGAAAATGTTACTGTCATTTTTGATGGAGATCAGGCTGGAATAAAAGCATCGATGCGAGGTATTGATTTGCTTTTAGAAGGTGATTTGAATGTAAAAGCGGTTGCCTTGCCCGAAGGTGAAGATCCTGATAGCTATGCAAGACAATTAGGAGCAGCTGGTTTTAGAGATTATGTGGCAGAAGAAGCGCAAGACATCATTCGCTTCAAGACAAAGGTATTACTGGACGAAACTGGCAATGATCCCGTAAAGAAAGCAGGTGTCATTAAAGACATTGTAAGCAGCATAACTAAAATAAATGATCCGGTAAAGCGCACGGTCTACATAAAAGAATGCAGCGATTTGTTGGGGATTGCTGAGTCTGTGTTAATAGCTGAGCAGAATAAGATCCTCATTGAAAAAAGGAAAGGACAGAGAAGAGACGAACCACCTGTGCCGATCGAAATGCCTCCATTCCCGATGGAGGAGGAGATGGTTGATAATCTCGATATAGGCAAGATTATTGAGTTTCAGGAACGCGAAAGCGTCCGAGTTCTAGTCAACTACGGTAAAAACAAGATTCAGACCCGAGAGCTTCAGGATCAGTACCTGATTGATTATTTTCTGAACGAAGCGGATGAAATTCAGTTTACCAATGAGACCTATCGGAAAATTGTTGAGGTGTTTCAGGAAAAGCTGAGAGAGGGGGAAGTAATTGACGGTGAATTCTTACTCAACCATGAGGATGAGGAAGTCAGGAAAACAGTCATTGACCTGAGTGCTGAAAAGTATGAAATAAGTGATAACTGGAGTGAAAAGTATCAGATTCATGTACCTCGTGAAACAGAATTTTTAAAAGACGTCACATATTCCAATGTACTCCGATTAAAGTTTAGAATTGTACAGCAATTGATTCAGGAAGAAACAGATAAACTAAAGCAAACTTCAAATGACGCTGAAGTCGATGAACTTTTAGATGATATAAATGAGTTGAAGAAGGTATCGGTGGAGATTGCCAAAATATTAGGAAACGTATTAGTAGGATAAGCAAAATGCTGGATAAAATAGAAGAGGCCATAGAGGCTATAAAAAATGGAGAAGTGATCATCGTGGTAGACGATGAGGACAGAGAGAATGAGGGTGACTTCATTTGTGCAGCCGAAAAAGTAACTCCAGACATCATAAACTTCATGTCGAAGGAAGGTCGAGGCCTGATTTGTGCTTCACTTTTAGAAGACAGGTGCAAAGAATTGGATTTGGATTTGATGGTAGGGAAAAATACTGCTACCTATGAAACACCATTTACAGTGTCTGTCGATTTGATTGGACATGGCACAACCACGGGAATTTCCACATCAGATCGAGCGAAGACAATACAGGCATTGGTAGATTCTGAAACGAAGCCTGAAGATTTGGGTAGGCCCGGACATATATTTCCTTTAAAAGCCAAGCAAGGAGGAGTGCTGAGGCGTGCCGGCCATACTGAAGCAGCGGTTGATTTTTCAAGACTCGCTGGGCTCACTCCTGGTGGAGTTTTAGTAGAAATTTTGAAAGATGATGGCACCATGGCTCGTCTTCCGGATTGCCGAAAAATTGCGGATAAATTTGGCTTGAAGCTCGTTTCGATCGCTGATCTGATCGAGTATCGTATGGAGAAAGAATCTTTGATAGAAGAGCAGATCGAAGTAAAGATGCCTACCAGCTGGGGCGACTTTCAGCTAAAAGCTTTTAAGCAGGTAAATACTGGTGAAGAGCATTTGGCCCTGGTGAAGGGAAGCTGGAAGAAGGACGAGCCAGTAATGGTGCGTGTACACAGCTCATGCGTGACCGGAGATATTTTTGGCTCTTGCAGGTGCGATTGTGGAGGCCAGCTGCATGGCGCTATGAAAATGGTAGAAGAAGAGGGAAAAGGAGTAGTGCTTTATATGAATCAGGAGGGACGTGGTATTGGACTTATGAACAAGCTGAAGGCATATAAGTTGCAGGAAGAAGGGAAAGATACCGTTGAAGCCAACCTGGAGCTTGGCTTCAAGTCAGACCAAAGAGATTACGGAGTAGGAGCACAGATATTAAGAAAGCTTGGAATAACAAAACTCAGGCTCATTACAAATAATCCAAAGAAAAGAGTTGGTTTGATGGGATATGGTCTGGAAATTGTAGAAAATATCGGAATAGAAATCGAACCCAACCAGCATAATCAAAAGTACCTGGAAACTAAAAGAGATAAACTGGGACACGAGATTTTGAAATGAGGTATTTATTCATATTTCTTTTTGTTACATGCTGTTTCAGTATCAAAGCCCAAACATTCTCCTCGGATGTTTTTCACAAAGGGTTTTTGGTGACTACCGAGCGTGACACGGTAAAAGGAGATCTAAAATATGATCTTGATGCCAATATTCTAACGGTGGTTCATCGCGGGAAGACAAAATCATTTTCAAGTCATAAGGTATTCTATTTTGAAATTTTTGATAGTATACTCAATAATTACCGTCAGTTTTATAGCATTCCATACACGGTCAATTATGATTATAAAATCCCGGTCTTCTTCGAATTGGTCTATGAAGGCAAATTGTCCCTGATGGCACGCGAACATATTGTAAGTCAGACAGTAAATACTTCTTCCGCTTACTGGGGAGGTGGAAATGGAACCAGATTAGTCATACAGTATTCGTTCTATTTTCTGGATAGCGAAGGTGAAATTAGCTACTTCAGCGGTCGTAAAAAGGACCTGCTGATGTTGATGGGAAAGAAGCAATCAGACGTAAAGAAATTCATAAAAGACAACAAGCTGGACACCGACGAAATGGCTGATCTGGTTCGAATAACAGCATTCTATAATTCAATCTAACAATGGCAAAACCTCTAATTCTGGTAAGTAATGACGATGGCATTACCTCCCGGGGAATTCGGAAACTAGTAAATGTGGTAAAAGAACTTGGCGAGGTGATAGTCGTGGCTCCTGACAGCCCTCAATCCGGAATGGGACATGCAATCACTGTAGGTGATACGCTAAGGCTAACTAAAAATGACTTGTTTGGTGATATTGAAGCTTATGAATGCAGTGGCACACCTGCTGATTGTATAAAGCTTGCGAAGCACTATGTGCTGAAAGGGCGTCAGATTGATCTGGTGGTTTCCGGAGTAAACCATGGAAGCAACAGCTCCATTAGTGTGCTGTATTCCGGTACCATGAGTGCTGCAATCGAAGGTGCGATAGAAGGTGTCCCTTCCATCGGTTTTTCGCTTTGCGATTACGATCCGTCAGCTGATATGGATCATACAGACGAGTACATTAAGAAGGTGACCGAAGAAGCACTAAAGAATGGCATTCCAAAAGGGATAGCGCTCAATGTAAATATTCCTGTTCGTCAGAAGGAACCGATAAAGGGAATTAAAGTTTGCCGACAAGCCAATGCCAATTGGGAAGAAGACTTTGATGAGCGCAAAGACCCATATGGCAGAACATATTTTTGGATGGTTGGAAACTTTGTGAACCATGACAAAGGTGAAGACAATGATGAATGGGCGCTAGCCAACAATTACGTATCAATTGTTCCATGCCAATTTGATATGACGGGACATCATGTGATTTCGCAGCTCAATGAGTCGTGGGATATTTAAAGATTGACTTCATTATCTCACCATCGTTCCGAATCATCGAAATGCTGGCTGAAGGAATAGTATTGGTGCCTCCGGTCAAGTAAACACTCTTCGCTTTTTTTAATCTCTCGCTGGCAGCAATACCAGTCAAACCAGACCCTATAAACATAACTCCGGCAAGCAAACCCGTAAGTACCGTACCAGATTGCAATCCTGGATCATTGCTTGAATCTGAAGATGAAATGGCAAAGACCAGTGAACCAACCAATAATGAGTAAGATGTAATTCGAGAAACATTGTGTTTCTTAGTCAAAATCTTAGCAGGTTCAGACTCATTTTGCTGAAGCAGAAATTTTCGAATCTCAACGGTGGTCATGTTGTCAAAATCTGTCTTTGTTTGACCAAAAAGAGAAAAGAACAGTGTGGTTGAAAGGATAGTAGTGAGTAGCGTTTTCATAATATTTAGTTTCATTTATTCTCGAATGGAGTAGTAAATGTTCGAACTATTTCTAAGGTAAACTTTTGAAGTTGGGCTGGTAGTGATACTGGAAGCCTTGTATTCCTTCACAGAATTAAAATAGGTTGTCTCCGATATGATAGTGAAAAGGAGCGCAGAACCTATGAGTACGCCACCCATTAATCCCTGGATATTTACTTCTTGACTGTTACTTGGACTCGAGCCTGAAAGCAGACTTATAGCGCCTACCGTATACCCTAAGATTGAGAGCGCCTTCGTACCTTGGTGCAGTCCCATTAATTTTTTTGCCTTTTTGGAATCTTGCTGGTTAAGGATAAGCTTTCTGATTTCCTTTCTTGATAGCGTATCTATGTTTTCAGAGCGCTGCGAATATGCAGGTAGAATCAGTGAAAAGTTGATAATTGCTAAAAGAATTAATTTCATGTCAGTCGGATATAAGTTTAAGGATTTGAGTGTCATTTCTAAGAACATGCGCTGATTTCAATTGCCTTTCATTATACAATTTCAAGGATTTTGAATACGCTATTTCAGATGTGATTGTCAGACATAGAGAGGAGGCCAATATAATTAGTGAGGTGCTATTGTTTGTTTCATCTTCTGTTGAAATTCTATTAAACAAACTTGAAATCAAATAAATAGACCCTCCAATTGTATAACCTGCAATAGCTATTTCTGAGGTTGTTTTGTGCAGTTTCATCAAGCTTCTGGCTTCATTATAATCCTCCGAAAGGATAAGCTTTTTAATCTCCTTTCTTGAGAGCGTATCTATGTTCTCAGAGCGCTGCGAGCACGCAGGTATTATCAGTGAAAAGTTGATAATAGCTAAAAGAAATAATTTCATGTGAGTTAGATAGTGGTTTAAGAACCTGATAATTAATTTGACAAATACTGGTATTATAAAAATATGGGCAGACTTCTAGCGTGCATTAAATTGCTTTTATATTGTTCTAACAAAGAATTGACTGATTTATAGATTAGTGTAAACCAAGCCAATAAACCCCTAAAAAGATTCTAAAAAATTACCTGAGTCGATTACTTTTTCTTCAGCTCGTAAACATCCTTGCGTCGATCTTTCAGGTTGTTTACACTGCCAAATTCATGGAGCTCACGAAGATCATCTACATCTACATCGGCTATCAAAATCATTTCAGTATTTGGGGTCGCCTCGGCCTTAATTCCATTCGTTGGGAAGGCAAAATCACATGGAGTGAAAACCATAGATTGTGCAAACTGAATATCCATATTATGGACGTTTGGTAGATTTCCTACACTACCGGCAATTGCCACATAGCACTCATTTTCGATTGCTCGTGCCTGGGCACAATTTCTTACACGCGAATAGCCATTCTGGGTGTCAGTTAGGAATGGTACAAAAAGGATGTCCATTTCTTCATCTGCAAGGAGTCTGCTCAGTTCCGGAAATTCCACGTCATAGCAAATCAAAACTCCGATTTTACCGCAATCTGTTTCGAAAGTTTGAAGTTTTTTACCACCTTCCATACCCCAGATTTTGGATTCATCTGGAGTGACATGGAGTTTTTCATAGCGTTCAACAGAACCATCTCTTCTGCACAAGTAGCCAACATTGTAAAGTCGCTCGTTGAGAATTTCTGGCATGCTGCCAGTAATAATATTGATATTATAGGACACCGCCAGTCGTGAAAATCTCGTGACAATTTCCTGTGTATGTCTTGCCAGCTCGCGGATAGCGTCGGGCTCGGACATGTGATTGTTTTCAGCCATCAAAGGCGCATTGAAGAATTCTGGAAAAAGGGCGAAATCCGATCGATAGTCAGAAACCGCATCAATGAAATACTCCGCCTGCTGCATCACGTCGTCCAGCCCTTTGTATGAGCGCATCTGCCATTGAATAAGGCCAAGCCTCACCACACGTTTAATTGTACTAGCCTGATCATTTACCTCCTCAAAGTAGATATTGTCCCATTCAAGCAATACCGCGTATTCCCTCGATTCCTGATCTCCTTCCAGATAGCCTTTGAGGATTTTCGAAACATGAAAATCATTGTTTATTTGAAAGTTCAGAACCGGGTCTTCGATTTCCTTTTTCTTGACCTTATCAATATATTGTCGTGGAGAAAGCTCATCTGCGTGCTGATGATAGTTTGGTATTCTACCGCCAAATGCAATCCCTCTCAGGTTCATTCGTTCGCAAAGTTCTTTACGGTAATCGTACAACCTTCTACCCAATCGCAAACCTCTGAATTCCGGTTTGATAAAAAGGTCAACACCATATAGTATATCACCTGATTGATCGTGAGTGCTAAATGTATATTCTCCGGTTATCTCTTTGTAGGTGTGTTTTTTTTGAGCTTGTGAGCTTTTAACAATCAACGAAAGGGCACAGCCTGCAAGTTTTCCATTTACTTTTAGCACTACCTGCCCTTCAGGAAATAAACTAATGAGCTTTTCTATTTCATGCTTTTCCCAATAGTTATCTTCAACTTTTTGATATGAAACGATCATTACCTTCTTCAACTCTTGATAATCTTTCAAGCTTAGATAGGTGAGCTCGATGTTGTCTATTTCTTGCATGGACGCAAAGGTATGTTGGAAGATGGTATGTTTAAATCTGTTTTCACGTGTCTGTTTAGAATTATAAAATTTATTCGGAAGCATCACATCTGCCTCCCTAACTTACAAGGATGAAGAATTTGTTAATTGTTCTGGTTTGCTTACTGTTGGTTATCGCTATTTCGATATTTTTTGGGTCTCAGTGGGCTGAAGATAAGATAGAAAAGAAAATTGCATCAATTCCATTCTTGTCTTACGACTCACTGGAAATTGATATCATGGATAGATCGCTAAAGCTCCACAACCTTATAGGCAATAAAAATGGCTATGAAGGATCCGTTGAATTACTTGAAATAAATGGACTTCATATTTGGCCAATTTTGAGAAATGAAGAGTTTATAGTTGATGACGTGATAGTGGATGGTGTTGATTTTTCCTATAGAATTAAAAAATCAAAAGTTATTGACAATCAGCTGGATTCCGACACGATCGATATACCGTTTTTCAACATTCGCAGTATTGATGTCAGGAGTGCAGGATTCATTGTGCTGGATGAATCTGGTAGCAAACTATTTGAAGCTAAACTGAATGCTACGCTTGATAATGTAAGCAGCAGCGACCTTCATAGCCCGGGCAACATTCCATCAAAACTACGTGAGCTGAAGGGTGATAGTGCTCGATTTTATACAAAAAATGGACTTTATACGATCGATTTAGCTGAAGCCATTTATCGCGACAGTGCGCTTGTAATAAAGGACGCATCATTTCAGAGTGACTTGCAGAAAGAGGAGATAGGCAGGTATATCGGACATGAAGTGGATTGGCTACACGTCAAAGTTGATTCTATTGTGATTGAAATCAAGAATCCGGCAGTTTTTTTGAAGAAACCGCAAATACAACGAGTTGAAATCTTCAGACCCAATGTCGATGTGTTTAGAGATAAGCGATTGCCCTCTCCCAAAAATCATAAGCCACCTTTGCTGCGACATATACTAGGAAATTCTGAATACTCTTTCGCATTTGATACTATCCTTATTCACAACGGAAAGGTTGTGTACGAAGAATTTGTGAAGGAAGAAAAGGGCCCTGGTGAGGCATCATTTCATCGGATAAATGCCAATATAACCAATATGAAATCGTACAGCATGGGGCTGTCTCAGCGTCCTAGGCTTGTTGCTTCTTGCTTCATATATGATTCGGCAGAGCTGTTTATCGATGCATCTTTTCCAATAAATGATCAATCCACTCAAACGCTTGTAAAAGGAAAAATGATGCCGGTTGATCTTACGATATTTAACCGAATGATTCGATATGTGTCTGTGGTAGAGGTCAAGAGCGGGTATTCCAAAATGCTGGAATTTGACTTCACCTATACTGATCAGTTGGCTTCCGGAGAAATGAAGTTTGCCTACAATGATTTAGCCATTGCCTTTTTAGAAAAGCAAGAATCGGAACCGGATGGAGTACTAAGTGCTGTTAAGAGTTTCTTTGTCAACAGTTTTGTAATAGACAGCAATAATGATTTTCAGTCAAATAAGTTTAGAGTAGGAAAGATTGATTTTGAAAGGATAGGAGAGAAATCAATATTTAACTATTGGTGGGGAGCTATCATCTCCGGATTTAAGTCTAGCACAGGAGTAAATGCTTCTGGCGAAAAGATCGATACCAATTGATTTGATTAAAATCGTTGATTCATTCGTATTCCTATAAACTTATGAAAAGTCGATTCGGTGGTTTCCTCCGTTCTTCTATAGTACAAGAGTGCAAAGTCAAATTTGGTCCAACTTGCCATTAGCCCGGCACGCATTTGAAATACCCATGGCACACGTGTTTCTGTATAAATGGATTCTTTGCCAATCAAGTTGCCCTCTATTGTGGCATTGTAGACAACATATTCATATCCCGGACTTATAAAAAAGTAGAATTCGTGATTGGCAGGTCCTTTATTTTCTATTCCAAGTACTCCATTGTAGTGGGTAGAATGTTGGATTGGTCTGAAAGTACCGAAGCGAACAGTCACTTCCTGTCTTAGATGAGTAAAGGATGTACCTAAAGCAAGATTGCTCTCGGTGAATAAATCCAATGTTTTGCTGCTGGCCAATGAATATGCATACGTGCCATAGGTATTGATGATGGGCGCATCATTAATTTCATAGTCCCATCCTAGCGGGAGTGTCATACCAAAGGTTTTGTGCCACTCATATTGCAGGTCTCCTGTTCGCAAAGAAGGCCCCATCCATCCCAATTCTAATTTTGCCTTTAGATATTGACCTGATTTATAATAGTATTCATTAGAAGCTGCTAATGCCATTTGTCCGGCATATGGTCTATCCATATCAGCCACGTCATCCCAGAAGAGGTACTTGGGGCTGTATATTCGATGGTTGAGGTCGTAGGACCTAATGATCTTAGCCATTTTGGAATTCCACTTAGATGAGTCCATTAGCATCCGGTAGCGGATAGCTACCCCATTGCTGTAATATTGATCGCGAGTGAGATTGAGGGTGTAGGCATCATTATCGTTTTCTACTTGCAGTTCACGATTCAGCTTCCTTACGCTCTGACCTTCAGATAGCTCTGCACTAAGTAGGGTGATTACTAAAAAGAAAAATTTTAACGTTTTGGTCTTAGACATATATGAGCGACTTGCAGCGTGTTAGCCAATAATTTTTAGCAGTTGCAATCTTAGTCAAATCGTGTGGTAAATGAATATGTGGAAAGGTCTTGGTTCAAACATTCTCAATTAAATTGTTAGTGTACTTCCAAAAAAATATGCTTTGCCATGCAGCGATTTTGAATAAAGCACAGACTATACCAGTAGTAACCTAAATCTTGAACAATGAAAAATCTATACACAATCCTCTTAACCGCACTCACTTTTCTATTTATTGCATGTGATGAAGTAAAGGAAGAGGTGCCTGAGTTTACACAAATAAGTACAGAGTCGTTGAAGTTTCATTTTAACAACGAACCGGTCATATTTCCAATCTATGGAGATTTTGATCATAATGCGATTAATGTAACCTCAAGCAATCTAAGTCTGACCGGTCTGAAAACTGATGCTGGAAAACACGGTGTAACGTTCGTGAAATACTCGCCAGCAAACGACCAATCTGACATAATTGACCTGGAAGTAACGACCGGTAATAGGATAGTAGGAACTGGTTCTGTGCAAGTAAGGAAAGTAACACTGGATGGATGTGTTCAGTCAGCTTTCAGTACCAACTATATCGTTCCAGAAGGATCTGATGAGCTGAAAATAAACCTGATATCAGATGTGGCTTGCGATTTGACTTCTCCAGCAATTGCTGATGTAAGAGTTATTCCGATAGCAGATTCGAAAGGCGCATATATTTCCATTGAAGAAAATGATAGTGGAACGCTTGATTTATTTCTGAATTATAATCGTTTGGGTTGTGAAAAAGGCATGCATGAGTTTGTTTTTGAACTTTGTCTTGAGCCTGGTGCTGCACTTGGCAAAGCATGGGGAGATCCACTAAATAATTGCCTCACATATACCACAGCGCTGGCTTCCTTCGAAGTGGAGTAAACGGACGTGGCAGAGATTACTGACATTGAAAAACAGTCTCTTGTAGAAGGGGCCAAAAGAAATGACCGAAAAGCTCAGAATAAGCTTTTCGGTCATTATAGTAATTTGGTAATGGCTGTGTCTCGGAGATACGGTAAGGATTTACGTTCCGCAGAAGATGTTTTCCAGGAATGTTTTATTCAAATTTTTAAGTCGCTGGTGTCTACAAAAAATGAGATAGACAATCTTGATGGTTGGATTTATCGAATTGCAATTAATACCAACGCCACCCATTACCACAAAAACAAGGAGGTGGTATTTGAAGAGCTAAATGAGCAGCAGCTCGATGATCATCATAGAAAAATCATCGATCAAATTTCAGGAGAGGAGTTATTAAAGATTGTTAATCAATTACCAGATGGATATCGGGTTGTTTTCAACCTGTTTTTCATTGATGGTTACAAGCATACAGAAATTGCTAAGATGCTAGGTATTTCTGAGTCAACCTCCAGATCTCAACTTTCGAGAGCGAAAGAACAATTAAAAAATGAATTAGAATCACTAGGAATAGACAGATATGAAGCCAATTAATGATAATGAGTTGAGCGATATTATTTCTAAAAAAATCGCTACTGTGCCAGATGTTGAAACTGATCATTTGTGGGCAGGAATAGAATCAGGTCTTCTCCGTCATCAGGACTCAGGACAGGAATATTGAAGTCAATCTTTTTCGTCTCGAGTTTTATAAGTGTGATTACCATATCCGACTCGAATAGTTTCGCGAACGAACCTGTCGATCAGGAACGCGATATTTTGAGAAACTCAAATCACAATTCTGAATCGATAATAGGCATGTCAAAGCAAAATGAGAAAATGGCCGATACTGAAAATCCAAGGCGAGATGTGGTATTAAAAAGTGATCATTCAAGTGAGTCTAAGGATATGCTTGAAGGCCCACACTTATCTCCTGATCAAAGGATTGCTGTGACTAATGAAGTCAATCTCATTAAATCCGGAGCTACTGCTTTACCGGAAATTGAAATGGGAACAATGATGAATAAAATTGAAGATGAAGGAGTAAAATGGGCAAATCGCGGCAATTATTTTGTTTCCATTTCACCTTACCTCACTTTTCACTCGATGCTACCTCATGCGTTTGATGAGTATTACATCATCAGCTCGGCAAGCGGTAGGGTAGGTCTTGAAAAACGTTTTGGAGCAAATGTTTCTTTCGGATTTGCAAAGACATTGTCTCATCGTTGGGTATTGAGTGGATCGGTTGGGGTAGACTATTTTCAGACGCAGTTTTCCTACCAAATTGCTAACAGCACTAGTTCTGAAGTGGCTTTATCTAATCAGAGGATTGATGGGGGTTTAAACTTGGGTGTTGGGTATCAAATCAATTCACCATTAGGCAAAGGGACAGTCTTAGCCGAATCTTGGATTAGAAGACAGATATTCGATTTTCGTGGTTCATCAAGTTACAATTCAATGATATTAGGTTACAGGATTGGCTACTTGTTGGAGTTTAAAGGAATGCAAGTTGGACCAACTTACGGCTCATTTTTTACTTCTATGAATAATGAAATGGGTCGGGTGAAGCCGCAGCAGTTTGGTTTTACAATTCGAAAAAGTATTGGGGTTAAGAATTAGCACGGCTCGCAATTTTCGTCTACTCGCTCAAACTCAATTGTCGTGTGATTGATCCCCATAGATGAAACCAGTTTTTTTGCTTCTCTTTTAATGCTTTGCAGTTCCGACAGTTTAAGATTTTCAGCTATTACAAGGTGGATGGAAAGTATGTGGTATTCGCCATCCATTGACCAGACATGACAGTCATGTACATCTTTTACGTTGGGAATATCGAGTATTATCTCATGTATTTTCTTCACATCTACTCCCAAGGGTGTTCCTTGAAGTATTATTCTGAAACTTTCTTTCAGGTTCTTGTATACATTGAAAAGGATAAAGGCGGCAATGCTTACCGATAGCAAAGGATCAATGATTGGGAAATTCCAAAAATGCATAACCACAGCACCAATAAGCACTGCTATCCATCCAAGCACATCTTCTAGCAGGTGAGTGTAAACAGCTTTTTCGTTGAGACTGCCACCTTTGCTAAGTTTGAAAGCTGCAGAACCATTTACGATGACTCCACCTACAGCGAGATAGATCATTCCTTCTGTATGGGGATTTACAGGATTGAAAAGTCGTGGAATGGCTTCAAGTATGATGAAGATAGACCCTGTTACCAGGACAATTGAATTGATCAAGGCTCCAAGTACAGAAAAACGCTTATATCCGTAAGAAAAACCTTTTGTCCGCTTTCTCTTAGCTACCTTGGCGAAATACCAGGAGACGCCCAGTGTCAAGCTATCTCCTAAATCGTGTAATGAATCCGAAAGAATGGCGACACTATTCGTCCATAGGCCACCAATAAACTCAATTATTGAAAAACTAAGATTAAGAAAGAAGGCAACTTTGATGTTGCCTTCTGAATGATCGTGATGGTGGTGCGAGTGCCCCACGTTTTACTTTTTAAATGCCTCTGTTTAGGTCGTACTCTTCGAGGTAGTCTGCTACTTTTCTAACGAACATGCCTCCCAAAGCTCCATCTACCACTCTGTGATCATAGCTGTGAGACAAGAACATCTTGCTTCTGATGCCAATCATATCTCCTTCAGGAGTCTCTACGACTGATGGTTTTTTCTGAATGGCTCCAAGTGCCATAATAGCGACTTGTGGCTGCATGATGATTGGTGTGCCCATCACATTGCCAAATGAGCCAACGTTGGATACAGTGTAGGTTCCACCCTGAAGTTCGTCCGGCTTCAATTTGTTTTCCCGTGCTCTTTTGGCCAGGTCATTTACTTTTTTGGTGATTCCAACCAAACTCAATTGATCAGCATTGTGAATTACCGGTACAATGAGATTCCCGGTGGGTAGCGCAGTGGCCATTCCAATGTTTATCGCCTTTTTCTTCACGATGTTATTCCCATCGATTTGTACGTTGATCATTGGAAAATCTTTGATAGCACGTACAATTGCTTCAATCAGAATCGGAGTGAAGGTCAATTTTTCACCTTCCCGGTTCAAAAATTCATTTTTCACCTTATTTCTCCACGCTACTACCTTAGTAACATCAGCTTCAACAAAAGATGTAACGTGCGGTGAGATATGCTTGGATGCCACCATTCGCTCGGCGATCATCTTACGCATACGATCCATTTCAATTATTTCGTCTCCACCATCTACTGCAACTGGCATAGGTTGGTGTGAGGCAGATGGCATAACCGGAGCAGCGGAAGGTGCTGGGGCTCCTCCTGATTTACGTGTTTTCACGTATCCTAAAATATCATTCTTAGTGACTCTTCCTTCTTTTCCGGAACCATTGATTGATTCTAGTTCAGCAACAGAGATTCCTTCTTCTTTGGCGATGCTTCTTACGAGTGGTGAGAAAAACTTACCTGAGTCTGAGGTACGTGGTACAGCCGTTCCATTACTTGCTGATGCTGTATTGATCGCAGTTTCCAAAATTTCTTCGGCTTTTTCAACCGGATCTTCAGATTTAGTTGTTTCAGCAGGTGTCGGGGTAGCACCTCCTGCATCTCCATCTGTTTCTATTATGGCTATTGGCTTCCCAACTTCAATTACATCACCTTCCTGAGCTAAAACCTCCTTCAATACACCGGCATGAGTGGCAGGAATTTCCGTATCAACCTTATCAGTAGCTACCTCAAGAATTGATTCGTCCTCTTCTATTGTATCACCAACATTCTTCAACCATGCAAGCACGGTGCCTTCCATCACACTTTCGCCCATCTTAGGCATGACCATTTCTACAGTTGCCATATTATATTCTGTTTTACGTTGTTTATTTGGTTCTCAAAGATAATAATTTTGTTAATCCTTATCTAAGTTTATTCTAATCATGTTTAGTGCGGCTATTGCACTGTATTTGATATTGATCTCCCTGTCTCTTATGAAACGGAATTTTTTTGCGACAGATTTATGCTTGTCTGAGTAACCAATCCAAACAGTTCCAACCGGTTTTTCTTCACTTCCGCCTCCTGGCCCCGCTACACCGCTTACAGAGATACCTACATCTGCTTTAAGTGTCTTTCGTATATTTTCTGCCAAAGCTAAAACAACAGCTTCACTGACAGCCCCATCTTCATCGAGGATTTTTTGATCTACTCCAAGTAAATCTCTTTTCAAGTCGTTTGAATATGGAACCATGGAGCCCCTAAACCACTCTGAACTACCTGCCACTGACGTAACCTGATGTGATAGAAAACCTCCAGTGCAACTCTCTGCAATAGCAAGTGTTTGGTTTCGTTCTTTTAAAATTCGTCCAATCGCCTCAGGGACTTCCTCGTCATCAAAACCATACACATATTTTTGAATCAAAGGAAGGACATTGTCAATTTGCAGTTGCACCTGCTTTCTCATGGACTCACTATCGTCATCTGTCGTTAGTCGTAGTTTTACTGCACCCATTGTGGGCAGGTAGGCCAACTTAATCTCTTTAGGGAGGCTAGTTTCCCAATCTTGTATAATTTCTGCCAGCTTCGATTCACCAATACCAATGGTTCTAATCATCCGATGATAAATACCGTCAACAACAAATTGCTTCTTTAGACGAGGCAATACAGTTTCTGACATCATATGCTTCATCTCAAACGGCACGCCCGGCATTGATACAATGACTTTCTTCCCAGAATCAAACCACATTCCTGAAGCTGTTCCTATGGGATTTTGAATAGCAGTACAATTGGAAGGAAGAAATGCTTGCTCCTCCTGAGATTCTGTCATTTCCCATCCTGCCTTTTCGAAGATTGCTAATATATTCTTGTATGCGTCTTCATTTTTCACCAAGGGAGTATTGAAGTATTCTGCTAGGCATGGCTTGGTAAGGTCATCGCTTGTGGGCCCCAGCCCTCCTGTGATCAATACAATGTCAGCATTTTCTTCAGCCTCTTTGATATTACTCAATATAGCTTCTCTCGTATCACTGATGGTAACCTTTTTATGCACCCTAATGCCTAGACTGTCTAGCTCTCCACTTATCCAATGGGAATTTGTATCCAACGTTTGACCATAGAGAATTTCATCACCTATTGAAATAATAATTGCTTTTGCAGGCATTCGATTTGGCTTTGTTAATTGAAGTGATTGACACGTCTATAAGAGGCCCCAAAAATAAGATTTAGAATGGAACACGTGATGCTATATTTCGCAATTGTTGGCAATAGTCGCAGGTCATGGGTAAAAAAATCATCATAATTGGAGGATTATTTAATTTCGCATAAAATCATTGCTATGCTCACTGAACTACAAACCGATAAACTGGAACGATTTTTCTATGTTCTGGACTATGATCGAAATGGGATCATAGAGAAAGAAGATTTTATTGGTATCGCCGAGAACCTCTGCATTTTATGGAGAATAAAAGAAGGAGAGGAGAAATATGATCAAATCAAATCGAGGTTTGAAGATGGATGGAATCACTTCAATCTTTTTGTGAATAACAATGGTGGAAAGGCCAACTGGGAACATTGGGTTCGCTTTGCGGAGCAAATTATTGTCAATGGCGATGAAGAGATTTTTAGCAACTATGTGGATGAATTTGTAGGGGAGATATTCGATAATTTCGATGCTGACAATGACGGCTATATAAACCTGGATGAGTATATCGACCTACTGGTTGGATACCGAATAGAGGTGCGTTTTGCGGCCAAATCTTTTAGAAAGTTGGATAGAAATCACGATGATCTCATTAGCCGCGGTGAGTTGATCAGTGCAGTAAAGGAGTTTTTTAGAAGTGATGATCCTGATGCACCCGGCAATTGGTTATTCGGAAGAGGAGTCCTTTCTGACTAACGGAATATTATCTGTATTTATTTTCACTTTCACTTTTCCCTTCGTCATTAACTCACGCAGCAGACGCTCCAAAGGGAATATCATAAATGCAATTGATGCGTCCAGAAGAAAATCGACAACCGGGGTGCTTTTGAAACTGAATAACGACCCAATAGCGCTTTGAAGAAATTCAATAATTAATACTAAGGTTAGTAGTGTCAATCCGCTTCTAAGCAACCGATTTTTTGAGCTATCCTGATTTAGTTTGGTCGAGAAATAAACCAACCCACCAAAGAAGAGGATTTGGATGGCGTAAAACCACGGGGTTTGCCAGTATGGAGGCTTTACTGAAAAATTCAAGACTTCTCCTTCTTCTATTCTTCCGAATGCGTCTCTGGCTCTCACTTTCAGAGTATAATTACCTTCGGGTAAAAAACTAAAATCTATTGATTTGCTGCGCCCCCAATCTGACCAATCGGTATTTAGTCCGTCGAGCTTGTACTGAAATTCAGGATTCAATAAGCCAAGAAAATCAGGCTTTGATAGCTCTACACTCAAAAAGTTTTCGTCATAGCTTAATGTAAATTTTTGAGATTGATCTATATCTCCAGCTTCGTTAGAAACACGCTTCAAAAAGAAACTAAAAGTTTCCATCCCACCTTTTTTTGAAGGGTCGTACTTTAGAATTTCATTGCTTTGTGTTAAGAGCCAGAGTTGGTTGGTAGATTGATCAATAGAGATGGCTCTTAGGTCCGGAAAAAGCCCGAGATATTGCAGTGATTCAATAGAGCCGTCCTGTTTGAGATGTGACCATACCTTTCCATTGAATACCCAAACTCCATTTTCGACAGGATCAAATATATGGTGAAGAGGTTCGCCTATTTTTGATTTCAGATCAAGATTTTCCTTGACCTTATTGGTGGGTTTGTCATAATAAAAATAGCCTTGAGAATTGATAAAGTACAACGTGTCATTTCTATTTAGAATGTTTACATCATCAAGAAAAATATTGTTCAGTTTTAACTTTTCGTTGATGCTGAAAGTGGAATCTGTAGAGGTAGTCTTATAGATAGCACCTGTCCCAGCCATCCACATATTGCCAAGATCATCCTCTCGCATACTTACGATGATATCATTCATCTGAGTGCTGTTTTGCTCTATCCAAATATCATCCTCCAGATGATAAAGCTTCAGTTCTAGATTTGAAGTACTTATAACGAGTTGGTCTTTACTGTTAATCATAAAGGAACGTACACTCTCCGGAATGATGATTTGTGCTCCCTCTTTAGTCAGTTCATAAATGCCAGTTGTGCTGATACCCAACAGCTTGCTTTTGTAGGGCACCACAGAGATAAACTTGCCATTGGCACCTTCTACCTGTTTGAATGAGTAATTAATATCTATCGGCACTTTTCTTACCCGCCGAACATATTTGGTGTTCTTTTCTTTTTTCCCTTTGACCTGCTCTACATTGTCTTCGTCATCAAAAATGTCCGCTATTGCATTGAATAGGCCTTTTTTCTTAGATTTCTGCTCTGAATTTTTCGCACGATTTCTCTTTCCAAACAATCTCTTCAAAAGAGGTTCTTCGTCATCAGGCGCTGTTGCTGGTTTTTTGACCGGTCTTCTATTCTTACGTTTTACCTGATAATACACCTTGTTTTCGAAAAGGGTATCACTGTCAAAATAGAATAAACCCAAGCTTGTAGTCACCCATAAATCTTCACCATAGTTAGAAACACTGGTGAGATTTCCGTTTAGCCCCAGGAAATGTGAATAACTGTAAGCAGGAAACAAAGGCGCAACTTGTGTTATGCCAAACTCATGTGCAGCCCAAATGCCGTTGGAGTTGTCTGTATGAATAGTGTAAACTTCATTGTCAGGCAGTCCTGCATTGTAGTCAGTTACATCAACATATTCTGGATTTGTATCATCAAACAAAACAAGCCCACTTTCGAAAGTAGCGCAAACAAAGAGGGAATCATTGAGCCATTGTATCTCCTTTATCTCAACTCCCAGGTCATCCAGAATGTCATTCTGTGGAAGTTCGTGAAACTCGAAATTTTGATAGGTGTATATCTTTTGATCAAAGCCAACGACTAAATCTGGTTTCCCTTTTCTTCGGCTGGAATAGGACACCTTCTTTGCCGGATTAATAGAAGTTAAAGAATCGTTTATCACGAAAGTGCTGTCTTGTGTATTTACAAGCATCTCCGAATCCAGTTCATAAATATTGATGAAGTCTCCTGAATGGGTCGTGATTGCTCCGGTTGAAATATCATACACAATGAGGTTTTTGCTACCAAGGAAGTATACTTTTTTACGCAAGTAGTGGGTTTCGAGAAACAGATCATCCAAGGTGTCTGCTGCTATTATAGGCTTGTATTGAATTTTTCGATTGTGAAAATCAATCATCCCGATGCTTCCAATACAGCCTACATACACCACGTCTGAAGTATCAATTGCAATGGAGAGCGCTGCTGATGGAGTTTTGTAAAAATCCCATGCCTCTCCATCATATTTCAAGACACCTGAGCGATTGGCAATGCAAAGTCTTCCATAACTGTCACTGTCAATTTCAAAGTTTGAATTATCTATATTAGAATGTCGGGGAAAATGATGTGTAAGCAGAAAGTCGCCTTTTTGAGCAAAAGTAGATGAAAGGATAAGACATAACATGGCGGTGAAAAAGTGCCTCATTTCCCGAAATTAATGGATGTAAATTGAAAAAAGCTATTAATCATATTATCAAATCTGTCGCAGGCTTTGTTTTGTTATTCAATGTGTTTGCACTGATATGGGTGATCATCTATTCCTTCGTACCGATTCCTATTACCAAGCTAATGTTGCAAGAGAGGAGGACCAAGGAAATTAAATATGAATGGCGTGATTTAGAAGATATTTCCGGGCGTTTACAGCTTGCAGTGATGTGTGCTGAAGATCAATATTTTCTTTTGCACCATGGGCTGGATTTTCGATCCATTAAGGAAGCTGAGGAGGCAAATAAACGTGGAGGAAATATGCGTGGAGCAAGTACTATCACCCAACAAGTGGCTAAAAATGTATTTCTATGGCCAGATCGAACCTGGATAAGGAAAGCTTCAGAGTTGTATTTTGCATTGTTGATAGAGATGGTTTGGAGTAAGGAACGAATCATGGAGGTTTATTTAAATGTAGCCGAACTTGGTGACGGCATTTTTGGGGCCGAAGCTGCGGCTCAGACCTATTTCAAAAAACCTGTTTCTGAGATAAGCGTAACTCAAGCTGCCAGACTGGCGGCAATTTTACCGAGCCCGAAGAGATATTCGGCTGTAGCTCCAAGTCCTTATGTTCAAAGACGTGTGGATTGGATCAAAACGCAAATGAAATATTGGGGATACGAAATGACCTATGACCAGGAATTTGTGAAAAAAATGATCGAGTGATCTATCTTTTCAGCAAATACTGCTCAAATATCTGCTTACCAATTCTTGCCTTCACAATAAATAAACCAGCTCCTAATTCATTTAGATCTAATTTTTTCACTGGAGATTCAATCGTCAATAGATTCTTTCCATCTATACTATAAATCGAAAGTTTATCAATTGCATCAATGGATGTTATGTTAATCAAGCCATCGGTAGGGTTTGGATAGATGCTAAATTGTGAAGGATCTTCAAGCGCTAGAGGGGGTGTAAAATCGAGCAATAAGGTATCTGATTTTTCACATCCTGAGGCGCCCGAAACTTTAAGTACAATTTCATACAATTCATTGTCCAGAAAGAATATCGGACTTGTGGAAGTTTCGGATAGAGTACCGTTTATGTACCATTCATGACTATTCAAATCATCGTTTGTGTCTATGGCTAATTGTACTTTGTGTTTGGTACCAACTTCAGATACTGTGTGATCGATATTAAACGTCAGAGATTGGTCCGTGATATTAACTTCGATTGGCATTCCCGGTAGTCCATCATCCAAATTGACAACATATACTTGTGCGTACTCATTCGTTCGAAGGTGTTTCCCCTTCTTTATAAGTATACTAAGCTCAGGGTCTTCATAAAAACCAAAATAGCTTCCGTTCTCGGGGCGTATATCGACTTCTTCACCAAAGCATGAATTTAAATCTTCCTGTGCAGCAAAGGGAGAGGTGCTTATAAGAACTTCTTTGTTTAGGGTTTTTACGCAATTATCCGGACTGACAATTTCAAGAGAAACCTCAATTGTACTTTCAGTCGCAGGCACAGTTATCTTGGCTGATGTCCCGGCCAATTGTCCATCAACTGTCCACTCAATGGTGGATTCTGAATCAACTCCTTCAGCATAAAAGGCAATCTGATGATCTTCTGATAATGTATCTGGGAAATGGATGATTTGACCGACCACTTCCAATACATCAATCTCGACAGGTACTTTGGCGCTTTCAAAGGCCCCGTATACTCCACTCACAAATACCGTGGTGTCCATTGCAATTGAATTGAGGGTAATATTTGATCCACTGATCGATGGTTTTTGACTGTTTTCAAAAGCATAAACATGAATTTTTTCAGCGCCAGGTTCAGTGATTAATACATCTTCACCCGGACAAATGATATGGTTTGGCAGGTTAGGAGCTGAAGGACGATTTGCAACTATTAGGTTTTTTGTGATCTCATCTGTGCACCCCAAATCATTACTTGCCTGCAGTGTAATGGCGTAAGTGCCGGGAGTTGAAAATGGGAGTGCTGGGTTCTGGATGCTAGAGGTAGTGCCCTGGTCAAAATCCCATGACCATGAAGTAGCGTCGAGGCTCATGTCCGTAAACTGAACCACATTAGTGGTTGGATTATCTAGATATAATGTGTCTGTTGACATTTCGAAATCAGCTATGTCATTAAACACTTTGACTCTGATTTCAAACAAATCCGAGGCATAACTATTATCCACATTTTTCACATAAAAAGAAGTGTCTTTGGTAATTGTGCCGATATTAATACTGGAAGCTGTGGCAATAAAATCCTGAGCTAATGCATCTTCATAAAACTCGTAATTGTTTCCTTGGCTGGGATCAAGGGTTAACGAGGTGCCGGCACAAACAGAAAATGTTTCTAAAACTCTGGGTTTAAGAATGAAAGTGCCTAATTGATTCTGAGCTTCATCTAACACAAGCTCAAGGGCTGCCTGCGAGTCTGAGATGGCGTAAACAACATTGATAAATTCATCGGAATAAGCATTTAGCTGGTTGATTGTGACCCCACTAATAGTTGCTACATCGTTACCGGCGCCTGCACCTCCGGCAGTGGTGTATGATTGATTTACAAGGAAATTGTATTTATCAGTATCACTGAATATATTGTCGATATCTGGCGAGTTTCCATTCAAGGATGCCATATCTAAAGCACAATATTCAAAGCTGTCACCTCCAGTGACTTTTATTCCCGCAAAAAGATTGCTGTTATTATTCCTTGTGAATATGTAATTATCCGAAATGTCATATTCGGCATAATTTGTAGTTTCTTCGTCAAGATCCCAGTCTGCAAATACTCCAAATGTTAGATTGTTTATTGCTGAAGCTGATGTGTTGACAATCCTGTACCTTATGATTATGTAGTCCTTGTCTACCCAGGTGATATTGGATTGTTCAATTAAAAGGGATCTGTTTATGTCAATGAATTCCGAATAGCCAAAATGATCTGCAGCCGGATGATGATAGAGCTTATAGTTCTTTTGAACAGCAAAATCTTGATTTCGAGCTTCACTACTGTAATTCGCAATAATATTGTCAGATACTGCCGTAGAATTGGTAGCGAGAAGAATTCCGGCATACTTTATTAAAGTATCCGTTTGATATATAAATCCTGACCCTTCAAAAGGATTGTATTTGTCGAACGCAAGATCTCCATCACCGCTTATTGTCATCGAGATCTTATCATTTCCAAAATCCGCATAATTAGGTGATGTAATTACTTCCAGAAACTGAAAGTCGTTATAGCCTGTAGCTGAGTAGTCTAATCGGATTTCTATGTCAGATGCTGGCTCAATATCTTCATCAAGAATTATCTCAAATGAGATCTGCTGTGTATCCTGTGTATTCATATATCCTGTTTGGAAGCTCCCATTTGAAATGCTGAAATTGTTGTCAGGAGAAGAAATAGTGACCATCGGGGAGTTAATAGGGGACAAGTGATTGGTTAGGGTAGCGCTTACATACACTGTGTCTCCATAAAAGACGTTTTGGCCAAAAGTAGAGGTGAGCATAGGATTTTCGGCCCTCAGTGATTTGACTGATGACTCGCTGACTGCACGAAGCACATTGAGTCTCCCTTTGCCTAATTTCCCGTCATAGGTTGAGTTACTGCCAATGTCATAAATATCATCTGATGTAGCTCTTATCCGTTCCATTATTTGGATAGCGCTTAATCCTGGATATTGATCTTTTACAAGGGCTGCCGCGGCAGCTACCTGCGGTGATGCGAAAGAGGTTCCGGGTCCTCCGTTTGAATACCCATTTCCATTCACGGTAGAATACATTGAGACTCCCGGTGCTACTAAGTCAACGCTGTGGTTAAATGAAGAACCTGATGATTTATTATCGCTGGCATCAGTAGCGCCAACTGAAAGGACATTATCATAACTGGCGGGATACCATTTATTTTCTTCGGTAGTTTTTCCTCCTTCGTTGCCTGCAGCTGCGACCAGGATCATGTCTAAATCTAATGCAGCGTAATTGATGATATCCTGCTCTGATTGCAATGGATTCCCCATTCGGCCCCAGGATAAATTCGCTACATCAAAACCATTTTCAGCTGCATAGATGATAGCTTCATACAAGCCACCGCTTTGTCCGTTACTGGACTTGAATCCTTTCAAAGCCGCCACTTTCGTATTGTATCCGACACCTGCAATGCCAATACCATTGTTGGTGGATGCTCCCGCAATTCCAGCTACAATCATTCCGTGATTTCCATTTTGTATGGATGGATCCGTGTCTACATCCGCAAAATCATACCCATGGTAGTCATCTATATATCCATTGTTATCGTTATCTATACCATCGACAGGATCATCACTATTGACCCACAGGTTAGTTATAATGTCTTCATGGTCCAGGTCGATCCCCGAATCTATGATTGCAATGGTTATATCATCATCTCCTTTGGTGATATCCCATGCATCATATGCGCGAATTTTGTCCAAATAATACTGATTGGTAATTAATGCATCCGTTGGTGTAGAAAGTGGAATGTATTGAACGATAGGATCAGCATAAATTAAACCGGGTGAGGTCCTTCTTAACTCATTGCAATAACTAATCGGGTCTTTCCCCTTGGGGATTTTTATTTTTAGAATATCAGCACGTGTCGATTGTCCGCTGGATATTACCAGTTTTTGTGCACTTTGATGAACTTGATCTACTGCATTTTTTTCATACCTCACATAGATCCATTGATCGTCCAATGGAATGTCTATAAAGTCTTTAGCTCGCAGCACTTCAGCACTTTGTCCAAATGCTGAAGTACCTATGACGAAAGTTAGAAATATGTATAAAAATCGTTTCACTAAGTCACTCGCAATTTCCTAACAGCTTTTGCAGCTGCCTTTGGCCAGAATCTTTTCAGATATATGCCCATTTTCTCCTTCAATCCTCCAATGTAAACTTCATTTTTATTGGACTCAATTGACTTAATAATAAGGCGTGCACACTTTTCAGGTGACATTCCTTTTTCTTGCCCGGGGTCCATTTTGTTTTGTTGGCTACCATCACCAACAAGTGCATTGTAGGATATGTTAGTCTTAATATACCCAGGGAGTACAATGGTAACCTTTATGTTATCATGGTGATGCTCTGCACGTAGTGCATCGTAAAATCCATGCAAGGCATGTTTTGAGGCTCCATACCCAGACCTGAATGGCGTATTTATAATGCCTACAGTAGATGTGACTATGACATGATGGCCTTTCTTTCTCTCTACCATTTTTGCCAAAAGTTTCTTAGTGAGAGTGATGGAACCAAAATAGTTGACCTCCATAAGCCTGCGATCTACCTCCAGACTGGTGTTTAGAATTGTATCCCTTTGGCTTATTCCGCCATTATTTATCAAAATATCTACGTCTCCGAAGATTGTAGATGCCTCCTTAGTTCTTTGTTTCAATGAGAATTGATCCTCTAAATCTAAAGTCAGTGTGGCTACTGTATCCGATTTACAATTTGCCTTCACTCGATCCAACTCTTCTTGCCGACGAGCTGAAATGATAAGTTTTGCACCCTTTTCCGCAAGTTGATAAGCCAATTGCTCTCCAATCCCAGAGCTGGCACCAGTGAGCCAAACTACACTATTCTTGATTTTGGTCATTCTTTCTTTTGTTGTTTTCTACGAATACGTAGATGCTATACACTCCCACTGCGGTTCCGAAGGGAAAGCTGAAAATGGAAACGCATCCGGCAATCAATGCGACGACAATTCCCCAATTTCTTTTTTGCAAAAGCCCGATTCCGGCAATTATTGACGGCAGGGCAGAGAAAATAAGCAAGAGAATGAAAACAGTTCGGATAATTGATTCTACGAACAACAATATATCCTCAGCATCATTGCCCACATCGTTGGCTATCTCTTCTGCTATAAATGGGAAAAGCATTGTTATAAAGCTCCCAATAAATATGAATGCAACTGCTATAAGTGAACCATAAACAAGATGAATGATTCCTAAGGTTCTTTTGTGTGATTGAATGTCCATGTTCTGATTATTTTCTAGAATATACAACGAAATCAAATGAAAATTTGTGTCGATCGTCAATTGGATGGTGTTTTCGTGATTTTTCAAACCAAACTGATTTGTCAAAATCTGGAAAAGTAACCTGTCCATCAAATGACTGGTTGATCTCCGTTAGATAGATTCGATCTGCATGTTCAAGGCCCATTCTATAGATCTCACCTCCACCAATGATAAAAGCTTCTGATTCTCCGCTTTGTTTGGCTATGTCGAGTGCATCTGCTAGTGAAGTGACTACTTTTTCCCCTTTAGCATTATAATTGGCCTGTCTGGTGATCACAATATTGGTACGCCCGGGCAAAGGCTGAAAAGAATGGGGCAGGGATTCCCAATTTTTTCTACCCATAATTACATGGTGACCTTTGGTTGTGTCTTTGAAATATTTGAAGTCATCGGGCAAATGCCAGGGGATATCGTTGTCTTTACCAATCACCCGGTTACTTCCCATCGCTGCTATCATTGATATGATCATAGATCTTGTTCTGCTTTATTAAGTAATTATGTCAAATTTAACTCCGACCATGTTCAATGCGCTACCGTTTTGGTTTTCATTTCTATGGGTCGCAAATGTTTAACATCGGACAGAAGCTCTAGCTATCCATTGAATTGATAACCTCTTAGAAACTCTTGAATGGGCATTCGTTTTTTACCTTCAAGCTGTAGATCTAAAACACTTAGAGTTCCGGTTTTTGTATTGACTCTCAAATACGTTTTGCCATCTGAATAAAATTCACCGGTTGGTTTATTTGTTCCTGATGCGGATTTTTCTACTTCAAATATTTTAAGCGTTTTATCATGGAGCGTGGACCAGGCGGCCGGGTACGGGGAAAGTCCACGTATAAAGTTATGAATGGTGTCAGAAGATTGTTCCCAATCTATTTCACAATCTTCCTTGAAAATTTTCGGAGCAGATTTTAACTCCTGATCGGTTTGTTGAGGAAATTGTGGATAATCGTCTTGTGCTATTGCTCTCACGGTCTTAAGTACTAAAGCAGCACCTTTATTCATTAGTCGAGTATACAAGCTCCCAACATTATCCGCGGGAGATATCGTTTCCTTTTCCTGAAATATTATCTCACCGGTGTCTATTTCATGTTTCAGGAAAAATGTGGTCACTCCAGTCTCAGTTTCTCCATTTATAATTGCCCAATTGATAGGCGCAGCACCACGATATTGAGGAAGGAGCGAGGCATGCAAGTTGAACGTTCCCAGAGGAGGCATGTCCCAAACTGCGACAGGGAGCATACGAAAAGCAACGACTATTTGTAAGTCAGCCTCATATGATTTTAGCTTTTCTAAAAAATCTGGCGACTTTAAGTTGGTAGGTTGTAGTACAGGCAGTCCGGCTTCAAGAGCATATTCTTTAACTGCCGACACTCCAATTTTTTTACCTCTCCCTTTGGGTTTGTCAGGTGCGGTAACTACTGCTACAATGTTTTCCTGATTTTCTACAAGTTTTTTCAAACTTGCCGCGGCAAAATCAGGAGTTCCAAGAAATACTATTCGAAGATCTTTGCTCATATAATCGCAAAGAAACCAAACCTATCCTTTAATCTATAAGTGATCGGAGTTTTAAAGAGAATGATTTTTCTGATCCATCTTGCATCACCACCAAATCAACTGTTTCACCTTCCATTTTCAACAATTTTTTTACTTCAGCAAGATTGACTTCATCCATTGATTTTCCGTTGATCTTAAGTAACTCTGTGTCCACTTTGATACCCGCTTCTGAAGCTGGGCTTTCTTCGAAAACCTGATGGATTAAAACTTTTTCTTTGTCTTTAGATAGTTGAACATCAATACCACTGCAGTTCACCTTAAAATTGGCGTCATAAGTGTGGTCTTTTTCCAGATACAGCATCTTGGTACCATAGTCTAGTGTGAAGTTGTACATTCTCAAAATCTGGGAACCGATAATCCCGGAAATCTTTTTGTCTGCTTGTATTCCGCTTTTAGCAGCGCTTATACCTATTGGCAAATCTTCAATGGTTTGATTTCCAAATTTGAACGACTTCACGTGACCTTCATAGTGGGGAGTTTCATATTCACCCAATCCTTTTACAAGGTAAGAGTAGTGCTTCCCCGTTTTATTAATAACATCCCACTGCTTTGCATAAGGAGAGTTGAAATCCAGTGTTGTACCTGCGCCTGTCATGACGAAGAATGTACCATCATGAGGCTCGTCATTGTTCAAAACTATAGTGCCTTTTATTACCGGAATGGAAACATGAAGAGTAAATGGAATGGCATCTCCTCTTTTAGGCGAATTACTGTGGTCATAAATATTGATGACCATAGTGTCGAAATTGACGTAAACGGAATGATGTCTGAGTAAGTCATATCCAATGATTCCATCTAAATCCATGCCGAGGCTTATTTCCAGATGATCCAGATCTGTAGAATAAACCTTGGTATTTTTTTCCATCAAAAAGTGGTTGATGGCAATGGTATTATGCTTGATCAAATGCCAGGCGGATGAAGCCTGATTCATTTCTATTTCTTTCCCGGCGAGACTTAATTTTTCTGCAACATCATCGTCAATTACTGTATATCCGGAACCTGTATCGAATATAAAATCGAGTGGTTCGGAATCGTCAACGCTAACCTTAATGATAATGTGATCACCAAAAAGTTCGAATGGAATACTGGTTATTGGTGCTTGTGCAAATGATGTAAGAGCAAAAGACAGCGTTAGTAGGTAGATTAGTTTCTTCATGACGTGGTTGTTTAGGATATGACTGGATGAAGTTAAAAAGTTTAGCTGACAAAGATTATAAAATGAATGCAATATGCAGAAATTAAAGATTAATTATTGATTTGAATTATGCTGCACGAACAATTCTTATACACATGGTGTTTTCCCTCGAAACGAAGAAATTATGAGTAAACGAGTTTGGTTGATCACTGGATGTTCTACGGGTTTTGGGAGGGAGTTAGTAAAGGTTGTGGCTGAGCGAGGAGAAATTGCTATCGGAACAGTAAGAAAACAAGAACAAATAAGTGATCTGGAGGCGATTAACCCGGAGCTTGTAAAGGGTATCGTTTTAGATGTTCAGAAACAAGACACCATTGATCAGGCGGCCAGCATGATAGAAAAGGAATTTGGAAGGCTGGATGTGCTTGTAAACAATGCCGGTTACGGAACACTTGGTCCAATCGAGGAAACTTCAGAAGATGAAATTCAACGTCAATTTGATGTAAACGTGTTTGGGTGCGTTCGGATGATGAAGTTGGCGCTACCGTTTATGCGAAAGCAGCGAAATGGTAACATTCTAAATATTACTTCAATAGCTGGTTTGAACGGTTTTCCAGGAGTTGGTATCTACAATGGGAGCAAATTTGCTTTAGAAGGAATAGGGGAGGCACTGGCTGCGGAAACCAAGCATATAGGTATCAAGGTTACCAATATAGAGCCTGGACCATTTCGTACGGATTGGGCGGGACGTTCTGCCACCTATAACGAATCATCTATTGACGAGTATAATGAGACGGCCAACAAGAACATGGAGAGTATTCGAGAAGTGAGTGGTAATCAAATTGGAGATCCTGTTCGGGCTGCAAAAGCGATGTTTGAAGTGACGACTCTTGATGAGCCACCTGTTCATTTACCATTAGGTGGTCCAGCCTATAAACGCATAGGCATTCGATTACAGGAATTCAAAGAGGAAATTGATAAGTTTCGGGATCTTGGACGGCCTACAGATTACACCGAAGAAGAGCTGAAAAAAATGGATTAATTATCGCAACAACATAAGCCCCCAATGTTGCACCTCAGGTGCTGAACGAAATTTTGCAGATACTGTGGACTGTTCTCATCAGACAAGGTTATTGCATTCCATGTTCGATGAATGCCTCGCTTTGTAACCGGCACAAGAGCTAGTTTATTATCCTTCAGATATGGCTCTACAATCCATTTTGCCATAACATTTACGCCCATTCCGGCTTTCACCAATTCGACTACCGCTTCCGTCACCTGTACTTGCATCACCTGCTTGGGCTTTACTCCCTCAGGTATTAGTACTTGCGAGAAAAGTGAGACTGATTCCAGTGGGTACGAATGAATGATTACATTCTGATTTTCAAAGTCTTTAGCTTCCACAAATGCCTTTTTGGACCATGGATGGCCAGCCGGCACCAGCGCATAGACTTCATCTCGGAAGAGTTCATGATACGTGATATTCTGACGCTCAGAATTTTCGTAAATAATTGCAAGATCTATGGTGCCGTCCAATATCTGATCTTCTACATCGGCGTTGTTGTTATGAAAAATCTCGATTTCTACATTCGGAAATTCTTTTTTGAAATCTGTCATCAATGACGGCAACCAATGGTAGCAGGTGTAGCATTGCGTAGCGAGTCTTAAAGTACCGCTTGTTCCAGATACATATTTCTTGATGGATAGTTCGGTGCGCTCCAGATCTTTCAAAATCCGCTCGGCAGATTCAAGTACCATTTTCCCCGCATTCGTGAGGATGAGCTGCTTGTTCACACGGTGAAAAAGCTGAGTGCCAAGCTGACCTTCTATTTCCTTAAGTTGGTGACTAAGAGCTGATTGTGAAAGAAATAAAGCATCTTTTGCTTTGGTGAGACTTTTCGTTTCTGCCACTTCCCGAATCAGCTTTAGATGTCTTATTTCCATAATGCTATATTAGTAAAATTAATTGTATTGATAAAATCAATTCATCCAATTAATAGTTCATCTGATTTTTAATAGCGTTCAATTTGAAGTACTAAACGCTACGACTTATGAAAATCAAGAATGTTCATCTACTCATATTACTCGCGAGCTTGTGGGGACCATCATTTCTATTTATCAAAATTGCGGTCATTGAAATCCCACCAATTATGCTAGCTGCACTTCGTATCGGAATAGCTGCTGTCATTTTGAATGCTTTGCTAATTCTAAAGAAAGAACGGCTTCCCAGGGACATGGGTTTTTGGAGAAAGACCTTTATTGCCGGATTGTTTGCTCAGGCCATTCCCTTTGTACTGATCAATTGGGGCGAGCAATTTGTTGATAGCTCATTAGCTTCAATCCTGAACGGGTTGATGCCTCTATTTACTATCATTTTCGCTCACTTCATTATTGTCGAGGAAAGACTGACCAGACATAAATTCCTTGGTGTTGCAATGGGGTTTGTTGGCTTGATTGTGTTGGTGATGCCCAACTTAATGAATGGTGTGGCAGGCAGCACGCTAGGGATTTTTTCAATTACAATAGCAGCTGTGAGCTATGGCATTGGACTATCGTATATACGCAAGCACTTTTCAAATACCCCTTCATTCAAAGCTCCTGCAGCTCAACTACTTTCTGTAACTATCTATTTGGTGCCAATGGCGTTTATCATCAATCCGGCATTTAGTTTGGCTGAAGTGAGCCTTCCGGCATTAAGTTCTTTATTCATATTGAGTTTTTTCGGAACAGCGATAGCCTTCATCGTTTATTTCAAGCTGATTGAAAGATCTAGCGCGGGATATGCTTCACTTGTAACATACCTGATGCCTATCTATGGTGTGATACTTGGAGTTGTGTTTCTTGGAGAGGAGGTTTCCGTTTGGATGATTCTAGGTGCTTCACTGATACTTTTAGGAATACGTACTACCCGCAAGGGGTCGCATGTGAAAAGGCCGCATTTTGGTGTTCGGATGGATGCAGCGCTTTACTCCAAATTCCGATGAAAGTGAATATTGGTCGTGTAAAGCTGATCTTAATGCTTGCTTTGAGTATTCATTACATGATGGTAATGGCTCAGCAAGACAGAGACCTGAGTCTGATGGATTGGAATAAAATAGCTGTAAATGATGAGTTGAATTTGCTCTTTAACGATTTGGTTCTATCAGATCGGATAATTGATACAAATATTGAAGGATGGTGTGAGGGGATATGCCCGCCCAAGCGATATGTAGGAATTACCCATATCCCTTCAGCAGATTTCAATATCTATTTGGCGTTTCACAATTCAGTCACACCGAAAATTACAACCTCATTTGAGGTTTCGCTAAACTATGCGGGAGTGATGAACATAAAAGGTCTGTTCCTTTTGAGAAAAAGGAGTAAAAAAGCAGCGTGGTTTGATTAAAACTTTGACTTCAAGAACCCTTCAATGGATTTTTGGTCAAGGTTTAGTGCCTCTAACATTTTAATCGCAGCGGCCTTGTTTTTTTTAAGGGCGGCTTTGAATGCGTCATACTGACCGGTCACTTTTAACCTTTGTATGATAGTCATTCCGACGAAATTGGATTGTATGGTGCTCATTGTTCAGCTATGATTTAGTTTCGTTTTGGTAACTCATTTGAAAACCGATTTTATTACCGGCTCCCAAAGATTGCGTTTTTTCTAGTTTCTCCCTAACCGATATACTACGTATTTTCGGAAATGGCGGTACTACAAGATCATTATCTGCAGCCTGGCTTATTATCAGCTTGATTAATATGTCCAAATCTACTTTTTCCAGTGGTTTGACTGATGCAGATTCAAACATAAAACCAACTTGCCTATCACCTTCTACGATAAAGTGGTTTTCACTGTTTATTAAAAGGCGAGCTAGTAGATAACCGGGATCATTCAGTCGGTTAAACTCAAATGAATCGGCCATGAAATTGTACACATTTATCTGACCCAGGTATTTGCGAAGTGGTTGGTCTGCGACGTAATTACTTTTGTTGTAATCGTAATCTTCCGGCAAGGTGATGATATTGGTGTGTAAAATAAACACGAGCAAGTCACCAGCAACCCGAATGTGAAATTCCTGAGCGTTCACGGATTCTACACTCAATTTGATGTCTTGATCTCTTTCTGTGGTCTTTGCACTTATTACATCAACCATCAGACGAGCTTCTTCTTCCATTTGCTTGAATGCGGTACATACGTTCCGGTAGGTCTTCTGTTTAACAGTGGACTTGTTAAGTAGAATTTCTACGATGTTTTCGGTAGGATCTGGATGCATATTATTTATGAAGCTTTTTGATGCAAGGCTACTCTATTTCCTTCACAATCTTCAAAATGGGCAACGAACCCGTGCTCTCCGATGCTCATTTTCTCATTGAGTACTTTACCACCCGATTGGGTGATCCTTGGCAGGACATCATTTATTTCATCTACTGAAAAATAAACCATAGTCCCTTCATAAGAGGGCACATAGCTTTCTTGTTTTATCAGCGTGCCTGTAGCACCATCCTGATCAGTTTCGAATGGAAAAAAAGACATGATGGAATTACCCATCTCCATATTGTCAGCCATTTGAATGTTGAAAATTTCGGAATAGAATTTCTTAGCCCTATCCATATCATTGACCGGAAGTTCAAACCAATTAGCGCGCATAATCTTCGTGTTTTAGGGTAGTGGAATGTAAGTATCGTCGTTCGGAACTTTTGGGAATTGCCTTTTGCTCCACCGATCCTTTGCATCCTCAAGTTTTTGTTTGTCGGAAGATACAAAATTCCAGAAAATATGTCGTTCTTCCGGGAAGGCTTCCCCTCCGAAAAGGAGCACCTTTGAATTAGCTTTGATCGTTAGCTCGCAGGCATCTTCGACTTTGGATACCAGCATGTTCCCTTTATCGACAACCTGGCCACACGCATCAATGCTGCCCTCTACAATGCAGAATCCAATTTCACCTTTCAATTGATCTTTGATGACAAGTCTAAAGTCATCGGTTGTTTCTATCTCGATCATAAACAAGTCGCAGTAAACTGGCAAGGGTGATTCTTTTCCAAAACCCTCGCCCGCAACCAATTTGAATGCTGCAGACTGATCTTTCCATCGTGGAAGCTCTGAAGCATCTATATGATGGAATTCAGGATCCATATCTTCTTTATCCTTAGGGAGTGCTACCCATATTTGATAACCATGCATGGTAAACTCCTGACCGTTTCTAAGTTCCTGTGGAGTTCGCTCGGTATGAGTAACGCCTTTGCCTGCAGTCATCCAGTTTACAGAATCCGCTTTTATGTGTTGATCCGTGCCTATACTGTCCTGATGCCTGATTTCCCCCTCAAACAGATAAGTCAAGGTTGAAAGACCAATGTGAGGATGTTGATCAATATCGAGATAGGTGCCGGGTTTAATCGTGGTTGGCCCCATATGATCAATAAAAATGAATGGTCCTACCATTCTTTTCTTGCGAAATGGAATCAAACGGCCAACTAGAAAATCTCCTATGTCTCGGCTTCTTTCTTCAATGATTAAATCTGTATTGGACATTTTAATTCTTTAAAAAATAGATGATCCTGTCATATCCGTCAATAACTCTAACGCCATCATTCCAGCTGTAGAGTTTCCTTTTTCATTAAGCTTTGGACTCCACACAGCTACACTGTACATGTTGGGATATATTGCTACAATTCCGCCACCGACTCCACTTTTTCCGGGCAACCCGACTCTAAATGAGAATTCGCCTGCTTCATCGTAAAAGCCGCATGTTTGCATGAGCGCATTGATCCGCTTAGTTCGTTTCACACTAAGTATCTGCTCGCCTGTTTCCTGCAGACATCCGTGATTGGCATAGACCATGAAGGTATTTGCCAACTCTTTGCATGACATGCTCATTGAACACGTATAAAAGTAGAGGTCGAGCACCTCATTTACATCATTATGGATGTTACCATAAGACTTCATCAAATTGACCATGGCGGCATTATTAAATCCTTGGGCTTTTTCAGATTCTGCCACCTTTTCGTTGTAGTCTATGGTTTGGTTTCCAGCTACTTTTCTTAGGAATTCGAGATATTCTTTCTTCGGGTCTTTTAGGTTAGAAATCAGTGCATCGCAAACGACCAGGGCGCCTGAATTGATTAATGGATTTCGGGGAATTCCATTTTCATACTCTAGTTGGACTAGTGAGTTAAACGGATCTCCTGATGGCTCCACATCAACTCTTTTCCACAACTTTTCATCTTCGTAAAGCAGCGCAAGTGAAAGTGATAGCACTTTAGATATGCTTTGGATTGAAAAGCGCTCCGTAGAATCTCCAAAGCAAAACTCATCTCCGATGACACTACATAAATGCATCCCAAACTTGTTTGGCGAGATCTTCGCTAGCTCCGGGATGTAGGTAGCGACTTCACCTGGCAATTTGTTACAATCAATTTTGTGCTGAATCTGGTCTAATATTCCCTGATAATCCATTTCGTAATTGAGCTCAACTCAGCCCTCCATATATTTTTTTGTTATACATATAGGAAAATGACCACAAAATTATGGCAATGATTGCGGTAAGATGCCCACCATCGTTGGCAGCAAGGTGCCCTTCCAGTGCTAAAATGAAATCGAGTAGAAATCCAAAATAAGCCCATTCTTTCAGTGTCTTGGAAATATTTGAAAGAATGGCAATGATTCCAGCAATTTTTAAGATCCCAAGTGGGATTACGATCCGACCATTGTACCCTAGAGAGATAAATATTTCAGTGATTTCATCTGTCTTCAAAAAATACATTCCAGCAGACATGATCATCATGAGACTCAAGGCGCCTGTCACAATCCAGTATATAATTTTATTCTTCTTCTCCATGCGATTATTTGTACAGCAAATACTTGATTCGAGCCTCCTTGAACTTATCCAATTTCTCTGTCCAGGTTTTACGAATTTCATCTTCACTCATACCTGATTCTATTTGTTTCTGCAATTGATTGGTACCTGCTAGTCGCTTGAAGTAATCATTGAAAAAATCATCCCTATCCATCTTTTGATAAGCCTCTATTAATGGTTGGAGAGTGAAGGAATAGGATGGCTTTTCATCAATCCAAGATCTACCATAGCACAGCAAATCTTCATATGGAGGCCATTTAGCACCCTCTCTGGAGGTAGGTGTAAATGCATGTTTAGCTTCGGGGTATTCCGGATGACCAATTTGCTGAAATGCATAATCAGTACCTCTGCCAACTGACATGATAGTGCCCTCGAATAAACATAAGCTTGGGTATAGTGAAATGCTTAGGTCGTCGGGTAGATTGGGAGAGGGTTTGATTGGTAGTGAATAGGGTTTCGAATGATCCCAATTTTTTATTGTAATTACATCAAGGTCACATTGCACTCCATTTTTCAACCATTTTTCGCCGTTAAACATTTTTGCCAATTCGCCGACAGTCATGCCATGCACAATAGGTAAAGGCGCAATACCCACAAAAGACGAAAGCGACATATCTAAAACAGGGCCATCTACGTAGCTCCCGTTTGGGTTTGGTCTGTCCAAAATAAGCATTGGTATATCATTTTCTGCGCACGCTTCCATCACATAGTACATGGTGCTGATATATGTATAAAAACGCGCTCCCACATCCTGGATGTCAAATACCATTATCTCTAAACCGTCCAACTGTTCTACTGTTGGTTTTTTATTCTTACCATAAAGGGAAATAAGTTCATAAGGTGCAAGAGTGGAATCATATTTAACCTCTGTGCCATCACTCACCGTGCCGGTGAAGCCATGCTCCGGCGTAAGTACTTTAGCAACATTAATCCCTAGACTAATCAGGGTATCCGTTATATGTGTCGTAGTAATTTTTGAACTGTGATTCACGGTCAATCCTACGCTCTTGCCTTGCAACTTTGGCAAGTATTTTTCGATTTGATCAGCTCCAGTTAGTACCAACTCTGGTTGCTTTGGATTTTGGGTAGAACACCCAAAAACAATAATTGCAAAAAGTGTAATGAGTCTAAGCATATTTAAATCCCCAAGTTAACTTGTTCTTACAGGTTTGAAAACCCTAATTTGCAATGAAATAATGAATCTTCCTTTTTTCATATCAAAGCGTATTTCTCAAGAGGCGTCAGGCTCATTCTCTAATATCATAAATCGTGTGGCTGTAGTTAGTATTGGTTTGGGACTTGCTGTTCTTATCATCGCATTTATGGTACTTTTTGGATTCAAGAAGGAGATTAAGGATAAGATATACAGTTTTAGTGGCCATCTGATTGTGAGCAAATACACACTTTCCACCTCTTTTGAGGAGAGCACCATAGTGATAAATGATTCTCTGATACGGACGCTGAAAAACTATCCGTTGACTGAGCGAGTACAACCATATGCCATGAAGGCGGCCTTACTGAAAACGGATGAAGAAGTACAGGGCGTAATCATTAAAGGTGTAGACGAATCTTTCGACACGTTAGGGTTTAGTAAGCATATGATGGAAGGCAGATTCCCTAATGTTTATTCCGAAAAGTATTCTACCGAAGTTGCCTTGAGCAAACGAGTCTCAAATTACCTGGAGCTGGGTGTAAATGATGAAGTGTTGGTCTACTTTGTTCAAAACCCTCCAAGATTTAGACGATTGAAAGTAACGGGTATTTATGAGACTGGTCTGGAAGAATTTGATGAGAAGATCATTATTGGGGATCTTGACCTCTTACGCCGAATGAATAATTGGCCGGATTCAATCGCAGGAGGAATTGAAGTATTCATTTCTGATACAGACAAGCTAAAACAAGCTGAGAGTGAGCTTTATAATACACTCAGTATAGACCTCTATGTTGATAAGGTAACAGACAGGTACTTACAGATTTTTGAATGGCTCAATATGCTAAACAGAAACGTGGTGATTTTGCTGGCAATTATTTTGTTTGTTTCGGGTACAAGTATCATTTCAATTCTGTTGATTTTGATAATGGAGCGTACGCAAATGATTGGTATTCTTAAATCGGTAGGGGCGTCAAATCAGATGATTCGCCGGGTATTTGTCTTCAATGGCTTGCAATTAATAATAAAGGGCTTGTTATGGGGCAATGCAATAGGAATCACCATTGGATTGATACAAAAATATTTCAAGCTGATACCGCTGGATGAGGCCAACTACTACATGAGTCATGTACCTATCGTTATCGATACATCAACCATTCTGGCATTGAATCTATTGATTCTGATTATTATCGGATTGACGCTGCTGATTCCGGTTGCTATTATTTCAAGAGTGCAGCCTGTAAAGGCCATCAGGTTCGACTAAGCTGCTGGTTCGTATTTCTTAAACAAGCTTTTAATCTTCATTTGAAGCACGCCAAAAATGGCTTCCTTGAAAATTCCTTTTGACATTTTGGAGGTTCCCTTTGTGCGGTCAGTGAAAATGATAGGTACCTCTACAATTTTAAATCCGTGCTTCCAGGCATTAAACTTCATTTCAATCTGAAATGCATAGCCAATGAAATGTATTTTATCCAAATTGACTTTGTCGAAAACTCTTCGATGGTAGCATTTAAATCCTGCTGTGCTATCCCTGAATGGCATTCCGGTAATCAGACGAACATAAAAACTGGCGAAATAACTCATCAAAACACGTCCCATAGGCCAGTTTACCACATTTACACCGGTGACATACCTGCTGCCAATTGCAACATCAGCCCCTTTTTCACAAGCCTCATGCAATCTTACCAAATCGTTGGGATCATGAGAAAAATCAGCATCCATCTCACAGATATATTCGTAACCGTTCTCTAAAGCCCATTTAAATCCGGTAATATATGCTGTGCCCAGGCCTAACTTGCCCTCACGTTCGATTAGAAATATACGATCGGGAGCTTTTTCCATTTCCTCTTTCACTATGGAAGCTGTACCGTCAGGAGATCCATCATCAACAATGAGCACATCAAATGATGGTGTTATTATTCGGGACACAGTGATGATATCACGAATATTTTCGCACTCATTGTAAGTAGGTATGACGACAAGATTTTTAGACATTTTTTGTTTGACCCCGGGTAGTTCTCCAAAAATAGTTGGAATTGCTAAACGCTTCTAGAAAAAGATGAGTTTCTCTTCTAATAACCTAAAATCTTCATCATTGCATCGCTACGCTGCTCGGGAGCAAAAAGTTCATGCGTAATGTTTCCATTATCATCCCGATCAATAATGATGTGTTTGGGTGCCGGTATCAAACAATGCTGAATGCCCCCATATCCACCAAGAGACTCTTGATATGCGCCTGTATGGAAAAAACCAAAATACAATGTCTCTTTCTCGTCATACTGAGGAAGAAACACCTCTCCAATATGAGCTTCAGAATCGTAATAGTCGTGGCTATCGCATGTAAGTCCTCCAAGGTTGACCCGATGATATGGACTTTTCCAGTGATTTACCGGAAGCATAATGTACTTCTGATTAAGTCCCCAGACATCAGGCATGTGGGTGATAAATGAGCCATCCATCATGTACCAGAGCTCCTTGTCGTTTTGTAATTTTTGGTCGAGGACAGAATAGATCGTTGCCCCACTTTCACCAACTGTGAAGCTTCCAAACTCCGTAAAGATGTTTGGAACCGGCACATGATTTTTCTTACATATCCATTGAATATTTTCAATGATTTGTTCAGCCATGTAAGGATAGTCAAACTCGAAATGCAACGAATTTTTAATAGGAAATCCGCCTCCTATATCAACTGTATCCAGTTCAGGGCAAATCTTTTTCAGCTCACAATATTTATAAATGAAGCGGCTCAATTCACTCCAATAGTATGCAGTGTCCTTGATGCCTGTATTTATGAAAAAATGAAGCATTTTCAGCTTTGCCTTTGAATCTTTAATCTGTTCTTTGTAATAAGGCAAAATATCACTGTATCGGATGCCTAGCCGTGAGGTGTAAAATGCAAAATTTGGCTCTTCGTCTGCAGCTATCCGAATACCTACCTGGAATTCGTCTTTCACATTTTCTTTATAATGATCGAGCTCATTCAGGTTATCCAGTACCGGTATGCAATTTTTGTATCCTTCATTTAAAAGGGAAGCCACTTCTTGTAAATAAAGGGGACGTTTGAAGCCATTACAAATGATAAAATGTTCTTTGGAAAGCTTGCCTGCTTTCTCCATGCTTCTTACAATAGGAATGTCATATGCTGATGATGTCTCAATGTGAGCATTGGCCGACAATGCCTCTTCTACAACAAACCTAAAATGCGAACTTTTGGTACAATATGCATAGGTATATTTTCCGTCATAGTTATGCTTTTTAATGGCATCTTCAAAAATCTTATAAGCATACTTGATGTTTTGCTCAATTTTGGGGAGGTAGCTCAATTTTAAAGGAGTGCCATATTCCTTTATGATTTCCATTAGGTTCACATCATGGAAATGAAGGTTGTCTTTTACGACTTTAAACTCTTCTGTGGGGAAGTAGAAGGTTTGATCAATTAGATCAGCATATTTTCTCATTGACTTACAGGAAAAATTAGGACGCAATTATCCATTAAAAACAGGATTCTTAAAAATATTTATCAGCAGATTTTCATGAAATATAGTACAGGACCTTCTGGTTTTTCCTTTGCAAATAATGCAGATTACCTTGATTATAAGGGTTAATTTTGCGTCAATTTTCTAATCGCATGATCACCGTTAAAATTTTAGACGAAACTGCGCCTCTAGAGGCAGTAATATTAGGGACAGCCGAAAGTATGGGAGGAGTTCCAAAGATTGAGGAGACGTATGATCCAAAATCCAAAGAACATATTTTGGCAGGAACCTTCCCAAAGGAGAAGGATTTAATGGAGGAAATGACCCAAGTATCCAAAGTCCTTGAAAAGCACGGAGTAAAAGTCTACCGACCCAATAATATTGATCAACTCAATCAGATTTTTTCCAGAGATATTGCCTTTGTCATTCAAGATAAGCTTGTAGTACCATGCGTAACTCCAGAACGAAAATTAGAGTCTGATGGCATTCAATATGTGGTAGATCAGGTAGAAAATGTACTTCTCCCGGATGAACATGAGCGTATGGAAGGCGGAGATATCATGCCTTGGAGAGATCATATTTTTGTTGGGTATTCCAAAGAAGAAGATTTTAAGAAATACACAGTATCGAGAACCAACGAAGCTGCAGTTGATTATTTGAAAAGAACATTTGCAGATTTTACTGTTAAACCTTTTGAACTCAAGAAGTCAGACGATGATCCTAGAGAAAATGCTTTGCATCTGGATTGTTGTTTTCAGCCGGTAGGCCAAGATAAAGCAGTGATATATCGTGGCGGATTCAAGAATGAAGAAGATACAGAATTCTTAATCCACTTCTTTGGCGAAGACAATGTCTTTGAAATAACAAAAGAAGAGATGTACGAAATGAACTCAAATTTTTTCTCAATAAGTCCTGAAGTAGTGATTTCTGATAGCAGCTTTTCAAGACTGAATGAACAGTTTAGGAAATGGGGATTGACAGTTGAGGAAGTTAAGTATAGAGAAACAGCCAAAATGGAAGGATTGCTGAGGTGTTCAACCATGCCATTAAGAAGGAAATATGACTAGCCAAATAACAAATACACTTTTCATGGTGCGTCCAATTTCATTTCGAAAGAATGAAGAGACAGCCAAAAACAATTTCTTTCAAAAGGACATAGAAATCTCACCAGATGAGATTCAGGAAAGGGCATTAGCGGAATTTGATTTGTTTGTAGAAAAGCTTCGAGAAAAAGGAATTGAAGTGTACGTTTTCAATGACCGGGAATCTGACAAAACCCCGGATTCAATTTTCCCGAACAATTGGATTTCGTTTCACGACGATGGCACCATCCTTACCTATCCTATGTATGCGGAAAACCGCAGACTTGAACGCAGAGACGATGTGATCAAAAAGCTACAAGAGACTTTCCTGGTGAATATGGTACAAAGTTTTGCTCATTGGGAAAACAAAGAAAAATTTCTCGAAGGTACGGGCAGTATGATCTTGGATCGACCAAACAAGATCACCTACGCATCTCTGTCAGAGCGGACCAATGAGGATGTTTTGAAAGTCTTTTGCGAAAAGACCGGATATGAAGCAGTCACCTTTACTTCTTATCAGACAGTAGACGGAAAGAGATTGCCGATTTATCACACAAATGTGATGATGGCACTCGGAGAAGATTATGCGATTGCCTGTTTAGACAGTATTGACAATGCTGTTGAGCGAGAACGCCTTGTATTCTCGCTTCAAAAGACAGGCAAGGAACTCATTGAAATCTCTGAGCAGCAGATGCATCATTTTGCCGGTAATATGCTTCAAGTGATGAATGATAGAAACGAGCGATTTACCGTGATGTCCCTTGCCGCATATGAAAGTCTGGATGCATCCCAGATCGAGGCTTTGGAGAAGTACGGAGAAATAATTTACAGCCCAATACCTACAATCGAAAAATTGGGAGGAGGAAGTGTCAGATGTATGATGGCGGAAGTCTTTTTGCCAAAACAATTATTTAGCGAATAAAATGCTAGAACAAAGAATTCAAAAAGCAATTTCACAGGCATTTGCCGAACTGTTTGATCATAGCCTGTCTGAGACAGAAATATCTATTCAGCCAACACGAAAAGAATTTGCCGGGACTTACACATTCGTTGTTTTTCCTTTTTTAAAGGTAACCAAAGGTAAGCCTGAAGACTCGGGTAATCAGATTGGTGAATGGCTAGCTAAAAACACCGATTTCATAAAAGGATTCAATGTCGTAAAGGGATTTCTCAATCTGGAACTCACAGATGTGAGTTGGGCAATCGTACTTCAGGATATATCAGGTGATGAATCGTATGGCTCATTAGAAGATAATGGACAGAAGGTGATGGTAGAATTTTCTTCACCAAACACCAATAAGCCACTTCATTTGGGACACTTGAGAAACAATTTCCTTGGAGATTCTACCGCTCGAATACTCGCAGCAAATGGTTATGAAGTGAAGAAGGTGAATCTCGTAAACGATCGTGGCGTTCACATTTGTAAATCTATGCTGGCCTATCAGAAAATGGGGAACGGAGAAACACCGGAAAGCGCCGGTATGAAGGGAGATCACCTGATTGGACGCTACTATGTCAAGTTTGATCAAATGTATAAAGCGGAGATCAATGCCCTGGTAGAAAGTGGCATGGATCCTGAATTAGCTAAGAAAGAGGCGCCATCGATACTAGAAGCACAAGAAATGCTTCAAAAATGGGAAAATGGAGATAAAGAAACAGTTGCCCTCTGGGAAAAAATGAATGGCTGGGTCTATCAAGGTTTTGATCAGACATATGAGACCATGGGTATCAAATTTGATACCATGTACAAAGAGTCAAACACCTATCTGCTTGGAAAAGAGCTGGTAGAAGAAGGCCTCCAGAAAGGAGTCTTCTTTAAAAAAGAAAATGGTTCCGTTTGGGTGGACTTGACCGAGGAGGGGATGGATGAAAAGTTGGTGCTACGTGCAGATGGGACCGCTGTATATATGACCCAAGATATGGGAACGTGCGATATGAAGCACAAGAACTTTCCATTTGATAAATCTGTGTTTGTGGTGGGCAACGAGCAAGACTATCACTTCAAGGTACTTTTTGCGATAATGAAAAAGCTGGGCCGTGCCTATGCCGATGGTCTTTATCATCTATCATATGGAATGGTAGACCTTCCATCCGGGAAAATGAAATCGCGTGAGGGTACTGTGGTCGATGCAGATGATCTGCTACAGGAAATGTTCAATACTGCGGAAAAACATACGCGTGAACTAGGGAAGATCGAGGACATGGACGATTCGGAAGCTCAAAAGCTTTATAAAGTTCTTGGACTAGGCGCTCTTAAGTACTTCTTACTTAAAGTGGATCCTAAGAAACGTATGCTGTTCAACCCTCAGGAATCGATTGAATTCCAGGGACATACAGGTCCATTTATTCAATATACACACGCACGAATATCTGCTATTTTGAGAAGAGGCAAATCTCTTGAAATTCAAACAAGTTTTGATTCAGATAAGGTGGGAGAACTCAATACCAGGGAAGTAGATCTGATCTTTAAAATCACAGAGTATCCCAAAGCACTTCAAGAGGCGGCAAAAGAATACTCGCCTTCGATCATGGCACAATACGTTTACGATCTGGCTAAGGATTATAACGGATTTTACCAGGAAGTGCCCATTTTCAATGAAGAAAACAAAGACAAACTTGCTTTCAGAATAGCAATTTCAAATATGACGGCAAAGTTGATCAAAGAAGGTATGAGCCTACTGGGCATTGAAGTGCCGGAAAGAATGTAGATGATATGAAGTCCTGGATACAAGCTTTTCGATTGCGCACACTCCCTTTAGCTCTATCAGGATGGATGGTAGGCAGTTCCATCGCTGCGAATGAAGTCGGATTGAACTATATCATTTCAGGGCTCACACTGCTGACAGCCATTTTACTTCAGATATTATCCAATCTTGCCAACGATTACGGAGATGCATCCTCAGGAGTAGACAAAGAGCGTAAAGGTGAGGAGCGTATGGTCAGTTCGGGTAAGATATCACCAAAAGCAATGAAGAATGCAATGATTGTTTTTGGGACATTGGCACTAGTTTCAGGTATTTTTCTCATAGCAATTGCCTTCCCTCAGGATTGGAAAAGTGCTACCATATTTCTGGTGATAGGAATCACAGGTATAGCTGCTGCAATTAAGTACACAGTGGGAAAGAACCCATACGGTTATGTTGGATTTGGAGACATTTTCGTATTCCTCTTTTTCGGAATTGTATTGGTTTTTGGCACCTATTATCTTCAGACTCAAGAGTTAAATTGGTTGGTTATTTTGCCTGCAGTATCGCTTGGCTTATTTAGCGTAGGCGTATTGAATGTCAACAATATCAGGGACATCGAATCTGATAAGGCTGCCGGGAAAATTTCGATACCTGTGCGCTTGGGACGAAAAAATGCTGTAATATATCATATCATTTTGCTTGGAGGAGGTATGCTTTCTTCAGTGATTTTTGTGCTGCTAAGCTTTCAGAGTTACTGGCCATTGCTGTTCGTGTTTATCAGCCTCCTATTTATCAAAAATATTCAAGCTGTTAGTCGTAAACCATCAGAGGAGCTAGATCCTTACCTAAAGCAAATGGCCATCTCTACATTTCTTTTTTCTATCCTGTTTTCGCTTGGTCAGGGGCTAGCATAGCGCTGCCTGACAAAAGATTTCTCTTAGAATGATTTTTATCAAAATCAAACGATGCATGTCATTTTATAGTTAAATTGGGAGTGATAAAAACAATCAAAACAGATGAAAAGAATATTAGTACCATACGATTTTACAAGAGTTTCAGAGCACGCATTGGACTTTGCTTGTCAGATAGCTGATAAAGCCAAAAGTGAGATCATGCTACTAAATGTTATAGAACACCCAACAGCTGACTCGTTCAAAACATTAGGTATGCAAAATGTAGATCCGATGGAGCAGCTCTATATCAAAAAAATGTATGAAACTGTTCAAAATAAACTTGCAGATGTGGTTACCGCTGCAAAGTATTCCGATGATTTGATTACCACCAAGATACAATTAGGAAATCCATTCAATACGATCATTGATCAGATAGTAGAAGAGAAGATGAGTCTATTGGTAGTGGGTACCGAAGGTGCAGAAGGATTGAACGAATTCTTTGTTGGGTCTAACGCTGAGAAGATTGTGCGCAAGTCCACATGTCCGGTCATTACCGTCCAAAATCAATGTCAACTTGAACCAATAGAGAAGATAGTATTCGCTTCAGATTTCCAGCATACAGACGATGGGTTTGTTGCAGAATTGAAAGATATGCAGCGAACATTCGGAGCACAGTTAAATATTGTAAAAATCAATACACCGGCAAGTTTCACGTCTACAAGACATGATACGAAGCAAATGGAAGAGTTCGTAAAGAAGTATAGTATTGAGAATTACACCATCGACATCTACAATTATAAAAATGAGGAAGATGGCATCATTCATTATGCAGAAGATATCCAGGCTGATATGATTGCATTGGGAACACATCAGCACAAAGGAGTCGGACATTTTCTTGCTGGCAGTATTGCAGAAGATGTTGTTAATCACTCGCAATTCCCTGTGTGGACCACTCACCTAAATGACTAAAACTTGAAAATAATTCATTGTATTATATTCTTTCTGAGCCTCTGTATCGCAGAGGCTCAATCTTTTCAGGCGGTCATACAAAAAGGGCATGGTGAGGCTGTGAAAGCAGCATCAGTAACACCCGATGGTCAACTGCTAATCACAGCAAGCAGGGACAAAACTGTTAAAATTTGGGATGCAATTTCAGGCAAGGAAATTAGATCGCTGATCGGGCATGATCATACAGTCAATGCCTTCGCCCTATCAGGAAAATTACTCGCATCTAGCAGTGCTGATGGCACAGTAGGTCTGTGGAATATTGAATCAGGGGAGATGCTCTGGCAAAGTCAAAAATTCAGGGATTATGTGACATCCGTAGCATTTAGTCCAGATGGAAAATCGTTGGCAGTCGGAAGCTATGCAGATTCTATTTCCATTTTTCGAGTGACAGATTATCAGCTTCAAAGAAAAATAAAGGCAAACGCTGATCGTGGTGTAGGCTATGGAGTAAGTGTTAAGTTCAGCCCGGACGGTCAATACCTCGCAATAGGAGAAGACAACCGAATGTCAAGAATCTACTCGACAGACGATTGGGCCTTAAAATATGAATTCAAGCCTGAAAAAGGCTACTGTGGAGGATGTGGCACGCTTACAGCTATCCGTGGTGATGAGCTATTAAAGCTTTCAAACGGAATCACATTTACGAAGTATGACCTGACGAACGGAAATAGAATATGGGAGAGTACACGTGAGTTTAGAGACATTGCTTCTGTTGATTTTCATACATCAGGTGAGTACTTTCTGGCGGCCAATGAGGATTCTGTCTTTCTGTATCAAAACAAAACTGGCCGCTTGATCAATAAGTGGAGTTTTGATGCGGAAATCAACGATGCGGCCTTTCATCCCAATGAAGAGTTAATTGTAACAGCTGTTGACAAAGTAGTAATTGTAACTGACTTTTCAGGAAATGAAATTAGACGCTACGATGGTATTTTAAACCGATCCAGCACAGGCCTGGATTACGATCTTGGGAGCTATTGGGAGCACTATATTGCCAAGTGGGTAAAGTATAAGCCAGCGAGGTATTTAGACGAGCAATCTATTTTCATTGGAAAAACTGGTAATAAAGCGCGCAAGTGGAATGTGAAAAATGCCTCAATAGCCATGGAGTATTTGGGACACACCAAGGGAGTCTTATGCTTTGAGCGAATCAGTGAAAATGTTGTTGCTTCCGGAGCTGGTGATGGCCGTATTATCATATGGGATGAAAAATCAGGTAAAGTTTTAAAGGAAATAAAGGCTCATCGTGAACCCGTATTTGATATCGAGCTCAGTCATAACGGTAAATTGCTGGCAAGCACTGCCTGGGACGGCGTGATCAGCCTTTGGAATACCGAAACTTGGGAGCGGTATAATTACATCTACAACGAAGGATCTTCAACTTATACCTTAAGCTTCACTGAAAACGACGCCTATTTAGCTGTTGGGATGCTCGACAAGACACTGAAGCTATGGGAAATTGAAACGAAGAGGTTTGTAAAGGAGTTTGTGGGACACACCAATAATGTAACCTCAATTGAAATTAATGGAAATGAAATTTTGTCGACCAGCTGGGATGGTTCGATTATCCTCTGGGACCTCTACAGTGGCCTGATTAAGCAGCGTTTTTTTGCTGAAAAATCAGTGTTTGGAGCTTCGGTGATAGGAGACCAAATAATCACAGCAGGAGCGGACCGACTCATAAGTTTTTGGGATAAGAACTCTGGAAAAAAAGTAGCTGTCCTGGCAGGGCATCAAGCTGAGATCAATGGCTTGAATATCTCCAATAATCTTCTGATGACATCAGATGTGGATGGAGTGACTAAGTTTTGGGATTTAGCTGAGAAAAAGGAGCTTTTTGAACACATTCAGATCGGCAAAAATGATTGGATGGTTAAAACTCCGGACGGCTATTTCGATGCTACAGATGATGCCATCTCTACCATTCATTTTGTGCGTGGAATGGAAGCAGTAGGAGCTGATCAGCTAATGGATGAATTCTATGTACCGGGGTTGGTTGAAGATATCTTCAGCTCGAAAAGGGCAGGTAAAAAGTCGATGGGAAATTTGCTTGATCAGGATCCACCTCCGGTCTTGAAACTTTCAGGCTTGGTCCAGGCCGAAACGGCTAAATTATATCTCAAGGCTGAAGATAAAGGTGGAGGCATCAAAGAGGTCAGGCTCTTTCACAACGGTAGAAGAGTTTCTTTAGAGCCGCAAATTCAAAAGGTCAGATCAGATAAAAATGCCAGGATTTATTCAATCGAATATCCTTTGGTAGCAGGCCATAATGAATTTACGGCAACAGCTTCTTCTGATGCAAACCTCGAGTCAAACAAGGCTTCAGTGACTTTATTTTCTGATTCTAAAGTACCTGGTAGCACCTGTCACATTTTGGCTGTAGGAATAAATGAGTATCAAAATAAGTCGCTCAATCTCAACTACGCCAGAACGGATGCTTTTTCATTTGCCGAGCAAATGAAAAAGCAAGGGAGTCAGATTTATTCAAATGTGGTTTTACACCAAATTTTTGATCGTGAAGCCACTAAGGAAAACATATTGAAGAAGGTAGATGAGTTGAAGGATCAAATCTCAGTTAATGATGTATTTGTGTTCTATTATGCTGGTCATGGTAGCATGATTGATGGCAAATTTTTCCTTGTCTCCTCCAGTGCCAGCAGGCTGTATGATGGTGATAAGATGGATGAATATGGAATAGAAGCCACTCAACTACAGCAGGCAATGCTGGACATTAAGGCCTTAAAACAACTCATTGTAATGGATGCATGTCAGTCTGGTGGTTCGGTGGAGGTGTTGGCCCAGCGTGGAGCACCGGAAGAAAAGGCGATTGCTCAACTTTCACGTAGCTCAGGTATTCATGTGATGGCTGCAGCCGGTAGCGAACAATATGCTACCGAATTTGAATCACTTGGACACGGATTATTTACCTATGCGTTGCTCAAAGGTCTGGCAGGGGCGGCAGACGGAGCTCCCAAGGATGGAAAAGTGACTATTTATGAACTCAAAGGCTATCTGGATGATCAAGTGCCCGAATTGAGCATTTTGTATAAAGGCAGTCCACAATATCCACACACCTTTTCCAGAGGCCAGGATTTTCCAATAGTGATTGTTGAAGATTGAATAAACAAATATTCATTTAAGCTTAATTGTCCCATTTCTATACAAATCCAATCCTTGATTTAGCAGCAAATTGATAATCTCGATCGGTAGGTCGTCGAAAGGATTAATTCGAAGTATTTTCATTCGAGCTCTTGAACCAACCTCGAGATTCGGATGGCTCAGATGCTTGCCTTCTACAAAAAGGATGTAGGGCTCACCTGTCTTTTTATCAACCCATAAGTAACAAAACATTTTCCCTTTGTAACAGAAACAAGGCATGCCATACTTCCTGGTTTCAGTCACATTGCTACTCAAACCCATGATGATATCCCGAAGGGCAAGAAGACAGCTTTTATTGGGTTCGCCTTTGCTTAGATAGAAATTTTCTAACCCATCAATCATAACATATCTCTTTACACTTCCAAGATATATCCTTTACCATGCACATTGGTAATCTTTACGTTGGGATCCGCTTCCAGGTATTTTCGAAGTTTTGAAATGAACACATCCATACTTCTCCTCTTAAAGTAGCTATTGTCACCCCACAATGCGTGCAGTATATAATCACGTTCTACAAGATCACCCATATCAGCACAAAGCATCTCAAGCACTTTGCTCTCTTTTTGAGTTAGATGAATACTTGTTTCATCCTTTGAAAGTACCTGATTTTTAGCATGAAAATCAAAACTCCCAATCGTAAAATGTTCATTGTAGGCATTACTCTTTACACTTCTTCTCAAGACTGCACGTATCCTGGCAATTAGCTCTTCCTCATCTACAGGCTTTACGATGTAATCGTCACAACCCGCTTTAAAGCCTTTTAGCTTATCAATTTTCATTGACTTGGCAGTGAGAAAGATTAAGGGTGTTTCCGGACTCAAATTTTTGATGGTCTCTGCCAGAGAAAAACCATCTTTTTTTGGCATCATCACATCAAAGACACATATGTCAAAAATGCTTTTCTTAAATTCTGAAAGGCCTTCTTCTCCATCTTTTGCCCAAACCACCTCAAAGTCATGCATTTGTAAATACTCTTTTAGGATATACCCTAAACTATTATCATCTTCTACAAGGAGTATTTTATTCATTTGGTAAATGGTAAATAGATTTTGAATTCGCTGCCTTTTCCCGGCTCGCTATTTAGTTTGATATACCCATGGTGTAGCTCGACTATGCGTTTTACATAACTCAGTCCTAGGCCAAACCCCTTTACATTATGAACATCACCTTTCTGCGCTCTATAAAATTGATCGTAGATGAATTTTTGAGTGGTTTTATCTATTCCAATTCCGTGATCTTTGATAGTAAGGATGATACCTGCTGCATCATTTTCAGTTGCAATTTCAATTCTTGGAGGTTCGTCTGAATACTTCTGAGCATTGTCAATCAAATTAAAAAGTGAATTGCTCAGGTGGGTTTCATCAGCCAATATCTCATGTTTTTGAGCCTCTAGCTTCATTTCAATCACACCTTCGTTTTGTTCAATGATCATTTTGAATCCGTCAGATACGTTTTTGATTAGCTCGTGTAGGTCAATTTTCTTTTTGTCCATGTTCAGGTTGCCAGTATCCAGCATAGCCATCTGGAGTATCTTATCTACCTGACCCTGAAGGCGCCTGGATTCATTGCTAATGATGTCTGCATAACTTTCCATTTTCGAGGTTTCATTACGCTCACCCGATTCGCGAATGGATTTGGCAGCCAATGAAATGGAGAAAATCGGAGTCTTAAATTCATGAGTGAGGTTATTGATAAAGTCTCGCTTAAGGTCAGAAAGCTTACGTTGCTTTCGAATGGTATAGATTGTGTACCAGAATGAAGAAACAATCACCACGATAACTAAAAAGCTTGCACGTAAAATACCTGCGGAATCTCCAATTAAAACCTCATCCTTATTGGTGTAGGTCATGGAGATGTCAAGCGTATTATTTAAGACCATGCAAAAGCACATGTGATTATCCGTCTCTTTAAGCATATCTACTCGAGGCAATTCCGATCGATGCGTACGATGAATGATGCATCCGTATTCCCCGGAAATAAAACCATCTACCTTGTAGTCAAGGTCTGGATAGTTGAGAGACATTACCTCGTCAAGACCATTTTTTAGAATGATTTGAAGTGAATCCGAAGGATTTGAGTCATTTGTAAATTCGAAGGTGCCGGTGCCTCTGAATTGATTTGTGAATTTTGCTAAGTCAGCATTGAACATCATAATGTCGTAAAGGTCAGATAGAATTCCGGCGATGGAAGATTCCATCATAGTTTGATTCTTCTGGATGTCTCGCTCTACTATCTGAAACTGCATAAAAAGCAGTACACCAAGTGAACTTATGACAATCAGGAATAAGGCGGCAAGCTTGTACTTACTGATTTTCATTCTGTGTTCAAATTAAGTGCTTTTAGCATTTACAGCACATTAATTAACGTTTCCTTAACTCTTTTAACGTTTCCTTAAGTGTGTTTAACGCGCGCTTAACGCTATCGTCTTCCGCAAAGTCGTAAACTGCATGAAAAAATAATTCATGAAAAAGCTCAATCTACTCTGGCTATTGTTTTTGGCATCACCTGTTTTTCTAATTGCCCAGCAGTCTGACATCCTGATCGATGCAGATTGGTTGTTAGGAAAAATAAATGATGATAATGTAGTAATCCTTCATATTGGTGCGCAAAATGATTTTGATAAGGAGCACATTCCCGGTGCTCGGTTTGTTTCACCCGGCGACTATACCTATGATGATCGAGAACGCAATATTGTTTTTGATCGGCCGGAAGATGCGGTATTGAAATCCTACGTTGAAAGCCTAGGTATAAGTAATGATACAGAGGTGGTTATATATACACCTGTCAATTGGATTCCGCTGGTGACACGACTTTATTTCACCTTCGATTACTTAGGGCATGGCAATAAAACCTTCATTCTGGATGGCGGATTGGTAGCATGGAAGGCTGCTGGTGGTAAGGTCACTACTGAGTCATCAAAGCCAGAGCCGGGAAAGTTTCAAATAACGCCAAATCGAAAGCTTTTAGCAGATACTGAGTATATGAAAGCGAGTATCGAAGACGATAACAATACCATTATTGATTGTAGGTCTGAAGCTTACTTCAACGGGATCAAACCAACACATGGAGCAAGAATTGGGAGAATACCAAGCGCAAAGAATATTCCTTATACAAGCCTTTATGAAGCATCAGATATCGGAGCATATAAATTCAAATCACTCAGTGACATTGAACAGATATTTAAGAATCAAGGACTCAATAACACTGAACCATTGGTGCTTTATTGCCACATTGGTATGCAGCTTACTGTGGTGTATACTGCTGCCAAAATGCTGGGCTACAAAAACTTGAAAATGTACGATCCATCCTTCAACGTATGGGGAAAAGATGATTCACTACCTGTAGCTCAGGATTGATGTCACATAAACCTAAACCATACTGGAATCCCTATGTCTCTGGAGTCGGCCTGGGGCTTGTATTACTCGCTGCATTCGTAGTAATGGGAAGAGGAATTGGAGCATCAGGTGCGATGACATCTCTTGTCGCAGCTGGCGTGCAATCCATTTCAGACAGGCATGCGGAAGCGAACGCATTTTATGTCGGATACCTTGGAGACGGCACAGTACACCCATTAAAAGATTGGCTCGTCTTTGAAGTAATAGGTGTATTGATTGGAGGTTTTATCTCAGGCAAAATGGCGCATCGGGTGAAGATCAAAGTGGAGAAAGGGACACTGATATCAAATAGAAAACGATTCATGTTTGCATTTGGAGGTGGAGTTATCATGGCATTTGGCACAAAGCTCGCTCGCGGCTGTACCAGCGGTCAGGCACTCACAGGAGGAGCCATGATGAATGTCGGAAGCTGGCTTTTTATGATCGCATTATTCATTGGAGCCTACGCCATGGCAGGGTTTGTAAAACGGCTTTGGATATGAATGGACCATTTTACGATTATGGTTGGATTGGTGAGGAAGCCAGTCTTCTTTTCGCGCTTGCGATTGGTGTTGCTTTTGGATTTTTCCTGGAACGAGCAGGACTTGGAAGTGCCAAAAAACTATCCGCACAGTTTTATTTCAAGGATTTGACAGTCTTTAAAATGATGTTCACTGCGATTATTACCGCGATGCTGGGCGTGTTTTGGCTAAACTGGACAGGTCTTTTGCATTCCGATATGATTTATCTGACACCTACTTATGTCTGGCCTCAGGTAATTGGAGGGCTTGTATTCGGGATAGGATTCATTGTGGGCGGATACTGCCCGGGTACTTCTTGCGTGGCTTCTTCCACTGGAAGTTTGGATGGTGTAATGAATGTTTTCGGATTCCTAACAGGAATACTCATTTTCGGAGAGGTTTATCCATGGATTGAGGGTTTTTATTTATCTGGTGATTTGGGCCAGATCACATTTGCACAGCTAATAAGAGTACCGGAAGGTGTGGTCGTTTTTGTACTTGTCATTGTTGCGCTTCTTGGGTTTTGGCTTTCTGAAATTTTGGAAAAACGATATGCGAATGGATAGCTCGAAGTATCGAAACTTGATGTTGGCCAGAATGGCTTTTGTCCTGGCCGGATTGGCTTTGGCTATTGCCTCGCCTGATGGACTCAATGGAGTAAATAAGCAACCCAATTTTATAGGGGTAATTGAGCTCGCAGAGAAGATTAAAAATAGAGAGGAATTTCTACTTGTAGACCTACGTGATTCTATTGCATTTGAAGCATTCCATATCCCAAAAGCTAAGAACATTCCCTTTGACGATTTTGACTATGGCTCATTAAATGAATCGGTTGTTATTTATTCAGGAGATGACCTTCATACCAGAAGGATATGGGATTCACTACCTACAGCTCTAAGGGGAAAAACTTCTATTCTGTATGGAGGAATTCGAGATTGGTACGATTACTTACAATATCCAACCCTGCCATTTGGCAAATATGTGTCTGATAAACAGCTATTTAAAAGAGTACATGACCTTTGTGAATACTATGGAGGCTACGCCGACTTTGCAGCAGACTCAACAATATTAGAATATTATAAAGTCGATCTGACTTCTGTGAAATGGCCCAAGGTCAAAGTAGGTGGTAAGCTTGTGAGAAAGGGATGCTAGACAATTTATAATGAAGAATATGAAATACTTGATTGCTCCAGTTTTAGTTTGTTTGCTGTCTTGTTCAGAAGAAAAAGAAAAGCCACAAAACACCCATCCTGTCTGGTCGCCTGACGGGTCTGCAATTGCCTATATCAATAATGAAGAAGGCACGCTCCAAGCAAATCCAATAGACTTTGAAATCTTTACTGTTAACGCAAATGGCGGCAATGTAATGCAGCACACCTTCAATGATGTATTTGAAGCTGACCTTGCCTGGTCACAAGATGGAAATCTATTGGCATTCAAGTCGTACCAGGATGGAAACGATGAAGTTTATTTACTCGATTTAAGAAATGGTAATCAAGTAAACATTTCAAATCATACTGCTCGTGATAGCAGTCCACAATTTGTGAATGGTCAGCTTGTATACACATCCCAAAGAGATCATGAAGCGGGCGAGCTCTACGCATACAATTTTGCCAATGACTCCATAACGAGAGTTACATTCAATGATTATGACGAATCTGGGGCCGTTTGGACAGCAGATGGTGAGTACATGGTGTTTAGCTCCAATCAAGACGGTGATGATGACCTGTATCTGGCCAAATCCAATGGAGATAGCTTGATTCAACTGACAAATAACCCATTAAACGATTGGTATCCTCAACTCTCTCCAGATGAAAATTCAGTCATGTTTACCTACGGAGACTGGGAAACAGACCAATGGGAATTGAGGCTTTTAGATTTGGCTACATTAGAACAAACCACTATTCTGAGTGGCAATGATAGCGGCAATGCCAGTTGGCATCCTTCGGGAAGTTCCATTGCATATGGAAGTTCGAAGCTAGGAGACGGGCATATTTTTATCTACGATTTGATTACCCGGGAGGAAGTACGGTTGACAAAGTAAAGAATGCTAGCAACGCTCAATCACAATCGCCCTGTTGTAAACCAGTCTCTCGAAGACTACTTTCATTTTTTCCGGGAAAATATCATTGGAAAAGATAGCTTCATTGATATTGGAGAAAGGAAGATGCTTCGCATGCTATATGCTGATTGGACTGCAAGTGGCAGATGCTATCGGCCGCTTGAAGATAAATTGATGCAGGATATATTGCCATTCATCGCCAATACTCATACAGAGTCAAACTATATAGGGTCATTTATTACTGACAAATACCTGGAAGCCAGACAAGTAATAAAAAAACATGTAAATGCGAATGATGATGACATCCTGATTTGCTATGGATCAGGTATGACTGACGTGGTAAACAAGTTTCAACGAATTCTTGGCCTCAGAACGGGTCTCGTTTCAGGAAAGCCTCCGGTAGTTTTCGTTACACATATGGAGCATCACTCAAACCACACAAGTTGGCTGGAGACTAGCTGCGAAGTGATTGTGGTTCCGCCTGATGCTGATGGCTTAGTGTCTGTAAAAGAATTTGAATGTCAGGTCAATCGATTTCCCGATCGGCAAAAATTTGCGGCAATTACAGCATGTTCAAATGTTACCGGTATAGAAACGCCTTATCATGACATAGCAGAACTCATGCATCATCACAATGGATATTGTTTTGTGGATTTTGCGTGCTCAGCTCCTTATGTGCACATAGATATGCATCCGGACGAGTATTCTTATCTAGACGCAATCTTTTTCTCTCCGCATAAATTTTTGGGCGGACCCGGATCGTCAGGAGCCCTTTTGTTCAATCGAAAACTATATACCAATGATGCACCGGATGTATCGGGTGGTGGCACAGTGGAATGGACTAATCCATGGGGTGGGAGAAAGTATATTGATCACATCGAAGAAAGAGAGGATGGAGGCACTCCTGCTATTCTTCAAACCATTCGAGCCTCGCTTGCCATTCAGCTAAAGGAACAAATGGGTATTGAGGAAATATCTCTCAGAAAAGAACAATTGATGGATATTCTTTGGAATGGATTACATAAGATCGCTGGGGTAAACATTTTGGCAGGATCTGTGAGAAAAAGACTTGGCATCCTATCAATAACATTTGACAATGTTCACTACGACGATGCGGTACAAGCGCTCAATGATCAATTTGGAATACAGGTACGTGGCGGATGTTCATGTGCAGGAACTTACGGCCACTATCTTTTTGATATAAACGCAGAGGAGTCCAAAGTGATTACCAATGCAATTGATAATGGTAATTATGACCTGAAGCCGGGATGGGTAAGAATATCCATACATCCTACGATGAGCGATGATGAGATCGATTATATATTAGGCGCAATTAATGAGGTTGCGGGTGTCAGCCGACATTAATCATTTGTTAAATTTTAGAATCTTTAATTTTTTTTAGCCGTTAGTGTAATAAATTAGTTGTTGAGGGTACTAATTACCTAAACACCTGAAAGATGAAAACGATCAAGAAATCTAAAAGTATTCAAATTGTTGCCTTGGCTTTAGGGTTATTAGTAAGTGGATTGGTGCTAGCCCAGGGATTCAACTCAAACAATAAGGAATTGACAGAAAAAAAAGGATCGCTTGAGTCATTTAAGAAGACCATCAAGAACAATAAAAACCTGATTGTGAATTCCTATCTACTTGGTGTGTCGATTTTCAAAGAGACCTCAGACAAATAATCATATTGGCTTTTGACGCCATTTTTTCTTTTCACTGTGCTTTTTTTTCTCCTCTAATCGTTTCCGTTTTGCGGCTTTGCTTGGTGTTGTAATTTTTCTGTTTTTCTTCTGAATAAATGCCTTAGCAAGCAATCTATCGAGCTTTTTAAAAGCAATTTCTTTGTTCTTTATCTGTGACCTTTTACCATCAGCTGTCACTATAAGCTCACCATCTTTTGTCAACTTGGATTTATGAGCAGCTTTAATCAATTCCTTTTCTACATCTGACAATACCCGGGATTGATCAACATTGAATCGAAGTACAACTTTAGTTTCTACTTTATTGACATGCTGACCTCCCGGGCCACCACTTCGTGCAGTGGTAAGCATCACTTCTTTTCGTATTTGACTGATCGAAACTCGCTTCATGGATGAAAATTCTGGCTTTAAAAGCTTGTCCTCATTGATTTAATATACTGCCTATCGGTTCTAATTTTATTTGTTTCTATTTTATCGAAACAAATAAATCTTTACTTTCGTAAGTATATCTGCAAAATAGAAACTAATACTTTCTAAATAATTATAATTCTTATGAAAGGAACAAATCTGGGAGAATTTGAAGAGCTACTGTTGCTAGTCGTGCTAATACTACAAGAGGAAGCATACATGCTTAGGATTAAAGAGGAGATTAAAAATCAAGTCAATAGATCCATTTCAATGGGAGCCTTGCATACCACACTCAATAGACTTGAACAAAAGGACTTCCTCAAATCCGAAATGGGAGGAGCTACAAAAGAAAGGGGAGGAAGAAGAAAACGGATCTATGAATTGACCGCTGATGGCAAGTCTGCTTTGAATGAGGTAAAAAACCTCCGCGCCAATCTCTGGGATCAGGTCCCTTCATTCGAACTAAAATTCGCATATGTCTAATTCAACAAACCCTCCAAAATTTTCACTGAAACTCATTCGCTGGTTTTGTAAGGATGAGTTGGTGGAAGAACTGCAAGGTGATTTGGAGGAGTATTATGCGATAACCAGGCAAAATGTATTCAAAGGACTAAAATACTGGTACCAGGTTTTTAATTACCTGAGACCATCAACACTCAAATCATTCAAAAACTCAAACACTGGAGCCATGTTCATTTTTAATCCCATTCTTACCTTAAGAAATTTGTACAGACATATATCCACCTCGATAATCAGCCTTTTTGGCTTTACGATGGGGTTAGTTGCGACCATTTTTCTGTACTTCTACATCTATTCGGAGGTAACGACGGATCGATTTCATCAAGATGTGGATCAGATCTATCGTGTTTTGCGTGTATCTGAGATGAATGGCACACCGTACCGAATCGGAGTTACATCTGTACCTTACGCAAATGCGTTGATTTCAGACTATCCTTCAGACGTGATGGCTACCACACGAGCCGTGCCTGAAAATGGGCTGGTGGCTGTTGATGAGAAGAGATTCATGGAGGACGACCTGTTGTTTGCCGATAAAAACTTCTTCCAGTTTTTCTCATACCCGCTAGCGGTGGGCAACGAGGAGACTGTTCTGGCAACTGCCAACTCTGCAGTCCTTACCAAATCGGCTTCAAAAAAATATTTTGGTGACGAAAATCCAGTTGGAAAAATCATTGTGGTGGATAATGAGTACGAATTTATTGTCTCAGGGGTCTTGGATGAAATTCCAGGCAATACTCATTTGGACTTTAGCATTGTTCTGTCCATTGAGTTGCTTGAACGATTTGAATGGTTTGATGGCTGGTGGAACAATAGTTTGAATACATATGTGAAAATCCCGACCACTCAGCAAGCCACAAATTTGAATAGCAAGCTCGATCAGTTCATGGACAAATACATGGGTGAGGATTTTAAGAAGTCTGGCAATAGGGTGGGACTTGAGCTTGAGCCATTGGCAGACATATACTTCAATAATCAAACCCGATACGATTTTGCAAAGCATGGAAGCTTTTCATCGATCTTAACTCTCGGCGCTGTGGCAATCGCAATATTATTCATTGCGTGTTTCAACTATGTCAACCTGTCCATTGCTCAATCATTTATGAGAGCCAAAGAAGTTGGTGTAAGGAAAGTTTTGGGTGGATCAAAATGGCGTTTGATTCTACAATTCCTAAGTGAGTCATTGATGATTTTGTTCTTTTCTATTCTCATATCGGTGGGAATATGCGAGTTACTTACACCTGCATTTAATTCGTTCTTCGGTCTTGACGTGACTTTAAACTGGATGGATAGTAACGTCCTGCTATTCTTTTTCTCATTGACAGTCGTAATACTTCTTAGCTCTGGGGTTTATCCTGCTATTTTACTTTCATCGTTTAAATCTGTCTCTATTTTGAAAGGCAGTAAGTTGACCTCTGGAAAGAATGTGGGTTTGCGAAAGGCACTCGTTGTTACCCAATTTTCCATATCTATTTTTCTGATAGTAGCATCAATGCTTATTTCAGTTCAAACCAATTACCTGCATTCGAAAGACCTTGGCTTTGACAAAGATGCGATTGTTCTGATCGACCTCAATAATTCGGAGATTCGCTCACAGCGAGAACAATTTAAAGATCGCCTCCTGGCAAACGCTAATGTCATGGGTGCAACCATGGTTTCGGGTGAGCCCGGTGGTTTTCATGATGCATCTAGTTTTAATGTAACTGGAGTTTCAGAGTCACATCGCATGCGTACGCTCTTCACTGATACGGATTTTTTCAATGTTCTGGGAATCGATATCGTGGCTGGGAGGAACTTCTCTTCTGAAATTACATCAGACCAGGAACATGCAGTTATCCTCAATGAAAGATCGGTTCTGGAGTTGGGGTTGAATCCTGAAGACGTAGTAGGAAGAAAAGTAACTATGCCGGGGTGGGACATTCATAATGCGCCTGTCATCGGTGTAGCTGCAGATTACCACTTCAGCACCTTAAAAGATGAAATAGAGCCTCTGGCGATACTTTCCGGAGGCTTTCAAAGGAAGCTTGCCGTTAAAATCAATATGGCTAAAGTGAAGGATGGCCTTCTTTTCATTGACAAAACCTTTGCGGAGCTCGCACCTGGTTTTCCAATGTCCTACGAATTTTTGGATGATAGTCTTAAAGCGCTGTATGAAAAGGAGCAACAGCAGGCCAAGGTGTTTAGTGCCTTCTCTGCATTGTCGATATTGCTTGCTTGCCTTGGTATTTTCGGACTGGCGGCCTATGCATCTCAGCAAAGACAAAAGGAACTTGGAATACGTAAGGTTTTAGGAGCGACAGCCCAGCAAATAATAGGGCTGATCTCAAAAGAATTTGTGTGGCTTGTTTTTGTTGCCTCCTTGATTGCAATACCAGTCGTATGGTACTTTATAAGGAAGTGGCTCGGTGGATATGCGTACCGAATTGAGGTGATTGATCATTGGTACACTTTTGCAATAGGAGGCATTACCACCGTATTGATTGCACTTATTACAGTATCTGTAAAGACGTATCGTGCTGCCATATCTGATCCTACAGAAAGCATCAGGAATGAATAGTTTTTCATCATAGTTTAAGATAGCCTCCCAGGAGGCTATCTTATCATTTGCTTTCCTTTACCGGACATGTATTAAGTCCGAAAATAGCATAGAGCGGACAGAAGCTTACGAAGCTTGTGATAGCAAAAACTGTTGCTATAATGAGCAGAACCAAACCAAGGGTTCCGGTTACAGCATTTGTAAAGTATAGGTATGCAATTACTGCTGTGATGAGCAATCGAACTATCCGATCTGCTGATCCCATATTCTTTTTCATGGCATTATGATTTAGTTAGACATAAATTCAATGACAAGAACAATTCCGTAGACTATGCTGATGCATATGATGCATATACCAACCAGTTTTGCGGCTTTTTCCCTGTTCATGGGATCAAAGCTAAATGATGGCTCATTCGAAAACAGTGACTTTGGTCACCGCCCTTTTATCTCGATACTATTCGTGTGCTGATAAACTTTTCCTTCCAATTCGAGCTTTTTCATCACACGGGAAATTACCTCTCGGGCTGTACCAAGTTCGTTTGCAATTTGCCTGTGAGATACTTTTATAGGATTCTCTTTTTTCAGTTTAGACCGCTCTATTAAGTAGTCCAGCAGACGCTTATCCATTTTGTCAAATATTACATGACTGATGGTGTCCAATAGTTCACTATATCGAAGATTGTATTGCTGGTAAAAGAGCGTGTTGATACTTGGGAATTGAGTGATCCATCCGGCTACCTCACCCACTGGGAGGAGTAAGATTCGCGAATCCTCTTCTGTGACGGCATGAATTTTACTTGGATCATTTTGAAGGCTTGCTGCGAATGACATGATGCAGCTTTCCTGTGGTCGAATGTAGTAAAGCAAAAGCTCTTTTTCTTTGAACCTTGAAAACACTTTGACCAATCCTTTCAAGACAATTGGAATCACTTTGACAAACTGTCCCTCTCTAAGAATCTCAGTATCCTTTGGTATCTCCTTTACAACAGATGAATGCTCAATTTTATCCAGCAGATCTGTCCCCAGAAAAGAAAGTGATTGATGTATTTCATTCATTGGATAAAGATAGTATCGATGCACATTCCTCGAAACCATCTTAGAACCATAAAAAACTATATCCTACTCTGATAGGTATACAGTTCAAAGTAACGGCCCTCTTTGGCAATGAGCTCGTCGTGTGTGCCTCGCTCTACAATCTCACCCTCTTCTATTACCAATATCTGATTAGCTTTTCTAATAGTGCTTAGTCGGTGGGCAATTACGAAAGTGGTTCTGTCCTTCATTAAGCCATCCAAACTTTTCTGAATGAATGTCTCACTTTCGGTATCCAAATTGGAAGTTGCTTCATCTAAGATGATAATTTTTGGGTTCGCTAGCAATGCTCTGGCTATAGATATTCGTTGCTTTTGACCTCCTGAAAGTTTCACTCCCCGCTCACCAATAACAGTATCCAGCCCATCTTCAAAACGATCGGTGAATTCATTGACATAGGCACCTTTGACTGCCTCCAGGAGTTCTGACTCAGTAGCATCAGGCCTTGGGAAAAGGATATTTTCTCTTATGGTTCCTTCAAATAGGAAATCATCTTGAAGTACAACGCCTAGGTGCTTTCGATAGCTGGAAAGGTTCACTTTGGTAATGTCATGACCATCTATGGTAACACCGCCTGTTTTTGGACTTAGAAAGGTTGCTGCCAAACTGGCCGTAGTTGATTTACCAGAACCTGAACTTCCAACCAGCGCAGTGACTGAGCCCGGAGGCGCTTTGAAAGAAATCCCTTTCAAAACTTCTTTCCCTTCTTCATAGGCAAATGAAACGTTGTTGAATTCAATATCTCCATTCACCTGTTCAAGGACGATTGGTCGGTCATTGATCATGTCTTCAGGATTCATTTTCATTATTTCCTCTGTACGGTCAAGTCCGGCAAAGGCCTCTGTAAGTTGACTGCCAATATTGCTCATTTGAACGATAGGAGCTATCATGAAGGCCAGAAGGGATATGAATGAAATCAATTCTCCTGAAGTCAATTCATTTTCTATCATAAAGTAGCCACCCATTGCAAGGATACCCGCGCTGGCAAATCCAATTAAAAACGTCCCCGAACTAGTGACAACAGCTGTGGCTGTAAGGCTGGATTTTACATTTTCATATAGTCTTCTTGCACCATCTTCAAACGTCTTATTTTCTGATGCTTCTGCGTTGAAACCTTTGATCACACGTACGCCATTGAGAGTTTCGGTAAGTCTGCCGGTTACTTCAGCATTGAGTTTACCACGCTCCCTGAAGATTGGTCTTATCCGTCCAAATGCTTTGAGTGCTATAACAGCAAACAAGCCGACAGGCACCAGTGTGAAAATTGTCATCGAAGGGCTGATATTTATGAGAAGTATTAGCGCAAGCACGGACGTTATCGTACCACCAATTAGTTGAACCAGCCCTGTGCCAACCAAATTTCTTACACCTTCCACATCTGTCATAATTCTAGACACAAGTGCTCCTGACTTATTATTGTCAAAAAAATTAATTGGTAGTGAAAGGATTTTTTTTTGAACTTTTACTCGCAATTCTGAGATCAGAAATTGTGCTTCTACGCTTAGGATTCGTGTGAGCAGGAAGGAAGAGACAGCTTGCACGGCTAATGAAATGACTATGACTATGACAATTAGCTTTAGCATCGCAAAGTCTTTGTTAGGAACCGCATCATCCAATAAATATTTGGTAGCTGCCGGAAGCACAAGCCCTGCCGGCCTGCTTATGATGATAAGAAGTAATCCAATAAATATGGTTTTTCTCCTCGGCCAGATTATGTTTCTGACTGCCCAGGCGAAGGTGACGTTTTTGTTTTTGCTCATAAAGAAGTTGTAACCTTGATTTTTGCAAAATGGTTCTTACACCAGAAGATCGACAAACCAGAAATGAACTTGACCATTACCAGTAGGATTTGGATAAGACCGTTTCACTTTATCTCCTAATTGAAATGATATTGAATTTTTAAAGATGGGACCATCATAGCAAAAGGTATGAAACTCTCCATTTTCACCGCAAGGATCAATACCTGAAGGTAGATCCTCGATGAATGATTGATCTATCACTCTCCCAAGAAAACGTTCGCCTAGTTGATCGTTGGCACTGACGACAACTGCTTTGAAACCAAGTGAAATAAATTCCTTTATAAGCAAGAGCGTATCTTGTTTCCACAGAGGAAATACTGATTGAAATCCCAGATTTTTCATTTCTTTCTCCCTGTAGTTCTTCAGATCCTCCAAAAAGATATCTCCAAATGCCGCATGAGTATATTCTTGGGATTTTAGTTGTTTCATGGCTTTTTGTACAGCATCCTCATAAATCTCCATTGAAGCGGACTCCGGGAGTTTGATCAAGCTATTGCCAAGACCAAGAGATTCAATTTGCTTTTTGAGCAACACGATAGGAGTGCCGTGCATGGTCACACGATCGTAATGCTCATTAACAGTAGTGACCAAATGACTCACATCAAAGGACGGGTTTAGGATCAGACGATACAATGCGAGGGCTGAGTCTTTTCCGGAGCTCCAGTAAAATACAGTCTTCTTTTTACCTGGCACAGTTGACACATTTGTTACTTTCAGGCATGAGGAGTACTCTCCCAATCGGAATGGGTTTTTTGCATTTTATGCATAAACCAAAGTCTGGTTTACCAACGTTATCCTTGGCTTGAAGGAGCTTACTAAGCTTTGTTTCTGCCTGTCGTAAAGCAGATTCGGTTATGCTCTTGTTGTTTATGGCATCCATACGAGAAATTCTCCCGATGGAGTTGTCCAATGTTACCGGTTTGCTTTGCTCTTTGTAGTCAGCTATCAATGATGCAGTTTTGGCTATTTCTTCCTCGATTTTTTGTTTGATTTCATCGACTTCCATCAGCTAAAAGTATCAAAAAGCAGGGGGATATGGATATTCCTTTTATTTTTGTACTTATTAAAGAAAAATTTATCTTTTAATTATAACTACCAAAATGAAACACCTGAGAAAAATTACGCTGATTGTAGCTGTTGTTGCTTTATTGTTTAGTGTATCATGCAGCAAAGATGATGATGCATCTGTCGATCTTGCAACTGTAGAATTTGCTTTTGATCAATCCAATCCTCCTATAGAGCAAACTGTAATTAACAATCTTATCAATTCTGAAAATGAGAACGCATCTCTGGCGGGCACTTACCTGTCTACTGCCAACCTGATGACTATTTGGCTGAGTTACTTCAATCAACCATCTAATGCGGTGCAGGCAGACTCACCAATAGGTGGTGTTTGTGGAAATAATTCAGTGACTTACACGTGGACCTCAACTGCTGGTTCGGAAAGTTTCACAGTAGCTTATCAGATTTGTGAAACAGATGATGACTACATATTCCAGGTTTTCTGGTCCGTGAACGGGGGCGACTTTGAGCAGATTATTTATGCGGAAGAATCTAAATCAGAACTTCGAGAAGGCTTTATGCAATTGTTTGCTACCAACCCAAATGCAGAGGTTGGCAGCACAGTGGTGCTTGAATATGAATGGAGGGAGAGTGCTGATGGCTCGTTCAACTATACTGTTTCTAACGATGAGCAAAGCTTCTTATTGGAGATTTCGGTAAACGCCGATAATTCAGGTTCTCTTTCGTATAGCTTCGATGGAGCACTTTACTACACGGCTACCTGGGATGCCACAGGCAACTCAGGAACTTATGCCTACTACTCTGATGGTGAAGTCACTCAATCTGGTAGCTGGTCAAACTAGGTTCATAGAACTAAAAATATAAAGCGATTCATTTTTTGAATCGCTTTTTTTATGAATTAGAATTAAGATAATCTTCCCGAACGGGACTAAAAACATCCATTAGTTTGCAGGCAGTAAGTGCTATGCCGGAATGAGGAACATTTGAGGGAATTATGGCCACATCTCCAGGTTTCAAATGTCTTGTTTCTCCATCTATTGTTAGCTCGTATTCTCCCTCCATCACCTGAGCAACCTGCTCATGATGATGTGAATGTTCTGGAAGCGGACTTCCTTCCTTCACGTCCCAAAATGCAAAGGTCATTTGTTGGCTGTGTACAAAGCGAACAGTGTATCCGGGTAATATTTCCCTTGGATGAATATTTTCTAAGTTTTCAAAAGGCATTTTCAATTGTTTAGGCTGGTCCACATTCTTGAAATCACTACCCAGCTTCCTTCCATGTTTTTCTTATAGACAGTGCTGGCATGAGAGGTTGATTCTTTCGTCATTGTGAAATCTCCCTGGGTATATGTAAAATTAAGTGTTCCGATCTCCAACGAGTAGGCCATCGAGTCTGTTCCTTGAAGATCAAGTAGCTCTACTGTATACGAATGTATAATTGTTTCTGAACTGTCATTTGGAAACCAATAGTCTTCTATTTTATCCTTTCCTTTTATAGGTGACAGTCCGCTAGGTATGATTATAGCATCATCGGAAAATAATCCAAGTACTGTTTCGCTATCATTGGCCAACCATCCATTTACATAGTCTCGTCTAATTTGGTCAATGGCCTCAATGTCTTTGGAGGTAAATGATTCACGCTTAGTACAAGACATACCTGTGAGCATAAGAAGAAGTATAAGTATGTTTTTCATTTTTTCTTCGTTGGTTTTGGCTTTAGTGTCTTCGCAAACTCATGACTTTTCCTCATGTATTGAGAGAGCTCTTTGGTGTTCTTAAGCATTTCATCAGGCACATGAACATATCCGCGCATGGTTGCACCATAAGAGATTGCCGGTCCTGCATTATACTTTTTCATAAATGCCTCTTTTTCATCTTCCGACAGACGAATTGCCACATATCCTTCTTTTGCTACAAACGAATACATGTTTCCATTCATTGATGTGTACGGCATGTTCTTTCCTTTTTGCTCCAGTCCGACTTCCTTAAGTAAGTCCGAGTAGAGTCTCAGCGTTTCTTCGGATGCTTCGCTTGACGCCATAGTTTTGCAGGTTCTTTACTACAAGTTAATCCAATACGTCATTTTTAAGATGAGCGCATGATTTTTTCTTCTCAAACCAACATCAGAAACCATGTCTGTTCCGTAGTTGTCTGTATACACAATAAACAGATCTGATACAGGAGCGAAGCGCCATTGAAATCTGGAGTTGATGTTTATATTGTCTATTTGGCTATTATACTGAAAGAAGTTGGTGAAGAATATTGATCTGGAAAGAGTCAAGTCAAACCTGGGACCAATCAACCATAAATCAGCGTCGTTATAATTCTCAGGTAATCGAATACGATTATACACCATATTCAATTTTATGTCCAGAATAGGTTGAAATCGGTAGCCTAGTGTGGTGCCCAAGCTCTGTCTTCGGCCGTTAAAATACTCGCCTATATAGCCATTTATCTGATAGCTAAATACTTGCCTTTGATCAGATATGTAGGAGAAGTTTAAATTGTGATAGGTGTATCCGGTGAATGGCAGTAGCTCCCGACCATCTGTTTGTGTAGGATCAAATGGGTCTAATAAATAGGTGTAAATCTGCTCAACAGATGCACTAAGTCGACCCGTGTTGGATAATCCGGATTCAAAGTTAATTGCATACTTATGGTCTGTTTTATCACCATCGATATTCCATATATACTCGGTTTCGCCTACCAGCCTGATGGAGTTAAACATCCCTCTCGATGGGAAAAAATTCCTTCCAAAATCAGGGTTGACTCGAAATATTCCGGGGCGTGGAACAAAACCAACCTCTGCATTGTGGTTTTCACCCACGTATACGTGGGCATAGCTCCATGTCCAGGTTTTAGAATCGTAAGCGATAAATCCGGTGTGAGAACCCTGCCCTGATTTCTGCCCACTTTCATCAAATGATTGATGGTACATCACTTTACCATTCCATTTTCCATTGCTCGAAGCAAGGTTGTAATCAATACCGGCCAATCTGTTCCATCCCGTGTAAGGAGTGGTATCATTTTCAGCGTAGCTTTCAAATGTTTGCTTGTTTATGAATATTGCTCCGATGTTAGATCTACCAAAAATTTTCCTTTGGACAGCCGCTACTGAATAGTTTATGCTTGGAAGATTGATCGAGTTATCCTCAGCTGCCTGCATATTTAAAACACCAATCCGCCAATTCTTGTCGAGCTTTCCACTCAATCTTGCACCTGCATAGATTTGATTCTGAACATTTTGTCCGGTTGATTCATCGCGTGCCAAACCAATTCTTCTGGAGAAAAATGGCCGGGAATAAAATGGATGACCAAAGCTTTCGAAGAGGTCTGCATTCTCAAGAAAGAACTGTCGCCTCTCCGGGAAAAACAATTCAAAGCGATTTAGGTCTGTCACCTGCTCATCAAGCTCTACCTGAGAAAAGTCTGGATTGAAAGTAAGGTCCAGGTTTAGTGATGGACTTACAGCTATTTTGGCATCTCCTCCATAGGAAAATTCATCTACTCTTCCCGAACTGATATCCTCGTGATCCCTGCTTGTGCTCGCAGAAACATATGGAATGAGTGATATATTGGGACCGGATTTGCTTGGGGCTTCGTCCCACACCAGCTCTTTCATAAATGCTAATGAAAGAATGAGAAAATTACGTGGTATCCGTGTCCAGGTAGACCGCTCGCCGGTCTCAGTGTCAATTCGATAAAAGTTGATGTTCCATTTATCATTGCCAGGCTTGAAGCGAATGGTCTTAAACGGGATGGCGGCTTCTGCTATCCAGTAACCTTGGTATTGGCGAGCATCCGCAAGCCACTTATTATCCCAGGAAAGTGAAAGGTCGTTGCCTCTTATTCCTCCATTGCTAATTAGTCCTTCTCGCTGTACGCCAAACGGGTTAATTCCAAATTGGAAAGCATTGGTGTTGTCCTGGAATGGATCAATTTCTATCGTAATTCCGTCAAAATTTCCTCGATAATCCCTCCTTAGGGATGGTACGGCATAGATTCTGTCTTCCGTAAGATTGTACATCTTGGCACTAAAGTAGAGGTAGTTATCATCATACGTCATCCGGATTTCTACTTTGGATTCTGCCAGCGATGAATCGCTTGGAAAATACTGGTGGAAGTTTTGAGCTACTTGTACATTGCTCCAGATTTGTTCATCTATTACGCCATCAATTTTTATAGCTTCTGATGTTCTGGCAATATGATAGGCATCTTCTTGTCCGTAGAGTATAATCGGGCTAAGAAATAATAAATAAAATAACCTCTTCATTTGCCGCAAAGATATTTCTATGGCTTACTCTGAAAATCAATTTTTGATAAACGGATTTCAATGAGAGCAAAAGTGAGGTTAAATGTATCCTTGCTCTAAAAGTTTTCTATGAATAGCCAAACATATCCAAGCGTCTGTCGCAGCATATTTTAGTTGAGCAGGAGTGAGGGTTTCATTTTCCCAGTTGGAGACTTGCTGATTCTTGGAAATTCTGGACTCCAGAAATACCGCGGCTAACTTTTTCACACCCATGTGTTTCACTCCAAGTTCCCGCACTACATCATTGAGGTCTGTAAAATTCCTGGGTTTAAATTTTTTGGCCTTATTGAGGTCTTTCAAGTCATCATCAATGCTAATTCCAAGCTTCAAGATTGATTTGTCTGCCATATAATCAAATAGCGATTGAGGATAGCCCATATTATTTAGACGGAATAGGTAGGCATCATCCATCGTTGAAAGTTGAACCATTGCAGTATGGTTGTACTCACCCTTGTTAAATGTTGGTTTTTTTTCTGTATCAAAACCAATGGTGTCGTGCTTCCTTAATTCCCTGATGGCATCAATGCACTCTTCTTCCGTATCGAGCGTGTGAATATTGCCCTCAAAAGCAAGCAATGGTAACGAGCGTAGGTCTTCTTTAGTAATATGTTCGGCAAAGCGATTATTCACTTTTCCCTGCCAATTTTTTGATTTTGTATCCTGTATAAGCTACTAAAATGGTCATGAATGGACTTATAATATTGAAAAAGCAGTAAGGTAGATAAGTACCGGTTGAAACGCCAAGCACGCTGGCATGGTACGCACCGCATGTATTCCATGGAATTAGTACTGATGTCACTGTGCCTGAATCCTCCAATGACCTGCTTAAGTTTTCTGGTGCAAGACCTTTTTCTCTGTAGGTATCAGCATACATTCTACCCGGAACAACGATGGCAAGGTATTGATCAGAAGCAGTAGCATTAAAGAAAATACAAGTGCCTACGGTAGATGAAATTAGCGAGCCTGTAGATTTGACTTTTGATATTATTGCTGAAGCAATTCTTTTTAACATCCCGGCACCTTCCATCACACCTCCAAAGATCATCGCCGATAAAATCAGCCATATAGTTCCCAACATACCCGACATTCCGGATGCACTTAATAAGCCTTGGTCGTCTAGGATTTGATTTCCTGTCGTAAAGGAAATGTCTCCAAACATTGCCTGCATTGTGCCAATGAACGAATTGGTTAATCCGGGAGCTGATTTGGCAAACGATTCATAGAGGATGCCATCAAAGGAGGCAGTAGCAGCTACTTCGTTTACTAAATTTGGTTGAAAGACAAGCGCGAAGACCGCACCAAGTAACGTTCCGATTAGCAGGGCTGGAAGTGCTGGCATTTTCTTTACGATCAAGACTACAACAACAACTGGGACGATAAATAGCCAGCCTGAGATATTGAAAGTACCATCAATGGCATCTAGTATGGCTGCCTTTCCCTCAATTGCCCCATCGCTTGAATTAGTGAATCCAATGATCAGAAATATGAGTAAAGCTAGGATGATTGAAGGTACGGTAGTAATTGTCATATACCGTATATGCGTAAAAAGGTCAGTGCCAGCCATTGCTGGTGCCAGGTTGGTAGTATCCGAAAGTGGGGACATTTTATCGCCAAAGTAAGCCCCTGACAATATTGCTCCGGCTACCAAACCTTCGGATATTCCTAGTGCTTGTCCTATACCTATTAAAGCAATACCAACTGTTGCGGCTGTGGTCCACGAGCTTCCTGTAGCAATTGAAACAATAGAGCAAACAATGCATGCTGCTACCAAGAAAATGGTTGGATTTAATATTTGCAATCCATAGTAGATCATTGCCGGAACTACTCCACTTAACATCCATGTTCCCGCCAGTGCACCAATTAATAGCAGGATCAAAATTGAAGCCATGGCAGAGCTGATACTCTTCACAATGCCATCCTGAATTTCCTGCCATTTATAGCCTACCCTGATGGCTACTAGCGTGGCCACTCCAGCGGATAGAATAAGGATGATCTGGTTTGATCCGCCAAGTGCCTCACTTCCAAAAATGCCGACATTGACAACCAGAATTAAGATTAAGAATATGATTGGTATGAATGATTCTAGTAACGTGGGTTCTCGCTTTGCTGTCATAGTGTGTTTTTTCACGAACCCTCGAAAATAGAGGTTTTCAATTAGACTATAAATTTGTTAGAAGAAAAGTATCAAGGCTAATCTCGAAAATCATGAATAGAATCATTTTGTTTCAATTGGTTTTTTTATTCACATTCAGGGTAATGGCTCAGCTACCATTTGCTGATACCCTTAAAGATTTGGATGGAAAATCCATTACTATGGATCAATTGTCTACGAGTGGTGAGCCCTCTATGATTTACTTCTGGAATATGGGCTGCACTCCTTGCATTCTTACGTTCAATTATATTAAAGAAAATGAACAAGAATGGAAGTCAAAAGGATTCAGAATGATAGCAATCGCGATTCAACCGTACAATGAAAAGATGTCTAGCAAAATACGGGCAGAGCAATGGCCTTTTGACATTTATTTCCACTCAAATTCAAAATTGCTTGAGGATTACCAAAAACAATATTTAAAAAAAGTAACTCAAGTATCTTACCCACAAGCGTTCATGTTCGATGCTGATTGGAATTTTTTCAAATTTAAATCTGGTGGGAAAGTGATCTTAAAAAATGAATACAAGAAGGATGGATGGTCGGATGATTTAATTTTTAGTCAAGCGATGAGCAATGGAGAATATTTCAAATTGAAAACTGATTTATCTGAATATTATCAAATCCGAAAATCACTTAACAAATGATAGCTACTCCCATGCCCAGCAGGGTTCTCCGTGATAGGCTTTTGCAGTTGTTATCTGTTTTATGTTAGATCCATCGCTGTTCATTACAAAAATATGATCCTCGCCATCTTGGGTTGAGTGGAATGCTATTCGGTCTGATATTGGGGACCAGGCAATTTCAGTGTCGTTAAATTCATTATCGGTGATTTGCTTCACATCGTTGGACGCTAGTGTCACGACGAATACATCATTGCGATCTGCTTCGCCCTCTTTATAATATTGAGTAGTGTATGCGAGTTGTTTACCGTCAGGAGACCAGGATAGGTATTTTTCAGAAGTCGAATTCTGCGTCAACCTTGTGTTTTTCTTCTTAGCGAGATCATATACATATACTTCGTTGTTTCCATCTTTATCTGAGATGTAAGCAATCTGATCAGATTGCCATGACCACTTCGCACGTCCATTGTAAGAAAGCTTATCACTGATTGTATCCAACTTACTGCCATCCAAATTGGATAAAACGAGTATCGAATAATCTCCAATATTAATCTGAGACACTAGCTTATTGCCATCAGGGGAGAGGTTGAATTCTTGCTGTCCGAATGTGTTGAGAGGTACCGGATTGCCATCCATGTCCATATTGGCAATTTGAAAAGAATCATTGACGTAGGAGTAATAGATAATAGAACCCAAAACCTCATTCCACATGGGAGAATAATCGAATCCCGGATTGGTTGTCAGTAGTTTCTCGTTTCCGTCGAGATCATTTAGATAGATATTGTAATCTTTATCTCGCACGGATAGGTAAAGCAACGATTCCCTTTTTGGTGCTTCACTGGTGCACGATAAAAGCAATGAGCAAACCGAAATAAGAACTAGAAACCTCTTCATAATTACGCTATGCTCAAAAATTCTACTTTAGAACAATCCACGCGTGATTTTAATGAATGCAAAATGTTATAAAGCCCGAAAAATGTTCGATTGAAATAAATAAAGTGGCGTGATCCTCGAGCCTGAAGCCTGCTCATTTCAGGATCTTTCGATATTTGTTCACCTTTTTGATAAATCTCTGCAAAGAATGATTCATCACTAAAATCAAATTCTCCATCATTAAATGGACGGCTGAGTAATCTTATCAAATCAGTAAACATTTTAGTTACAATCTCTACATCCTTCTCAGGATCGCTTGGACGAATGATTTCTAACTTTTTAAACAGTTGGTTTACACGATCAGGATTGTCCAGCACTTCATAACTGGCCAATTCGAAATACGATTGATAGAAGTCTTCAGGAATATGCTTTATACAGCCAAAATCGATCACGCCAAGATCATTTGCTTCGTTGATAATGAAATTGCCGGGATGCGGGTCGGCATGCATCATCCTTAGCTCATGCATCTGAAACATGTAAAAGTTCCACAATATTTGACCGAGTCTATTACGACTTTCCTGGGTTTGTTCCCGTTTCATCCATGCACCAATCGGTTCTCCTTCAAGCCAACTCATGGTAAGAATTTGAGGAGCAGACAGTTCAGGGTAATAGGTGGGAAAAAACACACCTTCAAGTTCCCTGCACTTATAAGCAAAGTCCATTGATTGCTTGAGCTCCAATTCGTAATCAGCCTCTTCAAGCAATTTTCCTTCTACCTCTTTCATATATGGTTCAACCTCTTTGCCTTTTACATTCATCAGCTTCAGGGCGAATGGCTTTGCAAGTTTAAGGTCGCTTTTTATACTATCTGCTACTCCCGGATATTGAACTTTAACAGCCAATTTTTTTCCATCGAGATCTGCTTTATGCACTTGACCCATCGAAGCGGCATTGCTCGCTACTTTACCAAAGTTGTCGAATATTTCGTTCGGATCTTTTCCAAGATTTGCTACGAAAGTCTTTTTAACCAGTGGGTAGGAGAGAGGAGGCGCGCTGTATTGCGCCATTGCAAACTTATCCGAATACGCTTTTGGTAGTACATTTTGATCCATGCTCAGTAGCTGTGCCATTTTCAAGGCACTTCCCTTCAACTCGCTCAACGAATCATATATATCACGGGCATTATCCTTGTCCAATTCTTCCTTGTCCAATTTTCCTTTGATCGCTGCTTTACTATAAGCTTTGACATAATTGGCTCCAACCTTGGCGCCGGTGGTCACAAATTTGCTGGCACGTTTTACTTTACCTATAGGAATTCTATCAAGTTCTTTTGACATTATGCTGTGGCTTTTGAGAAGCCCATTTTATGTAAGAAAAATTTACTTAAATCGATGATTGAATCTAAAGCAGGAAGCTCTCCAATATCAAAAGCTGTACGGGTTGATTTTTCAATAAAGATGTCGGTGTCTTTGGCTTCTCCGGAATCATCTTTTACCCAAAAGAAAATCATTGCAATGGCGTGAGACCAGAGCACTTTTTTGTAAGCTGCATGTGTAATGTTTTGAGCTTTTTCGGGTATAAATTGGAATGTTTTTGCCCAGTCAATTTCAGATTGGTTTATAATTTTCTGAGTCTGAGCCAGCTCTGGTGGAAGCTCGTGCGGCTTTTTGTTTTCAAGCTTATATAGAACGTATGATCGATCAGCTTTCATAAGCTCCAGCAGTGTATATAGAAATGAGAGATGCTTTTCTCTCGCATCCATTTCCTCAAAGTCAGGATCTTTGCTCAAAACACTGAGTGTCTGATTGAAATAACCATCCCATATGGACGATTCAATATTTTTTAGAGAACCAAAATGCTTATAAAAATCATCATCTGAAATTTTTAAGTAGTTAGTAAAAATTCGAACCGTCTCAGGTTTTTTACCAATTTCAAGAAGATAATCCTGATAGCCTTTTTGAATAGCTTTCTTAGTTACTGCTTTTTTTGCCATAATCTGCGTATTTAGATTAACTATAAAACCGATAATGTACCACTATGGTTTAAAAAAATATGACTTTCTTTTTTGAGCTCTAATGTATACAATACCAGTATAAGCAAATTTTACGGAAGCAATAAATTCACCATATTTATTAGATGTGCCACCGCTTTTACCGCCGCTTTATTTTTATGGTTGCCCTCATGCCAGTATTTATGACATTTGGGCAAGATTCAGATCAAAACTCTCTTGATTTATACTGGTATACTTCTGCCCCATTCATTTATGAAAATGAGGAAGGAGGCTTGGATGGAATTGAACCTGAAATGCTTCAAGCCTTTCAAACTTTCTTAAAAGTTGAGAAAGGGATAGTTGTTGATCTAAACTGGAAGAAGACAACAAACTTTTCTAAAATTCTTGAAACGGTGAGAGAAGCCGAAAATCTCAACGCGATTGGTGTGTCGGCCTTATCTATTACAGAAAAGCGACTTGAGTATGCCGATTTCCCAAATCCATACTTGCCTGATATTACGGTACTCATTTCAAGTAATGGGACACCAATTGTGCGTTCATATGAAGAAATGAACGATATGATGAGCACAATGAGTGCAATTACCATAAGAGAAACAAAATACGAAAGCATGTTGCTTAACCTCAAGGAGCAGCTTGGAGCGAATTTTAACATCAAGTATATAGATAGTGAGAGTAACATACTTGATGGTGTTAGAGCCTCCAATGATTGTTTTGGGTTTATTGATTTGCCCGTATATATGATGCATATAGAAAATGGAAGTGAAGTCACCAGGCAAAATTTCTTTACAGTGAAAGGTTTGGGGTATTCTTACATTATGCCCAAAGGCAGTCAATGGAAAGAATATTTTAATGAATTCCTTTCTAGAGAAAAGTACCAGAATCAGATATCAGATATTATTTCAAATTACCTTGGGGAAGAGCTATATCGTTTCATTGATGACATTTATGCGGGTGAAGAGCTAGGCACGTCTATTCTTACCAAGGAAAAGGAAATGCAGCTGGCATTGATCAAGAATGCAAACCTTCAACTTGAGCAAGAAACTGCTACCAAGCGTATTCTTATCGTCGGTATTGGGGTTACCTCAATATTTCTTTTTGCAATCGGCTATCTCTTTTATAGAAATCAAAAGACTACCACTATTCTCGTCGGACAGAAGGATCAAATAGAAGATCAACAAGAAGACATTCGTCAGAAAAATGAACAGTTGATGAATAGAAATGCTCAATTGGTAGCCTTAAATGAAGAAAAGAATAATCTGGTTAGAATATTGGCTCACGATATAAGATCTCCACTGAGCCAAATCATTATGGTGACAGACATTGTGAATCAACAAATGAGTGGCAACCTATCTGAAGGAGAAGCCAAATTGCTAAATCAGGTAACTGCGAGTGCAGAACGAATCAATCAGATGGTTACAAAGATTTTGGATGTAGATGGTCTGGAAGGTAACCGTATCAAGGTACTTCAAGAGCGAGTAGACATACGAGTCATCATGCGGGATGTTGGGCAACGATATAGGCCCATTGCAGCCAAGAAAAATATAGAGCTTGTAATTGAATTCTGTGAAAATCATAATATGATCCGAACCGATCACTTATTGCTATTGCTTGTTTTGGAAAATCTGGTGTCAAATGCCGTGAAGTTCTCAAGTCCTGACTCCACAGTGGAGCTAAGGGCTGAATGTGCTTATGATAGTGTAGTGTTCAAAGTGTGCGATGAAGGTCCGGGCTTCTCTGAAGAAGACAAGAAAAAACTCTTTAATCGATTTCAAAAACTAAGTGCAAAACCGACAGGTGGAGAGGTATCCACTGGGTTGGGACTTTCCATTGTGAAAAAATATGTCACAGATCTCGGAGGAAAGGTATGGGTCGAGTCTGTAAAAGGTAATGGAAGCACCTTTTTCGTTAAACTTACAGCATAGGCTAGAGCCAATTCTTACGTTTAAAATAGACCACCATTCCAATAAATATTGCCCCCATTATACCCCATACTACAAAGTAGCCATTTCTATATTGAAGCTCGGGCATGTATTCGAAGTTCATTCCGTATATGCCGGCAATGAAGGTGAGTGGAATAAATATCGTGGCTACAGTCGTCAATACCTTCATCGTCTCATTCATTTTCTGACTGAGAGATGCATAATAGATATTGGTCAAACTTTCCAGTGATCTTGCCGTGGACTCCACCTCTTCAAGTGCATTGGTACAACTCATGCGCAAATCATTGATGTACTTGACATTTGGTTTTTGAAAAAATGATGTTCTGTTATTAAGAATGTAGTTTATGGATTCTGCCATAGGAGTAAGCGATTTTTTTATCAAATCAGCTCTTTTCTTACTCTTCTCAAGTTCAAATAGCGTCTCATTCTTTGGGTTTTTATACACGTCATTTTCAAGTTCTGCTATATCCTCATTAATATCTTCAATCGTTTCGAAGTAATTGTCCAGAATCGCATCAAGTAATTGGATCAATAAGTAATCAGAGGTGCGCTTTCTTACAAAGCCAATCCCTTCTCTTATCTTGGAACGTATATCATCGAAGTGATCACTGACCTTCTCTTGAAATGAAACCACATAATTTTCGCCTAAAACGAATGAAAGTTGTTCCACGTCAAGCTGGTCATCTTCGTCTAGCAAAATTGACTTTACATTAAAAAAGAGGTAATTATCAAACTCTTCTACCTTAGGGCGCTGCGTAGTATCTAGCAACTGACGAACTGCCAGACGATCCAAATGCATTATTTCGGCAAGCTCTTGAATAAGATCTACTTCATGTAATCCGTGAATATTGAGCCAATGGATGTGCGAGTCTTTAGGTGCAAGCATTGGGTTGAAATCCTTCTCTTCAGACTCAGCAACTTCTTTTTCATTAAATATGAATAGTTGAACCTTGGCTTCCTCAAGTTTCTTTTCGCCGATAAATGTTATTTCGGCCTTTCCTTTCGCCTGAGCTTTGAGATCGGCATACATATTAAGCGGAGTAAGCGTTAGTTCAGTAAGTGTCTTCAAACCAGTGATAAGCAACTTGTCCGGGCGTACCAGGTCGATTGGATTGATCTTATTCTTTTTATCTCCCATACCCCCAAATTAGTCGATTGGAAATTGAAAAAGAAAACTTTACAATCATGGTTTTTCCTTGAAACATTGTTTAATAATGTACAGTTAAAAGAATAGCTACAATAGCAGTATGAGTGAAAAAGAAATAATATTAGAAAGGTTAGAGGAAAAGAAGAAAATGGTCAATGCAGGTAAGCATATGACCAAGCTTTTTATTGTTACTAGTTCATTGATTTTTTTCACGCTGATAGTTGTCTGGATATTTCAAAAATTGCCATCATTCAGCATTCCGGTTATTTACGAGGTAGCCACCTGGTTCATTTTGGTGAGCAGCGCTTTAATTGTAATGGGGCAGTTAAAGATTCGCGAAGATGAGATTGAAAAGGCTTTTAGATTTACCGGATTGGGTTTGTTCTTTGGTCTTTTGTTTTCCACATTGCAAGTAGTGGGATGGCAGGAACTTCTCAATTCTAATTTATCATTTAGAAATATTTTATTTCCTTTCTCCCTCATCCATTTTATACATGTTTCGGTTGGCCTGATTCTTTTGATTTCTGTTTTTAGAAAAATCAGGGAATACAGAGTTCACTCTCGCTCAAGGCAGTATGCATATAATGTTTTTATGTTTTGGCACTTTCTTGGTGCCGTTTGGTTGCTGTTTATAGGTGTGGCATAATTTAAAAATACTGTAAGCCTATTGCTACGCTTTCAGAACACTTATTGAGATTCATTATTTCATTTCTTTAATCTCAGCAATTCCTTAAATGAGATAAAATTCATCAATTCAGAATTTAATATAATTATCTGATTAACAGATGATTAAAAGGTTTGGCATACCCTTTGTCAACAGCCAAGTGAATTTTAAAAATCATTTATTAATAATTGATTGTAATGAGAAAATTTATGTCTTTGTTGTTTGTGGTAACCCGTGATTGCTTGGTGTTCAATGATCAGTCTAAGGCCGGAAAAGATAATCCGGTCAAGGCTGGTCTTTCAGCTGTTGATGTTAGCAAGAATCACAAGAAACATGCTAAAACGTTTCAATACATAGCTTCTTCTCATCAAGATATAAGCGTTATGGTTTGGGGGAAAGGGAAGTTTCTCGTCCCCCTTTAATTCAAATAGAGACTCACTATGAATTTGAGCCATTGTTACCAAAAAAAATCAAAATTTGGTGGTAGAAGAATGGTCGTTCAATAGATACACTTTGTGTTGATATTGATTTTGATCATTCGATAATAAATGCCCCGTTTATTCGGGGTATTTTTTTATTTATAGTAAATTAATTGTGCAAACCGATAGAAAGTGAAGGTGGAGGGCATTAAAAAATATAAGGAAGAAAATCTCCAGGATTCAAAGTTACGAATACAAGAATTAGAACGAGCATTTCAACAGACTAAAACAGGTATATGGGAATATGATGTAATGACCCGTGAGATAAAATGGTCTCCTGAAGTCTACAAAATTTATGGTTTAAATCCCAACTCCAAACCGCCAAGGCTCGAAGAGATCATAAGGTTTTCATCTCAGGAAGAACAAGATCATATCCATGATACGATTACCATGGCGATGGTAAAAGGCACGCCATATTCAATTTTTTGCGAGATTGAAGACAGTTCAGGATCACGAAAATATATCAGAGCTACAGGATCAGCTACTAAAGATGAAAGTGGTGTAGTACGTCGACTTTTCGGAACGATCTGCGACCTGTCAGATCATCAGGAGCGTCAACGGCGTCTTCTTTTTACTGAGTTGACGATGGAGCGAATTTCAGAAGGGATTTATTGGTTCGATGATAAACTCAGATTTATTAAAGTCAACCAAGCGGCTGCAGATTTGCTTGGGTATTCAAAAGAAGAGCTAATGGGGAAAAGAGGAATGGATATCAATCCTTCATTTTCTTACGAAAAATCAAAAGCGTTATGGATGGAAACAAAGGAGAAAGGAAGCCTAACCTTCAACACATATCATGTCCGAAAAGATGGTTCCGAAATTCCTGTTGAGATTACGAACAACATCATCAATTGGGAAGGAAAGGATTTTAAATGCAGTGTGGTTAGGGATATCACTGAGCGAAAAAATAATGAGTTGAAGCTTTTGGAGGCCTACAATGAGATAGAAACGCTTAAAAACAAACTTGAGAAACAAAACAGCTATTTAAGAGAAGAGATCAAAGTTCAATACAACTTTGATGAAATTATTGCGGAAAATAAGCAATGCAAGCAGCTTCTGAAGCGAATAGAACAAGTCAGCAAGACATCCAGTACAGTATTAATAGTGGGTGAAACAGGGACAGGTAAGGAGCTTTTTGCACGGGCAATTCACAACCACAGCGATCGAAGTGAAAACACATTAATCAAATTGAACTGTGCGGCGCTACCTCCGCAGTTAGTAGAAAGTGAATTGTTTGGCCATGAAAAGGGAGCCTTTACCGGAGCAGTCAATAAGCGGATTGGAAAATTTGAACTTGCAGACAAAAGCACACTCTTTTTGGACGAAGTTGGAGAAATGCCTTTGGATATTCAGGCAAAGCTTCTGAGAGTACTGCAAGAAGGCGAATTCGAGAGAGTAGGAGGGAATGAAACCATAAAAGTAGACGTGAGAATAATTGCTGCCACCAACAAAAACTTAGAGGAGGCAATAGCCGAAAAGGAATTTAGAGAAGATCTTTATTATCGGTTAAATGTGTTCCCATTGAATCCGGTTCCACTTAGACAAAGAAAATCTGACATCCCATATTTGGCGAGTCATTTTCTGAAAAGGTTTGAAAAGCGAATGGGTAAAACCATTGACTCCATATCCAAGGAAACCATGGAAAAGCTTATGAATTACGACTGGCCGGGAAACATAAGAGAATTGGAGAATGTGATTGAACGTGCTATGATTACATCTAACAATATTCTCGAACTCGATGACTGGCTACCGGTTCGCCTTCCGGAAAAGACAGGGAGCAAGTTCATAGATAAGGAGCGAAGCTTAATAATTGAGACACTTATCAAAACAAAAGGAAAAGTGAGTGGTGCGGGAGGTGCAGCGGAACTTCTGGAGATCAATCCGAAAACGCTTGAGTCTAAAATCAGAAAATTGAAGATAGACAAAAGAGATCTTCAAGTGTGATTAAATAAAAGAAATTTCTGATAAATAATCGATAATTATACACCAGTTATTGTTGTAATATTCAGATAATCAACTAGTTATATACTTTGGCATAGATTTAGTCAAGCGAACTCAGTAGATCAAAACTTTCAACTGAGTAATATGTCATTATATAGCATTCCAATTGAGGATAGTGAGAAAGAAGCCGAAAGAATCAAGGAGTTGGATAGTTACCAAATCCTTGACACACTACCTGAAAATAAATATGATGACATAACCAGGTTGGCATCATATATCTGCGGTACCGATGTTTCTCTAATCACCTTATTAGACTCTGAACGCAATTGGTATAAATCGATCAAGGGCGAAACAGGCTTAACCTCCAGAGAGATTCCGCGTGATATATCATTCTGCAAAGTCGCAATACAAGGAGATGGTCTATACGAGATAAAGGATACGCTAAAAGAAGACCAATGGAAGGACAATCCAATTGTTACAGAGCAAAATGTCAGGTATTATGCCGGCTACCCACTAGTAAGCCCAAATGGCTTTAAGCTCGGTACGCTGTGTGTGGTCGAGCGAAGACCGATGGCTCTAAATCAGTCTCAAAAAGAAGCCCTCCGAACCTTGGCGAATTCCGTTGTTTCCCATTTTGAACTCGATAAAAGCAGGGAGATTGTCCGAAAGAAGAACAAAGACTTGGCAGAAGTCAATGCCCGACTGTACCAATTTGCCAAAATGATTGCCCATGATCTTAAGAGCCCTTTGCAAAGCATAAAATCTCTTTATGAACTCATGCGGCATGATGAAGAAAATGCTCAGCAGTATAAAGAGAAGATGCTGGCTTATTTGGACCGTATGGGACAAATGATAGACGGTTTACTAGCCTTTTCTCGGAATAATCTAAAGTCACTAAAAAAAGAAGAAATAAGTACCGGCAACTTGATCAAGTCGCTCATGGAGAGGCTCAATGTGAGAGAAATCTCATTTACCGTGCCTGAAGATATGCCGACGCTTAAAACTGAGAGCGTCCTATTAGAAATAATATTTCAGAACCTTATATCAAATTCTATAAAGTATTGCAATTGCGAATTCACAACAATTGAAGTTGGTGTTTCAAGTCACGATCCACTCATCTTTTTCGTGAAGGACAATGGCCCTGGGATTTCTCCTGAAGTGGGTGATCGAATTTTCGATCCATTTGAAAGACTTGAAAATGCTGAATTCAAAGATGGAAATGGCATTGGGCTTTACACAGTAAGAACGATTTTAATGCAGAGAGGATGCGACATATGGTTTGAATCCGAGCCGAATCAGGGAACTACATTCTTTTTTGAATGGAAGATATAATCAACAATAACCAACCAACCAGATGAAACTATTTACAATAGATGATGACGAATTAATCCACAAGCTATACGGCCTGTATTTAAATGAGCTAATGAGTGGATATGAAATGGAATCCTTTTTTAATGGCTATGATGCCATTAAATATTTTGAAGATTACCTCTCAGCAAACTTCAATTCCCCGGATCTTATTCTTCTTGACATAAATATGCCTATCATGGATGGGGTTGAGTTCTTAAAGGAATTTGAAAAAGTGGCTCCTTTGCTAAGTAAAGTCCCTTCCATATTCATCGTCACCTCCAGTCTCCAAGATGAGGATTATTTAAAAAGTCTCAACTACGTCACCGGGGTTTTCAACAAGCCTATCCTCAAGCACACACTGAAAGATATGATCTTCAATCAAATGCAGTATGACTAGTATCTACTATTTTTTTCGGGAGGCACTTGACCATTCATACGATGATTGGCCTAAGCGACGTGTTTTGGCTAATGCCCTAGTGCTCTCCTTAATCTTTTTGTTCATCACCAGTATTTCCTTCTTCACTATCGGATTTTCGATCGGTGGATTTATGGGCATTTTTGGAACACTGGGTGTTTTGCATGTTGCGCTCCAATTTAGAAGCAAGAAGAAGCTAATAAGCTCGGTCAACTTATTTGCTCTTTATTCAAATATCATGTTTTTGGTTGAGGTCATCTTCAGCGGTGGTATTTCCTCTCCAGCTCTCTATTGGTTAATGTGCGCGCCGTTTTTTGCCCTTATTTTTTCTGATTATGAAGTAAACAGGAACAGTGCTTTTTGGATTCTTTTGACGTTTGTAGAATTCGTCACACTCTTTGCCTTGGATTATAGAATAGATTCAATCCCTATTCAATATAACATAGCGTGGCATGAAACACTGGTCTTAGTATTTGCAATCACATTTATGTGCTATTGCTCTGTTATCATATTGTTTGATGTGCAGTCGAGGAAGTACCAGGCTTTCTTGAGAGACTTACCAAGCACTACTCTAATCGAAAGCATTCCCTCTGATAATGTTAGCCTTGAAGACAACATGTCATTTAAAGAAGAATCAGGAAAGCTTCATCGGCAATTGGTATGGATCGCTATTGTGCTATTGCCACTTTTTCCGGACGTTCTATTTTTTGAGGATGATGGTTGGATGGCCCTCTTCGCTATACGAATAGGAATTGTATTGTACTATGTGCTCGTGCAATATGCTTACGTACTCGGTAAGATATCTCCACGATTTTTGGCACATTCATGCCTAATTGTTTTGGTGCTCTTCCTCTCATATGCAACTGCTCAGGTATCACTCGAAAATGTACTGGTTTACAACCTAAACTATTCAGCGGTTTTTTTGATTTCCTCACTCTTTTTGCTTTGGAGATGGTATGATACATTGATAGTAGTTGCCGTAGCACTTTTATCATATGTATGCTTCACTTTTTTGAATGATCGATTGACAATTGAATACTTTATTGAGAAAGGTGGATTACTTCTGTTCTCTATTGGGTTTGCGGGAATTTGGCTTACCGATTTTCGTCACAGGTTTTTTTTAAAAGAACAGAAATTCAAAAGAAGATTGCAAGAATCCAATAATACATTGTCAGACCAAAATGAGAAATTAAAAAAGCTCAACGTCAGACTTAAGACATCAGAGAAAAAACAGAAAGAATCGTCCATGATTAAAGACAAATTCTTTTCTATTATTTCTCATGACCTGCGATCACCAATTGGTACAGTTAGCAGTTTTATTAAAATCCTGAATGATAAGTCCATAGATCTTGGAAAAGATAAAGAATCTGAGATTTTAGATAGGTTGGAAGAATCACTTCACAATGTAGAATTGCTCATAGACAACCTCTTAAACTGGGCCAGGTCTCAAATGGGAACACTAAAACTGAGGTTTGAATTTTTTGATGTAAGAGAAATTTCAGAGCAGTGTGTACGCCTTTTTTCAGAAGATCTTAGAAGAAAAGAAATCGAAGTTTTAATTAATCAAGCGGGTTCAACGCGGGTCTATGGGGATAAGCGTACAATGGATTTTGTCATGCGGAACCTGCTCGCAAACGCAATCAAATTCAGCCACAAGGGAGGTAAAATACGCATTGAGTTTGAGCGTGAAGATAAATTCTTAAATGTGAAGGTTGTTGATGATGGTGTGGGGATGAGCCACCATGAGATCAATAATCTAATGAACCCCAATGTACATTTCACTAAGCCTGGTACTTCCAATGAAATGGGCACAGGATTGGGTGTGCAATTGTGCATAGATTTTATCAAGAAAAACAACGGAAAATTGGTTGTCGAATCTAAGCCTCAGTGTGGAGCGAAATTCATCTTTCACATACCTACTAACAGAAACTCGAAACCCGCTCTGAATCTAGATAAAAACATTTTCAACATAATTGATAATTAAGCAAATGAGACAAATTGAATTGGCTCCTCCCATGAGTAATGAAGGAGGAGTGAAGGGAATGATTCAAAAAACAACAATAGACTTTAAAGGACAACAGTACTTCGATTACTTTTTCGATTGCTATGGAGAGAAGTTTGGCTTATCAGAGGAGTTGGACACCAAGACAATGGATATATTGATTTGGCTCTCATGGAAAGAAAATAATTTCCCGGCATTCAAGTTTTTCATGGCAACATTTGGCGACACTCTCTCCAAAGAGAAGTACTCAACCTCCTTATGGCAAAATCGCATTGGCCATTTCTACTTAAAATACGGCGATATCGAGAATGCAATAAGTCACTTCCTCATCGGTGTAAAAGAATTTCAGAATGTAGAATACGTGGGGATGATATATGCAGGACTCAGTATGGCTTATCATCGAAGCAACAACCACACGCTAGCTGAAAAGTATTTTACAAAAGCCTCTTTAGTGGCCCGCAACCAAAGCAACATTGAATTAAACAGCTATATCATAAGACTTGGAAACCTACTGAACAAGGCAGGCGAATATGAAAATACCTAAGTGGATTTATATCTGGTTACTGCTAGGTTCAGTTCTGGGTATTGTCATTGGGTTATTGAATCAAAATCTCATTTTAGGATTTGGTTTTGGTCTTGCTATTGGACTTAGCGTAGCACTTATGATCAATGATTATTTAGAGAATGGGAGAAAAGGTAGTTCAAATGACTGAGCAAGCAATACCACCACATTATCATTATTAGTATTAAAAAAGAAGATATGTCTGTTGAATTAATAACATATAACGGGAAAAAAATTGTTTTTGGTGATTACTCAGAATGCAACACCAAAGAAAAGATGATTGAAAAGCTATACGAGGTAGAGAAGCTGATGAATAATCAACATGGTTCAGTTTTATATCTAGCCGATCTCACGAATACACATGGGAGCCGAGAGTTTATGAAGGCAGCTAAAGAAGTTGCAAATAGGACTTTCAATCACAAAGTAGAAAAAGCCGCCTTGTTAGGCATTGTAGGCATAAAAAAGGTTTTACTTAATGGTTTTAATGCGGTTTCCAAATACAAATTTGAACCATTTGATACCAAAGAGATGGCCCTGGAATTCCTCACCAAATAACAAATTTTTAAAACGAATTAATTACAAACTGAAAATAAACTTACATGAATCGATTCTTACTTTCTTGCTTTACAGCAGTAGCGATATTAGCTGGTGCCAATGCTCAGACTGGACACGTTTTGAATGGTGCAGGAGCTCGCAGCATCGGAATGGCTGGGGTGGGTACAGCATATAGCGCTAATCCGACTGCCGCACTGCAATGGAGCCCAGCCAGTATAACACAAATTCCAACATCAATCGAATTCAGCACTTCATTAATTGCATTGAAAACAAATAATTATTCAGAGCTGGATCTTTTTTACTTGGACCCAAGTGTACCTCAAGGAACGATTCTGAGCGGCATACTTAATGACGAAACAAAGAATACCTTACTTCCAACATTCTCTTTCATTTATAACCCAAAGAGTGAGTGGAGCTTCGGCCTTACCGCCGCAGGAATCGGAGGGTTTGGAGTAGACTATCCTCAAACGCCTTCAAGTCCGCTTTCACTACTATTTGGCGATATATTTTCGAGTTACAAACTGTTTCAATTTTCAATGACGGCAGCCTATCAGCTGACTAACAAGCTTGCCTTGGCTATATCTCCTACATTGAATATTGCCTCCTTGGAGTTAGGTCCGATCGTCACGGCAACACCATTTGTAGGCGTGGCAGGCATTCTGTTTCCAAATCAAGATGAAGCGAAGGCACTTGGATATGGATTGCATCTAGGATTGACCTATGCGGTGAATGAATCGTTAAGTATTGGTTTGTTGTATAAAAGCCGTCAAACGTTTGAGGATTTTGAATACGATGAATTAAATGGCGCAGGTAATGCTTCACGTACATCACTAGATTATCCAATGATTCTTGCGGCTGGCGTTTCATACAAAGGAATAGATAAGATGTCTCTTGCATTGGACTTCAGGTTTGTTGACTTTTCTTCTACAGATGGATTCAAAGAGACCAACTTTGATTCTGACTTTTCAGTAAGAGGTTTTGGGTGGGATAATTCCTATTTCGTTGGGCTTGGTATCGAGCGAACGATCTCAGATTCCTTCACAGTTAGAGGCGGATATTCATACAATACAAACCCAGTCCAGGATGAGATTTCATTTTTCAGTACCATAGCACCAGCCACTGTTCAGCATGCGATTGGTATTGGAGCCAGTTATACCTGCTCAGACAAAATCGACCTGAGTGTTGGTTACCATCATGGATTTGAAAATGAAAGCAACGGACCTGTAATTCTACCTACATCTGATGGTGGACAGGCGGTTCCATCCATTACCCGTTCTACACTTGCGACAGAAGTATTTTCATTAGATATCACTTTCAAACTTTGAAGTTATTTGAATGAGCAATGGCATCATAAATGTTGCACCGCAACAGAACAAGGTGAGCCCGTCACAAGAAAAAGAAATAGCATACCTAAAAAAGATTCTTAAAATAATTGACAAACACGAAGTAGAAGGGGAATCTTTGAATAGCATAAATATATGGATCGATATGATCAATCATAGCTCAGGTTCAGAATTGGAATCCAATCTTCAAAACGGGATTGAACAAATCAAATTTATAATTGAGAAAAGATTCCGATTCGTTCTAATCAAAAAGAAAAGAATCATGCTTTTAAAAAGATTCATTTTGACCTTTATTGCTTCAAGTATCCTGGCTATCGTTCACTGGAAATGGGGGAGTATCTTTTTATTGTTGTTGGTCAAACCTTTAGTGATAGTCCTGTTTGTTACCTGTTTGGAGTGGGTAGAAAAAAAACCAATGAAACTGTTGCAGCTGGCAAGTATTAGATGAAAAGAAAAGATAAAATATTGCTATGATTAGAGTAGGCGTGATAAAAAAATCCAAAAAATCTTCAGATCAATTTGGCGTAAGATTTCTAGTTAATTTAATCCTTTTCACTAGCAGCTTGGTAGTTGCCGCCCAATCGACAATTCTAAAGAATGTAAATATTGTTGATGTGATCGGTGGAGATATAATTACCAACCAATCTATTGAAATAGAGGATGGAGTTATTGTCAATATCCAAAGTGGACTTCCTGAATCGCTTGACGGTGATAGCGTAATTGATTTGTCTGGGAAATACATAATTCCGGGATTAATCGATAGCCATACGCACATCGAGCATAGTGCTTATTGGAATCCAGCTAGGAAGTATAATCCTCCCAGAGATAATTTGGTTGAACTTCTAGAACATGCGCTGTATGGAGGCATTACCACCATAAGAGAGATGGCATCAGATGTAAGAGTAGTTAGTGAGCTAAGCCGAGCAGCCAAGCTGGGTGTTATCAACTCTCCGGACATCCAGTTTTCTTCTCTATTTGCAGGGCCTGACTTCTTTGAAGACCCGAGAGCAGCAGCTGCCACTAGTGGTGAAGTGCCGGGAAATGTTTCATGGTTTAAGTCAATTACTGATAGCACGGATATTTCTTCAGCAGTGATTGAGGCCAAAGGAAATGGGAGCTCCGGTATCAAATTATATGCTTTTCTAAAACCATCTTTGGTCGCCAAAATTAGCGCAGAAGCCAGGAAGAGAAATTTAAAGGTTTGGGCGCATGGCAATACCCAGGAAAGCAATTCTTATGAGTTGGTCGAGAGTGGAGTTAATTCACTTTCACATTCTACACTCTTGCTGGGTATGCGACCCGACGAAATGATGAGCTATCCGACAGTTGACAGCACTCTACAAATTTTGTTTCGCAAAATGAAAGAGAATGAGGTCGTGTTGGATCCTACTCAATTTATTTATGAAAATGTAGAACGCTTAAATACAATGTCAGACGCCGGGAGTCAGGTTATCGCCAAAGCGCATCAATCAGGAGTTATGATTACAGCGGGGACAGATACCATTAGTGCGTACCGAGAAGAGCCCTTCCCTTTCATTCATGAAGAGATAGCGCTCTATGTAGAAAAATCCAATTTACCAATAATCGATGCGATTAGATCAGCCACCATTAATAATGCTATCGCACTCGGCTTGGATGATCAAATTGGTTCTATTGATGTCAATAAAAAAGCCAACCTCGTGGTTTTGAATGAAAACCCTCTTGAAAACATTCAGCATACCAAGAGCATATTCATGGTTGTCAAAGAGGGAGTCGTTTTTAAGCGCAAACTTTAATAATCAGGTATAGAGTAAATCCTCATACTTAAATAGAGAGAATAATCATAAATGATGGAAAATAGAGTCAGTTCGCGAATCAGTGAAATTGTAGTTAGAGCAGCAGGGATTTTGTTCCTGCTTGGGTTACTCACAGGAATTTATGTAACAATGATAGCCACTGGAAAAATTAGCGGCAGTATTGAAGCAAGCCTGGCTGCTCACCTCAACGGGATCATAGGTTCAATGATAATACTAAGTCTGTTGCTCATTTTACAATATATAAAGTATGGTGGCAGCTACAAAATGATCATGGTTATGCTGTTTATCATTTCCAATTATTTCAATTGGATAATTACACTTATCAAATCACTCCTACAAGTAGATGGTATACAAATTATTGACAATTCACTTTCTAACAATATCATCCATATAGCCCTAGTCATTTTTGTTGTCATTCCTTCGCTAACTGGCGCTACAATGTGGGTTATTGGTACAAGGTCACGTGTGATAGCAGGAAATACTGATACGCACGCCGCATAATATAGAAACTTCTCAAAGTCGGGGTAGCAGGATTCGAATGCGAACGGATAGATACGCACGGCCAGTGCTATGACCTTCGTAGGTTCCTGTTTAGTCCAAATCAAATAAAAAAGCCTCCATACTCATCATATGAAGGCTTCCTAAAGTCGGGGTAGTAGGATTCGAACCTACGACCCCCTGCTCCCAAAGCAGGTACGCTAACCGGACTGCGCTATACCCCGATAAAACAAAAAAAACCATTATTCAGAACTACGTCCCTCAAAATGGAACGCAAATGTAGAAATTCAAAAACTAAAATTTAGCATTCAATTAGAATTTTTTCAGATTAAAAAAAATCCGTTGCAAAATGATCTACAAGTGGGCAACATAATCATATAGATTATATTGATTTCATTAGATTTAAGTTGCATTCAATTATTAATTTAAAACCTATGAAAAAAATTAAATACCTAACCTTCATTTGTGCATTCGCACTTGCATCATTTGCCTCTGCAAACGAAACAGATCCTAAGAAAGAAATCGATCCACAAGAAAGAGTAGAGCAGCTTGAGAATCGGGTACATCAAATTTGGGAAATGGATTTCTCTGATATGGATAAAGAAGAGAAGGCAGCGCTGAAAGTCGAGGTAAAAGAAATCAAAAAGGAACTAAAGCAAGCAGGTCTTGATAGCCGGGTATCTATTTCTATAGGTGCAATTATTATTATTTTATTGCTTTTGATTCTGCTTACTTAATAGATGGCCAATACAATACCTTCCAGATACCCAAGTAGGGGAACGGATAACAAAGAGACCTTATATCAAATAATTGATGAAGGTCTTTTTTGTAATGTGGCATTTGTGCGCGAAGGTATGGCGCATCAAATACCGACCGGATTCGCTCGTGTCGATGATGATATTTATATTCATGCATCAGCAAAAAGTAAATTCATTGAAAGTATCATTGGAAGACAAGTCAGCTTTTCTATTACTCATATGGATGCTTTAGTACTCGCTCCCACAGCTTTTGATCATTCATTCAATTACAGGTCAGTGATTGGCTTCTCTGAGGCGGAGGAAATTGTAGATGTTGAAGAGAAAAGGAAGTTTTTTAACATGTTTACTGACCGATATATTCCTGGTAGAATTGCTGATATAGGAGAGCCAACAGATGATCAGATAGCAATTACTAAGATAGCAAGACTATCATTAGATAATGCAGCGGCTAAAATTAGAACCGGAGATGTTAACGTCAAGCTAAACGAAAATACCTCATGGTGTGGGATCATTCCGATAGAGCAGACATACGGAATACCTGAGATAGACCATCAGTTGGATGCACAGATGGCGCTTCCCGATTACATAAAACAATTAATTGATGGATCTGGCAAGTCTTAAGACACAAAAAAACATTGATAAGAATCGGTTTGAGCTTGTACTTGATGATACCACTGCTTTCATTGATTATAAAATGGGCAAAAGAGGCAGTATGTATATTATTCATACGGAAGTGCCTGATGAAATGGAAGGACAAGGTGTAGGTCACAAGCTTGTACGAGAATCTTTAGAAATTATTGAAAAAGAAAATATCAAGATTATCCCTTTATGTCCATTTGTAAGGTCATTTATAAAAAATCATGAGGAGGATTATCAGCAATTATTGGCAGAAGGAGCTAAATTGTAATATGGCAGAAAAATTAAAAGAATACGAAAGCGAAGAATTGACTGTAGTATGGAAGCCCGAGAAGTGCATCCATTCAGAAATTTGTTACAAGGGATTGCCGGATGTATTTGATCCCAAAGCCAGGCCGTGGGTCAATGTTAACGGAGCGAAAGACGCGACTATAAAAGAGCAGATTGACAGGTGTCCTTCAGGTGCTTTATCGTACAAATTAAAAAATGAATCCCAATCAAATAATGAGGTTGAAGACGAGCAGATTGTCGAGGTAGCAAAGGGAGGACCACTAATGGTATATGGAAACATCAAGGTCAAACACCACGATGGGTCCGAAACTACAAAGCATCGTGTAACGGCCTTTTGCAGATGTGGTGCCTCTTCCAATAAACCTTATTGTGACGGGAGTCATAAATCCATTGAATTTGAAGGATAAATTCTTTAAACCAGCCTAAAATCCATGAAACTCACAAAACCTAATCTAAACTGGGGAGACATATTTGCCAACCTCTTAGCGCTATGCGCATTCATAGCCATCGGACTGGGACTTTGGCTGTGCTACATCTTCATTGTTAAAATTGATGGCTTTAGTCCGGAAGTCTGGCAAGATAGAACCGTATTTGGAATGGCCGGGGAATTCCTGGGAGGAACGGTTGGGTCAATATGGGCACTTGCTGGGGTTATCCTTTTTTTTCTTGCCTTGATTTATCAGAAAAGAGAACTTGTACTTCAGCGAATAGAATTACATGAGAGTAGAAAGATCATGGAAGATCAGTCCAGGACCATAGCCATTCAGCAATTCGAAAACACCTTTTTTCAATTGCTCAACTTTCACATCAACGCTGCAAACCATATTAGAAATACAAAAATTAATGCCAGCTCAAAATCACAAAATGCTTTTGATGAACTCTACGTGGAATTCAAAAAAGAAACTGTAAAACTTAAGAAAAGAAGAAAGGCAGATGCCGGAGCTTTAAGTCTATCAGATGAATCATTCGAAAATACGTTTATTGCTGTCTTTGAAGGATATAAAAATACATTTCAGCACTACCTGGAAAATTATAAGGCGCTCTTGATGTTCATTAAAAATAAGAGCCACGATCCATCTTTCTACTACAACATTGTAAAGTCACACTTTACCGAGCAGGAGGTTCAGGTTCATTTTTATTATATCATTTTGGTGTCCAAGAATCCTGAACTTATCAAAATAATAGAGCATCATCATTTGTTTGAGAAGATCAATGAGCGAGCAGTTTCTGAAGTAGATCCATATCACCTGCAAAAGGTCGATAAAGAAGCCTTCAGGAAGGAATATTAAGTGCTCAAACGTGATATTCCTCCTTCAGGCATTTCCACGCTGATTTTTTATTGACGGTGTTTTTGCTTCCATTGGAGCTTTACAAGCTCTATTGATATAATTCCTATCATGCTTATAACCAGGACGATAGTAGAAAAAATGAAGACAACTGGATGTGATCGTCCACTCCATACATCTACAATCATTGCTGCTACTATGACCACATATAGCGCATTTTCAATTTTATTCAGTTGTTGTTGTTTTTCCGCATTCATGATTTTTCAATTTCTGATTACATCTAATGCAAGAATAGTCACTTGAAATACTGAATAATAAAGTTTGGGGTATACTTAAGGTAGACAAAAAGATTTCCTTAATAATGGCAATTTTGATAGCTTAGGAAATCATGAGAATGAATTGCCCCGAAGGAGATTCAGATCTGTAGAAGGAATAAATCATTAAAATCAGAGTAGCGAGAGGGAGATTTGAACTCCCGACCTCCGGATTATGAATCCGACGCTCTAACCAACCGGGGCGCGCAGCCTGAGCTACCTTAATAGCAATGTCTAACCTAATTTGATTTAAGCCTTGTTCAGGTCGATAGAGAAGAGGAATAAATCAATAAATAAGAGTAGCGAGAGGGAGATTTGAACTCCCGACCTCCGGGTTATGAATCCGACGCTCTAATCAACCGGGGCGCGCAGCCTGAGCTACCTCATTAGCAATGTATAGCCTAATTTGATTTAAGCCTTGTTCAGGTCGATGGAGAAGAGGAATAAATCATTAAATAAGAGTAGCGAGAGGGAGATTTGAACTCCCGACCTCCGGGTTATGAATCCGACGCTCTAATCAACCGGGGCGCGCAGCCTGAGCTACCTCAATAGCAATGTATAGCCTAATTTGATTTAAGCCTTGTTCAGGTCGATGGAGAAGAGGAATAAATCATTAAATAAGAGTAGCGAGAGGGAGATTTGAACTCCCGACCTCCGGGTTATGAATCCGACGCTCTAATCAACCGGGGCGCGCAGCCTGAGCTACCTCAATAGCAATGTATAGCCTAATTTGATTTAAGCCTTGTTCAGGTCGATGGAGAAGAGGAATAAATCATTAAATAAGAGTAGCGAGAGGGAGATTTGAACTCCCGACCTCCGGGTTATGAATCCGACGCTCTAACCAACTGAGCTACCTCGCCATCATGTTTTTTAAGATTATTTTTCATCCTGTTTAGGATGTATATCTCAAAAAGGAACGCAAATCTATAAAAGATTTCTTTTCTGCCATGGGCTTGTCGAAATAGATTTTTTTTTTACCTTATCAAAAATTTCATAACATATGGCTAAGCATAAATATGTAGGCGAGTTTGAATTCAATGCATCGAAGAAGATGCTTTATCCTTATTTCAGTACTGCCTCTGGTTTAGCCCAGTGGTTTGCTGATGATGTGAACATCAATAACGAAGACAAAGTATATACTTTCATTTGGGATGGCGATGAAACAAAAGCTAAACTAACCTCCAATCGAACCAATCATCATGTTCGTTTTGACGTAGTAGATGAAGATGATGATGACAATAACTACTTTGAGTTTAAGATAGATATGAACGAATTAACCCAGTCTGTGTACGTTCGTATCACCGATTACTCAGATATGGATGATGAAGAAGCCAATGAACTTTGGGAATCGCTAATTCATGATCTAAAAGAAATTGTAGGCGGATAATTATTGAAACACGAGACTTGGTACCTTTCTTGCTAACATCCAATTTTCTAATTTTGCAGGCCTATGAGAAAGTTGGATGTCTTAATGCTAAAATCCTTTATCGGACCTTTTCTGCTTACAACAGCAGTCTCCAACTTTATTTTGCTTGTGCAATACCTGCTCAAGTACTTCGATGATTTTGTAGGAAAAAACCTTGGTTTTTCTGTTTTCGCTGAGCTTCTTTTCTATTTCTCATTAAATATGCTTCAAATAGCATTGCCATTAGGAGTACTGGTAGCTTCACTAATGACATTTGGCAATCTTGGAGAACAATTCGAACTAACTGCAATTAAAAGCTCAGGGATATCGCTGTTGCGCACGCTTAGGCCAATATTTTTATTTGTGTTTGTATTATCAATAGGAGCATATTTTTTCAATAATTATACAATACCAGCTGCCAACTTAAAAGCTTATAGTTTGCTATATGACATAAAGCATACCAAGCCAGCTCTTGACATAAAAGCCGGCGCATTTTACGGAGGCATTCCCAACTACAGTATAAAGGCAAAGGACAAACTTCCGGATGGTAAGACATTACTTGATGTCATCATATATGACCACACCATGGGGAGAGGAAATAAGACAGTAATTATGGCCGATTCAAGTTTGATGTATACCATAATGGATGATCGTTATTTAAAACTCGAATTATACAACGGGCATTATTATTCAGAAGAAGCCACCTCAAAATCTTCAATTGATAGGTTTTATCGGACAGAATACAATAAGATGGACATGGTTTTTAGCCTGGCATCTTTTGATCTGAAGAGAAGAAAGGAAGAACTCTTTCAGAACAACAGGCAGATGAAAAACATAAGTGAACTCTCTGCTGACATTGATTCTTTTCAATATTTGATAATCAAACAAAAAACCAATTTCATTCAGACCACTGAAAGGTATTTTGATTTTCATTTTAACAATAAATTAAAAATCAAAAAAGAAGATTTAGCTCCTGTAGAAGAATCGCCGGAGATAACTGAGACAGTGGAGGCTTCTTTTTTTTCACTTTTAGTAGGCCAGGAACAGCAATCCCCAAAAAAAGAACTGGTTCTAAAGCAAGATACCCTGGATATAGAAGCTCCTATAAATCGCCAAAATCAGAATTTGATTAAAAAACCAGATCTAAAAAGAGATAAAATTGTATATAGAAAGCCAAAGAGAAAACTCTCGACTGAGAACATCGATAGCCTGAAGTGGAATGATCTGGATGTGTTTCTGGATGAGGTATATAATAATAGGAAACCAACTTTTTCCGATGCACTTAGCAAGGCAAGAAATGTTAAAGTAAATCTAAACTCGGCTAAGACTCGGCTTTATCAATATCAAAAGGATGCAAACCTTTATACCATTGAGATGCAAAAAAAATATGCTCAAGCATTAGCATGTATACTCATGTTCCTTGTTGGTGCTCCTCTCGGAGCTATCATTAAAAAAGGCGGATTGGGAGTGCCCACTATTATTGCCATTTTCTTTTTCATTATTTATTATGTTTTTACAAGTATCGGAGAAAAACAGGCAAAAGAAGGAGCAATGGATCCAATCATAGCAGCATGGATGTCTGATGCTATTTTACTTCCATTTGGTTTGTTCTTTTTACGACAGGCAAGAGTAGATGCAAGGCTGTTTGAGATCGACGCTTATCGAATTGGAATAGAAAAGCTTAAGCGTAGATTTGTCAGGAATCAGAACAAAGCGTAAATTTGCGGTTCAATTAAAGAGGTAGACGATTTTAGAATGTATCTAGCAAAAGAAAAAAAGGAAGAAATTTTTAAAGAACACGGAAAGTCAGCAACTGATACCGGATCTCCGGAATCACAAATTGCGTTGTTTACGACAAGAATCAACCATCTGACGGACCACTTAAAAACACAGAAAAAAGACCATGCATCTCGATTAGGTCTTTTAAGACTTGTGGGTAAGCGCAGAAGACTTCTTGACTATCTACACAAGAATGATATCGAAAGATATCGAAGCATCATCGCGAAGCTTAACATAAGAAAGTAAAGAAAATTAAAGGGGATCAAATTTCTGATTCCCTTTTTTGATTGTAAACACCTAAGGACAAAACGTGTCCTTATTATTGATTTATTATGAACGTAATTACAAAAAACTTCCAACTTTCTGACGGTAGGGAAGTATCCATCGAAACAGGAAAGCTTGCAAAGCAAGCAGATGGATCTGTCGTTGTCAGTATGGGAAATGCCAAACTCTTGGCGACTGTGGTTTCATCAAAAGAAGCCAAAGAAGGAGTAGATTTTTTACCTCTTTCAGTAGACTATCAAGAAAAATTTGCAGCTGCAGGAAAAATACCCGGTGGCTTTTTGAAAAGAGAGTCAAGACTCTCAGATTATGAAGTGCTGATTTGTCGACTAGTAGACCGTGCACTCAGACCATTATTTCCATCGGATTACCACGCTGATACACAAGTTTTCATTCAACTAATCTCTGCAGATGAAAACGTAATGCCTGACGCGCTGGCAGCACTTGCAGCATCTGCTGCAATATCAGTTTCTGATATTCCTTTTGGAGGACCTATCTCAGAAGTGAGAGTAGCAAAAATTGATGGAGAATACAAAGTGAATCCTTCTCCGGCTGAATTGGAAAACGCATCACTTGACCTGATCGTTGCTGGTACTTCTGACAACATAATGATGGTTGAGGGAGAATCGAAGGAAGTAGATGAATCTGAAATGCTGGAAGGCATTAAAAAAGCACATGAAGAAATAAAAGTGCAATGCGCTATTCAGGAAGAGCTAGCTAAAGAGGCTGGAACTACTGAAAAGCGTGAGTATGATCATGAGCCAAAAGATGAAGAGCTCAAAGCATCCATGCATAAAGCTGTTTATCAAAAGCTATATGATGTAGCAGCCAAGAAAAATCCTAATAAATCAGAAAGAAAAGAAGCTTTTAAAGCGGTTTACGAAGAGTATATTGGTCAGTTTTCTGAAGAACAGTTGGAAGAGATGAATGACTTTTTGCTTGGAAAATACTTTCATGACATTGAAAAGGAAGCAGTAAGAAACTTTGTTCTTGATTCGCAAGAGCGAATCGATGGAAGAAAACCTGACGAAATAAGACCAATTTGGTCTGAAGCAGATTATCTTCCTTCAGCTCATGGTTCTGCTGTATTTACAAGAGGTGAGACTCAATCGCTTACATCTGTTACACTTGGAACTAAGCTAGATGAGCAGATGATTGATGGAGCTATGTTCTCCGGATACAATAAATTCATCCTGCACTACAACTTCCCTGGTTTTTCTACTGGTGAAGTAAGACCAAATAGAGGTCCGGGTCGAAGAGAAGTAGGTCATGGTAACCTTGCCATGCGTGCATTGAAACCAATGATACCTACAGAAGACGAAGGAAATCCATACACTATTAGAGTGGTGTCGGATATTCTGGAATCAAATGGTTCATCATCCATGGCTACAGTATGTGCAGGTACGCTTGCCTTAATGGACGCAGGTATCAAGTTGAAACGTCCTGTTTCTGGTATTGCCATGGGAATGATTTCCGATAGCGAGTCAGGAAAGTATGCTATCCTTTCGGATATTCTTGGAGATGAAGATCACCTTGGAGACATGGACTTTAAAGTTACTGGTACCACTGAAGGTATTACAGCATGTCAGATGGATATCAAGGTGGATGGGTTGTCGTATGATGTACTTTCTCAGGCACTTGAGCAGGCGAAAAAGGGCAGATTACATATCCTTGGTGAAATGGGTAAGACAATTACTGAGCCGCGTGCACAGCTGAAGTCTCATGCACCTAGAATGGAGCAATTGAGAATTGATAGAGAGTTGATTGGAGCTGTGATAGGACCTGGAGGAAAAATTATCCAGGAAATCCAAAAGGAATCTGGTGCTACTGTTAATATTGAAGAAGATGAGAAGGGTGGCAAAGTGAGCATCTTCGCGGTTGATGGAGATTCACTTGACAATGCAATGGCACGTATCAAGGCGATAGTTCAGCAACCGGAAGTTGGAGAAGTATATGATGGAAAGGTGAAGTCAATTATGCCATTTGGAGCATTCGTAGAATTCTTACCTGGCAAAGATGGATTACTTCATATCTCTGAGATCAAATGGGAGCGTGTAGAAAACGTGGCTGATGTGATGGAAGAAGGTGAGGAAATCAAAGTTAAACTTATCGATATTGACAAACGAACAGGAAAATTCAAGCTTTCAAGAAAAGTACTTTTACCGCGTCCTCCAAGGGAAGAGAAGCAGGTAGAAAAAACTGAAGAGTAAGCTAAAGGACACTTTAGATTTTTAATGAGCCCTTGTGGCACAAAAGCTAATAAGATGGTGTTCTGATCAGGACACCATTTTTTTGTAAAGAAGACGTAATTAAAGATATGCCAACAGAAAGAGTTAAAGTATTAATCATAGGTTCTGGACCAGCGGGATTTACTGCAGCTGTATATGCAGCAAGAGCCGGCATGAAACCTGTTTTGTATCAAGGCGGTCAACCTGGCGGTCAACTGACCATCACCAATGATGTAGAGAATTATCCAGGCTATCCGGAAGGAGTAATGGGGCCCCAAATGATGGTTGATTTTCAAAAACAAGCTGAGCGATTCGGAACCGATGTAAGAAGCGGAATGATTACTTCCGTAGATTTCAGTGGATGGCCACATAAGGTTACCGTTGATGAAAGAACTGAAATAGAAGCTGAATCGGTAATTATTTCAACCGGAGCTTCAGCTAAATGGCTTGGTCTGGAAAGTGAGCAGAGGTTGAATGGTAAAGGTGTTTCAGCGTGCGCAGTTTGCGATGGCTTTTTCTTTAGAGGTCAGGATGTGGTAATTGTGGGAGCAGGAGATACTGCAGCTGAGGAAGCCAGTTATCTATCAAAGATCGTGAATAAAGTTTACATGTTGGTACGAAGGGATGAAATGAGAGCTTCCAAAATCATGCAACAACGGGTGAAAAATGCACCAAACATCGAAATACTTTGGAATACTGAAACCAGTGAAGTGTTGGGAGAGGAAGAAGTAAATGGGGTGAAGGTTAAAAATACCGTAACTGGAGAAGAGAAGGTATTAGAGGCTCAAGGCTTCTTTGTTGCCATCGGGCACAAACCAAACACCGACATTTTCAAAGATTGGCTGCATATGGATGAGCAAGGATACATCAAAACTATTCCAGGTACGTCCAAAACAAATATTCCAGGCGTATTTGCTACTGGAGATGCGCAAGACAAAATATACAGACAAGCAGTCACTGCTGCTGGCAGTGGATGTATGGGAGCTTTAGACGCAGAAAAGTGGATTGCTGAAAAAGAAGTAGAGATGCAGGAAGCATAGTGTAATAGCCAATGACAATGAATATAAAAACCTCAGAGAAATCTGAGGTTTTTTTTGTGCCTAAAAACAACTTTCTAGTCTGGATCAATACCTGTTTCATCGAGCGATTTGGTTAAGTAAACCTATTGTACACCTACAAAAATTGTACTCTCAGCATCCTGCGAGCAACTTGCCTTAGATCTTATTTAACGCTTGACCTAATTCTAATTTAAAGCTGTGCTTAAACAATTAGTAGATGGAAATAAAATACAATGCATTCGTAATTAAAGGTTGGATGATTCAAGCAATTTCTCCAATAGGTTGGAGTTCTTTGGTAGCAAGAGCTTTACCCGAGTTATTAGAAGTCAATCCAAAATTCAGTGCGTACTACGTGGGTAAGAACACAAAATGGGGATCAGATGAAATATTTGTTTTGAGGTGGTATCTACTAAGAATGTATAAAATGGATATGCCTGAACAAATTTTGGATGACGCTACTACCGTAAACATGAATTTACTGGATTTGGGTGCTTTTTCATTTTTAGATGGAGCCCAGTCCAATATAAAAAGCTTTAGATATCAACTTAAAAAATTATTCAAATTATAACCAGCTATGACACCTATTCAAATCGAAGCAATTACTTCATCCTGGGAAGTACTTTCTCAGGAAAAAGATCTCATTAAAAATTTTTACAAAAAGCTATTCGAAATCGCTCCACAAACAAAAGATTATTTTCCCGACGATCTGACAAAACAAAGCGAAAAGCTGGCCTACACCATTGGGTTTGTGGTAGGTAATCTCGATCGTCTTGAAGACATCAAAGATGCCGTAGAGGACTTGGGTAGAATTCATCGTAAGCTAAAAATCAAAGATGAAGAATATGGGTACGTAAAAGAGGCTCTATTATTTACTATCAATGATTCGATAGAAGGTGATAATACTGTTACAATACATGCATGGGATTCTGCATTAACTTATATCTCAGAGTTGATGATAAATGCACCAGAAACCAGAAAGATTACTAAGAAATCTCTTTTTAAGAGGCTTTTTGGTTAAGACTCTGGTTCTTAGTTTTTAGGAAGTACCAATATTCCTGCATCACCGGCGGCAATATAAATTTCGTTGGCACCAATAGCTATTGAGGTTGGTATATTACCATTGGTATTTAAGGACTCAGAACCACTTAAAACGGGACTATCAATGTTTGAGATATCTAATCTTATCAATGTGGGATTTTCATTAAGATAACCGATTACATATGCGATATCGGAATCAGTAGCAAGCGAAATAGAATTGATTCCGATATCCATGTTGGTACTGTTTCCAAATACATAATTTTCAATCAAATCTATAAACGTCAATCCACCTCCATGAGCAACAATTAGATGGTTATTGAAGATTGTTGTTTGAATCGGGAAACCAACAGGTCGAGTCACTCCAATGGTTGTGCCTGAGTCAAAAATCCGTAATTCTGAAATCACAAAGGGTATTTGAAGCTGACCACCAACAAATAAGGAAGTCACTCCAAATCCATTGACTCCTCCATCAAAATCAGTAGAAACAAAAGCGGCCTGACCATCTTGTGAGAGTAAAACATCAGGGTGTCCGCGATCTCTTCCAAAATTAACCGGACCTCTTAGCTTACCAGTCTGAGAGTAGGTAAACCTGTTGAGAAAAGTGGTTCCTCCAGAGACAATTAAATTGCCGTTTGAGGCTGAAATCCCATTGAATGGACCACCCTCTACGGTGATTGGATTTGAGACAAGTTTTACATCACCTCCATTGAAAGTAAAAACAGCTAAATAGTCGCGACCTCTTGAATCAAGTACAAATATCAAATCTCCATCTTTATCGAAATCATCGATACTATTCATCCCTCGTGGTGGGAATATTTGTGCTAGAACTTCTCCCGAGTTTTCATCTGAAATGACTAATCCTCCCTCGCCATAGGCAATCATAAGTAGATTGTCTATCACCTTTACAACCCCTGGAGAATGATTTGGTACCTCATAAACTTCTTTACACGCTGAGAGAACCAGAATCAAAAGAACAATTACATTTCTCATCTTCTCAAAGATATTAGTATATCTATCAATTGAATGTCTTGTAAATGACGCGTCTGTTCTATTTACAAGATATACTTTTGAGTATGAGAAAAATCACTTTCTTGATAATTCTAGGTTTCGTTGCTTGTGGGCCTTTATTCTCACAGAATATTTCATCTTTAGAATTGAGTTTCAATAAGCTTGATAAAGAAGATGCATTCATCATCTCTCCCGGAGCCAGGTTTGACATAAAGAATCATTCATGGAGTTTTGGACCAGCATTGCTCTATTCGTTTGGAGATCAAATTGAAGAAAGGAATGCTCTTAAGCTTACTGGTATAGCACTAAATTATGAAAACTATTTGCATGGAAAAACCGCTAAATGGAACATGTTTCATTCATTTGATTTTGTCTACCAGCGCATAAAAGATGTCCAGAATTCCCAATTCTTTGATCCAGGTGTAAACTCCTTGGTAAATAATCGTATTGAGCAAATTGATAATAATCTATTGATAAGTGGCAGTGCTGGAGTGCTGTTCATTCTAAACGATTCATTCAGCATCAGCCAAACGATAGGTATTGGAGCAAATGTGATATTCAGAAATACCACATCTGATTTAGACAATTTCAATGATGTATTCCTAAACCAGCAATGGTCTTTGAAAACCGGTATTAGGTATAATTTGGGTGATTAGGTTTAAAGTTCTATTTCAAGGTCTTTCACATACTCGTAGCCTATATCAAAAATTTCCTTTGCATGCTTGGTATCCATGATGTCGTAATTGCAGAGATCTAGTGGCTCAATAAATACATCACACTGGCTTTGCAGTTCTTCTCTGCTTCTGTTTACAGCTAGTTGAAACATGCGAGACGATACTTGTATCAAACTGGTTAGCTCCTCAATTTCCTGAATAGGACTGATACTTACGCCAATTACTTTTTTGCACTTTTTCTTCAGAACCTTTATTGGTACGTTATCAAAGATTCCGCCATCAGAGTAGAGTTTTCCATTTAGTTTAACTGGACTGAATAAAACAGGGATTGATGCTGATGCCTGAACGATATCAGCAATTGGCCCTTCAGACATATACTCAGGCTTCCCATCAAGCATATTACTTACACATATAATCAATGGTATATCCAAGTCTTCAATTTTCTCTACAGGAATTTTTTTTAAAAGTCCTGATTTCATCTTGGCAGAACTAAGCAATCCGGTTTTTGGAATGTTGAATTCGGATATCCCTGTGAATTTATACTGCTTAATGATGTCAAAGGCTTCTTCAGGAGAATGTCCTGAAGCTATGAAAGCTCCGGCAATGGCTCCCGCACTCACCCCTGAAATGATATCTGGCTTAATGTCTTTTTCATACAACGCCTTTAGAATACCCAAATGAGCAAATCCGCGGGCTCCTCCACCTCCTAAGGCAATCCCCAATTCATATTTTTTTTCACCTGATTCTGACATAGGCACTAAAGATAACTTGTATTGGCAGGAAAGGGAATCATATTTTAATAGAATCAATCTTTCTGCGTTATTCGGAATGATATTTGTTATTAGTTTCGAAACCTAATCCAATTAAGATATGAAGAAGAATCTTTTCTACGTCCTGTTTTTTATACTTTTTCAGCAGCTTTCTTTAGCTCAAGGAGTGAGAGAAGTCGTTGAAAAATTTCAAAAATTTAACTCCCAGTTCCCACAAGAGAAAGTATACGTACATACAGATAAACCAAAGTATTTTACCGGAGAGGATGTTTGGTTTAAGGCGTACTTGATAAACGCACAATTTATTGGATCAGACCCGATGAGTAATGTATTACGGGTTGAACTAATTGATCCGCAAAATAGAATCATTGATGAGAGATTATTGAAAGTTGTTAATAATGGTTCATATGGTGATTTTAAGTTGGCTGATTCGCTCGCAGCTGGCAGATATACAATTCGCGCCTATACTAACTGGATGCGGAATTTCGATTCAGATTTCTTTTATAGGTATGACTTTCAGGTAGAAGCGAATCAAAGTGAAGAGAGCCAATCCTCAAGGGATGGACTGGATCTAAGTTTGAAATTCTTTCCAGAAGGTGGAGATCTGATCGAGGGAATTCCGAGTATCGTGGCTTTCAAGGCACTTGATTCTAAAGGCAGAAGTGTTGATTTGAGTGGGACAATTCACAAGAGGGACGATCAAAAGGTTGCTGAATTTAGTTCAGTTAAATCCGGAATCGGAGTTTTATTGCTTACACCCCAAAGTGACGAAAACCTCTATGCCAAGGTGCTATGGAATGGAGTGGAAAAAAGATTCGATTTGCCTGCTGTAAAGCAAGAAGGAATTACAATGCGGGTAACCAATAGTTTTGGTGCGAGTAATGTAACAGTGGCTGTTAGTGCAAAGAATGCTGAATTACAAAACGGATTTTTAATTGGTCATCAGGCGGGTAAAATATTTGCTATGGCAGTAAATACATCAGATAAGAACTCATTTGCACTTTCTATCGATAGGACGGCATTTCCTGCGGGTATTTGTCATCTTACTTTCTTTGATCAGACAGGTACGCCTCGCTCTGAGAGATTAGTTTTTGCTAATTATCCAAAGTTCATAGACGTGGCAATTCAACCAGAGCAACTAAGTGGAAAAAGAACTTTTGCCACCATCGATTTGAAATTGGATAATGATACATTGGGAGCCAATTTATCTGCATCTATCACACCTTTTGATGAAGTGAGGTACAATGAAAATTCTGAGAATATTAGGAATTACCTTTTCCTTGGGTCAGACCTTAAGGGGTTTATTGAAGAACCTGATTTTTATTTTACAAAAAACAAGGAGGTATTCAAGGCACTTGATTACTTAATGCTTACGCATGGTTGGAGACGATTTAAATGGGAAGAAGTATTGAATAATGATAAGCAGGTTGATTTTTGGGTGGAGGATGGAATCACCTTTAGCGGAACCATCGTCGACTTCTATAACAGGGAGAAACCGAGGGTTGGTAAAATATCTATGTCTGTAATCAACCAGGATTTTATGCTGGTGGAAGGTGAAACCAATGAGAATGGAAGGTTTTTTATGAATCAAGCAGATTTTTTAGAACCAACCGATCTATTGTTTCAAGCCAAACGAAGAAAAGGTAATAAGTCAGATAAGTACTCCAGTGATGTTTTCATTAACCTGGACGAGTGGAGTGCTCCGAAGGTAACAGGTACAAAAACACCATTAATTCAAAAAGACACCACTCGCAATTCTTTTAGCGAACTAAGTGAGAAGATCAAAAAAATAAATCGAGCATACAATTTTGATCCAGATGCAATGCTACTGGATGATATTGTAGTGATGGGGCAAAGGAGAAATACAGTAACCGAAACATTGACATCTGCTAATGTTTTGTATAGCGAACCTAGTAATAGAATCATGGCTGACTCAATAGTAGGAGTCGAGAGTTTTGGAAGTGCATTTGATTTAATTGCAAGGGTTCCGGGTGTCAGAATTGGCGGTGTTTTTCCAAATCAATCAGTTTTGATAAGAGGTGCTACTTCCATTAGCTCGAGCGTAGAGCCGCTTTATCTATTGAATGGTATTCCTGTAGATGGCGCAACCGTATCGACTATTCCATCTCAGGATGTCTCTTTCGTAGATGTGTTGAAAGGACCAGATGCTGTGATCTATGGTGCGCGAGCTTCAGGAGGTGTTGTAGCTATCTATACAAAAACCGGCGAAGATGCTCCAAGAAAAGTTACTCAAGGCTCTTTGAATATTACGCACCCCGGCTACAGCAAGGCACGTGAATTTTATACGCCGGACTACTCAACGCCAAAAGATGAGCATGCTAAACCAGATATTAGATCAACGTTGTATTGGAATCCAAACATCGAAGTTGATTCTACGGGAAGGGCCCAATTAGAATTTTATACTTCTGATCAGTTAGGAGATTTCAACATTGTTATTCAGGGTCTTTCAGAGGACGGAATTCCTATTTACAAAAAAGGAAAAATAAGAATCGACAAGTGATTTGTCTTTGGTGGTTAAAATAGATACAAAAAAAGCCTCTTGATTTCAAGAGGCTTTTTGCTAGTGTTATACGATATTATTTTTCAACACCAGGAGCTCGATTTAAGTATTCTTCATAGAGCTGAGTATGTCTGCTTGTCATTGGAATATTCCAACCTTCAATAAACACATATTTTACTTGAGTCTTGGTTTCGAATGGATCTCCTGTTGTGACAAATAGGTTGGCAACTTTACCTTTCTCTATGGACCCATATTTATCTGAAACTCCAAATATTTCAGCAGGAACGATAGTCACTGCTTTCAATGCTTCTTCTTTGCCCATGCCATAGGCAGCAGCAAATCCTGCATGATAGGGGAGGTTTCTGGCATTTTCTACTTCATTTGTACGTATGGCTACTTTTACTCCAGCTTTTTGCAGTGCGCCTGCATTAGCATATGGCCTGTCGTAGCGATCATAATCCCTGGTTGGATTGCTCAGGACAGGGCCTGTAATAACAGGGATTCCTGCTTTGGCAATTTCATCAGCAACTCTCCATCCCTCGGATGCACCGCAGAGAACTGCATCTACTCCATTTTCTTCAATCCATTTAATAGCGGCTTTGATATCATTGGCAGAATTTACATTAACGAGTAGCTTCATTTCACCTCTCACTACCGGAAGAAGAGCTTCCATTTCAGGATAGTATGGCTGATCCTTGCCTCCGGATGCAGAATCAATCTTATGGAACTGAACTGCCTTGGTCCACACCTCATTTAGCTGCTTCAGCGCTTTTTCAGCTGCTTTCTTGATATCCTCATCCGATCGCCTGTCCCAACGACCTCTTCTACCAGTTGCTGGAAAATTCAAGACAGCTCCTTTGAATCCGGCATACATCTGATCAGGAGTATATCCATGTAGATTGATTAAAGCTGCTGTACCTGGAAACAATCCGCCTGAAGGCATTGTAAGTACTGTTGTCACGCCATTCACTCGGGTAACAGGATGAATGACTGAACTTGGATTTACGGCAGTAAGTGCTTGAATGTGAGGAATCACGTCTCCAATCTCATTATTGTCTCTGGTTCTTGGGTCTGAGCTCACCTCAATCAAGCCTACCTGAGTTCCACCATCTATCATTCCCGGATAAATCGTCATGCCTGAACAATCAATAGTTTTAGCACCTTGTGGAATAGATACACTGGATCCAACTTCTGCTATTTTACCATCGGTAATAACTACCGTACCATTTTGGATGGTACCTTTTGTTATGGTTTCAATAGTGGCATTTGTCAGTGCAAATGTGCCCGTTTCCGCACTTGGTATTTGTCCGAAGACAACTCCTGCAATTGTCACAAGCAGTACCGTCATTATGTTTTTTATATTCTTAATCATGATGCCTTATTTATCGGTAAACAAAAATTCAGTATTTGCCATGCATCGATCATGGTCTTCTGCTTCCCAGAAGGTCACATCAATTTTTTCTTCCGGGTCAGGGTAGAGCCGCATATCAGCGGGATCATTTTCACGATCAAAACGAACAACACCATCAACGACTGTTAGCATTGGAATGGCGTATATGGAAAGTGGGTGATTCTTGAAAATGGCCACATCTCCTTCTTTGCCCTCTTCCAACGATCCTACTCTGTCGGCAATGCCCAGTTGCTTGGCTGGATTAATTGTGATAAGGGAAAGTGCCTCGTCATCACTTAACCCACCATACTTTTGAGACTTGGCCGCCTCATGATACAAGTGCCTGATGAGTTCCCCTGAATCAGAATTAATGGATGTAGTTACTCCGTTTTTTGTAAGTATAGCCGCATTGTAAGCTGTGCTATAATAAACTTCAAACTTGTATGCCCACCAGTCAGCAAATACTGAAGCTCCAGCGCCAAATTTGGCGAGTTCCGGTGCTACTTTGAACCCCTCATTCACGTGTTGAAACACCAGGCGTTCAATCCCGAAATCCTTACATACTTGCATGAGCATGTATATTTCATCAGCTCTATATGAATGACAGTGAATGATGATATTTCCTCGCAGAATATCAGCAAGCGTTTCCAACCTGAGGTCATAAGCAGGAGCCTTTCCTTTGAACCTTTTGTCATTCTTTTTTGCGTTGTATGTATCCCAGGCTTTCATGTATTCCTTGGCTTTTTGAAATGAGCTTCTTATTACATGTTCTACACCCATTCGTGTGCGCGGTTGAATACCATTACCACTACCGTGTACTCTTGTTGGATTTTCTCCAAGTGCAAACTTGATGGTACGTGGCGCTCCTGCCATACGCATTTTTTCAGGATCAATTTCGCCATATCGAAACTTCACAGTCTCACATTGCCCACCTATTGCATTAGCGGATCCATGCATCGCATGTGCGGATGTCACACCACCGGCTAGTGCTTGATAGATGCCAACATCTAACGGATCTAATGCATCACCAACCCAAACTTCGGCAGTTACCGGGTTAGTAGCTTCATTTACAGCATCTAGTGCCAGGTGGGAGTGTGCGTCAATAATGCCAGGCATCACAAACATCCCTGTTGCATCGATAGTTTTGGCCCCGCTTGGTGCACTAAGTCCTTTTCCAATTTTCGAGATTTTGCCATCACGAATCAGAACGTCTGTATCTTCAAGTGTACCGTTGGTTACAGTTAAGACTGTCCCACTTTTTATAAGCACACTGCCTTTTTCCTGAGCCATCACAAATGTGATTGTCAGTAATAAGGCGAATATTAAATGTATTTTTTTCATGTTAAATCTTAATTATTAGGTTCTCTAGATCCTTCCATCGGAAAGCTTCCAAACGCCGCCACAGACAAAGTTCCTTCGAATGCATCGCCATCAATGTCCATGCTGATATCAACAGTAATTTCTTCTCCCATATTTAGCTTGAATGAGAACGAAACATTGTTTCCATCCACCTCCACATTTTCAATTTCATTGGTACTGTCGTTAAAACTCACAGAAATAGTCCCGCTATAATCACCTGGTGTTCCTTTAATTGTGATTACACCACTGCCATTACCCTGAGGGGTTTCTGTTGTATAATTCCAAACGCCTGCAGCATCTACTCCTTCACCATCGCCATTTTTCTTCTTCTTCTTTTTCTTCCCTTCGTATTCGTATTTGACGCCATCTACAAATACATAGCGAATGCTGGCATCTTTTGTGAAGTATGCCGTATCCGATACTATCAAGTTGGCCATTTTACCAGTTTCAATCGTTCCCATCATACTGGAAAGACCTAAGATATTTGCAGGCTCAGTAGTAAGAGCAGCTAGGGCTTTATCTGGAGAAAGACCATTCTCAATGACCTTTAGAAGATTAGCTCGAAAGTCTTTCGATTTCACCTCCATTGTAGAAAAGCCAAACTTCACACCATTGCTGCTAAACTTACCAGCTTGGGTGTAATAATTCTTGATCATTGTATTTTGTCGTTCTTTGAGCGCCTGTTCTTCTAATTCAGCTTCTGTTGGATCGCTTTCTTTTTCATCAGACTCATCATCTTTTTTCTCGGCCTTCTCTTCTTCTTTCCATTCAGGCAGGTCCAATGAAAGAAAAACAGGAGCTCCGGTTGCCTTGATTGCCGGTATTGCATCCCATCCTTGTTTTACCTCACCAAGCATCATATTGAATCCCAGGTCTCTTTGAAGTGCAATTACACGCATCACATCTTTTACACTTTCTGCTTTGAAAGCGACGGTCATTTGCTTAGAAACCACAGGATAAAGCGCTTCTAATGCAAGATTTGGCTCTGGTCGTTCCATTCCGTTAGGGTTGGAGTTGTATTTGCTTTGATAGTCTTTGGCCTGAGAAGCTTTTCTGTATAAGTCTCGATATTTGGCCATTACACCAATCACAGTGTTTGGATAAACACCATTCGCCCCAGAAAGCTGTGAATACATTGAAATCTGATCTTTTACGACCATGTCCTGATTACTATCTCCACCGAGTAGTATCACAGCTCCTGTGCCAGGCAACATTCCATTGTGCGGTACACTATGGGAGGCAGTGAATCCCAATTTTCTAAAATCACCAACTGACTTATCGCTTAGATTCAGCATTTCTCGCGCTGAGTTTCCAGGAGTAATTCCAGCTCGTTCGTTTGATGGATTTCCTGTAAGTTTTCGATCGTCGCGCTCTTCACTTTCTTCTGGTTTTTTTACTCCAATATTTGATAAGCCACTGATGAAGCCGGCATAAACGAACATCGAGTCTGCATCTACGATCCATGCATCTGCCGGAATTGTGATGTTTGACCCCACTGCTTTAATTATTCCATTTTCGATCAGGATAGTACCATATTGAATGGTTTTTCCTGGTGCCTGAACTATGGTTGCGTTTTTAATCACATATTTACTAGTTACAGGCTTCAGATCGCTATCCTGAGACCAGCCAATCAATGGCATCAAGCCGGTCAGCATTATCAGGATGACGCTTCTGAATAAGCTGTCACGTTTTCGCATAGGTTATTTACTTTAGGTTTTTAAAATGGCTCTGAAGTTAGGAAATTCTCATTGCTTGAAAACCATTATTTTACAAATGGTGTTTGATGAATTTCAATAGCGTGTTATTTGGGAAAGACTACTGCTAGTTGTAATGATGTTTTATTTGCAGTTGACAATATTTTAAAATGAATTCTTTATGAAACTCGACATATTGGCCATAGTTGCGCATCCAGATGATGTAGAATTGTCATTCGGAGGTACACTTCTCAAGCATCAAAAGGCGGGATTAAAAACAGGCATACTTGATTTAACTCAGGGAGAGTTAGGGACCAGAGGAACGCCAGAAATCAGAGCGAAAGAAGCTGCTGATGCGAGTAAGATATTGAAATTGTCTGTTCGTGAAAACCTAGGTTTGGAAGATGGCTTCTTTGAGAATAACAAGTTGAATCAAATTAAGATTGCACAACAGATTCGTCGATTTCAACCGAGAATAGTAATTACTAATTCTGTTTATGATCGTCATCCTGATCATACCAGAGGGGCTCAACTGGTAGAGTCCGCGTGCTTCATAGCGGGATTGAAAGCTGTGGAAACGGAATGGGATGGTGAGAAGCAAACGGCCTACCGACCTGATCGATTGTATTTTTCAATTCAAAGCACAGCGCATGAGCCCGACCTTCTCGTTGATATCTCTGATGTGATTCAAGAAAGAAGAGATGCTATAAATGCATTTAAATCACAGTTCTACGATCCGAAAAGTAAGGAGCCCGAGACATTCATTAGTTCCAAAGGATTTATGACGATGTTAGAATCAAGAGCCAGGGAATGGGGTCAACGTATAGGTGTAGAATATGCAGAAGGCTTCAAAGTAAAACACTCGATTGGTGTGAATAGCTTGTTTGACCTGCTTTAGGCGTCCTGGACGAAAAATATAGCATTATTATTTAGGTCGTAGAAGCCAAACTCATGCGTGCCCCAAGGGGTATTCATTCTAAGTTTCTCTTTTTTGATTGTTCCTCTCGCCACAAATTCTTCAAAATAGGGCTGTATATCGGGCACAAAAATTTTCATAACTGACGGAAAAACCGGATCATCTTGATTATTGTGATGCCATTGCAGATGAAATTCATATCCATCTCTTTGAAGTCCGGCATACCCATCATCTCCAAAAACCTGTTTAAACCCAACATGTTTCTCATACCATTCAAGATCTCGTTTCATATCTGAGGTGGATAATACGGGGATGATGTAAAGTGGGGATGGTGTGTTCATAGATTGTGGTTTACGAAATATCCCTCACAGGGATGCAATAAGGTCCAAAATATCGATTTTCTCGTCTTCTGATTCCACACAAGTATACAATCGGTAGACTCCCTTAAATAGCTGATTATCTCAATTCAGAAAGTAAGTTCATTTGCAATGTCATAACTGATTACAAAATAAAAGATTTAGAATCGTCATGAAATTAAGCAAGTGGATTTCTTTAATAAAATTGAAAATGAGAACAGGTTTCAGGAGATCACTAGAGCAGGCGACTCTGGGAGTAATGCCAGACTATGGTTTCTCCGGCGAAGGAATGAGGATTGGCAGTATTTCTACAGGTAAAACAGCAGAAAAGCATGGATTTAAAGATGGAGATGTTGTCGTTAAGATTGGAGATCAACCTATTACAGACCTCATAACCTACATGTCAGCAATGCAAAATTTTCATGTGGGTGACCAGATCAATATGATCATTCTGAGAGACGAATCGCAAATAGATACAACAATTGAATTTATTTAGGTTGATCTGTCCAGGTATCTCAATTGTACCAGGTAAGATTCTTTTGATCCTTTCAAAAAGAAATGCTTTGTTCTCAGCCAATCCAGTGCTTCCCCCAGTTCTACATTTTGATAGAACTCATCCCTACAGAAATGAACAAACTTTAATATTCTAAAAGCATCAAACCAGTGAAAGAATCGTTTTCTAAATGCTTCAATACTATTTACCTGACTCTTTATGTCGCTGATTTGATTGTGCCAATCGTCACCGAGAAATGTAGTTAAGGTCATCGGTAACTTCCATTCATCTTCGTTCCAAAATGAATCAAACTTGGCAAAAAAAAGTCTCAAGTCTTCAAAAGTATTGGGATGATATACTTCGTAATTTCCATCGTTGGTCAATAATTCATTGACGGCTTTTCCTGTTCCAAATGGCACACGATCCGACACGCGATCCGAAGGGCGAATGGTTGTAGTATTGATTTCAACAAAGCCTCCATGTGGAATGGTTTTATTCAAAAAGTAAAAATCTTCACCAGCTTTTCGGGTATTCATACCACCAACTTTTTCGTACATGGATGCCCTCACGGTGATGCAGGAGCCTAGAGTTTGATGCGCATACGGAAACTTGGCAAAGCGAAGTGCATCTATATAATACCTTAGATAAAGTTCATAATCTATGATGGCGTCATGGTTTTCACGATGCAGCTGATGTTCATAAAATACGATACCAGACTGAGTCTCTGGGTTGGAATAGATCAATTCAATTTCATCTAAATAATTGGTATCACAGCGACAATCAGCATCAAAGCAGATAATTGCTCCATCATTCCCAACTTTTCTAAATATTCTAATCGCTTCATCCATTCCAATTTTGCGAGCCAAGCCTACTCCAGCCTTTTTATCTGGCAGCTTTTGATAAGAAATCAATAACGGATAATTGCTTCGGTAACTCTCAAGTGTCGTTAGCGTTTGTTCATTACATTTCTTGGTTTCGTGAGAGCAAGTTTCTGGTTCATTGATAACCACGATGATCAACACTTGATTTGCTGGTGCTGTGCAAGCATTCAGCGCATCCAATGCACCAATGAGATCCGGCTCTTTGAAACACGGAATTACCACGATCATTGATAGATTTTCAGGAGGCTGATATTCAGGAAACAATTCTGAAGGCCAGGCGTACCGATCGAGATAAAGCGACATTATGGCGCTAGTCTGCTAATATTCCAGGATTCATTTTCTTTTTGAAAATAAATACGATCATGCAAACGGCTTTTTCTTCCTTGCCAAAACTCGATACTATCCGGAATCACCCGATAGCCGCCCCAATGATCAGGAAGAGGAATCTTTCCGTCTTTAAACTTCTGTTTCATCTGAGCCAGTTTGGTTTCCAGGATGTTTCTTGAGGTGATTACCTCACTTTGATTGGAGACCCAGGCACCAAGCTGGCTACCTTCCGGTCGTGATAGAAAATACTTAAGCGATTCTTTGGTGGATACTTTTTCTACTTGTCCTGTTATCGCAACCTGCCGTTCAAGCGAGTACCATGGAAATAGAAGAGATACACGGGGATTATCTTTTAGGTGATTGGCTTTTCTACTTTCATAGTTGGTGTAAAACACAAAGCCATCTTTATTGAAAGTTTTTAATAAAACTGTTCGTTGGAAAGGCTGACCATAGCTATCAACTGTTGACAAAACCATTGCAGTAGGTTCAATTATTTTACTATTAAGAGCTTCTTGAAACCACTTTTCAAATTGCTCAAAAGGATTTTTTAAAACAGAGCTTTCATCGAGCTCTGCCTGGGTGTATTCTTTTCTTATTGAAGCAATATCCTCTCTCATGTTCAGCTTTCCTTTTACTTTTGGAACTCAACTAAGGCGAAGGTAAAAAGGTTAAAATCAAAAAGCGATGAAGTTTAGAATTGACTTGACAGTAGACTCAAAAAAGGAGTGGGTTGAAGCGGTGATGAGTGATTTTGATACCTTTCTACAAGATCATGCAGACTGTGAACGCAAAGCTTCTGCAATGGCCCTAAGCCTGGTCGCCAAATATCCTAACCGGACGGAGATCATTCCAGAATTGATTGAAACCTCAGTTGAGGAGTTGGAGCATTTTCGAGATGTTTATGCAATTATGGAAAACAGGGGCATTCAGTTGAGCCATGAAATCCCTCAGGATATGTACATAAAACAACTCCTGAAAATTTGCCGCGACGGTCGCAACGAGCGATTCATGGATCGATTGCTTCTGGCGTCATTAGTAGAAACAAGAGGTGCCGAGCGATTCAGGCTTGTGTATGAAGCCTTGGAGGAGGGTGAGTTAAAGCAATTTTACCACAGACTGTGGGCGTCGGAAGCACGACATGGAGAGGTTTTTGTGAAAATGGCTCTAAACTATTTTGATGAAGAAGAGGTATACGATAGATTGGAAGAAATGAAACAGAAAGAGGGCGTTATTTTAAATGACCTTCCTATTAGACCAGCATTACATTAAATGGATTTTTTTTCGTCAGATCAATTGATTTTACCAGAACGAGGTGATTTGCTTATCTCAGAACCCTACTTGCCGGATCCCAATTTTAAGCGAACAGTGGTTTTCTTATGCGAGCATGATGAGAATGGGACATTTGGGTTTGTTCTTAATAACAAGGCTCATATCGAACTTAAAGAATTGGTCGATGAGGTTGGGGATTACCCTGCCAAGCTTTTTATAGGAGGACCTGTAGAGCATGATACACTTCACTTTGTTCATCGCGAACCTGCTTTAGCTTCCAGTTCAAGAGAGGTTGTTCAGGGTGTTTACTGGGGAGGAGACTTTAATCGTCTTACAGAAATGATGAATACTCGAGAAATTATTGCTGATGATGTTCGATTCTTTGTTGGGTACTCAGGCTGGGCCGCAGGACAGCTAATGGACGAAATGAAAGCAAAATCGTGGATCGTTTTAAAAGGGGCAACACCAGAAATGATTTTTGACTGGGACAACCAAGACCTGTGGAAAGCGTGTCTAAAAACAATGGGTGGGAAATACCGACTCATGTCAAACTATCCAAAAGATCCCCGAATGAATTAGGGTATTTGGTTAGCTTTGTGTCTTACAGATAAAAGTAACCGGTTCCAATAATGGATAACGCAGAGAAATTGCAGGATGTTTCTGATAATGTCACAAACGAAACTCCTGAAGAAGTTCAGAATGATGCTGAATTAAGTAACGAAAATCAACCCGAGGCGAAAGATGACCAGGCGAAGGATGAGGAGTTAGTTGAAGCAGTGGAAGAAAAGGTAGAAGCAGAAGCTCCCGAGGAGATCGATGAAGGGTCTACGGAAGACAAAGATGAAGAAGTGGCATCAGACGAGGCAGAGACGAATGAAGCAGAAGCGAAGAATGACAACAACGACATAGAATCTGAGGATTCAAATGATGATCCGGTAAATGAAGGCGAAGAAGAGGAGCACGAAGAAGAACTAGATTTCGATCATGCAACAAAAGATGAAGTTCTTGCTAAGATTCGTGAGATAAAGAACGAAGAAAATATCAGGTCGCTTGACCGGGTACTAAAAGCAATCAAGCCAAGGTTTGATGAGCTATATGAAATCTCCAAAAATGAGGCATTACAAAAATTTGTTTCAGAAGGAAATGAGGCAGATGCGTTTGAATATCATGGAGATGAAGCTGACAAAGAGTTCTTCACGTTATATGGTCAGCTAAGAAGTAAGCGAAACAAGCATTACAAAGACCTTGAAAACCAGAAAGAAAGTAATCTTAAGCGGAAAGAACATCTGCTTGAGCAACTTCGAGAAATAGTAGATGGCGAAGAGTCCGCCAACAGCATAAATTCAGTCCGAGATCTACAATCGGAATGGAAGAAAATTGGCCCGGTTCCAGGTGCGCAAAACAAAACCCTTTGGGCGAATTACAATGCTCTTTTAGATCGATATTACGACAATAGAAGCATTTACTTTGAACTAAAAGACCTGGATCGTAAAAAGAACCACAAACTCAAAGAAGAGCTGTGTGAGAAGGCGGAAGCTTTGAATGAAATGGAAGACATGAAGTCAGCAATTATTCAACTGAATGAACTTCATGACGAATACAAACACATTGGCCCCGTCCCTAAAGAAGATCAAGAACCATTGTGGCAAAGATTCAAAGCAGCCTCAGATGCTATCTATGCCAAGAGAAAAGACTTTTTTGATGGACTGAAAGTTGAATTTGAGGCCAACCTTGTCAAGAAACAGGAGCTGATCGGTAAAGTGGAGGAATTCACGAAATTCAATTCAGATCGTATTACCGAATGGAATGAAAAAACCAAAGAGCTTCTCGAACTTCAGAAACAATGGGAAGCAGTAGGTGGTGTTCCACGAGATAAAGCGAAGGAGACGAATAAGGCCTTCTGGAATTCATTCAAGGGCTTCTTTGCAAACAAAAATCAATTCTTCAAGGAGCTTGAATCCAAGCGAGAAGAGAATCTGATAAAGAAGCAAGAGCTTATTTCGAAAGCGGAGGAATTGAAAGATAGTGAAGAGTGGAACTCTACTGCGGATAAGTTTAAACACCTTCAAGCCCAATGGAAAGACATTGGTCCGGTTCCTGAAAAAGTGAGGAATGAGACCTATAAGAAATTCAAAGCAGCTTGCGATCATTTTTTTAACAAGCGCAGAGATCAAAACAAAGAACAATTCAAGGCCTACGAGGATAATTTACAACTCAAATTGCAGATTTGTGATCAATTAGAAGCTGCTGGAACAGGCAAAGATGTAAACCTTGATGATTTATATGATCTTATTGATAACTACAATTCAGTTGGATTTGTACCTAAGAATGCAATTAAGAAGATTAGAAATCGATTTGATGAAGTAAAAGAGAAGGTGCTGTCCAATGAGGCCATCGATGAAGGTGACCGAACGGATTTGAGAAATCATATCTCCATGGGTCATTTGAAAAACACCCCTGGTGGCGCGCAAAAACTCAACCGAAAAGAGCATTCAATCAAGCGCAAGATTTCTTCTATTGAAAATGACATAGCCACATGGAATACCAACATGGAATTCTTTGCCAATTCGCCTACTGCAGATAAGCTAAAAGCAGACATGCAGAAGAAGATTGACCGTGCAGTTGCAGAGCTTGAAGACTTGAAATCACAACTTTCAATAATTTATTCACAAAATTGATAAATTGATTTGCGAAATAGCTACACACTGCTATTTTTGCAAACCGATTTTCAGCCTTGATAAAAGGATGAAAGGCCTCCATAGCTCAGTTGGCCAGAGCAGCGCACTTGTAATGCGCGGGTCGTTGGTTCGAATCCGACTGGAGGCTCTCAAAACCCACTCGATTGAGTGGGTTTTTTTATGTCTTAGCACGGATGAGAACCAACGACACGGAAAAAATATAGGTTCGAAATGCGCAGCATTCACGAGGGGTGGTGCGGCGAGGATCGCGGGTACGAGTAATCCGACTGGAGGCTCTCAAAACCCACTCGATTGAGTGGGTTTTTTTTATGTCTTTGCATGGATGAGAACCAACGAGACAATTAATAAAGGTTCGAAATGCGTAGCATTCACGAGGGGCGGTGCGGCGAGGATCGCGGGTACGAGTAATCCGACTGGAGGCTCTCAAAACCCACTCGATTGAGTGGGTTTTTTTTATGTCTTTGCATGGATGAGAACCAACGACACGGTTAAAAATAAAGGTTCGAAATGCGCAGCATTCATGAGAGGAGGTGCGGCGAGGATCGCGGGCACGAGTAATCCGACTGGAGGCTCTCAAAACCCACTCGATTGAGTGGGTTTTTTTATGTCTTTGCATGGATGAGAACCAACGACACGGAAAAAAATAAAGGTTCGAAATGCGCAGCATTCACGAGAGGAGGTGCGGCGGAGGATCGCGGGTACGAGTAATCCGACTGGAGGCTCTCAAAAACCCGTTGGATTAGAATGGGTTTTTATGTCAAAAATCACTGACATGCCAATATTGCGTGACATTAATACTACCTTTACACTACTCTGACACAGCAGTATACAAATCTGAGAATGTAACAATAAATGGGTTTGTTCGGTACGCTAAATCACGCCCTTCACGGGGATCATTGACCGTATTGACTGATTCATAATCCTTCTTTAAAGAGGTTTGATATAGGCTGGTCAGAGTTTTTTGTGCCTTATCAATCTTTGAGGTAAGATTTTTGTTTGCAATACTTGAACGCTAATTCTGAATTGTTTTAGTTTAAACTATCAAGTGATACACATGAAACTGAAAGAAGCGCTAATTGTAGGACTCATAATTACCGCATTCGCATCGAATGCCCAGATATGTAAATATATCGTCAATGAAAAGGACCCCATCACAGATGATATTATTCGTACAGTTAGGACCAGGCTTACCGGACCAACACCTTTCTATTATTTCTCCTACATCAGAAACGGGAGTGACTTTAAATTCAGAGTTGAAGTTGGAGATTACGGAGAGCTAAACACTGTCATTCCCAAGGGAAGTGAATTGGTAATGAGGGCTGGAAATGGAGCAGTAATACGAATGAATTCCATTGATTCAGCAAAACCTGAGGTGATCAAGGATTTTGGTAATATGATATCCAGTTATGACATTACTTTTCAAATGACCGAGGAGGACATGAAAGATATCACTGAGTCAGGCATCGTGTTTATCCGAATAAAAGACATGAAAAATACATTCAGCGATCAAGAAGTTCCTGAAGCGGTTGTGGAAATTTCCAAGGCAAATGCCGAATGTATTTTCAAATAGGCAACTATTCCGCTCTTAAAGTTTCAGTTGGATTTTTATTGGCATTAACCCAAACCTGAGATAGGATTGTGGCTGCTGCGATTCCCAGAACAATCAAAACCGTAGGGCCAATGATTGTAGCATCCAGTGGCGCATGAAAGGCCATCAGATTGACCCATTGACTGTTGATCCATAGTCCAAGTGGGATTGTTAAAATGGATGTAATCAGAATCATAATAATGAATCCTTTTGACATTGAAAAAGTAAGTGATCGGAACGATGCACCCAATACTTTTCGTATCCCTATTTCTTTGATCTTAGACTTTAACTCAAAGCTAACCATCCCCAAAAAGCCAAGACCTGTAATCGATAGGGCAATCAATGCGATATAGGTTAGAATGTTGCCTAGGTCGTAGAAAAATTGATAAAATTCATCGAGTTGCTTATTTAAAAACCCACCTTCAAATTCGCGTGCCGGATCAAATGCAGTCCATGCTTCTTCAAATTTCTTTCCTTCCATAACCAACTGGTCGCTTTTCACTTTTAAGTAGGCATATTCAATACGCTCTGGTTGAATTCGAAGACCAAGTGGACGAATGGATTTCATCAATGGCTCCCAATGATAGTCTTTTACCGCACCAATAATTGTAAGCGCGAGTGTATCAATGAGAAGCGCTTCACCTATTGCTTGACTAGGTGACTCAAAGCCGTACGTTTTGATGGCTGTCTCATTTAAGATCAGAAATTTTTCATTTTCATCTCCAGCATCTTTAGGAAAATCATTACCGGCAATCAATTCAAGATCCATTACGTCAATGTAATTTGGATCTACCGAGAAATGATATAGAGTTATTTCTTCCTGATCTTCCTTCCACTTAGCACCTGCCCCATGTGAGCGACCGATCGCAGGGTGATGCGAGGTAAAAGTAATATTCTCAACTCCGGCCATTGCTCCATAGTGTTGCTTAAGCAAAGTAGGGTCGTGATCATGAGTATTTACATAGAAAACCTCAGTTTCATTAAAGCCATAGTTGGCGTCAGTAAGAAAGTTGGCTTGCTTATGTAAGATCAAGATGGTAACCAACATCAGAATGGAGAGGCTAAACTGGATGCTGATCAATGTTTTTTTGCCAGTGATAAATGATAAGATGGAGCGTTTTCGAACTTGCTTTGAAATGGCTCCTTTCAGTGTGTTAATTGCCTTGAGTCTGGACAGAAACAATGCTGGACCTATACCGGTAAACAATCCAATCATTACGGTGAATAAGATGAAATATCCGTACGTTCCAGCCGAATCTTCTAACGTGACTCCAATTTGATTGAAAATCCATATTTCATTGAATGCCACAATAAGATACCTGTAAATGAAGATAGATAGGACTAAAGAAACTAACGCGGTTAAAATAGATTCAGTTAAGAACTGAAATACGATTTGACGCTTACTGGCACCATTGACTTTTCGTATACCAATTTCTTTAGCTCTGCTTAGCGATTTGGCAATGGAGAGATTGGTATAATTGATTGACGCTGTTATTAACACAATTAATCCCAGCAGCCCAAAAAATGCCAATACAAACCAAGGCAGTGCAAAGCCTATTTCGTTCGACATGGTTCTGCCCGGTACAATTTCATTCATAGACTGAAGTTTAAATGTCCAGCCGTGATGATCTTCTGGTAAATCTAAGTTTGCTTCTGCGATCTCATTTATTATTCGATCCACCTCAGCTCTACTAGAATTATCGTTCAGAACCAAATAATTGTAGTTGTCCCACATATTTGACCAGGAATTGAATCGGTCTCCCATCGCACCTTTCTCTACCAAAATCGGAATGGTACTAATCGATCCCAAGGCCTCAAAAACAATATGCGTATTCTCACTCATATCTTTCAATACACCGGTCACTTTATAGCTTCCATGGTCCTCAAAATCAATGGTCTGACCAAGCGCTGATTGATTGGGAAAAAGTTTCGAGGCAAGCTCTTCACTTAGAACCACACTAAATGGATCGACCAAAGCAGTGTGTGGATTCCCCTCAAGCATCTGAAATCCAAATACCCGGAAGAAGTCTTCATCGGCAAACAAAGATTGAATATTAAGTATCTTATGTGGAGATCTGATTTCGCCTCTAAAATCTCCGTTGAGGTTAGTGGCTTTTTCCACAAACGAATAGTCATCAATTAAGTGTTTCTTAAATAGGAGTGAAGATGTAGCGTAGGCTTCATCAAATGTTCCTTCATGACCTTTGGCATATGTTGTTATTCGATAGGTCCTATCTACCTCAGGGTGGAATTTATCATATTGAAAATGATCATAAACAAGTAGTATCAAGACCAGGCATATAGACATGCTCAATGAAAGTCCAAAGATGTTTAGGCCTGTAAATAGCTTGTGTTTCCAAAGGTTGCGAATAGCAATAGTTAGGTAGTTCTTTAGCATCTTTTTAAGTTTTGAGTTGTAAACTGTTAGACAACAGCTTTTAGAAGGATGTTACAAACGCCGAATGGTTGTATGAAACCCTTCAATGTTTTTAAGAGTATATCTAGACAACTCCAACATTCCTACCATGCTTAAAAATCTCATTGTGTCGGCTTTTAGAAGCCTCCGAAAAAAACCTGTGTTTTCAGCCATTAATATTTTGGGCCTAGCTGTCGGTATGGCCACATGCCTGGCTATACTACTCTATGTCAATCATGAAACCTCGTATGATAATTTTCAAAAAGAGAATGTCTATAGGTTGGCGCTCAACAGGGTGTACCCTGAGCGTGAAGTAGATTTCACATGGATACCTCACTCTATCGGACCTCAGCTGGAAATTGATTTTCCTGAAGTAATTGACCAAGCGCGATTTTTCAAACCCAACAATGCAAGCTCTTTTCAATATGAAGACAAAAGCTTAACTGAGGAACACCTGGTCATAGCTGATTCAAACATATTTTCCATCATGTCAATTGAATTGATCGAGGGTGATCCTAAGACCGCTTTGGTGAATGATAATTCTATAGTATTATCAGAAAGTACCGCTAAAAGATTCTTTGGTGATCAGCCTGCTCTTGGGAAGCTACTGGGAGTTCCCGGAGGCAACAGTGTAGAGGTTACGGCCATAGCCAAGGATTATCCCAAGAATTCACATTTTGAATTTGGCGCATTGACACCACTTCATTCCATTGGATTTTTCAGACAGAATAATTGGACTGGGTTTTCCTCTATTACCTACCTGCAACTTGAGTCAGGCACTAACCCGGCAATTTTTGAAGAGAAGCTACCTGCATTTATAAAGCAATATGCGGAAGGAGATATACAACAACGAAATGGGATATCATACGACGAGTACATTGCTGCAGGCAACGGCTACAATTACTTTCTCCAGCCAATAAAAGATATCTATCTGACGAGTCATATGACCGGTGAAATTAAAGCCAATGGAAATATCACCTACATATATATATTCTCTTTGGCTGCAGCTTTTATTCTCATTATCGCATGTATCAATTTTATGAATTTGGCTACTGCCAGATCCGTAGAACGTGCGAAAGAAGTAGGCATTCGAAAAGTAATGGGTTCGCACAAAAATCAGTTGGTGGCTCAATTCCTTGCAGAGTCAATTTTCATATCCCTCCTAAGTGCGATTATTGCATTAGCCTTAACCTTCATGCTTGAGGGCAACTTTTCTCAATTGTCAGGAAAGGAGCTGTCACTTGTTCAGTTGCTAAGTCCAATCAATAGCGTGTTTCTACTAGTTGCTGTATTAATTATTGGTGTTCTTGCGGGTATATATCCAGCATTTTTCATATCTGCATATTCTCCTGTTGGCATATTAAGAGGCCATTTAAAATCTTCTAAGAAGGGTGTAGGACTCAGAAATGGGTTGGTTGTTTTTCAGTTTACTATTTCCATAGCGCTGATTTCTGCAACATTGCTGATCTACAATCAAATGGATTATTTATTAAATAAACCTTTGGGTTTTGAAAAGGATCAGGTTATCGTAATTGAAAATGGATTCAACATCAACAATGACCCAAACACCGTGAATTGGGCAAGATTTGAGACCTTTAAGAATGAATTGAAAAGTATACCTCAGGTGACAGAAGCTGGTTATACTTCATCTATGCCGGGTGATGTGCTTCAGGGATTTATTGTGAGGGTTCCTGGTTATGCTGAAAAGGAGAGCCTTGTCACCAGAATGATCGCTGTTGATGATGACTTTGTATCGTGCATTGGAATGAACATTATTGAAGGACGAACTTTTTCAGAGAGCTATAATGATTCCTTATCCATAATTATAAATGAGGCAACTGCTCAAAAACTATCGCTTACGGATCCTATAGGTAAAAAAATAGTACATATTGACGACTCTTCGCAAGTGGCATACGCGGTTGTTGGTGTTGTTGCAGATTTTCATTTTGAATCATTGCATTCCACTGTGGAACCAATGGTCATAACGAATATGGGATCGCAGCAAGGTTTCGTTAATAAATATGCTGTTAAAGTTTCTTCCGGTGATATTCAATCTGCTTTAGCGGGAATGGAAGAGGTTTGGAATCAGTTTGTGCCTAATGCATCATTCAGATATTATTTTCTTGATCAAAGCCTCGAACAGTTTTACCAATCGGAGCAGACGTCTGGAAAGCTTTTCACGGCATTTACCTTTTTGGCAATACTCGTCGCATGTATAGGTTTGTTAGGATTGTCTGCCTTTATAATCAATCAGAAAAGAAAAGAAATTGGTGTTAGAAAGGTTTTGGGGGGAAGTGTTGTTTCAATCATTTTTCTTTTGTCCAAGGATATTTTGAAGCTTATTGCAATAGCCACATTTATCGCAATACCTGCAGCATATTTTTGGGGGGATAACTGGCTTCAGGATTTTGCTTATTCTGTGAATGTGAGTTGGACCGTATTTGCTTCAGCAGGTATTGGAGCTCTACTTATCGCACTTTTGACTGTAAGCTTTCAATCAATCAAAGCAGCGCTATCCAATCCGGTAGAATCACTTCGGGATGAGTAGTTATAAATTCTCAACTAACTTATCCCATTCAAGATCAAACTCTTCCTCATTCCAATTTTCCGGAAGAGGATAGGAGAGGGCGCCCTCTATTCTGTTCTTTGAGTTGGGGTGGGTCATAATTATCTCAAGATCATCTGGGTATGATTTTTCCTCTGTCTTCAACTTCGTAAAAAAGTGAGCCAGCCTGGCTGGATTGATCTTAGCTTTTACCATCAACTTGTAAGCAAATTCATCTGCTTCTCGCTCTTGCTTGCGATCAAAACCTGATGAGAGCAGGAGTTTGGATATCTCAGATATCATCACAGCATCGCCTCCGGTAAGTACTGCAGCCAATACGCTTAATCCAAGTTCTTTCATAAGCCGATCTACCAGGTCACCATTTTCATGATGTCCAATCTCGTGAGCTAAAATTCCTGCTAGTTGCTCCGGGTTATCTACGAATTTGAGCAAACCCGAAAACACATAGATGTTTCCATCCAAAGTTGCGAATGCATTGATCTCATGAGTATCATCAAGCAAATGAAACTTGTACTCATATTTTTGTGGATTTAATGAATCTAATAGCCTGGTGGTTATGGGCCCCAATACCTTGGCTACTACCGAATCATCATAGAATTCATATTCATCCTCAAGATCGTCCATGATCAGATCTGCAAGATCTTTCTCACGTTCTTTACTCAATTTGAGATCTGTACCCGGCAGACTGAGAGGACGCCAGGTAAAAGCAAGCCAGATTAATCCAAAAATCAGAATTAGAATCAGTAACTCACGCCAAATCTTCATTTAGGTGGAAGGTTTTGAATTTTACTTTCACTCATACTGGTCTTTTTAAAAACAGCTTCATAAGACAATCTGCCAAAAAACAGAAAGTAGTACATGCGTCCTTTCCGAGCTTTGACAGCACCAATGATGCTAAATACGAAATAGGCCAGATTAAAGATTAGCGCCATGATCAAATAGCCCTTAAAATTGTCGGTTAGTTCCCAATCAAAGAAGTAAATCCTTACAGCCCAGAAAACACCAACCGCATTAATAATTGTGGTTGGCAATTGACTGATCAGTGATTGAAGTGAATGAAAATGTACAAACAGACCTTTTGATCTGTTTGTATAATAGTAGACGATTGCAGCAATCAGATTGATAATCGGCAGTGGAAGTCCAACTGCAACAGATGCAAACATCATAAGATATGATCCCATTGCATCATCTTTTTCTCGATCGCTTAGTTCGTCCGGTTGTGGAATTGGGTGATACTCTTCTGTCATGGTTTACCTGAAAATGGAGGATAGTCATCTGTCATAAAAGACATGTAAATATTTACTCGCATAGCCCAACGTAAGGTACCTACGTTGAATTCATGCCAACTTTGAGGATAGTTTGCTGTAAACAATACAGCCCACCAGGCAAGAAACTGTAGTACCAGTGAAGCGATGGTTCTGAACATCAGCAAAAATCCATGTGGTAAAATCACGTAAATGGCTCCAAACAGTAGTCTGAGTAGAAGAACACCTCTACTTAGTCTTTCCGGATATGGAATTTCTAAAGTCACAAACTCATCCTCTGCTTTGATTCCAAAAGCTGGATATCCGTCGCACAGATTGTTTAAACGGGCATTTAATCGAAAATTCCATCTATACAATCCTTCCTGAAATTCGAAAAAACTTTGTGGGTATTTGCCTGTAAACAACACTATCCACCAAGAGATGAATGATAATACAGCTCCCCAAAGGGATACAAAAATGAGAAGAAAAAGGTGTGGTAAGGCGATATAAATAGCGCCGAAAAGCGATCTGAGCAATAGCTCTCCTCGAGAGTATCGATCCTGATACTTAATGTCAATTTTCATAAGGGTAGGGTTAGGTTTGGGAGGTAATATAATTAGAGCAGAGAAATATCAGAAACCTTAGAAATGAAAAAAGCCCTGAATTGCTTCAGGGCTCAATCTATCATCTCTTAATAGCTTAACCTAATCGTATTATGAGTGGTGATAGATGTATTGTAGGCAGCAATAAATATGCCGATCTTACGATAATTTAAGCTTTTCGCCTTTATACACGAGATTATAGTCTTTTTGGTTGTGTTTAAATAAAATTTCGAATGGAAAAGGCAGCGCTTTATCTCCGTTTGGTATCCAGTCTTTTTGCTGATAATCAATAATTATGAACAAGCCTGTTTCCTCACCTAGCGCGCAGAATCTATTAAAGTCACCACTATATTTCTCTAACCCACATTCTTTGTTCAGTAAACCTGAAGCTTCCTTAACGCTTTTTACAGGTAAGCCCATTTCACTGACATTTAAAAATGCAGATGGAGAGAATGGTGTTATCGATTCAATTTGAAGATTCTTTCTTGCTATGAGTTCAACAATATTACCTGCTGGGTCATAAAAATAGATTGCCTCTGCATTCCAGTCTTTAAAATCAACAATTTCTCTTCCTTTAAATGGTAGTATAGTAGTCTTACCCTTTAACCATTCATACGCTGCTTGAATCTGAAAGGAGGGTATGTTTATGGCAAAATGATAGTATGTTTCTCGTGATGATTCAATGAAAGTCAGGATGGTTTGACCCACCTCCATTGTAAACTTATCTTTCGTCAGATCATACAACTTTACACCTAAGACCTGAGAATAGAAATTCTTAAGTTCATCCAGTTTATGTGTATATAGCTTTAGCGCGTGAATAAGCATTTACTTAAGATAAAAAAAGCCTCGAATTTCTCCGAGGCTTCTAGCTTATACTACAAATTATTATTCTTCCAGACCTTCAAGATCCAGGAGGAATGCATATTGCAATGCTGTCGTTTTATACCTTTTAAACCGTCCGGATGCACCGCCGTGTCCAGCTTCCATATCTGTGTCAAGAAGCAGCGTTTTATCATCCGTTTTCATATCGCGTAGTTTTGCAACCCATTTGGCGGGTTCCCAATATTGTACCTGCGAATCAAACAATCCGGTTGTGACAAGCATGTTTGGATAATCCTGATTGGTCACTTGGTCGTAAGGAGAGTAGGACATCATGTATTCATAGGATTCGAGGTTTTTTGGATTGCCCCATTCGTCAAACTCATTGGTGGTAAGAGGAATCGTCTCATCCCACATGGTGGACACTACATCTACAAATGGCACTGCTGCCAGTACACCATTGTATAACTCTGGCGCCAGGTTTACCACTGCGCCCATAAGTAATCCTCCGGCACTGCCTCCTTGGGCATATAGATGTTCAGGAGAAGTATACTTTTCTTCAATCAGAAACTTAGAGCAATCGATGAAATCATTGAATGTGTTCATTTTCTTAAACATCTTTCCATCTTCATACCACTGTCTTCCCATCATTTGACCTCCACGAATGTGTGCGATGGCAAATGCAAAACCTCGATCTAAGAGGCTGAGCCTTACTGAACTAAAGCTGGCATCAATTGTGGCACCATAAGATCCATATCCATATTGGAGAAGAGGACCTGATCCATCTTTCTTAAACCCTTTTTTATAGACAATAGAGATCGGCACTTTCTCTCCATCTCGAACGGTAGCCCACAATCTTTCCGTCACGTAATCTTCAGGATTATGACCACCAACCACTTCTTGTTGTTTCATGAGGGTTTTCTCACGGGTATCCATATTGTAGTCAAAAGTTGAGTTTGGTGTGGTCATGGATGTATATCCAAAACGAAGAACCTTAGTATTAAACTCCGCATTGACTGAAGTGTAAGCATTATAAGCAGGCTCTCCAAAATCCAGGTAATGTTCTTCACCGGATGTTTGATTGATGATCCTTAAATTGGTAAGGCCGTTGTTTCTCTCATCTACAACCATGAAGTCATTGAAAAGCTCAATACCTTCCAACAGAACATCTTCTCTATGGGCAATCACTTCTTTCCAATTTTCTTTTCCGGTAGCCTCTATAGGTGTTTCCATCAAGCGGAAATTGGTCGCATCCCAATTAGTAACAATGTAAAATTTGTCTTCAAAGTGAGCAATGCTGTACTCGTGAGCTTTTTCGTCTCTTGGGATGAATTGCTTGAAATCACCACGAGGAGTATTTGCATCTAAAATGTGATAATCACTTACGAGGGTGCTGCTATTGTAAATAATTATAAAATCATCTGATTTTGACTTATAGACTCCAATGTAAAATGAAGGATCTTTTTCGTGATACACCATTACATCGGTTTCTGGCTGAGTGCCCAGTTCGTGTCTATAGATTTTTTCTGAAAGCAAAGAGACCTTGTTTTTGGCCGTGTAGAAGAATGTTTTATTGTCGTTTGCCCAAGCTCCACCTCCGGTAGTATTAGCGATTTGATCATCAATCATTTCGCCAGTCTCCAGGTTTTTAAATCTGATGGTATAGATTCTACGGCTTAAAGTGTCTTCCGCAAAGGCAAGTATTTTATTGTCCGGACTTACATTAATTCCACCGGCTGCATAGTAGTCATAACCTTCTGCGAGCTCATTTACATTTATCAAAATCTCTTCTTCAGCATCAAGTGTTCCATTTTTCCGACAGTAAATAGGATATTCACCGCCTTCTTCGTATCGGGTATAGTACCAGTATCCATTGGATAAGTATGGAACAGATTCATCTGTCTGTTTAATCCTCCCAACTATTTCGTCGTAAAGTTTTTCCTGCAATGATTCAGTATGAGACATCACTGCCTTTGTGTAATCGTTCTCAGAATTCAGGTACGCTAAAACTTCTTTTGTATGCTCGTCAGGGTTCTCTGCACGTTTTTGTTCATCTGTCAAACGCATCCAGAAGTATGGATCTACTCGTGTTTGACCGTGTTCTTTAAGAACAGTATCAGCCTTAGCTGCAACGGGTGCATCTGGTCTCATTGATTTTTTTTCAGTTGTTTGGTTGGTGCATGCTGTCAGCAATATGATTCCGACTAGCATAGCGATTGATTTGAAATAATTCATTTTCTTGAATTCGTTTTAAAGGCCGCAAGTTCCCCATTCAATTAAAATATTCCTAATCAGTTTATATAATCGGTATTGAAATAAGCAGATAGTTTATGGTCACACTAAATGTTTCTACATTTAAGAATTCTTACTCACCAAACGTATGAAGAGACTAATCTTCTACATATTCATTTTTTCGGCTGTCCAGCTTGCCTCCAGCCAGACAAGTATTGACTCATTGAATATGCTGCTTAATAATGTGCAGCAAAAGTCTGAGACACATGTAGAGCTATTATTCAATTTAGCGGATGAATTGCGTCAGGTAGATCCTGATAGTTCGTTAAAGACAGCACAATTAGCTTTTGATATAGCTCAGGAAAAATCCATGGAAGACCAAAAAGCTTCCGCACTTCATAGAATTGCAACAGCTTTCAATTTCCTTGGAAAATTTGATACTGCAGTGGTGATTGGTTATCAAGCTATTGAAGAAGGAGAGAAGCTGGAAGACAAAGGAGCCTTGATGAAGGCACTTAATGCGCAGGCCATAAATTTTTATTATCTGGATGATTTGATAAAAGCAGCTGAGTATTTTGATCGCTGCTATGAGGTAGCTCTACAGGAAAATAATGAGCTAGAGGCCGCCAACGCACTTCAAAATATCGGACTTGTAAAGGGAATTTCAGGCGATGTAGAGTCTGAGATAGCAAACTATCAGAAAGCCAAAGAAGTCATGCGAAGGTTGGGCTTTGAAGAGGGAGTGGCCAATATTGATATGAATATTGGCACGGCATATATATCGCTGGACAAATTTTCTGAAGGATTGAAAGCATTTGAGGAAGCTCAGGTGGTTTTTGAAAAGCTTGGACACAAAGCCGCACTCTGTGTCATTCATACAAATCTTGCAGAGACCAATTTGATTTTAGGTAGACTAAATGAAGCAGAAAAAAATGCGCTCATATCCATTGCGATCGCAGATGAACTTCTCTTAGCCAATGAGAAGAAGTATACTATTGAGATACTTAGTAAGATCTACCAAAATCAAGGAGATTTTGAAAAAGCGTTATTGACGCTCAAGGAATTTCAACTTCTCAAAGACAGTATCTTCAAAGAAGAGAAACTTAGTCAGATAGAAGAGCTGAAAGTTGCTTACGAAACCAAACAGAGAGAGGATGATATTGCTCTTCTGAATGCGTCGAATGAACTAAAGGATGCACGTCTAGATAAGCAAAGAATATTTTTAATAGTACTAATAGGAGGCTCGGTCATCTTTCTCATCATGATGCTTATTTTATTTAATAGATATAAGCTGAAAAAGCGAAGTGCCGAGGAGAAAGAGGTTTTGTTGAAAGAGATTCATCACCGGGTAAAAAATAACCTGCAAATCATTGAGAGTCTATTGAGTCTACAAGAACAAACCAAAGGGAATAGAAAGCCAGAGGAACTCTTGAAGGTAAGTCAGGATAGAATTCATGCTATCTCCGCAATCCATGACAAGTTGTATCAATCCAGCAATTTGAAAGAGATCAATTTTAAGTCTTACATAGTCGATTTAATCGAGCATTTTTCTACTTCTTACTCTGTAGAAAACCTACGTTTCCAAACAAATGTAGAAGAAGTAGATTTAGATCTTGACCAGCTTATACCCTGCGGACTGATTGTGAATGAGTTAGTAACTAATAGCATTAAATACGCTTTTGAAAAATCTGAGTATCCGACCATAGAAATAAAGGGAGAGAAGACTGAGGGTATGTATCACCTTAGAATAGCTGATAATGGATGTGGGTTTGATGAACAAAGCAATAGTCACTCCATTGGACTAAGACTCGTCAAATCTTTGGTTCAACAAATCAATGGATCTATCGAAAGGTTGAGCATGAAGGGAACAGCTTATCAAATTTCATTCACACCATAAATGGAAAAACGCACTATTTTAATAGTTGAGGATGAGGCAGCCATCGCCATGGATATCGAGATGCGCCTAATAGCAATGGACTTTTTGATCCAAGCTACCGTGGGTACCCCTTCAGATGCGATAGCTCATTTGCAAACTGAAAAACCGGACTTGGTTTTGATGGATATTAACTTAAAAGGTGGAGATGAAGGAATTGATTTGGCTGAAGAAGTAATGATTAAATGGCAAATACCAGTTGTATTCCTTTCCGCATATACGGATTCACAAACATTTAGTAAAGCGGTATCGATCAATCCCTTTGGATACGTTTCCAAACCATTTAAAGATGCAGATTTGAGAAATGCCATTCAGCTGGCCATTCACAATCATGCAAACACAATCATTCTTCCTAAAAAAAATCCGGATAGACCTACTGATTCCATTTTTGTAAAGGATGGATCTGGGTTGATCCAGCTAAAATTTGTTGACATTCAGTGGATCCAAGCCTATGATAATTACTGTAAGGTTCATCTCACGGATGAGCATTATCTAGTGAACTTGCTTTTAAAAGAATTTGATGAAAAGCTTCCGGATTATTTTATAAGAGTGCACCGATCATTTTTAGTGTCAGCTGCTCATATTCATAAGATATCATCCGATACGATCCATATTGGAGGCAATGAAATCCCAATTGGAAAGGTATATAAGCAAAAGCTGCTGGATTTCCTTAATGTGTAGAACTTTCACTTATAAATATCTACCATTCACTTATTATATCTAAGAGTTCACTTGCTATTGTTCAGAGCGCATTTGAATAGAACCTAGCTTCATGTGAAAATAAAACCTTAAGTCACATGAAAAAAATAATACTCACCCTGGCCTCCGCCTGCATATCGTTGGCGCTTTTTGCGCAAACAAATACTAGCTACCCGATGGCCAACGCTGGAAATGGAGATAGTGGTATGCAGAATACTTCGGTAGGTATTTCCGCCGGAAATAATCTATCTATTGTCAGCACCAACAATACACTAATTGGTTTCAACGCTGGACTCAATACCTTCGGTAGTTCCAATACATTCGTCGGTAGTTTCTCTGGTCAATCAAATACAACTGGAGCTGGGAATGCCTTTTTTGGTATTTCATCTGGACGATATCACACGACCGGAAAATGGAATACCTTCATTGGGAATGGAGCAGGTCAATCCAGCACTTCAGGAACCCATAACACATTTTTAGGAACTGGAACTGGAGCTAATAACGGTATCGGCGGTGGCAATACGTATGCTGGTGCATATGCCGGATATCAAGCTACGGGAAGCTACAATGCATTTTTTGGAGGTTATGCTGGTGAAAACAATTCATCTGACGCAAATACTTTTATTGGTCATACGGCTGGGCGCAATAATACAGCAGGGGCAAATAATGTATTTGTTGGACAGGCCACAGGCATCAATAATACATTCGGTTCGTCAAATACTTTTATTGGCAAAGAGAGCGGATATAAAAATAGGGAAGGAGAGAACAATACGTTCGTTGGATATCGCGCAGGATACAGCAATGAGACAGGAGCCAATACTTATATCGGCTATGCGTCTGGGGAGGCCAATGCAGTCGGAAATGCAAACACTTTTGTAGGGTTTAAAACTGGTAATTTGACCACTGCTGATGGGAATACTTTTGTCGGACATCAGGCCGGTCATAAAACCACCATTGGCTCTCAAAACACCTTCATTGGTCACCTAGCAGGTAATTTGAATGAAAGCGGAGTTGACAATGTATTTATAGGAACATGGGCTGGAAATTCCAATAGAACGGCACACGATAACACTTTTGTAGGTGGGCTATCAGGAACCTTTAATGAGCGTGGCGAGCAAAATACATTTCTTGGAAAATATTCTGGAAACAAAAACAGAGATGGCAGTCGCAACACCTACCTTGGCGTGTATTCAGGCTACAACAATGTGGTAGGAGAAGATAATGTATACCTAGGGTATAATGCTGGACACAAAGGCCAAAGGGCATTTAGAAACGTATTTCTAGGATACGAGGCTGGATATTTCGAGGAAGAATCAAATAAGCTTCATATCTCAAATGATAGATTTTCCAATCTGATCTACGGAGATTTCAGCAAAAATCATGTCGCCATTGGTACCATTCCGCCTACAGCATATCAGGATAAGTACACTTTATATGTAGATGGCGATGCATATGCAACAGGTTTTTGGCAGTCCTCAGATGCTCGTCTCAAAAAAAACAGACAAGTCATTGCTGGTGCACTTGAAAAAGTTAGAAAAATTGAGGGCGTTACCTACACCTACAAGTCAGATCAGAAAATCAATCTTCCGAAAGGAAAGCAGGTAGGTTTTATGGCTCAAGAACTGAAAGAGGTACTGCCAGAAGCAGTTGCAGAGCTCAAAGATGGATCTCTTGCTGTTGATTATTCTAAAGTAGTACCGCTACTGGTTGAGGCAATAAAGGAACTGTCAGGTGAGATTGAGAAGATGAAATTAGCAGCTCATTCCAATACCAAAGAAATAGAATCAATAGATAGCGATGGTGTCATGAATGATTTGCAGGGATTTGGTATGGAGCAGAACTACCCAAATCCTGCCGATGGTCAGACAACAATTGTATATCAAATTCCATCTGAATTCATCGGCAATGCGCGATTGATAGTATTCGACTTACAAGGGAAAAAAGTGGCTGAGATTGAAGGTCTGCGTTCTGGAAGAAATGAATTGAATCTTAGCAAAGCCGAAATAGGTACCGGACTATTTCATTACAGCTTAGTTGTGGATAATCAGATTGTGGAAACAAAAAAGATGCTCTTGGAATAGTATGGTCGATTATACCGTCCGAGTAGTAAAAAAGCCCCTTGGTTCTCAAGGGGCTTTGATTCTTTTATTTAAACATCTCACTAACCACCAGGTCTTTTGAACCGGGCGTGTACTTATAAAACCCTTCTCCGGTCTTGGCTCCAAGATATCCTGCAGTTACCATGTTTACCAATAAAGGACATGGGGCATATTTAGGGTTGCCAAATCCTTCGTAGAGTACATTCATGATCGAAAGACAAACATCAAGACCGATAAAATCCGCAAGGTGCAATGGTCCCATTGGATGAGCCATTCCCAGTTTCATCACTGTATCAATTTCTTCTACTCCAGCTACACCTTCGTGCAAAGTGATGATCGCCTCATTGATCATCGGCATCAGGATTCTATTGGCTACAAAACCAGGATAATCATTTACCTCTACAGGTACTTTCCCCAGCTTCTTGCTCATTTCCATGATAGTTGTTGTCGTCTCATCCGAGGTAGCATATCCTCTAATCACTTCGATGAGTTTCATCACAGGCACGGGATTCATGAAGTGCATCCCGATTACTTTGTCAGGTCGCTTTGTTGCTGCCGCAATTTTAGTGATGGAAATTGAAGATGTATTTGTAGATAGTATGGCTCCATCTGGTGCATGAGCATCCATCGTTTCAAAAATCTTCTTTTTAATATCAAAGTTCTCGGTTGCTGCTTCTACAACTAGATCAGCATTTTTAACACCTTCTTCTGTCGAGGTGAATGTTTTGATATTCTTAAGTGCGGCTTCCTTGTCAGATTCACTAATTTTTTCCTTTTGAACCATGCGATCCAAATTCTTCGATATGGTCGCAATTGCTTTTTCCAAAGCGCCTTGGTTGATATCAATAAGCGAAACGCTAAATCCACTTTGAGCGAAAACGTGAGCGATACCATTTCCCATGGTTCCGCTACCTATTACTGCTATATTCTTCATTTAATTAAGCGTTCTTCCCTACACAATTCAAATCCTCGAAAGCCAATTTCAACCTTTCCACAAAAGATTTTTCAGCTTCTCGTACCCATACACGAGGATCATAAAATTTCTTATTTGGTTTATCATCTCCTTCAGGATTTCCAATTTGAGCTTGCAGATACCCTTCTTTATCCTGATAGTAACCTCTTACGCCATCCCAGTAAGCCCACTGAAGATCCGTGTCTATGTTCATTTTGATAGCTCCATAGGAAATTGCTTCTCTTATTTCTTCTCTTGATGAGCCTGATCCGCCATGAAAGACAAAGTTTACTGGATTGCTGGAAGTATTGTGCTTTTCCTGAATGTGATTCTGAGAGTTTTTAAGAATGATAGGAGTAAGCTTAACGTTACCTGGTTTGTAAACTCCATGGACATTACCGAAGGCAGCAGCAATAGTGAAGTTATCACTTACTTCTTTTAGCTTTTCGTAAGCATATGCAACTTCTTCTGGTTGGGTGTAAAGCATAGAGTTGTCTACATCCGAATTGTCAACTCCATCTTCTTCGCCTCCTGTAACTCCAAGCTCGATTTCAAGGGTCATACCCATCTTCGCCATTCGCTTAAAATACTCGACACATGTGCCAATGTTTTCTTCTATTGGCTCTTCTGAAAGATCCAACATGTGGGACGAGTATAGTGGTTTGCCTGTTTGTTCAAAGTGTTTTTCTCCCGCATCTAAAAGACCATCAATCCAAGGTAGAAGTTTGCGGGCAGCATGATCTGTGTGTAATATAACAGACACTCCGTATGCTTCAGCTAGTTGATGAACGTGATGTGCACCTGCAATTCCACCTGCAATTGCTGCAGTTTGTCCATCATTAGAAAGACCTTTACCGGCCATAAAAGCAGCTCCCCCATTGGAAAATTGTATCATTACTGGAGAGTTGATGTCTCTCGCCGTTTCCAATACTGCATTTACGGTGCTTGAACTTGTTACATTCACAGCAGGTAATGCAAAATCGTTTTCATTGGCAAAATTGAGAAGGTCTGTGACTTCCTGTCCGGTCAGTACACCAGGTCTAAATTTCATTGTATAAATGTTTGAGAGTTATTAACAGAATTTCGTTCCGCAAATATAACTTCTAGTACATGGAATGAAAACGAACTTAAGCTTCGTTGTAAGCTTGTTGTATTGTAGATGGATCAACCTTTGGATCAGAATCGATGAGCTGTGATTCTTTATCCCATTTATAGGCTGCAACAGCAAACATGGTGATAATAAAAAGCAGTTTAATTAGGATCTTCCACTTCATAGGACTCTTTAGACCCGTGCTGCGCACTAATGGTTTAAAAAGGTTTTGGAAAAAACCAGTTTATAGACGAATGGTCTATTTTCTTAGACGAAATAAAATACGGCGCAACCGTATTATTTTGAGTTTTTTATCCTTTGAGTTGCGCCAATATTCTAGTTAGTCCTCTATTTCTTTTTTCATCATCGCGTAGTAGATCAAAAATCCAATGGCAATGCTAACAGCTTCAATTCCATAAGGCATTGCTTCATCACTGTCAAGCCCAAGCGAATCGATGATAATTAGTCCAAGGCCTCCAAAGAGAACTATTAATCCCCATTTCAACGCATTTTGTCTGCTGTCCTTTCTGCTAAATAGGTTTGTTGTTTCATTGTTTACCATGTCTTTATCAATTAGCTTTTTCTTTAGTGAGTAATTGGTAAGCGTATTCACAAATAGAATAACAGAGCCAAAAACTGATATAATAGCTACTATCGGTATTAATTCGTCCATAATTATTTAATTTTTAGTTTAACATTTCTCATTTAGACATTGACGGATATCTCCAATGTTGCAGTTAGATAAAAAATATTTTTTTGTGCAACATTTTAGATAATGCATATGACTAATAGATATCCATGGACGAGAAACAATTAGTTAGGCAAGTATTGAGCGGGAGCGATTCAGCAATTAGATTACTGATTTCAAAGTATGAAAGATTGGTGATTCATATGGTTACTCGTGTAGTATCGGATAACATGGATAGGGAAGAATTGTGCCAGGATGTATTTGTTAAAGTGATCAACAAATTGGATGGATTTAATTTCGACTCGAAACTTTCGACATGGATTGCCACAATAGCCTATAGAATGGCAGTTAATTTTGCTAAGAAGAAGAAACTAAATCAGGTGGATTTAGATGAAGTTGAATTTAAAGTTGGGGAACATTTTGAAGTAACGGAGGAAGAGGATATGAAGAAGTTCATTCATAAACTTGTTGATCAGCTTCCGACAAACTATAAATCAGTTTTGACTTTATTTTATCTTGATGGTTTTAGCTATCCGGAAATAGTAGAAATAACAGGGATGCCGGAAGGAACTGTAAAGAATTATATTCACAGGGCTCGATTGAAATTGAAAAAAATTGTAGAAGAATATGCTCGAAAGGAGGTAGCATTGATATGAAAAAAATTGAAGAATTAATTGACGAAGTATTGAAGATCGAACCAGATTTTCAATTGAGGAAAGACTTTAAGGATCGTGTCGTTAGTGCCATAAACCGACAGGAAAAGGCAAGCCAGCGAAAGCTTTACCTATGGATGGCGTTAGGTACCCTAGTTATATTTGGATTTGGCTATGGAACGATCGCTTATTTTTTGCCGGGCACATTCGAGAGCTTGAATGGACTTAATGATGGAGTATCCGGCATTATCCCATTGGCTGTGGTGATTGGTATACTGATAACCCTGGTTCAGTACCTGGATAAAAGACTGGTGAAAAATAAAATCTTAATGAATATATGAACTAGAGAAATGGAGCATCTATAGGCTCCCAAAGCTCAATCTTTCGACCTTCCGGATCCATGATCCATCCGAATTTTCCGTATTCAAACTCTTCAATTTCGCCAACCACTTCTACGCCTTCTTTCCTTAATTGATCCAGGAGCTCTACAAGGTTTTCAACCCTATAATTAAACATATACTCCTTTTCGCTGGGACCGAAATAGGTGGTGTCTTTACTAAAAGGACTCCATGCTGTGGTGCAAACTTGCTCTTTATCGTCATGATCGCGCCATTTAAATAAACCACCATACTGATCAGATTCAATTCCCAGGTGATCGCGATACCAATCTTTCATTTTTTCAGGATCTTCTGTTTTAAAGAAAATACCTCCAATTCCAGTAACTCTTTTTTTCATATCAAAGTATGTTTTGATCCAAATAAAGAGATAAATATTTGGTCTTAAAAAAGAAATTGAAATATCACCTGAAAGGGTGAGTTATTTAGATTGGCACTCTTGCAATTCTTCTGAAAGCTTCGCGGCTAAATCCGCTTGAGACAATGCCTCTGCTGCCTTCTCTTGAGCGTTTTTTGCTAGGATATCTGCCCGGTTTTTTTCTGCTAAAGCTTCATTGCGGGCTAATTCTGAAGCCATCCTTTCTCGTGTAGCTTCATCGGCTTTGATCTTTGCATAAATGAAGGACAGGGTAGTAATGATTACCAAAATAATAATTAAAATATTCTTCTTCATTGCCTTACTATTTAGACTGGCAATCCGCCAATTGATTCCTTAATTTCTCTGCTTCTTCCTTAGCTTGGATTGCCTCAGCTGCTCTGGCTGCAGCAAGGTTAGCTATCGCATCTCCTCGCTTTTTTTCCTCAAGGGCTTCATTACGAGCCAATTCTGATATCATTCTTTCCTTAGTAGCTTCATCGGCTTTTATATAGGCATACAGCATCGAAAAAATAGTTATAAGGATTAGTATAACAATTAAAATATTTTTTTTCATAAGGTGATTTATTTTGATTGACAAGATTTAAGTAGTTCCTTGTATTCCTCTGCCAATGACTGAGCTTTTATAGCTTCAACTGCCCTCGCATGAATTAATTTTTCAAGCGCGTCAGCACGTTTTTTTTCTTCAACAGCTTCTTTTCGCGCTATTTCTGTGGACAATTTTTGCTTTTGAGCCTCATCTGCCTTGATAAAGGCATAAATCATAAAAGAAAGACAAATCAATGCCATAATGCTGAATGTGATAATCTGTGTAGTTTTATTCATATGTCTTCTAATTATAAGTCGGTCAAGTAAAAAAGTTAAGCATAAAAAGAAACAAATAAATGGAGTCGTGATTGAAGCTAGCAATGAATCCAAATATGTTGCCGGCACTAAAGTTGTAATTCCGATGAGTTTTAGATAATCAACCCAGTGCTTGTCTTCGCGAGCTTTAAATCTCTGAAAATAAATAAAAGCTAAAATTGCTGCAGCTATGGCTGGAACCCAATAATCAACGGTAGTGTAATACTCTTTCCTTAATTGAAAAAACACTATCCAAAGAACTAAAGCTGCGCTCACATGCTTCTTAAAGGAAGGGTGAGGATTATCAAGATTAAAAAGGAAGAGCGCTACAAAGCCATAGAGTAGAGTAGTCCCAACCAATCCAATGAACGAAGCAAGAGGAGTTGCCACAATTACAATTACTAATGACGTGCCATATTTGATAAGGTCCCTCATTTACCTATAAAAATACAGGTTTAATCTTTTTCGAAATACCGCTCACAAAAAATCAGCTATTTTTAAAATCAATTTTTTCAACATTGCGTTGAAAGAGTACGTCTAAAATTATTTATATGAATAAGTTGTTGTTGATAGCCGGGTTTGTCATTCTTACCTCATTTGGAATTTCTACAGGATATAGTAGTGATCTTCAGTCCTTCATTGAGGGCGATACGCTCAAAGTGCTAAAGCCGAAAGAGGAGCATCCGAGTGAAGCCTATGTTATTACCAATTTGTTGAAACGCATTCATTACCGAAAGCTTTCACTTTCCGATTCTATTTCATCTGTGATTTTCAATAATTATTTTGAGTCACTTGATCCAAATAAGGCCTATTTCTATGCATCGGATATTGAAAAATTCGAAAAATACAGGTACGAATTAGATGATCAAATCCCAGCCGGCGAATTACAGTTTGCCTACGATGTTTTTGATGTTTATCGCAAGCGAGCACTCAATCAGATCGATTATGTATTCACACTTCTTGATACCGAATTTGATTTTACTAAAGAGGAAACTTATGTTTTTGATAGAGAAGATGCGAATTGGCCTACCACGCAAGAAGAACAAAATGAAGTTTGGAGGAAGATTATTAAGAATTCGGCACTTAGCTACAAACTCGCGGGTAGAGAATGGGATGACATATCCTCAAGTTTGAAAAAGAGGTATCAGCGTATACAAAAAGCAATCTATCAATACAATAGTGAGGATGTATTTCAAAGCTACATGAATGCATATACGAATGCCTACGATCCTCATACGGATTACTTTTCTCCGCCAGATGCTGAAAATTTTCAAATAGACATGAGCCTCTCATTGGAAGGAATAGGAGCTCGTCTCATGCAAAATCTTGATTACACACAAGTAGCAGAAATAATACCCGGAGGACCTGCCTACAAGAGTAAACTCTTGCAGAAAGATGATCGAATCATTGGAGTGGCGCAAGGCGATGATGGTGAGTTTTTGGATGTAATTGGCTGGAGATTGGATGATGTGGTTTCAAAAATTCGAGGACCAAAGGGATCTGTAGTAAGGCTGCAAATCTTAAAGGCCAGTGAGGGTATAAATGCTCTTCCTGATACATTGCGATTGGTTAGAGATAAAATTAACCTGGAACAACAAGCTGCTAAAGGAGAAATGATTCCAATAACGGAAGGTAACACAACCTACAATCTTGGTGTGATTACTATTCCTAGTTTCTATCTGAATTTTGAAGAGTTAAGTGCAGGCAAGGAAGACTATCGAAGCACTACACGAGATGTTAAGAATTTGATTACCGAGCTCCAGGCTCAAGGTATGGATGGTTTAATGATCGATTTGAGATTCAACGGGGGTGGATCCTTAAAAGAGGCAATTGATCTGAGCGGTTTGTTTATTCCAGATGGACCAGTGGTGCAAGTTCGAAACTATGACCAGTCGGTAGATAGAATGGATGATGAAGACGGGGGTGATGTGTTTTATGATGGCCCACTTGCCGTATTGGTAAATAGAGGTAGTGCTTCCGCATCCGAAATTTTTTCCGGTGCTATTCAGGACTATAAAAGAGGGGTGATAATTGGAGAGAGTACTTTTGGAAAGGGGACGGTCCAGAATGTAATTGATCTTAGCCGATACATCCGCAATCCGGAACTTAATCTTGGTCAAATAAAAATGACTCTGGCTAAATTTTACAGAGTAACAGGAAGCAGTAACCAGCGAGTTGGAATAGCTCCCGATGTTCATTTTCCATCCATTTATTCACAAGAAGATTTTGGCGAGGCGAGCAGAGAAAATGCTTTACCATGGGATGAAATTGCAAGTGCGAATTTTAAGCCAACTAATACAATTAACGAAGAGCTGCTTGATTATTTGAACGCACTTTATCGTGAAGATTTGAACAATGATCCAGACCTTCAAAAGCTTGTAAGAGACATTGAAAGAGCGAAAGAAAGCAGGAACAGAACCTCTGTGTCTCTAAATCTTGAAACCAGAAAAGCTAACTCTAACAACGATGAAGATGATCTGTCCACAGCTGTAGATAATGGAGAAGTCTCAGAAAAAAATGAAATTGATGAGAAGCTTAAAAATGATCCTTATCTAAAAGAAGGTCTTAGATTGTTAGCGGCACTTAAAAAATTTAAGATAGGGTAGGCAACCATTTATCAATTTCTTCATCTTTACATTAAATTCTAATTAGTAATGAAGAAGTTAATTTATATTCTCGTCGTATTATTTGCACTACCCGGGCTTTCACAAAATACCTTAGCAAAAGCTGAACTAGAAGCTGAAAATGTCGACGAAGTGCGAATCGAAGGATCGTTTGTTGATGTTTATGTTAAAAGCGGAGATAAAGTCTACTTCAAAGGGATAATTACCGGAAGTGGAGATGAGGGTGATTATCGATTCGAAACGGATATCGTTGGTAAAACATTGGTAATTCGTGTGGATAGACAAAGAGATCGAAATTGGAGAAATTATCGTATCAATGAATCACGCATAGACTTGACCATTTTAGATGGAGTAAAACTTGATATTGACAACTCGTCGGGAGATGTTAATGTAGCAAATCTTCGAGCAACATCTTCCAAAATAGAAGCATCTAGTGGTGACATCACTTTACGAAGTATTGTAGCTAATTTGGAAGTAGAAACTTCCAGTGGCGATATAGATATAGACGGACTTACGGGTGATTCTGAAATAGAGTCTACAAGCGGAGATCAAGATATTTTTAACTCAACAGGAAACATAGAGACACGAGCAAGTTCTGGTGACATCACCATATCAGGCTTCAATGGAAAGCTAAAAGTTCAAGCTACTTCCGGAGATATTGAAATCAGAAAAGGTGTAGGTGCAATAAAGGCTAGAACCACCTCCGGCAATATAGATGGATATGGAATTGAGCTCAATGATAATTGCTATTTTGATGCTACTTCCGGGGATATTGAAATTGATTTTATCAATGATTTGGATGAATTAAGTTTTGACCTTACCGCTACGTCTGGAGATTTAGAGGTAGGCAATAGATCCGGTGAGAAAAGACTTGTAATTGAAAGAGGAGGCATTAAGATTTCCGGCACTACCTCTAGTGGAAGCCAAGAATACGAATAGATAAAACTTAAATACGAGGTAAGGGTAACCATTGGTTACCCTTTTTTTGTTTTATCCATACAAATAGACATTTTTGTCGGTGATCAACTTAACAACCTAACCTAAACCAAGAGAATGGAAAAACCTTATATTGATTCTAACACAAGTCTGCCGGAGATTACGGTTAAGGCTGTAGTCCTTGGAGCCTTACTTTCAGTGGTTCTTTCAGCTGCCAATGCTTACTTTGGTCTTTTTGCCGGACTTACAGTTTCGGCGTCTATCCCTGCTGCAGTAATATCTATGGCCCTTTTGAAAGTTTTCAAGAATTCAAACATACTTGAAAACAACCTGGTACAAACCGCTGCATCAGCCGGAGAATCACTTGCTGCTGGAGTCATTTTCACCATACCGGCCCTTGTAATCATGGGCTACTGGGATGAATTCAATTACTTCGAAACAGTAACAATTGCCTTATGTGGAGGTGTATTGGGAGTGTTATTCACCATTCCGTTAAGGAATGCCCTCATCGTTAAAGAGAAATTGAAATTTCCTGAAGGAGTCGCAACTGCTGAAGTTCTGAAAACTGGAGAAGAGGGCGGAAAGGCTGTAAAATATTTGGTTTGGGGATCGCTTATTGGGGGCCTCTTCAAGCTAGGTGACTCAGCCTTAAATCTTTGGGAAGGAACATGGCAAAGAGCGACCTTAATTAATGATAAGATCTATGCATACTTTGGACTTAACCTATCACCAGCACTGGTCGCTGTTGGATATATCGTAGGACTCAATATTGCATTTTTAGTTTTCCTTGGAGGAGCAATTAGTTGGTTTATTGCTATACCTGCTTATGTCGCTATCAATGGAGGTCAAGAGGGAGTTGATGCAGTTACACTCGGTGGAAATGTTTGGAATTCTCAGATCAGATACCTTGGTGTAGGAGCTATGGTTGTTGGTGGTCTTTGGGCTCTGATTAGCCTGGCGGGATCGTTAGGAACCGCTTTTAAAGCTGGGGTTGACGCTTTCAAAAAAGGTGGAACTTCCATGAAGGATCAAATCAGGACCGAAATGGATACCCCAATGTCATGGGTGCTCATTGGGATTGGTGTTTTGATCGTACCGATTTTCTTTATTTATCAATCTGCAATAACTGATATTGGACTTACAGCTACCATGACTATCATAATGGTAATCGCGGGTTTCCTGTTTTCAGCAGTTGCAGGCTATATGGCAGGACTTGTTGGTAGCTCGAACAATCCTATTTCAGGTGTGACAATTGCAACAATCCTTTCAGCTTCTCTTCTGCTTCTTACCCTGATGGGAACAGGCAATGAACTGGCTGGTGCCGCAGCTGCTATTCTAATTGGTGCTGTAGTATGTTGTGCTGCTGCAATTGCCGGGGATAATATGCAAGACTTAAAGGCCGGACATATACTTGGGGCTACACCTTTCAAACAACAAATCATGCAGATGGTGGGAGTAATTGCAGGAGCACTGGCAATTCCATTAGTACTGAATTCTTTACTAATAGCATACGGTATGGGCGCGCCTACTGAGGCTAATCCAGAATCTCTTACTGCACCTCAGGCAACATTGATGCAAAGTGTGGCACAAGGCATTTTTGGTGGAGGTCTACCATGGAACATGGTTTATATAGGAGGAGCGATTGGTATTATCATCATTCTTATTGATCAATATTTGAAATCAAAAGGATCTGAGTTTAGAATGCCGGTACTGGCGGTAGCTGTAGGACTTTACCTTCCATTCGAGCTTGATTCATCCATATTTGTAGGTGGGTTGCTAGCGCACTTTTTGAGCAAGGCGACTAAAAACAGCAAAGGCAAGGAAAAGGCAGGAAATGCCGGACTTCTGCTTGCTTCTGGTTTGATTACTGGTGAAGCGCTGATGGGAATAGGTATAGCCATCGCAATTGCCGGATTTGGATTTGAACAGCTTGCCGGATATGATATGGAGATGCTTTACGAGAATCTTGGGCTTCTAATTCTCATTGGAGTCTTATTATTTGTTTACAAATCTGTGATTAAAGTATCTAAGGAAGAAGATTAAGTCTGTTCGGAAATGGACGTAAAATGTGTACACCTGAATCCACTTTTCAATATGGTTTCAGGTGTATTTTTTTGTAAATCAGCCAGTTAGGTACTCTGGCATGGTTTTGATTTTATTAATAGACAGAAAACCCAAAACCCATGCTTAAGAATTATTTTAAAACTGCCATTCGGAACCTGACCAGAAATAAGGTTTACAGTATCCTCAACGTTTTAGGTCTTGCATTAGGAATCGGATGTGCGCTGGTTATTTACAAGGTAATTGCCTTTGAAAATAGCTTCGATAAGCACCAGGAAAATTATGACAACATATACCGCGTGGTTACACACGGTATCCGAGCTGGGGAAATAAGCAAAGGTGCAGGCACACCTCATCCGGTCGGTCCTGCGTTGCAAGAAGATTATCCTGATGTAGGAAAAGTAGTTAGGACCAGTTATGAGTGGGGGAATCAGGTCAATGTAAAAGAGGGTAACGACATCAAGAAATTTTTACTGGATGATGGAATATCATATGTAGACAACACTTTTTTTGAGGTTTTTACTGTTGAATTTCTTGCAGGTGATAAAACAACTGCATTGACAGAACCAAACACTGCCGTTATTGCAGCATCAGAATGTCGGAAATTATTCGGATTGGAAAAGGGAAAGGAAGCGGAAGCAATGGGTAAAACCATCAATTTGGCTAATCTGCAGGATTTCAAAATAGTAGGAGTAATTTCTGATCCACATGAAGCAACCAACTTCCCATTTACTATTTTGTTAGAATATGATGCTCAAGAAGCTGGCAATCCTTATTACGGAGAAGGCAAAAGATGGAATTCTACAAGCTCCAGCACCAATACTTATATTCTTGTGGATGATGGATTTAATAAGGGAGCATTTGAAAACAAGCTGATCGATTTTGTTGAGAAACATTATGAAGAAGGTGCATCCGAGAGACGGAGGTTTGTGACCCAACCATTGGCCGATATTCATTTTAGCGATGAATATGGCAATTATATTTATTCTACTTCTCCGGCTTTAATAAAGGCATTAACTGTCATAGCCATTTTTTTGGTACTCACTGCATGTATCAATTTTATCAACCTGGCTACTGCGCAGGCAGCAAATCGCTCCAAAGAAATTGGAATCAGGAAAGCGATTGGGGGATATTCCGGTCAATTGGTCATTCAATTTTTCACAGAGATAACGCTTATTACGCTTTTCTCATTGTTTTGCTCTTTGGCCATTGCCGAGTTTCTATTTGTTCAGCTGGAAGATGTAATTGGTACACGTCTGACGCTGGATTTATTTGCAGGATTCGAAACAGTGGGTTTCTTGTTTGTCCTATTAATATTGGTAAGCTTTCTATCTGGCTTTTACCCTTCCGTATTGCTCAGCGGAATGAATACAGTCAAAGCATTGAAGAGCAAGATTACTGCAAAGGACCATTCCGGTGGGCTAAACTTGAGAAAGACATTGGTTATCGCTCAGTTTACGATCTCACAATTTTTGATTATTGGAACAGTGATAATCACTGCCCAGATGAAGTATTTCATGGAGAAGGATCTCGGCTTTGAAAAAGAAGCAATAATTAAAAGTTATCTACCGGAAAGAGACGAGGTAAAGAACGCCCGTCTAAAGGCAATGATGTTGGAGAATCCGTCAATTGAAAACATTACATTTTCTCTCAGCTCACCAACAGGCAATTCAAACTCACATTCAAACTTTAACTATCCACCACTTGACATAGAAGAAGATTTTAATGCAAGCTACAAACCGGCAGATGAAGAATATGTAAATCTTTATGGGCTTGAGATTTTAGCTGGTAGAAACATACGCAAAAACGACAGTGTAAACTACGTGGTAGTCAATCAGCAAATAGCCGATCTGATGGGTTTCAAGGATGACTACTCAGGTGCAATAGGCGAGCGTCTGACCTCTGGCTGGCTAAGAAATGATCTCAAAATCATCGGTGTAATGAAGGATTTTCATTCACGAGACTTGAGCGAAGGGTTTCAATATGTGATGCTTTTGAGAGATCCAGACGTCTACTATGAGGTAGCCTTTAAGACTAAGGATGGAGCTAATATCAAAACGGCTATTACACATTTTGAAGATACGTGGGAGAAAGTATACCCTGAATTTGTGATGAACTGGGAGTTTTATGACGAAGAACTTGCAAATAATTATGAACAGGAGCAAAGCGTAGCAACACTAATGAGCACTTTTTCTGCTGTATCAATAATTATTGGTTGCTTGGGGTTATACGGCCTAATCGCATTTATCTCGGCAAACAGAACCAAAGAAGTTGGGATAAGAAAAGTACTGGGTGCATCTATAATGAGTATAATAGCCAAGTTTACCAAAGAAGTCTTCGTGCTGGTAATCATAGCATTTTTTATAGCCGCTCCTGTAGCATATTACATTTTGGATCAGTGGTTAAATGATTACGAGTTTAGAATTGATATTGGTGTTGGTTTCTTCTTAGTCGCTTTTATAGTTACCCTGCTGATAGCAGCAATCACAGTTAGTCATCGCACAATAAGCACAGCCTTAATTAACCCGGCCACTACACTCAAAGATGAATGATTCATATTTAAATGGTAGGTCTCATGAAAGAAATTTTAGAGACTTACCCTTTATAAAAAATGGAGTCTAAGTCCAGCTAAACTTTCCATATATTTGACGGATTCGCATGAAGCAAATAGTCATATATGAGTAAAGAACAGTTTAGTAATAGATGGGGAATAGTGCTGGCGGCATTGGGAATGGCAATAGGAGCCGGAAATCTCTGGCGTTTTCCTAGATTGGCAGGTCAATATGGAGGGTCGTTCATCCTGTTGTGGATCTTATTTCTCTTTATCTGGTCTATTCCATTATTGCTTTCAGAATTTGCCATAGGCAAAAAGTTCAAAAAAGGAGTAATAGGGAGCTTTGCATTATTTGCCGGTAAGAAATATGCATGGATGGGCTTCTTTATTACCGTTTGTACTTTAGGTATTGCTTTTTATTATTCAATTGTCACTGCATGGTCTTTCAGGTATTTAACCTTCTCCCTGAATAACATTTTTAAGGAAGCTACACTGCTTGAAACTCTACAATCTGACCCGGACTATCTATCGAATTTTTGGAACGGAATATCTAATGGAGACTGGGTGACCGTAGTGGTTTATATATGCGTTATTTTTCTTGCTGCCTTTATCTTGATCAGGGGGGTAAAAAATGGTTTAGAAAAAGCTAATAAACTCCTCATCCCAAGTCTTTTTGTACTACTCTTAGTAATTGTGATTGTTTCATTAAATATGGAAGGAGGGGTTCGAGGGCTGGAATACATGTTTGCAGTTGACTGGTCGCTATTTAGCAATTCTACCATTTGGATTGAAGCACTCTCTCAATCTGCGTGGAGTACAGGGGCAGGCTGGGGATTGATGATGACTCTATCTGCTTTTTCAAGAGACAATGAAGATGTAACGTTAAATACCTTCATTGGAGCATTTGGAAACAACACAGCATCATTGCTGTCAGGTATGGCAATATTGCCGGCAGTTTTTGCTCTGGCTGCATCAGACGCTGAAGCTATATCTTATTTACAATCTGGTAATCAAGCACTTACCTTCACGATTATTCCAATGCTTTTTGCCAATGTACCTGGAGGAGACTACCTCTCTGTTCTATTTTTTCTTGCACTTTTTGTGGCTGCATTTAGCTCACTTCTGCCGATGGTAGAGCTATTTATGCAAAATGTGGCCGACTTAAATATTTCCAAGAAAAAAACGCTGTTCTTCGTTATTGTTTGCTTCATTGTTTTTGGATTTCCTTCGGCCTGGTCTTTAGACTTTTTCTCAAACCAAGATTGGGTATGGGGAGTCGGCTTGATTGTTACCGGCCTATTCATTTTGATAGGAGTTGCTATGAACAATCCAGTCAAATTCAAAGAATCAACAATTGATGTTGGATCAGATATGGTCTTACCATCCGTATTTTTCAGATTTGCCATTTTTGCCAACATAGCAATAGGCTTCTTCTTAATTTATTGGTGGCTTTCGCAAGATTACAGCTCTACCTGGTTCAATGATAAGGGGCAATGGGATCTTTTCGGGACCTACAGCAATGCATCAACCATTACACAGTGGAGCATTGTTATTATCGTTGGGATACTATTAAATAGATTTTTGTATAACAAATTTGTAAAGGAATGAGCACAGGAGCTATTTTCAGTATGATCGTCATACTCACTATTGTGGTGGGAGGCTTTATTTATTTTTTAACGAAAGCAATTAAAAAGGAAAAAGAAGGTGCAAATAACTAATTGCTGAGTTTGTCTTCAAGATGTAAGCCTTGACATATTTGCATATGCTTATTTTCAATTCACATATTATATAACAAATGGATAAAATTGACCCGCTTAATCAAGTTGCAGAATTTCACAAAACATTTAGACATCCGATTCTTGACGTACCACAAATTCCTAGTGAAGACAGGTGTAAACTGAGAGTGTCTTTGATAGCGGAGGAGCTAAAGGAGCTTCAAGAAGCAATTGAGGATAAGGACATAGTTGAAATTGCTGACGCATTGTGCGACATTCAATACGTTTTGTCAGGAGCAATACTTGAATTTGGAATGGGTGATAAGTTTAAAGAGCTCTTCGATGAAGTGCAACGATCCAATATGAGCAAAGCTTGTAATACTGAGCAGGAAGCTAAGGATACTGTAAAACATTACAAAGAAAACAAAGCCACCGATGCTTATTACGAACAGCGTGATGGTAAATGGCTGGTTTACAGAAAAGGAGACAACAAGACGTTGAAGTCGATCAATTATTCTCCAGCAGATTTAAAGACCATTTTGAATCAATAAGGATAAATTAGGTGTGTGTTGTTTTAAGGACATAATGCGATATACACTTTTAGCTTACTTTTTAGCTTGCAGCTTAATAGTAAGTGCACAAACCACTAAAATCTTATTTGTAGGCAACAGTCTTACCTACACAAATGATCTTCCTTCGCTAGTAGAGCAAGAAGCTAAGAGCAGAGGAGTGAAGGTAAGAACACTGACATTGGCGTATCCCAATTATGCAATAATCGATCACTGGAATGATGGAGAGGTCCAGAAATATATAAAGAGTGAAAAGTACGATTATGTCATTGTACAACAAGGCCCTTCATCGCAAAATGAAGGTAGACGAATGTTGATCGAGGATGGTGGAAAGCTTTCAAAGCTTTGTGATCAGAGTGGAGCAAAGCTGGTCTATTTCATGGTTTGGCCTTCTCAATCTTACTATAATACTTTCGATGGCGTAATAAAAAATCATCAGGATGCTGCTAAAGAAAATAACGCAATCCTATGTCCGGTAGGAGTGGCGTGGAAAGCCTACTTAGAAAGCACAAAAGATTATTCACTATATGGATCGGATGGATTCCATCCATCACCTAAAGGAAGCAGATTAGCTGCCGAGGTAATTGTAGATACCCTATTTCAAAATGAATAAACTAAAATCGTATGCTGATGTTCCGATCAGGCTGGCAGTAGGATTCCACTTGATATATGGCACTCAGGATAATGTTTTTTCCTGGGATCGAATGCTTGAGTTTAGGGATTTTTTAGAAGCCTTTGGTGCTCCTTTTCCACTTATTTCTGCCGTGGTTTCAGTATATGCTCAGTTCATATGCGGCATACTCTTCATTCTTGGCTGGAAGGTGCGATATGCCGGCGCAGTTATGACTTTCAATTTTATTGTAGCAATTCTGCTTGTGCATCTAAGCGATCCTTATCCAAATATTTATCCTGCTATTTCTATGCTGGCCGGAGCTATTTTCATGATGCTAAATGGATCTGGATTGATAAGTTTGGATCATTGGTTGCAACAAAAAAGGTGACCTTTTGAGTCACCTTTGGTAGAAGAATAGTAGTTGATATAGTCTTTAATCTACTTTAGTCATATAAACTGATCGATTTTTTTCATGCTCATCGCTGACCAAAATTCCATCAATTAATTTCCATTCATCGTCATCCGTGCTAATGCTAAAGTCATCATTATCTTCATCAATATCTTCAATGACAAGGTAGCCACGCTTATTGATGTACCAAGATCCTGTTTCAGTCTCGGTCTCATCATACGCATTCACAGTGATTTTCACGTCGTTATTTCTTTTAAATTCAAAGTATATTTCTATGTCTTCCATTATACCACCAACAAATCCTGAAACAGCTTTTATAAACACTTCTTCAAGCATGGTGTCAGCTTCTTCAGCCTCTTCTTCCATTTCTTCTTCTATGTCAATCACAAGTTTCCATGTGCCTATGATATCTTTTTCCTGCACCTTTTGAGCCTGAACTACTGTAGTTAAGCAAAGTGCTATGGCGAATAATGCAATTGTCCTTTTCATCTTAGTTATGTTGTATATTGTTATGCAAGGTACTGTATATACTAGAATTCCATCTATAAGGTTTCATTTGTTTTAAAATATCGTTCACTGCCCACTATTTTATACCTTTGCAGCTAGATTTTTAATGAGATTATGTTTGATAGTTTAAGTGTAAAACTGGATAGAGCGTTTAAGACGCTAAAGGGGCAGGGACAGATCACAGAGATCAATATCGCCACCACAATCAAGGAGATTAGAAGGGCTTTGGTTGATGCCGATGTGAACTATAAAGTAGCCAAGGATGTCACCGATAAGATAAAGGAAGAAGCACTCGGTAGGGATGTACTTATTTCGGTTTCACCCGGACAATTACTTACAAAAATTGTTTCGGAAGAGCTTACTAAGCTCATGGGTGAAACCAATGTTCCTGTTAGCCTGGAGGGAAATCCAAACATCATTCTAGTTTCCGGATTACAAGGCTCTGGTAAAACGACATTCACCGGGAAGTTGGCAAACTTGATGAAGAAGCAGGGGAGAACCGTTCTATTAGCGGCTTGTGATATCTATAGACCTGCTGCAATCGATCAGTTAAAGGTACTTGGTGAACAGGTAGGTGTAGAGGTGTATGCTGAACCAGAAAATAAAGATGCCGTTCAGATCGCTAAGAATGCTATTAAACATGCAAAAGAACATGGTAAGAAGACATTGATCATTGATACGGCGGGAAGATTGGCTGTGGATGAGCAGATGATGAATGAAATATCTGAGCTCAAAAAGGCGGTAAATCCAGCTGAAACTTTATTTGTAGTCGATTCCATGACCGGTCAAGATGCAGTAAATACAGCGGCAACCTTTAATGAGCGACTTGATTTTGATGGAGTTGTTTTAACCAAACTAGATGGTGATACCCGAGGTGGAGCGGCTCTTTCCATTAGAAAAGAGGTAGAAAAACCAATTAAATATATATCTACCGGTGAGAAGATGGATGCCATTGATCTCTTTCATCCGGATAGGATGGCGAGTAGAATCCTCGGAATGGGTGATGTCGTCAGTCTAGTAGAGCGCGCTCAGCAAAACTATGATGAAGAGGAAGCCAGAAGAATAAATAAGAAGATTCGAAAGAATCAGTTTGGCTTTGATGACTTTCTTGCTCAGATGGAGCAGATGAAGAAAATGGGAAGCATGAAAGACTTGCTTGGCATGATTCCGGGAATGGGAAAAGCAATAAAGGATATAGATATAGATGATGATTCTCTTAAGCCTATTGAAGCAATCATTAAGTCTATGACGCCTAAAGAGCGAACCCAACCTGAAATACTCAATGGTACTCGCAAACAGCGAATTGCAAAGGGGAGTGGAACTTCTATTCAGGAAGTCAATCAATTGCTAAAGCAATTTGAGCAGATGAGAAAAATGATGAAAATGATGAACAAGTCTGGTGGCAAACGTGCACTTGCCAGCATGCTTGGAGGGATGAAATAATCACCTATTTTAAAAGTACTTTCATCAGTCCTTCTGCTGCAATTGAAGATTTTTTTCGATTGAATTCAAGTAGTGTATTATCACCAATTTCATAAGTTATAGCCGGGATGTTAAACTGAGAAACAAACCACCCTTTAGAATAGCTGGATCTGATCAAAAACACCATATAAGCTGATATATATCCTGTGCAATAATTACTTGAGAGCATACATTGAGCAAGCTAACCAAGTAATAATAGTCATGAAAACGATATTAGTTCCAACCGATTTTTCAAGTTTATCAGATCATGCCCTCGACTTTGCTATTCAGCTCGCGAAACCATTGAAGGCTAAAGTTGAAGTCATTCATCTTGAAGAAATTCCTATTGGTGATTTATCGCTTCATCTTTCGGGTGAAGCTGGTGGAAGTTCCATTTCTGATAATGCTTTGTATAACGCTCAGCTTTTTCGATCCAATAAGCAAAAGCTTGAAGGGATTCAACAGGAGTATAGCACAGGTAGCGTTCCCGTGAAAGCATTCCAGCATGGAGGTGGTTTTTTGAATGGAATACAGCACTACCTTACCGAAAATGATATCGATATGGTGGTGATAGGAACGACTGGTGAAGAAAGTATTCAGGAATTTTTTAGTGGAAATCATACCGAACAGCTAATTGAACATCTTAATGTTCCTGTGATTTCACTTCAGGATCAGCAATTTCATCCGATTGAAGATATTGTACTTGGGCTAGACATTGAAGATGAAAAATACACTCGCAAAGCGTTTGAGAAAGTAAAAATTATTTGTGAGGCTTTAGGATCTACACTTCACATAATTGATGTGACAAAATCGAAAGACGATGAAAAGATGATGGAGCTACTCAATAAAATTGCCAAGATTGCCGGACTTACCAATTACCTGGTGGATGTAATCGAAGATAAAGATTCAAAAACAGCCCTCCTGGATTATGCGGAAGGTACAGGTGCTGGCTTGATAGTTATTCTATCAGAAGCCAAAGGGGGATTAAATAGATTTTTTCAACATTCATTTGCGACAAGCATGACAAAGGAATCATCTATTCCAGTGCTGACAGTAAACAAATCGCACCTGTAGTATCATGATGAAAAGGGTTCGGATTCTCGAGCCCTTTCATTTTAAGTCATATGTTTTCTACGAACTTCAAAAAAACTTCTTTGTGTCGTTGCATGTCCATATCGGCTGAAAGCGCTACTCTCGCGATGTAATCCTTGTCATCTTCTCTGGTAGTTCCTTGTGTGGATGTAGCAGGTATTGTCCAATAACATCCCTTCAACTGACCGTAACTCACACAATATTTACTCTCGGAAGGAATTTCGCTGATCATCAGATTGATCAGCCGATTGTTTAAAGCTCTTTTATACGACTCTCGCTCAACCTCCGTGTTCCCTTTTGTTGGAAGATCTAGGGAAAAAACTGATGGTGTAAATCCTTGTTGGGCTAGCTCCTCTGATACAAAATTAATTTTTGCTGTGGGTAAGGCTGCCTCAATATAGTTTACAAATTCACGCGTATTTAAATAAGCGTCTCGAATGCGCTGATTCATGGAAGGTAATTGCTCAGCTAAAATCTCAATTTGAAGAGCTGTTGCATGATTGTCACATACTTCCAGGTGCTCGGAAATTTTTCCAATAAGATCCTGCGCTTCGCGATTGGTTACACAATACCCAGCCGTACACTTTCCTCCACTTGGAAATTTGGATCCACTTACATAAGAAATGGAACGCACAGAAGACAGGATACCACCCTCAGCTAAGAATTGAACATTAGGACAAAAGGTTTGATCTAAAATAAATACAGGATCAATTGCATCTGCGACATTTTCTGTCTTGCGTGTCCGTTTCAAAGCCTCCCTCAATTTTTCAAGGTCAGGTACCTCTACACGTGGATTTGTAGGTATTTCAGCTATAATAAATGGTACAGCATCTTCACTTGCAACCTTATCCAGAACGTTATCGACACTTCTTACCATGTCGTTTTCTCCATCTACGAGTAAATCTACCACTTCGACGTTTTCAAGGCATGCTGCAACACGCCTGGCTTGATCGTTTGTTCCTCCATAGCAGTTTGGGGGTACCACTATTTTAATGGCTTTCCCGGGATGTCTTGTTTGAGCATCATCGATAAGCCCCATCATTATAGCGTACTGAATTGAAAGCCCGCTTGAACCAATTACTGGTTTTGTTTCAGTTCCTGTGATCTGTTGAATTGAATCAATGACAAGGGACTCGTTGGTAGCTCGATTGTTCTCACTAGCATTTGGATTTTCACCAAGCATAAGTTGCAATGCAGAAAGACAATCCGCTGGTGTCATTGCTATGGTTTCCCGCCTCCTGACGTGCTGAATTTCCGAAATGTACTCTTTATTGTCATTCCCATTGACCAAAATCATACTGCCAAGTTGGCCATGAAGGGTAATCATAAAATCAACTTTGGATGAGATTTTGATAGGTTTTTGAAGATCATGATTTGAGATGAAGACCGTACTGCCCTCAAAATCAGGAATTTCGTTAGCATCTGCGACTACAATGCTTTCAAAAGAATAACCATAAATGTCTCTTACTACATCTAAATTGAATCCGACTGGCAAGTTGCCTGAATAAGCGAGCAAAGTATTTTTCCTCTCGAACAAATTTTTTCTGAGAATTGCGAGAATAGGGGCAGTCTTTGAAGAAAAGCTGATAACACTAGCAGCATCAATCTTATTCAATTTTCCAACAGTCCATTCCAGCACAGATGATAATGGGTGTCCTAATCGAATGTAATCATAGGCTGTAGGTAAATCATTAAGAGCTGTCAATTCAGCATTCTGCTGTTGGTACAGGGATTCAAACCCATGTAGAAATTCAGTTTTAGCCTGCTCTTCATTATAAATATCTAAACGATGCGTTGTAAGTCTGATCCAATCTGGTGGCAGATTATCGAGCACATTCGCAACATAGTTAAGCTCTTTACTTTGTGTCATAAATCTCTAGTCCTAATAGAATAAAAAAGGCTTTCAATACGAAAGCCTTAAGTCTTGAATATAGTTCCTCTTAAAGCTGATAGGTTACTGCCTTGATAGCTTCCACCGTTCTGGAAACATTGGGCAACACTTCCTCGATTAAGGTAGGAGCATATGGAAGCGAAACATCCTTGTTAGTGATACGATGAATAGGTGCATCTAACCAGTCAAATGCATTTCTCTGTACATGATGGCTGATCTCTGAAGAGATAGATGCCAATGGCCATGCTTCTTCTACGATTACCAATCTGTTGGTTTTCTTTACTGACTCTACGACTGTGTGGTAATCGATAGGTCTAACGGATCGTAGGTCAATTACTTCGGCTTCAGTACCTTCTTTTGCTAGTTCATCAGCAGCTTGGTTAGCTACTTTCATCATTTTCCCAAATGAAAGCAAAGTCACATCTGATCCTTCGCGCACAACATTAGCCTGACCGATCTCAAGCAGGTATTCTTCCTCCGGAACTTCACCTTTGTCTCCATACATTAGTTCGGACTCCATGAAAATAACAGGATTGTCATCTCTTATAGCAGTCTTTAATAGCCCTTTAGCATCATAAGGATTTGATGGAACAACTACTTTCAAGCCTGCCGTGTTTGCGTACCAATTTTCAAAGTTTTGCGAGTGCTGTTGACTCAGCTGCCCGGCGTTTCCGGTGGGTCCCCTAAATACAATTGGAACATTGTATTGACCCCCTGACATTGAAAGCATTTTAGCAGCGCTATTGATAACCTGATCGATTGCAACCAGAGAAAAATTGAATGTCATAAATTCGATTATGGGACGTAGGCCATTTACCGCCGCTCCAACACCAACTCCAGCGAAACCAAGCTCAGTAATTGGCGTATCGATTACACGCTTAGCGCCAAACTCGTCGAGCATACCTTGACTTACTTTATAAGCACCATTGTACTCAGCTACCTCTTCTCCCATAAGAAAGACGTTTTCGTCTCTTCTCATTTCTTCACTCATTGCTTCACCAAGGGCTTCTCTGAATTGAATTTCTCTCATGTTCCTAAGTATTTTACGGTGTGCTAAATTAATGATGAATGCCTGATAATTGAGGTTTTGTCTATCCTTTTTAAAACGCAATTATTCATCTAAAACAAAAAAAGCCCTACCGAAATGGCAGGGCTTCAATTATATTCTGAATCGTGAATTACTTCACTGCTTCGTTTACTGCATCTGCAAAGTTGGTAAACTCAAGGTCGTTCAATGCCATGTCCTTGTAAGAAGGTTCAGCATCTACCGCTTTCTTAAGATTAGAACCAACTCCTGAAGCGTTGTTTTGTCTTGCAGCTGAAACAGCTAGTAGGTAATAAGCATCAGCTCTTTCTACTTGCTTGAATTCTGCATCAGCCATTGTGTAGTCACCGCTTAACAGGTGAGCAAGACCTCTATCGATCATTACGTTTTCGTTGTTTGTAGCAGAAGCAAAAGAAGCTTTTGCTTTATCATACTCAGCCATTCTTACTTCTACAGCACCTTTCATAGCGCTAACTTTTCCGTTGATGTCGTTAGAAGAAGAGCTTACTCCACCAAGAGTTTCGTATGCAGCTTCGTAATCACCTTGAAGTACTTGAAGTGCGCCCATGTTAGACTGTACTTCTGCAGAACTACCCATTTTGTTCATTGCGATTTCAAGCTGAGTAGCAGCACCATCTAGTTTAGAAGCATCACCTCTTTTTGCCATCTCGATGTGAGCAGCAGCAAGGTTGTTGTGTGCCTGCCACATTCCTGACTTATCAGCAGCTGCTTTGTAGATAGCTGCTTTCTCTTCAAGTGAAGGAGTAAGCGTTGCGCTAAACATCAACTCTTCAATAGAAAGAGTATCTGCATCAGCGTCTCCGCCTACGATTGCTTTTGCAAGCACAGCGATTTCTGCATTAGACTTTTTAGGCTTAACAGTCAAAACTTCTGTTTTTGCAGATCTTAAACCAGGATAAACATCCTTGAATACTTTCTTGTATGTAGAAAGCTTTTTCATTTCTTTCTCTTTTTCTACGAAAGATCCTGAACCGTTAATAATGTTGGTGTACTGAGATTTCTCTTCAGCACTGATGCCATCATAAGCAGCTAGTGCAGCTTTGAATGCATTCCAGTCTTGTACAACAGGCTTAAGGATGAAATCAATAGAATCAGCAGCACCTTTATAATCATATCGATCCATTCTATTTCTGTAGTACTTCTCGATGGTAGCTGCTCTATCTTCTGATAAATCACTGTTAATAGTTTCAGTACCCTCTGGTGAGTGAGTACCTGTAATAGATACAGTTCTTGTTACGTTTTTCTCAGCGATAAAGGCACTAAGCTTATCTCTTTTAGAAGCATTAGACTCGCCATCGTAAGAAAGAGAAGTTCTAAGATTAGATCTTCCTTGATCAAAGTAAAAATCAACGTTAGTTGGTACTAACTCTTCTTTATCGTTGTACCCGTGATCAGCATAAGTAACTAAAGCTACATCTTTAACCCATGCAGAGGTCATAATCAGACCTTGTGCTACGGCTAATCGATCGGTTTCAGCAGTCTTACCATTCTTAAGATCAGTTGCAACTCCCTGCACGTAAAGTGTACCAGGATTCATTCCGTCTTGGTAAGGGAATGTGAAGTTTGCAGCCTTTCTAGAAGTAGTAGTAGAGCTGTTTGGAAAATCAGAAGCTTTAAATTCAACCGATCCAACGGCTACTTCTTGATCACCGTACACGTATATTGTGTTAAGTGTGAAGCTGGTGTTAGATGGAAGAATTTTTGGAGGAAGAACAGCGCTCATCTCGAAAGGAACGTTTCCGCCATGTACTTCAAGTGGGTTAGGATTTACCTGAAGATCGTTCTCCTGAGCCAATTTTATCATTTTGTCAAGCTTACATCCAGAGAGTAAAATTGCTCCAGCTGCGAAAGCCATGGCTAGGTTAAATTTTTTCATTTGATTCAGTTTTTTTAATTGTACAAACAATAAATAGTATAATTCTTAGTTTATAGTGCACGCAAAATTAATCGAAATTATCATTTTAGTACACTAATAAACCAACTATCTAAAAGATGTATTGTTTATCTTTGCTTTGATAGAAAACAATGATGCAAGATTATTTAGAAAAATATGCGTTTGGAGTGTGCACCCGATTGGGTGAGAAGTTTCGTATTCCTACGTCCAGCATTCGATTATTCTTCATCTACACTTCCTTTTTGACTTTTGGGTCACCTCTCATTATCTATCTGGGGTTGGCCTTCATAATGAATTTCCGCAAACTGCTGAGAAGGCGGAATAATACACTCTGGTATTATTAATCCTTACAAATCACTGTATTTTCTATTCCCTTTGAGGTAATATTCATAAATCATGAGCTTTGATTTTGGAGCTAATGATGTCAACTTTCTTTTCGATAGTGTTTTTGAAAAATTTCTTATCAATGAGAAGTGAGCCTTTACAACTGCTATGCTGTGTTTGGGATTACCCTCAAAAAGGAACTTTAAAGTTGCTACCCAATCCAATATTATCCGAGCAGGGAATTTTACTAGCAATTTTTTTGAAGGCAAGTTCTTCAGAAGTAGATAAAGGCCATTTCTAAAATTCAAATATGTCTTGAATGGACTTGATTTGGCTAAGGTTCCTCCTCCAACATGATACACAGTCGCATCAGGAATGCATCTGATTTTATGCCCCAGACTATGGATTCTCCAGCATAAATCTATTTCCTCCATGTGGGCGAAAAAATCTGAATCGAACCCGCCGACTTCAAAAAACACCTTCGACCGAACCATCATACAAGCACCGGAGGACCAAAAAATATCAATTTGTTCATTGTACTGACCAGAATCCGATTCTACCTGATCGAAAATGCGTCCTCGACAAAATGGATAACCTAAAAAATCGATAAAGCCGCCACAAGCGCCGGCATATTCAAACAATGCTTTGTGGTTGTAATCCTTAATTTTTGGCTGACATGCAGCATAATCAGAGTTGGCATCTAAAAATTGCTCAAGAGGAGCAAGCCACTCTTTAGTAACCTCCACATCTGAATTAAGAAGCATGAAGTATTCGGCATCTACTTGTTTCAACGCTTCATTGTAGCCTCCGGCATAACCGTAGTTTTTGTCCAGTAAGATTAATTGGACATGTGGAAAATGCTCTTTTAAAAACGATACTGAATCATCAGTGGATGAGTTGTCAGCTACGATGGCAGCAGCATTTTCTGAGTGTGCAACTACCGACGGAAGAAACTTTTCCAGGTACGCTTTACCATTGTAATTCAGTATAACAACTGCTGTCTTTGTCATTTACATCATTCCGGATAAGTCCATTCCCGGAATATTTGGCATCAATCCTTCAGTAGACTTTTTCATGTGTTCCTTTGCTTTGATATCGGCATCAATTACCGCTTTATTTACTGCAGCAATGATCAGATCACGCATCATATCTTTATCGGTGCCATTGACAAGACTTTCGTCAATTTCGAGTCCAATAAGTTCTTTGTTTCCATTTGCTCGTGCCTTGACCATTCCTCCACCTGATTCACCTTCCGCTGTGATGTCCTTCAGCTGATCCTGAGCTTCTTTCATTTTTGCCTGCATCTCCTTCACTTTGCCCATCATTTTCATCATGTCGAACATATCCTTCTTATTTTTTTATTAACGCAAAAGTACCTTTTTGCATTCGTTTATCACCGTCTGCTGTTTCAAAGATTATTTCGTACAGATAAGTTCCCTCTGCACCAATAGAGCCGTTGATAGTGCCGTCCCAGCCAGGAGATGGCTGATCAGATGAATAAATCAATTGTCCCCACCGGGTGTAGATATTGGTTGTGGCTGTTTCCGTAGGTAATCCAAAAAGTTCCAATGTATCATTAAGTCCATCTCCATTTGGAGTAAAAGCCGTAGGAACGTATATAACTAGTTCGTACCGTACGGTCGTGGAATTGGAGCTCAATACGGTTCCGTCTTGATAGACAGAAGTTGCTGTGACAAATTGACGAGGACTGCCGTCCTTTGCATTAAGTTGAACAGAAAAATCAGACGTTGTGATTACGTTTTCTGTCTGAGAAAAATCATTGCCAGTTTGATAATTATGCTGTGGAGTTTCTGATAGTGAATTTACCGGCTGGGTAAACACGACATTGTACTGATTGATGCTTTCTTTGGAAGCATCTACTAATGGAGGGTTTGTTTCGGCGGTATACAGAACCTGTCCACAACTGTCCACATAATCGAGCTTATAAAAATACTTTCTGCCATTAGACCCAATTGGATCGGTAAAGGAGTTGGTTTGTTCTGATCGAAATTCAAATTCTTCATTCTCTAATTTTCGATAAACATTAAAGGTTCCGCTGTTTACAGAGTCAAGGTTTACATAAACCCCAGATGACACGTAAGTAGAATATAGCGACTGAAATGGAGAAAGTGATAGGTCGGATGATTCTGCACAAAAGTCTGAAGAAAATGCAGAGGTGTTATTGCAAGGATCATAGGCCTCGATATTGATGCAATAATCTGCTTTTGAGAATGGTATATCACCTAAAACAAGTGATGTTTGGCTGATATATCCATTATATATTTGATTAGTACCTCCTTGTATAAGGTTGATTCGATAATTCGTGAGCGTGTCGACGAAATCAAGTTCAAGGTATAGGCTGAACAGGTCCTTGCAAGTTTCTTTAATAGATGAATTGGTAATGTTGGGAGCTTGTAGCGCTGAAATAGGATTTACCTCTTGAAAGAAGGTGGTACATACTTCATCAGCATTATCAAAAAATCCCTTCAGTGCTATGACTTGTGTTGCATTATCTGAATAAGTAAACTCAGCAATTTCTGAGGTTTGTAAGGTCATGGAGTCATTGATATTGAAATACACGCGAATGCTGTCGTAGTATGTGTCTATAGACGTGACAGAAATCTCTAATCCATTACATTTTTGTATTTCTACGTCTGGTTCTAACGGCTCAAATGCTTGAACAAATAGAGTGTCAGATCTGTCATCTATTCCGTCTACGCCTACGATTTGAACAATTTGATAAATGCCAGCATCCTGGTAGGTAAATGATTTATTGTTGGTAATTCCCGCACCTTCAAAATAGTAGTATTGTCTTGTAACAGAGCCAAATGAATCATGTTCTGTGATGTTTACAGTCATAGGGCTGCAACCACGATCAAATTCAACCGAAAAGCGTCCCTTGCTGCTAAAGACTTGTGCGTCCACCAAAATAGGTAGCAATAAAAGAATCAAAATATGTCTCCAGCGATGCATCAATCAGTATTACGAACAAGTATTGTAAAGTTAACCTTTAAAATGCTGGATTATTTTATCCAGTTTCATTGGATTTTGCTGTCCTGATTGCATGTTTTTGAGCATGTATTCTCCCGAATTCATTTCATTATCTCCGATTACAAGCGTGTATGGTGTTTGGATCTTATCTGCATAATTGAATTGCTTCTTGATCTTATCAGAATCAGGATATAGGTCAGCTTTGATTCCTTCTTGTCTCAGTTCCATCACCACTTTTTGTCCATGCTTGAGATTCTCTTCACTGAAATGAACAATGAGAACCTGAAGTGGCTGAGCAATTTGATCAGGAAACAAGTTTAACTCGTCCATGACATCATAGATGCGATCGAGTCCGAATGAGATGCCAATTCCAGAAATACCATTTAGTCCAAAAACTCCGGTTAGATTGTCATACCTACCACCTCCACATATACTGCCCATCTTGACGCTGGTTGGCTTTACTTCGTAAATAAGACCGGTGTAATAGGAGAGGCCTCGGGCTAGTGATAAATCGAATTCTACTTTCAGGTTTTTTTCTTTGAACTGATCCAAGGTTTCAAAGTATGATATGATCTCTTTTACACCTTTATTATCAGGGTTTATCGATTCAATTCTTTCGATGACTTTCTGCCTATCAGATATTGCCAGGATCTTCATTACCTCTCGGATTTTACTCTCATTTGCGCCTAGAGAAGCAATGTTCTCAATGACTTTTTCATCACCTATTTTGTCTATTTTGTCTATTTCAGCGCAGAAAGGAATCGCCTTTTCTTTTAAGCCGACATATTCTGCCAGCAGAAAGAGAATATCTCTATGGTTCACCTTTATGACATAATCTTCAAGCTTCAGGTCATCAAAAACATCATTAAATAAGAGCGTCAGCTCCGCCTCATTCCAGATGCCTGTGCTCCCTACGATATCTGCATCACATTGGTAAAATTCGCGATAACGTCCTTTTTGAGGGCGGTCTGCTCTCCACACAGGTTGAATTTGAAATCGTTTAAACGGGAATGAAATTTCGTTTTGGTTCATCACCACGAAGCGTGCAAAAGGAACAGTCAGATCATAGCGGAGTCCTTTCTCAGCTATTTTGGATGTAAGGTGTTTGCTTCCTTCTTCTATGTCTTTTGGATTTGCTTTACTCAGATAATCTCCTGAGTTAAGGATTTTGAAAAGCAGCTGATCACCTTCATCACCATACTTACCGGTAAGAGTGGATAGGTTTTCCATTGCAGGAGTCTCAAGCTGGCTGAATCCGTATTTAATAAAGTTGTGCTTGATTTTATCGATTATATAGCTCCTTTTGGCGGAAACTTCCGGGCCAAAATCTCTTGTACCTCGGGGTAGAGAAGGCTTACTTTTAGACATTGAGAATTCGTTTTGGACAAAACTACATAATAACCTAAATTTGCGGCTCATTTCAAGTAAGAAGACCAAGAAAATGGCCGTAACAAGATTAGAAAGAAAAGGAAGAAAAAATAAAAATGTCGCTAAGAATAGAGTGAACACTATGAAGCGTTTAAACGCGGTTCCTTCTATCAAGAATGTAGACATTGAAGAGATAAAGGCTGAATTTGCGAAGAAGGCCAAATCCAAAAAAGAAGAGCCTAAAGCAGAGAAGGCTGCTCCAAAAAAGGAAGCAGCTCCAAAAGCAGAGAAGGCTGAGGTAGCAGAAGCTCCAAAGAAGGAAGCGAAAAAAGAAGCTCCAAAGAAGGAGACTAAAAAGGCTGCACCTAAAGCAAAGGCAGAAAAGAAAGAAGCAGCGCCTAAGGCAGAAAAGAAAGAAACTAAGAAAGCAGCTCCTAAGAAAAAGGCTGCTCCTAAGAAGACTGAGGATAAGTAATTATCCCTTTTATCAAGCCAAACAGAACCTTCCGATATTCGGAAGGTTTTTTTATGACCATAAAAAAAGCACTGAAATGATTCAGTGCTTTTGTGATTAAATGGTTAGGTGAATATTACACTCCTGTAATTCTTTTTCTAATTCCTTTTACCTCTAAAGTGATGTCTCTCATTGCAGATTTTGTTAGAGTAAAATCCGGATCATTTTCCATCTTTTCTTCGATTTCTTTCAAATCTCCTTTGTAGAGTCTGTCTAGAATGGAAAGCTCAGTGATCATCTCAGCGATGGTGTCATCAAAGGGTAGGTCATTCAAAACTTCTATTATGTCAAGTAATGCTTGTTCTTCCCCAAGCACTATCTTAACTAATGGCTCAAGTAGTTTTTGATTTTCTTCGGTATCGGGATAGGTTTCGAGAGTTATTACGGCCTGATACAATCCTTCGACAAAACTTCCTGTTAGTGCAAGTCCTGCCATTGTCAGGTGATGGTCTTCCTCCATTTTTACACTTGTCTCTAGAAATAGCCTACCTAGAATGCGCGAAATTTCATCCTCATTCTGAGCAGTGATGTGTCCCCTGAATTCTTCTAGGTCATTTTCATTGTAAATAGCCGAGTCACCTAAAAATTCGGCCATTCCATGTGATGCTCTCAAATAATCTATGCAATCTTCTTCGTGTCCATAGGCTGCCAGATAGCTGATATCTGATGCGAATACACCCATATTCAGGGCCATTTTATCTCTATTGCTTTTATAGGAATCTATGTTATCTAAAGAGTTGATATGTGCTTTATCGAATTCTGCACCGATGGATTTTAGCGTAAATGGTACCAAAGACGGATCGGGTAGATCCTCCATCAACTTTTCCAGGTCATGGATAGTTTTCTCTTCGGCAAGTTCTTCCTTTGACATTTTGTTTTCATTGGAAGAGGACCCACTACAGCTAGCTATAAATGCTGCAAGGGATAAAATTGTTAGGATTTTGCTTAGTGACTTCATTGGTTGTGTTTCTCGGTTCTTAATTCAAGTTTAATCTTTTTTAAGCTAAAAGATGTGTTTAGAAGCGATTAAAATCGCTTACTTAACTGCCGTTATGGTTAGATGCCAATATCATACAAAATCCCTCGAGCGTCATATTTTTCTCCATCCAGGTAAAGCTCTACGCTAGAGAAAAATGTGTCGGGCAGAACAAGAATACTTGTTGCAAATTCACCATTATTAAGGAACAGGTCCACACTGGCATGGTCAATGAGGATATCCACTGATACGTTTTCTTGAGACATTGCATATTCGAAAGATAATGGTTCTTCTTTGGCAGCCGTTGCAAGAGCGGATCCGGTAATTTCAACTGCATTGCTTGATTTATTCCATGCCATTCGCACTTCGGAGCTATTATCTCTGATGAGTATCTCTATCGATTCAAAATCCTTATCTACTGTGAAATTGTACCAGGAAGGGCCATCGGTAAGTAATTTGTTTAATCTCGCTCTTCGTTTACCAACGATTTGACTTTGTAAAGTTTTACTTGGCATGACGTTAAGTTTACTTTCGTTTAGTTGAATTGAAAGTGGTGTTGAGAAAGTGGGCACTTGACTGTCAATTGTTTCATTTTTTGAAATTATTATGGTTTCATCTTCCCCATTCATTACCACTGCCAATCCATTAATGGCCTGGAAGGTCACCTGATCTTTATCAGGAACAAATCCTGCTGTGTCGAATGTGCCCAATTGATATCCAAGTGTAATGCCGTAGGTAATGAGTACCCATTCACCGTCAATTCTCAGTAGCGATGCTTTTTGTGCATTTTCAACCGGAATAGAGCTAGAAGCTTTCCATTCACTTAAATTTTGCGAAGTATACATCGATACCTCATTGTTATTGGTCACTGTCAGTATCCATAATTCTAAATCCTCATTCCAGTTAACAGCAGGAAGGCCCTGGGCAATTAATACAGGATTTTCCAGTTCATTCCATTCTGATCCATCTTGGCTGTAGCTAAGGAAAAGCTGATTACCGTCACTCCATAAGATGTTCCATGGAGCATTATAACCTGTGAGGTTATTCTCATCCCTGATAACCTCACCATATCCATGGGATTGGATTGGAAATGAGGCAGCTGCTTGCCAGCTGAGCATATCACTGCTGATCAAATGTCCCCACTCATCAGATGATGTTGTGTAGAAAAGGTGATAGGCTGTATCTGCCTTTAATAAGCTTATTGGGTCATTACCAGATCCATGAGTGATAAAAGCATGAAAACCTGACGGTCTGTAAGTTCCGTCAGGTATTCGTTGGCGTTGTTCTTTATCTGAAGTGCTGCAACTCAATAGGAGTCCTATCATGCACGCAATAGCTAGTTTTCTGATCATGCAGGAAAGTTAGATAGAATCTATTTCCGTTTCAATATCAGCGATGAAATTAGCGTGATAAGAACACCGACTGGAAAAATTTCAGTGAAAGTCATCGCTATCATTACATGTGGTTTTTTATAGCTCTCCATCCATTCATCCATTTCGTTAATCTCTTTTTCTTTGGCTTCATCAGCAATGTCTTTTTGCTGAATTAATTCGACCTGAGAAGCACGGTATTTGTCTACAAAATCGGGTGCGAAATTGGGCATATAAATTAGCCAACCAATAACATAGATTACTGAAGCTACGAGTGTTATACCAAGTCCGTTGAAAAAAGCTTCTTTAAAGGAAAGGGCCCCTTTTTCATCCCTGATTTTCTTGATGCCAAGAAATACTGCTGATAATGCTACAATCATGATGGCATATCCCAATATTTCGGCCATCCCGAAGTTGGGATCATCTTCCATGCCGAGTGTGATAAACCATGAGCTAACGATCAAACCTCCGCTGATCAATCCATACTTTAATGCAATTTTTCTATTCATAATTTTTTTTTGATTTCAAAGCACGATCAAAGTTTGTTGGTTTTGATCATCCTTTCGGGTGATTTGTAAATTATCATTCTTTTGGAGGATGAATCAGTGCCATATCGCGTGCCTTTTGTATTGCTTGTGTCCTCCGTTTTACATTCAACTTGGAATAAATACTTGATATGTGGGTTTTTGCAGTGTTTAATGATACAAATAGTTTATCTGCCACTTCCTGATTGGATAGACCTTGAGATAGCAGTTCCAAGACTTCCAATTCGCGTTTGCTCAGGCCGAGTTTTTGACGATCGTACTTATCTGCGCTTTTCTTCTTAAAGGAGCTCGTACCTAGCCATATTCCAAAAAATAAGAAGAGCACTCCTATTATTCCTCCGTACATTTCTATCTCCATGTCTCGTACCATGGTCTTATAGTGAATAATCTGAAGTGCGATCATCAATAGGCCCATAATCCCACCATATATCCAATAGATTCTATTTAACTTCTGAAGTCTTTTCAAATTTTTTATAATTTTCGCTATCTAAAATCACTCCTATGTTAAGAAAAATCGCTTACATCGTAGCACGATTAGCTGCTGCATTTATAATGGGTCAGACCCTTTATTTCAAATTTACAGGTTCTCCTGAGTCTATGTACATTTTTAAGATGGTTGGAATGGAGCCATGGGGTAGATGGCTTATAGGAATTATGGAGCTTATCGCCTCTGTTTTAATATTGATTCCACGAACAGCGTGGGCTGGTGGCTTGCTGGCTGTTGGACTTATGGTTGGCGCTATTGGTATGCATCTTACCATTCTGGGTATTGAAGTAATGGACGATAAAGGTCAGTTGTTTTATTATGCGCTGATTGTTTTCTTAAGTGGTCTTTTTGTTGTTTTCAACAATAAAGACAAAATATTAAATGAAGTTTTACCTAAAATTTTGAACAGAAAATGAGAAAAGACATTTGGATTTTAGCATTTGTATTATGCGCTTGCGGAGATTCAAACTATACGAGCGATATGCCAGCGGGAGAAAGTCAGGTTCCGGGAGGAGCGGTTCTTCAAGATTATGAAGCCATTCCGGGATTACAAAAGGCAGTTATAAAATCAGAAGGCATCACCATTGGTGAGGGGGACTTCCTTGAAGGTAGGTATCACGGTACTTGGACCAGCTATGGGGCAGATGGAAGACTTCAGTCAATAACAACCTACTATAAAGGACAGAAGCAGGGTGTTCAGCTTTTATTTGACAACACCGGGTACGTTCAAACCAAGGCTTCATATCACAATGATCAACTGCATGGCGAATACCTGATCTACAATAGAAGGACTATTGTGGAACGCAGAAATTATGAAGGAAATGAACTGAGTGGATTGCAAGAGCGATTTTATGTGAATGGACTCAAAATGGAAGAAAAGAATTTTGTAGAAGGCAAAATTGACGGAATCGCTCGGTGGTATGATGAGGAGGGTAATCTTACAATTGAATATGAATACGATATGGGAGAGCTAATCAGCAACTAAGCTAATAGTCTTTCCAAAAAGTCCCCTACAAAATAGGATAGGGTAGCTGCTGCTCCGCCCAGTAGCAGCGTCTCTAAAATGCTCTTTAGTCGTTTGGTATTGGTTGCCAGGCTTTTAAGAAAACCAATCCCTATGAAACACATAGCTGTAAGAATGGAGGAAATTAGAAAGAGGTTACGAGAAAGTGGATTGAAATAATCAATTACGTAAATGCCAAGCGGAATAAATCCGAGTATCAGGAAGCTAAGGAATGTTATTGCGCCCATCTTGAATGGAGATTTTGTTTCTTCTGCCATCTCCAACTCCTCTTTCATCATTACATCCACCCAGCGATCTTTATCAGCCGTTATTACATCGACCACCTTTTCCAGCAACTCTCCTTCAAACCCTTTCGCAGCATATATTTCACGGACTTCTTCCCGCTCTTTGATGGGAAGGTTGTCGACCTCCCAATACTCTATATCCTTATGTTTTTGGTAGGTCTCTTTTTCAGATTTTGTAGATAGGTAACTGCCGACCGACATGGCAAACCCGTCTGCAATTAAATTCGCAAAACCAAGGATAATCACGATTGAGCTTTCAAGGTTTGCACCGGCTGCTCCTGCCACAACGGCAAATGTTGTAACGCTCCCGTCTATACCTCCATAGACAAATTCACTCAGGTAGCTTTGGATTTTACTGAAGAAGGTATTTTCTCCATGAATCTGCGCTTCCTGAGTTTTATGACTCATTATTGAATGGTATCAGATTGAATTTCAGGTTCGAAGATGAATGAAGAGATACAGCCGGAAGATGTAGAATCAGCGGTTAAGATCATGCTAATACCACTAAATTGAACGGAGAAGTTTTCGCACACCGTTTCATTTTCCTCGGTAACACATAAAACTAAAAAATCTCCAACGTCCCAATTGCCATTTTCAATTCCTAATCCTCTTTGAAATGAGTATGTATCATCAGCGTTTAGCTCCAGCCTGTAGCAGCTAACATCATCACATGGGAGACCATCTGAACCATTTCGAGTTACATCCTGGCAGTTTGTGGTTACTACGCTACTTGCTACCCAGACTCCGATGAAATTACCGGAAGCATCATCATCACCGCATCCGATAAACCAGATGCACAGTATTAGAAGGAAAGGAATTATTTTTTTCATATTGTAAAAGTAAATCAAAATGAGCTCAATAATATTGCTGTAATTATGAGTGGAATGGCATTTTCGAGTATGCGAGTAGGAAAAAAATATCGCTTGATCAATTATGGAGAGCAAAGCGAATTCACATTGATGGAGGTGATCGGGCGAAATGATTATAGATTAAAGGACCTGTCCTCGATGGAAAACTATCTAATGAGCGACTTAATTCGATTTGGAAAAGGAGAGGATTTTGAGCTTCGTGAAATATATTGAGAGTGTTTTAAGACAAATACATGAAAAAGCTACTTGTTGTATGTGGTGGTCAGTCGCCGGAGCATAAGATATCCATCCGCTCTGCTAAAAATATTTTGAATGAATTGGATCGTTCAAAATATCATATCACCATTATTGGTATTTCTAGAAGTGGCTCTTGGCGATTGATTGAGGTCAGTGAGTTGGGTGATGAAATTCTCACACAGGGACATCAGGTTACCATTGCTCCAGGAACTACGGAGTGGCTATATAGTAATGGTGCGTCACTTGGGTCCTTTGATGTCGTTTTCCCAATATTACACGGACCTAACGGTGAGGATGGTACAATTCAAGGGTTGTTTAGTTTGTTAGGGATTCCATTTGTGGGCCCGGGAGTGCTGGGTTCTGCTGCTTCTATGGATAAGGATTTCACCAAGCGATTGTTAAGAGATTTGGGGATTAGGGTAGCCAATTGGTCTTTGATTGTGCGTGGAGGTGCTATTCCGGATTATAAAGAGATTCAAAAGGAGCTAGGGGAAGTAGTTTTTGTAAAGCCTGCCAACATGGGATCTTCAGTAGGCGTCCATCGAGTAAGTAGTGAACAGGAATGGAAAGTTGCGATAGCTGATGCGCTAAGTTACGATCGAAAGGTGCTTGTAGAGGAATCCATCAATGGAAGAGAATTGGAATGTGCTGTTTTGGGTAATGCAGAACCGAAAGCAAGTGGTGTAGGGGAGGTGAGATCAGGAAACTTCTACTCATTTGAAGAAAAATATGATGCCTCATCAGATGCAGAAATTGATATTCCGGCAACAATTGATAAGAAGTATTTACCGGAGTTAAAGCAAACTGCGATTGCTGCCTATAAAGCCCTTGATTGTGAAGGAATGTCACGTGTGGATATGTTTTTGACCAGTGATGGGGAAATTTATGTGAACGAAATAAACACCATCCCAGGGTTTACAAGCATAAGTATGTATCCCAAGTTGTGGGAGCAGGAAGGTTTGAGTTATCCGGATTTACTGGATCAACTTATTGATTTGGCTATTGAAAAGGGCGTATAATACCGATTAGCCCTGAGCAAATCCCATGATCTCATCAATAGCCATTCTATCTCTTAGTCCTTTGGCATAGTGTACCTTTCGAATGATACCTCGTTCATCCATTAAAAATTCTGCAGGTATAGTTCTAATGGATTCATTGCCCTGCATCCAGTGTACAGGTAGTTTCTTCTTTTTCGCTTCGAATACTTGTTGAAAAAATGAAGTGAAATGACTTTTGGCTGATTTGAGACCGGAACTTTCAACTCCATATGTATTGTACCAAATCTTTTCAGGGTCTGAGATCAAAGGAATTGGAGAGATGCTTTCATGAAAGCTGCTGGAAAGCAGTAGTTCTTTTTTTGATTCAAAAAAGAATATCATTTCCAGTCGGTTTTTCTTGAGCTCTTCGTAGTGTTTTTGAAGGTTGTGAACCCTGGTGTTGCAGAATGGACAACCTGCATGTCTAAAGAAGGCTATTAAGACTTTCTTGCCTTTATAACCAGCTAAATCTACTTCTCTGTCAAAAATGTCGATCAGTTTAAACAATGGTGCTGGCGCATTGATGTCGAGTGTTATTCTCTCTGTTGTGGGTTGATTCATAAGTTAATGGCGGTATACAAAACGTAACTTACGAAAGTATTCTTGTTTGGCTTTCAGATATTGTGAACTTTCTGAACGGAGCTTAGCTTTACCTACCATGAACTATTGGCAGCTAGTTAAAGACTCGTACAGCGGCTATGCAAACTACCTGTGGAGGGAAATCACTCAACCTCAGTGGCATAGCTATTTCTATTGGTTGCTTGGTGTTTCTGCATTCTTTTTAATTCTGGAATGGGTACGCCCATGGCGAAAGAATCAACGTCGTTTTCGAAAGGATTTTTGGCTGGATTTATTCTACATGTTTTTCAACTTTTTCATTTTTTCGCTTATTATCTATAATGCCGCTTCAGATGTGGTGGTACATTTTTTCAATGACATTTTAGCTTCAGTTGGAATTACCAACCTTGTAGCATTTGAGGTGATGAGTTGGCCTACATGGGCTCACCTTGTTTTAGGATTTTTTGTAAGGGATTTTGTTCAATGGTGGACGCATAGACTTTTACACAGGGTTCCATTTTTATGGGAATTTCATAAGGTTCATCACAGCGTAAAGGAAATGGGTTTTGCTGCTCACCTTCGATACCATTGGATGGAAACGATTGTCTATCGATCGATTGAATATCTACCTCTTGCGCTTATCGGAATAGGCCTCAGAGACTTTTTCATCATTCACATTTTTACGTTAGCCGTCGGGCATTTCAATCATTCCAATTTCAAATTGAATCTTGGGCCATTGAAGTACATTTTCAATAACCCACAAATGCATATTTGGCATCATGCCAAGTCTTTACCAAAAGACCGGCATTATGGTGTGAACTTCGGACTGACGCTAAGCATATGGGATTACCTTTTTAAGACTAATTACATCCCAAAAAGTGGGAAAAATATCGAATTAGGTTTTCCTGATGATGAAAAATTCCCGGACAATTTTGTTGGACAGATTACTCACGGGTTTACACCACGTACTTCTCGAGACTCATCCAGCCACCGCCATTGATTACCTCAAACCCTTGAGCTTTAAGCATTCGCTTGGCAGATCCGCTTCTGATACCGGAAGCACAACATGTAATGACAGGTTTGTTTTTATCTAAATCTCCTAGACGTTTTGGTATACTTTCTAAAGGAATGTTGATTGACTTTCTAAGATGACCTCCTTCGAATTCCGTCTTGGAGCGCAACAATCGTTGCACCTTCGTTTATGAATTTTTTCAACTTTTTAGTCTTTCCGGTAAGTAGTCCTAGCATGGTTTTTTGTTTAAAGCTAATAAGCAATTTCAATGGTCAAACTAAAGGTGCATACTAATAGTTCAAAAAGATATACACGGTGAGGATTGAATATTCAAGTCTTAATGTAATTCAGGATTGTTGTACTCCAGATAATAATCTTTAAGCAGATGCCAGAAATCATCTGTGTATTTTCCATTTTCTGTTCTAATGATGATTTCAGAAGTTCTACAATCTCTCGAATCAAACTCAAACTTGGCCATCTTCCGAAATACAAGCTCTGCTTCCTGGTTCCTTACGTTCACTAAGTGAGTAGGAAATAGATCGGACTTACGGGCAAGTGAAATGAATTGATTCATTTCATGTGCCGGGTAAAGGAGATAGAAAGAGCCCTTGCCTGAAAGTAGTTTGAGAATGTTTTCGAAGAGATCATCCATAGATAAGTGAGAGGAGTGAAGAGCTTGATTCTTGGAATTATTTGCACCTTTTGAACTACCCTGAAAGAAAGGTGGATTACATATGATGACATCAAAGGGATCATTTTTATAATCCTGAATCGCAGAATGATGACATGTTAATTGCCTGCGCCAAGGAGAATTATGAAAGTTTGCAATTGCTTCCGAGCAAGCATTTTTATTAATTTCAACAGCTTCGATTTGAGCATTTTCTATTTTCTGGACGAGCATTAAAGGAAGCAATCCTGTGCCGGTTCCAATATCTAACACTCGTTTTGATCCTTGCTTGGCAATGCTTAATTCATCAGCTATCCACGCACCAAAAAGACACGCATCAGTCGTCACTTTCATTCCGGATAGTGCTTGATCTATCCGGAATTCTTTGAACTGAAAGTAGGTGTTTGGCATGCAGCGAAGATAACTATCAATCGATGCAAATAGCAGTTTCTAAGCATCATTCAGAGCCTCATTCATACCTCAGGTTATCAGAAGGATTCACGTTCGATATTTTGTTCACTTGCCATATGATGGCACTTCCTCCAAGAATTAATGTTGCAAGCACAGCAAGCAAGATCTCCAAGATGCCAACGCCTTCTCCAAACTTATTGAAAGTCTTTACCAGGAAATTGTCATAGAATAAATAAGAACACGGAATGGCGATAAGTAGAGCGATAGACCAAAGGCGGAAAAACATTCCGGCCAATGTACTAATGAGGCTTTGCTTTGATGCGCCCAGGATTTTCCGGATGGCTACTTCTTTCGTTCTATTTTCTGTTGCGTACACTACCATGCCAAGGAGCCCAAGGCAAGAGATGGTGATTGCCAGAGCAGCAAGAAATCCGAAAATCTTTAATCCTGAATAGAAAAAATCGTAAGCATTGTCAATTTCTGTCTCCAGCAATGTAGCCCTGAAAGGAACGTTTGGAAATAATTGATCCCATCTGCTTTGCAAGAAATTCGTGCTGGCCAGGTTGTCCTGATCGTCAATGGTGACAATAGCATATGCCAATTCACTTTCATCGATCCTTAGCATCATTGGCTCAATCCGTTCGTTTAGCGGTTCATGATTGTAATTTTCAATTACGCCAACGATTTTGGCATATGTGCCACTTTGCAGTGAAACGAATGTCGTATCCGTGAAATTCATCTGACGAAGGCGTTTCATCATTTCCTGATTTACTACCACCTCTTCTATTTGCTGCCCGCTTTCAATTTTGGAAGTACCCCATTTCATGTTGAGGTTCATTTCTTCTATGAAATAATCATCAATAAAGACCTCTCTTATTCTTATTGGGTCTTGATCACCATTCAACAGGTAGTTATTTTTTGACAATGATGTGCCGGGAATGCTTGAGCTAAAGCTGACCGAGGAGATGCTGGACTGATTCAACAGATCTGTTTTTAGCAATTCAATATCCTTGCCTTGGGTATAAACGATAAAAGTATTATCCACAGAGAAGGGAAGCTCAAACGATCTACTGTCGTAGTACTGCTTTAAAAGAACGCCAACTCCGATCATGAAGCCGAGGGTCAATGCAAATTGAAAAACCAGGAGTCCTTTCCGAATTCCGGAAATTGAAACCTTACTTGATGTATCTGATCTTAAGGCTTGTATAGGTGAAATCTTAGCAAAATAGGCGGCTGGACCAATGCCAGTTAATATTCCAGTTGCAATGGCAAATCCGATAAAAGTTATAATCAGGGTTGGTGTGATATCAATAATAAGTGCTGAACCGCCAATTATCATACTCGTAAATGCTTGTTTGATTTGAATGAAAACGAAGGATGATAAAGCGACAGATGCCAGACAAATTAGGACTGTTTCAACAAGGAATTGGTAAATAATATGTTTGCGATGACTGCCCATTACTTTTCTGATACCAACTTCCTTGGCTCTTTTGAGTGCAATAGCTATTGACATGTTGGAGTAGTTGAAACATGCCGGAATAAGAATAAGCAATGAAATACCAAAGAAAACAAGCATAACAGGCATATCGAACTGCACCCCAATGCCATCATTTATCAGTTCACCTGGGGTAATATCCAAAAGTCTTTGAAGTCCGAATTCGGCTTTTTCATCTTCTTCGGCAAACGCCTCAATTCCGCTTTTGGCAAGCTCATTCATTCGCTTAATTACCTCATCATCTGAGCTATTCTCAAGCGCAAAGTAGAAGTAGCTGTCTGTAAACTCTACCCAACTTGATGATCTGTAATTGGCGTTAAACTTTTTTGAAATCGGATAACCTCCAAGAATGTCGAACGCTAGGTGTGTTCGTTTTGGAAAATCTTTTAAAACTCCTGCAATTCGCAGTTGACCCCATTCTTCTGTTTCAATGGTTTGATTTAAAGCCGATTGCTTGCCAAAAAGCTTTGTTGCAAGCTCCTTGGAAATAATGACCATGCCCGGTTCATTGAGTACAGCGGAACTTCCTGATTCCAGCTCAATAGCGAACACATCAAAAAAGGAAGGCTCAGTGAAGTATCCGAATGTTCTTATGTTATTTCCATTGTGATCAATAAGCGCCTTAAACCCAGTATTGATGTGGACAGACTTATAAATCGAAGGAATCTCTTTCTTCATCCGATAAGTAAGAGCTGGTGGAGCAGAGGCATACTTTTTCTTATCACCATCATATGTTATTTCGGTAGTCACCCGATAGACGTTTTCTGCGTCCGGATGGTAAGTATCAAATTGGTTCAGTTCCACATACATGGCCAGTGCCAACAGTGCGATGGACATCCCCACGGATAGTCCAAGAACATTGATTACTGTAAATACTTTTTGCTTTTTTAAATTTCTAACAGAAATCTTAAGGTAGTTTTTGAACATGGTCATTGAGTTTTTGTGATAAAATGATGAATAAGCGGCCTTGGATTTCCGCTTTTTTAGTCCATATGAAAAAAGGAGAGATAAGACTTGATACCAATATTTTAAATTGGCTTTTAGCTTACCAAATTGTTCAAGGTTTAGTCCGTAGACCTCATCAAGGTCACCTTGAATGTCTTCCATTTCAGCCTTTCCGGCATACCATTTTAGTATGCGCTTAGCAAGAATAGGTGGGTGAGTCTTCATTTAAGGGAAAGGTTGATTTTTGAGCCAGCCCAAAGCTGATCCCTTAATGATTTCATATTGTTAAGTTCAGAGACTGCACTATCCGTTAACTCGAAGTAGCGCTTTCTGCGTCCGCCACGTTCGTTGGTAGGTTCTCCCAGATAGGAGGAGATATAGCCTTTTTCCTCCAGCCGCGTCAGTGTGGAATGAAGAGCTCCAATACTTAACTTCCGGTTGGCTCGTTTTGAAATATCATTTAGAATGGCAACTCCGTATGCTTCTTTTGCCAGGTTGGCAATGGTAAGCAGCACCAGTTCCTCAAATTCTCCCAGGTATCCTTTCATTACTTTCTACTTTTAAGAATTAATGATACGGCAAGTATACCTATATGTTTCTATTTTTAAGAATTAATATTGAAATGAGTTGAGTTAGATTTGCTCCATGCAGACATTTGAATTGGAAGGACACGATTTCATTGAATTAAACAAATTGCTGAAAATCATGCAGTTAGTAGGTTCGGGAGGAGAGGCTAAACAGTATATTGATGAAGGTCTGGTACAGGTAAATGGCCAAGTCGAAAAGCAGCGAAGAAAAAAGCTGCGACCTGGAGACAAAGTGCAATTCGAAGGACATGAAGTGGAGGTGAAGTAGCTATCTGCTAAACTCGCCGATGTGCCACAATACACCCGATGGATCATAAATGAAGCCCTCCTGACCCCAATCAAAGGAGGTCGGCTCAACCAACTTTACCCCTTCAAACTTCTTATCCAAACTTTTTCCTTTAAGAATTTCCCAATAGTCAGATAAATTGTCTACTTCAAGAAACAACATTGAATTATCAACCCATTCTTTCACGTAAAAGTCCTGTAGGTAGAAGCCAAAATTCTCAATTGAGAAGTAAGACATTTTTGGTGAGGTAATTATTTCTACAAATCCCCATGTCTTATAAAAGTCCCTTGATTGCTGGTAATCCTTAGCTCCAACAAATGCACGTATTGATTCAATCGCTGGTTTCATCTTGGTTAAATAAAATGGTGACGTATTGTAATTTCGGTTACTTTTTCGCAATTGTGAATTTTTCTTGCGAGAATTAGACGAAATACATACTAAGTTTTAACTAATGCTTTCTGAAATCACCCATCCGGCACTCCAGCATGCCTGAAAGTTGAATCCGCCGGTCAGGGCGTCAATATCTACGGCTTCTCCTGCAATATATAGGTTAGGAAAACGCTTACATTCAAAGGTTTCTAGATTGATTTCAGACAGTTTCACTCCACCGGCTGTTACAAATTCATCCTTAAATGTACTTTTTCCATTTACCTGGTATCTTCCCTGAATTAGCTCTTCGGTTAGCTTATTGATGTGCTTATTGGACAACTCTGAAAACTGCGTTTCTGTTGAAATACCGCATACAGATGTAATTCTCTCCCAAAACCGTTTTGGAATATCAAAAAGGGGATAATTAACAACTTTCTTTTTGGGATTGGATATTCTGAATTGATTGAGGTGTTTTTGAAATTCAGCCTGTTTTATATCGCCTGTGAAGTTTATCATTACTTCAAAGCAATAATTATTATCGGCAAGCAAATATGCTCCCCAGGCTGATAGTTTCAAGATAGCGGGTCCACTCAATCCCCAATGCGTGATAAGCAAAGGTCCACATTCATCCAGCTTACTACCAACAATTTTCACTTGAGCCTGATTGAAAGAAATGCCCTGAAGGTTTTCAAGTCTACTGTCGTTTATATTGAATGTGAATAGTGATGGAACTATCGCAGTAGTTTCCAATCCTGTCTTCTCCAATATTTTCCAGGTGGCAGGAGAGGAGCCTGTCGCCACGACCACCTTATCAGCAAAATAAGTCTGATCTTTGGTATTCACCTGCCACTTATCATCTACTTGATTTAATGATGTAAGTGGTTGATTTAGAAGTATTTGAATATTTAATTTATTTACTTCACTGAAAAAACAATCAATGATGGTTTGAGAAGAATCAGTAGTAGGAAACATTCGTTTATCTTCTTCAGCTTTGGTTGGTACACCTCGCGCAGAGAGCCATTCCACCATATCGGAGGTTGAGAATCGTTTGAAAAGTTGATGTAGTTTTTTGGATCCTCTGGGATAGAATTGGACCAGTTCAGAAGGCTTACTTCTTTCGTTTGTCACATTGCACCTTCCCCCGCCTGAGACCTTCACCTTGCTCAGGAGTTTTGTGGTTTTTTCCAGTATTACTACCTGATAGTCAGGATGCTTTTCGGCAATATTGATTGCAGTAAAAAAACCAGCTGCTCCACCTCCAATGACGATAATTTTCACAGGGCCAAGTAAACAAAAATGTAAGAGATCAAGTACACTCCTGCATTTTTTGTTTTTGCAAACCAACCTTTTTACTTCCTGGGTCAACTCATAGTAAATTGGACAACCTTGAAAGACCAAATACTTGTTTCAAATTTCATTAAGACTAGAAGTGAGAAATCATTTCAAAAGCTCTACAGAGCCAAGACACCACATATCTATCAAATGGCTCTTAGGCTGTCACAAGATGAGGCTATCGCGCAAGAGTTAGTTCAGCAAATGTGGGTAGTGGCAATCACTAAGATTGAAGATTTTCAATGGAAGTCTGAATTGAAAACCTGGCTTATTGGGATCCTATTCAACTTGTATAGAACACTTAGAAAGAGAGGGGAAAGGTTGGTAGAGGTTGAGGAGTACAGTTCCGAGTCTGTACAGCCAACGATCAGTACTAAGATGGACTTGGAAGGGGCAATTAGTCAGCTTCCTCCTGGCTATCGCCAAATATTGATTTTACATGATATAGAAGGTTATAAGCATCGAGAGATTGCGGAGATATTGGACGTTTCGGAAGGCACAAGTAAAAGCCAACTATTTCATGCACGAAAAGCAATGAGAGAATATTTAAAAGATGATTTGAATGGAAATTGATGATTTAACACCTGACGAACGAAATGCTTTTAAATCACTTTCGAATGAAAGGACGCCTCCTGATTTATTGGAAAGTGAAATAATAGGACAACTCACGGCACGAAAACTTATAAAAGCAAAGGGAAAAAAATGGAAAAGAATTGTCTACCCTGTAGCCGCAACTTTCATTTTCCTTCTGGGTTTTCTGGTCGGGGATGTTGAAAGGGGTATAAACAAAGAAGAAGCTTACATGCTGATCTTGTTTGAGGATGAAAATTTTCATGTCAGAAATTCTACGGATGCCGCAATTGAATATGGGCTGTGGAATGCAAAAATCAATCACTCAGGGATTTTAATGGATGGTCAGGAGCTGTGGAATGAAGGATACCGAATATCGACAAATGGTGTGGAAAAGTTAAGCTCGGCTCATGAAAGCCGCATTACCGGCTACTTTGTTTTAGAAGCAACCACCGAAGAAGAGGCCATCGCTGTTGCTCGAGAAAGTCCGCATGTGAAATATGGCGGTTCGATTCAAGTAAAACGATTTAGAGTCAGATAAAAAGATGTAATATGAAATTCAATATCAGAAAAAACAGGACACAAATCACTTTATTCGCTTGCCTGATTATAGTATTATCTTTTTCACTAGAGGAGACTTCAGGCAAAATAAACACGGAAGCTGGATTGAGTCTTTTCAAAACCCGAAATGGGACCCCAGATCTTAAAATACATGGGGTTAAGATCTTTGTGAAGGACCTGGGGCATGCTTCGGAATTCTACAGTACATTTCTCGGCTTGTCAATAGAAGCGAAGAATGACAAATCGGTGAAACTTAACACAGGGCAATATCCACTATATCTTGTGGAGTCCGAGAGGTATGTACCGCGAAATGTACTGTCCGAATCACATTATGGTATTTCATTTTTAACGCAAAAGCTATTACCTGCCATAGATATGGCAAGAAAGTCAGGAATTCAACTATATGATACACTGCTGTCAAGAAATGGTATTGGAATACATATCCCAATGTCTGATCCTTCAGGTAACCTGCTGCATATGATGGAAGTACAAGTAAGGGAGATGGCTGATTTTGAAGGATTCAGGCTCTACAATTCCGGTACCACCACGAATAACATGGCAAGCGCTGAAGAATTTTACACACAGCAGCTTGGATTTGAAGATTGGTCGCGTGACTACTTGCCTGATGCGCTACCACTCAAGCATCAGGATCAAACCTTTGCATTTATGCTACATCAAAATAAAAGCTTGGTTTCTTCAACATATGAGTATGGTACTTCACCAGGTGTAGTGTTAATTCTTGAAACTAAAGATATTAAAGCAATTACCCTGTATTTGGATTCCAACAATATCAGCTTCAGCGTTCAAAATGACACAGTTTTGATTACTGACAATAGCAATAACGTGATTGAAATCATACAAAAATCATGAACGATCTGCTATTCGTCTTTCAGACATTTTGACGGATTTACATTAGCGGCCCTCATTGCTTGTGAACTTACAGTTAGCCAGGCTATTAACAGTGATATCGCTGCGGTACCAACAAAAATCCAGAAACTCAAATCAATCTTATAGGCAAAACTTTCCAACCATTTGTCCATAAAATAATAGGAAACAGGGATGGCAAATATGATTGATATTCCTACAAGTTTGGTGAAGTCTTTTGATAGCATCATCACGATATTAGTCACTGATGCGCCGAGTACTTTGCGAATGCCAATTTCTTTTAAGCGACGTTCGGCGGTAAAGGTTGCCAATCCGAATAAACCAAGACAAGAGATAAGTATGGCGAATCCTGCAAAGTACGAGGAAAGCACACCTATCCTCGTTTCCGCCTCATACAGTTCTTGATAGCTTTTATCCAGAAACTCGTACTCAAAGATGAATCCGGGACAAAACTGCTCATATAAGTTTTGGACTTCACTCATTGCCTGAACTTCACTTCCGGCTTGTAAGCGCACAGCAACATTCCATGTTTCTCCAAGCCAGAAGAAGGCAGGAGAGACTTCAGTATGTATCGATTGATAATGGAAATCTTTTAAAACACCAATGATTTGCAGGTCATACTCATCCCAGAGTTTAATGGTTTCACCAATGGCTTCCTCTGGTGTGAACCCCATGATTTTTACAGCAGCCTCGTTCATTATTATTTTGGTGCTGTCAGAGCCAAACTTTTTATCAAACCACCTACCCGCCACGAGCTCCATTCCCATGGTAGCCTGAAAATCGAAATCAGCTCTAATGTTTTCAAACAATATTCGTTCTTCGGGCTGTTTAGTACGCCAGTCCAGACCACTGGTATTATTCATTTGATGCAAGAGATTGTGCGACGTACCTGCCGCGGAGGCCACTCCCGGTATTTTACGAAGCTCTGTGAAAAATGCTTCTCTCTTGTCCTGTATGCTACCTTCTTGGGAAAAAAAGACAATATTATCTCTGTTGTATCCTAAGTTTTTTGTGAATGCATACTTTGTTTGTTTATGGATGACAATTACTCCAACAATCAGTATTATCGTGATGGTGAATTGAAATATTACCAATCCCTTTCTAGCCCAAATCTCACCAGCAGAGCTCTTGATTTCACCTTTTAAGACCTTGACAGGATTAAAATGAGTGAGGTAAAGAGCTGGATAGCTACCAGCCAGCAGACCCGTCACAAACACAGTAAGAACCGAAAATAGCAGAAGTTCGGAAGTAATCTCAAGCGCAATATGCTTATCAGTTATTAGGTTGAATTGTGGGAGTAATATGATTACAAGCAAATATGCCAGCAACATAGACAGTAAGGTGATAAGCATTGATTCTCCTATGAATTGGCGAATCAGCGTTTGTCTACCGGCACCTATCGCCTTTCTAACGCCCACTTCATGTGCACGCTTTGAGGCACGTGCTGTCGATAGATTCATGAAGTTTATACAGGCAATAATTAGAATAAAAACTGCAATGATGGAGAATAAGCGTACGTATTCAATCCGGCCGCCATCTTGTACGCCATTTGTATAATTTCCATACAGATATTGCTCAGAGTATTTTTTAAGAAATAACTCAACATTGCTATCTCCTTCTGTGTTTTTACTCTTTACATATCCTGCAATCTTCTTTGTAACCTCCTTTGGATCAGCACCTTCCTGAAGTACGGCATATGTGTGAGGTCCATTGTTTCCCCAACTTGTAACCCAGTTATTTTTATCTTTAAAATCTTCGAATGGTAAAACGAAATCAAAGATATAGGTCGAGTTTTCAGGAATAGTTTCAAAAACTCCGGATACAATGAAATCCCTGTCATTTTCATAGCGCAATGTTTTGCCAACTGCGTGTTCAACACCGCCGAAGAATTTATTGGCCAAATTTCTTGAAATACATATGGAAGTTTTATCCTTCAAGACATCATCGGGATTTCCAGCTAACAGCGGGTATGTGAAGATGTTGAAGTAATCTTCGCCTACATGGAATCCATTTTCTTTGAATGACTTGTCATTTTGGTAGGTGAGGAGTGATTTTCCAATCCACGTAGTAGTTGCAGAATATTGAATGTCGGGAAAATCTATTTTTAAGTTTTCACCAAGTAACCCTGGTGTGGAATTGGTTGCAAACATTTCATTAGAATATGTTTGAAATTCCATTACTCGATAGAGACGATCATCTTTTTCATGAAATTTATTGACACTCAATTCATCTTGGACCCAGAGGTAAATAAAGAATGCACAAGTAAGACCGGTTGTAAGGCCGATCAGGTTGACAAGAGAGGAGACCTTGTGTCGCAGAAAATTTCTTAGAGTGATTTTTAGGTAGTATTTCATTTTGAGTATTTAGGTAAGGACATAATGCTCCCACCAAGGTTGCATGAAAGAAGTACTCTCTAAAATTCAAATGGTTACAAGTAAGCAAAATGAAGACGAACCAAATGGTGTTTATGGTTTTGTCAACTCCTTATGCTCTAGATAAGAGATGATGCCTAGTTGAAATGATTCATGGTCCTCTCTAAACCAATCGTACAGAATGAGTAGATAGCATCTATAGCTCTGTCCATGTTGAGCACAAGTTCATCCATCTCTTGCTTAGAAAAGGGGCTAAGTACATAGTCTACCTGTCCGCCCTTAGAAAAAGCGTCTCCAACTCCAAACCTTAGTCTGGGATAATTCTGACCACCTGTCAGTTGTTCGATATTCTTCAATCCATTATGTCCACCTGCTGATCCTCTCGCTTTCAATCTGATTTTACCATAAGGCAACGCAATATCATCTGTAATTACCAGCATGTTTTCTTTAGGGATCTTGTGTTGCTGTAGGTAGTGGTTTACCGCCTTTCCACTAAGGTTCATATAGGTGGTTGGTTTGATTAGATGAAGTGTGCGTCCCTTGTGCTTCACTTCACTAGTAAATGCTAGTTTGTTCATCTCAAACTTGATGGCTTGTTCGTCGGCCATTCTGTCAAGAACGAGAAAGCCAATATTGTGTCGTGTGAGCTCGTATTCAGCTCCGATATTTCCAAGACCTACGATTAAGTATTTCATCAATGTGTCGAATTAGCTGCAATTATGTATCCGTTGATACAGAACGCGATAGTAAGCTATCTGATTATAAAATTCAAAAAGTTAGCGGCTCAGGATCAAATTAATGTGAACAAATAGTGTACAATTGAATATAAGACAGGAATCGTACGGTGTAGGTTTTCTTGTGTTCATAATTTGACAGACTTCAATTACAAAAAATGGTTTGTCATGATACCTAAGAGCATCCTATCAGTTTTCATAATATTGGTGGTCTTTCAAGTTTTTGGTCAAGAGTTTCTATACGTAGAACATTTCGACGCTACCTCTTCCACATCGTACATAGACAATCATCCATATGAGGATTATGATTTTGCTATACCAGTCAATGCCAATATACTGGAAGTGCCCGGCGACCGTGTAAATACCGGATCTAAAGGTGATTATTTCTATTCAGTTTATGGCCCTAGACCACTGAGTGATTATGATTTTCATTTGGGGGAAGATATTACAGCAAGGGTGCGTGATGGGTCAACAGAATATGATGATTCCAGCCCTCCACCTATTATATCTATGTGCGATGGTACTATCGTGTACATGGACAATACATTTTCCGACAAAGGCTCAATCGAAGTAAGATGTGATGGGATACTTTTCGATCCGGCGGATAATGATGGCTGGGGGGAAGTTTATATTGCTTATCGGCACATGGAAGCGCATAGCTCTGGGCTCAGTGTTGGAAGTGAAGTAGATAAAGGTGAGATACTGGGAACAGTGGGGTCAACCGGCGCCTCAAGTCATCATTTACATTTGAGTATGATGCGTTGTGTGGATGATTGTGAAACAAGCGATCCGGATTACGAGAATGTAAATCCATTGCGTCTGTTTCAACCTGCTAACATGCCGCATTTACTTTCAAAATTCACGAGGGAAGGCATATTTGTTCAGCTTCTGGAAACCACTTCAACCACCGCTACTTTTAGAGCAATATTTTTACCAGAGCAGGTAGCTATTCATTCTTTTGAGATAACCTATAATGGCTCAAATCATGCGTCATTTATATTTGAAGAAATCAACCTCACAGGTGACAGAGATAACCCATGTGTAATGCCAAATATTTGCGTTTTTCCAAATGCATTTAATCGCTATAAGTCGGCATTCGAAAGGTATGAGGATCGGCAAGATGACTATTACTATGATCATGATAACAACGGAGCTACAGCTGAAGTAGGATTTCCCTCACTTACTTTTCCTATTGAAGACGATTATCCATTTAATATTCCTACCTATGTTTTAGACATAGTAGTTTCAAACCTTTCCACTGGGTTTGATCCATCACTCCTTGAGCTTGAAGTAAGAGATATTTATGGTTCAGGATTGAGGGTCAATGCTGCTGATAAATATATATACAGCGAAGCTTCAGGCAATTGGAGCACACCATCAATTTGGTCAGGTGGAACCGTTCCAACAAATAATGACAAGGTAATTATCAATCACGATGTAGATCTGTCTACCAATGCTTCCGTCAAAACTATAACCATATCATCCACAGCTACCACGAATGCATCGCTAAATATCTCTAGTGGTGCATCTGTGACAATAGATGAAAACTTACTTCTGATTGGAGATAATGATGGCCAAAATACCAAATTGTTCGTGGTGGACGATGCTAGTTCACTAACTGTAGGAGAATCCTTATTAATGAAGCGGTACTATGATGCTGACTCAGTATTTCTTAAGATTGATGATAATTCTCTTCTTGATGTAGGTCAGGATCTGATGTTTATTTCTGACGATTACACGAGATTCAGCGGTGGGGGTGAGGATAGTTTTGCATTATTGATTGGAACAGATAGCGGCAATCCAAGTGTAAATATTGGTGGTGATTTAGTCATAAATTATGGGCCGGAAGGAAACAAAGATGTCCAGTCTCAAGTAGGGATAGAGACTGCTACGGTTTCTGCATATAACGAACCCTCCATTCAAGTGTCTGGCGATCTCAAATTGATATCCAATGTCGCAGAATCAGGAAGCAACGACCTTGGGATAATTCTGAACTCCAAAGCTTCTATCGAGGTAGACGGAGATATTCTATTGGACTACAAAGCGTCATTTGAAGAAGAAGGCCAAAATATACTAATAGAATTGAATAATAGTTCATCTGTAACTACCGGCGCATTGTATCTCAATTCTATTCTGGATACTTCTTCAGACAATAATCTAATCCAGGTTAACGATGAGGCTAAATTCACAATTGGTGGTGATTTGATTGCGGAGAAAGATAATTCTTCAGCTGAAAACTTAATAGAAATAAATGATGAGGGGATATTGGAAATTCAAGGCTCAATAGCTAATTCGTCTGAAAGTGAATTTCTATTTGAAAATGATACTAAGGTTATTTTTAATGGAAATGTCGCTCAAACGATCCCCGGTTTAGGGGCCAATAGCTACGGAATACTCCAGATTAATAAAACTTCCGGAAGCATTACCCTTGAGGATGATATCAATATTTCTAACTCACTTATTCTATCAAATGGCTTCATTGAAAATGATGGATATACAATCTTTATGGCCGCCGAATCAACCATCGATATTCAAAATCAGGAATCATTCGTAGATGGTGTACTTTCCAAATCATTTGGAGCAAGTCCGTCTTCATTCACCTTTCAGATAGGGAATGACAACCGAGTGGCGCCAGTGAAAATTACATCGCCGGAACCCTCATCAACTACTAGTGCTGAATATATAAAAGGCCCTTTGACAAGTACATATACCAGCCCGATAGAAGAAGTAGCTTCTGGCCATTGGGAAATCAGCACTTCAAATTCCCAGGATATGTCCTTTGGATGGACCGATGCCTGTGAGCTGAACATAGAAAGTTTATCAGGGAGTCCACAAACCTTGTTTATGGTACAGGAAAACAGCAGTGCATGGGAGCAAATAGGTAGTACATCCATTGAAGCTGGAAGTGAAGCCTGCGATGAATCGGACACAGATGATGAGGAAGGATTTTTGACTATTTCCGTTCCGACTGGTACTGGTTACTATACTTTTGGATCTACAGATGTGGCCGAAAATCCGTTGCCCGTTGTTCTGATTTCTTTTAGCCTGGAAAAGAACAATGATGATATTATCGTTAAGTGGAAAACTGCTTCTGAGTCGAATTCAGATTATTTTGAAGTTCAAAAATCAACGAATGGTTTTGACTTTGAAACAATAAAAATAGTTCCGGCGGCAGGCAACAGCAGCGAAGTGATTGCTTATGAAATTAAAGATGAATGGCCATTTATCGGCAGATCGTACTACAGACTGAAGCAAGTTGATTTAGACGGCAGCTTCAATTTTTTTGAAATAAAAAGCATATTCCTTACCCCGAAAGGGTTGGTTCGTGTTTATCCCACCACACTATCAGTTGGTGATTACATTAGTATAGAAACGCGTGATTTTTCCTGTAAATCTCTAAGTATAGAAATGTTGGGAATAGATGGAAAATTCATTGAGAGAATGACTCTCAATAGAGATGCTAAAACATCACGAGCACCCAAAACTTTACTTAAAGCAAAACACCCAGGAACTTATATGCTTCGCATTTCATGTGGAGCACATTCAACAACGCAAAAGCTGATTATTAGATGATGATTTGGGTCAAGAGAGATTAGCCAGTTCCTTGATGGCCAACACGCAAATTTCTGGATTAGATCAATGGTTTTGAAATATTGAAGGTGCAACTTAATGTCTTTTATTTCTTGAAATAAATTTTCAAATCCTCATACACGCGGTTATAGAAAGCCCACCTGTTGTTTCCTTTTCTATGAATATGTTCATGGTCACTATATTGCTCTGAAAGGAGGCTGCTCACCTCTTTGTAGTAATCGAAAACGACTGGTAAATGAAAGTCCTCTTTTAGCCATTCATGAAGCCCTTGATTTATATAAGGTTTGAGCCTCAATTTCATGATTTGCTCAACAAGTTCAGCTTGCCAGTAATGATCAAAATCAACTTTCATGATTAGCTGAATTGATTGGTTGCTATAATCCCTTTTATACTGACTTTCTTGCTGATCCCAATTGCTACAAACACCAAGTTTTGATTTACCATTTACATCGACGATGTACAGAATTGCCTGACTATTCCAGTCTATTTTTTCCATAAATATGTAAAACTTAAAATCTAAAAATATTATGCTTTACATCTATGCAAATGGCTATTTCTTATAATAACATTAAGAAAATGAGCTTGTACACTTATTGTATGCCAAAAAAAAATCCCGACTTGATGGTCGGGATTATAAAATAATGATTTAGTAATTTTTTAAGACTCTGAAGACTCCTCAGCTGCAGGTGCATCAGCTCCTTCAACTGCTCCTTCTTCACCTTCTCCTTCTTCACCTTCTTCTTCTTCAGTATCTTTTCCTCTGAGTGCTCTTGGTACTTCGATACCTGCAAGAGTTACCAGTGGGCTGTTTAGAATTTCGTATTCTCCTACTTCGAGCTCACCTACTTTGATTGACTTACCTAATCCAAGTTTGGATACATCTACTTCGATGTATTCAGGCATGTTTTTAGGCAATGCTTTGATCTGTAAGTATTTTACTTTTCTAATCAGCTTACCACCTTGCTGAATACCAGGGGCAGTCCCTACCGGGTGAACAGGAATGTTCATCTTAATCGGCGTACCTCTGAATAGCTGAAGGAAATCAGCATGCATGATGATTTCACTTACCGGGTGGAACTGAACATCCTGGATGATAGCTTCAAATGGTTCAGGTTCTCCTTCAATTGTCAATAAAGCAAAGTGCGCTTCGTCAGTGTATACAAGGTCTCTGAACAAGATCATTGGAGCGTAAAAATGAATCTGATGATCGCCACCGTATACTACGCATGGAACCATTCCTTCTTCTCTTAAGCGCTTCGCTTCTGTCTTGCCGAGATTTGCTCTTTTATACCCTATAATCTCAACAGTTTTCATAATTGAATTTGGTTTAAAATATGTTATTTAATAAATAATGAACTAATGGATTCGTGATCGTGGATTTTTCGAATTGCTTTCGCGAAAAGCTCAGCCACGGTCAGTACTTTGATTTTTGAAGATTCTTGTTTTTGAGGAATTGTATCTGTGATGATCAATTCTTCAAGTGCAGATTCTTCAATGTTTTTATAGGCATTGCCGGAAAGCACTCCATGAGTCGCAAATGCTCTCACTGAGTTGGCTCCCTTTTCTTTTAGTAATGTTCCTGCTTTGCTGATGGTTCCTGCAGTGTCTACCATATCGTCCACAAGCACCACATCTTTTCCTTCTACATCTCCAATCACCTGCATGGAGGCTACTTCATTTGCTCGCTTTCTGTGTTTGTCGCAGATCACCATGTCTACCTCAAAAAGCTTTGCATAGGATCTTGCCCGGGCCGTTCCACCTACATCAGGGGAAGCGATGATCATGTTTTCAAGATTTAGATTCTTGATATACGGATAAAAGATGGCCGACGCATCCAAGTGGTCAACTGGTATATCAAAAAATCCTTGAATCTGTCCGGCATGCAGGTCGCAGGTCATGATTCTGTCCGCACCGGCTGAGGTTAATACATTGGCAGCAAGTTTTGCTGCTATTGAAACTCTAGGCTTGTCTTTTCTGTCCTGACGAGCATATCCGAAGTACGGGACAACTACAGTAACGTATTTGGCACTTGCTCTTCGAGCTGCGTCAATCATCAACAATAATTCCCAAATATTATCTGCGGGAGGGACAGTGGGTTGGATGATGAACACATCAGATCCACGCACCGATTCGGTGAAATAAACACCCATTTCGCCATCACTGAAAGTTTGTTTTTCACTGAGCCCAAGAGGCTTGCCGTAATTGTTAGCAATTGCTTTTGCTAAATCCGGATGCGATGAGCCTGAAAATATCTTTACTGATGACATTATAAGCTAAAATAAATCCCGCCTTTGTTAGCGGGATTTGGTTTGTTGTTCCCATTGGAACTTGTTGGCCTACTAGGGCTCGAACCTAGACTCTTCTGGACCAAAACCAGACGTGTTGCCAGTTACACCATAGGCCAATACCGGGATGTTTTTTAAAGTGTTCGTCCCTCACTTCCGTCTTAACGGACGGCAAAATTAGTTCTTTATCACAAAAATAAAAATGTTATAATCGATCTTTTATAGTATTGAAAATGAATGGTTGTTACTGTGATTGCCTATTGATTATTTGATAACTTTTGAAAGTTGGCATTAGCTTTATTTTTTGATGACATCAGACAAACTAGAAGGAGCGTTTTTATATGCATCAATCCTTGCATTAATCTACCTGATCGCGGTAAGTTTTCGGCGAAGAAAATTAGACGTATCCGAGATTAGCTTCAGGGTCATACTTCTAATTCTGTTTGTCGAAGTATTTGTAGAGTGGCTTTTTTTTAGTGACCTCATCAGGACTTACCCTCATTTTATGAGGATAAACTCTCCACTTATTATGATCTTGCCATCCTCGTTCTATTTATGTGTTTCTTCGGATCTTTCCGGAAGGGAGAAGTTTAAGCTTATTGATGGATTGCATCTTTTACCACTGGCTTTCTTCATCATCTACCTAATGCCCTTTTACTTAATGTCTGCTGATGAAAAAAATCAGCTTTATGAAGTATACCTGGGAGGTCAGAAAATCGATTCATTGCCAGTCGCTGCAATTTATAGAGTTGCTCAACTATTTGCTTTGCTTGGGATTATTGCGCAATTGCTTAAGTATAAAGTATCAGAATGGAGTACAAAAGCATGGATCATTTCCATCGCTTATGGATTGCTATGGGCATTGGATCTTTGGAGATATTTTGGTGGATTAAATGGTGCTGCCCGATACGATGGATATTATTTGATCTCTTTTCTGCTTCTAGTAGTGTATATGGAACTTACGGGAGCCTTCGAGAAGAAAAGTGCAAAATACATTACCTCCGGGATGAGCAAGTCTAAAACTGAGGAGCTTGCCATGAAGACCATGCGACTCATTGAAACAGAAAGACTTTTTATTAATCCTAAAATTACATTAGCTGATTTGGCCACTAAACTGGAGGTGCATCACAACTACGTTTCACAGGCTATCAACAGTTACTACGGGGTGAGTTTCAAAGAGCTCATAAATTCATTGCGAGTAAATGAGGCAAAGCGCTTGTTGTTGGAGCGGAAGAATGATCGACTCACATTTGAGGCCATAGCGGAGATGGCAGGTTTTAACTCTGTTTCCAGTTTCAACGCCTCATTTAAAAGAATAGTAGGAGAGACACCAAGTGCTTTTAAAAAATCTAATCAGAATGTAAACCTTTAGCACCCTGCAACATATGCCGAAGGTAAAGCCTCTAATTTGAAGATAAATGACCAATTGATGAATGTGACGAATCTTGGAGAAGGCCAATACTTTGGAATCGCTAGCGAAGCGATTGAAAATGATTTATTTAAGTTGAGTATGACTCATTATGAAAATGATGAAACACTAGACTATCATGATCACGACAATGACTATATAAGTATACTTACCAAAGGCGAGTATCGAGAAGACGGAAAGGATACAAGAAATGAGGTTTTGCCTGGGCATGTTCTTTTCCGACCTAAATATTACAGTCACAGAAATGAATTTACAGATCAGGAATCCACCTGCTTCAATATAGAATTCAAAAAAGGCTGGAACAAGTTAGTGGATGTAAAGTTGAAGCTACCCACTAAATTCATACAGTATGATGTAGGAAGATTTCCTTCGCTTTATAAAGTCTTGATCAATTTTAAACTGAATAATACTTTTGATCAAATTGAAGAACATATTTATGATTGGCTTTTCAGCATAGATCAGCAGAAGACTATATCACTTAAGCGATCGTGGATCGAGAAGGTGGAGCATATATTGAATAATGAACTTAAGGAGTTCCATTCACTTAATTCACTTGCAGATCGTGTTTGCATACATCCTATATATCTTTCTCGGGCGTTCAAGCAAAATACCGGTTACACCATCGGAGAATATCAAATGAATGTAAAACTCTCCAAATCGCTGAAAGCACTTCTGGCTACTGATGATTCAATATCTACTATATCCTTTGCTGGAGGCTTTTTCGATGATGCTCACTTCATCAGATCGTTTAAATCGAGGTACGGAGTATCTCCCTTTAAATTCAGAAAAAAAGTACATAGTTAATCTGATACAATTTTTTGAGGTTGAGACCCGCCAGATTTGAATCTTAAAACTCAAATTATGGACAAATTCAACTTTAAATTATTAGGACTATTCTTTTTGCTATTTCCTCACTTTCACTTTGCTCAAAGTGCGGATAATTCGCTGCCTTACGATAAAATATATGCGTATGGTATGGATGCTAATGTCTCTCCAATTATCGATTTAATAAACAATAGACCAGATCTCACAGAAGAGGATGAAGAATTTGTTGGCGACTTTCTGCAAAGGTTTGGCGAGGATGTGGATAGGAGCCAATACGAATCTTCCGGGGACAATGAAATTGATCAATTGCTAACCATCTTTAGGACATATTGGAGAAAGTCACTTTTGGACACAGAAAGCAATTATATGATGGACTTGGGAAAGGAAGTCATTCCTTTTCTCATGAAAAACTATTCCAAGTTTAACAGTCCAGCCCAGCGAGATAGTTTGGGCAATCATTTGGCTGATTATATCAGGAGTAGAGGTTTTTATACGACAGAACAAGTAAATCCGCAAGGCAGGTTGGTTGATCTTCTCATTTGGAATGAAGAGATAGATTCAATGTTTACTGTTGCTGTAAGTAAAACTGAAACTACCGAAGTGAGAGTGGTGTTGATGGATGATTTTGTGACACTTGGATGGATGGAATATGCCACATTGGGAGCACATCATCCCGGAGGCTGGACAACTGAAAACGCGCTGCATTGTGTGATTGAGTCATATGACATGGAAAGTGAGAATTTTAAGGTGAGCTATCTGGCCCATGAGGCAAGACACTTTCTTGACAAACAAATCTGGTCTGAATTAAGCGATGCTGATTTAGAATATAGATCCAAACTAACAGAGCTAAGCCTTACGCGGAAGTCCACTTATGAGCTGATTGAATTTTTCATGAATAATTCAAATCAAGCCAGTGTGAATGGGCATCAGGTAGCCAATCATTTTTTGATAGAAAATCTATCAAAAAAATTGTTTGATAATCGATTGATTTCTGATTTAAATAAGTGGAAAAAGATAAAATCAAGGAAGATTAATAAAGCAGCAGCTGAACTTCTTGATTCTCATACGAACATGTTGCATGAAATTGGAAAAGGCGCAACTAGCGTAGTTACAAATTGATGTACTGTTAAGATTTTGATCTTGCCAATATTTCAATATGATGAAAATTATGAAGGAAAATAGTAGACTAATCCGGGTATAAATGCGTCTTATTGAGCTTTAATCATAAACAAGTTCCATAATGAAATCAATCACACTTACGCTGCTCGGATGTCTACTGTTAAACTTGAGCGCTATTGCTCAAGACAATAAGCTCATAAGAAAGGAGATTAAAACTGGTAATACGTCCTTCTTCTACCATGTCTCACCAGAAAAGTCAGATGCAGTTGTACTGCTTTTTCATGATTGGTTTGGAGTATCAGATTTAAGCTATGAAATGGCAGATAGGATAATTGATAAAGGAATGGATGTCATTATTATGGATTTATATAAAGGGCGATCAGCTAATACTAATCAAGAAGCTGGAGGACTTATGAATTCAATCGATCAGGCCAATATGTGGGATTACATCGATGCTGTCTTGAAAAATGCCGGAAAGAAGCATGATCAGATTTTTATCTGGGGATTCAGTTTGGGCACAATCCCAGCCTCCCAAACTGCAATCAAGAACAACGAGGCTGTGGATGGTTTGGTACTTTTCTATGGTAATGTGACACAAGACAAAGAACAAATAGCGAAGATCACATTCCCAACTTTAATGGTGATGGGTTCAAAAGACAATCCTCGGGGTGCAATTGACTATTATAACAATGTGACAGAGGCTGGAGGAAATGCCAGACTTTTCATCTATCCAAATGCACGACATGCTTTTGCTCAAAAGCTATTCAACGCCGGTGGCAACTATGATCAAAAAGCAAAAGATGCGAGCCTCGAAGTTGCATTTAGATTTTTGGATGATTGTTTAGAATAATCGAGTATAGGATCAAGTAGATAAGAATTGGTGAACCAGCACACTTCTTATTTCATGGCTTTTTGACAAATGTTGCCTACTTCTTCAGAGTCATGTCTTTTTACACGTAAATCACGTTCTTTCGCTGAATTAAAACTCAAAAAATGAAAGCATTTAATAAGGAATATCAGCTATTAGCACTTCTAATATTTCTATTTGGTTGTTCAGCAAATAGCGACTCAAACTCTCAAGAATTAATACTCGATGAAGTAATTCAAAACTATTATCAAGCGATCGGAGGGTATGAAAGACTCAAATCAATCCAGACAAAATATACATCAGGCACCTATGTAGAGCCTGGGTACGGCCTGATTATCAACGGAGAAACGATCAGTGAAAGAGGTGACAAGCGAATTGTTCATGGGACGGGAAAACTTATTGGGTTTTTTTATGAAGGGTATAACGGCCAGCAAGTTTGGGAATATTATAAGGGAGATACAATACCTCGGATAATGGAAGGTGAAGCTGAAAAGGCTTCACGACGAGGGGCAGAGTTTGACGAGTCATTTGTGGATTGGAAAGAAAAAGGACATTCAGTTGAATTGAAGGGCATAATTGACCTTGATGGATCCATTGTATATCAAATAGATGTAATTCTTGAGGACTCCTGGAAAAAGACCTATTATTTGGACAGTAAGACTTTTCTCATCAAAGCAATGCGTAAAAGCATGCCCTTACATGCCAAAGGAGATGATGTGAATTTTCTTGTATTCTACGATCAGTACCGTGAAGTAGATGGTTTACTATTTCCATTTGTAAGTACCGAACGTGACATAGATGACAACTTTAGAATGATTAGTGTGAGGGTGATAGATGAGATTAGACTGAATCTTAGTCTTGATTCAATCAATTTCAATCCCCATATACCCGATACAAGTAAAGTTTCTCTCATTGGGAGCTGAGTGTTAGCTGTAAGATGAAAAGGATGAGCCGCACAGTTTTGTTTTTTATAGTCGCTCTGATCACTGTTACAATGAATGTCTCGTGTCAAACAAAAGATAGAAGTATGGAATTGAGACAGATATTCGAAGAGTATATTAAATATCACAATGCTCATGAAACCAATGAAATCCTGAGTTTTTACTCGGAAGACTTTATTCTGTTTTTTACAGAATATGATGTAGAGGTTGATAAGGATGGTCTGGTAGATATCTTAGGTTGGGACAAAGGAGTCAATGGTCACATCGCTTACGAAGACCTTACGATTGAGCAAGATTCAATTAGCGGCTTGTTTACAGAACAAAACGATTTCCTAAAACTTATTGGAATTCAGGAGCTGAAAGCCTCAGTCACCTACAGATTTGATGCTTCGGGGAAGATCGTCAAACAAGCCTACACTCTGCTACCCGATCAGCCTTCTATACGAGAAAAAATTCACCCCTGCGTACAATGGGCAAAAGCTAACAGGCCATTTGAACTACAGGATATCTATCCCAATGACCAAATATTGTTTAACGAGGAATCAGGCAGAAGATGGATCAGCCTGCTAAAAGAATGGGAAGAAGCAGTAAAGCCCCAGTAGAATTAAAGTTGATTAAAAGCTAAATAAAGTTTACTCATGAAGACTATTTCATTTACGTTACTTCTGTCAATTGTATTTTCCCAAAAACCTTCTGATCGGGATCTCATCGACTCTCAAGTTGGAAATTGTCCTACAAATGTCGAGGCTTTTGAAAGCGAAATTTTCAATGGTAACGTTTATAGGGGTTCATTTAGCCCGGATGGACGTACATTTTACTACTTTAAAAAAATAACGGCGGGCCTGGAGGATTACAGGATCTTCACCACCAAGATGAAAGATGGTGAATGGTCAGAGCCTGAGGTTCTTGAGATTTCTGGTTCACATTCAGATCTGTATCCAAGTATTTCAAAGGATGGGAAAAGGATGGTTTTTGTTTCTTATCGACCAGTGCCGGAAGAATACAGAATTGACAACTCGGAAAACGCTCATTTATGGTATACCGATAAAGTTGATGGCAAGTGGAGCGAGCCGGTTTTTATGGCAGAAGCAAATAAAATTGGTCACTATCACGCTTGGGCAGAATTTGGCTGGGATGGAAACATTTACTTTAAAAGACTAACACCAGACTATCAAAACAAAGTGAATCTGTTTACCGAGTGGGATGGCAAGAAGTACACTACTCCTAAGGTGTTTGAAGAGGTAGAGCAATGGAGAAATTCGACAGATTTTGTCCTGGATGGTGGCTCTCCGGGCCCTACTAAAGATATTGTGATCCTGAATGTGCTGACATTCGATGCAGAAAAAGGGAGAGGGGCAAGCATATGGTATTCCAGAAAAGTAGATGGAAATTGGAAAGATCCAAAGCCGATGAACGGAGACGTAAACCAAACTGGATACCAAAATTTTCAATTTTATTCACCAGAAGGAAGCTGTCTGTACTTCGTCCGAAATTTCAGGCAATTTTATCGGGTGTCGCTGACAGAAGCTTTTAACTAAGCCTCCTATTAGCGTCAAATTCAGATCTCAGCTTCATTGGACTCAATCCAAAATACTCCTTGATAGACCTGGAAAACACAGACAATCTTGAAAAGCCAAGATTAGCAGATATCTCCTCAACCGAAGCGGTGGTGCTAATCAATTCTCTATAAGCAAGTTCCATTTGTTGATTATGGAAGTATTGCCATGGTGTGATCTTGTAGAAACTTCTAAATGATCTCAAAAAATGATGTTTGGACATGAATGCTTCATCAGCGACCTCATCTAGAAAGAATGGCTTATTGAGATGATTGTTCATATACTGAATCGCTTTCATCAACCTTCTCATGGTCTCTAATTTTGTATTTTTTTTAATTCTATCAATCCCCTCGAGAGATTCAATAAGTCTTGAATGACCACAACCTAAAGCTGATTTGCAGTCAACAAAAAAATGATCTCTGGTTTGGCTGTCTAAGTTGATCTTAGCCCTCAGCCAAATCCCAAATGAGTCTACATCAGGGATACTTATATTGGTTATCATGTTGGCATGAACTTCTTTATCAAGAAATATGGATACGCCTTTATGACTTTGGCTTGATTTATAATTGACCTCATCGCCTGGATTTATTATTAGATATTCTCCTTGATTCAGAGTTATCTTTTGATCATTAACCTGGTAATATTCCTTCCCTTGAATGCAATACTTAATTGAGAGCATAGACTTATAAGGACCGAATTCATAGTCAGAAGCTGTCGAATAGAAAATTTCATTTTCAGGTCTGAAAAGTGAAGGATCGAGGGATGGTAGACTCGAATAGTTCATTAGGTATGTTACTCTGTTTTGATTACAAGGTTACACTTTTCAAAACTTATACCTTTTTGACAAATGTTGCTCGATTGCTACCTTGAGATGTTAGGATGGAAAAATGCTGCAATCTTTGAAATCAGGCTAAACCAGAAATTTTTAGCCATAAACATGACGAAGAAGAAGAAACTAAGATCTTAAACATTATTAGCCAATGGGAAAATCTTGTGTAGCAGCACTCTTACTATTTACAGTCTTATGCATTAATGCCAGCAATGCTCAAACTAGCAGAATTCATGAACTGTCCTTTCTTATTGGTAGTTGGGAGGTACGAGAGGAAAATGAAGCTAAAACATGGTGGGAGGAGACTGACAGAACTGTTATATATATTCTGGACAGTACTTACATCGAGTTGAATTCCATAGCAATATCATCTTCAGGAAAGCAACGATCCTATAAATGGTACATCCACTATAACTCCAAGAGTGACCAATTTGAGATGGTATCGATCTTCAGCAATTGGTATAAGATTCAATATGACCGTTTAAGTTGGGATGCTGACTCTCGGAGACTAACGATTTTAAGTGGTTCTGACCCCGGTAGCGATGATTACCATGAGAGAAAAGGAGAACTTCAATTCAATGAAGACTTTTCAGCGTACGAGTGGAAAGGCGTAAATAAGTCGGGCAACCCTGATGATCCCAGTATTTGGGAATACACAGAGCGCGGTAGAAAGAAGTAATAAAAGGGGGCATGAAAATAATCGTTAGCAGATTGCTTTTTTTTATATTAATAACACTTGTGTGTTGTAAGAGTGATAATTCAGAAATTCCTCCAAGTAATTTTGAAGGGCTTTTTGAGAAAATCTGGTCAGATTTCGATAAGACCTATTCTTATTTCAAAGTAAAAGGAATTGATTGGGATTCAATTTATACTATCTATAAACCTCAGGTAATCAATGGCATCACAACAGATAAAGAGCTAATAAGCATTGTTGCCCAAATGACATTGGCCTTAAATGATTTGCATGTGAGTTTCTCAGCTGATGGCATAACTTATAGATATGAAAAAATGGTTTCTGATGAAAATTCAAGTGAAAATGCTATTAACTATCTAACAAACATTTCCTCAAACACAACCGCCTTAACTATCGCTGATATTAAGGGTAATGGTATTCAATATATCAGAATAAAGAATCTTGCTTCCTCGGGGGACTTCCAACCTCTCGAATCCGTTATTTCAAAATTACCTTCCATTGAGGGCTTAATCTTGGATCTTCGAAACAATGGAGGAGGAAATGATGCTATTGCTAAAGGATTTGTAAATCAATTTACTGAGGTTGAGCGAGTTTATGAGCTTGTGCGATTTAGGAACGGGCCTGATAGAAATGATTTTACTGATTGGATTGAAGCTAAAATCACCCCCTCAAATCCAATAAATTTCGACAAACCAATTATCGTGTTGACAAACAGGGGAGTGATCAGCTCGGCGGAAAGCTTTGTCAATATGTTGAGGACTCTACCAAATACAATAGTTGTAGGAGACACTACACGCGGATCATCAGGCAACCCTAGATTATTCAAATTGTCAAATGGATGGGAATATCAAATTTCAAGCTGGCAGGTTGCAACTCCAGATTATGTCTTAATTGAAGACTATGGAATAGTTCCAGATTTTGTCATCCAAAACACCAAAGAATCTACCAATAATGGTCAAGATATCATTTTAGAAAAAGCAATCGAATTGATAAAAAATGAAGCATAGTTTCAAGGTCAGCACTAAACCATCGCTGAGACAGCATTGGTTGTTAACCTTTATGACAATTCGGTTTTCAAAGGCTTACAGTACTGGATAGGAAACTTGAGAATAATCATTCAGAACAGCAACATTATGCCCAACTAAACTGACATATTAAAAAACTGATTAAATGAAAAGGGGACTAGGACTAATTCTTTTTTTACTTGTATTCAAGGGAATCTCGCAACCATTGCATACGAATAAGACTCAATTTATTGACTATTTACTGCTAGCTGCAGCTGAGGATCATGCTTTCCCGGGATTTGTTATCTCTTATTCAAGCACTGATACAAGTTGGTCGAAAGGGTATGGATTTAGAAGGTGGGGGTCTGATGAACAAATAACTGCATCTACACGGTTTCAACTTGGTTCAGTGGGAAAAATACTTACGGCGATTGCAGTTTTACAGCAGGTAGAGCGAGGAGCTCTAAGTTTGGATAAAGACATAAAAGAGTACTTGCCCTGGATTGATACACAAAGCTCTGTGACACTCAAAGATTTGCTTACCCATTCAGCCGGAATGAATGATCGGAACATAGGATACTTTGCCAGAGATTCGAACAATTTGGAATCATTGCATGAACACATAGCAAGCAAATTGCCCACATTCCATCAAAAGGCAGGGTTGGAGATCAACTATTCAAATTTCAGCTATGCCTTAGCCGGCTATCTGGTACAAGTTGTCTCTTCTACACCTTTTCAGGCATACGTACAAAGGCACATCTTTGATCCTCTGGAAATGGAAGAATCTTTAGTTGGTTTTGATTTTTCTTATCAGTCAAAGTTGAATTATGCTGAGGGTCATAAAGTTGAGCAGGATGGATTTGAGGTGACCAAGGAATATGCCAGGAGCGCACTTCCGGCCGGGAGCTTCATTTCTACTGCCAACGATATGCAAAAGCTGATCAGAGCAATGTCTCAGAGGAATAGCACGCTCATAAATAAGACTTCATGGGAGCTCATGTTTACCAGGCAATTTTCGAATCATGAACTACTGACTGGATATAGCCTGGGATTGGAGGAGCAGGTGGTTGGTAATCAAACATATTGGGCCAAAGGAGGAATGCTCACAGGATTTTTAAGTCAGGTCATTTTTTTACCGGATGAAGCAGCATTGTTTCTTGCGATGAATGTTGGAAACGACGAGTTTCTCGAAGATTTCCACAGGCTGCTTAGAAATGAATTTTATGCCCCGCATGCAGCAGATTCTGAAGGCCCGGAAGTGCCTGACCTGTCCATGTATACAGGAGAGTATAGAAATGGGAGGTATGATCGTGATGGAATCGAAAACATTATTTCCCTGTTTCGAGGTGCATTTGATGTATGGGAAGCAGATGGAGGCTTGCAAGTATATCATAATGGAGCAATCCATACCTATCAATATGTTGGTGAAAATGTATTTGAAAATCAAACCAATCCTACTGAAAAACTTGTTTTCAAATTTGACGATCACGGCAAAGTAAATCGACTGTATCGTAGCGTGAACATCGGCGGGCTCACAGTGCCAGCCACCTTTGAGAAGACTCAGTGGTATAACAGTCCGTCATTTATTAATGAATACTACGGAGTGATTCCTTTAATTATTGTAGCCTATTCGATTTGTCTCATTCTTGTTCTGGCTATCCGATTGATCAGACTCATAAAGCCAAATTTTTGGAAATGGAAGTTGCTCCCTCGACGCTACTATTTGATTGCGTTGGTTGGCATTGTATCATTAATCGTCCACATCGTCAAAGCAATCATGCCATTGGTTAAATCCCCATTGAGTTTCATGTTTGGACTTCCAGATGAATTTCTGATTTTTAACAGCTTTTCGTACGTCATTCTAGTCATTGCCATTGTCATGCTTATTCACGTGGTATTGGCTTTTTCCAGAGGATATGGATCAGTTCTATCAAGGATACTTTTCGGGTTAACGTCTGTGTGTTTAAGCATTCATGCTTTGTTCCTCATTTACTGGAACTTCATTTAAAAAAAACAACTCTAAAATCATAATGGATAACCAAAATCTTGCTCCAATGAATCGCCTTATTTTTCAACTGTTCGTATGCCTTTTGACATCCGTTTCATGCGCTCAAAATAGTGGTGAGATTGAATCTAAAAAAGAATATGAAATTACTGCTGATTCGGTATGGATTGAAACTGCTAACGGTAAGATTTTTGGAATGTGCTACAGCCCGATTGGCCTCAATGAAAAGCTCCCTGCAGTGCTTTGCCTACAGGGCGGAGGAGATGTGGGACTTTCCAATTACCTATACGAAGCAAAATTTTTCGCCAAACAAGGTATGGTGACGCTGGTCTGCGACAAGTCTGGTGCTGGACTCTCAAAAACAAATAAAGCATGGAGTGGGCAGACCTTTACAGAGAAAATCAAAGAGTATTCGGAACTTTTGACATGGCTAAAAAACCACCCGAAATCTAATGAAGAACTAGTAGGCGTTCATGGCATGAGCGAGGGTGGAAGACTTGCTTTGAACCTGGCCGTTGATTACCCTGAGGATGTTGCTTTCGTCAACTCTGTAAGTGGACCGTTGGCTTCTTTTAAGGACAATCAATTGTATGCAATATATAATCTCTTGCATTCTCAAAATTTTAAATTCCCTGTAATTGTTGAAGCTCTTAGCATTTGGAATGATTACTTTGATGAGATTGGACGTAGAAGCATTTCTAAGGAAACCGTAGAAAGAGCCAATCAATTGAGACTAAAAGTGCCTGGCTTAAGATATTTGCCTGCCAACACCATAGAGCTACCAAACCGTCCACTTCCTGAAGACATACATTTCAATCTTGTAAATACGGTCAATCAAATTCAATGTCCGGTTCTATTTCAATTGGGTGAGAATGATGCGCGCGTAGATCCAGTAATGACAATTTTCTTACTTGAAGAAAAGTCGAATTTCATGGTTAAAAAATACAAGAATACGGATCACAACATGAACTTTGAAAATGGCAATATGAATCCGGCATTTTTGGATGATAAGTTACTTTGGCTTATCAATGACGTTTTAGACAGATAAGATTGGAATAGAATATGGCAATCAGAATTTGTATTGAACACATCTCGGAATCTGTCGTATTATTTTAATCATAAATGTGTTTTAATGCCTCGCAAAATCCTTCATTTTACCGCTGGTTTTCTCATTTCGTTTTTGATATGGGCTCAACCAGATTCAACAAATGATATAGCCGAATTCTTGTCTAAAAAAGCAATTAAAATTGATTCAATGGAGGTTTACGATGGGATCAATAAGTTTCTGAATTATCAAGTGACCAAAGGAGAGGTTGTTTGGTTTAATGGAAGCATCATCACAGACAAGGGCGTTGAATATCGGGATCTAAATCTAAACTTCAATGTGGTTGACAATAGTCTTTATCTGCTCCATGATAAGAGTACTTATCGGATTTCTAATTTTGCCATTCAGGGGTTTGATATTGATCAGAATGGCGAATCTATGCAATTCAGGAAAGGGTATGCTGTTGCATTTGGAGCTAAAATCAAGGCTATATTTGATGGGTCAGTACAAGGGTTATGGAAGTATCTAAGTACTTATCCGGATTTCAATGAACTGAAAATTAAGGGTATATCAATAACTGAAAATCAAGAAACCGAATTCGAAATTGAATTGAAAACTGGATTTAGAGATCAGATTTCTGGACTTAAAAAGTTTCTTGATTTGAATAATAAGATTGAAAGTTCTGAATCACAATTCAACGTTTCAGAAATAGGAGCAAGCAGGTATTTGCAGGTACTTTATGAGCACAAAAAATTCATAGTTTTAAAATATCACTTCAAACGGAACGCAACAGCCGAATCCGTTTCTATGGTTAAGCATTCTGCCTCATCTTTCATGTTTGACGATGAAGACTACTTTATCGCTGACACCAATAATCTTTTAATTGAATTCTTATTCACAAAAAAATCGATACAAAAGGTGCTCACTGCTCTTGACATATCCTATTCAAACAAAATGAAGCATGTAGGTAGCGAAAAAGGAGTTGTTGAATGGTTTAATAACAATAAATTCAAATAGGTTCTGAAGATTTAAGTGTTCTTCTTTACCCATTCAAAAGCATTGGCGAAAGGTTCCATCCATGGAGATACTTCGGCGCTTTCAAGCCCAGCTTTGTATGGCCAGTTCCATTGGAAAAGCGACCTTTCCAGATGGGGCATTATTGCCAGGTGTCTTCCATCTTTTGAAGTCAATGCTGCTGTATTAAAGTCGCTTCCATTTGTATTGCCCGGAAATTCAGCATATGAGTATTTGACCGGAATCTGATAATCACTCTCTTTACCTGATAATTCAAACTTACCTTCTCCATGTGCCAGCCAGATGCCTAGTTTTGAACCAATCATCGATTGCAGCATGATAGAGTTTGTATCTTCAATATCAACGCTTACAAAGCCGCACTCAAACTTACCAGAGCTGTTATGGTGCATTTTTGGATGCGCCTCACCTAACTCAGGATAGATAAGGCCCAGTTCCATCATTAATTGGCAGCCATTGCATACTCCTAAGCTGAGTGTATCCTTTCTTGCATAGAAGGCATCAAGCGCCGCTTTTGCTTTTTCGTTAAACAAGAATGATCCTGCCCAGCCTTTTGCAGATCCAAGCACGTCTGAATTGGAGAAGCCTCCGACAAACACGATCACATGCACCTCACTCAAATCTTCTCTCCCTGTAATCAAGTCGGTCATGTGTACATCTTTTACATCAAAACCTGCCAGCCACAATGCGTAGGCCATTTCCCTATCGCTATTTACGCCTTGTTCTCGAATGATCGCAGCCTTTACACCGGATTTTCCTTTTCGATTAAAATCAAGGTTGAAAGAAGAAGCCTTACCGTCGAATCGTTTTGGAAATGAGTAGGAAAGCGGTTGATTAAACCGATTCTCTGTCCTTGCCTTAGACACTGAAGTCTCGGTTTGTTTCAAGTCTAATAGTGCGGATGTTTTAAACCAGGTCTGACGCGCTTGGTCAATGTTGAAAGTATGAGCGAAAGAACCATTGGTTACTTCCACCATACGTTCGGTGGATATTGTACCAATAACCTTAAACTCTACATTTTCTTCATTGAGAATATCCGTAGCTTTGGTATCTGATACCTGGATTATTAGCGCCGGTTTTTCAGAAAAAAGTACTTTGATGCTATCCTTCTCTCCAAGACCGGATAGATCCACTTGTAAACCACCTTTTGTGTTTGCAAAGTTCATTTCAAGCAATGTAGTGATCAGTCCACCTGCAGATACATCGTGTCCGGCAATAACCAAATTTTCCTTGATTAATTTTTGTAAGGCTTCAAAAGCTTTGGCTACAATTTTTGATTGAACTTCTGGAGTTGCACTGCCGATTTTTGATTGTGTCTGTGCAAAAGAGGATCCGCCTAATTCAAAATCTCCGCCACTAAAATCGATATAAAGAAGCTTCGAGTCTTTCTTCGTATAGTCAATTACTGGACTTACCGTCTGATTGATATCTGATACTTCACCCACTGAGCTAATTATAACTGTTCCGGGAGCATAGACCTTCTGACCGTCGGGGTACTTCTGTGTCATTGACATTGAGTCCTTGCCAGTGGGTACATTGATGCCCAGCTCACAGGCGAAATCACTGATTGCTTTCACACCTTTGTATAGCCGCGCATTTTCTCCTTCATTCTTTGCGGGCCACATCCAGTTGGCACTAAGCGATACTCCTTTCAGTCCATGAGATAGGGGAGCCCATACCAAATTCGATAGTGATTCTGTGATGGACAATCGTGACCCTGCTCCTGAATCAATCAAACCCGAGATTGGGGAATGGCCTATTGAAGTTGCAATTCCTTTATTGGACTTGAAGTCTAATGCCATGACTCCAACATTGTTAAGAGGAAGCTGGAGTTCGCCACAAGTTTGTTGAGTAGCCACACGCCCCGTTACACATCTATCTACTTTGCTGGTGAGCCAATCCTTACAGGCCACTGCTTCCAGTTGAAGTACTGCACTTAGGTATTCAGCTATCTTATCTTCTGTATAGCTGACATCTTCAAAATTGGAGGGTTGACTTTTGTCTTCGAGAATCGTCTTTGGAGAAGAACCAAATAGGTGGTGAAGCTTTAAGTCAAAAGGTGAGGCTTTACCATTATTTTCAAACTTTAGCTCGTTATTCGATCCTGCTTCGCCAACCTCGTAATATGGGGCGCGCTCACGTTCAGAAACTTTCTTTAAATACGATGCATCCCGATCATTGATGACTAGCCCCATACGCTCTTGGGATTCATTGCCAAGCACTTCTTTAGCTGATAATGTTTCATCACCTACAGGTAGTTTTTTCAAATCAATTACTCCACCTGTTTCTTCTACAAGCTCTGACAGACAGTTCAAGTGCCCTCCGGCTCCATGATCATGAATGGAAGTAATTGTATTATCATCGAGTTCTACCATAGCTCGCACTGCATTGGCAACTCGCTTTTGCATTTCAGGATTGGATCGTTGTACTGCATTCAGCTCCAACGCTTGATTGAAAGCTCCGGTATCTACTGAAGATACCGCTCCTCCACCCATGCCGATTCTGTAATTGTCGCCACCCATTACCACAATCTTTTCTCCGGCAGATACTTGTTTCTTCTGGGCTTCTTTCTTCTTCCCATAGCCAATGCCACCAGCTTGCATGATCACTTTGTCATAACCATATTTTTTGCCTGCTTCTTCGTGTTCAAAAGTGAGTACACTACCACAGATCAAAGGCTGCCCAAATTTGTTTCCATAGTCACTGGCACCATTGGAGGCTTTGGTGAGGATTTCCTGAGGAGTTTGATAGAGCCATTTACGTGCAGGCCTTTCCCAGGTTTTTGGCTGCTCCAGTCTCGAATAGGATGTCATATAGACTGCAGTGCCAGCTAATGGAATACTGCCTTGACCTCCGGCCATGCGGTCCCTTATTTCGCCTCCGGATCCTGTAGCGGCTCCATTGAAAGGCTCCACGGTTGTTGGGAAGTTGTGCGTCTCGGCTTTGAGCGAGATTACCGATTCGAATTCTTTGGTATCAAACCAGTCTGGTTTATCCTGAGTCGATGGAGCAAATTGCTCAACTTTCGGACCTTGAATAAAAGCAACATTGTCTTTGTATGCTGAAACCAGATAGTTCGGATTTTCCTTTGAGGTTTTCTTTATCCATTGAAACAATGAAAGCTCTTGCTCTTTGCCATCAACTATAAATGTGCCGTTGAAGATTTTGTGACGGCAATGTTCCGAATTTATCTGTGAGAATCCGAAAACTTCTGAGTCCGTTAGTGGTCTCTCTATCTCTTTTGCAACCCCTTCCAAATATTCAATTTCCTCTGTGCTCAGCGCCAAACCTTCCTGATCATTGTAGGCTGCTATATTTTCAATATGCTTTATTGGCTCAGGCGTCCGATCTAAAGTGAAAATGGATTGATCCAGGTTTTCGTAAACCTGCTGAAGCATTGGGTCAAAAGCTCCGGCCGAAGATTCTGACAGATAAGTTTCAATTCGATATATCGTATGAATCCCCGCATTATGTGCTATATCAGTGGCATTGGTACTCCATGGAGAGATCATTTCTTTTCTTGGTCCGATGAATTTGCCCGTTATTGATTCGTTCGTTATAGGCTTGGCTTCTGAAAAGAGCCATTCAAGTTTGGTGATTTCGTCGGAAGAAAGTTTGGTTGATACGCCAACGGCGATAATTGCGTCTTCAGAATTTTGGAAGAATTGAATCATTGAAGGAACCTCGTTTTGAAGTCCGCAAAATTAACCTTTTTACCAGCTTTGCCTCACTCAGATTTCAACAATTTCCTTACAGACTTCCGGAGCGCTCCAACAGTCATAGGTGAGTAGCCAATAATTACTTTTTGAATTATACCTTCTTTATCCACAACAAAGTGAGTTGGATACGACCTGACATTCAATTCCAGACAAAAGTCTTTGACATCCGGTATGATTTCATATGTGAACTCTCGCTTGGATAAGAACTTTTCCACAACCTGTTCATCATCAAAAGTAGGAGCGAGGTACACTATGTCTTCGCCTTCAAACATCTCTACCATCTCATTCATTTCAGGCATTTCCATTATGCATGGTTTGCACCTGGTAAACCAAAAATTGACCAACAGAATTTTACCTTCAAGCTCCTCTTTTGAGTAAGTAGTCCCATCCAAAGCAGTTAGTTCAAACTCAGGAAATGGAGTGCCTTTCATTTTTTTCACTTCCTTTTTGGCTTCTTCAACTTGTCGTATCTGTTCTTCAGTTGGTTGTGCCATTCCAGGAAAAGAAGTGCTAATCATCAGGGCAATTAGTAATTTTTTCATTTTGAATGCTTATTAAGAATCAATTTAGCCACTTCTGACTTAATGAGTTGATGATGCTTCATCGGCAGGATGTCTACTTGAAAGTGACCCATTTTTTTAATGGTAGGTAATATCTTTTCAGGCTTTATTATATGATCCTTACTTCCGAGTATGATCCTCTTTTTGAAAACTTGCTTTTTGAATAAGTTAGATAGTTGCCTGCGGGAATACCCGAGTGATTTAAAGTTGTTCCAGGAAATATAGACACGTCTGCGATTTGTGTAATCTCCCAATTCCTTTCGAACAAAGTCTCCAAGATATGGACTTACAATACGGTATTTATCATTGTAATATATGAGTCTTTCAAGTAAGTTGGGTTGAAGCATGATGTACTTAAAAAGCCACCTCGTTCCAAAGTTGGTTGCCAGTTTAAACCATATAGTAAGAAAAACTCCATCCGGGGCAATCAAAATAAACTCATTCGTTCTTTTAGGCCATGCAAGTGCGGTAGCAATCGCAAATCTTCCTCCAAGACTAAATCCTATAATTGAATACGAATCAATGCTTTCACGCTTCAGAAAAGCATCCAAATAGTGTCTCCATTCTTTCCTTGAAAGTTTTTTGTTTTCTCTATTGCTCAGCCCATGGTAGAATAGATCAAATGCGTAGATCGTGTATTCTTCTCCAATTTCTTTCTCCCAATCCTGAAAAATGCTATTGTCTTGTCCAAAGCCATGAAATGCCAATAATATTTTATTCCCGGTACCATATTTAAAATAATACAGCTGTCCATTATCTATTTCTATACACGTCATTGAATTGAAAAATCGGCTAAATATTCGGGTTGGTAAAAAAAATCCTTGAAATAGTGAACAAATATTTTTTCTATGCGTTGATTTGCACGAAGGAAACTTTAAACTTACTCAAAGTTTCCATGGTTTATAAGCGTAACTAAGTGTAAAACAACAATTTGAAGGCAAAGGAAAAGATACTGAACAGTGCAGAGGAGCTTTTTATCCAATATGGAATCCGAAGTGTGACAATGGATGATGTAGCTCGGGAAGCTTCAATGTCCAAGAAAACATTATATCAATATTTTGATAATAAGGATGGATTGGTTTCTGAGGTAGCGTTGAATCATTTTGAGAAAGAGACCAAGGAGTTTGAAGAAATGTATAGCCAATCCAAGGATTCAATTCATGAAATATTATTGGTTTCTCAATGTTTGAGAAAGCATGTATTTCGAATGAATCCCTCATTGCTCTACGATATGCAAAAATATCATGGTCAAGCCTGGGATAAATACCTCGAGTTTAAGCACTCTACTATCCGTGGACACATCGAGCGAAACATTGAAAGAGGAAAGCAGGAAGGCTTCTTCAGAGAAGAGTTGGACGCAAAAGTATTATCGATACTTAGGGTAGAGGGAGTTCAATTGGTATTTAATACCAAAATCTTTCCACGTGGAGAATTTGATTTCCCGACAGTCCAGTTGCAAATCCTAGATCACTTTGTGCATGGATTACTAACTGATAAGGGCCGCAAGAAATATGAAGAATATATAAATCTAGAATCAACCAATCACATACTCTAATACTTTTATGAGAGGCATACTATCACTATTAATAATTATTGGCACTTCATTGGGAGTGCATGCGCAGGAGAAGGTCAGCCTTACACTGCAGGATTGTATCGACTTTGCTTTGGGCAATAATGAACAACTTAAGATCAAGCAGCTAGACAAGGAGATTGCTGATGCTGAAGTTAGAAAAACCATCTCGATGGGGCTACCCCAAGCGAATGTTAATGCTGGTTTGAATTACAATTTCGAACCCCAAAGGAGTCTAATAGACATCAGCACTTTTGATCCAACAGTTCCTCCCGGCACTGAGCAAGAGGTTTCGTTTGTTCAAAACTATGATGGGAATATCGGATTGTCAGTGGATCAGCTACTTTTTGATGGATCTTATTTTGTAGGCCTGCAAGCTGCTAAAACCTACAAGGAACTATCAACAAAGGAGCATATCAAATCTCAAATCGATATAGCAGAAGCTGTTAGCAAAGCATATTACAATGCTTTAATATCAGAAGAACAACTTGAACTTTTAGAAAGAAATATTTCGAGACTGGATACTCTCCTTAGAGAAACAGACCAGATGTATTTGGCGGGCTTTGCTGAAAAGGTGGATGTAGATAGAATTCGTGTAAACTACAATAACCTGAAGGTGGAATACAGCCGATCTAAAGAGTTGAAAGATATAAGCCGCAAACTGCTGAAGTTTCAAATGGGGATGGATCTAAACCAGCCAATTGAATTAGCGGAGAATTTGGAAGAAGTAGGTATCGAAGTTTCAGCCATACCAGCCGAGACTTTTGACTATAATCAGCGGATTGAATTTTCCCAACTGGAGACCAATCGAAGCCTTGCATATTTAGATATGAAAAACAACAAGGTTCAATACCTACCGAAGCTATATGCACGATTAGGCTATGGATGGAACACAGCGGCCTCTAGCAGCAGTGACCTTTTTGTTTCAAGACGATGGTTGGATAATGGAGTAGTTGGAATTACAGCTTCAATACCAATATTCGACGGTTTTCTTAAAAGCAATAAGATTCAACAAAACAGACTGCAGGTAAAGCAGATAGAAAATCAGATGTCTTTTGTCAGGAAAAGTATTGATCTGGAAATAGAGCAATCTCAAATTAGCCTGAACAGTCAATTGGAAACTTTAGAAGTCCAAAAACAAAACATGGAGCTGGCACAGGAAGTGTATGATATTTCAAAAATTAAATATCAGGAAGGTGTGGGGTCGAACATTGAGGTAATCAATGCAGACGCCTCCCTTAAAGAAGCCCAAACCAACTATCTGAATTCGCTCTACCAGGCGATTACATCACAAATCGAACTAAAGAAAGCACTAGGAACTCTATATAATAATTAAGATCATGCGTAAGATCAATCACATACTAACACTAATTATCGCATTCGCTATCATCGCATGCGGAGGAAACGAATCTACCATCAGCTCCATTTTGGCTGAAGGTAATATGGAAAACATTCGAGCTAAGAAAAAAGAACTCACGACTCAGCTAAAGCAGGTGGAAGGAGAAATTGCACTGTTGGATTCTGCTATAGAAGCTAATAGCGAAGATGATAATATTCCTTTAATAACTGCTCTGAAAGTTAAAAAGCAGGATTTTGTTCACTACGTTGAGCTACAAGGAGACGTAACAACACGTCAAAACGTACTTGTATATCCGGAAGTGGCCGGTACCATGACCAAAGTGTACGTCGATGAAGGTGACCAAGTGAAGAAAGGTCAAGCATTGGCAACCATCGATGATGGTGGACTGAGCAATCAACTGATTCAAATGAAAACACAACTTTCATTGGCAGAGACAACTTATGAAAGACAGAAGAGACTGTGGGAACAGAAGATAGGCTCTGAAATCCAATTCTTGCAGTCAAAAGCAAACTACGAGTCACAAAAAGCAGCTGTTGAACAAATGGAATCACAGCTTCGCAAGTTCACCATGAGAGCTCCATTTGACGGTATAGTAGATGACGTAATCAAAGATCAAGGGACAGTTGTGGCACCTGGTGGTCCGGGTTCTGAGGTTTTCAGAGTGATCAACCTTTCCAATATGTACATTGAAACTTCGGTTCCTGAGACTTATATCACTTCAGTCACAAAAGGCAAAAATGTAAAAGTATTCTTCCCGATTCTAAATGAAACCATTGAATCGGCGGTTCGTGAGACCGGCAATTTTATCAATCCAAATAATCGATCATTTTCAGTTGAGATTCCAGTTCCGAATAGAAGCGGGAATGTGAAACCTAACCTTACAGCCAGAGTTCATATAAACGACTACAGAAACGAAGAAGCGCTTTTGATCCCACAAAGTGCAATTTCTGAAAACTCGGAAGGCGAGCAATACGCTTATGTAGTTTCTAACATCAGTAAGGACAACGTAGCAATTGCTAAGAAAACGATCATTACCACAGGAAAGACACAAGGTGATATAATAGAGGTATTGTCTGGAATTTCCGATGGCCAGAGCATAATTATTGAAGGTGCGCGAAGTGTGAAAGATGGGCAGGAAGTTAAAATTTTAAACTATTAATTCCATGGCGACTAATAATAGTAAAGTAGACAAGGAGTTCAAGCCCTCTTCATGGGCAATTAGAAATCCTTCAGTTATATATCTGATCATTGGTTTGTTTTTGATTATGGGGCTTTCGGCATATTTCGCAATGCCGAGAGAAGATTTTCCTGAGATCAAGGAAACTAAAATTTACGTCAGCACGCCATTCCCAGGTAATACAGCGGAAGACATGGAGCGACTGATCACAGACCCGCTTGAAGATAAGCTGAAAAACGTGACCAACGTAGTGGAAATAATTTCTACTTCACAGGAAGACTACTCAATGATTACTGTTGAGTTCGATGAGAATATTTCAGTGGAAGAAGCAAAGCAGCGTGTAAAAGATGAAGTAGACAGCGAAACTTCCAGTGAAGATTGGCCACTTTTCAATGGCGCAAAAGTTGAGCCTAATGTTTTTGATCTGAAAATGTCTGAAGAATTTCCGATCATGAACATCAACATCACCGGAGATTTTCCTGTCGAGAAGTTGAAAGAATATGCAGAGTACCTTCAGGATGAAATTGAAGACCTTCCGGAAATAAAAGCAGCTGATATTCGAGGAGCACAAGAAAAAGAAGTAGAGGTGGCTGTTGATATCTATAAAATGATGGCAGCTAAGGTAAGCTTTGATGACATCTTAGGTGCCATTGGCAATGGCAATATGACCATGTCAGCCGGTAACCTTAAGGCAAGCGGCCAGCGAAGAACAATACGAATTTTGGGAGAAATTCAAAAGCCATCTGAGCTTGAAGATTTCGTCGTTAAATCAGAAAACAATTCACCGGTTTATCTCAAAGATATTGCTTCAGTAAGTTTTCGCCCGGAGGATAAAACGACCTATGCACGAGAGTTTGGCTCAAGTGTGGTGATGTTGGATATTAAGAAACGATCTGGCAAGAACATGATTGAGGCGGTGAATAAGATAAAGGATATCATCGCTGTAGCCGAAAAAGACTATTTCCCATCAGACTTAAAGATTTCCATTTCAAATGATTCATCAGAACGAACTTTAAATCAGGTAAGTGATTTGATAAACAACATCATCTTCGGAATCATCCTGGTTGTAACTGTTCTGATGTTCTTCTTGGGCTTTAGGAATGCACTCTTTGTAGGCTTCGCTATTCCAATGTCAATGTTCATGTCTTTTATGATTATCAATGCGCTTGGTTATACCATGAATACCATGATCCTTTTCGGTCTTATTATGGGACTCGGAATGCTGGTTGACAATGGTATTGTGGTAGTAGAGAATGTTTATAGATTGATGGATCAGGAAGGCATGTCCAGATTAGAAGCAGCCAAGAAAGGTATTGGTGAAATTGCCTATCCAATTATGATTTCTACCGCCACAACTGTGGCAGCATTTGTACCACTAGGTATGTGGCCAGGCGTCATGGGTGAGTTTATGAAATACTTTCCTATTACATTATCCATTGTATTGGGATCCTCTTTGTTCGTGGCTATTTTCATGAATTCTATGCTTGTTTCTCAATTTATGGAAACAAGTGAGCGTGAGCTTTCAAGAAAGGCATTGTGGAGAATGACAATCATTCTCTCGGGCATTGGAATTCTGATTATGATTTTTGGTGGACCTATGAGGGGCTTGGGCACGCTCATGATTTTCACCAACATTATGTTTTGGTTATACAAGTATGTAATCAAAGGACTTGCAACAGGCTTCCAGAAAAGAATCCTTACACGATTTGAGGATATGTATGAACGAAGAATCAAACATGCCATTCGAGGTAGCAATGTCTATTGGTATTTTGGAGTCACCTTTTTTCTTCTCATCGCCACTTTTATGATGTTTGGCGGATCGCTAGGGTCAGGTAGAACCAAAGTAGAATTCTTCCCTGATAATACACCAAATCAGATAATTGTATACATCGAATACCCGGAAGGAACAGCGATCAATAAGACAAATGCAATTACTAAGGAAATCGAGAATCGCGTATACAACATCATTCAAAGTGATGTATATGTTACTGATGATAGAAATATCCTGGTCGAATCGGCAGTTTCTCAAGTAGGAGAGGGCGCAGGTAATCCGTTTACCGATGGAGGCTCTGCAGCTGAAATGCCACATAGAGGCAAAATCACGGCTTCTATGAGAGAATTCAAATACCGACAAGGATTAGATTCGGAGAAACTCCGTGGAAAAATTCAAGAGTCATTGACAGGCATTTACCCGGGAGTAGCTATTTCTGTCGAAAAAGATCCTGTAGGGCCTCCTGCAGGGTATCCGATTAATATCGAGCTTGAAGGAAGGGATTATGACGAATTGATCCAAACCGCAGAACGGATGCGAAACTTTATCAATTCCAAGAATATAGCAGGAATAGAGGAATTGAAGATAGACGTCAATAAAGGTAAACCAACCATGCAAGTAGAGGTAGATAGGCAGAAAGCGGGAGAGTTAGGTGTAGCCGTAGGTCAGGTAGGAAACCAACTACGTCGAGCAATTTTCGGAGAAAAAGCAGGAGTGTATAAAAAAGATGGCGAGGATTACGACATCAATGTCCGTTTCAATGAGGATCTAAGATACAATACCAGTGCTTTATTCAATCAGAATATTACATTCAGGGATCAATCCACAGGAAAGATTAAAGAGATACCTGTCTCAGCAGTTGCTTCTCAGAAGAATACCTCGGGTTTCAGCGCGATCAAGCATAGAGATACCAAACGTGTTGTTACTGTCTATTCTGGTCTTAAGCCTGGGTTCACTGATCCAGCCGCGATTGTTGCCCAAATTGAGGAGTCAATGGCGGATTTCGATGGCTTGCCAAAAGGTGTAAAAATTGACTACACAGGCCAAATTGAAGAGCAGAACAAGCAAATGGCATTTTTGATGGGAGCTTTCTTTGCCGGCTTAGGCCTCATAGCGCTTTTGTTAGTCTTCCAATTTGGTGGACTTTCAAAACCAATGATCATCATGATCGCCATCTTCTTAAGCTTAATTGGAGTATTTGGAGGGCTAATGATTACCGGCTGGCCATTCGTAATCATGATGACTATGATGGGAATCATATCTCTGGCTGGTATTGTGGTAAATAATGGAGTGGTATTGCTTGACTACACCCAGATACTCATTGATCGTAAGAAAGAAGAGTTGGGAATGGGAGATACCGAATTTCTCGACAAAGATGAAGTCATGCGATTGACCATTCAGGGAGGAAAAGCCAGACTGAGACCGGTAATTTTAACGGCTATTACAACTGTACTTGGATTGATTCCGTTGGCTATCGGTTTGAATATAGATTTCTTTTCCCTCTTTACTGAGTTCGATCCAAAAATCTATATTGGTGGTGATAATGTGATTTTCTGGGGGCCACTCGCATGGACAGTAATTTTTGGACTGATAGTGGCTACTTTCTTGACACTAATCATCGTTCCAGTGCTGTTTACTATTTCATATCGTATGAAGTATAAGCTATTTGCAAAAAAGTCGAATAGAGAAGCTGAAGCAGAAATGACTTATAGTAAAGAAGCAGCCTAAAATGATCAACCTTTCACAGATTTGTTCGTTACAGGTAGTATATTCTTTTACTAAAGAATATGTCGGTTAGGTTTAAGTTAATAGTATTCCCCTCGGAACCCCGGGGGGATTTTTTGTAAGTATGAGCCGTATCTATTTCGTAGTGTTTCTTGTGTCCATCTATCTGGTTTTGGACGTCTATGTTTTTGTAGCTCTTCGCTCAATAACTGAGGGAATGAATCCCATTTGGCGCAGAGCCATTCTAGTAGCATATTGGTTGGTAAGTATAGTGTCGCTTGCAGGAGTATTACTTTATCGTCAGATTAATCCTAAGGTGTTGGGCAATCTTAGGCTTTATATCACTACATTTTTCTTCGTCCTCTTCATTGGCAAGTTATTCTCTACAGTCTTTCTTCTGTTGGAAGATATCAGAAGAGGAGTTACCTGGTTAGTAAACCTATTACCATACGTTGAAGAAAAGCATTCGACATCAAGGTCAGATTTTATGCAAAAGACGGCGATGATTGCCGGTGCTATTCCTGTAGCCACCATGTCATTCGGAATTATTTCAGGTGCTCATGACTACCGCGTAAGAAAACGAATCGTTTACTCACCTAATTTGCCCAAAGCTTTTGATGGCATAAGAGTAGCTCAAATTTCAGATATACACACCGGCAGTTTTTTCAATAAAACTGCAGTAGCGGGAGGAATCGATATGCTAAATGCGGAGAAACCTGATATAGCCTTTTTCACGGGAGATCTTGTGAACAACAGAAGTGAGGAGGCAAAAGAATATCTGGACATATTTAAGAAGGTATCAGCTCCTTTGGGTGTATTTTCAGTGATGGGAAACCACGATTATGGCGATTATACCAGTTGGTCTTCACCTCAGGCCAAACAAAACGACATCAAAAACCTGCATGAAATGCATCGTTACATGGGGTACGATTTGCTGCTTAATGAGAACCGAACGCTAACGGTAGATGGAGAAGAAATCGCAATCCTTGGATGTGAGAATTGGGGAGCTGGTAGATTTTCGAAGTATGGAGACATGATGCAAACAATGGCAGGAGCAGAAGAAAAACCCTATAAACTCCTACTTTCTCACGATCCCAGCCATTGGGATGCTCAAATAAGACAAGAATTTCCTGACATAGATTTAATGCTTGCTGGGCACACCCATGGAATGCAGTTTGGAGTTGAGATTGGTAATTTTAGATGGAGCCCTGTTCAGTACAGATACAAACAGTGGGCTGATTTATATCAAGAAGGTGACCAATCCCTGTACGTCAATCGAGGGTATGGTTTCATCGGCTACCCAGGTCGAATTGGGATACTACCTGAAATTACCATTTTAGAATTAAAACGATCATAGATAGGGGATAGTCATTCGAAGGTGTTATAACTACATCTTCATGTCATAGGACAATAGGTGATTTTACAGGTGATTAGGCGAAAGAGGGACTCCAAGTTCCTCTTTCTGTGTTTATAGAGAATTAAGCCCATCTCTTAACTTTCCTTTTTATCTTTTCGCACAAATCGGAACCTATGACTAAAAAGCTTAATCAGATTCGTCAATTTATTGAGGTGGATTTGTGGAGAATTCGACTTAAATCACTTCCGAAACGGAAAAGAATATTTTTTGGATTCATTCGTGTTTGGGTCATCGCAATTAAAGAATTCTTGCACGATAAGTGTGCTGAAAAAGCATCGGCATTGACATATTTCTCAATGCTTTCACTTGTTCCGGTTATTGCCATGGTTGTAGCCATTGCTAATGCTTTTGGGGTAAGAGAACTCATGGAGAAAGAGCTAGCCAAATACTTCAGTGGACAGGAAGCAGTGCTCGAGAATGTGATGCCATTTGCGGACAAAATGCTTAGCGGATCAAGTGGTGGAATAGTCACCGGGGTTTCTATTGTTTTTTTAATCTTCACGGTTATTCGACTCCTCATGAACATTGAAGCAGCATTTAATGATATGTGGGATATCAAAAAGAATAGAAGGTGGGAGCGTAAAATATCGGATTACGTCGCTGTAATTCTTCTAGGTCCTGTGTTATTGATTGTGGCAAGCAGCGCTACCATTTTCGTAAAAGATGCGATACAGGATTTTGTAACCAGTTTTGAATTTTTAGGCCAGCTTCGATCAGGGATCGTATTTCTTTTGAAACTGCTGCCATACACAATACTTTGGCTATTACTTTTTGGATTGTATCTCATATTCCCAAACACACGAGTAAAATTTTGGCCGGCATTGTTTGCGGGAATTGTAGCTGGCACACTTTATCAATTAAACCAACAGGCATTCATTTCATTGCAATTTGCCTTTGCACGATATGACGCCATATATGGAAGTATCGCCTTCCTTCCATTGTTTTTAATCTGGCTTCAGATCAGTTGGCTTATCGTCCTCTTTGGAGCTGAAATATGCTACGGAATGCAATACATAGATCAGTGGGAAATGAACTCTGAGAAGTTAAAAATAAGTCTGACTCACAGGCGCAAACTTATGCTGTTGCTGTTGTTTAGAGTTGTGAAAAATTTTGAAAAAGGGGTTGGCCCGTATTCATTAAATGATCTTGCAAGCAGTGTCAACATACCACGACGCTACGTTGTGGATATTTGTTACGAGCTCGAAAAATCAAAGCTAATTACACGAGTTGATGGTGATGATATAGCCTATCAGCCAAGCTTTGATATTAATAAAATGGATTTGTACACAGTATTGAATAAGTATGAGACCGAGGGAATGCGAGATTTTGACCCAAGGAAGTCAAGAGCATTTCAAAGTATCGAGAAAGCATTGGAAGATATTCAGTTGAAATGGAAAGAAACAGATAGCAACATCCTGATCAAGGATTTATGATTTTCGTTGCTTGAAAGACCAGGTAAACTCAAATTCAGAAACAATAGTGCCATCTTTCATTGTACCCACTGTTTTAAATGTAGCTTCGGCAGCCTCACCGGTTTCAATACACCTATCAACTGCTTCAAAAGCTTTTGCTCCATCCTCACACGTAAAGTAAACCCTGTCAGTGGCTTTCTTGGTGAAATTTGCTTTTAAATCCACGATTATAAAAGCCACAGAGGGCGTTTTCCCCGTAATAGCAAGTAAGCATGATGAGGCAGTAGAAAGCTCTGCAGCCATGCTTTGAACTGCGAAGTAAATCGATTTGAAAGGGTTTTTATTTAAATTTTTAAATGGAACTGACGTGGTACATTTATTGGGAGTCAGCTCTCTCACTCTCAATCCTGCGAGCCATCCCATCGGAAGACTTTTCATTAAATACAGAGGAAATTTGAAACCACTGGTAACTTGGCTGGCGAGCTTTTTTTGCTTCGAGTTTAGCTCCATCACGATTATTTAGATTCTTCTTTTTCCAGAATCTTTTTCTTTTCTCTGTTCATGAAATAAGATTCCATTGCTCCTTCGGAGAATTTGACCAATACAAAAAGCAAACCAAGCACGCCAAGACTAATGAACTTGGTCTCAAAATATTTTTCAATTATAGGCTCTAGTAATAATTGTTCTAGTATGAATAGAACTACCGCAACGGTAAATAAAATGGTAGAAGCTCTTCTTCCTACTTTAGCCTTGGCCAATTGATCAACTGTGTCCGCTAGTTGAATGTTCTTGTCCTTTATTTCTTCGTTTTGTTCCCTGATTTGAAGATTGGCATTATCCAGTTTCTTCTGAAGTCGGTCAGAAACACGAGTAATTACTTTGGCCTGAGCTACTAATTCTTCATACTCATCAGAAAATGAATCCAGATCTTCCTTATAGATTGCATGAGTTTCAATCTTGGCTCGAAATTTCCTGAGGCTGTCTATCTCATCGTAATAAAGCTCCTGGTTTTTCTCCATCTAACTATTTGGCGATCACAAATCGTCTTCCTCTATTTCAAAGAAGTTAAAATCTAAATCTAGTAAATCACTGTAATCTTCCCCAGCCTCCATCATATCATCATCGCCTTCCTCGTAATACCAGTTGATGGTAATTTTCTTTCCGCTATTCTCAATTCTGCTTAGTCGCTTAAAAATATCAAATAGACATTTGGATGAACTGGTGTTAAAGTACTCAAATGCAATATTGGCAGTGAATTCCAAACCTTCTGAAGCAGCAAATTCATCAAGGTTATCCAACACTCGTTGGTAAAACTGAATGGAATTTTCCGGGCTGGACCTTCCTTTCATTTCCAGTATGCCTTCCTCCGGATCAAAATTGATCAGGGGTGTTGTGCGTGTTGGTTCGATGAATACTTTTTCCATAAATCGCTCTACGGTTTGTATGTTAATCTTTTGGTACTATCCTTCTATTCTCGGTAATCTTATTTGAAAAGTGAAATAACTCACTTTATCAGTCACAGGCTGAAACTTATATCTAAGCTTCTGCCCACCTGTTTTCCTGGCAATATCAATAAAACCAAGTCCACCGGTTCCCTTATCAGAAAATTCCTGCTCCGCAAGTACCTTCTTATATAAAGCTCTCAATTCATCAGCGTCAACTGCGTTGATATCATCAAGTCTTTTTTGAATCTCTTTAGTCTTATCTGCTGGTATATAATTACCCGTCTGCAGACTATAAAATCTCTTTCTGGCCGCAATCATGATAAGTGCAGAGTTTGAATCATAACTGCTTACCTTCATCTCATCAGCATTGATCTCATCCAAGTGATAGTAAAGGTTTTGAATACATTCGGTAGCTACATTATAAAACTTCTTCTTCACCTTCCGATTTTCTTCCAACTCCTCAAGTCGTTCCTCCAGTGTTCCGATCATGGCTGTCACCAAATCAAAAGTCAGCTCACCTTTGAACATTAGGATGATGTTTTGGTCATAAATGTTTTTATAGCTCCTCAGATAATCCATATAATGGGGGTAATTTTCTTTGGGCTGGAAAAGTAAGAACTTATGACTAATTAAACCAAATGTTTAAGCACCTAAAACTTGTCGGTGATTATCAATCGATTAAGGCTGCCAGCATTCCAACCCAAAATAATCCTGATTGTAAAATTATGTTATGTCCAACACTTAAAAGATTAAAACTTTATCAAAAGGCAAATTATGGTTTTCTTTATTACTTTAGTATAGCTGGCGAATGCTGAAATAAGCGTAGGCATTTTTGTTAGTGGATACTAGAGGAAAATCAGTATAAAAATGTGATATTTCCAATAATTGTATTTTTAGTATAGTTTTGAGGGACTTGCTAATAGGATTTTTTTAATTCGCTAAAGGTCAAGGAAGAGATTAACTAGTTAAGAGTTTAACCCAACTATGTTTTAAGGTATGTTAAAGAAGGATTTATATGCCAACGTCTATATCCTGACTGCATTGGTCCTTATAGGAGCAGTAGCCTATTATGTCTTTGTCCTGCAAAAAGAAATAACCAACTCATTCAATCAAGATCCAAAAGTTGTTCAGGTATCTGCCAATCAGGCTAAAATGGGACAACAAATTGTGAAAGCTGCAATGGGTATGAGATATGCAGAAAGTCAGGGAAATTTCGATTTTTTCAGAAATGAATTGCGAAGAGTATATCCGCAGTGGCAAAAGGGTCATCAAGCACTTATTGACGGTGATGCAGATTTGAATTTATCACAGCCAGTTCAGACAGATGAATACCTAGCCCTTCAGGAAGAACTAAAATTTCTATTCTTTGATATAAACACCAATACATCCAATATTCTTGACGTTAAATACACGGTCATAAAATCGGATGTAAACTTTCTATCCCTGCAACGTTCGTTTGAGGCATTGGTGCGAACTATCAGGAGGTATGACACGGCGGCTGGAAACATTACAGAGTATTTTGTCGATAGAGCACAGAACAGAGGAACAAGCCTCGGTCTGGCGGAATATGTCGGATTTTCAATTTTTGTAGGTATTTTCCTCGTACAGGGATTCTTTATCTTCAGGCCTCTCGTTAAGCTTGCAAGCGATAACTACCTATCGGCGAATAAAGCCTTCATTAAGGTTAAAAAATCTGAGCAGCAGTTGAAAATCAACTTCCAGAAACAAAAGCTCATTAATAAGAAACTTTACCTGTCTCGAAAAGAACTCGAAGAAAAGAACCTCAAGTTGGAGGAATCAGAGGCTAAGTTGCTCAAGTCTTCTGAAGAGCAGATTAAGATTAACGAGCGATTGATTTCTGCTCAGGATGAATTGAATTTAGCATACAAGAAGCTTCAGGATTCTGAGGTTGAAATTAGAGAACTTGCAGACAAGCAATTACAGGATAATGAAAAACTATTCTTGGCGGAGAAGAAGCTGCAGTCACTGCTTGAAAATGAGCAAAAATCTAAAGAAGAGTTATCCAACGCCCTTGACTCATTGAAGGGAGCTCAGTCTCAATTAGTTCATTCCGAGAAAATGGCATCTCTAGGTCAGTTGACAGCAGGTATTGCCCATGAGATCAACAACCCTATTAACTTTATTTCTAGTGGCATGGTGTCGCTTAAAATGTCCATCGAGGCAATGCGTGAGATTGCAGAAGAGTATACACGAATTGATGATGGTGACGATCCGGAAGAAGTGCTTGAGTCAGTGAAGGAATTGAAAGAAGAGCATGAATATGATGAGATTGTTGATGAATTGGATGACCTGATTAATGATATCAACTATGGAGTGACGCGAACCATTGAAATTGTAAAAGGTCTGCGCGTATTCTCCAGGCTGGATGAAGAGGAAGCCAAGAATGCAAATGTTAATGAAAACATTGATGCAACACTTACCCTCCTTAGGAATAAGACAAAAGGTAAGATCGAGATTACCAAGCACTACGATGAAAGCATGCATGATATCGAGTGCTATCCTGGCCAGTTAAATCAGGTATTTATGAATATTTTGAACAATGCAGTTCAAGCGATGCCTGATGAAAAGAAAGATGCAGAAATTACCATATATACTGAAGAAGCAGACAACGAAGTTTATGTGAGAATCAAGGATAATGGTATTGGAATTCCTGATGAACTTAAGAATAGAATTTGGGAGCCTTTCTTTACTACCAAAGAGGTGGGAGTAGGTACAGGTTTAGGTATGTCAATTACTTATGGTATCATCGAGAAGCATGGAGGAAAAATTGACCTGTCAAGTGAGGTTGGAAAAGGAACCGAATTTGTAATTACTTTGCCGAAGAAAATCACCCCGATTAAGAAGAAGGAAGATAAAGAGGTGGCAGAGAGCAATTAATCATTAACAACATTATATTAAGGGAAGACGGATGGAAGAGATTCATGACCAGCAACAAATAGACAACTCAGTCAAAAAGAAGAAATTCTCATTATTATATGTAGATGATGAGGCAACAAATCTTAGAGTTTTCAAAGCCAATTTCAGAAAGTTTTTCAATGTTCACACATCGACAAATCCGATAGAGGCAATAGATATTTTGAATCAGGAGGATATTCAGGTCATTGTGACAGACCAAAGAATGCCTGAAATGACAGGTACTCAATTCCTTGAGAAGATTCTTCCTGATCATCCGGATGTTATTAAAATCATTCTAACCGGTTTTACAGATATTGAGGCAATAAAGGATGGCATCAATAGATGTGGTATTTTCAAATACATCACCAAACCCTGGAATTTTGATGAAATGAAAGGTGTGCTCGAAAGAGCCATTGATACCTATCAGCAAGCTGCAGAAAGTGAAGAGCATATAAAAGAGCTTGAAGATAGCAATGTAGAGCTTGAGAGTAGGGTAAGGGAGCGTACGCAAGAGCTTAATAAAATAAACAAACGTTTGATCGATAGTATAAGGTATGCAGGGTTGCTTCAGCAATCAATGCTACCTAATGACAGATATTTGAGTAGGCAATTCAAGGATCATTTTGTGATTTTCGAAACTAAGTACCTATTTAGTGAAGAGTTTGTTTGGACTACCCGATTGAACTTTAGATCTGAAGACTATACTGTAGTATCCCTGATCGAATTTGACGGTAAAGGCATTGTTGGATCACTTAAAACTTTGATCGCTGATTCGGTTCTTAATTATTTGACACATGATCGAAAAATTTTCCATTCTGGTGAAATAATAAATGAATTGAAATATGAGTTGGATGCGGCAGGCTCTGACGAACTACAGTGTGATCTCAAGGTTTCAGTTGCTGTTTTTGATCATAATGCGGGCACACTTCAATTTAGCGGAATAAATCAGGATATGCTTGTCTTCAATGGTCAGAAAACGACTCTTTTAAAAGGTGATGAAGGAGATCATTTCGAAGATGCAATTGCAGATAAGATCGCTATTGAAGCAGATTCTTCATACTACATGTATTCAAATGGATACTACAACCAAATGAATGAGGATGGAGTGAAATTTACTTATGAGAAATTTGAAGAAATGCTGAAGTCTGCGCAAGATAAATCAATGGCGGAACAGCGTGATTTCTTAATGAGTAATCTGCAAACATGGAAAGCAGGTTCAAGTTTAAATGATGATATATCTATCATAGGCTTTAAACTATAATATTTGAATGGCGGCAAAGGCTAGTAGTTTTAAGAATTGGTGTACAGAAAATATCAGTCCTCAGTCATGGACTAGAATCTGTCTAAAGCGGGTGGATGATATTCGAGGAAAAGGGTACACCCTAAAAGAAATGGAAGATCTTAATCCTGATATTGAGATTGATGAAGAGCTATTGGAATCTCTCAATGTTGCTTTGTCCGAGTTGTATGAAATGACAGTAGATGAGTCTCTTCTAGCAGCTCATTAATTTTTCCCTTACTATTTTATCTCAAAGCCAAGCACACAAACATCATCTGTTTGGCTCGTATTCTTAGACCATTCGCTGAAGGTTTTCTCAATGACTTTTTTCTGTTCGGTGATTGGGTGTACCGAAGATTTTTCAATTAAACGGTTAAAGTTTTTCGACATAAATTTCTTGTCAAACTCTCCGCCAAACTGATCTTGAAAACCATCTGAAGATAAATAGATACGATCCTTTACATCCAGTTGAATGGTCTCTTTGGTAAGTTGTGCAAATACCTCTTGCTCGTCACCTTCAATTCCACCAACCATCTGCCTAGGACTTTTATAGATCGTTAATTCTTCGCTTCCATGCTTCATTATTCTAAGGGGTATTCCTGCGCCAGCATATTCCATTTTTAGGGTATCCAAGTCTATGACACAAATACCAATTTCCATACCATCTCTGTTTACCTCGTCCGTATCCCGTTGCAATTCGAACTTGATTACCTTATCCAATCTGGAAATGATCTTCTTGGGATCAAGATAGTTTTGATAATAAATAATGTTTGTAAGTTGGTTGCTGCCCATAATGGACATAATTGCACCAGGAACACCGTGTCCGGTACAATCGCCGCATGCCACTATCATGTATTCATTATTCCCTCGTCGAACACGCTCAAACCAATAGAAATCACCTCCGATAATATCTTTTGGCTTATATGTCACAAATGATTCAGGGAAAACTGATTGAAGTGTGCTGATAGGAGGTAGTGTAGAACGCTGAATACGCTCAGCATAGCTGATACTATCTCTGATTTGGGAAGAGACAGAAACCAGCTGATTCTTTTGCATTTCAATCTGAGTTTTCTGATCTATTAACTGTTTATTGGTCTGACGTTGTTCTTCAATTTGACCGATCAAACTTTGAGAGGTTTGAGCCATTTGTTTGGCTAGTTTACCAATCTCGTCTTTCGATCCTGTTGGTAGTTCAATATCCAGATTTCCTTTGCTTAGTTCTTCTGCTGCCTGGCTCAACTTTACGATTGGTTTTACAAAGATATTGGCAGCTACCAACGCCAGGATGATTGTTAATATTAAAACGGGTAATACGGCTAGTAATATTTGTTCCCTGATTTGGGCCAATGGTGAAAATGCCCGCTCTTTTGGAATACTTAAAATAAGCGTCCAATCATTGCCAGTGAAAGATAGGTAATCCATTTCTCGTGAGATGAAATAAAGCGCATCTTGTGTTTCAAGAAAGTTTACGCCAGGCTCATTTAAACTAGAAACGAGATCGTAATTTCTATAGGTAGAGTTTAATATATTGGAAGGGTCTGTATTAGAATATAGAACGGTACCTTCACTATCTATGAGATTAATGTCCAGATTTCGGGAAGTATCTGAGCTTAGAGAATATTCACCTACAATTTTAAAAAGTTCATCAACCAGAATTCTACCCACTAAAACCCCAATCTCTGAATTGTCTGTAAAACTTGTCACTTTAGCAGCGAAGTGCATAACCACACGTCCAACAGATTCTGATTTGGATACATCCACCGCCATTTCCTGACCTGCATTTAGTTTAGTCCAGTACAGATCTTCTGAATGTTGCTTACCTACTGAAATTCGCTTGCTATCTGCAATTCTCACACGGTTCATATCAAATAATGAAAATGAATAATAGAGGTCGTTAAGGTTTTCAAGTTCCTGAAGTCTCTGTGTTAATTGTTCAGGATTGGAATTCAGGTTTCTGAAATAAGGATTTTTGGAAGCCATCCTTATGTCATTGAGTCGGGAAAACATGAAACGTCCAATATCTGAGCTGATTCCTTTCGATTGCTGAGTCATACTACTCACGATCTCCTCTTTCAATGTCTGTTCTACTTTCTGATCAGCGAAGAATGATAATACACCTGCGGTGAACAAAACAAGAAAGAGGCATAGGATAGTAAGCTTGGCGTATATGTTCATAGATTGTGTTTAACCGTTAACGCAGTAAAAATAAATCTTTTCACTTTGCTAATCTATGAGATATGGTTGAAAGTCAGGCTAGCAATATTCCGTTTCTTATATTTAGGCATACTATCTTAGCGCACCAATAAACACACCGCCAATGAGATTTTACGTTTTCACCTTATTGATATCCGCTTTTTTGAGTTTAAGTGCTCAAAATATGACAATCTATCGCAGTCCAAAATCGGTTGATGCGACTGTCGAACGACTTGTTGAGATAATTAAAAATAAGAAGCTGGCTTATTTTGAGACAGTAGCTCACGATAAAGTAGCCAAAGAGTATGGAGTAGATATACCGCCTACACGAATGATTCTATTCGAAGATCCGAATCTAATGATAGAGTTGGTTTCGTGCAGGCAAACAACAGCTCTCGATCTGCCAATGAAAATTTTGGTCTGGGAAGAAAATGAAGATGTATATATTGGATTCTTCGACCCCAAAGTGATGAAAAAGAGATTCATGCTTCAAGAGTGTGACGATATTATCTCCAGTATGTCTCGTCTGAAAATCAGAGTGGTCAATGAAGCTCTCAAGGACGGTTGATAGGAATCGCCCATCTTACTTTATCCCATCTGAACTTTAATGAGTCATCAGCAAAGTAGAATAGCATCCTTTCTTGAGACTGATCTGCATATCTGGGAACTACTGTGAGTCTAATGGCATCAAGTGAGTCTTTATAGCTGTATGAACCCCATTGTTCCCATTCTCGATTAAATATCACTTCCCATTGATTCTGGTTAGGAATTGTAAATATCGAATAGCTGCCGCTATCAAGGAGGAAGGTGTCAATCGCTAAATCTGCTGCAATGCTGATAAACGTAGCATTGTTGGCACCAGTTCTCCACATTTCACCATAGGGTACCAGGAAGTCGGGTCCATCTCCGAATATTTCACGATTTTTTACCCCGGGACTGCTAAATTCGATGTAGGCGGCAACTCCATGTAAAGTGGTACTATCAGATCTAAGTGGTGATGGTCTATTTTGAGGATCTGAAGAGCAGCTAAAAGCAATCAAACAGCATAAAGGAAGTGCGGTCGCGTTGATTGATTTTGAACGTAAATATGTCCGAAATTGAAAAAGTGTTTTCATTAGGATAGACGATAACGCACTGAAAAATAGTAGGTTACAGATTTGGGTATATTATTTGTTTCCTGAATATAAAAAACTATTAATTATATGGGAATCATTGGCATAGAAATACCCCAACTTAACGAAGAACAGGATATTGAAGTTGAAGTGCGCGTAAACGGCATTAAGAAGCAGTACCAATATCGAGTAGAAATCTTTCATTGGGATGACTGTCCGTATCCTACCGAAGACAGAGTTGAATGTATCCGTCAATTAGTAAATGGATATGATGACAAATGGGATTTGGCTCATATTGGTCTACCTACCGATGATTACATTCCCATTACTTTCAGGAAGAAACGCTAAAACGGCAGGTCATCATCCTGCGAAAAATCCTCCTTTGCCCATTCTTGATTTGGTGGAGGAGGAGTATCTTGACTTGAACCGGATTTCTTGTCTATTCGCCACGCTTGAAGACTGTTAAAGTATTTAACTTCACCTTGTGGATCAGTCCATTTTCTTCCCTTCAAGTTGAAGTTGACAGTAACCTCATCTCCAATTTCCATTGAATCAAGTTGGTCACAATTGCTTTGGATTAATTCGAACTTTACAAACTCTGGATACTGAGGATTCTCAGCATATTCCAATACAAATTCTCTCTTCTTAAAAGTGTCCTTAATGGTTTGTGTGTCGTATTTCTCTACGATCTTACCTTCTACTATCATGTGAATTTTCTAAACTATTGTACAAATTTGATGGTTCAATCTGCAAGTATGACAAAGTCTAAGAAATATTTCTTGATTGGAGCAATCATTTTCATAATAATAATGATAATTATCGCTATTGATATAAGCAATAGAACCATTGCGCCATGGGAAAAAACTAAAGTAGATCAAACAGATGAGTAAAAACAAGGTAGACATATCGCTCATAGACCTGGAAAAGGAAAAAGAAAAAATTACGGACTTACCCGGACTCATTGAATATGCGCATCATGCAGGCAGCGCGATAATTAAACCAGAAGACAAGGGGAGGATTAAGGGAAATGCTGTTGCTGCAATGCACGATCAGACGGATCGGCAATTCAGACAGCTTTATGAACAAATGCAAACCTTAATTGAGCAGGCTAAATATTTAAAAAGTAGGGTGGAGGTCTCAGAACGGATCTATCAAGCCACTGTACCATTTCAGCCGGTGATTGGTAAGATCTATTACCTATATAAGAAAAATGACGCAACAGATTTGCTCTCAATGGTAAGTCCTGATGAATGGGGCAAGAGCTTTCCTTACGAATCATTTGAAGCAGAAGTACGATTATTGTCTGACCACACCTGGGAGATTGTAAAGACCAATACACAGGAGTATAAGTACTGAGTGACCTTATGTACTACGAATGTCTACCATCTGTCTATTGGTAATTAGCATATCTAATTCGCACATTTTACAAGTTTGCTACATCTATAACCATAAAATCTTACGTTAGTTATATTGTTATTAACAAAACAAGAGATTGAATAGCTAGATGAAGAGAGGTTCAGCACTTATGATAATTGTTTGTTTTTCAACATTGGTTGGTTGCAATGATGGATCAGAAAATCCAGGGATTGATTGTTCCGGTTCTGATTTGTCTTTGGAAATAACTGATTTTGTAAAATCTGATTGCGATGAACCAGGTTCCGTCTCACTTTCGGCATCAGGAGGTGAGGGCAATTATACCTATTCTGTTGATGATGGTGTATTTCAGGATTCACCTGTTTTTGATGGTTTGTTCGCAAGCAATTTTGTCTTTTCTGTAATGGACGAAAAAGGATGCGTTGTGACTAAGTCTTTCAGGTTAGAGTCAGAGCCAACCGGCATCACTTTAAACTTACAAGGCAATCCATCTAACTGCACAAGTAATACAGGCTCCATTATAGCACAAGCTTCCGGAGGTGTCGGAAATCTACAGTTTTCATTAAATGGAAGTGGGTTTGCAGACTCAAATGAATTCGCAAATATTGGTGCAGGTGATTATTCTGTGACTGTTAGAGATGAAGAAGGGTGTCGAGTAAACAAGTCAATAAAAATTCTTACAAACACAAGTTTAGCTGGTGACATTATGCCAATCATAAATAAGGATTGTGCCATAAGTGGATGCCACAATGGGAGCCAGTCGCCTCGATTAATAACCGAATCAGAGGTTATAGCGAATGCTGCCAGAATTAGATCTGAGACGCAAGCCGGCAGTATGCCAAGAGATGGTACATTAACTCAAACAGAAATAGACCTCATTGCCTGCTGGGTGGATGATGGTTCAAAGGATAACTAGATGATGGAATTAAATATAGGTAGCTACTTTAAATGTTGCTACATTTTTTGTAACTTCTTATAAGAAAAGCTTTCTAATAGATATGAAACGAATAACACTATACTCATTACTTGCATCCATTATTATATATATGGGGTGCGCTGATAACACGGAAAATCCAGGAATTGATTGTTCACAATCTGATCTTGATGTTACCATTGCTTCTACAACGCTTCCAACTTGTGAAGAATCAGGAAGCATAGTTGTAGAAGGTTCAGGTGGTTCAGCTCCATACACCTACAGTTTGGATGGAGTGAATTTTCAATCTTCTGGCACTTTTACAAATCTGGTAGCTGGTAACTTATCAATCACTGTCATGGATGAAGATGGTTGTACAGCGGAATTGTCTTCAGTTTTGAATTCTAATGGCGGTATTTCTATTTCAGTTTCCACCACAAATTCAGATTGTCTTAATCCAACAGGTTCAATTGAGGTTACAGCTACTGAAGGTGATGGAAATTTTACTTATTCTCTTGATGGTGGTGTAAGTCAGTCTAGTAATACTTTCACTTCGGTTGGAGCGGGCGATCATCAGGTCACTGTTGTTGACGGTACAGGATGTACTTCTATTGCCGAGGTATATGTGAGTTCCAATGTGAGTCTGAGCGCTGATATCATGCCACTTTTACAGGCTCAATGCACATTTTCTGGATGCCACAATGGAGACAATGGTGCAAGTAGAAATTGGACGAACAAAGAAAACGTAATAGATAAAGCTCTAGGGATAAAATCAAGAACACAGAGCAGGTCAATGCCAAGATCGCCCGGAGTATTAACTCAAGCCCAAATAGATTTAATTGCTTGCTGGGTAGATGATGGAGCTAAGGATAATTAAAATTATGAAAAAACTACTTTTAATCATTTTTTTGCTGAATTGCCTATTCGGTTTTTCACAAAAATTTAAGACTAATAATTCGCACATCAGATTCTTCTCTGACGCCCCAATGGAGGATATTGAAGCTATCAATGAATCTGCTACAAGCATTGTTGATGTTACCTCAAAAGCAATTGTCATTGTTGTTCCAATAAAATCTTTTGACTTCAAGAAAGAACTGATGCAGGAGCATTTCAACGAAAACTACCTTGAGTCCGACGATTTCCCAAACGCGACATTTAAAGGGAAATTGATAGATTGGAATGGAGAGGAGGGTACAGCTCAAGTATCTGCTAAGGGAACCATGGAAATCCACGGTGTGTCGAAAGAAATGACTATAACCGGTGATTTGGATTATAGTAGCAATGTGCTAAAAGTTTCAACAGTATTTAATATCAAACTCGAAGACCATAAAATAAAAATACCTAAAGCTGTTTTTTATAAAATAGCTGAAGAAGTAGAAGTAACCGCGAATTTTGAATATGCACCCTATGAAAAGAATTAGTTCTATTTTATTAACAATACTTAGCCTAAGCGTTGTTGGGCAAGATCAGGAGTTGCTCGAACTTTTATCCTCCAGTGATCCCAACGACAAAGGATATGCCTCAGCAACCTTTAAGAGCACAAGAGTGATAAATGGTCACTCGATAGAAACTCGATCTAATGGCACGTTGGAATTTATTATTGGTCACCGTTTTGGCAGAATTAATTCTGGGTATGATGAATTTTATGGCCTGGATTTTTCTACCATTAGGCTTGGACTTGAATACGGAATAACAGATAATCTAAACATTGGAATTGGTCGTGCATCTTTCGATAAAGTAGTAGATGCATTTGTGAAGTATAGATTTTTAAGACAATCAAAAAAATCGCCTGTTACAATAACAGGTTTTACCTCAATTACGCGTAAAACTGTAGATATACCCGGACTGGATGGTATTGACAGAAATGCCTATGCTGCTCAATTATTGATTGCCAGGAAGTTTAATTCAAGTTTTAGTTTTCAATTATCTCCAACGATTATTCAAAGAAACCTGGTTGAAACACCGCAAGACGATAATCTTCTATTGGCACTTGGGTTGGGAGCGAGATATAAGCTTTCCAATAGGATAGCTATCGTAACTGAATACTATCCGGTTTTGTCTAATAAATCGGCGCAATTTGAGGATTCTTTTGCACTGGGAATAGATATTGAAACTGGAGGTCATGTATTCCAACTTCATTTCACAAATGCTGTTCAGATGAATGAAAGAGGCTTTATTGGAGAAACCACAGATAGTTTCTGGGACGGTGATATTCATTATGGATTTAACATCACCAGAGTATTCGATCTTCGTCCGAATAAGAGTTAAAGATTTGAATCTTGTTATATTCAGGCTGGAAACCTGATATATGCAACGGTATCTATATTTAATCTTCTTATTTCTAATATTCCATGGTGTGTGTGCTCAGGATTTGATTGTTACTTCCGAGGGCGATTCAATTGATTGCAAAATCACGAGAATAACAGATGAGTTTATCCATTTTTCTGTAATAGATAAAAGTGGTGTGCTTCTTATGAGATCTAGATTGCCACTGTCTAAGGTGGCCTACTATGAGCAATCTGACACTCAAAATACATCTGAACCGATGGATGTCCCCCAAAGGAAAGATGAGGAACTAGTAGCAATCGAATACTTTGATCCTGCCACGTTCAGGCTTTCTCTGACCAGCGGTTATACTTACCAATTAGGAGGCTATGAAGGCTTGCCAGGCTCATACAAAAGTCAGGTCCAGTCACTTTGGAACTTTGGTGGTGAACTAAATTATTTCATATCTGAAACTATTGGTGTAGGGGCGAAGTATAGCCACATTAGAACAAAGGCAAATGAGGATTTTGGACCACCTTTTAGCACAGCATTTGGGTTTGTAAGTTTAAGGGATGAGAGGATTAGATTCAATTACATAGGTATGTCACTGATTTTTAGAAATTTCAATTCTGATGATCAAATTATCAATTATTATTTATCCGGTGGGATTATCAAGTATAGAACTGATGGTTTTGGCGATGGCGTTCCTTTTTATCAAGAGGGAGACACATTTGGCTTTATTCTAGGTGTGAGTTACGATTTTGTCCTCACTCAATCTTTTGGCCTTGGATTTGGAGCTGAATTAAATGTAGCGAGGATGTCTGAGTTTGATAACAATGGCATGGTAGTTCTCACAGACTTTAATCTTACCCGATTCGATTTCACTATCGGAATTCGTTTGTTTAAATAGCTATAATGGATTCATTTATAAACTTGCCCGAACGGCTAAAATAAAGTTTCTTCCAGGAGCACTAATTCCTGATGAGTATGGACGATAATGCTGATCAAGAATATTTTCTAAACCGGCATTTATGTTGAAATGCTCATTAATTTGATAGCTAGACTTTAAATTGAGTGTGTACCAGGCAGGAGAGCCTGATTCAGTGTATAAATATGGTTTCCTATCTATTTCTGCAGATGGAATCTCATCACGACCTCTAGCTCCATTGTATTCTATGTAAAACTCTGATCGGAATTTTTTTCGCTGATGAGTAACAGAAGCTTTACCGAAAACGGGCGTTGTGTGTCGCAAAGGCTCATCATTGGTAAGATCTTTACCTCCGGTATAGCTTATCGTCTTGGAAACAGCCCAATTGTCAACAATCTCAGCAGTTATTATTAAACTACCCCCGTACAGTTCGGCATCTCCAGCATTCACCTTTGAAAATACTTCTAGCGTCTCACCATCAATTGTAGCTGTGTTGGCTCCATTTAGCGTGAATGTACCATCGACAATTGCGTCAAACAATCGACTGTGGAAGGCTACAATTTTAAACAGTGCCCGGTCAGTTTTGCGCTGAAATGATAATTCATTGCTCAATGAATATTCAGGATTTAGGTTAGGATTGGGTACCACTATACTGTTGCCAACATCAAAAACTTTTCCTACATCGTCAATATTTGGAGCTCTGAAACCTGTAGAGATGTTATAGCTAATTTTATTGTTATCGTTCAGGTTTATGGCCAATCCAAGCGAGCCATTGAGCGCGGAGTTTTGAAGATCAAGTGACGAAACACCATTGGAAAATGCCTGAGAATTTGTGGTACTGGCTTTTAGAGATATTGTGTTGAACCTTAGTCCACTATTGAAAGTGACCTGATCAGTCAAAGCATAAACATAGCTGCCATAGAGCGCAAAAGATGTAAAATCACTCCCTCCGTCAGGATATCTGCTTTCTGTTGGTGTGACTGCATTTGTCTCAATATTTGTTCGAAAACCTTCAGACCGCACATCATTATGATAAAAATCTAATCCGTAATACAAATTTGATTTTGAGTAGTCCTTGTCGAAATCCAGGGAAATCGAGTACATATCAACAAACTCAGATCTGGTTCTTAATCTATCATCGCCAAAGTCTCTATCATTTCTACTTTCCTCAAACTTTTGGTAAGCGAGCGTGACCCTGGCCTGATCAAAAAGGGCATTACTCTCATAAAAGCTCACTTTCAAATTATGCATTTGCCATTTTTGTGGTCCATAATACCATTCTGCCGCTGCAAGCGAATCAGTGTTTGGTCCCAGCGTTTCTGTTAGATTATCATATCTGGGTATATCCGAAGTTGTGCTAAAGTAGAATCCGTAGCTAATATCTGTTTTTGGACTTATTCGATACTTTACTTTAGAAATAGTATTAAACAGGTCATAGCCCGAAAATCTTTGCACATTCAAGTCATTGTTTTGAATGAGTTGATCTTGGCCATTGATTCTAGCCGCATAAAAGTTTCGTTCAAATTCTCCCTGATAGCCTCCCGAACGTCTGCTTCCAGCTCTCAAATCATCAAATGAAGTAAATGATGAAGAATGGAAAAAAGTGAATTTTTTCTGAGCCACGGAAACATCAATATGCCCGGTTTGCTCATTGGCTGCAGTGCTGTACCTGGCCAATGCATTACCCGATATGTCTATTATATCATCTGTCGACCACTTTGGATCGATTGAATGGAAATCCATTACACCACCCATTGCATCACTACCGTATATAACAGAACCAGGCCCGAAAATCACTTCGGAGCTCTCAAGTGCATTTGGATCAATATTGATAATATTTTGAAGATTTCCACTCCGGAAAATGGCATTATTCATTCTGACACCATCAACCACCAGCAACACAGAATTAGCCGCAAAACCTCTAATCTTGGGAGAACCTCCGCCGAGTTGACTTTTCTGAACGAAAACCTGACCTGAACCAGCCAAGAGATCTGCCGTGGTTTGAGGGTTCTGAAACTGAATAGTCTTTTTGCTTATAGTCATGATCTCTTGCGAAATGCTTTCCTCTTCTTGTTCCCATTTGTTCGCTGAGATTATCACTTCATTAAATGACATTATTTTTTCTCTCATGATAACGTCAATATCACTACCAAGAAAAGCGATGGATTGTTGATGGTAAGAGGGATGCTGAAAGAATATTAATCCCTTTGGAAAAGCAGAAATATCAGCTATTCCTTTCTCATCTGAATAGGCTACATCCTCCTTGTTCTCATGATAAACAAAGACATCAACTATTGACTTTCCTGAGGCTTCGTCTACAATATGTGCTTTTTGAGAGTAAGAGAAAGTAGTTGCAAGAAGAAGAAGAAGGGTAATCTTATGATTAAGTCTCATTCAGTCGTTAATTTCGAATTCGAATTTCATACATTTCGAGCAAAAATTGAGCCGTTCATGCCCATTATAAATTCAAAATACCACAGAAGGCCTTGGTACTTTTTTAACGGTCACTTCGAGACAATCATCCCGTCATTATTTTACGAAGTAAACGGGACATCATATGAGCGTGAACGTTTGGAACTAGCGGACGGAGATTTCCTTGATTTGGATTGGGTAAGAAATGAGAATAAGCGGTTGATGGTTCTTAGTCATGGATTGGAAGGCAGTGCAGACAGACATTACATCAAGCGTCCAGCACATTTTTTTTCCGAAAGAGGTTGGGATATCCTGGCATGGAACAATAGAAGTTGTAGTGGCGAAATGAATCGACTTCCCAGGTTCTATCACCATGGAGCTACAGAAGATATCGCCGCTGTAATAGATAGAGGACTGGCAGAGGAGTATGATGAAATAGTGTTAATGGGATATTCCATGGGAGCAGGAATGCAACAGAAATATTTAGGTGAGCGTAAACCCGACAATCGAATCAAAGGGGCTATTTCATTCTCGGTACCTTGCAATGTGCAAAACAGTGCAGAAATGCTTAAGATCGGAGCCAATCGAATTTATGAGAACCGATTTATTTCAAAACTGAAACAAAAAATAGTAGAAAAATCAAAGCAGATCAATGTTCCGGTAGACCTTGATGTGATTAAGAAGGTTAAGAATTTCAAGGAATTTGATGAAGCTTTCACATTGAAAGTGCATACGGAATATAAAGACGCAAATGATTTTTATTCACGTATCACCAGCGATCAATTTTTGCCAAACATCAAAATTCCATTGTTAATTGTCAACGCGCTAAATGATCCAATGTTGGGTGAGCCATGTTATCCAATAGAGTTGGCAAAGCAGAGTGAAAATATCTATTTGGAAATGCCCGAAAAGGGAGGTCATGTAGGCTTCACGATCCCCGGAAATCAATGGAGTTACATGGAGTATGCTGCTGAAGGCTTCATCAATGAAGTAATCAACAGTAAATCATTCGCAAAGAATTAAGGTCATTCACAAACAAACCGGCTCTATTCATAAACACACGCTTTATTCTTAGTCATTCATAAGATCAATTTGGAGTAATCAAATTTTTAACTCTAAAGCTGATTAAAATGAAAAAACTACGAATTATGACCATCGTAATGATGGCCTTGATGCTAACTCCTTTCATGGGCCAATCCCAAAAGAAAGGTGAGAAAAAGGTAGCGATCGCTACTTTCATTATGAACAAGAAGGTGCAGCCCGGAGATCTTGGTCTTGGAGGCGAAGCACTCAAGCAAGCTGCAGACTTGGCTAAAAACCCGGCTTTTAGCCTTGAACCAATGTTGCAGAGACTTCACGACGAATTTTTTGGTGACCTGGGCGATGATATGCCTTTCAAGATTTTACCTGAATCTGAGGTAATAAATCATCCTGAATACAAAGCGTACGAACTGAATTTTGATGAAGACAAAGGCTTAAACGATGAGCTCTTATCTTTCTATAAGATCTATGATGGGTATAAGTATTTGCGTGAAGGCGGAGCACTGGACGCAAAGGAAAAGCGTGATCAAAACCGATTGATGGAAATCTTTGGCGATCAAGCCGATGGTGTCATGTTTGTGCAGATGTGGTTTGAATTCAAACAGAAGCTGGCAGTTGGAGGTACAGGAACCGCAGGCATCAAAGCAATGATCTGGATCCAGCTATTTGATAAGGAAGGGAAAAAAGTCTTCAGGTATCGCGAAGGAGCCACTTCCAAAAAGTCGGTTGGAATAGCGGCAGGAGTGCCGGTAATGAAGATCGAAAAGATCCTGCCTATGTGCGAGAATGCCTTTGAACGCATGCTGGAGGACATGGAAAAAGACATGCCCAAACTAGCCAAGAAAGTAGCTAAGAAACTTTAATAACCAATTTTCACCATCAATTATTGTCCTTTAGGCGATCCATTCAGCTTTAGAGGCAAGCCTAAGAGCACTCCCTTCCAAAGTGGGAGGGAGTTGCTTAAAAATACCATCAACAAGAGAGCATTTTTTTTAATTCTTAAAATCAAAATTTCATGAAAAATCTAAAAAAATGTATCCAATGGTTAATGCTATTAGTTTGTATAGCTTCCATTATTTCGCTCACTTCTTGTAAAGATGATGATTCGGTTTCGGGTTTACCATTAGTCGGTACTATTTGGACCGAATACTCAGAAGAAGTAGACTGTGCAGACGAGGAAAACTCCCAAGATATCGAGTTCTGCGAAGATTGCTTTGTAATCATTTTCAATGATGATGGCACTTTTAGTCAGCCAGGTGAAGAAAATAATGAAGCCTCCTATACATATACAGTAAATGGAGACGAACTGACTTTGCTTGTAGAAATTGAAGAATTTGCAATCAGCACTACTGTCAATTTTATCATTATCGAAGACGAGCTGATACTCAGCGATTTCAATGATGGTGATTATACCCCAGAAATGTCTTGTGTAGTTATAACCACTCTGAAAGGAAAATAAATATAGAGTTAACCCCTCTCCGGACAGTAGAGGGTTTCACCACTTAAAATTTAATGATTATGAAAAACACAATAAGCAAATTGCTAGCTCTTATACTAATAATTACAATTGCTAGCTGTGATGACAATAATGACTCAACGCCCTCGCCTCAGGTAACTCGATTAGAAGCCATTGTTGCAAATCCCGATCAAACGGTTGCCCCATTTACAGAAGTTACCTTGGATGGTTCACAGTCTACTGGACCTGACGGATTTAGCTACGAATGGATTTACACTGGAAGTGAAAATGTCAATTTGTCCAGCACCACAGATCCTATTGTAACATTTACACCGGAGAAGAATACAAACTATGGTTTTACGCTTCGGCTGACACATAATGGAAAATTCAGTGAAGCAAGCGCTAATGTTTCGGCTATTGAGGACGTGGAGTTGAATGCCGCTCTTTTTCCATCAGATTCGGATGTGCTGAATCTTTATTCCAATGTGATTTATGTATTAAAGGAAGATTTTATAATTCCTACCGATAAAACAGTCTCTGTGGCCTCCAATGACTATGTATACATCAAAGTGGAGAATGAATCAGGGATTATTGTCAATGGAAATTGGGATAATCAAGGGACAATTTTATTGACAACAGAAAATAGCGAAGGATGGAAGGGAATGGTCATTGATGGAGGAAGTGTAGCCAGCGCAAGCAATAGCTCCATTCAATTGGTCGGTGCAGGCACTAAAGAACTTGAAGGCCTGGAAAAAGCGGGTGTTACCGTTTTGAATGGAGGTAGCCTTACAGGTTCAATACGTATTGAAAGACGTGATAATCACCCAGAAGCAGGTATTGGAATTAATTATATGATATCTGCCGAAGCTTCTAATGGAACCCCAACGATATCATTACATGGATACTCTGTTGCCGCCAAAGCTCCGGTTGGTTTATTACATCTTCTGGCAAATGTTAACCCAAGCGAATATGATTATATCGAGGTGACAACATCCGGAGCAGGAGTGACGGAGGCTTCAATCAATGGTGAGTTCCAGTTTACTAATAAGGACTATTACATTACTGATGGGTTTTCTGCGGGCTCAAGAGTGACGATATCTAATGCTAACCTCTATTTTAAGGAGGATGTTGGGTTGATTTCTGCTGCTAGCCTTACGATTTCCAGTTCGACATTAAAAGGCATAAATGATGTTAATTGGAAGGGCATAGCTGGAACTTCAACAATTAGCATGTCTAATTCTACCATTGAAGGAGCCGGCAGTTCAGTACATAATACCGGTAGTTTTACATCTACCGAAAAAGCCGCTGTTTATGCAAGTGTGTCTGCTGGTTCAACTTCTGCATATTCCATTACAAATAGCACCATCACTGGAAGTCAGGGGTATGGCGTGTATGTTCCAAATGGAATATCCGGGAACATATCGGGAACTACATTTAGTGATAATGCTGACTATGACGTTAGTGCCAGTATAAATACTCATTGGCCGGGAATCGCCAGAACAAATAATACCTGGAGTACCACTATGCCAATAAGAATACGAGGAGGCAATTCAAATGGTGCAACTATTACAGAACTAGGGGAGGACATTTCTTTCTATGTTGATGATCATATCAATGCAGTTGGAGAGCTAAAGTTGCAGCCTGGTGTAAACCTCAAATTCGCTGACGACAAAGGTATAAGCGCTTCTGCACGTTTAACAGCAATAGGTACAGAGGAGAAACCTATTGTTTTTGATGGAGTTGGAGGCACTCCGGGTTCATGGAAAGGCATAGAGCTATTGAACTTTTATCAAATGGAATACTGCACCATTACCAATGGAGGTTCTTCTGCATTCCAAGGGCAAAATCCGTCGAATGTTATTTTTGGTGGTGGTAGTAGTTCACTTACAGCACCCCACTCAGGTTTTAGGTTTAATCACAATACCGTGAGCAATAGCGCAGGTTGGGGTTGGCAGGTAAAGCACCTGAAGTTTGATCCGCTTCAAGGTAATACCACCAATACTTTTGAAAACAACGCCACTGTAGATTCAGATGGAGATGGCATTCCGGATGATGCGGAGGTACCCGGTTGCGAAAATGATCCAGGTTGTTAAAATTGACCAGCTATCCAAATAGGCAGCTCATGCGGGCTGCCTTTTTTATGATATTCTGCGTAATACTTTAGACACTTCCTCTTTATACGATCGACTAATTGGCAAATTCGTTTCTCCAATAAAGACATAATCACTATCGATTCCGGTGATATTATCGATGTTTACCACGTACGATCGGTGGATTCTGATAAATGAGGGATGGCCAATTTTAACCGAGGTGTTGTTGAGATTTCCTGATAGCGTGTACTCCTTTTGATTTGTGAAAAACTTGGTATAGCTGCCTTCTGCTTGCATGTATTGAATGTCCCCAAGATTTACTTTTTCGAATCGATTGCCTGCCTTGAGGAAAATGAAGGAAACTTGAGGAGCGATTGGCGAATTGATCACTTGTTTACAGTAATTATTAAAAGCCAGCTCTATTGCAATGATAACATCGCGATCATCATAAGGTTTAGTCAGGTAGGAAGCAGGACGGGTTTTTAGTGCACGATTTACCGTTTCTTTGTCTGAGTTGGCGGTGAGATAAATGACAGGGTATTTTTCACTCTGATCCAACTCTTCTACTAACTCTACACCATCATCTCCATCTTTCAGGTTGATATCTACCAGCAAAATATCTGGTTTATCCTGATTCAGGGATGCAATGGCTTCCGATTTATTCTTAGCCACTTGAGTGACTTGCATTCCTTGCTCTTGAATGATTTCCTTAAGGTCTTGTGAGGTCAGTGGATTATCCTCTACAATCAGAACTTTCACATCCATAGTGGTGAGTGGTTAGTGAGTTAGTTGCCAACTAAGTTAATCAAGAGAACTTACTTCGATAGGTACTTCAATTACTTTGAATGCTTTCAAGCGAACACGAACATGCAAACCTGTAGTAATTTTTGGGTATTCCAGTTTGCCGTCATTGCTTTCTATCAACGTATTGATGATTGTAGACCCAAAGCCTGAAGTAGTCTCTTCATTCACAAGCCCATGGCCATTGTCAATTACATTGAGTTCCAACGCGCTTTCCACTAATGCGACCGAGATGATTATGTGAGGATCAGCATGCTCATTAAAAGCATACTTGATGCTATTGGTAATCAATTCATTTAGAATCAACCCCAGTGGAATGGCCGTCTCTATGTCAGCTTTGAGATCTTTTACCTCAATGGTCGTTTTGATTTTTCTTGGTCCTCTGTAAAGTGAATCAATTAAAATAAAGGTCAATTCTTCTACGTAATCTGCCAGATTGATTTTCGAGAAATCAGCATGCTTGTACAGATGTTCATGTATTAATCCGATGGATTTTACACGATTCTTTGTCAGATTCAATGCGTGTTTCGCAGCATTTTCACTTAATCTGCGCTGCTGCATATTCAACAGACTAGTGATCATCTGAAGATTGTTTTTCACCCGATGATGTACTTCTTTTAATAGCGTCTCATTTTCGGTGTTTCGCTTGGCCAGATCGGCTGTTCTTTCTGCAACCTTTTTTTCCAGTTTCTTCAAGTACTCTTGCTGCAAGCCTTCATTTAGGGTTAGTTGTTCAATGAGTTTTTGCTGCGCATCCCGTCGCTCTTTCTGAATAATATTTACACGTGTGGCAATACCAATTGATAGGATGAATACATCTAAAACCAATCCCACCTGAACAAAAAGGTTAGTCTCGTAGGCAATTTTGAAGGTGGATGCAATCTGACCGGTCAACGACGCGAGTAAAAGGATAAAAGCCCCAATAAGAAAAATACTGCTGATGATCGTCCGCATCATGGCAATACGAGTAATAAACACAATCATTAAACCGAATTCTATGGTCAGAATCAGCGTTTTGTACCATACCTGATGAAGGATGTCATAATCAAAAATTCGAGCCAGTGATTCGGTAAATACAATGGCCAGAATGAAATACAGCCCAAAGGTTGTCACTTTATAATTGAGTGGATCTTTGGTTTTCATATCCAGAAATGATCTGGAAAAATGAACGTAGGTAAATGAGATCGAAGCAGACAGGATCCACATCCATGTGGGAGGTATCTTATTTACAAATGGAATTAACTCTCCAAGTAGTCCGTATTGGTAAGAGAAGAACACCAGAATCGATAAAATGTATAGGATGTAATTGCTGTAGATTCTACTCATGCTTCCCATGATGAAGAAACAACAGACCAGCAGAACAAAGATCAAGATGGAATTAAATGCGCTTTGAAAAATGTTCTTGGCATATTTTCTTGCGAGAAAGTCTTCGGTTTTTGTAAGCGTTATCTTAAAAAAGTCTGATTCTTTTTCGTCGTGAAAGGGATAATAAAGGTAAAATGTTTGATCCCCTTCTGCTTCGAATGTCAGATGATTTCCAATATGGATGAGTTTAGACTGATCGTTTAAGAAATGGATACGTTGCATATACCAATTTCCACCTTGTAAGGTGAGTTTATCACCAGGAATAGCACTGACCTGTACTTTAGCCCAATAGGATTTACCGATAGCTACCTCTTCTACAGCTTCTAAAGATGTCCAATTGGTTGGAATCTTGTCAACATTACCTTCGGCTATTGCTATGGAAGCATTTGGGGTGGAATTCAGCCACAATGAGATGATGAACAGCAGGTGGTACACTTCCTAAAGATAGCAGAAGATGGTTTAAACGTCGAAATGACGAAATAATCTCGGATAGATTTATGCAATCTGCTCTTACATTCTCCAGTGGATAGACTAATATTGATACATGCCTATCATTGCTAATTCAGGGTATACGAAAAAACCGTGGCATTACTTAAACGGTCATATGGAAACCATCCTGCCATCAATTTTCAACAAGGTGGAGGGCATCAATTATGATCGTGAACGACTGGAACTTGCCGATGGTGATTTCTTGGATTTGGATTGGTTAAAGGGAAATTTCAACCGATTGATGATTATTAGTCATGGGATGGAAGGGAGCACAGAAAGACATTACGTCAAACGGGCAGCAAAATATTTTCATAAAAAAGACTGGGATATCTTGGCTTGGAACAATCGAGGATGTGGCGGAGAGCTCAACCGGCTTCCAAAGACGTATCATCATGGTGAAACGGAAGATCTTTCAGCGGTTGTTGACAAAGGGTTGAAAGAAGGGTATGAAAAAATAGTATTATTAGGACTATCCATGGGCGGATGCCAGTCGGTGAAGTATTTTGGAACCCATGAGGTAGACAAACGAGTACTGGGTAGTTGCAATGTTTCTGTTTCATTCAACCTTCAGGACACTTCAATTCAGGCTGAAACCCGACTTGGTGGCTTTTATGGTAAACGATTTTTAAGTCAGCATAAAAAGACACTGAATCAGCTAGCTGAAAAGCACGAGGAGCTGAGACACATAGACCTAGAGCATATCAATACCTTCGATGAGTTGCACGAATCAGTCACCATCAAACTGTTCGACTTTGAAAGTGTAGAAGATTTCTACAGAGAGGCATCTTGCATCAACTTTATAGATGCGATACGGCGCCCGGTCTATGTCCTGAATGCACACAACGACCCATTTCTTGGTGAGCATTGTTTTCCCCAAACTCAGGCGGAAAAGCACACTTTCCTGTATGTCGAATATCCAAAATTTGGAGGGCACGTGGGTTTTACCATACCCAATGATGAATACAGCTACATTGAATACGCTTCGGAGAAATTCATCAATGAAGTTATTCTTTCTCAGCAAACTTGAGTGCCGCACCATTGATGCAATACCTCAGTCCGGTGGGAGCAGGACCGTCAGCAAATACATGCCCAAGGTGTCCGTCGCAGCGGGCACACAGCACTTCCGTGCGGACCATTCCGTATGATCGATCATCTTCTTCTGCTACATTCACTTCATTGATAGGCTCGTAAAATGATGGCCATCCTGTACCTGATTTAAACTTAGTGTCTGAAGTGAAAAGTGGAAGTGAGCAGGCAGCACATACATAGGTGCCATCTTTCTTATTATTTAAAAGGTCGCTGGTAAATGCCCGTTCGGTACCTTTTTCACGCAAGACATAGTATTCAAAGTCAGAGAGTTGTTTTTTCCATTCGGATTCCGGCTTTTCTATTTTCTCAAATGGCAAATCAGCTTTTGCTTTCTTCTCTGTTTGATTCTGCTGTGCGCATGAAAGAAAAGAAAAGGTAATGGCTAGAAGGACGATTAAATTTTTCATAGTTAATAAACGATTTTCATACTAATGTCAGTTTCGCGAGCCATGCAAAAGGTCAGGTATCTGACTATTGCAAAATGCCCATATACTTGGTCCAAACACCAACCTCTTCGGTGTATTGTTTGGCCATCACGCGTGTGATCTGAGAAAGGTGCCCCAAGTCATGCACCACCCAGCTAGCAAGTAGATTCTTTAGTGTAACTTCTCCAAGCTCTGGATGTTTGCCTTTCTTTTCGAGATTTTCTGTGATGGTAAGCGCCTTAAACTCTTTTAGGTTTTCTGCTCGTAGTTTTTCAAACGCTGCAAGCAACTCATTCATTGACTTGCCTTTACTCACCTCATATTGAGCAAATCGGTCAAAAGGCTCAAAGGGTTGTGTGGTGCCCTGTTCGAGAATGATTTTCGTCCGTGGCACCCAGTCGGTACGCTCCCCATGGATGAGATGACCAACCACATCAAAAGGGCTCCAGGTATCCGGGCCTTCGTTATTCAGCGTCCATTCATCCGACAAATCCTGAAGTAGTTCCTTCAAAACTTTCGGTGTGCGTTCAAGAATTTCGATGGCTTTTTCTATGTCATATTGCATAAAATAAAGATATGAAAAAGAAAATCTACTTGAGACTCTTTTCCATTAGCGCATTTTTGAAATGCACCCCTGACAGCATCTTATGCTCATCTTCATAATGAATAAAGCCATGCTTAGCAAAGAATGGCTGGGCGGTGATGCTCACAGAACACCAGATTCTATGGATCTTGGCGGAGCGAGCTGCCTGTTCCACTGTTTTGAGGAGCAGTCGTGCGATGCCTTTTCCCTGATGATCCTTATGAACATACATGAAATCAAGATAGCCTTCAGCATCTACGGAACTGAACCCAATGATTTTATCGTCTAAGTGAGCTACAAAGAATGATTGGGTCTCAATCTTTTGTAGCCAGACGCTCTTGTCTTTAGCATCTTTCCAGACAGCTATTTGCTTGGGAGAATAGTCTTTAGAATTTATATAAAGTATGGTACCTTCAAACAGGTCAAGGATTTGATCCAGGTCGTCAGCTGTGGCTTCTCTGATGCCCACTACTTCAGACGTTCGATTGCCATCTGAGCCACACGCTCACCTATCGCCAGCGAAGAAGTTGCGGCCGGGGAAGGGGCGTTGCCTACGTTGATAAACTTGTCATGCTCAACAACGAGGAAGTCGTCGATGAGACCACCCTTACGATCGCATGCCTGAGCGCGTACGCCTGCACCTCCTTTTACAAGGTCACGCTTCTGAATCTCCGGAATTAATTCCTGGAGAGCTCGTGTAAATGCCCCCTTGGAGTATGAACGATACATCTCGCCAAAACCGGTTTTCCAATATTTGTAAGCTACTCGCATGAAGCCTGGATAAAACAAGGTGCCTAAAAGTTCTTTCATGTTTATCTGGCTCTTCTTGTAGCCTTCTCTGGCAAAAGCCAAAACTGCATTTGGCCCGGCCTCAATACCTCCATCTATATGTCTGGTAAAGTGTACGCCTAAGAACGGAAAGTTTGGATCAGGTACAGGGTATATAAGGTTTTTTACCAAATGTTCTTTTTCCGGCTTTATCTTATAATATTCGCCTCGAAATGGTACGATTTTGAAGTCAATTTTTGCACCTGTCAGCTTTGCAATTTTATCTGTGTAAAGCCCTGAACAGTTAACGACTACTCGGGTGGTTAATCTTTCGTTTTCAGTATGAACATGAATGAAGCCACGCTCTTCTTTAAAGCTCATTAGCTTGTTTGATGAAAAAATCTCACCACCAAAATGCTTAAATTTTTCAGCGTACTTGTCCGCAACCAGTTTGTAATCTATAATTCCGGTCTGTGGTACGTATAAGCCACTTACACCTGCGACGTGGGGTTCGTATTCCTTTAATTCCTCAGCTGTCAGCTTCTTTATGTCTCGCAAGCCATTAGCCATTCCTCTTTCGTGTAGAGTGTTTAGTGCATCAAGCTGAGTCTCACGAGTAGCTACAACCACTTTGCCTGTCAGCTCATAGGGTATTCCTTCCTCGTTGCAAAAGTCCAGCAGCATTTGATAGCCATCTACACAATTTTGTGCTTTAAAACTTCCTGGCTTATAGTATAATCCTGAATGAATGACACCGCTGTTGTGTCCAGTTTGGTGCTGCGCAATGGTGCGTTCTTTTTCAACAACGGCAACTTTATAGTTGGGATTCTTTTCCTTGATCTTTAAAGCAGAGGCAAGCCCAACGATGCCTCCACCGATCACAACAACATTATACATATACCTGAATGACTAAGTGCCACAAATATCGGTGCTTCATTTTGGATAGCGAAAGAATATTTGAAAATCCGACTGATCGAGTTGAATGACTTGCCAATTTGTTGCGAAAAATACGAAAGGAGGTGAATTACGGATTTTTCACAATACGTTTTTTGCGTAGAAATCATGTATCTGGCTCTCCTAGCTTTAATGTCATAAACGAAAAACCCTGATAGGTTAAAGCTTAGTCATGAAAGAATTGCATGTTTCTGAAAAAGAAGAAAAGAGGTTGTCCACCTTGTACAGCCTCCACATACTGGATACAGACCCAGAAGCTATCTATGATAGTATAGCAGATACTGCCAAATGCTTATGCCATGCAGATTATTCTTTTATCACCTTCATTGATAAAACACGAACATGGATCAAATCCGGAGTAGATTCAAAAGTGAAGGAGCTACCGCGAAAACAGACTCCATGCCAGTATGTAATGGAAAAGGGAGGTTTATTGGAAATTGCCGCTATCGATGGAAGTGAGAAATTTAGTCAGCTATCTTTTTTCAAAAAATTCAATGGTAATTACTATGCCGGAGTACCACTCATCGCTGAATCCGGTTGCATAATCGGAACGCTCAGCATCTTGAATGCGACGGCTTTAAAGTTGAATTCAAACCAAAAAAACGCATTAAAATCATTGGCAAGTCAGGTAGTGAAAATTCTTGATCAAAAGAAAGCCAATTTCAGGTACAAAACCTTGGTTGAATCCAGTCAGGATTTAATCTATGAGCTCGATGAGCGTGGTAAGTTCGTATTTGCCAATGCCTCCACGATAGCCAAGACCGAATATTCATTGGACAAGCTTAGAGGGATGACATGCTGGGATCTGGTTGTGGATAAAGAAAGAGAGCAGGTGAAAAATTTCTATCTCGAAAGAATAAAGCAGGGTGAAACTTCCATTTACCATGAATTTCCAATAAAAGCCAAAAACGGAAAGATCATTTGGTTAGGACAAAGCGTCGAGTATATCTATCGGAATGGGTTAGCAAAGCATGCACATGTAATAGCAAAAGACATAACTGAGCTTGTAGATACCCGTATGAGACTGAAAGAAACAGAAGAGCAGATACTTGCTGAGAAAACCTTGCTTCGAACGATGGTATTTTCATCACCAGCAGCTATCGCCATGTTTGGAAAAGAATTGAATTATCTCGCATTCAGTGAGAAGTGGATGGCGGATAAAAGCGTGAATGAGCAAACGATTGGCGTAGGAGACTCAGAGCCAAGCGCAGAGAGGAAAGAACTTCTCGAGGATTTAAAGAAAAAGGTATTGGAAGGAGAGGTGGCCAGCAGTGAAAGTGACCTGATAATTGATGAAGAAGGAAACAAAAAGTGGATTAAATGGGTAGCCACACCGTGGAATAATACTACCGACGGATCGATTGGCGGAATAATCGTTTATGCAGATGATGTAACGCAAATTGTAGAGCACGAAGGTGAATTGAAGCGAGCAAGGGAGGAAGCATTGGCATTGGGTAAGATCAAGGAAGAATTCCTGTCCAATATGAGCCATGAGATCAGAACGCCTCTCAACGCAATCATTGGTACTACAAATTTGATGCTTGATGAAAACCCGTCGCTCCAAGAGGATGAAAAATTCAAACTCCTCAAGTTTAGTAGCAACAACCTGCTTTCATTGATCAATAACGTCCTGGATTTCTCCAAAATTGAATCGGGCAACATCATTTTAGAAGAAAGGAACTTTGACTTGCACGACCTGTGCTGCAACCTGGTGAATTCATGGAAGCCTACTGCTGAGAGAAAAAATGTAGAGCTATGTCTGAAATGGGACGAAGATATTTCTGAAATAGTGATTGGTGACAAGGTGAGACTTTCTCAAATACTGAATAACCTCATCAACAATGCCCTCAAGTTTACCGACGAAGGTTTTGTTCATTTGAGAGTTTCAGCAAATGATGCTCAACCAGACCTGATCAGCTTTGAGATTAAAGACACTGGCGTAGGTATTCCCAAACATTTGCATGAAGCAGTTTTTCAGAGTTTTCAACAAGTCAATAATGAAAATACGCTTGAAAAAGGAGGAACCGGCTTAGGCTTGCCAATCTGCGAGAAATTATTGCGAATGATGGATTCCAAACTAGAATTGGAAAGTAGTGAAGGCTTTGGTTCCAAGTTTTTCTTTTCTGTACAAATGGAGGAAGGGGATATAAACAACTCTGATGCTGCCACCGAAGACATCAGCAATGCATCTCTAAACCTTAATGTATTGTTGGTGGAGGATAATACAGCCAACCAGTTTATTGCCACAAGCTTTATGGAAAAGTGGGGTGTATCATTCAAAATAGCCAATAATGGTAAAGAGGCACTTCAATACGTGGAAAAGAAAATCTTTGATGTGATATTGATGGATATGCGAATGCCCGTAATGGATGGATCCACGGCTGCACAGCTCATTCGCGAAAAAGACGATGAGTATTTCAAAAACCTTCCCATTGTAGCCCTTACAGCTTCCGCAATACTTGATATAAGAAAAGAGGGCAAAGGCTACCTGTTTGACGATTATTTAGGAAAGCCATTTAATCCGAAAGACTTCCTGAAAGTATTGTCGAAGTACGCATCTTCAAATACGCTTGATACAGGAGAAATGGAATTTGACTCAGTAGAAAATATCTCAGTTGTTGATTCCACCGGCACGGATTTAAGGTCGCGCCTGAATGAATATACTGAGGGCGACGCTGACTTTTTGGTGGAATTTTCTCAAAATATATTGGGAAATATCGCCACGCTCCAAGAGGACCTGCAGGCACTCTTTCAATCTCAGCAAGTAGAGGAATTCGGAGAGCTGATACATATGGTGAAGCCAACACTTGAGATCATTGGTAAAAATGCAATCGTAGAGAAGCTATATGAGATGAAGAAAGATTGGGCAAAAGAGAAGGGCAAAGAATCGAGCGTCAATGAGGTGATCTCAGAAATTGAAAAGGTGAAAGAGGAGCTCAACCAGATAATAGAAGAACAATCAACCTTAATGAACAAAGTAGCCTAAGCTACCCGGATAAAAACGCAAAAAATGGAACCAGTCAATCAGCAATCCTCAAAAAACGACCCATCTACGGATTATTACAATCTTGCGCATGATGTGGTAGCCCTTCCAAGTGATATGTCACAATATGACACAAGCAAGGAGTACATCAATGATACGTGGAAAATTGTAGGTGCAACAGCAGCAAATATGCGCGCACAGCTGGAAGAATTCATGGAAGGTGACGTAGAGTTCATTGGTGAATTCGCACTTTACATTTCCAGGAATATGGAAAGCCTGGAAAATCAATTGCTTATTATCTATGAAGATAAGGATCTGGAAGCCTTTAAAAGATTAAAGCACATGGTAAAGCCGACAATCCAAATGGTGGGAGATCATGAGCTTTTGAAGGACCTGTATCAGATCCAGCAAAAGTGGGAGGAAGGAGACTATCATAAAGGAGAGATTTTTAGGGTTATTAGTAGAGCCAGGTCTATTCATAGCCAATTGAAAATCGTGATTGCTAATTCCGGTCAAGAAGCTGCTTAGCCAATTTCTATATGTATTTAATTGTAGCTAAGAGGTGATTTACGCATTTTTCACAATACGTATTTTACGTAGAAATCCATTATTTCCTGACTCTAGTTTTACATAAGAATCAACAAAGAAAATCAAAATGGAAGCATCAAATCAACAATCACTGAACGCGCAGATTTTAATGGATCAATATTACGATCATGCGCTTAGCACCGAAATAGAAAAATCATTCAATGAAATCTCACAGTACGATACCAGCAGTGAGTATATCAGCGAAGTTTGGAGCATAGCTTAGCTATATGATGAGGGTAGGGTAAGAGTGTGCGGTTTAGCACTTTATACTTTTAAGAAATACAGGATGGTACAATAGACCTTTTTTATTAGGTCATCCTGAACTTGTTTCAGGGTCTTCGCCCATTTACAAACCAATCATTCCGGCCATTTGATGGTCTCCTCATCGACAAACTGCGGCCCCCATTGAATCTCTTCGAGTATATCCCTGTGGAGCCAGAAGTTGAGCCCAAGCTCTTCAGAGGCAATCAGTTTTTGATCGGGGTGATCATCGGAGGACATATCCTCAATTTCCAGGTCTTTGATGCCCAGGATGTCTAATTCTTCCATGAGCTCGTCCATGTCCAGACCGATCAGAGAGGAACCTTTGATCGTATAATCTTCCGATGACACAGAAATAATAACCAGTCGCCACTCTTCGGCTTCTTCAAAGCTCAGGTCAAGTCGCAACGGATGATACTCCCACGCATCACTTTGGTCGGAGGCATCGTCACCATAGTGAGTTACTTCCTGATGATCAGGCTCACCAACGATAGCTTTGACCTCTTCACGGCTCATGCCAAACCTTAATTTGCCCAGGCCGACTCCTGGTAGTATTTCTACGTGCACTTTTTCCATGGGGTAAAATTAGTGGATTAGTAATCAGTAATAAGTGTTTAGTGGATCAGTAATCTAGATTTGTCATCCCAGCATTTTTTGTTGGCACGCCACCCTGAACCTACCTTTCGGCAGACGAGGCTTGTTTCAGGTTTACGCAATCTGACGCATCACTAGCTGTTCAATTCATGAACAGCATAGATTGGTACCTGCTCTTTTTTTCCTCTTAATTCGATGCTCCCCAATTCCTCGCATGAAAAATCAGTGAGGGTCAGTTTTTCCTTCAACGTTTCTGAGATCAACAATGCTTGCTTAAACTCATTGCACTTTGCCTGTATTCTTGCAGCTGTATTTATTGCATCTCCGTGATAGGCTATCTCTTTTTTGTATTTACCTACCTCAGCCACAGTCACAAGGCCAATATTTACACCGGCCTTAAAATGCGGCTGGCAATTGTAGCGATTCAGATAGTGCTGTTGCCGCTTTTCTAGCTGTCTCTTGAAATTGAAGTAAGCTTTCAGGCAATTTTGATTTCTCAGACCATTATGCACTTTCCAGGTGAGCACCACCTCGTCGCCTACGTACTGATAAATCTCTGATTCATTTTCTACTACCACTCCAAGGTCATTGAAGCAATCCTGAATCATTTTACTGTAATGAATGTGGCCCAACCTTTCGGCATGTGTTGTTGAAGATTGAAGGTCAAGAAACATGAAGATGCGTTCCTCTTCACGTGGATTGTAAAACTTCCCAAACATTAATTTCGAGAGATTATTGCCTCCAAAATGCAGGTTTACCTGTCTTAGTCCAAACATGAAAACATCCACAATTACAATGTAGAAGTAAATGGCAAAGCTTCCCGGTTCGAATGCGAATTCAATCAATGTCAGGTTTTCGCCATAAACCCAATAAGCGATAAGGACCATCAATGTCACAAACAGGATGCAGTAAATTATGCGCAGGGTGAGCAACTTTGGAAAGGAGAGATGTTTGTATCCGTATTCTTCGGCCAGGATAAGTGCACCACCTGAAATACTGCCAAAGAAAGGGCCCATGGTGATTGACGCAACCACCGAATCCCAAAACTCAAACTGAACGGAACCTTCCTCAATGGTGCCTTCGCCTCTCACAATACTGATGAAGATAAAGGCAATTGTCCAGCCTATGCAGTATTGCAGTATGATAAGCCATCGACGTTTGTTTTTAACAGTCATTTTAACTCTTGGTGTTTATTTGATAGCGATTCGCATAAAGCACTTTAGTAGGAGTGTCACCCTGAACTTGATTCAGGGTCTATAGCTTTTCTCAATTCATGAATGATGTTTTGGATTTGCCGGTGGATAGCCTCGTTGATTTGAATTAGCCGTAGTATTTTCAATTGTGACCATTTCAGATGTAAAACAGCGTCACTATCTGAAAACAGTTCAGATAGTGGGATACGTAACTCAGCTAGAAGTATGGAGTCCCTATCCATCAGGTCTTTTTGGTTGGCTAGTATATCGTCAGTCAGGCCATAGCGATTGAGTAATGGCCACAAATTTCGTGTCGAATAGTTATTTATGGAATTGGTAATGCCTTCATGCTCAGAAATCAAGCTCTCCATATAAGTCAGATAGCGTTGGATGTGCTCGTTTCTATTGAGGATATTCAGTTGATCGATCGATGAAAATCCATGGATAAATGAAGAAATATCCTTCAGGCGAAACTGAGAGGTTCCTTCCATGAGCATGTACATGACCTCAGCCACTTCCGCACGATCTGTCGGGTCCCCATCTAACATTCGTTGGATTGCGGAATCGACTTCAAGATAAGAGGTGTCTATTGAATGGATGAACAGGTCGTTTCGTTCAAGCTCAACGATGAGTGATTCCATAATTTCAATGGCCTTTTCATTTTTCTCACGGTGTTCTCTCCATTCCTCGAATAGAAATGAAGCAGTGATGCCTATGAAGATTACTACGAATTCAAAGAGGTACTTTCCTAAAGCTTTTTTCATACTTGTCAAGTGCATTGATGGGCTTGCTCGATTCGAAATCTACGCTTCTCGCAAGATCTTTTCCATCTTTCGGCCCTTGGCCAGTTCATCTACTAGCTTATCTAAATACCTGGTTTGCCTGGTCAATGGCGTTTCGATTTCCTCAATCCGATATCCACAAATCACCCCTTTGATCAGGTGGGCATTTGGATTCAGATCAGCCCGGTCAAAGAACGTTTCAAACGTCACTTTTTCGTCTATAAGCTCGTGTAGTTTCTTGCCATCAAAACCAGTTAACCATTCGATTACTTGATGCAATTCTTCTTTCGTGCGACCTTTCTTCTCCACCTTATCTACATAATGAGGATAAACGGAAGCAAAAGTCAATTTTGCTACTCTGGCGTCGTGTTCGGGTGTAGTAGACATATCTAAGTTGATTATATGTGCAAAATAAATTCAATGCGTTGACTGCATTGATAACTGTATAAATGTAAGACAGAAATTCGCCTTTTCCATGTTTTAAAACATTGGTGACTAGTGAATTAGTGATTAGTCATAGTCATGCCGAGCCTGTCAGTGGCAGGCAGGCTCGATTTGGCATCTTCGTTAGTATAGAGGCACAAGTTGTAAACTTGAACTAGCTCAAGGATATAAGATGCTGAAATAAATTCAGCATGACGCCAGAAAGCAGACCGATGAATTTAGCTAGAACGTCACCCTGAACCTGCCTTTTGTAGGAAGGCTTGTTTCAGGGTCTATTAAGCCACGTGTTTAGAAAAACCGGCAAGCGTCCGTCTTAGTGCCGGGCAGATAAGCGGGATATTTAGCAGACCTTTGGCATATGAACTAAATAAGGCCATGCGCGATATTGGATATTGGCAGGCCGTTCTATTTCATTCCAGCGAATCTGATCCCCGTTAAATCTGCCATGTCCTTTTTCCAGGTAGTTATGTCATTTTGATTGAATTGATTCACATGGTTGTGTCCGCATGCTCGTGCCATCACTTTCATTAGTTCTGTTGAGGCTGAAAAGAAGTTGTAAAGTTGCTGAGCTGATTTTTCAACATTTATCAATTTTCGCAACTCGGGTTTCTGGGTGGCAACTCCTGCTGGGCAGTTATTGGTGTTGCACATACGAGCAGCCACACATCCTATTGATTGTAGGGCAGAATTAGATACCGCGATTCCGTCTGCTCCAAGTGCCATTGCTTTAATGAAATCATCGGGAACACGAATTCCTCCTGTTATAATTAGGGTCACTTCTGATCGACCTACTTTATCTAAGTAATGTCTAGCCCGAGCCAGTGCAGGAATGGTGGGAACTGAAATGTTGTTTCTGAAGATCAAAGGCGCGGCTCCCGTACCGCCTCCACGACCATCCAATATAATGTAGTCAGCACTAGCGTCCAGCGCGAACTGGATATCCTCTTCAATGTGATTGGCAGAGAGCTTGAAGCCGATAGGAATGCCTCCCGTGATATCACGTACTTTATCCGCAAAATTTTTATAATCTTCGGTAGTATGGAGATCATCAAAAGTTGGTGGTGATACTGCCGGAGTGCCTTCTTTGAGATTACGGACTTGAGCTATTTTACCTACTACCTTGTTGCCAGATAAGTGACCTCCTGTTCCGGTTTTTGCGCCTTGACCTCCTTTAAAATGAAATGCCTGTACCTTTTTCAGTTTATCCCATTCAAATCCGAATTTAGCAGAGGCAAGCTCATAGAAGTACTTGGAGTTTGCTTGTTGCTCATCTTCGAGCATGCCACCTTCTCCCGAACAAATTCCAGTACCAGCTAATTCGGCTCCTTTAGCCAAAGAAACTTTAGCTTCTTCTGATAAAGCACCAAAACTCATATCAGATACAAACAATGGAATGTCTAGTTTTAAAGGCCTTTTGGCATTAGGTCCAATAATTAATTCAGAACCCACCTCTACGTCCTCCATTAGAGGTTTGGTAGCCATTTGGGCTGCTAGCAGTTGTATATCTCTCCATCTCGGAAGCTCAGGAATAGGTACTCCCATGGCACCCATTTCACCATGATGACCTGTTTTGGATAACCCATCTTTAGCCAAAGCTTTTATATAAGCAAGAGTTGGTTCTTCTTTCGTAGATCCATTACTAGCTGTAGTTTCTGCATCCGAAGAGTTAGATTCATCGCCGAGTTTTGCGTGTGTGCCATCACAGTATGGAGCATTTTTTGAATGCTTACACATGCACAGATAAGCTTCACCCGATTCTTCAGCCACGAATTGCTTTGGAGTGATGTCAGTAGTTTTATGCGAGCCATCACAAAAAGGTTGATTGCTGCTGCGACCGCAGGCACACCAATAATGTTCTTCGCCCTTTTTAAGTTCTACTTTGGCGGGCTTTCTATCGGCTATTTTAGGCTTGCTCATAGATTAACTGTTTATAGTAAAACTCAATGCTCCGGACGGACAATTACTAATCTGCTTCTTCAGCTCTTCTGTAGAGGCATTTTCAATTTGAATCCATGGTGATTCTTTAGGTTTATAAACCTGAGGTAAAGACTTCACACAAATACCAGCATGCTGGCAAAGCTTTGGTTGCCATTTAATGGTTATTTCACCATTGGAATATTCGTTGGCCATAACATTGAATTTTATTCAAATGTCGAAGCTTTAGAATTTCTATGCATTCATCTAGATGAAGAAATGATGTTTTAAGGGCGAGCCATTTGACTTCTTATCGTGCTTAGGGTTTGAGGGGCGATACCAAGGTAAGAAGCAATCATCTTCTGGGGTACACGATTGATAAGGTCTGGATAAATTTCAAGGAAATATTTGTATCTATCCGCTGCTGGGGACCCCATAAGCATTAAAACCCTTCGTTGAAGTCTTCCAACCCTTCTTGTGAGAAGACTCACATTTTCAATGAGCTGTTTTTGATCCAGTCTTTCATTGAATAGTCCGTCTTTGTTAAAAATGATCACTTCAGAATCCTCAAGACAATCAATGAAAAGCTCAGTTGCCTGATCGTACCCTATTGCTTCAATATCTCCAATGATCCAACCCTCAGGTGCAAACATGTAAATATGTTCTTTTCCAGTGCCGTCAATTATAAAACTCCTTGCCAATCCTTTTTTTATATAAAAGGCATGAGTATTTGTGGATTTTGGAAATTGAATGGTTTCACCCTTCTTGAATTTCTTCAGGTTGCTTTTGGTTTCCTGACTTAATATGATTTCAATTTTTTCCACTGCCAATATTGCTCGCCAACAATTATATAAACGCAATATAAAAACACATCCTCATTCAAGGATCAGTTAACCCATATTCCCCCTTTGAAGGGGGGTGTGATGGAATGTGTGGCGGGAGGGGGATGTGAATTCGGAGGGCGGGCAGTCTTTTTTCATTACATGTCTATGATAGGCGGTAGGCACAAGCTACAAGTTTGCGCCAACGTCTGCCATATTCACATATCATTCTGGATGGTCTACAAACACAATTTTCCCATCCTTATCCAAAGAAATAGCTGCATAAATTTCTTTACTGGTCTTCAGTTTGTAATAACGGATTTTGTGAATTTTAACTTCAAACAACTCCACATCCTTGCTGCTTACATCAACCTGATCAATGAATGTTATGGATTTGGCTGAAGCAAGAGATCTTTTGAGTGATTTAGATAGGTATGACTTGGGATAATTGTCACTGAGCAACGTTTCATTGACTGCATCTGAAGCAATGCTTTGAAAAAATTCAAGGTGCTGAGCAGTGACCTTTGGACTTTCATCTATTTTGATTTCTCTCTGAGAAAGTAAGGATATTTCCGGATAATAATTGCCGGCTATTTGCTGGGTTGTTGCAAACCTTAATGATCCCTGAAGATTATTAAGCAGAATAATTATAAAATTCTCTTTTGGAATCATAAAAACATGGCTATTGAATCCCGTTCTAAAACCACCACTATGTTCGGCTACCAAGTTGCCTGACATAGGCCAAATCATCCATCCCGGTGCAGTTGAAATAAAATCCCCATTATTAAGGGTAGGAGGACTGAACATTATCTGCATAGATTTTTCATTTAGCAACTGACCGGAAAGCAATCCATTGTAAAATTTCAGTAAATCTCTTGCGGTAGTCCGAATACCTACATCCGCTCTTCCATAAGATACAGGAGCCATCAAGATTCCATTGCCTCGCCCTGAAACACCAGCGTTAAATTCAGTAGTGTCATAATCAAAATATCCGGAGACACGGTTTGGAATTATCTTATAAGGATGATCTACATATGTATTCGTTAGTTCCAATGGACGGAATATGAATTCCTTCAGATATTCCTCATAATATTGACCGCTTATACGTTCGATCACAACTCCCAAAACAAAAGGTCCGCATGAATACTTCACGTTAGTGCCGGGAGTGAACAACAGGTCAGTATCAAACAAATGGCTAAGAATCAAACTATCTGTTTGAGAGTTTAAAAACAGTTCATTCGACTTGTCCCAGCTATAAAGCCCCCAGTCATCCACTAATCCAGATGAATGAGTGAGTAGTTGCTTTATGGTAATTGCATCCCATGATTGTGGTGCTTCAGGAATGTATTTTTTAACAGAATCGTCCAAATCCAACTCTCCTTTCTCAGCCATTAAAAGAATGGCTGCCGCCGTATAGGCTTTACTCATCGAAGCAATGGCAAAGACTGATTTTTCTGTGACTGGAACATTTAATTCAACATTTGACAATCCTCTGTAACCTTCTTCGACTATTTGTCCGTTTTTCGATACCATGAAAGCAAAACCAGGAATGTTTCTTTCTTCGATTCGCTTATCAATTATTTGATCAACACTCTCTTGGGCAATGCAAAGTGAGCTCAGAAAAAATGTAAATAGGTTGAGTCCAATAATTTTGTACCTTCTCATTTTGCATTATCTGCTATGATTACTGACAATATAAAAGTAACAAAGAAAGCATGGGTTTAGTAAGCCATCTAGCTTACTATTTTGATCAATGCCTCTTTACCTGCAAATTAGTAGAAATAGAATTGTTGGAATGAGTGTGATGCACGATGCAAAGGTGCTAGTGCTTAATTATCCAATATGTGGTGAGTAACATTCGTAGTAACAATTTTCCACTCATTGCCGATCTTTTTTAGACCGTAAACAGCACTGCCCGCTACTTTGGATGTATCTCCTTCCTTGACTATTCTTTCATTGTAATATTCCATCAGATAAGATGCGGATTCACCGGAAAGAATATGAATTTTCTCGTTGGACAGTTCCCACTTTAATATTTGTTGAGTGTCATCTATAAACGATTTCCATATATCGTTAACTGTCTTGTAATCTCCCCAGTATTCGCCATCTCCAAAGAGGATATGATCCTTTACATCTGCGTAGTGTTTCATCAGGTTCTCATGATCTAGATTTTTCAGGTCATTCACATGATGCTGATACATTTCCTGAATGTCCTTCTTTATTTCATCTTCTGTGATTTCCTTAGATGGTTGTTCACATGCAACAAGTGCCAGGTAGATATAGGATGCAAACAACAGTCTGAATGACATAATAGGAGTGTTTATATGGAATTCACTACAAGCAGGTATATAAATGCATTATAAATATAGTTCACTTCTGGTTTGAAAGTCAATTGAAATACTTGTGCTAGCTCAAGGATATAAGATACTGAAATAAATTCAGCATGACGCGATAAAGTAGACCGATGAACTTAGCTAGAACGTCACCCTGAATTTGATTCAGGGTCTATTTAGTCAGTCAATTACAAATTGACGTGATATGAAGGTGTAGCTACAAGCTACGCTTAGTGGGGGTCTATTTATCCACGTGTTTAGAAAAACCAGCTAGGGTTGGTCTTAGTGCCGTACGGATAAGAGGGATATTTAGAAGACACTTGGCATATGAACTAAGTAAGACCATGCGCTATATCGTATGTTAGAGAGCTTTACATTCCGTCTTTCCCCGGAGAAAGCCAGTTAGAATAGCGTTGTTTATAGGCTTGCATAGTTGGTTCGTTCTCCAAAATAACGTCAACCCCTCCATCATATGGGTTGATAATTCGGTTATTGCTTGGACATATAAAGGTTCCTCTTACTTCATCGTTGGCAAGTTTCATGAGAAGTTCATCAAGCTCGTTAATCCTCCAAGTTGCTTTGGAAATGAAGATCTGATAAAAGTAAGGTTCACCTTCATGTTCCTCTGGGCGGACTTCATGTAGTGGAATATCCATGACATGTAGGAATGTCTCCCAATCAAGTTCACCTATGCTCAGTTGTTCAGTTAAGTCGGTGCTGTAAAGGCCAATAAGGATGTAGAATTCTTGACCTTTCCCGAAAATGTCTTCAATAAGTTCGTTCTGGCGTTCTAAGATTATGGACTCTTCTTCAGGAGTTTCAGCGTATCTCTTGGATTCAGGAAGACTATGAATTCTAAACCACCGATCATTGAAAACATGTTTCAATTCATGTCCGATTGGCAAAGAGTTCGGGTAAGTTCGGTTCCAATAATCTGTAAATTGTTCTTTCGTCACTGTAGATAATGCTCTCTAACAATTATATAAACGTAATATAAATAAAACAGCACGTACACCTCATGGAGGCATTTTTTATTGAATGGTTCCGTTTTAACCACCATTTTGGCAGGTAAATGAGAATTCACGATTTACTCCCAATTAAGGAGTTAAAAATAACCCTTCAAATCATTTACCTTTGATAACACTACTTTTCAGCTATGAAACATCTCATCTCACTACTCATTGTCCTGGCAGTGGCCTGCGCAGGACCGGCAGAAGAACCCATCCAATGGATGTCCATTGAAGCGGATCTGCAAACGCTCATCATTCAGGCGCAGGATGGCGATACCATCGATATTCCGGCGGGCAATTACATGTTCGAAAATCCACTTATTCTGGATGGCTTATCCAACGTGGTATTCCAGGGACAGGGCATAAAAGAGACTGTTCTCTCTTTTGAAATGCAGACCGGCGGTGCAGAAGGCATCCGTGCAGCCAACTGCACCAATCTGGTGTTTCAGAACTTCACCATTCAGGATGCTCCGGGCGACAACATCAAAGTGACAGATACGGAAGGTATTCGCTTCACCAATGTAAAGTCAGAGTGGAGTGGAGAGCCCAGCGAAGAAAATGGAGCGTATGCTTTTTATCCGGTGCTATGCAAGCGTGTGATCGTAGAAAACTGCCTGGCCATCGGTTCGGCAGATGCGGGCATCTACGTCGGCCAGTCGGACTGTGTGATCATCCGCAACAATGAGGTGTACCACAACGTGGCGGGCATCGAAAGTGAAAACAGCCGGTGGGTGGAGATCTATGGCAACAACGCCCACGACAACACAGGAGGCATCCTCATCTTCGACATGCCCGGATTGACGCAAAGCGGCCATACTACCCGCGTCTATGACAATGACGTGATCTCCAACAACCACGACAACTTCGCGCCGGAAGGGAATGTGGTGGCGGTAGTACCTCCGGGTACAGGTATCATGATGATGGCCACCCGAAATATAGAGGTGTTTGAGAATCGCATCCATCACAACCGTACCATAGGCACGGCACTTGCGAGTTATGTGCTGGTTGAAGCATTGGGAGCGGAGGAAGGCTCGCAGTTGGAAGCGGCCAATCAAAAGATCGATCAGGAGTATGATCCTTATCCCAATCAGGTGTTCTTCCACGACAATGAATTCAAGAACAAGCACTGGCTGCCAACCCTCAAGAATGATTTCGGGTTGCTCTTTCTGACCTACTTCACCTTCAGCCTGCCGGACTTTGCCATGGACGGCATCCTGCCACCGGACAAAGAGTTTGTGATGTGTTTGAGCAATAATGGGGAGTTCAACTTCGCCAACATCGACGCGGAGAACGACTTTGAAAATCGCTCCACCGATTGGAGTGCATATGATTGTGATTCGGGAACCATTGAGCCTATTTTTCAATGAGGATAGTCGTTTTCATATGGATCGCCGCACTTATTTCATGTAGCCAGCCTGAGAAGAAGCAGCCAGTCATTCAAAAGGTAAGCCTTGGCGTGGAAGAAATGGCTGATTATCCTAAGAAACTCAGCGAATGGAACTTGTTCACAGAACCAATGAGCGATTTGATTCCAAAAGATGCACAAACATTTCCGTATGAAATCAATGCTGCACTCTTCTCCGACTATGCTTACAAAGCGCGCTTCATCAAGCTACCTGAGGGTCAGTCTATCGAATATCATGATACTGAAGTGCTGAGTTTTCCCGAGCAGACCGTCCTGATCAAAAACTTCTTCTATCCCGTAGATTTTCAAAACCCGGATGCTGAGCGGCGCATCCTGGAAACACGTTTGCTTATTCACGAAGCGAAAGGATGGAAGGCCATCGTTTATCAATGGAATGAAGAGCAGACCGATGCGAAGCGAGTTATTCTAGGTAAGAAAGTACCTGTAGAATGGAAAGATGCCAGCGGTACACTTCAGCGAATAAACTACAGCATTCCGTCTCAGCCACAATGTAAAAGCTGCCACGACCTGGGCGGTAAGTTGGTGCCCATTGGGCCTTCGGCTCGGCAGCTCAATCTGGAAGGTCAACTCACCGAGTGGATTGGTAAAGGGTGGTTAAAAGCTGAGGGCAACATTACGTTTCCAAAGCTGGCCAACTATTCAAATGCAAATGAAACACTTGATGCACGAGCCCGTGCCTGGCTGGAAGTCAACTGTGCGCATTGCCATCGTAGGGAAGGACCGGCCAAGAACTCAGGGCTGTACCTGCTTGCCTCTCAAGCTGATCCATATCGTTTGGGCGTAAATAAGCCACCGATCGCGGCAGGCAAAGGTTCCGGTGGACTTAAGTATAGTATTGTGCCTGGAAATCCTGATCAATCTATCCTGGTGCACCGCATCACCTCACTGGAGCCGGGCGAAATGATGCCGGAGTTGGGGAGGAGCTTGAATCATGAAGAAGGCATAGCCTTGGTGCGGGAGTGGATTGAAAAGATGGAGTGACAACTCTTTCTTTCTTTTCTTTCTTTTTTTCCTTCTTTCTTTTTCTTTTTTGAGGGGCAAAAAACACTACGCGTGCCGGAATCAAAAAACCCCTTTCCAAAACCGAAGGTTCACGAAAGGCGGTGCGGCATGCAGGTGGGTATGAGTAAATCAATCCAGCTTACGCTCAGCCTACACGTGATTTTGGTGTTTCAATGCTGCGCATTGATTGGGAATTCCCAGATCAAAACTCGTCAATTAAGACAGATCAACTTTATTCCATAATTCATCAATCAAAGCTTTAGGTTCGTCCAGATAAAGGGCAATGCGAGTGAATTCCTTGGTGAACCCGTAAAATCCGGTCAGCTTCATGGGTGCAGTCACTTCGATCAGCACGTTGTGGCCTTCCATGTCTTTGAAAGGGGATAGGTACACCAATCCTTCCACCTGATCTAAGGATGTGGTTTGTTCTGTGATGGATTGGATTTGATTCAAAGGGATCTCTACTTGTCCCATTACACCATATTTCAAGGTCAGGAGATCATTGTTTAATGTGATTGGTCGTTTGCCCAGAGAACGCAAGATTCCATATACCTGGAAACAGGCATAAATGCTGAGGATCGTCAATATCCAGGCGGCTATCGTGCTGTAGTTTTGAAGAAGCAGGTGCACAGCAAAAGCCTCAATAATGATGAGAAAGACAAACACTCCGAGCACCATGCGTGTGCTGGTTGTCTTGTGATAACTGAATTCATGTGGTTGAAGGATGTGTTTTCTCCAATGAATAAACCCATAGTAGATCATAGAGAGCTCAGTGGCAAATGCTGCACTGACACCTTTAGGCAAAAAACTATCAGCTGCCTGCTTTGCAGCCATGTAAAAGTCCGGCGTGGTAGCCTGGCTCTGTTTCACTTTTTTGAAAGCCTTGCGAATCGTGACGATTAGATAGGTGACTATGGTAATCTCAAGTAGTGGAAGAAACCAGGTCTTTACCAAGGATAGATAGTATTGATGTTCGGCCGGGAGGATGATGGAGGCAACAATAATTCCGAGAATGAAAACAGGAATGACAGTCGTCTTTGGGATGCTTCGTTTGCGGATGATTAGAAAATAGATAACGGGCGTGGAGATGAGCAAATCAAAAGTAATCGCTGCGCTGAGTTGATGAGGATTATCAGCAAATAGGGGCGAACCAGCCACATATACACATGCCAGAATAATAGCTGGTGGTAACAGGAAGATAAGGTTTCGGAAGTTGAGCTGTTGTACCATCTCTTTATTGGGTTGTTTAAAGAGTAGGTAACAAAAAAGGGGTGTTTATTACACCCCCTTTCACTTTTTTGTACAATTAAACTATTTATCCAATTTGACAGCATCTACTTCTGCCTCTTTCACCTTCTGATTAAATTCATCAATTCTGGTATCCAGAATCTCATTCAGCATTTTAAGCTGCTCATCTATCTTGGCCGTTACCTCATCATAGAACGCAAGCGCTGAGTCTGTCGGACGATAGCTTCCCACACCTGATAGTGAAGCCAGGTGTCCAAGCTTGTTGTTGAGTCTGATAGGGAAGTTCAACGGATCCTGTCCACTCTCATTTTGCGTTTGATATAGCGCTTTCTCTATTTCAGACATATCCTTTATGATAGCTTTGCCTAACTCACTTATTTCATCATTCTCCGCTTTCTTCATCACATCGCTGATCTGGCTTTTAGCCTTTCTAATGTTGATGATACCTTCATGTGTTTCTGTCAGCTTATCACGCACCTTGATCAGGAAGTCAAACTGAGCCTGATAGTCAGCTTGAGATGCTTCCGCTCGAGGATCAGCTAGAATGTTGAAGTTTTGAGCGCTTTCAACCCCATTCACATTCATTTTCACAGTGTACTCACCAGGGATAGCCATCGGGCCGTTGGTGGTTGCCCACCATAAGATCATGCCATCAAAGGTTTTCGCGCCATTGTAGCGCATGCCCCAGTTCATGGTATTCAATCCTTCTTTTACATCGAGCATGTCTTCATTGTCTTCCTTGTTGGGATGCGTAGAATACTTCTTTATCAGGTCGCCATCACTTTCGTGGAAGCTGATGGAGATGGTATCTGTTTTAGCAGTGTCCTTCATAAAGTAATTGACCAATACTCCTCCCGGATGGTTGGTTCCGGCAGTTTTAGATGTCCTTCCATTACCACCTCCCATGCGATAGCTATCCATAGGCTTGTACAGATAATTTGCTTTACCACTTGCATCAGCTAACTGATGTAAAGGAGTAAGATCATCAATCATCCAAAAGCTACGCCCTTGGGTGGCTGCAATCAGGTTGTTGTCTTTGACAGCCAGATCTGTAATCGGAACGATTGGCAGGTTCATCTGGAAAGCACTCCAGCTGGCACCATCATCAAAGGAAACATACATGCCTGCTTCAGTTCCTGCGTACAGCAATCCTTTTTGATTTGGGTCAGCGCGTACCACGCGGGTGAAATGTTCGGAAGCGATTCCACTATTGATCCGCTTCCACGTCTGACCATAATCCTCAGTCTTGTACAAGTAAGGTGTGTAGTCACCCAATTTGTAGCGGGTACCAGCGATGTACAATCCGCCTTTATTAAAGGGATCGATTTCCACACTGTTTATCATCATCCACTCAGGCATACCTGCTGGAGTTACGTTGGTCCAGTTGTCACCGCCATCTCTGGTGATATGCACCAGACCATCATCAGACCCAGTCCAGATGACGCCTTCTTCGTGATAGGATTCTACTGCTGCGAAAATGGTACAATAATATTCTACACTGGTATTGTCCTTTGTGATTGGACCTCCGGAAGAACCAAGTTTGCTCGGATCATTTCTTGTCAGATCCGGACTTATAACCTCCCAGGTCTGGCCTTCGTTGGTAGTCACATGCAATTGGTTGGATGCAGTATATAGTTTGTTAGGATTGTGAGGAGAAAAGAAGATTGGAAAGTTCCACTGGAATCGGTACTTAAACCCTTCAGCTCCATGTCCCATCGGATTGTCAGGCCATACGTTCACAGCTCTCACTTGATCTTTTGAATGATCTACGCGGGTAAGGAAACCATCGTAGCTTCCGCCATAAACAATATCATTATTGTCAGGCTTTGGTGCAATGTGCGCACTCTCTCCACCTGCAGTTGATTCCCAGTCATTATCTCCAATAAACCAACCACCGGATCGATGATCAATTCTCACGGTGGAGTTGTCTTGCTGTGCTCCGTAGATTTTATATGGGAATGAGTTGTCGGTGGTCACCCGATAGAATTGTGCAGTTGGTTGATTCTGGTAGGTTGACCAGTTTTCACCAGCATCAAAACTTACCTGAGCGCCACCATCATCACCGATTACCATTCGTTGGTTGTCTTCAGGCGCAATCCAGAAGTCGTGATGGTCACCGTGTGGGGCATTGTATGTCTCATACGTACGTCCACCATCTGTTGATTTGTGGTATCGTACGTTCATGACATAAACCCCATCTTCATCCTGCGTATCCGCATAGATGCGTGTATAATACCAGGCTCTTTGTCTCAGTTTTCTTTCCTTGTTGATCAGCCTCCAGGTTTTGCCTGCATCATCTGATCTGTAAACTCCTCCTGCTTTGTTTTCTATGATAGCCCAAACGCGGTTTGAGTTGACTGGTGAAACAGTCACACCAGAGATTCCCCATATTCCGCCAGGTAGGCCTTCGTTTTTCGAAATATTGGTCCAGGTATCGCCACCATCTGTACTTTTCCATAGCGCGGATCCTTCACCACCGCTTTCCAGGCTATAGGGTGTACGTCGAATTCTCCAGGTGGAAGCATATAAGATTCGCGGGTTATTCGGATCAAATGTAAGATCTACAGCTCCTGCATCTGCATTTGCATAAAGAATACGCTCCCATGTCTTTCCCCCATCTTTACTTCGGTAAACACCTCGCTCGGTAGAAGACTTATAGAGATCTCCCATAACTGCTGCATATACTAAATCAGGATTCTTAGGATGAATGCGTACACGAGGAATATGACGAGAATTCTTCATGCCTATTTCCTGCCATGTGGTGCCGGCATCTACTGACTTCCACATGCCCCAGCCAGAGGATACGTTACCACGAACGGTTACTTCACCGCCACCAACATAGATCACATTATTGTCCCATTCACTTACAGCAACGGCACCAATAGATCCGCCGAAAAAGCCATCAGAGATATTTTCCCAGGTACTTCCAGCATCTTTTGTACGCCATACTCCCCCTCCTGTAGCCCCCATGTAGTAGAGGTTAGGTTTTCCCGGCACCCCGGTAACAGCAGCAGAGCGGCCACCACGGAAAGGTCCTATGTTTCGCCATTGGATCCCATCATATAGTTTGCTGTCGTAGTTTTTAGTGCTGCTGGAGGCTTTACTCTTCCGGCGTTGTGCGGTTCCGTCAAAGGCAACAAAAGTTACCATCAACAAAACGACTAGTATCTTCTTCATACGTTTAGGTTTTAGTTTGATTTCAAGTTAATGATTTAGGCACAAGATTTTTTATAGTAACCTACACTAGAGGTTATTTATTCATTTGGATGGGTGGAACTTTTTCTGTTACATTTAGTTTAATCTTCCATTAAATTTGAAAAGCAACACCGCTAAAAAATTGTGAGTCGAGGAAATTTGTCTGAATTACATCTGGAAATCATTGAAGAAATGATCTCTGAATCTTTAAATAAGGCCGCCCAATCTATGGAGCAGATGCTTAAGATTCGTGTGGAACCTAAATTGGTTCAATTTGGTGAAGGACAATTGCACGGCATCAAAGAATTTGATGATTTGGGTAGGTTCAAGGTGAACCTTATGAAAGTGGCTTTCCATGGTGAAATCAATGGAGCGTTCTATTTTGTGATCAATAACCATGAAATGGACCTAATCAACAGTGTGTGTCTGCCAGACGATATCACCGGCTCGCGCAATAGTCATACTAAAATGATGAAGCACGATTTCATGTCAGAAATAGAGAATCTAATTGCCAACATGTCAATCGCTGCTCTTTCTGATTTTCTTGGAGTGCAAGTTATTGGTGAGGTGCCGATCGTTAGAAACATGAAAGGAGAACTGGTGAACTCCTACCTTGAAAATGAAAATGAACAAAACCACACAGGTTTTTTCGTCAACTCAAATCTCAATGGTACCATGGTGAATATTACACCTCATTTTCTTTGGATGATTGACGATAATTTCATTCGCATCACGAAGTTGAATACCGTCGCCTAGGTCTTTTTGAAGTTTAGAGCCCCTGAATTCATGCAATACCGCTGACCGCTTGGTTGAGGTCCATCGGGGAAAATATGTCCAAGATGACTACCACAGCGTCCACATTTCACCTCTGTACGTACCATCCCAAAAGACTTATCCTTTTCGAATTCCACTGCTTCAGCACGGATAGGATCGTAAAAACTAGGCCAACCGGATCCTGAATCGTATTTTGTTTCCGAAGAGTACAGTTCATTTCCACAAGCCGCACATTCATACACTCCCTTATCTTTATTTTCCAATAGCGAACCTGTCCAGGGACGTTCCGTTCCTTTTTCTCTTAAGATATGAAACTGCTCATCTGAGAGCTCCTTTTTCCATTCTTCTTCACTTTTGTTGATTTTCTCCATTTTTGGGGACTTTTTAAGGTTCTGTGTATTACCAACTAATATAAAGATTAAACAGTTCAAGTGCTCAATTGTCCACTTATCACATATGTAAAAATTCGTGTAACCAATTAGCTCTTTTCCACATTAAGTAGTTGACACTATACTACTTATCATGAAGAGAAAACTAATCATCATTCTTTCCTCAGTGGGAATCCTATTACTTGCCTTCTTACTGGCGGGAATTTTTGCTGGACAAAAAGAAGAACCAAAAGACAAAAGGCCTCTGGCAGTTACTAAAACTGTACAAACGAAGAAGGTAAATTATCAAACTATACAGACGGATGTTGTCTCTTATGGCAGAGTACAAACAGCTCAGACACTGGATCTACTTTCCGAAGTTTCGGGCAGAATGTATCAAGGTAAGGTAAGGCTTAAAGAAGGGGAGCGATTCAAAAAGGGAGATTTGCTTTTTTATATCGATGATAGAGAGCCTGCATTAAATCTAAAATCGCAAAAAAGTAACTTCCTGAGAGATTTGGCAGGAATTTTACCGGACCTGAAAGTTGACTTCAACAATAATTTTGATGCCTGGAATTCATACTTCAATTCATTGGATATTGATAAGAAGTTTGGACCATTGCCGGAAACCGCATCAGAAAAAGAAAAAATATTTTTAGCTACAAAAGGAATTTACAGTTCCTACTATACGATCAAGAGTGCCGAAGCACGGTTGGATAAGCATCGCTACTACGCACCATTTGATGGGAGCATCATGGAAGTGAGCTTGCAGTCGGGATCATTTATTAATCCGGGTGTGAGTATTGGTAAGGTTATGCGACGTGGGGTTCACGAATTGAAAGTGGCCATTGAAACAAAAGATATTCCATGGATAAAGGAAAATTCACCTGTAAAGATCTATTCGGATGAAATGGATCAATACCTGGAAGGCCGAGTGACAAGAATAAGTGATTTTGTAAATCAGAATACGCAATCGGTAGATGTATTTATAGCGATTCAACCTTCAGGAAGTAAAATATATGATGGCCAGTTTTTTCAGGCAGCAATACCTGCAAGGACGGTAAAGGACGGCATGATTATGCCAAGAAATGCCATCTATAATGGCAATGAAGTCTTTGTTGTTCAGGACACACTCCTCAAAATGAGGAAAATAAATGTGATCCGTCTTGCAGATGAGGATGCCATCATCAGCGGTCTCGATCGGGGAGAAGATTTGGTTATTGAGCCATTGATTGGCGCATTCAACAATATGGTAGTCGAAAAGCAAGAGGTGAAAGATATTGATTTGGAGCTTGGTGAGGCCAATGAAGCCGCAAGTACCAGTCAATCACCTACAGCATCAAACTAAAAACGAATCGTTATGACGTTTATAAAAAACCTGGTAGAGTATTTTGTTAAGTTTCCAATACTGGCAAATATTCTAATCGCCTTGACATTGATTGGTGGGATAGTCTCAATTGCTAATACCAAAAAATCTTTCTTTCCTACCCGTAGCGATCGTAATATCAATATTACTGTTACGTACCCTGGAGCTTCACCGGAAGAAATGGAAGAGGGTGTGACCCTAAAAATCGAGGAAGCAATTAACTCCATTGCAGGGATTGATGAGATCGTGTCCACGTCTTCTGAGAATTCAGCCAATATTACCCTTGTTACCTTCGACAATTTCGACATTGACGATATATATACAGAAGTAAAGAATGCAGTAGATGGAATTAATTCGTTTCCTGCAGGAGCTGAAAAGCCCATTGTTTTCAAACAGAAGCAACGCTCAACGGCGCAGTGGCTTGGACTTACGGGAGATGTAGATCTAAAAACGCTCAAAAGGTTTGCAGAAGAGATTGAAGATGACCTTTTAGCCAAAGAAGCTATATCACAAGTAAATGTAACAGGGTTTCCGGCGCTTGAGGTATCTATAGAAGTAAGTGAGCAGGATCTCCTGAGGTATAATCTGACATTTGATCAGGTCGCCAATGCTGTAAGGCAGAACAACAGAGACATCTCAGCTGGCTCTGTTAAGTCTTCGAAAGAAGAAATTTTGATCAGATCCAAAGCAAAAGAGACCGAAGCTTCAGATATTTCAAACATCGTGGTAAGAAGTAATCAGGATGGCAGTGAAATTCTCCTGAAGGATATAGCAGTGATCAAGGAGCAATTTGCGGATGTCCCTTCCAAAGCAATGCTTAGCGGAAAAGAAGCTGTTTTCATTGAGGTGAGAAAGCTTGAGACCGAAGATTTGGAAGAGATTTCCAAAGTGGTCAATGCATATGTGGACGAGTTTAATGCAAAGAACAACTCTGTAGAACTGCACATGACCTGGGATTTCATGAGTATGCTCAATCAGCGACTTGACTTACTTACCAATAATGGCATTGTAGGTCTTCTATTGGTTTTGATTTCTCTCGGGCTGTTCTTGAGTCTGAGGCTATCATTTTGGGTTGCATGGGGTATCCCATCGTCTTTCCTTGGGATGTTTATTCTGGGGATATTCGTCGGACTTACCATCAATATGATATCCCTGTTCGGAATGATCCTTGTTATCGGGATTCTGGTAGATGATGGAATCGTGATTGCAGAGAATATTTATTCCCATTTCGAGAAGCACGGCAACCCGATCAAAGCTGCTGTAAATGGTACTATAGAGGTACTTCCAGCTGTGTTTACTTCTGTTACAACTACTATTGTGGCATTTACTCCTTTGCTTTTGCTTACCGGTGGTTTCGAATTTCTAAGAGACATGGCCTTTGTGGTTTGCTTTAGCCTTGGTTTTTCGCTGTTGGAGGCATTCTTTGTTCTTCCGGCCCACCTGGCCAGTAAGAGTGTATTGAAAGTAAAGAAAGAAAATACCAGAAGCTATAAAATCAGAAAAATCTTAAATGGTGTAATTGATTATATGCGGGATAACATTTACGGAAGAGGGCTGAAGTTTACCATGCAAAATCGATGGGTATCTCTTTCAATGCTGGCAGGCTTCCTTATAATCGTTATGGGATTACTTGCGGGCGGTCAGATCAAAGCTACCTTCTTTCCTCAAATCCCATTCAATAGTTTCAATATCAACATTGCCTTTAAGCCCGGAGAAAGAGAGCAAAAAGTTGAAAGGTATATTGTGAAGTTTGAGGATGCCATTTGGAAAGTAAATGACGACCTCAAAAAGCAATTTGATATTGAGGAAAACATTGTAAATAACACATTTTCAAATATTGGATTTTCGCAGTGGGAATCCGGTTCTCATGCAGGATCAATCAATATCTTTTACAAAGAACTCGATGATTACGGGATCAATCAATTTGATCTTATAGAAATGATTCGAAAAGAAATTGGACCAGTTACGGAGGCCGAAAAATTTGCTATCGGTGGAGGAAATCGTTTTGGAAAACCTGTGTCTATTCGACTAATGGGTAAGAACTATGAGGAGCTCGGTGAGGCCAAACAGTTTCTAAAGGATGAACTTGCCGGCATTGCTGATCTTAAGGAAATAGAGGACAATGTGCCGGTGGGTAGGAGAGAGATGCTATTTGATCTTAGACCAGAAGCTTACTTCTTAGGTTTAAACCATAATGATATCACCAAACAGATGCGTCAGGGTTTCTTTGGTGAGGAAGTACAACGATTCATGAAAGGCAATGATGAGCTACGAGTGTGGGTGAGATATCCTGAATCGGGAAGAAAGAGCATCAACCAACTTGAGGATATCAAAATCAAGACGCCAACCGGACAAGAGTTTCCTTTGACACAGCTGGCAGATTACAACATCGAACGAGGAGTTTCAGGTATCAAGCATTACAATACTTCAAGGGCTATTACTGTAGAAGCTGAGATGATCGATCCATTTGGAGAAGTACCACCCATATTGAAGAAGATTAGAGAAGAGATAGTACCGGAGCTAAATACTAAGTTCCCGACCGTGGTTGTTGACTATGGAGGTCAATCACAACAAAGTGCCCGCGCAGGAAAGGAAATTGGACTTTACTTTGGTGGTGCGTTCCTGTTGATTTTCTTTATTCTTATGATCACTTTCAGATCATATTATCAAGCAGTTTTGATTATTATGATGATTCCGCTGGGCTGGTTTGGAGCCATTCTGGGTCACGGCATTGAAGACTGGATTTCGCCTGCCAAGGAGCTTCCCGTTTCGCTTTTAAGTGTCTGGGGTATGGTGGCATTGTCAGGTGTAATCATTAACGATGCGGTTGTATTCCTTTCTAAATTCAACATGCTGATCAAAGAGGAGGGAATGAGTGTTTATCAGGCGGCATACAATGCGGGACTTTCCAGATTCCGACCAATCATGCTCACCTCATTGACTACCGTCCTTGGATTATACCCATTGATTAAGGAAACGAGCTTTCAGGCCCAATTCCTCATCCCGATGGCCATCTCAGTCGCATACGGTGTGTTAATAGGAACATTTATCATCCTGCTTTACTTTCCGGTATTTATTGTGATGTTCAATGACATAAGAAGAGCAGCTAAATGGCTGTGGACCGGTAAGAAGCCGACACGTGAAGATGTGGAGCGTGTGCTTATTGATGAACGGCGAATAGAGGAATACAAAGAATCAGCTTAATTAGTACCTAAGACTACAACTCAACATGAAGAAACTCATTTTTTCACTTGGAATACTGTGCCTTTTTCAAGCAAAAAGCCAGGAATCACTTTCGCTTTCTGATGCGATTCAGGTAGGACTCCAACGCAACTACGGCATTCAAATTGAACGAGGCAATGTGGAAGTTGCTCAGAACAATAATAACTGGGGAGAAGCAGGAAGATGGCCTACGATTACACTGAACGTAAATCAGAGTAACAACTTGACCGATAACGTGAAAGTAGCCTTCCCAACAGCTACTCAAGGTCAAACACTTTCCAATTCATTGAATCCTACAGTGAATGTAAACTGGACCATTTTCGATGGATTTCGGGTGAAAATGACCAAAAGGAGACTTGAGCTATTACAAGCTGAGACGGACGGCAATGCTTCAATTGTGATCGCCAATACTCTCCAGAGTATCATCCTCGGCTATTATCTGGCCGTTCTGGAATTGGAACGTTTGGAGGAATTTGAAAAACAACTTGCTCTTTCCAGGGATAAATATCAATACATAAAGATAAAATCTGAATTAGGAGGTGCTGTCACTACAGATGTGCTGCTGGAAGAAGGGAACTACCTGACAGACTCGATTAATTACATCAATCAGCAACTGGTATACAGAAATGCGATTCGTGATTTGAACGTTTTATTGGCTGAAAAAAATGTAGCAAAAACCTATGCATTTGCTGATGCCTTAATTATTCCGGACGAAGCATACACTTACGACGATTTGCGCGGACAGATGCTAAAAGAAAACGTGGATCTTCAGAAACAATACATTACACAATCGCTGCTGGGGCAGGCGACAAAGCTGAGTAATGCGGATCGTTATCCGACCTTAGCTTTAAATGCTTCTTTTTCCGAAACCCGTAATAGCTTGGATTTGTCAGAGGCCATATTCTTTACCGGTAGTGGGTTTGCAAGTGGACCGGATACTCGTTTGAATAGTGTAACAGATAATTATACAGCAACATTTACGCTTTCTTATACCCTGTTTAATGGTGGTAGGATAAAACGCGCCATTAAGAATGCGATAGTAAACGAGCGAATAGGAGAGTTGCGCGTGGATCAGCTTGAGAATTCACTGGATCGTGATTTGCTAACGGCATTAGACAGATATAATATTAGACGCCAGCTTTACGCAATCAATGCCCAGCGGGAGTCTTCAGCTCAGACAAATCTGGATTTGTCTGAAGAGAAATTCAAAAATGGAAGCATCAATTCTTTTGACTATAGAGACGTTCAAAATAATTATCTGTCATCATCTATTCTGAAACTACAAGCCACTTACAACCTGATCAATTCAAAAATTGAACTGATGAGATTGACAGGAGGGTTGATAAGGGAATACAATCAGTAGGCATTTCTGATCTCAAGAAGAAATTGTTCCATGGCCTTTTTTACCTCCTCAGTCGGTCGAGTGTAATGATTACTCATGAGTGAAAAGATCATTCGTTTGCCGGATCGTGTAATTAAATAGCCGCTCAGGTTGTGGTTGTTGCTCAAGGTTCCGGTCTTGGCGAAAATGTAAGGTTCTTCTTCCTCCTCCAGGATGAAACGATCCTCAAGTGTTCCCTCATTACTGGTAGGAAGAATAGATTTCATTCTCTCCCAACCGAATTCCTCTGTACAAATTCTGAGTAGTCGTACCTGATCTACGGGAGCTATGAGATTATAGCGCGACAAGCCGGATCCGTCCACCCAAACCATATCGTTAAGGCTGATCAACCAGCCATTCTTAACCTCTTTTATGAATGGCTTAATTTCATCATGGCCATTCGTTTTTGCCACCATGAGGAGTAATTGCTCAGCAAGAAAATTATCGCTCGGCTTCATCAATTTAACTAAAACAGAATCTGTTGGCTGAGAAAAAAGTGTATCAGGGTTTACTAAAGCTTCATCGGAAAAGGATATGTTGGCACTCAAAGTATCTTTCAGCAGTTGAAAAAAAAGTTCTTTGGAATATTCGAACGGAATTATTCGCTCAAAATCTGAAGTATCACTTTCAAGGTATGCTTTGAAAACATTGTAGTTCAACTCTCGATGAACAAGTTCGCCGGGTTTAGTTTGATTCAACACTTCTACATATTCTTCAAAAAAAGCAGGAGTGATTGAAAGTGAATCATCTTTTTTCCTGATACTTACAGTGTTGCCATAAATGGGCCACCAGGTACGCTGAGGTTGGAAATTGTAAATGTAATCGTCCCATGCCCAGCCTGTACCATATGGATTTGGGTCTTCCTCCGGCCAATTGATTAAAACATTCTTATATCTATTAAGAAAATCGAAGGCCGACTGATCTTTAAAAGGCTCATATAAGAATGTAGGATCGCCTATCGGCTGTACAATGATCCCGGAATCAATCTCCTTATAAAGTAAAGAGGGAATCGAATCAGAATATGTTTTCAATACGGCATACATCGTCATTAACTTGGTATTAGATGCTGGCGTAAATTTCAAAGTTGAGTTGTAACCAGCTACATAGGAGTTGGTTTCAATATCGAATAAGCTAAATCCGGTAAATTGGCTGGAGAACACTTCCGATTGCTTTAGTAGTCTTTCAGCATCTGTTTCAATAGCCAGTTGCTTCACACTTGCACAGCTATTTATCACAAAAACCAGTATAAGTAATGTAAATTGCTTAGGAGATTGAGCATAAACCTTTGCCCGGAAGCGAAACTGAATCATAGGTTAAATAGGTGACTTAAACATTTTAAGAGCTATTTTTTCGCTCTCAGAGCACTATTTTTTTCGTACTCTTAATTTATTTATTTTGCTCTCACTAATCTAAACCAAAAGAAACTTCTACCCGCTGAACCAATGAGTATTTTAGAACTAATCACGCTTCTCATTTTTCTTGCCGCCGCGTTTACACTGATTAACATTACGGTATTAAAGCTTCCTTCAACCATCGGTCTGATGTTTATCGCATTGATAATGTCAGTGACCATTTTGGTGTTGGGTTACTTTGTTCCATCCATCACCGAAGGAGCCGAGCATATTATTGCAGAATTTGACTTTGAAGAGGTTCTGATGAATGTTATGCTCAACTTTCTCTTGTTTGCGGGAGCACTGTCCACCAATTTAAATAAGCTGATAGAAGAACGGGTGCCGGTGGTAATACTGGCCACTGTAGGTACGCTGATGTCCACCTTTATGGTTGGCTTTTTAGTCTATTACATCTTCCCACTTGTAGGATATGAGATTGATCTAATATACTGTTTGCTATTTGGAGCTTTGATTTCCCCTACAGATCCGATTGCAGTATTAGCACTCACCAAACAATTCGGACTTTCAAAAAAACTGGAAATTAAGATTGCCGGAGAATCATTATTTAATGATGGTGTAGGTGTAGTTATTTTCTTAACGATATTAGGAATTGCGAAGCATCATGCAGGAATCCATGAGCCGGGAGGTCATGGAGCCGGAGAGATTACTGCAGCCAGCGTTGCGATGTTATTTTCGGTCGAAGTGTTTGGCGGACTTTTGCTTGGCGCGGTGTTTGGCTATGCAGGTTTTAAGTTGCTAAACTTCATTGATAATGACCATGTAGAGCTGGAGGTTTTAGTAACTCTCACATTGGTGATGGTTGGTGGACGCATCTCTGAAATGATTCACGTTTCAGCGCCATTGGCTATGGTTGTGATGGGACTTTTTATAGGAAATCAGGGCAGGGATGAAAAACTTGCGAATGCAACAGGGGAGTATGTATTTAAATTTTGGCACTTACTTGACGAGGCCTTGAATGCAATATTATTCATCCTTATCGGTCTTGAGATGCTGGTAATTGCAGAATCATTTACCATGAGTAACCTTGCCATTGGTGGAATTGGAATCGTCATTGTATTGACCGCAAGATTCCTGGGAGTAAGCATCCCAATAACTGCGATGAAAAGATTCAGGACATTTGAGCCTAAAACTATTCAAATCTTAACATGGGGTGGGCTGAGAGGAGGTATTTCCGTAGCATTAGCACTTTCTCTTACTGATCTTGCATTCCCTGATTATGTAAAGGATACCATTTTATTTACCACATACTGTGTGGTAGTATTCTCGATTTTAGTTCAAGGATTGACCATAGGAGCACTATTGAAAAAATAATCTTTGTGCTGTTCTCTTTTAAGTAAAATTTATGAAATTCGCTGATTGAGAAACATTGCATTTAAAAAATAACCAACTATGAAATTAAGTATCGCTGAAGGATTTTATCTGATCGCTTTAGATGACGAAGAAGGAAGAATTTTGGCAGCTGCTGAGAAAACGGTTGTGCCGGGTGTAATATCAGCATGTATTCTGGAATTGTACCTTTTGAAGAAAATTAAGCTTGATGGCGGTAAGATTTCTGTTGTAGATACCATTGGTACCGGAAATGGAATTTTGGACAATGTTTTAAAGAAGCTTCAAACCGGGCCTGGATTGATTGAACAGATCAAGACTCTTTCTGCTAAGTTTAAGGACATTCAAGAAGATCTTAATGCACTTCTTGTGCAACGAGGCATCCTTAAGAAAGAAGAGACTAAGCTTCTTTGGATTCCACTTTCAGATCGTATGGATAATGCCAACTATGCGTTTGAACAAGAGATCAGAAACAGCCTTAAGGCAATTGTATTTAAGAGTGCAAAGCCATCGCCTGCTTTTACTGTATTGTATTCTATCATCGATGATTGTAATATCCTCAACGAGGTATTTAAAGATAAAGATGAACTGATCGATGCGGAAAAGGTTGGTAAAGAAATCGTAGAAAGATCTGGTGTAGAGCCGGAACTAGCCAATGCGTTGAGAGAACTGAAAAGTTTCTTCGGATAAGAAATACAGAACGGGAGAAGCGTATAATCTATTACTCTTCTCCTTCTTCTTCTTTTTTGGTGTTTACCAAATCCTCCCTTTCTAATTCTTGTAATTCTTTAGTTTCAGAAGCTAGAAATTCTAAAAACTTATTTTCAAATTCTGCTTGGCCTGAATCCTCAGAAATACCATACAGACGTGCGTACATTTTACTTTGAAAATACGACATTGTCTTTAGGTAGGAAATTATGGTATCCTGTTTTTCCATTAGCTTATTGGCTCTGAAAGCCATAAAGCCAAACCCTTCATGTGGGTTGTTGTTGTCTCTTTCTGTCAGGATGTACTCCACACCATCCACGACCACTTTGGTGAAGTGAGTATCTTCAAAGCTATCTTTTACAGCTCGCGGACGAAACTCTTCACCTTCATTGATGTCTTTATTTTCACAGCCCATGAGTAAAATGAGCACACAGACAAATGCTAATTTTTTCATTTAGTTCTATCTTTTACTGTGCCTTCTTCTACTCCAAATACACGTTTAAGTAGTTTAAACGCTTTACCATTCAAAATAATGATCAAGTAATCTCCTGAATGGATCTTCAGATCACCCAATGGATTTTTGATCAGTTTCTTTTGACCGAATTTGTCTCTTTTTGTTATTCCTATGAGCACAGAATTGTACCTCTTTTTCAAATCGAAAAAGACATCTTGATAAGCTTTTCCATTGTATGGATTGTTTGGAGTAATCAGCAATTGTTTGATGTCATAATCGCTATCAGATTTGGCATACGATAAGATGGATTCACTGTAGGTAGCTACGTCTGGCTCAAACATATAGGATGCCAATAGCTTCGATGATATTTCCTGAGTAGATATGGTATTACTCACTCCCGCAGCAAGGAAGGTGTTTTTCAAATCTCCGTTCTCAAGCGTTACTACAAATTCAGTTTCAGGAAAAACCTTCTTCAGGTTCAAAACATACACCAACTTGTCAGTATCGTCAAGCATATTGACAAACACAATGGTCGCCTCCTCAATGTTTGACTTCTTAATCATCTCATGATTATTGTAGTCGCTGAAAAGAACAAATACGTTTTTTGAATTGTACTTCTCACGGATGAGATCGACATCATCTTTTTTATTCGTGATCACCGCCACACGCCTGCCAACACCTACAAGCTGATCTACCACATGCCATCCGAATTCATTCCAGCCGATGATTACAGCGTGATTGCTGAAACTTGTTCCGGAATATCCAAGCTTTTTATTTTCCTTAATTGTTGTCATAAGCGTAGTAAGTTGTCCAATTAAAATACCGAAAATACCAATACTGGTAAGTATAAAAATGAGGGAAATGTAGCGACCGTATATCGTAGCTGGGAAAATATCACCATAACCAACCGTGGTAAGGGTCACCAGTGAATACCAGAAGGCATTGGAATAGTTGTTTAACGCCGACTGATCACTATCCTTTTCTACAAATACAAGAAGCCAAACCAATGCCAAATAGACAGTGATGACCAATGAAACAAGCAGAAACAGACGAAGACTAGCGTTCTTTTTAAAGGTAGTAGGCATAGGCTAGGTAAAAATCAAATATAACATATTAAAGATGTTTTTTTGACTCAGCATTTCGGTGATATTCAAAACATTATTCTCTTCTAAGATAATCAGATAATTCACTGATTGTAGATATTCGAAGAGAATCTGCATGTTCCTTTCTCATCATTAATGCAAATGTATTGTTGAAGCCCAGTGGAGGAAGCACCTCAATATCATATGCTTCTTTTAGGTCAGTTGTTATTTGATACAACACCGTTTCCGGATTATTGAAATCGTCTACGTCTGCTGGTTGCTTTTTTAACAGGACCAAATAGGCAGTGCCCGTATATTCCGGATAGATATCAATTTCTCCGAATCTCAATGCATCAAATACCAATTTCGTACCACCAAAACCCAATTGGAGTTTAGTTTTAAGCTTAGTCTTGTTTTCAATCAATTGGGCAAAAATATGTGCGAGAAGGAAGTTTTCTGTAAAAGCTTTGGAGCCGATGATGATATCTGGATTATCTGTGGTACCTGCATTTAAGTCCGCGTAAATATTAATGGATTTCAGGAATTGGTTTGCAACTTTGTTGAGTTCACGCTTTTTACCGTCAACTTCATAGTTGAGATTGGCCATTAATGAATCATTCATTAACCCTTTGATCTTTTGAAAACACCCTGTTAGCTCCGGATACTGTCGGAGCGTATTCCCATTGATGAGAGGAATAGCGTGGTATGGAGGGAAGTAGCCCTTGTCGTCCTCAAGGGATTTTAGATTGAACTCTTTGATTCGTCCGTCTGTGCTGAAACCATCGATGACATCAACATTTCCTTCGTAAAGTGCACGATACATTAGCGCAATCTCCATTTCCTTTATTTCTAAAGGAAGCTTATAAAGGGAATCCAGGCCAACATACCCATCTGCACGTTCAATGAACTCGGAATTAAAACCGGCAACTAATTTTTCTGCCTTTGAATTGTTGCCAACCATATTGAACAAAAGAAAGAAGAGCAGTAATCCACCAAGACCAGCCCAAAGAGCCTTGCTCTTATAAAATCGCTGAACTAAGCCTAGAGTGCCATCAAGGATAATGGCGAGAAGTGAAGCAGGGATTGCGCCTGCCAGTATCATTTGAGTATTGTTTAGTGAAATACCTCTAAAAATGAATTCGCCAAGACCACCTGCTGCTATCAAAGCACATAGGGTGGCCACTCCCACATTGATAACCGTAGAAGTACGAATTCCGGCAAGGATCACAGGAAAAGCCAGTGGCAACTCAACGTACCTTAGCAGTTGCCTGTTAGTCATGCCCATTCCAATGGAAGCTTCTTTTATTGACGGTTCTATCCCTTTGATTCCGGTGTAGGTATTTCTAACAATAGGCAGCAATGCGTACAAGAAGAGTGCAATTATTGCCGGAATGGTACCTATACCAACTATAGGCAGCAAAAATCCTAATAGAGCAAGGCTTGGAATGGTCTGGATTATGCCTACGAAACCCAGGGTGACCGAGGCAAGTTTCTCAATCCTTGTGATTAAGACGCCAATTAGGATGCCGATAGAGGAAGCAATTACCATAGATATGAGGGTCAATTTCAAGTGCTGAGTGGTTTGATCGACCACCTCATCCCAGTGCGATATGAGAAATTCCCAAAAACTCATGGCTGGTAGTTGCTTAGCAGTTTGATCAATTTTGAGCGTTTCTCATCATTCTTAATTGAAGCATCACCAAGAAAATCTGCTGCAGATCTATTGTCTACCAGCTGATTTTGCAAAAACAGAATGAGTCTATCTTTATTTAGAAATGAATTGACAAAATCGTTGGATGGATTTGAGAGTATCTCCGCAGGTGTTCCAAATTGCTGAATAATCCCCTGATCCAATAAGGCAATTTTATCTCCAAGCTTGAATGCCTCTTGAACGTCATGAGTGACCATCACGATTGTCTTATCTTTTAATAGTGGAATATTTAAAAAGTCATCTTGTAATTCATTGCGTGTAATGTTGTCCAGAGCACTAAATGGCTCATCCATTAAGATTAAATCTGGATCATTTGCTAGGGCTCTTGCAATCCCTACCCGCTGCTGTTGACCACCACTTAGCTGCGATGGTTTCTTGGCAAGTAGGTCGCCGGATAAACCAGTCAATTCCATCAATTCATTCAACCTATCTGATGACAATGAATTGCTATCAATTCGGCTGACCAACGATATGTTTTTTTCTATGGATAGATGTGGTAGCAGTCCTACATCCTGGATTACATAGCCAATGTTTCTGCGGAGTGTATATTTTTTAATTGATTGATTAGACTTCCCATTTATTTCTATTGTTCCGGAATCCGGCTCAATCAATCTATTGATAAGCTTTAGCAATGTGGTTTTCCCGCAACCACTTGGTCCAAGCAAAACGATGGTTTCAGAAGGCTTTACCTCCAATGAAATACCTCTTAATACCGGCTGATCACCGAAGGATTTAAATATGTCTGTTAGTCTGAGTGATTCGATACGGATAGTTTTAGAACTATCATAAACTTAGTCAATCTACTGATTAAACCCACTCAGCTTTATTTTAGTGAGTTTTCTTTTCGTATCTAAAGGGAAATCTCCTTTCATCATCCAATCATAGAAGCTTGGTTCCTTCTGTAAGATATCTTTAACTGGCTTGCCTCTGTGCTTACCAAAATTAAATACCTCTATTCCATCCTTGTAGATCATGCGGCCTGCGAAATCTACCCTGGAAGAAGTGGTAAGCTGATGCAATACGCCCATGTCATTTTCAATTGTTGCCAGCTTTTTTCCTAAGGTGTCTATCGCATCCTGACCTTCATATTTTTCTATTTGAGATACCAAAACTTCATAGGTAGCTTTTGTATCAGCGAGTGCGCTGTGCGCGTTTTCCAGATCTTTACCACAATAGAATTTATATGCTGCCGTAAGGTTACGCTTCTCCATTAGGTGAAAGATCTTTTGTGCATCTACAATCTTTCGGTTCTCAGTATCAAAATCAACATTGGCACGAAGAAATTCTTCTACCAGCATTGGTACATCAAAACCCAGCACGTTAAATCCGGATAGATCACAACCTTCAAGGTATTGAGCCAGCGATTTGGCCACTTGAGCAAACGTTGGTTCGTCTTTCACATCTTCATCGTAAATGCCATGTATCAAGCTGGTTTCGTGAGGAATAGGAATCGTCGGATTTATTTTTCTGCACTTTTCTTCTATCGTACCATCCGGCATGATCTTAACCATTGCCATTTCTACGATCCGATCCTGTGAGATTGTGGTTCCGGTAGTTTCCAAATCAAAAACTACCAAAGGATTTTTGAGATTGAGTTTGAACAAAATATTGGATTTAAAATGGTGAGCGACCAAAGATAGCATAAAGCACCAAAGAGGTTGAATATTCGTTGTGGATAAGTGGGGAGAAAATTGTGGAATACTACAACGCTCAGCGGGCATTGTCACGCTAAGTTTGTATTACCAATCAAAACCTAAAACTACACACCGTAAATGGAAGGAGCCAAAACATCTACAACATCAGCAAAAAGCAGGCGAATAGGCCTTTCCACAGTTACTGAACATCTCGGCAAACTTCCACCTCAGGCAGTAGAAATTGAAGAAGCTGTACTGGGAGCTTTGATGCTTGAACGAGATGCACTCTCAAACGTAATCGACATTCTTCATCCTGAAAGTTTCTACAAAGATGCTCATCAGGAAATCTATGCGGCAATAGTGGCACTTTTCAATGATAGTCAGCCGATTGATATTAAGACAGTGACCCACCAACTAAGAAAGGAAGCTAAGTTGGAGGTGGTCGGCGGTGCTCACTTTGTTGCAGAATTAACCACCAAAGTAAATTCTGCTGCCAACATAGAATACCACGCACGGATCATTGCAGAGCAGTCAATTAAAAGGGAACTGATACGAATCTCTTCTGAAATTCAGAAAGATGCGTATGAAGACACCATTGATGTATTTAAGCTCTTAGATCGAGCTGAGCAATCTCTGTTTGATGTCTCAGAGTCGCATATTCGGAAGAATTATGATAAGATGAGCTCACTAATGCATCAGGCCATTGATGAGATTCAAATCAGAAAAGACCGTAAGGACGGACTTACCGGAGTGCCTAGTGGATTCTCCGCACTTGACCGGGTGACTTCTGGCTGGCAACCGTCTGATCTGGTGATCATCGCTGCACGCCCCGGTATGGGAAAAACGGCATTTGTAGTTTCAGCACTTAGAAATGCTGCAATAGATTTCAATACGCCTGTAGCCATATTCTCTTTGGAAATGTCTTCTGTTCAGCTGGTCAATCGTTTGATTTCTTCAGAAGCTGAGCTACCTAGTGAAAAAATCAAGAAGGGTGATTTGGCCGACTATGAGTGGGAGCAAATGATCCATAAGACTCGCAAGCTGTCCGAAGCTCCAATATTCATTGATGATACACCGGCTCTTAGTATTCTTGAATTGAGAGCGAAATGTCGAAGATTGGCAGCTCAGCACGGAGTTAAGCTTATCATCATAGATTACCTGCAACTCATGAGCGGCGATAGCAGCAAAGGTGGAGGGAATAGAGAACAAGAAATTGCTTCGATTTCAAGAGCATTAAAAGGAATAGCCAAAGAACTAAATGTGCCGGTACTTGCGCTTTCCCAGTTGAGTAGGGCGGTAGAGACCAGAGGTGGAGATAAGCGACCTCAACTTTCAGATTTGAGGGAATCAGGATCAATTGAGCAAGACGCGGATATGGTAATGTTCCTTTACCGTCCGGAATATTATGGTTTGGATACGGATGAGTCAGGGATGCCGCTTCAAGGACTTGGCGAAGTGATTATTGCTAAACATAGAAATGGCTCACTCGATACCGTCAATCTGAAGTTCATCGGTAAGTTCACAAAGTTTACTGACTGGGATGGAGATCAAGGCAATGGCTTTGGTTCGTTCCCAACATCCGGGCCATCCAACTCTGATTTCACAATCACTTTGCCTAGCAAGGCCAATGACGAAGAGGGTGATGATGAAACTCCATTCTAGTTTAATTAGTTGACTTATCTATTAAGCTAAACCAGATAATTTCTTACCAGATCAATGCGAGCAATTACGATTACACAAGAATCAGAACCGATTCAATTAACTGAAATCTCCAAACCGGAAATCACAGGAGAAGAGTGCCTGATCAAGCTATCAGCCTGCGCACTTAATCGAAGAGACCAATGGATAAGGGAAGGCATGTATCCGGGAATCCAATTTGGAACTGTACTTGGTTCGGATGGCTGTGGTATTGTCGAAGAAGGGCCTTCAGAATGGAAAGGCAAGGAAGTAATTATTAACCCGAACGTAGAGTGGGGTTCGAATCCTGATGTTCAATCCTCGAAATACTCGGTGCTTGGGATGCCTACAGATGGTACGCTTGCCGAATACATAAAGGTTCCCGCTCATCGATTGCATGAAAAACCCTCACACCTAACCAGCGAGGAAGCGTCAGCATTACCACTCGCCGGACTGACAGCATTTAGAGCTACAATAAAAAAAGGAGCCGTAAATGCAGGAAAAAGGGTGCTTGTTACGGGTGCAGGTGGTGGTGTGAGCCAATTGGCCATTGCATTTGCCATTGCATCTGGCGCTGATGTTTACGTCACAAGCGGCAGTGAAGAGAAGATCAGCAGAGTGAAAAAAATGGGAGTGAAGGGTGGTTTTAATTATCGTGATGAAAAGTGGTTCAAAGCTGCAATGGAATTGGGTGGTTTAGATTCTATCATTGACAGTGCCGGTGGTAATCAGCTCAATAACTATCTGAAGATTATCAAACCTGCCGGACGTATTGTAATGTATGGTAGTACCACTGGTCATCCTGAAAAACTGGATGTATTCAGACTCTTTTGGTCGCAAGCTCAAATTATGGGATCTACGATGGGCAGTGATGATGAGTTTGTGGAAATGTTGGAATGGGTGACAAAGCATCAAATCATACCAACTGTAGATAAAATTTTCGAAGCAGATCAGTGCATTCAGGCATTCGATCGATTCAAAGAGCCTGATTCGTTTGGAAAGATTGTGATTCGCTTTTAGAGTTTATTTATACTTATCATTAAGTCCGACTTTATCCATGATCATAGGGATAATTTTTTTAAGTCGTTTGTGCTTGGTCTCCTCTCGTTTTGCTTCTTCTATATATTCAGCATATTCTCGCTTGCACGAAAGAGAAAGTGATTCGAATGTTTCTGAAAGTTGGCTGTCCGAAGCAAGTGCTTCCTTTAATTCATCGGGAATGATCAATGGTTTCTTTTCTGGTTTGATCTCTTTTCCTTCCTTTTGATTTTGAATTGCTTCTTCGATATAAGTCAACAGAAGTTGGTCGTCAATATCATCTAATGACTCAAATCGCCACTGGCGCAAACCTTTTGTTTTTCCTTCTTGTGCGTTGATCAACACACCAGCTTCATCTTTTAAAAATACACCGTTGAAAAACCAGATCCCAGCATATGCTTTGAAAGCACCGATTCCAGCTACGTTCTTATTTTTCAAACAATAGGTAGGTATGCCCCACTTCATTTTTTCTTCCAACTCTGTGGAAAGTAGAATTGATCGAAGCTTTTTTAAGATATCTAAATGATCAGGAACAGAATCGAAATACTCTTCAGGAGTTTTGGCCATTTTCATAAGATGAAATTAGCCAATCTTAGGGTGTGAATGAAAGGTTAGTTGTGAGAATTATATCTCTTCAGATCCGTCACTTACAGATTTGAAAGTTCTTCTTTCTTGAAAGTCTTCTGGATTTTTATCCATCTTTCTAAATTGATTGAATGAGCTAGTTAGCCAAACGATCAGAGCTATACCTACAATTAAAACGCCAATTACTAAAAATTCCATATTTCTTTATTTCAGATTTGTCTGAATATAAAACCTAATAATGCCTTTATTGTTTGAAAGGAATCAATCCCAGTCGATTTGAAAATTTTGATAAGCTGACTTTAACTCATGCAAGGCTTTTTGATCTCCGATGGTAGTGGCCAATTCTATTCCCTTTTGGAAGACTGAATCTGCCTCTTCCCAAAATTCGAACTCCCAGAGTAAATGAGCTGCTTTAAAATAGGAGGGAAGGTATTCTGGATGGTTTGTAAGAATTTCCCTAAGATATTCTAAAGATTGACTTGGATGCGATTCATAATACTCCATGGCAAGTGCGTACTTGTTGAATGGATTCGCGGGTTCCTCTTCAATGTACTTTTTCAGCATCTCAATACGTGCCTTATTCATGATACGAAACTAGTAAATTGACTCAAGTATGCTATTCATTTCAATTCAAGTAGGTTCATCACTGAGAAAATCATGAATCGTTGCTTAAGTTTAGCTTATGAAATCAATTTGCAGTATACTACTTTTCGTTCTAGCCATTGTCGCATATGGGCAAGGCAATCCGGAAGATTACTATTACGAAATCCCGGATTCTCCTGATACATACTCTGAAGGTACGGTCGCTGCCCGTGTGGTAGATGGGCTTGGCTTTAGATATTATTGGGGGACTGAGGGTTTAAGGCCTGAGGATTTAGCATTTAAACCAAGCGATGAAGCGCGTACAATCGAAGAAACAATCGATCACATTGTATCATTAACTCAGATACTTGCAAATGCTGTCAATGAAAAGCCTTTCAATGGAATAGAAATTAAGGGGATGTCATATGAAGAGAAACGTAACCTTACATTGGAAAACATCAGAATAGCTAGTGAAAAACTTAAGACATCTTCAGCAGAAGATCTCGAGCGATACGATATGATCTTTTCATCTGGAAACGAATTCCCGTTTTGGAACCTCCTTAACGGACCTATAGCGGATGCGATCAATCATGTGGGACAAATTATTTCACTCAGGCGCACAAGTGGCAATCCATACAATCAAAACATCAGTGTGTTGAGAGGAAAGGTTAAGGATTAACCGACCTTTTGCAGGATGTGGTTTACGATAAGCTCGGCGTGTTCACGGGAGTTTTCAATAAACCAGGCATTAGTTTTTAATCCTCCGCATATTACGCCGGCAAGGTAAGCTCCGGAGACATTAGTCTGCATGGTCTTTTCATTGTAAACAGGCGTTTTAAACTCATCATTTCCGATCTGAATACCGATGCTTTCGAGAAATGAAAAGTCAGGCTGGTAGCCTGTCATTGCCAGTACAAAATCATTTGGGATGACAATATCTCCTTCAGGAGTATTTACAAGCACCTCATGTTCTTCAATTCGGGTGATGTTACTATTGAAGTATGCCTTAATGGAGCCTTCTTTGATTCGATTGTCAATGTCCGGACGGACCCAATACTTCACTCTTGGATTAATCTCTTCCTCACGAATGACCATTGTAACACTTTTTGCACCCTTTCGATAGACTTCAAGTGCAACATCGACAGAAGAATTAGCTGCACCAACGACTATTACATTCATGTCATAATATGGATGAGGTTCATCGTAGTAGTGTTTTACTTTAGGTAAATTTTCTCCCGGAACATTGAGTAGGTAGGGGAGATCATAAAACCCCGTTGCAATGATGAGGTTGTCTGCAAGGTAGGTTTGCTTGGTCGACTTTATCTCAAAGACATCATCCTGCTTGTTTACATGCTCAATTTGTTCGTAAAGTCTTGTCTTTAGCTTCCAGGATGAGGCCACACGGCGATAGTATTCGAGTGCTTCCGGGCGCGTAGGTTTTGGATTGTGCGAGATGAAAGGAACGTCACCAATTTCCAGACGATCAGATGTGGAAAAGAAAGTCATGTTACTCGGGTAGTTATAGAGCGAATTAACCAAGCATCCTTTATCAACAATGACATATTTAAGGCCTGCTTTCTCGGCTTCTATTCCACATGCTAGTCCTATGGGTCCTGCACCAACAACTAGTACATCTACTTTTTCACTCATCTTTCAGCACCCTTATTTATTCTTCACAGAATACTACCGTGAAGTTGCCATTAATGGTACTTCCAGCATCGAGTCTCGCATCTATTCTTCCGGTCACTTCAGTACTTGTGATAGTGAGTATTTCTACAGCACCAATTGAAGCAATTACATTTAAGGTTTCAGATGGGTCAAACAGTGTTACAGTATTACTTTCAAGTGATAGTTCATACAATCCAACCTCATTGGCGCCTGTAAAGAATACGCTTACTTCTTCTCCAAAACCAAAAACAGCGCATACATCATCAAAAATCTCATCTGTATCATACAAATCAAAGGAAAGCCTATCTCCGCTTCCAGTTAACTCAACTGTCCCTTCTGCATAGACGAATGGGATGCCATTTATAGATCCTTGCAAGTTTTGGTCTATAAAAGCATATGATGGTCCGGATTCACCATCACTACCGCAGGATTGAGTGAAAATAAGTAAAGTGAGAACGCAAGTAATCAGGATGGATTTGATGAGGTTTTTCATTTGAAAATTCTTTTTGGCAAATCTAAATGATGAATTACTTATCAGTCAGTTTTGAGATAAATAACTCACCGATAGGAGTAACATAATCGAATAGTTGAAAATTTCCTTCGCTATCACCTTTATTCATTGTGAGAGCAATTACAAGATCATACTCAGGGTAAACAACTAAAAGTGCTTGCCCACCCATTGCCATTCCGCCATGATGTATTACCTCGACCTCTCGATTGCCATCAAAATAACGTTTTGAAAAACCATGACGCCAACCCAATGCATAGTTTTGTTCATTAACAGATCCATTGTTTAATCGATTTGGAGTAGTGATCAACTCTATAATCTGCCGATTCAATAAGCCACTGTCAAGAAGTGCATTTCCTGCCCTAACTAAATCAGAAGGTGTAGATACAAACCCGCCACCAGCCCATTTATTGCTAAGATTTACTTGATGCGATTCTCGATACATTCGGCCTTGAATTTCATAAGGTACCGCTTTGGAAGGAGAGCTATCATCCCAATAATCAGGATTGGTTTTAAGCATATTTAAGGGTTGGAATACTCTCTGTTGCATGTAGCTTAGGAATCCTTCGGATGAAACATTTTCCATGGCTAAGCTAAGCGCAGTAAAGTTGAATGAGCTGTAAGCAAAATCAGTCCCTGGTTCGAATTGCAATTCATCGGACTCAAACTCCAATACACTTTCTTCAATACTTTCAAACTGTTTATTTATGTAGTATTCCCAAATCGGAAAACAAATACATGTCCCATAGTTTCGTATTCCTGATTGATGTGACGCAAGTTGTCGAACTGAAATTTCGGGTTTATCATCGAAGAGACCTGAGTAGTATTGAATAGATGAATCAGGGTGTATCTTTCCCTCTTGAATGAGTTTACCCAATCCCAAAGAAGTGAGTGCTTTTGAAGTGCTCCCAATGCGATACTGAGTATTAGTATCAGCTGGAGTCATTCTGGTCAGGTTTTGAAATCCAACTGCATAGGTCCAGACCATTCGGCCATTAATCATTGTAGCAACAGAAATTGAAGGTGATTTACTTACACGATGTATGCTGTCTACCACATGCTTTGATCTGACAATCTCAGAGACATACTTTGTATGTTCAATGCCTTCAAATTTTGTCTCGAAGACCTCATTTGGAACGGTTTTCCAACCAAAAAAAGAATCGAATACTGGTTGAAAAAAACCATAGATGACCAAACCAGGACCAATAAGTCCTAGTATGCAAAAAAGCTTTTTCATACGTCTATGCTCTTAGTCGTTCGGCTTTAACAAACTCGAATCCCTTATAGAGAAGGATGATTTCAATAATGGTTGCTGGAACCAGCATCATATATCCAAGGAAGAATAAAATCACAACTGCAAAGAAGAATCCCGATACAATTTCCAATATGCCTGCAATTTTAGCTAATTGGCCCATGCCATCTTGAAGTCTCATAAGACCGACACCAAAAACAATGGTCAGCGCTCCATAGGAAATTGATTCACCGGCTCCTAGTGTGATGAGGTTAGCTTCACTCATATCATAGTAAATCGTGAATACGTCAAAGAAAGTCCATATGGCGAACAAGCCGATGAGAAGAAATGAAGCGATTTTGAGAAGATAATTGGAGAAGTAATCCCCAAGCTTTACTAAGCCAAACAGAAAAAAGGAGTAGAAAATGAAGTAGAATATTTTTGTTGTAATGTAAAAAGGAATTTCTTCTACTACATAGAGGTTCTCAAACCTCTCATATTCAAGCACAGCATCTAAAAATCCCAAAACGAAGTATGCTATCCCTGAAATCCAGGCAACCTGAAGCCAAGTTTCCATGGATCTTAAGTAATTGTTTGATTTATTGGCTTCAACCGTGTTTTTAAAGTTTTCAAAATCTTCATCCAAAGCAGAGAGTAAAATTTTGATTGTAGATGTTCTAGGTGTCACCTCTCCAGACTCAATGCGCTGAATTGTGCGGACACTAACATTACAGGCTTCTACAAGTTCTTCTTGGGTAAGACTTTTTTGTTGTCTTAATTCGGTTAATCGTTTGCCAAGTTCGGGTTGTCTCATGTCTTCCATTCTTTTTTTGGAGCAATTCTATATACAATGGTATATGCTCCTCAAGAAAACAACTCGTAATATACCCGTCATTTACCCGTCATATTGTTAAAATCATTTGTAAGCATTAAAAAAGCCGTCCTGCATGTTGCAGGACGGCCTTTATGCTGATCGATATTAACAATATATAAATTAATATGATCGCACAACCTTACCTGATCCATACTCCTTTTTGGAGACCTTTTTGGTATTGCCCTTAAATTCAATTTTGCCATCTCCGTACACATAAGCATCAAGGTTATCAGCTACATTTATTTCTACATCACCTGATCCACTTATCTCGGTAGTGGCGGTTTTTAGATCTAGCTTGAAAGCTTCAATTTTTCCATATCCTGATTGGTTAATATTTGCATGATCTGCATATCCTTTCAGTTTAAGTAAACCACTACCAGAATTGTTTATTTCTATATTTTCTCCTTTAATATCTACATCTAAAGTTCCTGATCCTGAAACACTTAAATAAAGGTTGTTCGAGGAGATTGAATTTTCGGATATGATTTTACCATTTCCATTAACCTTAAGACTTTGTACATTTTGAATCGAAATGTAAACATCGAGTTTAGGTGCAATTTTGATGTCATCAATCTGCTCCCAAATGCTTTTATCCTTTTCTTCCCTCTTGATATTGATATTTAAAACACCTTCCTCAACTTTGAATTCCGAGATATCCATCACCTCTTTCAAAGCCCTGACCTCAATTTTGGTTTCATTGGATTGCTTTAAATAAACCGTATACCTTGAATTAACATTAATGGAATGGAAGTCTTCAATGAATTCAATGTCTTCATTTACGACTTGAGATTGGGCATACGGTGCGAATGGTAAAGCAAAAAGCGCGAGAATTATCGATAAGTATTTCATAATTGAAGTTTTGACTTGGAACATTGCCAGGATAATGCCAAGGCTATTTTCATGCTATTGTGGGTGTTTTCATTATCGGTATTTTCCCAAATTGAGAATACAAATGCAGAATTGATAAAGATTGAAATTGCAGAAGCAAAACCGAATGCCAGGACATCTTCAATAAATTCAGAAAAGGCTGGTGGTAAGCTTCCCAAATTCACCATAATTACTAACTTCGAGGTTCGAAAAAATGAGAGGTTGAAACCGTTTCGCTTCTTACTTGTTTCTAATAAAAACACTCGATAAATAAATGAAAATATTAGTTTGTATTACGCATGTGCCTGATACCACTTCGCGCATTGCTTTCACAGATGGAGACACGAAATTTGATAAGAATGGCGTACAGTTCATTATTGGCCCATATGATGATTACGCATTAGCAAGAGCCGTAGAATTGAAAGAACAATCAGGGGGAAGTATTACAGTTTTAAATGTTGGAGAAGCTGAGACTGAACCCACAATTAGAAAAGCCCTTGCTATCGGAGCAGACGATGCTATCAGAGTAAATGCCTTTCCTGAGGATGCACTATTTGTAGCGAAACAAATAGCCACTGTTGCCAAGGATGGTGGATACGATTTAATCTTAATGGGAAGAGAATCTATCGACTTTAATGGTGGGCAGGTGCATGGAATGGTAGGAGAGCTCTTAGGGATTCCCTCGGTTTCACCTGTCATGACTTTGGATGTTGAAGGTAATACAGCAAAGATTTCCAGGGAGATAGAAGGTGGTAAGGAATACATGGAATTGCCGCTACCATTTGTGGCAGGTTGCCAGGAACCAATTGCAGAATGGAAAATTCCTAATATGCGAGGTATTATGAGTGCAAGGACAAAGCCGCTGGAGGTAAAAGAACCGTCTGGTGACGCCTCAAAAACAAAGGTGAGCAAGTTTGAACTGCCACCTGCGAAAGGAGAAGTGAAGTTGATAGATCCAGATAACATGGATGAACTAGTTAATTTATTGAAGAACGAAGCAAAAGTTATATAACATGGCAGCACTAGCATTTGTAGAAACCGACGAAGGAAAAGTAAAAAAATCATCTCTGGAAGCTGTCAGCTATGCACACGCTGCAGTTGGAGAAGTGACCGCCATTGTATTTGGCTCAGTTTCAGATATGGAGGAGATAGGAAAGGCCGGAGCGAGCAAGGTGCTCCATGTCACTGATGAAAAATTGGCTACCCCAAATATCATGGCATATGCATCTGCAATTGCAGAGGCAATGAATCAGGAAGGTTCCAACCTTCTGGTTTTAGCAAAAAGTTCTCTTGGAGATCCAGTATCGGCAAGAGTATCAATTAAAGTGGATGCAGCCCTAGCCTCTAATGTGGCTGACCTGCCGGATACTTCAGGAGGGTACTCTGTTAAGAAAAGCATCTACACAGGAAAAGCGTTTGCAAATACGGATCTGGATGGTGATAAGAAGATTATCATTATCAAGAAAAATGCTGTAGCAATCAAAGAAGATGGGGGCTCGGCCGAGGTTTCAGAATTTAGCCCTACTATAAATGACAATGACTTTACAGTAAAAACGACTAAAGTAGAGAAGGCAGAAGGAGATATTTTGCTACCAGAGGCAGACTTGGTGGTATCAGGAGGAAGAGGATTGAAAGGTCCTGAAAACTGGGGCATGGTTGAAGATTTAGCTAAAACATTGGGCGCAGCTACTGGATGCAGCAAGCCGGTTTCTGATATGGATTGGAGGCCTCACCACGAACACGTTGGTCAAACAGGTATCAAAGTAAGTCCATCTCTGTATATTGCTATTGGAATCTCAGGAGCAATTCAGCATTTAGCTGGTGTAAACTCCTCAAAATACATCCTTGTGATCAACAAAGATCCTGAGGCACCTTTTTTCAAAGCTGCTGATTACGGTGTAGTGGGAGATGCTTTTGATGTGGTTCCTAAACTAACAGAAGCAATTAAGAAGGCACAAGGTTAAATGGCCGATGATAAAATAAAGCTGGAGATACTGGGGCTGTCTTCAAGTCAGTCCCAGTCAGGCTCTTTTGCACTCGTATTAGGTGAGTCCGGAGGCAATAGACGATTGCCGATTATAATCGGTATGTTCGAAGCTCAAGCCATTGCCATAGAGATAGAGAAGATCGTTCCTAATCGTCCGATGACTCATGATCTTTTCAAGGCATTTTCGCACAACTTTGATATAGAAGTAAAGGAAGTATATATCTCCGATTTAAAGGAGGGCGTTTTCTTTGCACGCATTATCTGCGAACACAACGGAAAGGTGTTTGAAATAGATTCTCGTCCATCTGATGCCATTGCCATTGGTCTCCGGTTCAATGTTGATTTTTATACTAATGAAAACATTATGACTGAGGCAGGTATCGTATTGACCGATGAATACGAGGAAGAAATATCACAAGTAGAACCCGCCAAATCTGAAAATAAAAGCATTGAAGATCTATCCTCAAGTGAGCTAGAAAAGCTACTAACTGACGCTTTGGATAAAGAAGACTATGAGAAGGCAGCCCGAATCAGGGATGTGCTAAACAAGCGAAACTAGCATGGAATATCTGAGAGGAATAGCCGGGTTGATTGGACTGGTGGCCATTGCATGGGCACTCTCTGGTAATAGAAAGCAAATTGATTTCAGGCTGGTTGGGATTGGGATAGCTATTCAGGTGGTCATTGGTTTGATGATTGCCAATGTCGATTTCATAAGTCAGCTTTTTTCCTTGATAAGTGCCGGGTTTGTCAAGTTTCTCAATTTTGGGTTGAAGGGAGCGGAATTTCTGTACGGGGATTTGGCAAAAAATAGCGATGCTGTAGATGCCAAACACAGCCTCGGGTTCCTTTTTGTTTTTCAAGCGCTTCCCACTGTTATCTTCTTTTCTGCAGTCACGGCAGGCCTTTATTATTTGGGACTATTGCAAAAAATCGTTTATGGTTTTGCCTGGTTGATGGCCAAGACCATGCGACTGTCAGGAGCTGAAAGCTTATCTGCTGCTGGTAACATTTTTCTGGGTCAGACTGAAGCTCCATTATTGGTCAGACCCTTTATAGGTAAAATGACCAAATCTGAGCTTAATTGTTTGATGACGGGAGGCATGGCCACTATAGCAGGAAGTGTCCTTGGTGCTTATGTATCTTTTCTAGGTGGTGGCGATCCGGAGCAGCAGCAAATATTTGCTACTTATCTCTTGAGCGCCTCAATTATGAATGCACCTGCAGCCATTGTGATGGCCAAAATATTCCTCCCGGAAAATGAACCTGAAAAGATTGATAGCAGCCTTAAAGTAAACAAGGAAAATATTGGAGTTAACCTTGTTGATGCATTGGCTAGCGGAGCATCTGATGGTGTAAAACTGGCTTTAAATATTGCCGGAATGCTTTTGGCTTTTATAGCAGTGATTTTTGCATTGAACTGGATTTTAGTTGATGGAATAGGTGAATGGACCGGACTCAATGAGTTTGTAGTGCGGTCTACAGACGGAGCTTTTGACGGATTTTCATTGCAATATATCCTGGGACAAATATTTAGAGTTTTTGCCTTCATAATGGGGGTAGAATGGTCTGAAACTGTTAAAGTTGGGAGCTTGCTAGGGCAGAAGACCGTAATAAATGAGTTTGTTGCGTACCTAAGCCTTGCAGATATGAAGTCCGAAGGGTTGCTTTCCAATAAGTCGATTATTATCTCAACTTATGCGTTGTGTGGTTTTGCAAATTTTAGCTCTATTGCAATCCAGATCGGCGGAATTGGTGGAATGGCTCCAGAACGTCAGGCGGACCTTTCAAAATTAGGATTTAGAGCTTTAGTAGCAGCTACATTAGCGACTATGATGACAGCAACAATTGCCGGAGCATTATTTGGATAATACTATGAAAAAAATTTATACAGCACTATTTCTTCTATCTATTGCCTTTATAAGTGGATGTGGCAAAGACGATGGCCCCACCATTTCTTTTGAGGAGCAACTAGAGATAGACTTGCAGCTCATTGACGATTACCTAGACAACAATGATATCAATGCATTGATTCACGAATCTGAAATACGCTATGTTATCAATTTAGAAGGCGATGGGAACACGCCAGAAATTGGTGATGAGTTGATGGTGAAATACCAAAGTTACTTCCTGGACGAATCTTTTGCCGGTGGAGACACAATCGGTTTTTCGCTTCCGCTTACGGAATCACTCGTTGAAGCCTGGCAATTGATGATGCCAGAAATGAAGGAAGGTGGCAAGATGACCATCTATTCGCCTTCAGGTTATTTGTTTGGACCTGCTGGCCTTGGTGAAAACATACCTCCAAATGCCATTCTCATCTATGAGATTGAATTAATTGCCATTGTAGACGATGCTGAAGAAAGATTTCTTTTGGAAGAGGATATCATAGATGAATATTTGCTCGAAAACGATATTGAGACAGAAATTCACTCCTCACGCATTCGCTATACAGTATTGGAAGAAGGTACAGGAAAGACGCCCACTACAAGCGATAATGTTTTAGTTACCTATCAGGGTACTTTTCTGACAGGCGAAATATTCGACGCAGCTACTACTGAAAGAACGATACTTCTATCTCAGGTGATTGAGGCATGGCGCATCATGTTACCAACAATGAAAGAAGGTGGTAGAATCAAGTTCTACTCACCCTCTACATATTGTTATGGAGAGCTAGGCTCGCAAACAATCGCTCCCAATACAGTGCTGGCATTTGAAATTGGACTGGTTGAGGTACGGAATTAGTTTATTGTAACATCCACTTCATACCCTTTTACTGAGATTCGAATCGGATTTGTTGATTTATTCTTTGAATGAATCTCAACCTCTAATTGGTCATTGTCTTTGATGTATCGCCTTACATCTACATAAGATTCGTCATATTTAGCCTTGCCGTACTTCACGTTGGTAGTCAGAATGAATGACGCATTTCGCGTTCCTATTGATGAATTGATGTACTTACCGTCAATATTGATTTCAGTCACTTTGTTTCCAAGTGCATCAATTTCCACATCATCCTCGTAGGCGTTTAATTCAAAACTATCTGTGAGCTCTTCAATCGAATGCTTGCCATATTTAGAGTTGTTGCTTTTAAATGCCCCCAAGGTTCCAAAAGTAGTTTCATCTTCATATGACTGATCAAAATCAATGGATCTTGCTTTTCCAAATTCAAATTTGCTGTATTTGCTATTCACAGATCTTATCTCACCCGCTTCTTCTGCCTCAATATCCATTTCATAAAAATCCAATTTCGCAACTCCCAGCATCCCTGAAATAATAATTTTTCCATATTTAAAGTTTCCTTCCAATTGCTCGATAGAACCTATCTCATAATCAGATTCGTATGAAACAGCCTCAATTCTTTCAACCTTTTCCAGCTCTAAATCTGAATACTTGGCATTTAAGTCTAGTGTACCCAACGTATAGATATCCAGCTCCTGCTCATAAATCTGCATGTCTGCATCCCCTAAACTTTGAATTTCAGCAGAGCCATATTTCATATTCATTTTAGCTTTCTTGATGGTGCCTGCTTCCAGCTCACCAGAGTATTGTGTAAATTCCATTTCATCAAAACTTCCTACCAGACGCACATCTTCATAGGAGTTGTTGATGATATACTTGTTGGTACCAGGGGCCTTGATTTTGTAAACTACCTTCAGTTCTTTGTTGCCATAGGATATATTGATGCCAACAGTTTTACCACCTATTTGAATACGATTAGGAAGATCAAGGTCGGTGTCAATCTTTAATTCTCCGGCCCCCTTTGTTATGTTGTCTTTAACAGTCTCTTCAAATTCATCCAGAAACGACTGCATTTTGCTTGTCATCTTCCCATCAAATCGGATGGTGGCCTCTATCTCCACCTCATTTTTATTCCACGTCTCCACAAGGAGTTCTGTGTACTTAGCCTGAATATTGATTACATCGGAGGCGGTAACGCTGGACTTGACAGTAGTCGTGCGTGTTTCTCCATAGCCTCCTGCATATAGGAGTATCGATAAACTATAGGTTAACGCTATTAGTATGAGTTTCTTCATCGTTATTGAATTTATTTGTCCTTTTTATTTCGAGTTCTAATTTGCTAAGAAGTCTAATCTTCTTTTCGTAACAATCAATCAAGACGCCAACAAGCTGATCTTCATTGATTTTACCAATGTCTTTCCTGTAGAGTTGATTGATTTCATCCAATGTTTGCAACTCTTCAAAAATCCAGTTAAAATCATTTTGGCTTTTTGCCTGAGTGATTTCAATGCTTGATTCGAGTTCATTTATCTGTGTCAAATAGGAATCTTCAATACGCTTATACTCATCGGAAATGTCTCCGAGTGTTGCAAGCTCTTCTACCTGGCTTTGTAATGAAATATTGTGAAGGAGCAATCCAAGTGATGTTGTTATGAAAATAACCGCAGCTACTTTCCACCATGAGAAGTGCTTCTCAGATTTCCATTCTTTTCTTATTCCATCCCATAGCTCAGCAGGAGGTGTCTCTACGTCCAACTGATCCTTTCTTTTCTTTATTAACTCTTCAATATTCATAGTGATGCTGAAGTCTGATTTTTAATAATTTCTTTGCATGCTTATACTGCGTCTTTGATGTAGACTCGGAGATATCAAGTTGATCGGCTATCTCCTTGTGCTTATAACCTTCCAATAAATGCAGGCATAAAACAGTACGGCAGCCATCAGGAAGTTCCTTAATAGCGTTGTGCAAGGTCTTGTCGTCAATCAATGAGTCATCTATCTCAGGAGATTCCATTTCCTGATCCTCAATGTCCTCGAAGTAGTACTTCTTTTTACGAACATGTTCCAATCCAACATTTACAACTATCCGTTTCAACCACCCTCCAAAAGCCTTTGGATCTTCCAAATCATGAATTTTTTTGAAAGCTTTCACAAAGGCCTCTTGAAGCAAGTCTTTTGCTGTTTCTGCATCGTTGGTCATACGTGAGAGCGTACTGTACATGGCTTTAGAATAACTATTGTATAAGTTGAAAGCTGCCAACTCGTTTCCTTTTTTAAGTTGATTTATCCAGACTATTTGAGTTTCGGTCACGGTTGTTGGCGTTTTCTATGGGTAGGATGAGTATCGATGAAAAAGGTTGTATGAAGGTATGAAAATTACCTGTTAAATATCTTTTTCATAGTTGTAGCCATAATGTAATCACCAAAAATGGAGTCTCAGTGATACCAGATTTTACATTTGGACCTAAACTTTTTATATATGAAATACAGTCGTCTGTTAGTGGCAATCTTAACGTTTTTGGTTTTAGCTGATGCTTGGTGCCAAGGTTCTTTTCAATTGGAGAGTGGAACGAATTTAGATTACAGAACTATTACAAATAATGTAAGCTTTCCATGGGAAGTTCTCTGGGGTAATGATGCTATGCTTTGGGTTACAGAAAAAGGTAGCGGCAGTTTGCGTCCACAAATAAGTAGAATTGACCCGGTCACGGGTGCCAAAACTGTGATATACACTCCACCTGCCGGAGTTATGGCTGAGGTAGATGCACCTCCGGGATTGTTGGGAATGGCCTTTCATCCTAATTTCGATCCCAATAATCCATCAAGCGATCCATCTTCAGGAACAAACATAGTTTTCATAACCTATACAGCTAGTGATTTTACCCAGCATTTGGCGTCACTTACTTATGATGGGGTTTCACTTTCAAACCTACAAGTGCTTGCTCAGTCTAGTTTAGCACCTTCAAATCACGGCTCCCGATTAATTATTACAAATGATAATTACTTATTGTGGTCCACTGGAGCAGATGATCAGAATGATGGCCAAAATGTAGATAATCTTGTCGGAAAAATATTGAGGGTAGACTTAGATGGAGTTCCACCTGCAGAAAATCCATTCTTCACCAATGTTGGTGCGGAGAGGAGTAAGGTATTCTCATTTGGTCATAGAAATCCACAAGGGTTAATTCAATTACCATCCAGTCATCCCAACCTTCCCAACTACATCTACAGTTCCGAGCACGGTGGTACTCAAAATGATGAGGTGAATCTGATCAATCCGGGAAATAATTATGGCTGGCCCAATAATGAAGGGTTTTGCACTAGCAGTACCTCCGACAATGAATGCCCACTTGTTACTTTTGATGAGGCTCCAACTGGCTTGTTGTATTACGATCATCCGGCCATTCCGGAGTGGAACGGTTCAATTTTGATGGGAACTTCCAAGGGCAGTAAACTTGTGAGGCTTCTGTTAAACAGTGCAGGTGAGATTACCAATAAAGACGTCAACGGATCTCCAAACAACAATATAGATTTAACTGGCAACAGTTACACTTTTGACTTTTCAGGAGTGGTGGCAAGGCCGCGAGCAATGACAATGTCTCCTGACGGGAAAGTCTATGTAGCGTCATTAAATGCAGCATCGGATGGAAGCCAGGATCGCATATTTGTAATAGAAAATCCTGATTTCACAGGATGCGGGGATTCAGGCACTCCAACATGCCAGCAGTTTAACATAAACACAGCGCCTCAAATCACAATGTGCGATGCTCAATCTATATCTCTTGAACTTTCAGGTTCTGAGGCAGGTGTTTCATACGAAATATATATCAATGGAAATCCTTCTGGAATTGTAGCTGCGGGAACAGGCTGTAATCTTAGTTTTCTGCTTTCGCCGACTTTGCTCATACAGAATAATATATCATTTTCTGATGGTGATGTATTGACGATTGTAGCAACCACATCCGGCTGTACTAGCACCATGAGCGGGTCCGTTACATTAAATATTGAAAACTTATTTGCTCCACGTTACTACACGGAAAACGGAACCTCCGAAGCTCCATCATTTGATGGTATTTCCTATCAATGGTTTAATGATGGTGGTGTTATATCCGGAGCAACTTCAAGAATTTTAGCAAATAGCACGTCTGATTCAAGAGTAGTAGTATCCAATTGTGGCTGTTCTGTTTGGGCTACGCAAGTTGATAGTAGGGAAGAAGTAGCCATGGGACATGAACTGGGAAGTGATTACGTTTTTTCGAGAAAAATAACTCAGAGTCTTGATGTACCATGGGCGATTGAATTTGGCTTGGATCATTTGTGGATCACAGAACGTGATTTAGGCGAAGTGATAAAAGTGGATCCTGCAACTGGTGCAACGAATACTGTACTTTCGTTGGGTACTGATGAACAATTTGATGCTACGACCTCTCCGCGAGCCGGGCTCATGGGAATGGCAGTAGATTGGGATTCAAATCCTGTCAATTTCTTCTTGGCTTACACATATAATGACGGCTCGCTTAAGCTGAGATTGTCTGCATTTGAATACAACGAGTCTGCTGAAATTCTTGAAAATGAGCAAATTCTTGTTGAAAACATTCCTTCACAAACAAATCACGGTTCAGCATTACTCTTTGAAAATGGATTTCTATATGCAAGTACGGGCTCAGTTGATAATGATGAGGCACAAAGTCTTAATAATCTTGTAGGTAAGATTCTGTGGATTAACCCGTCCAATCCAAGCTCCAATATTTCAGAACTGATTCATTCTTATGGACATAGGAATCCGCAAGGCCTTACATCAACTCCAGATGGCAAGATTTATAGTTCGGAGCATGGAGAAGTAGGAGGAGATGAGCTCAATCTAATTCAAGAAGACTTTAATTATGGATGGCCAAATTTTAGAGGAGAATGTACCTCATCCATTCCTGATCAAAACGAGTGCCCTGAAATGATATTTGGATCAGTAGCTCCGGGAGGGTTGGCATATTACGATGAATCTGGTGAGATCCCTGCTTTAAGAAACACTATTTTGATGGCAAACTTAAGAGCCAATAGTCTTGTGTCAGTTGGTTTATCCTCGGAATATAATGTTCAGGGCGTATCTCAAAGTCTTTTTGGGAGATCCGATTGTGGGATTTATGGTCGCTTGAGGGATGTTGCTGTAAGTAATACCGGAGAGATATTTTTACTGAGTAATGGCAGTGATCATACAAGTGCTAACATTTATAAGTTGTCTCTCAACGCTGATCAAATCGAGCTATCTACACCAAATCAAGGTGATCAGTTATTTGTATATCCTAATCCGACAACGGAATTTCTCTATATACGCGACGCCCAAAAGCGATATTCATATGAAATCTTTGATATCAGCGGCAATAGGCTCAGAATGAAACTGGAAGAGAATACCGAAGCAATTGATGTCTCGAAGTTAAATGCCGGGATTTATTTTATAAAATATGAATCAGAGGATGGAATCAAATCAATAAGATTTGTGAAGAAATAACAACCTTCATTTTACGTCAATTCCAATAAAGCAAAAAAGGCGATCATTAGATCGCCTTTTTGTTTGCTTAGAGTAAGTTCTTACTTGTAACTCTCATTCTGCTTTGGAGCTCCGGCCATGATATCATCATTGGCAAATTCTTCAAATTTCTTGAAGTTCTCCACAAAACGAGAAGCTAAGTCATTGGCCTTTTTGTAAAATGCCTTGTCATCTTTCCACGTTTCTCTTGGGCTAAGGATTTCACTAGGGACATCTGGACAAGTCGTTGGGATTTCAGCACCGAAGATCGAGTGCTTTCTGTAGCCAACGTTATTAAGCTTTCCATTCAATGCTGCAGTGATCATTGCTCGTGTGTATTTAAGGCTGATTCTATTGCCAACCCCATAAGGACCACCAGTCCAGCCTGTGTTAATTAGCCAAACATTTACCTCGTGAGCATCCATTTTCGCTCCAAGCATTTCTGCATATTTGGTTGGATGTAATGGAAGGAAAGGTGCTCCAAAACATGCCGAGAATACTGGTTCTGGCTCGGTAACACCCGCTTCGGTTCCGGCTACTTTTGAAGTATATCCCGAAATGAAGTGATACATCGCTTGCCCTTTACTCAATCGCTGAATAGGAGGGATCACACCAAAAGCATCACAAGTAAGGAAGAATATGTTTTTAGGGATGCCACCGATTGATGGTTCCATCGCATTTCTAATGTGATGCAACGGATAAGAAGCTCGGGTATTTTCTGTGACGGATGAGTTTTCATAATCTACTTCTCTGGTGCCATCTTTAAACCTGGTATTCTCTAGTATAGCTCCGTACTGGATTGCCTTGTAGATATCTGGTTCTTTTTCTTCAGTGAGGTCAATTACTTTGGCGTAGCAGCCACCTTCAAAATTGAATACATTTTTCTCTGTCCATCCATGCTCATCATCACCAATTAATAATCTGTTGGGATCAGCTGATAGTGTGGTTTTACCAGTTCCGGACAGGCCGAAGAATATTGCTGTATCTTTTTCCTCTATTCCCATATTGGCAGAGCAATGCATACTTAGTACGTTTTGCTCATGCGGTAGCATGTAGTTTAGTACAGAGAAAATCCCTTTTTTCATTTCACCTGAGTAAGCCGTTCCGCCTATCAAGATCATTCTTTTGGTGAAATTGATGATTGCAAAGTTGGACTGACGCGTTCCGTCTACTTCTGGATCTGCCTGGAACTCAGGTACGCAAAGTATTGTAAAGTTTGGCTCAAAATCTTTGACCTTATAAGCCTCTGGTCTAAGGAACATGTTGTAGGCAAACAAGTTGTGCCATGCCATAGTGTTTATCACACGTACACGCAATCGGTGAGTTTTGTCAGCACCAGCATATGCTTCTCGCACATATACTTTTTTGTCTTCTACAAACTTCACCATTTTCTGATAGAGCTTGTCAAAGTTTTCTTCCGTAAAAGGAATATTGATATTTCCCCACCAAACTGAATCTTCAGTATTGGCATCTTTTACTACAAATCTATCCTTAGGAGAGCGTCCGGTAAATTTACCAGTATCACACATCAAGGCACCGGTAGAGGTCAGCACACCTTCACCACTTTTTAGTGTTTCCTCAATGAGTTCCGATTGACTCAGATTCCAATGAGCTTCTTTTACTTTGATTCCTAAATCTGAAAGATCGCTTTTGCTGGATTTTACGCCGTATTCTTGCATTTTTATTTTGTGAGGTTACAAATAATGTAGATGAGAAAGCCCCTGGGATCAATGATGCCTTGAGACTATCTCAAACGTTTGCGCGAAGTTACTTTAACTCAGTCTTTCTCAAAGAATGGATCGACGATTTCTTTTGGAGTTGGCTTGGTCAAAAGACTTACAGTTATCAATGCAACTACAGAAGCAAATAAAGCGGGTATGGCAATCATTTTTGAGTCATATATAAATGAGAGCCAGCCCAGATCGACAGGGTTTGCCGCTGTAGATCGTGTAAATACTTCAATGGCAACAACAGAGAGCATACCGGCAAGTATAGATGCAATTCCTCCTTGCTTGGTAACGCGCTTCCAGAAGAAGGTAGCCAATAAGGGTGGAGCCAGGGCTGCACCAATCATCGTGTATGATATAAACGCCATCGACAGAATTTCTTCAAATTGAGTCATTATTAGATAGGCGATAAATCCTAAGATGATTATGGAAGTTCTTTGGATGATCAATTTTGATTTATTGGAGGCTCCTTTGATGAAATACTTTTCTATGATATCTCTTGAAATATTGGTACTGGTGACCATCAGAAATGTATTTCCTGTGGAGAGAATAATGGCAGCTCCTCCTGCAAACAAAAGCGACCCAACAAATGCCGGCAATTGCTCAAATCCGATTCTTAGTATGATCTCTTCCGACATTGGGGCATTTACAGATCCATCCGGCATGAAGAAGCGCGGATCGTGTGCATAAATAGCAAAACCTACCACAGCTAGAAGACACATTAGAAATTCAATTCCAACAACGCCAATAAACATACCCATTACTGCTTTCTTAGCTGATTTGGCATCCTTTGCTGAAGAGAATTTTTGATATACACTACTTTCACTCAACAGCAGGATAAGTGTAGGCAGCATAATCCCAACATACCACATAGGCTCGTGTCCTTCAATGATTGATAAGTGATTGGGACTTACTTCATTAATGGTGTTGACTACATTGTCCCAGCCACCAAAACCGCTGATAGCGAAAGGTACAGCCAATATTATGGCTGTTATCATGATGATGCCATTGAAGATATCAATGGAAACAATAGAAACCATCCCAGCAAGAGCAGTAAAAGCGATGATTATTAGAAATGTGATCAGTGTGCCTTGCTCCACAGAAATGCCACCCTCTGTTAGTATGGAAAGAAACCTTCCGCCACCTTTAAACTGATAGCCGGCGATGATAAGGTAGGCAACGATGATTGTGATGGTTCCCAAAAGCCTGGCCAAAGGCGAGTAGCGTTTTTCCAGGATGTCGGTGAGCGTGTATTGAGATATTCTTCGAACTCTGGCGGCGATGAAGTAGACAGCAAGTATGCCAATCCAAGCCCCTAATGAAAACCACAATTCTGAAAAACCTACCTGAAATGTAAGCCCGGCAGTACCAAAAAGGCTACCTGAACCAATCCATGTTGTAACTAGTGTTCCGACCAATAAATAGACAGGGACGTTTCTCCCGGCCACCACAAAATCTTCTTCACTTTTGACTGATCGACTTTTGTAAATGATAATTCCGGCAAGAATGAGAATATACCCAACGGTTACAATTAGATAGGTCATGTTATTTTTTTAAAATTGTGTGCCAAGATAATGATAAAAATCAGATCACTCTTCGGCTGAGGATGTGTCATAATTATCGAGAAATTCTGTGTAGGATTCTTTCAAAGATGCAGACACGTTGTTCATTAAATTGACGCTATAATAGACACTCAGAGCCATGTTGTAATCCTGGAGCTCGTTTTTTCTCATAAGTGCCATCCCGATATTTTCAAAAACGCTCCCGGCAAATCCTTCAAGGAAATTTTGCATGTGGTAGATATCTGCAGCATCTAATAAGAATTGTGTTTCAATGAGACTAGTAGAGTTATTGTTTTGTGCAATATCCCATGCACTATGGGTTAGCAATTCAAAATCGTAATCAAAGTAAAATGAATTGACTGTTTCGGGCTGGAGTTGTACAATTGAATCTAGGTAGCTGGTGTAAACAGAATTTTTGATTAAAACAGAGTCAATTTTTTGAAGATTGGTTTGGAATTCTTTGATGATATTTTGGCGAACACTCATGGCTTCATTTTCCATATCAATTGAATTTTTGTAAGTACTAAGACCTAACGCGAGAAGTACGGCAAAAACAATTGAGATAAATTCGAATGCTATTTGTGCGAGCGCTTTTTTCTTCATCGTTCTAAAATAAGAAATCCCTCCAATAACCGAAGGGATTTAAAATCTGTTTTAATGTCGTCCTTCTCTTTTTGCTTTCAGATCAAATGCAGTGCAGTACCTTAAGAAAGATGCTGTATTTTGCAGGGTGAATCAATTACAGGTATATGAAGGTATTTAATAAGTTAAAATGGGTAATGATCGTTGCGGTCGTTTTTGCATTGGTCTTAGCCACCAATCTGATTGACCGTAGAAGCTTCAGAAATATTAACGATTCGATTGTCAGCATTTATGAAGATCGACTATTAGTAAAGAATATAATCCTGGATATGTCTACGACGATCAATAAGAAAGAAGTGGCTTTCCTTACGCAGGACACGGCCTACCTGGCTGCCAATAATACGGCGCTCTCCGATACATTGAACAGTGATTTGTTGAAAATTAAAGACACCAACCTGATTGAAAACGAAGAAGGGTACCTAAAAACGCTTAAAGAGAAGATTGCTTTGATGCTTCAATCAGAGAATGAACTGATTCAAAATCAGTTTTCAACGCTGGATGATTATAAAACGATCATTGGTGAAGTGAATGAAACACTGGATGAGTTGGCGCACATTCAGATGAAAGAGGGGAAACGTGTCTTTATCAAGAGCCAGAAAGACATGGACTCAGTGGAGCTATTCACCCAGCTTGAGATCTACTTTTTGATTGGACTAGCCATTATCGCATTGATCATCATTTTCTATAAGCCGGAAACTTAGATTTGTTGGCTTATAGGTCAAGCGGATGTTTGGGCTGTTGGGCGCAAGTGACAAACTTGCGCTAGGCTGAGACCCTTTGCTACTTTACATAGAGCACTTACATCATTGCATGAAGCACTTACATCGCTGCATTGAGTACTTACATCGCTACATTGAGTACTTACATCACTGCATAGAGTATTAACATCGCTGCATGGAGCACCTACATTGCTGCAAGATGCACTTACATCGCTGCATGGAGCACTTACATCACTGCATAGAGTATTAACATCGCTGCATGGAGCACCTACATTGCTGCAAGATGCACCTACATTAGAGCATAAGGCACTTACAACCGTGCTTGAAGCATTTACAGAAGTGCATAGAACCTTTACCTAATCGCATGATGTCCTAGAGCATCTTACCTAACAACTCCCGCATCATTTTGGAAGCAAGAAAGGCAGTCATGTTTTGAAAATCTCGGTTCGGATTGTATTCTACAATATCTGCTCCGACGATTTCAACGTCAATGCTATTTAAAAGATCAAGTACTTGCCTGGAAGTCAGCCCTCCGGGTTCATGATGGGAGACACCCGGTGCATAGGCCGGATCGAACCCATCCATATCTAAAGAGATGTACACCGGATTTTCAAACCTTACCGAAGAAAGGTCTAAGTCCTTCATGTGATGCATTTCTACATTGAATTTCTCTGCCTGCTCCATTTGATGGGTGGTCAAAGCTCTGACCCCAATCTGAACGAGCCTTGTCGCTAGTCCGTCTTCCATTATTCTGGCAAATGGACACGCATGCGAGTACTTATCGCCTTCAAACGAGTCATACAAGTCGCCGTGTGCATCGATCTGGAGAATATCCAGCTTGGGATAGTGCTTGTGATGAGCTTTGATAATCGGATAGGTGATGGAATGATCTCCACCCAGCGTTAAAATCTTGGCATTTGAATCCAGGTGTTTTTCAGTGATTTTCTCGATATCGAAATAATCCGTAATTGGGAAATCGCCCTTGTCTATTATCCTGGAATTCTCAATAGAGATCAGGTTTTCAGTAAAGTAGTTAGCCGAACCACAATGCAAGGCTTCCCTGATCAAGGGCGGTGCAAGTGCAGGTCCTTGTTGGTACGAGGACTTTTCATCGAATTGAATGCCTTGGATCAAGATGTTTTTCATAGAATGATGCGAAGATTACCAGGTAGGGAAGATACGAAAATCCTAAGAAGGGTGCTTTGGTAATGTCAATGGTTTGTTTTGTGCAAACCAATCTTTCGCTTCGTGGGGAGATGGGAAGAGGAAGATAGACCAGTTTCATATCCGGTTGTAGACAGGGTGCAGACAAATGCTGCTTAGCAACTGTCACCTTGTGTTCTTTTCAAGCCAATTTTTTATTTGATCAAAGCTAAGCTCTCCTTTTGATATTGAAATAACTAGTTGATATTTCTGTTCTTGATTCGCTTTGATATCGAGTTGTTCGCTCATAAGTAGCAGTCGAGCTAGAACATACCCGGTTCGTTTATTACCGTCAGTGAATGGGTGATTTTTGACTATGCTTTCAAGGATTGCTGCGGCTTTATCAATTGGAGTTGGATAAAGTTCCTTGCCGTCAAAAGTTTAATATGGTCTGTTTAAAGCGGAGTTAAGAAGTTCTTTATCTCTGATCCCAGTTGACCCGCCAAATCGTTCAGTAAGAATAGCATGAATTTCTAAGGCTTCTTTTTCTGAGATCATTTAGCCAGTCTTTCCAGCAGTTCTTTATCTTCCATTAAGATAGTTCGAAGGTTTTGAGACATAGAAACGGACTTGTTTGATTTTCCCTGTACAGATTTTAGATATTCAAAAACCTCCTGAAGTACTTGTTCAGGGGTATTGTCTAATAGTTCGTTAATTGCAGTCTTTACTTCATCTTTGCTCATATTCGAAGATACGAATTTGAGAGAAAACTGTTTGCTGCGACAATTCAAGGTAGCATCTATTTAAGCGAAGTTTTACTCCTTTCGCTATTGTTTGAGTTTTAAAACCAATTTTTGGATTGGAAGGAAATGAGCCGGGGCAGTGACTGTTGCTCATGAGACACAAGCGGATGCTTGCGCTAGTTGGTGTAGAAAGCACTTCAGTTTTATGGCGGAAGGGCGGAATGTCTAGCAGCCTCTTTTGTTTATGGCTAATTAAGGCCATTCGCCATCATGGTTTTTAGCCACCATTTTGGTCTTTGTAGCTAATCCGTGATATGTTGAAATAAGATATAGGATGTAGTTTGCTGTTGAATACGTGTTCAAAGTCAGGTTGTTTTCGTTCGACCGTTTTATCAAAAAGGTGATCTCGCATTACACGAGCTTGTCTACCTGCTGTGTGAGCTATAAAGTCGGCAACCTCTAATCCTGCAAAGTTGGAATCCTTCAAAATTGTGTAATATCTGACAGGTATCTTTTGATATCTACTGTTTTGGGGAGTTTTGGACATAAATTCCTGTTTGATTGAAGGAATTAATCTTTTGTTTTCCTCAATTAGAATTAGAATATCGAACCATTTCATTTTGTTAGCAACCTCCTTAATTCGATCCCAAATACATCCGGCAATTACATTTTCAATGCTGGTATTTATTCTATTAAGTGTTCGATCCGTACATGTTATCGCAAATCTCCCGAAAGAATAATCAGTAAAAAACTTATTGAAAGCATTGATCAGATCTTGCGAGACGGGTTGGGACAAATCAGCGGCATGAAGTGGATGTTCAACCGTTCCAAAAAACTCCTTCTTGAAATCATGCCATGGATTCTCCACTAAATCGTAGTAGTCTAGACATGGAACAATCAGCCCACCAAATCCAAAGAATGGCATGTTTATATCATTGAAACTTTCTTCGCCAGTTTCATCAATGAATACTAATAAAGTGTTCGGATTAACTTTAAAAGGTTCGCCGTTCTCGGGATGCATTATCAATGGCCCGTTAATGGATATTTCAATTCTGACTTTCTCTGTCCTTTCAATAGGCATTTGTGGTGGCTAACATCTATATAAACGCAATATAGAAATTTACATGTTTCACAAGTAGTTTGCCCCAAAACAAAAAAGCCCCTCCAAAACTGGAGAGGCTTTATATCTATTCAGAATGTTTCTTACATCATTCCGCCCATGCCACCGCCTGGCATTGGAGGCATTGCCGCAGCTCCTTCAGCTTCTGGCTCTTCAGCAACTACACACTCGGTAGTCAATAGGAGAGAAGCGATAGATGAAGCATTTTCAAGGGCAAGTCTTGTCACCTTAGTTGGATCGATAATACCTGCTTTGAACATGTTTACGTACTCACCATTTGCAGCGTTGAATCCGTAATCAGCTTTTCCGGCAGCTACTTCGTTTACCACTACAGATGCTTCACCACCTGCGTTTTCAACGATCGTTCTAAGTGGCGCTTGGATTGCGTTTCTTACGATAGTAACACCTGTATTCTGATCTTCATTCTCTAGGGTAAGACCATCCAGCGCTTTCATTGCTCTGATCAGCGCAACACCACCACCTGCTACAATACCTTCCTGTACTGCAGCTCTTGTCGCGTGAAGTGCATCATCAACTCGATCTTTCTTCTCCTTCATTTCAACCTCTGTAGCTGCCCCAATGTAAAGGATGGCTACTCCGCCAGAAAGCTTAGCTAAACGCTCTTGAAGCTTTTCTTTGTCGTAATCTGAAGTTGTGTTTTCGATCTGCTGCTTGATTTGATTTACTCGAGCAGTGATATCAGCTTTTTTACCAACACCGTTTACAATAGTCGTATTGTCTTTGTCGATGTTGATTTTCTCAGCAGTTCCCAGGTAATCGATAGTTGCATTTTCAAGCTTGTATCCTCTTTCTTCAGAGATTACAGTTCCACCTGTAAGAATTGCGATATCTTCAAGCATTGCTTTTCTTCTGTCACCGAATCCCGGAGCTTTTACAGCAGCAATTTTCAGAGACCCTCTGATTTTGTTTACTACCAAAGTAGCCAGAGCTTCACCTTCTACATCTTCAGCGATGATCAACAAAGGCTTACCAGTTTGAGCAGTTGCTTCAAGAATAGGAAGAAGTTCCTTCATGTTAGAAACTTTCTTGTCGTAGATCAGGATGTAAGGATTCTCTAGTTCAGCCTCCATCTTGTCTGTGTTGGTAACGAAGTAAGGAGAAAGGTAACCTCTGTCAAACTGCATACCTTCCACAGTTTTTACTTCTGTTTCAGTTCCTTTTGCTTCTTCAACAGTGATAACACCATCTTTTCCAACTTTTTCCATTGCATCGGCAATCATCTTACCGATCTCCTGGTCGTTGTTAGCTGACACTGAAGCTACCTGAGCAATCTCATCGTTAGTTTTGATGTTCTTAGACTGCTTTTGAAGATTCTCAACAATGACAGAAACCGCCTTGTCAATTCCTCTTTTCAGGTCCATTGGGTTTGCACCAGCTGCCACGTTTTTGATACCGTGACCGAAAATTGCCTGGGTCAATACAGTAGCAGTGGTAGTTCCGTCTCCTGCATCATCAGCAGTTTTAGAAGCTACTTCTTTCACTAGTTGTGCGCCCATGTTTTCGATTGGCTCTTTCAGCTCAATCTCCTTAGCCACAGAAACACCATCCTTAGTTACGTTTGGTGCTCCGAACTTCTTGTCAAGAATTACATTTCGACCTTTTGGTCCTAAGGTTACTTTAACTGCATCAGCAAGTACGTCAACACCTTTTTTGATGCTGTCTCTTGCGTCGGTATTAAAGAATATATCTTTTGCCATGATTTTTATTGATTTTCAGTTTTGAGATTAATTATACTATACCGTAAATGTCAGCTTCCTTCATGATCAAGAACTCTTTACCATCGATGGTAACTTCCGTTCCTGAATACTTTCCATAAAGCACCTGATCTCCAACTTTTACATTAATCGGTTCATCTTTCTTACCAGTTCCGATTGCGACGATTTGTCCTTTCTGAGGTTTTTCTTTAGCAGTATCAGGAATGATGATTCCGGATGCTGTTTTCTCTTCAGCCGCAGCAGGTTCTACAAGAACTCTGTCCGCAAGTGGTTTGAAATTTACTTTAGACATGTTGTTAAACGTTTAAGTTTATTTGATTCTGTATTTGTTCACACTTATCATCATTTAGTGTGCCAATGCATTTATTTCTGCCATCTTCATAGATAGATATGACATTTTTACAGGGCGCCATGACAGATTCCTCTAATTGCACATGAGTTGCTTGACAAACTGACATTTGGTTATTAATTTTTTTACTTGAAAAATGAAAAATATGGATAGTTTAAAACATGATTGGCTCACGGAAGGCTTAATAGATTATGAGTATAAGAAGTATGTATTGCTTGCATATTTGAAGAATATAGGAAGTCGTTTTAATCAATCCGAGCTTTATCCTTTTATGTCGGATTTGATATTTCATTATCGAAACCTCATTAAGGTCAAGGAGAGCAAAAAATTAATGTACGACAACTTTCCGGAAACGCTTACCAAGGCGGATTTTAATAAACTGAGGCTTACTTATGATAAAATCGTAAATGATGATGAGGTAATGCAGCAGATTGAGGAGATCATTGCTTTTGCAATTCCTAAAATGAAAGGAATGCTGGAAGAAGGGAAGGAGTTGTATGAATTTGTGGAAGAGCACATCGAGTTGGAGCCTGTCGGAGTGTCTCCTATATACTCAGATGAGGGCTACCTGTTCATAAATCAAGATTCTTCTACGAACGTTTCGATCTTCAGATATCAGATGACTTTCTTCGAACATGCTCAAGAGAAATATCGAAGCATGACTACAAAATTCTTGATGAATGAAATGAAGGGAATAAGTAAGACGTTTGAAAATATTAAAGTCGATCTTACTAAGCAGTTTACCGAGCTACCTAATCCTGCAACTTATCTGGCTAGTAGTAAGCTTAAATTTCCGCTAAATGAAACAGTGCTTCCGGTAGCAAAGAGAATGCTCGTACGGAGAATATCTGTTTCTTAATTGTCTGTGCTATCAGATGAAGCTCCTTCTGTAAGATCATTAAGATCTGTTGAAGCATCTGTGGGTTGAATTCCCTGAGGAATTGCCGGCTGAGTTGTTTGTGCATTATCAAGGTTTGGACTTGACAAAACGTCCTGATCCTGAGAAGGCTGAATGAAGTTAGTAGAAACTGAAAGTAGAAGTAGAGCGATTGCGAATCCCCAGGTAAGTTTCTCAAGAAGGTCTCCGGTTTTCTTCACACCCATAAGCTGAGAAGTCCCTGATCCACCAAATTGACTTGATAGTCCTCCACCTTTTGGATTTTGTGCCAGCACAACAAGGATCAACAACACAGCTACGATTACAATCAGAGTTACAATTACTCCGTACATCTATTCAATTTTTGAAATTAAGTCCGCAAAGTAAGATTTTTTTTCTGGATATTTCAAGCATAAGGCCTCATAGATTTCAATGGCTCGCTTTTTATTTCCCTGATGCAGGTAAATTTCTGCTAAATATTCAGAGGCTAGGTTCGGGTCCCAGGCAGCACTTTGTTCTGCCAGGTCTTGTGCGGTTTCCTGTTCTTTTCGCTGATACTTTATTGATGGTGATTCTTTGATGAACTTGTCAATGATATCCTGTTGAGACTTGCGCTCACCTTTGCCATCGTCTTTCTTTTCTTCCTTAGAGCCGTCAGACTTAGACTTGGAAGCTGACTTGGTTTTCGTAGCTTTCTTTGTCCCTTCCTTTTTTGTAGCTGTAGTCTTCTTTGCAGCTACCTTTTTTTCTACAGTCTTTTTAGTCGTTGTTTTAGAAGATGTCTTCTTTTTAGGAGTAGTGGATTTCTTTTGAGTCGGTTTTGACGTTTTCTCCTCTGTGTCAGAAGTTTTGACTTTTTTGGGTTTTGTTTCTGCCTTTTTAGCTTCTGCTACTTCTTTTTTTTTCTTAGAAACTGGTTTCTTTGAGTCCTTGACTTCTTTTTTATCCGGCTTAGCTTCTTCCTTCTCGGCCTTTTTTGGTCCCTCTTTCTTAGACTCCTCCTTTTTTGTCTTTCGCTTACTTCTTCTGGCTACAGGTTTGGCCTTGGATAGATCCGGCAACTTAATTTTGTCTGATCCACCTTCATCATCCTTTTCGTCAGCTGACTTGGATTTCTTTGACGTTTCTTTTTCAGGTTTTGTCTCTTTTGAATCAGGCTTTGTTTCTTGTTTATCATCATCTAGGAATGATGATGGGTTCACATCTTCGGGAGGTTTTAAGTAACTCCTTGTTGCAAATCGAGAAAATCTTGGTTCTCGAATTACACGCTCGGCTCTACCTGAATCATCTGCTTCTTTAGTGCTGTCATCTTTTTCTGTAGGCTTATCAGCATCCGAAGTATCGGTTGCATCCGTTTTCTCTTCTACGGACTTATCAGCCTCTAAAGTATCTGTGGCTACAGTTTTCTTTTCTTTTATGTCCTCCTCAATGCTTTCTTCCTCAGGTTCAATTTCCGTCTGCTTCTTAGCTAATTTCTCTTCAGAAACTTCTTTTTTAGCCGCCTCCTCTTTGACTATTTCATCCTTGGCTTTTTCAGCAGCATCTTCTCGTGCCACTTCTTCTTTTGCTTTTTTTGCAGCGTCAAGGATCTGCATGGTAATTTCTGCAGCAGATTTTTTAGCTTGTTCTTCGGTGGTTTCAGCAACAACATTCTCCGCACTTATTTCTTTCTCTTTGGAATCTTCTGAGTCCGGTTTCTGTGGCTCATCTTTTGAAGAGGCACGTTGAAGCGCTTTGGATACGGCATCATCTTCTTCAATTTTTTGTTGAACTTCGGCAAACTTGTGCCTTGACGCCTTGAGATTTTCCATGTCTCGCTGCAGTTCTTCAAGAATTGAATCCAGTTCTCCGGTAGGGAAGTCAGGCACCTCAGGAAGTTTCTTACCTTCCTTAGCCTTTAAAGCCGATGGTCTTTTATCTGTTCTTTCAGCTTTCTCAGCACTTTTTTCTTTCGCTTCAGCTGCAGGCTTTTTTACCCCTGTCTCATCTACTTTTTGAACTTTTGACTCTCTGACTACAGGCTTCGGTTTCTCTGGTTCAGGATCCTCTTTTGGGGGTTCTTTTTTGCTGACAATCGGGATTTTCTCACTCTTCTTTGCTGTCAGTGAGCTTTCAGCCTTGGCTTCTATTTTAGGTTCTGGTTCTTCAGATTCAACCTTAGCAGGTTGTTGCAAGAAAAAAAGATTACCGTTGAGGTATTTCTTTAAAAGTACACGGTCTGTTGAGTAGATGGCTGCTGAGGCAACTCGTTTTTTTGTTTTGGCATGTCCCTGTTCTTTGCTTGCCTTGGCAAGCAGAAGCCGAGCACTTAAAAAGTAAGGGTGCTCGTCCACGATCGCCTCTAGCTCTTCCAGTTGCTCTGAGGAAAGCCGATTGGGATCGCGTAAAAAGGTGATTAACTCGGTCTTATTCACAGGTCAGATGATGGTGTTTAAGCTAAAATTAACCAAAATCACCAATTTGCCACCGACGCATTGAAGATATCTAGTACTATTTGATCGAATATTTCTTCAACAAAGGCTTCTTCATTAGATGCAAGGTTGGTAGAATTGTCAAAGTCTTTGAAAAAAGAAAAGCTTCTGTCAAAGTCAAATGTAGGGTCGTTGATATTTGTGTATGCAGCTGAAACAGTTATTGTGATACGAGACAATGCAGAAAAGTCAGCTTGCCCTTGACTACCTGCCGTAGCTGCCACCGGAGTGATCGTATAGTTAGAAATAAATCCATCCAGTTGTAAATCACCATTATTGTCTACAAGTTCGAGGCTTGTATTTTGCTGAAAATAGTCTTTTATCGTCTCTGTAAATAATGCACTCATGTTTGATGGACCGAGCGGGGCATTATTGTAAAACTGCTGGATTGAAATCGTTTTGATCTCGGGAGATAATGTACCACCAGTGAAATTATAAACACCACATCCGGTACTAAATCCAAGTGATATTAACAGAAGTAGTAGACTAAAGATTCTCAAGTTCATATTGCTTTATCTTCCTATACAAAGTTCGTTCCGAGATCCCAAGATCCTCCGCAGCATACTTACGTTTGTTATTATTTTTTCGCAGTGCACGAATAATCAGTTCTTTCTCTTTCTTTTCTAGTGAGAGAGAATCTTCAATTTCCATTTCATGCGTAATATCTTCAACATCCGTATCAAATTCATCTTGATTGGATGAAATAACCAATGTTGGCTCCTCATTTTGAGATTCTGAATCACCATATTCGTCTAATTGAGCGTGTGACGAATCTATGTTCTTGAATAGGGATTTATGATCTTCTAAAATCTCCTTTTCATTGTCATCACCATCAAGCATCTTGAAAACAAGCTTTTTTAATTCAGCCATATCAGACTTCATATCAAACAGTACTTTATACAAGATGTCTCTTTCCGTAAAATTGTCTTTGGAATCTTCCTTGTCAACAAGTGCAGGCAAATTGCTTCCTGTTCTTGGCAAGTAGGTCTGGAGTTGCTCCAAATTGACTTCTCTTTCTATGCTAAGTACACTTATTTGCTCTACAAGATTCTTTAGCTGGCGAATGTTACCCGGAAATCTATGCGATTTCAAGTATTCCTTTGCATCTTCTGCAAGTTTTATAGGCTCAGTCTTATAATTCTCAGAAAAATCATACGCGAATTTTTTGAAAAGAAGTACAATGTCATCACCACGTTCACGTAATGCTGGTACGTAAATAGGTACTGTACTCAGTCTGTAATAGAGATCTTCTCTAAACTTACCTTTATTTACAGCCTCCAACAGGTTTACATTGGTTGCTGCAATAACTCGAACGTCTGTCTTTTGAACTTTTGAAGAACCAACCTTAATGAATTCACCATTTTCAAGAACTCTGAGTAAGCGCGCTTGAGTGCTCTGTGGCATCTCACCAATCTCATCAAGAAAAATGGTTCCACCGTTAGTGACCTCAAAATATCCTTTTCGATCTCCTGTAGCTCCGGTGAACGCACCTTTTTCGTGACCAAAAAGCTCGGAATCAATCGTTCCTTCGGGAATAGCACCGCAATTTATAGCAATGAATTGCCCGTGCTTACGATGAGATAAGCTATGAATGATTTTTGAAAAGGATTCCTTTCCGGCTCCACTTTCACCGGTAATCAGAACGCTCATGTCGGTTGGTGCAACCTGCATGGCCACTCTAATAGCATTATTGAGTTTGGTCGAATTACCAATTATCTCAAACCGCTGCTTAATTGCTTGTACTTCTGAATCAATCTTTAAACTCATACCAATTCACCAAAAAGTGTTGCCGGTGTACAATCAGTAATCCTGACATTTACATAGGTTCCTTTAGGAATGTCTCCTTCGAAGATGACTACTTTATTAGCAGAGTTTCTTCCTTGTGCTTTATTTTCTGATCGCTTGCTTCTTCCTTCTACAAGAACTTTGAAGGTCTTGCCAATATCCAATTGATTGCGCTCGAGAGATACCTCTCTCTGCTTGTCAATTATTTCTTGCAACCTTCTTTTCTTCACTTCTAAAGGAATGTCATCTTCATACTTTTTCTCAGCAAGAGTTCCCGGACGCTCAGAATAGAAGAACATGTAAGAGAAATCATATTTGACGTAATCCATCAAAGAAAGTGTATCTCTGTGCTCATCTTCGGTCTCAGTACAAAATCCGGCTATCATATCTGAACTTATGCCACATTCATTTCCGAGAATATCTCGAATGGCATCTACTCTGTTGATATACCATTCACGAGAATATGTACGATTCATTAATTCAAGCACCCTTGAATTGCCACTTTGTGCCGGGAGGTGGATGTAATTACAGATGTTCTCATACTTCTTCATGGTGTGAAGCACTTCATCAGTAATGTCTTTTGGATGTGATGTAGAAAAGCGAACCCTTAAATCAGGATTGATTTTAGCAACCATTTCTAAAAGGTGTGCAAAGTTCACAATTTCATCTACATCATCCTTCTTGTTCAATCGAGCTTTATTATTTTCAACAGCCGACCATTTATAGGAGTCAACATTTTGACCAAGCAAAGTGACTTCCCTAAATCCCTTTTCAAACAGCTCTGTAGCTTCTTTAACAATCGAATGAGGATCTCTGCTTCTTTCACGTCCGCGAGTAAATGGTACCACACAAAAGGAACACATATTATCACAACCACGCATGATGGAAATAAAGGCTGTAACACCATTTGAGTTTAACCTGACAGGTGATATATCGGCGTATGTTTCTTCTCTTGAAAGGAAGGTATTTATTCCTTTTTCTCCTTCTTCTGCCTTCTTTACGAGCTTTGGGAGATCTCTGTAAGCATCTGGACCGAGTACTAAATCAACTATTTTCTCTTCTTCTAGAAGTTTTGATTTCAACCTTTCAGCCATGCATCCAAGTACGCCAACCGTGACTTCACGATTTTTCTTTTTTACTCCATTAAAAAAATTCAGTCTATTTCTTACGGTCTGCTCAGCCTTTTCACGAATCGAGCAAGTGTTAATCAATATCACATCGGCATGTTCTGGAGACGAAGTAGTGCCAAAACCTTCTTTTTTGAGTATTGAGGTTACAATTTCACTATCCGAAAAATTCATTTGGCATCCATAACTTTCGATGTAGAGCTTTTTTAATGCCTTGCTACCGTCGTCTTCTGTGGTTTTAAATTCACATGATTCAGGTTGCTTTTTTTCTTCTTCAAGTAAGTCAATATCTGCTATGAGTCCTTGCATGCGGCAAAGATAGAAACAACAGTGACATTTTGTCAGCACTTCAAGTATAGAATTTTAATCTAGTTTTAAAAATAAAAAATGGCTCATATACAAGAGGTGAGGGGCTTTGCCCCAAAATTTGGTGATGATTGTTGGTTTGCACCAAATAGTACATTGGTAGGTGAAGTAGAAATGGGTGATAATTGTACAGTTTGGTTTGGTGCAGTTGTGAGAGGAGATGTCAATTTTATCAGAATTGGGAATAATACCAATATTCAAGACAATGTTACTATTCATGGTACATATGAGAAGTCGGGAACAACAATAGGCAATAACGTGTCAGTTGGTCACAATGCTGTGGTACACGGATGTACCATTGAAGACAATGTGTTGATAGGTATTGGAGCTATTATATTAGATAATGCTGTAATTAAATCTGGTTCTATAATAGGTGCCGGTACAGTGGTACTTGCCGGGACAGTTGTAGAGGAAAATTCAGTCTACGGAGGTATTCCCGGACGAAAATTAAAAAGTATGGATGAGGAAAATAAAGAAATGCTTGGTAGAATTGCAGGGAACTATTCGATGTATGCCGGTTGGTTTAAAGAATAATAGCTTATGAATATTTTAGTTAAAATTTTACTTTCATCAGTTGCAGTTATCATTGCATCATATCTGCTTCCGGGAGTTTATGTGGATGGATTCTTCACCGCAGTTGTTATTGCTGTGTTGCTTTCGCTTTTGAATGTTACAGTTAAACCACTATTAATAATTCTAACCATACCTTTAACTGTATTCACGCTTGGGTTATTCTTATTGGTAATAAATGCATTAATAATCTTACTGGCAGATTCTATTGTACCAGGATTTGAAGTACATAGCTTCTGGTGGGCCTTAATCTTCAGCCTTCTGCTTTCGCTAATTAATTCTTTATTATCTGATTTAAGTAAGGATCAGAAATAAACCGGACATTGAGGATCTTTTTTGTAATTTCTCAATTTCACACGGTAGTTGAGCATAATTTCGTGTGTTCCTCGTGAGTGATTATTTAAAGCATTGACCGTAGCGTCATATGCGTAACCGATTCTAAAATTTTCATTAAGGATTAATTGCGTTAGGAAAACCAACGCATCTCCGCTTCGATAAGAAACGCCTGCATAGGCAATGCCATCAAATATAATAGTAGCATTAAGGTCCCATCCAAGTCTGCTTTGCTCTTGATAGCGAATAAGTGCGGAAGGACTGAATTTGACGCTTTGATTAATGTCCAAAACTAACCCTCCAGTTGCATAATAATATCTGCTTTCTTTCGCATTGGAAGTAGTTCCATCAGCTTGTACCTGATAAAGACTGTTTTCCAAAATATATGGTACAGATATGCCAACATACATTCGTGGGTTTGCAAAATAGATACCGGTACCAAAATTAGGAGTAAACCGAGTAGGTGTACCTGTCAATAATTCGTCTTCCTGATTTAATATATTCAGTTGAGTAAAATCTGATCGACGGTTGTCAAATCCTCCAGATAACCCCATAGCGAGAATACCTGCGCTGGTCTTTATCTTATAAGCTCCACTTACGTACATTGCAGATTCTTTATGGACACCGATTACATCCTGAGATGCCTGAAGTCCTAATCCAATTTGATTTCCGTAAAACGAACTGTGGACCGCAAGAATGTTTGATACCGGAGCTCCATCCACGTTTATCCACTGTTTCCTGTGAAGAAAACTGGCACTCAGAATATTCAAACTACCTGCATATGCAGGATTCAAGGCTAAGCCATTAAACATATATGTTGACATGACAGGTCGCTGCTGTGACCATGCACAGCTAACCATTATTGTCAATAAAATTGCTACTAAGGACTTTTTCATTCTTGCTAAAATTACCTAACTAATTCCAAATATCCTTGAACAGGATCCTCTCCATTACCTAAATCAATAACGTAGAAGTATGTTCCGGCAGGTAATTGAAGACCTCCGCTACCTACATTACTTATACCTTCAAACCTAATCGAAGTGTTATTATACCCATCTATATCGTATACCTTCTGACCTGCTCTGTTGAATACTTGCAAGTTGTTATTAGGGAAATAATCGATACAGTCAACCAAGAAGAAGTCATTCTTACCATCACCATTAGCTGAAACTCCATTATAGATAGTAAGTGATGTTTCAATGGTGAAAGATGCAGAATAGCTACATCCGTTCTCAGCCGTGAATGTGACTGTATAATCTCCTGGGTAAGCATCTATCAGTCTGGAATCATTTCCGACAACAGCTCCACTTGCATCTCTCCATTCATAATCGCTGGCAAGCTGGAATTCCTCGAAGCTAATTATTGCTGTACCAGTGAATTGATTTGTAGAACCATCCTCTGTTCTTAAGCATACTGAGTTGTTGAAAATCACATCATAAACCGGATCTTCAACCTCATAACCTATGTCAACTGAGGTAAATGCTGATTCACAACCTGTTGCAAGATTTGTAGCACGAACTAAATACGTGGTAGTGTCTAAATTAAATACTTCAGAACCGGTAGCATATGGAGTCGTCATATCGCTTGGATCAAACCATTCAAACAAGTAGTTATTTGTAACACCGTCTACGTTAGCAATTGCACTACCATTTGCAAACTGGCAGTTTGTCCTTCCATTATTCACAAGCACGAAAGGATCACTAGGAGTAACAGCATTGTTGAAGATGTCGAAGTTTTGTTCTGACGTACATCCTGTTATCACATGTGTAAGAAGCAATCTATAATTACCCGCATCTAAGTGATCGACGAAGAAAGACGTTCCAATAAGTGAATTGGTATCATCATACCATGCAATATCAACCGATGATAAATCATCTAGCGTTACTGAAGCAAAGCCATCTTTTTCATCAAAGCATACAGTAACATCACTAGTTGTCAATTCAAATTGAGGTCTACTTGTTCCATCTTCTACATTCACTTCAACAGCATTTGATTGACAGAAATTATCAATTTGATCTATTACTAATACAACATATGGTCCATCTGCTATTCCTTCTATCAAGGTACCAGTATAATCTGCATTGGCAGGATTTGGATTAGTACCTACTGCAGCAATATCTCCAATAAACCAATAGTAGTTATAGTCAATAATTGACCTGCCTGGGGCAGGAGATATTACAGAAACTGCAGCTTTACCATTTGGATTGACACAACTTGTATTCGCAGAAGTAGATGTTGAAATTGCTATTGGATTAGGAATATTATCAACCATCTCATAAGTTTCTGTGATTACACAACCTGTTGTAAGGTTAGTTACCTCGACTGTGTAAAATCCTGCAGCAATTCCTGAAACTTCGTTAGTTGATTCACCAGTAAGATTTCCTCCACCAGTGTAATCATCAGACGTTAGTGGGTTTCCAGTTCCAGTTCCAAAATACCATTCGAAATCGAAAGTTGCATTTTCAGGTTGACCATCAGCTAGGACAAGTAATCTACCGTTTGGATTACTTGGATCACAATTAGCCTGGAAGTCAAAATCATCAAGTGACAATTCAGGTAGAATAGTATTGTCATTAACAGTGATTTGGAATGGCTCGGTAGTACAATCCAAAGTGACATGTGTACCTATGATCCAGTATGTTCCAGCAGCAGCTGTTGTATATGCTGCTCCAGCAACACCAGTAAACACAGGAGTAGCTCCACCTACTGTTGGGTCTGAATCATAATAATCAAAGTTATAATCAGTGATAAGTCCAGTACTAACATCAGTCACTGTAATTGTACCGTTTGGAGGGGTACATGAAGTTGCACCAGATGCATTAGCAGCCAATATTTCAAGATCTGCCGGAACACTTGGAACTTCAAGTTCAGCTAATTGCGTACAACCACTAGGAATGTAAGTAACCCTAACAGTGTAGGTACCTGAACTAAGTCCTGTAATTGTCGATGTTGTAATACCTAGAGGCGAACCTACACCTGATCCACTAAACCATTCGAAAGTGTAATCAGCATTCGTGTCATCATTCCCATCAGCTTCTGCTGAAAGAGATCCTGCCGCGGTGCCTAAGGCGGTACACGTTGAATCTGCAGCTTCAACTGTGATGATTACATCTGGCAGAATGATATTTTCTTCGATATCGAAGAAAATAGGATCTGACTCACATTGAGAATCTGTCTTTCTTATTATCGCATAATAAGAACCGATGCCCAGGCTTTCAATAACAAATTCATTTGGATTAGTACCAGTTACACCAGAAAGCAGGTCGCCTGGAGTAGTGTAAACTTCAAGGTCATAAATGCCATCTATTACCATTTGAGCAGAGTCGATGTTTACACCACCGAAGGAAATTTCTTTCACAGCAAAACTTCCATTATCGACGCAGTAGCTTACATTATCTATTTCATAATTCGTTATAAACAAGGCTTCATCTTGAGTTGGGATGGTGAAATCTTTTGTAGATATACAACCAGTATTTGTATTTTCTATTTCGACAGAATAAGGACCTCCTGTCACTCCTGATAATACAACACTATTAGCTGCAACGATTTCATTTCCACCAACAGCGCCAGAACCGGTAAACCATTGGACATTGAAATGATCATTTTCATCATAGACATTATCTATAATTACTTCCAGTCCTCCAATTATTATACCACCACCACAGTCTTCATTTGGAGTAACGCTGACTAACGAAATCTGAGGATTTCTTACAGAATCTTTAACATTTATCACCGCTGTAGCAGCAGAACATCCAGTTACATCATTTGTAGCAATAATGTAGTAGTCATCTGCTGATAACCCATTTATTGTGATAGTCGGCGAAGCTGTACCTGCCAAATAAGGCGAAGCGCCAACATGACCACCTACAGCTGAACCCTGTCTTATCTCAATGAGGTAGTCATCAAGATTGCCATCAATGTCAGCATCATTAATTATCAGTGTACCACTACTTCCAACACAAAGACTATCAACTTCAGTGTTTGATTGAATCGTAGAAACATCAATTGTAGGTATGTTACTGTTTGACCCAACATTAAATACCGCTGTTGTTGTACAACCCGAGTTGCCAGTACCTGGAGTATCACCAAGATCTTTATTGATAACCACAGTGTAGTCACCCGTTGCGAGATCAGATAATGTAGTTAAAGTTCCATTGGCGGTAGCAGAGCCTCTGGATCCGCCATCAGCAGGGAATATTTCGTTAGCACCAGATATTGTTCCGCGATACCATGTAATCGTAAAATCTGTTGGCGTACCAGCAACTCCATCATCGGTAATAGATATTGATAAAGAGCCATCTCCAACATTTCCTGTGTTATCACAATAAGTGTCTTCAATAGCTAATCCAGTAAGATTAATTATTGGATCTACCGTTTGATCTTCGATCACAAACTCGATGAAGTCTGCTGCAGCCTGTGCACAACCTGTACCGTTAGCGGCAGCTACGTTAGTGATTTGTAAGTAGTACGTGTCCGGAGCAAGTCCTGCTACCTGGCTAGCCCCAGCATCCCCGTTGTTAAATCCAACGACGAGGGCATCAGCTAGCGGTGTGACACCATCATTAGCAAACCAATCGAAGGTATAATCCCCGATGGCATAGTCACCACCAGAGATGGATACAGTAGTACCTCCAGGTCTGGTTTCAGAGATGTCAAGAATTTCGAAGCTGCCATTGTCCGGAGCACAATCATCAGAAGCTGAGATGTTGAAGTCTACACCAACGGTAGCTCCCACAGAGATCGTTGTGTTGAACTGCTCGATAGTTACAGACTGCTGTACGCTGATACATCCATCTCCCGGGGTGGTGTTGTCTTCGATTCTGACGAAGTAAGTACCTGCCGGTAGTTGGTCAACGACGCTGTTGTTAACAGAGAAAGCCGGCGCAGCGACTACACCCGAACCGTCAAGCGGCTGTGTTTCAGCAGCATCTTCAAACCAGCTGATGGTATAATCAGCCGGCGCAGCTGATCCATTGGTAATGGTCAGTGTGGCTTGTCCGGTAGGAGTGAATGTAGCATCGTCACACACGATATCCTGAGCCGTTTGCGCCACGGTGAATGTCGGAGTGACTGTTTGATCTTCGATCACAAACTCGATGAAGTCTGCTGCAGCCTGTGCACAACCTGTACCGTTAGCAGCAGCTACGTTAGTGATTTGTAGGTAGTACGTGTCCGGAGCAAGTCCTGCTACCTGGCTAGCCCCAGCATCCCCGTTGTTAAATCCAACGACGAGGGCATCAGCTAGCGGTGTGACACCATCATTAGCAAACCAATCGAAGGTATAATCCCCGATGGCATAGTCACCACCAGAGATGGATACAGTAGTACCTCCAGGTCTGGTTTCAGAGATGTCAAGAATTTCGAAGCTGCCATTGTCCGGAGCACAATCATCAGAAGCTGAGATGTTGAAGTCTACACCAACGGTAGCTCCCACAGAGATCGTTGTGTTGAACTGCTCGATAGTTACAGACTGCTGCACGCTGATACATCCATCTCCCGGGGTGGTGTTGTCTTCGATTCTGACGAAGTAAGTACCTGCCGGTAGTTGGTCAACGACGCTGTTGTTAACAGAGAAAGCCGGCGCAGCGACTACACCCGAACCGTCAAGCGGCTGTGTTTCAGCAGCATCTTCAAACCAGCTGATGGTATAATCAGCCGGCGCAGCTGATCCATTGGTAATGGTCAGTGTGGCTTGTCCGGTAGGAGTGAATGTAGCATCGTCACACACGATATCCTGAGCCGTTTGCGCCACGGTGAATGTCGGAGTGACAGTTTGATCTTCAATCACAAACTCGATGAAGTCTGCTGCAGCCTGTGCACAACCTGTACCGTTAGCAGCAGCTACGTTAGTGATTTGTAGGTAGTACGTGTCCGGAGCAAGTCCTGCTACCTGGCTAGCTCCAGCATCCCCGTTGTTAAATCCAACGACGAGGGCATCAGCTAGCGGTGTGACACCATCATTAGCAAACCAATCGAAGGTATAATCCCCGATGGCATAGTCACCACCAGAGATGGATACAGTAGTACCTCCAGGTCTGGTTTCAGAGATGTCAAGAATTTCGAAGCTGCCATTGTCCGGAGCACAATCATCAGAAGCTGAGATGTTGAAGTCTACACCAACGGTAGCTCCCACAGAGATCGTTGTGTTGAACTGCTCGATAGTTACAGACTGCTGTACGCTGATACATCCATCTCCCGGGGTGGTGTTGTCTTCGATTCTGACGAAGTAAGTACCTGCCGGTAGTTGGTCAACGACGCTGTTGTTAACAGAGAAAGCCGGTGCAGCGACTACACCCGAACCGTCGAGTGGCTGTGTTTCAGCAGCATCTTCAAACCAGCTGATGGTATAATCAGCCGGTGCAGCTGATCCATTGGTAATGGTCAGTGTAGCTTGTCCGGTAGGAGTGAATGTTGCATCGTCACACACGATATCCTGAGCCGTTTGTGCCACGGTGAATGTCGGAGTGACTGTTTGATCTTCGATCACAAACTCGATGAAGTCTGCTGCAGCCTGTGCACAACCTGTACCGTTAGCGGCAGCTACGTTAGTGATTTGTAGGTAGTACGTGTCCGGAGCAAGTCCTGCTACCTGGCTAGCCCCAGCATCCCCGTTGTTAAATCCAACGACGAGGGCATCAGCTAGCGGTGTGACACCATCATTAGCAAACCAATCGAAGGTATAATCCCCGATGGCATAGTCACCACCAGAGATGGATACAGTAGTACCTCCAGGTCTGGTTTCAGAGATGTCAAGAATTTCGAAGCTGCCATTGTCCGGAGCACAATCATCAGAAGCTGAGATGTTGAAGTCTACACCAACGGTAGCTCCCACAGAGATCGTTGTGTTGAACTGCTCGATAGTTACAGACTGCTGCACGCTGATACATCCATCTCCCGGGGTGGTGTTGTCTTCGATTCTGACGAAGTAAGTACCTGCCGGTAGTTGGTCAACGACGCTGTTGTTAACAGAGAAAGCCGGCGCAGCGACTACACCCGAACCGTCAAGCGGCTGTGTTTCAGCAGCATCTTCAAACCAGCTGATGGTATAATCAGCCGGCGCAGCTGATCCATTGGTAATGGTCAGTGTGGCTTGTCCGGTAGGAGTGAATGTAGCATCGTCACACACGATATCCTGAGCCGTTTGCGCCACGGTGAATGTCGGAGTGACAGTTTGATCTTCAATCACAAACTCGATGAAGTCTGCTGCAGCCTGTGCACAACCTGTACCGTTAGCAGCAGCTACGTTAGTGATTTGTAGGTAGTACGTGTCCGGAGCAAGTCCTGCTACCTGGCTAGCTCCAGCATCCCCGTTGTTAAATCCAACGACGAGGGCATCGGCTAGCGGTGTGACACCATCATTAGCAAACCAATCGAAGGTATAATCCCCGATGGCATAGTCACCACCAGAGATGGATACAGTAGTACCTCCAGGTCTGGTTTCGGAGATGTCAAGAATTTCGAAGCTGCCATTGTCCGGAGCACAATCATCAGAAGCTGAGATGTTGAAGTCTACACCAACGGTAGCTCCCACAGAGATCGTTGTGTTGAACTGCTCGATAGTTACAGACTGCTGTACGCTGATACATCCATCTCCCGGGGTGGTGTTGTCTTCGATTCTGACGAAGTAAGTACCTGCCGGTAGTTGGTCAACGACGCTGTTGTTAACAGAGAAAGCCGGTGCAGCGACTACACCCGAACCGTCGAGTGGCTGTGTTTCAGCAGCATCTTCAAACCAGCTGATGGTATAATCAGCCGGTGCAGCTGATCCATTGGTAATGGTCAGTGTAGCTTGTCCGGTAGGAGTGAATGTTGCATCGTCACACACGATATCCTGAGCCGTTTGTGCCACGGTGAATGTCGGAGTGACTGTTTGATCTTCGATCACAAACTCGATGAAGTCTGCTGCAGCCTGTGCACAACCTGTACCGTTAGCAGCAGCTACGTTAGTGATTTGTAGGTAGTACGTGTCCGGAGCAAGTCCTGCTACCTGGCTAGCCCCAGCATCCCCGTTGTTAAATCCAACGACGAGGGCATCAGCTAGCGGTGTGACACCATCATTAGCAAACCAATCGAAGGTATAATCCCCGATGGCATAGTCACCACCAGAGATGGATACAGTAGTACCTCCAGGTCTGGTTTCAGAGATGTCAAGAATTTCGAAGCTGCCATTGTCCGGAGCACAATCATCAGAAGCTGAGATGTTGAAGTCTACACCAACGGTAGCTCCCACAGAGATCGTTGTGTTGAACTGCTCGATAGTTACAGACTGCTGTACGCTGATACATCCATCTCCCGGGGTGGTGTTGTCTTCGATTCTGACGAAGTAAGTACCTGCCGGTAGTTGGTCAACGACGCTGTTGTTAACAGAGAAAGCCGGCGCAGCGACTACACCCGAACCGTCAAGCGGCTGTGTTTCAGCAGCATCTTCAAACCAGCTGATGGTATAATCAGCCGGCGCAGCTGATCCATTGGTAATGGTCAGTGTGGCTTGTCCGGTAGGAGTGAATGTAGCATCGTCACACACGATATCCTGAGCCGTTTGCGCCACGGTGAATGTCGGAGTGACAGTTTGATCTTCAATCACAAACTCGATGAAGTCTGCTGCAGCCTGTGCACAACCTGTACCGTTAGCAGCAGCTACGTTAGTGATTTGTAGGTAGTACGTGTCCGGAGCAAGTCCTGCTACCTGGCTAGCTCCAGCATCCCCGTTGTTAAATCCAACGACGAGGGCATCGGCTAGCGGTGTGACACCATCATTAGCAAACCAATCGAAGGTATAATCCCCGATGGCATAGTCACCACCAGAGATGGATACAGTAGTACCTCCAGGTCTGGTTTCGGAGATGTCAAGAATTTCGAAGCTGCCATTGTCCGGAGCACAATCATCAGAAGCTGAGATGTTGAAGTCTACACCAACGGTAGCTCCCACAGAGATCGTTGTGTTGAACTGCTCGATAGTTACAGACTGCTGTACGCTGATACATCCATCTCCCGGGGTGGTGTTGTCTTCGATTCTGACGAAGTAAGTACCTGCCGGTAGTTGGTCAACGACGCTGTTGTTAACAGAGAAAGCCGGTGCAGCGACTACACCCGAACCGTCGAGTGGCTGTGTTTCAGCAGCATCTTCAAACCAGCTGATGGTATAATCAGCCGGTGCAGCTGATCCATTGGTAATGGTCAGTGTAGCTTGTCCGGTAGGAGTGAATGTTGCATCGTCACACACGATATCCTGAGCTGTTTGTGCCACGGTGAATGTCGGAGTGACGGTTTGATCTTCGACTTCTATTTCAAATACTGGAGTTTCGCATGTTTTCGCTACATGAAGTGCTTCGACATAGTATGTGCCGGCAACTAATCCGGATACGCTATTAGCTCCCTGATCACCATTGTTTAATCCACCGTCTACGAAAGCATCAGCTAATAAAACATTTCCACCGTTCCCTGGATCGATATATGTAGAGTACCAAGTGAATTGATAATCCGCTGCATTGTCTGTTATATCTGCATCATTTACAACTATAGACCCATCCAATGGACTACAATCTTGATTAGGAGAGACGGTTGCATTTGTAATTTCATGTTGTTCAGGATTATGCCCTACTGTTAAGGTTGTGGATACTTCACAATTATTCGGAGTATTACCAGCACCTCCAAGTCTTTGGATCGTTACAGTGTAATCACCAGGATTAAGGTTAGTTGGATTTGAAGTTGCAGTCTCCGTAAGGATATCTTCGGTAAGTACTGTAAATGCATCTAAATCTCTAATCCATGTAAATCGATATCCATTTGGTTGTTGATCACCTGGAGGATTATTGTTTTCCTCTGGATCTTCAATTACCGTCAATGAGAGGGCTCCATTACCTGCAGTAATATCACAGTTGGTATTATTAGTAGAGGTGCTACTTTGAATAATTGGTATGAATGCCAGATCAAGAATTTCTTCATCTACAGAAGCTGCTGTCCAGCAATTGGAAGTAGAACCTGGATTAAAGGCAGGATTATTTATTTCCTGAGCTATGGCTATATAGTCGCCTGCTGGTAAATCTGGAAATTCGGCTTCATCTCCGGCATTCAAAGTAGGACCAGCTCCACTTGCTAAAGGATCACCATTGCCATCCAATCGAGCACCTGTGGCAGGATTATATGAATATGGGAATACGCGGCCTTCAAATGTATATGGTGCAAATCTATCAGCTGGCACGCCGTTTCCTGCATATAAGAAAACAGTATACTGCGAAATGTCATCAAATTCATTGAGTCCTGTTGCGTAACCTACATTGTTTATAGCTGTAATTGTAGCGGTTTCAGTAGATGAAACCCCTGTTAGAACATCAGCGACCGCAAGTGCTGGAGATAAATCGTCTAATGTTACTTGAACTTCACCAGTAAGCTGGTCAGCTCCAATAATTCCAGTTGCACCACTCGGTGCGGCTGTGAATGATTCACCTATAGTAAACTGTCCACTCTGAGGTGACACTGTGAGAATGATATTATCAGCAAGACCGACACGAGCAGCTCCATTATCAGGACATTGAGTCACATTATCAATTGTAAGTGTAGTGGTCACCTGCTGTCCTGAGAAACCAAGGTCAACAGTTTCAAAATATCTACAGCCTGTGGCCTGATCTATCATTACAACTGTATACAATCCTGAGACAATTTGATCTAAAGTAGTTGTTCCTCCAACATTGGTATCTCCATTATCGGAAACAATAACTGAGTTACCAGGTGATGGATTTGCAACCAAGAACTCTCCAGTTAATAGCGCTGCAGCTGAACCAGTTGTTTCTAAGGTTGCATAGTCTTGAGCACCCTCATACCATTCGAAGGTAAAATTCAAACCACCTCCTGAAGCACTAGGCGCACCAACACCTAATGCAGTGATTTCAGCAGTTATACGTCCATTATCACCATCGCAACTACTGGGAATAATATCTTTCGTAAATGCTATTGTTGGTTTATATGGAGAAACTTCATCCGCTATCGTAACAGTTTCAATAGCACTCACGCAACCTGTTTGAGTTTCTGAGATCACCACTGTATAATCACCAGCGGAAAGCCCTGTAACAGTATTTGTATTGACATTCGTAGGGTTAGACAAGTTGCCAGGATCTATCCCTTCAAGTAACTCATTACCTGCAGTGGCACTAGTTCCAAAATACCATTGATAGGTAAAACTTGAACTTACACCAGTAGGTGGGCCTGCTGGATTGAAACTTAAACTTGGCGTCACAGATACTTGTCCATTAGAAGGATAACAATCTGAATGATCGACACTTGAAGACGCACCCACTGTTAGAGTTGGTACAAACTCGCCTATTACAACTTGAGCCGTATTAGTACAAAGTGTTGCATTATCCGTTACTCGAACGGTATAAGTTCCATGTAATTGATTATCAATCTGATCGTCAGTGTCAAATGGACTGCCTGAAGGACTTGTACCTACAAACCATTCAAATGAATAATTAGTATTAGGCCCTTCAGCAACAGTTAATGTTGCACTTCCAATTGGATTAGAAACATCGCAGCTGAAATTATCCTGAAGTACTTGTGTAGATGGTGTTATAGTTGGAAGATTAATTCCTATCGTAACATTAGCAGTTGCCGAAGTACAACCAGTGATTAGGTCAGTAACGATGAGGACATAGTTACCATCTTCCACGCCAGTATTACCTGAGATATCATCATCAAGGACATTGTCATCATCTATCTGAGTAGCGGGATCAGCTGCAGTTGCCCAGAAGAAAGAGTAATCTGTGAGTGCCGCCCCAGCACCGGTGATGTCTGCGAGCGCCACAGTAGCTGTACCAGTATAATTATTGGGATCACATGAAGTATTGTCAGTGGTATTCGCATTGATAGTAGCTACAGCGAGAGTAGGGTCTACGGTAGCATCACCGATAGCAAACGGATGATCGATAGAACAACCGGAGTTTTCATCTGTGATGGTCATCACGTAGTTACCATTAGGCAGTCCGGAAACAGTGGTAGAAGTAACTGCGGCATTATTGAATAAAACATCCGCATATCCACCGGTAGATCCATCATTAGCGATAGCAGTACCGCCAGAAGTTTCCAGTGCGAAAGCGAAGGTGCCAGCACCTGTTCCACCAGTCGGGGTTAGTGTCACCGCACCGTTTGCATCCGGATTACCAGGATCGTTTAATGCCGGGTCGCAGACAGAGTTACCTGTGAGCCCTGATTCACCTGCACCGAGTGTAGGCTGTCCCGAGTTGATAGTAACATTAGCAGTTGCCGAAGTACAACCAGTGATTAGGTCAGTAACGATGAGGACATAGTTACCATCTTCGACGCCAGTATTACCTGAGATATCATCATCAAGGACATTGTCATCATCTATCTGAGTAGCGGGATCAGCTGCAGTTGCCCAGAAGAAAGAGTAATCTGTGAGTGCCGCCCCAGCACCGGTGATGTCTGCGAGCGCCACAGTAGCTGTACCAGTAAAGTTACCAGCGACACATGAAGTATTGTCAGTGGTATTCGCATTGATAGTAGCTACAGCGAGAGTAGGGTCTACGGTAGCATCACCGATAGCAAACGGATGATCGATAGAACAACCGGAGTTTTCATCTGTGATGGTCATCACGTAGTTACCATTAGGCAGTCCGGAAACAGTGGTAGAAGTAACTGCGGCATTATTGAATAAAACATCCGCATATCCACCGGTAGATCCATCATTAGCGATAGCAGTACCGCCAGAAGTTTCCAGTGCGAAAGCGAAGGTGCCAGCGCCTGTTCCACCAGTCGGGGTTAGTGTCACCGCACCGTTTGCATCCGGGTTACCAGGATCGTTTAATGCCGGGTCGCAGACAGAGTTACCTGTGAGCCCTGATTCACCTGCACCGAGTGTAGGCTGTCCCGAGTTGATAGTAACATTAGCAGTTGCCGAAGTACAACCAGTGATTAGGTCAGTAACGATGAGGACATAGTTACCATCTTCCACGCCAGTATTACCTGAGATATCATCATCAAGGACATTGTCATCATCTATCTGAGTAGCGGGATCAGCTGCAGTTGCCCAGAAGAAAGAGTAATCTGCGAGTGCCGCCCCAGCACCGGTGATGTCTGCGAGCGCCACAGTAGCTGTACCAGTAAAGTTACCAGCGACACATGAAGTATTGTCAGTGGTATTCGCATTGATAGTAGCTACAGCGAGAGTAGGGTCTACGGTAGCATCACCGATAGCAAACGGATGATCGATAGAACAACCGGAGTTTTCATCTGTGATGGTCATCACGTAGTTACCATTAGGCAGTCCGGAAACAGTGGTAGAAGTAACTGCGGCATTATTGAATAAAACATCCGCATATCCACCGGTAGATCCATCATTAGCGATAGCAGTACCGCCAGAAGTTTCCAGTGCGAAAGCGAAGGTGCCAGCGCCTGTTCCACCAGTCGGGGTTAGTGTCACCGCACCGTTTGCATCCGGATTACCAGGATCGTTTAATGCCGGGTCGCAGACAGAGTTACCTGTGAGCCCTGATTCACCTGCACCGAGTGTAGGCTGTCCCGAGTTGATAGTAACATTAGCAGTTGCCGAAGTACAACCAGTGATTAGGTCAGTAACGATGAGGACATAGTTACCATCTTCCACGCCAGTATTACCTGAGATATCATCATCAAGGACATTGTCATCATCTATCTGAGTAGCGGGATCAGCTGCAGTTGCCCAGAAGAAAGAGTAATCTGCGAGTGCCGCCCCAGCACCGGTGATGTCTGCGAGCGCCACAGTAGCTGTACCAGTAAAGTTACCAGCGACACATGAAGTATTGTCAGTGGTATTCGCATTGATAGTAGCTACAGCGAGAGTAGGGTCTACGGTAGCATCACCGATAGCAAACGGATGATCGATAGAACAACCGGAGTTTTCATCTGTGATGGTCATCACGTAGTTACCATTAGGCAGTCCGGAAACAGTGGTAGAAGTAACTGCGGCATTATTGAATAAAACATCCGCATATCCACCGGTAGATCCATCATTAGCGATAGCAGTACCGCCAGAAGTTTCCAGTGCGAAAGCGAAGGTGCCAGCGCCTGTTCCACCAGTCGGGGTTAGTGTCACCGCACCGTTTGCATCCGGGTTACCAGGATCGTTTAATGCCGGGTCGCAGACAGAGTTACCTGTGAGCCCTGATTCACCTGCACCGAGTGTAGGCTGTCCCGAGTTGATAGTAACATTAGCAGTTGCCGAAGTACAACCAGTGATTAGGTCAGTAACGATGAGGACATAGTCGCCATCTTCCACGCCAGTATTACCTGAGATATCATCATCAAGGACATTGTCATCATCTATCTGAGTAGCGGGATCAGCTGCAGTTGCCCAGAAGAAAGAGTAATCTGTGAGTGCCGCCCCAGCACCGGTGATGTCTGCGAGCGCCACAGTAGCTGTACCAGTAAAGTTACCAGCGACACATGAAGTATTGTCAGTGGTATTCGCATTGATAGTAGCTACAGCGAGAGTAGGGTCTACGGTAGCATCACCGATAGCAAACGGATGATCGATAGAACAACCGGAGTTTTCATCTGTGATGGTCATCACGTAGTTACCATTAGGCAGTCCGGAAACAGTGGTAGAAGTAACTGCGGCATTATTGAATAAAACATCCGCATATCCACCGGTAGATCCATCATTAGCGATAGCAGTACCGCCAGAAGTTTCCAGTGCGAAAGCGAAGGTGCCAGCGCCTGTTCCACCAGTCGGGGTTAGTGTCACCGCACCGTTTGCATCCGGATTACCAGGATCGTTTAATGCCGGGTCGCAGACAGAGTTACCTGTGAGCCCTGATTCACCTGCACCGAGTGTAGGCTGTCCCGAGTTGATAGTAACATTAGCAGTTGCCGAAGTACAACCAGTGATTAGGTCAGTAACGATGAGGACATAGTCGCCATCTTCCACGCCAGTATTACCTGAGATATCATCATCAAGGACATTGTCATCATCTATCTGAGTAGCGGGATCAGCTGCAGTTGCCCAGAAGAAAGAGTAATCTGCGAGTGCCGCCCCAGCACCGGTGATGTCTGCGAGCGCCACAGTAGCTGTACCAGTAAAGTTACCAGCGACACATGAAGTATTGTCAGTGGTATTCGCATTGATAGTAGCTACAGCGAGAGTAGGGTCTACGGTAGCATCACCGATAGCAAACGGATGATCGATAGAACAACCGGAGTTTTCATCTGTGATGGTCATCACGTAGTTACCATTAGGCAGTCCGGAAACAGTGGTAGAAGTAACTGCGGCATTATTGAATAAAACATCCGCATATCCACCGGTAGATCCATCATTAGCGATAGCAGTACCGCCAGAAGTTTCCAGTGCGAAAGCGAAGGTGCCAGCGCCTGTTCCACCAGTCGGGGTTAGTGTCACCGCACCGTTTGCATCCGGATTACCAGGATCGTTTAATGCCGGGTCGCAGACAGAGTTACCTGTGAGCCCTGATTCACCTGCACCGAGTGTAGGCTGTCCCGAGTTGATAGTAACATTAGCAGTTGCCGAAGTACAACCAGTGATTAGGTCAGTAACGATGAGGACATAGTTACCATCTTCCACGCCAGTATTACCTGAGATATCATCATCAAGGACATTGTCATCATCTATCTGAGTAGCGGGATCAGCTGCAGTTGCCCAGAAGAAAGAGTAATCTGCGAGTGCCGCCCCAGCACCGGTGATGTCTGCGAGCGCCACAGTAGCTGTACCAGTAAAGTTACCAGCGACACATGAAGTATTGTCAGTGGTATTCGCATTGATAGTAGCTACAGCGAGAGTAGGGTCTACGGTAGCATCACCGATAGCAAACGGATGATCGATAGAACAACCGGAGTTTTCATCTGTGATGGTCATCACGTAGTTACCATTAGGCAGTCCGGAAACAGTGGTAGAAGTAACTGCGGCATTATTGAATAAAACATCCGCATATCCACCGGTAGATCCATCATTAGCGATAGCAGTACCGCCAGAAGTTTCCAGTGCGAAAGCGAAGGTGCCAGCACCTGTTCCACCAGTCGGGGTTAGTGTCACCGCACCGTTTGCATCCGGATTACCAGGATCGTTTAATGCCGGGTCGCAGACAGAGTTACCTGTGAGCCCTGATTCACCTGCACCGAGTGTGGGTAAAGCGTCAACTATGCTAAAAGTAACCGTGTCTGAAGTACAACCACTTGGTGTTTGTACTGTGACCGAATAACTTCCTTCATTTATTCCTCCTAAAGTTTGACTGTTTGAAGAAGCATTTAATGTTTTAGAAGCACCTGAACCATTATACCATGTGAAAGTATATCCAGTGAAATTTGTAACAGCACCATCATCATCCACCTGGACTGTTATAAATCCATCATAATTGGCCGGCGTACAGAAAGTATTATCCTGATCTGTATCAAGTGATACAGTTGGCACCGTTTCATCTTCGCTTAAAATGTGAGTTTCAGAAACTGAACATGATAGACTGTTATGCGTCGCTGTTACAGAGTAGTTATTTAGATCTGCGCTTAATCCAGATATAATACTATTGTTGGTTCCGGAAAATGTTACGTTTGAATTGTTCCCTAAATTATCATTGGTAGCTAGAGGGCCAACACCATTATATGACCAAACAAATGTGTAATTCGTTACACATTCCGAACATGCAGGCAGATCAGGATCAGTTGTAACATATGCACGTAGTGTGCCATTACCAACACCACATGATGTGTCTGGATTTTCTTCTACAATAATAACATCCGGAGTGAATGGATCGTCATATACGTCAATGGTTAATTCCGCTGTTGGACATCCTGTTACAGCATCTACAGCAACAACTGTGTAAGGTCTGCCAGCAGGGTCACCGTCAATACTATTGAGGGAGTTTTCTCCAAGCACGCCATTCACTAAGACTGGATCACTTGAATCATCTCCATCATACCATGTGAAAAGATAGTTTGAAACATTTCCTCCCTGAATGCTAACAGAAATGAACCCATTAGGAGCGCCACAAGAAGTATTGTTAACAACGTTAGGAGTTCCAAAAAGCGGTGTAGTTGTTGTTGAGTTTACAACCTCATCAACAAAGCTTGTACATCCGGTGTCGTCGTTGGTGACTCTTATTCTGTAAGTTCCACCAGCAAGATCATCAAATGTATGTCCAACAGTTCCATCAGGAATGTTGATTGTTCCAATTTGGGTTGTAAAGCTTGCTCCATCAAAAATTTCATAAGTATAGGAGGTTGGTTCTGTGGTTCCGCTCTGACTAGTCACAAAAATTGTCCCATCGCCATCTACACAATAGGTATTGTCTGTGGGTGTTGTCGCTATTATTGGATTATCTGGTGCCGAAGCAATTGAAAGATTCAGAGGATCTGTATCGCAATTTGTGTCTAAATCAGTAACGACAACTGTATAGAATCCATCCGAAAGATTAGAGAAAATTCCTGAAGTATTGACTGTTGGTGTTCCTGAAGTGCCATATCCTGTATAAAGCTCATATGAATAATTAGCTCCAATAGGATCCACCTTATTGGTCATATCGATTTCTCCATTAGGATTTCCAGGATCACAACTTGTATTGTTTATAACATCAGCAAGTGGACAATTATAATCTGCTGCTAAAAAATTAACCGTTGATCCAGCTTGTAAGTGAATCTCGCCATCGTTTCCGTTTCCACTTTGATCTAATATAGGATCTCCATCTCCAGTTAGAGTTTCTGAGTTAAAGTCATAATATACTTCCGGACTGCTAGCTGCGCTAGTAGGATCGCAGACAGCTGCGAGGATTTCATTCTCTGGGATAGCTCTGTGGTAAATTCTGAATTCATCCACATTTCCTTCGAACTTGTTGACACCAAGGTTACCATCTCTTGCAAAGTACATATCAGTACCGCCATCATCCAATCCAGTGCCATGAGGTCCAGGATGTGAAACTTCACTGACCTTTACACCATCAATAATCAATTGCAGAAGATTGGTTGCTTCATCCCAAGTGAATGCAACGTTGACCCAGCCGACTGGAGAAAAATTAGAGAAGGCCGATGCAGCACCTGCATCGGTTGTAATAGTAGCTGATATCCCCTCTGTTTCATCAGCCCAGAGCCCCATTACCGTTTCCGCATTGTTTCCAGCAGAAAAGAAGGCGTGATTATTTGCATAGTTATCAGCGCTAAGCTCAACCCAAAAGGAAATTGTAACTGCTGATTCTGATGAGAGTAATTGAGGTATTCTAATGAATGACTTGTCTAAAACATGTAATGCATTGCCCGAATTGATTGGTGTGAGGAAGTTGTATGTGGGCTCAACAATATTGGTAGGAACCGTCACAGATACAGTATCTGTGCATAAAGTTCCGGCATCTTCTACAATCACAGTATAAGCACCGCCAACAAGATTAATAAGTTCGTGATCCCCAGCCCCAAATGCTGATCCAGCTAAGGCCGCTGGCATCTCATTAGCAGGCAAAGTATTATTGCCTCTAAACCACGTGAAATTGTATCCTGCAGTTGTTCCAGCGCCATCACCATCTGCAATTACTGAACCGTTACCTACAGCATCACAACTTGTGTTTGCAGCGGTTGCAGTTGCAACGGGGGTAGGAGCATTAGCATTATCGGTCATCACCACCGTCACAGGATCTGATGGACAACTCGAGCTATTGGAGGTGGCTCTTACCGTATAAGATCCAGCATCTGCAACGGTGTAAGTAGCTCCGGTATGGTCTACTGCTGGTTTAACACCATTTCCGTCAAACCATTCAAATGTGTAATCAGCTGTATTGCCATCAACACTTGCAGATAATTCACCTGTTCCTCCACAAGTAGCTATTGGAGTAATTGTAACCGTAGGATCATTGACAGCTTCAGTATTTGTGGTGACTTCTACGAGTGCGGTATTAGTACACCTTGTTTGCAAGTCGATAACGTCTACAGCAAATTCTTTAGCTAACAAATCTTGAATGACATTACCTGTAGCAAAGTACGTATTTGTAATGTCATCATTATCCCTCCAATTAAATTCATACCCATCTGCTACTAGAAGAGTATCGAGCGGTATATTGTCTGTGTCATTTGCCGGGAAAGTTCCAAGCTGAGTTTGAGTATAAACGAAGGCTCCTGCTGAACCATCTGGTGTATCGCATTGGGTCAATGGATTGATTTCATATGCCCAAACGTAAACAGTAGGGGTTACTCTTTGAATTTCAATTGCAACAGTGTCTGAATAACATAATGTGTTTTCATAATATCCTATAACATTATAATTTCCATCAGCCATTTGAGCAAATGTGCTGGACGAACTCAAAGTGTCACTGAAGTCATCATCTAATGCGTCAAACCAAAAGAAGTTGAAACCATCAGGTTCAGTAAATTCTGCAATAATATCTGGTCCAGTACCACTAACTGAAATGTTATCAATGTAGTGATATTCTGAACTGGAAGTATTATGAATTTCAGCTGTTATAATTAGCAATGAATCTGCTCCATCACTATTTAAGTTCGCTAAAAACGCTTGCGCATATGTGAAGTCTCCAACCTGAAATCCACCAATAAATTGACCGGATTCTGTTACGGCATTTGAATTATCTCGCAATTCATAAGTCACCCTTACAAAATCTCTCCATTCGCCAGACGATTCTTGATTACCATTCTCAAAAATGTCAAGTGTAACGTTGATGTCTGTATGATCAGAAATGTCAATGTCTTCTGAAGTCCATGTAACTATACCCTCATCAAATGATGTTCCTGTATTGCGACCATTAAACATTTTTGATCCATTGTAACTTGTTACTCCGTAGAAGCTAGGACCATCAGTTCCTGGATCTGAAGACCATGCAGTATCGTCGACGTCTGATTTATCGCCATTCGCTCTATCTTCAAAATTTTCAATCCAGAAGGTTTCATTATTCCCAGGAGTAGGACCAAAGTAATATGCTCTCGCTTGTCCGTTATCAGGTACGGTGATTGTATTTCCAAACTCATCTACATAGCTATCAACACATTTTCGATTATCGAATATTTTTTCAACCGTTAGATCGAACGATTGAAACCCAACAATTGTACTTGAGATATTATTGCCTGTTTCACATTCTGGAATTCCTGCAGTAGGAAGTGGTATTGTAAGTGGTGGTGTACCTCCATTGTCGTTGATTACCACAAAAAGCTCAAAATCACCACCAATCCCTGTGAACGTTTGGGTGATTGTAAGCGTTTCTCCCACTTCAAAATTCACCAATGCAGCAACTTCAGTATCTAATAAAACACCAGCTGAGGTTGTAGGATCACCAGCATAGTAAGAAACTGGTAAACTCCCTGAAATATCAATGTCTCCCTGGTTTCTAATTTCGTATTCAACGGTTATTTCTGCATCTGGACATAAAGCATCAGTAGCGGATAGAATACCTACAAACTCAATATCAGGGGAAGCAAATTCGACACAGCCTTCTTCGTTAAGGATTGGTGCTTGATTCAGAAATGTGTTAAGCGGACGGTTATCGAAAGGAATGGTAGAGCCATCAGAATATTCACAAGTACCAGCTGCAGAGAAAACTACAGAGTGGTCTTGTACTTCGGTTGGAATAGTTAAATCATCATTGATATTCACGTTATAATAACCGTGCTGATTCCACACACCTCTTGCCGGCATCCATGCTTCACCATCTGACTCATACACTCTTATTTGGGAATACCGAGTGTTACTGTACGGGGAGAAGGGAGTTGAATTATTGGTATAGCAGGAAACACAAATTTCACTACTTCCATCACCATCAACATCGGCAATAACTGGATATTCCTCTTGAGTTCTTGAAACGCAAGCAATTTCTCTTCGCTCACTCGTAGTATTGTCTCCATTACCAACACCATCAACGATGAGTAGCGATTCTTCACTTCTATAAACGACCTCAACGGCTCCATCACCGTCAAAATCAAATAGCGAACACCCCGTAAATCCAGAAGATCCCTCCTTAATTGGATGGATCCAGTGAACATTAAAATTTTCATCCAGCGAGTAAAGCTTTTGATCCATCACGAAATTGGCATTAAGCTGACCATCTCCGTCAACATCACCAATATTGACTCTACCAGGACCCCTTACAAAATCATTGGTTGGGTCATGATATGTAATCACATTTTGATTTACAATATCCCAAAAGAAGATTGTAGTCTCGCCATTATACTTTTCAGTCGATGTTCCCAGCGCACCAGTTATAATCACATCGATGTTACCATCAAGATTGTAGTCTGCCGCTGAAACGGTAGACCATTGATCATCCCAGCTAGGATAGTACTTAGGGTAGTAATTTAGATTAGGATCAATATCAGAATGAATAACATCGTCCATATCAGCAACTAAAGTTCTTGTTCCAGCTGCTTCATTGATTGCCCATACTTCATTTCCAGAAACTAGTTCGAGTCCGGCACAATCGGCACATGCTGCATCAGGTAAAACGTCCACCGCAATAGACCCATGTGTGTAGTCTTGTTCCCAGTTTCCATCTCCAGCAACAATCACTGTTCCAGTCAATGCATCCATTACTTCATTTCTATAGTAAATTTCTACATCACCGTCCTCATCAAAATCAGCAACTCCGGGAAGACCAATTGATTGATTGACTGATGCTCGTTCTCGCCAGATTTGGGTCAAGGTACCTGTGGTGATATCAACATTATACATCGCTAGATCATCACCCTTATTTTGGGAGACTATTATATCACCAATTTCATCACCATCAACTCGAGCGATAATTGGAGCGTTCTCCGGTGTAAAACCAATATCGATTGAAGCGATTGTTGCACCAGTTGCACCGTTCAAAACGAAAAGGTCCAATGAACCATAATTGTTGATTGTTACTACCTCAGGAATTCCATTTGCATCTAAGTCTCCAATAGCAGGGGTGACGTGGCTGGTTGCAGTCTCATCTGCAGATCCCCATTGCTCCCTGATTGCGAAAGTCGTTACATCGATATCGTCTGCACAGATTACGGTGTTTCCGAAGAAGAAGTCTTCACAGGCACCATCATCCGAGCATTCACCGTCATAACAGTCAATGAGTCCATCGCCATCATCATCAACACCATTATCGCAAGTTTCTTGAGCGGAAATGATGGTGGTTGTGAAAGCAAAAAGTATAAAGAGAAATGACTTCCAATAGCTTTTCATGGTATTAGTTGAAATGGATACTGACATAGATACACTTTTAAGGCGTAATGTAACCCTCTAGCAATCTAGATAAACCCGTTGAAAATCAAAAGGTACAGTGGGTCAGGGTAAAGTTACACGTATAATCAAAAGCAGAACTATATCAATAAAAAATATAATTATTTAAAGGGTATTTTTAGATAAACAGTCACTTTCAGAGGTTGAAATTGAAAGATTAAATGATTAACGTGCTAAAAGAATACTACCTGATTTACTGATATTGTCATCAGGACATTTAAAGACAAAATAATATACTCCTTCGGGTACTGGGGATCCATTAGAATTGCCATCCCAAACACAATTATTGTCGAAAGGTGCATCAGCAACTTTTATGTTTCTTCCTTTAGAATCAAAAATATAAATTTTGCATCCAAAGACTGGATCGTTAGTAGGATCTGCAATATTGGTTGGGAGAGTATTCAATATTTCCCAGCAATCATTCATTCCATCACCGTTAGGTGAAAAGGTGCGTTTAGGTCGTATGTTGTCAAGTACAATTTCGATCTGACTGGAAACATTACATCCATTGTTATCAACTCCAAATAATGTCACAATTGTAGATGGTTGATTCGGAAACACAGTAACTGTTTGACTGGTTGAGTCACTCATTATATCATTGGGCCTCCATCTAATGGTTGATGCGTCAAGATTTAGTGCATTCAAATTCACGAAATTTTCCTCGGCGAGTGTGACGACATCCGGAGTAGTAAAATCACTTAATTCAATATCTACATCTGAAGGAAAATTTCTAACTAAAATACTATCTCTAACCGGGCACCCGATACTAGTGATAACATCAGCTATTGCATACACTGAATCTATTCCAATCGGGATACTTAAATTAAAACTACTTGTAGTGGCAATATTTGTGCTGATTATGGTATCGTTGGAAGCTTCTGCATTTCTTAAAGACCAACTATATGAGCTGATACCAGTATCTGTGACCTCAATACTGATGGCATCTGCCTGACACTTCTGTATTCCGTCGGGTTCGTTGAATGTCAACGAAGTAGGTGGGTCGGTGACTGTTATTGAAATTGTATTCGAATTTCTACAAATATTACCACCGCCTCCTGCATAAACATCAAGAGTATCGTAGCTTGTGTATAGTACAATATCGTAATTTCCTGAAGTAGAGAATTGGTAGTCTATATCTTGAGTAAATAAAGAATCAATTGGCGTATTTGTCGCATCTTCAATTACCCACATATATTGTAAAGTAAATCCTCCATCACCGGTAGAAGCAGAAGTGAAAGAAGTTAAAAAATTTGTACATGTTTCTGTGGGACCATTTGCAACTGAATTTGGTAGTGCAATAGAGTTAATTGTGTAATTAGCTGTTTCAGTTAGACAGGTATTTACATCAGTCACCTCTACTGTATAATTTCCACCTTGATTTGTTGAGATAGACGCAACGTTTCCAGCTCCAAGATCTGTACCTTCAAGTTGCCATTCGTAGGTAAAGTCTCCGGTAAAATCGGGCACTTCGAGAGATACGTTCGTACCTGCACAAAAATTATCTAAATTATTGTTGATAATTTCAAGAAGGGGAGGTTCGCTTACTTCAACATCGATTGAAACTTCACTACTTGAACAACTACCAGAATTTTGTACTCTTAACGTGTAGGTTCCTGCATCTGAAGTAGAGATGGGATTTAACTGAACCGTTGCTGTAGTTTGAGTAGAACCATCGGGAAGCGTCCAAAAATAATTTTCAAAAGTTGTTGTTGTACTTAGTGTAACATTATCACCAGCACATTGCACACCTCCAAGTGATGTAATAGTAGGAGGTGAGGTCACAGAACCTGCAATTGTATAGATTTCTGTGTCAGTTTGAGCCGTGCATGTTCCGTCTTGATTGATAGTGACTTGAATAGTTGTAGTAGTATTGGAAGCCAAATCGAAGGTGGCAGTATTGGTTGTGCCCGTACTAAAACTATTTCCTCCTGCACGTGTGTTCCCCGTTACCAGCCAGTCATATGTGGCTCCAGGAGATGCTGTCGCACTTAATGTAAAAGTTTCTGGATTTGAACAAAATACACCGCCATCATTTGGGGTAGGTGATAGTTGTGGAACAACACAGTTTCGATTAAGGATAATGCCTAATTTTCCAATTTCTGAGGTTTGAACACTTTGAGTGTAAGCTAAATCAGGTTTAGCATCACCGTTCAGGTCGCCACTGGTTATGAACTGGGTAGTGCTGTTAGTGGATAGTACTTGCTCGTTGTTGAAAGCCAATGATCCAGTGTTTTCAAAAACATAGATATCACCAGTGGCATTGGAGCTAGCAATATCCAAATTCCCATCGCCATTCAAATCAGCTAATGTTACTCCTGATGCTGCGCTGCCTGTTGTTGTTACATTATTTGAAGAGCCGAAAGAAATTTGATTAGTTGTACTTTGATTTTCGAAAGCGGAAATCAATCCGGTATTCCTGCTAGCAACCACAATGTCAACAAGACCATCATTATTGAGGTCGCCGCTTACAATGTCCGAATTTTGTCCACCATTAGTTACGCTTTCTTGCAATTCAAAATTGAAATTACTTATAGAACTGGTGTTTTTAAAAAAATGGATGCCAGTATTGCTAACTCTAAACGTGAGTGAGACTACATCTAGGTAACCATCATTGTTAAAATCAACTACATCTATTATGCCTGTTGGTTCGTTTTCAGCTACGATTTCAACAGCATTATCGAAGGAAAAACTTCCAGAGTTTTTGAAAATATGAAATGTATTGTCGGTGTTGTTACCAACCACCAAGTCAGCTCTCCCATCTCTATCCATATCAGCAATATGGATGGATCTTGGAATTCTTTGATCTCCACCGGATGTTGCCGGCAGAAAGAGTGAGGCATCATCTTCTTCGGAGAAAGTAGCTGAACCATCATTGCTGTACACATAGACATCTCTTGCGTTAGTACTTAGGTTGGAGGAAAAAGCCAGATCATTATCACCATCATTGTCAATGTCTCCACATGAAACAGAATTGAAGCCTGACGCATTAATACTGTTGTTCAAGGTTTGATCTAATTGAAAATCTGTTGGCCCGGCAAACGCACCAGTGCCGGTAGTATTATTTAAAAAGATTGAAACCTCGTTTTGCGTATTGTTGTTTGAAGATACGGTATGAACAATAACAATATCGTTTTTACCGTCACCGTTCAAATCACACATACATATATCTGACGCAGCTTGCTCTGTGGTAGAAATATCATCATACTCCGCATCATAGTTAGAAATGTCAGAGCCACTAAAGCTTATAAAGAAATGTTTACTTGATTGAGTAATGAGGCCGTTATTTAAAACTGTAATTGGTGCCTGAGTTGCACCTGCAGGAACTGTCGCCTCAATCAGATTATCAGAAATTACATTCACACCGGAAGCTTCTACGCTTCCAAAAAAAACTCTGGGAGTACCTGAAAGATTTGATCCAGAGATAGTAACAGTCTTGCCAAACTCAACATTTGTTGGACTTATATTATTCACAAAAGGTTGTTGTGCGAATAGCACAATCGGAATAAAAAACAATATGGTAAATATCTTTCTCATCATTCAGTTACTTGAAGTACCCACGCTTTTGAAAGCTTAGGGATTTTTCTGAATTCATCACGTTTTGATCTCGTTTGATTTAGGCTTCCGGATTCATATACAACGACATAATAATAACCTCTACCGCTATTGAAACCAACAATGGTATCATGAAATCCCATTTGGAATAGCTCATCACTATAGTCCTCTGCATGCTCGAAGACTTCAAATGCTCCCGCAATCACATAATTACCAGCTGGAAGTTCTAATAAATGATTACCTCTCTTAGTCACCATATGATCATCTGAAGATCCTAATTCATCGTGAGTTCTAAAATCTTGAGTTAGCTCAGGATCTCCTTTAGCTACCTCATCGTGGTGCTCTTCAGTCAGATCAGGATTGGTAACAATGGCGGTAGCTTGAGCGGCATTGATTGCCTTGTCCCATTTAACAATATGCTCCACTGTCCCGTCAGGATTAGTCTTTTCGTATTTAATCCCAACTTCCTTAGATCCATCAGGCAAAGTTCTCTCCAGATGACCATCTTCAGCGACAGTAAGTCCTGTTGCTTCTGCCTTAGGAACCCAGCTAATCACAACATTTTTTCCACCATCTGTATCAGGTTTCTCCAGGCGAATCCCGGTCTCTTCCTCTCCAAATTCATTAACCCTTGTAAGCTCACCATGCTCTTCCTGATGATCCCAATCATCCGCTTGCTCTGTAGGAACATCCGCTTGTGGTTCAGGATCATCAAGTACGGTAGGGGAAGCAATTGATAACGCATCTTCATCTGGTTGATCAGGTCTGCTTTGCTGTAAGGCTGCTAATTGTTTTTGCCGTTCAAGTTCAGCTTTTCTGGCCCTTTCTTCTGCAGAAAGTCTATGACTTTTTATAAATGAGGAAACATGCTCAGCATGATCCTTCTTGGTGCCAAGGTGATACCCGAGATTCACTTCCAGAGTTGGTCCAAGTTCAGTTGATAGATTTGAATTCCCTAATTCATAAGCAAAGCCAACGGCAAACTTTTCCTTGATCTTTGCACCTGCAAGCCCTATAATGTTAGCATCTTGTCGGTAGGAGGCACCGACCCATACTATATGATATAAGTGAGCAATTAAAACTCCTTCGTATTGATGAGGAACAACCGTGCTGAATCTATATATAAGGTGTGGCTCGAAAGCAAAATCATCATTTACGTGCCCCCGATAATTCATTTTAAAAATAGCGTTATCTGTAGGTGAGAATTCAATGTCAGCAACCTCTGATTGGGTAATCGGATTGTAACTAAAAAGATTAGGTAAAGAAACACCAACATTAAAATGACCAAAATGATATGCCACACCTACATCACCAATAAAGAATGTCGATTGGTCAAGGAAATTTTCAAATGCCGGATCCCCAGGAGAATCAAACTCTGTAATGTTAACTGAATTTATGCCGGCTCCCAATGACATTCCGAATCTTAGAAAATGAGTTCGATCGATATTTATAAGATAGGAAGCAGATCCTTTGATTGCCGAAGTAGAGAGTAAGCCTTGTGTAACATTGAAGGCAGCTCCGCCAATTGCAATTCCGCCTTGTAGAGGTACATGAAAACTGGCATGTGAGATTTGTGGTGCACCTTCAACATTGGTCCATTGATCCCTGTACATTACGAAAATAGCTGCATGCCCTTCTACACCCGCATATGCGGGGTTATACATATAAGGGTTCATGAAGAATTGATTATATACCTGTGGCTGCTGAGCTTTAACGGAGAAAAGAGTGAGAATAAAAAAACCGATTAAGGACGATTTAATTATCCTGTTTTTACAAACCATCCTGGAGAGAGTTAATCGTTTCAAGTAATGATGGATTCTTTGATCTAAACCCTAAATTACGGAATTTATTGCATTTTGCACTACCCGTAACAAATATCTGAATGTTTACTGATCTGTACCTGAGATTAAATCATCGAATAGTCAAACAAAATAGGTCGTTAAAATAGATGTAATGCCATTGATTATGTATTATTACGTTACTAATGAGTCGTCTCATCTATGAAGTCATTACTATCAATTCTTATTATTACTTTATTTTCATCCATTTCTTTTGGTCAATATTGGTTTGGACCTAAGGTAGGTGTCAGCTATATAGATCATGTTTATCAGGATAAAACTTATGAGCGAGATTCATTTAATGTTGATCCTAACATTAATATGCAATTTGGCGTAGCTCTCAGCTATTCAGCTACCGATATGTATTCAGTTTATGGTGAGCTGGTTTATGAAAGGATCGGCAAAACCCTTCGGGATAAAGGGTCAGATGGAGAAGCTGTTTATGCTAATATGACAAATCATTTCATTTCAGCTCCCATAATGTTGAGAGTTACCCTCGGAAAAGTTCCTTTTCACTACTTCGTAAATGGTGGGCCACGATTGAGCTATTGGGTAGGGGGTAAAGGTGTACATGACTTGGAAGCTTTCGAAGAATTTCCTCCAGTAGCTGATGATGACGGAAATCCTCTACCAGTGGAGTACAAGCTCAAATTTAATTCAGACAACGCCTCACCGGATGATTTTACAACTGCCTTTGTGAGTAAACCCAATAGACTACAGTTTGGACTGACTTTGGGTGGCGGTATTTATTTTGATCTAGCCTCAGGAGGCCGGCTAATGTTAGACTTTAGATATACTTGGGTACATAGTAATATGGCAACTAACTCTAATAAAGATACAAACCTAATTAGAGGTTCATCAGGAGATTTGGATTTCTACAGAGAAAATATGGAATACTACCATAATATAGGAACTGTAGGTATAGCCTATCTATTTGGTTATAATAGTGAGTTAAAGAGGAAAGGAAAAAGCACCAGTAAGGAAAGTAAGAAAAGTAAGAAATAATATAATTATTTCAAGTTAAATAGTATTAAAACAAGGTCTTTTATTGATTTATTCCTACAATTACCAGTAAATCTCTAACTTAACATTCTAGCCTGTAAAATCTACTCACTGTGGTAAAAGCATTCTTAAAATTCTTAGGAGGAGAGCAGGGAGAAGAGAAGCAAATGTTGCTCTTGCTTGGAAAGGGTTTTTTCATGGGTATTCTCCTTGCGACCTATCAAATCGGAGCTGAAACGCTTTTCCTTAGTGTACTTGGCGATGAATTTTTAGCAGATGCATTTTTCTCTGCAGGTGCAGCGGGTATTGTTACAACAGCACTCTTTGTTTATCTGCAGCGTAAAATCAATTTTTCAACGCTTGTTTTATCAACCACATTTTTAATACTGCTTTTCATCGGTGGGATCAGGCTTGCATTTGAGTTTATCGGTTATGATGCCAACGTTTCAGGACAATTTCAATTGCTGCCCTTCGTCCTTTTTGTTATGATCGGACCAGTTACTTCAATTACTCTTCTAGGATTTTGGGGTGTTTTTGGTAGGGTTTTCGATCTAAGAGCAAGTAAGCGAATAATAGGAGGAATAGATACAGGACAATTAATGGCAACTATGATTGCCTTTTTTAGCATTCCGCTATTAACAGCTACCATCATCAATGCGACCTACGATTTGCTTTTCGTTTCTGGAATTGCAGCAATGGGAGTATTTGTATTTACTCTATTATTAGTATTGAATTACAACCTCAATAAAGCTACCAAGGTAATGGAGGGTGAAGAGATTGAGAAAGTCAATTTCTTTAGTTTGATGAAAGATAATTACCTAAGGCTTCTTTCTATTTTCTTGATCTTTTCTATGGGGGCTGCTGTATTCGTTGACTATACATTTTTGAGTGCAACAGAAACTATGTACCCAGATGAAAAAGATTTGGCTAATTTTCTCTCATTTTTCTCAGGAACTGTAATTGTAGTTTCATTCCTCATTCAGAGTTTTATTAATGACATTATTATTGGAAAATTTGGATTGAAGGTGGCTTTAATGACAATGCCTCTAATTCTTATTCTTTTCACCTTAGGAGCGATCATTGTCGGCCATATTTTCGGCTATGAAACTAAATCGAATGAATTTATCATGTTCTTCGTTTTAACTGCTGTTGGTAAACTCTTCACAGCTGCCCTTAAAGACGCTTTGGAAAGCCCTGCATTCAAATTGTTTTTCTTACCGCTTGATATTAAAATAAGATTCGATATTCAAACACGAATTGAAGGTGTAGTTAGTGAAATTGCAGTTTTTATAGCAGGTGCAGCTCAAATGGCGCTTGGACTTTTGGTTTTCTTCAAACTCATTCATTATTCGTACTTTATTCTAGCCCTTGCTGGTGGCGTAATATATCTCTCAGGTAAATTATTTGAGGAGTATAAGAAAACTCTTAAGAAGACATTGGAAAAACAAAAAGCCAGTTTAGAGGGAGAGGGCAAACGAAACGATAAAAACACACTAAACATTCTCAAAGAAGAAGTTTCTTCAAAAGATGTAGAGAAAGTTTTAAATGCGCTTAAACTGTTTGAGAAGTTAGAGCCTATTGAGTTCGAATTTGCCTTACTTGATCTGCTTAATCATAGGTCCCCTGCCTTGAGAAGTTTTGCATACAACAAGCTCGGAGAAAGACTCTGTTGGGAAGCAATCGAGATTGTCGAAAAAGACATAAAGACAGAGGGAAATGAAAAGGTATTAAAAGTAGCCCAAGAGTGTTTTGCAAAATTAGAGGAAGCCGCATCTTTCAACTTAACTGATGTAGCTATAAAAGAATTAGTCAGATCTACTGAAGCAGATGACAGGGAAAAGGCTGCGAAACTGTTGGCGAAAGTTACTGAGGATCGTCACATTGCATATATAGTTGAGTTACTAAGAGACATAAACCCGAATGTGCGCTCAGCGGCCATGATTACCGCTGGCAAGGTAAGAAGGCCTGAGCTATGGCCAATATTGATCGAGAACCTTCACCTGTCAACATATGGAAATGTAGCAATGTCAGCACTTAAGGCTTCTGGTGAGGCAGCTTTTCATACAGTAGATACTGCATTTTATAAAACAGGTCAATACCATCCTACAATGATTAGGATTATTCAAGTATTGGGACGAATCGGAGGAAGAGGAGCGACAGAATTACTATGGAAAAAGATAGATTTTCCAGATAGAAAAATTGTTTCTCAGTTACTTCTATCTTTAAGCTACATCGGTTTCGTAGCACGAGATTTTCAGGCTGCCAGAATTAAAATTGCAGTGGAGGGTGAGATTGGAGATATTGCCTGGAATATAAAATCCACTCAGGAAATACCTGACGACAATCCAGTCGATAGCCTCATCAAAGAAGCAATGATTGAGGAAGATGTCAAGAATTATGACAACATATTCATGCTTTTAGGTATGATATATGATCCTCAGAGTGTAATGCTGGCCAAAGAAAACATCCAAAATGGAACTTCTGAAAGCATCACATTTGCAGTTGAGATGATGGATATTTTTGTGGAGGAAGAGTTAAAGCCTAAGCTTATTCCTGTTATGGATGAGCTAAAAGTACCAGAAAGACTTGCTAAGCTGCAAAATCACTATCCACCAGAAGATTTCGACTCATATGAAGATTTGCTTCTACAGATTATTAATAGGGATTATAATAGAATTAATAGGTACACCAAATCATTGGCCATGTATAGGTTTAGTCAGTTGAGTAATCATGTCACTGCAGACCTAATTGCCAATTTGTTTAATCCAGATCCACTCTTATTACAGACTGCAGCATTTGTAATGTATAATATTAATAAGGAAGCATATCACGAACACACAAAACGGTTGAGGCCAGCAACCAAAAAAGAATTGGATAAAGCTATTCTACCTCCAGTCTTTAGAAGTGAGGATGAAGAATATCATCAAAAGCTACTTTTAATTGAACGCGTGATTGAGTTGAAAAAGAATGATATGTTCAAGAGGATTCCTGGAGAACTTATTACCTATATAGCTGAGAGCCTTGAGGAGATAAGAATTAAGCTAGGTTCAACTATCATTAGAGAGGGAGACAGTGGAATGGAGCCGATGTACATTGTACTTGAAGGAGCAATTGATATCTATGAAGGAGATCATAAAGTTGCCGAAAGAGAGAAGGGAGGCGTTTTCGGTGAGAAGAATATCACAGAGTCTGATACATTTACTTTTACAGCCTTAGCACGAACAGAATGTACATTATTGATGATGAGAAAAGAAGAATTACTCAATTTAATGTCCAAGCACATAGAAATTTTAGATTGTTGGATGGATATTTTAAATGGAGTAATTGATCAGGATGAACAAGAGATTGTTGACGTCCTATTTGGATGACATTTCGATGAACGTCCTTTGATGATTTTAAATTTTTAAGTTAATTCACTTTTCAATAACGCCTAATCGCACCAATGAGCAGCAATCGCACCATAGCATTAATCTATTCTGAAGCAGACGATGCGATGATAGAAGGAGGTGTCAAAGGATGGGTATCTAACTTTCACAAGTTCCTTTCCACTTTGATGTACCAGATAACTCGCGAAAATCCAGAGATCAAACTTATTCCGGACTCAAGTTTCTCTGCTGCAGAACTGGATGACTACAACGTAATCCTCGCGGTTTTGACCCCGAATCTGGTGAAAAATAAGGTGCTGATCAAAGCATTGAATGCTCACAGTAAAAAATTAAAAGCTAAAGGAGGTCTTATTGCCGACGGCATTGCAAGAATTTTTAAGGTGCTAAAAAGACCATTCGACCCGGACGAATATTTAGATGAGCTCGAAGACTTGCTCACATACGACTTTTATCTCGTAGACCCGTTAACCGGTGACCCTCAGGAATTTACACGCTTTTTCGGCAATGATGCAGAAAGAAGTTATTGGATGAAGTTGGTTGACATGGCTTACGATATTAATCATGTCCTTCATGCGAAAGAAATAGAGGAAGGGAGCGGTACTTACGAAACAATTCCAAGAGAAAAAACCGTATATCTTGCAAGTACCGGTGTGGATATGGTAATACAAAGAGATATCATCAAAAGAGAATTAATTCGACATGGCTATAAGGTATTACCAGATCATAGTTTGCCAAAAGAAGCGAAGGCGTTGGATAGAATGGTAAGAGATGATCTTGACAGGTGCCGGTTATCAATTCATTTAGTTGGTGAAGATTACGGATATAAACCACGAGGATCAGAATTGTCTGTTGTAGACATGCAAAATAGAATTGCGTCTGATCATACCTACCAAATGGTGGAAAAGAATAAGAAGGCAAAAGAAGGTGAGAGAGAACTTTTTAGTCGATTGATTTGGGTTTCGCCCGATCTCAAAAATGTAACAGAACGACAAAAAATATTCATCGAAGATCTCAAAAGTGATGCTGCGGCCCTAGAGGAAGCAGAAGTACTTCAAATATCATTGCAAGAACTTAAGGCCATTATTAGAGAAGAGCTTGTAACTGGTGGAAGGTTCAATACACGAAGAAATATTAAGGGTCTAGACACAAGTAAGAAGGATGATAAATCAAAAATGATTTATCTCATTGCTGATAAAAGAGATGTAAGTGAAATAGATGACATACAGGCCTATCTTAAAAAACAAGGTTTCAATGTAGTATCCCCAAGTTATGAAGGTGATTTGGTTGATTTGAGATACATTCATCAAGAAAATCTTCGAAGATGCGATGCATCAATTATATACTTCGGTCAAGCTACCGAAGATTGGATAAAGACTAAACTTCAGGATCTTTTAAAAGCTCCTGGTTTTGGCCGTGAAAAGCCTCTAACGGCAAAAGCGGTTTACTTCAAGGGACAGAAGGATGTGGACATGGAGCATTACAAGAAAAACAATGCTATGGTTTTAGGTAACAATGGAGGAACATTTACACCTGATCACTTAAAACCTTTTCTAACTAAAATAGAAAGCTGATGAGCGAAAAAGAAATTGATATTCATGGTCAAGAGACCCAAGATATCGTAGACATTACCCAACTAATCAATCCATTCCCAGGGCTAAGGCCATTTGGTATTGAAGAAAGTCACCTCTTCTTTGGGCGTGAAGGCCAAAGTGATGAAGTACTTGTGAAGCTATCTGAAAATAAATTTGTCGCTATTCTTGGAGCTTCAGGTAGTGGTAAATCCTCGCTGATGTTCTGCGGTTTGATTCCTACCCTATATGGTGGTTTCATGACAGAAGCTGGCTCCAACTGGCGAATCGTTGTGACACGTCCCGGCGGTGGCCCAATCGATAATCTTGCTGAAGCGTTACTAATTCGTGATAAAGAATTTTCAAACTTAGGAGATGAAGACAAGCTCATTCGTAAAACCATAATTAGCACTGTTTTAAGAAGTAGTTCGCTAGGGCTTGTGGAAGTTGTTCGTCAATTGAAGACTGATGATTTTCAAAATGTCCTCATTCTAGTCGATCAATTTGAAGAACTTTTTAGATATAGAAAATTAGAGTCCGCCACTTCGGATTTGGATGAATCGTCAGCGTTCGTTAATCTTTTGTTAGAGGCTATCCATCAATATGATGAGCCAGTTTATATAGCACTTACAATGCGTTCTGACTTTATTGGTGAATGTGCTCAGTTTCCGGACCTAACTCAAATGATTAACGATTCGCACTATTTGATCCCTCAAATGACAAGGGATCAGAAGAGAACTGCTATCGAAGGTCCTGTGGCCGTAGGGGGAGGTAAGATTGCACCGAGGCTTACTCAACAGCTACTAAATGATGTAGGAGACAATCCTGATCAGCTACCAATTTTACAGCACGCACTGATGCGTACCTGGTCCTACTGGACAGAAAACAGAAAGATTGGAGAACCAATTGATTTAAGACATTACAACTCCATTGGTACACTTAGGGAAGCTCTTTCCATGCATGCCAATGAAGCTTTTGATTCCTTAAGCAAGCGTGAAAAGGAGATTTGCGAGGTGATGTTTAAAGCGCTTACCGAGCGAGGATCTGAAAATCAAGGAATTAGAAGACCAACTAAACTCGCCACAATTGCAGCAATTGCAGGTGTCAATGAAGACGAAGTAGCCAGAGTTGTAGAAAGATTTAGAGAGCCCGGTAGATCACTCTTGATGCCTCCATTTGGTGTAAGACTTGAATCTGAAACAGTTGTTGATATTTCACATGAAAGCTTGATGCGTATTTGGGTCAGGCTGAAAAGGTGGCTTGATGAAGAGTCTAAGGCGGCAGAAATGTATCTGAAACTTTCAGAAGCTGCTGAAAGATATCAGGAAGGTAAGGCAGGTTTATGGCAGATGCCTGATTTGCAATTGGCTCTAAACTGGAGAGAGGAAAATCGTCCAACACTCGTTTGGGGTCAGAGATATAATCCTGCATTCGAACGTACAATGGTGTTCCTCGAGACATCTGAAAAGGCATATTTGACAGAACAGAGGAACAAGGAGATTCTCCAAAAACGTCAAGTTAAGAGAATGAGGACGACCGCCGTTGTTTTGGCTATTGCGGTTTTAGTCTCGTTAAGTTTCTTGATTTACTCATTCATTAAGGCAGATGAAGCGGAGAAAGAAAAAGCTGCGGCTGAAATAGCTAGAAATGAGGCACTTGCGGAAAAAGAAAGAGCTGACGAACTCGCAGATTTAGCTCAACAGCGTGCAACTGAAGCAATTCAAGCTCAAGATGTAGCAGAGCAGAGACGTCAACAAGCTGAACAAGCTACAGAAGAGGCAAAACAAAACTTGGCATTGGCCGAACAACGCCAGAGAGAGGCTCTAGCTGCTAAAGCCGAAGCTGATGAAGCGAATAGTCAGGCACAGGCTAGTGCTGAACAAGCGCGTTTGGAAGCTGAGAGAGCTGATAAACAAGCAGCTGAGGCTGAGCTTGCACGTCAGAATGCGGAACGATTAAGATATCAAGCTATTGCACAATCTATGGCGATTAAAGCTAAGAATATCCTTTCAGAAGATAAGGACTTAGCAGAGCTTAAAGCATTGGTTGCCCGTCAAGCTTATCTATTCAATGAAAAGTATAAAGATGAAGGCAAAGATTACAACGGCGATATATATGCCGGTGTTTACAATGCACTGCAGGGTTTATATGAGATTGAATATGGTAATCAAGCAAAGGGAGACTCTGCATTGAACTATTATCATAAGCCCGTATCTAGTGAGGCAGCCAATACCATTGTTGCAGTTCGATCGGTTGTTTATTCCAAAGATGGCAACTACTTATATTCTGCAAACGCTAATGGCGAAGTGGTTAAATGGAATGTGGAGACTCGTGATTATGAAGTCATTTTTCAAAACGAAGATATTGCTAGGGTAGTTAACGTTAGCCCGGATGAAAAATATCTAGCATTAGGTACTGATCAAAACAATATTCTTTTGTTTGATGTGCAAAACATTGGTCAGGAACCAGTAAAAATTACAGGACATGAAGGAGGAACAGTGTTTGACTTAATATTCCTTCCTGACAATTCAGGATTTATATCTGTCGGGAAAGATAATCGTGTTTTAAGAAGCGATTATAAAACAACCACTGAGTTATTTAAGGCCCCTTCAAGGCTACATGAAATAGCCATTTCTCCTGATGCTAAATTGCTAGCTGGTGGAGCTGACGATGGCAATGTTTACTTATGGGATCTTACTGATTTCAGCGCTGGATATTCAACTTTTCTAACAAAGGATGAAACTAAGTCAGACGAAGATTCCGAAGAAGAAACAGCCTCTGAGCAAATAACTAATGCAGCTGTAAAAGCAGTGAGGTTTAGTAACAATGGAAAATTATTAGCCTATGGTAATGAGGTTGGAAAACTTGTAGTTTGGGATCTTGAAAAAGAAGAGCAGAAGCAGCCGACTTTGTCTGGGTTCAGAGCGCCAATTACCGACATTGAATTTTCACCTAATGACCGATTGATAGTCGGTACTAGTAGAAATAAGCAAGTTAGAGTGTGGGATATGGAAAATATGTTTGATTTACCGATTGTTCTTGAAGATTATAAAGGGCGGGTAGATCAAGGTTGGGTAAATGATGCTGACTTTAGCCCAGATGGAAACTACTTTGTTACAGCTGCTGGAGATGGTAACATTCGCAGATATCCTATTACAGCGCATGCAATGGCAAATGAAATATGTTCTCATATTACTATAGGCAACATGTCAGATAATGAATGGAGACAATATGTTGGTGAAATTGATTATGAAATAACTTGTGAAGGGTTGGGTAAACGACCATAATCGATACGATTTATATGAAGAAACTTTTACTACTTATTACACTTTGCAGTCTTTCACTAGTTTCATTAGCCCAATCTAATCGGTGTGCCCAAGCATTGGCTCAGGCAGAACAGGCTTTTGAGCAAGGGAGACTTATTTATATACTTGATGAGCAACAAAATTCTCAATTTTTTGAATGCCTGAAAAATGGAAACTTTACGAAAGAAGAAGAAATACGAGCTCACAAGCTATTAACCAAAGCATATGTGTTTTCTGATAATGAAGAAAGAGCGGAAGAAAAACTTATTGATCTCTTAATTGCAGATAAGGAACATCAGCTTTCCCCTGAAGATCCAGCTGAATTGCATTTTCTTTATTCAAAGTTTAGAACGGAACCAATTATAAGATTGGCATTCAAATTCGGTTTTAACAAAACCTTCGTTTCGCAAATTCAGAACTTTAATACCTTTCAGAATGGTAGTAAGTTTTACAATGAAAACGGAAGTGGAGGATTAGGAATTGGACAATCTTTTGAGCTCTTAGCTGAACGGCACATTTCTAAAGGTATAGAGGTTGGACTAGGCGCCCAGATGAGATTTGCAACCTACGAAATTGATGGGCAAATGATACCTGAGAATCTAACATATCTTGCTAAAAATAGGAGCACCATGCTCAGAATCCCATTGTTGGTAAGGTACAATTATGGTTATGATGATCTTGATGACGAAGGTCAAAGAAAGAAATTCATACCCTATGTATTTCTAGGCGGATCATATGATCTAACACTAGATGCAAAATATATAGATACAAGTAGAACTGGAGGAACAGCCTTTACTTTGACAGATGCTAACAATAGTTTAACAGATTTTGACCAGGTAGCAAAATCTAATGTTTCAATATTTGGAGGTTTGGGCTTCAAGTATAGAATAGGAAGAGCTCTTGTTGATTTCTTTACTGTCGAATTGCGATATGACAATTCCCTTTTCAACTATATCGACCCGGAAAACCGATGGAATAATGATGATGTTAGATTTGGAATTGGCCATGTCGAAGATGATCTAACAATTAATACCATCACATTTTCCGTCGGGTACACAAGATCTTTTTATATCCCTCGTAAACGCAAGGAATATCGTTAAATATGAAAAAACTATTGTTGATATTATTAGCCGCATCGGTGGTGTATGCATGTCAAATTGAAGATGATAATGCACCTACTCCAGAAGAGTCTTTTATTAAATATTATGGAGATTTAGCTGGATATGAAGCGAAAGACATTGAATTTTTATACGATTCCAGTGGATTTGTAATTTTAGCAAATGTCTCTGGCGATGATGGAACAAATGACTATACTTTGTTGAGAGTAAGTCAGGATGGTGCCTTGATTGACTCAACAGTTTTTTCATTAGACATTCCATTAAGATTTGATGCAGATGGTAACGGGCAATTAGATGACGTATTGGCAGGAAGTGATAACGCAGGGCAGGTGCAGGTGCTTGAGGACGGGTTCTTAGTTATTGGAACTACATCGTTAAATAATAGCGCAATTGATATTTTGGATGTTCAGGTAGCTACAATTTCTCTTTTTGATAATGATTTTAACAATTTATTAGACTCAACGCTTTTTATTAGTGCATCAGGTGATATTAGAGATGGATTAGATCTTTTAGGTAGTGATGTCATTGAGACTCAAGATGAAGGATTTCTGATATTCGGTTCGATAGAAATAGATAGAGGTGGGGGGACCTCTGATTTTGACTATTATTTACTGAAAGTCGGTAGCGATAACGACTTTGAAGAAATTATTGGAATAGCTGGAGAGGGTAATGACGACATATTGGTAAGAGGATTTGAGAAATCCAATGGAAATATTGTATTAATCGGATATTCATCTGACCCTAGTTCACTTGGAGAAAACGGAGGTAATAATGGCTTGAATGTTACATTTAGTGAGTTGACGAATCAAGGCAAATTGATAAATAGTGTGTCATACGGGTTAGACAATCCAGATCCAAACAATGAAACCATTTTCGATGAAGTTGTTACCGACGCTATTCAGACGAATACAGGATATGCAATAACAGGTACTACAACACTATCAACAGATGATAGCTATGCTTTCTTCATGCAACTTAGTAATAATGGATTATTCATTAGTGGAGACACCCTTACAAGTTCTTTTGGATATGGACTGGAAACCAATGGAACAGGAATCGCAAAAACCAGTACCAATAACTATATAATTTTAGGTAATTATCCACAGTTTGACATAACCATTGAAGGCTTAGAAGATCGAATCACAAGAGCTGGTGAAGCGATGTTTTTCCAGGTAGATCAGTCTGGTATTCCTAGGGCCAATTCTGAAAATTATTATGGAACCCAAAATGGAGATGATTCAGCGGTTGATGCCCTGACTCTGCCGGATGGTAAGATTGTTGTCCTTGCCAATATTGATTTTGGAGGAGGAATTCAATTGATTTCCTTAATTAAAACCGATGATAATGGCAGGCTAGAAAATTAATTTGAAATAGTACAAAAAAATCTAGAATAAGTCTCATCTGAGATTTTATAATTTATATCGAAAATATGTTGATCAACTTTGAGTTGAATCAACCTTTTAAGAAATTCACTAATTGGCTTAGACCGTAGACACCCACCAAACCTAATAGTTAATTGAAAGTAAACCGTTTACCCATGGAAAGTAACACTATGTCACCAATAACAAGGTTTTGGAATCACCAACCAATCAAAGCTAGGGAAATTATGAAACTGGGCATCTTCATAGTTGCCCTTTTATCTTTTGTATTTGTAAATGGACAAGCTACGCAGCCCCCAGCTTGTACATCACCCACTTATACTACCACAGGTACAGATATTAATGTTTATGATTCGGAGTGTAATGCTGAATCAGCAACCATATCTTCCCTTATTGATTCCAATGGTGAGGAGGTAGCGGTATTTTTCTTTAATATGAAAAATGGATCAGCTACTGAAGAACAATTTCCATCAATAGTTTTTAATAATGGGAATACCAATGTGGATTGGAGTTTGCTAATTGCGGAGGCTGAGCTTATCTCCGAGGAAAACGAGTCAATTACAACTACCAATATCACTGCTACTAATATAACTTTTTCTGGAATTGGTACAGGAGTTGATGAATTTGGAGAACTAGATAATAACTCCGAAGCACCAGACGGTAGAGAATATGCGCTGTATATCTATTTTAATACAAATACTAATCTGGCTGATATTGATGGCGAGAATTTAGTTTTTGGTCTAGATAACACCTCCTTCCCAGGCTCTTCTGGATTTTCAGGTTCAGGAGGTAATGGTGGGTCAGCATCAAGCGGTGGTAGTAATAATGAAATTCAAGTGGTAGCTACAGAATTGCAGTATGCATCTTTTCCAAGTTCATCACAGCCAGATCCAACAACATTTAGCATTCAGGTTGAAGCTACCGACGAAAACGGAAACAGAGATGTAGACTGGGTAGATGATATTGATTTATCTAAAACAGCTCCTGGTACAGGTACTTTTGCTGGAACAACGACCGTATCACTTGCCTCAGGATTGGCAGACTTTACAGGTCTTTCTTTAACTCCCGCGGACAATTATACAATTGAAGCAGACGATGCAGCTGGTGGGACAGGAGATTTAACAACTGTATCTTCAGCTATTGATATAGAAGCAACGCCACCTACTCTAACCAATGCGGCATTGGCACAGACAGATTTTGACGAATTAGAAATCACGTATCAAAGTGATGAAATAGGTACAATTTATTATGTAGTTACCACAGCTTCAGCGACTCCGACTACCGCACAAATTTTTGCAGGAAATGATGATTCAGGCACAAGTACAAACGTTATATCCAGCGGTAGCTCTGCGGTTACTATTACTGGATCAGATCAAACGATTACTCTAAGTGGTTTAACTATGACCTCTACCACTTATTATGTTCATTTTTATGAGGTTGATGGGGCTGCAAATGAAAGCGTTGTATCATCTGCTAATACCCTTGTGGATGCAACAGCACCCACACTCACTAATGAAGCTCTGGCTCAAACCAATACCGATGAATTGGAAATTACCTACCAAAGTGACGAAACAGGTACAATTTATTATGTAGTAACCACTGCTTCAGCTACACCTACTACAGCTCAGATATTTGCTGGAAATGATGATTCTGGAACAAGTACCAATGTGATATCCAGTGGTAATTCTGCTGTTACAGTAACCGGATCTGATCAAACAATAACACTAAGTGGATTGACTGTGACGTCAACCACTTATTATGTTCATTTTTATGAAGTTGATGCAATAGGAAATGAAAGTAGTATTGTATCTGCTAATACCCTTGTAGATGCAACAGCACCCACACTCACTAATGAAGCTCTGGCTCAAACTAATACCGATGAACTGGAAATAACCTATCAAAGTGACGAAACTGGTACTATATATTATGTAGTAACCACTGCATCGGCATCTCCAACGACAGCTCAGATATTTGCTGGAAATGATGATTCTGGAACAAGTACCAATGTGATATCCAGTGGTAATTCTGCTGTTACAGTAACCGGATCTGATCAAACAATAACACTAAATGGATTGACGATGACGTCTACTACCTATTATGTCCATTTTTATGAAGCTGATGCCATTGGTAATGAGAGTGGGGTAGTTTCTGCAAATACACTCGCTGACGTTACATCACCGACACTAATCAATGAAGCTCTTGCTCAAACCGATGCGGACGAATTAGAAATTACCTATCAAAGTGATGAAACCGGCACAATTTATTATGTGGTAACCACTGCTTCAGCAGCTCCAACGACTGCTCAGATTTTTGCTGGAAATGATGATTCAGGGACAAGTACCAATGTGATATCCAGTGGTAATTCTGCTGTTACAGTAACCGGGTCAGATCAAACAATAACATTAAGTGGATTGACGATGACATCTACTACCTATTACGTTCATTTTTATGAAGCAGACGCAATAGGAAATGAAAGTAGTGTAGTATCAACCAATACGCTTGTTGATGCAACATCGCCAACTCTTATCAATGAAGCCTTAGCACAAACCGATGCAGACGAATTGGAAATTACCTACCAAAGTGATGAAACAGGTACAATTTATTATGTAGTCACCACTGCTTCGGCAGCCCCAACAACAGCTCAGATTTTTGCTGGAAATGATGATTCAGGGACAAGTACCAATGTGATATCCAGTGGTAATTCTGCTGTTACAGTAACCGGGTCAGATCAAACAATAACATTAAGTGGATTGACAATGACGTCTACAACCTATTACATTCATTTTTATGAAGAAGACGCAATAGGCAATGAAAGTAGTGTAGTATCAGCCAATACGCTTGTCGATGCAACATCGCCAACTCTTATCAACGAAGCCTTGGCACAAACAGATATAGATGAATTAGAAATCACTTATCAAAGTGATGAGACTGGTACTTTATACTATGTTGTTACAACAGCTTCAGCAACACCGACAACTGCTCAGATCTTTGCTGGAAATGATGATTCTGGAACAAGTACAAATGTGATTTCAAGCGGAAACACAGCTGTCACTGTCACCGGGTCTGATCAAACAATAACACTAAGTGGATTGACAATGACGTCCACAACCTATTACGTTCATTTTTATGAAGCTGATGCGATTGGAAATGAAAGTAGCGTAGCTTCAGCTAATACACTCGTTGATGTTACAGGTCCAAACTTGATTAATGAGGCATTAGATCAGACTGCTCCGGATGAATTAGAAATAACGTATCAAAGTGATGAAACTGGAACCATACATTATGTAGTCACAACTTCTTCGGGGACACCTACTACAGGACAAATTTTAGCAGGTAATGACGATTCAGGGACAAGTACCAATGTGATTTCCAGTGGTAATTCTGCGGTTACCGTGACAGGTTCTGATCAAACTATTACCCTAAGTGGTTTGACAATGACTGAAACAACTTACTATGTACACTTTTATGAAGTGGATGCAATTGGTAATAATAGTTCAGTCGTATCTGCTAATACCTTAGTGGATCTGACGGCTCCAACCATTACGGATATTAATCTATTTGACACTGATTTTGATGGCTTTATTGATCGAATTGATGTTGTGTTTGACGATTTGATTGATACCGATAATAGTGCAATTCCGGTGATTGGAGATTTTGGAAATTTGATTTTACCTGATGGACAAGCAGTAACAGGAGGTACTTTTTCAGACCCTGCCGGAGCCAGCAATACAGTTCAAATAACAAATATTAGCGATCAGGTTACTGCATCTACTGCTTCTGGACTGGCAGAGATTAATTCCATGGTAGCTGGTGCGTGGGTGGATGATGCTGGAAATGCAATTTTAGCCACTGGTGCGGATGGAGAAACTGTAAACGATAATGCTCCACCTGCAATTATTGATGTAGCCTTTTATGATGATGTTTCTTCAGATGGTTTGATTGATAGATTAGTCTTAACATGGTCAGAGCCAACTTTAGCGGCAGATGCTTCTTTGAGCGCCAATGAATTTACCGGTTTTGTAACGCTTGCAGATGGTAGTGCTGCAACTTTTGGTGGTGCAGTATTCAGCGGAGACGGAACTGCATCAATGAATATAACCGGGATTACTGGTCAGGTAAATCCAGCAACCAGTGTCAGGAATCCGATTGCTGCCGGTGATCCAATTACCTTCATTGTAAATGGTATAACCAATCAATTTACTGACGGTACAAATACCACTTCCAATCCTGATGATAATCAATCATATACAGACATGGCACCTCCAATACTGATTGGCTCCGTGCCAGCTGACGATGCTCCTAGTGCATCTCTTGGTGGTAACCTATCCTTAGCTTTTAGTGAGTGGGTTATATTAGGCTCTGGGTCAATTGATATAATTGAAACTGGAGTAGGAAGCCATGATGATGTTGATGTAATCGCTGATGTTGGGCAAATAAGTGGTATAGGTTCCGATACTTTAGTTATTAATCCTGGAACAGATTATTCTATTTCTACCAATTACCATGTATTGATAGATGGTACTGCAATTGATGATCAGGCAAGCCTAGATTATGCTGGTATTGTTGATCCTACAGATCTTAATTATACCACCACCAATGCCGATCTTGGTCCTGGTGATTTAGCGTTTACAGGATTTGATGAAAATGTTTCCGGTGATGCATTAATGGTTGTCTTACTAAGAGATTTTGATGGAAGTGGCACACCGATCACAATCACATTTATTGATGATGAGTGGAATGGTTCTGCTTTTGGCACAGGTGAGGGATATTTAACGTGGGTGATTGATGGCACTATCCCAGCTGGAACTGAAATATTGTTTACAGAAGTTGATAATGGAAGTGCTGCAGTGGCAAGTCCTGCTGCAGCTGTTTCTGCGACTCAGTCTTTTACAAGAACAGGTTCATTTAATTTAAACAATGCTGATGAATCTGTTTGGGCAGTAGTTGGTACCCGTGCTTCTCCAGAAGCTTTCTTAACTTTTATTGTGACAACCGATGATTCGAATGATGTAAATTCTACCTCTGGAACAGGCTTGGATCCTGACGGAACTCTTAACACAGCAGATGATTTGTTTGTCATGAGTCAAACTGATGATGTTGACTATATGCAATACAGTACTGCAGCCGCAGACAGGAGTGGCGAAATGTCATTTGATGATTATTGGGTTAAACTTAGAAATGAATCAACCTATTGGACGGTTTCTGGAAGTGGTAACATCGGCACTACCTTAAACGATTTCTCTATAGATAATTTTGATCCGGAGATTGCATCAATTGCATTTAACACCCCGGCAACATCACCTACGAACGCTGATGCTTTGATATGGGATGTTACTTTTTCAGATCTTATAGATGGTGGTGTGGTTGGTACTTCAGTTACGAATGTGGATGCTGCTGATTTTGCAGTTTCCGGAGGGACAACGGCTACTGTTACCAATGTAACCGGAAGTAACCTTGCTTATCAAGTGACTGTTAGTGGTGGTGACCTTGCAACTTTTAATGGATCTGTAACTCTAGGATTTTCCGGAGGACAAAACATTTCAGATGCAGCTGGGAATATTCTTGATGTCGGAGGCTCAACGCCTAGTCCCAATGAAGTAACCTATACAGTTGATAATACTGCACCTGGATTTGGTGCCAATAGTATTTCCAATTCAACTATTGCTGGTTTTGACATCAATACACAGTTAAACGAACTCGGTGATGTTTATTGGGTCGTGGTTGCTGATGGAGCTACAGCACCTTCTGTAGCACAGGTTATTGCTGGGCAAGACAATACCGGTTCCGCTGCCTTAGATGCAGGAACCATTAACATTGATGTAGCATTTGCGACTCGCACCGGTACACCGACTGGACTCGCTTCAAATTCACCATTCGATGTTTATATTGTTGGGGTTGATCAGGCCGGTAATCAGATGGCAGCTGTAACATTGCTTAATGCAAATACTACAGCTCCAGATGCCACATCTGATATAACTTTTGCAGGATCTTTTGGAGTAGCATTTGATTACTCGGATGCAAACAACCAACTAAATGATATTACCACTGTGCTTGGCGGTGAAGGTCATGCGATAGGTAGATTAAGGATTAGAGATAATGCAAGCGGTGATAATTCACCAACCATTCTGGACAACTTGTCATTAGAAATTACCGGTCATGCCAACCTAAGAAGAATAGCATTATACGAACGCGGGACTGACAATGAAATAGGAGAGATAGCAGTATCTGGATCTACAGCAAACTTTACAGGGCTGAACTATTCCGTAGCAGATGGAACACAAGAAGATGTTGATGTATATGTGACTTATTTGGCAAATGTAACAGATAATGATAACGTATTTTTCACAGTGAATGACGATGCTAATACTTCTGTAGCTGCTGTTGGATCATCAACATTTATCTCGCCAATCAGTGCATCACTTTCAAATTCTGACACCCAAACCATTACTGTTGTTGCTACAAATTATGCGTTTGCAGTAGACGCATCAGATGTTACTGTAGGGGTGGCCATGAGCCCAGCTGTACAGATTGAAGCTGTTGACGCTTTAGGCAGCAGGGATTTAGATTATTTCGGTGGAGCCAATATTACTTCTGATGGAACTATGAATCCAACACCTGTAGGAGTTTCACTTTTCGGTGGAATTGCAACTGCGGGTAGCATAATTCACACTGTTGCTGAAACTGGTAGAACGCTAACTGTCGCAGGTCCTCTCACATCAGCGAATAGTTCAACATTTACTGTAAGGCCATTAGATACTGACACCGACGCTCAACTTGTGACCGGAGGCGAAACAACAGATATTGATTATGCTGCCAATCAGCAAACAAATCTCACAAGTGCTACAGGGGTTAGTTTGGCATCCATTGATATTACCGATGCAGGAACACAAGATCAGATTGCAACAATTATAACGGGACTTCAATTTTCAATAACCAACGATGCATATCTGCGTCAGTTGGCTCTGTATGACGACCTCAATAATGAGCTTGCTGAAATAACTGTTAGCGGATCTACGGCAACCTTTACAGGTATGTCATTCAATATACCTGATGGAACTACAGAAACAATTACACTAAGAGGGAGTTTCACAACTTCGGTTGTTGATAATACAAAAGTTTCTTTTACTCTTACTTCCGCTACCGCGCAGGCAACAGGATCTTCAAATTTCACCACTGGGACAGTAGGCGGGACTTCATCCACTAGCGGAACAGATAACCAAATCGAAGTAATTGCTACTCGATTAACTTTCAGTGCCATAGAACCTCAAAGTTTTGTCAATGAGGCATTTTCAGCCACTATCCAGTCGGTTGATAATAATCTTGTTCAAGATGTGGATTACTCATCTTCTTTAACACTTAGTGCCGAATTTGGAGGAGGTACACTTTCAGGAACAACTACACCATCATTATCATCAGGTACTGTCACTGTTAATGACTTAGCGATTAATGTTGTGAATCCGCATAACGTACGAGCGACAGATGGTTCATTAATTGATGGAATTGGGGCGATAAATATTACAACTCCTGATACAGATACCCAGTTGGCAGACGGACCCCTCGATGAGTCCGTGATAGTCATTAATTCCACAGATGATGCTGATCCGGGAATCAGCGTATTTGACTTTAGAATTTCCGATTCTGGAACTTCTGATGCAGCACCTACCTTGGTAACCCAAATTAATATAAGACAAGGTGCTGGAACCTCAGTTGCTATTGATGATTGGACTGAAGTCTTTGCCGGCGCTCGTTTGACTGATAGCGATGGAAACACACATGATGCTACTATGATTAATGCAACTAGTATTGAATTTGGTTCAATGCCTACCGGTTCATCTCAGATTGGAGAAGTAGTAGATGGAGCAATTAAAACATATACCTTGAGTCTATGGACATTGACCACTTTTGGAGGTACAGTTTCGGATGTCTTTGATGGTAAATTTGTTGAATTCGTTATTGATGATACCGACATTACAACATCTCCTTCCGGTAGTGCAATGGATCCTGCAACCGTGGAAAGAACTAGTGGTAATATTGATACTGAGGTACAGGCCAGTCAATTGTCAATAACATCTTTCCCATCCAATATCTATTTGGACTTTGATTTCACAATTACTGTTGAGGCTGTCGATGCTAATGGCAACTTAGATTTGGATGAAAATTCTAACGTAACCATTAGTACGATAGGAGGAAGCCCCGGAGGAGTTACAAGCTTGTCAGGAACGACAAATAGGCCACTTTCAAATGGGGTTTATACTTGGTCTGACTTACAAGTATCTGTTGCTGGGACTTACCAATTCCAAATTGATGATACTGTGGTTCCGGTAATTAGTTTAGTGCAATCAGGAACCATTCCTACTTCCGATCCTGATAATACTTCCCTGTTAGATCGCGTGGCAGGTGAACAAACCACGCAAATAGAGTACATAAACTTTCAGGGCGCCATCGCAAGTATGACCACTGTAAATTCGGTAGAAGTACTTACTTTTCAAATAACTGATGCTGGTGGAGATGGTATTCCTACAATTATAAGTTCAATTGATGTAGACGAGCTATCAGGCAATGATGCTATGCTCAGAGGTATAGCCGTTTTTGATGGAACGACTCGACTTGGGTCAGTTGCTGCCGGAGCATCGAGTAGTATTCCCATCAGTCCTAATATAAGTGTGGCGGATGGAACCTCAGCTACGTTTTCCCTTAGAGTAAGCTTTGAGAATACAGTGACTGACAATACACAATTTGAGTTTGATGTGACAGATGTGACTCAGCCAGGTACAGCCTCATCAACTATACAGTCTCCAGCCAATATAAATGCTACAAGTACAACTGGAGCCAACGATAATACAATTAATGTGACTGCATCTACAATAGCAGTCTTAAGCATTGATAATCCGGTAATTGTTGGTCAGAATTTTACTGCAACAGCTGAGGCGAGAGATAGTAATGGGAATTTGGATTCAGATTTTACTAGTACGGTTACAGCGTCTACCAGTGTTGGACCAGGAGATATTGATACTTCAGGGGGTAATGATCAAGCGACAACTGCAGATGGTACATATGATTTTTCAAATAGTTTGAGTATCATAAATGGAGGGGGAATCCATACAATTTTGTTTGATGCTGGAGGAGGAGTTACTGGCACAGCAATGATAAATGCTATTTATAATACCTCAGATATAATTATAGATCCGGGATTTACTCACCCTACATATATCAACTATATCCAGTTCAATGAAGCTACAATATTAAGCGGGTCAGGCAGCTCATTGGAGGTGGCAAGATTCCTTGTGAGAGATGGAGCCGGAACTGACACAGATAATTTGAGCACATTCGTGACGTCTATTCAAGTTAATTTGGATGCCGAAGCAGAAGATAATGTGACTAATTTGGCACTGTTTGATAATTTAGGAAATCAAATAAGTACCCAACAAACAGTAAGTGGTTCTTCTGTTACCTTCACTATCCCATTTCCATTTCTTGAAGTGGCAGACGGAACAACGTTCGAGCTTAGATTAAGAGCGACATTCGATCAGGCTGCCAATATCAATGATGGAGAACAAATGCAGTTTTCTATTGGCCAAATAACTGATAATGATGGGGGAAATACTGAGTCTGATATTGCTGATAATACGCCCACTGGGATACAAACTCCAACCAATTTAGGAGATAATACAATTGATGTAATTGGTGATCGTATTGTATTTACAACAGATCCGGGTTCGACCACTTATGAGAGAAACTCAGATAATATCAACTTTGACATAGAGGCACGTGATGGCGTAGGCAACCTGGATACCGATGAAACATCGATTCTAAATATAACAGGGTCGAGTGCGCTGGGCGGATCAGCTACTGTTTTAAATGGCGCAACTGTTACATTATCTGGAGGTACAGCTTCGAAAACCATACAAATTGATAATGAACATGAAAATATGACTTTGACTGTTTCTGATCCAGGACCAGCAGGTAGTAGGACAGGAGGAACTACATTAACCACATCAGGTACATCAACATCAATTAATGTATACGATACGACAGACCCGATAATAGTTAGCAAAACTGCAGACCTTGAGCCAGATGATGGTGCAGTTGGTGTGACAATTTCTTCCATAAATAATGAAGGACTTAGATTGGTATTCTCTGAAGAAGTAGCAGTAAATCCTGGAGGAGGTAATATTGTCATAGAAGGTGATACGTCTCCAATAACAGAGCAGATAATTCTAGATATATTGTCTGATGTTACGATCAATCCGGATGGAGATAATCCAAATGAAGTAGAATTAACATTGCCTTCCTCATTGACTTCAGGAGTTCAGTATTATGTGATTATCCCAGCGAATACTTTCAGAGATGATCCAAACAACAATGTCAATATCAATGGTGGCGGAGGAGTAGACGATGTAAATGATTTTGCAGGTTATTTGGCGGATACAGATTGGTCATGGACTATGGAAAATGTAGTTGCCATCGTAAATGCAACTTATTCGCCTACAACCATATCTCTTGAATTTAACATACCAGTTCAGATAAGCGGCACTGCTGCTAATGTTGTGCCTTATTTCACTTTAACCGATCAGGGAGGTACAGGTTCAGTTCAAAGTTTAGCCTTAGCTACTTTGACAGACGGAACCGGAGGGGATGAATTTTTGGAGCTTAATGTTGATTTGAGTGGTGCGTTGGGCGATGTAGAAATCACCTATTCAGATCCAAGCGCGGGAGCTGCAGATGGTATTTCTGAAGATGGAAATGCGGCAATTGAACTTGCTGATATAACTGCAGGAAATGGACCGATATTAAATTTAGATAATACAATTCCAACACTATTCTCGGCGGCAGAGATTAGCACTACTGATATAACACTCACTTTCAGTGAAGAAGTGCAAATAGACACTGAAGTTGCTACTGATTTTGTAGTTACAGATGGTCAAGGAACCGGTTTTACTGTTACAAATTGGAATGACGCAACACCTACGGATGATGAGCTCGAACTTGTAGTGAATAATTTTTCTGCTGCAGTTGGTGATTTGACGATAACGTATTCAAGAACATCTAGTAGAATTGAAGATTTTGGTGGAAATGGGCTTGTAACAGGACAAGTTGCAACAATTGATCGTGATGTCACCCCGCCTGTTTATACATCTGCAACAGCAAATCCAATGGTTGACCCAAATAGGATCACTATGAATTTTAGCGAGGATGTTCAGACCAACGGTATTAATCTCTTGGATTTTACAGTAACAGATGGAGCTGCAAATAATTATGAAGTATTTGTTCAATCTGCAAGTGGCTCAACTGTTCTATTGACTACAGCTGATTTTTCAGGTGCACTGGGCGATTTGACTGTCAGCTATACGAATAATAGTGGCGAAATCAGAGATTTTGGTGGAAATGTTGTTGCAACATCAAATCAAAGCATAGTATTAGATGCAATTAATCCGACAATGTTAAATGCATCAAAAACAACAGCGACGACTTTAACAGTATCTTTCGATGAGGATGTGCAACTAATAAATGGCGCAGGTACAACAACCGGATTTACTGTTGTTGATGAAGCGGGCAATCCTTTCACTATTACGTCTCAGGCAGTTGGAGGAGATGCTACTGAGGTTATAATAACAACGTCAGGTAATTTTGATCTGGCAGTGGGTGACTTACTTGTTTCTTTTGCCGATCCGGGTGTAGGGCAAGATCGCATCTCTGACTTTTCGAATAATTTTGCAAACCCTATAGGTCCATTAACTATAGATCTCGACTATAACGAAACTCCAGTTCTAACTGAGAATGCTCTGCCTCTCTCATCTGACGATGACCATGAACCAAATGACATACTAGGCGATGCGTTGGCAATGTTCCGAACGAATGGCACTGCAGATCCAAGTGCAAGAACACCTGTTAATATCCAGCCAGTATTGAATGGAAGTACGATTACTGTTTACAGAGATGCAGCCCTAACACAGGTAGCTCATCAAGAAGTAGGTGTTTCAAATGCTACCGGATACGATATTAGCGTGGCTGAGTTACTCAATGGCACAGCAGAAATAGACTTTACAGGTATAAACGATAATGGTACATATACATTCTATATTACTGAAACTGCTCAAAATGGCATTGCTGGTGAAGGTCCTTCTGTTACATATTCAGTTGCGTTCCTTGATGAGATAGGGAACACTGAAGGAACCACAACTTTTAATGAAAACGGTGGTGATGTAGTTGGCTTATCTGTGGAGCATCCTAATGGGCAAATTTTACAATTTACTGGTAATGCGTTGAGTAATTTCACGGGCAATGTGGGTGCCACTTCCACTATTGATTTTTTAGTTGATGCTGCATCAACTGGTCAAAATCAAATTGAGCTTTCATGGGAAAATTCCGCATCACTTGTAGAGGCTACTTTTACTCCGGTTGACTTACTCTTTACAGTAAATGCTTCTGTTGAGGTATTTAGCAGTCCTACATCAGATAGGGCATTTGGAAGAAATGAAGGAATTGCAACTTTGGATATTAATAATGCTCTTGGAACATTTGACGTAGGTGAAGTAAGCGGCCAGACACCCGCTGTAAATTTCTACAATATTGAAGCTTATTATATTGTAAATGGAAATATTGATACGTCTATTGGTGTTCCTGGTAGAGCTAGTGCTGCAGGCGGTAATATTGCTGGAACTGTGTTGACATATGATGGCCCCACTTCAAGTGGAGGTACAAATCGCGGAGGGGCTATTGTTGCCGGGCAACCATCGTATATTAGTGGCGAGTGGCAATTCACAGCTACCGACATAGCAACTGCTTTGGGTATGTCTTCTACCAAAGAGGTCGATACAATTAGACTGTATACAATTTCTCAAAGTGATGCACCAATTTTTTCTCAGGGTATAATTTTCTTTGATGAGATATATGTTTATCCAGATCCAACAGTTACACTTACTAACTTAAGTAGTTTCTATTGCGAAGATGAAGATCCACTTTCAATAGAAGCAAGAATTGTTACATATTCCGGAGATGGAGGTGTTGACAGTACAGGTGTTATATCAAATGGATACTTGCTCACTTACTACGGTGCTGATAACACATATACTACACCTGTTTCTAATGTAAATTTTTCAGGTGCAACAATAAATGGAGTTGTTCCATCAGGAACTCTTTCGAACATATTTGATCCATCAGACCCTAACCTGGATGGAGACGGAGTCTCTGGTGATGAAACAGGGTATTACAGAATAACCTATAACTCTGAAGGCCAAACAGCGGCAGGTACGGTAGGGCAGACCACATTTGATTTTGAAGTAAGACTAATAGAGACAAGACCAGTTATTGATTTAACGGGAGGCTTGGACCTTACTGGCGGTTTGAACGATAATGGAACTGCAGCTGATGTGACTGACGATTACTATGTTTTTGAATTCTGTTCAGGAGTTGATGTAATTCCTAATATTACCATTGATGTTGCGGCATCACCATCTGACGCAAATGCATTACTGGTTCCTAATTCTTCTTACAACTGGTATACAAGTAATGGTACACTAATAGTAAATGAGACAAACTCACTGGATCCGTTGACTTTATTTGCATCAAATCCACCTGCTGGTACGGTTCAGCAGGATATTTATGTTACAAGAATTGTTAATGGTTGCGAATCCGATTCGGTGGCAATAAGTATCCGTTCCTATGCAGTTCCACAATCACCATCAATTAGTGTTACTGAATCAGTGGCAAATGATGGTAATGGCGATGGTACTAATGAAACAAATGTAGCAGAGGATGGAGGGGACTATTTCTTCGAATATTGCTCTCAGGCAAGTGCAGCGATTACTTACGATCAATTGCTTATTACTTCAAGTTTGGAAGATATCCCAGCTGATAGAGCATACGTAGAAAACAGGACTTATTTTAGAATATATGATGCTGATGCCATTACTCCTTTATTTGAACTAACAAATACAGGAGGACCTTACTCCATTGATTTGGCAACCAGACCTGAGCTTGGAATTTCAAGCACGGCCGATGCCACTGCAGACGGTGTTGTTTTGAGAGAATTCTACATTTCCAAAATTGTTGCAGATAGTACATTCACTGATCCAGTCAACGGTGAATTTATTGGATGTGAGAGTGAGTTAACCAAGGTGACAACTGCAATCTACACCTATCCTGAAATCCCAACAGATTTTACAGGAAATCCTAGAGATAATGCAGGTATAATTAACTATTATATGTGCGCAGGTGAAGATTTTCCTGATATAGGTGTTAATCCTCCTGCCACTGCAACCTTTGGTGAAACGGAGTTTGAATGGTTTTCAGATGCTGCTCTTACGAATCAAGTTACTACTACCAATAGAAGGGGAGAAGTTGTTTCACAGAGCGATTTGGAAGGTCATTTAGGTGGAGCTGATTTCGATGCGGGTACAGCTGGCGTGTATACGTATTGGGTTAGATTCAGGTCTAACATTAACGATAACTCTGGATTTGCCGGATGTGAAAGTGATGTTCAAGAAGTTAATTTGACGGTATTCCCGCAATCTATAGTACCAACAGTTGATGTAACATCTGCTGAATTACTTTCAACAGTTACAGATCCATCAGTGATTGGAAACTTTGATGTTCAGTATAATTTCTGCGTCCAAGGAGGTACTGGATTGGATCCAAATACTATGTTCCAGAATTTTGTTAACTACCCAGGAACACCAAATTCTAGTGAAAATGAAATGTTATGGTTTACTGCCAATTCGGCCGGAGATGCTGTGATCAGTTCAAATCCTGTAGCTTCTGGCGATGACTCTTCAAATCCAGGTAGAGATTTTATCGTTGATGCAACTGATTTACAAATTCAGAGTTCTGAAAATCAAACATTCAACTTTGCGGTAATTCATCGGGCTGATTTCTTCAGTGGATATAGCGGTTTCAGCGGTTGTTTTAGTGATGCGACTGATACGGTATTTGTTCAGGTTGTAGTAAGTACTATACCAGAAACACAGTTTAGTTTTTCAGGAATTACAGCCGGTGAAGTCACTTCTTTCGATTTTATCGATCAAAATAGTGTAGGCTCTGATGTGGATGTTACATTTGAAATCAGGGATATTAATAATGCATTAGTTACCTCATTCTCTGATACAAGAGATGTTAGTGTGTTAAACCCTGACTTTCAACACACATTTGCAAATCCGGGTGTTTACGATGGTATTTTATCTATAACATCTTCAGCCGGATGCGAACTGACAACAACAAGGAGATTCCAAATTTTGGATAAAATTCAAGTGTTTGGAAGCTATTTCGAAAGCTTTGATGCATCAGATGGAGGATGGGTGGCTGAATTTCAGTCAGATGATGGTTTGTCCGGAAGTTTAAACAATGTTGTGCGTCGAACTTCCTGGGAGCATGGTGCCCCGGATGGTGACAATATTAATATTACCAGATCTGGAACAGGTCAGGCATGGTCTACCACAGGCAATGTGATTGGATCTACCTTTAACAATACGTATGTTGGAGGGGAAGTGTCTTATGTCTATTCTCCTGCTTATGATATTAGTACACTTACCAACCCTGCAATTAGATTCAGCACTTATAGAGACTTAGATGGCACGAAAGATGGAGTAGTATTTCAATATTCAATTGATGATGGAGTGACATGGAGTCCTTTGGGAGACTTTGATATAACCAATTCAGGTTCGCCATCTTCAGGTCAAAATTGGTACAATGAAAGTGCAATATCTACTACACCAGGAGATGCTTCAATTAATAGCGGAGCAGGTTATAATCCGAGAAGAGTGGGATGGGCCGGACAATATACGACTGAGGAATTGAGTGACAATGAGCTAGTTAATAATTGGTTTGAAAGCACACATGAGTTAAGTGAAATTCCAGTAGCAGGAAGGGATAATGTTCGATTCAGGTTTGCATTAGCTGCTTCTGGCGCGATTGGAGATGATAAAGTAGGAGATGGATTTGCTTTTGATGATATGCAAATCTTCCAATTGGGTAAAAACGTTTTGGTTGAACAATTCTCTTCTACAATAAGTGCACCGAGCATCATAATCGGTCAGGCCGTAAACAATCTAGCCGGGTCTACTCTCATGATAAACTACTTCACAAGTGTTGCCAATAAGAATGGTGAAGCTGACGAGATTAATGCACGTAATGCTAACGGACCGGGAGCGAGAAGGGCAATGTATGGTATTGGAGAAATACCTACCACTGTTCTTGACGGTGAGGTGATTAATCCGGCTAAAAATGGGCAAGGTCAAATTAATGGTCCTGGCTGGGATGATAATGATTTATCAATCAAAGGTCTTGCACCAGCATTTTTCACTATGCCACTTGGTAACGGAGTAAATGAATTTGGTGTTCGGCAGGACGCATCTGATCCAGGAACTATTGCAGTAACGGCACAATTCCAGCCTCAAGTTGATACTGTTAACAGAGATTATTCATTCATTTTTGCAGTCGTAGAAACCACAGTTGATGCCACCGGCATTGGCAATTATTCTGATGCAGGTGTAAATGTTATACGCAATGTGCTTCGAATCTTTTTACCGTCGCCTGCTGGATTCAATCATAAGGGGGATGTTTCAACAAGTTCACCTTTTGAGTATTCAGTAGAATGGAATATTAACAATGTTTATGATGCAGGTCAGCTAAGAGTAATTGCATTTGTGCAGGATAATCAAACAAAAACTGTACTTCAAGCAGGTTTTGTAGATATTCAAGGTGCAAATGAGAATATTCTTGGCATAGATGGCCTTTCTGAATTCAACGTTTATCCTAACCCTGCAGATGATTTGGTAACTGTAGAATTTGATCAAGTTTCTAAGGTTGATTCAGACTGGATTTTATTTGATCAAACCGGTCGGGAAGTATTCAAAGGTTCTTTTGAAAAGGGCACTAAATCCTTGACAATCGAAACTAAGGAGTTGCCATCCGGTCTTTATTTCTTTAATATCTACAAAGGAGATGAAGTGACGAGGGCACGAAGAGTAATAGTTACTCACTAGGATAATTTGTACAAAATGAAAAGCCCCGATTGATTTCAATCGGGGCTTTTTATTGTTATAAATCCGAAGGATCAAATTACAATGTTCACAATCTTATTTGGGACGACAATGATCTTTTTTGGTGTGTTTCCATCCAACCATTTTTGGATCGCCTCATTAGCCAAAGCACCCTTCTCAATATCTTCTTTACTCGATCCTGTTGGAAAGCTGATTTTTGCCCGCATCTTTCCATTGACGGAAACAGGATACTCAAAAGAGTCTTCCACTAAGTATTTTTCCTCGAATACAGGGTAAGTAGCTTCCACAATTGTAGAATCATTACCTATCAGATGCCAAATTTCCTCCGTGATATGTGGAGCAAATGGTGAAAGGGCAATTGTCAAAGGTTCCAATATCGCTCTTTTATTGCATTTTAAAGATGAGAGTTCATTTACGGCAATCATAAACGTACTCACAGAAGTATTGAGCGATAATGTGTCAATATCTTCAGCTACTTTTTTCAAAGCCCCGTGAAGGATTTTCAATTCATCTTTAGTTGGCTCTTGATCAATTACTTCAAACGTTTCTCCGGTATGGAATAATGACCAGTATTTTCTCAGAAATTTATACACACCTTCAATGCCATTGGTATTCCATGGCTTACTTTGCTCAATTGGCCCTAAAAACATTTCATACATTCTCAGGGTGTCAGCTCCATATCTATCAACCAGGTCATCCGGATTTACGACATTGTACTTGGATTTGGACATTTTCTCAACTTCCCAACCGCATAGATATTTGCCGTCTTCCAGTACAAAATCGGCCCCTGCCGCATCAGGGCGAAATTTTTTGAATGCTTGAATATCCAGAACATCATCTTTAACTATAGAAACATCTACATGGATTGGAGTAGTATCATATTGATCTTTGAGTCCTTTCGAAACATACTTGTTCTCTCCATTGATACGATAAGCAAAATTTGACCTACCCTGGATCATCCCCTGATTAATCAATTTCTTTGCAAATTCATCTACTTCAATAAACCCCATATCATAAAGAAATTTGGTCCAGAAACGAGCATAAAGTAAGTGACCTGTGGCATGTTCACTTCCTCCCAAATAGAAATCTACATCTTTCCAATAGTTCAGTGCTTTTTTGCCGCAGAATTCAGACTCATTTTCAGGATCCATATATCGGAAGAAATACCAACTACTACCTGCCCAGCCTGGCATAGTGGATAATTCGTATGGATGTGAATGGTAATTCCAATTAGACGCACGACCTAGTGGTGGATCACCATCTTCTGTCGGTAGGTACTCATCAATTTTTGGAAGGTTTAAAGGAAGGTCTTCATCCGGAATTAATTTAGGTATTCCATCTTCGTAGTATACGGGTATAGGCTCTCCCCAGTATCTCTGGCGACCAAAAATTGCATCTCTTAGCTTAAAATTGATTTTACGTACTCCGATATTTCTTTTTTCGACCTCTTTAATTCCTCGTTCCATTGCTTCGGTAGGAGTGAGGCCATTCAGGAAATCGGAGTTGATGATTTTGCCTTCCTTGGTTGGGTCAGCTTCTGTATCAGTAAGTTTCTGAGCGTCATTTATAACCGGAATGGATAGGTTGAATTTTTTGGCAAAATCGAAATCCCGCTGGTCGCCACTTGGGACAGCCATAACTGCTCCCGTGCCGTATCCTGCAAGCACATAGTCAGCCACGTATATTGGGATTTGTTCTTGAGAAAATGGATGAACCGCATAAGAACCCGTAAATACTCCTGTCACGTTTTTTGCGTCACTCATCCGTTCTCTCTCGGAACGATTCTTGGCAACATTTATATATGCATCTACTTCTTGCTTTTGATTACTGGTGGTAAGAGTTTGCACCAAATCACTTTCTGGAGCGAGAACAAGGAAAGTAACTCCAAATATTGTATCAATTCGAGTCGTGAATACCCTAATGTTTACGTCTGAGTCAGCAACCTTGAAATCAATCTCAGCACCATTTGATTTTCCTATCCAGTTTCGTTGCATTTCTTTGATTGGCTCAGGCCAATCAATTTTATCCAACCCACTTAACAAACGATCAGCATATGCAGTAATTCTCATACTCCACTGCGGCATTTTTTTCTTTATCACCGGATGGCCACCTCTTTCAGAGAAGCCATCTTTTACCTCGTCATTTGAAAGTACAGTGCCAAGTGCAGGGCACCAATTTACTGTTGTTTCAGCTTGGTATGTAAGCCTATATTTCAATAGGAATAGTTGCTGTTCTTTTTCATGGTATGAATTCCACTCTTCAGCGGTAATAGTGGGTGTATCAGAATCGCATGCAGCATTGACATTCGAATTTCCCTGATTTTCCAAGATATTGACCAGTGTGTCTATTGACTCAGCTTTGTCCGAATCTTTATTATACCAACTATTGTAAATAAGTTTAAAAATCCACTGTGTCCATTTATAGAATTTTGGATCACTTGTTCGAAGTTCCCGTGACCAATCATATGAAAAGGCTAACGCTTTTAGCTGTTCTTTATACCTGTCTATATTTTCATCTGTAGTAATTGCAGGATGCTGACCGGTCTGAATGGCATACTGCTCAGCAGGAAGGCCAAAACTGTCAAAACCCATCGGGTGCAAGACATTAAAACCATTTAACCTTTTGAATCTTGATACAATATCAGAGGCGATGTAACCAAGTGGATGTCCAACATGCAGTCCCGCGCCTGAAGGATACGGAAACATATCCAGAATGTAATACTTTGGTTTAGAAGAGTCGTTGGATACCTCATAGACCTTGTGATCATTCCAGTACTGTTGCCACTTTTTCTCTATCTCTTGAAAATTATATTCGGCCATTTATGTGAATTTTAAAGCTCGCAAAGGTAAAAGATGCTTATAAGAAAGTAGGTTTATAATCTGAGGAAACCATTACATATTTTACCTGTCATTAGATCAAACAAACTCAATTAATAAGAAGGAATGAAAAAACTTTGGATTTTAGCGATCATGCTACTGATTTCTGTTTCAGTATTGTCTCAAGAAAATGATAGCACAAAGAATGAACAAAAGCCTGTAGTTTCTGATACAATACCTAAGCCGACTCAGCAAAGCGACGTAGCTACTGAAGATACACCTAAGATTATTTACTATCAGAGTACTGAACCTGAGAGAAGAAAAGACAAACGCCGGGATATTAAAACGTTGAGTGGTTCAATGAGCCATAGTGGTGGATTCGGTGCGCTATCTTTTAGAAGCACAAAATTTCGGGATGAAGGACTTGTTTTAGGAGGACTAAGGGGTGGATGGATTATAAATAGGACGTTGGCGATTGGTGTAGAGGGTCATGGGATTATACCAACAGCTAAGTTTGATGATATAGAGGCTGGGAGAGAAGTAAATATACTTGGGGGCTACGGAGGTATGTTTCTTGAATTAATCTTTTTTTCCAATGAGGTGGTTCATATAACGTTCCCCGTTTCCGGAGGTGCCGGATGGTTGGGATATCATCGTACGAATGAAGACAATACAATGCCGGCTCCACTGGAAAAAGAAGTAGATAGTGATGTGTTTTGGTATATAGAACCCGGCGCTAGCCTGGAGTTCAACATCAGTCGAAATTTCCGTCTGGCAATGGGTATGAGTAAGCGATTCACACAAGATATGGAGTTAATAAATACTGAAACTGATGCCTTTGATAAATTGAATTATTTCATAACGCTGAAGATTGGTGGGTTTTAGGACAATAGACGAATTGATAAGAAAGCCCCTTTACGGGGCTTTCTCTTTGCAACTAGGTTAGGTTACTAATCGCGACTTCTTCTTAAGATAGGAGCTAGTTTTTCCTCATAGGACATTGACTTCCATCTTGTAATGTATTCCTCTTCAGAGTTTATGCTGACCCGCCCTGCTACATTTAAGTCCTGTATTTTAATGTATAAAACTGGACGCAAAAACCGATCTTCATTCTCTGCATCATAAAAATCAATTTGCTTGGTATTAGCGGTCGAAACCATTTGAAGAAGCAGACCTTGATTCGTCGAGGGAGTACTCACCCAACTGTTTACTAAGGATCTATTCAATCGAAGTGGTACAATCCCTTCAAATGCTGCAGGTAATAGTTGATATGTATCCATGAAAGAAGTGGATGCATCTCCTTCGTCTACGCTAAAATTACCATTTGCCCAGGTAGCAATTCCATCAGGAGTCTGATAGGTAGCCGCTCTCTGATCAAAGTTCCCATCTGGGGTAAAAAGCTCTTTTACTCCAACGTAGTTTTCATCTTGAGCACTTGCTTGACCGGTAAGGTAAATTTGGGTTTCAAGTATTTCGTAATTGCTAGTTATTCCTAGCACGACTTCATCGATTCTATCAAATCTTAAAAGCCCGAATCTGAAGTTAGTATCGCCTGAAGATACGCTCACACCTTGACCATCATAATTTACTTCCCCACGGTCTCCCTCATAAATGTAGGTGTCTTGAGTCTGGTCATAGCTATTGAATCCATCGTAAATAAAGATTTCGTAAATACCATCAGTATTTCCATCTGAGCCGTCTGCACCATCATCGCCGTTACAGATATACTGAGTGTCATCAATTTCGGAAGGATCGAGTATTCCGTCACCATCATCATCTACTCCCACGTCAATACGTATGCCTCCATCATTTGTATTACAAGTTCCAGCGTTTCCAGTGAAAGTACTTACGGCCACCAAGCTATTGTTTCCATTACAAATGTATTGGGTAGAGATTAACTCGTTATCAGCTCCGCCGGTCTCATCAATAACTCCGTCTCGATCCAGATCAAGCCCTATTCTAATCTCAGTACCTCCTGATGGACAATTGGTGTCTCCTTGTAGAAGGGCGTTTGTTTCTATGATTGTATTGTAGCCATCTGCACCTGTAGCTCCAATTTCTCCATTACAAATAGTAATTGTTTCTAATAGCTCATCAATAACATCATCTCCGTTGTTGTCGAATCCAAATGAAATTTCTATACCTCCATTTGTGCATGAAACATCTGTTGTGGTAGTGGTTATTGGACTTCTGCCGTCTTGTCCGTCTGCGCCATTACAGATATATTTTGGTTCACCTATCGATTCACCTTCATCGAGAATGCCATTACTGTTTGCATCCAGACCGACTTCAATCTGAATTCCACCATCTGGGCATTCACTACTTCTTGTGGGCAGGGTTGTACATGAAATTATGGCATTTAGTCCGTCGGACCCGTCGCATATTTCATATGTGGATTGTACTTCATTTGGGTCATTGTCCAAGACTCCATTTCCGTTAGAATCTAGACCGATCTCTATCCGAATTCCCGTTGATCCATTGCTGCCACAGTCTTCAAGTGGAGTGGCCCTTATCAGACTTGTCAATCCATTAGCACCTTCACCACTGCCGTCTGCACCATCAAGTCCATTACAAACGAAGAATGAAGTTTGTACCTCATCATTATCCAGCGAATTGTTTCCATTTGCGTCTGCTCCAATTTCAACAAGGGTGCCTCCATTTTCACAGTTTTCACCAGGGATTTCAGGTGAAGTGCGCGCTACTAGCGTATTTCCATTTTCTCCAGCTGATCCATTGCAAACGAAGCTGACTGAAACTATTTCAGATTCATCAAGAATACCATTTTCATTGGAATCTTGACCTACCGATATTTTAACGCCGCCTTGTGAGCAATTGTCTCCGGCATCTTCATTTTGTACTTCTACAAGAGCGTTAAATCCGTTAGTGCCATCAACCCCATCAGTTGGTTCAGTTCCTTCTTCGCTACAAGCCAATGAGGTAATTAAAATAATGGCTAAAATGACATTATTCAATGATTTTAGAGTGATTTTAAACATTGTGGTAGTGAGTTTAATAAAACGATTTAATGTAATTTAACTAATATGATATTATTACTAAAAAATATAATTATATTAATATTAGATAAATTCAAAATGTACGAATTCTTGTCCGAAACCGTACGTGAAATTCATTGGACTATGTCATACCGATCTGATTAATAGGTGATTGCAATTTTTGGCATTCTTTATGGTGATAGATGTTGGAAACCAATTTTACCATGCTGACTTCATTCAAACTATTTTTTCGCTCTGTCAAAAGGAATAAGCTTTTTTCATTTATAAATATTCTTGGGCTTACCATAGGATTTTTTGCATCCATTCTAATTTACATGTATGTACAGAATGAATTGAGCTATGATAATTTCCATGAAAATGGTGAAAATATTTATAGGGTAAATCAGACATTTATCTGGGGTGAAGACAATCCCAATCTGTTTTCCAGCACCGGCCCTGGAGTGGGCTATGCCATTTTGCAGGAAATACCAGAAGCTAAAGAGGTAGTGAGGGTGCATACACCAGAGCTTATGCCTGTAAGATTTAAGGACGGTGATAAAGAGAAATTCTTTAATGATGAATATGTCTTGGCTGTGGATTCTAATTTCTTTGAGGTTTTCAGCTATCCTTTGTTAGCTGGTGATCTGTCGAGTGTTTTGAATGAACCTAACACCATGGTATTGTCTGAGGAGGTTGCCAAACAATTTTTCGGTAACAATGATCCAATCGGGCGAATAATTGATCTGGGAGGAGGGCCAATACGCAAGTCGTACATAGTAACTGGGGTGGTGAAGGATACAAATGAGAATTCATATATCGATTTTGACATCCTCATTTCCATGAGTAGCATCGATCGTGTAGAGCGGAGTAATTGGAGTTGGATGTGGACAACTTTTGAAACATTCATTTTACTAGATGACCAAGCTGATCCAGAGGTCGTACAAAGTAAATTGAATGAGTTGCCTGAAAAGCATGCTATTAAAACACTTAAGGTTATGGGCTATACCTACGATGAATATATTGCTGCGGGTAAAGAATGGAATCTCTACCTACAACCATTTCAGGATATATATCTTCATTCGAAAGGAATTTATAACAGAATCAACCAAGTTGGAGATGCTACGATTGTTACAGCATTGATTGGTTCAGCGGTATTTTTACTCATTCTATCCTGCATCAATTTTATTAATTTGAGTACTGCACAATTCACCAATAAGGCTCAGGATGTAGCCTTAAGAAAAGTTTTGGGTGGGAGCAAAGCATCATTCATCAATCGATTTTTCGGTGAAGCTCTATCGTATTGCATATTAGCCACTGGTTTGGCAATTGCAGCACTCATTTATTTAATTCCGTTTATCAATCAGGCGCTTGGAACTCAATTATCTTTTACTTCAATGAACCTGGTATTGATGGTGAGTTTTATTGTAAGTCTCATTTTGCTTGTGAGCTTTCTATCAGGTCTTTATCCATTCGTGTTTTTCAATAGATTTAAACCTGTTGCCGCAATGAAGGGAGAACTGAAGTCCGGAAAGGGTGGAGCGCGTATCAGAAACGGTATGCTTATCACACAATACATGCTATCATTCTTATTGATCATATGTACAATCACTATCTATAAGCAGTTGAATTATTTCATGAGTGCCGATTTAGGTTTTCAACGTGATAATTTAATTACCATAGAAAATGTACACTGGACAGGATCGCAGGATGAATTTGCGAATGAATTAGCCAAACTAGATGGTGTTGTTGGAACCGCAGTGTGTGATGCCGTGCCGCTAAGAATTTACAATGGCGATCAATTTGTACCCGATAAGGTTGATGCCGGTTCATTGCCTCTCAACTATGCACTTGGTGATGAAAACTATGTCGATTTGTTGGATGTAGAAATGATCGTGGGAAGAAGTTTTGAAAAATCATACGCTGATGATGTAAACGGAATCATTATAAATGAAACAGCAGCGAGGACCATTGGATGGCAGATAGATGAAGATATCTTAAATAAGAAAATCACAAACTGGAGTGGCACTTATCATATCATTGGTGTTACTAAAGATTTTAATTTCTTATCATTACACTCACCTATTGAACCTTTTGCTTTCTTTCATTCAAAATCCAATGCACAAGGCAACCGCCCACTTATGCGTGTTTTGATTAAAACTCGAACCAATCATAATGAATTGAAAACATTAGAAGCTTCCATCAAGGAAGTTTGGACTGAATTTGCTCCAGGCAGGCCGTTTGAGCATGTTGTTTTGAATGATTATTTTGAAAATACCTATCAAACTGAGGAACGATTCGGTAATGTGCTTTCATTCTTTTCTGTACTCACGATCATTATTGCATCACTTGGATTGTTTGGCATTGTGGTTTTTTCCATCGAGCAAAAACTAAAAGAAATCGGAGTTAGAAAAGTACTTGGGGCATCTGTCACCAGTCTTATTATTTTGTTTTCCAAAAGCTACGTTAAACTTCTTCTGTTTGGTTTTTTAATAGCCGTTCCGTTAGGATATTATTTGATGAATATATGGCTTTCAGGTTTTGAATATCATATAAACATTAGCCTAGATATCTTTCTAATAGCATTAACTATCTTATTAATTATTTCTCTGACGATTTCAATAATCCAAACAACAAAAGCGTCATTGATGAATCCGGCAGAGGTGTTGAAAGATGAATAGTCTAAACGGATTTCAGGACTTTCAATGCCTCTTGAATATGCTGATCAGCTTTAAAGTCGGCTCTAAAACTGTGAACTAGTTTTCCTGTTTTATCAAATATAAAAGTGACCCTCCCCGGCAACAGTCCAAACAGGCTTGATGGCACTTTAAATGCCTTCAATGCTGCTTTTTTCTGGTCACTCAGCAGCATAAAAGGCAGCTTCCGTTTTTCTGTTACAGCCTTATGTGATTTAGCACTGTCACTACTTATACCAATCACCTCAGCTCCAGCCTTTTGAAACTCTTCATAGTGATCTCGAAAACCACATGCTTGAGCAGTACAAACACTTGTATTGTCCTTTGGGTAGAAATAAACAACAAGTGGTGATCCTGTAAAGTCGGAAAGTGAAATCATATTTCCATCCTTGTCTTTGAGTATGATGTCAGGAATTAGCTCGCCCTTATTTAGCATTTTTTTGAAACTGAATGAGAAGAATTGGAAGGATGGTAAGATCAATAATCAAAGCGATCAATAAAGAGAGACTGACGAATAATCCCAGATAATAGGTCGCACCGAAATTAGAAAAAAGGTACAAAGAGAATCCAGCGCTCATAATAATCGAGGTGATTAGCATAGCACTCCCTGCATGTGTGAATGTGAATTGCATGCGCTGTTTAGCATCTTTCTCCTTATTTTTCAAATAATAGCTCATCATATGGATCGTGTCATCTACTGCAATACCAAATGCAATGGTGAAAATGATAGATGTTGTCATTTTTAATGAAATGCCCAACCAACCTAACACACCTGAAACCATGACAAGAGGAATAATGTTTGGAATAAGACTGATTATGAGTAGTTTCCAGGATTTGAAATAAAGACCGAGTATTATCCCAATAACCAGAATAGCGGTTAGAAGGCCTTTCAAAAGGTTAATTGACAGTAGCTCATGGCTTTTGTCAATTAGATAAGTTGTTCCCGTTATCTGGTATGAGATGACCTCACGATCTATGCTTTCATTCAGATAGTCTAGCATTTTCTTATTTCTTAGGTCAGTTTCATATGATCCTAATTCGGGAAAGAAACCTATAAGCCTGCCAACTTTACTGTCTTCTGTTACAAGCTTATCCAATCTTTTAGGGTCAATCCGTTCCTTCAATCTTAAAGTCTGAAGATATCCACGATCACTCTCGGGATAGTCATAATTTTGATTTAAGCCTCCATTATTTACCATATTAAGGAATTTAACGATGGTAGCCGGAGATTGGACTTTAGCTATTGGATATTCGTAGAGCAGATACTCTTCAATTTTGACAATCTCGTCCATCACTTTCTTGTCCCAAATTGAAAGCGTAGTGTCGGCTACCTCGACACGAACTTCATAGGGTTTTGAGCCACCCAGATTATTGTCGGCATATTCAAAATCCAGCCTTACCTGAGAATCTTCAGGTAGGTCATCCAATAAGTACGAGTTGATTTTTAGTCGACCAATTCCAGGTATTAATAAAAGTATAACTATTAATACTACGACAAGTACGGGCCTTTTTTGGTTTAAAATAAAACTCAACCAACCCCTAGGTATTTCTAATGTTTTACTAGTTGAACTATAGGTTGTTATCGAGGCTATTAATAAGCCAAAAGTGAATGTGATTACAAAGGCAATCAAAATACCAATAGCTGCAAACACCCCTAATAATTGAACTGGTTCTGTATTAATCCATATCAAACTTAAGAAACCAATAGCTGTGGTTACGGATGTAAGGAGAGTAGGTACCCAAACAATTTTTAATGCATTCTTTAATCTATCTCCTAAATCAGGATTATCTGATTTCTTCAGGGCATTCATTAGATGAACAGCGTCTGACATGGAGACAAAAAATAAAATAGGAGGTAAGAGTGAGCTGAGTAAATTTATTTTGAAGTCAACCATACCTATAAATCCAAACAGCCAGACTATCGAAAGCAGACTGATAAGAAAGGGCAGCAATGCGGACTTGAAATTCCGAAAAATCAGAAGCAAAAGCCCGAAGCTCAACACAAGTGAACCAATAAGAAATTTCAGAAAATCATTTTGAATATATGAGATAAAAACCCCTGCAGCACTCAACTTTCCAACTAATCTTATATGTTCTATTTCGTATTTTTCAGCTTTGGCTTTAATGGCATTTAATAGCTTCACACTTCTTTTTTGATCTCCAAAATGTGCATGATTCAGGTAAATACTGATTGCATCACCATCCTCACTGAAAGCAGATCTATAGAATGGATTTCCAAAGATTCGTATACTATCTTGTCTCAATTGATATTCAGTAGGTTTTTCTGAATGAATCAATGGGAAAATGATAATGCCGGTTGGGCTCTTAATTACATGCTGAAGTGATAAGGGTGAATATACATTTTCAACATCTTCAATTTTCAATAATGACCTTTCAAACTGACTAGCTCTGCTTAAAAAATCCTCATTGAAAAGTCCACCTTTTTCTTCCAATATGATATGCAAATAGTCATTATCATATCCAAATTGCTTGGTATGCTGAGCATAGGCTTTACTATCAGGATGATTATTGGGAAAAAATTTTTCAAACTCAAAGTCAAAAGACAGGTATTGAAGATTCCAGCCTAAAAATGCGGTTATCAATACCAGTAAGCAGGTCATTATCACCTTTCCCTTTAGGGTAATTAACCGCTCGACATATTTATCTAATAGAGGGTTCAGAGTTTCTTCGTTTAAAAGTTAATTTTGTTACCAAACTACGAACAGAATGCAACAATACCTGAACCTAATGAAACATATCCTAGACAATGGTACCGAAAAGGGTGACCGTACCGGTACTGGAACGAAAAGTGTTTTTGGGTATCAAATGCGTTTTGATCTTAGTGAGGGGTTTCCATGTGTCACGACGAAGAAATTGCACCTTAGATCAATCATTCATGAGTTGCTTTGGTTTTTACAAGGAGATCAGAATATTAAATACCTAAAGGACAATGGTGTTTCCATATGGGATGAGTGGGCTGATGAGGATGGAAATCTTGGCCCTGTGTATGGCGTGCAGTGGAGAAGTTGGGTGACTCCCGATGGTAGAAAGATTGATCAAATCAAGAAATTGATTGACGGGATTAAGAATAATCCGAATAGCAGGAGACATATTGTAAGCGCATGGAATGTGGCAGATGTAGATAATATGGCTTTACCACCTTGTCACACATTGTTTCAATTTTATGTGGCAGATGGAAAATTAAGCTGCCAGCTATACCAAAGAAGTGCTGACGTATTTTTAGGAGTCCCTTTTAACATTGCTTCGTATGCTTTGTTTACAATGATGGTTGCTCAGGTATGTGATCTGGAGCCAGGAGATTTTGTGCACACGTTTGGGGATGCTCATTTATACAACAATCATCTAGAACAAACGGAATTGCAGCTTTCTAGAGAACCAAGAGATCTTCCGACAATGAAAATAAATCCGGATGTAAAGGATATTTTCTCCTTCAAGTTCGAAGACTTTGAATTAATTAATTATGAGCCACATCCGCACATTAAAGGTGCCGTGGCGGTGTAACATTTTAAAGCACAAAGTAGTCAACTAAGTAGTTAAGAAGAGATGGCAGAAAGTAGCGGCATATTCGATATGATTGGACCTGTAATGATAGGTCCCTCCAGTTCGCATACTGCCGGCGTTGTACGAATAGGAAGAGTAACTAATAGAATACTTGGTGGAGTGCCAGAAAATGCCGAAATCATATTCTATAATTCGTTCGCCAGAACCTACGAGGGGCACGGAAGCAACAGAGCAATTTTAGCTGGCTTGATGGATTATCATACAGATGATAAGCGAATCAAAGAGGCACTCACTCTGTCGGAAAAAGCTGGACTTAATCACAAATTCAAGTCGGTGGGAAGCGCTTCCACCGTTCATCCTAATTCGGTAAGAGTGATAGCTAGTAGGGGAGATAAAAGCGTTGAGGTGCTGGGAGAGAGTAGAGGTGGTGGAGTAATCAGAATTAAAGAAGTGAATGGATTTGACTCAAACTTTACAGCGAGTCTTCATACACTCATAATTGAAGCAGATGACGTCAAAGGAAGCATCGCGTTTTTTACTGAGGTATTATCTCAGGATGAATGCAACATAGCAACCATGACAGTGTCGAGAAAAGGGCGTAATGATTTAGCATGTCTAATTCTAGAAATGGACTCAGGCATCGATGAAATAACCTTACAGTATTTAAAGAAGAGGAAGTGGGTGCACAAAGTCATCTACATACCAGATATTGACAAATAACATGAAAACTAAAATAGGACTAATCACCACACTGATATTATTAAGCTTTGTATCGGTCGGTCAGGAAAAAAGGATATTATCGCTACAAGAGTGTATAGAAATAGCTGTCGAGAATAACCTTACTGTTCAAAGAAGTGAATTGAATCTACAAGGAGCTGATATTAACCTGTTGCAGGCACAAGCTCAGCGAATCCCAACTGTCAATTTGAATGGTAATTATGGATTCAACTGGGGTAGAGGCATTGACCCAACCACTAACCAATTCATTGATCAGCGAATTAATTTCAATGGCGTAAGCGGAAGCACAAGCATGCCACTACTTGGTGGGCTGCAAGTGACCAACTCCATAAAGCAAAGCAAACTGGATCGTGAGGCATCAAAGTTTGATCTTGAAAGATCAATAAATGATATATCACTTAATATTTCATTGTTTTATCTTAGTGTAATCCTGAACAAGGAATTACTGGATAATGCGAATTTCCAGCTTGAATCAAGCCAGCAACAATACGAAAGAACGAAGGTGTTGGTAGAATCCGGAGCACTTCCTCTTGCAAATGAACTTCAGCTTCAGAGTCAGGTCGCTTCAAATGAAGTTGCATTGATAAACGCTCAAAACAATTTAGATCTGTCGGTATTAAGTTTAAAACAAGCCCTTTTATTGCCTCCGGGGCAGGACATAGACATTGTTATTCCTGAAATGGAAGTTGACCAAAGCGAGATAGAGACAAGCTCTGTAATGGATGTGTATAATGTGGCTCTTGACAATCAACCAGAGATGAAGAGTGCAGACTTAAGAGTAAAGAGTGCTGAAGTTGGACTAGACGTGTCAAAAGGAGCCATGTATCCATCCTTGTCAGTTAGCGGAGGATTTAGCACCAACTATTCTGATGCTTTTCAGGATATAAGTGTTGTCTCAGCTTCCCCAACCGGTCAGCTCAATCCTACCCAGTTAGTGGATAATAATGGCGATCCAATTTTTGAACAAGAATTTGATGTGCAATTAGAAAGTGAAACTGTGCCACTTTCTACTCAGTATGACAACAACTTGAGTAAAAGGCTTTCATTGAATCTGAATGTTCCAATTTTCAATGGCTTCAGAACAAGGTCTGATATTCAAAGAAGCAAGATTGCTGTTCAGCAAGCAGAAATTAATAAAACAGAGCAGCAGAATATTCTCTACCAAACAATTGAATCTGCATATAGAAATGCACTAGCAGCCTCTAAGACATATACTGCATCTCAAAGACAAGTAACATCTCTGGAGGAGACTTACAGGGCTGTAGAAAATCAATACAACAATGGAGCTGCAAACTTTACAGACTATCAAGTAGCATTGAATAACCTTTATCAAGCAAGAACTGATCTTTCAAGAGCAAAGTTTGATTTCATTTTCAGAAAGAAAGTACTAGAGTTTTATCAAGGCAAACCATTAACATTCTAAAAAATCCAACCTCATCATTTATATCTAAAATCATGGCTAAGAAGAAGAAAAAATCTAATAAAATATTATACATCCTCGGAGGTTTAGTAGCCTTTCTGATCCTGTTTGCAATAGTCGGTAAGTCCCAAGGATGGGTAGGACAGAAAAAGAAAATTCAAGTCGAAATATCGAAGGCTGAAAAGAATACAATCATAGAAAAGGTTAGTGCCTCTGGTCAGGTACAGCCTGTAGTTGAAGTTTCATTGAGTCCTGAGGTCTCAGGAGAAATTATTGAAATGAAGATAGAAGAGGGAGATAGCGTAAGCAAAGGCGATTTTCTTTTGAGAATACGGCCAGACAACTTTCAATCCGCCTATGATCAGGCTGTAGCAGGACTCAATCAACAAAAAGCTGCTCTTGCCCAAGCAAAAGCCGCACGTGCTCGTGCAGCAGCCAACTTCAAAAGAGCTGAGCAAGATTTCAATCGTCAGAAAAAACTCTTCGATGAGAAGGTGATTTCTGAAGCAGACTTTCAGCTGGCTGAGGCTAACTATCAGATAGCTGAGCAAGATTCCGAATCAGCAAAGGAGAGTGTAAATGCAGCAGAATATATCCTGACAAGTGCTCAAGCTAGAGTGGCTGATGCCAGAGAAAATTTGAGGCTTACTACATTAACTGCTCCCATGAGCGGAATTGTTTCGAAGTTACCAGTAGAGTTGGGTGAAACTGTGTTGGGTACATCGCAATTTCAAGGTACTGAAGTTATGCGAATTGCCGATCTGTCTAAAATGGAGGTTCAGGTGGATGTGAATGAAAATGACATCATCCGAATCAGCGTTGGAGATACAGCGATTATTGACGTTGATTCATACTCCTACAAGGATAAAACATTCAGAGGAGTTGTAACTCACATAGCAAACACAGCCAACGATAAGGTGTCTGCAGATGCAGTTACAGAGTTTGGTGTCAGAATTCAAATCTTAAATAGCTCTTTCCAGAATTTGGTAAAAGAAGAGGGTATCAAGTATCCATTCAGACCTGGGATGACTGCAAGTGTGGATATTATCACCGAGGTGAAGAAAGATATTCTAACAGTTCCATTAGCAGCAGTAACCACTCGTTCAGAGAAAGATGACAAAAAACGTGGTAATGACGATGACTCTTCTGCAAGTGAAGATTTAGAAGATGAGGAAGTGAAGGAAGTAGTATTCGTCATGAGCGAAGGTAAAGCCGTGAAGACAGAAGTTGAAACCGGCATTAGCGATTTTGACCGTATAGAAATTGTTTCAGGAGTAGAAGAGGGAACAGAAGTCGTTTCCGGTCCATTCCTGGCAGTGTCAAAACGTCTAAAGGATGGAGAAGACATAGAAGCGAAAAATAAAGACAAGAAAAAATCAGAAGAAGACTCAGAATAAATAAGAATATTTCAATAATTGGATAAGGGATTTATTGTTTTCGGTTGCTAAATTGCTAGGGAACATGATTCTTTACACATTGTTTTAATTGAAATACCTGAGTATGAAAAAAATATTAAGTCTTATAGCAGCATCCATTATCCTTTTTTCCTGTGGAGGCGATGATGATCCGGTTACTACGCATGAAATGGGTAGCTGGGAATTGGATAGCTTTATCTTAACCAATGTTCCCGCGGATTATGCACAATTCAATGAGGGTCGGGTTTTTCTTGTAAACCAGATTTCTTTTGGAGGCATCGTATTTGAATCGTATGAAATCACATTCAATTCTAATTTTACCTTCGAAAGAAGTATAGGTGTACCGGGGCCAGACCTGCGTGATAATGGAACCTGGGAACTAGATGGTGATAATTTAATTCTCATGGCAGAAGATGAGGACTTTGAAGAAGAGTATAATGTTGAGCAAAATGAAAATAATCAACTTTGGTGGAGCGTTGAGTCACAATTTTCATTGCTTAAAGACGCCATTGCAGATACAATAACTCAAGAATATGTTGACACACTCACAGATCAGGAGTTTGCAGATTTGTTTGATGCTGTCAGCGTCGATTTAGTTTATGCATTCGAGAGACAATAACTTGTCTAAGAAATGCCAGCGAGGAGCATATCCTTTTTATTACTCTTATTATTCTCCACTCTTTTATTTGGCCAAAGAATACTTAGCGGTCAAGTAAAAGATCCTCAAGGAGAAGCATTAATAGGCGTAACAATTTTTAATGAAAATACGAAGCAAGGTGCCATCACAGACGTTGATGGCAACTTCTCTATTTCGGTTAATCCATCTGATATCCTAACAATACGCATGCTTGGGATGAAAACCCAGCGTATTACCATAAGTGGTCAATCATCCATTGAGGTTACACTTGAAGAAGATGTTTTGATTTCAGCAGAGGTAGTTGTTACCGGTTTTCAGGAAGTAGATCGGAAACTATTCACGGGAGCATCTGAAAGCCTGAAAATGGATGACATACGTCCTCAGGGTATGGTGGATGCCAGTCGCGTGCTGGAAGGCCAAGTCGCAGGTGTAAATGTCGACAATGTCTCAGGTACATTTGGAACATCAGCCAGAATTCGGATTAGAGGAAATGCTTCAATCAACGGCAATAACCAGCCACTATTTGTTGTAGATGGTGTCATACTCGAAGACCTTTCCAATATCGATACCGATGATCTGATATCCGGAAATGCCAATACACTTGTAAGCTCATCCATAGCCAATCTCAACCCAAATGATATTGAATCATTTCAGATATTGAAAGATGCATCAGCCACCGCAATATACGGTGCTCGTGCAGCCAATGGTGTAATTGTAATCACCACAAAAAAGGGAAGAAGCGGCAATCTAAGAGTAAACTATAATGGTAACTACTCAGTAAAACTCAGACCCACCTATAATCAATTCGACCTACTCAATTCTGCAGAAGAATTATCAGTCTATCGCGAACTCAGTAGAAAAGGAATAGTGGATATAAGTACTGCAGTTAGAGCAAGAAATTATGGTGCTTTAGGTAAAATGTATGCACTTATTGCTAATCATCAGCTCGATTGGGGTCCGGGAGGTGGGCTAAATGAACAATTTCTCAATCAATATGAAAATGCCAATACGGACTGGTTTGCTGAACTATTCAGGGATTATGGAATACAACAACAACACTCACTAAGCTTCACAGCCGGAAGTGAGAAGTCCAATAGTTATTATTCCATTAGCTATTTGCATGATCAGGGGCAAACCATAGCAGATCAGGTAAAAAGATTTACAGGAACAGCCAGAAATACCTACTTCATTTCTGATCAATTCATATTTGGTCTTAAGCTGGGAGCAAGCTATCGGGATCAATTAGCACCGGGAACGAGAAACCGCGAACTAGATCCGATTACAGGACAGTTCAATCGTGACTTTGATATAAATCCATATAGCTATAGTCTAAATACTGCCAGATCTATTCGTCCCTTTGATGAAAACGGAAACAGAGAATTTTTTATTAGAAATTTCGCACCGTTCAATATTTTCCAGGAATTGGAGAATAACTTCATAGACATCAGGGTACTTGATGTATCTGCACAAACAGATTTTGAATTTACTCCCTCTGACAATTGGTCTTTGAAAGGTGTCCTTCAGCTACGTTATGCTAATACCGAAAGAGATCATACCATTACTGAAAATTCCAATCAGGCAGAGGCTTTTCGCGCTAATGGAACCCAGTTTATACAACAGGCGAATAATCTTTTGTACAACGATCCCAATAATCCCGGATTAAACCCGGTAGTGGTACTGCCACAAGGAGGGTTTAAGTATCTAGACAGAAGCGACCTTTTAAATTTCTTCAGCCGGGTCAGCGCTACCTGGTCCAAAACGTTTAACGAAGTACATGAGGTCAATGGCCTTGTTGGACAAGAGCTCCGCCTCACCAATCGCACCTCATCTTCGTCGACAGGGTTGGGAGTAGTGTATGAGAGTGGCGGTGTGGTAGTCACTGACCCAAACATTATTGAATTTTTCAATCTTCAAAATATTGACTACTTCAGCCTTGATCAAGAGAAAGATCGGTTCATCGGTTGGTTTTTGAATGGGGGATATGCCTACAAGTCAAAATACGTGGCAAACTTCACTTTCAGATATGACGGTTCTAATCAACTTGGAAAAAGCCAAAGCGCGCGCTATTTACCAACATGGAATGTAAGCGGCGCCTGGAATCTGTACAATGAATCTTTTATGGCAAATGTGCCGGTGATTTCTGATGTTAGAATTAGAGGTACGTATGGTATATCAGGCAATCTTCCACCGCAAGCCAGTTCAAGATTAAATCTACAATCAGATGTAACCATTCGACCTACAGATGTTGAGCCATTTCTATTTATAGCGGACTTAACAAACGCTGATTTGACATGGGAAAAGTTGAAAGAGTTTAATGTCGGTATAGATTTCGCATTGTTCAATAAGAGGATTGATGTGACTTTCGATCACTACAGAAGAAATTCATTTGATTTAATTGGAGTAGTCCAGACCAGCGGTGTAGGAGGACAGGGACTCAAAGTTGGAAACTTTGCAGATATGGAAATCATTGGATACGAATTTTCCATGAATACATTAAACTATGAGCAGAATGACTTTTCCTGGAGATCCAATATCAACATGGGATACAGTAAGGATCGAATCACAAAGCTAGATTTCGGCCCTAGATATGTTGATGCTATTGGCCAAAACGGAGCTGCAGTTTTAGGAAGACCCAGACGATCACTCTACTCGGCAAATTTTGCTGGATTGAATAGCAATGGAGTACCCACATTCTTAAATGGAGATGGTGAGCAAGTCTTGCAGTTCGATTTGCAAAGCAGAGAAGGAATTGAAGATGCGTTGGTTTTTGAAGGATCTACCGAACCTCGTGCATCAGGTGGATTTAGCAATATTGTAGCTTATAAAGGGTTGAGTTTGAATGTTTTGTTATCATTCAAATGGGGCTACAAGATCCGTCTTAATGATGCCTTTTTTGAAACCTATACTGACTTTGATGCCCTTCCCGGTCAATTAGTGGACAGATGGGCTGTCCCTGGAGATGAAAACCTTACAGATATACCCACCATTGTAGATCGAAATGTAGCTCAATCCGACGGGAGCATTGTACTTGCATACAGATTATACAACAAGAGTACAGAGCGTATTGCCAATGGAGATTATATCAGGTTAAAGACTGTAAGATTAAGTTATCAGTTACCTCCTTCAATAATAAATAAGGTGGGATTCGCAAATGGTACTGTATCACTTGAAGCTCAAAATTTGGCCTTACTTTATTCGGATAGAGAAAATTTGAGAGGACAGGATCCTGAATTTTTCAGTTCCGGCGGTGTTTCGCTACCGCAACCCAGATTGATCACTTTTTCACTAAATGTTGGTTTTTAAGATGATTAGATTAAGAACCATATGGAAAATTAAAAAAGTGGCTTTGATTGTCTTATTGCTAAGTGCATGCAATGATTTTTTAGATGAAGATCCGGACAATAGAGTAGAGTTAGATAATCTTGAAAAAGCATCGCAATTGCTCGTAAATGCATATTCTACTGCCAGTCCAAACTTTACCGACTGGATGACTGACAATGTGCAGTTTACTCAAGGCACAAACAAACGATTGAGTCACCAACAGATGTATGCTTGGGAGGATGTCACCACAGGTCCAAATGAGCAAGACACACCTGACTTCTTTTGGTTTCAGACGTACTCAGCCATCTCGCATGCAAATGAAGTTTTGGCAATTTTAGAAGACCTGCCAGTAAATGGCGAAAGTCAAGCACGCAAGGATGCTATAGAAGCTGAAGCGCTTCTGACAAGAGCTTATGGACACTTCATGCTAGTCAACATGTTCGGGCAGCATTTTGGACAGTCAGGGGATGGTGTACCTTATATCAAGGAGCCAGAGACTGTCTTTTTAGATACATACGAAAGAAGGTCGGTCAGACGAGTTTATGACGATATTGAGGATGATTTGCTGGATGGATTGGAAAAAGTGGACGATAGTTTTTATAATAATTCTGGCAAATATCATTTTAACAGAAATGCCGCCTTGGCTTTTGCTTCCAGGTTTTACCTTTTCAAACGTGATTTTGTCAGATGTAAGCAGTACAGTGATGAATTATTAGGATCTAATCCCGGAGCCTTTGTGAGAGACCTTACCTCTCAGCAATTCCAGCTTGCAGGCTCATCTGTGACAGAATACCCAAGATTGTATACATCTCCCGAACTTCCAGCCAACTTAATGTTGATGAGGAAAATCTCACTGGTACAGCGAACGGACTTTGCCTACGGCCCGGAATCAACATTCTATAGTAGTCTTTTTGATACATCCATTTTTGGTGGACTAACGGATGAAAGAGAAAATCCAGCATTTGTCAAAGGGCTAAATGCTGTGTACCCTGCCAGGTATGAAAATCTGTTTGAAAGAAGTAGCCTGAATTCTTCAGTTGGATTCCCTTACTATATACACATTGCGTTCTCAGGCGAAGAAGTGTTGTTGAATCGAGCTGAAGCCAATGCGTTTCTTGGCAATTTGGATGAATCAATCGCTGATCTGCAAGTATTAAGTGAGAAAAGATTTAGTGGGGGAACACCCACAATTACGTTGAATGATTTGCAAACATTTTACAACAGCACTGACGATATCAACAATGTGCTTTCATACATCATATTCCTTGAGCGACGTAAGGAGTTTATAATGCAGGGGCTAAGATGGTTTGATTTGAAAAGATATTTCATTCCGGTTGTACATGATCTTGAAGGAGGCTCAACCATTCAATTGAATGGGGACGATGAGCGCAAAGCATTACAGATTCCAAAATCAGCTGTAGAAGTTGGGGGACTTGAACCAAATCCTAGGTAGCTATGAGAAATAAGGAAACATATGGCTTAAAAAAATTGATTTTTAGTTTAACGCTCACACTTCTCATGGGCTGTTATCCAAACGAAGAACTAAATGTTCCGGTTAATGATCCGGATATAGTCCTTGAGTCTGAATTAGATATTTACATAGAAGAGAATTTCACCAAAGAATATGGGATGGCAATCCGCTACAAGTTTGTAGACAACTATGTGCAGCCCGGCCAAAGGGTTTCGCCGGTGCGATTAGAATCTGTGCGACCCATGTTGGACTTTATTGAAGAGTTTTGGATTGATCCGTATATGGACGTTGAAGGAGGCGAGGAGTTTTTTAGGAATCATGTACCAGCTGAAATCGTATTTCTCGGGGGACTCATATTTAATAATGATGGGACCGTAACATTAGGTACCGCAGATGCCGGTGCTCAGATCACTTTCACCAATGTGAACGCAATAGATGTTGATGATGAGGACTGGAGAGCTTTGCAACTACAGACGGTATATCACGAATTTGCACATACCGTTCATCAACGATACAAACTCCCAAATGCATTTGAAACGATTGCTCCTGCAGGGTATACAGGTCCGGGTTCATGGTTTGTCCTTACAGACGAAGATGCGCTTCAACGAGGATTCGTATCACCATATTCTACAAGTTCACCCAATGAGGATTTTGCAGAAGTAGTAGCATTTTACCTTTTTGATTCTGACTTCCACACCAACTTCATTGAGCTGGAAGAAAATTGTGATACCGATGATTGTGTTAGTAGAAATGAAGGGAGAATTAAGATAGCGGATAAACTATCTGCTATTAGTGATCACTATCAAAACGTGACTGGAATTGATTTAGAGGCATTAAGACAGGCAATCCAGAGTAGACTATGAGACCAATTACAAAAATATCAGGTTACATACTCCTTACGTTTTGCTTGCTGGGATGTGTAAATGATGATGGAGCTAAGCTACCTTCTGTAGAGGATCGAATAGAGGAAGCTGTGGCAGAACTTCAGGCAGCACTGCTGGAGCCCGCCAATGGTTGGAGACTGGATTATAGGCCTACCAATGAAACAGGTACCTTTCTCATACTGCTGGACTTTAATAACGATGGTACGGTTCGAGTTCAATCTGACGTTTCCGCCAATGATGGAGAATTCAGAGATCAGGTCATCTCTTATCGGATTGACAGCTCACAAGACATAGAGCTCATATTCGAGACCTATGGCGTATTTCACTATTTCTTCGAATTGCAACAAGCCTCATTTGGAGGAGAATTTGAATTTGTATTTGAAGAAGAAGAAGGTAATAGTTTGATTTTCAGTAGTAAGACTGACGGCCCTTCTGATGTGACTAGTCTTACGTTCTCTCCAGCATCATCTACAGATAGTGACTTGATTAGTACAGAAGCGACTTCAATTGTTAGTCAGGGGCATTTTCAATCCGAAGATTTAGGTGGAATTGGAAGTTTTGGAATCTTCAATTTCCACTTGCAAGATCAAGATTATTTACTATCTGCAGTATTCGATTTACAGAGGAGAAGAATTAAGCTTTTAGGAATAGCCGAAGGATCAGATATGTCAGCGGTTATTGCCAATGACAATATTGTTGAAATCGATACAGAAACGACATTTAGCTTACAAAATGAAGAAATCATTCTGGATCAGGCAATCACAACATCGCTAAATGGCAACTCTGTAGAGATAGAAAGAATTCCGGTCAGCAATGCATCGAAATTTCAGGATAGTTTCTGCGTTGGCCAGGAAGATTCTGTGATCACATTTAATGGTACCAATTCTGATCTTGGAAATTTTGAAGCCCGAAGTTCCTTGTTTCAAGTAAATAATAATTTCAAGGTTTCTGAAAATGATGTTTATTCAATCAATCATGTGTTCATTTATGACGAAAATGATAATTCGATTTCAGACCAGATAGAAGCTGTATTTCCAGAGGTAGTTGCATTCCAGTGGTATCATGGTATTCAGATAGCTGATAGTGTTTTCAATGGAGTTGGATTTGTTACTGTCAATGAATTCAACAATGCAGAGTTCTATTTGCGAGGATATGACTTTACTCAAACAGGAAATTACCTGCAAATCACATTCAATGGAAATGATCTTATAACAGATGATAATCCAACGCAAGAGCAATTAGACGGCCTTGATCAACTTACAGATCAAGTGTTTTCTGGTGGTGAAGTTTATGTTATTGAGCTCTTAAACATAAGTGGGCTCTTTGAATACTATAACCCTTGCAATAAGTACAAAGGGTTCATTTTCTGACTCGATAACGCGCAATTGTTTACTGATTTCAGTTATAACAACGACCGATCATCAAAACTTCATTTTTATTCTCGCCTCATTGAATCAACTTGTGAGTTCAAAATCTAATAATATGAAACTCACAAAAATCTTATCGCTAGTCGCAGCAATTGTTTTGATTGGTTGCTCAGGGGGGAAATCAGACATGGAGAACAAGGAATTCAAAATTGAATATGAAAAATTCACACTGGACAATGGCTTGGAAGTAGTCCTGCATGAAGACCATTCCGATCCGATTGTGGCAGTTGCAACCCTCATGCACGTTGGCTCAAATCGTGAAAAGCCGGGCCGAACAGGCTTTGCTCATTTCTTTGAACATATGTCTTTCAACGATTCCGAAAATGTACCTCGTGGTGCCAACAGAAAGATGATTCCGGAATGGGGAGGAAGCAGAAATGGAGGTACCTGGTCTGATGGAACAATTTACTATGAAGTGGTTCCGAAAGACGCATTTGATAAAATCCTTTGGATCGATTCCGACCGGTTCGGATATATGATTAACACGGTGACGGAAGATGCATTAGAAGCTGAAAAACAAGTAGTAAAAAATGAGAAACGCCAACGGGTAGATAATGCACCTTATGGCTACACTGATGAAATCATCCGTAAGAACCTTTACCCGGAAGGTCATCCATACAGCTGGACTGTCATAGGATCACTACCTGACCTGCAAGCAGCTACACTTGATGATGTCAAGGAATTCTATGAGCAATATTATGGAGCAGGTAATGCAACATTGGTGATAGCTGGGGACATTGATCCAGCTGAGACCAAGAAAAAAGTAGAACAATGGTTTGGCGAGATTAGAAAGGGACCTGAGGTAGAAAAGCCACAGCCATTGCCCGTAACACTTGCAGAAACAAAATCACTCTATTTTGAAGATAACTTTGCCAAACTTCCAGAGTTAAGAATGGTATTTCCGACTGTGGAAGACTACAACACGGATATGTATGCTCTTAACGTACTTGGTCAATTGCTAAGTGGAAGTAAAAAAGCACCATTGTACCAGGTAATTGTAGAAGAGAAGAAGCTTGCGCCTAATGCTTCTACGTACCAAAGCTCAAATGAAGTAGCAGGAGAGTTTGTCTTCAGAGTGAGAGCCAATGCCGGCACCGATTTGGATGAAGTCAAGGCCGCCGTAGAGGAAGGATTGGTACGTTTTGAGACCAATGGAATTGATGCTAAAGACCTACAGCGCATCAAAGCTGAATTAGAAACCAACCTTTATCAGGGCGTAAGCACAGTTTTGAATAAAGCCTTTCAGCTTGTTACAGACAATGAGTTTGGCGGAGATCCAAGTTACATTTCTAAAACGGCTGAACTCACTCAGGCAGTATCGGCAGAAGATGTAATGCGCGTCTTCAATAAGTATATTAAAAATCAGAATTATGTAATGACAAGCGTTGTTCCTGCAGGTCAGTTAGATCTTGCAGTTGAAGGTGGGGAGAAAGCTGAAGTATATATTGAAGAGATTGTGTCAGATGTAGCCGCCGAAAACACTTCAAGAGGCGAGGTGGCAGAATATGAAAAGACTCCATCAAAGTATGATCGTTCAGAGCCTGATTTTGGCGAGCTGCCATTATTGAAATCACCGGAGGTATGGAGTGCCTATCTGGACAATGGAATGCAAGTATTCGGAATTGAAAACAACGAACTTCCGCTTGTATACTTTGACGTCACGCTCAAAGGCGGACATTATCATGATCCAATTGAAAAGTCTGGCACAGCAGCACTTTTAGCAAATCTGATGACAGAGGGCACACAAACCAAGACACCAGCTGAGCTAGAAGAAGCCATCGGCCTTTTAGGCGCATCGATTAACATGTATGCCGGATCAGAAGAAATTACCATTTCTGCCTCTTGCCTGGCTCGCAATTTCGATGAGACCTTTGCATTAGTACAGGAAATATTACTTGAACCACGATGGGATGAAAAAGAGTTTGATCGACTTAAGCAATCAACGATTACTCGCTTGAAAGGAAGAGAGGCCAGCCCCACGGCCATTGCATCCACGGTGTTCAATAAGCTATTGTATGGCGAGAATCACATTTTGGGCTATTCCTCAATCGGAACATCGCAATCCGTTGAAAGCATCACTCTTGACGATTTAAAGAGCTATTATGATGCGAATTTTTCTCCTTCAATCGCAAGTTTCCATGTGGCTGGGAACGTAAATCAAGGGGAAGTGATGAATCAATTAAACAACTTCAATTGGGGATCGAAAGACGTACAGTTAGCGTCTTATTCACTTCCTGAAAATGCAAACGCAGGCAAGCTATATTTTATTGATTTTCCCGGAGCTAAACAATCAGTAATCTACATCGGTAAGCAAGCAATATCAGGAGTAAATCCACAATACAATGAACTAACCTATGCAAACGAAAAACTGGGAGGTGGTTCAAGCGGACAGCTATTTCAGACTTTGCGAATTGAAAAAGGCTATACCTACGGAGCGTACGCGTTCATCCCGCAACGCACAGAAATATCGCCGTTTACAGCCACCTCAAGTGTAAGGGCCAATGCTACACTTCCATCATTAGAAATCATGAAGGAAATGATTGCAAACTATGGAGAAAACTTCACTGCCGAAGACGTAGAGGTGACCCAAACGAAAGTTCTGAAAGCAAATACCCGAGCATTCGAAAGTCTGGGAGCTAAACTGAATATGTTGCATGAAATCAGCAAATTTGGTAAGTCACCAAACTTCATGGAACTGGAGCAGAAAGAACTAACCTCAATGACACTTGATGATTACAATGAGATGATCAATAAGTATTTGAACGAGAGTAAAATGATCTATTTAGTAGTGGGTGATGGAGCTACTCAGTTGGAAGAAGTAAGAAAGCTAGGAATGGGAGATCCAATTATTTTGGACATTTTCGGAGATCCGATAACCCAGTGAGCATATCATGTCAATGAGCATCCATTAAGAGGATATTGATTAAGCAGTTTCAAATAGACCCTGAAACGAGTTCAGGGTGACTGTTATCTTCTTTAAAGTCATGCTGAATTTATTTCAGCATCTCTATCTCAGACAAAATAAAGGCTCGATATGTTATCGAGCCTTTATAGATAAATATTACTCCAGTTCCATAGCATCTCTCACTGCATCAGTGATTTCCTGCATCTTTCGCTGAGTAAACCTTCCTGATGTAGTATAAACGATTTTTCCTTCAGGATCTAAAACATAGAAATAGGGAAGGTCTTTTCCATCAAAATTTAAAGCATCCTTGTATTCCTTAAGCGTTCCTTTATAAAACAACACATTGGGCTGCATTCGTTTGTCAATGGTTTTCTTGAGCTTATTCATCACTTTTTTATAGGCGGGCCGTTTTGCTCCTGTAAACATCGGAACGAAATAAGTATTCACATCAAATGAAAAATCGAAAGGTCCCGGATTTGGATTCTTATAAATGAACTGGTTATATACTGGCTCAAACCAACCCTTCAGATAATCTTCAGCTTTCTTCGAATAGGCAAGACCAATCAAGCTATACTTATCGCTTATATCTGCCGGTAAGTTCACAAATTCGTTGGTTAGGGTTTCAGCTTCCATGTCGGGAAATGTATTGCCTACCTGTGCTACAACATTCCGACCTTCGAATAATAGAAGTGTTATAATTGATAATGCGATTACCTTTTTCATAGAATTTAAATTTTAGTGCAATTAAACGACTAATGATGAACGAAGAATCTGATTTCTATCATTATTTTTCTAATTTCATGTAATAATCAAAGATAACAACCATGCAAAAGCGTCGAATCAGCTATTTTTTTCTACTTCTCTTCATTGCATCTGCGTCAATGGCACAAGCCCATCGAGATGCCTATCGTGCAGGTTTACAAGCCATTAAGTTTGAAAAATATGAAACTGCGATAGAGAAATTCAAGGAAGCAGTCAAGATAAATCCACAGTATGCCGATGCCTGGTACTACTTGGGTAAAACGTACGACTTTCTCAATAAGTATGAGGAAACTATCATGGCCTACCGAAACCTCGAGCAAGTAGATTCAGAGTATAACATTGGTATTTATTACGATATAGCCAAGTCTTACATTGAGTTGGACAACCTTCGAAGTGCACGTATTTACATTAAGAGATATTTGGAAAAAGCACCAAAAACGCCAAAATCTGCCAAACTAATTCATCTGGCCATGAATCGGCTCAATTATGTAGACATAGGTGCAGAGCTGCGTGCAGCACCTCCAAATACCACTGAGCCAACACCTATTGCGTCATTAAACAGTGTTTCAGGAGATTATATGCCTCAGGTAAATCCAACAGGTACCAAGCTGTATTTCACAAGTGTGCGTAAAGGAGGATTTGATTACAAAGATGAAAAAAGCGCAGAACTCGATTTTGGTGAAGACATTTACTATTCAAAGTTGATAAATAATCAGTGGAGTGCTCCGGAATTGCTCCCAAAACCAATCAACTCTATGTCCAATGATTTCGGATCTGCCTTTACCGGTGACGGACAAAGCATGGTATTTGTAAGATGCGATGAAAACGGTGCTATAGGTAGTTGTGACTTATACATCACACAGTTGAACGGTAACACATGGAGTGAGCCTGTAAATATGGGTAATGTGGTGAATTCCAAAGATTGGGAAAGTCAGCCAACCATAAACTCTGACGGTAATCGAATCATTTTTACCTCTTTACGTCCGGGAGGTTACGGCGCGTCGGACCTTTATATGATTGAAAAAAATCATCTTGGACTTTGGGGAATCCCTCAGAACCTCGGAAGTATCGTCAATACACCGCTGAGCGAAAACAGCCCATTTTTAGCAGCAGATGGAAAGACACTTTACTTTTCATCTACCGGTCATCCTGGTATGGGAGGAGCAGATATCTTCTACACCGTTTTTGAAAATGGCAAGTGGTCAACTCCAAAGAATCTTGGCAGGCCTATAAACTCAAGAGGAAATGATACCAACTTTAGTATTTCTGCATCAGGAAATGCATATATGGCCTCTTCAAGACTTGATGAAGACAACTATGATATTTTCAAAGTAGAGTTACCTGATGAGTTAAAACCCAAACCAACAATAGTAGTGCAGGGTGTAGTTTCAAATTCAGAAAACAGTCAACCATTAAGTGCTTTGGTGTTGATTGAAGACCTGAACTCCGGTGAGTTGATAGCTACTAACAAGAGCAACGAAGAAACAGGTGAATACCTGGTTGTATTACCAGCAGGTAGAGATTATAGTGTTTCGGCCAATGCCCATGGATTCTTTTTCTATTCACAAAGCTTTGAGCTGCCAAAAGACACAGCCTATGCTGAGATCACCAATAACATCCCACTTGAGCCAATCAAGAAGGGAACAAAAGTGGTGTTAAACAACATCTTCTTCGAGATTGGCAAAGCAGAATTGAAACCAATAAGCTATGTGGAACTGAATAAGGCAGTGACGCTAATGAAGGAGAATAAAACCATGGTGATTGAAGTAGGAGGGCACACAGATAGTCAGGGTGCAGATGCAAACAACCTGAGCCTTTCTCAAAAACGGGCTCAGTCAGTCGTAGAATATATCGTACTCGCAGGGATAGAACGCGAACGGTTGATTGCAAAAGGCTATGGTGAAACTGTCCCTATCGCTGATAATAATACCAAGGAGGGTAGAGCCAAGAATCGAAGAACAGAGTTTGTCATTATCGAATTCTAATTAAAAGAAATTCCCCTACAAAGGCTGATCAATTCATTTTAGGTCAGCCTTTTTTATGAGTCAAACGGGAATTTGATTTCTAATGCATTGACCTCTATGAAGTTATATGATTGCAGTAGCTCCCACAGTTGAGGGATTACCTCTTTCATACGTGTAAGAAGTAAATTTTTACTTTCCATTCCATGGATGAATACCATGCGCTCTGGTACTTCTCGACTCACATAGCTTTTAACAAAATCATCGTCCTTGGTTACAATGACGTACCCTTTTTGGATGGCTAGTCTTCTCAGTTGATCATCAAGGACACGTTGTTTTTGATTAATTTTCATTTCATTGACATGAGCAGCATTCAACCCAAATGAACGAAACATTTCAGCAAGTTCCGGAGTGAGATTTTCGTCAATTATGAATTTCATTTCAGTAGGCAGAACATAATGGTGTTCTGTGTAGTTAACATCCTAAACCTAATCAAAATGGCTCTACTAGGCACACTCATAAAAAAAGGAATTGAACTTAATCAAAAGCTCCAATTTGATCTAAAAAGTGCTGAGAAGCAGCAAGAAGATGAATTACGATCCTTGTTGGATAAAGCCCAACATACGGCATTTGGCAAGTTTTATGGCTTCACAGAATTGCTTGAGTCGAAAAATATTATCTCCGACTTTAAAGCCCAGGTACCTATTCATGATTACAAATCCTTAAACCAGCGATGGTGGTATCAGCAACAAAATTTACCAGATATCACATGGCCAGGGAAACCATCGTTTTTTGCATTAAGCAGCGGTACCACAGGCAAGTCAAGCAAGCGAATCCCAATTACTGCTGACTTCATTCAGAGCATGCGTGACGTAGGTACCTCATTGGTACGCGAGCTTCCCAATTATGATTTTCCTGAAGAACTCTTTGAAAGTGAAGTGCTTATGCTAAGTAGCAGTGCAAACCTATCTAAGCATGAACACGGGCATCTGGAAGGTGAGATCAGTGGAATTAATGTCAGCAATTTTCCGGATTGGTACGACCATTTTTACAGGCCGGGAAAAGATATAGCAAGCATTTCCGATTGGGATGAACGAGTGGCTGCAATAGTAAAAGAAGCTCCAAACTGGAATATTGGCGCAATTGCAGGAATTCCCTCCTGGGTATTGCTAATGCTTAAAGAAGTAATAAAGGAGCATAAACTCGATACCATTCACGATATCTGGCCCAACCTTACTGTATATGCAAGTGGTGGTGTGGCTTTTGAGACATATCGTAAAGATTTTGAAAAGGTGAGTGGCAAGCCGCTTACAATAATGGATACCTACCTGGCTTCAGAAGGGTTCTTTGCATATTCTTCTCGCCCCGAAAGTATGGAGATGAAGCTGGCACTTTCGCATGGATATTTCTATGAATTCATCCCCTTTGATGAACGAGGAGTAGATGATCATGGTCAGATTTTAGATAATCCTGAATCTCACACAATAGATGAGGTGGAAGAAGAGATCGATTATGTGCTGGTAGTGAGCACGTGTGCGGGAGCCTGGCGATACGTTATTGGAGATACCATCAAGTTTACGAATAAGGAGACCAACGAAATAAAGATCACCGGGCGCACCAAGTTCTTTCTTAATGTAGTGGGATCTCAACTATCTGAGGAAAAGATGGACGCCGCTATCCTCGAAGTTTCCAATAAGATGGGGGTGAGTGTAAATGAATTTTGTGTGGCAGCTGTAAAAAATAAAGAAGATGACTATGTCCATCAATGGGTCATCGTATCAGACGATGAAATATCTTCTGATGAATTTAAAAATGGCTTAGATGGAGCATTGAAGCAAGCCAATAAAAACTACTCTGTAGCTCGTAATAAGGCACTAAAGGATGTTTTACTAAGCAAAATCACCAAAGATCAGTATCACGGTTTTCTGGATCAGAGCAAGAAGAAAGGAGGACAAGTAAAGACGCCCAAAGTGATGAGTGAAAAGAAAATGAAAAAGTTGATCGACTATATCTCCTGAGTAGTTGGTTCCAATGGCACTTTTTCTTTCACACACATTTCCACATCCGCTATAGACATGTAGTATTTCTTCATCTGGTTCTTGTAGTTGTCATTGATGAGATCATGATTGAAAACATAATGTTTGGTAGCCAGGATTTCCTGATGGAAACCGGCCTCAATAGCTATTTCATCAGCTCTATGCTCCACTGCTTTCTTAAAGGAATCTGAAAATACATATTTAAGGCCATAAGAGATCATATGAAAGGTAGAATGAGGCGCATAGTCTACCACATGTCCTAGTTCATGAGCAAACCAGCCTTTTAAAACATCTTTAGGCAAGTCAGCTACCTTAATTGATTCACTATCCCTTACGTACTCCGCAAGCTTTACTTTATATGTGTCGGGTCCGCCAAAGAGATTAGCCAGTCGTATCACAGGCTGAGCTTGCATGGTGGTGCCTTTTACCCTTCTTTGCTTTAGGATGATTTTGTAGCCGTTGAGCGCATCAAATTGATTAAGTACTTCGAGAAATATTTTACGAATGTGTTCTTCCTCTACGTTTTGAAATGTAATTGTTGCCATCAATAGTTGAACAACTGAATGATCATTCAGTTCAGAAAAATTAAAATTCCTCTTTTAGCACGCTGTACAGCTCATCTACAGGTAGGCCAACAACATTGAAATATGAACCTTTAATCCATTCCACACCTATTAGTCCAATCCAATCCTGAATGCCATAGCTGCCTGCCTTATCGAGCGGCGGAGCTATTTGGATGTAGTGATCAATCTCATCTTCCTCAAGTATTCTGAATTTAACTTCAGTCAAATTGGAAAAGGAAATTTGCTTATGCTCATTGCTAACGCATACCCCGGAGATTACCTGATGAATTTTACCGGAAAGTAGCATTAATACGCTTTTTGCTTCAGCTTTATCCTTCGGTTTGCCAAGTATCTGGTCATTGAAAACAACCACAGTATCGGAGCTGATAATGGTGCCATCCTTAAATGCCTCACGATGTGCTTTGTTTTTTTCGATGGCTAAATATTCGGCCACTTTCATCACATCCATTTCAGCATCAAAAGTTTCCTCAAAATCGATAGTTTTCACCTCAAATTCTAAGCCGGCTGCTGCTAGTAACTCTTTCCTGCGAGGTGATTTTGATGCTAGTATGAGGTTACTGAAATGCTTCATCAAAGAATGAATTGAATTCGTCTTCCTTTATCGATCCAAATAAGAATCCACAAATTACTTTAGGATAAAAGTATGTGCTTTTTTGCGGGAGTGTATATCCACTATAGCATACTTCCTTCACTGTGTCTATCGAAATTTCTTTGGTGATGATGGCACACTGACTTTCTCTCTGTATTACAGAAGTAAGGCACTTGGTGAAGTTCCGCTCAAAAGTAAGATTCTTACTTCCTCGCTGATCTTTACCTGGTATGCCCATGCACTTTTCAAAAATGAAATAGTGCATTACCGTCAGGTCAAGTTCTTTAATAGCTTGTGGAAAATCCCACGAAATTTCGTTTATCATCTCCGGCTTTAAGCGTACTTTATAGGCCTCATCTTCTATCAATAGTCCGAATGCCCATTGCTTTCCAAGTATGACCTCATTTACATCAGGCGCTTCCGCGATGGGTTTGATGAAGAAGTACTTATCGAGTTTCTTCAGAAGCTCCGATTTTGAGAAGCTTTCTAAACCATTGACCATACGATGGGTGGGAAGAATTCGAAGATCATCAGATTCTGTATTCGTAAAATACATGAGGTGATAATTATAACCTTCGTTGCCAGTATGGTTGGGATTATTCTTAGCTCGTTCTTTTTGATACAGCAGCGAACCCTCATACCGATGATGTCCATCAGCCAGAATGATTTGCTTTTCTGCAATGATGTCCATGATCCGACGAATGATTTTGGCATCATGGATCACACCAAAAACATCCCGAACTCCCTGGTAATCTTCAGTTTCATAGAGTGGTTCCAGCATGGCATCATCCAGATACTTTTCAATTTCATGCGTCGTATCGGTATATAATCCATGTGTAGGACTTACATTCAATTGTGTCTGATCCAGTATCGACATTCGATCATTTACTGAATAAGGCATCGTGTTTTCGTGCCTCAGCAATACCTTTTCATCCCAGTCGTACACACGTAGATTTGCAATAAAGCCTTTTCTGATTCGCTCCTTATCTGAGCCTGGTAGAGTAAAATACTGATAATATACATAGATGGAAGGAAGGTCGTCTTGTTCAATTACTCCATCATTCTTCCACGTGATGAGCCGTTTGGCGGCACCTCTAATTGAATCCTCTCCTCGTGGAACCGAAAGATGAATGCTATTGAATTCTTCCTCATATAATGCTTGGCGCTGGCTTTCCGATACCACATCAAACAAAGGAGACACTAGTTTATCAATATCCTTTTGCAGCGCTTCGTTATATCGCCAGGCACGTAGTGGTTTTATTTCCGCCATTTAGTTTTTCAGTCGATCTTTCCAACGAGATTTTTGAGAATGACTTTTCACAACGCTGCTTTTAGTCACAGGTTTGCTTACAATTTCATTGGCAATTACTGCGGCTACCTCAGCTATGTCATCTGTAGTCTTCTTTTTCAAAGAATCGGCATTGTAATGGGATTCTACAAACTTTGTAGTGAAAGATCCGTCAACGAACTCTTTATGTGCAAGCACAAAATCGCAAAATGGTAAGGTCGTTTTTACACCGGTGATTTGATATTCATCAATGGCACGTCTCATCCGATCGATAGCTTCAGAGCGATCTTTACCATAGGTGATCAGCTTGGCGATCATTGGGTCATAGAATATCGAGACTTCCTGACCTTGCTCATACCCATCATCTACGCGCACACCTGCACCTTGCGGTCGGATGTAGGTTATAAGTTTACCGGTATCCGGCAGGAAGTTATTCTCAGGATCTTCAGCGTAAACCCGTACCTCCAGGCTATGTCCCGTAATAGTTAAGTCATCTTGCGTAAAACTTAGCTTTTTGCCATTAGCAATAGCAATTTGCTCTTTTACAAGGTCAACACCTGTTATCAATTCAGTCACCGGATGCTCTACCTGTAGACGCGTATTCATTTCCAGAAAGTAAAAGTCCAGGTTTTCATCTGCTATGAACTCAACCGTACCAGCCCCAAAGTAGCTGCACGATTTTGCAACATTAACGGCCGCCTCACCGATCTCTTTTCTTCGCTCAGGAGTAAGTAGGGCAGAAGGAGCTTCTTCTATGACCTTTTGGTGTCTTCGCTGGATACTGCACTCTCTTTCAAACAGATGAATGATGTTGCCATGCTGATCCCCAAGCACCTGTACTTCAATGTGTTTAGGCGAAGAAATGAACTTTTCAATGAAGACCTCATCATTTCCAAATGAGTTGCGCGCCTCACTCATTGCACGATCCATTTGTTCTTCAAAATCTTTGGGATCATGAACGATTCTCATGCCTTTTCCACCACCTCCGGCACTGGCTTTAATCATCACCGGGTAGCCGATATCGTTTGCTACTTTTTTCGCTTTGGCTACATCGTTGATTGGTTCATCCATACCAGGTACGAGAGGAACATTAAATTTTTGTACCGTTTGCTTGGAGGTAAGCTTGTCACCCATGATTCGGATGGCCTCCGGAGATGGGCCAATAAAAATCAGACCTTCCTTTTCTACTCGTTCGGCAAATGAGGCATTTTCTGACAAAAATCCATAGCCTGGATGGATGGCATCTGCACCTGTTTTTTTACAAGCATCAATAATTTTGTCTTGGACCAGGTAAGATTCTGAAGCTGCGGCAGGACCAATATTCACCGCCTCATCTGCATATGAAGCATGAGGAAGAAGCTTATCTGCTTCACTGTAAACAGCTACTGTCTTGATTCCCAGCTCTTTGGCTGACCGCATTACCCTGATGGCAATTTCGCCTCTATTGGCAACTAATATTTTCTTTATTGACATAATTAAATCGTTAGCGCAAGTTTATTGAAAAGGCGACATTCATTATATGCGTATTCCTGCTAAATTTGCAACTTGTTTGAAAATAGGAGAACACAAGTAAATGGATTTATTTGAGAAATTACTCAGTGATAAGGGAGCGTTAGGCCAATACTCCTTTCTGGATCAGGATTTAAATTATTATTTCTTTCCCAAACTAGAAGGTGAAATAAAACCTCGCATGATGTTTAAAGGCAAAGAGGTTTTGGCATGGAGTTTAAACAACTACCTGGGCCTTGCCAACCATCCTGACATAAGAAAAGCAGACACTGAAGCTACTGAGCAATGGGGATTGGGATACCCGATGGGTGCCCGTATGATGACAGGAAACTCTGATTATCACGATCAACTGGAGCAAGAACTAGCCGAATATGTAAGCAAGCCTGCAGGTATGCTGCTAAACTACGGCTATCAGGGAATCATGTCTGTGATAGATGCATTGGTGGATAGGAAGGACGTGGTTGTATACGATGCAGAGTGTCATGCATGTATCATAGATGCTTTGAGAATGCACCTCGGTAAGCGTTTTGTGTTTCCGCATAATGATATTGAAAACTGTGAAAAACAGCTAAAAAGAGCCGAGAAACTTGCAAACGAGCAAGGCGGCGGGGTATTGGTGATTACCGAAGGAGTTTTCGGTATGAGCGGAAATACAGGTAAGCTGGACGAGATTGTTGCGTTGAAAGACAAATTCAGTTTCAGACTCCTGGTAGATGATGCGCACGGTTTTGGTACAATGGGGAAAACCGGAGCTGGCACTGGAGAGCACTACGATTGTCAGGATGGAATAGACATCTACTTCTCTACTTTCGCTAAGTCTATGGCCAGCATTGGTGCATTCATAGCAGGAGATAAGGCCATAATAGACCATTTAAGATACAAAGTAAGATCTCAGATTTTTGCCAAATCACTTCCTATGCCGCTGGTTATTGGTGGATTGAAGCGACTGGATATGTTGAGAACAATGCCGGAGCTACGAGAAAAGCTTTGGACGATAGTTGATGCATTGCAAAACGGATTCAAGGAGCGTGGTTTCAATATTGGCTCAACCGACTCCCCGGTTACACCAGTAGTAATGAATGGAGATGTGATGGAAGCATGTAATATGGTGATTGACTTGCGAGAAAACTATCATATTTTCTGTTCAATGATTGTCTATCCGGTGATACCAAAAGGGATGGTGATCTTGAGAATTATTCCAACGGCCATGCATACTTTGGAAGATGTGGAAGAGACGTTAAAAGCATTTGAAGCAATAAAAGAAAAACTAGATAGCGGAGTTTACAAAGAAGCAGGAGTAGAGGGAGCATTGCTCGCAAAATCTTAATATTTCTTTCATTTAAACCTTGTTATTTACGATTTTGGGCTATATTGCCCTAAATTTAAAATTTATCGATAACCTTAATTACCTCATAACATGAAAAGATTTGAACAACTAAAAACAATGGTTGAATCACTAGAAGCTGATTTTGAAAAGTTCTACGATAAGAAAAACAATGCCGCCGGTACTCGAGTAAGAAAAGGTATGCAGGAAATGAAAAATCTTGCACAAGAGATTAGACTTGAAGTTCAGGACATCAAGAATAAAGGATAATCGATTAGTAATCGAACCGATAAAGAAATTAGGGAGCCATTTGGCTCCCTTTTTTTGTGCCCATTAAGTTCTAAGTCTAGTTAACAATGAGTCATTCCGAACTTGATTCGGAATCTTTTACACGATCTATACAAAATGCAACCCCTACTACTTTATTATTGGCCCTTCTCACATTACCCAATTTCAAAGCATATCTTTCAGCTATTCAGTCATTCCGAACTTGTTTCGGAATCTTTTATACGATCCAGCTAAGCGAAGCTTCTGCTGCATTTTTATTGACCCATTCTTACGTTACCTAATTTCAAAACGATAAGGTCCAATTAGTGAAGAGAACAAGTCTGTTTTCAAATCGGTCAAGTCTGTTTGAAAATGATCACTTGTTTTTTTGTCATCGTATCAGGTTGAACATCAAGTACACAATGACGGGTATACATAATATCTTCCAGCTATTCAGTCATTCCGAACTTGTTTCGGAATCTTTTACACGATCTACGCAAAACGCAACCCGTGCTACTTTATAATTGGCCCTTCTCACATTACCCAATTACAAAGCATTTCCACCAGCTATTCAGTCATTCCGAACTTGTTTCGGAATCTATATGAGGTCTCCAGCTATAAGTTTAAGATTTACAATGCCTTTTATTGTAGTAAAATGACACCATCCGTAGTATGTTGCTGACCTTTTTACGATCGAACTTTTCTTTAAAAGAACCTGAAAATTTTAAAGCCTATCAGTAAGCCGATCAATCATGTATACTATAGGTAGACATCAACACCAAATACCATTTTTTGGGTAGGAGATGTTTAAGACTACATCACCATGTTTGCTGGATGTTTAATTTAAAATTTCATAATTATGAGCATGAAATACTCAATTGTTGCTCGGAAAAATCCGAGGGACAACACAGCGCCGCAGAAGTATTATCCTCAAGCGCAATCAGCAGGGGTAGCCGATTTTAAAAGCATCGCCAGGCGCATTCAAAAAAACACCGGACAAAGCTATGCAGATGTTACAGGTGTGCTGGCAGCTTTGGAAGATGCCTTACCGGAAGAATTACTAGCCGGAAAAATTGTAAGACTGGGATCACTTGGTAGTTTTTATACCACTTACAAGACGGTTCCTGGAGATGCACCTGAAGATGTGAATGCTACCAACATCCTTGAAACGCGAATACGTTATCGACCAGACAGATCATTGCTGTCGGAAGTCAACAACGGAGCGCGCTTTGAGAAGGTAACTACGCCAACAGGAGGAACGCCTTAAAGTTTTGACAAGTATGAAGAAGTGTGACAACCGTTGCACTTTTTCTTTTTTGCTTTAACGCAATCGAAATTGTAGTTAATCTATTTTACATATAACTATAAGAATAACTTCATTGTGAAATTCAATATCCCCAAAATTGGGTATGGATTAATTGGTATGATTTCCATAGTATTGTCGAATTATCATTTGATAATTGATAACGCATTCACTTATGAAGTATGAGTGATGCTGCTTTACTAATTAACCAAAAAATCTAATCAGTATGAAGGGTCTGTTCCTGATTGGTCATTTACTCCATAATGGCTGCCAACCAATTTATTTTAAAAGAAAGTTTACACTAATCTGTTTTCTAATTTTGTTTTTGAGCGGGCTATTACCACTAGGCGCGCAAGAAATACCGCAGCCTGTACCACCATCACCGGGTGTAGCTGCCATAGAAAAGTACGGCAGCATTCCGACTACCTATTACACCGGTTTACCCAACGTAAGCATACCAATTTATACCTTGAGTTCAAAGTCGATCTCGGTACCCATTTCCATCAGCTATCATGCCCAGGGCATTAAGGTAAATGATATATCATCAGAAACCGGATTGGGATGGTCCCTCAATGCAGGAGGATACCTGACACGCTATCAAAACGATCACGAAGATGGCGCCGGTGACTCAGGCTTTTCATCACTCTCTGAATTAACAAGCTACTTAGCTACATACGACAATCCGGACGGGAGCATTAGCGAGGAGATCTATTGCGGTAATTTCAGAGACAATGACATAGACCTATATAGTTTTTCGATGCCTACAGGAGGTGGAAAGTTCTTTTATGACAATAACGACAACATTCGATTTCTTCCTGCAGCAAATTATAGTGTGCTGAAGGATAATGTCATTGGCAATACTCTTGAAGGATACATTATAAGAGATGTAAACGGCATTGATCACATCTACGAAACGATTGAGACTCAAGAGCAAATGTTTACAGGTGGATCGCTAGGATGTAAACAACCAAATGGTGTTTCAGAAACATCTAAACTATCAAGAATGACTTCCTTTGATGGAGGTGAAGTCAACTTTATATATGACACGATTAGTTATTCTTATCTGACGTCTTATAATGAGACTAAGGTAACAATTGACGATCCTGACCTGAGTATTTCTGATAGTTATAGCTGGAATGGGGTAGATGTTACCGATGGAAGGAGGATCAAACAAATAACAACCAAGGAGGGGTATGTGGTAGATTTTGAGTATAATGGAGGAGCTAATTATAGTTCTTCATTCGGTCCTGGAAAGCTGACAAGGATTTCAATTTCTTTTCAAGGTACTGAATTCAAATGGTTTGAATTTACTTATGGCACTTTTACGAGCAATTCTGCTAATGTCCCAAATTCAATTCCTCCACATGACTATTCCGGTAGACATAAATTGTTGTCTGTGGAAGAAAGTGGGAAGGGTAAGTTTGAGTTTGACTATAGCAATATTTCTCTTCCTCCAAGGTTTAGCTTTGCACAGGATTACTGGGGGTATTACAATGGGGCGATTAATAATACAACAGCCATCCCTGATAAACCTGTAGGCGGCGATCCATTCAATGTTTCTTTTGCCACAGGCGATCGATCTTCTTCCTTGCTTCATACGCAAGCTGGCGTCCTGCAGAAGATTACATACCCAACTGGAGGATCTACTGCTTTCCTCTATGAGCTGAGCCACGTACCTCATCCAGGCACCGATCCACAAGGATGTGTAACAAGCTATGTCTCAAAAAATGAATTACATGACTTTCAGTCAATTTCTGCCAATTGTGCTGATTTGATTCAGGAGTCATTTTCGGTAACAATTCCTTCCGGATCAAAAGGAATAAAGGTCTATTACAACTCTGACATAGATGCAACAAGTCAGGTGGATTGTGTGCATAATGAAGAAATGAACAGGAGTATACTTACATATGGTGCGACAAGTGTCCCGTTTAATGGAACATCGCAAGTTGTCAATATCCCAGATTCATTCAGTGGCCAATTGACGGTAGATATCAGTCTGAATGGGTTGATCAATACCTATCCCATTCAAACCACCTTTACAGTCGTGTGGCAGGAAGAAGTGGTGGAGTGTCCTACTGGTGGAGAACCAGTCGAATTGAACTTGGGCGGACTAAGACTTAAAAAACAAGTAGACTATGCAGGAGAAGGAATTCCTATGGTCAAGAATTACACTTACAGTAATCCAATATCGCAATATCCCATGTTTTATTCTAAGCGCGATGCTTATCATATTGATCCAAGTGATGGATGCTTCCTTCTGCAAAATGATCTCGTACCTGTTCTGACATCCAATCCGGTTGTCGGAGTGAGTACCCTTTTTGGTGGCTCCACCATTTATGAAGAAGTAACTGAATATCTAGGGGATATTCCGGGCAACTGCTACCAGAATGAAGAACTGGATACCGTCTGTCCAAATCCTTTTTCCAAAACTGTATACATCTATAAGCACGAGCCGGATCATCTCGTAATTCATCCTCAATATGGTATCGGGAAGATTGTTGATAACTCTCATCTTAGAGGGAAATTGCTAGAGCAAAAGCAATATATGTATGAAGAAGCAAGTAAAATATTCAAACTTAAATCGCATCTTGTAAACACATACGATACCCTCTATCAATACACACACTACGGCATAGATGTCTCTCTGGTAAGGTCTGAATATGTCACCGGGAGCAATTGCGTAAACTGGCCTGCTGTTTACGATTACTTTGTGAAACCATACCATTCGGAATGGCTGGAGCTAAAGTCGTATGCTCAGACAGAATACTTTTATGGAGAAACAAGCTCTTTTACAGGCTCGCAAACAACTACTACAAACTACACGCACAATTCGAACCTGCTACCGACTCAAGTGGTGACGCATGATCCGGTTGGCTCTTCAAAAGTGAATTATACTTATGGCTTGGTTCAAGCCAAAGGAATACCTACTGAAGTTGAAAACTATCGTGATGAAGGATTTGAAGCGGTGAACTATCAGCTTATGAGTAAGCAAGAAATGACTTACACCAATGTGAGTTCGATCCTGCATTTGACCAATCTGAAAACCACAAGAGGAACAGATATTTTGAGTAATACCTCGGTAAGCTATGACAGTTTTAACAGACCCATACTAGTTACCGACGATATTACAGGTATTAGTACCGCATACACATACGCTACTGATTCTGCCCTTTATCCATCTGCAAAATGTGAAAATTGTTTCTCAGTATTTACTGAAGGGTTTGAACACCATCCGGATTCGTTCAATGATGCAAATGCAAAAACTGGTGAATACATCTATAATCTTGCAGACGGTCCAGTTACTATTGTGGCACCCTCATACTATGAGATCACCTATTGGAAAAAGTCATCTTTATCTTCTTCATGGCAAAAATCTACAGCCGCTACCAATTCGGGAGGGTCCTTTACAATTTCTGGTACTGGCTACATTGATAATGTCATCGTATATCCGCCTGGTGGAATTGTCACCACGTTTAGCGTGAAACCAGGAGTCGGTATTACTTCAATGACTGATCACAATGGCAAGTCAGCGAAGTATGAATACGACGAATACGGTCGTCTCATCATGCAATTGGATGATGATCGAAACATCCTCAAAGCTTATCAATACAATTATAAAAACTAAACCCTCCTAACAATGAAGTCTATTCTAACAATTTTCTGCGTTTTCTTCGTATTGGGAGTGAACGCTCAAATTTCAGGTGAAACCAATCCAACAATAGGACCTACTTATTATTATCAATATTATACTACCACACAATTCTCAAATGCGTCATGGTCAGTCACTGGCGGTACGGTGACGAACTCTTACTATTCAGTTGAAGAGGGTTATACAGCAATTATTGTTTTTTCTTCGGCTGGACAACAAACGGTCACTTTTGGCTCTTTTGGAGGAGGTCTTCCTTTTATTTTTGATGAACATGATGTAACCGTTTCGGCTCCATTAGTAGCGGGTTCAATTTCAGCATCTACAGCCACTACAATATGCTACAATACGAACCCCGGAAATATCAATAACAGCTCTTCAGCTTCAGGGGGATCAGGTACATACAGCTATCAGTGGCAGCAAAAGATTGGCAATGGTTCCTGGACCAATACCGGAAGTGCTACCTCAAGTCCAACATCAATCAATCCACCAAGCTTGACGGGGGACAGGAGATACAGAAGAAGGGTGACCTCAGGTGGTCAAACCAAATACAGCAATGTTATATTCTACGATGTTTATGGCAATTTATCCGGAGGAACAATCAGCTATTCCGGAGGCAGCATTGGTAGAGGAAGTGCACCATCCGCCATATCCGGCAACACGCCATCTGGAGGCAATGGAACCAAGACCTATACCTGGCAGAAAAAAACCACTGGCGGTTATTCCAATATTTCAAATACAAACTCAGTAAGCTACCAGCCAGGAATTCAGCAAGAATCAACTACTTATCGGCGGAAGGTTGTCTCTTGTGGGCAGACCAAGTATTCCAACGAAATTTTGATTAGGGTAAACGTAATTATAGAAGGACCAAATGTTAGGGACCCTTCAAATACCACTACATATATTTCTCAAAAAGAAGGAGAATCATTTCTTCAACCTTTCTGGTCTCTTTCCGGTGGAGGTACCATCACAAACACCTGGACCGGCACAGCTGACGGGATACCAACCGAATTCGCTACGGTGAATTGGACCACCCCGGGGAATCACACTCTGACTATGAATTACGATTTAGGTAAAACGGTAGTTCATTCGATTTATGTTAATCCTGTTCTCAGCCCGGGATCAGTTTCAGCATCCTCCGCTACGACAATCTGTTACAACGGAAACCCTGGTACGATCAACAACAGTGGCTCCGCATCCGGTGGCAATGGCACCTATTCCTATCAATGGATGTACAAAGATGATGGAGGGTCATGGACCAATGTTGGAAGTGCCACGTCCAGCCCAGCATCAATTGATCCACCAGCCTTAACTGCCGATCGTCAGTACAGAAGAAAGGTTACTTCCGGATCGCAAGTTAAATACAGCAACATCATCACTTATTCAGTGAATGATCAACTGGTTGCCGGCACCATCAATTATTCAGGAGGATCGATAGATCCGGGCAACACTCCAGCTCAGATTACTGGCGGAAGTCCGAGTGGTGGATATGGTGGTTACACTTATACGTGGGAAAAGAAAACCACCGGAAGGTATGCAGCAATATCAGGAGCAACAGGTATCAGTCTTTCGCCGGGCAGCCTCAATGTGAATACGACCTTTCAGCGAATTGCGCATTCATGTGGGGAAAGTAAGGCTTCCAATGAAATCACCATCACCGTCAACCTGTCTCCAGGAACAGTGGGTAATGACCAGGGCGTATGCCCTTTCGTGGAAGAAATTGATCCATTGGTAGAGTTAACCGCACCTACCGGAGGAAGTGGATCATACACCTACCAATGGTACAAGCAGGAAAGAGATCCAAACACCGGTAATTGGCCCAATGGCTTACCCCTTGGTATTACTGGAGCTACTTCAGCCACCTATGCTCCACCACCTCAAGCCAATGTAAGGTACCAGCGAAGGGTATTTTCCGATGGTGAATTTGTCGCATCCAATTGGGTAACTATTGATGAGTTACCAATGCAAACGTATTATGAAGATCAGGATCAGGACGGGTTTGGTACCACAACTGCACAGTTTTGCGCCGGTAGCAACCCCCCGGGATATGCGACAGTTGGTGGTGATTGCGATGACCAAGACGACACCATTCATCCCAACACGGTCTGGTATGCTGATGCAGATTTGGACACCTATGGAAATGCAAGTAGTCCCTGGGTAGGATGTAGTCCACCACAGAACTATGTGCAAAATAGCGCTGATTGTGACGATGGTAATGCTTTGATCCACCCTGCCACCGTGTGGTATCATGACGAAGATTTGGATGGCTTTGGGAATATTGCAGATGTCACCACGGGATGTCTTCAACCATCTAATTATGTGCTCAATAGCGATGATGAATGTCCTAATTCGTATGGTCCCTTTTCCGGATGTTCAAATTTCAACTTGAACCTTGGCAATACCAATCATGTGCTTACCCGCACATTTAGAGAGCCAGTTGATCTACAGACTTATGATCAAAATGATCTAACTATTGACCTGTTGTTTAATGTTGCCTATATGGACGGACTTGGTCGGCCAATACAAAGTTCGCTACCCAAGCAAAGCCCGGGATTGAATGACATCATCAGCATCCAGGCATACGACAGTAATGGCAGAGTCACAAAAAGCTATTTGCCGTATACCAAAGACAATGACGGAGCATACGATGCTACAGCAGCTATCAACATTATGAGTTTCTATGCAGGAACGATCGAGGGAAAAGAAAGTACTAGCTACCCGTATGCAGAGACAGTTTTGGAAAACTATCCGAATGGTAAAGTACTACGAGCAGGAGCGCCAGGCGAAAGCTGGCAGTTTAACGAATTTTTACCACAGCTAGAGCATGTAGCTACTAATGAATACATTTTAGCTACCACATCAGAAGTATTGAGATGGTCGGTGTCTTCCGGACTACCAGATACCGGTTCTAACTATCCGAATCACAGTATACAGAAATACATCAGTCAGGACGAGGACAACAATCAGACCATAACATATACAGATCCTAATGGCCAAACCATCCTGAAGAAATCTCAAGTAGATGGGAGTACATGGGCGTCTACCTACTATGTATATGACATCTATGGACAGTTAAAAGTAGTATTCCCACCAGAGGCCACTGACCGACTGTCTACAGAGTACTTTGGCCAATCAGAAGCAAACAAAAAAGCTTTCCTTAATACCTGGGCGTTCCTCTACGACTATGATGGCCGCAATCGCATGGTAATGAAGAAGGTGCCGGGTGCGGATAGTGTACTACTGGTCTATGATCGTTGGAACCGTCTGGTGCTGACTCAAGATGGAAATCTAAGGGACAATAACCAATGGCTTTTTACAAAATACGACCGATTGAACCGACTGGTCATCACAGGTAAAGCCACAATCCTATTATCTGCTTCAGCCATAGCCGATACCTTAGAGACAACACCTCAAGTAAGGTATGAATCCTTCAGCCCCGGTGGTATTCTTCAATATTCCGGTAATGATTATGTCTATCCTCCAGATTCTTTGGTAGACGAATACCTGACAGTCACCTATTACGATAATTACGACTGGGACAATTCCACAGTGGCCTATACCAACCCAGTGGGACTGAACCGGAACACAGATGTGAAAGGCCAGGTGACAGGTACCCTGACTAAAGCAGGTAATGATAGCTGGATAACAAGTGCGAGCTATTACGACGATAGGTACCGTGTGATCCAGGCGGTGAGTACCAACCACCTGGGAGGTAGCGATGTGGTGACTAACTACTATGACTTTATCGGCCAGGTAAACCGCTCCATCAGTACGCACACCAATGTTGATACCACCTACACCACTATCCGTAGCTTTGTATACGATCATGCCGGCCGCTTGCTGGAGACGTGGCACAAGCTGGAAAGTGCATCGGATTCTGTGCTTCTTGCCAAGAATCGCTACAATGAACTGGGCGAACTGATAGAAAAAGATCTGCATGGGGAGACCGGGGGTGTTTTCGCCCAATCTCTCGACTATTCGTACAACATTCGCGGCTGGCTCACTGGTATGAACAGCAGTGACCTTTCACTATCCCAGGACGGAGATTTGTTTGGAATGGAACTATTTTATGACGCTATAGATGCAAGTGGAGATATAGCTAATTCTCAGAATTTCAACGGCAATATCTCAGCCATAAAATGGAGTACAGGAAATGATCAGGAATGGTACAATACGGAAGAGCGTGCCTATCGATTCCAGTATGATGGACTCAACCGCTTGAAAAGCGCCCTTAGCAACATGAATACAGTGAACTGGAAGGTTACCGATGATTATCGTTCGGAGTATAGTTATGATGGAAATGGGAATATAATCTCTTTGGAGAGACGGAATAATAAAGGAAGTCACATTGATTCCCTAACCTACAGTTATGATGGTAACCAACTTCAGGAAGTAGCAGATGTGGCAGACTCTTTGGGCTTTTACGATGGCAACACTTCAGGCAACGACTATGCCTATGATGCCAATGGCAACATGGTGAAAGACCGCAACAAAGGCATTGATTCTATTTACTACAATCATTTAAATCTTCCTATCATCGTGGACTTTGAGAATGCCGGTGATAGCATTGTTTACCTGTATGATGCCGCAGGCATTAAGCTGCAACAGCAGGTATATCAGGAAGGTAGCTTGATGAAGACGACTGACTATGTGGGAGAGTTCATTTACGAGACCGACACCTCAGGTATTAGAGAGCTGCAGCTTGTGCAACATGAGGAGGGCCGTATCGTTCCTGTCATCCTGAGCTCAAGCGAAGGATCTTGGGACTACCAGTATCACCTCAAAGACCATCTGGGCAATGTCCGACTGACTTTTAGCACCACACCTGAAAACTACACGATGACTGAAACCTTCGAAACAGGTGAAGAGAATGGCTGGCAGGATTTGCATCGAAGCGCTAATTCAAACGCAAATACGACTATCGGTGGAGATGAAGTAGAACTGCTACAAAGCGGTCAAACCGGTGCAATGATCTTTTTAAGTGTAAACAAATGGGATACGGTAAATCTATCCATTCAGGCAAACTATGAATCAGCACCTAGCAACAACAACTTTCTTGGAACGGGCTACAATGCATTATTTAGCTCCTTTGATAATGTATTTGGTAGTGGGGTAGAGAATGGAGTTTCAAGTACATCTACGGTGTTTGACGATGCCTTAAGCGGAACAGATATGTCAGGTAAAGGAAATACGAGTACAGCGCCTCGTGCCTTCCTCAATTACATCATCTTCGACAAAGACATGTCCTACGTCACCGCAGGCTTCCAGCAGATCAGCACGTCTGCTTTGGGTGTGGGAGTCCATGAAACGATCAGCATCAATGACATCATAGCGGATAGAGAGGGTTATCTCCTTGCTTATTTAAGTAATGAAAATCAAGAAGCAGTAAACGTCCACTTCGACGATTTCACGGTGTATCACGGCAAGACGAATGTGGTGAGCACGCAGGATTACTATCCTTTTGGGCTGACGTTTAATGAAAGTGTGAGGGTGGCGAGTACCGAGCAGAACTTCTTACTCACCAGTAATGAGAGACTTCCTGATTGGGGAGTAGGAGTGTCAGATTTTAATGCTAGAACATATGATGCTTCAATAGGTAGGTTCTATCAAGTTGATCCCTTAGCTGAAATGAATCAAAAATCATGGAATCCATATCACTTCACATTCAATAATCCTTTGAGATTTAATGATCCAACTGGTATGACTTCAACTGAAGAATGGAAAGAGGAAAATGGAATTACAGATAGTGATGTGACAACTGTTTATCAGGCGCCAACGGATGAGGATGATAAATCCGAGAATACGGAACAACAAAGTGAAACAGGAAGTGAATCTGAGGTTCCTGCATTTATTAGATTTCTATCAAAACATATCACTGCGTTACAAATACTATATGAAGATAATCAAGAACCAATTGATACTCAAGTAGATTATTACTATCAATTATTTGGTTCTGGCCTCTATGCAGATGTAGATGCATCTGTAGGAGATAAAATTGCGGATATTGGTTACACAGTCGCATTAGCACAAGGAATAGCATTCATTAAAGTTGGCCGAAGGGGAGCATTTAGAAAAGCTAAGAGAGATGCGAAAATTCCAATGAGTAGTAAGCCAATTAATGTAAGAAAAGTACCAATGACAAACAGCAAAGGAAAGCAGGTTTTGGATTCATCAGGGAAACCTATTTATACAAGAGAGTATACATACAGAAATTCCGATGGGAAAGAAATTGTTATTCAGGATCATTCTGCAGGTCATATTTTTGATGATGGTGGTAGAGTTGGGTCACATTTTAACGTAAGAAGTGGTGATGGAAGTGGTGCCTCATTTAGGAATAGTTCGGTAAAAGGAACTGAAAAACATTATAATTTTAGGGGGCAACCGAGAAAAGGAAATTAATTAATTATTAATTATGCTGAGAGACTGTATTTTAAATCCTAAGATTATTGAGGCATTCTACGGTGATAGAGAACCAAGTCTGACTGATGTTCTAATAAATTCATTTCAGGTATTACCAAATGAAGACACCACTATTCGATTGAATCTAATTGTTAGAGATTTTCCTGATAATCCTCCAAAGAAATGGATATTGAATAAGTATGACACTGCTGCCTTTAGTTTACAACTTAACGGAGTGTTTGATGTGCATATTGACGGACTTGATTTTGTAGAAGCTACCTCTATAGCTATCCAAAAACTTAGTGAGTCAGAAATTTTAATATCCTCTGGGAACAATTTTAGAATAGTATGCAAGTGGATTCACTTAGATGGAATTGACGGATTTAAGGATGAAGTGAAGACGTATCCATACGATGAGTAGTCTGATACTAGTCACATCAAAACCCACCTTCTTTATGTTGGTGGGTTTTATATTTTAGTGTAAATGGATTATCGCAATTCTATTATAGAACATTATCAAAGTAACTGGGGAGGTAAAGTAAATATCCTCCCTTTGGGCTGACGTTTAATGAAAGTGTGAGGGTGGCGAGTACGGATCAGAGGTTTAAGTATAACGGGAAAGAGTTGGATGAGAGTACCAATTGGTATGACTACCAATTAAGACAATATGACCCTGAATTGGGTGTATGGCATGCTATTGATCCAAGTGCTGAGAGCTATTATAGTTGGTCTCCTTATAACTATGTATTTAACAATCCTATTATGTTTATAGACCCTGATGGGGCTGATCCTGAAAATCCACTAGCAGGGATAGTTCAAGGTGTTGTTGATGCATATAACTTTTTGACTAATTCGGATATTAGCTATAAGCAAAAGTTGGAAACTACAACTGCTGTAGTAATGCCTACTGATGCAATTAATGTTGCTGGAAAATTGATGACTGGAGATTATGAGAACATCTCGCAGGACGAGGCTCTTTCAGCAACAAAACAAGTTGCTGGCCTTGCTCTGACCGTAGCAACAGCAGGAGAAGGAAAAATGGCCACAATTTCTGATGATTTAGCGAATGCTTCTAAGGTGACCAGTAAAGTGGATGATGTAGCTTCAGGTGCAGCTGATGAAGTAGTTAATACTTCAAGGCCTAGTAATTTTAGGAAACAGACTGTTTCAGATAGCTGGGATAATGCTGCTGATGGAAGCGCAGCAAATACTAAGGCATGTCCTACATGCGGCAAGGATGTTAAAGGAAATCCAAACTTAGGTGAGGGTAGAAATACTGCTGATGGTTGGGATGTTTCTCACAACCCATCTTGGAGTAGAAGAGACCTTTCTGGAGCTAGTAGTAGAAAAGAGGTACTTGATAATTATAATTCAGGTACGGGACTTGAATGTAGATCTTGTAATAGGGGTCGCGGTAATAAGGATGAGAGAAGGACTAATTTCAGGGGTCAACCAAGAAAAAGTGGTTGAGAAGTTGATAAGGGATATATTTAGGAATCATATGATGTATTTATCGTGACATTGATTGAACACATAGAATCATATCTAGGATCAATAGATAAAGGGTGGAGCTTAAAGTTTCAAAGTAGAGATATTCAAGTGGTTAAGATTCTTAATTGCCCGTCTTTAGGGGTATCTACTTATGCAACACTTGGGATGAGTGACTTTGAGTTAAATCTTCCTAACGGGAAGGTTCGTCAAGAGCTAATCTTTTCTATTTATGATAGCTATGATGAAGAAGACGCAGCATCTTTTCTTTTAACCTTTGCGGAATCCATTCTACATTCCAACAAAGGGCTGCTGAGGGGAGAAGTTATTGGACCTGGCGATTCATTGGTATCAGGTGCCAAGACAAATAGCATATACGTGTCTATTCCTGTTGTTTTTGATGAAAGAGTTCAAGTTTACTCAGGTGGCAATGGTGGTAATGTTGTCTTTGCTTGGATAATGCCTTTGCAAGAGGCTGAAGTTCGTCATGTAAATGAATCAGGCTGGAACTCCTTTGAAGATAATTTATCGAAAGTTCATACTGATTTCTGGGATTTGAATAGACCTATTATGTCTTTTGTTTAAATGAATAAGAAGATTTGTTTTTTTAAACCCCAACTAGGGGTAGAATGAAAAAAAAGAAACGTGTCCACAAAAAGTAGACACTAGGCGTTAGCATTAGCTACGCCTTTTTTATTTCGTTTGCTTTCATAGCAAACATAAGATGGGAGATAGTTATCAAATCAAAGATCAGGAAGGGTTGTATTTTCTTACTTTCCAAGTAGTTGGTTGGGTTGATATATTCAGTAGGAAAGTATATCGTGATATAGTGATTGGAAGTTTAGATTATTGCCGAAAAAACAAGGGGCTGCACATCTATTCCTATGTGATAATGACCAACCATCTGCACATTATTGTTCAGAGCGAAACAAGCTCTTTGTCAGATACGATTAGAGATTTCAAACGATATACATCCAATCGTATAATGAACGAAGTAGAATGTAATCCCGGTGAGAGTAGAAAAGAGTGGCTTGAAATGGTATTTAAGTATCATGCGAAGTACAATGGAAGAGTAAATGAAAAGCAATTCTGGACACATGAGAATCATGCTGTAGAGCTAACAGATAATTCAATAGTTGATAGCAAATTAGATTACATACATGCGAATCCAGTAAGAGCTGGTTGGGTAGAGAATTCAGAAGATTATCTTTATAGCAGTGCCAGAAATTATAGTGGCTTTGAAAGGTCAATTAGATATTGACTTTATATAGAAGGCGTAGCTACAACCTACGCCTAGAGGGGTGAATGAAAAGCAATTCTGGACACATGAGAATCATGCTGTAGAGCTAACAGATAATTCAATAGTTGATAGCAAATTAGATTACATACATGCGAATCCAGTAAGAGCTGGTTGGGTAGAGAATTCAGAAGATTATCTTTATAGCAGTGCCAGAAATTATAGTGGCTTTGAAAGGTCAATTAGATATTGACTTTATATAGAAGGCGTAGCTACAACCTACGCCTAGAGGGGGTTGGAAAAGGTAGGTTATGTTAATATTGTAGATTATCGAAGTTTGATCTCAGAGTCCTCGCCAAACAACAAGCCAACACATGAGTGACTCTGAGGGGTAGAAAACCTACGCTTAGAGGTGGTGACTCTGAGGGGGTGTATTCCATTGGAACCGAAACCAAGTGCTTTCCTGTCTCTCTAAACATCAGGATACCTCATTTTTATCATTTGTAACCCAATTGTACACTTGACTTAATTGATTCTTTAAGTAGTAATTTCTTTTTTGGATTTGAAACTCTTTAATACATGAAGAGGGGATAGATCCAAAGAAGAAATGAAGCTTATTAAATTCTCAATCACCACTATTCTTATAATAGGTAGTTTTTCTACAAACGGGCAAGGATGTGACGTTATTGGGCTTTCATCAACACCTTATGCGGATGCCACCAAGGACAATATAATTGCGGTTGATCTTAGCTGGTCCGTAAACGCTTCTGCTGAAAAGTATCAAGCCCAGATTTACTTCGATGGAGCGATATCAGTTTCTGACAGTACCACATCTACCATGGTAACAATGGAGTATTTATCTCCAGATGCGGGATATATATGGAGAGTCAGAGCAAAATGTAGCGGAATGTGGGATACATGGCCGTCCTGGCAAAGCTCATTTACTACACCAAGTGGGGCTGTGTGTGAAGTCACCGGGCATAGTGCCAGTACTTCCGTTGATGCATCAAAAGGAAATGTGATATCCGCCGAGCTTAGCTGGAGTTCAAACTCGATTGCGGAAGAATATCAGGTTCAAATCCTTTATGATGAAAATATATCTGTATCAGAAACAACCACTGGCACAGATGTGACAATGGAAAATTTGTTTCCTAACGTAAACTATTTGTGGAGGGTGCGGGTAAAGTGCAATGGTGAGTGGAATGATTGGCCTGATTGGCAGAGCGACTTTAACACGCCAAATGGGGAGGTCTGTGAGGCATCCGGTCATTCAGTAAGTACGAATTATGACATCACGTCTAAAGCAATAAGTGCAGAACTAAGTTGGTCTGTAAATACTATAGCAGAAGAATATCAGGTGCAGATAGCTCATGATGAAACTACCTCTGTTTCTTTAATCACGACAACAACAAATGTTGTCATGACGGATCTATCTCAAGATGCAAATTATATATGGAGAGTACGTGTAAAATGTAATGATGAATGGAGTCCCTGGCCATCGTGGCAAAGTAATTTTGATACGCCCGCTATCCCCAACGCATGGGTTAATGAGGTTCATTATGATAATACAGGATCGGATGTTGGAGAATTTATTGAAATAGTGATTGAAAATGCTGCTGACTACACACCCTTGACTGATTTTACAGTTACATTGTATAATGGGGGAGATGGAACTGCATATTCTTCTTTCAATATCGACACATCAGATCCAATGATGGACTCCAGTACAGTTGGTGATTTTTCTTTCTATGCTTATACCTTTCCACCCAATGGAATACAAAACGGATCTCCGAACGGAATATCCCTCGATTACAAAGGAACCGCCATTCAATTTCTTTCCTATGAGGGGACATTTACGGCCACTGATGGAGTTGCACAAGGTATTGAAAGCTCAGATATCATGGTTTCTGAATCAGAGACTACAACGGCAGGTACATCACTTCAGTTGTGTTGTGATGGTTTTGTATACGAAGACATGATATGGCAGTCATCGGCTCCTGAAACGAAAGGTTCTTCCAATAACAGTCAGGTATTGCCTGTTGAACTGGGATTTTTCCACGGAAATGCCAAGGATGGAGAAGTGATTTTGAATTGGCAAACCTATAGTGAGCTAAACAACGACTATTTTATTGTAGAGAAATCGAAGGATGGATCCGAATTTCAAGTCTTAGGAACACAAAATGGTAATGGTACAAGCAATCGACCGAATACATATTCATTGATTGACAGATCACCTTACACCATTACGTATTATCGGCTGACTCAGGTAGATTTTGATGGTTCTAAAACCATTTATGAAATCATCAGAGTAGCAAGCGAGCTAAACGTTGACTTCACCGTATATCCCAATCCTGCCTCAGATAAAATCACCATTCAATCATCAAACTTGCTGACAGATAAATTTACTTTACAGATATTGGATATCAGTGGAAAAGCGATTTTAAGAAAAGAAGTACAACTTACAAGCGGTTCCTACACGATGGATTTGACACCTCTTAAACCTGGTGTTTATACCGTCTATTTACTCAGCCGATTTAATCGATTCAATGCCAGGTTTTCTGTGTATTAAATTTTATCTGCTTTCCTGTACTGGTATCAGAAGATTTCCCTCAACTAGCGCAAGCGTCCGCTTGTGCTTAATTAAGTAAAATATTCAAAACCCAGCTTCATAGTTTGTTGGTAGGTTTTTTGGTTTTAGGGGACGCTCAAGCCGCTAGGCTTTTACTTTTTTCATTGTCAAAAAAGTAATCGCAGCGGCGAACCGCCAAAAAGACTAGTCAAAATCAGTCCGGCTAGCACACAACCCTGCACGTGATTTTGACATATTCGATGCTATGCATCGATGAGGGATGGGCATATGATAAGAGGCGTTAAGAAATTCAAGAATGGAGCGTGAAGAAAATTTTAGCTGTCTGAGCGTAGCGAGTTTTAAAATTTTTAGCGGAATGAATTGAAGTTTAGCCGAAGATCATCAGCCCTAGATTTTTGTTTCTTTTCATCAATGGAAAAGAAAGGAGAAAAATTGACCAGACTCAAAACCACCTTCTACAGTTGCCTCAGAGTCCTCACCGCACACAAGCCAACCGCGAGAGTGACTCTGAGTGGGTGTAAAATTGACCAGACTCAAAACCACCTTCTACAGTTGCCTCAGAGTCCTCACCGCACACAAGCCAACCGCGAGAGTTACTCTGAAGGGGTGTAGAGTTTATCACTCGGACTTATTTATAAGTTGTGGCAAGCACTTGCTATCGTTTTTATAGATTTCATGATAACATCACCCAAATACCCGCAATAAAGAGTGAAAGCTATTTAACTTTGAAACAATGTTCAGAATTGTATTTCTAATCTTATTGATTGCTTCCATGCAGCCGGTAGAAGCGCAGGTGAAAGTTGATGCCAAGGCCACGGGTAAACACGCAAAAGCGATCAACACAGCTAAGCAAGCAAAGCAATCGACTAAACAGCGAAAAGAACATGCTAGAAAACTACAACAACAAGTAAAAGCCAGGGAATTGTACCGTCAAAAATACGACAGCATCAAGCGAACCTATACACTTACCGACAGCTTGGGCACGGATTCTCTGTCCAGTCCTCTATTTACCAACGAAGACTCTCTTGCGGTCTCTAGAGTAATCTTAGAAGAAACCGGGTTTCCTCCTGAATACAGAGAATTAATCGAAAACCCGGTGGCACCATTTCCTGTTTTACAATCAAGCAATGCAGACAGCTTGGCACTGGTTGAAGCAACTAACGTGCTTGAGTCGGAGGCACGCAAATTTCTCCCTGATGACCTAGGTACCACAGAGAATCCATTGAGTGAACTTCAGAATACGGACAATCTTATTCCTGCCAAGCCCTCTAAACCAAATCCAAATTTGGTTAAGCCCAATCGAGCACGTGAGCTATTTAAAAAGATAGACCCCGAACAGTTTCAGGAGGCACAGGCTGATATTCAGAAACTAAAAAAGACCTATAGTCAGATGCCTGATACGCGGTATCCTGATGAAGGCACTAAGCGTAATTCTCTTGAGAACATTCCATTTGCTAAACGCATATATTTTGGAGGAAATCTAAGTTTGCAATCCACAGATCCTGTTATAATAAATACAAATCTGCAAGTAGGTTATTGGATCAATAAGAAATGGCTTAGTGGGGTAGGTGTAAGTCTGCGAGAACAGTTTTCCACTGATTCGACTTCCTCCTTGACAGGTGACGGATATGGGTATAGCTTATTTACGAGATACGATATTCCTAAGGGATTTTTTGCGTGGGGAGAGGTTGAGCGGCAAATAAATAAATCATTCTTTAACTCGGAAGATCCACCAAATACCCAATGGCAGTCTGCCTATATGCTGGGAATAGGGCGTGAATTCAGGATTGGAATCGTGCAAATGATGTCGATGGTCTTATATGATTTTAACTATCAAAACAATGACTTGAACGCACGGCCACTTGTTTTTAAGCTGGGATTCAGGTTCAGCAAAAAGCCTGGTTGATCTAGCAAGTATCATATGTAGTCGGAGAGCCATGTTCTCTATCTGATGCGAAGTAAATCCCACGTTAGCAATGGGTAAATTTCAATTGAATAAGACCGTTTTCTGCTAGCAATTGACCTTCAAATTTAGTATCTTACTATACCTCTTTCTCACCAATACGTACCACTATGTTTACTTATCTAAGTCGCAGAAGGTCACAGATTTCCTTTTTATTGTTAATCACATTTATCCACCTGATAGTGAGTTGTAATTATTATCAGACCAAATCTTACGATGAGATGGAAGATATGGTAGCACAGATAAATGAGACCTTGGAGGAATCGAGGTACATACTATTTGTTCAAGGAGATGTGATGTGGTCTTCAAAGAATATAGACTTTGATAAGAACAACATCAATGTAGATCTTGAGCCGCTCCCGGAGCAGTGGGAGCAATTGCACCAAAGTGTTGACTCACTTAAGCATAAGAGAATAGTACTAGACAAACATCGTCCAATCACGACCGAGGTACGGATACATTTAAAAGATGATGCTACGCTAAGTACAGGCCAACAGCTGATTAATCTGGAATCTATAGATAGAGTTGAAGTCTATGATAGAGACCTTGGCAGAACAATTGCGAATTATATAGGAGTCTCTATTGGCGTTTTTGCAATCATAATTATTGTCATTCTCCTCACAAAAAGTAGTTGTCCTTATATCTATTCCTACGATGGTGATGGATTTGTATTTGAGGGCGAGTCTTACGGTGGAGCCATATTTAAACCATTGGAAAGGGTAGATTATATTCCACTTTCAGGGCTCAGAACTGTCGACGGTCTGAGTACTGTACGTATCACAAACGAGCTATACGAAAAGCAATTCGTTAATCAGGTTCGATTGATCGAGATAGAAACTGAACCGGACGCTCAAGCGCTAATAGACAGGCATGGAACAATTCATATCATATCGGATCCGATTGATCCCATTAAAGCAACTTCAGAGGGCCTGGACTACACTAAAGAGCTTCAGGCCAATAATTTGCTTGGTTTTTATTTTGACGGGTCATCAAATACTACTTCGATAACGCTTGAGTTTCCCAATAGTATGAATGAAGGGAAGTTACTTGTGAATGCAAAGGGTTCTTTGTGGTTGGACTATGTATTTGGAGAATTCACAAAGCTTTTAGGTAACGAGTATCCTGAATTTATTCAAAAACAAAACAAAAAATCTCCTGAGGAGCTTCAGAAGTGGATCAAGGATCAAAATTTGCAACTTAACGTTTATGAGCAAGTTGACTCGGAATGGAAATTTATCGACTATTTTGATATGGTTGGACCACTTGGTGAGGGGCGAGATCTTGTTATGCATATACCATCAAATGGCAAGCCAAATGGTACAAGGAAAATTAAACTGGAGACTGGCTTCATGTTTTGGGAGTTATTTCATGCCAGTATCGATTACAGTACTAATGGCGCTTACAATTCAAAGGAATTAGTTCCTATTTCAGCAATTAACCAGCAAGGTAATGAGGTGTTGGAGAAACTCTTAAAGAATGACCAAGCGTACTTAATTCAACCTCAAGTTGGTGATTACGCAACTATTGACTTCCCGACTGCTTCAACAGATACAGAATCAATAACCCATAGAATTCTTGAGATAAGCGGATATTACGAACATATTAGATCCTTTGAGAATCAACCCGATATGATGTCGCTTTTACGTTTTCGTACTCCGGGGCATTTTTCAGATTTTTCAAGAGAGAAATATGATGCTCTTAATCCCCAACTAATATTGGCAGCTCATGATTGAGGAGATTAAAAAAGCACAGCAGTCATTTAAAAATCCCTTAGTAACAAATCGGCTGCATGTTCGATTGGTATTTCTCATTCTGAAAGTTTGGTACTGGTGGTATGCTTTTCGGCTTTACAAGAATCCGATAATAGCAGTTAAAAGCCTCAATAAACTGGAGCAATTAAAAGTCAGGTTTTTTGGTCGTAAGACCTTCCAAAAAATTTCTCGGGTTGAAGATGGCTATTTCTGGATGGCTGGAGGTCCCAAACTATTCTCACCTTCCATGAAGACATTTATCAAAGTTGGCCTGCATAAGATTATTCCTGTCAAACACCAAAAAAATGGATTACAAGTGCTTTTCCTGGCAATAACAAGAAAATGTCCATTGAGATGTGAACATTGTTTCGAAGGACCAAATCTCGCCCGAACAGAATCACTCTCGGTGCAAGAACTCAAAGAAATCATTCATCACTTTCAAGAAAAAGGTGTAGCTCAAATTCAATTCAGCGGAGGTGAACCCATGTCAAGATTTGATGATATGATCGAATTATTGGAATCTAAAAAGAGCGGTACTGATTTTTGGTTGAATACTTCTGGGTTTTTGCTTGACTTAGAAAAGGCGCGTATTTTGAAGAAGGCAGGTCTAACTGGAGTGATTGTAAGCTTAGATCATTTTGAAGAGGATTTGCATAATGCATTTAGAAAAAACAATGATGCTTACCGTTGGGCCATGAGAGCGATAGAGGCAGTAAAAGCTGTTGAAATGCCTATTACGTTATCGCTTTGTGCTACTTCAGAATTTATCACAAAAGAGAACCTATTCAAGTATGCAATGAAAGGCAAAGAAATGGGTGTCACATTCATTCAACTCCTTGAACCTAAGCAGGTAGGGTTTTACGAGAATAAGGACATTCTTCTTTCAGAGGAAAAGAAGAAAATTCTAAGAGATTTCTATTTTTTGATGGCATTTGACAATAGGTATCGAGATTGGCCTATTGTCAATTATATGGGTTATCACAACGAGTCCGCAGGTTGTTTGGGTGCTGGTGATCGATTCCTGTATATAAACTCAAAAGGTGAAATCAATGCATGCCCTTTTTGTCATAAGAATTATGGAAATATCAAAAATGAGGACATAGATGCCAATATCATGGCCATGAAAAATGAATCTTGCCCACTTTATTGAGAATCTCAGAACTATGTTTCCGCAGCAACGGTCGATTAGTAACTTTCTGCTGCTATCGATTTAGCTTATTTCCGTGCTAAAATTTCCTTAAACAGCTCTTCAAAGTTATTGTCAGCTTTCAGGTAGTTGTATTCATTCCAGAAATCATCCTCATTTTTGCTGACCTGACGTTCTAAAATCGCCTTTGACGCCAACTCTTCCTCAGGAGGGAGAACAATGTTCTCTTTTTGAATGTCAGTAACCACAAAGTCAGCTTTAAATGTTACCGGCTTGGAAATGTCTTGCTTGGCACGTCTCATGGTCCAGTTGATGTCATATTTGGCATGACTTAAATACCACTTTCCATTTACATATTGATAATTGAGCTCATTTTCATACTTATCCATCGTGCTTTTTGCTAAACCAACCACCATAGCTGCCATACTTAATCCATCAAATACTCTTTCAGGATTTTCGGGACTTATTAGCTTTTTGAAAGCTATTTTCACGAATGCTAACGTCTCCGTGTCTAACAGAATTTTGCCTTCAAATAGCTTGCCTCGCGCATTTCGCTTTGGCTGGAAACTCACCACAAATACGGCTCGTCCGTTGTAAGAAGTCGCATCTGTAATCTTGAAGGTATGTTTCTTTAGATTTTTCTTATCGAGGAGTGGGTGCTCTTTGAGTAGTGAACTGACAAATAGCGTCTGGGGCGTAACACCTATTTGCAGACCTCCAATATCTGCGAAAAAGGAAGTGTCTCGTGCCACTCGTCCCCTCAGAATTTTCATGGCATTTTCTTCTTCTCCGGCAATGCCGTGACGATACATATCAAATGCGTACTCTGTCATTTGAACATATGCATCCGTTTGATTCCTAATAGAAGCTCTCCAAAATGCCCGCAGCTGCATTTCATTCTGATCATGATTAGTGGGAATCGCCTCAATCGCTTCTTCAATAATCGACTTTTCATTGACACTAATGATTAGTTCTGGCAATTCGGTAACTGTGGATATTAGACTGATAATCAATTCATTATCAGTATCAATTGAAGCAACTGGTATGGACTTTAATGCATATCCGAGGTATGATGCAGATAAATTGTCATCATAATAATGTTCCGGCACAATTAGGCTAAAATCACCCTCGATGTTGGATACTGTGCCGTAGCTGGAATTGAAGATGCCGACATGGGAGAATGCCAGTGGTTCTCCCGTTATCTCATCTACTACTTTTCCGGAAATACGTTTATAATCCTGAGAAAAGATAGCCGTTACGCTAAACAGCATGATTAAGGTGATTGTGTGTTTGATCATAATTAGTACATGATGGAATTTTCAACTTCCATTTAGGAAATCATTTTACTATTAATGATCAATGATGGCCAATGGTTGCTTCTGGTCGGAAATTAATCTTTGATTTAGCTGGAATGATCGTTAAAATAAGCCTTCCACTTAGCAACCAATTCATCTGATGCATCAAACAATGGCGGCTTTACTGTCCTTTTTCCAATACCGATGACTTCCAGTCCTGCTTTTAGTGAAGAAGGGTTACCCTCTTCAGAAAGTAAGGCGTAAGCCTTTTTCAGATCTTCATTCATTGTAATTGCTGAGGCAGTAGCGCCATTGAGCGTAGCATTAACCATTTCAGTGAACGCTCGTGGCAAGATATTTCCAATAACTGAAATAACCCCTTCACCACCCAGATTGATAATGTCATGTGCCAGTGCATCGTCTCCGGATAATAACATTAAATCCATCGGCCTGTTGTCAGCAATCTCCTTGCATTGCTTTAAGTCACCGGAAGCTTCCTTCATCGCAATGATGTTTTCATGTGACCCGAGTCTGATGGTTGTACCTGCTTCAACATTAGATGCGGTTCGGGAAGGGACGTTGTAAAGAATAATCGGGTGGGGGAAAGCATCTGCAAGCATGCTGTAGTGCCTGTAAATCCCCTCTTGTGATGGTTTGTTGTAATAAGGGCTCGCAGATAGGATTGCGGTGAGCTCAAAGGAGCTCAGGTCTTTCGATTTTTCAATCAAATCAAAAGTGTTATTTCCACCTAAACCAAAAACAACTGGTTTACTTCCCTTCAAATGATCGAGTACAAATTGCAGGATATCAAGTTTTTCAGACCATGAGATAACCGGAGATTCTCCGGTAGTCCCTTGTACTACTATGTAATCTGCGTTGCCAACCACAATATGATCCAACAGCTGACCAAGCGAGGGATAATCTATGGAATAGTCCTTATTCATTGGTGTAGCCAAGGCCACACCTGTTCCTTTCAATTCTGCTTTCATTGGTTGCAAAGTTATGGCTTGTAGCGACAGTTGTGGTCCTTTATATCATTTTTAGATATCGAACCATATTTGTGACTGCTTTAGGTTTACTTTCATCCATCTTCAACGAAAGCTGCAACAAATCATAATACTGTTCAGTTTCAAAACCTACTTTACAGGTTGCTTTACTCAATGCAAGCACATACTTGTAATTGATATTTTCGGAGGTATCCAGCGAAATAAGAAAATCAAAGGGCTGATTGATGAAGAAGGAAAGGTTGTCATTTTTGACTGTGCCGGTACCCGAAATATCCTTTTTACTAAAGATAAGCCTGTTGTCTACTGGCTTTTCCGCAAAACCGATCTTCGCAACATCTTTGCCGTCTCCTTTGAGCAGATCTTCAAGCTTTTCTATTACTTCCAAACCAAACTGATCTACATTGTACAGAATGCCAATGTTGCGAGCTTCCGAATAAGTGCAATGTTCTTTTGAGGCAATGGTTGGTTTGCCTTTGTGGTTAAGGAAAATGTTTTTAATCATTTTCTAAAAGTTCTCTAAATGATGACTCGTCCAAAATAGTGATTCCAAGTGAATCAGCCTTTTCTTTTTTTGCAGGTCCCATATTGGAGCCTGCTACAAGGTAGTTCGTTTTAGATGATATACTGCTGGCCACTTTGCCACCATGCTGCTTAATCAGGTTTTTCAATTCGTCTCTTCCAAAACTCTCAAATACACCTGATACTACAAATGTGATTCCTTTAAAGGAATCATCGGCGTGCTCACTCTGCACAACCCTCAACGATAAACCTGCATCCTTCAAAGCATCAATCATTTGAATATTATCCTTGTTTTCGAAAAAGGAGACGACACTTTCTGCTATACGATCTCCAATTTCATGTACTTGCACTATTTCATCAAAGGACGCACTTATTAGACGGTCAATGGTGACAAAATGTTGAGCTAGTTTTTCGGCAACAGTTTTACCAACGTACCTGATGCCTAATCCAAATAATACCCTTTCAAAGGGTATTTCCTTTGATTTTTCAATCGATTCAATGATGTTCTTCGCAGACTTTTCTTTGATTGAGCGTTTGGTCACCTCACCGGTTTCCTCATCCGTCTCTTCGAATTGCAGGTCGTTGATATCTTCAAATTTGAGTGAATACAGGCCTGCGGCATTGTGAATCAAGCCTTTGTTTAAAAATCCTTTGATGGTTCTGGGTCCAAGGGATTCAATGTTTAGTGCATTTCTGCTAATGAAATGTTCTATTCTACCTAAAACTTGGGGTGGGCAGCTCTCTTGATTCGGGCAGTAATGTTGTGCTTCTCCTTCTTTACGAATCAGCTCTGTATCGCATTCCGGACACCTAGAGATATATTCTACCTTTTGGGTTCCAGCGGAACGGCTAGTAAGGTCGACAGAAGTGATTTTTGGAATAATCTCGCCTCCTTTTTCAACGTTAACACTATCTCCAATACGGACATCTAATCGTTCGATTTCATTGGCATTGTGCAAGGATGCACGTTTTACTGTTGTGCCTGCAAGCAAAACCGGCTCTAATTCCGCTACAGGTGTGATTGCTCCGGTTCTTCCCACCTGATAGGTTATGTCATTGAGGCGAGTCAACGCGGATTCTGCTTTGAACTTATAGGAAATAGCCCAGCGAGGGTTTTTGGCAGTAAATCCTAGCTCAGATTGATGCGCGATGCTATTGACTTTGATCACAATGCCATCTGTTTCTACGCTTAGCTTGTGCCTTTCTTGATCCCACTGATTTATGTATGCCAAAACTTCATCTATCGTTGTGCACTTTCGGTAGGTTTGTGAAACGTTAAAACCCGATTTTTCTAGAAAGTGAAGGGATTCTTCATGGGTCTCGAAGGTGTTGGCATCATCCAGATAGGAGTAGAGGTAACAATCCAGCTTACGACTTGCTACTATACCTGAATCTTGCATTTTGAGTGTCCCGGAAGTGGTATTCCGCGCATTTGCATACAAGGTAACCGGTGATTTACCTTCAGCTTCCCGAATCTCATTTTCTTTCTCTACAGACTCATTCAATTTTATGAATTGATCTTTTGACATGAAGACTTCACCTCTCACCTCAAAGGAAGCAGGGTATTTCTCTCCTCGAATTTTCAATGGAATTGACCGAATGGTCTTGACGTTGGTGGTAATATCATCGCCCTTTGTCCCATCGCCACGTGTAATGCCCCGATCCAATATTCCATTTTCATACTTAAGACTGATTGCCACACCATCAAACTTCAATTCGCAGATGTATTCATAATCGTCCGTCCCCAATCCTTTCTTTACCCGGCCGTCAAAATCAACTAGTTCTTCTTTTGAGTACGTATTGCCTAGCGAAAGCATAGGATATTTATGAGCGACCGTTTCAAAGTCTTTGGTAATGTCGCCACCAACTCTGGAAGTGGGAGAGTGTGGCAACTTGAACTCAGGAAAATCACTTTCCAGTTTTTCCAGTTCTTTCAACCTGGTGTCAAATTCATAATCGGAAATTTCCGGTTTACTTTTTTGATAGTAGAGGTAATTGTGGTGATTTAGCTCCTCTGTAAGTGATTCGATTTGCCTTTTGGCCTGCTCTTTGTCCATTGAAAACAAATCTATTTCATTCATTTAGAATCCATAGCATTTTTTCTTGCTCAAGTCATCAGACCAGCTATTTTTGGCGTCAAATTACAACCGGTTGTTAGATACACGTGAACGTATATTAGCTTCTGCCTACGCTCATTTTTCAACGAAGGGATATCACAGCACCACAATCAATGATATTGCTTCTTCACTGAAGATGAGTAAGAAAACCATCTATTTCCAATTCAGGAATAAAGAGCATCTTTTCGTCGAGGTAGGCAAGCAAAAGTTGGAAACGATTGTGGAGCATTCTCAGTCAATCGTTAATGCGGATAAGTGTTTTATCACCAAGCTGATTGACTATCTGCAAATGCTTCATGAACATGTGAGACACATCAGTATTCATGTACTGCGAGACCTGTGCAATGATGAAAGCATGTTGGCCAAAATTCTTTCGGATCATATCAATAATTCAATGATGGATCGTTTTTCCATTCTGCTGCAACAAGGGTATGATGAGAAGATGATCGATGATCGTGTGGAACCTATGATGGCCATTGTAATGTACAAAGAAACGCTTTGCTCGTATCTATTTGGCAAGCCTGCTGATTATCCGTCAGTAAAACTTGAAAAAGAATTTCATGTTTTTCTCTCTAAACAATTGCGTAGTTTCTTTCGTGGATTACTATCAAGGGAAGGCACGATGAGATTTGATGAGCTTTTTGATAATCTGCCTCATTTAACAAAAACTTATGGCTGATTGAAACCTATCTTTGCCATATGTCCGATCAATTCTTAACTCATCTTGAATCAAAACCGATATTTAATGTCGTATCTCAGGCTTCAAAAGAAGTAGGAGTGGAATCGTATGTGGTAGGAGGTTATGTCAGGGATTTGGTGTTGCAAAGGCCATCGAAAGACATAGATTTTGTTTGTGTAGGTAGTGGGATAAAACTTGCTGAAGAAGTGGCAAGGGCTTTAGGAAAAGATGCAAAACTGTCAGTTTTTAAGACTTATGGGACCGCAGCTATTCACCATAATGGATATGAATATGAGTTTGTAGGCGCCCGCAAAGAATCATATAAGAAAGACTCTCGAAATCCTGTGGTGGAAGATGGGACGTTGGAAGACGACCAGAATCGTCGTGATTTTACAATAAATGCAATGGCGCTGAGTCTGGCTGAGGACAGCTATGGCCAGCTTGTAGATCCTTTCAATGGAATGGAGGATCTCCGAAACATGATTATTCGAACACCACTTGAACCTGGTATTACCTTTTCGGATGATCCGCTACGAATGCTGCGGGCTATGCGATTCGCGTCGCAGCTCCATTTCGATATCGAACCCGACACCTTTCAGGGGATAATTGATAATGTAGATCGAATTGGTATAATCTCCCAGGAACGTATCACTGATGAGTTGAACAAGATTATTATGTCAGATAAGCCCTCATATGGCTTTCAGCTGCTCTTCCATAGCGGCCTCTTAAAGCCAATTTTCCCGGAGATGACTGACCTGCATGGCGTTGAAAAGATTAATGGCAAGGGTCATAAAGACAATTTCTTTCACACACTGCAAGTACTGGATAATATTTGCGAAATGACAGATGATCTGTGGTTGCGCTGGGCAGCTATACTGCATGATATCGCTAAGCCGGCGACTCAACGATTCAACGAGAAAGTAGGCTGGACTTTTCATGGACATGAGGACCTTGGTGCGAAGTGGGTGCCTAAGATTTTTAAACGAATGAAGCTACCCTTGGATGAACGCATGAAATATGTGCAGAAATTGGTAAGGCTTCACCTGAGGCCTATTGCTTTGGTGAATGATCGTGTGACTGATTCTGCCGTGCGGAGAATGATTTTTGAAGCGGGAGAAGATGTTAGAGACTTAATGACGCTGTGTAAGGCAGACGTTACTTCCAAAAATCCTGAGAAAGTAAAGAAGTATCAGGCCAACTTTGTAAAAGTCGAAAAGCGAATCAAGGAGGTTGAACAAAGGGACCATGTGATGAATTTTCATCCACCCGTATCAGGGGAGAAAATCATTGAAGTGTTTGATATCAAGCCATCTAAAGTGATAGGTGACATAAAGAATGAAATAAAGGAAGCTATTCTGGACGGACGTATTAAGAATGATGAAAATGAAGCCTTTGACCTTATGGTAAAACTGGGCAAGAAACATGGACTCAAACCCAATCCAAAAATCGTTTCCACCTCCAAGCACAAATAGCTATGTTTGCACGCTATTAAAAAACTATGAACTGTAGATAGAGGCAAATACTCAAGCTCTGACTATTGAAAACATCACATACTATGAAAAACATATTATTATTGATTGCGCTATTAGGTGCCGGATTTGCCAATGCCCAGAGCCAGGAAATAGCTCCGGGAGATTCCATTCCGTGGGTACTCAGAAAGCAATCTTTCATTTACAATACAGCTAAGATTTTCAATGATCCAATAATTGCACGAACAGCTCTATACAACCTGATTGCTGAGAATCCTGGGAATGTAGCCTTGTATGATTCATTATCGTTGCTGTACATTCAATATAATCAAAACGCTTCCGCAGCTTTGGTGGCTCAGCAGTCCCTGCAGATTGATCCGCAAAATCAATTTGCTATGGAAATAGCAGCTACCGGTTTTGATAATCTGGGTGTAAAAGACAGAGCTTTGAATTATTATGAAAAGCTTTATCTGGCCAACGGAGATATCAACACGCTGTACAAAATATCCTTTTTACAATTAGAGCTTAATCGATACACGGAGTCTAATACTTCACTGGATATTATAATCGGAGATCCGCAATCTGACACAAACACCATTCGATTTCCTACCACGGACGGGAACGGTCAAAATGTAAAGTTGAAAGCTGCAGCTCACAGAGTAAAGGCCATGATTTTAGAACAAAAAGGAGATGTGGAAGGAGCAAAAGCTAAGTACCTGGAAGTTTTGGAGATGCAACCAGGCTTTCAAATCGTGCAGCAACAATTAAGAGATCTTACAAATCCAAAAACGGGAGAGTAGACTTACTACTCTTCTGTTGTATTCTTTAGCAATTCGAGCCAGTTCAAAAGTTCATGGTAAACTTTCTGGTGGTTTTCTGCCAGGACTACAAATGTTCCCTGAAAAGAGGCGCTTACAGTTGCAATAGTCTGCCCTTCATCAGATTCCAGAGTCCACACATAGATCCTCTTCACCCAACGGGCCTTACTCGTCCATGCAAGCGTAGATGGTTTGTTCACAGTTTGAATCTGCGATCTGCCATTTGTTCTGCCCTGCGTCCATTGAAAGAAAGTGCCTACAGCTAAATCACCTTCAAGTTTTACTTTCTTTACCTCTGGATTCCAGCTAGGCCAATTCTCCATGTCTACAAGCACGTTCCAGACTTTATCAATATCTGCATTGATTATGATAGAGTGCGAGTCTCTAATACCGGCATTCTCATTAATCTGACCTTTCTGAGCGAGTGCATTGAGCTTTTTCATAAAATTGAGTTCTAGGTGACCCAGCTAAGTTATTCAACTTCTGATTCTTCTTCCTCCTTTTTTTTATCCTTCTTCATCAGTCCGGAAGTCATGACCAGGCTTGTTACAATTATAACAAAGAGAAGTATTCCAGAGCTAAATCCTTCGAAGTAAAATTCATCAGGAATGGAGTAGAAGAGAAGAAGCGTAATCAGGCCTCTAGGCGCAATTGAAATAGCTCTTTTAAGGTTTTGATGCTTGTATGGCAGGAAAGAGATGATCCTGCTGACGTAGATCACAACAAGTATGGCTGCACTAACTATTGCAACCTTAACGTCAAAAAGCGTAGTGAGCGCTATTGAAAATCCAAAAATCACAAAAAAGAATGTACGAACAACAAAGGCAGACTCAATGGTAATCATCAAGAAGCTTTCTTTGATATTCTCAATTGCCATGGGTCGCAAATATTTTTTGAGACGGCCAATAAAAAACAATTTGTAATTACTTAAAATAAGCCCGAAAACAAGAATGATGAGCAATGACGAGAGATGCATCAGCTTTCCGATACTGAACAGAAGGAACAACACACCAATCATAAGAAATAGCTTAACCTTCGTCTCAAGATTCTGAAAGACATAAATCAAAACATAGGACAAAATGATAGAAAGTACGATGGTAACAACCAATCCAAATGTGAAATCACCGAGTACCATTACATTGCTGGTTGGCTGAACCAACTCTACAAGAAAGTAGAATACCATGATTCCAAGAATATCAGAAAACGTGCTTTCATAGATATGAAATTCTTCGTCGTATTCATTCAGGTTGATAACTGACGGAATTACAATTGCGCTGCTTAGAATAGAAAGGGGCGTTGCATATATAAGAGCGGTATTCCAGTCCATATCCTTAAATGAACCTATTAGGATTCCGGAAATAGCAAACATGCATATCAAAAGGCCTACAAGTGCAATTACAAATGATTTAGAGATAAGCTTCAGCTTTTCCTTTGCAATCTTAAGCTCCAGAGCGGCCTCAAGGACAATTAAAATCAAACCGAGGGTGCCAAGTACTTCCAAAATTCTAATCCTGGCAAACACTTCCAGAATCCTTTCCTTCTCTACACCAAAAAATCCGATGAGTTCACGTCCTAAAATCCCAAGAAAAATCAGCAATAAGACTGAAGGAATATTAGACTTTTCAGAAACTCGGTTAAATATGTATGAAAGAATAATTATCAGCGAAGCTGCAATAATGATGTAATACTCCATGTGCTATGATTAGATGACTAAATTAACAATTCGTACCTAGCGAATGTAGTTTAGGAACTAAATGATTGCCTCAGAAGTTAGATTTGCTTAGATATTATTAAGAATATGGAGAAAGCTACTTTCGGATCTGGTTGTTTCTGGTGTACAGAAGCTATGTTTCAGCGTTTAAAGGGTGTGTCAGATGTGAAATCTGGATATGCAGGAGGTCATACCAAAAATCCAACCTATAAGGAAGTATGCACCGGTGCGACAGGCCATGCGGAAGTAATCCAGCTAAACTATGATCCTGAAGTAATCTCTTATGATGAGCTTCTGGAAGTTTTTTGGAAAACGCATGATCCTACAACCCTAAACAGACAAGGCAACGATGTAGGAACACAATATCGATCAGCCGTTTTTTATCACAATAGTGAACAAAAAGAGCTGGCTGAGGAATATAAAAAGAAACTTGACGAATCTTCCATCTGGCCTGACCCGATTGTTACGGAAATCAATCCGTTAAATGAATTTTATCCCGCTGAGGTAGATCACGATGATTACTACAATCAAAACAGTAGTCAACCTTACTGTGCTTTTGTTGTGGCACCTAAAGTTGACAAATTCAAGAAAATCTTTGCTGATAAGCTGGCCTAGCTTAATTGTAATGTTTGCTTAAATGATGAACGTGGAGCCTAATCTTGTCTACTCTGGCAGTGACATGTTTTACGTATTTAAACAGCTCAGTTTCAAGTAGATACACCTGTCCGGAATAAGAATTAATTCCAACATCATTAGCAGTTTCTTCTGAGTTTTTCTCAATTTCCATCATGGCTTTACATTCCTCATTCATAAAATGAATAAAGCTCTTTGAATCGTACTCACTCTCAAATTTTTTAATATCCTTCAGCGTCTTCTTGATTTCCTTATCGTCGCTGGTTCTGGATAGTTTGGTTAAGACATTGTAGAGAACTGTGTCATAATGATGTATATCATCCAAAAGTGTTAGTATCCGCTTACGGTAATTTTCGTCTATACATAGCTCCTGTAAACCCTCATAAGAGGATAGTTTATCTGCCTCTAAATCCCAGTCATATGTTATTTCATCAATTTTCTCGTCCAGTCGCTTTTCTTCGTCCTGTGCTATCAGATTAATTGATATAAGTATTAAGACACTTACTAAGATGCTTTTCATAGTCTTCAAACTAAAAATATATTTTGATGGTATCAAATTCTGCTCCAAAATCTGATTTTGCTAAGTTAACTATTCGTATTTTGGCATTTCTACGTATAAAACCCGATTTTTTATCGATTAGTTTGTAATACTTTTTCCTATAAAACGAATATGAGGTTCATTTATTTATTAATTATTCTATCAGGCTGTACTACTTCCGATCAAAGTGGTATAGAGATAATTGACTCAATCAAACTAAGACAGCTCCAGGAGGATGGTGTTCAGGTTGTTGATATTCGCACCAAAAAGGAGTTTGATAATGGCCACATACCAGGTGTAATGCACATTGATTTTATGTCTTCTGATTTTATGAATAGAATGAATGAGTTTAGTGTTTCTGAACCTATAATAATACATTGTGCTAGTGGTGGAAGGAGCAAGAAAGCATCCGATATGCTGCAAAAAGCCGGATTTGAACTCATTTATGATTATAGTGGTGGCTTTGCTGATTGGAAATCTAAAGGCTTGAAAATTGAGTAATCAGTGTACGACAGGCAAAAGATCTTACTCAGATTCTACTTTGGCATTAGAAGCATTGATTCAACATCATATTATCAATGATTATGGCCCATTGCAAGGGCCACGAAACGTCTATCAATGTGACTATTGCAGTAATTGGCATTTTACTTCGCAAGGCCTACAAAGTCCATTAGAAGATCCGGACATAAAATCCAGGATTCAAAAAGAAAGGCTGGCAAATCAATGGGAACGAAGGTTAAAATAAAGAACCGCTTCGTTGGGCCGAAGCGGTCCGGATCCAACAATTATATTATGAGAAGATTAATAGTCAGTGATGAATCCTGATACAAAGAGAAAGAATTTTATTGAAATAGTTATATTAATTTACATTAGCGGTTAATTAACAAATCAATCATATGAATCAAGATCAAGTAATAGAAAGACTGAAATCGGGCAATGAACGCTTCGTTGCAGATAAACTTAATGGTGAACTACAAGATAGTAATAGACGATCAGAGCTCACAGGAGGACAATGGCCGTGGGCAATTGTTTTAAGTTGTGCAGACAGCAGAGTTGTTCCAGAACTTGCATTTGATACAGGACTTGGTGAGTTATTTATTCTCAGAGTTGCAGGAAATATTGCAAATACTGACACTATAGCAAGTATTGAGTATGCTGTAGCCCATTTAAAAACTGAGGTAATTGTTGTAATGGGACATGAAAGTTGTGGTGCAGTTGGAGCTGCATTAGCCGGGGGTGACAATGGCTATAACCTCAATCACCTGCTCGCTCAGATCGAACCTGCAAAAGCTCAGGCAGGAAGTGGAGATGTCAATGTTGTAGTAAAGAAGAACGCTGAATTGTCTGCAAAAGACTTGTACGATCGGTCAGCAATTATCAAAGGTGCAGTAGATGGTGGAAAATTAAAGATTGTATCTGCATTCTATAATTTGGGTAGCGGCAAAGTAGATTTTCTATAAAAATACAGATCAAACTAATTCACGGTCCGTCGTAAGGGCGGACCATCAGTTAGTATTGTTTTTACGCTCAATTAAGTCTATCAAATCATAATTAACTCGTTGAATGTCATTCACGAGTTCATTTAAATGAGTGCTCTCCACATCAATTTTTTCTTTCTCCTTGAAACTGGCTGTAATTTCTTTCTCCACGATAATGAATGTATCGATGGATTTGGATAAATGTCTCACCATATTTTTAGTATGATACAATCGTTGATAAAATTGGGTAAGCATCCGGTTATGTTTTGTATAATACTCCAGGGGTGGAGTTTTATTGTTTATACTCTCCAGTAGAAGTTCAAAATCAGCGATGGATTGTTTGTCTATGGCATCAAGACGCGGGAGATAAGAAGTGTTGATATAGTTCTTTAAGACATTTAAGGAAACGATTAAATCTGTCTCAGATGAAAGCACATGTGTCTGTATTTTTCTTTTTTTAGTCGGATTGAGCCCGTTGATATTGCTTGGCAATATGCCACTTACAACACCTCCAAGGCCAAATATTCCACCAATCGTCTCAGTAGTCCCCTTTAGCGCTCGATAGATGCTAAAGCCGTTTGGGATCAGTAGATAATAATTTTGGATGTACTTATCTAAGACTTTTGAATGAACAATAATGCTATCCGGGATCCGCATGGATTCTTCATATGCATTAATTGAGTTTATAATGGTAGCTATTCGCAAAGAATCTGATTGGTGCAGGGAGCTTTCCAGGTTTTTAGCTTCCAAATTCAAATCAGCAACTCGAACATTTAATTCTTGAATGTATCGTGGATGGTTTGCAATGGCTTGAAAATAGTTGTGTGACATTTTCAGCTGACTTTTACTCAAGGGAGCACATCCGATCAGGACACTTAGAAATAGGAGGGAGATTGACACACGTACATTCATCCCTTAAATCTCACAACTATTTGGTAAATAGAAAACCTGTGCATGATTTATATTAAGTAGCCCACAAAGCACAGCCAGCAAGGGTCAGTGGGTTTTAAGATTAACTTTCATATTTTTGCGGGCAAATCACCCAATATGTCTGCAGAATTTCAAAGAAAGAAGCTTGGCTACTTTTTTCGTATCCTCGATTTAAATAACAATAGCTGTCTCCAAATGGACGATTTCACGGAGATGGTTGAGAAAGTAAGGGTCAAATTGGATTATGATCCCAATAGTAAGGAGCATAAACGAATCACTGACAAGGCTGTCAAATTGTTCAATTCACTCGTGAAAGACATTAAGCCTTTGGCTTTTAATCAGGTTACCGAGCGAGAATGGGTAGATTTCTTTCTTAAGGAAGTGATTCTTTCCGGAGATGAAGATACCCTAGACGATTATAAAGAGCTGATTTTCAACTTTATGTTTGATTTCTTCGATCAAAACAGAGATGGATTCATTTCTAAAAAGGAGTACGAAGACTTTTACGATATTTTTGGTATCGACAGAACCTATTGCGACAAAGCTTTTAGTCTGCTGGATAAAACCCAGAGCTATCGGCTGTCACGTTATGATTTAATGACGGCCGTTGAAGAATTCTTTGCTTCCAGTGATCCTACGCTGCATGGAAACTGGATCTTTGGTAATTGGGATTCAGAACCACACTCAGTACTTTAATCCAATACATTCAATATCGAATCATCCACGAGGTTAGGTATTGTCACCTTTAGATTAGGTGTACGTTCCATTTCACGTTTAATAGCAAATAGTGCTTCCTCATTTCTAGCCCAGCTTCTTCTGGCTATGCCGTTGTTTACATCATAAAATAGCATTGATTTCAATCGACGATCCGCATCGTCTGATCCATCTAGCAGCATTCCAAATCCACCATTGATCACTTCGCCCCAGCCGACACCACCGCCATTATGGATGGAAACCCACGTCGCACCTCTGAAACTATCACCAATGACATTCTGAATAGCCATATCAGCGGTGTACCTACTGCCATCATAGATGTTACTGGTTTCTCTGTAAGGAGAGTCTGTACCGCTAACATCGTGATGATCTCGCCCCAATACGATTGGTGCTGAAATATCACCGGATTTGATCGCCTGATTAAATGCCTCTGCTATTTTGGATCTGCCTTCTGCATCTGCATACAGAATACGGGCTTGAGAACCCACAACGAGTTTATTGTTTTCTGCTTCCTCAATCCAGCGTATGTTGTCTTGCATTTGCTGTTGAATTTCAGCAGGTGATTCAGCTTTTATTTCTTTCATCACTCTAAGCGCCAATTGGTCAGACTTTCTAAGATCTTCAGCATTTCCTGATGTACATACCCATCTAAAAGGTCCGAACCCATAGTCGAAACACATAGGCCCCAGAATGTCCTGAACATAGGAGGGATACTTGAAATCAATTCCATTTGAAGCCATAACGTCTCCTCCAGCACGTGATGCTTCGAGAAGAAATGCATTACCATAATCGAAGAAATAAGTACCTTTTTCAGCATGCTTATTCACGGCAGCCGCATGCCTCCGTAGTGAATCTCTCACTTTATTTTGGAACTCTTCTGGTTGATTGCGAATCATTTCGTTAGACTCTTCGAAGCTTAACCCAACGGGATAGTAGCCCCCCGACCATGGATTATGCAAGGATGTTTGGTCAGAGCCAAGTTCTACCAAAATATCGTTATCATAAAATTTCTCCCAAACATCTACCACATTGCCTACAAATGCAATTGAGACTATTGCATCGGTTTCTTTGGCCTCCTTGACGCGCGCAATAAGTTCATCCATATCCTCAATTATTTCGTCAACCCATCCTTGTTCATGTCTCTTATGAGCGGCATTAGGATTTACCTCTGCACACACCGTGATACAACCTGCAATATTTCCCGCTTTGGGCTGAGCACCACTCATGCCACCTAAACCTGCAGTTAGAAATATCTTACCTGCAGGAGAGATGCCAGCTCCCAATTTTTTTCTGAAAGCATTCATGACTGTAATGGTCGTTCCATGTACAATACCTTGTGGTCCAATATACATATATGAACCAGCGGTCATTTGTCCATACTGGGTAACTCCCAATGCGTTAAACTTCTCCCAATCATCTGGTTTCGAATAATTAGGAATCATCATACCATTAGTGACAACAACCCGAGGAGCATCCTTATGTGAAGGGAAAAGTCCCATAGGGTGCCCTGAATACATATGAAGCGTTTGCTCATCTGTCATAGTGGCCAGGTATTGCATGGTAAGAAGGTATTGTGCCCAATTTTGAAATACTGCACCATTACCTCCGTAGGTTATCAACTCTTCAGGATGTTGAGCTACAGCAGGATCCAGGTTGTTTTGAATCATTAACATGATAGAAGCAGCTTGCCTTGATTTAGCAGGATACTCTACTATTGGCCGTGCATGCATGTCGTAGTTGGGCATGAACCGATACATATAGATTCTTCCATAATCGTTGAGTTCTTGTGCAAAATCTTGTGCAAGGACTTCATGCCAATGGGATGGAAAGTACCTGAGTGCATTCTTCACAGCAAGCTTCTTCTCGTCAGTAGAAAGAATGTCTTTTCGCTTGGGAGCTCTGTTTACCCCGTCTTTTAGTTGCTTCTCAGCAGGGAGTTCTGAAGGTAATCCTTGAAGTATCTGTTCTTTGAATGTCATAGTGTTATTTAATAGAGGTCAAATTCTGAACTGAACTCTGTTTCCAATGCAATTGAATGTTTGCTGGAAACTTCTCTGGCCACGACAATTAACTCTTTGTTTTTCACCATTTCAATAGCCGTTTCCATCATTTCATTCATTACAAGGTCTTTTGAGATATGATCAATTTTAGACCTTACGTGCTCATGAATGGCACTCATAATTTTACTTGATTTCAATGGTCTGTGAAAATCAACAGCCTGTGCGGCACAGAATATTTCGACACCAATGATTTTTTCAACATTCTCAATTACACGCAAGGCTTTGCGCCCGCCAATAGATCCCATGCTGACATGATCTTCTTGGCCCAACGATGTGGGAATGCTGTCTGCGCTGGATGGAAAACATAGTCCTTTGTTTTCACTCGCTAAAGCTGCAGTAGTGTATTGTGGAATCATAAATCCGGAATTAGTACCGGTTTCTTTCAGCAATAACTTAGGTACTCCGGGTGTATCGCCTTCCAGTGAAAGATAGATTCTTCGGTCAGATATATTTCCGATTTCTGATGCTGCAAGGCATGCATAGTCAAGCGGGAGGGCGATTGGCTGACCATGAAAGTTACCACCGCTAATCGTATGCTCAGAACTAAAAACTATCGGATTGTCTGTTACAGAATTGATTTCTACTTCAAGCATTTCTTTGACGTGAAGCCATGCATTTCGAGAAGCTCCGTGAACTTGTGGAATACACCGAAGCGAATATGGGTCTTGAACTCTTGCGCAATTGGCATGGGAGTGAACCACTTCTGATCCATCCAAAAGTGTTCGGATGAAACTGGCGACATGTCTACTTCCTTTGTATGCTCTTACTTCATGCAATTCAGGCGAAAATGGTTTTACAGAGGCAAGCAGCCCCTCAATCATCATTGCTCCTGAGATGTCTGCGTGCACCATCACGTTTTGTAATTGTTCAACGATTTTGATGGCGTGGGCAGCAATAAATTGAGTTCCATTGATAAGTCCAAGACCTTCTTTAGCTCCGAGTTCTAATGGATTTAATCCTGATTGGCTAAACCATCTATCTGTGCGGACAAATTCATTATCAATTTTTACTTTACCTAATCCAAGTAATGGTAAGAATAGGTGAGACAAGGGTGCTAAATCACCTGAAGCTCCAACAGAGCCTTGTTCTGGGACATATGGAATGATGTCATTGTCAATCTGGAAAATAATTCGCTCAATGGTACGAAGCTGCACACCAGAAAACCCTTTCGCCAATGCATGAACTTTCAATATCATCATCAGTTTTGCCAGCTGATCGCTGATTGGCTCTCCAAGACCTACAGCATGGCTCATCAGGAGGTTTTTTTGAAGTGTGCTGGTTTCTTCTTTGGAAATTTGAGTGGTGCATAGAGGCCCAAATCCGGTGTTAATACCATATACTGCTTTGTCACCTTCAGCAATAACTTTCACCTCGTTGGCGCTTTGGTTTATTGCACTTTTGGCTCGTTCAGATAATATTCCCTTTGTAGAACCTGTTGATATCGCCAAAGCAATACCGGCAGTCAAATGATCCTCACCATAATGGAAAATAGGAGGGGTGTTAGTCATAGTAAAAGTTGTTAAGACAACAAATTTAATGACTTAAAGAAAGGTATGATATGGCTGAAATAAAAAAACCGAATGGTCCTTTGACCATTCGGAGTTTTAGTAACCTAATCCTTCAACAAAGAATTTCTTCTGTGAAGAGAATTAATACTGATATAACTACCGAGAATTGGAATGGTTGTGGGCTTTTTTACAATTGGCGTAAAAAGATTACAACTGGTAGCAAAATCACTATATAGAGTGTTCGTTCTTAAAAATAGATTGATTGTGCCACTCTGTAGGTATTTGCATGTGCATCCAGGATGTTTCTGATATCTGCCGAATATCCACCACCCATAGAGACTACAATAGGTATATTATTACGTTTTGCTGACGAGATTACTAATTCATCTCTTTGTTTACAGCCATTTATAGTCATGTCTAGTCTGCCCAATTTATCTGTCGCTAAAACATCCACTCCGGATTGAAAGAAAATGAAGTCCGGGTGCACAGAATTAAGTAGATCATTTAAATGATAATCAAGTAATCGCAGGTAAGTCGAATCACTTGTACCATCGTTGAGCGGAATATCCAGATCCGATTTTTCCTTTTTAAGTGGATAGTTGTGTTCACCATGCATGCTGAATGTAAATACCCGCGGTTCATTTTGAAATATTTGTGCCGTTCCATTTCCTTGATGCACGTCCAGATCAACCACCAATATTTGGGAAGCTTTCTTTTGATTAAGGAGATAACAAGCTGCAATTGCAATATCATTCAATAAGCAAAAACCTTCTGCTCTGTCTGAAAAGGCGTGATGAGTACCTCCAGCGATATTCATAGAGATTCCATATTGTAGTGCATAATCTGCGCATTCAATTGTACCTCCGTTTATAGTAAGTTCACGATGCACCAAACTCTCAGTAATAGGGAATCCGCTTCGCCTGACTTCCATTCTGGTAAAATCAAGTGTTTGCAGTTTGTTCCAGTATTCTTTGGTGTGAACGGCTAGTATTTCCTTTTCTGTAAGCAATCGAGGTGCGAATAAATTCTGTTCCTCAATAGTTCCTTCATGTATTAATTGCCTTGGAAGCAAGTCGTACTTATCCATTGGAAATCGATGCTTTGGAGGCAATGGATGATTGTAAATGTTTGACCAGGCTATTTTTAACATCTTGAAATAACTCTTTGCTTTACATTAATGTTTAGGTGTACTAACTTGTCGAATAGACTATACCTTACCAATCGTATGCCTAAAATAACAGTTGAACGCTCCATAATAATTAATGCACCTGCTGAGGTTGTATATCCCGCTCTGAATGATTTTCATAAATGGGTTGAGTGGTCTCCATGGTTGCTGATGGAGCCTGAGGCAAAGGTCACAATTGCAGAGGACAATAGATCCTATAAATGGGAGGGTGACAGACTGGGCTCCGGTAATATGAGTGTAAAAGATGAGAATGAAAATGAATATATCGAGTTCAATCTAAATTTTATAAAACCCTGGAAATCAGCTAATATCACCAGCTTTAAGCTAAATTCAACAGACGAAGGTACTGAGGTAATTTGGACGATGAATAGCAACTTACCATTCTTTCTTTTCTGGATGAAAAAAATGATGAAGGCCTTTATTGGTTCAGATTACGATCGAGGACTGAATATGCTGAAGGCTTATGTAGAGGAAGGTGAAATTCATTCCCGTTTAGAATTTGAAGGCAAATCAAAATTTGAAGCATGTCAATGGATCGGGATCAATACTTCCTGTTCATTTGAAACCATAGGAACACAAATGGAGGCTGACTATGCTATGATACACGCATATGCTGAAGAAAAGAAAGATGTTGCAAATGGTAGTCCTTTCACGATTTATAGAAAATGGGACTTGGTAAGAGGACAAGTTGATTATATCGCATGCATTCCTGTAGCTGAAATACCGTCCAACTTGCCCGATAATTTCACGACCGGAGGAATACCGGAAATAATGGTTGAGAAAATAAAGCATATTGGATCATATAAGCATTTAGGCAATGCCTGGAGCACTGGTCAGGCCATGATTAGGAATAAAGAGTTCAAACATCACAAGAAGTTATTCCCATTCGAAGTATATCATAATGACCCCAGAACAACGCCCGAAAAGGATCTCATCACTGAGATTCATTTTCCTTTGAAATAGTGATTTAATCAACCAATAATTCTGTGCAAAAACGCAGAACTTCAGGACATAGATCTACTTCCGCCTCCAGGCATATTTCAAATGCCCCGGCATCAAACTGATAGATCAGCTTGTTGTCCCCTTGAGCATCTTCGAACTCCGAGAATATCAGGTCATCATTTTTATAAATGTTCCAATGATATTCAATAAGATCCTTGGTTTCGAAATTAGCAATGAATTCAAAGGTGTTACTATTTATTTCTTCTGTGACATAAGAGACGAAAGGACAGGCATCAACGGTTATTATCTTGCAATATTCAGTGCCGGAAAAGCAGTCATCATTTGGTAGAGCTGTTTTGATGCAAATTTCGAACTCTCCTGACGGAAAAGATTCAATTAATCGATTTTCAGACTGGTCCGAGCCTCCGCCGGAGGCTACTTTTTCGCTATTGATGTACCAATCGTAAGGGATTTCATTAATACCATCAAATTCGGCTTTGAAGAGGAACCGATTTACTGTAACAGTATCAATTCTAAAAAACAGATTTGGACACCTTTTGCACATATCAAAAGCTGCGAAAAGATCAAATGGTGATTCAATCAATACATTGTTCTGTTCAGCATAATCGAACAACTCAATAGGATAGATAAACTTTGGTTGTTTATCAAATCCCTGCTGGAGTTCAAATGCGAAATAGTCACTTTGATTATTGATTTGCACCACATTGCTATCAATATCAAGCATGGTGACTGGATAGACTAAATCAAAACATTGGGTGTAGAATGGATCAAATTCGTCTCTCAGCGTCAATATTCCACAATCATCCAATAAGTCGATAAAGTCTTGCTCATTGTCAATGGTTTTGATCAGATCATTTTTGGTGACAATAAAAGGGAATTCTACTGCGTCTATGTGTTGATCTGAAGCTGCGGTTACAGCCAACTCATTTAGACCATCAAAGTCATTTACAGTGATTATTAAGTTGTTGTTGAACTGTAGTTTCAATGGAAATAAGATCTGAAAACAAGCATCTTCCCGAAGTTCACCATTTTCAATGGCTCTTAAGGTGGAAACAATCGCCACGCTTTCAGAAAGCTCAGCTTCGTCTATTTCATCGGGCAGGTCAAGTCGATCTTCAGAGACACATGATTGAAAAGTAAGCATAGATAGACTGAGAAGTATGATACTCCACTTGTTCATTTGTCTTATCAATGCCACCAAATTCATATTATCTGACCCAAAATTAAATCTATTAAACTTTAAAAACAGGGAACCGCCACATTGAAGGCTGGTTCCCCATTATCAACTAACCTGGAATTTTAAAAACTAATCCACTGCGTATATTTCACACACTTGAGTATCAGGACAATCGTCTTGCTTCAAACAAATTTCATATTCTACTCCAGGCTCGAAATGCCAAACAAATGAATGATCATCACTGCTACCTGCATGTCTTACTTCATCGTGTTGAAAATCGTCATCAATAAATACTTTCCATATGTAGGTAACGTCATCCCTTCCTTCAAAATCTGCGGTAAACGTGTAAAAATCTGTTGAGTCTGTCTCTGTTAATTCGGCGGTGTATGAAAGCTCCAAACAAGGTACTTCCTCTACTTCGATAGTTTCACAATATTCAACAGATTCACAACCTTCCTGATCGGTAACCAGACATACATTGTGTGTTCCCTCATCAAATTGCCAGATAAGTTTATGATCTGTGTCTACGGAATCAGGATGCTCTACTTCAACCAATTCATCATTGACGTACCACTTATACTTGATATGCTCCTTTTTCTCAAAATCGGCATAGAAATAGTAAGTATAGTTATTGTCTTTTTCTGCCTCAAATGCTACTTCTTCCACACATTCAGCTTCAACAACAATTACCTCACAATATTCGACCTCTCCACAATCATCACTCTCAGCGACGATACACACAGTATGCTCACCTGGCTCAAAGTCCCATTCTAAGAAATTATTTCTTGAATCTGAGATTGGCTCTTCTTTGACCACCTCACCATCTACTACCCATGCGTACCCAATATCTTCAATTCCTTCAAAATCAGCGAAGAACTTATAGAAGTCGTTACCAATCATATCCGATCGAAACTCTAATCCAAGGCACTCTTCTTTGTTTGGGTTTTCAATTGAAAATTCAACGCAACCTTCAATTTCGCGATCGCAAGTTTCAGATTCAGCCGACACACAAATTTTGTATTCGCCAGGCTCAAACCTAAATGTTAAATCTACTGAATCAAGTTCTCCAGCTCCAACAGATTTAAAGAGTTGATCATTGATGTACAAGTCAAAAGCAATGTCGTCTAGTCCCGTTGCTATTAGGTGAGCAGTAAGATTGGTACTGTCTATGTCGACTTCTAAGCCAACACCTGGGCAAGGATTTTCATCTGTATTACATGCACTCATAAGCATACCGATAGTGAGTATGATTAGGACGCTGTAGGATTTAAGTAATCTCATGGGTGTTCTATTTTGTTTCAAAATTTTAATGGGATTTTCCCTCTTTTTGGATTAGAAACGCTAACTAGGCCGACCGACCCTACCCCTATATTTTTATTTATTATCCGTGGCTTTCATTTTTGCATTGACTCAAAATCGGATAGCTTAGTTTTCTATATGGCGGAAATTGGTAAACCATTGTGCGAAGAGGAACAGTTTGATTCCTTTTATACGTCTAATGTCAAGGCGCTTAGAAATTATATTTTTTACAAATTCGGCGATGCTGAACAAGCGGATGATGTGGTTCAGGAATCGTTCATTAGGCTTTGGAACAATTGCGCAAAGGTAACTTTAGATACTGCCAAAGGTTTTCTGTTTAAGATCGCTACCAACCTGAGTACCAGTCTAAAAAGATCTGAAAAGGTTCATCTCAAATACACCGAGAGAGCTGTAAAAACAGATAAGAATGAGGAATCGCCCGAGTATATTATTCTGGAGAAAGAATTTATGGATAAGCTTACCAACGCAATATCTTCACTGCCTGACAAGCAAAGGGAGGTATTTTTAATGAATCGTATAGAAAAGAAAACCTATAAGGAGATTGCTGAAATTTCAGGTGTATCAGTTAAAGCAATTGAAAAATCTATGCATAAAGCTTTAGTCAAATTGCGAAAGACCATTGGCGATATATAGGGTAGGGTGTTTGCTTGCTTTTGCGTTGGTCTATTAGGAAACAAATTATGAGTGAATTCAAAGACGATACATTTTTAAGTCGCTGGATCAATAATGAACTTAGCGAGGAAGAATTGAATGCCTTCAAAGAAAGTGAAGAATATGGTGCCTACAAAAGAATAATCGAAGGTGCCAATTTGATTCAATCTGAAAACTTCGATAGAGAAGAGCTTTTAGAAAAGATCAAAAGTGAACGTAAAAATCATATACCTAAAAGGAATACCAGATGGATTTTTGCTGCGGCAGCATCAATCGTTCTCATCATTGGTTTTTTTGCTTACAACATTCTCTCCACATCTGGCATCACCAGTTATCAGACCAAAGTTGGCCAAAAATTAAGCGTTTCCCTGCCTGATGGATCTGAAGTTATTCTTAATGCCAATTCAGAATTATCCTATTCTCCGGATAATTGGGATGATGCGAGAACGCTTACATTGAAAGGTGAGGGTTACTTTAAAGTGATGAAAGGCAAACAATTTCAGGTGAAGACTACAAGCGGAAATGTAACCGTTCTAGGTACAGAATTTACGATAAAAGAACTCGATGACTTTTTTGAGGTCATGTGTTTTGAAGGTAGCGTTAAAGTTTCTTCCTTGTCCGAGGAGGAAATATTAAAGCCAAAAACAAGTGTTCGTAAATTTAGGAACTCAAATTTGATGCGAAGAAATATACTGACGGATCAGCCTGCCTGGCTTATGAATAAGTCCACATTCACGAGTGTGCCTATCGGCTATGTGTTGATTGAACTTAAGAATCAATATGGTCTTCAATTTGAAGGTGCCGATATTATAGAAGACCAATCGTTCAACGGGACTTTTCCGCATGATAACCTGGACCTGGCACTTAAAATTGTATTAGATCCGCTTAGCGTTAATTATGAAAAGAAGGACAATGTAATTGTATTCAGTAGAAACTGATGAAATTTTGTCGGCTGCTTTATGGTATAATTAGTTTACCAGCAATCTGTTGGTCACAAGATTCGTCTGCTCAAATTGATTTGAAAAGTGCACTTCTGGATATACAGGAAAGGCATAACATCCAAATTTCGTTTGTAGATGAGAGTGTAGAGGGTAAACTTGTGAGCTATGACAGCACTCTTAACCTTCAATCAATAATTATCGAGCTGGAAATAGAGTCCAGGCTAAGATTTGAGAGGGTAGAAGATCAGTATTTCATAGTTAGACCGTATAAGGATTCGGATTTGGTATCTCTATGTGGAAGGGTATCTGGTTCTGATGGCACTGAACTATTTGGAGTGACCGTAAGCTACTCATCCACTGAAGGAGTAATTACCGACTCAGAAGGGCTTTTTAAATTAGATTCAATTCCGTATAACTCATGGATCAGCTTAAGTTATGTTGGCTATGCCACCAAGAGACTTAAAGTCTCCAGACTTTCTTTTAGCAAGTGTACGAATATTAGTTTAGCTGAATCTATCAATGAATTGGAAGAAATTGTCGTGACTGATTATTTAGCGACAGGTATTTCTAAACGCAAAAATCAAGTTCGGATAGATCCACATGAACTCCGAACTTTAGCAGGACTTGCTGAGCCAGATATACTGCAAAGCATACAACAACTTCCGGGAGTGACCAGCCCATTTGAGACTGCTGCAGGAATACATGTAAGAGGGGGGTTGCCCGATCAGAATTTAATACTGTGGAATGGAATCAAAACCTACAATCAAGGTCATTTCTTCGGGATGATTTCTGCTTTTAATCCATACATTGCCACAGATGTAAAATTCATAAAACACGGAACACCAGCACATTATGGAGACAGAATTTCATCAGTAATCGACATTAGATCTAATGCTGAAGTAACAAAATCAATATCGGGAGGATTTGGAACCAACATGCTATATGCAGATGGGTATGTGAATGTACCATTGATAAGAGACAAGCTTTCTATTCAGGTGTCTGGCAGAAGGTCATTTACAGATGTAGTTGAAACTCCAACCTATCACCAACTTTCAAATCGTGTATTTCAGAATACTAAAATCGGCGATGTTACGTCAGCTAATCAACAGTCTGAAAATAACTTTTACTTCACTGATTTTTCAATCAACTCAGTGTGGCAGATAAATAGAAATAACAAGTTGATTATTAATGGTTTATACAATAGCAATCAACTCAATTTTATATCAGAAGATTTGGCATCAAATCAATCGTTTAATGATCGCCTTTTGCATGAAAATGAAGGGCTAAGCTTGAAGTGGGAGAGTAAACTCAGATCAAGATGGTCTTTTGACGTAAATGGGAGCTTTTCACGCTACATCCTGAAATACGATTTTGTTACCTCAGCCTCTGATACTATTACACAATCAAGCAAAAAGAATTTTGTGCAAGAGGCCGCTTACCAGCTTAACAGTAGCTATTTAGTAAACGATAAGAGTAAGGTTGTTGCGGGTTATCATTTAACAGACACTAGAATAAAATATGCTTACGAAACAGAAACAATTGATTATCAAATAGTCTTGGATAACGATAATTCCAAGGTAACTACTCATGCAGGATATCTTGATTATCAATATGATAACGGGAAATATCACCTTCAAGCGGGCAGTAGATTTAATTACTATCACCAGCTTGGAGAGCATTTTTTTGAACCAAGACTATATGTGCAAAGAAGCCTCACTGACTATTTAACCACCTCAATTTCTGGCGAGTACAGAACACAAATTGCAAGTCAAATCAAGGAATCTGTCGTCAGTGACCTTTCACTGGAAAATAAGGTATGGGCAATTGCGTCACCTGAGCGATTTCCCGTTCTTTCAAGCTATCAGCTTGCTGCTGGAATCAATTATCAGAAAGGCACCTGGCTTGCCGAAACAGAGGTATATTTTAAAGAAGTGGATGGTGTTACCACACTCATCTTCGGATACTTAAATGGCTTGGAAAATCAATTCAGAATAGGCGATAGTCAAATAAAAGGTGCCGATATTTTAGTGAAGAAAATATGGCCAAACTATGAAACATGGTTAAGCTACTCCTATTTAAGGACGGACAATACATTCCTCGGCGTCAATGACAATAAATCTTTCCCTGGTAGCTGGAGCATTGAACATTCAATCAGGTGGTCCAATATCATTGAACTAAAAGAATGGGAGCTTTCGTTAGGCTGGTTATGGCACAGTGGTAAGTCGTATACAGAGGTGTCTCCTTTGGATGATGGAACAAGCGGGCCTGTACGGATCTTTTATGAATCTATTAACGCAAACAACTTGCCTGTTTATCACCGAATGGATTTTTCAGTGATGAGACAATTCAGGTCAAAAAAACATTCGAACCTTCGCTACCAGGTAGGTCTTTCAGTACTCAATCTTTACAACAGAAAAAATCTACTCAATCGCGAATTTAGAACTACTCCATCACTAGAGAATGAACTCATCGATACGCGGGTATATTCTCTTGGAATAACACCAAATGTCGTTTTCAGAATTTTCTGGTAGTTAGTCAAGCCCAACTACTTTAGGCTTTGTAATGTTGGGGCTTTCAAAAAACCTTGGAGTTGATAGTGATATCTTAAAAAAGAAAATCTGTCCCTCAACGGGTGGATTTGGAATAAGTGAGACCCTGAACTCAAAAGTGTCAAAAACCAAACTTTCATTTCTAATCCTCACGCCGCCTCCCATCACATAATATGTTTGTGTATAAGGTTCAGTAATTCTGGATTCACTTACATTGCCAACGCCAAGATGTGCATAGGTTGCAAACCTGAATCCATAGAAATACCACGGCTGAAAAACGACATACTCAGTTGTAAGTGTGACTGTGCGATTACCTTCAATTTGATTGCCAGTAATATTGCCAATTCTGTTTTCACCCTGAAGACTCTGAGATTTAGGTATAGATAATCGCTGGCCATTAAAAAAGTGAATCCTGGTAAATATTCGCGAGTAAGCACCTCCCAAATCAAATAGGGGAGTAAAATGACGAGCATCCATTTGTATTACCTCATTGCTCCTTGTATTTTGTTTCGTGAAATATCCAGACTCAACATTGAACAGAAAATAACCTGCTCGATCATTGTAGAATGAATAGCTTGTTCGAAACCCTCTGTATTCTCTCGGTCCAAATTCTGTCCAATCCTTACCTCCAATTATCGAATAGATAAACCCAACCGGAACATCCTCAGTAATATTGAATGAAAGAATATTTTTTGTTTTTAGATAGTTGATTTTACTGTAGGAAATAGCACCTACAAGGAAATGATGATTCTGATAAATTTCGTTGCTATCAGCCATAACCATTGGCCGCTCTGTGAAGTAGTCATGTTGTAATCTCAATGCAAAACTTAAATTTTTTCGAGTTCCTAACTGAAATGACCTTGCGCCCCAAACGTCATAACTTCTTCTGTCAATATTAAAATTCTCCTCATAAAGTGAGTCGGCAAAAATTAGGTCTTGGATGGGTTGTACATGCTCTAGAGTCGCTTCTCCATAGTATTTTATTTCAGGAGAGATAAAATCACGTCTAAACGTTAGGCCTTTGCTTTTCCCGAGGTAATTATTGGAAGCGAATACTGTTCCGTCAATAAATGAATTTTGAATATTCCTCACAGTGTATCTGGCATCAAAACCGTGATTAGGAGTTTCTGCTTTATTATACAAATAACCAACCCCAAATTCATTGCCAGTACCCAAAATGTTACGATTGGTGAATCCAGCCCTTACTGCACTATTATCGTCAACAGACAAATCTACAGACCAAGGAAACCTGTCTTTTACGATCATATCAACCCTTACAGCTTCAATATCAAGAGGATCGGGTGTTATTTGTATCCTGGCATCCTCAATGTATGAAAGTGATCTTATTATTCTTTCACTATCGGCCATTTTGAATGGGTCTACAAGGTCTCCTTTTTGAAAAAGGAGGTATCGCTGAACCACCTCAAAAGAAGTATTTCTATGCAATTCATTGCTTAATCTACCAATGCTACTCTGTGCTTTCCGAGTCGTGTCGTTTACCGAACCTCCAAATAGATCTACACTTACGTAATTGATTTCTGAAATTCTTTTGTTCCTAAATACCTCAAAATAGGCTTCACTCTTGACAGGATCTTTAGTTTCAAAAGGGTCCTGAGGTTGACTTTTGGTCACCAGTAGGTTGAATAATTCTTTGGTAACTCTGCTCTGTTTTGCAACAGAGTATATTGAATCATAGAAGCCATCCGACAAAACATATTTGTCGCTAAAAATTTGATACTCTATTGTGTCTGCCACAATGAATGAGGTATCCATCTTCGGTACATATAGCGAATCGTTGATGATTATCACTTGATTACTGGTAACGATAATTGTATCCGATTGAGCCAATGTTATTTGGCTCAGGACTACCATTAATGAAAAGTAAAAGACTCGGGAAAATCTACTCAAACTGTAATTAAGAATTGGACTCACAATAATAGTAAGTTGGGAGGCACCATTGTATAAACTGATCAACTAATGCTTCAAAAAAATGATGTAAAATTTTAAATTTTTTATTCCAGAGGTTTCAAAACTTTAATAATCTCACAGATTTAAGAATACAATTGGTGTACAAGGACCAAAAACATGAATAAACAAGCACCAATTTGATGAAATAGATTACAAGTTTGGAGTTGACGCCAAATGATTTAAAGCCAATAGTTCATCACACCGTTTATTATAATATTCTAATTCCAATAAGTGTTAAAGTTTACTTTAATCAATATTCTTTTGTGCTTTTCAGTGAGCATTAAAGCACAGATTATTGAATCAAAAATTGATTCAATAATCATTTCTGTAATGCAATATTCAGGGGATCCCAATGTACAAGTGGATTCACTAAATAATTACGCATCAAGGCAATTGCGATCGAAACCTACCATTACTCGTGCTTTGGCATTTAAAGCTTTAGAGGTTGCTGAAGTCAATGGATACATTAAGGGAATAGCAATCGCACACTACTTTATTGGTACCTCACAGTACTATGATAATTACGATGTTGCCATTGAACATTTACACCAAGCTAAAAAACTGGCTACTGAGATTGGAGACTTTGCACTAGAAGCAAATACATTCTTGAGCATGAGTTCTGTATATCATGGGATGGGTAAATATGAAAAAGCTATTGGTGCGGCCAAAGAAGCAGAAGCTATTGGAATATCAATTAAAATTCAAAAAATTCTCTCACGAGTTCACACCAACCTTTCAGCCTACTATTATGATATTGGTGAAGCTACAGAAGCATTAAAACATTCAAAAGCGGCAATAGAATGGAAGGAGAAACTTAAGGATAATCGTGGGCTTCGAATCAACTATTTGAACCATGGCGTAATCCTCTTGGAATATGACTCAACCATAGATGAAGGAATTCAGTATTTGAATAAATCACGAAATGTTTCAAAAGAAGACCCTGTCATGATTAATGACATCATGGCGAATATGATTTGGGCCTATTATCGAAAAGGTAGATATGACAAGTGTTTAAGCTATCTGGACTCAGCAATTGTAGGCAATGATTCAATAGACAATAACTATACATTGCAAGCTATACATAGGCTTGGAAAAGAAGTTTATCTCGAAATCGGTGACTATGAAAACGCATACAAACACGCTGAGCTGGAATACCAAATAGATGACGAATTGAGAAGTAAGGAAATTGAGGGAAAGTTTGAAGTGCTTGAACTAGAAAACGAAAATCATGAAAAACAAAAGCGAATTCTTTTATTAGAAAAGAAAAGAACGAAGGCTCAATTTAAATTTATCTCAACTGCCATTTTGGCTACACTTTTTTTGTCATTGATTGTCGTTTTATACAAAAATAATAGGCTTAAGAAGCGGCTGTTAGACGATTTAAAGGTGCAGCAGCTTGTAATAGAAGATAAATCCAATCTGCTGGAAATTAAAAACAGAGAAATAGAGCAGTTTGCATATGTAGCGGGCCATGACCTGAAAGCTCCTTTAAATACAATAATTAGTAGCTTCAGCATTCTGAAGAGTGAAATTGACTCTAAACTTGGAAGTCAGTCTCAGCAAATGGCGACATTTATCGTTTCAAGTGCAAATCGAATGAAGTCGATGATTGACAGTCTTCTTGAGCATGGGAGGCTTGGTAAAGAGATAGCTTTTGAAGAAGTTGATCTTGGGAGATTGTTAGATGATTTGAGACAAGATATTCATCAATTAATAAATGAAACCGGAACGGTTCTGGAAGTTAATTACTTACCGAAAGTTAAAGGCTCTCCTGTAGAACTTTCATTGTTGTTTCAAAACTTGATTACAAATGCGATAAAATTTTCCAGGGATAATGAAGCACCCAAAATATCGATATCATATCGATCAATTAAAAGGACAAGGCGCTATGAGTTTTCAATTATTGATAATGGTATAGGAATTCCTGATAATCAAAAGGATAAAATTTTTAAACTATTTGAACGGGCTCACGGTAACTCATTTGAAGGCAGTGGAATAGGACTAGCTCATTGCGAGAAAATAGTGAAGCTACATAAAGGGTCTATTTGGTTTGAGTCCAAGGAAGGAGAGGGGACTACTTTTCATTTTCTACTGCCAATGAACGATTGGACAGATAATGATCTGGATTAGATATTGTTAATGATGTTTTATTATGATAACCATGAGCGAATTTTTGCCCATTTACTTTTTCTGACTGGCTTTGCACCTAGCATACGTGCAGATAAATAATCCAGCGTTGTTTCCCATGCTTGACCAATGCTCTCTTCATACTTTTCACCCATATTTTCTTTAATGGTTCTTATCAATGCCACTTTTAGTTTAGAGTAATGACTGGGCTCAATTTCCAATTTATTGTGAAACCTTCCCAGTTCATTTATTGAACACTCAATATTATCAAGCTTGTTTAGATGAGTCACAATAAAATTCATCGTATGAGCAAGTTTATCGCTTTGCATCCTAATATCATCCGGGAAAAAGTGAATAGTTTCAGGTGCAATTTCAAATAAGTGGTCATAGAATTTTAACATCGAAAGTGGATTCTCATTAATCACCTCCCATGAAAATTCAATCAATTGGATTTGGGATTCATTAAGTACCATTATTTGATAAAAAATTATCTGTGTTTGTTTATAGCACTTCTAATCTTGCGAAGGTTTTTTTTCAATTTCAGGGATATTTCAAGAAGAGATACACCGAAATGATCCAGTAAGTTGATCCTAAGGTATATGTTGTTAGTAAGTACCTCTATTGGTAACTCCATACGATACATTTTTCTTAAATACCAATTGATTATGTCTACCTCCATTTCGCTCCATGAGGTTCTCTCATTGATATAATAGGCTGAAAACTTGTGGTTATGCTCCAATAACTCAGGCATTGCTCTTGTAATAACAGTTGCCCAACCCATAGGAGTAATTTCCATCATAATATACGTTTTGATTGCACTTGCTTTGAACTTCATTTATGAAACAATTAAAGTTGATAAAAGGTCAAGATTTAATTGATGGTAGTTCTTTTAATGCTAATCTACTATGTACTACTCTTCATTTTTAGAAATGCATGTGTACTAAAAGTGTACATTCACGAATTGTTTATTTAATATCAAATAACGTTTTTATAAAATCATCAAATGATAGATGCCTACCTTTTGTAAACATCGTGAATGAATGTGGGGGTAAGACTAGATTTTAATTTTACGCATGGGTATTAGGAGTGGGTTATGCTTGGGTTTGAAGAGAAGCTCACTAGCTAGTACCAATAGGTTGAAGACCTACTCATTAGTGTGGACTAAGAACTAATCATAGATGGATATAATGACCAAACAATTTCCAATCTCAAATCCTGGTGTGAGCAAAATACTCACCCTGATAACAGAGATTTCCTCGATCTTTTCAGATTCAGTTTCACACTGGGAAAACACCATTAAGAATTCCTTCAAACTCATTGGTGAGCATCTTGAAGTAGATCACATCGAGAGTGTAATAAAATCTTCTGATAAGAGTCACAAGCACACTATTTTATGGACACCCAATGAGTCGAAAAAAGTTGTTAACACAGTAAAAGAAGAAAGCGATTTTATTAATTTCCTTTTCAAAAATCAAAGCGAGTCTGTAGCCTATTTTCATACTGACAACAATCAAACACCAACTCAATTAAAGAAAATACTGCGTCTTAAACGAATAAATTCAATAGTCCTATTGAAGATAAGTTATGGTAAAAAGAAGCCCGGATATATTTCATTTTGTTTTAATGATCGGTTCAGAGAACTCTGCAATACCGAGTTAGATCTTATCAAAACCTATGGAACATTGGCGGCCAACTTTATTATTAATCATCAGCAGGCGGTAACGATAAAAAAGCTTGTCGAGAAGAATAGTGAACAAGACCGTAGACTCAAAGAGTTTGCATTTATCACCTCCCATCATTTACGTGCGTTTAGCAGTAATCTGGCAAGTCTTACAGAATATCTATTGATCAATCCTAATGAGCAGAGATTTATTCAAATGATTAGTAGCTCGGTTAAGAAATTAAATGGTTCTATCGAAGACATTAATGGAATCCTAACACATGAAAATGATTTAATAATTGAAGAATTAAGTAAAGTCAAAGTACATACAGTAATTACCAAAATACTTGACTGGCACAAAAAAGCTATAGAGGTTAATGACATTGTGGTGGAGAACATGCTGCCAAAGAGGCTTACGATTCATTCACAATTAGAAATGTTAGAAAATATATTTAGTCACATTTTTTCTAACGCAATCAAATACGGCACTAGTAAATCATCTAAAAAAATACGGATTGACCATTCAGAAAACGAAGATTACCTGATAATTAGAATCCGTGATTTTGGAGACGGAATTGATATGAAAAAATACGGTGATAAACTTTTTAAGGCTGGAAGTAGGTTTAGCAAAAACAGCAATTCCAATTTGGGCATGGGTTTATTCCTGTCTAAGTTTCAGATGCAAAAAATAGGTGGTCGAATCCATTTAAAAAGTGAACCTGGCAGAGGCACCTCAGTACAGTGTTACCTACCGCTTAAAGTGAAGTAGCGCATTATATTTCCCCGTATTTAAGAATCATTTAAACACTCCAGGAGTCCATTCATCAATTAGTTTCATATTTTATACAACTAATTGATTACTTTCACGTATTGTACAACAAATAAATAATAGGAATACATGAAAGGATCGCATATAGGAGAACTAGAGGAGCTTGTTCTACTCACGGTAGGTTCACTCTTTGATGAAGCATATGGCGTGGCAGTGATGGATGAGGTTAAGGAAAAAGCTGGCAGAGAAATGAACATAAGTGCCGTTCATGCTGTGTTAAGAAGGCTGGAAGAAAAAGGTTTGCTAAAATCTCGAATGGGAGGCTCTACCAATGAGCGAGGTGGTAGGAGAAAACGATTATTTACATTAACCAAGGAAGGAAAAATTGCGCTAGATCAAAGCATTGAGCTTAGGCGTTCGCTATATGAACGCATTCCTAATATTACTTACAACTTTTCTATATGAATACTCAACCACCCAAATGGGCGGATCGGTTTCTAAGGTGGTACTGTAATCCACGGTTTATTGAAGAAATAGAAGGGGACATCTATGAACTTTTTGAACGCCGTGTAGAGATGCAAAACCCGAAAGTGGCAAAGGTCAAATTCATCTGGGATGTATTCCGATTTTTCAGATGGTCAAATATCAAAAAGTCAAACTCAAAATACGCTACTATGAATCAATTAATGCTTTTTAGAAATTACCTCAAGTTAGGTATGCGGAACATTCGCAAAAATCTGGTATCATCTTCCATCAACATCTTTGGACTGTCAATCGCAATTTGTTTTGCGGTATCTATCTACATATTCACTGATATGCAACTTAATATGGATGGCTATCATGAAAAAGGTGGTCGAATCTATCAGCTAACAAACTATGTAGATCAGGACGGAAATCAAGAACTGTGGGGTGATACACCAATGGAGTTGGGTCCCAATCTGGCTGCAACACACTCAACTATTGAGAACTTTACAAGAATAGAATTTAGAAGCGCCAGTGTAAGGTCTGGATCAGATGTATTTGATGAGCTAATACTTTTTGTGGATCCTGGCTATTTTCAAATGTTCGATTTTCCCATGCTTAATGGCAACAATCAGGTATTAACCAATAAAAATCATGTGGTCATTAGTAAAAAAATGGCTACCAAATATTTCAGTGATGAAGATCCAATGGGGAAGGAGCTGTCATTCAAATTTAGCAATGGTAAAATCAAGCGTTTAACTGTAGGTGCTGTGCTGGATGAATATCCATACAACACCAGTATGAATTACGACCTTTTTATTCCAATGGATAATTTTTTTGACCTTGATTTTAAAGGGACAAAGGGTTGGGCATTCATGACAGATGCCACGTTCGTCTTGGTTGAAGAAGGCGAGAGTATTGCTTCTATTGAAGATTCATATGATGACTATGTGAAGTTGCAAAATAGCAGTAATCCCGAGTGGAAGTTAGAGGCATTTGAGGCTATTGCCTTAGAAGATCTTTCTGCCAATGCCTATAAGATCGTGAGCGCTGTTGCGGGTGGTGGACATCCTGCAGGGAGAGTAGCTTTGACAATAATTGCCATTTTCCTTCTAAGCATGGCGTGTTTCAACTTCATGAATATCAGTGTTGTAAGCGCATCTAAGAGATTGAAAGAGATTGCACTTCGCAAGGTGATGGGAAGTGTACGCAAAGAAATAATTAAGCAGTTTATGGTCGAGAATCTCCTTCAATGCTTTTTTGCATTGGCAGTAGGAACATTGCTTGCTTATTTTCTACTCGTACCCTGGTTTGATCATTTAATCCCTGAATTAAATGTGAGATTCAGAACTGCGGACCCGTTGATGCTAGGCGTTTTTCTAGTTGGTCTACTTGTCGTTGTGGGGTTGATTGCCGGTGCGTATCCATCTTTTTACATATCAAAATTCGATTCCATTACTATTTTCAAGGGAAACCAAAAGTTTGGTTCAAAAAACAAATTTTCCATGATCATGCTTGGCATTCAGTTTTTCCTTGCTATTACCACCATCGTAGGATGCTTTATCATGACAGAGCAAAATATCTACCTGGGAGAGAAAGATTGGGGATATGATCCGTCCGGGACTATGTCGATCTATGTAAATAATCAGGAACAATACGAATTGCTCAAAAATGAACTAACTAATCATCCAGCTGTGGATATGTACACAGCATCCAACTATTTGATTGGTCGCGGTATAGCCAAGAGTTCGCTGGAAATAGGCGATAAACAACTTCCGATCCGACAGGTAGCAGTTTCAGAAAATTACTTTGAAACATTCAAGTTCAGAATGAAGGAAGGAAGAGCCCTGACCGATCAGATAACCGATCGTTTAGGAAATGTGGTAATCAATGAAAAATTTGCAGAATCAATGGAATGGGAAGATCCTGTTGGTCGGACATTTTATTACGATAGTGCAAAGCTGACAGTCGTTGGAGTGGTTCACAATTTTCATTATTACGATTTCTTTTCACCTATTGATCCTGTGATGATAAGAGGACTAAACCCGAAGACTGTACACTACTTAACGTTAAAAACATCACCTGAAAAACTCCCGGAACTGGAAGCAAGTGCACGATTGGCGTGGCAGAAAATTGCTCCTAATGATCCATTTGACAGAGTTTTCCAGGAAGATGCATTCAATGACTTTTATCAAGAAAATAGCACCAACACATTGCTATTGTTGTTCATTTCAGGAATAGCAATTGTACTGGCATGCCTGGGATTGTATGGTTTGCTATCCTTCAATGTTCAAGGTAAACTCAAGGAATTCAGCGTTCGCAAAGTATTGGGAGCCGAGCCTAAGGTTTTGGTAAGAATAGTCAGCAAGCAATATTTCTGGGTTCTATTTGTATCATTTATCATCGGTGCGCCACTTGGTGCGTATGGCATGATGTCGCTTGTTATTTCAATTTTCCCAGATCCTAAGACTATAACGGTAATTCCATTTGCTGTTGCGATGTTGATCATCCTGCTTACACTTATCATTACCGTAGCAGGTCAGATAAAAAAAGCTGTCAATGTAAATCCGGCGGATTTACTTAGGAATGAATAAGGAACTTGTGAGGAGCATCAAACCTGATGTTCCTCACAAATTAGCATTTGAATGTTTATATAGATACGTACATCTTCTTTCTCCTGAAAGTATAAGATAATCGTCTATCCGGCTTTTATTATTAGAAGAAACCTCATTTCTAATTAGTTTTATCACCTATGAATGAGGATAAACAATCGATTGTACCTAAGTGGCTTACCGAACTTCAACAGCGTAGCTGGGAGCCTGAAATATTACTTTCAGGTATTGTTCTTTATGGAATGTTTAAGGTTCCTGATCTTTTAGATGACTTTTTGGTATTCTTCAAACTGAATATTTTTGGAAACTCCTCTGATATCAACAACCTCGTGGCTCTCTTCAAAATGGGTATCTATTGGCTGATCACAGGCCTGATACTTCATCTCATCTGTCGTGGCATATGGATTGGCATGGTCGGTTTGAGTTATACTTTCCCAAAAGGCATTAATAGCGATAAAGTTGATTATAAGGGGAAATTCAAAGAAAGAGTAGAGAGCACTCCATCATATGAGCGTATTGTGATGAAGCTTGAGAAAATCAGTAGCTCTTTATTCAGTCTCTCATTTATGCTCTTTATGAGTTTAGTTGGAGGTTACCTTTTCTTTCTAACCTTAGTAATTCTGCCATTTACAATTTCTTACATCTACTTCGATTTAGGGTTTGATGGACCCTTTTTTGAAGTCTTTCAGATATATGTAATCGCGATCGTTATTATTGGTCTTCTTGGCTTGCTAGACTTTGTTAGTTTAGGTTACCTCAGACGCTTTAAATGGTTTTCTAAGCTTTTCTGGCCAATTCATAGAATAATAAGCATTCTAACGCTATCAAGATTTTATCGTCCGATTTATTATGGGATTGTAACAAACTTCAATAAATGGATCTTTTTTCTGTTTCTTGCAGCTTTTGCATTCATAAGCATCATGGGAGCTGGAACCATTGCTAACACCATTTATCCAGGCGATAACATTAGTAGACTTCAAATTTGGAATTCAAGACCCGGATATTCTGCTTATCCGGGAAATTACTCAGATCAAAATTCAGAGCAACCATCATGGAGGGCTCAAATACCTTCAGATGTTATTACCGGGAATGTACTCAAACTGTTTGTGGCAGCTCATGTGAGCTATGAAGAGCGTATGCTAAAGCACACACCGTTAGACTCTTTAAAAAAGCTATATCCAGATACAACCACTGCAGCATTGGAAGCTATGGTTGTTCAAAACTATTTTAAGATTGGTATAGATGATCAAGTAATAGAAGTTCCCAGATGGTATTTTCATTATAAGCTTGAATCTAATCAGAGAGGGTTTCTTACCTATATAGACATTAGCAACTTACAGGAAGGGATTCATCATCTGAAGGTTACTACACAATTAGATTCTGCATTTAGTCGTACTATTTCCAATATTCCTTTCTATCGCGATCAAACACTGGTTCCAATAACTAACCCAACCATTCAAGAAGAGAAAGAAAATAATCCTGATTTTCAACCTAAACCATTTGGCATAAGGGATTGATTATCAAAAACGATTACATAATGTCTTAAAATACTGGCGAGAAGTTTTTTTTAATGTAAATATTGAACCTTGGGCTGACTGAAGTGTATGGCTTGTCAAACGATAAAACAAAACATCAAATGAAGAAGCTATTCTACCTCATCACTTTCCTTTCTGGTGCCATAGTACTCGGAAACATTAGACCTGATAAGGTCCCATCGAAAATTACTGAACTAAGAAGCAAAAGCTGGTATCAGGAAATAGCTCAATCCTGGGAACAGTATCTAAGCAATAATTCATCGGAAGAATACGGTTGGATTGATTTATATAAAGCTTCTTCTTACGCAGGTCAATCAAAAGAAAAACTATCAGGCATTGTCGATCAAGTAAAGGTTCAGTTTCCTGAATCATTTACAAGTTATTACCTGTCATTTAAGTTAGAAGGCTGGTCTGATAAAGGCGTTCAACACCTCAATCGTGCAAGGGATCTAGATCCGGCTAACATATATGCACTGGAGGATTACCTTGCTTTGATGGATTTGAAAGACAAGTCCGGCAGACGAAACATCGCAAAAGAAGTATATGATACCGGTCTCATCCATGCTAGTACCCTTAATTACAACTATAACCTATTAATGTCAGTAAGTGAAGATGGGGTATTATTAACTGAAGCATTACATACTACTATACCTATATGGGTGCTTCAGGATGTGATGAACGTTCGTCCGGATGTTTCCATCATAAACCTTGAGCTAGCAAGATCGAGTGAAGCCTATGTATCAAACATCTTATCAGCTAAAAACCTGAATGCAAGCGTGGATCAACTTCTGAAAGACGATAATGAGATCGAAATCTTTTATGCACTTACATTGCCGAGAAAGCAATTGCAGGATATTGAAAATCACTTATATGTAGTTGGCTTGGCCTCTACAAACGGAAACGAGACATTCAATCACTTCGAAGCTTTAAGGGAAAATATTGAGGAGAAGTTTTTACTGGACTATCTAAGCATAGATTTTAATGGGGATCCAAAGACTGCCACAGGGAACGTATTATCCTCCAATTATATCGTGCCAATGCTCTTATTGAAGGAGTTTTATGATAACCTGAATAACGAGACAAGATCCGATGAAATCACGGATCAGATCTTAGCCTTGGCTGACAATTCTCAAATTAAAACACGAGTTGAGCTGCTTCTTAACTCTAAGAAGACTCCACGCACCTTCAAGATTGTAGATATTGATGCGAAGAAGTACGATAAGCGCATGAAGCAAATCAAAAATGAACTTTACGCTTCCGAAGTTGAGCTGTCAAACAAGGAATTCTGGTTTTTCATGGAATACCTTCGAACCAACGATTATTCAGAACTTTTTGAGAGTTGCAAGCCGGATTTGAAAGGATATGACGATCTGACGAAGGCATTATTATTCAAATATCAATACAGCCCAGCCAATGCTCAATCGGTAGAAAATGAACGTGGTGGAAATTACCTTGATTATCCAGTATTGGATATCTCATATGAAACTGCGAAGGCTTATTGCGAATGGCTTACTGTCCAGTACAATGGACAGGAAAAAAGAAAGTTCAAAAAAGTTGTGTTCAGGTTACCTTCTAAGGAAGAGTGGACGATTGCGGCTCTTGGATACAAAGACTTTCAATCGTGGAATTTGAATGAAAACACGGTAATGATAAAGGGCGATAAGAAAGGAGAGGAAGCTTCATATAGTCTTTCTGAGTATACTGTCTCTTATCCGTGGTTTACTTACTGGAAATACAGAAACAGCATAAAAAACAGCAAAGACTGCTACCTTGCCAATGTAAAAGTACCTGAAAACGTCACCTGTGCAGCAGGTATTAAGGGAGACGGATATACGTTCGTGTCTCCGATAGGCACCTACTTTTCAAATGGTTTCGGACTGTACGATGTAATTGGTAACGTAGCAGAAATGACCGAACAAAGAGGACAAGCTATGGGAGGAAGCTGGAACCATTCAGCTGACGAATCCACGATTCAAAGCGTGTACACCTATGATAAAAAGGACATTAGTGTTGGATTCCGCTTATTTATGGAAGTGATCGAAGAATAATGTTTTTTCGAAAACATATAAATAAGACTGATGAGGAGCTGATGATACTGGTTAAAAACAGGGATCATCAGGCCTTCTCCATTATATACAATCGATATGCCGATCGACTAAATGCATTCTTTTTTCGCATGCTCTGGTCCGATAGAGCCATGTCAGAAGATTTTGTCCATGACTTGTTCTCCAAGATCATTAACAAACCTGAGTTGTACAACGAAAGCTTCGAGGTGAAGCCTTGGCTGTTCCGGATTGCTTCAAATATGTGTAAAAATGCCTATCGCAAACGTAGCTTTGAAGAGGCGTACAAGGAGGCCTATATCCACGAAGAGCCAATCACTACTCAACAAGAATTGATGATTGATGAACTAATCCTAACAGATCAAATTCATAAGCTACTGGATCAGATGGGAGAGGAGCGGAAGATGATATTCTTACTTAGGTATCAGCAGGAACTTCCTATCAATGTCATTGCAGACATGCTGGACTTGTCTGAAGGCACAGTCAAATCAAGACTGTTTTATACCCGGGAAAAAATTAAAACCTCAATAAAATATTAAGATGAAAGATTTTGAAAAAATTGAGAAGCTGTTGAAATCCAAGTCATACTCAGAGCTTAGCTCTGATGAGCGATCACTTATTGAATCTGAGCTGACCCAAGAGGTTTACGAGGAATTGAGACAAGCGATAACTCAGGTTCAAAGGGAAAAATTACAGGTAAATAAGAGCTTGAAAAAATCACTAATGAAGGAATTCAAAGAAACGAATAATTCCAGATTACCAGTCATATTCCGGTGGAAAATACCGGCGCTTACCCATATAATACCGCTGGTAGTTATTGTATACCTTGCTTTCTTTATGCCTAAAAACGAACGTGTGATAACCCAGGATAGAATTGTTGAAATAATGGTAAGAGATACCGTCCAGATCAATCAAGTAGATACTCTTTATCTAGAGCGAATAGTAAAAGTTCCTACTCCGGTATATGTCACCCGGGAGCCTAAACAAACAACATCTCCTGAAAAGATACAAACGGTTAATCGTTCACTTTCTGATCAAAAAGAAGTACTAGACCTTGTAGTAAGAGGTTTGGAATAATCAAAAAACGATCCCTTAGGAAAGATCTTCGTATAAGAGACTTGTTTAACTTTCTCTAAGAATGAAATTCATAGGCAGTTTAAAAGAGATCCTTAAGAGCAAGTCATTCCGATGGTCAATGTTAATTGGGTTGGGGTTGGCGTTAATTATGTTTGGCTCCAACTGGATGGGCCTAATTCATCAAGGAGAGAAACTCACCGCTTACCAACTATTCGATATTTCCTTCTATTATTTCACACCACTAGTGAGTTGGGCTATTCTTACCATTGTTTTCAACTATTTTATCGGCCAATCAGATTATTTGAATGAGTATTTGAAATCGAAACTACTGTTTCTTTTTGTTATTGCTCTATTGCTAAGTCCGTTTATAAGAGTCTTCGATATTCTCCTAGACTATGCAATTAAGAACTTGATAGGAATGGTAAGTGTAAGTCCTTTCAAAATCTTAGGTGATGTGTGGTTGGTGGTGTTGTTTTCCTCTCCAACTGCCTTCTTTAAAATAGTGCTGATTTTGGCTATCACATACTATTTCGAACGTAAAGAAAAAGGTAGCAATACATTAACAATTCGCACAGGAGATGGTACATTTCACGTAATCAAAAAACAATCAATCGCTTACTTGCAATCTGATGGAAACTACCTGAATGTGCGTGTAGAAAATGAGGAATACCGGACTAGGAATACCCTCAAGTCATTTGAATCTAAACTGGATGAACGGTTTTTTAGAATTCACAAATCCACCATAATCAACTGGAATCATATTAAACAATTAAAGCATTGGAGGAATGGTGAATACTTGGTGGTAATGTTGGATGATAAACCACTTACATCCAGCAGAAGCTACAAAGAGTCAATTGATGAAATTAAAAATTTGATGATAGCCGATTTTGATGTGTCAAATGATCCCAAATCAGCAACAGTTCGTCCCACGCTGGCATAAGAAAAGAATCTCTTGAAGTTAGATCCTGCATCTTTAAAAGAAAAAAGGATGAATACATTTAAAAAGGTTCTATTGTTTTTAATGTCAGCCAATTTTGCAAATACTTACATTCAGCATGGCTGGGAAAAGTTTGATGCAGAAGGTTTTTGGTCAACAGCTTTCATTGAGCGTTGGGGGTACGGTCTATACTTCATGTACTTTATTGGAGTACTTGAATTTTTAGGGGGAATTGCCATATTAATTCCGAAAGCAAATAAATATGGAGCATTTACCTTGGCGGTGGTTATGCTTGGTGCGGCGATCACACGGATTGTTTTCGGCACTAGCCTGGATGATGTGATTTGGATATTGTTTAGTATGGTAACGCTCCTTTATATTTCACTCACATACGGAATGGACAGTGAATTAAAGCATTATTATAGCAAAGTGTCTCGCAAATAAAACTGTCGTTAAAGGTGTAACTGCAATTAACTAGTTTTGGGGTTTTACTTACTACTAATTAATCACCTTTTATGGCAACTTCACAAGCAAAGTTTTTAAGACGAATAATCGGCGTCTTTCTAATCATACTACCAATTGTGGCAATGGCTCTCATATATCAATTATGGCCTGAGTTGGCTAGCAAACAGATCTGGAAAGAGTGCACATCGTTATTTGGATTTAACGTATGTATCAGCGCAGAGAAGCGTGTGATTTTGCTTGTTATCCTTTCAGGGTTTTTAGGCAGCTATGTGCATATAACAACCTCATTTTCAAATTTTGTGGGTAATGAAAAATTTGAGGCAAGCTGGATGTGGTGGTATATTCTAAGACCACTTGTTGGTATGACGCTGGCATTGATTTTTTACCTTGTGTTCAGAGGTGGATTATTTGCTGGAGGCACATCGGCTGCAGACTTAAACTTATACGGGGTTCTCACAATAGCGGCATTATCCGGACTTTTTTCAGATAGAGCTACGTTGAAGCTCGCGGAAATTTATGACAGTCTTTTTAAACCTGAAGATAAAAGAGAAGGGAAGCTAAACAGCTAGTACTCGGCTAACATTAGCCTAAAATATTAAGCTGTTTTTTGGTATTGATCCGGATGAAATTCTACAAATCTGAAAGGAAGGTTCAACAAGTCACTATAGTCTTCACCTGCTTCCAACATGTCTTCGTCATCCTCTTCGTAGTACCAGCGAACGATGACTTCTTTGCCTTTATTCTCCAGTGCCTTTATTTCTTTCAATAGATCATAAATACATTTAGAAGAGCTGGTATTGAAGTATTCCATTTTGATTCTTACATCAAATTTATCTCCGCTGATATTGGAAATTACTTCTTTCAAAGGGTCATAAAACTGAATGGAATTCTCTGGGCTTGATCTACCGTATAATTTAAAAACTCCTTTATTCGGATCTAGCAATACGGCTGGTGTGTTTCTTGTAGGATATATTTTGATTGGTTCCATTGGTTTCTTCCTTCAAGTATAAATAGAATAAAAATTTCGGAGAACAGCATATCCTTTTAGGTGAGAAGTCGGATATGTTCGTTTAGTGGTTTATCTGACTTGATAAAGGTTGCTAAGTACTCTAAATAATAAACCCGCAACGCTGGAAGATTGTTGCACTTTAAAAGTATATCTTTTACTTTTTTTTAGAAGGGCTCATACCGACTGGTCGATAAACCTATCTGTTACATTTTTGTAAGTGCATATTACGTGCATTATCGAGCTTCCATCTAAAATAGGATGGGCATTTACTTCCAACCAAACTTTGTCATTTTTGAGCGGTCTGGAGACACCCATGACCACACCAACCTTCGGTTTATAGTTTGTAATTACATCAATAATAGGAAAATCGTATGGTTGAAATTTGCTCCCATCCGCATGTGTCACTTTCCAGTAGGGATCCATTGCAGAGTTACCCATGTATTGCTCTTTGCTAAGACCAAGTAACTCATAGGCAGCTTTATTACAAATTATTGGAGATGCATTGGGATTGTAAATGCCAACTCCAATATCCAGATCATCGACCAATTGATGAAAGGCTTCTTCACTTGATAAGAAAGACTCATTCAATTGATCAATATCCAGATGCGATTCCATGACAAATCAGTCGAGCTTTAAATGATGAACGTGTTCGTCGATCAAATCGATTCGTTTTGTCACATTAATCACGTATTTCGCTAGCTCTTTTTCCAACTTCTCAACCTCCTTGTAATAATCAGAGCCACTTGATTTATCATATTTCTCCTCTATTTCGGCAAACCTCTCACACTCGTCTTTCAAGAATGCTTTAAAATTTGGTGTTGTGTAGTCAGTCTCGACTGTTAGAATGTCCTTAAGCGTGGCTGTTGCTTCCTTATCCTTAACATCTGCATACTTTTCTGAAACGACATTATATAATACCGTATCATAGTGATGAATTCTATCCAGCAATTCAATTGTATTGGTTCTGTATTTTTCTGATGTGCAGTAGTACTTCATTCCAGAATATTTCTGAAGAGCTTCCGCTTGCTTATCCCATTTAATAGTTAAATCATCGATGGTAGCAACGATATCTTCATCTTGTGCAAATGATGAAAAAGATAGAAGGCACAACGTTATTGCAAATAGACGCTTCATAGACATAGGTTTTGGTTAAAATATTACTCAATTTCGTTTAAATAGAAGATAATTAAAACTTGTTTGGTCGATTGATCTCAATGATAGTTCGAAATTCATCACAAACTAATCATGATAAACAGTATTTGAACAGGATGAGGAGAGTTTAGTCTTGGTAAAACTTAATTCAAAACTGTGATAAGCTTATCTATGTAATCGTGGCTCAGCGACTTATATTGTCCAAACGTATAAATCTCGATAGTAGCATTGCTTGAGGAGAAGTAGTTGTTAATAGCATCGTACAGTTCGGTCTTACTTAAGACACCATCCTTATTTACGTCAAGCTGTTTAAAAGCAAAAATTATGTTTGCTCTATTCAATCCTAAAATTCGATAGAGTGACTCAAACTCATCAAAGTCAATAACGCCATCTCTGTTTTGATCAAACAAATCAAACAAGAACCTGACTGCAGAGACGGAGAACCATCTGATAAAATAAGATTCTTTTTCTGTGTCATTGCTACGTTTGATGATATTTACCCATTCCAAAATGTTGATTCTACGACCCTTTCCATTTGTAGCCTCTATAAGTAGCTTATCAAAATTCTTTAGTGTGACATAGCGTAGATGATTTATTTCAGAATCAGTAAACTGGTCAGGTTTGGCGGCAACCAAACGATCGATTATTTCATCCATGTCTGCCGGTTCTAACACACCATCTCGATTCACATCAAGTGCGTAGAAAAAGAAAACCCATTTCTTTATTGTGTCTTTGAGTTGCACTTCTTTCGGTTAATTAGAGTCTAAGCTATCAAAGGTTGGTGACATATAAATCTATTTTAGATCAATTATCATTGGTTTTTCCAAAGAACCAATCCAAACCACTTTATTCATTTACCTTTATTCGTATCATCCTAAAACAAGCGGATAATGGACAAAATTAGTTTTGAAGGGTACGACACTAAAAATCATTTTGATGAGATGTTTGATGCAGATATGAAGGTGCGTCCGCATTATGAGTTGTTTCGAAAGAGAATTGAAAAAATGGATTGGAAGAAACTCAACTTCTTACAACACGCAACAGACAGAGCTCAGCTTTCCTTGGGAATGACATTCAATGTATACAGCGACAATCAAGGGATTGAACGAATACTCCATCTCGACATCATCCCACGCATCATTTCCGGGGCAGATTGGGACAAACTTGAAAAGGGATTGAATCAGCGGATAACTGCACTGAATATGTTCATCGCAGACATTTATGGTGAACAGAAAGTGTTGAAGGACAAGATTATACCTGCAGAATTGATTACCTCAAGCGCATGCTATCTTAAAGAATGTATTGGACTAAAACCACCGGAAAATGTATGGTGCCACATCACAGGCTCTGATATGATCCGAGGAGATGATGATGAATTTTATGTCTTAGAAGACAATCTAAGATGTCCTTCCGGTGTCTCGTACATGTTGGAAAATAGGGAGATTCTCAAGAGGACATTTCCCGAGTTGTTTGAGAGATTAAAGGTGAGACCGGTTCATAATTATGCTCATTATCTCAGAGACATGATGGAATCTTTGACTCCAATACAACGCCCCAGTATCGCTGTTCTCACACCAGGCATTTACAACTCGGCCTACTTTGAACATGCCTATTTGGCACAGCAGATGGGAGCAGAGCTTGTGGAAGGAAGGGACTTGGTGGTACAAAATGATTTTGTATATATGATTACCACCAATGGCCTTAAAAAGCTCGATGTGATCTATCGGCGTGTGGATGATGATTTTATAGATCCATTAGTCTTTAACAAAGATTCTATGCTAGGTACTCCAGGACTTTTTGAAGCGTATAGAAAAGGTAATATAGTACTTGTAAATGCACCAGGAACAGGAGTCGCGGACGACAAGGCTGTGTATGCGTACATTCCTAAAATCATTAAATATTACCTGGGTGAAGAAGCCATTTTAAAGAATGTGAAAACATACATATGTGATGAGCCGGATCAGATGCAATATGTAATAGATAATATTAAAGACCTTGTAGTAAAACAGACTGATGCATCAGGCGGGTATGGGATGCTGATTGGACCCAAGTCTACAAAAGAAGAGCAAGCCGAGTTTGTTAAAAAGATAAAAGCCAAACCAAGGAATTACATAGCACAACCAACAATCAATTTATCACGGGTGCCAACACTTTCTGACGATACCATTGAAGGGAGACATGTAGACTTACGTCCTTACATCTTGTATGGTAAAGAAATGAAAATTGTGCCTGGTGCGTTGACCAGAGTTGCCCTGAAGAAAGGTTCGCTGGTGGTCAATTCATCTCAAGGCGGAGGAAGTAAGGATACCTGGGTATTAGACTCATAAGATATGTTAAGTAGAGTAGCAAATTCGATTTATTGGATGAATAGGTACCTGGAACGAGCGGAGAATTATGCCCGTTTTATGGACGTAAATTATAACCTCTCACTGGAGATGCATCCGGGCATTACAGAGCAGTGGAAACCCCTGGTTGTAACTACAGGAGACTGGGAGCTGTATGAATCTTCTTATGGTGAACCGGATAAGAAAAACATCATATTTTTTTTAGGTTTCGATCCTAACAACGCCAATTCAGTTCTCAGTTGCATCAATCAGGCACGGGAAAATGCAAGAGCAATAAGACCAGAGATTACCAAAGAAGTTTGGGAGCGGGTGAATGGTCTTTACTACAAAATGAAAGACGGAGTAGAAAAAAGTGTATGGGCGAAAAAGGATCCTAGAAAATTCTTTTTAGAGGTAAAGGAAACCTGCCAATTGCTTGCAGGCATCTATGACACCACCATTTCTCGTACCGAAGGGTGGCATTTTGGGAAACTTGGACAGTTTATTGAAAGAGCGGATAAAACATCACGAGTCCTGGATGTAAAATATCACATGCTCTTACCGAGTGCCACCGCAGTAGGTACACCAGTAGATTTAGTCCAGTGGTCTTCAGTGCTGAGATCAGTAAGTGCATATGATATGTATCGAAAGAAATATGGAAAAATCAATCCGCAGAGTATATGTGAGTTTCTCATATTTGATCGAAATTTCCCCAGGTCAATTATGAATTGCGTCGAGCAGGCAAAAGAATCACTAGATACCATTTCCGGACATAAAAATGATCAATTGAATGAAGCTGACAAGCACCTTGGAATGCTCAAGGCACACCTCGATTATTCCGACGTTCAAGAAGTTCTCTCGAGCGGTTTACACGAATATTTAGATGATATCCAAATCAAATTAAATAATGTCTCAGTGGCTATTTTTGAAAGCTTCTTTTCAACCCAAAACATACTGAAAAGACATACGCACTCATGAAAATATTTCAATGTGGCAATTGCGGTCATCCGCTGTTTTTTGAGAATACCTTTTGTGAAAATTGTAATCACACCGTAGGATATAATGATATCCAATTGATCATGAACACCTTTGATCAATCACAGGATGCACAACTTTATGCGGATCGTGACAACAAGCATTATCGTTTTTGCAAAAACAAAGAACACGATGTTTGCAATTGGCTGATCGAAGCGGAATCACCAAATGACTACTGTACGGCATGCTCGCTAAATAGGACCATTCCCAATCTTTCCAATAAAACGAATCATGAGAAATGGCTCAAGCTGGAAACTGCAAAGCACAGACTCATTTATCAACTCCAACGTTTTGGATTGGATATTCCCAGTAAAATGGCCTCAGACAATGGGCTTTGCTTTGATTTTCTTGCCAAGCAAGAAGGTGTCAACGTAATGACAGGACATTCAAATGGAGTTATTACCATTTTGTTATCAGAGGCAGACTCAGTTCTACGCGAACAAATGAGAAGAGAGATGTCGGAGCCCTACCGCACGCTGATTGGACATTTCAGACACGAAGTTGGCCATTACTTTTGGGATAGGCTGATTGCCACCAACCCACAAACACTTGAGAGATTCAGAGCTTTATTTGGTGATGAAAGAATGGATTATGCAAGCGCTATGCAGTTGTACTATGATACTGGAGGCAATCAACAATGGTCGGATTATTTCATCAGTAAATATGCCACTTCACACCCATGGGAAGACTGGGCTGAGTCTTGGGCGCATTATTTACACATTATGGATGTAACAGAAACAGCCTATTACTTTGGCTTAAAAGTGGCACCGATCAAGGGATTTTCCGGAATGGAAGGCCATGTTAGGTATGATCCATACGATACAAAAGACTTCAACGCTGTAATAGAAGAATGTATTCCGCTACTATTTGCAGCCAATGCAATTAACAGGTCAATGGGTATTCCGGATGTCTATCCATTTGTAATCAATCAGGCGGTGCTTAGCAAAATGAAGTTTATTCATGAAATTCTGGTCTAAGTCTTGAATGAACGCAAAGAAATACTAGAAGTATCGAGAGCAAAATCTATAACTCACGAGACAGCTGTTCAGTCATTGTGGAGTGGTTACGGTGAAATAAAAAGGTATTTCCTTAAAGGAGGGAAGATAGCAAGTGTCATTGCAAAGCGCATTCAAATGCAGGCTGCCACGAACCATCCCAGAGGTTGGAATACAGATTTTTCTCACCAAAGAAAAATCAAATCATATCAGGTAGAGAAGAATTGGTACCAGTCTTACTCAAATCAAACCAACTCAAACTGCAGAGTACCAGCGTGCTATAAAATTTTGGAAGTTGATGGACTCTTGCTTTTGATAATGGAAGATTTGAATGCCTCAGGTTTTCACCTTCGAATCAGACCTGATGAAGTTACACTTGCACATGCAAAAAGTTGTCTCGCTTGGTTAGCAGCTTTTCATTCAAAATTTATGCATCAGCCAGCAGAAGGATTATGGTCTATTGGCACCTATTGGCATTTAGACACAAGACCAGATGAACTGGAGAAAATGCAAAACATTCATTTAAAGCAAGTAGCAAGTGAAATTGATTCAAAACTCAACAATGCGAAGCATCAAACCCTTGTCCATGGAGATGCAAAGCTTGCTAATTTCTGTTTTGATGAATTCGGCAAAGTAGCAGCGGTTGATTTTCAATACGTCGGAAAAGGATGCGGAATCAAAGATGTAGTCTATTTAATTAGCAGTTGTTTTGATGATTATAACTGTGAAAAATACGAAGAAGAGTTGCTTGCTCACTATTTTGATCGTCTTGAAATTGCTATGAATAGTGCGCCATCATTCCATTCCATTAAGAAAGAGTGGCTCCAATTATACCAATATGCCTGGGCTGACTTTTATCGTTTCCTGGACGGATGGAATCCCGGACATTGGAAAATGCATAGATACAGCGAACGACTCACAAGAGCCGTAATAAAAGAATTGGCTCATTAAATCAGGGGGGTAGGGTATAGCATTCCTCACTGCGTTCTCTATTCGTAAGCCATTAGAGAATGAAACATATATCCGCCTTTACAATACTCCTAGTCGTCCTGTTCACATTTTCCTGCTCGAATGATGATACTATTGCTGAGCCATTACCGCAAGAAGGAGAACCACTCACCTCGAATCTTCGAACCTTCTTCTTTGGTCACAGCTTAATCAGTCATCTTGAGCAGGTTAATGTGACACCAAGTGACGAAACATCCATCCCACACTGGATGTATCTGATGTCGCAGGAGGCTGGCTACACCTACCAGGCTACCGGGCAATTCGGGTTTTTAACTTCGCATCGGGATTTCCCACCAGAAGCCAACATGTTGTTTGATTTAATGCCAGGAGTCTGGGACTCAGATACTCAGACATTTAGCGATGGTAATTTCAATTCCATTGTACTTACTCCGGCTAATTTCATTCAGTCTCAACCTGCTACCATCAACTATGCAAATGAAGATTATTCCCCAGTGGACGCTACCATTGAGATATTTAATTGGGTTTTGGAACAAGAACCTGGCATGACAATCTACATCTATGAAGGGTGGCCTGATATGGCACCATTCATCCAAAGTTTCCCGCCATCCGAGACTGAACTACAAGACTTTCATAACTATACAGCCGGAGTGTTTCATCAATGGTGGCTAGACTATCAGGATGAGGTTATTCGATTGAGACCGGATCTCGATGTTCGGATGATTCCCGCAGGGCCTATACTGGAACGCCTATTAACAGAAACGCAGCTCAATCAGCTAGCAGTGACAGAAATATATGAAGATGATGCGCCGCACGGGAGAGCCACCTTATACTTTTTGTCAAGCATGGTCACTTATATGTCTATGTATGGAGTTGAAACACCATCTAGCTATGAAGCTCCACCCATCATTCACCCTCTGATTAATGAAAATTACGCATCGATCGTATCAATAATTTGGGAAGAATTAGAAGAATTTAACCATACTGACGGCTCCAGTCGGGTATGGTAAAGATCAGGTTAATAAGGTGGTTAGTCGGCGAGTTTGTCAGCGATGGCAAGCTCGCTTTTTTATTCGCAAGTACTCGTAATTTGAGGAATAGTAAGAAGCGGAAAGCAAAAAGATTACATATTATATTACCTTTAGTCCAAACTTAATCGAGCTATGAATCAGCAGTCAAACAGTAGTGGAAAAATCGTAAGGATCTTAATAATAGTAGTAGTTGCCTTAGTTGCAATTATTGGCATTTGGTATTTTGGGTTCTACAAACCAGAACAAGAGGCGCTGGAGAAAGCACGCCTTGAACAACTTGCAAAAGCCAAAGCTGAACAAGAAAGAAAAGAAAAAGCTGCTCAAGACAAAGCTCGATATGATCAACTGATTGCAGATGCAGATGCTGCGTTCAATCAAGAAGACTGGCAGTCTGCCCAATCACTTTACTCAGATGCTTCTCGCATATTGCCAAACGAGCAGTATCCTAAAGATCAATTAGCTATAGTAAATGGAAAATTGGATGAAATAGCAGCCCTGGAAGCCAAAAAAGCTGCTGGAATCGTAGAGACCGTGACATCATCTACAGGCAGGTATTATATCATCGTATCCAGTAGCATTGATGTTGATTTAGCTACCGACTATGCTAAGAAACTGGCCAAAGAAGGTAGTGATGCCCAAATTATCGAGCACGACAATGGTAAGAACCTATTCTATCGAGTATCACTGGGAAATTATTCATCACTAGTGGAAGCTCAATCGGCGCTACCGTCCTTTAGCGAATACGGAAGCGGTGTATGGATACTTAGATATTGAGTGCTTTAAATAACCTTTTCACGTTTTAAGAATCAAGTGATTTCTATTGAGCTTTAAGCTTCTTTATCTTCTTCGAAAGATAGTTTACAATGCTTTGATAGTTGGTGTTTTCTTTATTGCTGATTAGTAAAGCCTTCCCATTTTTAACGACTATTGTCAATCGCTTATATTCATCCTTTTTGCTTTTCACTACTTCTTCATACCAGCTGGTAACATCCGATATCTTATGTGATTTCTTAGTGCCAAAGAGATAACTGTAGGTAAGCTTATTGTTTCCAATAGTTACTCTCAGTGCAGTTGAATAGGCTTTTCTGGCAATAGTAATCGCAATAACCAATAATGTTGGTGTTAGGATCAGCTTTACAATTAAATAAGCGTCAGGATTTTGTACCAGCTCATAAAACAGCCATATATCAACACCTAGAATGATGCTTAGGATTACGCCGATGGAAATCATCGTGCTTGATTTGGGTTGAGATTCGATCATTGAGGCTCAAAGATAAAATGCAAACAGTTTAGTACTGGAGTGATAACATGGTGAGCCATTGCTGGTATGATATAATTCATCCTTTTAATTAATGTATCCCGTTTTGGGCAATTAAATGAGAGTATTCATTAGAACTGAGAAACTAACATATCCATTATTGAAACAATCATAACAGGCACTTTCAGCGTTATCCAATAGTGATTATGGAATTGGCGTTTGGGAGCTGAGGTATTAATCATAGATTTAAAATCAAACATGATTTGGTTGGCATTTCAAACCATGTTTGATTTATTGAGTAATACTTCGCTTTAATTAAATGTAATTTTTCGGATTGTATGGTTGTTATAATCAGTCACATAAATACTACCTTCAGCATCCATAGCCATCGCCACAGGCCCGTTAAAACGTGCTGTTTCACCATCACCATCAATATTGGCAGCATCACCTGCAGACCCTGCAATTGTTAATACAAGGTTGGCTTCAATGATATATTGTCGAATGACATTACCCTGAAACTCAGCTATATAAAGGATGCCATTTGCCTCATCGAGCAACAAACCTGACGGAAAATTGTATTGTCCTCCCACACCATCAACAGTCATATCTATTCCAGTGCCGGAAATCGTTGACACCATTGCATCAGATGTTATTTTTCTGATTGAATGATTGTCAGAATCAGATACATAAATGTTGTTATCTGAATCGATCGCCATTCCAGATGGCATATTAAATCGTGCTGCACTGCCCGTTGCATCATCATCTCCACTCATTCCACTATTACCAGCAAAGGTGGATACAACTCCAGAACCATCAATTTTTCTAATAACATGCGTGCCAGTATTAGACACAAATAGATTAGCATTATCATCTACAGCTAATCCATGGATATATAATGCAAACTGGGCTCCGGTACCTGTTCCATCCACGTCAGCATCTGTTCCATCTCCGGCAAGTGTGCTAACATTAGCAGTTCCTATTGAAATTGTTCTTACCCTATTGTTCTCCGCATCCGCAATGTAGAGGGTGGATCCTGAGGTATTTAATGCAATTCCTTGGGGATCATCAAATTGTGCATTTGTTCCGACACCATCTTGAAAACTTTCGGTTCCGTCTCCTGCAAAGGTGGAAACCACTGCGTCCGAGGTGATTTTTCGGATGGTATTGTTCCCTTGATCTACTACATACAATTCATCATTGGAGCCATGATAAACAATGCCAAAAGGATTATTAAATTGTGCAGAGGTCCCTGTCGCATCTGTATTGCCCAGAGTGCTTCCTGCAAACGTAGACACAGTAACGTTTGGATAGGCATAGAAAGGATCATCAGATATTACCTCATCCGTACCTAATTCAACACTTATGTTTCCTGTAGTGAATCCAGAAGGTAATTCCACAGTAAGTGACGGGTTTGCCCCATCTGAGGCTGATAAGACCGTAGCAGTGACTCCATTAATTTTCACAATGTTATCAGTAGCTATGGGACTCATATAATCACCTGAAATGATGATTGTCCCTCCTGGTTTACCAAAAATTGGATCAAAACTGATATTTGCAGGTGCTTGAGTAATTACTGTTTTTGCATCAGTTGCTGTCTGAGTACCATCAGTAACTGTCACTTTGATCTCATAGCTACCAGGCTTATCCATTGTAAACACTTTCTGACCCGCTTCTCCTGCATCTGGATCCTCAAATATTGCGTTACTTCCTGCAGGGGTACTTACAAATTCAAATGTGAAGATGAGAGGATCACCGGTAGGTCCAAGTGGTGTATCACCATCAGGAGTATTGAGGTAGTTACTGGTTTCGATAACAACCATAGAGCCAACAGGACCTTGTAATTCCAGGCCCGTAGAATTAGTAATAATAAGGTTTGTGATTAAGTCTGGTGGAGAAACCGAGATGATAAGTTCCGCTTCATCTGATAATTCGCCATCTGAGACTGTCAGTTTAACAACATAATCACCAATGTCATCGGGTATGAATGCAGCCTGACTCGCGGTAGCGTTAGCAATCGTACTAGCACTGCCATCAGGTATACTAACAAATTCCCACAAATAGGTGAGCACATCTCCATCAGGATCACTTGATGATCCACCCAATAGAAAAATGTCATGATTAAGGAGAAAATCTCCCATTTCTCCTTCAGCGGAAGCTGAAGCAATAGGGGCCTGGTTCATTGGTTCATTGACACCATTATCCGAGCCACAATTCATTAGCGGAAGTATGCCTAAAAACAATAAGCATATCATTCCATTTTGGATTGATTTCATAGTTTAGTAGCGTTGGTGAGTAATATAAATTTACAAAAAATGATTGTAAACGCCTAGTTATCAACTAGATATAATTTATTCATGATATCTATTAATTAATGTATCCCGTCTTGGGCAATAATTGTTAAATTTATATTAGTTGCACCCGAGGGATCACAGGTGTCTATTGGATTGTCAGGCTTCTAAATAACCGGAAAATGAAAATCTCACCAAAATCCAGGGCATTCAAGATGATTATTCATCTGGTGTCGATTTATATCTTCTCTGTACCTATCACAACTCACATTCTGAAATTGGCACTAGACGAGTCATTTTGCATTAACAATGCTTGTTTTAGTGACCTACAGAGTTTGCTGCTTATCGTATTCATCTTGCTGATTGTGAGCACCAACATTTATTCTATTGTCACTGACAGACGACATAAATTCTCCATGCTGGTCACAGGTGGATTTTTATCTGCAGTAACCATGATCCAATTGGTGGTCATTTTCTTTGATGTGAAAATGGAGGTTTTCAGTAGAAACTGGGAAACCAATATTTCAATCGTTGAGACTTTCATTACAGGTACTTTTAGTATTATTCTATTGGTTGGGGCTGCTTATTTTAAAGATACATCGGTAAGTTCAGGAGATGACAAAGTGTTTAATGTCAAATTGAGCCTTGGAAGCATCATCAAATTCATCAATAGCCTGGATCCAAAAATCGCCTTTTTAATGGGCATATTGTGTAGCATCATAGTAGCAATTCCTTCTTGTGCTTTATTATACCTAGTAGGAGGTGTGTTACTAGAGCAAGGCATGATGAACTCAGAACGGATGAAGTTGCTCGGATGGATCGGAATGGTTGGAATGCAAGGGAGTGTAATTAGTATGCTGTTGAGCTTGAGAAGATTTGAAAAAATTGCTGGAACCACTGATAACCTTAGCCTATTTACTAATGCACTTGTCCGTCCGTTTATTGGGCTTTCATTTGCACACCTTACATTCTTTATGTTGGAATCAGGTTTGCTGCAAGATGCCAATCTGGGTGGTGCAGGTAGTCGTGTAGCAACTAAAGGCGGTTTAATATATTCGTTCAACTATCATGTAAGTGTTGCCTTCATTGCTGGATTTACGGAGCGTATTGCAAGTGTGATTGAATCGGAATCAAAAGAAACGGCTACACAACTGAAGGGCACCGGTAAACCAGACAAAACCGGATGAAATAGCTGGAAGATCTTATTGAAGGCTAGGGCTCTGCAATTCAAGGTAATTTGATTTCGAAACGTCTTTTGTCAGGAGAGCGGTTTAGAGCCACTTTGCCTTTATGTCTTTGTATTTTGTTCTTCCGATAGGGATCAACTCTCCATTTTTTAATTCAGCCATGTACTTACTACCAGATTTTACTATGATCTCCTTGACTACAGACATCTTTACCAAATAGGATTTATGGATGCGCTCAAAAGAATGAGATAATAACTGTTCTAGTTTTTCGAGTGATTTATCGTGGAGTTCTTTGGTTCCGTCCGTCAGAAAGAGCTCAGTATAGACACCAGCTCCTTTTACGTAAAGTAGATTTTCTATAGGGACTAGCTGTACTTTTCCTCTTTTTTTAATCGCTAAAAGTTTAACCTCATTTGCTCCGGTTTTATCTTTAGTCAAGGTTCGATTTAGCGCCTGCTCCAACCGATCTCGGTTAAAGGGTTTAGGAACAAAATCTAATACGCCGTATTCAAAGGCGGCAATCGCCTGATCTTTGTTGGCAGAAATTACGATTGTGTGAAATGATCCGGAAACCGCTGTTGTCAGTAGGTCAAAGCCATTGTCACCATTTAGATTTAAATCCAGGAGAACGAGATCTAAGGAGGGGCTTTCAATAAACGTCGATGCTTTGTCGAGTGTGTCAACATGAGTCAGCGAGGTTAGATTATCACCAAGGATATCGCGTGTCATTCGCTCAACTCGCTTGGCTATTCTAGATTCGTCTTCTACGATTAAGATATTCATTCAGTCAGGAATATATTTTTATGACACTTTTCCAACCATGATCAGCTGGTTCGGAGATCAACTCCCAGTTTGACTGATAGCTTTCAGTCAAACGCGCCTTTATGTACTTGAGTCCCGTGCCTTCTTTATTGTCGCTTCTTTTTTTCAACTCTTTTGCAAACGTTAGGAACGTATAGCTCTTGCAATTGCTGTCTGAAACATAGATCAGCTTAAATCTAACGTTATTGTCCTCCTGAGGTAAGCTGTGAGTAATGCCATTTTCCAGAAGTGTATGAAGAATGCCCGGAGGAATTTTTTGTTCTGGGTCGATACCCACTTCTTCCCAGGTGTATTGCATTTCCTTACGGTATCCCATGATTTCCAGATGTGTTCGGCAAAGTTCAATTTCCCTTGCCACAGGTATCAACGTTTGATCTTCAATCTGATTGAAAAGGTCAAATTCCTTGGCAAGTGCTTCGATAAAAAGTACACCTTTCTTTGGTGTTTCTTCCACCCAGTCAATGAGGGATGTCAATGTGTTCATGAGGAAGTGCGGTTGAATGTTCTTTTTAAGAAGCTCCAAACGAAGACGAGTAGACCGAACAAGTGAACGCTCGTAAGCCAACCGCTGAGCCTTCATATTAAGGGTTAACAGATACAGCATACCCAAAAGAATCAGGCCCAACCCGGTGTACAAACTAACAACAAATCCGGAGGCTAGAAATACCGCCATAGACAACAGTAAGGTTGCAAGAACCAACCGGGCTCCCCTTATCTTTTTGTACGCCCCATGAGCTACCACAGCAAAGGAAAAGCACCACATACTCAGTGTCATGCTTACTGTTTTATAATCAAAAGCATGACCATTTACGAGCCAAATGGAAATGAGAACTACTGCATAAATTATCAATGATAGCCCACGTCTTGGATAGGGAAATTGCATTGAGAAATAGTATGGAATCAAAAAAGAAATACCCAACAAAAACGAGTTGATAATTTGTAACCGAATAACATGAACACTGTAATGTATGGGTACATAATCTTTACTAAATACGGTCAGAACAAGGCCGCAAATGAGAAAGCAGCAGGCACTGAAAATAAGTGTGGGGTATTCTTTCCTATTGTTTAGAAATAGAAAAAGGAAATAAATCGAAGCAATCAAAAAAGCTCCGGCAAAAACGTGCATATAGGAAGTTTTGACGAGCAGATCGGTGAGCAAGTCTTCATAATCAGCAATCTCTATTTCATAGTACCCAACATGGTCGGGGAAATAATAGTTACTTAATCGTAAGGCCAGCATATGGGTTCCTTCTGCCGACAGATGAGTAGGTATTTGGTACGTAACCCACAATTCACCCTCAGGAGGAAGTTCTGCCTCTTTACCAGGGTTTCCATTCTTCCCAATCAAAACTCCATCCCAAAATATTTCATATTCACCGTAGGGATCTATCTGAAGGACATACGACTGAAAATCTTCCGGAGCTTTCAGAATATCAATCCTTGTTCTGGACCAGAAAATCTCACCTTCCGGAATAAGATTTATTCTTCTTTTCCAATTGCTATCATTCCAGATTTTCTTCGCCCACGCTGGGTTATCACCTATCTGGAATACCGTTTGATGTTCTTTGAATATAGCGGGCTTTTGCTCACAAGAACTTAAAAGGAGTAGAATGCTGATCAAAAGAAAAAATGGCGCAGATTTCAAAACAATTTTTGGATTGGCTTTGACATGTAAAATAACAGGTTGTCAATGTCTTTTTCTGCAGGTCTCGAGCAGTTCATTCAAGAATAGAGCAGTTGACAAAGTAAAGGACGATTCTACACAACCTTCCTAAGATGTTTGCGGTAGAACCTTCAAAAATCAAACCTACTATGAAAATTTCTTTAACTGAGTCACTGAAAGAAGTGAATAAACATACTGGCGGAATCAAGCTTTTGATGCTGCTTTTGATCGTGTATTTGTTGGTGCCAAACACGGTCTTTGCACAAGAAAAGTCAGAAAACGATCCTGATGAACCAGCAGTTACCTTAGGTATGGTATCCTCACTTCAGTCAAAGGTGCTAAACAAAACCATTCCACTATCCATCCATCTGCCTGCGAACTACGACAATTCCAGGAAAACCTATCCTGTGCTGTATATGTTGGGTTCCGATTACCGGGCCAGGTTCGCCATGTTAGCTTCTACGCTGGACTACATGGGCGAGGGACAGATTCCTGAGATGATACTCATAGGAATTGATTTGCCTGAGGGCAATGGCATTTTGCTGCCAACAAGGGACAATAAAGACACAACAATTCCGGATGGTTACATCGAGTTCTTTGAAACAGAGTTGCTACCCCACATTGAAAATACCTACAGGACGGCTCCTTTCAGAACGCTTTATGGTGCATCCAACAGTGGGTTTTTCTGTGTGTATACGTTGCTTAGCAAACCACAACTCTTCAATGGCTACTTCGCTAGCAGTCCGTCTCTTATGCACATACCAACGGTGCTTCATCAAAAAGTCGAATCAGGTCCGTTACAAACGCTGGGAGAAAACAGATCGCTGCATATAATTTATAGCGATGAAGAAGGGGATCTACCAAAACTCGTCTCTGAATTCTCTCGTGTTGTAGAGGAACATAAACTAGCAGGTTTTACTTACAAAGTAGATGAACTGGCGAATCAGGGCCATGTGCCGGCGATAGATTTCACTATGTTTCTTCTCGCGCTGTACCCTGACTTCAACCCCATCGATGAATTGAACTCTTTGGATAAAGTGATTGCGCACTTCGAAATGTTGTCGACACGCTACGGGTATGAAATCCTGCCACCTGTATCGGTCTTAATGGACCTTGGCGTTGACAATATAATAGGTAAGGATTTGGATGTGGCAGAAGAAATTTATGAATATTCCTTTCAAGTGTATCCGGAAGGTAAGCTCCTATATGTTGGAATGGGAATAGTACGAAGAAATCAGGATCAACTTGAAGAAGCTAGACGCATGTTCGAAAAAGCATTAGCAATAGACCCTGATTATGCGCTTGCTAAAAGGTGGCTACAAAGACTGGAAGAATAAAATCTGGCTTACTCATCAAAGAATAAATAATGAAAAACATCATCTCGATTCTCTTTTTCCTACTATCACTTAATAGTCTTTTTTCTCAAGACGATAAGACAACCGAGTTTCCAACTTTAGAAGGACCGTATATGGGTCAAAAACCGCCGGGTCTACAGGCAGAACCATTTGCCCCGGGCATCATTTCCAGAGAAGGTTGGGAACTTGAAGGGGTGTTTGCACCCGGAATGAAAGAATTCTACTTCACGATCGATCGAGGTGCTTACACCAGCTATGATCCTGACAATTTCCACCCAACTACCGTTGGTTTTCGTCAAGAAAACAATGTTTGGAAGAAGTTCATTGAATTTAGACGCAGAGGTGAAATAACCTTCTCTCCAGATGGTAACCGCATGCACATGGCTAAAGGGTACAAAGAGCGTGAGGGTGATGGATGGTCTGAACGGAAAATGCTGGACACGATGATTAATCGGAAAGAGTGGGGTATTATGCGTCTCTCCGCATCATCAAAAGGCACTTACGTGTTTGACGACTATAAAAGCAAAGATATCATACGTATCTCATGGGTCAAAGATGGCAAGCGGCAGGAACCTGTTTTGATGGGTGACGCAATCAATTCCGGGAAAATGACTGCCCATCCGTTCATCGCACCCGATGAGAGTTATATCATCTGGGATAGTGAGCGAGAAGACGGGTATGGCGACTCAGATCTGTACATCAGTTTCCGGCAGGAAGATGGCACCTGGGGGCCTGCTATCAATATGGGTGAGGGGGTGAATTCACCAAAATGGGACGCATATGCCAGCGTTACCCCGGACGGCAAATACATACTCTTTAATAGGGGTATCGATGAGAATAATATAGATATCTATTGGGTGGATGCTCAGATCATTGAGATCCTAAGACGCCAAAACTAATCGTTCAAATTGATCATCTTTTCATAAACCAATTGCTCGCTAGTTGAATCCAACTACTTAATAGGGGAGACTCATAAATATGTATAAACAATGAAAAAAATCAGCGCTATTCTCTTCATCATTATTCTTCTTCAATCATGTTTGGATGAATCAACTGTTGATGCCACAGACTTAATAAAAGAGGTTGAAACGGGCCTGACAACTCGAGTACACATAGCTGGTGATTCAACATGGTCTATAGAAGATCGCATGGAGCATTACGGGATTCCCGGGGTAAGCATTGCAGTAATACATAATGGTGAACTGGCATGGGCTAAGGGCTACGGAGTGATGGACAAGGAAAGTCGAACTCCGGTAACGACACAAACCCTTTTCCAGGCAGCGGCAACAAGTATGCCGGTAACGGCCTACGGAGCACTGCGTCTTGTTGAAGAAAACAAATTAGACTTAGATGAAAATATTAACAGTTACTTAAAATCCTGGAAAGTGCCGGAAAATGAATTTACCAAAGAAAAGAAAGTCACCATTCGCAATCTTTTAAATCATTCTGCCGGCATACATCCACGTGGAACTGGATCATATGGTGTTGATGAAGAAATTCCAACACTTCTAGAGATACTAAACGGAACTCCACCTGCCTCAAACGAGCCGGTCACTGTAAATAAAGTCCCTGAAGAAAGCGTCCGCTTTGCATACACAACCTATGTGCCTCTTCAACAAATGATGCTGGATGTTGAAGAGAAACCATTCCCACAGATCATGCAAGAGCTCGTGTTGCAACCCTTAGAAATGAACAGCAGCACGTTTAACCAAACCCTTACATCCGAGCAACTAACGAAGGTGGCAACTGGTTATTCACAAGATGGTTCCAAGGTAAAAGGTGGTAGAGATATCTATCCTTCTATGGCTTCATATGGATTGTGGACAACTGCCGAGGACTATGCAAAATTTATAACCCACGTACAGCGATCAAAAGATCTGGCTGAGCTAATGGGTACTCCATATGGTGTAGGTGAATCCGGATGGTCATTTACACTTGGGCTGGGTTTCCAACTTTTGAATAGAAATGATGAAATCTACTTAAGGCATCATGGGTGGAATACAGGTTTCTATGCAGAGATTGTAGCTCATAGAGACAAAGGATATGGTGTGGTTGTGATGACCAATTCCACGTTTCCAGAATTTAATGCTGAAGTGATGCGCTCAGTTGCCATGGCTTATGATTGGGACAATTATGTTCCGGTACATCAAAAGATGGAAATTGAACAGTCTGTTGCTGATGAGATTACAGGCAGATACCAATCCGATGATGTGATTGTAAAAATCTACCAAAAGGATAATCGACTGTTTTACAAAAACATACTAACTGAAGAAGGAGTGGAGCTAGTTAAAGTTTCTGACAGCCTTTTCGTTCGGAGAAATTCCAGCGTATTTATTCAGTTTAAACCTGATACTGAAAATGAAACGGTCAATATGCAATATCTGAATAGAAACGATCAAGCAATGGTTTTATCATTAGCTAAGGTGGCTGATGATGAAAAAAGTCCGATGGAATTCCTTCTTGAAGGTGACTTTGAAAATGCACTGATAGCCTATAAGCAGTTGAAGGAACTCGACCCCAATCATCCGATGGTGACCGAAGCGTACATTAATGATATTGGATATGATTTTTACCACGCAGATAGAATGACCCTGTCGCTAAATACTTTCAAAGTGAATATGGCGCTCTATCCTGATAGCTATCAGGTATATGATAGTTATGCAGAAGCCTGTATGAAAGCAGGAGAAACAGAATTGGCAATCTTGAATTATTCGAAATCATTAGAGTTGAATCCTCAAAATAATCGTGCGAGACATAAGCTTAAGGAATTACGAAAAAGCGAGTGAGCAGCTGACCCAGTCTGGATACTGAGGAATAAATAAGAACGCGGAGTCTCTTTGGTTTTTCTGGATGCACAAAGAGGTCTCTCTCGGGCCTCGTCATCGAAATAGAAACTCTGCAGCTGAGTTAAATCCCATATACTTTTTGCAGTACACCTGATTTATTGATTCTGAACTTGACGCCAATCAATGCGTACTATTGTAAGATGCAATTTGAGGTTTCACTAATTCAGCTCATAACTGTTTGTGCTGTTATCAATGGATTTGTGTTCGCTTTTCTCCTTTTTGAAAAGAAGGAGAATAGGCAAGCAAATCGGTTTCTTTCATTGATGATCTTGTCCATGTGCCTAACGCTGAATAAGATTCCTGCATAAAGAAGCAACAAAAAAGCTCTTGGATCATCCCACTCTTTTAACGTGTATCTACCACCCGAGAGGGTGCTCGCTACCAAGAAGAAAACAAAAAGCAAGCAAACACCACCAATGACGTAAATGATCTGACTGACCCATCCCAAATCAATTCTTTCGGTATTGGACACATTGTCCAACAAAGACCTCCGGTAAGGCTTGATTAACCTAAATGCCAATATCAAGTAAATGACAATAGAAATAATTGAAGCAGATTCTAATATTTCGGCAACATGATGAAAATAGGGCCATGGATTTGCGTTTGACAATGCCGCATGATAGGCACTATGGACATAATTTAGAACAATCGGTGAGAAGTGCCAAAGGTCTTTTCTTCTAAATCTTGGACTATCTGTTAGGGTTTTTATGTAGAAATAAAAGGACGGGCCTACCCAATAAGAAAGTGAAAAAGGGAGCCATGCTAACCATTGGTAGGTATTCCAAATGATCATGTCAATAACCAAGGGAGTCAGGATTAGTATCAGTGGATTCAAACAAGCTCAAATACACAAAATTCCTGCGCTTGAAACGGATGAAACATCATTCGAGGAGCCATCTGAAATTGTGAAGAAACTAGATGAAACAATAAGAACTCATAAACTTTATAGGAATCCGGAGCTGTCACTAACCGATTTGAGTAAATCTGCAGCCATACCTGAACGTACAATATCAGATACAATCAATCAAGAATTGAATAAGAATTTCTACCAGTTGATCAACGAGTACAGAGTAGAGGAAATCAAAGAATTGTTGCAAGACCCCAGCAATGATCATCTTAAGATCCTAAGTCTGGCGTATGATTCGGGGTTCAATTCGAAGGCTACCTTTAACCGCATTTTTAAAGCATACGAGGGGCTCACACCCCAGGAGTATAAACATCTTCGAACAGGTAAAGAAATCAGTTAGTGAGACTATAAAGACCTTACTTGAGACCTTCATCATTGACGCGAACTCCATCTTTGATTCAAACGAAAATTAAAGATGAAACGCAAAGAACTAAACGTATTAGCACTCACGGGAATCTGCTGGCTATTTCTGCTAAACCCGGTACACAGTCAAAGCATTAAAGACCTGGATTTTTTAATCGGTGAGTGGGACGTCACAGAAACCATCTATCCCGGTCAACCAAAGGAATACCAGGAGACCGGCACCCGGATCTGTAGCTATTACCTGGATGGAAGCTTTATTAAATGCGAGTCGGAAACCATTGTTTCTACTTCAGGAAGGAAACGGACCTATGCCTACTACATCAACTATGATAAGAAGGAGCAATGTTTCCGAGCTACCAACTTCGCCCATGATTTCCCCTTACACGGTCAGTTTCAATGGTATCTTGATGAAGAAAACGAGCAGATAATCGCCATTACTCCTAAGAATGTCATTGAGGATCGGTTTTTCAGAGCAACCATTTCCTACGCCGATAAGGATCGGTTGGTTTGGGACGGTTGGGCCAGTGTGTTTCAGGAAGACAAAGCCTGGGTTCAGATTTTTTCCGACGTGGCAACCAGGAAATAAGGAGCTGGCTTTTAAGAACAATTGCATCTGGAAGTCTCTAAAAGTTTAAATCTCTAAATTCTTAGCATACTGAAATGAGTCTTGCTTACTGAAAGTAAGACCTGTTAACCGAATGTGAGACTTTATTTCTGCAGCGTACTGCTAATTTGCTCGAACCCAAAATTTTACAAAAAACGAACCAAACAGCATGTATAGCAACAAGAAGATAGGTTTACCCATTGTATTTTCGATACTTATCGCATTAAGCGGATTTCAGGTAGGGCAAGAAACCACTGAGCGTGTACCCATCATGGGAGATCTTGTTTTGGGAGACTATGCGGTCGGGTACAGAACAATCTTTACGTACGATCAAACAAGAAAAGGCGTGCCATATTCCGATTGGGATGGAAATCTGACAAATAATCATAGGCCTGAACTTGGGCGTCAGTTTCAGATTAACGTTTGGTACCCGGCAGTGAATGGCTCGGGTGATCCAATCAATTATTCTCACTATGTTGACCTGAGGGGCAGACAAACAAATTTTGGCGAGTCAGAAGAGCAGAAGGAGTTTGCTAAGCAGACAATGATTGACCAGACGCAAGGCCTTGGAAACATTACCATCGGAGTGCTGGGAAGTACCAAGGAAGATTTCACAAGTGAGAACCTTGATCAACTGCTGGAGCAGGAAGTATATGGTCGACTCAATGCCAGTCCTGTCAATGGGCAATTTCCGATTGTTGTATATCCAAACGGTGGAAGTCCTGCATTTCAAAGCATCACGTGTGAATTCCTCGCTAGTCATGGATATGTAGTGGTGGCCTTTACTACAAAAGGTCGATATTCTTCTGCAATGGAAATATCTACCATAGGGTTAGAAGTCGCAGTTGACGATTTCGAGTTCGTGTTGGGACAAGTGAGTGAACAACCCAACGTTGATATGGACAAAGTAGCGATTGTAGCCAATGCCATCTCATCTTCAGTAGGTGCTGCAGCTATCTCGAGAAACGACAAGCTCAAGGCGTTAGTCAGTTTGGAGGGTGGGCTGCCAAGTGCTTTTGAGCAAGGCCTTCTGAATGAATCCGTTTTTTACTTGCCAGAGAACATTACGGCTCCCATCTTATTCATTTACTCATCTCACCCATCCATTGATCCGGAATACACTTTTCAACTTAAATACGCTGACAAATACTATGCGCGATTTCCGAATATGTCAGAATGGACAATGCTCAATTACGGCATGTTCGACGCTTTCGTTCCAGATATTCTGGGCAAGCATAAGGGGAACACACAAAAAGGATTCGAAGAGGCACATCATCTCATGTTGCGATTTCTAGACCACAAAATCAAACCTGTCCGCCGTACAAGTACTCTGGCAGGCGGGGGCGAAACGGATAAGGTTTTTGATGCAACCATCTTGAGCTCACAGACTGAGATTGACAGCACTTTTGTTATGGAAGGAATTCCAGCGCCGCCAGATATTGCAACCCTGAAAGATCGATTCCTGAAAAGTGGCGGATTTGATGAGATCGAGCGAATTTATAATGAGCTAAAAGAGAACGGAAACTCGCAACCTTATTCGAAAGCTTTCTATAAGGATTATCGGAGTTGGCTTGCCTGGCAAAAGGATGAAGATTACACATATCGTCAGAGACTCTATGAACTGGCTTACGATAGCTATCCGGAATCGACTCTGATGAATTATTACCTGGCTTATTACTCCATGAAGGTGGGTCAAAATGCAAAAGCAGTAAAGCATTACAAGAATGCATTGTCATTAGTAGAAAATGACCCGGATCTTACATCCAGTGAAAGAGAAAGTATAACCAACTATTCGAAGAGTGATCTGAAGGAGCTAATGTAAGTTTGGCTTGGTTTCATTCATCAATGAGAATCAATTCACATCATTCTTGGTAAGAATGAGGGAGCTCTTGCTTAAAGATCCATCGTACCTGTTTTTAATTAATGAAGGGTAAGTGAATAGGGAAATCAACCAAGTTTATGTTTTCAAATTACTGTTCACAACGTGCCCAATCAGCTATACAAAAGATTTAACAGTCATGAATCCTGAGTACGGGATAAACTTGAATAATCGCACGTAGAAGAAGTTTGCGGAGAAAAATGCTTTGCAAGAATAATTTAGACTTTTGAAGGATTCTTTATTTAAGAAATTGAATCATAAAAATCTAGTGTTTTTTTGGACCGTTCTTATTAAATTAGACATACGTGTTTACAAACAAAAAAAAATGCGATTTGCTTTAGTTTTTAGTACATTAATTCAATTATTGATTTTTGATTCTCAAACAAGTTTGGGACAGTGTCGGTCTAAAGGGGACAGGAGTTATTCTGAACTTTATGATTTGTCCAAGGATGAAAGAGTCGATAGAATTCTTATCAAATACTTAAATGACTTTGAGGATGAATTTGGAATTGATGCAGAAATATTTATTTACAATGATTCTAGAAACACAAACGCAAAAGCAATACACCCACCAATTGTGAACAAAAATTCAGATGGGACTATTCTCATGGGCCTAAATCTTATGAAAGAGTTAGAGAAAGAGTACATATTTTCTGACGAAACAATCGTAGGAGTGTTAGGACACGAACTAGGTCATGTAGTTCAATATGCATGGAATAGTGACTTAGAAGGCGATGAAGCAGAACTTCAAGCCGATTTTCTTGCGGGATGGTTGTTAGGTAGAATTCGAGGATTCTATAACTTTGAAGTTGTAAATAGCTTTTTCGAAATCGGAGACTTTCATGATCCGAGTCATCATGGGACGAAAGTTGAAAGAGAGTATTGTTTTTCAATGGGGATTCGTTATGCGGGTTTATCTGCTTCGAGCGCATATAAAAAGTCATTTCAAATTGTTGAAGATTTAATTGAAGACACAGGAGATGTGGTTTACATATTCTGCCCAAGGTGTAAAGGGCATGAAAACAGGAATGAAGTTCCAGGTTACTACAAATTCAAAGTTTGCTCACTATGTGCCGGTATGGCATTGATACCAAAAAATACAAAAGAAGGCAGAAATAGATCAAGACACGTAAGATCGAGAAGAGCAATAAATGGGTATATACCAGATCGGGAAAAATTTCTGGATAATGGTTGTTGCGTCAAATCTTATTAATTCATTCCCTATATTGATTTATAAATTCACACATCATTCTACATTATGTTTATTTAGGCCAACCTGCGATCAGGCTGGTTCAGTTCTGCGTAGAGATTAATAGTTTAGGGGCGGACGGCCAGTCATGTCCTTAAAAGCATTCATATCATTTTGTTGTATTACGAGCCTGCTTATGCCGGCAGTTTTGCTAATCGATACGAGAGAGGAATACCATGCCGCAATAAGGAACACTGGCTGGAGGAAAGGAGAGTAGCAAATGTGTTCAGAAGATTGACAGATAAGTACCATGCAAGCTAATCTAAATCAAAAGCTTGGATCATATTTATAAAATTGGTGTCCAAAAGTTAATCCATCTCCAAACAAAAGTCCATTGATTGTAAAAGGGATTAACCCGATTCGATCTTCAGGATCTGTTATCTCAATGAAATTATTTGTAATAGGATTATACTCCATCAATTTGGTAGTAAATGAGTTAGGATATGGAATAAATCTGAAAGGAGCACCAAAGTTATAAACAGAATTATATGATTGAACAATCATATCGATGAGGTACACCTTACTATCAAGAATCAAAACATCATTTATTCTATTTAGGCTAGACGTTGTGTAGTCAATTGTCCAAGTATCGCCCACTTCATCATAATGCGAAAAAATAGTTTGTCCAATATCTAAATCATAATAGACACAATGTAGAACCCCACTGATTATATAGCTTTTCGGTGAAAAATAAGCGCCATCAACAATTTCATTGTCTGATAAACTCGATTTAGTCGTCCATGAATCAGATAGATGATCATACTCATACACACTTTTTGAAATCAAAAACCCTTTTCCATTCAAACTATTTCCATCATAGGTATTTTTTTCAACATCAGGAATGTCATTAAGTTGAGTCCAACTATTAACGGATGGATCAAAAACCCAAAAATCCTTTTTAAAAACTGGTGGAGAAACCAGGTTAGGGTTACCAGAACCTCCTCTGACATAGCCAGTACCATAATAAATTTTACCATTTAAAACGAAACCTGTGCCATGATAGCGATTATTATCATTAAAGCCTCCAACACCTGGAAAAGAAGCAAGTTGTATCCATTCTTCTGTATTTAGGTCAAATTCATACAAGGCTTTTGATGCGGTTATGACATAACCCTTATCTCCAATCTGAAAAGATTTGCTAAAAGAACCAAAGTTTAAATTTTCAAGTAATGACCAAGGAGCAGCATATTGAAGAGTTAATTCATCCGTATTAAATGAACTAATTGCATTTGAGTAATTCAATGGTCTAACAATTTCTTCTGTAACTAAAGCATTGTCTAAAACTGATTCATTAATTCTAACCTGGATTGAGTTTTTAGAAGAGCTTACGATATCAAGATTTGAGCCATTGTATGAAACTGTGTTTAATGAAGAGTTTGGATTGAAATAGTCCCCATTTATTGTAATTAAAGCATTGATATCACTTGTTAAATTGGTGCTGATGGAATTATATACTGGTAACTCTAATGTGAATGTTTGCTCTGTAATGTCATATCCCTTTCCAATTTGAATCTCTAATTGAGATGACACAGAACCTAATTCATCTGGAATAACAATTGTCAATTCATCAGTAGAGCTAGCAGTCACCTTAGCCTGAACGCCACCAACTTTAACATCAATATCATTTGGATTATTAGAAAAGTTGTTTCCAAATATACTTATCTCAGTTCCCCAGGTAGCTTTTAAGGGGCTGATGGACTCAATTTCAGGGCCCAGATAATAGAAATCTATAATATTAGATTCTAAATCAGCTACTTCGAGTTTGACAGTAATCGGATTTCTTACCCCATCAGGTACTTCTGCGATAATTTCATTATTGTCTGAAATATTGATCTTAGCTAAAGATTCGTTGAAATATATTTTGACTTCATCTGAGAGAAAACTGAAATTCACACCAAACAAAACAACTGGGTCATTGTAATATGCAGCCACAGGTGAAATGCCATTAATAATAGGACTTAGTACCTCAAGAGATTCGCTTGTAATTTCTTGGTCAACCGAGTTCTTTATTGATATTGAGAAATTTTGTGGAACAACCGGAATTATAAGTTTAATAAGATTGCTATCGGCGGCTATAGGATCGAGTTTGACACCATTTATACTAATATTAGTTAAGGTCTTGTCAAGACCAAAGTAGCTACCTACTATTTGAATGGTATCTCCGTAAACAAGCTTTTTTTTAGAAACTGATTTGATTTTTGGTGAAATAAAGTCAAGCGGGGTATCATATTCAGCCATATTTCCTTGAGTGGACACTTTTACAACAGGGTTAGCATCTTCAATTGAAAGTGGCACTAATATTTTGATTATTGTGTCTGAGGCTGATATTATAGGAGCTGTAGCTTCCCCAAGTTTTACCTCATTTTGTGATGTTAAATAGCTAAAGCCTTTTCCTCTAATTGTAACTGTGTCTGAGTAGAAAATGTTAATTGGAGTAACTACTTCAATATTTGGAGCTCGGCTTCCTAAACTCATAAAAGAAATATTCTCTCCATATACAATGAAATCATCTGTTTCAACAAAAGCTCGAACGAAATATAAAGTTTCTTCTTTTAAAGTTGTTTTTATTGTTTCTGAGAACCTCTCGGATTGAATGTTTTCAGAATAAATAACTCGATCACTACTTTCTAAAGTCGGATTTTCACTTTCGCCCCAAACAAATCCATAATTCATAATCTCAAATTCACCACGAAATATTATTTCAGCATTTAATCTTGCTCCATCTGATGTGATTTCAGTAACTGAGAGCGTTTTTAATCTCGGATAATTTCTGCTGATGACATCTTCTTCATCACATTTGACCAGTAACGCTAACAAGGATACTAACAAGAAATTTCTGAATACAATGTTCATTTTTTGAACAGAATTAAATTCAATGAAATTCGACTATTGTTTGCATTGAAACGGTTTGTTTTACTAAGCGAGGGCATTTGAAAATATCGAATAGCAACACTCCCAGTGAATTTTTTATAGGACTTAAGAATCCCAAAACCGCCCCAATAACCAATTTGATTATCGTTTACTTCAAATGCTGAACTTTCAGGGAAAGTACTCACAACATTTCCAACGACTCGTTCACTTAATAGTTTGGTGTTTGACATGAGATGATAGTCGTAATTAATACCTCCCTGTATATAAAGTCCATATTTCTTTGCTGGTAAGGAATACTTTGCCGAAAGTGGAATTGAAAGGGTGGTTAAATCAATGAAAGTATCATGATATTGGGTTGAAGATCCTTCTAATTTTAAAAATGATGAGTAGCCAGACTTCATGAAATGAAGTTCACCTTGTAAAGCCATTTTTTCGGTGATTCGAGGGAATGAGATTGCAATTAATACTCCAATAGAAGGGTCAATTGATATATACGAATCATCCAAATAAGAAAAAGATCCCGTATCATCAGTTGTTATTTCTGACCTTATTATACCCAAAGTTGCACCAACATCAAATCGAGACCAAGGCTTGTTTGCTTTGTATTCTGTGAATTCAGAACCCTTACATTTGTTGTATTTCAAAATAAATCTCGTTAAACTTTTTTCATCAAGTTTGAGACTTGCTATGCTACCAGTTGTATTTTTTAAACAATCACCAGTTAAATAATTGACAATACCTCGCCATCTGCTTGTTTCTCTCGTTCCATTTTTACCATCGACCACTACTTCTTCAATAATTGACTCTAAGTCGAAAAAAGAAGTATCCTTCTTAATGTGATACATTTCTCTCGATTTATATAAACTTATTTCACCTCTGATCAAAACCTCAACAAAAGAATCTTTAAGTATTTGAGAAGAAAAGAATTTATCATCGACATATCCAAATCCTTTTATTTGACTTGGGTAATACTTTTTTTCTCCTTCTTCACTTTTGAAAATACATGATTCATAATTCTTTGAGTTGGAACGATAATCCAATTGTCCTCGAATGGTATCGTTATCATTAGTTATGATAAATCCATTTCTAAAATCGTTTTGTCCAAATGAACTAGAAAAAGTGACAATTAGAACTATTAGAGATAAATTGAACTTTTTGCTCATAATACAATGATATATACAAAGAGGATTAAAATAGAGGTTAGGAAGGCCAATTATAAAGTGTTGTAAAAAAGACTATTTTCAATAAAATATTGAATTAATCATCAAATGATTTACCTAGCTGGTAAAGGAATTTAAAAAGAATTTGACATGGCTTCAGACAGATTCATACTAACCCTAAATATTAAATTATAAGAATACAATCTTCCTTCAAAGAGTTTGTATGCAAGAATATAATATGCAAAGACCTGAGCTGCTTCGCAAATCACTAAGCATTGTTATATAATGGCCTGTGCTTTATTAATATAGCTTTGGTTTAGGGGCGAACTCCCAGTCATGGCCTCTAACATCAATCAAAGGCAATCATATCATTTTATTGTACTACGAGCCTGTCTACGCCGCCAGGTAGGCTTTTTTTGCCACTCGACAACTAGAGTGGATACCATGTAGCAGCAGTGAGGAACGCTGGCAGGAGGGAAGGAGAATGTCATACTACTTCTGATACTCTATTTTTAAAATTTTCCATACAAAATCACCCATTTTGGTTTTAACTATAGCTTCATCTCCAAGAGTTTTATCAAGAAGCGCTTTAGCCATTGGGGAGTCCATAGATATATAATCTTTATTACCGATGAGCTCTTCGTAGCCTACAATTCGCAATCGCTTTTGAAGACGTTTCTCTTCGTTTTTAATTTCTACCCAAGCGCCAAACATCACTTTACCTTCCTGGTTAGGGTGGTAATTGATCACTTTTAAGTCGTCAACACACTTGGTCAGATATCGAATGCGATTGTCAATTTCTCGAAGACGTTTTTTGTTGTAATGGTAATCGGCATTTTCTGAACGATCTCCCAAACTCGCCGCCCATGAAACCTTAGCGGTAACATCTGGACGTTCAACTCGGTAAAGGTGATCATGTTCATCCCTTAATTTCTGCATGCCTTCGGCAGTAATCATTTGCGAGCGTTTGATTTTTGGTAGCGTTGATTCAGGGATTTTTCGCCTCATAAGTAGATCATTTTTTGAAAACTTTTGCAAGTTAACTACAGCCAAATTTGTAACCACTGAAAATCAATAAATCTGATCTTATGTTTAAATGCCGGCAGGTAGCTTCGGTTCGGGGGTGGATTAATAGTTTAGCGGAAAGGCCTTTTTCGTCCTTAGTAACAGTCACTTCATTTCATAGCAGTCACGAGCAATCTTTTGCCACACAGTGAGAGATGTTGGACAGGAGAGAAGGAGAGTGGTAAATGTGTGCGGAATTCAAATAAAGTATTCTTCAATTACCTTCCCAAATTAACATTTCATCTTCAACATTAGCATAGGAACTTCCTGAACCACCGCCGATGTATACTTTATTATTAATAACGAAAGAAAATGCACGCTCTCTTGCCCAATGACCTACATTCTCGACACGTGTCCACTGGTTTGCTCCAACATCATACTCCCAGCAATAATTATAGCCAGACCATCCACCAGTCGCGATATAACCCTTACCATTAAGGATGAAGGAAACATTTTCGCCAATTACGACCGGAAAGTTGCCCATCTCTGTCCATAGATCATTCACAGGATCGTATCTCCAATAATCGGCTTCCCCGGTAGTTCTTGCACCCCCTACGATATAGGCAAAGCCATCAAGCTCCAGACCAGTCATATTTGCTCTACTTTGATATGGATTAATGGGAATATCTGAAATTCTATACCATTCATCAAGATCTGGATCGTAGGCATAAAAGTCTTCCAGTTTGCTCCCCCCTAACCCCAAGTATATTTTCCCATTCAACGAAAAAGTAGTCGCACCGCCTCTTTGAGGACCTATAAAATCAGCCATTTGTTGCCATTGCATGGTCGATTGATCAAACATCCAAAAATTATCATTTGCTTCACCTGTATAAACAAATCCATTTTGACCATTGCCAATTGCATCTCCGCTGTAGTTCATCGAAAATGGCAATGCGTGTTTTGCCCATTCATTGGTTTCAGGATTGTATTCCCAGTTATAAATATTAGAATCTGTATAGTCATTTGAATTGCAGATTAAATAGGCTTTACTTCCCAAAACAAATGTGCCTGGATGGCCATAGTAACTTATAGGGATGTCGTTGGAAACCACTCGCCAGGTATCCTGAATTTCAAATTCGGAATCAGACATCGCAGTTTTATCCAGAACAGAGACTGAAATATTGTTCACCTTGTTAGGGTAGGGTCCTTCAGGCACTTCTACAACTAATTTGGTTCTGGTACTTGCATATTGAACTTCTGCTTCGGCATCACCAATAAAAACCTTGTTCTGGTAGTAGACCGGATGAAAGTTTGATCCTGTAATGGTGATCTCATCACGAGAGTTTCCCGTAGTAGGACTTAGATCAATCTCAGGGCCATTAATTTCAAGTGTGCCTATGCTCTCTACGTCTTGGAGTTGAGCTCTCACTGTTATCTTCGGATAGCTTGTTTCAATATCATCAGGTAAAACAACCGAGAGACTGTTCCTTGAGCTTGCTATGACATTTGCAACTTTACCATCAATTCGAACTTCATTCCTTCGAAGATCGTTATCAAAATGATCACCATTTATAGTTATAATTTCTCTAAAATCAACTTGATTAGGCTCAAATGAAGTAATTTCAGGTGCCTCAAGTCGAAATGAACCAACCACCTTAGCGTTCTGAGGAATATTTTTCCAGATATGAATACTTGTCTCAACAGACTCTAATTCAGGCACAACAACTTTTATATAGGAATCGGTACTAGAAATTGCGGATTCAGTTTTAGATCCACCAAAAACAATGTATTGATGATCTCCAAAGTACCTTCCTTCAATAGTCATTGTGTCTCCAATATGACCGTTTTTGGGAAAGAAGTCACTGATCTCAGGCAATCGATCACCTGTCCAGATAAATGATTGTTGGTGACCTTCAGTTTGCTCTCCATTTCTTATCATATACGCACGATACAGATAGGTTTCACCCTCATCCAGGCCACTTGTTAATTGGGCAGAAAAACTGCCACGTGACTCAGGTGATCCTAGACTAATTCGCCTGATAGCATATGAACTTTCATCCTCTGCTCTGTAAATTATGAACCCATGATCTGTCGCAGATATATAGCCAATTGTTCCAATCAACGTAAGACCACCTCCATCAATAGGAGAAGGGCTTTCAGTAGCAATAGCCACCATTGGTTGTGTATCATCTTTATTGCAAGATCCAATTAGTAAAGAGATGATAAGTAACGTGAGGAGTTTTCGATTCATTTGAGCTGATAGTTAATGATGGCTGCTTTTGAGTCATTTTCAGGCACAAAACCCAGGACATAATATTGGTCTCCTAGTGTATTAAAGAAAACAAATTGTCCTCTGAATTCAGAGGTTAATTGATGATCATACTCAACTGGAGGAAAACTAACCTGATCGATTAAATCCCATTCATCAGAATAGATCATTAAATCTGACGATTCTTGAAAGTTATTGCTACTAACAAGCAAATAATTTTCATTCCTAGAATGATTGAAATTTGCTGCCTGAATGTAAGAGTTGCTCAATGATAATGAGCTTAAGTAAGTTAAATCTTCAACAGGACTTTCAGATAAGTTGAATATAGTTCCAGCTTGTGTAAGGATGTAATTTTCTTCCCCATTCACCCATAAGTCAACTCCAATCGGGTAATCACCATGATAAGGAGTTTCAGAGAGTCGTTCTGGCCTATTCCCAAAACCATATTTCTCAATATCCTTAGGTATACTGTTAATAGATATACCGTAGATGTAATTTTCAGATGGATGTTTTTTAACTATTGTCTTTTCGTAAATATTGTCGAAGGAGGTTAATTCTTCACCTGTCAAAACATTATAGCCATGGATACTTACCCATTGATCCTCAGCAGGAAACAAATAAATCCATTCATCATTCGCATAAACAGCATCAAATACCTCTATTAAAAGGCCATTCACACGTTCAACTTCGAAATCTATCAAATCCACAATACTGTATGCATAATTATGTCCAATAAGTGCCTTGGTACCGTCCGGGCTTAATGCCAGACAGTTTGATGGAAATTCAAGATCTAAAGTTTGCACAAATTGATTTTTGGGATCTATCAGATACAGCTGACTCGTGTTGTCAATCGCAATAATGGCGTTAAGGTGACCACTGTAGTCGGCATCAATGACGCTAAAATCTAAACTCATGGATGGAATCGTGGAGACATCAACGGTAATCGTATAGGTTTCTGAAGCAACCATTAAAACAAGCTCACTCTGATAAACACCTTCTCCCAAGTTTTGCCGATCAACATCTATAATAATAGACCCATTACTTTCAGCTCCAATCTCACCTTGCGAATTTCTTAAGTTGACAAAATCACCTGAGGTAATTGCGACTGACCATTTAATCTTACCTGATCCGTAATTATTGATTTCGATTTGTTGCATATCCTCGTTACTGTTGAAAAATATGCTAGTTGAGGAAATGTTGAAATCAGCCTCTGGAATAATTTCAGTATTATCCTCAGCGCATGAGAATACGAAAAAAATAAGCCCTAGTATCGGAATAATCCATTTCATTTTTTGTAGGTATGTTTCCTTGAAATAATTTCGATGAAATTTTTGAATCAAAATCATTACTGATTAAAGTGCTAAAATTAACTACTGCAATACTATTTATTGGAATTTCATTGAATATACTGTCACAGGAAGTAACCTGGATGTATGGAAGTGGTGATTGGACGGATGACAGTGTAAATGATAATGCAATTGACTTAGAAGGGAATGCGTATTTTACCGGCTTCTTAAGTGGCGGAACAGTTATTGGAGACACCACCTACCAAAGTAGGGGAGCTTATGTGGCAAAGTTTGATGCGGATGGCAATTATTTATGGTCTCATCGATTTGGAGACTTCAATACCTATGGTACGGCTCTCACCATAGACTCACAAAACAACGTCTATGTGATTGGCGGTTATAAAATGCTCAATTACGAGGGGTATAACCTGAGTTATGCATGGAGTCAGACTTTCGTTATGAAGATTTCCTCTGCCGGACAAGTCCTTTGGTTAAAAGGCTTTGGACCGGCAGGAACTAGCGGAAATTTCATCGCCAGACATGCTGCAGCAGATCAGAACGATAATCTCTATATAACCGGAGGTTTTGATATTGATGTAACCATTGATGATCAGGTATTCAATGTGACTGGCAGAGAAGGATTTGATAATGACATAATTGTCTTAAGGTTAGATGAAAATGGAGATCTTGTCCATGGAATTCAGCTAGGCAGTACATCCTCTGAAAGCATTCAAGATATTAAGATCGCAAACAATCATCTGTTTCTCCTTGGCTTTGGAACCGGAGCAGTAATAGATGTCAATGGGGTTGCCTATGAAAGACCATACGAGGTATACAGTTTCATTGCAAAGTTTGACTTACAAGGAGTGACACAGTGGGTTAGACCTCTTGAAAACGGCAATGACTATCAGTTTGATATCGATAGCCAAAACAATTTTGTATTCGCTTTCCAACCCTGGAATTCCACAATTAATGGATATGTAGGATTAAAGGTAGAAAAGACAGATGATAATGGGAATGAACTTTTTTCAAGAGTGTTTAATCAGACTAGAGTAGATAAGATAGGCCTTGCAGTTGAGGATCTAGACATTTATTTGACAGCTGGATTCGAATCTGAGCAAATAGATCAAGTGACACTGACAACCGATGAGATAGATGTTGCGATTCTGAAATTCAATGAAGTCGGATATCTTCAATGGGTAAGCACACTTGCGGGAAGTGAAATTGATGATGGAATAAGTATCTCCGTTCGCGATAATACAATTTATGTATCCGGCGAATACAATAGTGACGAGCTAACGGCAAATGATCATATCATTACGAACAACAGTGGAAATAATGACAATGACTTCTTCTTTGCCGCTTTGATAGATACCACTGTGAATATATGCCCGCCGGATGATGCGTTTGCGTTCCAATATCCTCAGATTGCCTGCCAGGAAGATTCCGTATTGATAACGCTCACCAATGATTATGCCATTTCAATTGACTGGTTTAAAGACGGTATGCTACTAGATAATTCGGGTGAGAATGAAATAAAGATTACTGAACCTGGAGTATACACAGCGCGAATCAATAGTGAAACCAGTTGTGCGGTTGCTGAAAAAAGACTGGTCGTTGACAATGAAAGTCAAGCGTCCAATGAGACAGATTTGATCCTGTATACTTTGCCGGAAGTTGCTATCACTACATCAACACAGATACTGAAAGGTGAGATGGTTGTATTTAATACTAAATACAACGAATCATACGATTATGAGTGGTACATTCAACGAATTACAAATCCTAAAAACCTAACTAATTCCAACGAAGTAGCGGTACAATTTAACAGAACATTTGTTGATTTAATTGCTAGCGTGAAAGCAACACACAAAGTAACAGGTTGTTATAAATCTGACACACTAATCTTTGATGTAGATCAGATACTACATACCGAAAAATATTCGGACTTGTCACTATTCCCCAATCCGGCCAGTGATTTTTTTGAAATCAAAACATCTCAGATAGTTACACAATCAATAATCAAAGACTTATCCGGAAGAATTGTTAAATCTTCTGAGGCTTCAACTGTTGATGTTTCGGATTTACCAAAAGGTGTTTTTATTGTTGAAGTTTATTTCAAGGATTCCATAGCCAGATTGAAATTGATTAAGCAATAGTTTGATTTATGAGGGAATTAAATTTTAAATATACCCACATAATTATCTAATTATCACAGTAATCAAATCATGCATGTGCGCGCGTATGATAATTGTCAAATAACTCTAGACGGAATGTAGAATATCAGATTATGATTTTGGTAGTGATTGTCCATTTCATGCATATGAACAAAGCTTTTCGAGCTTTGCTTCCTTTATTTATAACAATATAGAAAGTCTGAATTTTAGCAAGTAAAAGCCAAATTGACCTTTTAAAATAAGGAATTAAAAAACCCGATTTTTCTTTAAGAAATACGGGCAATAAAAGGTCAATGACTGTGAACTCCTTCTGCTAATGCATAGAGCTCAGAAATAGTCTTGTCAGGATCTACAGGTAAGAAATCAATCGGGCGTTTACCATTAAGAGATTGAGGGTAGGAAAGGAGCCACCTCTTTATGTATTCATGTTTTTCAAAAACAATAGCAAGAAGTGGGACAAGTTCTCTTTGCATTTCATTAATCTGTCCTCTGTGGAGTCTAGGATTGTAGTCATTAGGATTGTCACCGAATCTATCTACTTCGCTAAGAAGAAAATCTATAATGGCATCCATCTTTTGTTAAATAAAAATTGTCCCAATTGGTTTAGTGACTAATGCATCACCATCGGCTTTTATTTCCAGGATAAGTGGTCCTGAATCAGAGTATGAAATTATTGCCGGATTATCTCCATTCTTTAAATGATGTAAAAAACGTTGACGGCTCCGCTTAGCTATTTTATGTGGACTTAACACGCTATAAATTTATCGAATATTACTTAGAGTCTTCGATTTGTCTTTTTGCGAATCGATGTATTCTTCTTAGTGCTTTATAGAGTTGATTCAGATTTTTAGTTTCATTAGCTATTCGGTCTATTAAGCTTTGATCTCTTAATCCGGAGAGATAACAAATGGAGGCTTTTTCTTCGAATTCAACTGGGACAATGTTTTTCCAGTCATCAACAGTTTGACCAACTGCTTTGGAAACATTGCTATCGTTAGATTTATTTTCATGTTTAAACATGAATTTAGATGTTGTAATCAAGCAGAATGTTAGGACAGATTCGGTTTCTTTTATTAACCGAATAAAGCTAGCAAGCTTAGCACCTTTGAGTAAGTGAAAGTCATCTACAATGAGTATTCTAGGGCCAGTTTTAAGTACTGACTTAAAATGATATTTGAGTGCCTGAATTAGAAATTTTACATCTACGGATTCATAGTAATACTGGGGTCTAAAATCATAACCAAGCTGATATAGAAAATCACTTAGTGTTTCTTTCAAACTATTATCAGTATTTATATAAAAAGAGTTTCTACTGTTTTGCTTACAATACTCCTTTGAAGCATAGGTTGCTCCGCATCCAGAAGTCTTAAGAATTGCACCAGAAGTTTCAGAAGACTTTAGGCCATGTATTCCGACTATGATCTCCCTAAAGTTCTTTGTCTCGTAGAAATATACTAATCTCTTATTGCTGCATACTTTAGTGTAGTCAATCTTATATCTAGATAGATCAATCAAAACGTCGATTTGCTATAGCGGTTGTGTTGCTTTTTTGTACCCTTCTTACTCTTCTTTTTAACAGCAGTGCTGTTGTATAAAATATTGTTTATTTCAGCACTCTGCGTCTCCATTTCTTCCAAGAATTCCATCAAGTAGATGGAGTCTTTTGCTTCGGTTGAGTAGGAGACAATTTGATTTGGATAATGTTGAGAGAACATTTCCATTACTTCTTTGAAGTTATCTTTCAACTTATTGTCAAAGTGTTTTTTTATCTCATTCTTGCCTTTCATAGTTTCACGAAACATGCGTTCTTCATCTAGTCCTCTTTTCCTTCGTGATTCATTGATACGACTTTTCCTTCTCATTGAGGTTAGGTATTTTGGAGAAGAGGCATTGTAAAGGAAGACTTCCTCTGGATTATCGTAATCCATATAGCAGTCTACTACTTCACCTGTTAAATTCCCAGCTAACTCCGATTCAATCTTTTGGAAAATGTACTCATGCTTATCGTTGATTATTCGAACTGCACAGTTTCTGAATTGAATAGAGGTTGATGGGAAACAGATATAAGGGATTAAATGATGTGGTAACCTAATGCCTACGTCGCTATTGAGATGCTGTCTGTAAATATCATTTGGACCTTCAACGGTACTGAGATCAAAACCAAACTTATTATAATGGATGATTTTGTTAAAAATGAAATCTTCAAGTTGAATTTCGTCTCGAAGTAAGTTAAGGTTATGAAGTGCAATTTTGATTACCTTATTTGGCCGGGCATCTTTCAATGTAGAAGTTATCCCTTCACCAACCCATCCGAATTCGGGACGTAGGTATGCATCCTGGAACGACCTGAAAAATCTTTCAGCAGATGCTTTTGCTTGAGCTCTTGAAGATTGGATTAATTCAACCTCATCCAAATTTTCCTCAGAATGTTTAATACCTAACTCATTAATCTTATCTATCATTCGCTTGAAGACTTTGCTTCTCATTGCTGACCCTCGGTCAGTAACGACTTCTTCAGGAAAAACATTATTTGTAATCTGAAGCATCATTCGAATAGCTCTTACTAGAGCAAGTGTCGTTTCGGTTTTTGAGATTGAAAAACCCAATAACCTATTCGAAAATGAATCAATTATGAAGACAATCACCCTGTAAATAGGGGCGCTGCCGTTTAGGTTTTTATGAATGAACTGAAGTTTTGTTCCATCTATGTAAACTCTTTCCAAAGGGCGAAGAACAGAGTGTGTGTTGACTTGTGGTTCTAGTTTTAGAATATGATCAGGGTCTGATGCATAGCTAACGAGGTTCTTGATATTTGGCGTATTGAGAAAATTTCTGACAGTCTTTGCACCAAGTAGTTTGGATCCATTGATCTTAGGAAATAGTGTAAGTAGAACATTAACTTGATGAGTTATTGTAGTCTTTTTGAGCTTATTGCCAGACCTAGCGAGAAAGATTAATATTTTCTCAGTTTCATTATTAATTTTAGTGTGATTGGATTTCTTGCCAAGCAATCCATGTCTTACGTACTCAATGAGCTTATTATTTTCCTTTTCCTTTTCAGCTATCTTTAAATATTGATAAAGATCCTTGACGTTTCCAAAAGGCATTTTTAAGTCACTAATTAGTGTACTGCTTCTCATAATATCTATAACATGTTTCCTTGTACCATGTCCATCACGTTTGATGATAGCTATTGCAGTTTCTAGCAATGCATGCTTCTTGGCACATTCATGAATTTGAGCAGTTCCACCACCATTTAACTGAATGAAATGCGGGACGTGTTTTGAGAATGTCCTAACACTATGCTCAAGTAATAGTTTGTATTCAGATCTCTTCTTATTCAATTCATGACCGAAGTAGATTGCTTGCTCAGCTTTGGCAATTTCCAAAATACCGTTATCGTCAGGAAGAGAATACTTTCTTCTTGTTGGATCAGGAATGGAGCTACATTTAATAAACACATCATTTTGGTGTTTCATGTAAATCCAAGAGGTGGGAGAACTATCAGATAAACGATTCGTTATCGATTTTTGGGGAATTTTGAAATGTTCAACCAATAAGGTCTTATTGATCCATATTTCCCCATGGTGATGGAGATAATAATCCATTATAGTGTTGTGGTTTATACTTAAACACTAAATATATAATATTTAAACAATAATATATTCATATCATATATACTTTAATTTATAATCATATAATCTTGAATATGTACATCGTATAGTGCAGGTACATATTCGTTACTATATTTGAGTAACATATTTTAGGTGAGAGTTAAACATGGATTTTGGAGAAAATCTAAAGAGGATAAGGAAAATGAAAAACATGAATCGAGCTGATCTTTGTAAGGTCAGTGGGATATCATATGTTCAATTATCTAAATATGAAGAGGGGAAGTCAAACCCTAATCTTGATTCAATTTTAAAGATTTCATCAGCATTAAGCGTATCACCAAAAGATTTAATTCCAGACGGATCTACAGAAAAACTTGTTAATGAGATCAATTATATGATTTCGAATTATGATCATTTTCAGCTTGATCATGAATTTTTGAGAATGATTCATAGTTCAATTCAATTTAGGATTAAGCCGGAAATACTGTCAAACTAAGCTTTCCTTGACTTTCTTTATTGTATTAGGAGAACACTTGCATAGTTTCTGAATTTCCCTTGAAGAGTATCCCTTACTCAAGTACTTCTGGATATCAGAATGCTTAGAAAGAAATTTCTCCTTTGATTCTATAGATCCAATTTTTCTTCCAGTGGTCAATCCATTCGCTTTTCGCGCTTTAATTCCAGATTTGATTCGATAGCTCATTTGCTCACTTTCTAATCTGGCTAGATCAGCCATGATAGTGACTATGAGTTTGGTGAATATCTCACTTGAGGATTCTGATTTGTTAATAGTGGTTCCAAGATTATGAATGTATATAGCTACTCCTTGTTTTTTGAGATCCTCGATTAGTCCAAGGACCTCATGAGTATTCCGTCCTAGCCTAGAGACTTCTGAGACCATGATGCACTTAATGTTATTCGTCTTTAGATAGGAGAGGGCCTTCTGAAGAATAGGTCGATCATCAACTGAAACTGAAAATCCGGATACCTTCTCAGAAAACACTTTTACAATGTCGAATTCAGGCAATGACTTCATATCGTTTACCTGACGGGCTGTTGATTGGTCTTTTGTAGAAACTCGAGTGTATAGGATTGCTTTCATGTTATCATTTAAAGATAAGCTATAATAATAACAATTTCTTGGAATTAGGTTTCGTCTGTATACTTTCTAAGACACATTTGTGTAACAGAGTTAAAATAATAACACTAAATCATATAACTCTCTTCCATAATTCTGTAAATCCTTCCTTTTTGCTTTTCGTATATTTGTTAGGTTGAAAAAGGTTATTTCCATATCGCTTGCACTCCTGATGCTTACAAGTCATCTGGGCTTTGCTGTGGGAACTCACTTCTGTGGGGGTCTGGCAGTAGAAGCTAAATTGATGATTGGACATGAGCATCTTGACTGTGGTATGGCAGATATGGATAAGGAGTGTGAACGAAAGTCAGATGGGAAAACCTATCTGGATAAGTCGCCTTGCTGTGAAAACGAATACCTCACCATTGAGGTAGAGGATGAGTTTAAGCCGAGTGTTGAACAAACTGCTCTCAGTTTTGAGTTTGTCGCAGCATTTGTAGTCTCATACCTTGATTTCTTTTCTGTTGATGAGGAAAATGGACAACTCGCGGAGTATGACCCACCTCTGGTCACGGAGGACATATCGATCCTTCACCAGGTCTTCATAATATAATACGCATAATATGTCCTGACAAAAATTGTCAGGAGGGTTAATCAACACCCATTTTGGACTGATGTTTCAGTTTCATTTCAAAACATATTATGCTCAATCGAATCATAAAATATTTCTTAGAAAACAGGCTTGTAACCGTTCTGATCCTCATTGGCTTCATTGCTTGGGGTATAGTGACAGCTCCATTCGGATGGCAAGTCGGTGCTTTGCCTTCTGATCCTGTCCCTGTTGATGCCATTCCGGATATTGGGGAGAATCAACAGATTGTATTTACTCAGTGGCAGGGACGGTCACCGCAGGATATTGAAGATCAAATTTCGTATCCATTGACTACTTACCTCTTGGGTATACCTGGAGTAAAGTCTATCCGTAGCTCCTCTATTTTTGGGTTCTCTAGTATCTATATCATATTCAATGAAGATATTGAATTCTACTGGAGTAGATCACGAATTCTCGAAAAACTGAATTCCATTCCATCAGGACTGCTTCCGGAGAGCGTTCAACCTACACTGGGCCCAGATGCTACTGCACTTGGACAAGTTTATTGGTACACCATTGAAGGCAGAGATGGTGATGGAAATCCTACAGGAGGATGGGATCTTCACGAGATTCGGACCGTTCAGGATTTCTATGTGAAGTATGGATTGAATTCCACAGAAGGAGTGTCGGAAGTAGCCTCCATCGGTGGATTTGTTCAGGAATATCAAATTGACGTAAATCCTGATGCCCTTTTAGCTTACAATATTCCACTTCACCGAGTGATGACAGCAGTGAAGCAATCCAATAAAGATGTTGGAGCCAAAACCATTGAAATAAATCAGGCCGAATATCTGGTTAGAGGCTTGGGCTACATCAAGTCAGTTGAGGATCTGGAAAAAGCAGTTGTTGCGGTGCAAGACAATGTGCCGATTCGAGTAAAAGATGTCGGTGTAGTGTCGCTTGGCCCTGCCACTCGAAGGGGATTATTGGATAAAGACGGTGCAGAAGTAGTAGGTGGAGTTGTAGTAGCCAGATATGGTGCCAATCCACTAGAGGTCATCAACAATGTCAAAGACAAAATCAAAGAAATAGCTGCAGGTCTTCCAAAGAAGACGCTTGCTAATGGGACGGAGAGCCAATTAACCATTGTACCTTTCTATGATCGATCACAATTGATCTATGAGACACTTGGCACATTGGAGGAAGCACTTTCTCTCGAAATACTGATTTCCATTTTGGTAGTGATTGTCATGGTGTATAATCTCAGAGCGTCATTTCTGATTTCAAGTATTTTACCCATCTCGGTGCTCATGGTGTTCATTGCCATGCGCTATTTTGGCGTGGATGCCAATATTGTCGCCCTTTCCGGAATAGCCATTGCCATTGGTACCATGGTAGACCTAGGAATAATCCTCTCAGAAAACATCATAAAACATCTGGACGAAGCTCCCGCAGAACAGAAGTTGATCACGACCATTTACAATGGTTCTACGGAAGTAGCTACAGCGATACTCACAGCGGTTTCTACCACCATTGTCAGCTTTATTCCTGTCTTCACTATGCAAGCTGCAGAAGGCAAATTGTTCGGGCCTTTGGCCTTTACTAAAACCTTTGCCTTGGTTGCTGCGCTAATTGTATCACTTCTCATTTTACCAACACTGGCCTACTGGTTCTTTGGAGCAAGAATCAAGAATGAGAGAGTACAGAAAATAGTGAATATCGGATTGATCCTGATTGGGATTGGAGGCTTGATATTCGGACAAATTTGGGGCGGAATCATGTTGGTGCTTTTTGGCTCAATTGTATTCTTCAAAACCTGGTATCAAAAGGAAGAACGTCCTCAAAAATGGTACAGCAGTCTAATTGATAAAGCTGAATTAATTCTGGCGGTTATCGGAGTGGTTTGGCTGCTAGGAAAATATTGGTTGCCTCTAGGCGCTAGTAACAGTGTATTTACTAACGTTCTTTTTGTATCCCTTCTTGTTGGTGTCATCCTTGGGGCATTCACTTTACTTCAATACTACTACAAGCCTATTCTTAAATGGTGCCTGGACAATAAGATAAAGTTCATGATCTTGCCGACTTTACTCATCCTTTTGGCGGCAAATATCTGGCTGGGTTTTAATTCAGTGTTTGGATTCCTTGCCAAAGGTTTTGATACCATTGGAGTGGAGATTCAACCAACCAAAGTTTGGTCTACACTAGCACATACATTTCCTGGCGTTGGAGAAGAATTTATGCCATCACTGGATGAAGGAAGTTTCCTTCTGATGCCAACATCCATGCCGCATTCAGGTATAGAGTACAATCGAAAAGTAGTTGGCCAGCTGGATATGTTATTAACCAATATTCCGGAGGTGGATCTAACTGTCGGAAAACTTGGAAGGGTAGAATCTGCACTTGACCCAGCACCCATTTCCATGTACGAAAACGTCATCAACTACAAGCCGGAGTACATGGTCAATCAAAGTGGTCACCGTGTACGATTCAAAGTGGATGACGGACGATTTGAATTGAAAGATGGATCGTTTGTGAGTAATGAGGATGCCTTACAAAAGGGAGTCAAGCAAGACCAGCTGATAGAAGATGACAATGGTAAATACTTCCGTAACTGGCGACCTGAAATACAATCTCCGGATGATATCTGGAATGAAATCATCAAGGTAACGAAGATCCCAGGTGTAACCTCTGCTCCAAAGCTCCAACCTATCGAAACGCGATTGGTGATGCTACAAACAGGTATGCGGGCACCTATGGGAATCAAAGTATATGGTCCCGATCTGCAGACCATTCAGGATTTTGGATTACAGCTCGAAGAAATACTCAAGCAAGTTCCTTCTGTAAAAACAGAAGCTGTATTTGCTGATCGAATAGTCGGGAAACCTTACATGCATCTGAACATCAACAGAGAACAAATCGCACGATATGGACTCAGTATTGAGGATGTTCAGCAAACCATAGAAACTGCTATTGGTGGAATGAAGGTTACCACTACAGTAGAGGGGCGAGAAAGATTTCCAGTAAGAGTGAGGTATCCACGCGAACTTCGTGATGATCCAGAATCACTAGCCAAGGTGTTGATCCCGACACCAACCGGAGTGCAAATCCCTCTAGGGCAGTTGGTAGAAATTGAGTACGTGAGAGGGCCGCAAGCCATCAAAAGTGAGGAAACATTTTTAGTGGGATATGTCCTCTTTGATAAACGAGATGGCTATGCTGAGGTGGACGTGGTAAATGATGCGCAGCGAACCATTCTGGAGCGAATTGACAATGGTGAGCTCGATGTTCCTTCTGGAATCAGCTACAAGTTCTCTGGAAGCTATGAAAACCAGGTTCGAGCTGAGAAAAGATTAGCCATAATCGTTCCCGTGGTACTGGGTATCGTTTTCTTGATTCTCTATTTCCAATTCAAATCAACTACGACTTCCCTCATGGTGTTTACAGGAATTGCCATGGCGTTTAGTGGAGGTTTTATTATGATCTGGCTCTATGGACAGGACTGGTTTTTCAATTTCACGCTACTTGGAATTGACTTTAAAGACCTCTTTCAAATTAAAACGATCAACCTGAGTGTAGCTGTCTGGGTAGGCTTCATCGCATTGTTTGGAATAGCTACCGATGATGGGGTATTAATGGGTACCTACCTGGATCAAAGTTTTAATCGGAATCGAACACAAACAATCCCAGAAATACGAAAAGCAGTAGTAGAAGCGGGATTGCGAAGAATTAGACCAGCTGTGATGACTTCCGCCACTACAATCATAGCGCTGCTGCCTATTCTAACCTCAACGGGAAGAGGATCTGATATTATGATTCCTATGGCGATCCCTGCTTTTGGCGGAATGGCCGTTGCGGCAATCACCTACTTCGTGGTGCCGGTATTGTACTGCATGCGTGAAGAACGAAAACTGGAAAAGCAATGAAAAAGTATCTAATCATATTGATAACATTGAGTGTGGCACTTCCAGGAGGTGCTCAAACTTTAGAAGATTACTTTCAGATTGCTGCAGAAAATAATCCAGGACTTCAGGCCAAATACAAAACCTTTGAAGCCGCATTGGAAAAAATCCCTCAGGCCAACAGCTTGCAAGATCCAACCTTTTCATTTGGATACTTTATCTCGCCGGTTGAAACACGTGTAGGTCCGCAACGAGCAAGATTTTCACTAACTCAAATGTTCCCTTGGTTTGGAACCTTAAAAGCAAGCGGTGATGTAGCAACCCTGAATGCGGAAGCACAATACCAGGTCTTCTTGGAAGCTAGAAACAAGCTTTATTATCAGGTCGCTGCAGCATATTATCCACTTTATGAATTGGAAAAATGGATTGAGCTTGAAAGCGATAATGCTGAAATTCTGGAGTCTTATAAGACCATTGCCACTACCAGGTTTGAAAATAGCGAAGGAACATTAGTCGATGTGCTCAGGGTGGATCTAATGTTGAAAGATGCGCAGACAAATCTGGAAATTCTAAAAAAGAAAAAGCAACCTTTAGTTATCTCATTCAATAAGCTTTTGAATCAAGACGAGAAAGCAGAAGTAATTGTAGCTGATTCCCTTATGGTCTCCAGTCTCGTGATCAATCGCGATTCTCTTTTGACGAATAATCCAATACTTGACGAACTGGATATTCGATTAGAAGCAAGCAAAAAACAAGAGGAGCTGGCCGAAAAGCAGGGCTTACCCAAGCTAGGAGTTGGACTTGATTATGTGATTGTAGGAGAGCGAACAGACATGGCAGTTGTGGATAATGGCCGAAACGCTTTCATGCCTATGGTCACTGTGGGCATCCCAATTTTCAGAGGGAAGTATAAGTCAGCAAAGAAAGAAGCGCAGTTGATGCAGGAAAGTTATTCGCTTCAAAAGGAAGAGCGGATCAATCAACTCATATCAGGATATGAAATGGCTGATTTTGATCGCGAAAAACACCTGGACCTTTTGCAACTATACGATGAGCAAATCGCTGAAACGCAGCAGGTGCTTAATCTTTTACTTTCTGCTTACGGAAATTCAGGAAAAGAATTCGAAGAGGTATTGCGTACGCAGCAGCAACTCTTAAAGTACAAAAAAATGAAAGCTACAGCTCTGATGAATTATCACACTGCAGTAGCCCAGCTTAACTATTTGACAGCTAAAAAGTATTAAAATGAAAATTTCTATAAGAACGCTAATTATTGTGATAATAGCGACCCTCGCCGGTGGTTTGCTATTGGGGAGGGTCTTTTTTGGCGGAAGTTCCGAATCAGATCATTCGCACACTGAAGTTATCAATGGAGAGACTGTGTGGACTTGTTCGATGCACCCACAAATTCGTCAGGGCGAACCGGGTAGCTGCCCAATCTGTGGAATGGATTTGATCCCACTAGAGGATGACAATGGAGAAGGTATTGATCCAATGGCCATTACCATGTCACCTACTGCAATGCAACTTGCCGATGTAGTCACTGCAACAGTTGGTAGCGAATCAGCTATGAAAGCGATTCGATTGAATGGCAAAGTGCAGGAAGACGAACGCTTGATACTTAGTCAGTCCACACATTTTCCTGGAAGAATTGAAAAGCTTTCTGTGAATTTTACAGGTGAGTTGGTCAGTAAAGGAAGTGTGATTGCCAATCTGTATTCACCTCAATTGGTGACAGCTCAAGAGGAGTTATTTGAGGCTTATAAAATCAGAGAAAGCCAGCCAAATTTATATCGAGCAGCGAGAGAAAAGCTTAAAAACTGGAAACTATCAGAAAATCAAATTGATCAGATCATATCTACTGGTAAAGTGAAGGATCAGTTTCCCATTCTGGCAGATCAGTCTGGTTATGTGATGAGTAAAAAAGTCAACCTTGGAGACTATGTAAACAGGGGCCAAATCCTTTATGAGATTGCCAACCTTTCACGTGTTTGGGTCCTATTCGATGTATATGAAAACGATCTTTCCTGGATCAAGAAAGGAGATTCCATTCAGTTCATCATCAGCTCATTACCAGGGCAAAATTTCAAAGGTAAGATTGATTACATCGATCCAGTGATCAATCCTAAAACTCGCGTAACAAAAGCCAGAGTAGTTGTCAATAACGAGGACAGAAACCTTAAACCTGAAATGTTTGCATCAGGGGAGGTTAAAGCTGCCTTGGGTAATGCTGGAAATAAAATGACTGTGCCTAAATCGGCCGTCATGTGGACAGGTAAACGATCTGTGGTGTATGTGAAACAATCCACTGATCAAGGTATGCATTTTATGATGCGAGAAGTTACACTTGGTCCTGCTTTGGGAGATGCCTATGTAGTTGAGAAAGGACTTGAATCAGGTGAAGAGATCGCAGTAAATGGAACCTTCAGTATTGATGCTGCTGCTCAGCTTGCAGGCAAGCCTAGTATGATGTCATCAGATGGAGCAACTGATCATTCAGAGCACCAAATGGAGGGACAAATGCAAGTAAACGAATCCGATCAGGTCTATGAAAGCGATTCTAAGTTTAAAGAGCAACTACAAGCTGTTTTCTCGGCTTATTTACCGGTGAAGGATGCACTTGTCCAAAGCGACCAGGAAACCGCCAGCAAAGAGGCAAAAAATCTCCAGGTATCAATCGATAATGTAGATATGAAGTTGGTGAAAGGGGACGCTCATTTAGAGTGGATGAAGGACTTAGAGATACTTCAGGAAGCCATTAAAGGCATTACCAATGGAGGAGACATTGAAAATGTAAGGATGATGTTATCACCTTTGAGTGATCAATTATTCTACACGTTGAAGAAGTTTCAGGTAGGTGTAGATGGCTATCGCCAATATTGTCCAATGGCCTTTGATTTTAAAGGTGCATTTTGGTTGAGCGACTCGGACGAGATACTTAATCCATACTTCGGTGATGCGATGCTCACCTGTGGGAATGTTGAAGAAGAACTTAAATGAAATAATTAGATAAACTTTTAAACTTAAATACGATGAAAACAACACTATTAACACTTGGGCTTGCTGTTCTTATTGCTAGCTGTGGCTCCACAAAAACAGAGGAAAAAGCAGAGACTAAAGAAGTGGCCAAAGAACAATCTGCCCCTCAATCAAATGGCATTTCTGACTATATGTCACTCAAAGATGCACTGGTTCTAACAGACGCTTCAGCTGCGAAAAGTGCAGCAAGAAAGCTTGTTGAGTCGGCTACTTCTGAGAATTGGAGTGCTGCAATAATTGAAGCGGCAGGAACCATTGCAAATAGCGATGATGTGAAAGCGCAAAGAACAGCATTCAAAACAGTTACTGATGGGCTTATTGAAGCATTGAAAGCGAATGATTCCAATGATGGAGTTTATGTTCAGTATTGTCCGATGGCATTTGACAATACCGGAGCAAGCTGGCTGAGCACCTCTGATCAAATTAGAAATCCCTACTTCGGAGACAAAATGCTGAAGTGTGGAAGAGTAACTGAAGAATTGTAATCATGGGCACTCTCCACATAAAGAACATGGTTTGTGATCGCTGCAAGAAAGTGATCAATGACGAGCTAACGGCCTTAGGTGTGGAGGTGCATTCTATTGAATTGGGCGTACTCGAGGTTGACCCAAAATCTGTTGATCTTGAAGCAATTGCCAAAACAATCGAAGCGCATGGTTTTGAATTGATCGAAAGCAAAGAAGAAATACTTGTCGAACGTATAAAAGTGTTTCTCATATCCATCATTGACAAGCTTCCGATGCAGAGAAAGCACAAATTGTCGACTATGATTTCAGATGAATTGGGAAAGGACTACTCTTCGCTAAGCAAAGTATTTTCTCAAAGAGAACACTTGACCATTGAGAAATACTTCTTACGGTTGAAATTGGAGAAGGTCAAAGAGTTGATTCAAGACAATAGCTACTCTTTTTCTCAGATTGCGGCTATGCTCGATTATTCAAGTATTAATCATTTGTCCGGCCAGTTCAAACAGGAAACAGGGCTCAGTATGTCAGAGTACAAATCGATGATTAATAGGGATCGAAAACCGCTCGACAAAATTGTGTAAATCAAATCCATGATTATGAAATCGATTCAGTTTTGCTCCTACGAACTTTGTTTCATCAAATGTAAAATGAGATGAAACACACGTATCAAATTTCGGGAATGACCTGCAATGGTTGCAAGAGTCATGTAGAGAAAACACTCAAAGAGGTTGAGGGAATTTCCAATGTTTCTGTCGATTTAGAGAAAAAAGAAGCAGTTGTCTATATGGATGAACATGTGCCGTTGGAGAAATTGAAAGAAGCCATGAAAAAGGATGGAGGTCGCTATGATATTCATCTTCCCGGATCTCATGATCACCACCATCATGCCCCTGCTCAATCTAAGAAAAAAGATATTGGAGGATCTGGCAAATACTATTGCCCGATGCTCTGCGAGGGGGATAAGAAATACGATAAGCCAGGCGATTGTCCAAAATGCGGAATGGATTTGGAAAAAGAGGAAAGTTCTAAAACCATTTACACCTGCCCAATGCATCCTGAAATCGAGCAAGACCATCCAGGCTCATGCCCAAAGTGCGGGATGGATTTAGAACGTAAAAAGGCTTCCGCAGAGGAAGGTTCTGAGGAACATCAAGCATATAAGAAGATGCTCACCAAGTTCTGGATTTCTGTCGCTTTCACAATTCCCGTTTTCTTCATTGCAATGAGTGAGATGATTGGCATTTCTCTCACAGGAATAGCCAGTGAAAGGGCATGGGGTTGGGTACAATTTGCATTGAGCACACCAGTCATCTTTTACTCTTGCTGGAATTTCTTTGTTCGGGGGTACAAATCCATCATCAATCGCTCTCCAAACATGTGGACATTGATCACATTGGGCGCAGGTGCAGCTTATGTGTTCAGCATAGTAGCATTACTATTTCCTGACATTTTCCCTGACCAATTCAAATCTGAGGGAGGAGCTGTTCATTTATATTTTGAAGCGGCTGTAGTCATTCTTACCTTGATTTTGTTAGGACAACTGCTAGAGGCTAAAGCAAGAAGCCAAACCAACTCTGCAATAAAGGAGCTGCTCAATTTGGTGCCACCAGAAGCAACGATCATTAGAGACGGTGAAGAAATGACCATTCCATTGGAGCATGTGAAGCTGGATGACATCATTAAGATTAAGCCAGGAGAAAAGATTCCGGTGGATGGAGAGATCACAGAAGGAAAAAGCAGTATCGACGAATCTATGATTACTGGTGAACCCGTTCCAGTGGAAAAATCTGAAGGTGACAATGTGATTGGTGGTACCATCAATGGGACAAGCACCTTTCTGATGAAAGCGCAGAAAGTGGGAAGTGATACGTTGCTTTCACAGATCATTGAAATGGTCAATAAGGCCAGCAGAACAAAAGCGCCTATCCAAAATCTTGCAGATAAAGTATCCAGCTATTTCGTTCCTATAGTAGTGACAATAGCGCTCATTGCATTTGCAGTTTGGGCGATTTGGGGACCAGATCCAAAACTGGTTTATGCCTTTACAAGTGCAGTTACCGTACTCATCATAGCCTGCCCTTGTGCATTAGGCTTGGCAACTCCTATGTCCATCATGGTTGGAACCGGGAAAGGCGCGAAGCAAGGGATTTTGGTGAAAGATGCCAGGGCCATTGAGGAAATGCACAAGGTGACCACATTGGTTATTGATAAAACCGGAACAATCACACAGGGCAAACCATCACTTCAGGATGTGAAGTCCATTAATGATAAACACGGTGAAGATGTGATTCTCAAAAATGTCGCTTCTCTTGAATCAAGCAGTGAACATCCATTGGCACACGCTATCGTTCAGGGTGCTGAGAATAAGGGATTAAAGCCACAAAAAGTAGATGATTTTAATTCCATCACAGGAAAAGGGATTACAGGAAAAGTGGATGGGCTCCAAATTGCCATTGGCAACAAAAAGCTATTGGAAGAATTTAACCTTACTCTTGAGCAGGAGCATGAAGAAGATGTAAAACAACGACAGCTAGAAGGCCAAACCGTAATGTTTGTCGTGATTGAAAATGAAATAGCTGGATTCATCAGTGTAGCTGACCCTATTAAAGAATCATCGGCTTCAGCAATTAAGCATTTGCAAGACCAAGGATTGGAAGTGATTATGCTCACAGGTGATAATAAGAACACTGCCAAAGCGGTTGCTGACAAGCTTGGACTCGATGGATATGAAGCCGATCTCTTACCGGAAAACAAGTACGAGAAAGTGAAAGCTCTTCAGGAAGAGGGAAAAATAGTTGCAATGGCCGGAGATGGAATCAATGATGCTCCTGCACTGGCTAAGGCAAATGTTGGAATTGCAATGGGAACAGGAACAGATGTAGCTATCGAGAGTGCAAGTCTTACATTAGTTAAAGGTGAGTTGGATGGAATAGTAAGGGCTCGAAAATTGAGTACGGATGTGATGAGAAACATTAAGCAGAACTTGTTCTTTGCTTTTATCTACAATGTGCTGGGAGTACCGATAGCAGCAGGCGTTCTCTTCCCTGTGTTTGGTCTTTTGTTAAGCCCAATGCTCGCTGCATTAGCCATGAGCCTCAGTTCCGTTTCAGTAATTGGCAATAGTTTAAGATTAAGATAGATATGAAAATGAAAAACCTAATGTTCACAATTGCCGTGCTTGCCCTGATGGGGTGCAGCACCAGTGAAAAGAAAGATGAGAAAACTGAAGATCACACTCAACACCAGCATGATGCTAAAAAAGAGGAAGGCGCTAAAAAGCCACTGAGTCCTCGAACTTCGGTTATGGCTATGATTGGATCTAATCACGTCCACATTGATTACGGATCTCCAAGTAAAAGAGGTCGAATGATTTTCGGAGGGCTGGTTGGATATGGTACAGTTTGGGCAACAGGCGCTCACAAAGCCACCACCATTTCTTTTGATAAGGATGTGAAAATCAATGAAACGAGTATTTCGGCTGGTAAATACGGGCTATTTACTATTCCTGGCGAGAGCGAATGGACTGTTATAATCAGCAAAGATTGGGACATGCACCTGGCCGATGATTACGATCAAGCAAATGATGTTGTGAGGGTCACCGTTCCTGCCCATAAACTTGATGAGGTAGCTGAGTCACTCACTTTTGAAGTGGTAGAAATGAGTGATGGCAAAGGTCAAATCTCTATCAAATGGGATCAGACGGCTGTTTCATTTGGATTTGAGAACAAATGAGAAACCTATTGATCATATCATTAATTCTAAGCGGATTATTCTCATGCCAACCTCCGAAGGAGACCTTTCTCAGCAAAATTAAATTGACAGACCTGCAAGGTGAAGCCTTCGATTCTGAGCAGTTCAAAAACAAAGTGGTCATTCTTAACCTTTGGGCTACCTGGTGCACTCCATGTATCAGGGAAATGCCTGACCTTGTGAAGATGCAGACTGAATTACCGAATGATTTTGTCCTCATACTTGCATCAGATGAATCCCCGGAAAAGATTCGTCAATTCACGGAGAAACGACCTTTCGATCTCACCTTCACACAAATTCAGACTTCAGTGGAATCTTTAGGTGTCTATTCTTTACCGACGACTTTCGTTATAGGCAAAGACGGTCAACTATTAGAAACATTGGTGGGTGCCCGAAAATGGGACAGCCCTGATCAAATTGAACAACTTAAAACCTACCTGAAATGAAATCATTAACCTTACTAACCTTCATCGCTATCGCTCTTTTATCGTGCCAGCAGGGTACGGAAAAAACGAAAGAAACTACCGCTCTTGAAAGCATTGAATCACCTGCAGGGAGCAATGCTTCATTGCCCTATCTGGTTAAGGGTGGTGATAATCTCTTGTACATGTCATGGGTGGAAAAAAGAGATTCCGGATGGATCGATTTAAAGTATTCAGCTCTGAAAGATGATAATTGGCAACAGCCTGAGGTCATCGCATCAGGAAACGACTGGTTTGTCAACTGGGCAGATTATCCTATGATGGCTGTAGATAATCAAGGAAACATGATTGCTCATTTCCTGGCAAAGAGTTCATCAGGCACTTACTCCTACGATGTAAATGTGGTTTATAAACCTGCCGGAGGGGAGTGGTCAGAACCGGTTATTCCTCATAAGGATGGGACTCCTACCGAGCATGGTTTTGTGACCTTGCTACCAAATAATGACGGTACGTTTCTGCTCGCCTGGCTAGACGGTCGAAATACCGGAGGTGGAGAACATGATTCGGGTGGGCATGGAGGTGGCGGAGCAATGACCATTCGAACCGCAACACTCGACATGACTGGAAATCTGAAACAGGAAGTAGAACTTGATTCGCGAGTATGCGACTGCTGTCAAACAGGAGGCACCATAACTTCAAATGGTCCGGTGATCGTCTACCGTGATCGATCTGATGAAGAAATGAGAGACATGTCTTTTGTAAGATGGGTGGACAATAGCTGGACCGAGCCAAAAGCAGTGAATGATGATGGCTGGAAGATTGCGGGATGCCCAGTAAATGGCCCACGAATCGCATCGAACGATAATACTACAGCTACAGCTTGGTTTACTGCAGCAGAAGGAATTGCTAAAGTGAAGGTCGCTTTTATGGATGATTCGGGAGAATCTTTCAATGAACCAATTACTGTTGACGATTCTGTGTCAGTGGGAAGAGTGGATATTGTTATGGTTGATGGTCAAAATGCTATTGTCAGTTGGCTCGATTTAGAAGGCGAAACGCCTCTTATCAAATTCAGAAAAGTGTCTAAGGACGGATCATTGGGCGATCCATTGGTGGTAGCAGAAACCAAAGCATCGAGAGGCAGTGGATTTCCTCAGATGGAAATGATTGATGGGGCATTGTATTTTGCTTGGACGAATGTGGATGGTGAGTTCTCAACGATTCTTATTAAGAAGGTTAAATCCAATTGACAGTTTTTTCAGAGTCAATTACTCTACACAAACATTCTCCGCAACCTTCTGACTGACCATTTGTGGTTTTCCATCGATTTCAACATCTAGTGACCCATCAAATTCATGATGAGATCTTATGATGACTTTACTATTGATTACAAGTCCCAGTTGTGTGATGTGCTGAAGAAAAGCGGATGAGTCATTTTTAACGCCTACTACTTTCAGACTTTTTCCAGCAGACTCTTGACTCAAAGTGTTTTTATGCATACCATTAATTACACCATTCGCTTTTGGTATTGGATCACCGTGCGGGTCATAATCGGGGTAGCCGAGAAGCTTATCTAGTTGATCGACCAATTTTTTAGACTTGATGTGTTCAAGCTGCTCTGCAACTTCATGTATTTCGTCCCAGGTGAATTCCATTTTCTCAACCAAAAAGGTTTCCCACAGTCTGTGTTTGCGAATCACAGTAAATGCTTCTTTTTCTCCTTTTTTTAGCAATGAAATCCCGCCGTACTTTTCATAATCAATAAACTCCTTTTCCTTGAGTTTCTTGAGCATACTACTGACAGTGGCCGGAGAAATACCCAGGTGATTGGCCAATTCATTGGTACCAAGCTCTTTTCCGTTTCTATCAAGGTTTAAGTTGTAGATGGCCTTTAAATAGTTCTCCTCGGTAATAGTAATCATTGCATCAAATGTAAATATTACATTACTTAATTAAAAGTTTGATATGTCTAACTTTAATCAATAGGTTTGTATAAAAGTATTTTATGATGAATAAAATAAAAATAACATTTATCATCTCTATTCTATTCACTTTCATCTCATGTGAGGAGTTGATTCCGGAAGCACCTGCTGAAAACGAACTTTTAGACGGGCCAACAGAAGGTCTTTCTCATGGAGAGCAACTCCAATTTTTAAAGGGTGATATAGCCTTTAATGATGAAGTATTTTCGTCAGTTACAGGGCTTGGGCCGGGATTTGTAGCTACTTCTTGCGGAAGTTGTCATGCAGGAGATGGAAAAGGACATCCTTTCACTACACTTACCAGATTTGGGCAGTCACTTCCTAATACATTACCGGATTTGTCCATTGGTGGTCCTCAACTTCAAAATAGAGCTATTCCAGGATTTGAACCTGAAAAATTGCCAAATGGCGTTCCTTTCATGAAGTTTACACCACCTGCAGTCACCGGGCTAGGATTTCTAGCTGCCCTTACTGATCAGCAAATTCTACAAAACGTAGATTCACTGGATGCTGATAATGATGGAATTTCAGGTGTCCCTAATTACATAACCCCTCCTGACTACTTTGAGCAGAAATGGTTTCATCAACCTGTAAATGGAAAAATTATTGGACGATTTGGCAAAAAGGCAGCTGCTATTGATTTGCTGCAACAGACAGTTGGTGCATACAATCAGGACATGGGAGTCACCTCAACTTTTGAACCAGTGGATCCAATGAGCCAGCTAAGTACAGATCCAGAAGTTTCTGATCAAACCATAAGAGATGTGGTTTTTTATCTAAGAACATTAAAGGCTCCTATTCAGCGGTCAGAGGAAAATAACCAGGTGCTCCAAGGCAAGGCCATATTTAGCGAGATACAATGTGCTTCATGTCACATCCCTGAATGGACAACACCAGTTTCTGATATTGAAGCATTATCTGACAAAACTTTTTATCCATATTCAGATCTGTTATTGCATGATATGGGTCCGGGATTAGATGATGGAGCAACAGAGGGTTCTGCAGAAACTTTTGAATGGCGTACCCCACCATTGTGGGGGCTAGGCCTCTCACCAAACTCGCAAGGCGGATCTTATTTCCTACTGCATGATGGTCGAGCTCGAAGCATCGAAGAAGCCATCGTTTTGCACGGTGGTGAAGCTGAAAACAGCAAAAACCAATTCACAGCTCTTAGTGAAGCTGATAAGAAAGCTCTTATTAAATTTCTTGAATCACTCTAGGGATGGAAAGAAGAGAATTCGTGATGAAATGCGGAATGGGATGCTTAGGTGTTCTTGCCTCCAGTCTGCTTCTTCCTGGATGTGCCGGAACACGCTATGTATCTGGAAACATTCAAGGCTCCTTTTTGAGCATTAACGAAGATGATTTTTTGAATGAGGGTGACTATCTGAAACATGTAGTTGTCCAAAATGATGCCTTACAATATCCAATAGTGGTCTTTCGCCTAGGTTCTGACAATTACCAAGCACTTCTAATGAAATGCACTCATCAAGGCACAGAACTTCAGGTATTTGGAGACAGACTTCAATGTCCTGCTCATGGAAGTGAGTTTACTATTTCAGGAAATGTGCAAAATGGTCCGGCCGATTCAGCACTTCGCAGCTTCCCTGTTATTAAAGAATTTAAAACACTAAAAATCGATTTATCATGAGAAACTTTGGCTCGGTTCTGATTGCTATTGCCTGTTTGATTTCGCTTGAGACTAATGCACAAATTGATAGCACCTTGCTGAAAAGAATGCCTATAGATACATCCAAAAATCTTCTTAACATGGATGCGGTTTACAACCGGCCGTTTTTGCAAGTTGGGAAGCTTCCTGTTTCTGTCGGAGGGTACATAGAAGCTGATTATTCATATATCGGTGAAGATGGAGTGACTGACGGCCACAGCTTTAGAGTACCGCGAATGACTTTATTTGTGGCATCCTCTATTCATCGGAAAATCAAATTCCTCTCCGAGATCGAGTTTGAAGAAGGTGGCGAAGAAGTTGCAATTGAATTTGCAGCACTAGACATCAGTATGCATCCGCTACTTAACCTTCGTGGGGGTATAGTAATGAATCCCATTGGAGCTTTTAATCAAAACCACGATGGACCTAAATGGGAATTTATAGATAGGCCATTAGCCGCTGTAGACATGCTCCCTGCGACATGGAGTAATGTAGGTTTTGGGTTATATGGTAAATATTTTTTGAAAGATTGGGCTTTTGGATATGAAGCCTATCTAACCAATGGATTCGATGATGCGATTATCAATAATGGAGAGAACAGAACGTTTCTACCAGCTTCTAAAGACAACAAAGAGCGCTTTGAGGAATCATCTAACGGTGAACCCTTATTTACGGGAAAAGTGGCCCTCCGCAACAACAAGATTGGTGAGATAGGTCTGTCCTACATGGGAGGTATCTATAACACTTATGAAGAGGATGGATTGATATTGGATGAGAAAAGAAGACTGGACGTCTTCGCAGTAGATTTCAATACCACAATCCCTATCCTTAACACTTTCATTGTTGGTGAATGGGCTTGGGTGAACATTGATGTTCCTGCAACTTTCACACAGCAATTTGGAGATAAACAAAAAGGAGGTTTTGTAGATTTAGTTCAACCGGTTCTAAATGGAAACCTATTTGGTTTTGATAAAGCAACCTTCAATGTGGCTATGAGACTTGAATATGTGGACTGGAACGATGGCACTTTCAGAGAAACAGGAGAAAGCATTGGAGATGAAATTTGGGCTATCGTTCCAGCAATAAGTTTTCGTCCAACAGCACAAACAGTAATTCGATTGAACTATCGAATGATGCAGCAAACAGATCTCCTGGGTAATCCCCCTGCTAAAATCTCAGGAATCCAGTTTGGAGTTTCTTCGTACTTTTAATGATGCTCGAACAAAAACTTGAGGATCGTGACATCAAGCCAACCGCCATGCGGATGTTGGTGCTAAGAAAACTTGTGGAATCAGGCGCAGCGATCAGTCTCAGTGATTTAGAAGCCAAGTTTGAAAGAGCGGATAAGGCAACCCTTTATCGAACCCTGAAGACATTTGAAGACAAGAAGCTAATTCACAGCATCGATGATGGCACAGGTTCGGTCAAGTACGCACTTTGTGAAGAAGGATGTGAATGTGAACCGCAAGATCAACATATCCACTTTCATTGTGTTCAATGTGGTGAGACATATTGCCTGACTCAGTCTAAGATTCCACAAACGCACATCCCATCTGGTTTTAAAGCAGCCAGCGCCAGTATGGTTTACAAGGGCAGCTGTGCCAATTGCTCATAGAATCAATGCAAATTGGTTGCATGCCTAAATGATTACATTTGCTCAGATGAATCGTCTAACGTCCATATCACTATCGATGATTTTTGTGGTGCAAATTTTTGCTCCAAACATGGACATGTGTTGCGAATTGGAGAAACTTCCTGCCCTTTTTGCACATTTTGAGGAGCATAAGGCGTTTGATGGGGATTCCTTTTTTGAGTTTTTGGTCGAAGATTATGTACATCATGACGACAACAGTGAAGGCCATCACGACCATGACAAGGATGATGAGCTTCCTTTTCATGGCCAACACCAGTGCAATCATGCACCTATTTATCTCACATATACGTTCTCAAACATCGAATTAGGAAACAAATCATTTTCTCTTCAGACTAAAGGCAGTTTCTATCAGTTTTCGATTTCTTCAGAATACCTGGATAAGCTAATCCAGCCTCCTCAGGCCTAGTTTTTCAAGACACTTATTTTCTCAAATCTGTGTGCTTTTAACTCACACAGTGTGTGTCTACATGTTTGGCAACATGCCACCCTCAAATCATTTAGAATTTTTAAATCCAAATAAAAATGCTGGATAAAATCATTCACTTTTCAGTGAAAAATAAATTGATTATTGGCCTGCTTACGCTTGGCCTGGTCATTTGGGGAGGATATTCCCTCACCCAATTACCGATAGATGCTGTTCCTGATATCACGAACAATCAGGTTCAGGTCATCACCGCATCTCCCTCTTTAGCTGCTGAGGAAGTAGAGCGGCTCATTACATTTCCTATTGAAATCACCATGGCGACCATTCCTGATATAGATGAGATCAGGTCATTTTCCCGCTTTGGATTGTCGGTTGTTACCATTGTCTTTAAGGAAAATGTTGACGTTTACTGGGCTCGTCAGCAGGTCAGTGAACGCTTGCCTGAAGTACAATCACAAATTCCATCAGGAGTGGGAACACCGGGCATGGCACCCATCACCACTGGTTTAGGAGAAATCTATCAGTATGTGGTTGGTACATCTCCTGGTTATGAGGAGAAGTATGATGCGCGTGAGTTAAGAACGATACAGGATTGGATAGTAAGGAGACAACTACTGGGTACTCCTGGAGTAGCAGACGTGAGCAGTTTTGGAGGGTATCTAAAACAGTTCGAAATAGCGATCAGGCCAGATCGGTTAAAGGCCATGAATGTTTCCATCGCTGATATATTTCAGGCCCTTCAAGAAAACAATCAAAATACCGGTGGCGCTTATATTGAAAAGAATCTGAATGCCTACTTCATTCGAACAGAAGGCCTTGTCGGTAATCTTGATGATATCAGGAAGATCAATATTCGAACAAATGAGAGCGGTATTCCTGTTCTGATTAAAGATGTGGCTAAAGTGCAATTGGGGAATGCCGTGCGCTATGGTGCAACTACTCGGAATGGAGAAGGCGAAGTAGTCAGCGCAATTGTCATGATGCTCAAGGGAGAAAACTCTGCAGAAGTCATTGAAAATGTAAAGGGAAAGATCGAACAAATCCGTAAGACTTTGCCTGAAGGGGTGACAATCGAACCCTTTCTGGATCGAACTAAGCTCGTAGATACCGCGATAGGAACCGTGACTAAAAATCTGGCCGAAGGAGCATTGATTGTCATCTTCGTTTTGCTGTTGCTACTAGGCAATTTCCGTGCAGGATTGATCGTGGCTTCCGTTATTCCATTGGCACTCATTTTCGCCTTTGGAATGATGAATTTCTTTGGAGTTTCTGGCAACCTTATGAGTCTGGGGGCTATAGATTTTGGCCTGATAGTGGATGGGGCTGTAATCATCGTAGAAGCCACCTTGCACCATCTTGGGTTGCTTAAGCTGGGGAGGAAATTATCACAGGACGAAATGGATATGGAGGTCTATAAATCAGCCAGCAAGATTCGAAACTCAGCAGCCTTTGGTGAGATCATTATTCTTATCGTTTATCTGCCGATTCTGGCACTAGTGGGTACAGAAGGGAAAATGTTCAGGCCCATGGCACAAACAGTGAGTTTCGCCATTCTTGGTGCATTCATTCTGTCATTAACCTATGTTCCGATGATGTCTGCACTTTTTCTCAGCAAGAAAACAGAATACAAAAAGAACATCTCCGACAGAATCATGAACTTCTTTCATCGATTGTACGATCCTTCTATTCGTTGGGCAATGCATAAAAGGTTGCCTTTGCTTGGACTGACTGCAGGCTTGTTTGTAGGCGCCATGTGGCTTTTTTCAAGTATGGGAGGTGAATTTATTCCCACACTGGAAGAGGGAGACTTTGCTGTGGAGACGCGCGTGATGACAGGGAGTTCATTGGAGAATACTATTAAAGCGACTACCCAAGCAGAGAAAATACTTCTGGATCAATTTCCGGAGGTAGAGCAGGTTGTTTCCAAGATAGGAGCAGGAGAGATACCCACTGATCCAATGCCCATTGAAGCAGCAGACCTCATGATCATTCTAAAGAACAAGCAAGAGTGGGTTAGTGCTTCTAACCGTGAGGAGTTGGCCAACAAAATGGCAGAAGCACTCGAAATCATTCCAGGTGTAACCTTCGGATTTCAACAGCCCATTCAAATGCGATTTAACGAGCTCATGACTGGTGTTCGGCAGGATGTAGCTGTGAAAATTTATGGTGAAAACCTAAACGATCTGTCTGAATACGCAGATCAAATTGGGAACATTGCATCAGGGGTTGAAGGTGCGGTGGATTTGTACATTGAAGAAGTAACTGGAATTCCTCAGATAGTCATTACCTATAAGCGTGATCAGTTGGCTAAATACGGCCTGAGTATTCTGGATGTGAATCGATCTGTGCAGGCGGCATTTGCTGGAGCTTCCGCTGGTCTGGTCTATGAAAATGAACGACGATTCGATCTGGTAGTGAGACTGGAGAAGGCCAATCGTAATGATGTGGAATCAGTTAGAAACCTTTACATCTCGCGTAAAGATGGACACCAGATACCTCTTTATCAGGTGGCCAACGTGGAGATCAAGGACGGGCCTTACCAGATTCAGCGGGATGATACTCGCCGTAGAATCCTGGTTGCCTTCAATGTTCGAAATAAGGATGTTGAAAGTGTGGTTACTGAGCTTAAGCAAAAAATTGAAGCGTCTGTGGTCTTTGCTCCCGGTTATTCCATTGCCTATGGAGGTCAATTTGAAAATCTGATAGAAGCCCGACAAAGACTCGCTGTAGCCGTTCCATTAGCGCTTCTGCTCATCTTTGTATTGCTCTATTTTACATTCAAATCGGTAAAGCAGGGTGTTCTGATTTTCACCGCAATTCCCTTGTCAGCCATTGGTGGAATTTTGGCGCTTTATTTAAGAGGCATGCCCTTTAGTATTTCTGCCGGGGTTGGGTTTATTGCCCTGTTTGGGGTTGCTGTCCTTAATGGCATTGTGCTTATCGCAGAATTCAACCACCTAAAGCAAGAAGGAGTGACAGATATATTTGATCGCATCTACCAGGGAACAAAAACCCGATTGCGACCTGTGATTATGACTGCTTCTGTGGCCTCACTTGGTTTTTTGCCCATGGCGCTATCACAATCCGGTGGAGCCGAGGTTCAAAGGCCTCTGGCTACTGTTGTGATTGGAGGGTTAATCACAGCAACATTTTTAACATTGATTGTACTCCCTATCCTATACTACTATTTTGAGAAGGGAGTGAGAGTTAAACCAGGTGCTGTATTACCAATCTTGTTGGTGGGAGCGCTTATGTTTCAAGTGAATGGAGTGCAAGCCCAAGAAAGGCAGTCATACACACTTGAGGAATCCATTGAGACTGCCATCAAGAACAATCCAAGCCTTCGTGCTGCTGACTTAAGAACGCAACAGGAAAAGACACTGAAAGGAGCCAGCTGGAATCTCCCGAAAACTGATTTTAACCTGACGCATGGGCAATACAACAGTGTTTTTGATAATGACAATCAATTCAACGTGAGTCAGTCGATAGCATTCCCCACAGTTTACGCCAACCAGAGCAAGTTGGCCAATGCAAAAGTTGAATCTAGTGAATGGAGGGAAGCTATGACCAGAAATGAATTGGTTCAGCAGGTAAAATCGACCTGGTATAGGTTGCTTATGGAGAAAAACAAGAGAAAGCTACTAATTGAACAGGATAGTATCTATCGTAGTTTTTCGCGAGCAGCAAATCTTAGGTATGAGACGGGTGAAACGAACCTTCTTGAAAAGGCAACTGCCGAATCTCAGGTGGCAGAAATCAAAGTGATGATGGAGCAAAACAAGGCGGATATTGAGATTTATCAGACAGCCTTAAAAACCTTACTGAATACAGACGAGCTGATTGATCTGGCAGCAGATAGCCTGGTTGAAAGGGATGTAGCTGGCTTAATTGGTGACGCCAATGTTGATAGCAACCCTACATTGGCCTGGTTTAGGCAACAAATTGAGGTGGCAGAAAGAGAAAAATCCGTTGAAAAATCGAAGTTGATGCCGGATCTGATGATTGGTTATTTTAATCAGTCCCTCATTGGTCCTAATCAGGATATCAATGGCAATCCGGTCAATTATACATCCAGTGACCGATTTACGGGATTTCAGGTAGGTATCGCCATCCCTATTTTTGGGGCAAAATCGCAAGCTGCATCTATAAAGACAATCGAATTAAAGAAGCGGGAAAGCGAGGCGCTTGTGCAGTCAGTCAACAACGAACTGGAAGGACAATTACAAGCGCTACTTCAGCAATACTACAAATTTCAAAATAGCCTGGGTTATTACAGATCAACAGCTCTACCGCAAGCTTCACTTATTCTAAAGCAAGCGCAAGCAGGATTTCAAAGTGGAGACATAGGTTATGTGGAGTACACCCAGGGGCTTAGCAGATCATTGGACGTACGATTCAATTATCTGGACATTCTCAATCAATACAATCAGACCATTATTCAAATCGAATTCATTTCCGGAATTCAATAAATACAAAGACAATGAACACTATATATCAATATATCATCAGCATATTTTCGATCAGCATATTGAGCATGATCGTAGTTTCATGCAGTTCAAAAACAGTAGATCAACCTGAAGAGCATCACGAGGATGAAAGTAGCATTGAGCTAACGCAAGCTCAGTTTGAACAGGCTAATATTCAGATTGGAGCAATTGAAAAGCGTGTCATGGGTTCGGAGCTGCGAGTGAGTGGAATCATTGATGTGCCTCCGCAAAGCAATATCTCAATCAACATGCCTTATGGAGGTTTTGTGAAATACACGGATATGCTTCCGGGAACTTCAGTGAAAAAAGGCCAACTATTGGTGACCATTGAAAATCCTGATTTCATCCAGTTTCAGCAGGATTACCTGGAAGGTCTGGCAAATCAGGAATATCTGAAAGCTGAATTTGAAAGACAACAGAAGCTGTACGACGAGAAGGTCGCCTCCGGGAAAAACTTTCAACAAGCCAAGAGCGCCTATTTCGCCAATGAAGCTAGAATAAACGCCATGGAAGCAAGGCTTAAAATGATAGGATTTAATCCCTCCAAAATAAGCGAAGGGAAGGTGATTTCTTATGTCAGTATTTATGCGCCAGTGACTGGTCAGGTGAGGGAGGTTTACACCAATGTGGGCAAATACATCAACCCTCAGGATGTAATTATGGATCTGACTAGCACTGAAGACTTGCATGTAGAACTGACAGTTTATGAGAACGATATTCCTCTGATCAAGGAGGGCCAAAGAATTCGTTTTGCATTAGCCAATACTCCCAATCAATGGCGAGAAGCAGAGGTGTTTCTGGTGGGAAGTGGTGTTCGTGAGGATCGGTCAGTCACCGTACATGGTCATTTGAAAGAAAAGGACGATGATTTGATGCCTGGCATGTATGTGTCGGCCAAAATAGAAACAGGCAGCAATGAAACATGGGCTGTTCCCGAGGAATCAATCGTAAGATTCGGAGGCAAGCATTACCTCTTTGCACTTAGCAATAAGAGAATGGAAAATGGAGAAACGATGTTCGATTTTGAAATGGTTGAAGTAAACAAAGGGTTTAGTGAAGATGGTTTTACTCAGATAACATTGATCGATTCATCCATCAATATTGCCCCCATCGAGTTGGTTACAAAGGGAGCATTCACTGTGCTGGCAAAAGCTAAAAACACCGAGGAAGAAGGTGGTCATGGACATTAATTTAAAAGAATCGTAAAGTTTATGGGACATAATCACGATCATTCACACAATCATTCAGAAGGCAATGTAAAAGTTGCCTTCTTTCTCAATCTGGCATTTACCATCATTGAGGTCATTGGAGGACTATATACCAATAGCTTAGCCATCCTTTCTGATGCGTTGCACGACTTGGGAGACAGCCTGAGTTTGGGTCTCTCTTGGTATTTTCAAAAACTGGCTAAGAAAGGAAGAACCAAAAAATTCTCCTACGGATACAAACGATTTTCATTGTTGGGCACCATCATTAACTCTATCGTTTTGGTAGCAGGATCAATCTTTATTCTTACTAAAGCAATTCCACAACTGTTCAACCCCGAGGAAACAAACGTTCAGGGAATGCTCTATCTCGCTATTCTGGGAATAGTAGTGAATGGAGCAGTGGTACTCAAACTTCGAAAAGGGGAATCACTCAATGAAAAAGTCGTGTCACTCCATTTATTAGAGGATGTTTTGGGATGGATAGCTGTGCTCATCGGCAGTATTATTATGATGTATATGGATGCACCTTTTATTGACCCATTACTTTCTGTGCTCATTTCAATATTTGTGCTTTACAACGTTTACAGAAATCTCAAAAAGAGTTTGTTAGTTATTCTTCAAGGCATACCTGAAGAAGTATCCATTAAGGAGATTAGAGAAAAACTAAGGACCATGTCTGAAGTGGCTGATGTGCATGATTGTCATGCCTGATCAATGGATGGGGAATATAATATTCTCACAATTCACCTACGACTAGACAAAGACTACAAACTATCTGAACAAGCAGAGCTCAAAGAAACAGTCCGGTCAAAACTGAAAGATGAATCCATTGATCACATCACTATTGAGTTTGAAGGGCAGGATGAGAAATGTGGATTAGAGGATTGTTAAGAACTAAGAATTACTTACTTAGCTCTTGTCATGGAAATAAGTTTTTCAGGATCTACATTCAATTTATCAGCAATCTTAAAAAGTGTCGTAAGCGTTGGCTGCTTATGACCGTTCTCCAACCTCGAAATATGAGTAGCGTGAGATTTAATGGCATGTGCCAATGCCTCTTGAGATAAACCTTTAGCTTCTCTAAGCTCCTTTAAAACTTTACCAAATCCCTTTATTATTTGCTCGTCCGTCACACAGAGCAAATTCATTCTTATGCTGCCTTTACACCATAGCCTAAAGGGCAAGATGTAATTTAGTTTTTATATATTGGGCGCTTTTAAGAATTTTTAAACTGAATGAAGCTGAGAGACTTTTTATGTGTCAGACCAACCGGACAGAAAAGAAAATATAGAACAGTTAATGTCGATCATGATCTTCATTACTTTTTGAAGGGAACCTCTTACAAGTACGATATTCCATTATCTGATTTGATTAATAACATATTGAGTGATTGGAAAGAAAAATTTCAAGATCAAATAGCTAATGATTCACATGATGGACTAAAAGATGAATGACTTTAGTAATAATATGCGACCGGTTATAGTCAATTGTAACGGTAGAATTCTAAATGGTTATTTCCACCAATTTGTATCAAACGTATCTGATAATTATAGTATAACCTTAGCTCTTGTAGAGCACATGGATGGAAGTCTTAACTATTATGATCCCTACTGTATTAGATTTTCAGACAGAGAGCGAAAAAATGGCATCTAATGAATGTTCAATATGCTTCCGATTTACACTTGGAAATGGATGCAAATACTCAATATTTGCTAGAAAACCCGTTGAGGAAGTCAGCAGACATATTAATCCTGGTAGGTGACATAACTTACCTTAATGACTCATATCTAGGGAACAAAGTATTGGATCAGCTATCCGAGACGTATGTTCAAGTTCTAATGATTCCGGGAAATCATGAGTTTTATAACTTTTGCTTTCCTATCGAGAAAACCTTTCCGGATTTTGAGTTTAAGGTGAGAGACAATGTCACATATTATAATAACAAAGCCATTGTTCTAGATGATATTCGAATATTGATGAGTACACTTTTCTCTAGAATACCCGAGAAAAAGCAATGGCTTACTGAGCAGCTAATGTCTGATTTTCATGTGAGCAGGTATTATGAAGATAAGAGTGAGAAACTCACTACAAACCAATATAATGAATGTCACATTCGTTGTAAAGAGTTCCTGCAAGACGAGTTGTTAAATGAATTTACAGGAAAGACAATAGTTGCTACACATCATGTTCCTTACAACAAACATTACATTAAGAATTATCCTACGTTTGTTCATGACTTAACAGATGCTTTTCATGTAAATATGGTACCGTTAATGTATTCATATAATATAGATCATTGGATATCAGGACACACACATATTAATCATGAATCTTTTAGAATACAAAATACAATGGTTCACACAAATCAACTTGGGTATGTAGAAGCTAATGAGAAAAGTAGATTTGATTCTGCTGCTACGATAAAATTATAGGCAAATTACTATGTAAATAGTAAAGTAGGAGAGTTCAAAGTATACAAATAATGAACCCCTTAGCTTGAGCGTAAAGCTGTGAGCTAGCTATATCTGGATCAGTAAGAAGAAAATCAATTGGACGTCTTCATGAAGATGAATAGGGTGGGAAAGGAGCCATTCTTCTATGCGATCCAAACTTTTGAAAATCAGGCCGATTCATTCGTGTGTGGCATTGAATTATGGCGCATAAGTAAGACTAATCCAGATGAATCCACTTGCTTAATCAACAGATTTTAGATAATGCCTGATAAAGTATTTGTAATGGGTGATATTCAAGGCAATATTTGCGCTTTTGATCAATTCATTGAGAGAAGTGAATTCAATTCAGAGTGTGACACACTTATTCAACTCGGGGATGTTTCAGATAGGATGGGATGCCTGATACTGCCAAGGTTGTTGAAAAGCTACAAGCATTAGATAAACTCATTGCCATCAGAAGAAATCAGGATGATTAGACAAACAAATGGTTTGCTACGGGAATAGAAGATTCTTCATGGTTAGTTAATGGAGGGCAGTATACAATCGACTCTTATAAAATAGAGAAAGTCTACCTTGATATACACAAAAAAATTTTCAGAGAGATCCAAAGCAACTATTACATTGATAGCAAAAACAGAATCTTTGTTCACGGTGGGTTTACTCTACCTAAAGGTCCTGAATACGATCTTATTAAAACGCAATGCCTTATAGAAAGCCACATATTTTAAATATGCATCATGAAGAGCCAATGAATATTTTCAATGTTTGGAATATGAATACTGGTGCAGGTCATTCTGGAGGAAGATTGACGATAATGGACATTGATTCTAAGGAATATTGGCAATCTGATTACACAAATACTCTTTATTAAACTGAATTTCCATCTTTCCTTCGGTAGGACTTTTGCATCAAGCTGCGAGATTCACCTAGTCAATTTTTCTTATCATTTCCAACATCCCATGTTTCTAAAGTAAAAATTTTGATGTATTTTGGACATTAATTGTCCTGAAATATAAATTCAATGCAAAATACTTCAACATTCGGTGAACGGATTAGGAATCTTAGAGTTGGAAGACAGCTTCCCATCAGGAAAGTTGCAGCATTTGCTGACATCGACCCTTCAACTTTGAGCAAAATTGAAAGAAGTGAAAGATATGCAAATGAAACCCTCATTGATCGGCTAGCGGAGTTATTTCAAATTGAGAAGCGGGAACTTTTAAATGAGTTCATTTCCGATAAAATAGCTCGGGAGATGATGGGCATTGAGCAACCTGAAGAAATTCTACAATTGATAGAGGCTAAAATGAAATACTTTAAAAATAGGAGGCAATTACAAGGCACAATAAATTTTGAAGATGACCAATGAATGACCAAAGGGATGTGTTTCTTTCACATAGTTCAGCAAATAAAGCAATTGCTCGAACACTTGCCGCTGATATAGAATCACATGATTTTAAGTCAAGGAAACTACTTACCTGGTTTGATGAAGCAGAAATTGAAATAGGCCAAAGCATTGTCGGATTGGTTAATTCTGGACTGGAAAGCAGTCGTTTTTTTGCTATTCTCATGAGCCCCGATTATTTCAGCGAAAATGGTAGCGGATGGACAGATGCAGAATGGCATTCAGCTCTACATGCTGATCCTGATAATAGGGGGAAACGAATATTGCCGTTGCTGATAGAAGATTGTCCTTATATACCCCCGCTCTTAATGCACCTGCGCTATATAGATCTACGGAAGCAGAACTATGCTAAAGGGGTTGAGAAAATAGTTAATATTTTATCTGGAAATACACTATCCAGACCAACTAGGAAAAATGGACAGGTTATCAATTCCAATGGAACCATTGACAAAACTACTTTAGTTGCAGAAAGAGCGATTCCCCAAGGGTATCCAGAAGCTACTAAAGAACGTCTAAGAAGCAACCTATTTCCAGTAATTAGTCTACCTCAGAAGATTTTTATAGGCACCTATTCCGATTCCCTAATTTCATTGAAGAAAAATGGTGAAAGAAAGCTTCCTACCAAAAGTGAGATAAAGGAATTCCTTCATCAAATTCAAATAGACAGAGGATATGAAAAAATTTATACGCCAATCTTCAGGTGCCATGAAGATCAAATATTCACGTTTTATGATTTGAACGATCCGAAAAATTCGCTCAGTGAAATAGTGGATCAGGGAACAGTAACAGTAGATAAAATAGGAGATCTGCTTGGGAATGATGAGTACTACAATATCATTGTATCCCTTTTAAATATGGCTCTTTCAAGGCATGTATATAGGTGTGGCCTCATTGTTGATCGAGCGAAGTATGCTAGATATTTTTTCCCCTCTAAGGATGGTCAACCTAATGTAGTTAGATATAAGTCTTTCAAAAACAATGTACCACGAACGGTGGCCAAACCAATTACTAAGAACGAAATTGTGATTTCTTGGCTTCATCAGGGAGCATTTCTTAAGCTATTACAATTAGGGAAAAAATTCTATCTCCTCGTAAATCCAACGTGGGTTTTAACAACTGATGGTTCTAACCCTGCAGGTGGTAAAGATGTCGCTAGAACTATAAATCGCTGGACTAATGCAGAAAGAAACGAAAGTGTTTTACGACATAACAAGTTTTGGTCTGCCATTCTAAGTAGGGGAAAGAAACTGATAGAAATCTATGCTGGGGATCAACTTTTAAAAATTGATTCCCGCCCAGCTTTTTGTGATATGGATTTCGGCATTCCTTCAGATCACATCAAAGCTCTGGAAACGGAAGCTCCAGAAACCTTAGATGATGTTATTGAAAGGACTATTGAAGAAGACGATTACGAGGTTATGCACAGCGAGAGTTTTGAGGAAGAATATGACTACGAGGAGTATGATCTTGAGGGGGAAGACGATAATGATTTAGATACTGAAGAGTGATGGAAAAAAGGCGTAAGAAAAAGAAGTATACAGGTGTGAAATTTGAGAGTGGCTTGATTAAAGAACCACTTATCAATTTTGGAGGGAACCATGTCCATATAGATCCGAAGACAGGTCTCAGTATCTACGGACCTTACACTCCGGATGGAATAGAAGTACCAACATTAGGGAATATGATTGTTGGAGTTGTTGGACCAAGTGATATGATTTCAGACAGTTTTCGATGGCTTGAGGCTTGTCAAGGTATGCTAACTAATGAAGGAACGAATCCATACTCAAACCCTCATTTCCCCGGAGTAAATAATGAAAGCCCATATCAATGTAGCCTTGTCTTTGGAGAAACATGGTATGAGACATTAGATGATAATCAATTAAATGATGGCTTGAAAGGCAATTATAATGAACGATTGAATAAGATTGTTAAACTGTATGTTGAAGCCATTGGCGTTTTATCTCAGCGGGAACCAAACCCACATGTTGTCCTTGTCTGTATACCTCAACAAATCATAGATCTGTGTACTGTAAGAATAGGAGTTGATGGAAAAGAAGAAAGGGTTAAGCTCAACAAATCTGAAAAAAAGAATCTCAAGATTGCTAAAACAGGCCAGACTTTTTTGTTCGATGACATGAATCCCCTTAGCAAATTTGAAGAAAAAATTTATGCTCATAAAAACTTAAGACGGGGTATTAAAGCTGAGGCTATGCGGTATGGCATTCCCACTCAGATAGTTTGGCCTAGAACTCTGAACTTAGATCCATCAAAAACAACCAAAAGAGAATTATCCTCTCAAGACATTGCAACAAAGGCATGGAACTTTACAACTGCCCTGTATTACAAAGCTGGAGGAACTCCATGGAGATTAAAACATGTTGATTCTAGTGTGTGCTTCATAGGCATATCTTTCTATAAGGACATACATGACAAAAAAAGTAAAATGCATAGTAGTATGGCTCAATCGTTTACTTCAGCTGGAGATGGCTATGTGTTGAGAGGAAAAACCTTTGATTGGGATGAATCTAAAAGCAAATCCCCACATTTAGATAAAGAAGGGGCGCGGGAAATTCTTGAACAAGTAATTCAGATGTATAAGCAGCAGAATAATGGAAGCCTCCCATCAAGAATTGTCGTACATAAAACATCAAAATATTGGGAAGAAGAACTAGAAGGTTTTAGCGAAGCATGTGCTGAAATTCCACAAAAAGATTTCGTAGCATTTGGGGGTAGGAAAATTAATTTTTTCCGCCCAGGGAAATATCCTCCGTTGAGGGGTACATACTTAAAGCTCTCTGATTCAAACTTTTTGTTGTACACTACGGGTTATGTTTCATATCATAATACCTACAATGGGCCAAGAACTGCAAAACCACTCGATATAATCGAGTTCGTTGGCGATAGTCCATGGGATAAGATGCTAAGCGAAATTATGGCACTAACCAAAATGAATTGGAATACATCAAGTTTTTCATGCGGTATGCCAATTACTATTGCTTTCTCCAAAAAAGTGGGTGAAGTACTTTCTGAATTGCCAAGTGATATCACCGTCATTAAACCTGAGTACAGGTTTTATATGTAAAAAGGTTACATCCTGTTGCCTTTGTTTGTAAAGAGTCAGAACAAACTTAGCCTTATTGCCAAACCTTGCAGATTGATTTTCAAGTGATTGCGAAACAGGATCTGTTACAGGGTTGATTGCATAGATGGTGCAATATCACAGGTACCAATTAACGGTCAATGTGATTGATATATTTTAAGTTGACCATAAACAAAGCAATTAAAATTCCGGGATTCTATTTTCCAAATTCTGATATTCTAAATTCCGTCAACATAACACAGTAGTAATAATTTACAGCTTTGTTATATAATTTATATTATGTTAAATAGGTATATTCTATATATGGCCTACTGATACCTTATATCCCGTTAGCTATTATTTCCTACACCAATACAATTGGCCTATCTTTAATAGAGTCTCGCCTGAGTGTGCATGAAGAGAACGATTACCATCATTGTATTTCAACTGCTTACGTTGAGTGCATTTTCACAGATGAGCAGACTTGATAGTTTGCTAACCCTACTTCCTCAAACCCATGATGAAGATCGAATTACGCTGCTCCATGAAATAATCAAAGCTGCCTGGACCACCAACCCCATGTCAGTAGTTCCTTTCGGTCGCGAAGCAATTCGCCTTTCTGAAAAGTTAGAAAATCAACAGCTGCTTTCTACATCCTATAGAATATACGGCGGCCTATACAATTACATGAGCCAAATTGATTCCGGCAAATATTTCAAGCTTAAAGCTTTGCAAATCGCTCAGCAGCTTCAGGATTCTGTACTCATTGCCTCATCTTTAAACAATCTCGGTGTGACTGAGCAAACACTTGGAAATTATGTAGAGGCACTAAACTATTACTATCGAGCCTATATCATCGTACGTCCGCTGATTGATTACCAAAGTTCCCCGGTTATTTTGGCTAATATCTCGGAGGTTTATTATGATCTGGATGAATACGACAGTGCTGCACAGTATGCGAATATGGCTGTAGAAATCACCAGTCTCAACCCTAACAGTTCGCGTCACCTACTCTCTCTAAATGCCCTTGCACGTTCCAAGCTAGCCCAAAATGAGCTTGACCAGGCCCAACAACTCTACACAACCATTATCAATATAAGCAATGAAATTGGTGACAAACGATATGCGGCTTATGCAAATCAAGGCATGGGAAAACTCTATGTCTCATCCGATTTTCCAGAATATGCCAGATCACATCTGGCTCTGGCGCTGGACCTGTTTACTGAGCTGGAAGATGAGACCTATCTGGCCGAACTCTACCTGGATATGAGCAAATTGAAACTCAATAATCAACCCGATTCAGCTTACTATTTTATCCGAAAAAGCCTGGCAATATCCCATCATTTGGGATTAAAAGACCTGATTGTGGATAGCTACCAGTTGTTGATGACCTACTTCGGTGATCAGCGAGATTTTGATAGTCTAAACTACTATCAGAGGATCTATCGGGAATTACAATATCAGCAAACAAAGGACAATAACCTGCTGAGCATTCAGGGAATGTTTGCAAAAATGAAAGACGAGCAAATCCGCTCTGAACTGCAGGCTCAAACACTTGCCCTGGAGCGAAAAACCATTCAAACAAACTTTTTTGTTGCTTTTACCGTGCTCACCATCCTATTCGCCGGATTGATATATCGCTATTATCGCAAGCAAAAGCGACTTGGATATTACCTCACGGATGTGAATGAACAAATAACCTATCAAAATGAGCTCATAGACAATAAAAACAAGAAGCTAAGCGCACTCAACAGCGAGAAAAATGACCTTATTAATATCGTGGCTCACGACCTTAAAAATCCCTTATCCAACATCATAAATGCCATTGAATTAATCGAGAGTGATGAGAAAAATAAGGTACCACTTGAAATCGTAGAAGGCAGTGCCAAGCGACTTTCAGAGATGATCACTAAGATACTGGATGTTGAGACCATTGAGAAAGGGCTTACGAACCTTAAACTGGTTCCTGTCAACTTTTCAAATACTTTAAACACCCTACTTGAAAGTATTGAAAATCAAGCAATTAAAAAAGACATTAAAATCCATTTGAATATTGAAAAAGATGTAATTGTTCAAGGCGATCAGACGTACTTATATCAGGTTATGGAAAATATTCTTTCAAATGCAATCAAGTATTCTCCATTTAAAAAGAACATCTACGTGTCACTTAGGTCTTTTGTGAAAATCGCGCGCGTGGAAGTCAAAGATGAAGGTCCTGGGATTCCTGACAAAGAACAAAGCAAGCTCTTTCAGATGTATCAAAAGTTGAGCTCCACTCCTACGGCCAATGAACATTCTACCGGCTTGGGCTTATCCATAGCAAAGAAATATGTGGATGCCATGAGCGGCAGAATCTGGTGTAAAAGCAAGCTTGAGCATGGCACAAGTTTCTATGTGCAACTTCCACTTGCATGATGTTTAATGCGGGAGTTTATGTTTTATCCTTCCATATACATAGGTCCCAAGTATTGCCGCGCCGATGGTTACCAGGAAAACAGATTCACCATTGCCTACAAGTGTAAATAGTGGCCCCGGACATGCACCGGTAAGCGCCCAGCCAAGTCCAAATAGAAACCCACCAAACAGATACCTGGAGATACTTCTATCCTTCGGTGAAATATTGATCGGCTCACCATAGATGGATTTAAGGTTTAGCCTGCGAATCGTTTGTGTGATAATTATTCCCAAGATCACTGCAGATCCCAACACACCATACATATGAAAAGATTGAAATCTGAACATTTCGTAAATGCGATACCAGGAAATCACCTCAGCTTTTGTCAAAACAATTCCAAAGACGATACCAAGTACTAAGTATTTTATGTATTTCATTTTGCTACAAATTGAGAATGTATGGTAAGACCAAGTAGGTCACGGTTAGCCCTCCAATGAAGAAACCGACTACCGCAATAAGCGATGGCAGTTGCAGGTCACTAAGACCACTAATCGCATGACCTGAAGTACATCCACCTGCATATCTTGCCCCAAATCCGATCAAAAAACCACCTAAAACAATCGCTATTAACCCTCTGATTGTCAGTAGGTTTTCCCATTTGAAAATTTCTACCGGAACCAAATTGTTGCCTGGGGCTGCTAGCCCCATGTTTTGGAGTGCTAATAGTGTTTCCTCATTTAAATGGATTTCAGTACCTGCGCACAAATACGATCGACTGATCCATCCACCAAATAGCAACCCAATGATGAAAACAAGGTTCCATTGCTGCGATTTCCAATCGAATGCAAAGAAATCACAATGCTTGCCGGCACCCATAATGGCACACATACTTCTAAGATTACTACTTAGTCCGAATCGATTGCCTACTAATAGCAGACTTAACATAATAAAGGCAATAAGTGGCCCTGCCACATACCATGGCCATGGTTGGCTTAAATAATTCATCGAATGATTTGCTTAGTTGTTTCCCTGTTGTCTTTTACTTCTGGGTTGTTGGGCAGACATAATTGGTGACTGGAATGTCAGTTGCTTTAATGTCTTTGTAACCTCCGGCTACATCAATGACCTTGTGAAATCCTCTTGATTTTAAGATTGAAGCCGCAATGACTGATCTGTAGCCTCCGGCACAGTGAATATGATAAGTCTTATCCGGATCTATTTTGTCCATCTGCTCGCTAATATAATCCAGTGGCAGGCTTTCAGCATCTTCTACATGTTCAGCTTCAAACTCTCCCGGTTTCCGTACATCCATGACGTGAATATTGCCGGCTGCATACCTTTTTGCAAACTCATCGGCTGCAATGGATTCCATGTCTTGTACTTCTTTACCGGCATCTTTCCAGGCAGACATCCCTCCTTTTAGATATCCCAGGGTATTATCATAACCCACTCTGGACAATCTCGTCACTACTTCCTCTTCTCTTCCTTCATCAGCAATGAATACAATGGGTTGTTGAAGATCTGTAATTAGTGCGCCAACCCACGGTGCGAAATTTCCATCTAATCCAATAAAGATTGAATTGGGAATGTGCTCTTTGATGAATTCTCTTTGATGACGTGTATCCAATACCAAAGCCCCTTCATGATTGGCCATGGCTTCAAAAGTTTCTACGTCGAGCGCGACATTGCCTTTTTCAAGCACTGCATCGAGTCCTATAGCTGCCGATTTATTCATAGCCACATTTTGAGCAAAATATTGAGGTGGAGGCAACAAACCATCGGTTACCTCTTTTACAAACTCTTCTTTGGTCATATCAGCGCGCAGCGCGTAATTGGTTTTCTTCTGATTGCCCAGCATGTCAAATGTCTCCTTGCTCATATTTTTCCCACAGGCAGATCCTGCACCATGTGCCGGATATACGATCACATCATCAGGCAAGGTCATAATTTTTGAACGAAGACTTTCGTAGAGCATTCCTGCCAGATCATCTTGTGTCATTGATCCTTTTTGTGCTAAGTCCGGTCTACCAACATCACCGATAAAGAGTGTGTCTCCGCTAAATATAGCATGTTCTTTACCTTCTTCATCAATAAGCAAATAAGTAGTGCTTTCTAAAGTATGGCCTGGTGTGTGCAGTGCTTTGATTTTGACTTTGCCTAGCTCAAAGACCTCTCCATCATTTGCTTCATGAAAATCATACTCGGCTTTAGCTCCCGGACCATAGACTACCTTCCCTCCTGACTTTTTAGCCAAATCAACATGACCTGAAACAAAATCGGCATGGAAGTGCGTTTCAAAAATATATTTTATCGTGGCATTCTCTTTGTCGGCTTTTTTCAAATAAGGTTCCGATTCTCGCAGAGGATCAATGATAGCTGCTTCTCCATCACTCTCTATAAAATATGCGCCTTGTGCAAGGCATCCGGTATATATCTGTTCAATTTTCATAAGTCTCGTTCAAATTCAATTACAAAAGTACGGTGCTTTCATTTGGCAGTTTGTAACATTTGTTACGTTTTCACATTTGTCTGAAGCGTAACCTTTTTGTGTGGCTCCTTGGTATTGGTCAGGGCATTTTCTACAGCATCAGTCAGGCTCAGAAATAAGTTCTTTTTTCCTATGATTTTGGTCAAACCTGTTTGCTTCATCGTATCTCGTACGGGTCCAATAATATCACACAAAACTAACCTTACTCCTTTCTGGTTCAGTTCGTTCAGCAGATCGTGGAGACCATCGGATGCTGTTGCGTCCAGATGGCTCACAGGGCCGCAATCTATTATAATTTCTTTAATGGTCTGATCCGCGTTGAGCAGGTTTAATATGTATTCGCGTATTCCTTGAATATTAATGAAGCTAAGTGGTGCATCTATTCTAAGGATAGCCAGCTCAGGCCAGGTTTCCAAATCGTCAAAGCGGGTAATATTTCTAAATTCATGATGGCCCTTGATCTGTCCTAATCGCGCAATGTGTGGATAGGCCGCTCTGTACAAGAAAAGCAATATCGACAACACAATACCTGTCACTATACCGGTGACCATACCTACATTAAGGGTGGTGAGGAATGTAAGCAACAATACCAAAAACTCCTTTCGGTTATTACGCCACAGTAGCTTCATATAGGATAAGTCGAAAAGACCACTTACAGCAACCATGATAATGGAAGCAAGTATCGCATGTGGCAAATAATAGAAAAGTGGCGTTAGAAAAAGCAATGTCAGTCCAACCAAAACTGCACTTACAATTGATGACAAAGGCGTATTAGCTCCTGCCTGGTAGTTTACTGCCGATCTGGAAAACCCACCGGTCACAGGATAGGCTTGAAAAAATGAACCTACAACATTGGCTGCTCCCAGTCCAATTAACTCTTGGTTTGATATGACTTTATGATCCTTTTTCTTGGACTCTATTGCTTTTGCCACTGAATAGGCTTCCATAAAGGCAATGACTGAAATGGTGAAGGCCAGAGGTAAAACTTCTGTAAATCGTCCGAGAGAGAAATCGGGCATCCGAAAAACGGGCAGGCCTTCCGGAATTTCCTGAACGATACTTAATCCACGATCATCCAGCTGAAATGTAGCGGTCGCCAGTATGCCAATTACAACAATGAAAAGGGCACCGGGAAGGTTCTTATTTATATGCTTGAAGGCTTTCAATAGTACTATTCCACCAATACCAATAAGCAGCGTTATCAGGTGGGTCTGATCAACTTGCTCAAATGCATTTATCATCACTTCATAAAATCGATTGCTCTTCTCAATTTCAGTTCCTAGTATGTATTTCAGTTGATTGAAACCAATGATAAGTGCTGCAGCAGAGGTAAATCCGCTGATGACTGGTTTAGATAATAAATTGGTAATGAAGCCCAGTCTAAACAGACCCAGCATCAGCTGGAATGCGCCCATGAAAAAGGCAAGTAAAATTGCAAAGGTGATATATGCATCTGAGCCCTCAGTAGCCAAGAGTGAAACGCCTGTGGCTACCAACAACGAATCCATTGCTACCGGAGCTACTGATAATTGTCTGGAGGTACCTAAAATGGCGTATACCAGCTGCGGAACGATAGAAGCATAGAGACCATATACGGGCGGCAAGCCAGCGATCAGCGCGTACGCCATTCCTTGAGGAATAAGCATGACACCTACGGTTACACCTGCGAATAGATCGCCACGCAAGTTTTCTTGTTTGTAGCTCGATATCCATTGCAGTATTGGGAGTGAATTTTTAAGCCTATTCATGTGTAGCAAAAGTAGGAAGCATCAATCTAGCAATTCGTAACATTTGTTACATGACAAAGGCTAAAGAATTTCGATACAATTTCTGTGCTGAGAAATTTTGTCATCCAACTCCAGCTTTTTAAGCAGTCTGGACACAACTACTCTGGACGTACTTAACTCATCTGCAATTTGTTGGTGAGTTTTGCGTATTTCAAATGATCCGGTTGCCTGCTTGGTATTCAGCAAATACTTGAATAAACGTTCTTCCAGGTTAGAAAATACCAGGCTGTCGATTGTATCCATTAGTTCGTCAAATCGAAGCTGATATACATTGAAGATGAAGCGATCGAAAGAAGGATATTTTACCATCCATTTGTCCAGGTAAGTATTTGGAATCATCCATATCTGAGAATCATCTTCCGCTATCACGTGGATATTGTCTGATCTTTTGTCGATACAACAGGCAATTGACATAGCGCATGTCTCCCCTTTTTCTAAATAATAAAGTAGAACTTTACCTCCATCCGGTTTGTGCTTATAAACCTTCAGAAGGCCATCTAATACAAATGGTATTACTTTTTCTTGTACGCGTAAATCAATTACAAAGTCTCCGGCCTTTACCTTTTTTAGGTATCCAATTTCTTCAATTTCGTGAATCAGTTCGGATTCGAAACCGTGTATTGACAGCACTTCTTTAATCATATGGATAAGAAACAAAAAAGCCGATCGTAATGATCGGCTTAAATTAATTTTTGTGGTAATTAGTTCAAAGCATCCAGCTTTGACTGAATTGCTTTTGCCTTGTCCATTTTGCCTAATCCCTTGTAGACGTAAATCAAGCTTGTCATTACATCAGCGTCTTCACTTTTCAATGAGTGAAGTTTTTCCCAGATAGGTAATGCTTCAGTAAGCTTATCCTCAATAGAGGCATTTAGCGTTTCGTATTTTTTCTTTTCTTCTGCTTTGTAATTTGATTTCCCAGGATAATAATTCAAAGCACCTTGCTCTTTCACTAATGCATTCGTGTCGTTAAAAAGCATTGCTCCCATATTGAAATATGAATTGAAGTGATCCGGATCAACTTCGATTGCTCTTTTGTAAGTTTCCCATGCTCCTTCTTTGTCTCCTGTTTCATCTTTGAGTACGCCTAAGCTGAATAGCAAATCGGCATTATCAGGCTCTTCTTTGATTGAGTTCTCGATTTCAGTCATTGCTTCGTCTGTACGCTCAAGTCGAATGAGAAGGTTAATCTCATATTTAGCAAGATCAATATCATTTGGATAGATCTTTCTTGCTTCTTTGATGTATGTCAATCCATCTTCCAGACGCTCATCTTTGGTAGCGTAGTTGTAAAGCTGAAGAAATACCGTCTTGTCTTTCATTCCAGCTTCATAGCATTTCTTAAAGTTAGCCTCTGCACGTTCTTCATTTCCACCTGCCGCAGATGCATAAGCTGCGTTTAACACGGCATTGGTATCTGTTGGCATGATGTAAAAAGCTGTTTCAAAATTGTCAGCTGCTTCTTCATATGAATCATTGTTATAAGCTGTAATGGCCTCATTGTAATAATAAGCGTAGTAGCCTTGCTTTTTGGAATCGATGTTGGTCACTTGCCCTGTGGTGAAATCAACAGAGTTGAAAGATTTCTGCTCCGGATCTAGCTCAAGTGCTTTGTCAAATGCTTTCAATGATTCATCAAGCGCACCTTCTTCATTATTGGCTGTATCTAAAGCGGCATAAATTTGACCTCTGTAATACCATGTTTTGGGATCATCTTTTGTCTTTTCATGCACGATTGCTGCATCTATGATTGACTTTGCTTCAGACAATTGACCTTCTTCAAGAGCTGAAATCGCCTGATTAATTTTCGGCTTTTTTTGAGCGTATCCCACCACACAAATAGCCGCTAATATTAGGGTTAAAAATGTTCTCATTTCGTTTCTAAGTTTATTCGTTATCCTTTTGGTTTTCTTTTTGATCTGAAGATTCAGCATTTTCTTCACCTGTTTCTTCTTCATTTCCAATATTAGAAATTTTTTCTACAGCTGAAATCTCATCGTCTCCATTAAGCTTAATGAGTCGAACACCCTGTGTTGCTCTTCCCATTACTCTCAGATTGTCTACTGACATTCGGATCGCAATTCCGGATTTATTGATGATCATTAACTCATCTCCATCTATTACATCCTTTATTCCAACAAGTTCTCCAGTTTTGTCTGTTACGTTCAGTGTTTTCACACCTTTACCACCTCTTTTGGTGATTCTGTAATCTTCCAGGTCAGATCGTTTACCGTATCCTTTCTCGGATACTACTAATAGGTTGGGTGGGTTTTTGTAGTCAACACAAACCATACCAACTATGAATTCCTTGGCACTAATGTTCATTCCGCGTACACCAGAGGCCATTCTTCCCATCGACCTTACATCGGATTCATGGAAGTTAATCGCACGTCCTGTGTTACATGCAATGACTATATGACTATCTCCATCTGTAAGATTTACATCTAACAATTTATCGTCTTCTCGTATGGTAATCGCGTTTATACCGTTTCGACGTGGGCGACTGTATGCTTCAAGTGAGGTCTTCTTAATTACACCTCTCTTCGTGCACATCACAAGGAAATTATTATTGATGTAGTCAGGATCTTCCAACGTCTTCACGTTGATAACGGATCTCACCTTATCCTCCGACTCAATGTTGATTACATTCTGTATCGGACGACCTTTTGAGGCCTTGCTTCCTTCCGGCAATTCCCAAACCTTCTTCCAAAATACTTTTCCAAATTCTGTAAATATCAACAGGTAATTATGAGCAGATGCAATGAATAAATGCTCCGTGAAATCATCATCTTTTGAAGTTGCGGCTCTGCTTCCTACTCCTCCTCTGCCTTGCGTTCTGTACTCAACAAGTGGTGTCCTTTTGATGTAACCCTGATGTGATATGGTGATTACCATGTCTTCATCCGGAATCATATCTTCAGCAGTGAACTCATCTGCACTATGCTCAATCACAGATCTTCGCTCATCTCCGTATCGTTCTTTGATTTCAAGAAGCTCATCCTTGATGATCTGCATTCTTCGCTCTTCATTCCCAAGAATGTCTTTCAATTCTTTGATTAAAAGCTGAATCTCTTCGTATTCTTTTTGGATTTTATCTCTTTCCAGTCCGGTGAGACGCTGTAGTCTCATGTCCAGGATAGCTTTGGCTTGAATTTCAGACAGGCTGAATTTGTCAATCAAACCAATTCTTGCTTCATCCGGATCTTTCGAAGACCTGATCAAATTGATTACTTCATCCAGATTATCAAGTGCAATCAGATATCCTTCTAAGATGTGTGCTCTTCTCTCTGCCTCCTCTAATTCGTATTCTGTTCTGCGAACAACTACCTCATGTCTATGATCAACAAAGTGAACAATTAAGTCTTTAAGGTTCAGTGTTTTAGGTCTTCCTTTTACAAGTGCTACGTTATTTACACTGAATGAAGATTGTAGTGCCGTTTGCTTGTACAGATTGTTGAGAACAATGTTTGGAATCGCATCTCTTTTAAGGTCGTATACCACTCGCATTCCTTGCTTGTCAGATTCATCTCTGATATCAGCAATTCCCTCAATCTTCTTGTCGTTGATCAAAGCTGCAGTCTTTTCGATCATGCTTGCCTTGTTCACCTGATAAGGAATCTCGGTAACGATTATTTGCTCTCGTCCACTGCTTGTTGTATCAAACTCAGCTTTTGCTCTAAGCACGACTCTTCCTCTTCCCGTTTCAAAAGCAGCTCTGACACCCTGATAGCCATAAATGGTTGCTCCTGTCGGGAAGTCAGGTGCTGTGATGTGTTGCATGAGCTCTTCGATGGTGATCTCTCGATTTTCAATGTAAGCGATGACTCCATCAACGGCCTCCGAAAGGTTATGTGGTGCCATATTGGTAGCCATACCAACAGCGATTCCACTGGCTCCATTTACTAGAAGGTTAGGAATCTTAGATGGCAATACGCTAGGCTCTTCCGTGCTATCGTCGTAGTTAGGAACATAGTCTACCGTATTCTTGCGAATATCGGCAAGTAGTTCTTCAGATATTCTACGAAGACGTGCTTCGGTATATCGCATCGCTGCAGGAGAATCACCATCAACAGAACCGAAGTTTCCCTGACCGTCAACCAATGGATATCGCATTGACCAATCCTGTGCCATACGCACCATTGTGTCGTATACAGCAGTATCTCCGTGTGGGTGGTACTTACCTAAAACATCTCCGACAATTCTCGCACATTTTTTATAGGATTTATTGTAGTTGACACCCAGTTCATCCATACCATATAGAATGCGTCTGTGCACGGGTTTTAGCCCGTCTCTTACGTCTGGAAGTGCTCTTGAAATGATTACGCTCATTGAATAATCAATGTATGCGCCTCTCATTTCTTCTTCGATATTTATCGGGATGATATTCCCTTCTGCCGAGGGTAAGTTTTCGTTATCTCCGTCTGCCATTTATGCTTATTTGGGTTGTCCAAAAATCAAGCCGCAAGATAACAATAATTGAGCTTAAATAGTAGCTTTATCTTACCTCAAAACTTAAGTTTTCGTAGCGTATAAAGGATTGGTCCTGAAGATGATAAAGTGCATGATCGTCACCGTCAAAATCAATTATTCAAATCACTTGTTTGACTTCTTGGCGTCTTTTACTCTTTTCTTCATTTTAGGCCACATGCGCCTATTATTCTCACCTACTTTAGGGTTCTGCCGTTTCCAGATAGGTTGACCCCTAACCTCCATTCTCTGTCCGGTTTTCGGATTGGTATAAACATGCTTTGGCTGAACATGGTCACTTTTCATCGGAGATCTTCGAATATCCGGAATATTGATACTTATTCCTGCCTGAATGAAAAACGTTGGGTACTTATGCCTTACTATCGAGCCATCTGGAATATTGACCGTGTACGATTTGAATTCAACGCTCGGCTTAACTATCACTCGGAAATATTCGGACCAATTGTTTTCTATGCTCACCCCGATGTTTGTATATAATCCGCGAGAAGTTGCGCCCTTGTTGAATTGTTTTCCTGCGGTGATTCTGCCAACCTGTAGCTCTGCAACAAAGTCGTAGCTCCAAAAAGAATAGAACTTGTAACCGGCTGTCGCAAATAATCTCGAGTATCGCGTCTTTGACACATTTGGCTGATACTCTCTCACTTGATCGCTGAAGGCGGTTGGCTTGAGTCTTCTTAAAAAATGAATTTCATATGAATAACCTAAGCCAAATCTAAATTTTTGGTAATTGTAATGTAATTGTAGAGTAATTGGAATTCCTCTGGAACCCCCTTTAAAACCGAAATCTGTGGTGTCTGTATCTACCAAAAACGTTTGATCTCCCAAAGCAGGGTTATACACTGGATTTGGAAGATACTCAAAGGGCAAATCGAACGGATTTTCCAACGATGTTTCAAATCCCAATTGTGGGTCGTTGAGCCAATTGGTATATCCTGAAAAACTACTTCCAAGATTTTCTATGTCATTCGAAAAGATAAATTGACTTTCTGCATCCTGATAAAAGTAGACACCTTGCAGTTGATGGGAATAGCTGGTAATACCCAATCCCGTAGTGGCGGTAATGCTGAACTTATTGAGAAAAACTTTAACCGGATTTCTGTAAATATTATATCGTTCATAGATATCCTGGCCAAGCGTTTGAGTTGATGTAAACGCAAGCAGAAAGATCAAATAATATCGTTTGGTTGCAGCGAGCAAATTACCTCAAAATTAAACCATTAATCAATGCGGGTGATTTCAAATAACAATGTACTGTAAGGAGGAATGCGAGTGACATAATCTGGTATAATTGCATCTTCCACTAAATCACCGTCAATTGAGTTTGGAATTACTAAAGCGCTTTCTCTGTATCCTTGCGAAGACGGTATCATTACCAATGCCTGTTCATTGGTTTGCATCATAGAAACTGCAAATTCAAAACCGACCAGAAGTTCCCTCGGGCTTCCAGAGCCGTAAATCCACTGAAAGCCAATATCACTTCCAAATGCCGTATCATCGATGAATCTACCGGTATAATCAACAACAATAGTATCTCCATTTAAGGGTGCAGAACCAGTACCTCTTCGCATTCTTTTAAATGATATACCTGAGGCCGGAAACAAAACCACACTGTCAACTGGATTGGCAATTGTATCATTTAGGTTGTTGGCTGTTACGTAATTATCTATATCAATCAATTCCTGAGCAAATAAGTCTGATTCGACGTGGACGGCTGCCAGAGTAATTTGAAGGTGAGCTATTAAATCAGGATCAATCGCTCCTGAGGTTAAGTCTTGATAGGCCTGATCCGGTGGAAGTATAAAATTGTAAATCTCTCCAACTCGCATTAGGCCAACTCCAAAATCAGCTCCCAAAGGATAAATGGCCGAGGCACCTACTTTGCAAAGCAGTGAATCGCCATTGGCACGCTGATGTTGGGATATAATGTTGCCCGCAGGATCTCTCAAAGTGTAATAGATTGCAGCAACACTACCACCTGTGGCCTGAACGCCTGCTGGATTCAAACTGTCAGCATAATAATAGATTCCTGAATTATCTCGAGTCGCGGTAATATTCATTGTGTCAAGCCAAGCCTGGATCTCGTCATCAGCTGATGTCCTCACGATGCTATCATTACCGCAAGAGCTTATTAAAAAACCAAAGGCCAAAAGGATTATATACCGCATCACTACCACCAACAACGTGTTAGATATGGATAGATTATTTGAATGTCTTACAAAACATCTGGAAGACAGGGATTTTATCTAATTCTAGCTTCTCGCCTATCAAAATCATTCGTTGATACTCCTCTTTTCCAATTTTATGATTTTGATTGATGATGTCTTCGTCATTTTCCAGAAAAAAACTTGCAATGAATCGAATGAGGAGGTAAGGTGAATGAAGCACTGCCCTTCTGTATTCATTATAATCAACTTCACCTTCTCCTGCGGGTCTGCCAAGGTCCAAATCATTGAGTCCACACGTTACCCGAATGGTCTCTTTCAATACATTCATGAATTTGTCTGACCAGTTGTAATAGTTTTTGATTAAGAATTTCATCGCATAAACCACCGGATCTTTTTTCATAAAATATCCTCCTTTCGACAGCTTCCTGGCTTTTTTATTCAAAGCCATTTCTTCAAAGAGGGTGATTTTACCATCTGCCATTGCAATACCAATGGTTGGTGCCATGATGATCAGTGAGAAAAAATCTTCATCATTTATCTCAAGATATGGTGCTTCGGTTTTTAAGAAATCCTTCTTTAATGCTGTAGTAGCTTCCTTAACTTCAGGATACTCAATCATCGATTCAATTTCGTACTCGGTGAACATATTAGGGTGCGGTTAATTAATTAACCTCAAAATAAACCCTTTTAACTAAATAGGGAAAAAGACAGGTCTATTAATTGTTAGAATTATTTTCGCCCAAAACTTTAAAGATGACAGATAAGAATATTCAACTTGCAATTCAGGTTGTTCCGCTGGAACGTAATGGTGATGTTTATGAAAAGATTGATGCCGCAATTGAAGTAATTCAAAAGTCGGGCGTGGAATACATGATTACTCCGATGGAAACTGTAATGCAAGGTCCTTATGATAAGCTACAGGAAGTGGCAAAAGATGCTCAAGAGGCCTTAATCAAATCCGGATGTAGAGAGTTTTTGGTAAACATAAAGATGCATATACGAACGGATGGAGATGTAACTATGGAAGAAAAAAGACTTGATAGATAACTAAAAAGAGATGTTACTTTCCAGTGATTGATAGGTTTGAAATTGGGTCTTTCCCTTCTCACCGACAAACTTGAATGTCTGCTCACTTGCTGCAGATTTTAGACTTTCTGTATGAAGTACTACCTCATTCTCACCTTCTTTTAATGGAATTCGACTGTAGTAGATACTATGTGGTATGGTTTGCCAATTTCTGGTGTCGGCTTGTTCTGAAGCGAAGTTTACTAGACCTACTAAAAAGCCAAGGGTTTCATCTTCTTTTCTTACTTGTTTTTCCACCATCTTTTTAAGCGCTACCCGTAACAACCCTTTGCCTAATTCTTCAAGCATACGCTCTCTTAAGGTCTTAAATGCAATGGCATTTATATCTTCTGCCTTTTCAAGTGGATAATAATAATTGTTGATCTCCAGGCTCGCGGATGTAAAATACGGTTCTCTTTCTACGTATTTTGGAAAAGCAACCCGGGTACCTGTGAGGTCGGTGATGCTGGCATTGCCATCCGTATTGGTGTCATAATAGAATGGAAAGTTGAGTCCAAACTCTTCATTTTGAAAAAAGACCTGACCTCCATCTCCTTTTACTGCCACAAAATTTATAGACCATTCGTCCTTCACTGGAGCTAACCCATTATGCCAGAAGAAGACGAGCTCGCCCCCTTCTGCCGGAGGTAATGCTACATAATCCATCCCAAATTCTTTACTGAACATATCAAGTTCCTCCGGAAAGCCTGCTTGTGCAGCTGTTCGCATCAAGTCCTTTTTAAGTTGCTCCGGGACTACCATTCCAAACATCTCAGCATACTCTTTTTGATAAATCTCAAGCGAGTTTCTGTATGCGATGAATGCGTTGTTATAATCACCTGCCGCGTCATAGATAATACCCATCAAATTATGAACAAATGCATCTTTCTGGTATTTGCTTTCAGAAAGGTACTTATCGCCTAGTTCGAAAAGCCGTTGATTCAATCTGCGGCACTCAACAAGTGCTGATTCGTAGTTACCGAGTTTCAGGTAATTGAGCGCCTTATAGTAAAGAAGCATTAAATGCTCATGGTCTTCGCCGGGATAGACAATCAAATTTGGATTGAGGAAATAAGAAGCTGCAAAGTTGACGTAGTTTCTATGATAATCTTCTCCAAACAGATAGGCTTGTTCCAGCCAGTTGTTGCTTTCTTCATAATTACCAAGCAGATGCTCCACCACTCCCTGATTGGCATAATACAGGAATCTTGTTTTACTCTTGGCTGCCTTCTTGTTTTGGTCCAGAATACTGGCGGCTTGTTCAATATTACCTTGTTCAAAGTTCTTATTGAATTCGTAATTCAGCTGATAGAATGAAGCACAGCTTGAGAGCGCAATGAGTATTGCAAATGAAAATATGGTCTTAGTTGAAACCATGTATAGATGTGGTGATTTATTGAAGAGAGATTAAAAATGGCAGGCTAAAGTGAGTACACCTGCCATTTATCAATAGTACTAGTTCTTAATGTACTTCTTGATTTCCTTGTCTCCTAGCCAAACCTTTTCGTTGGTTTCTATGCTTACCAGCTCGAGGTTTACTTTATAGTTAACTACTTTTTCTTTCTTGTATGAATCAGTAACTGCAGTAATGACACCAAACATCATGAAGTCGGCACCAAGTTCTTTTCCCCATTTGGCTTGAGTTTCAGGCGAAGCAAATTCGCCTTGCTCAGCTCGCTCCTGACGGAGCTTTTCTCTGAAGTCAGAATTGGATACTACTCGAACAAAACCCGAATTGATAAACTCTCTTTCTATGTCTTTGATAAAAGTCTCCGCTTCGATGTGCTCCGAGCTTTTGTTTTGAACATACCCGACAATCACAACAGGCTTTCTGTCGTTTTCAATCTTAAAATTGTTGTGCCACGGTCTCCCGGTTACATCTTGTATCATTTCCTCAGCTACTAGTTTGGAGTCAGTGTCGTTCCATCGACCGCTTAGATCAACCTGCTGATCGGGATTGATACGCGTTACTTGTCTATTACAGGAAGCTAGTATGACAACCGCCAGCACTAGCATGGATAATTGAGTGATTCTTTTCATTTTTTTTTGCTATTCGTAAAACAAAGATAGGTGATCCTTCACCTAAAAGTCTGCTGATATTCTGAAATTCAAAAACCTTGCCGATAATGAATTGGGTATTGCAAGTTGAGCTCCGGTGACATCCTGTATCCACGAATATGATAGTGTGTTGTCCGCACCAAGCACATTCAACACTTCAGCCCTTAACCATAAGGTTCTCAGATACTTATGATTGCTCAATTTAAATGATTTTGATAATCCAATATCCACTCTATAGTATTCATCTCCTGAAAAAATATTTCTTGCATTTATTTCGTTGGGTGGTCCTAATGGATAGCCAGATCCAAATACCGTATTGACGTAAACCCGCATGCTAGGATCATTCGGCAGGTGATCTTCAAAGTAAAATGCCAGGTTGATGCGCTGGTCTGACGGTCGCCTTATAAATCCCTTTTCATCCTCAGCTATGTCTTCTTGTGTGTTTAGAATGCCAAGACTAAACCAGGACTGTGTACCCGGAATAAATTCTCCATTAATTCTAAAATCAAATCCATAGGCTATTGCTTTGGCGTCATTATTGGCAAAGTATCGCAAACGCACATTGTCGATATCATAGGCAATGACATTATCAAGCGATTTGTAATACACCTCTGTGGAAAACAAGAATGGACGATTCCACCAGCTCAATACTCGTTCCATCGCACCAATAATATGAAGGGATTGCTGTGCTTCCACGTTATCCCGTAGTGCGCCGGTTTGATCTCTGAGTTCTCGATAGAAAGGCGGCTGACTGTATTTGCCTACTGATACCCTGAATGAAGTCTCCCGATCCCAATTAGGTTTAAATCGGTATATCAGTCGCGGACTAAACAATAACTCTCCATTGTAATCAAGGTGATTTAGCCTTATTCCGACATTTACTGCGTGCATAGAGTCTTTGGTGAAAATAGTGGTCTGCAGATATCCGGTCAATGAGGTGGTATTAAGATCCAATTCATTAAAGGTGCTTTCATTTATGCTGACAAATCCAGCAGAATCCAAAAAGGAGTATTCATTTAATTCATCATTGATGATGTTTCGATTATAACCAATGCCGGCTTCCAATATTGACCAATCGGATAGCAAATATTCATTACGCCATTCTGTGTTGTAGATCTGGGCTTCCAGTCTATTTCTACCGTAATTAAAATTGGTTCCTATACCTCGAACCACGACACACTCATTGAAACTGTTGGAACCGGGATTGTTGTCAACATCGCAAATACGATATGCACCTTCAACATTGTAATTCTCACGCTCAGAGGTATACACTCCTGAAAATATCCATCTACTTAAAAACTTGTTGGACCATCGATGAGAAAGGTTAAATCCGCTTTGATAGGTATCATAATCCAATCTTTCCCTTCCTTCAAAAGCCGTCTGAACACGTAGGTTTTGAGACACTGATCCAAACTCTGTGGTTTGCGATTCCGGCAATGTAAGGTATCTGTTTCTCCCATACGCTAGTAACCAGTTTAGCTTGGTGCGATTGATTTGTTGGCTGTTTTTACCGGAAAGATCAAAGGTGAAAAATGCCTGAGCATCGGTATAGGAAGGTAAATACTGCCCTTCAGTCTCTAGTGTATTTAGCAAATAACGTGAATCTCTGTGCCGCGCTCCAAACAGGTACTGAATGTTATCATCAACGCGATTTCCGATAAATGCGGTACCTCCCAGAAGACCAAAGTTTATCTGACCTTCCAGAGATTCAGGTTCTTTGTAATCGATATTCAGCGAAGAAGAGAGTTTATCTCCATATTTTGATTCCCAGCCTCCTGCATAGAAATTGATGTCTCCTACGAGATCCGGATTAATAAAGCTCAATCCTTCTTGACGTCCAGCATTCGCCAGAAAAGGGCGATAGACCGGTATATCATTGACATAGACGAGATTTTCATCGAAATTCCCACCTCTTACATTATATGCAGATGAAAGTTCATTGTTTCCTGCGACACCCGGAAGTGTCAACAGAACCTTATTAAAATCACCAAAAGCTGAAGGGAGGTTTTGAGCGGATTTAGGATCAAGCCTTGTGGCTGGATCAATGGCATCTTTGGCGCGCTGCCCCTCTACCTGAACATCTTCCAGCTGAGTTGCTTCAGGTTTCATCGTTACAATAAAGTCGCTTATTCCTGTAGGGATATCGCTCAGCTCATGCATGCCATATTGTACATGGGAGAAAATAAGATCGTAAGTGCCTGAATTAATTTCTAAGATAAAATAGCCATTTGCATTCGAGATTGTACCAATGGTTCGGTCGGATTTTACAATGACATTGACCGCTGGTATAGGTTCACCCTGATCATCTACTATTCTACCCTCTATTATATCCTGCTGCGCGAATAAGGATACATTCGACAATACCAGAATCAGGAAAATCAGGTGTTTCAACTGATCAGGAGTTTTTGAGATTTGCAATGGTCTGGGCAGGATCATCTGACTTAAAAACGAAGCTTCCGGCTACAAGCATATCCGCACCGGCATTAAAAAGTTCACCGGCATTTTTATCATTTACTCCGCCATCAATTTCGATGATGATTTCAGGATTGATTTGATCAACCATTTTTTTGAGCTTTTTAACTTTATCGAAAGTCGTTTCAATAAATTTTTGCCCACCAAAACCCGGATTAACAGACATCAGCAAAACCAAATCGACGTATGGAAGGATTTCCTCCAGGGAGCTCACTGGTGTATGCGGGTTGATAACGACTCCTGCCTTCGCTCCCAGCCTTCTTATTTCTGACACTGTACGATGTAAGTGCCTGCAAGCTTCCTGATGAACGGTAATAATCTCTGCTCCTGCCTTCATACAATCTTCAAGGTACGGATCGGCGTGCTCTATCATCAGGTGATAGTCCATTGGCTTTTTTGCATGCTGATGAATGGCTTGGCAAACAGGAAAGCCGAAAGAGATATTGGGGACAAAAACACCGTCCATGATATCAATATGGATGTAGTCGGCCTGGCTTTGGTTGAGCATTTCTACTTCCTTTTGGATGTTACCAAAATCAGCAGCCAGAAATGAAGGGGCGATTAGTTTTTTTGACATTAGAAGTTTATGAGTCGTACAACTTTCTGATTATTTCCAGTTTGCAAGAATAAGAAATAAACTCCTTGTTGACTACCGTCTATGGTCAATTCCATGTTTTCTCTGATTTCTCTTCTCTTATACTCCTTCTGGAAAACCAAACTTCCCCTGGGGTCCATGATCCGAATACTCATACCTTCTTTGAATTTCCCGTCGGTAGTTAAAAAAAGCGTATCGCCTCTAAATGGATTTGGGTAAAAAGTGACCTTATCATTTAATATGTCATTCAAATTTAAGGCCCTCACATTTTTGGCGAACGAATAATTCGGGACTCCATTCCCCAAAAGAGAATCTGGATTATTGGCTTGATGAGCTGATGTTTTTATAGCGGCAATCACTTCATTGGCCGTCCTCTCAGGATTTAATTGCCAAATACATGCTGCAAACCCTGCAATTAGTGGCGATGCAAAACTGGTACCGCTACCTCGCACAATCGTGCCATCTCCCCTCATTACGGTGGTGGCAGCTCCAAATGCAGCTACATCTGGTTTGATTCTTCCGTCAGATGTGTTACCGACTGAGCTAAATGATGAATATGAAAAGTCCGGATTTACACTACCAACGGTAAGCACACCTTTGGCATCAGCCGGAGGTGTGATTCTCTTCCAGCTTTTATTTCCTTCGTTGCCTGCGCTCACGGCTACAATCATTCCTTTTTCAGCTGCCCATTTGGCTGCTCTTGAAACGATTGTAGTTTCTCCATCCATGTCTTCAAAGGTGTAGTTATGGCTACTTATGTCAAACAGGCGGTATCCCAAGGATCCATTGATTACATCTGCGCCTAAGCTATCGGCATATTCGGCTCCAAGTAGCCAATTATATTCCTCCAGCGTGTTTTCGGCTTGATTATCTTCTGTTACGCAGAGAATGTATTGAGCTTTGGAAGCGATGCCTATGAGGTGCCCATCAGCCGACTGATAGTCGGCGGCAATGATTGAGAAAACGGAGGTTCCGTGGCTGCCAAACTGAAATACATTTCCCGAATTTTGCACAAAATCTTTTGTGGCAATTATCTGATTATTTTCCCATAGATGTTGAAAAGGCGTGAATTTGTCTACGCCTGTAAAGCCATTATCCAAAACTGCAATAATCATTCCCTGACCATTAATTTCTTCCGCGTGCATCTGGTCAGCGCCAAGCATCATAAGCTGGATATCTGAATCTCCACTTACTGACGGGGGTTCAGAAAATACGGTCGGATTATCAACTATCGATTTTTCATTGCTCAATCTGGTTGTATCGGCAATCCATGCGATGCTGTCCACATAGTTAAGTTGACTTATTTCATGCAGTAGCGTTGTGTCTGCATTAACTAATGCGCCATTTAACCACCTGGATGTAAAGTAAACTTCAGCTCCGGTGTCTTTTAAACCTTGTGTATAATCCGGATCGACAGGGAGGTCTGTTTCATTTATAGCTATGTTTTGCTTCAATCTTCGATCGATGGCTCTTTGCGTTAGAAACTCATTCGGATTTGAAAGACTGTATGAATAGTTATCTCCAGATTTATCAGTGAAATAAATGAAGTACCTATTGACTTTGCTGATGTCGTCGCTCTGAGCAATTGTTTTAAAACCCAGGAACAGAAAGCAAATAAGAAGTAAGGAGCTATTCTTCATTACCAATTTCAATTAATGTTTGTTTGAGCGAGCGCCCTGCTATTACTTCTCCAAGATCAGAACCACAGTCACTTGAAGTACACTTTTTCTGGGTTAGATAGTCTTTTTCTACCAATCCTATTCCTCTTATATATACCTCACTGCGCAAATCAACGCCTGTTACATTCTCTTCAATATCTTCTATTATCAATCTGATGTGATCTTGCAGACCTATTGAATCGATCAATGGATTGTCCATTGACTGATAGTAATATGTCAACTCGCTTCTTGTATTTAAACTATTTCCATTCCAGTTTCTACCATCAGTTACAGGAAAGGTCAATTTTATAAAAGGAATGTTGTTTTCGGTGATGGACAGATATGTTGATGTGCGTGCGAGCGTCCATACAGAATCACTTTCCCAGCTGCTCATTGCGTCAGATCTTATGTCCCGTCTCAGTAAATAGGTTGTCTGATCCAGAGATGGGATGGAGTCGAAGATGGTTTCACGAAGTTGATAATTGGTGGTATCAAATCCAGTGACTAGATACCGAATCTCCTCTACATCATAAATGCGATATTGGCCAACTGATAATGGATAAAAATCATATCCAAGGGCATCAGGTCCCAAATCACTCGTCTCGTTGCATGAAACCACACTGGCAATCAAAAGTAGAAGCAGACTTCTAGCTGCCGTTTTCAAATGACTTAAGATTTTTTGATCTGTTCTCAATTTTGTCTATTCTGGTGAAAGCTTGAAGTGATCCATCCCCCACCAATTACATCATCTCCTTCATAAAAAACAGCTGCTTGTCCCGGAGCAATGGCACTAACACCATTGCCGAAATAGACTTTCATTGTGTCTCCTACTTGCTCAATAACAGCTGGATTTCCTGCATCATTGTAACGAACCTTGGTTATTGTGTCTTTTCTGTTGCCTTCAATGGAAGCGTATTTCTGCATGTTTAGCTGTTTCACATACATTCCATCTCTACTCAGCTCATCAAAAGTTCCCAGAATAACTCTATTGGTATCTTTCTGTATTTCAGTGACATAAACCGGATAACCTAAAGCAACACCTAAGCCTTTTCGTTGACCAACCGTGTAAAATGGGTAGCCTTCATGTTTTCCAACTATTTCACCTGATTCAAGGACAAATTCTCCACCAGCTACTTTAGCTTCTATTCCTTCAACTCTCCTTTTCAAAAAACCTCTGTAATCATTGTCTGGCACAAAGCATATCTCGTATGATTCAGACTTGGTCACCAGTTCATAGAATTCCCTCTCGCGCGCCATGTCATAAATTTCAGATTTTTTCAAATGTCCCAAAGGATACTTGGTCCTACTTAAACTTTCCTGAGAAATACCCCATAAGGCATATGATTGATCTTTGTAACCATCAGCTCCTCGTGAAACTACAAAACGCTCATTTTCTTCTCTGATCTTAGCATAGTGACCTGTAGCAATAAATTCACAATCCAGTTTATCGGCCCTTCTAAGCAAGGCATCCCATTTTATATGAGTATTGCACATTACACATGGATTTGGCGTACGACCAGCCATGTATTCATCGGTAAAATAGTCGATGACTGCATCACCAAACTCTTCTCTTATGTCTATGATGAAATGAGGAAATCCTAGGTTTACTGCGATGTTTCTCGCGTCATTTATGGAATCCAAACTGCAACAGCCTGTTTCCTTACCACTTCCTCCTGAAGTCTGATAGTCCCATGTTTTCATGGTCATTCCTATCACTTCGTATCCTTCTTCATGCAGCATCACTGCTGCCAGTGAGCTGTCAATGCCGCCACTCATGGCGACTAAAATTCTTCCTTTTTTACTCATTTGTTTCGTATTTCGCCGGGTTCACAGCCACGGTTTATACATCAAGATGCAAAGGTAGTGATTTAGTTAATTAGTAGTTAGTGAAATGGTGATTAGTGAATTAGTAAAATGAAGAGTATATACGCCTTCAGCATACTAATTCACTAATTGGGCTACCAACAATTTAGCAGCATCCGCCACCATCATAGAAGAAGGTGCTTTCGCTTACGTACACATCTTCGTTCCCTAAAGCTTGTAGATTTCCGGCGGTTTTATCACAAACAGAAAGCGGTTGGTTGTACATCAAGACATGCCCGGCATGATCATCATAATATTCCTGATCTCCGGTATAAATAGCTGTTCTACCTGTAAACACGCATGGCCCATCTTCCGGCATTGGGTCCTTAATGGCGCACACTTCTACACTTTCAATGTGAATTGGCTGATTCGTATCGTAATGCTTAGTATCCAGAATTCTATATGGACGCTTTGCCCTGATTTCGATGGTACCAAATCCTACGTCGGTCATCATTTTGATGTAGTCTTTTAAAGGCAAAGCTCCACTCAAACACAGCCCCCTGAGTTCCGGGTCATTCTTAAGGTTTTCCGGCATCATATCTTCGCTGATTGGATCAGAGAGGACCAAACGTCCATGAGGTTTCAGTACTCGATACATCTCCTTGAGCGCTGTTTTTAAATCTTCTTCGTGAAAGATATTGAATAAGCAGTTTTGTGCCGCCACGTCAATTGATTCGTCTTCAACAGGCAGGTTCAGCGCATCTCCTTTTCTCAGGCTCACAAAATCGGATTGAAACCAATCGTTGGAAACTTCTGCCTCCTTAAAGTTTTTCTCGCAGGCATCCAACATCTCATCTACTACATCTACTCCTACTACTCCTTCTTTTTGCCTACTGAAATATGAAAACTGCAGTAGCTCCATTCCACCACCTACTCCTACATAAAGGATTTTAGGATTGTTGATCAAATCCCTTGGGTGCACGGTGCTGCCACATCCATAATTCATCTGCTGCATAATTTTAGGGATTTCCAAACCTGGAAATGCCCAAATCGGTGTTGTTGTACAGCATAATCCTACATCTGGGGTTTCCGCCGCTCTTTTGTAAATGTCTTTTGTTGTATCTAAGTATGCTTCCATTTAGTCTTTGTTCTCTTTGTTTTTCAATTTTAGGTTGTTGTTCCGCCACAACTTGATCCTGCTCCTGCAGTACAGCCGTAGCAATGTTGACTCAAAATGATGTCTCTTTTTTCTAGTTCCTGGACATTAAAATCTTTTATATGTTGAGGTCCATTTACCTTCAATTCCAGCATTTGGTTGAAATCACAATCATATAGATGTCCGTCCCAGCTAATGCTAATGGTATTGCGACACATTACACCTAGTGCTGCCACTGGATTGAATGCGTTGACGAGTTCAACCATGTAGTCCTCATATTTCTCCGTTTTCACCAAATACTCTAGAAACCGACTAATTGGAAGATTAGTGATGGCATAGAGATCGTTGAATTCGATATCATATTCAAGAAGCTTGCGTTTAAACTGGCTTTCCAAAGCCTTTTGATCTCCCGGTAGGAAGGCTCCTGCAGGATTGTAGACCAAATCAAGTTTCAAATCGGAATCTTCTTGCCCATACCCAACTGCATTGAGCATCTGTAGTGCTTTTATCGACTTTTCAAATACGCCATCACCTCTTTGTGCATCTGTTCTTTTTGCTGTGAAATAAGGAAGACTGGAGACCACATTGATTTTGTGTTTCTTGAAAAATTCAGGCAAATCATTGTACTTCGGATTTGCAAGAATGATTGTAAGGTTACATCGTACGATGATTTGCTTTCCAAGCTTACTTAACTCTTCCACAAACCACCTGAAATCAGGATTCATTTCCGGTGCACCACCCGTGAGGTCCACAGTAGAAATATCAGTGCCCTCTAATGCATCGAGGCACTGCTGCATAGTCTCCCGGGTCATGATTTCCTTCCGATCAGGGCCGGCATCTACGTGACAGTGCGCACATACCTGATTACACATCTTGCCTACATTGATTTGAAAAATATCAATTTTAGTAGGCTTCAATGGCAATTGATTGAGCTCAGTCAGCTTGCTTTCGAAAGATGGAATATTGATTGAGTGATGATCATCCAGCACCTCGATTTGTCCCTCCGGGGTGCCCAGTTTATGTTTTTGTCTTTGTAGCGATTTTAACATTACATCAATTTATCGTTCACCTGATTCATCATTTGAACACCGTGTACCAGTACTGCCCCACTTTTAATAGCGGCAGCCACATGGATGGCTTCCATCATCTGCTCTTCATCTACACCTTTTTTCAGGCAATCTGAAGTGTAGGCATCAATGCAATATGGGCAGTGCACTGCATGCGATACGGCAAGGGCGATGAGTGATTTCTCTCTGGCAGTTAATGCACTGTCTTTGAATACATTACCATAGTAATCAAAGAATTTATCACCAAGTTCTTTTTGCCATTCGGTGATATCACCAAACTTCTTTAGATCTTCTGGTTTATAATATGTATCGTTTTTCATAGGTAGTATAACAATGTGATATTCATTAAAGTTGATCTTAAAATATATTTATTATCCCAAGGTAAATCAATGCTGCGCATATTGCTGCAACCGGAAGGGTTAGCAGCCATGAAAATAGAATATTCTTTATGACCTTGATATCAGCATTCTTTGTGACCGTACCAATTCCGAAGATGGATCCTACTGAAACATGAGTTGTTGAAACTGGCATTCCATGAATACTTGCAGTGGTAACAAGCAATCCAGTAAATAAATTAGCTGTGAATCCCTGACCATGGTTCATTCTTGTAATTTTTTTGCTGACAGTATGCCCTACTCTTTTTGCATTGATCAAACCTCCAATGGCCATCATAATACCAATTGAGATTAATGAGATTTGAATATTTAATGTTTGAATAACCAATAGCAATCCGGCAATTTTTGGGGTGTCATTCAAGCCTCGAGAAAATGAAACAACACCCGAGCTTAAATAATGTGCTGAATCTAAGATTTTTTGAACACTAATTCCCCAAAGATTTCCTGAGTACTTCTCAATGGTTTGTTTGTAGCCTGATTTTGATTGAGAATTTGACCCTGCCAGTACCTGTATCGGAGCGACTTGTGGTTCATTGCCAACATAGATGGCTGTTTCTTTAGTAATGCCAGATGCGCGCCGTAGTTTTCTAAATATCGTGTATCCAACAAGGCTGACAATAGCTGCCATTAAAGGACTTGCGATAAGTGGAAATAGAAATGTTCCTGCAAGTTTCGAAAAGTTAAATGCAGTTCCCACTGCCACCACGCCGCTCCCGAAAAGCGCTCCTACAAGAGCGTGCGTCGTAGATATTGGCATTCCTATTTTAGTTGCTAATAATACAGTAATACCTGCCCCTAAAGCTATTGAAACAGCAAACTCAGGAGATTGGACCAATAGATCAGGAACAAGTCCTTTGCCCGAAAAATTCTTCACGAGTTCTCCTGCTAAGAAAAATGCTGAAATAGATCCCAAGAGAGTGGTGATTGTTGCCCAGGTGATTGCTCTCTTGTAATTGGTAGTTCCACTTCCGAAGAGCGTCGCAACTCCCTTAAAATTATCGTTGGCTCCATTACCATATGCAAGAAAACAGGCAGACAAGAATAATACGATCAGAATCATTTAGGTGAGTATCAAGTTTTAAAAAGACCTTTCTCCCTTATTAAGTTGAGATCAAAGCTAAAGACTTGAATTACGTAATACTTCTCACCCTTGGTTTTCTTGGCACAATGGTCGTCCAGATGTCTATGATATTGAATTTCTTACTCTACCTGTATATTCCCTTAATGCAGTTTTAAAATCAGATGAGTTTGCTTCCATGGATTCTAATATTTTAACAGCAGCATAAGCATGAGTAAGTTGCTCTCCTTCGTCATCTCCAGGAATTTCGATCTCTGGTCTTTGCTCTTCGGCTATAGCTGCTTCGGCTTTAATGAGTTCTTCTTTTGAGTATGTCTCAACAAGTTGTTTAATAACAGGAATCTTCATTCTTAAAGGGATTTTAAAAGATTAACGACCGCTTCTTCTTTGCTTGTTGGCAGGCCGGAGGTTAGTTCTCCATTTTTGAAAGTGGCAAAGTATGGCAAACTTGTAACCCCAGCCAATTTTCTGGCTTCCGGACTTTTCTCAGCATTTACATCCAGAAAAGAAATATTTTCAAAATCTTCACTCTCTGATAAACGTCTAAACTTTGGAGAAAAGAGACGGCAACTTCCGCACCAGTCCGCAAAGTACTTTACAATTACTTTTTCATTTTCATTAAGTGCCTGTTTGAAATCTTCGTCTGTTTTTAGATCTACTGCCATTTGAATGTTTTTTGTGCAAAACAGCAAAATAATTCAAAATGTTTCGTCTATAAGGTTTTCTTTGTGATCAAAATTCATAGACTAATGGGATTAAAGACTTTTGTTAAAATCAGCAATGTTTCGAATCTATCGGATGCACGCTATTGTGCCGGTATGATGGTAGATGTGATCGGTTTTAATATCGATCCTACTTCAGATTCATTTGTGAGTGAATCTGATTTTGGAGAGATAACAGATTGGGTTGCGGGTGTTGAATTTGCAGGAGAATTTCATAATGCTACAGAAGATCAGATTCGCGAAACAGTAAAAAAATATCCTATTGATTATATCGAGATTAATAACCTTGACATGGTAGAGCAAATTGGATTGCTTGGAAAACCTTTGATCGTCAGATTGAGTATTAATAGCCGAGAAAAATTAGATAATCTAAAATCTACCCTCAGCTACTTAGATGAACTTGCTAAAATTGTAATTTTAAAATCTGATAATTCCGCAATATTCGAGGAAATTGATACTTTAATTGGGTTTTATAATGGTAATCTGAAAATCTTAAAAGGATATGATATTGACACCACTAATAATCTTGCCAAATTCCCCGGATTAGCTTTAGAAGCAAGCGAAGAAGAGCGCCCCGGCTTTAAAGATTACGGTCAAATAATGGATGTTTTAGAGCTTATCGAAGAAGATTGATTTCATAGTTAAGTTATTATTCTAATGTTTATATTGTTATCAAATGATAATAATGAAGAAAATCTTATTTATTGTTTTATTGTTCTCCACCACCGCTTCTTTTGCTCAGTTGGATGAAATTAAAACAAAACTGAAGTCAAAGTCCAAAACTGAAGAAACAGCCCTTTGGCTGTGCGACACTGCATTTACATTTTACAGCAACGATCCCAAAACTGCTCAATTGATAGCTGAGCTTGCATTGGAAAAAGCCGAAGACTGGAAATCAGAATTAGCAATGGCACGCGCCAACCATGTTTTAGGGATTTCCTATTGGGCGCGCGATAACTATACCGAATCTTTAAAGTACTATTTAGATGCGCTGAAATATTACGATAATCTAAATAATAAGCGCGGAATGGCTTTGGTAAGTATGAACATAGGAATTATCTACGATGACCTTGATCAAACTGAGCGGAGCAAAGATTATCACAGGGCCAGCTTGAAAATGATCAGAATGCTTGGGGATTCTTCTAACCTGGCAAGGGTGCTTAATAATCTTGCCGTTGCCCATAGACGAACCAAGCAACGAGATTCAGCTTTTCATTACTATAAGGAAGTTATGTCTATTCGAAAAGCACTACAGGACTCAGTTGGTGTAGCGCGTACCTTCAATAATATTGCCATGCTTTTCCTGGAAAAAGAACCTGAAATTGATAAGGAAGATGCCAGAGCCGCATACAATAACCTGGCCTCCGGCTTTGAATATTTTGAACAGGAAGATGATGTTCGTTTGTATGCCACAATGCAGGCAAACATTGCAAAGGCGCTTATTTATCTGGACCTTCTAGAAGAGGCAAAAGTTTACCTAAACAATGCATTAGAAATTGCCATTGAATATGATTTCAAATTAATTGAACAATGGGTATATGAATACAACACCCTCCTGTATACCCGAGCAGGAGACTATAAAACAGCCTATGAGTTCTTTTCTAAAGAAACAGCTATCGATAAAGAATTGCGCAATGCTGAGGTGAACCAACAAATAGACGAACTGAATATTAAATATGAAACGGCTCAGCGAGAAAAGCAGCTAGCTGAGCTTGAAAGACAAAAGGCTATCGATAAGGGAATACGAAACATGTTGATAATCGGCTCAATTGCAGCAATTGTCATAGCCCTATTGTTGATTTTTTACAGTTTCCAAAAAAGAAGAAAGGATAGAATCATTGCTCAATTGCAACTAGACAAAATGTCCGAAGAATTGATTTCAAAAAACAAAGAAATTGCCTCTTACACAATGAGTTTTCTCCAGAAAAATCAGCTGATGGAGGAATTGAAGGATCAAATCAATGAACTCAAGAAAAGTTCAGATACCAGCACAAACAAAGAACTTACCCGAATCAATAGAATCGTTGATAATACATTCAGGTCAGACGAAGAATGGCGTACATTCCAAATCACCTTTGATCAAATGCATGATGGTTTCTTTAAAGATCTTAAAGATTCATTCCCGGATATAAGCAACGCAGAGCTCAAGCTGTGTGCCCTCCTACGGCTTAACATGAACTTAAAGGAATCCGCCAAAATACTTGGCATAGCAGCGGATAGCGTAAAAACTGCGAGGTACAGATTACGCAAGAAACTTGGATTGAAAACTGAAGACAATTTGATTGATTTTCTCATTCAATTTGAAAAACCAACCGACACAAAAACTTCAGCTTAATACGATATATTATGAGAAAACTGATCTGTTATTTATTCATTGCAACAATTATATTCTCATGCTCCAGCAGTAATGAACCTCTGCCTGATACAGATGACGATCAGGATACAAGCGGTATTTTTATTGACTCATTTGACGGTTCAGGTAGTCTTGAGGATTATATAACGAATAATGCAAATGCTCTTCCAAAAGTAGAACAGGTATCCGGTAGATACAGAGCTGAGCTGGTAGATAATACTGACAATATCACCCTACACTTTAATGAGCAGCAAGGAAGATTGGACGCAAAACGTGTATCATTTCCTTTCGAATTCATAGCTAGAAATATTGGCATAGGAACACTGGATGATTCGCAAGTAGCTCCGGCGCATCAAAATGATGCATACAACTTCTGCGGAGTTCAGGTGCATGTCTTGGACCTAAATTCAGCGAATTCTTCACATGTGGTAGTTGGGCACCGAGGACCAACCGGCTTTACAATCGAAGGTAAAAATACACTTGAAGGATCTTCATCCGTAAACGACATAGGAGCTAATACGGTACCTGACGGACGTGCTGACATTCGAATAGTGGGTAATGAGGATCGAACGATCACAGTATACTGGCAAACACCCAATGATGGCAGCCAGAATGATAATTGGACCTTATATAACGATACTGGAAATCTTCCCGGTACAGCTCCGATTTATGATAATGAGGTTTATGTTGGATTAATCACCTATGCATTCTACACTACAGGCGTACCATTTGTAGGCACTTGTGATCAGGTTGAGATTGAAGATTAACTCATTAGGTCTGTAGGTCAATATGGAAAGTTGTGCCTGCACCTAGCTGCGTATCATATGACACCACTCCACCCATTCGCTCTGTAAAGAGCTTGACAATGGAAAGTCCAAGGCCGATAGATGCTTCACCTTTTGTTGGTTGCGCACTTAAGCGCTGGTACTTTATAAACAACTTTTCTTTGTCTTGGTCTGTCAATCCAGGTCCCTGATCCGTCACAGAGATTCGAGTCATTTTACCATTGTTTGTAGTGGAGATCTTCACTGATGAGCTTTCCCTACTGTACTTTATCGCATTGGATACCAGGTTGTCAAGTATCTGTGCAATGTAAACTTTGTCGGCTTTCACATATAGGCCATTCGCAAGATTCTTTTGCAGTACAATCGACTTGTCTTTAGCTTTTGCATCATTGTCTTTCAGTACTTGGTCTATCACCCCCTCAAGATTTAATTTTTCAAATTTTACATTGTGCTTGCCCGTTTCAATAGCATCTACATCCAAAATTTTGTCTATCAACGAGCGCATCTTCTCAGAAGATTGAAGAATGAACCCAAGCAAAGTCTTTCCTTGATCACTCATTTTTTCATTGGTTTCAATGATCTGCGCTCCGTTCAGAATGTTTGATAAAGGAGATCTTAGGTCGTGGGCCAAAACCTGAATAAGGTTATTTTTTTCCTCATTCAATGCCCTGAGTTGATTGTTGGTATCTTCAATTAATCGCTGCTGCTCGAGTAGTCTTTCTGTATTTTTAGACTTAATCCGGTAGAGTGCAACTACTAAGAACAAGATGACCAGCGCCACAATAATTATAGAGATCAGGATGATTGTGAGTCGTTCAGCTTCCTGATCACGCTGAGCTGCCTCAAGAAGCTGTTCATATTGAGATTCTTTTTCACGATTGGAAATTACAATCTCTTCCAATGGTCCAATTTCTGCAGATTTGGAGATTCGCTCGATGATGTCAGTTGCATTGGCACCCAGGTACTTCTCTATGATCCGATGTTTATCCAGTTCAAATTGTTCACTGCTGAAGTAGTCTTGTACAGGCTGAGACCAATCACTGCCTTTTGGGAATATCATGGCTAATCCTTCAAGCTTCACCGGAAAATAAAACTGGCGTCTTACAGTAGTGTTGCTTTCGATAGCTACCAGAAAGTTTGCAATATCAATATATCCAAAAGTGTTTGGCTGTCCGCTAATACGTTCTATGACATTCCCGCTATTTCTCACATAATCAATTTGAAAATCAATTTTCAAATCTCTTTTCAATTTATTTAAAGAAGATACCAGCGTAGTATTTTCAATTGATATCGCAGTTTTACCATCCAGTGTTTTCATCAACTCTTCTTCGGTGAGAGCTATTGGAAGGTTTGAATTGGAGATTAAAACGGCAACATCTGCAAGGTATGGAGGTGTGAAATTGAAAAGCTGCATTCTTTCATCCGTAATTGAGATAGATGAAGATCCGAATGTGCCTCCATTGCCGTTTGTAATTGTCTGGAGTACTTCGCCAAAGCTATTGGTTTCAATCCATCGCATATCGATTGAAACGCCATACTTTTCATTTAAATAATCAATGAATGCTTGTGCAAGGTCGTGCTCTACCCCGTCAATGATGTCTAGTGAATTTTCAACAATGATGTTGTTGGGATACCAGTAGAACTCTACAACTCCTTTTCTTTCGCGAATTATTTTCTGCCAATCGTCTCCACTGGCACCCGACTCAATCGCTAGACCAAGCACTAAAACCCATATGCAAATGCTCCTCAACATTAATTTATGGCAGTAAACCTTCTTTAAAATACAAACTTTGAAACTATTGAAAGGCTAATAACCTACGAAGCTTTTGAAGATTTGGATGAACATGACATTTATACCGTTATGTATATTATAAAAAAACACTGAATTTCTGATAAGAACTTCATATTGGATTAATTTTAATTCATGCCTTTGGAATCATTTTCAGCTCTGGATTTTGAGACAGCCACATGGAATCCGGCAAGTATTTGTCAGGTTGGGCTTGTGAGGGTCGTAGATGGAGTTGTTGTTGAAAAAGTTAATCGCCTTGTTCAACCTCCAAAGAATGAATATTTCTTCAAAAACATAGAAGTACATGGTATCAAACCTGAAGACACTCAAGACGAGCCTTTGTTTGAAGAGGTGTGGTTTGACTTTCGACATTTGATTGAAGATCAGGTAGTAGTTGCTCACAATGCTGCATTTGATGTAAACTGCTTGCAAAATACCTTGGCCTATTATGACATTGCACAGCCCCATTTTGAAGTTCGCTGTACGCGAGTAATCTACCGAAGAGGACTCGCTTATTTAAGCAAGAAATACAAAATTCCACTCCAGCATCACGATGCACTTAGCGATGCAAATGCATGTGCTGAACTCTATTTGAAACATCTAAGACGCCAAGCCTTGCCGAAGACAGGATCACTATTCTGACTATTTCCAACCTTCGACAATACCCGGATCTACCACTTCTCTCCCACTCTTTTCTCTCATTGGTGCCGGAACACTGTTTCTAATTTTTTGGCATAAGATTTCAAAAAGGTGCTCCTTTCCGGTCAGCTTTCGTGTGACAAACCCCACTTCACGTACCTTATCCTCAAGTAAAACAAGGTTCTGTTCCTGATTGGTATCCAGGCTTAGTGTTGTTAATTCAGGTAAAATAGTGGTTCCTCCCTGGTTGTCTACCATGCGAAGCAACGAATCGATTGAGCTGCAGTGATAGCTGATATGGGTATTGGATTTCACGTTTTTCAGTGAGCAGATATCACTGACCTGATCTCTGAAGCAATTTCCTTCCTCAAGGAGCCATAAATTATTTAGATCCAGGTTTGAAACCTTGAGCGATTTTGCTTCCGAGGTTCTGATATGATTGCTATACATAAAGAACGACTCATAAAATAAAGGAGACACAGTTATTCCCTGCCTTACAATTGGTGTGGATATGATACCACCATCCAGATCTCCCAATCGAATTTTCTGTAAAATTTCCTCTGTCAACAATTCATGAATTTCAAGTGACAATTCCGGATATTGATTGACCAGCGAATCAAGAAATAATGGAACGAGATACGGAGATAATGTTGGAATAATCCCTAGCTTAATCTCTCCTCCAAATTGATTCCCAAGGGTAAGCGCGTACTCTTTGAGTTGTTTACCAGCAGTGACAATTTCTCCAGCTTTCAACAGAAACTTTAATCCTTGCTCTGTAGGCTCAATTCTAGTTCTGGATCTATCAAAAAGTGATATGCCAATTTCATTCTCTAAGTTTTTTATCTGAAGACTCAATGCCGGTTGCGTCATATTCAACGATTGAGCGGCTCGTGTAAAAGATCCAAGTTTTTCAAGCGTCAAGGCGTACTCCAACTGCTGCAAATTCATAAGTAAATCAAATTGATTCTAAAAAATCATAAATATACCATATGCATACTTCAACAGCGATTTGTTTGCTATATTCATGGTATGAGCAATCCGGATTTTTCAAACCTAAGCGCACTTTACATTAATTGTACACTTAAAAAATCGCCTCGCGAGAGTCATACCCAAGGCCTGATGGATGTTTCCATGGAAATCATGAAAAAAGAAGGCGTTGAAGTAGAGTCTATCAGATTTGTAGATCATGATGTTGCATTTGGAGTTTATCCTGATATGACCGAGCATGGATATGACACTGATGAATGGCCGGAAATTTATAAGAAGATACAGAAGGCTAATATTCTGGTCATTGGAACGCCAATTTGGTTGGGTGAAAAATCTTCTGTGGCAACGAAGCTTATTGAGCGACTCTATGCCATGAGTGGCCATCAAAATGATAAAGGGCAATACATCTATTATGGCAAAGCAGGCGGTTGTGTGATTACAGGTAATGAAGATGGAATAAAGCATTGTGCGATGAGCACACTCTATGCCTTGCAGCATCTTGGCTACTCAATTCCTCCACAAGCGGATTGTGGATGGATCGGTGAAGCAGGCCCGGGCCCAAGTTACATGGACAAGGAAGCAAAAGCATTTGAGAATGCCTTTACAAATCGTAATACCACTTTTATGACTTACAACCTACTGCATTTGGCTAAGATGCTAGATGATAACGGAGGCTATCCATCTTATGGTAACTCTCGCAAAGAGTGGGATGATGGTACACGCTGGAACTTTGAAAATCCAGAGTACAGATAAAGTTAGGTTTAAAAAAGCTCCCGAAGGAGCTTTTATCGGAACCACTGGTATTAACTAATACTAATGGGAATACTTATCAGTATTTCATCCCAAGCTAGATTCATAGAAGTGGCATCATCCGAAAACCAAATTGTAAATTTTTCATGTTTCTTCTCTGCTTTATCCACCTTGGCTTTAAACGTGTGTAGGTCTTTCTCCTTCTTATAACTAAATGCTCCCCAATCCCCCAGAGCACTATTAACAATAATTGTCCATTCCTTTTCATTTGGAATAGCAAAAAGTGAATACGTCCCAGCCTCAAATCGCTTACCTCCAATACTTATGGGTTTTGTAAAGGATATTTCGGTCTGCTCATTCGCCCCTAATCTCCATACTTGTCCATAGGGAGCTGCATCCCCTCCAATGATCTTTCTTTCATTTAGAGAAGGCCGCGAGTAAACTACTTTTACATAATTGTTTTTACTCTTCAGATAAGTGGCAGCTAAAGGGCTAGCGACGTGCTGATTCTGGATGGCTTCAAGTGAATTTAATGGTGGGAAGACCTTAAAACTATAAGCTCCTCGGCTCAACTTATCTTGGTGTTTTTTAATCGCTGCTGCTTTATCCGGATGAGGTTTTCCGGTTTCTGCATAAACCCTTAGTTCGTCCAAAATTTTGTCGAATGTTGGATTAAAATAAGCCTCTACCTGTTCCCTTGAGCTCTTTGCATCTTCAACTTTATAGAAGACGAACTTTTGTTTCATGGTTAAAATGCTCCCTTTTCCATCTTTCTTCATTGACCAATAACTGACAGCTTCTTCCATATTTGATGGAAGATTTTCAGGCCTGTAAGCGAATGAATAATTCTTAGGATTAAAATCCGTCAAAATCTCAACGTAAGGATTGGGATCGTCAGGATAGTTCTTGCATACTCTCGTATTGTAGCTAATTCCATTTAATCCTTCTCCTACGCCATCTGATACATTGATGGAAGAATTCCATTTATCAATTCCACCAAAATCAATCCCAACTATTTCCCATAATTCATCAATGGGGACATTTACCTTTACCGATCTCTCTGCTATCACCTCTCTATCTGCTTTTTGTGCATAAAGGATAATAGTCACTAGATACATTAGTGCGAACGTTAACTTTTTAATTTTTTCCATATTAAAGTATTTTCTTTCGGCTTAGACAGAAAGAAAACAACTTGTGTAAAGAGTTCTGGATTTTATTTATTTGTCGCCTCTAATTTTCTTGTCTATGAGTAAGTCAATAAACAAGTTTCTTGTATCCTATATTGGTTTGGCTTGAGCATTGCGAACCGCCAGGTTATGCTATTCGGATAGGCTTTATGCAATCAACTTTTGTTGTTTTTCATATTTCTCTTTTGCTTTTCGTTTTCTAGGGTGCAGGTCACCTCCGGATTCAGCGTAAGTCTTAAGCTCCTCTAATGCCTCGGTCAGAATTTTAGACATTTTACTCTTCATCATTCCTCCCATTAAAGCTCCCATGATTCCCTTTACTTTCATCGCTACAGCCATAGTTAGTCTGGTTCCATCTCCTTCTGTTTCATGCGTCCAAGTATTACTTGCCGATTCCACAAATGATGGTAGACCTGAGACTACCTGATATGTGAAGCGAAAGCCATTTGGGTCGTAGGCAGTGATTCTTTCTGTTGTACGTTTAAACCCTCTATAGCTTGGATCACAAACTCTTTCGCCATGAGTTGCACCGTTTATCCCTTCACCTTGACCATGAGACCGATTCACTCCGGATATCCATTTATAGATATTCCCAAAATCATGGGCTGTAATATCCCATAGCTCTTGCTTAGGGACATCTATTAAAATTGATTTTTGTATTTTCATAACAATCTTTTTTCATTAGACATTTGGATCGTTATGATGTAAAGAGTTTGAAAAAGTATTTCAGCTTAAATTCAATTTTGACTGCCAGTTTGAGTCTTCTATTACCTCTGTAATAAAACTTTTCTTATCAAAATCTTTCTTGAAAGTATTATGACGATGTATTTCGGTATACTTCTTATCAAAATCGTGTAAAAGAAAATCGGCATCTTCACTGATATAATCTTGAAAAGTGGAATATTCTTTCCGGTTAAAAAGTAATTTTTTGGCATCCAGGATCCCCTGATCAAAAACTACTTTTACCTTTTTGTGACATCTGCACGGATTGTTTTTGTTTACCAACCCGCATTTGTTTTTCATGAAGTTGTATAGATCTTTTCTGGCCTTTTGCAATTTCATTCTGAAATTTGCTTTAGATATCTGCATGATTTCCGAACCAATGTTATGATCGCCGCCCAGTAATTCACCAATTATAAATACAATACGCTGTTCTCGAGTAAGGCATAGCAACATTCCTGAAACACAACTTAAGTTCATCTCTCGAATGACTTCCTTAGACGTATGTTGTTCTTCAATTGTCATTTCATGATTGGGTATCATGTCTAAAGCGATAGCCATATCGTCGAAACCTGTTACCTTTTTTTCGCAGGCTCTCTTTTTGTCATTTAGAAAATGATTGACCACAATTCTGTAGAGCCACGTTCTAAAAGCACTTTTAAAGTTGAACTTGGCCAATCGTGTAGCAACCTTAATAAGGACCTCTTGAGTTAAGTCCGCTGCATCGTCAGGGTCTTGCACCATCTTCCAGGCAACATTGTAAATGAAAGGTTGGTGTGTTCTGAGTAGCTTATCTAAGGAGTCACTATCTCCTGCAAGTGCATTTTTTATAAGTTGCTCATCCGTTTCATCACCGATATAAGTTCGTGAAAATGGATTCATAAATACTTAGACCACAAATTGGCGATGGTGTAAAGTAATTAACAATAAATATTTGAAAACACTTCGACCGATCATGCGAAAATCCAGAGTATCGCTAGGTATCAAATCGAAACTTCATATACTTGATCTTCTCTCCTTTCTCCGTCCAAATGCGTTCGTACTTGGTTTTAATGCCGTAGTGTTCCTCCAAGAGCGGTGAATTATACAGATCAAATGTGAACTCGTGATCTTTTATCTTAAACTCAGTCAACACCTGAAGCCCATATTCGAAGAGCTCGGTATTATCCGTTTTGAATCTAAACCATCCGTCAGGCTTTAATATCTTCTGATATTTTTCGAGATAGCTTTTGTTGCATAATCTGTGCTTCTCATCACGGTCTTTCGGTCTTGGATCAGGGAAGGTTAGCCAAATTTCATCTAATTCATTTTCATCAAATGACTTAAGTATTTCAATGATGTGAGTTCGTAAGAATGCCACATTGGTAAGGTCGTTTTCTTTAGCATATTGACTCCCTTTCCATACGCGATCTCCTTTCAGGTCAATACCAATAAAATTTCTGTTCGGAAATTTTTCAGCTAATGAGATTGTGTATTCTCCCCAGCCACAAGCCAATTCAATGACTATTTCATTATCATTACCAAAGAATTCATTCCAATTACCATGGATAGATTCGAAAATATCTTTTCCGGGTTCAATGACATTTTTGCTTGCCATGTTTTCGGAAAACTTCGTTAACTTATTCTTTTTTGCCAATTTTAATTTGATCTAGTAAATCTTATCAATCATGAAATCAAAACTCCTACTGCTCGTCTTCCTCAGCATCTCCATTTTCGCTTTCTCTCAAGAGAAAGAAACGGATGTTGTGAAAGCTATTGACGACCTCACTATCAATTGGGACAATGAAGCGCTGACGCTGCAAACTTATGAAGGCTTGGGCAGTTTTTGTGGTCAATCCCAATACAGAAAAAAAATCATTTCAATGCTTGATGAGATTCATCATTATGATACACTTCTCTATGGAATAGTTACCAGAAAATTCAATGCAAATGGTGATAAAGAAGCCAAGGCCACACTTGATGATATTCAAACTCTAGAGAGTGAATACACCACAAAGTCTTTTAGAAGATTCATTCACCGTGAGTGCAATACCTATAATGACATAGAAAAGAATTTAGGAAGAGCGAAAGGTCCGGAGTACGATGAAGAAGTGAAAGCACTAGAGACTGAACTCAAGAAATACGTAATTGAGATTACGAAGCAAATCGATTTGATTGATGAGCATGTGCATCATCTGCACCTGGGAGAAGATTAAAGATCTTCTATTTCAGCAATAACAAAGGTGCTGCCTGTGATTAATATTAGATCCTTGGGCTGCACCTTTTGTTTGGCTTGAGCAATTGCTTCATTTACATTCTTATAGCACTCTCCTTCCAAACCATTCATTACACCCTGAATTGCTAGTTCTTCTACTTTTAGTGATCTCGGAACATCTGACTCGGTCCAGTAGATTTTACTTTCTGCTGGAAAAGTATTGAATAAGGGCGCTAATTCTTTGTCCTTCACTGTTCCGTAAATCAAATGCACGATTCCGTCACACAATTCTCCAATTTGCTCAAATAGTGTTCTTAACCCATCTTCATTATGACTAACATCTCCTATAATGAACGGGTCCATACCAAGAACCTGAAACCTACCTTTAAGTCCAGTCAGCTTATTGATATTATTCAACCCTTCAATTAATGTATCATTTGAGATATTCCACCCCATCCTTCTAAGCTCTTCAACAACAGCCTCAATACCTCCTGTATTCTTTATCAGGTAGTTTGGAGCAAGGTTGTGCGGTTTCCAATCACTTATGCCCGCTCTAATCAATGTAGCTTCATTGTTTTTGGCTATTTGTTTGAATACAGGCATTGTTTCATCAGTTGCCTCTCCGATCACAACTGGCACTCCCTTTTTTATTATTCCAGCCTTTTCTGCAGCTATTTTAGGCAGAGTATCCCCGAGCATATCCATATGATCATATCCAATGTTTGTAATTAGGCATATCTCAGGTGTGATTACATTGGTGCTATCCAGCCTACCTCCCAGCCCGGTTTCAATTATTGCTATATCTACTTCTTCCTTTGCGAAAAATTCGAATGCCATTGCTACCGTGATTTCGAAAAATGAAGGTTCTATCTCATCTATAACTGGCCTGATTCGATTTACAAAATCAACAACACTTTCACGAGGTATCTCTATGCCATCGATTCGAATTCGTTCGGTAAAACTCTTCAAATGTGGGGAGGTATAAAGGCCGGTCTTATATCCAGCACTTTGCATTATTGCTGCAAGGCCGTGTGCCGAAGTACCTTTTCCGTTGGTGCCGGCAATATGTACACTTTTGAATTTGGTGTGAGGATCTCCGAGGTAATCCATCAATTTAACTGTGTTGGTTAAATCCTTTTTATAGGCGGATTTCCCAATACGCTGGTACATCGGCAATCGAGTGTATAAATACTCGAGAGTCTCTGGATAGGTCATTTAGATTTGATGATAAACGTAATGGTGCCAGTGGAAACCGGGGCTGTCTTATAATCAGCAGTCTTGCTAAATGTTAGTTTTTCAACGGCTTGTCTGTATTTACGCTCTACTGTCGGTGAAACAGTAGAAGTAATTGTTTCGATTTTGACAAGGTATCCATCTTTATCCACCACAATTTTATAAACAATCTTACCCGATTGATCAGATTGATCATCGGGCTTTGGCTTAAAATCCCATATCCAACCAGACAATGCGAGGTTAGCGCCTTCGGCTTCTCCTGTATTGGTTCCCTGACTTCCATAAATGGCACGTTGGTCTACTTCTTTCTCCTCTTCCTTCCCTTCTGATGGATTTTCTGACGTTTCGTCGGCGTCAGTTTCTGATGGTGTCATAACAGCTCTTGAGTCTACTTCCTTCTCCTCTTCCTCCACCGGAATAGGTTCTGCAGGCTTGGATTCTTCCACTTTTACCGGTGATTCAACCTCATTGACGATGGCTTCCTCTGTGCTATTTTCTGCTTCTGCAACTTCCTGAACAGGTTCATTGGCACTTTGCTCTTCAGATACTTCATCAGGTTCCTGATTTATATCGGGAGTTTGCTGAGATGGTGATGATGTGGCAGGTGCACCTGCAGATGTTGTAAAACCTAGCTCGATTCCATACTCAGGAATTGGAGGAAAAGGCTCACGCCATGCAACAATGAAATAGAACAAAATAAGCAACAGCAACTGCACTCCAACTGATGTGAGCCAGCCAATTCGTTTATTTTGTTCTTCTTTCTTATCTCTTTCGTCCATCACTCTGGTTTGGTAGCAATTGAAACTTTAGCCTTTAAAGAGGTGGCAATACCAGCAACCTCTACCAATCGTTCAACCGGAACAGCAGCATCACAATGTAATACGACAATACCTTCTTTTCCTGAAAGGTTACTTCTTAGAACGGATTCCAGTGAAGATCGATTCACTCGTTGATTATTAACGAAATATGTAAGGTTTTTAGTAATGGTTACACTTACTTTTTGCATAACAATCTCGGACGACTTGGAAGACGGCAAGCTTACTGGTAGTCCGGAAGGTGTGATAAATGAAGCCGTGAGCATGAAAAAGATCAATAACAAGAATATGATATCCGTCATTGATGACATGCTAAAGCTTGCATTCACCTTATGTTTAGATTTCAAATCCATTACTTCTTGGGTTCTTGTAGTAGATCTATAAAATCAATGACATTGGATTCCATAGTATGGATCACCTTTCCAACTTTTGAAACAAGGTAATTGTATCCCAAATAAGCCAGGATTCCAACAAAAAGTCCTGCGGCGGTTGTAATCATTGCTTCATAAATCCCGGAGGATAGCAATTTAGGGCTAACCGCTCCTTCTTCCTGGGCAATGGCAATAAACGCCTGAATCATACCGGTAACAGTCCCCAAGAAGCCAATCATTGGTGCAGCTCCTGATATGGTCGCCAGTAGGTTGAGGTTTTTTTCCAACCTATAAATTTCCAGTTTTCCTACATTTTCGATGCTTACCTCAATATTCTTGAGTGGATTCCCAATTCTACTTATCCCCTTTTCAATCATACGAGCGACAGGTGTCTCCGTTTTACTGCAATGCATTAAGGCACCGTTGATATCTCCGGAAATTACCAGGGAACGAATTTGGTCTTTGAAGGATTCGGGGGTTTTAGCTGCTGCACTTAAAGTGCGTGTGCGTTCCACAAAAATGTAGATTGCAATCATCCACAACAATAGAATGGGAATCATCACGTAACCTCCATTCGTCAAGAGTTCTAACAATGAGATTGTTTCTTCTGATTCCAGACCCTCAACAACAGGGTCTTGCATAACACTAATTAGCATATGTTCTTTTTAATTGAGTTAATCGAGTGGATGCCCACTCAAACAATCTGAACGTGATATCTACCGAATTAGTGCTTTAGTACTTTAGAATCCAGATATCTTCACCATATTCAGCTTTAAAGCCATTCACAGCACGTTGAGATTCTGCCAACGACCCGTATCCGGCTATTGCCACCCTATGTGTAACTGCATTACCAAACGGAGGTATGATAGACGGGCTTTTACCATCGCTCGAAAGCTTGTTGGCATAATCCATTGCCATATCTCCATCTAAGAAACTGCCAATTACAATATAGAAGTTGCCTGTACGTCCAGTTAAAGAATTTACTGTCCCTGGAGTGGAAGCTACAGTTTGAGGCTGTGTCGCAGGTCTGTTGGTTTGCGCATTTGTACTTGCCTGCTGACTAGCAGCGTTATTTGCATTGCCAGCCGTTTGGCTTGTTTCGGTTTCACCACTATCAGCTGGTTGTTCTTCCGGTTTCTTTTCAGGAGTCTTAGCTGCTGGTTTAGGAGTTGTTTTTTCCACAACAGCCTCTGGTTCTTCACCGCCTCCTAATGGAGACATAAACCAAAAGATTGCGCCTAGAGCTGCAAAAATCAATATCCCAATTATTACTACTTTGGCGAATTTGCTCTTATTTTCAGCAGGTGCTGCTTCACTATAATCTGAGCCAAAGGAATCATCAATGTCAGATACGTTTTCCTCTTCGGTATCCATGAGTTCTTTCTCAAATTGAGCAAACTCATCTTCATCAAGCACGTCGCTATCAAATACCGAATCAGGAATTTCTTCATCAACACCCTCGTCATCTCCTGAAGCTTCAAAATCATCAAACGATTCTTCTTCGTAAAAATCATCTACAGCTGTTTCTTCTTTCGAGGTATCATCTTTTACCTCAGCAGGCGAATCATCGTCGGCACCAGCTTCATCAAATGCATCGTCCATTGAGCTATCGTCATCGAAGGAATCCTCTAGTGAACTATCATCGAAGGAATCATCATCAAAAGCGTCATCCATTGAAATATCGTCCATGGAGTCATCGTCGGCTAGCGAAGCTTCAAGTTCTTCATCTGAAATTTGATCTGGAATTTCTTCATCGTCGATCGAATCCAGGTCTATCTCCATATCGGAATCATCGGTCTCTGCTACTACTTCTTCTTCTACCGATTCTTCTACAGGCGGTTCCTCAGCGGCAGGCTCCTCTTCTTTGGTCTCTTCGACATCAGCAGAATCGTCATCGTCTTCTAATGCTTCATAGTCTAGTTCCGGTAAACCGAAATCCTCATCATCTCCGAAGAAATCGTCCTGGTCTTTGTCGTTGGTGTTTTCGTCTTTAGCCATAGTATGTTTTTTGACCGAACCAAGATAAAATAAAATTCAATACTAGGAAATAAATTATCAGAAACGATACTGCGCCCCTAGTTTGAACGTAATTCCCCTGGTTGGGTACCCCAAATATCGTTCGTATTCGCTATTCAGCAAATTATTCACACGAATGAATGCAGAGGCTCGTTGAGTAATAAGGTATTTGGCACCTAACCCCAAATCAGTGAATGCTGGAAGTTTTACATATCCAAAATCAACGTTTGCCGGCCCACGGATACCTCCCATAGAAGTCAGATATGCTGAAACAATGAGCTTTTCCTGAATATTATGGCTGGTATATGCTTTGAATATATAAGCTGGCTTGTGCCATGGACGATCCAAGGATTCAACCGAATATCCGTTTATTTCAAGGCTAACACCGTATGTGCTGGATGCGGATGGCATGTATGATAGGCTGGAATTCAATGTCACTACTCCAACTGATTCGGCATCATAGGCCAAAGTATACCTTGAGGAATCTGATGAAGATGGTACAAAGAAGGGCATTCCATTGACTGAACTGTAAGTTAAACTTACATCCATCAGTAAATTTTTAACTGGAGTACCTTTAAAGCCACCACCAAATTGTGAAGTATATTCAGAATTGACTATGGTAAGTGAATCATCCAAAAATTGATTTTCACCTATCAAGGCACTGAAACTGTTCCATTCTTGTCCTCCTGATATTAGACCGTAAACAGACCACTTCTCGGTCAAGCTATAATCTACTCTGGCTCTCGGGTAAAAACCAGTTTTAGAATTTGAGGCGACCGATCCTGATGATATCATAAAGCCGGCTGTAATTTGAAGGTTATCCCTGGTATGGGTTAACCAGGGGTTAATGTTTATCAATGATCTGCTTACCTCGATTCCACTATTATAAGAGGCGCTATTTCCTTGCAAATCGAATCCGGTAATGAATGCATCATCTATTTTGTAACTAAGCGAGCCAAGGACATTTAATCCTGTTTCCTGATTGATTCCGGCACTTCCATCTTGACTTTGGTTTACATTTGATATGGTGGGCCTGATCATGTACTCTATGTCTTCCTTGCTTCCCGCAAACTCGATATCCAATAAAACCTCGTTCAGTGTTATTTCATCGGCTGGAGTAGCATCAAATCCGCTATTAAACCTATCGGCATTGCCATAGAAGCTGTATTGACTGTTTTTATAACAGATCGATGGTGTGAACCTAAAGGATTCTTTTGTTAAGGTTCCTGAAAGCTGGATTCCGCCCATCGCGTTTCCACTGTTTTCCTCATTTACAGGGCCGGATTTAAAGCTTTCATAATAGATCTTCGCTCTGGTTTCAAATGCGCCGAAAATATTGAATAGGCCTGCTTCTACTAACGGAGAGCTGTAGTTACCAAATCCTGCCAGTACGTAGTTTTGATAGTTCTCATTTGGATATTGCTGCTCCACCCTCTTAAAAGGTACATCTGATTTATAATCCGGCCATTCGAAGGTAGGCTCATTGGCAAGGAATGAAATATCCAGCGGTTGGCTGCTAAAGGTTTTAGGGACGGATCTAATGAAAATTTTATCTGCCTGAGGAAGTATGATCTCATTATCCTTTTCAATGACAACTTCTCCTGAAATAATTTCTCCTTGGGCATTTGTGCTATCGCTCTGCGCCATAGCGCTTACAAATCCTATCAAAAATGCTGTGAAAACAATGATTCTCATTTTGTTTTAGTCCTTTGTTATTGTTGAATCTGATTGAATAGAATCTTGTTCGATTTGAGTTAAGGTAATTTGTGCTTCTTCTTTAATGTCTTTATTACCAGAGTGTTGTATAATCGATCTTAAAGTAGCTTTTGCCTGAAAGAGTTCACCCTTTTCAATGTAGTTCCTTGCTATCAATAGATAAGATCGATCTACCCACTGGGTATAGCTTCCATAGTTGGCATTTAAATCAAACAGGATATCAAGCGACTTATCGTAATCTCCTGATTGGTATGCAATCATTCCGAGACTATAATTTGACTCTGCTCCGTAAGCATCCTTTTCTCCAGTTAAAAGTCGAAAGTTCTCTTCGGCTTTCTCTGATTCATTGAGCTGAAGCCAGCTTCTGGCTTTTATCATAACTGCCTCCTGCATGGCATTCAAAGGTTTCCATTCTGCTTTTATTATCTCGTCAGCAGCCAGTATGGCATCATTATATTCTCCCATTTTCAGATAAAGCATCATGAGGCCCTGTCTGGCGTTATAGGTATCTTTTGGAGTAAGGTTGAGATCAATCAGTAATTTGTAAGCCTGCTCAGATTCCGGGAAGTAGTTCAATTGCTTGTTGATTTCTCCTAGTCTATTCAAAATCCTTCCGGTCAATGGGTTGCGAACAAACTTCAGATCATTGAAAATGGGTCTGGCCTGTTCTAATTCTCCGATTCGATAATAAGAATCGGCTTGATAGTAGGTAGCCTCAGTCTTGTTCCCGGTAGTAGGGTAATCTTTTAGGTATTTCTTAAATGCTTGTGCAGCTTTTTCGTATTCAAAGTCGAAATAAAGTCGTTTGGCAGCTTCAAATTCGATCAACTCTAAACTACCGCTTTCCGGATTTACCTCCTTATACTGCTCTATATACTTATCCAAGACACTAACTGTAAGTCCTGCTTGTTGCAATTCCTGCAACCCGAGAATTGCGTTTATCGCGATTTCTGATTCCATGTGATCCTTAAGAAGCCCTTCATAGTCTTTCTGTGCATTATCCAGATCTCCCAGGTTCTTTCTGGCAACACCTCTATTCAATAAAGCTTCAGGCTTAAAAGTAGAATTCGGATGGTTTTCAATCACCTGACTGAAGTAATCAATTGCGGATTGAAAATTGGCAGACTCGAATTGAATCATGCCTGATTGAAACTTGGCCTGTGAAGCATAGCGTGAGTCGTTAAATATAGTTTTGAACAAACCAATTGCCTCAGATCCGCGATCCATGCTTTTTAAGGTCATTCCTTTTTGAAAAATCAAGTACGGTGAATCTAAACTTCTGGAAAGGCTCTGGTATGTCTTATAGGCCTCCTGATATGATTTAATAGCATACAAACAATCTGCCAGACGTACCTGTGCATCATTTTTAACATTAACTTCTATAGCTAAGCTCGCCTTTCGAAAATATGGAATTGCTTTTTCGTATTGTCGTTTATTGAAATAAGCATAACCAAGTCCATAATTGGATAATGGATTTAGGGCTGATTGATTCTGATACTGAATAATTGCCTCATCATATTTATTTGCCCTCATTGCTATTTCAGCTAAATGATAATGTGCATTATCCTTGATTGAGTTTTCTGAAGGAAACCTCAGGGACTCCTTAAACCATTTTTCAGATTCTTTGAAGTTTCCATCATTAAATGAAAGAACCGCTTTTTGATAGGTGACCTTTTGATAAACAGCTTTTTGCGTCTCATTTACTATTCCAACATCCGTTAGATGTTTGATAGCTAGATCATAGTTGGATGTACGCAGATATGATTGAGCAATTAGGTTTTGCATTGATTCTCGCTTATCTGATCCTTTGAAAAGGCTGAGGTAATCGATTGCATAGCTTATTGCCTGAGTATACTGTGCCAACTCAGCATTGATACTTGCAGCTTGAAAATAGGATTCCTCCTTTATGGACTCAATATCGGATGCTGATGCCTCAATATAAGCCGTGAGTGCATTTTCATAGTCTTTCTTTTTTAGATATAATCTACCCAATTGAAATGCGCTTAATTGCGCATATTCGCCTCCCTGAATACCGGATTCTCTCAAAAATTCGATGGCTTTGTCTTCATTTCCGATTTTGAATTTGGATACTCCGGATTGATAATACAATGCTGCAGATGGCCTGGAAGGATGAAGTTCGATGGCACGTTCGAAGAAGGCGTCTGCTTTTGCTACCTGGTTACTTAGTGCGTAAGCCTCTCCAATCAATTGATGAAATCCTGAATTGGTAATCGTTTTTTCATCTGAAAGCTCACTTTGAGCCAGTTTTATTACTTCATCTGCTTCACCATTTTCAAGCCTCATCTTTGCTAAAAAGAACTTAGCAGAATTTCCAAAATCTTCGGAAGATTTGACTTTGTCAAACAAATTGAAAGCTTTGTCATTATTGCCTAAATGATATTCTGCGTAGCCTTCGTAATAATCAAGTTTTCGAAGGTCGTCAAAACCATTCTCTCTTGAGAATTGAAATAAGTTTTTAGAGTTCTGATATTTTGCTTCATCAAGCATTAAAATGCCGAATATATACCCATAGGAGCCTTTATCCCGCTTGTTCAATTCGGTTGCTTGAACGGCCTTTAAATTCTCTTTGCTTTTTAATGTGTCTCCTGCATAAAAGTAGTATTCACCAATGTGATATTTGGCAAGTGGTGCAATCGGGTGCTTTGGATTTGCACTGAGCCACTTTTCAATCTGACTTTCTTTGGACTTCCCTGTCTTAAGCTCACTTAGGTAAAGCAGAATTTCTTCATCCTTGGTGAGATCTCGTTTTGACTTCAAATTCCCTACCACATCTGCATACTTCCTTGCCTGGAAGCTTTCGAATGCGGTGAGGCCAGAAAAATCTTGGCTTGCAATCGAATTTTGAGCGTAAGACAGATGAAGAACTAACCAAAAGAATACACTTAGGTATTTTCTCAATGCTAAAATGTTTTTGACCATCAAATGCAACGAATATTTGAAACGAAATTGTGTTAATTCATCAATTTATATACCAATTCTGTTAAAACCGGACCTTCTTTTTTTGTGGCATATCCAATTCCCTTTGATTGCATATCTGCCTCATGTAAGAATTTGATATTTTGAACCACTTTGCCTACAGGATAATTTCTTGCAGCCTGAAGGTACTCCTTAACAAAGAAGGGATTGACTCCAATTAACGATGCAATTGCCTTATCGTTTTTATTTTCTGAATGATGAACAAGCAATAGCTTACTGAAATAGGAAAAAAGGCTGTAGATCGTAAGAACAAGTGGATTATTGCTAGGATTAGACGCAAAGTAATCGGCGATCTTATGAGCTTTCAGCTTATTCATTGAGCTTAATGCTTTCTGAAGTTCGAAAATGTTATAATCCTTACTTATTCCAACATAGCGCTGGATCATTGCTGAGTCGATGACTTGACCGTCTTTGACATTGAGCAATAGTTTTTCTATCTCATTTGCGAGACGTTGAAGGTTATTACCAATATTTTCCGACAGCATCATCACGGCACCATCATCAATTTTTACACCTTTGGCCTTGCTATACGATCGAATCCAGTCAGGAACCTGATTATCATATAGCTTCTTGGAATTCAGAAAGACTGAATTTTTCTCGATTACCTTGCCAAATTTGGTTCGCTTGTCTACTGATTTGTACTTGTATCCAAAAACCAGTATTGTGCTAGCCAGAGGATTTTCCAGGTAGTTGATCACTAATGTTTGCTTGTCCTCCTTTGTCCAGTCTCGCATTTCCTGAGCTTCTTTGACAATGACGACCTGACGCTCTCCCATCATTGGGTAGCGTCTTGCAGCACCAATCACATCTGTCAAAGAGGTGTCTTTACCATAAAGCACAATTTGATTGAAACTTCTCTGACTTTCATCCAAAGCTGTGGCTTCAATGTTTTCAATAATGTTATCGATAAAGAAGGTTTCTTCACCTTGTAAGAAATAAACCGGAGCGAAAGTACCGATCTTAATATCCCTGAGGATTTCAGTATAATCTGATGCCATATTTTTCAAAGGTAAAGGCTACCTTAGAAAATAATAATGCGGAAATTTCTATTTCTTTTATTTATTGGCCTGAGTAGCCACCAAGCAAGCGCACAGCAAGATATCATAGACAGCTTACAAGCAGTCTTATCAAAGCTTGAGGTGCGTGATACTGCCTATGTAGAAGTCGCCAACGACATTGCATTTAGACTTAGTATGTCTGATCAGCAACAATCCATTTACTACATCAATTTGGCAATTTCTGTATCCAAGGACTTGAAATATGACAGGGGAATGATCCGGGCTACTACGATTAAAGGAAATAGTTTTTTAATAATCGGGATGCCGGATCAAGCGCTTTCCTATTACCTGGAAGCGCTGCAATACAATCCGGAGAGATATCCTATGGAATATGTAAGGTTAAACAATAACATAGGAGAAGTATATCGGCGTAAGCAAGTTTATGATTCAAGTTTGAAATACTTTAACCGCGCACTTTCTCTTGCGATAGAAAAGATAAGTGAATATAAGCCAGTGATTATTTATTCGAATCTTGGTGAGGTGAGTCTTATGCAAGGTGATGTACAGAAAGCACAAGAATATTTCAATAAATGTCTGACTAATGCGATCGAAGAAAATCACCAAATCGGTCAGGGATATGGATATTATGGACTGGCGGAATGCGCATTTCTTCAAGCGGATGCAGCTAAGGCTATTGATCTAATGAGGCAGTCAATTCAAATAAGATTGGCAGCTGACCATAAGCGAGGAGCCATTCAATCGTATTTGAAAATGGGTCATTATTTCAATTCTGAAAGTATAAATCTACCTGATAGTGCCTTGTATTATTGGATTCAAACCAAAGATCTGGCACAATCCAATGAAGCTAATGATCTATTAAATGAAGTGTATGACGAACTCTATAGCTTTTACCTCAATAGGTCTGACATTGAAAACGCCGCGACCTATCTCGACCTGCACAAAAACCTAAGCGATAGCATTCGTAATGCCGAGTTCATATCTAATGTAAGTAAAATCAGATCTGCACTTCAGTCTGAGCTGATAAATGCAGAAAACAAATTATTGAAACAAGAGAGTTTGCAACAAAAGTCTGAAGCCGAGGCTCGTTTAATTGTGATAACTCTCGCCTTTTTAATTGTACTTGGTCTGGCTCTTGTCACTTATCAATACCGCAGAAGACAAAAAGCCTCAATAGAAGCTAAGAAGGAAGCTATTCATACGCATACATTGTTATCACTTTCTCAAGAATTAAATGAAAGTAATTTCAGTCTGGATGAATTCCTCCAACAGTTGCTGAATATGTCAAGAGATGCATTGCTTTGTGATCGTGCTACTTATTGGATTCTTGATGAAGCAGATGGGACATTAAAATTGGAATCTATTTCCCAAAGTGAATCGGCACCACCTACCATTTCTGATAATATTAAACCAGCTGAGTATCCGGAATTCTTCAAAGATTTCCTTTCCAACAGAACATTTGCAATGTCTCATATTAGTAAGGATAAAAGGATAGCTGACATTTATGAAAGGTATTTTAAACCAATGGGTATTGAGTCAATAATGAATGCACCTATTCTCATTGATGGCGTTTTCAAAGGATTCATTTCATACACAATGACTCATAGAAAGGTGAGAGAATGGGAAGTTCAGGAACAAAGATATGTAGCTTCATTAGCTGATCTAATTGTTGTTGCAATTTCCAAGCGACGGGGAAATATCCTGGAATTAGAAAAAGAGGAATTGATTAAGAAATTGCAGACTAGAAATAAAAGCTTGCAGGAATTCAACAATGTAATCAGCCATAATCTCCGCGAACCATTGACACAAATAATAGGTCTTTCAGACTTATTAAATGAAACGGGTAATGATGCGAATGGTGAGTCGAAGGAAATGATATCACGGATAGTAGATTCATCCAACAGAGTGGATAAGGTAATTAAAGAGCTGAGTATAATTCTTAATGAAAATGATCCTAAGCCCGGCGATTTTAGAGTTTTGTCACTCGATCGATTAATTAAGGATGTATTAGATCTATTGAAAAATGAAATACAATCTCAAAGTGTAACAATCGAGCAAAGTCTGGAGTTGAGCAAAATAAAATCGTATAAACCATACTTATCTGATGCTATCTATCATTTGATTGCCAACTCTATCAAATTTATGGACAAGGATAAACGACTGCATATAAAGATCCGAAGCTATGAAGATGAACTGAAGCAATACCTAGTTATTTCGGATAATGGTCGTGGTATGGATCTAAGCCTTTTTGGAGATAAAATCTTTAAAATGTATCAGAGGTACCATATCGATGTTGAAGGCAGAGGTATTGGACTTTTTATTGTGAGAAACAGAATAAATGTCCTTAATGGCACTATAAAAGTAGAAAGTGAAGTCGGAATTGGCACTGCATTCACAATTGAATTCCCGAAGTATGTGCCTTCGCTTAATTGAGATAATCAGATACTAAATCCTTGAGCATATCGACAGACAATGGTTTTGATTTGTAGTCGACCACATGGTTTTTTTCATCTGCTAAAAGCTTATCTGCCGGATTGATAGAGGAAGTGAGCATGACAATTTTATTTGATCTCGATATATCCATTGCACTGTATTGATCAAGAAATTGCCATCCATTCATGATTGGCATATTAATATCGAGAAGCACTAACGCCTCATCAGCAGGGTCATTGTTTTGATAAAAAAAATTAAGAGCTTCTTCCGCGGAATCGAAAGTTAGCACCTCATCAACCAATTCAGAGCGTTCTATTATCAGCTTATTCAGATAATTTGTTGTAGAGTCATCGTCTATCAGCACAATTCTTTTCATTGTTTCCATCAGCCGTCCATCAAATTCGGGTACAATATTGAACAAATTTGTGATTAATCAAAGGAGAAATCATCGGAATTATATCTAGTAAAAATAACTATAATCCTCCCTCGAACCATCATTTGTGAATTGGGCTGCTTTACAACTTTTCAATTAGTTTTTTAAATACCGGATCTCTAAACGTACCATTATCAGTAATCATTGAATATTCTACTTCACAGATTAGATCGGGAATTAGCCAGACGGTCTTCTTTTCTTCGTGGACTTCTGTTGTTATTGGTTTGTTTTCAGTAATCAAAACTTCGAATTGTTTAGACAATGATTTTAGCATATTATCGTCAAAGCCGGTTCCAACTCGTCCCCGATAGATCAGCTCATTTTCTTGATCTACTGCGAGTTGGAGTGACCCGAAGTAGCGTTTTCGTTCTCCTTCGCCTTTCGTAAATCCGATGATTTTGCAATCCATGGTTTCTTTTACTTTCACTTTAATCCAGGCATCACTTCTCTTCCCTACCACATATCTGGCATCTGATTTTTTTGCTACTATCCCTTCTATGCCATGCGCTTTAGCAGCGGCAAACAAGGCCTTGCCATCTTCCTCTGTCTGACTTATTCGAAAATTGGTTTCTCCAATACGCACGGAGTCAATCATCCACCATCTTCGTCTATCTTGTGGATCATTCATCAATGACCTTCCATCCAGGTACAAACAATCAAACAGATAGCAATAGGCAGGTGAGCGCTTTGACTCATAATCGAAATTCTTTTTGCTCATCAGCCGTTTGATGACTTTCTTGAAATTGGCTCTTCCCTGATCATCAAGACAGACGATTTCACTATCGAATATTGCGTTGTTTATTCTAAATGCCTGCTCGGGCACATTCAAATCTGGAAACTGCTCAGTGATATCATTCCCATTTCTGCTATAAATTTTGAGTTGTCCTTCATTGACATAGATAAGCGCTCTAATTCCATCCCATTTCAGCTCATAGTAATATTCACCAACCGGAACACGTTTAGCCGAATCCGCTAGCATGGGTTTCAAGACCGTATCGAGTTGGTTTTGTTGGGGCACATCTACTCGTTCTAAAAGCCATTCTTTGTCCTTCATCAGGTGCATTCTGTATTCCGCACTCAATTGCTTTCCTGAGAGTCGAAAATAGAATCCATTCTTCTTCTCTTTCGTGATTTCATATCTGCCAGTGGCGTAAACCCACATCATACCTCCGCCATATTCGCCTTTAGGAATTTCACCTTCAAACGTGAGGTATTTTAGAGGATGATCCTCCGTCTGAACGGCTAACCTTTTGACTCCCGGTATTGGGGGCATACCTCTCGGAATAGCCCAGGATTTCAGCGTCCCTTCTTGTTCAAGTCTTAGATCATAATGCAGATGAGAAGCATGATGTCTCTGGATGCAAAATCGGCTCCCTGGTGCTTCATTATCAGAAATCAACGGCTCAGGAGTCTTATTGAAGTCACGTTTTTTCTCATAGTCTGCCAACTGCTCTGGAGTTTTGTGCCTTTTGTTTGGTGGAAGTTCCTTAGCAAGGATGGCTCGCTTATCCGTGTGCAGAGGTACTGCCCAGCCTCTAATTTGTTCCCAGGCGTCTCCGTGGCTGAGTACTCGATCAATCGTAGTTCTAATATTCCAATGCGACAAATCATCCAATTCTTCAAGTTCTTCCCAGGTGATTGGTGTAGATGAAGTTGCCCCTTTTCTTCCCCTAAGACTGTATGGGCAGACAATTGTTTGTGAAGGCCTATTTCGATAGATATCAACCAGGACTCGTCCTTTTCGTGATTCTTTTTTGATATGCAATGTGGTTCTGCTCTCTTTCTGAATGAAATCAGAAGCGATCTTCTTGGCGGTTTGAAAGCATTCTTCGAATGAATACTTTGCTTCAATAGGTGTAAGTAAGTGCAGACCTTTTCCACCTGTGGTTTTAACAAAAACGTGATAGTTGTACCGCTCCAAATGCTCCTTTAGAGCAAATGCAATATCCTTTAAGTCGCTCAATGCAAATGACCCATCTTCCGGCGGGTCCAGATCATAGACTATATAGTCTGGCTTATCGCTATGCTCGGAAAAGCTATGAATCTGATGAATCTCCAAACACGCAAGGTTAGCCAACCAAACCAATGTGGCTTCTTCTTTGGCAACTACATACTCCTTCTTACGCTCCTGCCCCAATCGCTTATAATCAATCCAGTCAGGAGTCCAGTCGGGTCGGTGCTTTTGAAAAAATTGCTCACCATAAATGCCATCAGGATATCGCACCAACGATAGTGCACGACCTCTTATGTGATTGAGGATGGTAGGAGCCAGCTTTAAGTAATATTCGATGATTTCGGCCTTGACAATCTCATCCTCCGGATAGAGTATTTTATCAAGGTTTGAAAGCTCAATTACCCGCTTTCCTACTTCGGCATGGATTTTTTGCTTAGCCATCTCCCACCTAAGATAATTTGAAGAATGAGATATCTGCTAAAAATCGATTAGAAAGCTAGATCCAGCTGAGGTTTTTCACTTTCAATGCACACTTCTTTCTAAACTTGTAAGTGGATTTGATTTTTTTCCAGGTCGGAAGTTCATCATAACTCCACCAATCCGATGGAGGCTTATCTATGTCTCGGTAGTTGCCAAGGTTTCTATAGCCAACTCCATTCAGTCCAAAAGCTTTGTTGGATTCCAACGTTAACACGCGATCCGTTTCAGGATGATAGTCCAGAACAATGAAAGTATGACCTCCCGACCATTCCTTCCGCCATCCCTGAATCACGGACCATTTTTCAGGAACATCATCGGCATCAGACGAGGTAGCCATTTCAGACTCAATAAGACATGTGACTGGCGAAAAGTAATCTTCAGTTGAGAATATCATCATCTGCCCATGCTTAGCACTGCTCCATGTAAAATCAGTAAGCGCATTTTGCCAGGCTTTAACAACTAATGCTTCAACGAAAGTGCAACAGTTGTTTGAAGCCGGAGGTGCTTGTGGGACACTGATGCCTTCAAGCTTAAATGGGTAGTTGGCATCATGAAGATGATATGTGAATGCTGAAAATAAAGGCAAAAGTTCCGTAAGATGCGACTCGTCAATGGCAGCAGCATCAGATGAGTTTACGTGTGTATCCTGAGTGAAATCTTCAGTGGTAAGAATTTCGCCAAATACTTCATCAAAAGAACGAGTACAAACCCAGACATGCCGGTTGTCAATATCTTTTACCTGAACGAAATCAAAATCAGAAGTCGGATGATTCATTTTAACTTCTATGATCTCATATTGCAACTCGTTTAGAGTAGTCACCACACCGCTTGAGATATCTGCTTGAGTATACGCTTTGGCTGGTTGGTCTATCTTTAGAAATTGATTGCCCATAATAAGTAGATATTTGGTGATCAAATACAATCTTCTGTAAGAGTTCGATAATAATTAGACCATTACTATCGAGTTTTACGAACACCTAAGTTAGGTAATTTAGTTATGTGTAAAATGTAAAAAGATTATCAAGCTTAATAAATGTGTAATAAATCAATATTTGAGCTTAAAAGCATCTATTCTAATCAATGGAACCAGCAGAGTTAGCGGCCAATTACGTAAATAATACGAATCGACACATCTTCCTCACAGGTAAAGCCGGAACAGGAAAAACAACCTTTCTGAGAGATATTGTTTCAAGCACCTACAAGAATACAGCAGTGGCCGCTCCGACTGGTATTGCAGCTATCAATGCTGAGGGTGTCACGCTACATTCGCTCCTCCAACTTCCATTTGGAATATTCATCCCTGAAGATATTCCCTTTTCAGAACAGGATATTCAGTTAAACACTCCTTCTACATTGTTCAAAGAGGCAAAGTTTGGAGCACAAAAAAGGAAACTAATTAATGAACTTGAGCTCCTTGTTATCGATGAGGTGAGCATGCTTCGTGCTGACTTGCTTGATTGCATTGATCATACACTTCGAAAACTTAGAAAGAGAAAATTCGATGCCTTTGGTGGTCTCCAAATTCTTTTCATCGGAGACCTTATGCAACTTCCTCCGGTGGTCAGGAATAATGAAGCATCTCTCCTACGTCAATATTATCCATCGCCGTACTTTTTCGAGGCGAGAGCATTAAAAGAGAACCCACCTATAAGAGTCGAACTGGACAAAGTATACAGACAAAGTGATCAGCAATTTATTGATCTATTGAATCGACTGAGACACAATGAGTTGATACATGATGACATCCAGTTACTCAACACTCATTATGTTAAAAACGATGTGAATCAAGACGGATATATCCACTTGACAACCCATAATCACAAAGCAGATAAGATTAATGCTACCCGCTTAGAAAGTCTATCAACTGATGAGGTGGTTTTTAAAGCATCTATTGACGGTGATTTTTCAGAAAATGCCTATCCCAATGAATTTAGCTTAACACTTAAAGAAGGGGCCCAGGTCATGTTTATCAAAAATGATCCTTCTGGAAAAGGGCAATTTTTCAATGGTAAAATTGGTACTATTTCAAGCCTGGATGATGGTATTAAGGTCACTTTTGAGGATAATGTTGAGGTAGATGTGGAGGAATACACCTGGGAAAACATTCGCTACATTTTAGATAAAGAGACCAAGGAAGTTGACAAAAAAGTCCTGGGAACATTTACACAATACCCTTTGAAGTTAGCGTGGGCTGTTACGATTCATAAAAGTCAGGGTCTCACTTTTGACAAAGCGATTTTGGACTTAGAAGGAACTTTTGCTGCCGGCCAACTTTATGTTGCGCTTTCCAGACTTACCTCACTCGATGGATTGGTTTTGTCAAGTCCGTTGCCTGAAAAAGCACCTACAATCGACGAGCAATTGCAATACTATATCCAGGGATTTGAAAGAAAAGATCAGCTTGAGGAGCAATTTGAGCGCGATCGCATTCAATTCATAGCCGAATTTGCTGAATGGGCCTTCCTGTTAGATCCTTTATTACAGGAGTTGGTAAACCACAAAAAGACTTTTAATAAGGATGAAAACCGCTCATTAAAACAAAAGCATCTTCCATGGACTGACGAATTAATCAATGATGCCTTTCCTTTGAAAGAAATAGG